>NZ_JAPNLE010000009.1:2668261-5336522 GCF_026627925.1 Cupriavidus sp. D39
CCACTATCGCGCCGCGCTCGGGCCTGGGCCACAAGAAAGGGCTGGTGCTGGGCAACTCGATCGGCGTGATCGACGCTGACTACCAGGGCCCGATCATGGTGAGCGTGTGGAACCGCAATGCGCCCGGCACCGAGCCGATCATGATCCAGCCAGGCGAGCGCATCGCGCAGATGATGTTCGTGCCGGTGCTGCGGCCCGTGTTCAAGACCGTGGAAGTCTTCTCCGAAGACACCGTGCGGGGCGCGGGTGGCTTTGGCTCAACCGGCGTGCATCACGCCAAGAGCGGCAGCTAAGCGGGAGGAGCGGCGCGCTTGACGTTATTTTGACGCTATTGCTATTGCGTTAGCGCGCCTGCTCGAACAGCAGCGCTACGCCACCGGCCGCCGAGGCAGGAATCAGGCTCTCGTCGGGGCCCAGGTCGAGCGCACCGACGCGCGCCTCGCGCCAGCCGCGGCGGGCCGCGGCCAGGTCGCTGGTGCGCAGCCGGATGGCGGCATACCCCGGCACGGCGCGGCGCACGTGCTCGGTGCCGGTCGCGGCGGCCAGCGCCTGCGGCGTGGTCACCACCAGCGTGGCGCCACCCAGCGCCAGGCTGCAGATGTGATCGCTCAGTTGCGTCATCTCGCCGCCGGTCAGTTCGGCGTAGGCACGCCCGGCAGCCTCCACCAGCGACGGCGCCACCACCAGGAACATGGTAGCGATGCCCACGGCGCCGTTGGCATGCGTGGTCCACTCTGGACGCCACAGCAGCTCCGGCGTGCGGTGCTCGCAGATAAAGAAGCGCGCGCCCGGCGCATCGTCGATCGCGGCGACGCGGAAGGTGGCGGTATGCTCCGCGCCATCGTCCAGCCGCACCGGCCGCGAGAACTCGATCGGGTCCGAAGTGTGCCAGCCGCCACCGCGCAGCTGCGCCGCGGCGGCGAAGGTGTCGCTGCTCTTGCAGGACAGCCCCGCGCAGCCGCCCCCGGCTTCCTGCGCATCCCAGTAATACTGCCGCATCGGGCTGGGCGCGGTGACATGCAGCAGCTCAAGATAGTCGCGCGTCAGCATGACGCAATGGTTCTGCGAGCCAAGCGTGTGGTAGCCGCGCGGCGTCAGCGTGAAGCCAAACCCGCGCCAGGCTTGCGCCGCAGCGTCAAGGTCGGGACACACCATCACGGCGTGGTCTAGCGGTTCCATCGTCATCGCACCCTCTCGCTTCAATCGAACTGGATATTGGCCTTGCGCGCCACTGCCTGCCATTTGTCGTGCTCGTGGCGCACCAGGCTGGCCAGCTCGGCCGGGCTGCCGCCCACGATCTCGAAGCCCTGCACGGCCAGCGCATCGACCACGCGCGGCTGCCGCAACGACTGGACCAGGGCGTCGTGCAGGCGAGCCACAGTCGGCTCCGGCAACCCGGCCGGGCCAAACACGCCGATCCAGGAATAGGCTTCGAAACCGCGGTAGCCTTGCTCGGCCACGGTTGGCAATTGCGGGAACTGGCGCAGGCGGGTGGTGCCGGTCACGCCAAGCAGCTTGATCGTCTTGGCAGCCACATGCGCCTGCACCGCCGCATAGCTGGAGAAGAATACGTCAACTTCATTGGACAGCACGGCCTGCACCGCCGGGCCGCCGCCTTTGTACGGCACATGGAGAAAGCGCACGCCGGCTTCGGTAGCCAGCGCCTCTGCGGCGAGCTGGTTCAGGCTGCCGATGCCGGAAGACGCGTAGTGGATGCTCTCCGGCTTCTGCCGCGCCATGGCGACCAGCTCCTTCACGTTGGACGCGGGCAAGGAGGGGTTGGCCGCGATCACCAGCGGAAAACGCACCAGTTGCGAGATCGGCGTGAAGTCGCGGAACGTGTCGTAGGGCAGGTTCTTGTAGGCAAACGGGTTGATGGCATGCGTGTCGAACGCCATCAACAGCGTGCTGCCGTCCGGCTTGGCCCGGGCCACGGTGCTCGACGCAATCAGGCCACCGGCGCCGGGCTTGTTGTCGATCACCACCGTCTGGCCAAGCCCGCTCTTCAGGCCGGGCTGCAACTGACGCGCGACGATATCGACGCTGCCGCCCGGAGGGAACGGCAACACCATGGAGATGGGACGGCCGGAGGCGCCTGCCGTGGCATCGCCACCCAGGCCAGCCAGGCCAGGCACGGGAATCAGGGGCATCGCGCCAAGTGGCAACGATTTGAGCAGCAGGCGGCGCAGCCGCGAGCGTTGGGATTGGGACATCGGGTACTCAGACGGATGGCGGGAACACAGCTGCAGTGCGCAGCGGCACCCGGCCAAAACAAAAAGGGCGGCATCGCTGCCGCCCTGTATTTTGCCCGAGGATAGCACGAATTGCAGGCAAGGTCCGCTCTGCCTGCCCCTCACGCTTCGTCCTAGACTTCCGCCTTTTCGTTTTCCGGTGCTTCGGGCGGTTCCGCGGCTGCCTCGGCAAAGTCCAGCTTGATCTGGTCCTGCTCGTCGAGATCCACCACCACCCTGCCACCGGACACCAGCTTGCCGAACAGGAGTTCGTCAGCCAGCGCCTTGCGGATCAGGTCCTGAATCAGGCGCTGCATCGGACGTGCGCCCATCAGCGGGTCGAAACCCTTCTTGGCCAGGAACTTGCGCAGGTGGTCGCTGAAGCTGGCTTCCACCTTCTTCTCGTGAAGCTGCTCCTCAAGCTGCATCAGGAACTTGTCGACCACGCGGAGGATGATTTCCTCGTCGAGCGAGCGGAAGCTGATGATGGCATCCAGCCGGTTACGGAACTCGGGCGTGAACATGCGCTTGATGTCGACCATCTCGTCGCCCTGCTCGCGCGAGGACGTGAAGCCGATGGTGGCGCGGTTCATGGTTTCCGCTCCCGCATTGGTGGTCATGATGATGATCACATTGCGGAAGTCGGCGCGGCGGCCGTTGTTATCGGTCAGCGCGCCATGGTCCATCACCTGCAGCAGGATATTGAAGATATCCGGATGCGCCTTCTCGATTTCGTCCAGCAGCAGCACGCAGTGCGGCTTCTTGGTGACGGCCTCGGTCAGCAGGCCGCCCTGGTCAAAGCCCACATATCCCGGCGGCGCGCCGATCAGCCGGCTCACCGCGTGGCGTTCCATGTACTCGGACATGTCAAAGCGCAGCAGCTCGATGCCCATGATGAAGGCAAGCTGCTTGGCCACTTCGGTCTTTCCCACCCCGGTCGGGCCGGAGAACAGGAAAGAGCCGATCGGCTTGTCCGTCTTGCCCAGGCCGGCGCGCGACATCTTGATGGCTGAAGCCAGCGCCTCGATGGCCGGCTCCTGGCCGAACACCACGGATTTCAGGTCGCGGTCCAGGGTCTGCAGCTTGCTGCGGTCATCCTGGTTGACGCTCTGCGGCGGGATGCGGGCAATGCGCGAGACGATGTCCTCGATCTCGCCCTTGCCGATGGTCTTCTTCTGCTTGGACTTGGGCAGGATGCGCTGGGCCGCACCGGCCTCGTCGATCACATCGATGGCCTTGTCCGGCAGGTGGCGGTCGGTGATGAAGCGTGCCGACAGCTCGGCCGCCGCGGTCAGCGCCGCAGCCGCGTACTTGACGCCATGGTGCTCCTCGAAGCGCGACTTCAGGCCGCGCAGGATCTGCACGGTCTGGTCGACCGACGGCTCCACCACGTCGATCTTCTGGAAACGACGCGACAGGGCCGCGTCTTTTTCGAAGATGCCGCGGTATTCGGTGAAGGTGGTCGCGCCGATGCACTTGAGCTGGCCCGACGACAGTGCCGGCTTGAGCAGGTTGCTGGCGTCCAGCGTCCCGCCCGAAGCGGCGCCCGCGCCGATCAGCGTGTGGATCTCGTCGATGAACAGGATCGCGTTCGGATTGTCCTTGAGCGACTTGAGCACGCCCTTCAAGCGCTGCTCGAAGTCCCCGCGGTACTTGGTGCCGGCCAGCAGGGCGCCCATGTCGAGCGAGTACACGACGGCCTTCTCCAGGATGTCGGGCACTTCGTTCTTGGTGATGCGCCAGGCCAGGCCTTCGGCGATCGCGGTCTTGCCGACCCCAGCCTCGCCCACCAGCAGCGGGTTGTTCTTGCGCCGGCGGCACAGCACCTGGACCACCCGCTCGACTTCGCTTTCGCGGCCGATCAGCGGATCGATCTTGCCGGCCTTGGCCAGCGTGTTCAGGTTCTGGGTGAACTGCTCGAGCGGGCTTTCCTTGCCATCGCCGCCTTCGCCCTCGGCCGTGCCGTCGCCGTGCTTGGCGGGCTCGGACTGGTCCTTGCGGATGCCATGGCTGATGAAATTGACCACATCCAGCCGGGTCACGCCCTGCTGCTGGAGGTAGTACACCGCGTGCGAGTCCTTCTCGCCAAAGATCGCCACCAGGACATTGGCCCCGGTCACTTCCTTCTTGCCGTTGGAAGTGGACTGCACGTGCATGATGGCGCGCTGGATGACGCGCTGGAAGCCCAGCGTAGGCTGGGTATCCACCTCGTCGGTACCAGGCACCACGGGCGTGTTGTCCGCGATGAAGTTCTTCAGACTGGTGCGCAAATCCTCAATATTGGCTGCGCAGGCGCGCAAGACTTCCGCTGCCGTGGGGTTGTCAAGCAACGCCAGTAGCAGGTGCTCCACGGTTATAAACTCGTGGCGTGCCTGCCGGGCTTCAACAAACGCCATGTGCAGGCTGACTTCCAATTCTTGCGCAATCATGCTTCCTCCATCACGCATTGCAACGGATGACCCGCCTGCCGTGCGTGGGTTGACACCAGCTCGACCTTCGTTGCCGCGATATCCCTGGTATAGATGCCGCAGACCCCCTTACCTTCCCGGTGGACGGTCAGCATGATCTGCGTCGCCGTCTCCCGGTCCCTGCTGAAATACTGCTGCAGGATCATCACGACGAACTCCATCGGGGTGAAGTCGTCATTCAGCAGCAACACCTTGTACATGGCGGGCGGTTTGAGCGCCTGCTCTTTCCGCTCCAGTACGGTGCCTGCTTCGCGTTGTGGGACATTTGCCAGCCGTGTAGCCATGGCTTTATTCTAACCCTTACGCACAACTCTGCAATTTGGGGAAAAGACGCCGGATTCAAGAGGCCGATGCAGCGGCCGTCCAAATTCCTGGGATGCCGAAGGCATCCGGGCTCACCTCGTGGGTCACCTGAACGAGGGCGCACTCTTTCGCGGTGCGCCCTTTCCCTCCAAAATACCACCTATAGCCGTTCCTTTCCCGCCACACCCTACCGGGAGTGGGGAATCTGCCAACTTGACAGTGCGCAGGTTTGACAGAAGAATCGTTCGCACATTCACGTCTGGTCAAGCGAGCCAAGCAATAGTCCTGACTGAGTGATCCGTGAGCAGGGAGGCCCACGAATCCAGCGGCGGCGAGTCAGCACATCAAACTGGCCGCCACGCGGTGTCCGCACTGAGTCGTGCCTTTGCGCCCGACCCGGTTCCATCCGGGCAGCGCGCGAGAACACTAGCCGGGCACCCACTGGCCGCGGCGCCTTCCCCCGCTCGTATCCTGCTTTTTTTGTTGGGGGAGTTTATGGCAAGCGGTATCGTCAAATGGTTCAATGACGCCAAGGGCTTTGGGTTCATCAAGCCGGACGACGGCGAAGAAGAACTGTTTGCGCACTTTTCGGCCATCCAGATGAATGGCTTCAAGACCCTGAAAGAGGGTCAGCGCGTATCCTTCGAGATCATCCAGGGCCCCAAGGGCAAACAAGCCACCAATATCCAGGATAACGCCTGAAGATTCGGTGCGCGGCCGCACCAGCCGGTAGAGCTTGAGGCGGCCACGACAGGATGCGGGGGATCATCCCCGGAACGGGATCGGCCTGCCCCGCCCCAAAGCATGCAGGCTGAACAGCAGCACGTAACGCATCCGACAAAAAGCCCGGTCAGGTCAATGCCGGGCTTTTTGCTTGCCTGCTTGCCTGCCTGCCGGTTGGCCCGTTGCCAGCCTCTTTCCGCGATTCATCCGTTTCTGGCCGTTTGCATCGGCTTTCTGGCTGATTTTTGCGCGATTTTGGCTGGAATGAATCGGAAGCCCTGGCGGCGACTGCCGGGACTCTTCGATCAGCGCCCCAGCCTTTAGCGAACCCAAGGTCCCAAGCGACTCGCCAATGAAAAAGCCCCCGGGCTTCCTCTCGGAAGCACAGGGGCCTGTTGCGGCGCGCCGAGCCGCCATCCGCGCAGGAAGGCAGCGCACGCCCGGGGGCTTACATATTGTCGATCATCACCTGGCCAAAGCCCGAGCACGACACCTGCGTCGCGCCTTCGAGCAGGCGGGCGAAGTCATAGGTGACCTTCTTCGACAGGATGGACTTCTCCATCGAGGAGATGATCAGGTCGGCGGCTTCGGTCCAGCCCATGTGGCGCAGCATCATCTCCGCGGAGAGGATTTCGGAACCCGGGTTCACATAGTCCTTGCCGGCGTACTTCGGTGCGGTGCCGTGGGTGGCTTCGAACATGGCCACGGAGTCCGACAGGTTGGCGCCCGGGGCAATGCCGATGCCGCCGACCTGGGCTGCCAGCGCGTCGGAGATGTAGTCGCCGTTCAGGTTCAGCGTGGCGATCACCGAGTATTCGGCCGGGCGCAGCAGGATCTGCTGCAGGAAGGCGTCGGCGATGGCGTCCTTGATGACGATTTCGCGGCCGGTCTTCGGGTTCTTGAACTTGCACCACGGGCCGCCGTCGATCAGCTCGGCGCCGAATTCCTGCTGTGCCAGCTCGTAGGCCCAGTCACGGAAGCCACCTTCGGTGAACTTCATGATGTTGCCCTTGTGCACGATGGTCACCGACGGCTTGTCGTTGTCGATCGCGTACTGGATGGCCTTGCGCACCAGGCGCTTGGTGCCTTGCTTGGAAACCGGCTTGACGCCGATGCCCGAGGTATCCGGGAAACGGATCTTCTTCACGCCCATTTCGTTCTGCAGGAAGGCGATCAGCTTCTTGGCCTGGTCGCTTTCCGCTTCCCACTCAATGCCGGCGTAGATGTCTTCCGAATTCTCGCGGAAGATCACCATGTCGATCTTTTGCGGCTCGCGCACCGGCGAGGGCACGCCCTTGAAGTACGCAACCGGGCGCAGGCAGACGTACAGGTCCAGTTGCTGGCGCAGCGCAACGTTGAGCGAGCGGATGCCGCCGCCAACCGGCGTGGTCAGCGGGCCCTTGATGGACACCACGTAATCCTTCAGGACTTCGAGAGTTTCTTCAGGCAGCCACACGTCGGGGCCATACACCTTGGTCGATTTCTCGCCGGCATAGATCTCCATCCAGGAGATCTTGCGCTTGCCGCCGTAGGCCTTGGCCACGGCTGCGTCGACCACCTTGATCATCACCGGGGTGATATCCAGGCCCGTACCGTCGCCTTCGATGAATGGAATGATCGGATTGTCCGGAACATTCAGCGAAAAATCCTGGTTGACCGTGATCTTTTCGCCGGCCGGAACCTTGATGTGTTGATACATGACGTCTCCAGTACGGAACGGGGGGTTGCAACGAGCCGCCGGATTCGTGACCTGGCGGCGAGATTTGGATGGCGCGCGGGCATTTTAACGGCGATCGGCGCTGGGGGATGCCGCAGCGCACCACGCTCGGACTGCCCGGCTATGCGTCACACGCATACAGGTCTTATATAAGACATAAGACCGTTTCGTATTATGCAGCAAAATTTCATGATCCGCCATCCTGGCCGTAGCCCGCGCCGCCCGGCGCGGGCTACGGCATACTGACGCCCCATACTGACGCCATTAATGCGCCCTACCCGCGCGCCAGGCTCCAATACTCTCGATGACGCTGATCGCACTGAACAAACCCTTCGGCACCATGAGCCAGTTCTCTGCGCACCCGTCGCGCCCGACTCTCGCCGACTGCGTGCAGCGGCCCGGCGTGTATCCGGCAGGAAGGCTCGATGCCGACAGCGAAGGACTGCTGCTGCTGACCGATGATGGCATCCTGCAGGCGCGCATCGCCGATCCGCACCACAAACTGCCCAAGACATATCTGGCCCAGGTCGAAAACGTGCCGGACGAAGCCGCCCTGGCGCACCTGCGCAATGGCGTCGACCTCGGAGACTTCCATACCCTGCCGGCGCGGGCGCGCTGCATCGACGAGCCGGACTTCCTGTGGCCACGCACTCCTCCAGTGCGATTTCGCGCCGCCATCCCTACCCAATGGCTGGAACTCGAGATCCGCGAGGGCAAGAACCGCCAGGTGCGCCGCATGACCGCGGCAGTGGGATTTCCGACCTTGCGCCTGGTGCGCGTGCAGATCGGCACGCTCGACCTGCGCACGCTCGGACTGGCGCCAGGGCAATGGTGCGAGATCGAGCCGAGCGCGCTCGGCCTGCAAGCCATAGCCGCGCCACGCACCCGCACGACCGCGCGCGGCAGCGGATCGGGGGCCGCAACCAGCCCCCAGGATCGGCGCCCTGCTCGCCCTCGCGCAAAAAGTTACAAAAATTAACAAGTCGCGAGTCAACGACTCACCGCCTCGTTTCGTTTTTGACACTGACGCGTCGCATACGAGTACGAGTCAAGCTCTTCCGAATCGATTTACCTTCGAGGTAGTTAAGCATGAACAAACTGATCGCTGCTCTGGTTGCCGGCCTGTTCGCCACCGGCGTTTTCGCCCAAGCCGCCGCACCCGCACCGGCAGCCCCGGCTGCTGCAGCGCCTGCCGCCGAAGCACCGGCTGCAAAGCCCGCGACGAAGAGCACCAAGAAGTCCAAGAAGCACGCTCACAGCAAGACCAAGGCTGCTCCGGCTGCCAAGGCCGACGCTGCTGCAACGAAGTAAGAGTTTGCAGGCAGGCCGGGCTTTACGCCCGGCAAGCAAGGCAGGCTGCCCGCAAGGCGCCTGCCTTTTTCTTGCTCGCGGCGGTAAGGCCTGCTGCAACGACGTGGAATATTTGATCGCGCCGCTCGCGCGGTAGCTGCGCTATGCTGGCGGCTGTCCCGAACCCGTCATTCGCCGCTCCAATTCATGCGCCCTTTCTTCAAGAACCTGCTCGTCGGCGGCAGCGCCTTCGCCGCCATGGCCTGCGCCTGTGCCCAGTCCCCGGCCAGCTTGCCGGTCAGGCAACTCACCGCTGGCATGTACGCGATCAAGGCGGAAATCGCCGCCACGCCCGAGGCCCGCGAGCTCGGCCTGATGTACCGCAAGACCATGCCCGCCAACGAGGGCATGCTGTTCGTGTTCGAAGAGAAAGCCGGACACTGCTTCTGGATGAAGAATACCGACCTGCCCCTGTCGATCGCCTTCCTGGCCGATGACGGGTCCATCGTCAATATCGAAGACATGGCGCCCCAGACCGAGGACAACCACTGCCCGCGCGCGGCCGTGCGCTACGCGCTGGAGATGAACAAAGGCTGGTTTGTGCAGAAAGGCCTGAAGGCCGGCGCGAAGATCGGCGGCCTGCCGCAGGCGCGCTAGATAGGAAGGGCCACGCGCGCGGCAGCATGGCTGCTGCCGCGCCTTCCGGCGACAGGAGATCAGTCGCGGAAGTTGTTGAAGTCCAGCGGCGCCTCTGGAACGTCCTTGCGCAGCAGCGCGATCACGCTCTGCAGGTCATCGCGCTTGGTGCCGGTGACACGCACCGCGTCGCCCTGGATGCTGGCCTGCACCTTGATCTTGCTGTCCTTGATCATCTTGACGATCTTCTTGGACAGATCGCCGGTGACGCCCTTCTTGATGGTGATGACCTGCTTGACCTTGTCGCCACCGATGCGCTCGGTCTTGCCGTAGTCGAGGAAGCGCACGTCGACATTGCGCTTGGCCATCTTGCTGATCAGCACGTCCTTGACCTGGCCGAGCTTGAAATCGTCATCGGCGAACGCGGTAAGCTCGTTCTCCTTGTGCTCGACCCGCGAATCCGAACCCTTGAAGTCGAAACGGTTCGTGATTTCCTTGTTGGCCTGCTCGACCGAGTTCTTCACCTCGATCATGTTCGCTTCGCACACTACGTCAAACGACGGCATTGCATTCTCCTTGTCTAGCTGCGTGTTGCTGTGTCTTGCTGTGTCTTGCCACTTGCCCGCGGCATATCCGCGGGCCTTGTCGTCGCGCGCGCCGGCTGGCGGCGGCGCTTACGTATAATCCAGCCTACCCTGCAGTCCGATGCCGTCGACCCCGGCGGCCGCTTCACCTTTCCCTTGCATGGCAGATTTCCTCGAATTTTATCCCCTGCGCCGCCACAATACATTCGGATTCGACGTGCGCGCGCGCTTTGCCGTGCACGTGCGCAGCGAAGCCGACCTGCTGGCCGCCTTGGCTGACCCGCGCGCGCAAGGCCTGCCGCTGGTCGTGCTCGGCGGCGGCAGCAATGTGGTGCTGACGCAGGACCTCGACGCCCTGGTGCTGCTCATGGAGATCCCCGGCTACGCGGTGGCCAAGGCCGACGGGGCCCACCTGGTCACGGCCGGCGCTGGCGAGAACTGGCATGCGCTGGTCTGCCGCACCGTTGCCGACGGCTTGCCGGGCCTGGAAAACCTGGCCCTGATCCCCGGCACCGCGGGCGCCGCGCCAATCCAGAACATCGGCGCCTACGGCGTGGAGCTGCGCGAGCGCTTCGACAGCCTGCGCGCATTCGACCGGCGCAGCGGCGAATTCGTCCGCCTGACGCTGGAACAATGCCAGTTCGCGTACCGGGACAGCCTGTTCAAGCGCGAGGGCCGTGACCGCTACATCATTACCGCGGTCACGCTGCGCCTGCCGCTGCCGTGGCAGCCGATGCTGGGCTATGCGGAACTGGCGCGCGAACTGGCCACGCAAGGCACGGCGGCAGCCCCCACGGCGGATGGCATCCGCGACGCGGTGATCGCGATCCGCTCGCGCAAGCTGCCTGACCCTGCGCAGGTCGGCAATGCCGGCAGCTTCTTCAAGAACCCGGTGGTGGGCGCCGAGCAGCGCGATGCGCTGCTGGTGCAGCATCCCAGCCTGGTCAGCCATGCGCAGCCCGACGGCAGCTACAAGCTGGCTGCCGGCTGGATGATCGATCAGTGCGGGTTCAAGGGCTTGAGCGACGGCCCGGTGGGCGTCTACGGCAAGCAGGCCCTGGTGCTGGTGCACCACGGCGGCGGCACCGGAGCCGCGCTGCTGGCGCTGGCCAACCGCATCGCGGATGCGGTGCAGGCCCGCTTCGGCGTGCGTATCGAGCCCGAGCCGGTGGTGCTTTAACCGGCATCAACCACCATTGACCACCAGCCCCGGTGTGCTTCGCCGGGTTCAGGCGAAGTGGCAGACGTAGTCCAGCGTTTCGGTCACTTCGATATCGAAGCTGCTGTCGCCGGGCACGTTGAACTGCTGGCCGGCGCCATAGGTATGCCACTGGTCTTCGCCAGCCAGCTTCACGCGGCACACGCCGCCATTGATTTCCATGATTTCCGGAGCGCCGGTGCTGAAGGTCAGCGCGGCGGGAAAGATCACGCCCAGCGTCTTGCGCTTGCCGTCCGGGAACAGCACGGTGTGGCTCACGCACTTGCCGTCGAAGTACAGGTTGGCTTTCTTGACGACGGATACGTTGTCGAACTGGCTCACGCTATTTCTCCTTGATGCTTGGTTCTGGATGACTGAAATCTGACTGGAATCTGGAATGTCGAACGAGAGCGAGGCGGCGCAAAAAGGGGCCATGGCGGCCCCCTTCTGCTGAGTGCTGACTGGCCGGCTGCGGCCCGAACCGAGCCGATGCCGGAAAGCCCGCCTTACTCGCCGCGCTGGCGGCGTGCGTTTTCGGCGATGCGCATGCGCAGCGCGTTCAGCTTGATGAAGCCGCCGGCATCGGCCTGGTTGTAGGCGCCGCCGTCATCGTCGAAGGTCGCGATGGTCTTGTCGAACAGCGTGTCCTTGGAGTCGCGCGCGACCACGATGACGTTGCCCTTGTACAGCTTGACGCGCACCCAGCCGTTGACCTTGGCCTGCGTGTGGTCGATCAGCACTTGCAGAGCCTTGCGCTCCGGGCTCCACCAGTAGCCGTTGTAGATCAGGCTGGCGTAGCGCGGCATCAGGTCGTCCTTCAGGTGCGCCACTTCGCGGTCGAGCGTGATCGACTCGATGGCGCGGTGGGCCTTCAGGATGATGGTGCCGCCGGGGGTTTCGTAGCAGCCGCGGCTCTTCATGCCGACGTAGCGGTTTTCCACCAGGTCGAGGCGGCCGATGCCGTGCTTGCCGCCCAGGCGGTTCAGCTCGGTCAGCACTTCAGCCGGGGTCATGCGCTTGCCGTTCAGGCCGACGATGTCACCGCCCTCGAATTCGACGTCCAGGTACTCGGCCGCGTCCGGTGCGTTCTCCGGCGACACGGTCCAGCGCCACATGTCTTCCTCGGCCTCGGCCTTGGGGTCTTCCAGGTGGCGGCCTTCGAAGGAGATGTGCAGCAGGTTGGCGTCCATCGAGTACGGGGCGCCGCCCTTCTTGTGCTTCATGTCGATTTCGATGCCGGCCTTTTCAGCGTAGGCCAGCAGCTTTTCGCGCGACAGCAGGTCCCACTCGCGCCACGGGGCGATGACCTTCACGCCCGGCTCCAGGCCGTAGTAGCCCAGCTCGAAACGGACCTGGTCGTTGCCCTTGCCGGTAGCGCCGTGCGACACAGCGTCGGCGCCGGTGCTGCGCAGGATTTCGATCTGGCGCTTGGCGATCAGCGGACGCGCGATCGAGGTGCCGAGCAGGTACTCGCCTTCATAGACGGCGTTGGCGCGGAACATCGGGAAGACGAAATCGCGCACGAATTCTTCGCGCAGGTCGTCGATAAAGATGTTTTCCGGCTTGATGCCGAACTTGAGCGCCTTCTGGCGGGCAGGTTCGAGTTCTTCGCCCTGGCCGATGTCGGCGGTAAAGGTGACAACCTCGCACTGATAGGTGTCTTGCAGCCACTTCAGGATCACCGAAGTGTCCAGCCCGCCGGAGTAGGCGAGCACGACTTTCTTGATATCGCTCATGTTCGACTCGATGCGAAAAGTAAGCGTGGCCGGCCACAAAGCCAGTCACGCGAGAAAAAGGAATGCGGAAAAACCGCTATTTTGACACGTCCGTCCCGGCTTGGGCGGCACTTGGCGAGCCGGGCGGGCATGCGGGCGCCGGATTGGCACACCGCATGTGCGCCAAACGTGGCACCGCCCCGCCGGCGATCAGTAACGCCCGCAGAGCAGGTATTCCATCAGGGCCTTTTGCACGTGCAGGCGGTTCTCGGCCTCCTCCCACACCACGCTCTTGGGACCATCGATGACCGCCGCCTCCACTTCCTCGCCGCGGTGCGCGGGCAGGCAGTGCATGAAGAGCGCATCGTCGCCGGCGCGATCCATCATGGCGGTGGTCACCATCCAGTTCTGGAAAGCGCGCTTGCGCGCGTCGTTCTCGGCCTCATAGCCCATGCTGGTCCACACATCGGTGGTGACCAGGTCGGCGCCCTGGCAGGCGGCGAGCGGATCGTCGAACACCTTGACCAGGTGCGCGGCCGTTGCCGGCACCATGGCCGGATCGAGCTGGTAGCCGGGAGGCGCCGAGAAATGGAAGGTGAAGCCGAGGCGTTCGGCCGCCTGGATCCAGGTGTAGGCCATGTTGTTGGCGTCACCGATCCACGCGACCGTCTTGCCGCGGATGCTGCCGCGCTGCTCGATGTAGGTGAAGACATCGGCCAGCACCTGGCAGGGATGGTATTCGTTGGTCAGCCCGTTGATCACCGGCACCCGCGAATGCGCGGCAAAACGCTCGATGATCTCCTGGCCGAAGGTGCGGATCATGATGATGTCGACCATGCGCGAGATCACCTGCGCCGCATCCTCGATCGGCTCGCCGCGCCCCAGCTGGGAGTCGCGGGTGTTGAGGAAGACGGCGTGGCCACCGAGCTGGTGGATGCCGGCCTCGAACGACAAGCGCGTACGAGTCGAGTTTTTCTCGAAGATCATGGACAGCGTGCGATCGTGCAGCGGATGCCATGTCTCGTAGTTCTTGAACTTGGTCTTCAGAATCCGTGCGCGGTCCAGCAGGTACTCGTACTCGTCGGGAGTCAGGTCGCTGAACTGGAGGTAATGCTTGATCGAAGTTGGGCTCATAAAACAAAGAAGGCGGCTCGGTAGTGGCATGCCGCCATGAAGGGTTCATGACCTGGCCATGCCGCGGAGCCGCCTTTCGCGTCGCTTACGCAATTTATCTCAAGGAATCATAAGGGATTATTACTGCTTTGGCGAGCGTGCACGGCACCTCGCGAGGCACGGAGGCTTATGCGCGAGTCTTATATAAGATATAATACCCGCTGATTCACGCGGGGCCCGGCATACCCATGCCACCGCCCGCTGCCGGCATCAAAAGTGCCCCCGCCGACACCGACGCCCCCGCCGCCACGGCCGGAATGAAACGAACTAATCGTTTCCTGGCCGCGTCAAACGGGCTTCCGTTTGGTCAGTCTGGCGGGTTTACCGTCGAGTCACCCGTCTTATCCCCGCAGTCCCATGAATCCCACAGTTCGCGAATACTTCATCCAAGGCATCACCAAGGAAGGCAAGACCTTCCGCCCAAGCGACTGGGCTGAACGACTGTGCGGCGTGATGGCGCAATTCCGCCCCGAGGGCGACACCGGCGACCCCCGCATCACCTATTCCCCTTACGTACGGCCCGTCATGGCAGGCGGGCTGAAAAGCGTGGTGGTCGATGCGCGGCTGCGCGACATCGAGCCCAAGGCGCTGGACTTCGTCCTCAACTTTGCCCGCGACAACAACCTGCAACTGGTCGAGGCCTGCTCGCTGGAGTGAGTCCGCGCTGAAGCTGCGGCCTCGCCGCAGCAAAGCTAGCCGCATGCACCTTCGGGACCAGCGCAAGCCAAATTACAAAGCAAAAAGAGCTCGTCAAATGACGAGCTCTTTTATCGGACGGACCATCCTCAGGCGATCCACCCTGCCGACTGACTACCTGACCAGGACTGTGACGCGCCACCTAAGCGACGCGACCATGCGCAATGGCCGGCGAACAGCCGGAAGGTGCCCGGCTTTCGCCCGGCACCAGTGCCAATATCAGGCAGCCATCGACTTGATAGCCGACGACAGGCGCGACTTGTGGCGTGCAGCCTTGTTCTTGTGCACGATCTTCTTGTCGGCGATGGCGTCGATGATCGATTGCGAGTTCTTGAAGATCTCGGCAGCAGCAGCCTTGTCGCCGGCTTCGATCGCCTTGCGAACAGCCTTCACTGCGGTACGCAGACGCGAACGCAGGCTGGAGTTGTGGGCGTTCTGTGCGACGGCCTGGCGCGCGCGCTTGCGAGCTTGTGCGGAATTTGCCATTTAAGTAGATTTCCTGAATTCAGATGCGTGCCCGACGGAAGGACGGAGCAAACCGCGGACACAATTAAGTGCACATCAAGCGACCCGGGATGCACTGGCACACGAATCCGGAACGCAACTAGCCTTGTGAATCGGCAATTATACACACAAGAAAAAGCGGCTGGCAAGCCGAGCCATGCCTCATCTAAGGCGGGGTGACGCAAAGGCCGATATACGGGCGCCTGCGGGGCCAAACCGTATAATACGCGCCACACCGGCCCCGCCCTCGCGTGGCCTCGATGCAACTTTGGCGCGCGCCCGGCGTCTGATCCCGGTTCGCACCGGCGGTCCGACCCACGCTGCCGCCGCCACCCCTTGCCGCCGAACCCATCTTGAACCTGCTCAAAGCGCTCGCCACCATCAGCAGCCTGACGATGCTGTCGCGCATCACGGGCCTCATCCGCGAGATCCTGATCGCGCGCGCCTTCGGCGCCTCGGACATGACCGACGCCTTCAACGTGGCGTTCCGCATCCCCAACCTGCTGCGCCGGATCTTCGGCGAGGGCGCGTTTTCGCAAGCCTTTGTGCCGATCCTGGGGGAATATCACAGCAAGCGCGGCGAAACCGAGACCCGCGCGCTGATCGATGCCGTTGCCACGGTCATGACCTGGGTCCTGATGGGCGTCTCGCTGCTTGGCGTGATCGGCGCGCCGGTGGTCATGATGGTGGTCGCCACGGGCTTTCGCCAGCATGGCGGCGAAACCTACGACGCCGCGGTCTTCATGACGCGCGTGATGTTTCCCTACATCGGCCTGATCTCGCTGGTGGCGCTGGCCTCCGGCATCCTGAACACCTGGCGCCGCTTTGCCATGCCGGCCTTCACCCCGGTGCTGCTCAATATCTGCCTGATCATTGCCGCGCTGTTTGTCGGCCCGCACATGGCGCAGCCAATCTACGCGCAGGCCTGGGGCGTGCTGGTGGGCGGCATCCTGCAACTGGCCGTGCAGATTCCGGCGCTCCGGCGCCTGGGCGTGATGCCGCGCCTGCGCTTCAACCTGCGCGCGGCCTGGGCGGAGCCGGGCGTGCGCCGCGTCATGCGGCAGATGGCGCCGGCGCTGCTGGCGGTCTCGGTGGCCCAGATCAGCCTGATCATCAATACGAATATCGCCTCGCGCCTGGCCGCCGGCAGCGTGTCCTACCTGACCTATGCCGACCGCCTGATGGAGTTCCCGACCGCGCTGCTGGGCGTGGCGCTGGGCACCATCCTGTTGCCTAGCCTGTCGAAAGCCAGCGCCGAGGAAAACCGGGCCGAGTACTCCGGCCTGCTGGACTGGGGCCTGCGCCTGACCTTCCTGCTGGCCGTGCCCTGCGCGGTCGGGCTGTTCGTGTTTGGCGCGCCGCTGACGGCGGTGCTGTTCAACTATGGCAAGTTCGACGCGCATGCGGTGGAAATGACCCGCCAGGCGCTGGTCTCCTACGGCATCGGCCTGCTGGGGCTGATCCTGATCAAGATCCTGGCGCCGGGCTTCTATGCCCGCCAGGACATCCGCACCCCGGTCAAGATCGCGCTGCTGGTGCTGGTGATCACGCAGTTGTCCAACTACGTCTTCGTGCCGCGCTTTGGCCATGCGGGCCTGGCGCTGTCGATCAGCTTCGGCGCCACCGTCAATGCGCTGCTGCTGTTCCTGGGCCTGCGCAAGCGCGGCTTCTACACGCCGGCCAAGGGCTGGTTGCTGTTCCTGGCCCAGTTGATGACCGCCGTGCTGCTGCTGGCCGGCATGCTCCTGTGGTTTGCCCGCAACTTCGACTGGGTCGCCCTGGGTGCCACGCCGTTGTTGCGTATCGCCCTGCTGGCCTCGTGCCTGGTACTTGCGGCAGTCGTCTACTTCGGTACACTGTGGCTCATGGGGCTGAGATACTCCGCTTTCAAGCGGAGAGCCGGCTAACAAGCCCCCGCCTGCCAAACCCGCCACTCCCGCCGGAGCGCCGCCAGCGCCAGACAGCGCCGGCCAAGGGTTGCGGCAGCGCGTGGTGCAGGGTCAAGGCTACTGAGGTTGTGCCAGAATGAGACGAAGCGGTTCTGCCCAGGCGCGCAACCGCGGACGGTACCAACGCACTGTCCGGGAACACACGCCACGCCGCGAGCCTCCAACTGGAATAGCCGCCAGGCCGCATTCAGGAAAGCCGCAATGACAACCACGAAAGTCCTGGAATACTTTGCCAGTCTCGTGGCAGACGAGAACGGTATCCCGCTTACCGAGACCGTGCTCTCGATCGCCCAGGACGCCTATCCGGACCTGGACCTGCAGGCCGAGCTCGCAGCGCTCGACATGCTCGCGGTACGCCTGAAGCGCCGCGTCGCCGAAGGCACGCCGGCCATCCAGCGCATGCGCCTGCTCAATCATTTCTTCTACCGCGACCTGGGCTTCGGCGCCAACGCGAACGACTACTACGACCCCGACAACTCGTACCTGAACGTCGTGCTCAAGCAACGGCGCGGCATACCGATCTCGCTGGCAGTGCTCTATATGGAACTGGGCCAGCACATCGGGCTGCCGCTCAAGGGCGTGTCCTTCCCCAACCATTTCCTGGTGCGGATGTCGATTCCGGCCGGCGAGGTGGTGGTGGACCCGCTCACCGGCGAGACCTTGTCGAAGGAGCAGTTGCAGGAGATGCTCGACCCGCACCTGGAGCGCGAGGGCATTGCGGACCCCAACGAGGTGCCGCTGGGCCTGTTCCTGCAAGTGGCCAGCCACCGCGAGATCGTGGCGCGCATGCTGCGCAACCTCAAGTCGATTTATCTGCAGGAGTCGCGCTGGCAGCGCTTGCTGGCGGTGCAGAACCGCCTGGTGATCCTGCTGCCCGGCTCGATCGAGGAAGTACGCGACCGCGGGCTGGCGTATGCCAACCTGGAGTGCTTCCGCCCGGCGCTGGCCGACCTGGAAGCCTATGTGATGGCGCGCCCGGACGCGGCCGACACCACCCAGATCCGCGACCGCATGCCGGCGCTGCGCATGATGAGCCGCAGCGTAAGCTGAAACTCAGGCGGGGCAGGCTGCGGCCTGCCCCCGCTGGCTCACGAAGGACGGCGCCTGCCGCCCCGCACGAGCTTCCACAGGCCGCCCAGCACCAGCGGCACCACGGCCGCGCCAATGCCCGCCAGCACGATCAGGTTCAGGTACTGCTTGATGAAAGGCAGGTTGCCGAAGAAGTAGCCGGCAAACACCAGGCCCAGCACCCACGCCGCCGCGCCGAGCACGTTGAACAGCTGGAACTTGGCAAAGGTCATCTGCGATACGCCGGCCACGAACGGCGCAAAGGTGCGCACGATCGGCAGGAAACGGGCCATCACCAGCATCTTGCCGCCGTGGCGCTCATAGAAATCGTGGGTCTTGCGCAGCGCCTGCTGGTCAAGAAAGCGCCAATGGCCGTCGAACACCTTTGGGCCGACCCAGCTTCCCACCAGATAGTTGACCGTATTGCCGCCAATTGCCGCCACCAGCAGCAGGCCGACCAGCACCCACTCGTTCATGGCATGCGTGGCGCAGAAGGCGCCGGCGATAAACAACAGGGAGTCTCCCGGAAGGAAAGGCAGCACGACCAGCCCGGTCTCCGCGAACACGATCGCAAACAGGATGGCGTAGACCCACGAACCGTAGTTCTGGATGACGGTGCCAAGGTATTTGTCGACGTGCAGCAGCATGTCGATGAACTGCAATGCGATATCCAATTCGATCCCCGTTCGATATTCAGCCGACATCATACAAGACCGGACGGGCGCCAAAGTCACCTTGTCCGGCCACTTTTCCACACGCCAGGCGCGCATGGGCCAGGCGGCGCACCCACGTATAATTCCGCCCATGCCTGCCCAAGCCCCGCACCCCGCCCAGCCGCTCCGTCCCATCCGCCCCCTGCCCGACCAGCTGATCAGCCAGATCGCGGCCGGCGAGGTGGTGGAACGTCCCGCCTCCGTGGTCAAGGAACTGCTGGAGAACGCCCTGGACGCCGGCGCCACCCAGCTCAATATCCGCCTTGAAGAAGGTGGCGTGCGCCGCATCGTGATCGCCGACAACGGCTGCGGCATTCCCGCCGCCGAGCTGCCGGTCGCGCTGATGCGCCACGCCACCAGCAAGATCGCCTCGCTGGGCGAGCTTGAAGCCGTGCTGACACTAGGTTTTCGCGGCGAGGCGCTGGCCTCGATCGCCTCGGTGTCCGAGCTGACCCTGACCAGCCGCACCGCCAGCGATACCCACGCAATGCAGGTGATCGCCGACACCGGCGTGGTACAGCCCGCATCCGGCGGCGTGGGCACCACCGTCGACGTGCAGCACCTTTACTTCAACACGCCGGCCCGCCGAAAGTTCCTTAAATCGGAACAAACCGAGTTCGGCCATTGCCTGGAGATGGTGCGGCGCGCGGCGCTGGCACGCCCCGACGTAGCCATCTCGGTCCACCACAATGGCAAGCCGATGGAGCACTGGAACGCCGGCGACGTCGCCACGCGCACCGGCCAGGTGCTGGGCACCGACTTCGCCAACGCCCGGCTGCCGCTGGATGAAGAGGCCGGCACCCTGCACCTGTACGGATTTGCCGGGCTGCCTACCGCCTCGCGCGGGCGCCCGGACCAGCAATTCTTCTTCGTCAACGGCCGTTACGTACGTGACAAGCTGCTGACCCACGCGGTGCGCAGCGCCTACCAGGACGTGCTGCACGGCGACCGCTTCCCTCCTACGTGCTATGCATGGATCTGCCGCCCGAGATGGTGGACGTGAACGTGCACCCGTCCAAGATCGAAGTGCGTTTCCGCGAATCGCGCGCGGTGCACCAGTTCGTCTACCACGCCGTGCAGCGTTGCCTGGCGCGGCAGGCCGGCGAGCAGGGCGACAGCCTGCATACCTCGGCCGATTCGGACGGGTCGGCGGCGGCTGAGCCGATTGGCGGCACCGGCGGATTCCAGGGCGCGCGAAGCTTTGGCGGTGGCTCGGGCGGCTCGGGCGGCTCGGGTGGCTTCGGCGGATCCGGCAGGAGCGGCGGCATGGGCGGCGGCGGTGCCAGCCCGCGGCCGTGGGTCGACTACACCGCCGTCGCGCGCCAGACCGAGCTCGGCGTGGCCCAGCCCCGGCAGGCCTACCTCGGCATGGTGCGCGACGCGATCCAGCCGGGAGGCGGATTTTCACGCTCCCCGCCGCCTATGTCCCGCCGGCTGGCCCGGGCGCCACGCCCCCGGCCTGGCTGGCCGATGCGCAAGCCGCGCGCGAGAACGACCCGCCCGGCCTGCTGGACCAGCTGCCCCGCCAGGAACTCCCCGAAGACGAGGCCAGCCCGCTGGGCTATGCCATCGCGCAGCTGCATGGCATCTACGTGCTGGCGCAGAACGCGCGCGGCCTGGTGCTGGTGGATATGCACGCCGCCCACGAGCGCATCCTCTACGAGCAGATCAAGACCGCGCTCGAAGCGCGCGAGCTCGCGGTGCAGTCGCTGCTGATCCCGGTCACCCTCACAGCCAGCCCGGTGGAAATCGGCACGGCCGAGGAGCACCAGGAAACCCTCACCCTGCTCGGCTTCGACATCGCCCAGGTCTCGCCCACCACGCTGGCGATCCGCGCGATTCCCGCCCTGCTCAAGCAGGCCGACACCGAAGCCCTCGCGCGCGACGTGCTGCGTGACCTTCAGGCCTTCGGCGGCTCGCGCGTGCTGGTGGAGCGCCAGAACGAACTGCTGGCCACGCTGGCTTGCCATAGCGCGGTGCGCGCCAACCGCAAGCTCACGCTGGAAGAAATGAACGCGCTCTTGCGCCAGATGGAGCAGACCGAGCGTGCCGACCAGTGCAACCACGGCCGGCCAACCTGGGTGCAGCTGTCGGTGGCGGAACTCGACCGCCTGTTCCTGCGCGGGCAGTAAGCCACGGCCCGCCCCCATTGCACCCTACGCCTTGACCACTACTGCTTCTTCCAGCCACGCCGGCGCGGCCGCATCGGCCCACGTGCCGGTGGTCTGCCTGCTCGGCCCTACCGCCTCCGGCAAGACCGCCGCGGCGCTGGCCCTGGCCGCACAGACGCCGATCGAAATCATCAGCCTGGACTCGGCCCTGGTCTATCGCGAGATGGACATCGGCACCGCCAAGCCCTCGCCGGCCGAGCTGGCCGCGGTGCCGCACCACCTGATCGATATCATCGACCCGGCCGACAGCTACTCGGCGGCCCAGTTCGTGACCGACGCCGAGCGGCTGATCCTGGAAATCCGCGCACGCGGCCGCGAACCGCTGATCGTCGGCGGCACCATGCTGTACTACAAGGCGCTGACACAGGGGCTGAACGACCTGCCGCAGGCCGATCCGGCCCTGCGCGCCGAACTGGACGCACTTGCCGCCGAACGCGGCTGGCCCGCACTGCACGCCATGCTGGCCGAGGTCGACCCGGTCACCGCGGCGCGCCTGGCGCCCAACGATGCCCAGCGCATCCAGCGCGCGCTGGAGATCCACCGCCTGTCTGGACAGCCCATGTCGGCGCTGCTGGCGCGACAGGCCGACGAGCGCGCCTTTGCCGGCGCCGCCGACCGCCGCTATCGCGTGATCGCGCTGGAGCCGTCCGACCGCGCCGTGCTGCACGCGCGCATCGCCACCCGCTACGACGCCATGCTGGCCGGCGGCTTTATCGAGGAAGTGCAGCGGCTGCGCGCGCGCGGGACCTGCAGCCCACGCTGCCCTCGATCCGCTGCGTCGGTTACCGGCAGGTGTGGGAATACCTCGATGGCGAAACCGATTTCGACACCATGCGTGAGCGCGGCCTGGCCGCCACCCGCCAGCTCTGCAAACGTCAGCTGACCTGGCTGCGCAGCACGCCGGAGCGGGAGGTCGTGGACTGCCTGGCGACCGACTATGTCGCGCAGGTAGCGCAGCTCGCACGGATCGGGCAAGCGTAGCGCAACTGGGCGATAGGTGTGACGGATAAGCGATAATCGTCGTTTATATCTTGCCGATGACGTCAAATCCCGCCATGTCCGCCACCGACTTCGTACTGCGCCCCGCCACTTCCGACGACTGCGAGACCTTGCTCGCGCTGATCACGGGACTGGCCGAATACGAGAAACTCACCCACCTGGTCGAAGCCACGCCGGAAAAACTGCGCGAAGCGCTGTTTGGCCCGCGCCCGCACGCGGAGGCCGTGCTGGTAGAGGTTCAAGGTGCGCTGGGCCCGCAGGCAGTCGGGTTCGCCTTGTTCTTCCACAACTTCTCGACCTTCCTGGCCAAGCCCGGGCTGTATCTCGAAGACCTCTATGTCGACCCCGCCTGGCGTGGCCATGGGCTGGGCAAGGTCCTGCTCAAGCATCTGGCGGCGCTGGCCGTGGAACGCGGCTGCGGCCGCTTTGAATGGAGCGTGCTGGACTGGAACACGCCGTCGATCGAGTTTTACCGGGCGATGGGCGCGGACGTGATGCCGGACTGGCGGATCTGCCGGGTCACGAGGGACGCGCTGGCGAAGCTGGGCGCGGCGGAGTGACTCGGCCCTTCCTACTGCGCGGGTTTTCTCCCTCTCCCCCTGGGGGAGAGGGAGAAACAGCCGTCGTCATGGCGCGCGGCTTTGGCCCGTTCGGCAGCTCCGTTCAATGCCGCCGGTTCGCTCCCCTCTCCCACTTGTGGGAGAGGGGCTGGGGAGAGGGCGGGCGCTCGTTACGCCTGCGTGCTGGACAACACCACGGGCTTCGCTTCAAGTGGCTCCTAGCTAAGCCACCCCTCTCCCCGGCCCTCTCCCCCTGAGGGGAGAGGGAGAAACGACCGTCGTCATGGCGCGCGGCTTTGGCCCGTTCAGCGGCTTCGTCAAGCGCTTGGCGGGCGTAAAAAACGGCGCATGCCTGGGCATGCGCCGTTTTTCTTTGGAGCCGAACGCTCAGACCACGATGGTCTGCGCCTGGCCTTCTTCGCGCTCGCGGATCTCGCCGATCTGCCACACGGCTTCGCCGGCAGCCTGCAGATGACGGATGGCGCGGTCTGCGTCTTCCTTGGCAACGATCACTACCATGCCGATGCCGCAGTTGAACACGCGGTGCATTTCGTCGTCGGCCACGTTGCCCTGGGCTTGCAGCCACTGGAACAGCGGCGGCAGGGTCCAGGCGTCGCGCTGCAGCACGGCGGTGACGTTCTGCGCCAGCACGCGCGGCACGTTCTCGGTCAGGCCACCGCCGGTGATGTGGGCCATGCCCTTGACCGGCAGCGTCTCGATCAGCGACAGCAGCGGCTTCACGTAGATGCGGGTGGGCGCCATGATGGCGTCCTGCAGGCGCTGGCCGTGGAAGTCGCCGTTCAGGTCCGGCTTGGCCACTTCGATGATCTTGCGCACCAGCGAGTAGCCGTTGGAGTGCGCGCCCGACGAGGCCAGGCCCAGCACCACGTCGCCCGGGACGATGGTGGTGCCGTCGATGATGCGGCTCTTCTCGACCGCGCCGACCGCGAAACCGGCCAGGTCATACTCGCCGTCGGGGTACATGCTAGGCATTTCGGCGGTTTCGCCACCGATCAGCGCGCAGCCGGACAACTCGCAACCGTGGGCGATGCCCTTGATCACCGTGGCTGCGGTTTCCACGTCGAGCTTGCCGCAGGCGAAGTAGTCGAGGAAGAACAGCGGCTCGGCGCCCTGCACCAGGATGTCGTTGACGCTCATGGCGACCAGGTCCTGGCCCACGGTGTCGTGGCGGTTGAGCTGGAAGGCCAGCTTGAGCTTGGTGCCCACGCCGTCGGTGCCGGAGACCAGCACCGGTTCCTTGTATTTCTTGGACAGCTCGAACAGCGCGCCGAAGCCCCCGATGCCGGCCATCACGCCTTCGCGCATGGTGCGCTTGGCGAACGGCTTGATGCGGTCGACGAGCGCGTCGCCCGCGTCGATATCGACGCCGGCATCGCGGTAGGAGAGGCCTGCCTGGCCGGAAGTGGGGGATGCGCTCATGGGAACCTGCTTGTCCTGGAGTATGAAGTGAGGAATGCGGCGCTCACGACGGCGATTTGCGGCCGCGAGTCCAGTAGAATCGCAATTTTAACGGATACGGGCTTCCGGCTTCCAGTTTCCGGTGCCCCGTGTCATTAAGTATTGTCCGCAGCCATTCCCGATGAAGATGATTCCGGCAGCCCCAGGCCATTCTGCCCGCGCCCTGCAGGCGGTCAGCGCACGCCAGCCGCGACGCGTTTACCTGACAGATGACCCGTACCCAAAGTAACCGATAAGTCATGTTTCCGCGCCCCAAGCAGCTTTCGCTTGAACTTGGCAGTCCGCCGCCCTCGACCTTCGAGAATTTTTTCGTTGCCGTCAACCGCGAGCCGGTGCAGCGCCTGCGCGACCTGGCCACGGCGGTGGCGCAGGAGCGGGCCGCCGACCGCCTGATCTACCTGTGGGGCGAGGTTGGCTCGGGCCGTACCCACCTGCTGCATGCGGTCTGCGACAGCGGCTACCAGGCTGGCATCCGCTGCCGGTACCTGAGCCCGCATCACGCCTTGTCGGATTTCATCTTCGACCCGAGCTGCCAGCTCTACACCGTGGACGATGTGGAACTGCTCGACGAAGCGCGCCAGATCGCCGTGTTCTCGCTGTACAACGAGGTCCGGGCCCACGTGCGGACCGCCATCGTGGTGGCCGGCAGCCTGGCGCCGCTGGCCATGCCGGTGCGCGAGGACCTGCGTACGCGGCTGGGCTGGGGCCTGGTCTACCAGTTGGCGCCCCTGTCGGACGAGGACAAGATGGCGGCGCTGGTGCAGGCCGCGCGTGAGCGCGGGCTGCAGCTTTCGCCGGAAATCCCGCACTGGCTGGTTACGCGCAAGTACCGCGACATGCCCAGCCTGATGGCGCTGCTGGACGCGCTCGACACCTATTCGCTGGAGCGCAAGCGTGCCGTCACGCTGCCCCTGCTGCGGGAAATGTTTGCCGAGTTGCGCGAGTGAGCCCGGGACTGCGCGCCAGCGCGCGTGGCCCATGGCATGCACCGTGCTTGACTTTGTTGGCATCCAGAGACGTTTAGAAAACCGTCACAGTCACGTTAATGTAAAATCGCCGCCCATGAATCTGGCATTGTTCGACCTCGACCACACCTTGCTCCCGACTGACAGCGACCACGAATGGGGCCGCTTCCTGGTGCGCCTGGGCGTTGTCGACGAGGAATTCTACCGCCGCAGGAACGACGAGTTCTTCGGCCATTACAAGGCTGGCACCCTGGATATCCAGGCTTTCCTGCGTTTCGCCCTGGCGCCGCTGGCGGCCAATCCGCGCGACCGCCTGGAAGCGTTGCGCAGCCAGTTCATGCGTGAAGTGATCGATCCGGTCATCACGCCGCAGGCGCGCGCGCTGGTCTACAAGCATCTCGACGCCGGCGACCTGTGCGCCGTGGTCACCGCCACCAATAGTTTCGTCACCGCCCCGATCGCGGCGGCCTTCGGCATCAAGCACCTGATCGCCACCGAGCCGGCCACCGCCAACGGCAAGCCCGACGGCGCCTTCACCGGTGAAGTGGCGGGTATTCCCAGCTTCCGCGAGGGCAAGATCACCCGGGTGGAAGCCTGGCTAAAGAGCATGGGCACCCAATGGGATGCCTTCGAAAACACCACCTTCTACAGCGATTCGGCCAACGACCTGCCGCTGCTGGAGAAGGTCAGCGAACCGATCGCCGCCAACCCGGACGATCGCCTGCGTCACCACGCCGCCGCGTCAGGCTGGCGCATCATGGACCTGTTCTGACGTGATCAAAAAGCTAATCAACCGGCTGCTAGGCAAGCCGGGCACCCAGCAGCGCCCCGTCAAACGCCGCGGCCAGCGCGCCCATGCGCCGAACATCGTTGCGCATGCCGAGCACCAGATCGACCAGTTGCTGATCTCGCGCAACGCCATCAAGGTTACTTCGACGCTCCAGCAGGCAGGCTACGAGGCGTTTATCGTCGGCGGCGCGGTGCGCGACCTGTTGCTGGGCATCAAGCCCAAGGACTTCGACGTCGCGACCAACGCCACGCCTGACCAGGTGCAGGCGCTGTTCCGCCGCTCGCGCATCATCGGCCGGCGCTTCCAGATCGTGCACGTGACGTTCTATGGCGGGCGCGAGCAGGAGATCATCGAAGTCTCCACCTTCCGCGCGCTGGTCGACGCGGTCGCCAGCGAGACCTTGCCCGAAGGGCGGCGCCTCAAGCGCTCGGAACTCGACAGCAAGACCCACGCCATCGACGCCTCCGGCCGCGTGCTGCGCGACAATGTCTGGGGCTCGCAGGCCGAAGACGCGGAACGCCGCGACTTCACCATCAACGCGATGTACTACGACCCGGCCCAGCAGTTGGTGTACGACTACCACCAGGGCATGGAAGACATCCGCGCGCGCACGCTGCGCATGATCGGCGACCCGGTCACGCGCTACCGCGAAGATCCCATCCGCATGCTGCGCGTGGTGCGCTTCGCCGCCAAGACCGGATTCACGATCGACGAGGACACCCGCCAGCCGATCGCCGACCTCGCCTCGCTGATCCACAACGTGCCCAGCGCGCGCCTGTTCGACGAGATGCTCAAGCTGCTGATGTCGGGCCATGCCTGGGCGTCGCTGCAGGAACTGCGCAAGGCCGGCCTGCACCGCGGCCTGCTGCCTCTGCTGGATGTCGCGCTGGAGCAGCCGATGGGCCAGCGCTTCGTGCAACTGGCGCTGGACAACACCGACCAGCGCGTGCAGGTTGGCAAGCCGGTCTCGCCGGGCTTCCTGTTTGCCGCGCTGCTGTGGCACCACGTGCTGCAGCGCTGGACCACGCTGCGCGAGGAAGGCGAGCATGCCATCGCCGCGCTCAACATCGCCATGGACGACGTGCTGGAACGCCAGACCGGCCAGCTCGCCATCCAGCGCCGCTTTGTCACCGACATGCGGGATATCTGGGGCATGCAGCCGCGCTTCGAGAAGCGCGTGGGCCGCATGCCGTTCCGCCTGATCGAGTCGCCGCGCTTTCGCGCCGGCTTCGACTTCCTCTACCTGCGCTGCGAATCCGGCGAGCAGCCGGCCGAGCTGGCGAAATGGTGGCAAGACTTCCAGGACGCCGATAGCCACGGCCGCGAAGACCTGATCGAGGCCGTGCGCCCGGTGCGCGGCGGCGGCAAGCAGGGCGGCGGCAGTGGCGGCGCGGGCCATGCCGAAGGCTTTGAGCCCGCCGGAGATGGCGACAGCGGCGAAAGTGGCGACGGCGGCGGCCCCGCACGCAAGAAGCGCCGTCGGCGCAGTCCGCGGAAATCGGATAAAGTTTCTCCGCGGAGTGATATGGACGCGAGCCAGGAATCCGGCTCCACTGCAGACCGGAAAACCGGCAAGGTACGCGTCCAGCCGGAGGAATCGTAATGACACTTGCCTTTATCGGCATCGGAGCCAACCTGGGTGACGCCCGGCAGGCCCTGAAAGATGCCATCGTGTGCCTGGCCCAGCAGGTCGGCATCACGGTGCTGGCGAGATCGTCGCTCTATCGCACGGCCCCGGTCGATGCGACGGGCGATGACTACTACAACGCAGTGGTCAAGGTAGAGACCTCGTTCACCGCAGCCCAGCTATTGCGCATCTGTCACCACATCGAGGATCAGTTCGGACGCGAGCGGCCTTTCCGCAACGCACCACGCACCCTCGACCTGGACCTGCTGGTCTTTGGCGACGAAATCCACCAGGACGAAAAGCTGGTGGTGCCACATCCGCGCGTGACCGAACGCGCCTTCACGCTGGTGCCACTGCTTGAGCTGGATGGCGAACTGGTCATCCCGGGCCTTGGCCGCGCGGCGGATTACCTGGCCGCGCTCAGCACGCAGCGTGTCGAGAAGATCTCCTTTGCAAGTGCACGCGGCAGCCCGACGCGCACAGCGATTCCTGAAGCCATGGCCGGCAGCGGCAAGCCGGCCCTGCTTTGTCCGCCCTGTACCGTGTAGTTCGCCCCCCAGCCGACCGGACCCGCCCATGCTCGAACACCTGCGCCGCATCGTGGTGGAAGGCCCCATCGGAGCCGGCAAGACCGCGCTCGCGCAACGCCTGGCGCAAACCCTGCGCACCGGCGAATTGCTCGATGCGGCACGTGAAAATCCCTTCCTGGAACGCTACTACCGAGAGCCCGCGCGCTATGCGCTGCCGCTGCAGCTATCCCTGATGAACCAGCGCGCGCAGCAACTCAAGGCCTGGCAGGCGGCACTGCTGGCAGGCCAGCGCATGGTGGGCGATTTCCTGTACACCAGGGACCGCCTCTACGCCGGGCTGACGCTGCCCGAAGAGGAACTGGCGCTGTACGACGCCCTCGCCGCGCGCCTGCCGGCCCAAGGCCAGCGCGTGGATCTCGTGATCGTGCTGCAGGCCTCGCCCGCCTTGCTGCGCGAGCGCATCGCCCGGCGCAACGCGCCAGGCGAGTCCAGCATCGACGATGCCTACCTGGAGCGGCTGTCGGATGCCTATGGCGAGCTGTTCCATCGCTACGACGAGGCGCCGGTCATGATCGTCGACACCGCACACTTCAGTCCGGTAGACAACGACGCCGATTTCCGTACACTACTGTCGCGCATCGAAAACATGCGTGGCCGCAAGGCCTTTCTCAATCTCGCTGCGCCCTGACAGGTTCCCGCCTGCCAGCCTTCACCATAACGACAGCAGTCGCTGCCGCGAATCCCGCGGTCCCGTCCAAGGGCCGAGCGCCTCGCGCAGAACGAACTGAAAAGGGGCAAAGGCCTTGCCGCACAGATGCAGATGCGTTGATGCACGGATCATGAATGCACTGCGGCATTGCGGCCAGCCCGGCTCCCGTCTCTCTACCGGCCCAACGTCATGAGCTACCTCCTCGACCCCTCCCGCAAGACCGTCACCATCCCCAAGCTGCAAGCGATGCGCGCCGCCGGCGAAAAGATCGCCATGCTGACCGCCTATGACTCCAGCTTCGCCGCGCTGCTCGACTACTGCGGGGTCGAAGTCCTGCTGGTCGGCGACTCCCTTGGCAATGTCATGCAAGGCCAGCAGACCACGTTGCCCGTGACGCTCGAGCAGGTCGTCTATCACACCGAATGCGTGGCGCGCGGCAACCAGAGCGCGCTGCTGGTGGCGGACCTGCCGTTCGGCACCTATCCCACCCCGGAAGCCACCTTCGCCAGCGCCGTGGCGCTGATGCAGGCCGGCGCGCACATGGTCAAGCTGGAGGGCGGCGACTGGCTCGCGCCCACCGTCAAGTTCCTGGTCGAGCGCAGCATCCCGGTGTGCGCCCACATTGGCCTGACGCCGCAGTCGGTGCACGCGCTGGGCGGCTTCAAGGTGCAAGGCAAGACCGACGAAAGCGCGGCGCAGCTCAAGCGCGACGCGCTCGCGCTGCAAGCCGCGGGCGCCCAGCTGATCGTGATGGAAGCGGTGCCGGCTGCGGTGGCCGGCGTGGTCACCGGCCTGCTGACCATCCCGACCATCGGCATCGGCGCCGGCGCGGATTGCTCCGGCCAGGTGCTGGTGTTGCAGGACATGATCAACGTCTACCCGGGCCGCAAGGCCAAGTTCGTGCGCAACTTCATGGAAGGCGCCGGTTCGATCGAGGCTGCCGTGCGCGCCTACGTGGCGGCCGTGAAGGACGGCAGCTTCCCGGCCGTCGAGCACACCTTCTCGGCCTGAGCGCGCGCCGGCGATGGAGATCGGTGCCGCCACCGTCGCAGCCTTTGCGCTTCTGGCCAGCGGTGACGGCGCCATCTGGTTCATCGTCTGGACCTCGCTGGTGGTGGCCGCGCTCGGGCTGGCGATTGCCACCGTGCCGGCCATCGGCGCGGCCTACCTGATCGCCACCCACGATTTTCCCGGACGGCGCGTGGTGGTGGTGATGGCGCAGGCCTTCCTTTCCTTCCCGACCGTGCTGGTCGGGCTGGTCCTCTACCTGCTGTTCACCCGCCACGGCCCGCTGGGCGATTTCTCATTGCTGTTTTCCCGCAGCGGCATGGTGCTCGGGCAGGCGGTGATCGGCTTCCCGGTGGTGCTGGCATTTGCCCTGTCCACCTTGCAGGGCGCGGATGCGCGCCTGCGTGAAACCGCCTGGGTACTGGGCGCCGGACGCTGGCGGACTTTGTTCACCGTCCTGCGCGAGCTGCGCTTTGGCCTGATGGCGGCGCTGGTGGCGGGCTTTGGGCGGGTCGTTGCCGAGGTAGGCTCGGCGTTGATGATCGGCGGCAACATCGAAGGCGCCACCCGGACCATTACCACCGCCATCGCGCTGGAAACCAGCAAGGGCGAATTCGCCCAGGGCATCGCGCTGGGCATCGTGCTGGTGGCACTGGCCGTACTGGTAAATGTGATGCTGGCGTGGCTGCAAGGCGCGGGAGGATTCCGACGATGAGCACGCTGCCCGCGCGCCGCACGCCTGACGGGCAGGCGTTGCCGCCTTCACAGCTGCCGCCGCTGCTGACGGTGCGCGGCCTGCGGCGCCAGGTGGGCGCGCGCCGCCTGTTCGATATTGCCGAGCTCGCCTTTCCGCGCGCCGCCGCCGTGGTGCTGACCGGCGTCAATGGCGCTGGCAAGAGCACGCTGCTGCGCATGGTGGCAGGGCTGGAGCGCGCGCCCGGCGCTACGGTGGCCTGGACCGGCGCGGACGGCACGCCGTGCAACGCCGCCCTCGATCCGCTGCCGGGCGCGCTGCGCCAGCGCATCGCCTACCTGCACCAGCACCCCTACCTGTTCCGCACCTCGGTACGCGAGAACATCGCCTATGGCCTGAAGGCGCGCGGCATGCCTGACGACGAAGTCAGGCGGCGCGTGGGCGCCGCGCTGGGCTGGGCCGGCATCACGCACGTGCAGGACACCGCCCCCGAACGCCTGTCCGGCGGCGAGGTGCAGCGCGTGGCACTGGCCCGCGCCAAGGTGCTGGAGCCCGATTTGCTGCTGCTGGACGAACCCACCTCCAGCCTGGACGGCTACGCGCGCGAACAGGTGATCGGCCTGGTGCAGGACCTGGCCTCCGAGGGCCGCAGCGTGGTGATGGTCTGCCACGACCGCGAGCTGATCAACCTGCCGGGCGTGGTGCGCTGGAAGCTCGGCGACGGGCGGCTGGATACGCGCCACCCCTGAGCGCTTGGCTCAGGCTTTTGCCGGCAACTCCGCGGGTAACACGCCCCGCAACGAATTGGCCAGCGCCAGTGCCTCGGCGCCAAGCACCATGGCCCGCGTGACAACCGCTTCACGCACCGCCCCGCCCAGGTACCGCATGCCATCGGCCAGCACCGCCGCGCGCATCACGCCGGGCAGGATATCGGCGTCCAGCGGCGGCGTCAGCCACCCGCCATCCACCTTGACGAACACCGAGCTGCGCCCGCCTTCGAGCAGTTCATCGCGGGCATTGAAGAACAGGCTGTCGAACGCGCCAGCGCGTTCGGCAGCTTGCCAGCCGGCGTCATAGACGGCGCGCGCGCTGGTCTTGTGGCGGCGCAGCGCGTCCGCCACCGGCTGCGCCTGCGCTGCCAGCAACACCTGCGCCGGGACCGTGGCGAGCGGCGCCAGCAGGCCGTGGGCGACGGTGAAGCTGCCCGCCTTGTCCAGCGCCAGCCGCAAGCGCCAGGTGCCGGCACCAAGAGCCGCCACGGCCGCATGCACGGCAGCCAGCGCGCGGGCACGCTCGAAGCCAAAGCCGAAGCAGGCCGCGGAAGCCGCCAGCCTGGCCAGGTGCTGATCCAGGCGCTGGCACTGCCCGTCTTGCACCCGCATGGTTTCGAACAAGGTAAAGCCCGGATCGTGCGCGGTCAGGAAGCGCGCCTTCCAGCCGCACTCGGCAAATTCGCCCGCGGCGTCGCTGTCATGCACGATGCCGCCGCCCACGCCCATCTCGCCCGCGCGCAGTCCGTCGGCACCCTGCACGCCCAATACCAGCGTGCGGATGGCTACCGACAGGGAAAAGGCACCCGGCCATGCCTGCGCTTGTCCCGCACCGGGCGCGTCGATCCAGCCGAGCGAGCCGGTGTAGAGGCCGCGCGGCGCGCGCTCCAGTTCGCCGATGATCTCCATGGTGCGCCGCTTGGGCGCGCCGGTGATGGAGCCGCAGGGAAACAGCGCGCGCAACAGGTCAGCCAGGCTGGTGCCGGCGCGCGCCTTGGCGGTGACGGTGGAGGTCATCTGCAGCACCGGGCCAAAGGGCTGCACCACGAAGCGATCGGGCACGGCTACCGTGCCGGGCACCGCGATGCGGCCCAGATCGTTGCGCAGCAGGTCGACGATCATCACGTTCTCGGCGCGGTTCTTGGCGTCGGCCGCCAGCGCCAGCGCGGCCTCGGCATCGCGTGCGTCGTCGCCCGTGCGCGGCGCCGTGCCCTTCATCGGGCGGGTGAGCAATTGACCCTGGCCGTCATGCCGGACGAACAATTCCGGCGACAGCGACAGCACCCAGCCATCGCCCGGCAACCGCACCAGCGCGCCGTAGGGCACCGGCTGCGCGGCACGCAATGCTGAATAGAGCGCCAGCGGATCGCCAAACTCGGCAAAGCGCAGGCGCTGCGTGAAATTGACCTGGTAGGTGTCGCCAGCTTCGATCCACTGGTGGATGCGAGCAATGGCGGCATGGAAAGCCGGCTCCGGCGTGTCAGCCAGCACATCCATCAAGCCGGCTGGCTCATCCGAGGACTGCGCCAGCCATTGCGCGACCTGCGCCTTGTCCAGCCGATGCATCTCCCTGAACCACAACAGGCGCAACGCGCCATCGTGCAAAGGCAATGCCTGATCGACATGGACCGGCACGCCAACCAGCGGGCCGCCGAATTCGTAGGGCGCAAACAGCGTGGCGTGCCAGCCCTGGCGCCAGCCTTCGGCCAGCAAGGCGTCGAGCGAGCCGAGGGCTGAAGCGTCTGGCAGCACGTCTTCGCGGGCGAAGCCGGTGTACAGGCGCGAGGATGCCTCGCCGGATACGGCGGTAGCGTCGTCGAGCAGGACGAAGGGCTGGGCGACGCTGGCCGGGCCGGATACGGGCGCTTGCGGGATTGAGGAAGAAGACGAGCGGGTCAGGGAGACAGCCACGGCAAATCACCAGCGTAAATTGAGGTCGCCAGGAGGCGGGCGATATCGCAATTATCGCGCGCCCGCCCTCTCCCCGGCCCCTCTCCCACAAGTGGGAGAGGGAGTAAACCCAAGGCACCTGAGAAGCCGCGGAACGGGCCAAAGACCGCCCACCATGACGACGGCTTTCGCTCCCTCTCCCCTCAAGGGGAGAGGGCCGGGGAGAGGGGTGGCTTAGCTAGGAGCCACTTGAAGCGAAGCCCACGGTTTGAGCGCGCCCAAAAACAAAAAAGCCGGCCACGCATCTGCGCGTGGCCGGCCCCATACCGTAACCGGATCAGCTGAAGAAGCTCTTCACCTTGTCCAGCCAGGATTGCTCCTGCGGGCTGTGGCGCGAGCCGCCTTCATGCACCGAGCGGTCGAACTGGCGCAGGATGTCCTTCTGCGCCTCGGTCAGCTTGACCGGCGTTTCCACGTTCACGTGCACGTAGAGGTCGCCGGGGTAGCCCGAGCGCACGCCCTTGATGCCCTTGCCGCGCAAGCGGAAGGTCTTGCCGGGCTGGGTGCCTTCGGGCACCGGGAAGCTGGCCTTGCCGCCCAGCGTGGGCACTTCCAGGTCGCCGCCCAGCGCCGCGGTGGCGAAGGAGATCGGCATCTGGCAGTGCAGGTCGTCGCCGTCGCGCTCGAACACCGCGTGCTGCTTGATGTGGACTTCCACATACAGGTCGCCCGGGGGCCGCCGTTGATGCCCGGCTCGCCATTGCCCGACGAACGGATGCGCATGCCCTCGTCGATGCCGGCGGGAATCTTCACTTCCAGCGTCTTCTGCGACTTCAGCTTGCCCTGGCCGTGGCACTTGGTGCACGGCTTGGGGATGTGCTTGCCGGTGCCGTGGCACTTGGGGCAAGTCTGCTGCATCGAGAAGAAGCCTTGCGACACGCGTACCTGGCCCGCGCCATGGCAGGTCGGGCAGGTTTCGACGCTGGAGCCGGGCTCGGCGCCATTGCCGTGGCAATGCTCGCACTCGTCCCAGTGGGGCACGCGGATCTGCGCATCGTGGCCGTGGGCGGCCTGCTCCAGCGTGATTTCCATGCTGTAGCGCAGGTCGGCGCCGCGGTACACCTGCGGGCCGCCGCCACGGCGTCCGCCGCCAGCCTGGCCGCCTTGCTGGCCAAAAATATCGCCGAAGATGTCGCCGAAGGCTTCGGCGAAACCGCCGTACCCTTGGCCGCCGCCGCCGAAGCCGCCCGCCATGTTGGGGTCGACGCCGGCATGGCCGTACTGGTCGTAGGCGGCCTTCTTCTCGGGGTCGGAGAGCATCTCGTAGGCCTCTTTGACCTCCTTGAACTTCTCTTCGGAATCCTTGCTGTCCGGATTGCGGTCCGGGTGGTGCTTCATCGCCAGCTTGCGATAGGCCTTCTTGATCTCGTCATCGCCGGCGTTCTTGCCCACCCCGAGCACTTCGTAAAAGTCACGTTTTGCCATGGTGGCTGCTTACCTGATGGGCCCGGAAGCGTCCAAAGCCCGCCCGGGCGAAATAGCAAAAAAGCCGAGCGAGGCATTCGACGGCGGTAACCCGCTTGGTCCAATGTCCGTCGCCCGGCGTCGGGATGGGGGCTGGCGCTGGTGTTAAGCACCGCGCCCCCGCCCCGCTCTTCCATTACTTCTTGTCGTTGACTTCCTTGAATTCAGCGTCCACGACGTTGTCGTCCTGCGGATGGGCATGCTGCTGATGGCCCGCGCCGGCAGCACCGGCACCGGCTGCGCCCGCGGCACCCGCCGCACCCGCTTCGCCTGCCTGGGCTTGCATGTCGGCATAGACACGCTCGCCCAGCTTCTGGCTGGCTTCGGACAATGCGCTGACCTTGGCATCGATCTCGGCCTTGTCGCCGCCGCGTGCGGCGTCTTCCAGTTCCTTGATCGCGGCTTCGATCTTTTCCTTCTCGCCCGCTTCCAGCTTGTCGCCGTATTCGGTGACAGCCTTCTTGGTCGAGTGGATCAGCGCGTCGGCCTGGTTGCGGGCATCCGCCAACTCACGGGCCTTCTTGTCTTCCTCGGCGTTGGCCTCGGCGTCCTTCACCATGCGCTGGATCTCGTCTTCCGACAGGCCCGAGTTCGCCTTGATGGTGATACGGTTTTCCTTGCCGGTCGCCTTGTCCTTGGCGCCCACGTGCAGGATGCCGTTGGCGTCGATGTCGAACGAGACTTCGATCTGCGGCGTGCCGCGTGCGGCCGGCGCGATGCCTTCGAGGTTGAACTCGCCCAGCAGCTTGTTGCCGGTGGCCATTTCACGCTCGCCCTGGAACACCTTGATGGTCACGGCCGGCTGGTTGTCGTCGGCGGTCGAGAACACCTGCGCATGCTTGGTCGGGATGGTGGTGTTCTTGGTGATCATCTTGGTCATCACGCCACCCAGGGTTTCGATACCCAGCGACAGCGGCGTCACGTCCAGCAGCAGCAGGTCCTTGCGGTCGCCCGACAGCACCGAGCCCTGGATCGCGGCGCCAACGGCGACGGCTTCGTCCGGGTTCACATCCTTGCGTGCTTCCTTGCCAAAGAATTCCTTGACCTGTTCCTGCACCTTGGGCATGCGGGTCATGCCGCCGACCAGGATCACGTCGTCGATTTCGCTGACCTTGACGCCGGCATCCTTGATGGCGATGCGGCAGGGCTCGATGGTGCGCAGGATCAGTTCCTCGACCAGCGATTCCAGCTTGGCGCGGGTCATCTTCAGGTTCAAGTGCTTCGGACCCGAGGCATCCGCCGTGATGTACGGCAGGTTGATTTCGGTCTGCTGCGAGCTCGACAGTTCGATCTTGGCCTTTTCAGCAGCTTCCTTCAGGCGCTGCAGCGCGAGCACGTCCTTGGACAGGTCAACGCCCTGGTCCTTCTTGAACTCGGCGATGATGTAGTCGATGATGCGCTGGTCGAAGTCTTCGCCGCCCAGGAAGGTGTCGCCATTGGTCGACAGCACTTCGAACTGCTTCTCGCCATCAACGTCGGCGATCTCGATGATCGAGATGTCGAACGTGCCGCCACCCAGGTCATACACGGCGATCTTGCGGTCGCCCTTCTCGTTCTTGTCCAGGCCAAAGGCCAGCGCGGCCGCGGTCGGCTCGTTGATGATGCGCTTGACGTCCAGGCCTGCGATGCGGCCAGCGTCCTTGGTGGCCTGGCGCTGCGAGTCGTTGAAGTAAGCCGGCACGGTGATCACGGCTTCGGTCACCGGCTCGCCGAGGTAGTCTTCGGCGGTCTTCTTCATCTTGCGCAGCACTTCGGCGGACACCTGCGGCGGTGCCAGCTTCTGGTCGCGCACGGACACCCATGCGTCGCCGTTGTCGGCCTTGACGATGGTGTACGGCATCAGGCCGATGTCCTTCTGCACTTCCTTTTCTTCGAACTTGCGGCCGATCAGGCGCTTCACCGCATACAGGGTGTTGCGCGGATTGGTCACCGCCTGGCGCTTGGCAGGCGCGCCCACCAGGATCTCGCCGTCTTCCATGTAGGCGATGATCGAAGGGGTGGTACGCGTGCCTTCGGCATTTTCGATCACCTTGGGCGTATTGCCTTCCATGATCGCGACGCAGCTATTGGTGGTACCGAGGTCGATACCGATGATCTTACCCATTATTCTCTCCTCTTGAGCCCCGCTATCCGCGGGGACTGCAATTCATCCTGAGGCCGAAATGTGGCCGTCCGGGGCCATTTCAAGGGCCGGAAGTGCAAATCCGACTAATTTTCTCGGCTTCTCCCTCTGATCAACGGCAGGCTGGCTGGGCCACGTTGAGGGGCATTAGAAGACGTTGCGCGCCAAGCGTGGTTTTTGTGCCTCTTGCGCCACCAAAAACAGGGGCGGCTAGCGGCCTCGCTGCCACAGGACATCGCTGCCCCCGCCGGCCCAGTTGAGCACGCGCGCCAGCACGAACAACAGGTCGGACAAGCGGTTCAGGTACTGGCGCGGCGCCTCGTTCAGGGCTTCCTGCGCGCCCAGCGCCACCAGCGCGCGCTCGGCGCGCCGGCACACCGTGCGGCACACATGCGCCACCGCCGCAGCCCGGCTGCCGCCTGGCAGGATGAATTCGGCCAAGCGCGGCAGGTTGGCATTGTAGCGATTCAGCCATTCGTCGAGCTGCAGCACCTGCTCGGGCTTGACCAGCACGTAACCCGGGATCGAGAGCTCGCCGCCAAGGTCGAACAGGTCGTGCTGGATGTGCAGCAAGGCCGAGCGGACGTCGTCGGGCAGCGTCTCGGTGAGCAGCACGCCAAGGTTCGAGTTGAGCTCGTCCACATCGCCGATGGCGGCGATGCGCAGGCTGTCCTTGCTGGTGCGGCTGCCGTCGCCAAGCCCGGTGGTGCCGGCATCTCCGGTGCGGGTGACGATCTTGGAGAGGCGATGGCCCATGCGGGTCTCCTGCGTTGGCGAATCCAGCATTATGGCGCGCATCGGGCCCTTCGCGTTAGCGCGCGGCCTGGCGCCGGGTGGCTGTTGCGGCGCCCGCCCCGCGAGCCGGCCCGGGCGCGGCGTAGAATACCGGGATTCGCTTGATACGCTACCGGGTGCGAGTGCCGGCACCGTTCAGCGCGGCCCTGCAATGGCCGGCGCTGCACGGCCCCGGCCCCCACAGACCCGCCGGAGACGCCATGAACCAACCCCTTGCCCACGCCGCGCTGGTGCGCCAACCCCTGCCCGCCGCCGTGCGCGACGCCCTGCAGGCCCGCTTCGGCGAACGCTTCTCCACCTCACCCGGCATCTGCGACCACCATGGCCGCGATGAATCGCCCTTCCCGCCGGCAGCGCCGGACGGCGTGGTCTTCGCCCACACCACCGAGGAAGTGGCCGAGGTGGCCCGCCTGTGCAACGCGCACCGTGTGCCGCTGATCGCCTATGGCGCCGGCTCTTCGCTCGAGGGCCACCTGCTGGCGGTGGCCGGCGGCATCAGCCTGGACCTGTCGCAGATGAACAAGGTGCTGTCGGTGCAACCCGAGGACCTGAACGTGACGGTGCAACCGGGCGTGACCCGCAAGCAGCTGAACCAGGAAATCAAGGACTCCGGCCTGTTCTTCCCGATCGACCCGGGCGCCGATGCCTCGCTGGGCGGCATGTGCGCCACGCGCGCTTCCGGGACCAACGCGGTACGCTACGGCACCATGCGCGAAAACGTGCTGGCGCTGACCGTGGTCACCGCCGACGGGCGCATCATCAAGACGGGCACCCACGCGCGCAAGTCCTCCGCCGGCTACGACCTGACCCGCCTGATGATCGGCAGCGAAGGCACGCTGGGCATCATCACCGAGGTGACGGTGCGGCTGTACCCGCAGCCCGAAGCCATCTCGGCAGCCATCTGCAGCTTCCCCAGCATGGGCAGCGCGGTGCGGGCGACCATCGAGACCATCCAGCTGGGCGTGCCCGTCGCGCGCGTGGAGTTTGTCGATGCGCTGGCCATCCGCGCCATCAACCGGCACGACAACCTGTCCATGCCGGAGATGCCGCACCTGTTCTTCGAATTCCATGGCACCGAGGCCGGCGTCAAGGAGCAGGCCGAGACCGTGCAGCAGATCGCCGCCGACAATGGCGGCCAGGGCTTCGAGTGGGCCACGCGGCCGGAAGACCGCAGCCGCCTGTGGAACGCGCGCCATACCGCGTACTTCGCCATGCTGCAGCTCAAGCCAGGCTGCAAGGCGGTCACCACCGATGTCTGCGTGCCGATCTCCCGCCTGGCCGATTGCGTGACCGAGACCGAACGCGACCTCAATGCGTCCAGCCTGCCCTGCCCCATCGTGGGCCATGTGGGCGACGGCAATTTCCACGTCGCGATCCTCACCGATCCTGAAAAGCCAGAAGAACTCGCCGAGGCCGAGACCATCAACCGGCGCATCGTGGAGCGCGCGCTGGCCATGGGCGGCACCTGCACCGGCGAGCACGGCGTGGGACTGCACAAGATGGATTTCCTGGTCAGCGAGCACGGCGAAGACGCACTCGACCTGATGCGCGCCATCAAGAACGCGCTCGATCCCAACCACATCCTCAACCCGGGCAAGATCTTCCGCCCGGTGCGCTAAGGGCCCGCGCGGCATGGCATCCGTGTTCAACCGCGTCCCGCCGCTGCACCTGCTGATCGCGTTCGAGGCCGCCGCCCGGCTGGGCAGCTTCGCGCGCGCGGCCGAGGAGCTGTCGGTCACGCCCAGCGCGGTGTCGCACCGCATCAAGAACCTCGAGGAACTGTGGGGCGAGGACCTCTTCGTGCGCGCCAATGCCGCGCTGCGGCTGACGGCCGCTGGCACGCGCTACCTGCGCAACGTGCAGGATGCCCTCAAGTCGCTCAACGAACTGGCCCGGCCCGAGTACAACAAGCAGCGCACCCGCCTGCGCGTGGCGATCCCGCCCACCTTCGGCCGCCAGCACCTGGTGCCGCGCCTGCCCGAGTTCACCGCGCTGTACCCGCACATCGACACCGAGCTGCACCTGGCCATCCCCTTCCTGGACGTGAAGGCAGAAGACACCGATGTGGAGATCCGCTACGGCACCGGACGCTACCCCGACCTGAAGACCACCAAGCTGCTGGTCGAGCCGGTGTTCCCGGCCTGCGGGCGCGAGTACTACGAGCGCATTGACGGCCGCGCCATCACCAAACCCGAGCACCTGCACAACCTGGTGCTGTTGCGCAGCCCGCTGGAGCCCTGGAAGCCCTGGTTCGAGACAGCCGGCCTGGACTGGCCCGAACCCCAGACCGGCCCGCAATTCAACGACATCGGCCTGATGCTGGAAGCCATCGCCTCCAACCAGGGCGTGGCGCTGGTGCGCCAGCGCATGGCCCGGCACTGGCTGTCGCTGGGCCAGATGGTGCGGCTGCTGGATATCGAATCGGTATCGCCGCACGGCTACTACATCGTCGAGCGCGAACAGGCGCCGCTCAAGCCGGAGGCGCGGTATTTCGTCGACTGGCTGCTCAGCCTGGACTGGTAAGACTGGCTGGCTGTTCGGCCAGCCCCCGGAGAAGAACCCCATGCAGATCCGCCCGCTAACCCCCGCCGATGCCAGAGCCTTCCAGGCGCTGCGCCTCGAAGGCCTGCTGGAAGCGCCCGCTGCCTTTGGCTCCAGCTTCGAGGAAGAGCGTGACCTGCCGCTGGCCACCATCGCCGGCCGCCTTGAGGCAACGCCCGAAAAGGCTGTGATCGGCGCCTTCGAAGCCACCGAGGGCGGCACCGCGCTGGCCGGCGTGGTTGGGGTGATGCGCGAGGACAAGGTCAAGCAGCGCCACAAGGCCTTTGTCTGGGGCATGTATGTAGCGCCGGGCTATCGCGACCGGCGTCTCGGGCGGCAGCTCTTGGAGCAGGCGATGGCGGTGGCCACCGCCATGCCCGGCCTGCGCCAGGTCACGCTCTGCGTCAACGTCATCAATGCGCCCGCGATCGCGCTTTATGAAGCCATGGGCTTCGTGCGCTACGGCGTGGAGCCGCAGGCGCTCTATGTGGCACCGGACTATCACGACAAGCTGGAAATGGCGCACATGCTGGCGCCGCGCGGACAATAAGGCGCCCTATCGACGCCTTGCGCCGCGCCGGTGCTAAGCTGGATTGGTACCGGCCAGCTCGCGAGGCTCCTGCGCGACACCGCCCGCATGGCACGTTCCGGGCCAATGCCGTCATGAGCGATTTTGATCGGCCTGCCATGCGGAATTCACGTCGCCACAGGGCTGCGCAGCCACCTGGCTGCGCTATAGTCCTTGCTCCCCACCCGCTCCCGCCCTGCCATGGCGGGCGCCGGCGGCCATAACAGGAGTTGCCATGAACGCCCCGCACGAAGCCTCACTGGTCGCCGACGACACACGCCGCAACGCGTTGCTCGCGGGCCTGGCGAAAATCCTGCCCGATGCGGCGTTGCTGTGGAAACCCGAGGACACCGTGCCCTACGAGTGCGACGGCCTGGCGGCCTATCGCCAGGTGCCGATGGCCGTGGCGCTGCCCGACAACGAGGACCAGGTCTGCGCCATCCTGCGCCTGTGCCATGCGCTGCAGGTCCCCGTGGTGCCGCGCGGCGCCGGCACCAGCCTGTCGGGCGGAGCCATGCCGATCGCCACCGGCCTGGTGCTGTCGCTGGCCAAGTTCAAGCGGATCGTCAGCGTGGACGCGCGCTCGCGCACCGCGGTGGTCCAGCCCGGCGTGCGCAATCTCGCCATCTCCGAGGCCGCCGCGCAGTACAACCTCTATTACGCGCCCGATCCTTCGTCGCAGATCGCCTGCACCATCGGCGGCAACGTCAGCGAGAACTCGGGCGGCGTGCATTGCCTGAAGTACGGCCTGACGGTGCACAACGTGCTGCGCGTGCGCGCCGTCACCATGGAAGGCGAAGTGGTAGAGTTCGGCTCGGAAGCGCCCGACGCGCCGGGGCTGGACCTGCTGGCCGCGGTGATCGGCTCCGAGGGCATGCTGGCGGTGGTGACCGAGGTCACCGTCAAGCTGATCCCCAAGCCGCAGCTGGCGCAGGTGATCATGGCCAGCTTCGATGACGTGGCCAAGGGCGGCAACGCAGTGGCCGACGTGATCGGCGCCGGCATCATTCCGGCCGGCTTGGAAATGATGGACAAGCCCGCCACCGCCGCGGTCGAGGAATTCGTGCGTGCCGGCTACGACCTGGACGCCGCCGCCATCCTGCTGTGCGAATCCGACGGCACGCCGGAAGAGGTGGCCGAGGAAGTGGAGCGCATGAGCGAGGTGCTGCGCGCCTCAGGCGCCAGCCGCATCCAGGTGTCGCAAAGCGAGCCCGAGCGGCTGCGCTTCTGGAGTGGGCGCAAGAATGCCTTCCCCGCCGCCGGCCGCATCTCGCCGGACTACTACTGCATGGACGGCACCATCCCGCGCAAGCACATCGGCACGCTGCTCAAGCGCATCGAGGAGATGGAGCGCAAGTACGGCCTGCGCTGCATGAATGTGTTCCATGCGGGCGACGGCAACATGCATCCACTGATCCTGTTCGATGGTGCGGACCAGGACGAATGGCACCGCGCCGAGCTGTTCGGCTCCGACATCCTGGAGAGCTGCGTGGAGCTCGGCGGCACGGTGACCGGCGAGCACGGCGTGGGCGTGGAAAAGCTCAACTCGATGTGCGTGCAGTTCTCCGCGGAGGAGCGCGAGATTTTCTTCGGCGTCAAGGCGGCCTTCGACCCGGCGCGCCTGCTCAACCCCGACAAGGCCATTCCCACGCTGGCGCGCTGCGCCGAGTACGGGCGCATGCATGTGAAGCGCGGCCTGCTGCCGCATCCCGACCTGCCGCGTTTCTGAACATGGCCGGTCCCAACGCCACGCAACGCGCCCGCAGCAGCGCGCAAACCCGCCAGCGCCTCGGCAAGCCCGAATCGGGCTGGCGCGAGCGCTGGTACACCATCATCTTCGAGGCCGACACGCGCAACGGGCGGCTGTTCGACATCACCTTGCTGCTGGCCATCGTCACCAGCGTGCTGATCGTGGTGTTCGACAGCCTGCCGGCCGTGAACCTGCGGCTGGGCCGCGTGTTCACGGTGCTGGAGTGGCTGTTCACGCTGTTATTTACCGCCGAATACGTGATGCGCATCCTGGTGGTGCGCCGGCCGCTGCGCTATGTGTTCAGCTTCTTCGGCGTGGTCGACTTCCTGTCGATCATTCCGACCTGGCTCGCCTTCTTCGTGCCCGAGCTGGCGTTCCTGATCGACGTGCGCCTGCTGCGGCTGCTGCGCGTGTTCCGGATCCTCAAGCTGACAGTGTATTTCGAGGAGGCGCAGATCCTGTACCGCGCGCTGGCCAACAGCCGGCGCAAGATCTTCGTCTTCCTCGGCACGGTGTTCATCATCACCGTGATCCTCGGCACCGTGATGTATGTGGTGGAAGGCCCGCAGCACGGTTTCACCAGCATCCCCGTTAGCATGTACTGGGCGGTGGTGACGCTGACCACCACCGGCTTTGGCGACATGGTGCCCAAGACACCGCTGGGCCAGTTCATCACCTCGCTGACCATCCTGCTGGGCTACGGCATCATTGCCTTTCCCACCGGCATCGTGGGCGCCGAGCTAGCCGCCAGCATCATGAAGCGGCCACTGACCACGCGCACCTGCAACCATTGCCTGACCGAAGGCCACGAACCCGACGCCGGCTACTGCAAGCACTGCGGCACCGAGCTGCCGCCTTACCAGGACGAGAGCGAACGCGAGCCGGCAGGCTCCCGCGCACCCGCCGAGGCGCCAACCCGCCGCCCCACTTCTTCCGCCTGACTTAGTTCAAGCCGACACCAGCCAGCCACCATGCCAGCCATGCCATCCGATCAGCAAGCCACCCTCACCGCCTTTCGCGATGCCATCCGGCATGCCACCGACACGCGCGCGCCGCTGCGCCTGCGCGGCGGCGGCAGCAAGGATTTCTATGGCCAGCAAGCGCAAGGGGCGCTGCTCGACACGCGCGCCTACACCGGCATTGTCGACTACGACCCGCCCGAGCTGGTGATCACCGCGCGCTGCGGCACGCCGCTGGCGGAGATCGAGGCGGCGCTGGCCGAGCGGCGCCAGATGCTGGCGTTCGAGCCGCCGCATTTCAGCACGGGCGCCGATGGCAGCGACGTGGCCACGATCGGCGGCGCGGTGGCCGCCGGCCTGTCCGGCCCACGCCGGCAGGCGGTGGGCGCGCTGCGTGACTTTGTGCTGGGCACGCGCGTGATGGACGGCCGCGGCGATGTCCTGAGCTTCGGCGGCCAGGTGATGAAGAACGTGGCCGGCTATGACGTCTCGCGACTGATGTCCGGATCGCTCGGCACGCTGGGACTGATCCTGGAAGTCTCGCTCAAGGTGCTGCCGGTGCCCTTCGACGACGCCACGCTGCGCTTTGCGCTGGACGAGGCCGCGGCGCTCGACCGCCTCAACGACTGGGGCGGCCAGCCCCTGCCGATTGCCGCCTCGGCCTGGCACGACGGCGTGCTGCACCTGCGCCTGTCGGGCGCGGCGGCCGCGCTGCGCGCCGCGCGCGAGCGGCTGGGCGGCGAAGCCGTGGAGCCCGCGCAAGCCGACGCTTTGTGGCGCGCGCTGCGCGAGCAAAGCCATCCCTTCTTTGCGCCTGTGCAAGCCGGCCGGGCGCTGTGGCGCATTGCCGTGCCGAGCACCGCCGCGCCGCTGGCGCTGCCCGGCGGGCAGCTAATCGAATGGGGCGGTGGCCAGCGCTGGTGGCTGGGCGGCAGCGACAGCGCGGCGGACAGCGCCCTCGTGCGCGCCGCGGCCAAGGCAGCCGGCGGCCATGCCACCCTGTTCCGCAATGGCGACAAGTCCGTGGGCGTGTTCACGCCGCTGTCCGCGCCGCTGGCCGCCATCCACCAGCGGCTCAAGGCAACGTTCGACCCCGCCGGCATCTTCAACCCGCAGCGCATGTACGCCGACCTCTGAGCCGCGGGCCTCACTGCACCGTCCAGCATCGATCCCCAGCAAAGGCACCGGAGAGTCCCCGAACCATGCAAACCACCCTGGCCGAATTCCTGCGCGACACGCCCGACGGCGAAGAAGCCAAGTCCATCGTCGGCAAATGCGTGCATTGCGGCTTCTGCACAGCGACCTGCCCCACCTACCAGTTGCTCGGCGACGAGCTGGACGGCCCGCGCGGCCGCATCTACCTGATGAAGCAGGTACTGGAAGGCCAGCCCGTCACGGAAAGCACGCGCCTGCACCTGGACCGCTGCCTCACGTGCCGCAACTGCGAATCCACCTGCCCCTCGGGCGTGAAGTACGGCCGGCTGGTCGATATCGGCCGCAAGGTGGTGGACGACCGCCTGGAGGCGCAAGGCATCCAGCGCCCGGCGCGCGAGCGTTTCGCGCGATGGGCGCTGCGCGAAAGCATGACGCGCCCGGCGCTGTTCGGCACGGCCATGCGCATGGGCCAGCGCGTGCGCCCGCTGCTGCCGCAGGCGCTGCGCAACAAGGTGCCGCAAGCGGTCGATGCCGGCGCATGGCCGCGCACCACGCATGTGCGCAAGATGTTGTTGCTCGACGGCTGCGTGCAACCGTCGATGTCGCCCAACATCAATGCCGCCACGGCCCGCGTGTTCGACCGCCTTGGCGTGCAACTGGTGTTGGCGCGCGAGGCCGGCTGCTGCGGCGCCGTGCGCTATCACACCGGCGACCACGACGGCGGCCTCGACAATATGCGGCGCAATATCGACGCCTGGTGGCCGGCCGTGCAAGCCGGCGCGGAGGCCATCGTGATGACCGCATCGGGCTGTGGCGTGATGGTTAAGGAATACGGTCACCTGCTGCGCAACGATGCCCGCTACGCGGATCGCGCGCGCCAGATCTCGGCGCTGACCAAGGATCTGTCGGAGCTGCTGCCGAACTTCGCCGACGCCCTGCAAGACGCGGCCTCCGAGGCAAGAAGCAGCGAAGGCACTGACGGCCAGCGCGTGGCTTACCATCCGCCCTGCACGCTGCAGCACGGCCAGCAGATCCGCGGCAAGGTGGAAGCCCTGCTGACGGGCCTGGGGGTGGACGTCAAGCTCTGCGCCGACAGCCACCTGTGCTGTGGCTCCGCGGGCACGTACTCGGTGCTGCAGCCCGAATTGTCCTATCGGCTGCGCGACGAGAAGCTCGCCAACCTGCAGGCCTCGAAGCCCGACGCCATCGTCTCGGCGAATATCGGCTGCATCACGCACCTGCAAAGCGGCACCGGCACGCCGGTGATGCACTGGATCGAGCTGGTGGATCGCATGCTGGGGTAAGTATCCCGAGGTGCCGGCCGAAGCTGACAAGTCAGGCCAAAGCCGCGTGCCATGACGACGGCTGTCTCTCCCTCTCCCCTCAGGGGGAGAGGGCCGGGGAGAGGGGTGGCTTAGCTAGGAGCCACTTCAAGCGGAGCCCTCGGTTTCGTCCAGCACGCAGGCGTAACGAGCTCCCGCCCTCTCCCCAGCCCCTCTCCCACAAGTGGGAGAGGGAGCCAACCCGCGGCAAGATGAACCAATTGTGGTAGCCGTGATTCTCGCCCCACGGGCGGGAATCACCCAGGCGCGATGCGAAGCGAGCCGTCAAGGTTTGAATCTCCCGTTATGGGGCGCCTCGTCGGCAAGCCAAAAGAGCGGAAAAGAGGGACCCATGTCTGAGCATCGCCCTAAGGCGATGTGAGTTTGGCCCCCGGCCGCTCTTTTGGCTTGCCGACGAGGGGTCTTTCGCCGCATCCGGGTCGCCTTCTTTGCCTACTTTCTTGGCGAGACAAGAAAGTAGGTCGCCTCCCGCAGGGGAGGTGAAACTGCAGTTGCTTTTGACGTTAAGCCGTTGCTCTTGACGTAGCAAACCCGCTGGAGCAAGGAGCCGCTCCGGGTTACCATGCGATGGCATCCACTCCCGCCTCTCCTCGCCCCGCACCCGCATGCTCCAGACCTTCGCCATCCTGCTGGTTTTCCAATCCCTCGGGGAAGCGCTCAGCTATTCCCTGAGCCTGCCCGTGCCCGGGCCGGTGATCGGCATGATCCTGCTGTTCGGCTGGCTTACGTTCGACGACCGGCTGTTGCCGGTGATCCAGGGGACCACCTCCGAGCTGCTCAAGCACTTGTCGCTGCTGTTCGTGCCGGCCGGCGTCGGCATCATGGTGCACGCGCACCGCATCGGCGGGGAGTGGCTGCCGATCGTGGTGGCGCTGGTGGTGTCCACCTGGCTGGCGATCGCCACCACCGCGCTGGTGGCGCGCGCGCTGATGGGCCGTGCGCGGCCGCCCGAGGATGCCGCCGCGCACGGCGCGCAAGCCGGTTCGGGAGAACAAGCATGACGCCGCGCCTGAACGAGATCTGGGTCTACCTGGCGGCCAGCCCGCTGCTCGGCCTGACCGCCACCTTGCTGGCCTATGTCTTCGCGTTCCGCGTCTATGAGCGCGCGCGCTTCTCGCCGCTGGCCAATCCCGTGATGATCGCGGTCGCCATCCTGGTCACCCTGCTGACGGTGACCGGCACGCCGTACAAGACCTATTTCGATGGCGCGCAGTTCGTCCACTTCCTGCTCGGGCCGGCTACCGTCGCGCTGGCCGTGCCGCTCTACATGCAGCTGCCCAAGCTGCGCCGGCACGTGTTCCCGCTGCTGGGCGGACTGCTGGCGGGATCGCTGGTGGCGGTGGTATCGGCCGTCGGCATCGCCTGGCTGCTGGGCGCGTCGCCCGAGACCATGCGCTCGCTCGCGCCCAAGTCGGTCACCATCCCGATCGCCATGGGCGTGGCCGAGAAGATCGGCGGCCTGCCCTCGCTGACCGCCGTGCTGGTGATGGCCACCGGCATCATCGGCGCGGTCAGCGCCACCAAGCTGCTGAACCTGCTGCGCATTTCCGACTACACCGTGCGCGGCTTCGCCACCGGCGTGGCAGCGCACGGCATTGGCACCGCGCGCGCCTTCCAGGTCAACCAGGAGGCCGGCGCCTTCGCCGCGCTCGGCATGGGCCTGAACGGCGTGCTGACCGCCGTGATCGTGCCGATGCTGGCGGCATGGATGCCGCGCTGATCCCTGCTGACAGGACGTTGTCAGGAGCCCCCGCGCATGATCCGTCTCTCCATCACCCCTGAGAGAAAGAGAGACCATCATGAGCGGACTGATCAACTGGCTTGAAATTCCTGTCACGGACATGGCCCGTGCCATCCGATTCTACGAACAGGCCTTCGAGACCACCCTCAAGCGCGAAACCATGGCGCAGATCGACATGGCTGTGTTTGCCAACCATGAGCCTGGTGGCGCACTGGTGGCTGGCGAGGGCTACCGCCCTTCGGCCGACGGCTGCCTGCCTTACCTGCACACGCCGCAGCTCACGGCGCTGCTGGCGCGTGTCACGGCGGCCGGCGGCAAGACCGTGTTCGGCCCGCTGCAGCTGCCTGGCGATATCGGCCATATTGCGCATATCATCGACAGCGAAGGCAATCGCGTCGGCCTGCACCAGCCGCTGGCAGGCTGATCGGCTACCGCAACCGCTTTACCAATACCCGCATAGCACCAAGATGAAGCCTCGATGAGCCGCCGCGCTGACCGCCTTTTCCAGATCGTCCAGGTATTGCGGGGGCGCCGCCTCACCACGGCGGCGCTGCTGGCGCAGCGGCTCGGGGTGTCCGAGCGCACGGTGTACCGGGATATCCAGGCGCTGTCGCTGTCGGGCGTTCCGGTCGAGGGCGAAGCGGGCATCGGCTACCGGTTGCGGGCCGACTATGACGTCCCTCCGCTGATGTTTACCGCGATCGAAGTCGAGGCGCTGGTGGCAGGGCTGCGCCTGCTCAAGGCCTGGGGCGGCGGCGCGCTGGCCGCCGCCGCCGATCCCGCGCTGGAAAAGCTGGTGGCGGCGCTGCCGCCCGCGCGGCGTCATGCGGCGCAGCAAAGCCGCGTGTTCGCCCCCGAATTCGTCAACCTCCCGCAGGTGCGTGACGCGTTTGACGTGGTGCACGGAGCCATGAACGCGCAACGCCTGCTGCGCCTGGACTATACCGACGCGCAACAGCGCGCCACCGACCGCATCGTGCAGCCGCTAGGCCTGTTTTTCTGGGGCAATAGCTGGCTGCTGGCCGCCTGGTGCACCACGCGCACCGACTATCGCAGCTTCCGCCTGGACCGCTGCCGCGGCATCGTCATGCTGGACGAACGCTTCCACGAAACGCCCGACCGCTCGCTCAACGGCTTCCTGCGTGCGGTGCAGCACACCAGCGGCTAGCCGGCTGATCGGCTGATCGGCCAAGGGGCGCGCGGATAACATCGACCCCCGCTTCACGCGAGGCCGTGGGCACCTGCAGGATGCGCCTTTAGGCCGGCTCGGCCAGCAGCGTCTCGATGTCGCGCTTGATGTCCTCGGGCTTGGTGGTGGGCGCGTAGCGCTTGAACACCGTCCCGTTGCGGCGCAGCAGGAACTTGGTGAAGTTCCACTTGATCACCTCCAGGCCAAGCACACCCGGCTTCTCCGAGGTCAGCCATCGATACAGCGGATGCGCGTTGTCGCCCTTGACGTCGATCTTGCCGAACATCGGGAAGGTGACGTGGAAGCGCGATTCACAGAACTGGCCGATCTGCGCTGCGTCGCCCGGCTCCTGCTTGCCGAACTGGTTGCAGGAAAACCCAGCACTTCAAGGCCACTGCCTGCATACTGTTCCTGCAGCGCCTGCAGGGCGGCATATTGGGGCGTGAAGCCGCACTCGCTGGCGGTGTTCACGATCAGCAGCACCTTGCCGCTGAATTGCGACAGCGGCACCGGCTGGCCGGCCAGGGAACTGGCTTCGAACTGGTAGACATTGCTCATGACGGAATCCTCGGGTGGCACGGCGGCGCACGGCGATGCGCGTCCTGCGCCGGACAGTGTACTAGGGCTACGCTGAAGAAGCCGCCGTTTTCGTCGACGGCCTGTTGCTGAATTTCGGAATGCGAGATCAGCGACGCGATTGGTTCGATTTTCTTGCCCCGAAGGGCCTTGTAAGCGGGTCTCCCGACCCACTTTGGCCGCTCATGGACGCACCTGTGCCATGAGCCGCTCGCGGCTCATGTAGATGTTGCTCAACGCCAGTGCTGTGAAGGCGCGCGTGGCGTTCTTCGCCAGGCCGCGATAGCGCACCTTGACGAAACCCCATAGCCGCTTGACCACCGCAAAGACGTGCTCGACCCGCGCACGTATCTTCGACTTGTTGCGGTTCTTCGAGCGTCTGGCGTCATCGACTTCACCACTGCGCCTGCGCACACGCTGGTTGGTAAAGTCCTTCGCGTGCGGTGCCTTGCTGGCAATGAGTTCCTTCTGGCTCGCATAGGCGCTGTCGCCGTACACACGCCGCTCGGCGCCGTGCAGCAGAGCCGGCAGCGGATGCTTGTCATGCACGTTCGCAGCCGTCACTACCGCGCTGTGTGCCAGTCCCGTCTGGCTATCCACGCCGATGTGCAGCTTCATGCCGAAGTACCACTGCTGGCCTTTCCTCGTCTGATGCATTTCGGGGTCTCGCGCCTTGTCCGCATTCTTCGTGGAACTGGGCGCCCCGATGATGGTGGCATCCACGATCGTGCCGGTGCCAACCTTCAGCCCCCGCCCTTGCAGTACTTCGCCGACCTTGGCGAACAACTGCTCGCCGAGCTTGTTGCGCTCCAGCAGCCGGCGAAACTTCAACAGCGTCGTGCCATCGGGAACGCGCTCGCGCCCCAGGTCAATCCCAACGAATCGCCGCAATGCAGTGCTGTCCAGCAGCGCCTCCTCGCACGCTTCATCCGCCAGGTTGAACCAGTGCTGCACAAAGTGCATGCGCAGCATGCGCTCCAGACCAACTGGCGGGCGACCGCCTTGACCCTTCGGATAGTGCGGCTCGACAACCTCGCACAACTGCGTCCACGGCACGATCTGCTCCATCGTCTCAAGGAACACATCACGTTTGGTTGGCCGACGGTACTGTTCGAATCCGGCGCCTTGATCGGCCGCCATCGCAAGGGTCTGTTGTTTCATCCGCATTTAACGATTCACCGCCCAACGGCGTTGACCTTTTTCAGCGTAGCCCTAGGCGATGCTGCCGTGCGTGCTCAGATCACGTTCAGATGTTCGGTGCCGGCGCCCAGGTCGGTCTCGCGGTCCAGGGTGCCGTGCAGCTTGATCATCAGCCGCAGGTCGTTGAGCGAGTCGGCGTTGCGCAACGCGTCTTCGTAGGTGATCTTGCCGGCTTCGTACAGGTCGAACAGCGCCTGGTCGAACGACACCATGCCCTGCTCTCGCGATTTCTTGATGACTTCCTTGAGCGCGTGGATCTCGCCCTTGAAGATCAGGTCGGCCACCAGCGGCGTGCCGATCATGATCTCCACCGCCGGCACGCGGCCCTTTTGCCCCTTGCGCGGCAACAGGCGCTGCGACACCATCGCCTTCAGGTTGAGCGACAGGTCGATCAGCAACTGCTGGCGCTTTTCCTCGGGGAAGAAGTTGACCACGCGGTCGATGGCCTGGTTGGCATTGTTGGCGTGCAGGGTGGCCAGGCACAGGTGGCCCGTTTCCGCGTACTGCATCGCGTATTCCATGGTTTCCCGATCTCGGATTTCGCCGATCAGGATCACGTCGGGCGCCTGGCGCAAGGTGTTCTTCAACGCCACGTGCCAGGAGTCGGTATCGATGCCGACCTCGCGCTGCGTGACGATGCAGTTCTGGTGCGCGTGCACGTATTCGATCGGGTCCTCGATGGTGATGATGTGCCCGTACGAATGCGCGTTGCGGTGATCGAGCATGGCGGCGAGCGACGTCGACTTGCCCGAGCCGGTGGCGCCGGTGACGATCACCAGCCCGCGCTTTGACATCACGATGTCATGCAACGCCGGCGGCAGGTCGAGCTCTTCCACGGACGGGATGCGCGTATTGATGGTACGCACCACCATGCCCGCCTTGCCCTGCTGGATGAACGCGGAAACGCGAAAGCGCCCGGCATTGGGCACGGAGATGGCGAAGTTGCACTCGCGGCTGCCGTCGAACTCGCTCGCCTGCCGCTCGTTCATGATGGAGCGCACCAGGCCGAGCGCCTGGGCGGGATTGAGCGGCTGCTGCGAGACCGGCGTGATCTTGCCGTCGACCTTGATGGCGGGCGGAAAGTCGGCGGTGATGAACAGGTCCGAGCCGCGGTTGCCCACCATGAGCTCGAGCAGGTCGTTGATGTACTTGGCGGCGGATTCGCGATCGAGCATGGCGGTGTCCTGGTTCGGATGCGGCGGACTCGCCTCAGCCCGTGAAGGAATCGGGGTTCTTGGCGATGGCGCGCGCATCGTTGTAGTTGATGATGCCGCGCTTGATCAGGTCCGACAGGCACTGGTCCAGCGTCTGCATGCCAAGCCCGCTGCTGGTCTGCATCATCGAGTACATCTGCGCGATCTTGTTCTCGCGGATCAGGTGGCGGATCGCCGGCGTGGCAATCATGATCTCGTGCGCCGCCGTGCGGCCGTTGCCGTCGCGCGTCTTGAGCAGCGTTTGCGAGATCACCGCTTCGAGCGACTCGGACAACATGGTGCGCACCATGTCTTTTTCTTCGGGCGGGAACACGTCGACAACCCGGTCGATGGTCTTGGCCGCTGAACTGGTGTGCAGCGTGGCGAACACCAGGTGGCCGGTTTCGGCCGCGGTCAGCGCCAGGCGGATGGTTTCCAGGTCGCGCAGCTCGCCCACCAGCACCACATCGGGATCCTCGCGCAGCGCGGAGCGCAGCGCATTGGCGAAGGAATGCGTGTGCGGCCCCAGCTCGCGCTGGTTGATCAGGCTCTTCTTGGAAGTGTGCACGAACTCGATCGGATCCTCCACCGTGAGGATGTGGCCCATGTCGTGATCGTTGCGGTGGTCCACCATCGCCGCCAGCGTGGTGGATTTGCCCGAACCCGTGGGCCCGGTCACCAGCACCAGGCCGCGCGGCTTCATGCACAGGTCGGCGAACACCGCCGGCGCGCGCAGGTCTTCCAGCGTCAATACCTTGGAGGGAATGGTCCGGAACACCGCGGCGGCGCCGCGCTGCGTGTTGTAGGCATTGACCCGGAAACGCGACAGGCTGGCGATTTCGAAGGAAAAGTCGATTTCCAGCCGTTCCTCATATTGCTTGCGCTGGGTGTCGCTCATGATGTCGTACACCATGGCATGGACATCCTTGTGGCCCATCGCGGCCACATTGATGCGGCGCATATCGCCGTGGATACGCACCATCGGCGGCATGTCTGCCGAGAGATGGAGATCGGACGCCTTGTTCTTGACGGCGAAAGCTAATAGCTGCGCGATGTCCATCTATAATGACCCCACCCTTTTTTGTCGTACTTTTTGTTGTACTTCTTGATATGTTCGCCGGATTATGTCTGTAATCGCCGCCAACTTGCAAGCCGTCAACCGGCGCGTCGCGGCAGCCGCACAACAGGCCGGGCGACCGGCCGGTGAAGTCACGCTTCTGGCGGTTTCCAAGACCTTCCCCGCTGCCGCGGTGCAGGCCGCGTTCGACGCCGGCCAGCGCGCCTTTGGCGAGAACTACGTGCAGGAAGGCGTGGACAAGATGGCACAGCTTGGCGGCTTGCGCGACCAGATCAGCTGGCACTTCATCGGCCCCCTGCAAAGCAACAAGACCCGTGCCGTGGCCGAGCAGTTCGACTGGGTCCATGCCATCGACCGCCTGCGCATCGCCGAGCGGCTGTCGGCGCAGCGCCCCGCCGGCATGGCGCCGCTGCAAGTCTGCCTGCAGGTCAATATCAGCGGCGAAGCCAGCAAGAGCGGCGTCGCGCCAGACGAAGTGCCCGCGCTGGCACGCGCCGTGGCTGCGCTGCCCGGGCTGCGGCTGCGCGGCCTGATGGCCATTCCGGCGCCGCAGAGCGATGCGGCGGCCCAGCGCCGGCCGTTTGCCGCGCTGCGCACCCTGCTCGACACCTTGCGCGCCGCCGGGCTGGATGTGGACACCCTGTCGATGGGCATGTCCGCCGACATGGAGGCCGCCATTGCCGAGGGCGCTACCGTGGTGCGCATCGGCACCGCCATTTTCGGCGCGCGTGACTATGCCACGGCACCCGAGGCGACACGGGCTACGCCGGGCTGAACGCCGCCCCCTTATTCCCAGACGATTCCCAGCAAGAGACCGACATGCTCAACAATCTCACCTTTGGTTTCCTCGGCGGCGGCAATATGGCCACCGCCCTGATCGGCGGCCTGATCGCCCGGGGCGTGCCGGCCACCTCGATCCGCGTGGTCGATCCGTTCGATGAAGCGCAGGCACGGCTGCGGCGCGACCTCGGGGTGCATGCGGCAGGCGCGCCCGACGCCGCCTTTGGCAAGAGCGACGTGCTGGTGCTGGCGGTCAAGCCGCAGCAGTTCCGCGAGGCAGCGGCATCGCTGCTGCCGCACCTGGGCGACAGCCTGATCGTGAGCGTGGCCGCCGGCATCCGCCTGGCCGACATGCAGCGCTGGTTCGGCGGGCGCACCCGCCTGGTGCGCGCCATGCCCAACACACCGGCGCTGGCCGGCATGGGCATGACCGGCCTGGCCGGCGTAGCCGGGCTGGCGCAGCAAGACCGCGACATCGCCCGTGCGCTGGCCGAAGCCGTGGGCAAGTGCGAGTGGGTGGAAGGCGACGCGCAGATCGACGCAGTGACCGCCATCTCCGGCAGCGGCCCGGCCTACGTCTTCTACTTCATCGAAGCCATGGAGAAAGCGGCCGTGGAACTCGGCCTGAGCGCCGCGCAAGGACGCGCGCTGGCAGTGGAAACCTTCCGCGGCGCCGCGGCCCTGGCCGCGCAGTCGGACGAGCCGGTCAGTCTGCTGCGCGAGCGCGTGACCTCCAAGGGCGGCACCACCTACGCAGCGCTCACCGCCATGCAAGCCGCCGGCATCGGCGAAGCCTTCGCCAAAGCCATGCACGCCGCGGCGGAACGCGCGACGCAAATGGGGGCGGAGTTTGGGAAGGACTGAGTGAAGGCTTTTCTGCCAGGGTGACCTCCCGGCGCGCTCGCCGGATGTCGACCGAAAAGGCCAAAACCGCCTGGGATGACGGCGGCTGTCTCCCTTTCCCCTCAGGGGGAGAGGGGTGGCTTAGTCAATATGACTCCCCTGGGGCAAAGAGGGCTGGCCCGCCGCGAGGAATCAAACGCGGGTTAGCATGACTGCCAGAGCCGCATGGTGTGGACAGCGCCACACCCGGCGATTTCCAGCGCGGAGGCCAGCATGGAACACGATAGCACTTTGTACGTGGGTCTTGACGTCCATAAGGACTCGATCACGGTCGCCTACGCACTCGGCGCGGGCGAGGTCGAACTGCTTGGCAAGATCGGTACCTCGAAGGCCGATATCGATCGCCTGTGCAAGCGCCTGCAGTCTAAAGCGAGCCGGATCCGCATCGTCTACGAGGCAGGCCCTTGCGGCTATGGCCTTTACCGGCAGCTTGCAGGGAAGGGATTCGAGTGCATGGTGTGCGCGCCGTCGCTGATCCCGAAGAAACCCGGCGAGCGCGTCAAGACCGATCGGCGCGATGCGGTCAAGCTCGTGCGATCGCTGCGCGCCGGCGACCTCTCGGCGGTGTACGTGCCCAGTGTGGAGGACGAAGCGTTCCGGGATCTGTCACGCGCGTGGGTCAGCGCCAAGGACGATCTGAAGCGCGCCCGGCAACGGCTGAAGGCCTTTCTGCTTTCACATGGGGTGCGCTACAGCGGCAGAGCCGACTGGGGACCGGCGCACCGGCGCTGGATCAGTACCTTTGCGTTCGACACCGTGTGGCAGCAACTTGCCTTTGACGAATATCGACGTGCCATCGAGGATCGGCTCGCGCAATGCAGCCGTCTCGAAGCGGCCTTGCGCGAAGCCGTGGTCAACTGGCGCTTCTATCCGGCCGTACTGGGCTTGCAGGCCATGCGCGGCGTGCAGTTCACCACGGCGATAGGCATGCTCGCCGAATTGGGCGATCTCTCGCGCTTTGTGCATCCGCGCCAACTGATGGCCTGGCTCGGGGTGACGCCCGCCGAACATTCATCGGGGAAAAACGGCGCCAAGGCAGCATCACCAAGAACGGCAATAGTTATGCAAGAAAGCTGCTAATCGAAGCCGCCTGGAGTTACCGGCACCCGGCACGTGTGAGCCCCGAGATTCAGCGACGGCACGAAGGCATCCCGAAGGCCATCGTTGACCGGTCCTGGGACGCCCAGGTTCGACTGTGCCGGCGCTATCGAAGACTTGCCGCGCGCGGCAAGAACCCGAACATTGCGGTGGTTGCGGTGGCCCGCGAACTGAGCGGGTTCATCTGGGACATCAGCCGGCTCGCCATGTCGCTTGCCATACCGAACGCGGCGCAGACAACGTAACCCAGCGCCAAGGTACCAACCTATCTGCCACCTACTGTGGAGCCAGTTTCCTGAAGGGCGACGTAGCCCGGCACACGAGCAACCCGCGACCTAGCTAGGCAACGGATTTCATCCGACTTGCGGCCTTAGATAGCGGCAGGCTCATTGGGCGGACCTCTGTAATGCGGTAACCAACCCGCGGATATCAGCGTGATCCACCGTCGAGACTTACTGCTACGTCGCCCTCCAGGAAATTGGGGAACAACCATGCAACCGTGAAACTGAATCAAACCAATCTCGATTGACACGGGGAGTCATATCAGCTAGGAGCCACTCAAGGCGACGCCCGTGGTTTTTTCCAGCACGACGGCATGACGAGCGCCCGCCCTCTCCCTCGGCCCCTCTCCCACAAGTGGGAGAGGGGAGCAAACCGTCGGGAAGCTAGCACTTGCCCCTCTCCCGCTGCGTGGGAGAGGGGAGCAAACCCTCGGGACGCTAGCGCTTGCGGCCATCCGCCTCACCGCAACGCATAAGCCGCCGCCACCCCGGCAAACACACAAGCGCCCAACCAGTTGTTGTGCCGGAACGCAGCAAAGCACTGCATGCGGTCCCGCTCGCGAACCAGCGTGTAGTGATACACCGCGCATCCGGCCGCGGCCACCAGCCCGATCCAGTACGGCCAGCCCAGCCCGAACTGCGCACCGGCCCAGGCCATCAGCCCCAGGAACACCGCATAGCAGATCATGATGGCGGCCACGTCAAACCGCCCGAACGTGATCGCCGAAGTCTTCATGCCGAGCAGCAAATCGTCATCGCGATCCACCATGGCATAGGCGGTATCGTAGGCTACCGCCCAGAACACATTGGCCAGCAGCATCACCCACGCCACCACGGGCACATGGTCCTGCACCGCGGCGAACGTCATCGGGATGCCAAAGCCGAAGGCAATGCCGAGGTAGGCCTGCGGAATGGCAAAGAACCGCTTGAAGAACGGATAGGTGCCGGCGAGCACGGCCGCCACCACGGCCAGCCATTTGGTGAACGCATTGAGCGGCGTGATCAGGGCGAAGGCCGCAAGCGCCAGCACCACCGCCACCGCCACCGCCTCCCACGCGGCAATCTTGCCCGCGGTCAGCGGCCGCTCCTTGGTGCGCTTGACGTGCTTGTCGAAGTCACGGTCGGCCCAGTCGTTCATGGCGCAGCCGGCCGAGCGCATCAGGAAGGTGCCGATGACGAAGATCCAGAACAGGCTCCACGCCGGCCGGCCGCCGGTGGCCATCCACAATGCCCACAGCGTAGGCCACAACAGCAGCAGCGTGCCGATGGGCTTGTCGATGCGCACCAGGCGCGCGTACAGGGCTAAGCGTTCAAACATGGCAGGGGGCCCGCGACACAGCGGTCAGGGCAAGGGCATTAAACGAAAAACGAAAACGCGCCGCGACCCGGTCAGGGCGCGGCGCGCATGGCCGGCAGCACACGAAGGCAGCCGGCAGGGCATCAGGCCAGCATCGAGCGCAGCATCCACGCGGTTTTTTCGTGCGTCTGCATGCGCTGGGTCAGCAGGTCGGCGGAGGGTTCGTCGCCAGCAGCGTCGATCACCGGGAACAACGAGCGCGCGGTGCGCACCACGGCTTCCTGGCCTTCGACCAGCTTGCGGATCATCTCGGTGGCTTCGGGCACGCCCTCTTCCTCGGGGATCGACGACAAGCGAGCGTATTCCTTGTAGGTGCCCGGCGCCGGGTAGCCCAGCGCGCGGATACGCTCGGCGATCGAGTCCACGGCGAGCGCCAGCTCGGTGTATTGCGTCTCGAACATCAGGTGCAACGTGTTGAACATCGGACCCGTGACGTTCCAGTGGAAGTTATGGGTCTTGAGATAAAGCGTGTAGGTATCCGCCAGCAACTTGGACAGGCCTTCCGCGATCTTCTTGCGTTCTTTGTCGGAAATGCCGATGTTCACGCTCATCTCATTCTTCTTTGCCATGATAGGTACGCTCCGATCTGGGGTGGCTTTGACAACTGCCGCGCCACGGGACGCGGCACAACCCGCACATTATGGCATCACCCGGTGAAGGCGGACAAACCCGCGGCCGCGTCCAGGAACATCGCGACCGCGCCCAGCGCGATCACCGCCAGCCCGATTTCCGTGCGCCACAGCTTGCGCTGCAGGCGCGCCGCGTCTTCGCGGCGGGGGTTGTCGTGGGCGACGTGTTGCAACTGTTGCAACTGTTGAAACTCGCTGACGAACATTCTGAACAGGGCCATGATGGTTCTCCTTGCCGGGCTTTCAAGGTGGCCCCGGCCCGGAGCCACCCGCACTGCCATGCTTCATTGCTTGCGCATTACTTCAGGTTCAGCGCGCGCCTGACACCTTCGCCGTAGGCGGGATCGGCCTTGGTGAAGTGCGCCAGCTGCACCCGCACGATGTCTTCCGGCACGCCCTGCATGGCCGCCGCGATGTTCGAGTACAGGCGCTGGCGCTGAGCCTCGTCGAACAGGCGGAACAGCGCGCCCGGCTGGCTGTAGTAGTCGCTGTCGACACGGTGGTCGAAGCGGTCGGCGGCACCATCCAGGGCCAGCGGCGGCTCGACGGCACGTTCGCTGGCGGCGTAGGCGCCCTCGCGGTTCGGCTCGTAGTTGAGCTTGCCGCCCTGGTTGCCGTCCACGCGCATCGCGCCGTCGCGGTGGTAGGTATTGTGGAACGGGCACTTGGGCGCATTCACCGGGATCTGGTTATGGTTCACGCCCAAGCGGTAGCGCTGCGTGTCGCCATACGAGAACAGCCGGCCCTGCAGCATCTTGTCGGGCGAGAAGCCGATGCCCGGCACGATGTTGGACGGGTTCATCGCCACCTGCTCCACCTCGGCGAAGTAGTTGTCCGGGTTGCGGTTGAGTTCCAGCACGCCCACGTCGATCAGCGGATAGTCCTTGTGCGGCCACACCTTGGTCAGGTCGAACGGATTGATGTGGTACTTGGCCGCATCGGCTTCGGGCATGACCTGCACGCGCACGTTCCAGCGCGGGAAGTTGCCCTTTTCGATGTTCTCGAACAGGTCGCGCTGCGCGCTCTCGCGGTCGCCCGCCACTACCTTGGCCGCTTCCTCGTTGGTCCAGTTGGCGATGCCCTGCTGCGACTTGAAGTGGAACTTCACCCAGAAGCGCTCGTTGGCGGCGTTGATGAACGAATACGTGTGCGAACCGAAGCCATGGATCTGGCGATAGTTCTGCGGCAGGCCGCGATCGCTCATCAGGATGGTGACCTGGTGCAGCGACTCCGGATGGCGCGACCAAAAGTCCCACACGGCGATCGGGTCACGCAGGTTGGTGCGCGCGTTGCGTTTTTGCGTGTGGATGAAATCCGGGAATTTGAGCGGGTCGCGCACGAAGAACACCGGCGTGTTGTTGCCCACCACGTCCCAGTTGCCTTCGTCGGTGTAGAACTTGACCGAGAACCCGCGCACATCGCGCTCTGCGTCGGCCGCGCCGCGCTCGCCCGCCACCGTGGAGAAGCGCATGAACAGCGGCGTTTGCTTGCCGACGCTGGCAAAGACCGAGGCCTTGGAAAAGCGCGTGATGTCATGGGTGACCGTGAAGGTGCCATGGGCGCCCGAGCCCTTGGCGTGCACGCGGCGCTCGGGGATGACTTCACGGTCGAAGTGAGCGAGCTTCTCCAGGAACCACACGTCCTGCAGCAGCATCGGGCCGCGCGGGCCGGCGGTCTGCGAATTCTGGTTGTCGGCTACCGGTGCGCCGGCGGCGGTGGTCAGAGTGTCCTTGTCCTTGCTCATCTTGGCCTCATTTTTCTTGGGGGTGGAACGGGGAGTCTGGCTGGGGCGGGCGGCGCGAAAGCCGCCGGGTCATTTCAGTACACCGTGGCGTAACAGGCAAGGCAGTCGGCCATGCGGGCGGCCAGTGCGCTCAGGAGCTCGCCGGCGGCGGTCAAGCTGGGGTTTTCGCCTTTCATGTGCGACTCCTTGTGGGTAACAGCACGCAGTGCGTCGATGCAGGAAGTCTACGGGAAGGCTATTGAATTACGAATTCAATTATTTCTAACTATGAAATAGAGCATGCCTATTCCCTGCCTGCGCGCCTGCGTGGCATAGGACCAAGACACAGTGAAGTTAGAAAAATCGGGGAGGGAGAAAAACCAAGGCGGGGAAGCGTGCGGCCGCCGGGCGCCGGCAGGCAGGGTGCGCTCAGGCTGCTTCAGCCAGTTCCTTGGCGGCCAGCATGCTGACACCGGGCAGGTCGCAGGCCGCCACCGCGCGGCGCAACGCCTCCATGGCCGGCAGGCGCGTAAAGCTCTTGCGCCAGGCCAGCACCACGCGCCGGTCGGGAACGGGATCGGTAAAGGGCACGTAGGCCAACAGGTCGTTCTTGTTGGACTTGAGATCCGGCACCGAAGTCCGCGGCAGCACCGTGATGCCAACGCCACTTGCCACCATATGGCGGATGGTTTCCAGCGAGGAGCCTTCGAAGGTCTTCTGGATACCGTCGGCCGCCTGCGAAAAGCGCGACAGCTCCGGGCACACGCCCAGCACCTGGTCGCGGAAGCAATGCCCGCTGCCCAGCAGCAGCATGGTCTGCTGCTTCAGTTCGTCGGGATCGACTTTCCCGGCATGCTCCAGATGGTGGCCGCGCGGCACCGCCACGACGAAGGGCTCGTCATACAGCGGCTGCACGGTCAGCCCGGAATCGGCAAAGGGCTCGGCCATGATGGCGCAGTCGATCTCGCCCTGCTTGAGCAGCTCGATCAGCTTGACCGTGTAGTTCTCCTGCAGCATCAGCGGCATCTGCGGCACGGTCTGGATCATCTCCTTGACCAGCGTGGGCAGCAGGTAGGGCCCGATGGTGTAGATCACGCCAAGCCGCAGCGGCCCGGCCAGCGGGTCCTTGCCCTGCTTGGCGATTTCGCGGATGGCCATGGTCTGCTCCAGCACGCGCTGGGCCTGCGCCACGATCTGCTCGCCGATCGGCGTCACCGAGACTTCGGACGTGCCGCGCTCGAAGATCTGCACATTGAGTTCGTCTTCCAGCTTCTTGATCGCCACCGACAGCGTCGGCTGCGACACGAAGCAGGCTTCGGCCGCCCGGCCGAAATGGCGCTCGCGCGCCACGGCGACGATGTACTTGAGTTCGGTGAGCGTCATGACTTATCAATTCCCGTTAAGCGATAGATTTTACCTTCGATTCGACGTTCTGTCAGAGATGACAAGCAAAGCGGCGCAGGCGATACCCGATCGCCTGCGCTGGGTGCGCCCCCGCCGTCACATCAGGCCTTCAGGTAATGTTCCCTGCCACCCAGCCAGCGCAACAAGTGCGCCTCGACCGCCTCCGGGTAGCGCGCCAGCATCAGCTCGGCGGCCTCCTGAGCGTAGTCGACCAGCCAGGCGTCGGTGTTGAGATCGGCGAAACGCAGCATCGCCTCGCCGGACTGGCGCGCGCCAAGGAACTCGCCGGGCCCCCGTATCTGCAGGTCGCGCCGGGCGATCTCGAAACCATCGGTGGTCTCGCGCATGGTCGCCAGGCGCTCGCGCCCGGTGGGCGAGAGCGGCGCCTGGTACATCAGCAGGCAGACCGATTCCGCGCTGCCCCGCCCTACCCGGCCGCGCAATTGGTGCAACTGCGCCAGGCCGAAGCGCTCGGCGTGCTCGATCACCATCAGCGAGGCGTTGGGCACGTCCACCCCCACCTCGATCACGGTGGTGGCCACCAGCACCTGCAGCCGGTTGGCGGTGAAGTCTTCCATCACCGCGGCCTTCTCCGTCGGCGCCAGGCGGCCGTGGACCAGCCCGACCTTGAGCTCGGGCAAGGCGGCCACCAGGGTTTCATAGGTCTCCACCGCGGTCTGCAGTTGCAGCGCCTCGCTTTCCTCGATCAGCGGGCAGACCCAGTAGACCTGGCGGCCATCGGCGGCGGCGTGGTGCACGCGCGCGATCACCTCGTCGCGGCGCGCGTCGTTGACCAGCCGGGTCACCACCGGGGTGCGCCCGGGCGGCAGCTCGTCGATCACCGAGACGTCGAGATCAGCGTAGTAGGTCATGGCCAGCGTGCGCGGGATCGGCGTGGCCGACATCATCAACTGGTGCGGCACGGTTTGCATGACCTTGCCGGCCTCGCCCTGCATGGCGGCGGCATCGGGGTCCGCCTTGCCGCGCAGCGCCAGCCGCTGGGCCACGCCGAAGCGATGCTGCTCGTCGACCACGGACAAGCCCAGGCGGGCAAACTTGACGCTGTCCTGGATCAGCGCGTGGGTGCCGATGGCCAGCTTGGCTTCGCCGGACTCGACCTTGGCCGCGGCCTCACGCTTGGCGCGCGTCTTCAGGCTGCCTGCCAGCCACACCACCGGCACGCCCAGCGGCTCCAGCCAGGCGGAGAGCTTGCGGTAGTGCTGCTCGGCCAGGATTTCGGTGGGTGCCATCAGCGCGGCCTGGTAGCCAGCATCGATGGCCTGGCAAGCCGCCAGCGCCGCCACGATGGTTTTGCCGCTGCCGACGTCGCCCTGCAGCAGGCGATGCATCGGGTGGGGCGCGCCCATGTCCTTGGCGATCTCTTCCACCACGCGCTGCTGCGCGCCGGTCAGCTTGAACGGCAGTGCCGCCAGGAAGGCGGTGAGCAGGCCGCCCGCGCGCCGCGGCATGGGCGGCGCGCTCTTGTCGCGCCGCGCCGCCTGGGAGCGCTTGAGGGAGAGCTGCTGCGCCAGCAGCTCATCGAGCTTGATACGTTGCCAGGCCGGGTGCGAGCGCTCGATCAGCGCGTGCTCGTCCACCTCCTGCGGCGGCGAGTGCAGCAGCCGCAGGCACTCCGGCAAGGGCTGCAGCTTGAGCTGCGCCAGCGGGCCTTGCAGCACGGAGATGGGCAGGGTCTCCGGCAGCGGCGTGCGCGACAGCGCGCCGCCGATGGCCTTGCGCAGGTAGCTCTGCGGGATGCCGGCGGTGCTCGGGTAGACCGGGGTCAGCCGCTCGGGCAGCGCCTCGCCGGGCGTCACCGCGCGCACCGTGGGATGGACCATCTCCGCGCCGAAGAAGCCGCCGCGCAGCTCGCCGCGCACCCGCAGGAAGGCGCCTTCGGCCATCTGCTGGGCCTGGCTGCCGTAGAAATTGATGAAGCGTAGCGTCAGCTCGCCGGTATCGTCGGCGATCTTGACCACCAGCTGGCGGCGCGGGCGCAGGCTGACCTCGTTGGAGGTGACCACGCCCTCGACCTGCACCGTCAGCCCCAGCCCCGCGCGCCCGATAGCATCGGCGATCGGCAGCAGCGTGGTCTCGTCCTCGTAGCGCATGGGCAGGTGCAGCACCAGGTCGACATCGCGCTTGAGGCCGAGCTTGTGCAGCCGGGCCATGGCCGAGGACGGCTTGCCGGCGGCAGCGCCCTTGGACGCCGCCTTGCCCGGACGGCCCGGCTTGTCCCCGCGCGCGCCGCGGGCGGGCTGTCGGTGGTGTCCGGGATTCGGTCGGGAGCGGTTCCTGGCATCTGGGGCGTGGCTAGCGATTCGGGTCGGGGCGCATGCCTGGTGGCACGGGCAGGTTGGCACAAATAGGCGATATCACGCGCGCCCGGGCGGCGGAGTCGCCCCAAGCCTTACAATATCGGATTCGCCGATTGTACCTATGCCGGCCGCGCCACCGCGCGGTCTGCGGCCGTTTTTGCCCCCATGATGCTGACGCTGTCCGATTTTGACTTTGCCCTCCCGCCCGAACTGATCGCCCAGACCGCCTTGCCGGAGCGCGGCGCGAGCCGGCTGCTGGTGGTGGATACGGACGCGCAGGACGGCGCCACCCGCCTCACCGACCGCACGTTCGCCGATATCGTCGACTACCTGCGCCCGAACGACCTGCTGGTATTCAACGACACGCGCGTCATCAAGGCGCGTTTCTTCGGCCAGAAGGGCAGCGGCGGCAAGGTCGAGGTGCTGGTCGAGCGGGTGCTGGACAGCCACACCGTGCTGGCCCAGGTTCGCGCCTCCAAGACACCGCCCGTGGGCAGCCTGCTGCGCCTGGCGGATGCCTTTGACGTCACAGTGGGCCCACGCGTGGACCAGTTCTTCACGCTCACCTTCCCCGAGCCGGCGCTGGAGCTGATCGAGCGCCACGGCCGCCTGCCCCTGCCGCCGTACATCACCCACGACCCCGACGCCTTCGACGAAACCCGCTACCAGACGGTCTACGCCCGCGCCCCCGGCGCGGTGGCCGCGCCCACCGCCGGCCTGCATTTCGACGAAGCGCTGTTCGCCCGGCTCGATGCGCTGGGCGTGCGCCGCGGCTTTCTGACGCTGCACGTGGGCGCCGGCACCTTCCAGCCGGTACGCACCGAGAACCTGGCCGAGCACAAGATGCACGCCGAGTGGTATGAGGTGTCGGATGCGCTGGCCCAGGCCGTGCGCGACACGCGCGCCGCCGGCGGTCGCGTGATCGCGGTCGGCACCACCTCGCTGCGCGCGCTGGAGTCTGCCGGCGCGGCCGATGGCACGCTGGCCGCCGGCCGTGGCGACACCGATATCTTCATCACACCCGGCTACCGTTTCCGGGTGGTCGATGCGCTGATCACCAATTTCCACCTGCCCAAGTCGACCTTGCTGATGCTGGTGTCGGCGCTGGCCGGGGTGGAGCCCATCCGCGCCGCCTACCGCCATGCGGTGGCCGAGCGCTACCGCTTCTTCAGCTACGGTGACGCCATGCTGCTGACGCGCCAGCCCCAGCCCTGAGCGCGCCGCGCCAGCCCGAACCTGAATCCCGAATCCAGCCATGCTCAACTTCGAACTGCTCACCACCGACGGCAACGCCCGCCGCGGCCGCGTCACCCTCAACCACGGCGTGGTCGAGACCCCGATCTTCATGCCGGTCGGCACCTACGGCTCGGTCAAGGCGATGTCGCCACTCGAGCTCGGTGAAATCAACGCCCAGATCATCCTGGGCAATACCTTCCACCTGTGGCTGCGCCCCGGGCTGGAAGTGGTGGCAAAGCACGGCGGCCTGCACCGCTTCATGGGCTGGGACAAGCCGATCCTGACCGACTCGGGCGGCTTCCAGGTGTTTTCGCTGGGCGCGCTGCGCAAGATCACCGAGGATGGCGTGACCTTTGCCTCGCCGGTCAATGGCGACAAGCTGTTCCTGTCGCCCGAGATTTCGATGCAGATCCAGCGCACGCTGAACTCCGACATCGTGATGCAGTTCGATGAATGCACGCCGTACGAGATCGACGGCCGCCCCGCCACCCATGCGGAAGCGGCCGCCTCCATGCGCATGAGCCTGCGCTGGGCCAAGCGCTCGATCGATGAGTTCAATGGCCTGGAAAACCCCAACGCGCTGTTCGGCATCGTCCAGGGCGGCATGTTCGAGGATCTGCGCGACGAGTCGCTGGCCGGCCTGTCGGAGCTGGACTTCCACGGCTACGCCATCGGTGGCCTGTCGGTCGGCGAGCCCAAGGAAGACATGATGCGCGTGCTGGAACACGTGGGCCCACGCCTGCCCGCGCACAAGCCGCACTACCTGATGGGCGTGGGCACGCCCGAAGACCTGGTGGCCGGCGTGGCCTCGGGCGTGGACATGTTCGACTGCGTGATGCCGACCCGCAATGCCCGCAACGGCTGGCTGTTCACGCGCTTTGGCGACGTCAAGATCAAGAACGCCGTCCACCGCAACGACACCCGGCCGCTGGACGAATCCTGCGGCTGCTACACCTGCCGCAACTTCTCGCGCTCCTACCTGCACCACCTGCACCGGGTCGGCGAGATCCTGGGCGCGCGCCTGAACACCATCCACAACCTGCACTACTACCTGGAACTGATGGGCGAGATGCGCGAAGCCATCGAGGAGCACCGCTTCGAGGCCTTCCGCCTGCGGTTCGCCGCCGATCGCGCGCGCGGGGCGCAGTAGCGCGCCGCCGGCGGCCGCCGCGCCCCAGCGTGAACTTTCCGCACGGCACCGGTCGAATAGCGGTGCCTGCAGCTGCAAAGCGGCTCGCAAGGCGCCCCGAACAAACCCGTACTACACCGTAAATGCCCGGATCAGGCATGGAATGCGGTTGCAAGCGGGTGGTAGAATGACCGACTAACTGATTGACTTTGTGACGGAGAAGCAACGTGCTGATTTCTAACGCATTTGCCCAGACTGCCGGCGTGACCGGCGGTGCGGCGGGTGGCCTGATGAGTTTCCTGCCTATCATCCTGATGTTCGCTGTGCTGTGGTTCATCATGATCCGCCCGCAGATGAAGCGCCAGAAAGAATCGAAGGCAATGCTGGAAGCGCTGGCCAAGAACGACGAAGTCGTGACTGCCGGCGGCATTCTCGGCCGTGTCACCAAGGTCAACGAGCAATACGTAACCCTCGAAATCGCCGCGGGCACCGAAATCACGGTGCAAAAGAGCGCGGTTACCACGGTGCTGCCCAAGGGCTCGCTGAAGTCGCTCTGAGCACCACGGCTGCGGGCGTGGCGTCGCTTGACACACAGCGCCGCCCAGCTTCTCCCGCGCCGCCAGCCTGCTTTTTCGCCCTTCCCGGCACGCCTTTAGCGCGCGTGCCCCTGCAGCCGCCTGATCCAGCCCGGGTTATCCGTGGATGCCAGGCGGCTGTTTGCCAACCGGTGCGGTGGTGCCAACTGCCCGCTGACGGTCTCGTCGGCGCCGCCAACCGAAGAACGACTGGCCAAAGATGAATCGCTATCCGCTTTGGAAATACCTCGTGATCCTGGTGGCTCTCGCCATCGGCATCACCTATACGCTGCCGAACTTCTTCGGCGAGGCGCCTGCCGTGCAGGTCTCCTCCGCCAAGGTCACGGTCAAGGTCGACCTGGCCATGCAAAAGCAGATCGAGCAGATCCTGGCGCAGAACAACCTGCAGCCCGATGGCATGTTCTTCGACCTGAACGGCCAGTCCGGCTCGGTCAAGGCGCGCTTCAAGACGCCCGACGAGCAGCTCAAGGCCAAGGACGTGCTGACCCGCGCGCTCAACCCCGACCCCAATGACGCCACCTACGTGGTCGCGCTGAACCTGCTGTCGGGCTCGCCGCGCTGGCTCACCGCCATGCACGCGCTGCCGATGTACCTGGGGCTGGACTTGCGCGGTGGCGTGCACTTCCTGCTGCAAGTGGACATGAAGGGCGCGGTCGACAAGAAGCTCGACAGCCTGGCCGGCGACGCCCGCACCCTGCTGCGCGACAAGGGCATCCGACATGGCGGCATCGACCGCGACGGCGAACGCCTGACGGTGCGCTTCAACAATGCCGACGACGCCACCAAGGCGCGCGGCATCCTGGCCGACAACCTGCGCGAGCTGGCGTTCACCCCGGATGGCAACAACATCTCCGGCGTGTTCACCGACGCGGCCCGCAAGGCGGTGCAGGATGCGGCGGTCAAGCAGAACATCACCACCCTGCACAACCGGGTCAATGAGCTCGGCGTGGCCGAGCCGGTGATCCAGCAGCAAGGCGCCGACCGCATCGTGGTGCAGCTGCCCGGCGTGCAGGACACCGCCAAGGCCAAGGACATCATCGGCCGCACCGCCACGCTGGAAGCCCGCCTGGCCGACCCCGACGCGCCGCGCAACCCGCGCCCGGGCGACCCGATCCCCTTCGGCAGCGAGCTGTTCACGCAAGGTAACGGTGCCCCGGTGGTGCTCAAGAAGCAGGTGATCTTCACCGGCGACCGCATCGAAAGCGCCTCGGCCGGCTTCGACCACAACCAGCGCCCCTCGGTCAACATCAAGCTCGACGCCCAGGGCGGCCGCGTGCTGCGCGACGTCTCGCGCGAGAACATCGGCAAGCCGATGGGCATCGTGCTGTTCGAGAAGGGCAAGGGCGAAGTGCTGACGGTGGCAACGATCCAGTCCGAACTGGGTTCCAGCTTCCAGATCACCGGCTCGTACTCCACCGAAGCCGCCAACGACCTGGCACTGCTGCTGCGCGCCGGCTCGCTGGCCGCGCCGATGGAAATCATCGAAGAGCGCACCATCGGCCCATCGCTGGGCGCGGACAACATCAAGAAGGGCTTTGACTCGGTAGCCTACGGCTTCGCCGCCATCGCCGTCTTCATGATGCTGTACTACATGCTGTTCGGCGTGTTCTCGGTGGCCGCGCTGGCCGTCAACCTGCTGCTGCTGGTGGCGGTGCTGTCGATGCTGCAGGCCACGCTGACGCTGCCCGGCATCGCCGCTATCGCGCTGGTGCTCGGCATGGCCATCGACGCCAACGTGCTGATCAACGAGCGGATCCGCGAGGAATTGCGCGCGGGCGCTTCGCCGCAGATGGCAATCGCCGTCGGCTTTGACCGCGCCTGGGCCACCATCCTGGACTCCAACGTGACCACGCTGATCGCGGGCCTGGCGCTGCTGGCCTTCGGCTCCGGCCCGGTGCGCGGCTTTGCCGTGGTGCACTGCCTGGGCATCATGACCTCGATGTTCTCGGCGGTGTTCTTCAACCGCGGCCTGGTCAACCTCTGGTACGGCCGCAAGAAGAAGCTGCAAAGCGTGGCGATCGGGCAGATCTGGAAGCCGGGCTCGGATAGCCAGGGCACCATCGCCAAGTAAGCATCATGGGTGTCCGCGCGCAGGACGCGCACGGACATCCAACCAGCATAGAACGGCAGCAGGCGCTGCCGTACAAAACAGGATTCAACATGGAATTCTTCCGCATCCGGCGCGACATTCCGTTCATGAAGCACGCGTTGATCTTCAACGTGATTTCCTTCCTGACGTTTGCCGCCGCCGTATTCTTCCTCGCGCACAAGGGCCTGCACCTGTCGATCGAGTTCACCGGCGGCACGGTGATGGAGGTCAACTACCAGCAGACGGCCGATCTCGAACGCATCCGCGGCCAGGTCGGCAAACTCGGCTACTCCGACGTGCAGGTGCAGAACTTCGGCACCTCGCGCGACGTGATGATCCGCCTGCCGCTGCAAAAGGGCCCGGACGGCAAGCCCGTCACCTCGGCCCAGCAGAGCGAGCAGGTCATGGGCGCGCTGCAGGCCGCCACGCCTGACGTCAAGCTCCAGCGCGTCGAGTTCGTCGGCCCGCAGGTGGGCAAGGAACTGGCCACCGACGGCCTGCTGGCGCTGCTGTGCGTGGTGGCCGGCATCGTGATCTACCTGTCGTTCCGCTTCGAGTGGAAGTTCGCGGTCGCCGGCATCATCGCCAACCTGCACGACGTGGTGATCATCCTGGGCTTCTTCGCCTTCTTCCAGTGGGAATTCTCGCTGTCGGTGCTGGCGGCGATCCTGGCGGTGCTGGGCTACTCGGTCAACGAATCGGTGGTGATTTTCGACCGGATCCGCGAGAATTTCCGCAAGTTCCGCAAGATGACCACGCACGAGATCATCGACAATGCGATCACCAGCACCATCTCGCGGACCATCATCACCCACGGCTCGACCCAAATGATGGTGCTGTCGATGTTCTTCTTCGGCGGCCCCACCCTGCACTACTTCGCACTGGCGCTGACCGTCGGCATCTTGTTCGGTATCTACTCCTCGGTGTTCGTCGCCGCGGCGCTGGCCATGTGGCTGGGCGTCAAGCGCGAGGACCTGGTCAAGGGCGAGAAGAAGCCAGGCGACGTCGACCGCGACGACCCGAACTTCGGCGCGCAGGCCTGACGGGCACGCCGCGGACAGTTCCAAAGGCAACAAAAAGGGCACCTTAGGGTGCCCTTTTTTATGCCGTTGCTACTCGGAACTGGCTCGGAACTCGCTCAGAACTGCTCGATCCACACCGCCAGGCGATCCGCGGCAAACTCCGCGGTGCGATCGGTGGGGCGGTAGACAATGGAGTCGCCCTCGCGCACGGCCTTGAGCGCGCCGCCGTTTTCATCCAGCCACAGCAGCCCGGCCAGCCAGGTGGCATGTTGCGCGGACACGTCCTTGTCCACGGGTTCGCCCAGGTACTCGGCAAGCGCGGCGCCCTGGATCCACACCAGGGCATCGCCATCGCGGCGCACGTTGGCCGCGCCTTCCGTTGCGGCGAGCGTCTCGGCCAGTGCCGCCACCGCATCGCCGGCGCCACGGCCGGCGAGCTGCGTGCGCAGCGCGGCGAGCTTTGCCGCCACCGCGTGGCCAAAGGTGCCGCTGCGGCGGCTTTCCGCCGCCACCAGGTCAGCATAGTCCATCAGCAGCCAGTCCGGCTCCGGATTCTGCACGCCGACCAGCGCGGCCGAGGCCAGGTAGGTATCCACCGGCTGGAAGCGCTCCGGGCCGATCAGGCTGGCCGACAGCGTGCGGATCATGCCGATGCGCGCGGCAATGGTCTGGCGCTGCAGCACGCTCAGCTTCTCGCGCAGCAACTGGTCGCGCTCCTTGCGCAGGCCGGCCATCTCGAGCGCCTGCTTAAGCTCCATGCGCAGCGAAGTGATGTCCCACGGCTTCTTGATGTAGCGATGGATCTGGCCCTCGTTGACGGCCGCGACGGTATGCTCGATCTCCGAGTAGGCGGTGGTCAGGATCCGCACGATATGCGGATAGCGCTCGCGCGCATAGCGCAGCAGCTCATTGCCGTACTCGCCCGGCATCCGCTGGTCGGAGACCAGGACCGCAAGGCTGTCCGCGTGCGCATCCAGCAGCGCCTTGCCCTCTTCGACCGAGCCAGCGGTCACGACCGGCGCCAGGGCTCCGATGGCACGCTGGAAATACTTGACGGCCGTCGCCTCGTCATCGACGAACAGAATCGCCGGTGATGGTGCCTGCGTGGCATTCGGTTCGTTCATCGATCACTCCTATGCATTCGACTCTTGGTATTGGGGAAATCCAGCGTCACTGTGGTACCCGCTCCGGACGTAGACTCGATCCGGATGCCGCCACCGAAAGACTGCATGACGCGGTTGCAAAAATCATGCCCAGTCCGTTGCCGCCGGTACTCGCGTGGGTGGTGACCGGATCCACCAGAAGGCGCCCCATCACCTCTGGTGGTATGCCCGGCCCGTTGTCGCAGATGCGGATCGCGGCATCGGGCTCGGCCGCCACCACGAAGCGCAGCGAAGGCGAGTCGACGCCATCGAGCGCCCGCAGCGCATTGGACAACAACGACGACAGCACCAGCGCCACGCAATTGGGCAGCGTGCGCACGGCAAAGTCGTCATGCATTTCTATCTTGACCCACTCGCGCTGCGGCCCGGCGAACGGGTAGGTATCGAGCAGCGCGGCAATCAGGCCGCCGGCGGTCACTTCCCGGCTGGCGCCCGCTTGCGTGCTCGGCCGGCTGCCGCTGCTGCGCACCGATTGGAGGAACGACGAAATCACGGCCAGGCAATACTGCGCGTTGTCATGCATCGACGTGGCCGCCTGGCCGATCTCGCTCTGGCGCTGCGGATTGTATTCCGCCGCGATACGGCTTTCGATACCCCGCGCAAAATTTGCAATCGCAGCCAGCGGCGTGTTCAGTTCATGCGCCAGGAAGGCCAGCGTCTCGTCGATCGCCATCAGGCGCTGATGGCGGATCGAGCGTTCGCGATAGCGCTCGGCGGCCAGCCGCAGCGCTTCGCGCACCTGGCCCAGCTCGATGGGCTTCTCCAGGATGCGGAACACTTCGCCGGTGTTGACCGTCTGCAACAGCATGTCCTTGTCCGCGTAGGCGGTCACCAGGATGCGCACGATTTGCGGGTACTCGAGCGCCACCTGGCGCAGCAGGTCGCCGCCATCGCGGCCCGGCATGCGGAAATCGGTCACCAGCACGGCGATGCGCGCGTTCTCCCGGCGCAGGATGCGGACCGCTTCGTCGGCGCCGCTGGCGACCAGCACTTCGTACTCCATGCCGACCGCGCGGGCGAAGTACTTGCATGCCATTTCCTCGTCATCGACGTAGAGCACGGTAAGCCGTGGTTGGCGGGCGTCGCTCATGGCATTCTCAGTCGGCTCGGGGCAGATCGAAGCTGAACGAGGCCCACTTGCCCAGTTCGCTCTCGGCAAACAGCACGCCGCCGTGACGCTCGATCACCGCGTAGCTGATCGACAGGCCAAGGCCCAGGCCCTGGCCGACTTCACGCGTGGTGAAGAACGGCTCGAACACGCGCGCCAGGTGCTCTTGCGCAATGCCCGGCCCGTTGTCCTTGACGGTCACATGCAAGCGGCGCTCAACCCACTTCACGGTGGTATGGATGGCCGGGCCCTGCGAGCCGGCCTTGCGCATGGCCAGCGCGGCATTGGAGAACAGGTTGATCAGCACGCCGATCACCGCGGCTTCGTCGCCCAGCACCAGCGTATCGGTCGGCAGCTCGCGCGTGACGGCCACCCCGCGCAGCTCATGCGCGGTCAGCCGGATCGAGGAATCCAGCGCCTTCTCGAACAGGAATGGCGTGCCCTCCGCTTCAGCGCCGGGCTTGCGATAGGCGAAGGTCTTCAGGTCCGACACGATATGCTGGATGCGTTGCATCCCTGCTTGGCGTCGACCAGGCACTCCTGCAGCATCGGTTCGTTCTTGGCCACCGGCTCTTCCAGCGCGACTTCGATCGCCATCAGGCAGAAGTTGACCGGGTTGTTGACCTCGTGCAGCAGGCCCGCTGCCAGCGTGCCGATGGCGGCCATCTTTTCCTGCTGCAGCATCTGGCCCTTGATGTCGACCAGCTTGCGGTTGATCACTTCGAGCTCGCCGTTCTTCTCCGCCACTTCGGCCTTCAGCCGGAACAACATGAAGCGCGCCCGCTCATTGAAGAAGGTATAGACCGCGCTGGCCGCCGCGGCAAACAGCAGGAACAGTGAATTGACGATAAAGGTGCCGGCCGGCTCGATGCCGCCGGAATGCAGCACGCAGGCGAGCAGGTAGAACAGATAGGACAGTACCCCGAAGACCAGGTTCTGCCACAGGCCGAACGGCAGCGCGATGCCCGACGCGAAGATGGCGAGATTCAGCCCGACGTAATACGGCGACTCCACGCCGTCGGTATGCCAGATCATCCACGAGATCATGATCTGCGGCAGCAGCAGCCAGGACAGCGTCAGCCACGGCGCAAAGCGGCGCCCTGCCGTGCTGTACAACAGCATCACGATGCCGGCGATCAGCAGCGACACCAGCACGCGCGCCACGGCGAACGGCGCCTGCAGCTGCGGATACTGACCATAGTCCAGCCCCACGCCGAGCAGCACCAGCACGATGGCGGTATAGGCGCCGCCGCGGCTGAAGGCCAGGCGGAAATCCGCCAGCTCGGTCTGGTATCCCGCGTAAAGTTGATTGGTGCTCATGGCTGGGCCGGCTACTGGCGTTTCAGAGGATGATCGCTTCCGCGAACACATTCACCCCAGTCTGGTCGACATAGAGCTTGTGATCGCGGGATCGTTCGGGCAGCAGCATACTCATCCTGGCCTCGTCGCGATAGATCAGGTACCACTCCAGCAGGTGTTCCATGCCGAATTTCTCCGGATTGGCCGAATGGACGTTGGTTACCAGCAACTGGCCGCCCGGGCGCGTACGCGCGGCAAAATAGCTCAGCAGGCGGGAACACACCTTATCGGACAGGTAGTCGAACAACCCCGCGCAATACACCGCATCGAACTCGCGCAGCCCGGCGTCATCCGGCGCGATCTTGCGCTTGAGCAGCTCATGTACCGATTGATGCACCATTTCCACCGACACCTTGTGCCCCGCCGAGGCGGCCGAGCTCTCGATGGAGGACTTGGTGTAGGCCAGCGTCTCCTCGCTGAAGTCGACCAGCTGGAACGACAGGAACTCGGGCTGCGCATACTCGCGCACGAAGCGCTGGATCTCGAAGGCCGGGCCGCAGCCGACATTGAGTATGCGAAACGGCCTGCCCGCCGCGCGAGCGGCATCGGCCTGGCGCGACAGGAAATCGACCAGCAGGTCGATCCGGTTGCGGTGGGCAGTCGCCACGGCCGCCTTGAGGAAGGCCGTATTGACGATCTGGAAGTAGGTGGTCGGGCCCTGCTGCGGATCGCTCAGGATCTGGTTGACCATCTCATAGTCGCCCGCATAGCCCAGCGGCTTGGTGAAGGTGCGGTAGACAAAGGGGCGCGCAGCAGCAGCGGATGCAGGGCCGACTGCGCGTAGGTGCGGTGCACGGGCGCAATCTCCGCTTCCACCTGCCCGGCCTCGCCTTCGAGCCGGTCGAGGTAGGTCTTGACCTTGAGCATGATCGGCGTGGCGAGCTCGTAGAACACATCCTCGCGCAGCCGCCCCTCGGTCTTGGGCAGGTTCTCGGTCAGGTCGACCTGCTCGACCCAGCGCGAGACTTCCGAGAGAAACGCGCGCATTTCGTTGACCACGATCTGGTAATCGCGCCGGATATTGAAGCGCGCATCCCAGTCGTTGATGAACAGCTCCGCCTCGCGCCCGACCGACTTGGGCTCGTTGGGCAGATCGCTCAGCTCGCGCCATTCGTCGATCAGCGTGAGCGATACCACCGCGGTGAGGCCGGTATTCACCAGGCTCATCACCACCGCCTTGCCCAGGTAGGCGTTCTTGCTCCCCATGCGCACACTCAGCTCGCTCAGCACCTCGCTGACCTGAACGATCGAGTATGGATTGTAGATTTCCATCACCAGAGCTTTTCTCTGGAGATTGATAATTGTGCCCCGCACCTGCTCGCCCTGCGAGTTGCGGAAACTGACCACCGGATCGATTTGCGTTTGGGAGTACACGGTATTGCGCCAGAGAAAACCGAGAAACGCTGCCGGCCGCCCAGTTCAACAATGCAACATTGACTGGCCGGGTACAGCTCGTAGGGCGATGGATCGCTACGCTAGGCCAGTATCAGGGGGTACTGCTGGGATACATGTCGGTAATCGGTTGCGGGCATGGGCGTCCTCTGGTGATGGCAGGCACGCGCGCGACTACACCCTGGTAACTGTGACTAAGACTGAGACTGAGTGAGACTGAGTGAGACTGTACTGAGTAGGACTGTAACCGAATCTTAGCGGATCATTGTACTGTGGGCGCCAAGTGCGGACAACACAACCTGCGCCAAGCCGCCCGCCAAGCCGGAAACGACCGGAAACGGCAGTAAACAAAAAAGGCCGGGATTGCTCCCGGCCTTCTTCTGTTTGCTGCTTGCATGCGCGACGTTGCGGGACAAGCCCCGAGGACTCGCGATGCCTGTGTCGTCCGTCTTGGTCGGCCCCTGGCCGGCCCCGCTAGTCGACGCTTAGTCGGCCTTGACGCCTTCGACCTGGATCGCCAGCTTGACCTCGGGCTTGAAGCCCATCTTCACGCCGTAGTCGATACCGAAATCGGCACGGCTGAAGGTGCCCACCGCGTCAGCGCCACAGGCTTCGCGCTTGAGCATCGGATGCTGGATGCACTTGAACTCGCGGATCTCCAGCTTGACCGGCTTGGACACGCCGTGCAGGGTCAGCACGCCATCGACTTCGGTCGGCACATCGCCGTTGAACTTGGAGAACTTGCCCTTGTAGGTGGCTTCCGGGAAAGCTTCGACGTTGAACATGTCGGGGCCCTTCACGTGCTGGTTCAGCTTGCTGTTGCCAAAGTCGACCGAGGCGGGATCGATCTTGATGTCCACCGAGCCGGTCTTCGCAACACGATCCAGCGTCACCACGCCGCTCGACTTTTCGAACTTGCCGCGCCAGGTCGACAGGCCACCCAGGTGGTCGGCTTCGAAGCTTGGGTACGTGTGGGTGGGGTCGAGGTTGTAGGTCACCGTGTTGGCGGATGCCACGCCGACGGCGGACAGGGCCGCGACAGCGGCGAGGATGGTGCGCAATTTCATGAAAGCTCCCGGCAAAAAGTTGGGGATGAACAGCAAAGGAATGGCAGGGAAGACGGGCGCTGCGCGCTTACTTCTTAGCCAAGGTCACGATACGGAATTTGATCTGGACATCGTCGGCCACCACGGAAGTGTCCTTCCATTCGCCGTCGCCGATGTTGTACACGGTGCGCTTGATCGGCAGCACGCCTTCAAACACCTGGCCGCCCGCGTCCTGGCGATAGCTTGCCGGAATCACGACGTCCTGGGTCTTGCCCTTGATGGTGAGCTTGCCCGCCACCTCATACTTGCCGGCGGCGCCGGGCTTGATGCTGGTCGACTGGAACACCGCCTTCGGGTACTTGGCCGCATCGAACCAGTCGCGCCCCTTGACCTCCTTGGTGGTCTCGGCGTCGCCGATCTCGAAGCTGGACACGTCGATCTCGACCTTGGCCGAGGACGCTGCCAGCTTGGCGGGATCGAACGCGACCGTGGCATCGAACCTCTTGAACTTACCCTCCATCGGCACGCCGATCTGGCGTGCCGTCGCGGTGACCGAGCTCTTGGCTGCGTCGACCTGGGCCCAGGCGTAGTTGGCTGCGATGCCGGCAGTGGCCAGCGTGGCTGCCATCAGGAGCGCGCTCGGGCGGGGAATGCGTTTCATTAAAAACTCCTGTCGCTAAGAGGGCCTCGCGGCCCTCGGTCAATGGTCAATGGTCAATGGTCGGTTTGTCGGCTTACTTGAGGAACGGCAGCATGCGCGCCAGCGTGCCGTCGCGCTCGATGAACTGGTGCTTGATGGCAGCGGCCGCATGGACTACGACGATCACGGCCATCAGGTAGTTCAGCCAGATGTGGACCAGCTTGAGGATTTCCTTGAGCTCATCGTTCTTCTCGATCAGCGCGGGCAGCTGCCAGACGCCGAGGTAGACCACGGGAACCCCGGAAGCCGAGCTGTACAGGTAGCCCGTAATGGGCACCACCACGATCAGCGCGTAGAGCAGCAGGTGAGCCACGTGCGCGGCCTTGGCCTGCCAGGCCGGCGTGCCCGCGGCGGGTGCCGGCACGCGGTGGGTGGCGCGCCACAGCACGCGCAGCACGGCGAAGGCAAAGATGGTCACGCCGATCCACTTGTGCCAGGAAAACAGCTTGAGCTTGAGCATCGACAAGCCCGGGATGCTGGTCATGTACAGGCCCAGCCCAAAGGCGGCGAAGATCAGCATCGCGATGATCCAGTGCAGGCCGATCGCAGTGGCCCCATAGGCGGACGCCGACAGCGGCGCTGGGGCGGCCGCGGCGCGGGCCCTGGCTTTGGCTTGGGAATGCATGGATAAGGACCCCTGCCCTTGCGGGCGTTTCACAAACTTTTACTGAAAGGCAATAACTGCTGCTCTTTGAATTCTCGCATTATTGTGCGGCTGGCAGGTTGTGTCACTGCCTGAAATTCATGGAATCATTCAAACCATTTGAAGTGACATTTCGCCGCAGCCGGCGGGCCGCGCCAGCGCTAGCCGCCCATCAACAAAAAAACCATCCCGGGGATGGCTTTTTGGCAACGCGCCGGCCCGCAGGCCGGGAGAATCACACGCGTTCGGCGAGGCTGACGGCGCGGCCGATATAGGTGGCCGGGGTCATTTCCAGCAGCAGCTGTTTGGCGTCGTCGGGAATCGCCAGGCCGCCGATGAAGCTTTGCAGCGCCTCGCGCGAGATGCCCTTGCCGCGCGTCAGCTCCTTGAGCTGCTCGTAGGGATTGGGCACGCCAAAGCGGCGCATCACGGTCTGGACCGGCTCGGCCAGCACTTCCCAGCAGTTGTCGAGGTCTTCGTCCAGGCGCTCCGGGTTGGTTTCCAGCTTGCCCAGGCCGCGCAGGCAGGCCTCATAGGCCAGCAGGCTGTAGCCGAAGGCCACGCCCATGTTGCGCAGCACGGTGGAATCAGTCAGGTCGCGCTGCCAGCGCGACAGCGGCAGCTTCTCCGACAGGTGGCGCAGCACCGCGTTGGCCAGGCCCAGGTTGCCTTCCGAGTTCTCGAAATCGATCGGGTTGACCTTGTGCGGCATGGTCGACGAGCCGATTTCGCCGGCCTTGGTGCGCTGCTTGAAGTAGCCCAGCGAGATATAGCCCCAGATGTCGCGGTTCAGGTCGAGCAGGATGGTGTTGGCGCGGGCGATGGCGTCGAACAGCTCGGCCATGTAGTCGTGCGGCTCGATCTGGATGGTGTAGGGGTTGAAGGTCAGGCCCAGGCGCGTTTCGATCACCTGCCTGGAGAACGCTTCCCAGTCGAAGCTGGGATATGCCGACAGGTGGGCGTTGTAGTTGCCGACCGCGCCGTTCATCTTGCCCAGCAGTTCCACGCGCTGGATGCGCTCGATGGCGCGCGCCAGGCGTGCCGCCACGTTGGCCATTTCCTTGCCCAGCGTGGTCGGGCTGGCCGGCTGGCCATGGGTGCGCGAGAGCATCGGCTGGCGGGCGTTGGCGTGCGCCAGCTCCACCAGGCGCGCGTGCACGCGCTGCAGCGTCGGCTGGATCACGCCTTCGCGGGCGCCCTTGAGCATCATGCCGTGCGAGGTGTTGTTGATGTCTTCCGAGGTGCAGGCGAAATGGATGAACTCGCTCGCGGCTTCCAGCTCGGCGTTGCCCTTGACCTGTTCCTTGAGCCAGTACTCCACGGCCTTCACGTCATGGTTGGTGACCGCCTCGATCTCCTTGATGCGCGATGCGTGGGCTTCGGTGAAGTTGTCCACCAGCGCCAGCAGGGCCGCTTCCGAGGCCGGTGAGAACTTCGGCATGTCGGGCAGGCCGGCTTGCGACAGCGCGATCAGCCAGTGCACTTCCACCTTGACGCGGTTGCGCATGAAGGCAGCTTCCGAGAGCCACTCGCGCAGCGCATCGGCCTTGGAGGCGTAGCGGCCATCGATGGGAGACAGGGCGGTGAGCGGAGAGAGCGAGGAGGAAGACATGCTGGGAGACCGGAGGGATAGAGGGGTGGTTACGCAAGCGTGGCCGGGCGGGCAAATTGCGCGGGCACAATGGCCGGGCTAGGCCCTCGCGGGCCGAAGTGGCCGGTGACAAGGCCGAAACCGCTCTAAAGAGGGGAAAAGGCACAAAAACAGGTCCAATTCGCCTCAAAAAGAGACCAATTAAGCACAAAAACCGACTGACGGCACGACAGAAAGCGGGCATTTTAACATCGCGCCCCGCCTTCTGTGGACGCGTTCGCGGCGCCGGCCGCCGCGCGCGTATCGGCATCACGACACGGGAGGCTGGCGCGGCCCACGCCCGGGCACATCCCGGGCGGGGCACGGGCACTCTCGCGCTCGCCGATCCGCTAGCCTGTTATGAAGTGCATCGGGCATGCCGGCCGCGCGAGGCGCGGCCGATGCACTTCATAACAAGCTCGAGGGGAGTCCATGAAGCTGTATGCATCGCAAACCAGCCCTTACGCGCGCAAAGTGCGCGTAGTGATGGCGGAAAAGAAGATCGATTACCAGATGGTCGAGGTTGACGTGTGGTCGCCGGACACCACCATCTCCCAGTTCAACCCGCTGGGCAAGGTACCGTGCCTGGTCATGGAAGACGGCGGCGCGATTTTCGATTCGCGCGTGATCGTCGAGTACGTCGACACGCTGACGCCGGTCAGCCGGATGATCCCGCAGGCCGGGCGCGAACGCCTCGAGGTCCGTTGCTGGGAAGCGCTGGCCGACGGCCTGCTCGACGCCGCCCTGCTGGCGCGCCTGGAACACACGCAGCGCGAGCCGGAACAGCGCAGCGAGCGTTGGGTCAAGCGCCAGCTCGGCAAGATCGACGCGGCCGTGGCCGCCATCGCCGACGGCCTGGCCGACCGGCCCTGGTGCTCGGGCAACCATTACTCGCTGGCCGACGTGGCCGTGGGCTGCGCGTTGTCGTACCTCGACTTCCGCTTCCCGGACATCGCCTGGCGTGAGCGCCACCCGCGCCTCGCGGTGTACCAGGATAAGCTGGCCAAGCGCCAGTCGTTTATCGACACGGAACCGCCGCGCGCCTGAGCCTTGCCTGCAACTCTTTCTGCGCCTCTTCCTGCGCGAACATGAAAAACCGGCCATCGAGCCGGTTTTTTCATGCCATCGCACTATCCACGCATCACCGGATGATACCGCCACCCAGGCAGACATCGCCGTCGTACAGCACCGCGGACTGGCCCGGCGTGACGGCCCACTGCGCCTGCGCAAAGGTCAGTTGCAGGGCATCGTCGCCCGCTGCCGTCACCGCGCAGGACGCATCGCTCTGGCGGTAGCGCGTCTTGGCCGACAGCGTGGTGCCCACCGCCGGGCCGGCGCCCGCCACCCACGACAGGTCGGCAGCGTCGAGCGTGGACGTCAGCAGCCACGGATGCTCATGGCCCTGCACCACATACAGCGTGTTGCTGGCCATGTCCTTGCGCGCCACATACCAGGCGTCGCCATTGCCCGCGCGGCTGCCGCCCAGGCCGATACCCTTGCGTTGCCCCAGCGTGTAGAACGCCAGGCCGATGTGCTGGCCGACTTCCTTGCCGTCCGGCGTCTTCATCGGTCCCGGCTTGGTCGGCAGGTAGCGATTGAGGAAATCGCGGAAGGGCCGCTCGCCGATAAAGCAGATGCCGGTGGAATCCTTCTTCTTGGCATTGGGCAGGCCGATCTCGGCAGCGATCTCGCGCACGCGCGTCTTGGGCATCTCGCCCAGCGGGAACAGCGTGCGCGACAACTGCGCCTGGTTCAGGCGGTGCAGGAAATAGCTCTGGTCCTTGGTATGGTCGAACGCCTTGAGCAGCTCGAAGCGGCCGGTGCCGGTGCCGGCGCCCGCGTGCGCCCCCGCTTCGCGCACGCGCGCGTAGTGGCCGGTGGCGATGGTGTCCGCGCCCAGCGACATGGCGTGGTCCAGGAAGGCCTTGAACTTGATCTCGGCATTGCACAGCACGTCGGGGTTGGGCGTGCGGCCCGCCGAGTATTCGCGCAGGAAATCCGCAAAGACGCGGTCCTTGTACTCGGCGGCGAAATTGACCGCTTCCACGTCGACGCCGATCAGGTCGGCCACCGAGACCACGTCCAGCCAGTCCTGCCGGGTCGAGCAATACTCGCTATCGTCGTCGTCTTCCCAGTTCTTCATGAACAGGCCGATCACCTCATAGCCTTGCTGCTTGAGCAGCCAAGCGGTCACCGACGAATCCACGCCGCCCGACATGCCCACCACCACGCGCTTGCCCTGGCTCATGACAGCGCTCCGCCGCCTACCACGGAGGGATGGGTGTAGAGCGCATCGAGCGCGAAGCGCTTGCCCGCCAGGTAGTCCTCGATGCAGGCCAGCAGCAGGGGCGTGCGATGGCGCTCGGGGCAGGCGCGGATTTCGTCAGCGCTCATCCACACGGTGCGCACGATGCCCACATCGAGCTGGCGCCCGGCATCGAGCGAGCCCAGCTCGCCGGTAAAGGCAAAGCGCACGTAAGTGATGTCGCCGCCCGGCCGCGTCGCGGTGCCGGCCGAGTGCGAGCGGGCGGTATAGCAGCCCAGCAGCGCGCGCGGCTCGAACGTGTGCGCGGTTTCTTCCATCGTTTCGCGGATGACGGCGTGGATCAGGCTCTCGCCCGGGTCGAGATGGCCAGCAGGCTGGTTCAGCCGCAGGCCGTCGGGGGTTTCTTCTTCCACCAGCAGGAAGCGGCCGCCGCGTTCGATAACCGCGGCGACAGTGACGCTGGCCTTCCAGTCGTGTGACATGATGCACAAATTTTAGGCAATCCGGCATTCTACCGGTTGCCGCCCTTTCGCGCATCCGACGCCCCGCGCGCGCCAACGCTAGGCCGGCAGCAAAGTGCTCTCCACGTCCTCCACCGCCGGCAACGAAGCGATCACCTGATCCAGCCGTTCGCGCAGCGCGCGGCTGGCCGGCGCCAGTGGCCGCCTGACCTCGGAACCCGCCAGCCCGCACAATGCCAGGGCGGTCTTGACCGGGGCCGGATTGGGCTCGGAGAACAGCAGCGAGATGAGCGGCGCCAGGCTCGCGAACAGCGCACGCGCCGCGGCTACACGGCCCTGCGCCACCAGTTGCAGCAGCCGCACGAACAGATCCGGGCGGATATGCGCGCAAGCCGGCACCACGCCGTCGCCACCCGCCAGCAGGTGATCCAGCATGGCCGCGTCCTCGCCGCAGAAGACCGCGAGCCGATCATTGCCGGCGAGCTCGCGCAGCCCGGCCGCGTCGCACTCCTTGACCGCGACGATGCGCGGATGGGCCGCCAGCTGCTGCACCAAGGCCGGTGACATATTGCAGCCGGTGCGCTTGGGCACGTTGTAGAGCATCAGCGGGCGCCAGGTGGCATCCGCCACGCGCTCGACATGCCAGGCAATGCCCTCGTCGCCGGGGCGCAGGTAATACGGCGGCGGCACAAGGTAGCCCGCCAGGTCGAAGCGGTCCAGCCGGCGCACCTGCTCGCAGACCACGCGGGTATCCACGCCGCCGACGCCGGCCAGCACCGGCAGCGCGCCGTCCACCGCCTCCAGCACCGCGGCGGTGAACATCAGCCGCTCATCCGGCGTGAGCAGCCCGCCCTCCCCGGTTGTGCCCAGGATGACCAGCCCATCCACGCCGCTGGCCACATAGTGCGCGGCCAGGCGCTGCGCGCAGGCCAGGTCCGGCTCCCCGCCCTGCATCGGCGTCACCAGCGGCAGCCACAACGTCGCACGGCCGCCTTCGCGCAAGCCCGCCATCGTATTAGTGCGCGGCATGGTCTTGTCCGAGCATGGTGGTGACGCCGAACTCGGCGGCCGGCAAGGCCATCATGATGGCGTGCATGGCAGCGTCGCGGCCGCCGCGCTCGACTTCCACATGCAGCGTGGTCTCGCCATGGCGGTGGTCCACCTCGACCACGTAGATGCGCGCCAGTTGCCCGATCGCGCGGTGCAGCGACTGGCGCAGCGCAAAGACCTGGCCCGACGCCACCGCCAGGCGCAGGCGGATCCAGCTGTGCGCGGTGTCCGCGCCAGGCGCGGGCACTGTGGCCTGCGCGGCTTCGATGCCGGAAGCATCGAGGCGCGCGGTGCGGGATTCGGTGCGGGATTCGGTGCGGGAAAGACGGCGGCGCGGCACGGAGGCAAAGGCCACGGCAAGGCTCGACTGTCGCATTTGAGCGGGACCCGCGCTGGGCGGGTCGTCTGTTGGAGATGCAACCATGCTATGCATGGCCGCCTCAAGTTGATGCAGTTATCAAAGCCGCCGCCATCAAAATGTCATCAAGATGGCGCGGCATGCTCAGAACGTCTTGGTGAGCGACGCGAAGGCGGCGGCCTTGCCGATATAACGGCCGGGCACATTGGTGTAGACCGACTTGTTGGCATTGGTGTCGATGTAGGCGATCGCCAGCGCAAAGCCCTTGCCCAGGTCCTTGGTCAGCCCCAGCTTCCAGTCCGTGTACGAGGCGTCCGTGACATTCCTTACCTTCTGGTAGCCCACATGCGCATTGAGCGTCAGGTCCCAGATATTGAGCGGCACATTGGCCGACAGGTCCACGTAGTAGCTGTTCTTGCTGTCATTGAAGCCGAACAGGTTGGTCACTGCGTGCGAGTACTTCAGGAACACCGGGCCATAGCCGATGCCGCCATACAGCTCCGTCGTGTACGGGCGTGTGTAGCCTGCCGGATAGTCGCCGGGGTAGTAGTACTCCAGCACGCCCACGTCATAGTTCCATTCGAGCCCGCCCAGCGTGAGGGTGTTCTTGAAGCCGCCGTAGAAGTCCATCTCGATCGGCGCCGACACTTTCGGATTGCTGTCGCCAAGCCAGCTGATGCTGGAGTTCCAGTTGCCCACGTAGAGGCCGCTTGCATGCGTGTAGTCGAACCCGCCCTGGATCGCCGGGCGGCGGTTGGACTGCATCAGGCCCCGGTAGCGATATTCGCTGGCCAGCGTGACGTTGGCCGTGAAGGTGTGCGGCGACGCGTCGGCTGCGGCGGCATCGGGCGCGCCCTGCGCGAAGGCGGCGGGCGCGGCGAGAAGCGTGGCGCAAGACAAGGTAGCGAGGCAGGCGTGCGAAACGTTGAAGCGAAGGGCAATCATGGATTACTTGGCAATGGGGAAAGACATCGATCGGTGGGCAGCCACCTATGAGGCGATGGCGCAAGCCACGGCGAGCGTCAGGACGACAGTGGCCGCGGCGCGACCGGAACAGTACGGGCACGCGCCTAAAATCGGTGTCAAGAAAACAGCGGCCCGCCAAGGGATGGCGTAAAAATCGTCAACGGGACTTCCTGGCACGTCGTGGCACGGCCTGGCATGCACCGGCAAGTCTTGCGAGGGGGCGATGCGGTTGCGCAAAAGCCGACCGGCCGGTCACCACATATCGTCAGATTCCTGTAAGCTGCGAAAAAATTGTGCGCTGCGTTTGGCCTGGCCGAGCGCATGGCAGACACAAGGGGCAGACACCAAAGGGCCAAAGACGTCCGCCCGCTTAGCAGATCAGCGGCATTGTCAGAATGAACCGAAGCGGTTCTGGCAGGCGCGTTGCCATGTCGTACCAGTCGTACGACAAGCTCGCGCCCCAACGCCAGAATCATTTTGACAGCGCCTCAAAGACGCCAGCAAAAGGAGAAATTGACGATGCACATCGGCATCCCGCAGGAGACGCGGGCAGGTGAGACTCGTGTCGCCGCCACCCCGGAGACGGTCAAGAAGTACGTGACCCAGGGCCATCAGGTCATCATCCAGTCGGGAGCCGGCGTACGCGCCAGCGTGCCGGACTCGGCGTATGAGGCCGTCGGCGCCACCATTGGCACCGCGGCACAAGCCTTCGGCGCGCAGTTGGTGCTCAAGGTCCGCGCCCCCATTGATGCCGAGCTCGCGCTGATGAAGCCGGGCGCCGTGCTGGTCGGCATGCTCAATCCCTTCGACGCAGAAAACAACGCCCGCATGGCCAGCGCCACGCTGACGGCCTTCGCGCTGGAAGCCGCGCCGCGCACCACGCGCGCGCAGAGCATGGATGTGCTGTCCTCGCAGGCCAATATCGCCGGCTACAAGGCCGTGCTGATCGCCGCCCACCATTACCAGCGTTTCATGCCCATGCTGATGACCGCCGCCGGCACCGTCAAGGCGGCCCGCGTGCTGATCCTCGGTGCCGGCGTGGCGGGCCTGCAGGCCATCGCCACCGCCAAGCGGCTGGGCGCGGTCATCGAAGCCTCCGACGTGCGCCCCGCCGTCAAGGAACAGATCGAATCCCTGGGCGCCAAATTCCTCGATGTGCCGTTCGTCACCGACGAAGAGCGCGAGATCGCGCAAGGCGTGGGTGGCTATGCCCGCCCGATGCCGCCCGACTGGATGCGGCGCCAGGCGGAGCTCGTGCATGAGCGCGCCAAGGCCGCCGACATCGTCATCACCACGGCGCTGATCCCGGGCCGCCAGGCGCCGGTGCTGCTCAAGGAAGAAACCGTGCAGGCCATGAAGCCCGGCTCGGTGGTGGTCGACCTGGCCGCGGCGCAGGGCGGCAACTGCCCGCTCACGGTGGCTGACGAAGTGGTGGAACGCCACGGCGTCACGCTGATCGGGCACACCAACCTGGCCAGCATGGTGGGGGCGGACGCATCGGCCCTCTATGCGCGCAATGTGCTCGACTTCCTCAAGCTCGTCATCGACAAGGACGGCCAGTTCACCTTGAACCTGGAGGACGACATCGTCGCAGCCTGCCTGATGTGCAAGGATGGCCAGGTGGTCCGCGGCGCTTCCTGAAGCGGCTCTGGGCCCATCGCGGCCCGGCCGTTTTAGAATGGCGCCAGGCGGTTCCGGCCAGGCATGCGGTCTAGCGCCGCTGCCGGCATGCGCCGGCACGGCCGGCCAACGCCCAGGCACCGGAATCATTCCAGGTGGCCCATCGGGACGCAAGCCCAAGGGCCCGCATACAAGCTCATCCAGCATCAACCAAGGACGTATCACCCATGCAACGCATCATGCTCCGCGCCAAGCTCCATCGTGTCACCGTGACGCAGGCGGACCTCAACTACGAGGGCTCATGCGGCATCGACGAGAATCTGCTCGAAGCAGCCGACATGAAGGAGTTCGAGAAAATCGAGCTGTACAACGTCAACAATGGCGAGCGTTTCTCCACCTACATCATCAAGGGCGTGCGCGGCAGCGGCGAGATCTCGCTCAACGGGGCAGCCGCACGGCGCGCGCACCTGGGTGACCATCTCATCATCTGCACCTATGCGCCGATGAGCGACGAGGAGATCGCCACCTACAAGCCGAAGATCATCCTGGTGGACGACAACAACGCCATCAAGGAAATCAAGAAGGTGTAAGCGGATCCAGCCACCCGCGCCGGCAGCCAGCGCCGGCGCGGGTGGCACAGAGACAGCAAGCAGCAGGCGGCATCGATGCAGCAGGCGCCCGCGGGCGCCTGGCCAGGCAAAAGAACACGGGACAACCGCGCAGCGAAGGCATTCAAGCAACGGAGGAGAAGTCGATGGAACTGGTGAACCACACGGTGATCAACCTGATCATCTTCGTGCTAGCGATCTACGTGGGTTACCACGTGGTCTGGACGGTGACGCCCGCGCTGCACACCCCGCTGATGGCCGTGACCAATGCGATCTCGGCCATCATCATCGTCGGCGCCATGCTGGCTGCCGGCCTGACCGAGGGCACCGTGGGCCGCACCATGGGCACGCTGGCGGTGGCGCTCGCCGCGGTCAACGTGTTCGGTGGCTTCCTGGTGACACAGCGCATGCTGGAGATGTTCAAGAAAAAGGAACCCAAGGCCAAGGCCGGCAAGGGTCATGAGGAGGGCGCCAAGTGAGCATGAACCTCGTCACCCTGCTCTACCTGCTCGCCTCGGTGTGTTTTATCCAGGCGTTGAAGGGCCTGTCCCATCCTAGCTCCGCGCGGCGCGGCAATGCCTTCGGCATGATCGGCATGGCCATCGCCGCAGTGACCACGCTGGTGCTGATCGCCAAGCTCAAGAATGAGTTCCTGGCCATCGGCGCGGGCCAGTCGTCGGTCGCCGAAGGCATGGCGCTGATCTTTGGCGCGCTGGTGGTCGGCGGCGGCATCGGCGCCTTTGTGGCGCGACGGGTCGAGATGACCAAGATGCCCGAACTGGTGGCCGCCATGCACTCGCTGATCGGTATGGCAGCGGTCTGCATCGCGGTGGCCGTGGTGGCCGAGCCGTCGGCATTCAGCATCACGCCGCCGGGTTCGCACGATATCCCGTTTGGCAACCGCATCGAACTGTTCATCGGCTGCTTTGTGGGTGCCATCACCTTCTCCGGTTCGGTGATCGCCTTCGGCAAGCTGTCGGGCAAGTACAAGTTCCGGCTGTTCCAGGGCGCACCGGTATCGTTCGCCGGGCAGCACCTGCTGAACCTGCTGCTGGCGGTGGCCATGATCGGCTTCGGCATCATCTTCTGCCTGTCGCAGGACTGGATTCCGTTCCTGCTGATGCTGGCGATCGCCTTCGTGCTGGGCGTGCTGATCATCATCCCGATCGGCGGCGCGGACATGCCGGTGGTGGTGTCGATGCTCAATTCATACTCGGGCTGGGCGGCAGCGGGCATCGGCTTCTCGCTCAACAACCCGATGCTGATCATTGCCGGCTCGCTGGTGGGATCCTCCGGTGCCATCCTCTCGTACATCATGTGCCGCGCGATGAACCGCTCGTTCTTCAACGTGCTGCTTGGCGGCTTTGGCGGCGCGCCCGCGGCGGCTGCGGCCGGCGGCCAGGCGCAGCGCAACGTGAAGTCCGGCTCGGCCGACGACGCGGCCTTCCTGATGGGCAATGCCGAGACCGTGATCATCGTGCCGGGCTACGGCCTGGCGGTGGCGCGCGCGCAGCATGCGCTCAAGGAACTCACCGAGAAGCTGGTCGAGAAGGGGTGACGGTGAAGTACGCCATCCACCCGGTGGCGGGCCGCATGCCGGGCCACATGAACGTGCTGCTGGCCGAGGCCGAGGTGCCTTACGACCAGGTCTTCGAGATGGAAGACATCAACAGCGAGTTCGGCCAGGCGGATGTGGTGCTGGTGCTAGGCGCCAACGACGTGGTGAACCCGGCCGCCAAGACCGATCCCAACTCGCCGATTGCCGGCATGCCGATCCTGGAAGCCTACAAGGCCAAGACCATCATCGTGAACAAGCGTTCGATGGCTGCCGGCTACGCGGGCCTGGACAACGAGCTGTTCTACATGGACAAGACCATGATGGTGTTCGGCGACGCCAAGAAGGTGGTGGAAGACATGGGCAAGGCGGTCGAGTAAGCACGCCGGAAGTACCGGAGATGGGCAGCCGCCCATATCCACCGCACCACGAAAAGCGCGACACTGTCGCGCTTTTTTCCATCCCGCCGCGGTCCGGTTGCGCGGGAGCGCGAGCGCGCTATACTGGTTTCCGGTCACCGGCCATGGCACGCGCCGGTCATCCAAAAGGGCCAGGTGTAGTCCAGCGCGGTGGGCCGCTCCGAACCGATCCGTCCGCTGGCCTTGCCGCGCCGGATCCCCAGCCGCGCCAAACCACCCGCCCGAAGTGTCTGCCGACACCGGAGCCGAACGCAACATGACATTCAACCCCCAGGACAGGAATCTGTCGGTCTTCCATCACCCGATCCTCACGGTGCTCGTCGACGACAGTAAATCGTTCATCGACAGCCTGGCGTTCCAGATGGATCCGTCGCGGCCGGTGGTGACCTTCACCGACCCCCGCGAAGCCCTGCAATGGATCCGCGAGACCTACACCACACGCTCGACCGGCTTCCTGCCCGTGCGGGTCACGCACGACGACCTGACCTTCCTGACCGAGCGGCGCACCGTGCAGCTCGATATCGACCGCATCTACCGGCAAATCCACGATTACAACCGCTTTGTGCAGCCCGGCGTGATCGTGGTGGATTATTCGATGCCGCAGATGAACGGGCTCGAATTCTGCCAGGCCCTGCAGGACCTGCCGTGCAAGACCATCCTGCTGACCGGCACCGCCGACGAAGGCATTGCCGTGCAGGGCTTCAACCACGGGCTGATCGATCGCTATGTGAAGAAGCACGACAGCAATATGGTGGAGCGGCTGGACCAGGAGATCGACGCGCTCCAGCAGCAGTATTTCGCCACCCTGTCGCGCACGCTGCGCGACCTGCTGACGCGCCACTCGTTTTCCTTCCTGTCGGATCCGGCGATCTGCGAGCGGGTGCGCCAGGTCACCGCGCGCTACGGCTTTGTCGAGTACTACCTCTACCCCAACCCGGCCGGCATCCTGATGCTGACGGCGCAGGGCCAGGCCACGCTGATGGTGATCGAGACGCGCGCCGGCCTGATCAACCAGGTGGAATCCGCGGAGGCTTACGATGCGCCGGCGGCCCTGATCGAGGGACTGCGCGAGGGCCGCATCGTGCCTTTCTTCTGGCCGGGCAACGGCATGTACACGCCGGCCTGCATCGACTGGGAGCAATATTGCCTGCCGGCCGAGCGCTGCGAAGGGCGTGAGGATTATTTCTACGCGCTGTTCGACCTGCCGCGCCATTTGCTGCAGGAGCCGGTGGTCAGCTTCCAGGGCTTCCTGGACGATTTTGCCCGTCACCCCGAGCGGGTCACCGGGCGCGCGCCGCGCTAAGCCGGGTAGCACGACGAGACAGGAGAGGCCAGCTCCCCTGTCCTGGCCGCATCAGGCCGAAGGCTGCGCCGGGGCGTTGCGGTTGCCGCCTCGCACCATGTCGAAGCGGAACAGCCGGCACTCGATGTTGCCGTTGTACAGCGGCGTGCGGCGCGACTCCTTGAGCCGCAGGCGGCGCGGCAGCGTCAGGTCGCCCGTGAACACCCATGCCTGCCAGCCAGCGAAATGCTGCTTGAGCGTGGTAGCAAAGGCGCTGGCGAACTGATTGGCGGCTTCGTCGTCGATCTCGTCGACCGGCGCTTCGTCCATCGGCCGGCGGCGTTCTCCCCGCACGGCGATCCGCTCGCCGTACGGCGGGTTCATCAGCATCAGGCCGGGCGCCGCGAACGGCGGCTGCGCAAAGCGCGCATCCACCTGCTTCAGGCGCACTTCGCCCGGCAAGCCCGCGCGTTCCCAGTTGGCTTGCGACATCGACAGCAGGTCGGTGGAAATATCGCTGCCTGCAAGCTCCAGGGGCTCGGACGCAACGCGTTTGCGCGCAGCCTCCTCATCGTCCCGCGCAGCCGCCTTCAGCGCATTCCACGTTTTGTTGTCGGCGCCCTTGAGGCGCTCGAAGCCAAAGCTGCGGTTCGCGCCAGGAGCAAGGCCGAGGGCCACCTGGGCCGCTTCCACCAGGAAGGTGCCGCTGCCGCACATCGGATCGTAGAACGGGCGTTCGGTCTGGCCTGGCACCCAGCCGGCGAGGCGCAAGATGCCGGCGGCCAGGTTTTCCTTCAGCGGCGCCTCGCCCTTCTCCAGGCGCCAGCCCCGCTTGAACAGCGGCTCGCCCGAGGTGTCGAGGTAGAGCGTGCAATCGTGCTCGGTCAGGTGGGCATAAATCCGCACATCCGGATTCACGGTATCGACGCTGGGGCGCTCGCCCAGGCGCTCGCGCATGGCGTCGCACACGCCATCCTTGATGCGCAGCGCGATGAAATTCAGGCTCTGCAGCGGCGAGCGATGCGACGTGACGTCCACCCGGAGCGTATCGTCCGTCGAGAACCACTGATCCCAGCGCTGGGCGCGCACGAGGTCATAGATGTCGTCTTCGCGCCGGTAGCCGCGGTTGGCGACCCGCATCAGCACCCGGCTGGCAATGCGCGAGTGCAGGTTGACCGCATAGGCCGCGGCCATCTCGCCCGAGAAAGTGACGCCACCGGGCATTTCGCGATGGACCTGGATGGGGGCGAGCCTGGCCAGGCCGGGCCGGGCTGCGATCTCGTGCAACTCTTCGGCAAGTGCGCTCTCGAAGCCGCGCGGGCAGGAGGCAAAAAAGGCTTGGGACATGGCTTGGGAATTCCTGCAAACAAAAACGTCCGCCGTAGCGGACGGGGTCAGATAGCGCGCAGTGTACCGCGCTCCGGGGCTTCAGCCCGCCGCGAGCGCGCGATCGAGGAAGTCCAGGCGGTCCTGGCCCCAGAAAGGCTGGCCGTCATAGACGTACCACGGCGCGCCGAACGCGCCGATGGAAACCGCGTCCTGCGTGTGCTGCGTATAGGCTGCCTGCACGGCCTGCGCGTCGCTCGCCTTGAGCAGCGCCGTGCCTTCCAGGCCGATGCTGTCGGCCAGCTGCGCCAGCGTGGCAGCGTCGGCGATATTGCGTTGCTCGGCCCACAGGGCACGGCCAATGACGCCGATCAGCTCCATCGCGCGGGCAGTGCCGTGGGCCAGCTGCACGGCGATGACCAGCTTGCTGGCGGCGTCGCCGGAGACCGGGAAAAGGTTGGCTGCGGGTTCAGCGGCAGGCCAAGGAATTCGCTCCAGCGGGCCAGCTCGACCAGCCGGTAGGCCTGGCGCTGCGGCGGACGCTGCGCCAGCGGCAAGCCGCCCGAAACGGAGAACACGCGGCCCAGGTCGCAGGGCTTGATATTGACCTGCACGCCATGCTTGGCCGCAATCGCGGTGAAGCGTTCGTGGCCAAGGTAGACGAAAGGCGATTGCGGGGTGAGGTAGTAGTCGACCTGCTTGCTCATCATGTCCTCTGGACGGGGTGGGGCGAGACAACCGCGCGGGTAATGCGGTAATGCTGCGTGAAACGAATCAAATACGATACGAGAAAAAACCGAAACCCGGCGGCCCGCGAAGGCGACGCGCGCGGCAGCCGGCCAGCGCTCGTCAGAACGGCTTGACCACCACCAGGATCACCACCGCCAGCAACACCAGCACCGGCAACTCGTTGAACCAGCGATAGAACGTGTGCGACCGCGCATTGCGCCCGCCTTCGAACTTTTTCAGCAGCACGCCGCAGCCGTGGTGATAGCCGATCAGCACCACGACCAGCGCCAGCTTGGCATGCATCCAGCCCTGCCCCGGGCCGCGCCCGATGCCGTAGCCGATATACAGCCACAGCCCGAACACCAGCGCCGGCACCGCCAGCATGGTCATGAAGCGGTAGAGCTTGCGCGCCATCAGCAACAGTCGCTGCACGCTGGCCGGCTCGCGCTCCATGGCGAGGTTGACGAAGATGCGAGGCAGGTAGAACAAGCCAGCGAACCAGGAGACAACGAAGACGATGTGCAGCGCTTTAACCCAGAGCATCTGGCCTTTTTCTAGTTGGGTTCCCGTGGGAACAGTGGGGACAGCGGGGACCCGCGACGAGATGCGCAACGCATCCTGTTCAGGTACGGATCTCGCCGTGGCCGAACACCACGTACTTCAGCGAGGTCAGGCCCTCCAGCCCCACCGGGCCGCGCGCGTGCAGCTTGTCGTTGGAGATGCCGATCTCGGCGCCCAGGCCATACTCGAAGCCATCGGCGAAGCGCGTCGACGCATTGATCATCACGCTGGCCGAGTCCACCTCGCGCAGGAAGCGCATGCCGGTGGTGTAGTTCTCGGTGATGATGGAATCGGTATGCGCCGAGCCGTAGGTGTTGATGTGCTCGATGGCCTCGTCCAGCCCGGCCACCGTGCGGATCGCCAGCACCGGCGCCAGGTACTCGAGCCGCCAGTCTTCCTCGGTGGCGTCGACCAGGCCGGTGAAGCCGGCCGCTTCCAGCGTGGCGCGGGTGGCGGCGCAGACACGCAACTCCACGCCCTTTTCCCGGTAGATGCGGCACAGCGGCGGCAGCGCCGCGGCGGCGACATCGCGCGCGACCAGCAACGTCTCCATGGTGTTGCAGGGTGCGTAGCGCTGGGTCTTGGCGTTGTCGGCAACGCGCACCGCCTTGTCCAGGTCGGCGTCGGTATCGATATAGACGTGGCAGATGCCGTCCAGGTGCTTGATCATGGGCACCCGCGCTTCTTCCATCAGGCGCGCGATCAGGCTCTTGCCGCCGCGCGGCACGATCACGTCGACGTATTCGGTCATGGTGATGAGGCTGCCGACCGCGGCGCGGTCGGTGGTCGAGATCACCTGCACCGCTTCGGGCGGCAGGCCGGCGGCGGCCAGGCCCTCGGCCACCAGGGCCGCCAGCGCGGTGTTGGAGTCGATCGCCTCGGAGCCGCCCCGCAAGATGGTGGCGTTGCCCGACTTCAGGCACAGCGCGGCTGCATCGATGGTCACGTTGGGGCGCGACTCGTAGATGATGCCGATGACGCCCAGCGGCACCCGCATCTGGCCCACCTGGATGCCGGTGGGACGGAATTTCATGTTGCTGATCTCGCCGATCGGGTCCGCCAGCGCGGCGATCTGCTCCAGGCCGGCGGCCATGGTGTCGATGGCCTTGTCCGAAAGCGTCAGGCGGTCGATAAAGGCAGCATCCTGGCCGTTGGCGCGGGCACGTTCCACATCGCCGGCGTTCACGGTCTTCAAGTGCGCGGCGTCGCGGCGGATGGCGGCGGCGATGGTCAGCAGCGCGCGATTCTTGTCGGCGGTGGAGGCGCGCGCCATGGCGCGGGAGGCGGCGCGGGCCTGCTGGCCGACGCGGTCCATGTACTGCTTGAGATCGAGCTCGTTCATATTCCTGGCCAGGGGACCCGGCCCTCAATGCTTGGTTTTTTGTCGGCTACGGCTGGCAATGCTGGCAGTGCAGGCAACTGGCGATCCGTCGCCGTTGACTGCGCCGCGGGCTTACCGGGCGATGGTCAGCGCCAGCTGCAGCAGGCCATCCCAGGGTTCGGCCGGCATGCCCTCGGCGCGCAGGCCCTTGACCTGCCGGTCCAGCTTGGCGGCCATGCCCAGCGCGGCTTCCAGCTGCGCCAGCGAGAGGCGCTGCGCGGCCTGCGGCACCAGCTTTTCGCGCGGGCCCCAGATACGCAGTTCGCGCGTCAGGACGCCGATCTGCTTGCCTGCCGCCAGCCCTTGCCGGACCTTGGATAATACGCGAATTTCCTCGGTCAGCGCCCACAGCACCAGCACCGTGGCCTCACCCTCCCCGCGCAGCCCTTCGAGCATGCGCACCAGGCGCGGCACGTCGCCGCTCAGCATGGCTTCGGAGAGCTTGAAGACGTCGTAGCGGGCCACGTTGAGCACCGCATCGTGCACCTGCTCGAAGCTCAGCGGGCCCGCGGGATACAGCAGCCCGAGCTTCTGGATTTCCTGGTGGGCGGCCAGCAGGTTGCCTTCGACCTTGTCGGCGATGAACTGCAGCGCGCGCCGGCCCGGCTCGCCGGGCTCGACCCGCTGCTGCTGCAGCGCCAGGCGCTCTCCGACCCAGGCGGGCAGCCGGGTGCGGTCAACCGAATCGACCTTGATCGACACGCCGGCGGCGTCCAGCGCCTGGAACCAGGCCGACTTCGCCGTGGCGAAGTCCAGCCGCGGCAACGTGATGAACATGACCACGTCCGGCGAAGGCTGGGCAGCCACCGCGCGCAGCGCCTCGCCGCCGTCCTTGCCGGGCTTGCCGGAGGGAATCCGCAACTCGACGATCTTGCGGTCGCCGAACAACGACATCGATTGCTGCGCCTGCACCACATGGCCCCAGTTGAAGCCGCGCTCGGACGATAGCACCTCGCGCTCCGTGAAGCCGGACTCGCGCGCGGCCTGGCGCAGGCGGTCGACCGCCTCGAGCACCAGCAGGTGCTCGTCGCCATGCACCACGTAGAGCGGTGCCAGGCCGCGTCCCTTGGCCTGGCGCAGGTGCGCTTCGAGTCCGTCGAGCTTGAGCTGCATGCCGTGCGCTTCTTTCCTCTGTCCTTATCGTGTTGGGCTTTCCGGGCGGCGCTTGTTGCGCGGCTCAGATGGCCTTGACCGCGCTCAGCCGGCGAATCAGCTGCTGCACGATGTCACGCTGCATATCGCGATAGAGCTGCTGCTCTTCGTAATCCTTGGCCAGCGTGTTGGCTTCGTTGTAGGTCAGGTCGCGCGTGAGCACCAGCTGCGACGGCGCGATCAGTTCCTGGCCGCCGGCATCGCGCAGGCGGAAGGTGAAGCGCTGCGTCAGGCGGTATTCCCGGACCACGCCGGTGGTGGTGATCGACAGCACCGTCTTGGTACGCGTGTCCTGCAGCACATCGAGCAGGGCATCCGCTTCTTTCGGGTCGGTCACGATCTGCGTGTCCGAGCCGTTGCGGATGGCGCGGCGCAAATCGGAGCCCATCAGCGTATTGGGCGGAATGCTCACATACAGCCGCTTGAACGCGAAGTCCGCGTTGCCGCGCATGTGAAACCCGCAGCCGCCCAGCAGGCCGGCCAGCAGCAGCGTGGCCAGGACCTTGCGGCGGCCCTGCAGCGGTCGATCCAGCTTCTGTCCATCCATATGGGCAGCTCCCTTGTTGGCTTCTCTCGGCGCTGGTTAAAGCACCACGTTAAAGAACCACGTTAACCAGGCGGCCCGGGACCACCACGATCTTCTTCGGCGCGGCGCCGTCGGCAAACTTGGCAACGATCTCGCTGGCAGCAGCCATGGCCTCGATGGCCGCGCGCTCGGCATCGGCCGGCACCTTCAGGCTGCCGCGCACCTTGCCATTGATCTGCAGCACGAGGTCCAGCTCGCTTTGCACCAGCGCGGATTCGTCCACCTGCGGCCAGGCTGCGTCGAGCAGGTCGCCGTACTGCGTGGCGTAGCCCAGTTCCTGCCACAGCCCGTGGGTGACGTGCGGCACCACCGGGTACAGCACGCGCAGCAGGATGCCCAGGCACTCGCGGCGCGCGGCGGACGTGGCCTCCTTGGCGTCCTCCAGCGCGTTGAGCATCTTCATGGTGGCGGACACCACCGTGTTGTACTGGATGCGCTGGTAGTCGTAGTTGGCCTGCTTGAGCACGCTGTGGATCTCGCGGCGCAGCGCTGCATCGGCGTCGCCGGACGGCGCACCATTGCCGCCCGCGGCGATCGCCTCGGCGTTGGCATAACCGTAGTTCCACACCCGGCGCAGGAAGCGCGAGGCGCCCTCCACGCCCGAGCCGCTCCACTCGAGCTGCTGCTCGGGCGGCGCGGCGAACATGACGAACAGGCGCGCGGTATCGGCGCCGTACTGGTCGATCAGGGCCTGCGGGTCGATGCCGTTGTTCTTGGACTTCGACATCTTCTCCACGCCGCCGATCACCACCGGCTGGCCATCGGCCTTGAGCACGGCGCCCAGCGGGCGGCCGCGCTCATCGGTGCTGACATCGACTTCGGCCGGGTTGTACCAGGTCTTCTTGCCGGCCGCGTCCTCGCGGTAGTAGGTGTCGTTGAGCACCATGCCCTGCGTGAGCAGGTTCGAGAACGGCTCGTTGAACGTGACGAGGCCCATGTCGCGCATGACCTTGGTCCAGAAGCGAGCGTACAGCAGGTGAAGGATCGCGTGCTCGATGCCGCCGATGTACTGGTCCATCGGCATCCAGTAGTCGTTGCGGCCGTCGACCATGGTGGCCGCATCCGGGCAGGTATAGCGCATGTAATACCAGCACGAATCGATGAAGGTATCCATGGTGTCGGTCTCGCGGCGCGCCGGCTTGCCGCACGACGGGCAGGTGCACGCGAGGAAACGCGGATCCTTGGCCAGCGGGTTGCCGGTGCCGTCCGGCACCAGGTCTTCCGGCAGCACCACCGGCAGGTCCTGCTCCGGCACCGGCACCACGCCGCAGTCGTCGCAATGGATCAGCGGGATCGGCGTGCCCCAGTAGCGCTGGCGCGAGATGCCCCAGTCGCGCAGGCGCCAGGTGATCTTCTTTTCGCCCAGGCCCTTGGCGCCCAGATCGGCTGCGATGGCTTCCACCGCGGCCTTGTAGTCCAGGCCGTCGTATTTGCCACTATGGATGCAGGTGCCGTGTTCCTTGTCGCCGTACCATTCCTGCCAGGCTTCGGTGGAGAACGGCTGGCCCTTGACGTCGACCACTTGCTTGATCGGCAGGCCGTACTTGTTGGCAAAGGCAAAGTCGCGCTCGTCGTGCGCGGGCACGCCCATCACGGCGCCGTCGCCGTAGCTCATCAGCACGTAGTTGCCGACCCACACCTCGACCTGCTCGCCGGTGAGCGGGTGCGCCACCTTCAAGCCGGTGGGCATGCCCTTCTTTTCCATGGTCGCCATATCGGCTTCCGCCACCGAGCCATGCTTGCACTCGTCGATAAAGGCGGCCAGCTCAGGATTGGTGGCGGCGGCATGGGTGGCCAGCGGGTGCTCGGCGGCGACCGCGCAGAAGGTCACGCCCATGATGGTGTCGGCGCGCGTGGTGAACACGTACAGCTTGCCGTCGCCGATCAGCTTGCCGTCGTCGCCGGCGATGGCATGCGGGAACGCAAAGCGCACGCCCACGCTCTTGCCGATCCAGTTCTGCTGCATGATCTTGACGCGCTCGGGCCAGCCCAGGTCGTCCAGATCGCCGAGCAGTTCCTCGGCATAGTCGGTGATGCGCAGGTAGTACATCGGGATCTCGCGCTTTTCAACCAGCGCGCCAGAGCGCCAGCCGCGCCCGTCGATGACCTGCTCGTTGGCCAGCACGGTCTGGTCGACCGGGTCCCAGTTCACCGTACCGGTCTTGCGGTAGGCGATGCCTTTTTCCAGCATCTTGAGGAACAGCCACTGGTTCCAGCGGTAGTAGTCCGGGCTGCAGGTCGCGACTTCGCGCGACCAGTCGATGGCCAGGCCCATCGACTGCATCTGCCGCTTCATGTAGGCGATGTTGTCGTAGGTCCAGGCCGCCGGCGCCACGCCATTGTTGAGCGCGGCGTTTTCCGCCGGCATGCCGAACGCATCCCAGCCCATCGGCATCAGCACGTTGTGCCCGTTCATGCGCAGGTGGCGCGCCATCACGTCGTTGATGGTGTAGTTGCGCACGTGGCCCATATGCAGCTTGCCCGACGGGTAAGGCAGCATCGAGCAGGCATAGAACTTGGGCTTCTCGCTGCCGTCGGCCAGCTTCGCCTCTTCCGACACACGGTAGGCATCGATGGCTTGCCAGTGTTGCTGGGCGGCTTGTTCAACGGCGGAGGGAAGGTATTTGTCTTGCATGTTCAGGACAACGGCGCGGTGCGTTGGCGTGCGAAAAGCGTGGAAAAGATAAGCGGCGGGCAAGCCTTGCGGCGCCCGCCTGCGCTGGAGCGGCGAAAGTGCCGATTATAACCGTCGGCACTTGCGGCGCAGGGCCTGCCGGGGGCCTTACTTCAGGCCGAGTACGTCCTGCATGTCGAACAGGCCGGTGGGCTTGTCGGCCAGGAAGCGCGCCGCGCGTAGCGCGCCCTCGGCATACGACTGGCGGCTGGACGACTTGTGGGTGATCTCGATGCGCTCGCCGATGCCGGCGAACATCACGGTGTGGTCGCCCACGATATCGCCGCCGCGCACGGTGGCAAAGCCAATGGAGTTGGGGTCGCGCGGCCCGGTGTGGCCTTCGCGGGAGAACACGCCGCAGGTCTTCAGATCGCGGCCCAGCGCCTTGGCCACCACCTCGCCCATCGCCAGCGCGGTGCCCGACGGGGCATCCACCTTATGGCGGTGGTGCGCCTCGATGACTTCGATGTCGTAGCCGGAAGAAAGCAGCTTGGCGGCGACTTCCAGCAGCTTGAACGTGGCGTTGACGCCCACGCTCATATTGGCCGAGAACACCACGCCGATGTGCTTGGCAGCTTCGGCGATGGCGGCACGGCCGGCGTCGTCGAATCCGGTGGTGCCGGTGACCACCTTGACGCCCAGGCTCCTGGCCGCTGCCAGGTGCACGAGCGTGCCCTCGGGCCGGGTGAAGTCGATCAGGCAGTCCGCACCGGCAAGGGCAGCCTCGATATCCGAGGTGACCGCCACGCCGGTGGTACGGCCCAGCAGCAGCCCGGCATCCTGGCCCAGGGCCGGGGCGCCCGGCACATCCAGCGCGCCCGACAGGGTGAAGCCTTCGGTGGCGAGTACGTGTTCGATCAACATGCGGCCCATGCGGCCGGAGGCACCTGCGATGGCGATATTCATGGCGTGTCAGCAGTCAAAGAACAAGCCGGCCGCGTGACGCGGCCGGCATTTGGGCCTGGCGGCTCAGTTGGTCGGGCTGGCGGCCGCGGGCGCGGCGGCAGCAGGCGCGGCGGCGGGGGCCGCATCCGGGGCTGCGGCCGGGGTTGCCGCCACTTCCGAAGCGGCGGCAACGGTTTCGGCCGGCGCCTTAGGCGTCGGTGCCTTGCCCGCCTGCATGGCCTTCATGCCGTCGATTTCGGCAATCAGCTCGTATTCGGACGGCAACTCGTCGCCGCCGAACTTGGTCAGCTTGTCGCCATCGAAGAAGACGGTATAGCGGCGCTGCTGCACCACCGGCGTATTGCCCCGGCGGAACGAGAACACGTAGTCCCAGCGGTTGCCGTGGAACACATCGGCCAGCAGCGGCGTGCCGAGCAGGAACTTGACCTGCTCGCGCGTCATGCCTTCACGCAGCTGGGCGGCGGCTTCACGCGAGACAAAGTTGCCTTGCACGATGTTGATACGGTACGGCGTGATCGCGTTGGCGACCTTGCGCGACGTATTGTCATAGGTGGAGCACGCTGCCGTTAGCAGGGTAGCTGCAGCCAGCACAGTAGTAACCAGCGTCGGACGCATGGCGGACGAACGAAATGAACGCATGTATCTCGCTTCTAGAAGGGAGAGAAAAGTGCCGATTCAGGCCCTCACGGTGTTGGCCATGAGGCGGCAGCGGCGATGGATCATCGCGAGCGCAGCCTAGGGCAGGTGACCGAGCCCCGGGCAACCGCCGGGGCGACTTTTGCCGCCAAAACCCTTATGATTCAATTATCCAGACATTGTACTCTAGGGAGTCACGCCCATGCCGAGTCCGGCGGACCTCAAAAATATCGGTCTTAAAGCGACCGTACCGCGTCTGAAGATCCTCGAGATCTTCCAGACCAGCGAGCAGCGCCACCTGAGCGCGGAAGACGTTTACCGCATCCTGCTCAATGAACAAATGGATATCGGCCTCGCAACCGTCTATCGCGTGCTGACCCAGTTCGAGCAGGCTGGGCTGCTGTCGCGCAACAACTTCGAATCCGGCAAAGCCATTTTCGAGCTGAATGAAGGCAAGCACCACGACCACCTGGTCTGCATCGATTGCGGCCGCGTGGAGGAATTCTACGACTCCGAAATCGAGCGCCGCCAGCAAAGCATCGCGACCGAGCGCGGCTTCGCGCTGCACGAACACGCATTGTCGCTCTATGGCAGCTGCACCAAACACGAGTGCCCCCACCGGGCCAAGCGCTAAGCCAGCCGCGATTTCCCCGCGAGCATAAAAAAACCGGCGCCAGCGCCGGTTTTTTTATTGCAAGCCTGCCTCACGATTCCAGCTGATCGTGCTCGGCAACGATGTGCAGGCCACGCGCAACCGCCGGCACGCCGACGAATTCGCCCACGACCTGGCGGAACAGCCCGCGTGCCCACACCAGCATTGGATGGGTATTGCGGCTGCGGTGCCAGAACATGTTCAGGCCCAGCGTGGTATTGAGTTCCGCCGGCAAGGGGAAGGCCTTGAGGCCGTAGGTCTCGCAAGCCATGTCCTTGGTCAGCGCATTGACCGTGAAGATCATGTCGGTCTGCGCGGCCAGTTCCGACTGCGCGCGCCAGGAATGCACCGTCAGCGTCGCATTGCGCTTGAGGCCGCGCTGCTGCAAGGCGTAGTCCAGCGGGATGAGCGACGGTGCCGGACGGCCGTTGCCGCCCGAATGCGCCATGAAGATGTGGCCGCAGTCGAGATACTGTTCCAGCGTGCAAGTGCCCTTGAGCACCGGATGGTTTTTCCGCGCGCAAACCCAGAGGTTGAGCGAGGTAACCATCTCTTCCACGATTTCGGGATGCCGGGTCGGGAACGGCGAGAACGCTAGGTCCAGTTCGTTGCCACGCATGGCGGCAACATCCGACTCCCAGGAATGGGATTCGACCAGCTTGATATGCAACTCCGGCGCCAGTTGCTTGATGCGCAGGATGAAGCGGTTGAAGACCGTATCGCCCAACTCGGCGGCAAAGCCGATGTTGAGGGTGCCGGTAGCGACGGCGGGGTCGAAATTATCGGCGTCGCCCTCGTTGATCGAGGACCACAGGTCCAGCATGTCGCGAATCTTCGGCCCCAGTTCCAGGGCCCGCGGCGTCGGCGTCAGGCCGTGCGGCACGCGGATGAAAAGGGGATCGTCGAAAATCTCGCGCAGGCGACCCAGCGAATGCGAAACCGCGGGTGCGGTCATATGCATTTTTTCCGCGACATAGGTCGCGTTTCGCTTGCTGAGCAGCTCGGTAAAAATCACGAGCAGCTTGGTATCCACATTCACCATGATCTCACCCAGGTTGGATTGGGAATTGGGAATGACCGTATCGTCACTTGCATTGGCTGCGCATCTGTATATCCAGCACTTTCACAGTGTAAGAGCAAAGTCGGGAACGGAACAGGAATTCCGCGCCCGCCCCTAGCACCGTGCCGGTCTTTGTCCTTGCGCCGGGATCCTGGCGGAAGGCTTGCCTAGGCTGCCGATAGCTGGAGTTGCAGGCAGACGACAAAGCGGCATTCCAGGGAATGCCGCTTTGTTCCGTGCGCAAACCAACCTATCCAGGCAAGCTTACTTGGCGACGACGCGAGCCATTTCCAGCACCTTGTTGGAATAGCCCCACTCGTTGTCGTACCAGCTCACGATCTTGACGAAGGTCGAGTCCAGCGCGATGCCGGCTTCGGCGTCGAAGATCGAGGTGCGTGCATCGCCGCGGAAATCCGTGGCAACCACCTTGTCTTCGGTGTAACCCAGCACGCCCTTGAGCGCGCCCTGGCTCTGTGCCTTCATTTCGGCGCAGATCTCGGCGTAGGTAGCACCCTTTTCCAGCTCGACGGTCAGGTCGACCACCGACACGTCGGAGGTCGGCACGCGGAACGACATGCCGGTCAGCTTCTTGTTCAGCTCAGGAATCACCACGCCCACGGCCTTGGCAGCGCCAGTGCTCGACGGGATGATGTTTTCCAGGATGCCCCGGCCACCGCGCCAGTCCTTGTTGGACGGGCCGTCGACGGTCTTTTGCGTGGCGGTGGTGGCGTGCACGGTGGTCATCAGGCCACGCTTGATGCCCCACTTGTCGTTGAGCACCTTGGCGACCGGCGCCAGGCAGTTGGTGGTGCAGCTGGCGTTGGAGATGATCGCTTCGCCCTTGTACGTGCCGTGGTTCACGCCGTACACGAACATCGGGGTGTCGTCCTTGGACGGGGCCGACATGATCACCTTCCTGGCGCCCGCGTCGATGTGCTTCTGCGCGCCTTCCTTGGTCAGGAAGATGCCGGTGGACTCGATCACCACGTCGGCGCCGATCTCGCCCCACTTCAGCTCGGACGGATCCTTGACGGCGGTCAGGCGGATCTTCTTGCCGTTGACGATCAGGGTGTTGCCGTCGACCGACACTTCGCCGTCGAAGCGGCCGTGCACCGAGTCGTACTTCAGCATGTAGGCCAGGTAGTCGGGCTCGAGCAGGTCGTTGATGCCGACCACTTCGATTTCCTTGAAGTTGGCGGCGGCAGCGCGGAACACCATGCGCCCGATGCGGCCGAAGCCGTTGATGCCGATCTTGATGGTCATGTTTATCTCCTGAGTAGGCTAACGATCGATGGATGCGGGAAAGCGTCTGCCAGCCCGCGCGGCCGAGTCGGCCGCTGCGCGGGCCCGGGAATGCTTGTTACTGGCCGAGCGTGTCGCGCACGGTGCGCACGACGTTCTCGACCGTGAAGCCGAAGTGCTTGAACAATACGCCAGCGGGAGCCGATTCGCCGAAGGTGTCGATGCCCACCACGGCCTGGACCTGGTACTTCCACCAGAAATCCGTCACGCCGGCTTCCACCGCCACGCGCGGCACGCCGGCCGGCAGCACCGATGCCTTGTAGGCGGCGTCCTGCTTGTCGAATACCGTGGTTGCCGGCACCGAGACCACGCGCACGTGCACGCCGTCGGCAGCCAGTTGATCAGCGGCGCCCACGGCCAGGCCGACTTCCGAGCCGGTGGCGATGATCACGGCGTCCGGGCGGCCGGTCTTGGCGTTGGTGCCATCGCGCAGCACGTAGCCGCCGCGCGCGATATTGGCGCGGGTGGTGTCGTCACGCTTCTGGAACGGCAGGTTCTGGCGGCTGAAGATCAGGCAGCTCGGGCCGTTCTCGCGGCGCACGGACTGGGCCCAGGCCACCGCGGTTTCGGTAGTGTCGGCGGTACGCCACACATCCATGTTGGGGATCAGGCGCAGGCTGGCGACGTGCTCGATCGACTGGTGGGTCGGGCCGTCCTCGCCCAGGCCGATGGAGTCGTGGGTGAACACGAACAGCGTGCGGATCTTCATCAGCGCTGCCATGCGCAGGGCATTGCGGCTGTAGTCGGAGAAGGTCAGGAACGTGCCGCCATAAGGGATGTAGCCACCATGCAGCGTGATGCCGTTCATGATGGCGCTCATGCCGAACTCGCGCACGCCGTAGTTGATGTGAGTGCCCCAGGCATCGCCGCGCACGGCCTTGCTGCCCGACCAGTTGGTCAGGTTGGAGCCGGTCAGGTCGGCCGAGCCGCCCAGGAATTCCGGCAGCACCGGCGCGAGCGCCTCGATGGTGTTCTGGCTGGCCTTGCGGGTGGCGATGGTTTCCGCCTTTTCCTCGCACTTGGCCAGGAACGCGTCCACCGCAGCGTCGAACGCGCCGGGCAGCTCGCCGCGCATGCGGCGCTGGAATTCGCCGGCTTCGTACGGGAAGCGCTCGGCATAAGCCTCGAACAGGGCGTTCCAGGCCTTTTCCAGCGAACCGCCGCGGGCCTTGGCATCCCATGCCGTATAGACTTCGGCCGGCAGCTCGAACGGCGCGTGGGCCCAGCCCAGCGCCTCGCGCGTGGCCAGGATCTCGGCACCACCAAGCGGCGCGCCGTGCACATCGTGACCGCCTTCCTTGTTGGGCGCGCCCTTGCCGATCAGGGTACGGCAGCAGATCAGGGTCGGGCGGTCGCTGTACTTGGCTTCGGCGATGGCGGCGTCGACGGCGGCGGCGTCATGGCCGTCCACCGCGCGGATGACATTCCAGCCGTAGGCTTCGAAACGCTTCGGGGTGTCGTCGGCGAACCAGTGCACCACGTCGCCATCGATCGAGATGCCGTTGTCGTCCCACAGCGCGACCAGCTTGTTCAGCTTCAGCGTGCCGGCCAGCGAGCAGGCCTCGTGGCTGATGCCTTCCATCAGGCAGCCGTCGCCCAGGAACACATAGGTGTGGTGGTTGACGATGTCGAAGCCGGGGCGGTTGAATTCCTCGCCCAGCAGGCGCTCGGCCAGCGCCATGCCGACCGCGTTGGTCAGGCCCTGGCCCAGCGGGCCGGTGGTGGTTTCCACGCCCGGGGTGATGCCGTATTCCGGGTGGCCAGCCGTCTTGCTGTGCATCTGGCGGAAGTTCTTCAGCTCGGCCAGGGGCAGGTCGTAGCCGGTCAGGTGCAGCAGCGCGTAAAGCAGCATCGAGCCGTGGCCGTTGGACAGCACGAAGCGGTCGCGGTCAGCCCACTTGGGGTTGCTCGGGTTATGCTTCAGATGACGGCCCCACAGCGCAACCGCGATATCCGCCATGCCCATCGGCATGCCGGGGTGGCCTGAATTGGCCTGCTGGACGGCGTCCATGGCCAGGACGCGGATGGCGTTGGCCATGAGTTGGATGGGCTGCGAAGCGTGCGGACTGGCGGCGGGATGAGCGAGGTGAGACATGCGGCGGGAACCTGGCGGCGGGAAAAGCGGAATTTTACCAGATCAAAGGGGGAGTTCGGCCACCCGGCGGCCCCGCCTGGCGGCCATCTGCAATGGACTGAATGGCTTTCCCCCGGCGTTGGCACCACCTTGGGCCAGATTCGGCTGCTCGCGGCAGTGCGCTCGCCGTACCAGCAAATCGAGATTGGCGAGCATCCCCGCTTTGGCCGGATCTTCCGCCTCGATGGCCGCGTCATGAGCGCGGAGGCGGACGCCTTCATCCAGCACGAGCTGATGGTGTACCCCATGGCCGTGGCCCATGGCGCGGCGCGCTGCGCGCTGGTGGTGGGTGGCGGCGACGGCGGCTCGGCGCATGAATTGCTGCGCCTGCCCTTCATGCGCGAGGTGGTGGTGGCCGAACTCGATCCCGATGTCGTGACGCTGGCCCGGGCCTGGCTCGATGGCATCCACCAGGGTGCCTTCGACGATCCGCGCGTGCACCTCGCCATCGGCGACGCACTCGGCTTGATGGAAGCATTTGGGCGCGCGGGGCGGCAGTTCGACCTGATCGTATTCGATTTGACCGAGGCCGACGACGGCAGCCCGGCGGCGGCGCTGTTCTCCGCCCACGGCCTGCAAACCGCCCGGCGCTGCCTGGCGCCCGGCGGCGCGCTGTCCGTGCACCTTGGCCCGCCGGAGCACCGCCCCGATTCAGTCCGCGTGCTCGCCGCGCGCTTGCAGCAGTGCTTTGCGCATGTCCAGCCCATCACCGCTTTCATCCCCGTCTATGGCGCGCAATGGGCCATCGCGCTGGCCAGCGACAGCCTCGATGTGCGCGGCGCCGACTCCGCGCAACTCGACGAGCGGCTGCGCGCCTGGAAGCTCGATCGCAAGCTGCGCTGCTACCACGCAGCGCTCCATCCTGCCTTGTTCGCCCTGCCCCTGCACCTGCAGGCGCTTTTCGACAGCGCCGGCGCACCCGCGTAAGATGCTCATTCGCACCGCGAGTCTTGCCGCCACGGCAAGCCCCGCGCGGCTTCCCGTAACCAGGAGACGATCATGACAAGACCGGCCAACACCCCCTGGCTCACCCCCTACCTGACGGTGGGCAACGGGCGCAGCGCGCTCGACTTCTACCACCGCGCCTTCGGTTTCAGCGCGGGGAACGTGGTCGACGAAAACGGTGTGCCGACCCACGCCGAGATGCACTACCAGGGCGAGCTCGTCGTGATGTTCGCGCCCGAAGGCGCCTGGGGCAGCACCGCGCGCGCGCCCCGCTCGCTCGGCGTCGAATGCCCGCAGACGTTCTACGTCTACTGCGACGACGTCGATGCCATGCACGCGCGCGCCGTCGCCGCCGGCGCGATCAGCCTGATGGCGCCCGCCGACCAGTTCTGGGGCGACCGCTACTGCATGGTCGAAGATCCCGACGGTTACCGCTGGGGCTTTGGCAAGCCGCTGGCCAAAGCTGCCGGCAAGAACGAGGACGGATCCGCCTGATGCCGCCTCGCTTTTTTATCGATGCCGCGTTGGCCGCCGAGACCGACATGCCACTGCCCGAGGCCGTGGTGCGCCATGTCCAGGTGCTGCGGCTCAACCCGGGCGACGACATCACCCTGTTCGACGGACGCGGCGGCAGCCATGCGGCTACCCTGGTCGATATCGGCAAGCGCCATGCGCTGGCGCGGATCGGCAGCCACGATCCGTTCGAGGCCGAGCCGCCGTTCCGCGTCACGCTGGCGCAGGGGCTGGCGGGCGGCGACAAGATGGACTGGCTGATCGAGAAATCCGTCGAGCTTGGCGTTGCCGCCATCCAGCCCCTGCAGGCGGCCCGCTCGGTGGTCCGGCTCTCGGCGGAGCGGGCGCAAAAGCGCCAGGCGCACTGGCAGGCGCTGGTCGAGGCCGCATGCGAGCAATGTGGGCGCAATCGCTTGCCGGAGGTCGCGCCGGTCGCTAACTTGGAATCGTGGCTGGGCCTGCAGGCGAAGCCGGCAGCGGCCCAAGGGGCACGGCTGCTGGTATCGCCGCGGGCCTCGCAGTCGCTGGTATCGTTTGCCACCGAGCAGCGCAATGCGCTGCTGGACAGCGGCGTCACGCTGCTGATCGGGCCCGAAGGCGGGCTGGCGCCGGACGAGGAAGCAGCGGCGCTACGCGCCGGATTCACGGGCGTGTCACTCGGGCCGCGCATCTTGCGTACAGAGACAGCCGGGCTTGCTTGCCTGGCCACGCTCAACGCGGTACTGGGCGGATTTTGACGGCACCCGGGCCATCCCGGCCCGGCGCCACTTTCACCGGAAGGAGTCGATCATGGGACTACTCGATAGCGTGCTGGGCGGAGTGCTCGGGCAGCGCGGCAGCGGCGAAGCGGGCGCTGGCGGCCTGAACCCGAAGATGATGATGGCGCTCGGCCTGCTGGCCATGCTGGCCATGCGCCACAAAGGCGCCGAAGGCAGCCCCGGGGCGGAGCATGATCCGGCCGATCCGGCCGCCAGCGCAGGTGGCCTCGGCGGGCTTGGCGGACTGCTCGGCGGGCTGATGGGCGGCGGTGGCGCGGCCGGTGGCGCACCAGGCGGCCTGGATCTGGGCGGATTGCTCGGCGGGCTGCTGGGTGGCCAGGGCCAGGCCGGCGCCGCACCTGCGCTGGGCGCGGCGGCAGGCGGCATCGGGGCCTTGCAGCAGGTCCTGGCCCAGGCCGGCCTGGGCGAGCAGGTCAACTCGTGGATCGGCACCGGCGCCAACCAGGCGGTCTCGCCGTCCGCGCTGGCCAGCGCACTCGGTGGCACCGGCGCGCTGGAGAGCCTGGCCGAAAAGACGGGCCTGTCCCAAGAGGATGTCGCAGCCCATCTCAGCGAAGGACTGCCGGAGCTGATCGACAAGCTGACGCCGCAAGGCGAGATACCGCCGGCGGCGTAACCCCGCGCCCTGCCGGCAAGCAAAAGGCCCGCTGCTAGCGGGCCTTTTCCATCTTGCTGTCTTCGCTGCGGGCGGCTGGCGCTCAGGCGAAGGAGTAGAACACGCGGAACTGCACCTTGCGCTCGGCCCAGAACTCGGCCGCATCGCGGAACACATCGAGCAAGACCTCGCGCCCTTCCTTGTCGAACTTCTGCGCAATCGGCAGGCCTTCGAGCACGATCACGAAACCGGGCTGCGCGCCCGCCTTGTGAATCAGGTCGGTCAGGCAATCGGCCAGCGCATCGAAATTCTTGCCGAAATGCTTGGGAAAGAGGAAGTTGGTGGCGATGGTTTCCAGCACTTCCGCCTTGCTCTGGCAGTGCGCGCAGTTCGCGTACAGGAAATGCTGGCCCAGCTCCGCCGCGGCCTGGGCTAGTTCGGGCACGCGAAACGCGCGGATCGACTGGACGATGTTTGGACGCACCGTCTTGAACAGGTTCATGGCTCCCTCTTGGCTGCCGTCAGTGCCGGCTGCGGGAACGGGTGCGAGCGGCGTTTGTTGCGAGAGCTCGTTGCGGGGCATCGTCAACACGTTGTCGTAAAGATTCTGGGCCTGGGTCTGGGCCCGCTGCCAGCCATCTCCGGCGCCGCGCTCTTCGCGGGCGGCAAGGGCGTCGCCCAATCCGAAAATGTCAGTCATCATTTGGCTATCCGTTTGAAACTGTTGTAGTGGTCGTCCGTGTAGTAACAGTCGTTGGTGGCGCGTTGATCACCGCCACATACGATCCGTCGTGCTCCTCGATTTCGGCTGTTTGTCTTCACCGTGTATTCGCGGTAATAATTGCGCGACCTTTGCGGCAAGGCGCGCTCGTAGTTGCCGAACCTCGAGCCATCCTTGGCGTAGGGAAACGGGCCACCCGCTTCGATCCGCTCCAACGTGGACTGTGCCTCGTTGGGCAACTGTTGTACCGCGATGGTTCCCGTGCCGTCATCGGTCGCCTGGCGTGCCAGCACCGGCTGCGCCAGCGCGCACGACAATGCCACGCCTGCCAACACCCGGCTTGCTGCTCGCGCCAGACCGGCGACTGAAATCCATTGTGATGCGCGCTGCGTCAAAGGAATCTGGGAACCCACGTTGCTTGTCTTGATTTGAGGACACCAACAAAATGATCCCGGCGCCGCTGCGCGGTTGCCGCGCCACCTAAACTGCCTATTTTGCTTGCGCCCCGGACGGCCTGCGCGTAAATCGACAGCTTCGTCGCGCGTGTAACGAGCGCGTACTTCAAAGGCATAAGGTTACGCCCATGCTAATAAATAATCAATCCCCGCCCCCTGGCAGAGTGGAAAACCTCAATTGTTTCAACATGTTAAACAAATGTGTGCACACACTGACGCGGTGCCGGCGGCAGTAAAAAGGCGATAAAAAAGCCGGGCAAGCCCGGCTTTTGAAGACTGACGGCGGTTTAGCGCTTGGCTGCCGCGTCCACCACTACCAGCGACGTCATATTGACGATACGCCGCACCGTGGCCGAAGGCGTCAGGATGTGGACAGGCGCCTTGACGCCAAGCAGGATCGGCCCGATCGCCACATTGTTGCCCGCCGCGACCTTGAGCAGGTTGTAGGCGATGTTGGCGGCGTCGATGTTCGGGCACACCAGCAGGTTGGCCTCGCCCTTGAGGGTGCCGTCCGGCACCAGCGTGTCACGCAGCTTCGGGTCCAGCGCGCAATCGCCGTGCATCTCGCCATCCACCTCGAGATCCGGGGCACGCTCGCGCAGGATCGCCAGCGTTTCACGCATCTTCTGCGCCGACGGCGCTTCGGAGGTGCCGAAGTTCGAGTGCGACACCAGCGCCACCTTGGGGACGATGCCGAAGCGCTTGAGCTCTTCCGCGGCCATCAGGGTGATCGCGGCCAGCTGGCCGGCGGTCGGGTCGATGTTGACGTGGGTGTCGACCAGGAAGATCTGGCGGCCCGGCAGGACCAGCCCGTTCATCGCGGCGTACACCTCGTTGGAGCCACCCAGCACCTGGTCGATGTAGCGCAGGTGGGCGGCGGTGGTGCTGACCGTGCCGCAGACCATGCCGTCGGCCTCGCCCTGCTTGACCAGCATGGCGCCGATCAAGGTGGTGCGGCGGCGCATTTCCAGCTTGGCGTACTGCTGCGTGACACCCTGGCGGGCCATCATCTTGAAGTACGCCTCGGAGTAGTCGCGAAAGCGTGCGTCGTGTTCCGGGTTGACCACGGTGAAGTCGATGCCGCCGCGCAGGCGCAGGCCAAAGCGCTCGATGCGGTGGGCGATGACGGCCGGGCGGCCGACCAGGATCGGGTTGGCCAGCTTTTCGTCGACGATCACCTGCACCGCGCGCAGCACGCGCTCTTCCTCGCCCTCGGCGAAGACGATGCGCTTCTTCTCCATGTCGACCTGGCGGGCAGCCGCGTAGATCGGCTTCATCAGGGTGCCGGAGTGGTACACGAACTGCTGCAGCTGCAGACGGTACGCGTCCATGTCCTTGATCGGGCGCGCGGCCACGCCGGACTTCATGGCGGCCTCGGCCACCGCCGGCGCGATCTTGACGATCAGGCGCGGGTCGAAGGGCTTGGGAATCAGGTACTCAGGGCCGAAGGACAGGTCCTGGATACCATAGGCGGTGGCAACGATGTCGCTCTGCTCCTGGCGCGCCAGTTCCGCGATCGCATGCGCCGCGGCGACTTCCATCTCACGCGTGATGGTGGTCGCGCCGCAGTCCAGCGCGCCGCGGAAGATGAACGGGAAGCACAGGACGTTGTTGACCTGGTTCGGGTAGTCGGTACGGCCGGTGGCGATCACCGCGTCCGGGCGCACTTCCTTGGCCAGCTCCGGCAGGATTTCCGGGTTGGGGTTGGCCAGGGCCAGCACCAGCGGCTTGTCGGCCATGCGCTGGACCATGTCCTGCTTGAGCACGCCAGCGGCGGACAGGCCCAGGAAAATATCGGCGCCGTCGATCACTTCGGCCAGCTTGCGCTTGTCGGTCTTTTGCGAGAAACGCGCCTTTTCCGGGTCCATCAGCTCGGTGCGGCCTTCATAGACCACGCCAGCCAGGTCGGTCACCCAGATGTTCTCGAGCTTCATGCCCAGGTCCAGCAGCAGGTCCAGGCAGGCCAGCGCCGCGGCGCCGGCGCCGGAAGCCACCAGCTTGACCTTGCTGATATCTTTGCCGACCACGGTCAGGCCATTGACCACGGCCGCGCCGACCACGATGGCGGTGCCATGCTGGTCATCGTGGAAGACGGGAATCTTCATGCGCTCGCGCAGCTTGCGCTCGACGTAGAAGCACTCCGGCGCCTTGATGTCTTCCAGGTTGATGCCGCCGAAGGTGGGCTCGAGCGCGGCGATGATCTGCACGAGCTTCTCGGGGTCCTTCTCATCGAGCTCGATGTCGAACACGTCGATGCCGGCGAATTTCTTGAACAGGCCGGCCTTGCCTTCCATCACCGGCTTGGAAGCCGCCGGGCCGATATCGCCCAGGCCCAGCACGGCGGTGCCATTGGTGATCACGCCAACCAGGTTGCCGCGCGCGGTGTAGCGAAAGGAGTTGGCCGGATCGGCCACGATTTCCTCGCACGCGGCGGCGACGCCCGGCGAGTAGGCCAGGGCCAGGTCGCGCTGGTTGGACAGCGGCTTGGTCGGCGTGACGGAGATCTTGCCCGGGGTCGGAAACTCGTGATATTCCAGGGCAGCTTTGCGCAGCGCCTCACGCTGCTGCTGCTTCAGGTCGTCTTGGGGCGTGGGCTGCTGGGGACTGGTCATCGGCGCATCTTCCGGTCGGTGGAGCCGTTAATCACGTATGGGACACGAAATGGCGGGTCGGCTCCACGTACCCGCGGTCTCTTCCTTTGGAACCTCGCATTTTATATTGTGAAATATTATTTCACAATAAGCGTTTTGCGCGAGGCACCTTTGCGTTTCGGTACAATATGCCGCATGCCGCCTGCGCTGAACAGCAGGGCGAAACCCGCAGCGGCCGCGACCCGGCGAGGTTTCCCTGGCCCTTCGCAGAATCTCCGCCGCCCCGACCCCCTTCATGCCCGATTCCTCCAGCGCCCAGCTCTCCGAGTTCGACCTGATCCGCCGTTTCTTTACCCGGCCCGCACGCAAGGCGGTACTGGGTGTGGGTGACGATTGCGCGCTGATTGAAGGGCGTCCCGGCCACCACCTTGCCATCAGCACCGACATGCTGGTCAGCGGGCGGCATTTCTTTCCGGACGTGGCGCCGCGCTCACTTGGCCACAAGGCGCTGGCGGTCAATCTGTCCGACCTGGCGGCCATGGGCGCCGAGCCCCGCGCCTTCACGCTGGCGCTGGCACTGCCCGACGCGCAAGCGGCCTGGCTGTCCGAACTGGCTGCCGGCATGCTGGAACTGGCTGACGCGCACGGCTGCGAGCTGATCGGCGGCGACACCACGCGCGGCCCGCTCACGCTGAGCCTGACGGTGTTCGGCGACGTACCCATGCATAAGGCGCTGCGACGCGATGCCGCACGCCCCGGCGACGACATCTGGATTTCCGGCACGCTCGGCGACGCCCGCCTGGCGCTGGGCGACTTCCGTGGCGAATGGCTGCTGCCCGAGCCGGACTTCAGCCAGGTGCGCCCGCGCATGGAGACGCCCACGCCGCGCATCGCGCTGGGCATGGCGCTTCGTGGCGTGGCGCATGCGGCACTCGACATCTCCGATGGCCTGGTCGGCGACCTCGGCCATATCCTGGAGCGCTCCCAGGTCGGCGCCCTGCTCGATGTCGACGCCCTGCCGCGCTCGACGGTGCTGGCCAGCCAGCCGCAGGCGCGCCAGCTGGAATGCACGCTGGCCGGCGGCGACGACTACGAACTCTGCTTTACCGCCCCCGTGGGCGAGCGCGACCATATTGCCGCCATCGGCGCGCGGCTCGGGCTGGCGGTGACGCGTGTCGGCGCCATCACGCCCGAGGCCGGCCTGCGCCTGGTGGACCGCGACGGCAACCCGAGCGCTTACAACGGCACCAGCTTCGACCACTTCGCTTCCCCTGACAAGCGTGCGTGCGCCGTGTCATCATGCAGCCATGCGGGGCGCCAGACCCTGCCCGGACACGTGTCCGGAATAATCTCCATCCGAACCAGACGAGCCAACCCCTGATGTCCGCCAATCCGCCCGGGCCTACCGCGCACGATCCCGCCCTGACCCTGGAAGCCGGCCAGGCCGCCAAGGTCACGCGCCCCACGGCGCGTTTCATGCTCTCGCATCCCGCTCACCTGATCGCCCTGGGCTTCGGCTCGGGACTATCGCCAGTCGGGCCGGGCACGGTCGGCACGCTGTACGCATGGGTGTCCTACCTGGTGATCTCAATGTGGGTGCAGCCGGAAACCTGGCTATGGCTGATCGTCGGCGGCTTTGTGCTGGGGCTCTGGGCGTGCGCGCGCACCGCGCGCGACATGGGCGTGTTTGATCACGGCAGCATGGTCTGGGACGAGATCGTCGCGTTCTGGCTGGTCATGGCCTTCGTCATGCCAACCGGGTTCTGGGGCCAGCTTGCGGCATTCCTGTGGTTCCGCCTGTTCGACATCGTCAAGCCGGCGCCCATCGGGCATCTCGACCGTAAGCTCAAGGGGCCCGGCCTGCGCGGCAGCTTCGGCGTGATGTTCGACGACATCATGGCCGCCTTCTACACGCTGCTGGTGTTCGCCCTGTGGCGTTCGCTGTGATCCGCCGCTCCCCCAACCCTAACTACTGAACCGCCATCATGCTCGTCAGCCGCTTGCTCGACCAACTCGCCGTCCAGGTCGGAATTTCCCTGAGCGAGAAGTCGCTGTTGCTCGCCACGGCGGAGTCCTGCACAGGCGGCCTGGTGGCCGCGGCCATCACGGATGTGTCGGGCTCGTCAGGGTGGTTCGAGCGGGGCTTCGTCACGTATTCGAACGAGGCCAAGTCGACCATGCTGGGTGTGCCGGCCAAGCTGATCCGCGACCATGGCGCGGTCAGCGAGGAAGTGGCGCGCGCCATGGCCGAAGGGGCTCTGCTCAACAGCCGCGCCCAGGTGGCGCTATCGATCACCGGCGTGGCCGGCCCGACCGGCGGCACGCCGGAAAAGCCCGTGGGCATGGTGTGCTTCGGCTGGAGCAACCGCATCACCACCAAGGTGGAAACGCAGCGTTTTCGCGGCGACCGGCAGCAGATCCGCCGCCAGGCCGCGGAATACGCCATCCGCGGCCTGCTTGAGCTGGTCCGCAACGAGGCCTGAAACCTCAGTCACGCGTGGCGGCGGCTCAGCCCTGGCGGAAGCGGTTGATGGTTTCGCGCGTCTGCAGCGCGACGTTGCGCGCAGCGGCCGCGAAATCCTTCTCGCGGCTGGCATAGAGGATGGCGCGCGACGAATTGATCATCATGCCGGCGCCAGCGCCGGTGCGCCCGGCGCGCACGGTGGCCTCGATATCGCCGCCCTGAGCGCCGATGCCGGGGATCAGCAGCGGCATGTCGCCCACGATCTCGCGCACCTTGGCAATCTCAGCGGGGAAGGTCGCCCCCACCACCAGCGCCATCTGTCCATTGGTATTCCAGCGTGTGGCGGCCGCCTCGGCCACCACCTGGTACACGGGCTTGCCGTCCACCGGCAGGAATTGCACGTCGGAGCCGCCGGGATTGGACGTGCGGCACAGCACGATCACGCCGCGATCCGGATAGGCCAGGTACGGCTCGAGCGAATCCAGGCCCATATAGGGATTGACCGTGACCGCATCGGCCCGGTAACGCTCGAAGGCCTCGATGGCGTATTGCTGCGCGGTCGAGCCGATGTCGCCGCGCTTGGCGTCCAGGATCACGGGAATCCCGGGATGGGCGTCATGGATATAGGCGATCAGCTGCTCGAGCTGGTCTTCGGCGCGCTGCGCCGCAAAATAGGCGATCTGCGGCTTGAAGGCGCAGACCACGTCGGCGGTGGCGTCGACGATCTCGCGGCAAAAGGAGAAGATCGCGCCGCCCGTGCCCGTCATGGACAGGGGCAGCTTGCCCGGGTCGGGATCCAGCCCGACGCAAAGGAGGGAATCGTTGCGCTGCCAGGCTGCAGCCAGCTGCTCGGTGAAGGTCATGGGATGCTCGCTAATCTGGGTCGGCCGCGTCGGCTGCGCGCCGGGCTTGTCAAGCCGGGTCGGCGCTCCCCCGCGGCAACAGTCGTTCCTGCGATTTTACCCGCTGCGTGCTATCTTCTGCCGTTCTTCCTCGATACAAAGAGCGGCGTCGCACACAGCCGCCGCCCCGCCAATGCATCTCAATCGCCGCAGCCTGGTGTTGCTCGTCATCCTCACCCTTGCCTGGGGCATCAACTGGCCCATCATGAAACTCGGCGTGGCGCACTTCCCGGCCATGGGGTTTCGCCTGCTCTGCATGGCCGGCGGCGTGCTGGCGCTGGGCCTGGCCTTGCGCCTGCGCGGCGAATCGCTGCGCATGCCGCCCGGGCAGTGGCCGACCGTGATCAAGCTGGCGATTCCCAATATGGTGATCTGGCACCTGCTGGCCATCTGCGCCGTCAAGATGCTGTCATCCGGGCGCGCCGCCATCCTCGGCTACACCATGCCGATCTGGGCCGTGGTCTGGGGCCTGGTGCTGTTTCGCGAGCGCATCGGCGCGGCGGCCTGGATCGGCATTGCCTGCGCGCTGGCCGGCACGGTCCTGCTGCTGTCCGGCGAGATCGCGGCGCTGGCCGGCAGCCCCGGCGGCACGCTGCTGATGCTGGCCGCGGCGGCGGGCTGGGGCTTCGGCACGCAGATGATGAAGCGCAGCAAGACCGAGCTGCCGGTCGGTGTGCTGACCTTCTGGATGCTGGTGGTCACCCTGCCCTTCCTGCTGCTCGGCACGCTGCTCCTCGAGCAGGGCTGGCGCCTGCCGAACGCCGTGGAATGGGGCGCGATCGCCTATAACGCGGTAGTGGTGTTCGCCTTCTGCCACCTTGTGTGGTTCATGCTGGCGCGCAGGCTGCCGCCGGTGGTGTCGGGCCTGTCGATGATGTTCATTCCGGTGGTCGGGGTGTTTTCCGGCATGTGGATGCTGGGCGAGCAGCCGCACTGGCAGGACTACACCGCCATCGTGCTGATGTTCGCCGCGCTGGCCTCGGTGCTGCTCTCGCCGCTGCTTCGGCGCTGGCGCGAAGGGCCGCGCACGGCATGACGGGAGCCCCGCGCGCCGGCGCCTGCCTTCACCCAGATTTCACTTAACAAGCCCCCTCGTTGGGCTACACTCGCGGCCATCATAATCCCGGAGAAACTACGTGGGCAGTAGCATCGGGTGTTCGTGTTGCCGCAGCCAGATTGCGATCGCACCGAATGCCATGTCACTGCGGGCTGCGTAACGACGACCGCCGGAGCCGGCTAATCCCGCTCCACCGCCTCGTCGGACTCGCCCGCAGCACATACTGCGGGTGAGTGTTCTTCCGTGCCCCTGACGGCCGCCGCAGCGCGCGCCGCTTCGTCCCGGACTAGTCCCTCCCCCGGCTTGCCAGCCATGAACGGCAAACGCCATCGCCTTGCGCGCACTTCAAGCGCACAGCGCGATCACGCTTGCCAGCGGCCCTACGCTTCGCCGTTTTCGCGCGAAGCATGGGTTCGCCCCAAGGCGGCGAGCCCAGCCTGCGCGTTTCTTCGCCAAACGCAACAAGGAAGCCCTGGGATGATCAACCTGTTCGTCCTGCAGAAAGGCCGGCTCGCACAGGAGCAGGTCGACGATCGCAATGAACTTCTGCAGCACAAGCCGATCTGGATCGATGTCATCAGCCCCGATGACGAGGAACTCGCCTGGATCAAGGAAGCCTACGGCGTAGCCCTGCCGGAGCTGGAGGACCTGGGCGACCTGGAAGCCTCGGCCCGCTACTTCGAGGGCGAGGACGAGAACATCCATATCCGCACCGACTTCCTGCTCGACGAGGAAGATATCTCGCGCAACGTGCGCGTGGCGTTCGTGCTCACGCGCGACGTGCTGTTCTCCATCCACGACGAAGACCTGCCGGTGTTCCGGCTGGTGCGGTTACGCGCGCGCATGCGCCTGGGCTCGGTGCGCAACGCCAAGGACGTGCTGATGGACCTGTACGCCACCGATGCCGAATACTCGGCGGACTCCATCGAGGAAGTCTACGAGCGGCTGGAAGAAGCCAGCAAGCGCGTGCTGGCGGAGAACGTGACCGATGCCGCCGCGGCCGACGTGCTGGAAACCATCGCCCGCGAGGAAGACCTGAACGGCCGCATCCGCCGCAACGTGATGGACACGCGCCGCGCGGTCTCCTTCCTGATGCGCAGCCAGTTGCTGTCTGCCGAGCAGCAGGACGAAGCCCGCCAGATCCTGCGCGATATCGACTCCATCGAGAACCACACCGCGTTCCTGTTCGACAAGATCAACTTCCTGATGGATGCCACGGTCGGTTTCATCAACATCAACCAGAACAAGATCATCAAGCTGTTCTCGGTGGTGTCGGTGGCGCTGATGCCGCCTACGCTGATCGCCAGCATCTACGGCATGAACTTCAAGTTCATGCCGGAGCTGGACTGGGCCGCAGGCTATCCGTGGGCCATCGCGCTGATGGCCGTGTCGGCGGCGATCCCGCTGGTGTACTTCAAGAGGAAGGGCTGGCTGAGCTGATTGAGTATGTGCCGCGCTGCCCCGGACTCAGTCCGGCAGCGTGGCCGCGCCCATGCGGCGCGCGATGATATTGGCCTTGACCTTGAAGTTCACGCGCACATTGGCGCAGTACTCCTTCTTGTCGAAGCACTTCGGCGCCGGCAGCGCGGCGGCCAGGCGCGCTGCCTGGCCCACGCTCAGCTTGGCGGCGCTGGTCTTGAAGTAATGCTGGGCCGCGGCCTCCACGCCGAACACGCCCTCGCCCCACTCCACCGAATTCAGATAGATCTCGTAGATACGCTGCTTGTCGAGCCAGAACTCGAGCATCCAGGTGATGGCCAGCTCCTGGCCTTTGCGCAGGTAGTGCTGCTCGGACGAGAGGAAGAGGTTCTTGGCCAGTTGCTGCGTGATGGTGGATCCGCCACGCACGATGTGCCCGCGCTTCTTGTTGCGCTCCCACGCATCGAGCATGGCGTCGAGCTCGTAGCCGGGATGGTTGACGAAGTCGGCGTCCTCGCTGGCGATCACCGCGCGCTTGAGGTTGCGGGAGATGTCGTCATAGCCCACCCAGCGGCGATCCACCTGGCAGCTCCAGAACTTGAAGCCACACAGGCGCCACTGCTCGGCCCGCAGGAACGCCGTGGATGACGGGTTCACGGTTTGCCAGGCAGCGATCTGCAGGAAGAAATACACCTGCATGGCCAGCACGCCTGCGATCAGCGTGCCAAGCAGGTAGGCGAGCCAGCGCAGCGGGTTGAGGCCGCCGCCGCCCCTGCCGCCTTGAGCAGCCCCGGGACGGGCGGTGCGCTTGCGCTCAGCCATGCTCGAGCCTGCCTGGCGCCGCGTTAGCGCGCGGCTTCGGCCTGCAGCGCAGCGCGCAGCGTTGCCAGCACGGGTGCGGTGGCGGGCCGCACGCCACGCCAATTGTAGAAGGCCTCGGCAGCCTGCTCGACCAGCATGCCCAGCCCGTCGCTGGTGCGCGCGCCGCATTGGGCGGCGAACTTCAGGAATACGGTGGGCTGGGCGCCGTACATCATGTCGTAGGCCAGCACGTCCTTGCCCAGCAGTTCCGCCGGCACCGGCGGCAGTTCGCCCTGCAGGCTGCTGCTGGTGGCGTTGATGACCACGTCGCAGGCGTCTTCATCCGTCAAACCCGCCAGCGCGTCGAAGCCGCCGCCCCACAATTCCACGCCGTACTCGTCGGCCTGCTGGGCCACGTTTTCCAGGATATCGCTGGCGCGCTGGGGCGTGCGGTTGGCCACCACGATGCGATCCGGGCGGCACGCGATCAGCGGCAGCATGGCGCCCATGGCGGCGCCGCCCGCGCCCAGCAGCAGGATGCGCTTGCCTTCGAGCAAGGTATCCAGGTTGACTTCGATGTCGCGCGTGAGGCCGACACCGTCGGTGTTGTCGCCGTGGATCACGCCGTCCTCGATCCACATGGTGTTGACCGCGCCCGCGCTCTCGGCGCGCGGCGTCAGGCGCTCGGCCAGGTCGTAGGCTTCGAGCTTGAAAGGCACGGTCACGTTCAGGCCGTGGCCGCCGCCGTCGAAGAAGGCGCGCACGGTGGCAACGAACCCATCGAGCGGCGCCAGCAGGCGCTCGTACACGACAGCCTCGCCGGTCTGCTGCGCGAACGCGGCATGGATGGCGGGCGAGCGGCTGTGCGCGATGGGGTTTCCGATCACGACGTAACGGTCGGCGGGAGTCTGGGATTGCATAGTGTCAGGTGATGATGTCATCGGGACTGCAGGCGAGTTTCCAGCCCACTGCGCGAAAACTTGAATGTGGAGATCACTTCGAGAATGTCCTGGCGCGCCTGCATCTGCGCCGTGAACCCGCCGAACGGCGCCGCCGCCCGCACGATGGCGACCGCCTGGCGGTCCAGCGCGGGATCGCCCGAGCTCTTGACCACGTCGATGGCATCGATGTTGTAGCCATCGCGGTTGTAGCCAAGCCGGCCCTGCCGGTTGACGTTGATCACCAGGATCAGCTGCCCGTAGAGCGGCTTGCCATTGCGCTGGGGGAAATCGCTTGTGCCGCGCGCTTCGATCTTCTGGCGCAGGCGGTCGTAGTACTGCGCGTATTCCACTTCCTGCGCGCTGGTGGCGGTGAGCTGGTAGCGCTTGGGCCGCTTGGCGTATTGCTCGAGGTTGCGGCCGATCTCGGCTTCGAGCTTGGCCATCTCGTCAAGCGAGGTGCGTTCGTCCTGGCCACGCAGCGGGTTTTCCACGCGCTGCTGGCCGGGCTTGAGCGGCTGGCTGTGCACCGGCGGCGCGGCTTCGCGCGACTGCGTCATCAGCCGCTGCTGTTCCTGCTCCATCTGCTCCACGCGGCGCTGCATCTGGCGCACCAGGTCGCCGTCCTTGGTGACGGTCTGGGCCGGCAGCGGCGTGGTCGCGCGCTGCTGGTCGTGCTCGCCGCCGCCGTCGAGGTTGGCCTGGGCCAGCACGGTTGGGTTCTGCGGGCGCTGCGCCGACTTGGAATTGACCAGCACCACGTCGAGCGCGGCATCGGTACGCTTGATCTCGAACGCCTCCGGCGCCACGACGCGCACGGTCAGCAGCAAGGCATGGGCCAGCAACGAGACGACCAGCGCCTTGGCCATCGTGCTGCTGGCGTTCCACCACTGGCGGGGAGAAAAAGCGGCTTTCACGATGGGCGGGACGTTGGCTGGGAAGCGTCGATCGGGCGAGACTGGGGCCGGGGTCCGTGGGACCCCGGGTCAGACTGCGATTGTAAGGGAGCGCCTCGTTTTTTCCGAGGAACTCAGCCCGCGCCGCTGGCGCCGGTGTCGCGTGTGTCCGACGAAGCGCCTTCGCTTGTGGCATCGGCGGCACTCGCGGCTTCGTCATCGCCGGTTTCCCCGGCCGCGGCGTCCGCCTCACCTTCAGCCGCCCCCTCGAGCACCCCTCGGCAGCGGCTTCGGCGGCCTCCTCGGCCGCGGCTTCAGCGGCGGCTTGCGCCGACACTTCGCTGGCTTCGTCGTCCCGTTCCATCTCTTCCTGCGGCAGTTCGCCTTCGCCGGCAAACACTTCCAGGACACGGCACGACACTTCCAGCGAGATCTCGTCGATAGCGCCGATCTCCAGCAGCACCTGGGTGCCGCGCGAAGCCTGCATCAGCTCGGGCACGCGCGTGACCAGCGGGATCTCGGCAAAGCGCACGGCGCCCTCCTTGAGCACCGAACCCATCAGGCGCTCGCGCTTTTCCTGCTGCAGCCAGCGCAGGCACCAGTAGCGTTCCATGGTCGACTGGTGGTCGGCATAGGCGGCGTAGGTGCCTTCGAAATCCGCCACGGCAGCCAGCAGGTCCGAGTCCTTGGGCTTGAACGGCGCCACCAGCTTGGCCGTGATGCCGTGCTGGGCAACGGCCAGGATCTGCCACTGGTTGACCAGGTCGACGTAGCGCCGCAGCGGCGAGGTGCTCCACGCATATTGCGCCACGCCCAGCCCCTCGTGGGGCGCCGGGTAGGTCTGCATGCGGGTGCGGTTCATGCCCCAGGCCTTCTGCGTGCGATAGATGCCCGGCACGCCGTTGTCGGCCAGCAGCTTGCCCCAGGTGCTGTTGGCCAGGATCATTAGCTCGGCCACGATCTTGTCGAGCGGGGAGCCGCGGCGGCGCTGCTCGATGCGCACGCGTTCGCCGCCCTCTTCCAGCAGGTCGATGTAGAAGCTGTAGTCGGCACGGTTGTGCGACTCGGGACGCAGCCCGCTGGCAAGACGCGCCTTCTGGCGTTCGTCGTGCAGCCAGCCGGAGAAATGGAACAGCTGGGTCAGCGCGTCGCGGAACGGGTAGTCGCCGGTGCCGGCGGCCAGCGCGGCCTCGGTCACCACATCCTCAAGCAGGTTGTGGCGCAGGTTGGCCGCGATCTTGACCAGCTCGGCGCGGGTCTCGCTGCTGACGATCATCTGCAGGGCCGGGTCGTAGACCACGTACAGCGACAGGGCCGGGCACTCGCGGCCTTCCTGCAGCGTGTAGCGCTCCACCACGGAATCCGGCAGCATGGTGATCTTGTCGCCAGGGAAGTAAACCGTCGACAGGCGATGGCGCGCAACCGTGTCGAGCGGCTCGCCACGGCGGATGCCCAGCCCGGGCGCCGCGATATGGATGCCGACGCGGATCTTGCCGCCGTCCAGCGGCGTGACCGACAGCGCATCGTCGATCTCGGTGGTGGTGACGTCATCGATGGAGAACGCCTCCACATCCGCGCGCGGCAGCTCGCCGGCGGGTTCCGGCACGGCCACGTCGGGAAAGCCCGTGCCCTTGGGGAAGCATTCGGAGAGGAACTTGGCCTCGTGCAGCGCGCGCGGGCTGGCAATGCCGCCCACCGCCACCATCAGCCGCATCGGCGACATGCCGAGCGCGGTGCAGGCGGCGTCCATCGCCTTGTATTCGAGGCTGTTCTTGTCAGGCTTGAACAGCAGTTGCAGTGCCTTGCCGCGGAACGCCTCGGGCAAGGTCAGGGCCTTGAGCTGGTTTTCGTACTCGGCCTGCACCAGGGCTTGCTGCTTCTTGCGCTCGAGCGCGGCCAGCGCAGCCTTGAGCTGGTCTTCCGGCGCGCGCTGGTAGCGCCCGCGGCCCTTGCGGCGGAAATACACCGGATTGCCGTGCAGCGTCTGCGCCAGCGCGGCTTGCTGCACCACGCTCGCACCCGCGCCGTAGTACTCGGCCGCCAGGTCGACAAAGCCGAATTCTTCTTCCGACGCGCATTCCCACAGGAATTCCAGGTCGACCTCGCTGACCAGGTCGGCGGTCTGGCGCAACAGCTCGATCGCCGACGGCTGCGCAAACTGCAGCAGAACGTCGCGCGACTTGACCTTGGTGCGCTTGCCCGCGGGCAGCTCCACCTGGTACGACTCGCCCTGCTGGGTCAGCACGGTGCCGGCGCGAATCTCGCCGCCTTCTTCGAACAGCAACTGCATGGATCGATACTTTCAGAAATGCCGGGAACCGCTCTTGGTAAACAAGCGCCCTGGCGCTTTGTGACGCCTGCGGGAACGGCCCGGTGAGAGAAATGGTGCAAGGCCGCCTTCAGGCGAGACGGCAACCGGACCTGAGATGATACCGCACCGCGCCGGCTGAAAGCTCTGCGCGGGCCGGCCTGTTACAGCGACATGCCGCCGCTGGCCTCGATCGCCACGCCATTGACATAGCTGGCATCGTCGCTGGCCAGGAAGGTGTAGATGCTGGCGATCTCGGCGGCAGCGCCGGTGATGATGGCAACACGTGCCTGCAATTTCATGATGGTCGTCTCTTCTTCTTGGTCGCGATTATCGATGCGGGGAAAGTTCTTGCTTTGGATGGCTACCTGGCGGCTTCTGCGAGGAACCGCCCATTCCCGGAGCAGGCCGCGCCTGCAAGTCTGGCAGGAATACCTCGGTCACCAGCATGACGCCGTCGCCCCGCCGGAAGACCGAGCGCCGCGCAGGCAACACCGCGGACGGCGCGAGCTCCCGCATGGCCGGCACGGCTAGTTCCAGCCGGCGCCGCAGCGGGTGATGCGCCAGCAAGCGCGCAAACGTGAATGGCTCACGCCGCACGCGGGGATCGACGAACAGCGCGCTGCCCAGCGGGCGCTCGCCCAGGCCGCGCAGGAACGGCCAGTCGCGCCGGGCATGGTCGGGCTTCACCACCGTATGGGCAAAGATGGCCGGCGCCCCGTCACAAATCAGCAGCACCTCGCGCGCCAGCGCGCGGCGGCGGGCAGGCAGCCCCAGCGCCTGCCATTCATCGGCGAGGGCGAGCTCCATGCGCTGTGCCAGGCGGCGCACCCGGAAAGCGCCTGACGCCGCCACCAGCCGGGCGGTGAGCGAGCCATCGCCGATCACCCAGCGGCGCAGGTTGGCGCTGATGGCGGGATCTTCGGGTAAGTGGGAGTGCCAACCGCTGAGGCGCACATGCGCCCCGTTCATGCCGCGCTCATGCCTGCGGCTCCGGGTCGATGGGGCTGACCTGGCTGACCTGGCTGACCTGGCTGACCTGGCTGACCTGGCTGACCTGGCTGACCTGGCCATCGGGACCATAGCCGCAGAAAGCGAGGACTTCATCGACGTAGTCGGCAAATTCGCTGATGCCGTGGTCGCTGCCCTCGATGACGCGGGTGTGCGCCCCGGGGAATGCCGCCAGCATCTCGCGGTAGTCCAGCACCTCGTCGCCGGTCGCGGCCATCAGGAAATAGCGCTGCGGCCGGGTGATGGGCTCGACCCGCAGCGCCAGCAGTTCATCCAGGTGGTGGCGCTCCACCCGCACCGAGCCGCCGCCGTGCCAAAGCGGCTGGTCGCCAAGGTGGCGCTCCAGGTCGGTCCACGGATGCACCGCCGGGTTGAGCAGCACCGCGCGGCAGCCGTGGCGCTCGGCCAGCCAGCGCGCATAGAAGCCGCCCAGCGAGGAGCCGATGATGGTGAGCGGCTGCGCGCCGCCAGCCTGCGAGGCCGCGATGGCCGCTTCGGCCTGGGCGATGGCCTGGGCCGGCGACACATTCAGCACGGGGCAGGCGTAATAGCGCCCCACGCCCCACTCGCGCATGCGCTCCTGGACCAGGCGGGCCTTGAAGGACTGCGGTGACGAGCGGAAACCGTGCAGGTACAGCAACATGCCAGCCCCCGTTCAGGCGCAAGCGCCGGCAGCAAAGGCATCCAGCAGTTTCTGGTGGACGCCGCCGAAGCCGCCGTTGCTCATGACCAGCACATGGTCGCCCGGGCGCGCGGCGGCTCGCACCGCGCGGACCAGTTCGGGCAGATCGCTGAAGGCGGCCGCGCGCTCGCCCAGCGGCGCCAGCGATCCGGCCAGGTCCCAGCCCAGCGCATCCTTGCCGCTGGCCGCGCCGTAGCCGAACACCAGGTCAGCCGTCTCGAGGCTGGCCGGCAGCTGCGCCTTCATCACGCCCAGCTTCATGGTGTTGGAGCGCGGCTCCAGCACCGCCAGGATGCGCGCCCCGCCAACCCGCTTGCGCAGGCCGTCGAGCGTGGTCTGGATTGCCGTGGGATGGTGGGCAAAGTCGTCATAGACCGTGATGCCATTGACCACGCCACGCACTTCCATGCGGCGCTTCACGTTAGCGAAACGCGACAAGGAGTCGATCGCCTGCGGCGCGGGCACGCCCACGTGGCGGGCAGCAGCAATCGCAGCCAGCGCATTCATCCGGTTGTGCGTGCCTTGCAAGGCCCAGCTGAGCCGGCCTTGCAGCTTTTCGCCGAACCAGACATCGAAACTGTCCTGGGTCACGCTGTCGCCGGCCCTGGCGGCAGCGGCCTCGGCGGGCTCGGCGGCACGCCAGTCGCCGATGCCGAACTGCTCGGTCTCGCTCCAGCAGCCCCGCTCCAGCACGCGCGCCAGGCTTTCCTCAAAGCCGTTGACGATCAGCCGGCCCTGCTCCGGGACGGTGCGCACCAAATGGTGGAACTGGGTCTCGATGGCAGCAAGATCCGGGAAGATGTCGGCGTGATCGTATTCCAGGTTGTTCAGGATGGCGGTGCGCGGACGGTAATGGACAAACTTGCTGCGCTTGTCGAAGAACGCCGTATCGTACTCATCGGCCTCGATCACGAAGAAGTCGGACTCGGTCACCCGGGCCGACACGCCGAAGTTCTGGGGCACGCCGCCCACCAGGAAGCCCGGCTGGTAGCCGGCATCTTCCAGGATCCAGGCCAGCATGGAGGTGGTCGTGGTCTTGCCGTGGGTGCCCGCCACCGCCAGCGTCCATTTGCCGCGCAGCACATGCTCGCCGAGCCACTGCGGGCCGGAGACATAAGGCAGGTTGCGGTTGAGAATGGCCTCCATCAGCGGATTGCCGCGCGAGACCACATTGCCGATGACGAACAGATCCGGCTCCAGCGCCAGCTGGCCGGGATCGAAGCCCTCGATCAGTTCAATGCCCTGCGCCTCGAGCTGCGTGCTCATCGGCGGGTAGACATTGGCGTCGCATCCGGTGACGCGGTGGCCAGCCTGCTTGGCAAGCACGGCCAGGCCGCCCATGAATGTGCCGCAGATACCGAGGATGTGAATATGCATGGGATTTGGGATTGGGCGGGCCAGCGCGGCCGGGCCGGGTTGCTTCTGGATAGAAAGAATTGTACCTGAGGGGTGACGGCGAAGCCGTGCGGGAGGCGTTGGCGCCGGGCACGGCAGATTTCCAGGCTGCAGCCTTCTTCCCAAGGAATCTCCCCGTCACCAACCACTCTAAAATGCAAAACCCCGCCCCAGCGCAGGCCGCGATCCCTCCGGTATCATCCCCCATGCCCCGCCGCCCCAGCCTCGACCCCATCCGCCTGCGCGAGGAAATCGCCCAGGCCGCCGCCCGCATGATCGCGGAAGACGGCACCGACTACGCTACGGCCAAGCGCAAGGCCGCGCGGCAACTGCTGGGCGACGTGCGCGTGGCGGGCGAGTGGCTCCCCGACAATGAGGCCGTGGAGGCGGAGGTCCGTCTCTATCAGGCGCTATTCCACTCGGAGAGCCAGCCCCGTGTCCTGGCGCTGCTGCGCCGGTTGGCCGTGCTTGCCATGCGCGACCTCGCCGCGTTCCGCCCGTACCTGGCCGGGGCCGTGCTCAACGGCACCGCCACCGAGCATTCCGACATCTATCTACAGTGCTTCTGCGATAGCCCCAAGGATCTCACCCTGCACCTGCTCAACGCTGGCGTGGACTTCGACACCAGCGAGACCCGGCACTTTGCCGGCCGCGGCGAGGTCGAGACCCTGAGTTTCCTCTGGAAGGGACAGTGGCCGGCCGTGCGCGACGCGCGCCTGCTGGCTGGAGAGATCCGTGCGGAACTTGGCCAGCCCGTTGGCATTCATATAGCGCTGTATGATGCGGATGACGAACGCGGCGCAGTCCGGGCCGCGGCCAGCGGCCGGGTTGCCCGTGCCGATGTGGACGCGGTGCAAGCGCTGCTGGCGGCCGCCGAAGCGGCAGCCCGCGAGGTGCCCGACGCGCCCGCGGCGGCCTGAGCGCCACCTTTGACCGGGAGCGCAGGCGAGGCCTGACGTAGGCCGTGCGCGCTTTCCCCATGGAGCCCTCCGGGTTCTTATCTCTTCCATCAGCCGCTATCTTTCTTCCTGCCATGACCTCTTCCACCAGCACTCCTGTCCGCCGCAGCCGCCTCTGGGTCTGGCTTGCCGTTGCCGTGGTGGCCGCCGCCGCCGGCGCGCTGGCCGGGCACTATGTGTTTTCGCCGAAGCCGGCATCCGATGAGGCCGTCGAGACGTTCCTGCGCACGCAACTGCCGGATCCGGACGGCAGCCAGATCAACTTCGCGCAACTTCGCGGAAAAACGGTGGTTGTGAACTTCTGGGCACCCTGGTGCGGCCCCTGCGTGGAAGAAATGCCCGACCTGACCGCTTTGCATAAGGAATACGCGGGACGGAAAGTGGAATTTGTCGGCATCGGCATCGATTCCGCCAACAACATTCAGCAGTTCATCAAAAAAGTCCCGGTCTCGTACCCGCTCGCCGTGGCCGGTTTCGCCGGCACGGAACTGTCGCGCAATTTCGGCAACGCGGCCGGCGGCCTGCCCTATACAGTGATCATTGCGCCAGATGGCAGGGTCAGCTACCGCAAAATGGGCAGGGTTTTCCCTGATGAGCTGCGCGCGGCGTTGCCTCGCGGCTAGGCATAAGATTCTTGATTTGGGGCGATTTTCTCCTAACCTTGTTCGATCATCACGCAATTTGATCGAAACGCGATTCCACCCGCAAAAAGGGCGGAGTCTGGTCTGAAAACTCGCCGGCTTCGAAGCTGCCTATGTCTACGCTGCTAGACAAATCACTCTAAGCTACGGTAATCTCCGCGCAATTTCGTTGAAATGGTCGAGCCGCCGTGATCGATACACCTCCCGAACGCCGCTCCGCCCGCTACCGCAAGGTGCTGGTCCTGCACGGACCGAACCTGAATTTGCTGGGCACGCGGGAGCCGGAAACTTATGGGTACACGAAACTAGCCGATATCGACCTGGCCCTCGCGCACCGAGCCCGCCAGACGGGCATCAACCTGGCTACGTTTCAGTCCAACCATGAGGGCGCGCTGGTGGATCGTATCCATGCCGCGCGCGACGAGGGCGTGGATTTCATCATCATCAACCCGGCCGCCTATACGCATACCAGCGTGGCGCTGCGCGATGCGCTGGCCGGGGTGGCGATTCCGTTTGTGGAAGTCCACTTGTCGAACGTGCATCGGCGCGAGAACTTCCGTCATCACTCCTACTTCTCCGATGTGGCGATCGGGGTGATCTGCGGACTTGGCTGGCAAGGGTATCTGCTGGCGCTGGACTATGCCCTCGGGCAGGAGCTGGAGCAGGCGCTTCCCAAGGCCTGATCCGCCCATTGATTTCTTAAACCATTACCGCGCCCCCGGCGCCTGCCTTGCCGCTGTTTTTCGCGGCGGACCAAGGCAGCCCACCGGAGGCGTCAGTTTTTTCCCGGACGCAGCCCCCAGAGCGGTGGCCGCCGGACAACCCGATTCAGGAGGATAGAAGATGGACCTGCGCAAGCTGAAGACGCTGATCGACCTGGTGGCCGAGTCCGGCATCTCCGAGCTGGAAGTCACCGAAGGCGAAGGCAAGGTGCGGATCGTCAAGGCGCCGCCGCAGGTCATCGCCGCGCCGATGGCCATGCAGCCGATGCAGGCACTGCCCCCGGCCGCCGCGCCCGCCGCGATGCCCGCCGTCGGCGCCGAGCCGGCCGCTCCGCAGCTGCCGGTTGGCCATGTCGTGACCTCGCCGATGGTCGGCACCTTCTATCGCGCACCGTCGCCGGGCGCCGCGTCGTTCGTCAATGTGGGCGATACCGTCAAGGAAGGCCAGACGGTCTGCATCATCGAAGCCATGAAGCTGCTCAACGAGATCGAGTCGGACAAGGCGGGTGTGATCAAGGAAATCCTGGTCGAGAATGGCCAGGCGGTGGAATACGGCCAGCCGCTGTTCATCATCGGCTGAAACTGACCGGCATGCCGCGCCGCCCGCAGCCTGCGCCGGAGAGTGCTCCGGCCAGCCACGGCGGCGACGGCCATCGGGCGTTCCTCGTCCCGGTGCCAGCACCCCCGCCCGCACTCCGGCTGCCCTCGCCGGGGGCGCCAGGATCCGCCGCGGTGGGACCGCCTTTCTCCTCGCAGAGAGTGACTATGTTTGAAAAAATTCTGATCGCGAATCGCGGTGAAATCGCCCTTCGCATCCAGCGCGCCTGCCGCGAACTCGGCATCAAGACTGTGGTGGTGTATTCGGAGGCCGACAAGGAAGCCAAATACGTCAAGCTGGCCGACGAAGCCGTGTGTATCGGACCGGCGCCCTCGCCGCTGTCGTACCTCAACATGCCGGCGATCATCTCGGCCGCCGAAGTGACCGACGCGCAAGCCATCCATCCGGGCTATGGCTTCCTGTCGGAAAACGCCGACTTCGCCGAACGCGTGGAAAAGTCCGGTTTCGTCTTCATCGGCCCGACCTCCGAGAGCATCCGCCTGATGGGCGACAAGGTCTCGGCCAAGCAGGCCATGATCAAGTCCGGCGTGCCGTGCGTGCCGGGCTCCGAAGGCGCCCTGCCCGACGACCCCAAGGAAATCCTGGCCACGGCGCGTGCCGTGGGCTACCCGGTCATCATCAAGGCAGCCGGCGGCGGCGGTGGCCGCGGCATGCGCGTGGTGCACACCGAGGCTGCCCTGGTCAATGCGGTCAACATGACGCGCGAGGAAGCCGGCCGTGCCTTCGGCAACCCGGAGGTCTACATGGAGAAATTCCTGGAGAACCCCCGGCACGTCGAGATCCAGATCCTGGCCGACCAGCATCGCCAGGCCATCTGGCTGGGCGAGCGCGACTGCTCGATGCAGCGCCGCCACCAGAAGGTCATCGAAGAAGCACCTGCGCCGCACATCCCGCGCCGCCTGATCGAGCGCATCGGCGATCGCTGCGCCGAGGCTTGCAAGAAGATCGGCTACCGCGGTGCCGGCACCTTCGAATTCCTGTACGAGAACAACGAGTTCTACTTCATCGAGATGAACACGCGCGTGCAGGTGGAGCACCCGGTCACCGAGATGATCACCGGCATCGACATCGTGCAGGAGCAGATCCGCATCGCCTTTGGCGAGAAGCTGCGCTGGCGCCAGAAGGACGTGCAACTGCGCGGGCACTCGATCGAATGCCGCATCAACGCCGAGGACCCGTTCAAGTTCACGCCGTCCCCCGGCCGGATCACTGCGTGGCACATGCCCGGCGGTCCCGGCGTGCGGGTCGACTCGCACGCGTATGATGGCTACTTCGTGCCGCCCAACTACGATTCGATGATCGGCAAGATCATCACTTACGGCGCCACCCGCGAGCAGGCCATCGCCCGCATGCGGATCGCGCTGTCGGAAATGGTGGTGGACGGCATCCAGACCAACGTACCGCTGCACCGTGAGCTGATGCTCGATGCCAACTTCGTCGAAGGCGGCACCAGCATTCACTATCTCGAGCATCGCCTGGCCCAGAAGAACGTGGCCAAGGGCGGCAAGATCTGAAGCCCCGGCGCGGCCAGTCATAACTGATCGACAAGGATCGCCTGTGGCATTTCAGGAATGTGTGATCGAAATCGCACAAGACCAGGCCGAAGCCTGGTCTGACGCGCTGTTCGACCTCGGCGCGCTGTCGGTCTCGGTGGAAGACGCCGATGCCGATACGCCCGACGAGCAGCCGCTGTTCGGCGAGCCCGGCATGGAGCCGACCCGCCTGGCATGGAACCGCTCGCGCGTGGTGGCACTGTTTGACGACAGCGCCGACCCCGTGCTGGTGGTGGCCGCCGCCGCCAATGCACTGGGTATCGACCCGGTGCCGGCGTACCAGTTGCGCCCGGTGGAAGATCAGGACTGGGTGCGCCTGACGCAATCCCAGTTCGCGCCGATCCGCATCGGCGAGCGTATCTGGGTGGTGCCGTCCTGGCACGATGCGCCGGAACCCGACGCGGTGGTGCTGGAGCTGGACCCGGGCCTCGCCTTCGGTACCGGCAGCCATCCCACCACGCGGTTGTGCATGCAGTGGCTGGAACAGAACATCAAGGCCGGCGAAACGGTGCTCGACTACGGCTGTGGCTCGGGCATCCTCGCCATCGTGGCGCGCAAGCTGGGTGCCGGCGACACGCTCGGCATCGATATCGACCCCAACGCGGTGGAAGCCTCGCGCTATAACGCCGAGCGCAATCGCGTGGAGGCCACCTTCGCGCTGCCGGAAACCGTCTCCGAGGCCAGCTACGACCTCGTCGTCGCCAATATCCTGTCCAACCCGCTGAAGCTGATGGCGGCCATGCTGAGCGCACGGGTTCGCCCCGGCGGCCGGCTGGTGCTGTCGGGCGTGCTGGAGCGGCAGGCCGACGAAGTCGCCGCGGCCTACGCGCCCTGGCTGCCCATGTCGGTCTGGCGCAGCGAGGAAGGCTGGGTCTGCCTGCACGGCACCCGCGGTGAAGGCCCCGGCACCCAAAGCTGAGCCCAGCCCATGGCCGCAGCCAAGCTCGTCACGCGTTGCCCGGCCTGTCGCACAGCCTTCCGGCTGGTAGCGGACCAGTTGCGGCTGCGCCAGGGGCTGGTCCGCTGCGGCCAGTGCGATACCGTCTTCGATGCGCGCGAGCACCTGATCGAGCTGCCGGCGCCCGAGCCGGCAGGCAGCCCTGAGACCGCCGCGAAGGCGGCGGGAAGCACTACCGCCCCTGCCCCTGCCGAGTCCACGGCACATGAGGCGCCCGTCGAGCACGCGCACGACGAAGCGCAACACGAAGAAGCCCACGAAGAATCACACAAGGCCGCCCGCGCGCCGCGCGCCCCGCGCAAGCGCTCTCATGCCGACGCGCACGCGGACACGCAAGCGCACGCCGTCGAAGCTGCCGCTGTACCGCACGAGGCAACACACTTCGACACGCGCCCCTCCGACGACAACGACGACGACGCCGACGAGAGCCGCCCCGCCGCTGCGCCCTTTGACCCCGGCTACGACCCTGGCTATGACGTGCCGGCGCTCGACGCGCCCACCGTCATGCTGTACCAGACGCAGGCGGAAGCAGACGAGGCCGTGCAGGCCAGCAACCGTCAGGCGGAGCCGGAAGCCGGCACTGCGGACTCAGACACCGGTGAGGACGAGGACGAGCCCTCTGCGGTATTCGTGCCCGGCATCGTCGAGGGCGAGGAAGTCGGCCTTGCCGCCGACGCCGAGGGAGCCGAGGCAGAGCGCGCCGCGGGCAAGCGAAGTACCCGCCCCCGCGCCGGAAGCAGCACCCTGGCCGCAACTCGACCCCAGCACGCTAGGCGACGACGATGCCACGCACACTGCGGACATCGCCGATACGGAAAGTGCTGCCGACACAGCGAAAGCGGCGAACGAAGCATCCGCCACCAGCCATGCCGCCACGAGCGCTGCCCCCAACGCCGCCAACGCTGACACTGCGGCCATCCCGAGCGCAAGCGGCTACCTGCGCGCCGAAGCGCAGGACGACCTCCCCGAGATTCCCGCAGCCATCGCACGCGAGCAGGCCGAGCGGCCGTGGATGCGCAGCGACACGCCTGCCACCCCGTCCTTCGCGCCCGACTTCCTGCGCCACGCGCGCGAGCGCGATCCTGGCCCGGCTAGGCGAAAGCGCGTGCTGCAAAGGCTGGCAATCGGGTTCCTGGTGATCGCGGGACTGCTACAAGGCACCTACCTGGCGCGCAGCCAGTTGTCCGGCCGCTTCCCCGTATTGCGCCCCGCCTTCGAGGCGGCCTGCGCGCCGCTGGGTTGCGAGGTGGCACCATGGCGCGACATCGACGCCTTGCGCATCGAGAGCTCGCTGCTGCAAAAGCAGGATGAAGAATCCGACGCCTACCTGCTCGCCGTCACGCTGCGCAACCAAGGCCGCGCCACCGTGGCGCTGCCCGCCATCGAGCTGGTCATGACGGACCTCCAGGACCAGCTCCTGCTACGCCGTGTGCTGCAACCCGCCGACTATCTCGAAACCGAGCAGCAGGCCTTTGCCACACATGGCCTGCGGGCAGGCACGGAGCTGCCGGTTCGGGTACGATTCCGGTCGCAGCAGGCGGCGGCAAACTACCGCGTGCTGATCTTCTATCCCTGAATTCCACCCGGGCTCGCCGCTCATTCCGGGCGCCCCCATTCGCGAGCCCGCATTTCACACAGGAGCACATATGAGCAACGTCACCCTCGGCGGCAACGCCATCGAAGTCGGCGGCAAGTTTCCGCAAGCCGGCGACAAGGCCCCCGCATTCTCGCTGGTCGGCAAGGACCTGAAGGACGTCACGCTGGCCGACTTTGCCGGCAAGCGCAAGGTGCTCAATATCGTCCCCAGCCTGGACACCCCGGTGTGCCAGGCTTCGGCCCGCAAGTTCAATGAAGCCGCCAGCGGCCTGGCCAACACCGTCGTGCTGACCATCTCGGCCGACCTGCCGTTCGCCATGGGCCGCTTCTGCACCGCTGAAGGCCTGGCCAACGTGGTGCCGCTGTCGCTGATGCGCGGTGCCGACTTCAAGGGCAACTACGGCGTGGACGTCAAGACCGGCCCGCTGGCCGGCGTGACCGCGCGCGCCGTGGTGGTGCTCGATGAGAACGACACCGTGAAGTACAGTGAACTGGTCTCGGAAATCAAGAACGAGCCGAACTACGACGCCGCACTGGCCGCACTGAAGTAAGCGCGCCACCTGCCAGGCGCGGCCACCCGGCAAAACGGGTGGCCGTTTTTGCATTCAGGGGCACCGGCCTGACCCGGTGGCCCCGTCAGTCCGCATTACGAGAATTGGAGAGAGCATGTCCAGCCTGATCTGTGGCTCCGTTGCCTACGACACCATCATGACGTTCGAGGGGCATTTCCGCGAACATATCCTGCCCGACCAGATCCACATGCTGAACGTGTCCTTCCTGGTCCCGTCCATGCGCCGCGAGTTCGGCGGCTGTGCCGGCAATATCGCCTACTCGCTCAAGCTGCTTGGCGGCGATCCGGTGATCATGGCCACCGTTGGCGTCGACGCCGAGCCCTACCTGCAACACCTGCGCGCGCTCGATATCAGCACCGAGCACATCCGCACCCTGCCCGACACCTTCACCGCGCAGGCGATGATCACGACAGACCTGGAGAACAACCAGATCACGGCGTTCCACCCTGGCGCGATGAACCAGTCGCAGCTCTCGCAGGTGCAGGACGCGCTCGGCGGCAGCAATTCGCCCGGCCTGGGCATCGTCGCCCCCGACAGCCGCGAAGGCATGCTGCACCACGCGCGGCAGTTCGCCGCCGCCGGCGTGCCGTTCATCTTTGACCTGGGCCAGGCCATGCCGCTGTTCAACGGCGACGATCTGCGCCAGTTCGTTGAACTCGCCAGCTACGTGACGGTCAATGACTACGAAGCCCAGGTTCTGTTGTCGCGTACCGGCTGGACCAGCGACGAAGTCGCCGCGCAGGTCAATGCCTTCATCGTGACCCACGGCGAGAAGGGCGCCACCGTCTTCGCCGACAAGCAGAAGTACAATATCGCCTCCGTGAAAGCGGATCGTGTCGTCGATCCGACGGGCTGCGGCGATGCCTTCCGCGGCGGCCTGCTCTACGGCATCGAACGGGGCTTCGACTGGGAAACTACGGGCCGGCTTGCCAGCCTGATGGGCTCCATCAAGATCGCGCACCAGGGTCCGCAGAACCATAAGCCGTCGCGCGACGAAATCGGTGAACGCTTCCAGTCCGCTTTTGGCTATCGCTACGAGTAACACCTTTTTCGGGATTGATCCTATGCACACCCTGATCCGCACCAGCGCCATCGCGCTCGCCGCCGCCGCCACCCTGGTGGCTGGCTGCGCTTCGCAGTCGAATTCCGCCAGCATCTACACCCCGGGCCAGGCGCAGCGCGAGCAGACCTTGCGCTACGGCGTGGTCGAGACGGTTCGCGAGGTGCTGATCCAGGGCGACCAGACCGGCGCCGGCACCATCGCCGGTGGCGCCATCGGCGGCATCGCCGCGGGCAGCACCATCGGCCGCGGCGGCGGCTCGGTGGCGGCCGGCGTGCTGGGCGCCGTGCTCGGCGGCATCACCGGCAGCATGGCCGAGAACAAGATCAACCAGCGCCGCGGCCTGGAAATCACCGTGCGCCTGGACAACGGCGACATGCGCGCCATCGTCCAGGACGCCGACGAAGCCTTCCGTCCGGGCGAGCGCGTGCGCTTGCTGTCGTCGGGCGGCACGACCCGCGTCACGCACTAAGCGCAGGACGCAGGACGGCATTGGGCGGCCCTGGATGGCCGCGCAGCGGCAGGCGCAACCCAAGGGTGCCGCCCTGCCGCGCAACGGCTCCTGGCACGCTCTGAAGCGGTCTGCTGGGCCGCGCGGCAGACGCCGCAACGCAACCCTGGCAAAGCGCTGACTCCTTCACCGGAGCAGCGCTTTTTCTTTGCTGCGATCCCGGCCCGGGCTCCGGCGTCCCGCTTCCCGTTTTCCGCTTTCCGTTTCCCGCTTCCCGATCGCCCATGAAAAAACCCGCCGGGTTTGCACCATCGGCGGGTTGGCAAGACTAGCGTCTTGCGGACCGGATACGCGGTATCCGGTCAGTGCGGCACGCCCTGCGTGCCTTGGCAATTCCCAGCGGTAGCCGTTACCAGCACGCTTACGGACGGGTGCCCGTGGGGAAAGGCCATGCCGCAGCCGGGTTCAGCGCGGTCTTGGCAGCTGCAGCGGGTGCAACAGCAGGTGCAGCGGCAGGCTTGGCAGGCGCGGCCTTCTTGGCAGCAGCCTTCTTGGCCGGTGCCTTCTTGGCAGCAGGCGCCTTCTTGGCCGGCGCAGCCTTCTTGGCAGCAGCAGCCTTCTTGGCAGGCGCGGCCTTCTTTGCCGGAGCAGCCTTCTTGGCCGGTGCGGCCTTCTTGGCGGCGACCTTCTTGGCCGGTGCGGCCTTCTTCGCTACAACCTTCTTGGCGGCAGCTTTCTTGGCCGGTGCGGCCTTCTTGGCTACGACCTTCTTGGCTGCGGCCTTCTTGGCCGGTGCGGCTGCCTTCTTGGCCGGCGCTGCCTTCTTCGCTACGACCTTCTTGGCGGCGACCTTCTTCACTGCAGCCTTCTTGGCCGGTGCTGCCTTCTTGGCGGCGACCTTCTTCACTGCGGCTTTCTTGGCCGGGGCGGCTGCCTTCTTGGCGGCCGGCTTGGCGGCGGCCTTCTTAGCCGCCGGTTTCTTCTTTGCAGTCGTTGCCATGGATAACTCCTTCACTTGAGAGTGAATATCGAATGACCTAAGTTGGCGACCCGACCGACCCGAGGCGCGATACAGCGGTGCGACCCCAATCGAGCGAGCGATTCATCGGCGCACGGCAACGTTGTGGCCGCACGCTAATGAATTCGGTGGCAGGGGCACCGCGGCGCGCGGTGCGAATGTGGCCAAGCGGAGCCCGCAGCCGGGCTTCTGACGCTTGCCGCGCCCTGGAATATTCGATCTGCCCGCGCCATCCGCCGGATCGGCGCGCGACATGAAAAGAAGAGATATCGGCCGGCATTTCCGCGATGCGGGCTAGGCCACGCACACCACGTACGGCATTTTTCAGGGGTAGTTCGCCCATCCCGTTGCTGGGCCAAAGGAGACTGCACGCGTTTTAGAAAACCAGTACGGCTTGGTCTGCGTCAAAGTTCTAGTGCTCCTGAGCTACCTGTTTCATTGCATCGAAGTCGGTGGCGCTCATCGTTGCGCATCACGTCCAACCTCATCGTTGCATCTTGCTGTCTTGCTTGCCTCGCAAGCCATGCAATGAAGTGAGACTCTTGTCAAGGCGAATCATAATTCGTTTGTCGGGCGATGTTAAGAAAAAAGTGCAAAAAAACTTGCGCGCGAGCATGACAACTTCATCGTCTTCGTCGTTGCGCTGCGCGGACCTCGTCTTTGCTTGCGCGCGCTGCGCTCTCACCGCGACTCTCGTCCCCTCTCGACGCTCTCTCGCGAGCATGCTCGACGCAGCTTCGACACAGCGTCGCGCGAGCGTTACGACGTTGCCGGCACGCTCCGCTTTTTCATCGCGCGCATCGCTGCCTGCGCGCCTTCGAGGCGCTTGAACGACACGCTTCCCGACCATTCCGGAAAACCGGAAACCCGCATGCGCAAAGGCTTTTCGGGAAACTAAAAACTTCCGCGAGACAACCGCGCGCACGCCTCGCGCCGTCGTTGCCACGCGTGCTGCCCGGATGCGAGCGAGCACGGCGAGAGCATCGACAGCGCCACCGCGAAGACGCGCATCGGCAACGCGGCGCACAGCGCGGACGCTGCGCGTCTGCGTATCCCGGCACGCGCGCTCACGCGCAGCCCGAGCAGTGATGCGCCGACGCAACGGTTTGAGAATCGTCACCGCGACACGCGCGCTCCAACGATGCTCGGACGATGTCGAACGCCATCTCGCACTCGCATCGCGCAGGCGTCGTCGACGCGTGAGATGCCATCGCGAGCCGCGCATTGCCGGTGGTGTCGCCGGTGGTGTCGCCGGTGGTCTCACGGTGGTGTCGGGTGTCGGCATGCGTCCGACAGTGGATGACTCAGCGCGTCGACCAGGACGACGGATCGCCTGGCGAGGCATCGGCTTGCGCACCATCCGAATGGACTACTGCCAACGGATCAGGTCGCCGATGCGCGCAGGCAACGAGAGAGGGATGGCCGCACGCGCCGGCGCGTCCTGCGGCAGCAAGCGCGGCATGTTGCCCCACTTGAAACGCACGGCTAGAGGATTGCTTCGAGTGGCGGCCAGCGGACAATTTGCTGCATGACAGAATCGGCCTGTTGCCAGCCGCCAGGCCGCTCTGCGGCAGGTGCCGGGGTGGCTTTGGTGCGTACGCAAAGGCGGGCTGGCGATTGCAGCGCGAGCCCATCGCCAGTAGATTGGCGTACGCGCGCCGCCGGGCCGGTCCTGCGCGGTATCATGGCGCGCGCCAACTCGAAGAGGAGATCCCAATGCACTTTACTGCCCCCGCTCCGTCGCACGCGCCGCCGCCATCGCGGCACGCACCGCCGTGCTCGCAGGTGCGCTGCTGGGTAGCGCCGCTGCGCTGGCCCAGGCCACCCCGACCGGCTCATGGAAGACCATCGACGACGCCACCGGAAAGCCGCGCGGCCTGGTGGAGATCAGCGAACAAAACGGTGTCTACAGCGGCAAGCTCGTCAAGAGCTTCGTCGAGAGCGACGGCAAGCCCAAGGTGTGCGACAAGTGCACCGACGCGCGCCGCGACCAGCCCATCATGGGGATGACCATCATCACCGGCCTGCGCAAGACCGGCGACAACGAGTGGAGCGGCGGCGAGATCCTCGACCCCGAAAGCGGCAAGCTCTACAAGACCAAGATGTCGCTGGCGGACGATGGCAAGAAGCTCAACGTGCGCGGCTTCATCGGCATCAGCCTGCTGGGCCGCACCCAGACCTGGGAGCGCGAACGCTAGCCTGCCACGACAGGCGGTGCCGGTGCCACCGACGGCACCGGCACCGCCTGGTTGCCTGCGCGCATCACCGCCGCGCCACCTCCGCCACACCCTTCCCCGCCCTTCCCGCCGCTACCGCCACTACCGCCCGCGCCCCCTTTGCGCGGCATGCGGCCCGCTGCCTGCCATGCGCTGCCCGCATGACGACATGCGCAGAATTCGTTTTCGGCCCGACCTCGCTCCTCCTACCATCGGGTTACTGCCGTGCGCCGCTTTATCCCCGACCGCACCGGGCGGCGCTGCCACGCCGGCCCGGCATCGACACGGTCCGCGCGCCGGGAGCCCGCCAACCCAGGAGGATGTCATGCACGCAAGCGCCCACCCAGAAGCGCCATCGAAGCCACCAAGCGTCAGCGGCGCGCAACGCCGCCGCGCCATCGTCGCCACCGTGATCGGCAACGGTCTCGAGTGGTTCGATTTCACCGTCTACAGCTTCTTCGCCGTCATCATCGCGAAGCTCTTCTTCCCCACCGGCAACGATCTGTCCTCGCTCCTGCTTGCGGTTGCCACGTTTGGCGTGGGATTCTTCATGCGGCCGGTCGGCGGCATCATCCTCGGGGTACTCGCCGACCGCGTGGGCCGCAAGGCGGCGCTGTCGCTGACCATCCTGCTGATGGCGCTGGGCACCACCATGATCGGCCTGGCGCCCACCTATGATCAGATCGGCCTGTTCGCGCCGCTGCTGATCGTGGTGGCACGGCTGCTGCAGGGCTTCTCGGCCGGTGGCGAGATGGGCGGCGCCACCGCCTTCCTGACCGAGTACGCACCGGTGGAGCGCCGCGCCTACTACTCCAGCTGGATCCAGGCGAGCATCGGCGTGGCCGTGCTGCTGGGCGCCGCGGTCGGTACCTTCGTCACGTCCGCGCTGAGCACCGAGGCGCTCAATAACTGGGGCTGGCGCCTGCCCTTCCTGCTCGGCATCGTGATCGGGCCGGTGGGGTACTACATCCGCCATCACCTCGACGAGACGCCGGCCTTCCGCGATGCCACCGACAAGTCGGATTCGCCGCTGGCCGAAGTACTGCGCGACTACCCGCGCCAGACCGCGGCCAGCTTTTCGATGGTGATCCTGTGGACCGTCTGCACCTATGTGCTGCTGTTCTATATGCCGACGTACTCGGTCAAAGTGCTCCATGTGTCGCAGTCGACCGGCTTTATCGCCGGCATGGTGGGAGGCCTGGCGATCATGGTGTGTTCGCCGCTGGTGGGGCTGCTGGCCGATCGCATCGGGCGCCGCGTGCTGCTGTCGAGTTCCGCGCTGCTGATCCTGGTGCTGGCTTACCCGATGTTCGTCTACATCAACCAGGCCCCGGGGCTGGCTTCGCTGGTGGTCTTCCAGTTGGTGTTCGGCGTGCTGATCGCCACCTACACCGGCCCGATCCTGGCGGCGTTCTCCGAGCTGTTCCCGGCCAAGGTGCTGTCGACCGGATTGTCGGTGGCGTACAACCTGGCGGTCACCATCTTCGGCGGCTTCGCGTCGTTCATCATCACCTGGCTGATCGCCAGCACGGGCAGCACCATGGCGCCGGCGTTCTACGTGATGTTCGCCGCCGCCATCAGCCTGGCCGGCACGCGCCTGGTGCGCGAGCCCGCCTACCTGCGCCCGGCGCAGACTACCCGAGCCGCTCAACCCGCCTAATGACTGTCCCGCGCATGAAACAGATCCTGCTTAAGGGCGGCAACGTCCTCGACCCTGCCCACGGCAGCCTCCTGCAACGCCACGATGTGCTGATCGAGGGCGAACGCATCGCCGAAGTATCGGCCACGCCGATCCACGCCCCCGCCGCACAGGTGATCGACCTCGCCGGCAAGACCGTGATGCCCGGGCTGATCGACTGCCACGTGCACGTGCTGGCCTCGCTGGCCAACCTCGGCCTGAACGCGGTGCAGCCTAATGTACTGGTGGCGTTTCGCGCCATGCCGATCATGAAGGCCATGCTCGAGCGCGGCTTCACTACCGTGCGCGATGCGGGCGGCGCCGACTGGGGCCTGTCACAGGCAATCGAGACCGGCCTGGTGCCGGGCCCGCGCATCTTCCCGTCCGGCAAGGCTCTGTCGCAGACCGGCGGGCACGGCGACTTCCGCCCGCGAGCCGATGTGCTGGAGCCATGCTCGTGCGCCTTTCGCGCCGGCGCCATCGCCCGTGTGGCCGATGGCGTGGACGCGGTGCGCCTGGCGGTGCGCGAAGAGATCCAAAAGGGTGCCATGCAGATCAAGATCATGGCGTCCGGCGGCGTGGCTTCGCCCACCGACCCGATCGGCAACACGCAATACAGCGAAGACGAGATCCGCGCCATCGTGGCGGAGGCCGAGGCAGCCCAGACGTATGTGATGGCGCACGCCTACACCGGCCGCGCCATCGCGCGCGCGGTGCGCTGCGGCGTGCGCACCATCGAGCACGGCAACCTGGTCGACCACGCAGCCGCGCGCGTGATGCGCGAGCATGGCGCGTTCGTGGTACCCACCCTGGTCACCTACGAGTCGCTCGCGCGCGACGGCGCACGCCTGGGCTTGCCGGCGGCATCGGTGGCCAAGATCGAAACCGTGCGCCAGGCCGGCCGCGACTCGCTCGGCATCTACGCGCAAGCCGGCGTGCCGATGGGCTTTGGCTCCGACCTGCTGGGCGAGATGCACCAGGACCAGTCGGATGAGTTCCGCATCCGCGCGGAGCTGCTCGGCAACCTGGAAGCGATCCGCAGCGCCACCTCGATCGCCGCCGCGATCCTGCAGCGCGAAGGCGAGCTCGGCACCGTGCGGGTCGGCGCGCTGGCGGACCTGATCGCGGTCGATGGCAACCCGCTGGCGGACATCAGTGTGCTGTGCGGCCAGGGCGAGCACCTGGCGTTGGTGATGCAGGCAGGACGGCTGCATCGCCAGCCCGCCTGAACGAAGCCAGCAACTGGGCCAAAACCGCGCGCCATGACGACGTCTGTCTCTCCCTCTCCCCTCAGGGGGAGAGGGCCGGGGAGAGGGGTGGCTTAGCTAGGAGCCACGCAAAGCGAAGCCCGTGGTTTGTCCAGCACGCATATCGAGCGCCCGCCCTCTCCCCGGCCCCTCTCCCACAAGTGGGAGAGGGAGCAAACCAGCGGCAAGATCAACCAATTGTGGTAGCCGTGATTTCCGCCCCCAGGCGGAAATCACCTAAGCGCGATGCGAAGCGAGCCGTCAAGGTTTGAATCTCCCGTTATGCGGCGCCTCGTCGGCAAGCCAAAAGAGCGGAAAAGAGGGACCCATGTCTGAGCATCGCCCTAAGGCGATATGAGTTTGGGTCCCGGCCGCTCTTTTGGCTTGCCGACGAGGAGTCTTTCGCCGCATCCGGGTCGCCTTCTTTGCCTACTTTCTTGGCGAGACAAGAAAGTAGGTCGCCTCCCCGCAGGGGAGGTGAAACTGCCTTTGACCTTAAGCCGTTGAGCTTTTGACCTTTTGACCTTTTGACGTCAAGCAGGCCAACGCCACATCCAACACCCGCCCTCTCCCCCGCCCCCACTCGACACGGTTGCTCTCCCACAATTGGGAGAGGGAGCAAACCTGGCGCTGGCGACCAGCCTCTCGCCATCACCCCGGACTATCATGGCGGACAAACCGTTCCACTCGCCGCCATGCGTATCTCCCCCTTCCGCCCCTGCCCTGCCTGGTCGCCTTCGAGTCGGCCATGCGGCATGGCAGCTTCACCCGCGCCGCGAGCGAACTTCACCTGACGCAAAGCGCCATCAGCCGCCAGGTGGCGCAGCTCGAACACTTCCTTGGCAAAAAGCTCTTCATCCGCGAGCCGCGCGCACTGCGCCTGACCGTGACCGGCCAGGCTTATGCCGAGGAGGTGCAGCGCCTGCTGTCAGCCTGCGCCGAAGCCACCGAGGACGTGATGAAGCGCAAGGGCCATGGCGAGCTGACCGTGGCCTGCTCCAGCGGCGTAGCCGTGCTCTGGCTCACGCCCAGGCTGGGAGCCTTCCGCGCCGCGTATCCCGACATCCACCTGCGCCTGCTCGTCAACGACAGCCTGGCCTCGCTCTCTCCCGCCGAGTTCGACGTGGGCATGTATTACCTGCGCGAGGGCCCGCCGCCGGGACTGGCATCACGCCGCCTGTACGACGAAGACGTGTTTCCCGTCTGCGCGCCGCACTACCTGGACGGCCGTCGGCTGGAGCCTGCCGACCTCCCCGGCGAGACCTTGCTGATGCTGGAAGACGGGCAGCGCCAATGGATGTCGTGGCAGACCTGGCTGGCCCACAACGGGCTGGCGGACGCGCGGCCGCCGCACAAGCTGGTGGCCAACCAGTATCCGATCCTGCTGCAGCTCGCGATCGAAGGCCAGGGCATCGCCCTGGGGTGGCGCCACATGATCGACCGCTGCCTGCAGGAGGGACTGCTGGTGCGCGCCTGCGAGGCGAGCGCGAGCCTGGGGGTGGCTACTACGCGGTGTGGCCGCAGGACCGCGCGGAGGCCGCGGCAGCGCGGACGTTCCGCAACTGGCTGGCGCAGCAGAGCGCGGAAAGCCAGTAACGGGGGAGCGAATGCGGGTTCAGCGAATTGACAGGTTCGCTGGTTATCATCCGTTGCTTGCAGTAGCACCTAGCACCTAGTACCTGAGCACCCAAAACAGCCAATGGAGACAACCATGCGTATTCCCGCCACCAGCCGCGCGCTGGCCCTCGCCGTTCCCGCCCTGTTCGCCGCTGCCGGCGTCGCCATGCCCGCGCAGGCCGCCGATGCCTGGCCGACCCACGTGATCAAGTTCGTCGTGCCGTTCACCGCTGGTGGCGCCAACGACCTGGTGGCGCGCGCGGCCGCCGACGCGGTTGGCAAGCGGCTCGGCCAGACCGTGATGATCGAGAATCGCCCGGGCGCTGGCGGCGTGGTGGGTGCGGACTACGTGGCCAAGGCCAAGCCGGATGGCTACACCTTCCTGATCGGCGCCGTTGGCACTGTCACCAACAGCCTGATCCGCGCCAAGATGCCCTACGCGGCCGACGACCTGGTGCCGGTCTCGCTGGTCGCGGTGAGCCCGTCCGTGATCGTGGTCTCGCCGTCCCTGCCGGTGAACAACCTGAAGGAGCTGGTCGAGTACTCCAAGAAGCAGGCTTCGGGCGCCAACTTCGCCACCGCCGGCAGTGGCAGCACGCCGCACTTTGTCGAGGAGATGCTCAAGGAAAAAGGCGCGGTGCTGACCGTGGTGCCTTACAAGAGCGGCTCGGAGAGCATTACCGCGGTGATCGGCAACCAGGTCACGGCGACCTCCGAGGCCAGTGTGGTGGTGCTGCCCAACATCAAGGCCGGCAAGCTCAAGGCACTGGGCGCGACCTGGGACAAGCGCATGAGCGCGGCGCCGAACATCGCGACCACTGCCGAGCAAGGCATGCCGGACGTGCGCATCGGCCACTGGGCCGGCGTGTTCGCGCCCAAGGGCACGGACCCCGCCATCCTCAAGAAGATGAACGCCGAAATGAGCGCCGCCATGCAGACGCAGGAGACGCGCGACCGGTTGATTCCCAACGGCATCGAACCCGCCGGCGGCACGCAGGAGAGCTTCATCGCCTTCATCAAGTCGGAGCGCGAACGCCTTGGCCGTATCGCAAAGAACGCCAACATGACAGCGGAATAAGAAATATTTTCGACCGTCCCCATGACAGGGACGGTGAATGTCTGTAGCGGGCCCGTTATGTACGGGCTCGTTTCACTTCTTAAACGTGCTTTATACGTATCTTTGCATAGCCCATGTGCACAATTGGGTTCATTGACGCCAAATCATGTTTTTAAACCAGGACATTAGAAGCGGTTCTGCATTGTCTGTGATGAAAAGACAACGCGAATTGCAACGCAAATCATTCGCATTTATATTCCGGCTCGCCCAACCATAACTGCCTCCCGCCGTTGGCCGGACCGATCCAGACGCGCACCTTCTCGCCGCTGCCGGCCGGCTCGTGCCCACGGCCGCACCGGAACCGAGAAACGACATGAATCGCCGCACGCCGATCGCGACTGCCCTGCTCGCGCTGTTCGCCACGCCCGTTGTCACCCTGGCCCAGACGGTCGCCACTGCCCCCGCCAGGCAGCCCGCGACGACGCTGCAGGAAGTGGTGGTGCAAGGCGGCCGTGCCAACGATGACTACAACGCGGTGAAGAATTCGGTCAGCAAGCTGCCCGAGGAACTGCGCGACATCCCGCAATCGGTGACGGTGGTCAACAAAGCGCTGATCGACGCGCAGGGCGGCACCTCGCTGGCGGATGCACTGCGTAATGTGCCGGGCATCACCATCGGCGCAGCCGAGGGCGGCCAGATCGGCAACAGCATCAACCTCAACGGGTTCTCCGCGCGCACCGACATCTATCTGGATGGCTTCCGCGACCGCGGCCAGTACTATCGCGACGTCTTCGCGCTGGAATCGGTGGAAGTGCTGATGGGGCCCTCGTCGATGCTGTTCGGGCGTGGATCCACCGGCGGCGTGATCAACCAGGTCACCAAGAAGCCGTCGCTGAAAGCGGCCACGGAAGTCACCGGCTCGGTGACCACCAACGGCCTGGTGCGCGCCACCGCCGACTACAACACGCCTACGGGTGAGACCTCGGCCTTCCGCATCGCGGCGATGGCGCAGGACGGCAAGGCAAGCACGCGCGACCAGACGACGGTGAAGGATTTCGGCCTTGCGCCGTCCTGGCGCCTGGGCATCGGCACCCCCACCGAGATCACGCTGTCGGCGCTGGTGCAGCATAACGAAGACATGGCCGACTATGGCTTCCCAGCGATCAACGGGCATCCGGTCAACGTCGACCGCAAGACGGCCTACGGCTTCAATGACGACCGCACCATCCAGGATGTCGCCGCGCTCAACGCCACTGTCGACCACAAGTTCTCGCCCAACCTGCGGCTGCGCAACCAGACCCAGTTCAACTACGTCAACACCAATGCGCGCGAGACCGCGCCGAACGCCGTCGGCACGGTCGGCGCCAAGGGCTTCACCGCCCTCACCACCACCAGCCTGCCGCTGGATGCGCTGTCGGTACGCCTGCAAAGCCACGACCGGCATATCCGCGACTACTCGATCTTCAACCAGACCGAGCTGACCGCCAAGTTCGACACCGGCCCGGTCAAGCACACCGTGCTGGTTGGCGCCGAGATTGGCCACGATGGCTATGACAACCAGAACTACTACCGCAACGGCGCTTGCAACGGCGTGGCGCTGAACGCCGCCGCGACCGCCACCGCGGCAGCCGGCACCAGCGGCTACGCAGCCTGCGAGCCGCTCGTGAACCCGACCTATGGCAACTCGCCGGCAAACGCGCCGAGCACGGTCGGCAACCGGCAGGGCGCCTCGGCCAATACGCTGGCGGCCTACATCAATGACTCGGTCGAGTTCAGCAAGCAGTGGAAGATGGTGGCCGGCCTGCGTTACGACCGGTACCTGGCCAGCATCACCAATTCGGTCAACTCGACCAACACGCGGGGCAGCACCGTGCTGTCCAGCGCCGACCAGACCGTCAACTTCACCAGCGTGCGGCTGGGTGGCATCTGGCAGCCGACCGAGGCCCAGTCCTACTACGTGTCGTATGGCACATCGTTCAATCCGTCGCTGGAGCAGTTGGTGGGCACCGTGGGCCAGCAGAACCTGGACCCGGAGAAGAACAAGTCCTATGAAGTGGGCGGCAAATGGGACCTGATGGGCGGTGACCTGTCGCTGACCTCGGCCGCGTTCCAGATCACCAAGGACAACGCGCGCAGCCAGATCGACGCTACCACCTATTCGCTGGCCGGCAAGATCCGCGTGCGCGGGTTCCGTGCCGGCGCCACCGGGCGCATCACCAGCAAGTGGCAAGTGTTCGCCGGCTACACCTTCCTGGACGCCGACATCGTCAACGGCATTGCCGCCGGCACCCAGGGCATGACGCCGGCCAATACGCCCAAGCACACCGCGACGGCATGGACCAGCTACGCCGTGCTGCCGAACTGGGAAGTGGGCGGTGGCGCCTTCTATATGTCGCAGCGCTACGCCAACAACACGGACACCGTGCAGGTGGGCGGCTACGTGCGCTGGGACGGCATGATCGCCTACCATCAGCCTAAGTACGACGTGCGCCTGAACCTGTTCAACGTGTTCGACAAGAAGTATTTCGATGCACTGATCCCGTCGGACGGCGGCCGCTCGGTGCCGGGTACCGGCCGCACCGCGATGCTGTCCGTCGTCTACCGCATGTAAGCTGAGGTAAAGTGGCGTGACGCCATATCACCCCATGTCACGCCACTTCACGCCACGCGGCAACCCGGGAGCCCCCCGGCGCCGCCCGTCGAACCCAGCCGAGATCGTCATGCTTGTCTGCATTCCCAAGGTCCTCAACGCGGAGCAGCTCGCCGCCGTGCGCCAGCAGCTCGACCAGGCTGGGGAGGCCTGGGTGAATGGCCGCGTATCGGCCGGCTACTCCGGCGCGCCGGTCAAGTTCAACCAGCAGATCGACGAGCGCTCCGACGTGGCGCTGCAGTGCCAGCAGCTGATCGTGAGCGTGCTCGAGCGCAATCCGCTGTTCATCAGCGCGGCGCTGCCCAATATCGTCTACCCGCCGATGTTCAACCGCTACAGCGAGGGCATGACCTTCGGCGCGCATGTGGATGGCAGCGTGCGCATTCATCCGCACAATGGCCGCAAGCTGCGCACCGATATCTCGGCCACGCTGTTCCTCAGCGACCCCGCCAGCTACGACGGCGGCGAGCTACAGGTGGAAGACACTTACGGCACCCACAGCGTCAAGCTGGAAGCCGGCGACATGGTGATCTACCCCGCCACCAGCCTGCACCAGGTCACGCCGATCACGCGCGGCACGCGCGTGGCCAGCTTCTTCTGGATCCAGAGCCTGGTGCGCGACGACGCGCAGCGCGCGCTGCTGTTCGACCTCGACAACGCCATCCAGAAGCTCAACCAGACCGGCGCCGACGATGGCGCGCGGCGCTCGCTGGTAGGTTGCTACCACAACTTGCTGCGTCAGTGGACCGAGACCTGAAAGGGGACGATTAAATCTACTGCGCGGCCCATGGCGAGCCCTGTGGTGCTCGCCGTACCCATGTACGGCTGCGCTCCTCGGACCCGCCATGGACCGCTCGCTACGATTTCTTTGCCCCTTTCGGCACGCCTTGTCTTTAATGCTGACGGCCGTGGTCGGAGGAAACTGGCGCCGCCCGGCTAAGCAAACTGCTCCGCCAGCGCCGCCCTGACCTTCCCGACCAGCGCGGCCTCCCCGGCCCGGGCAGGCAGCAGGAAGAATTCCGCGGTGGGCAAGGCAGGCAGCTTGAGCCTGGCCAGCGTAGCCGCATCGATGCGCGCCACCCCCGGCCCGATCGCAGACTCGCTCAGGCACGAGATGCCAAGCCCGGCAGCCAGCGCCAGATGCAGGCCAGCCACGCCCGAGGCGGAATGCGCAATCACGTGGTCCAGGCGCCGGCGCCGCAGCATCTGCACCACGAACTGATGCAGCGAGCAGGTATCGGGCAGCAGCACCAGTGGCAGCGGGCCGCTCACGCGCTCCGCCTCGCCTTGCGCCGCGACCCACGCCAGCGCCTCGCGGCGCAGCACGGTGCCACGCGCGCCTTTGGCGCCAGCTTGCTGGCCTGCCCCTTGCCCGGCAACCGCATCGACAAGCCGATATCGAAATCATCGGTGTGCATCCCCGCATCGATGACGCTGCTTTTCGTCACCTGTACGTGCAGCCGGAGGTAGGGATAGCGCTCGCGCAGCCCGCGCAGCATGCCGGCGATCTCGCCCGGCCGGAAGTAATCCGTCACCGCGAGCCGCAGCTCGCCATCCAGCGTGTGGCCGCGCAGGTCTTGCAGCGCCAGCTCGGACAGCGCCAGGATGCGCCTCGCATGCTCGAGCAAGCGTACGCCTGCGGGTGTCGGCGCCGCGCCCTGCTTGCCGCGCGTGAGCAGCGGCAAGCCGGCGCGCTCCTCCAGCTTGCGCAGTTGCTCGCTCACCGAGGACTGCGACAGGTACAAGCGGGGCGCCGCGGCGGACAGGCTGCCGGCGTCCGCCACGGTCACGAAGGTGCGTAGCTGATCGAGCTCAAGTGCGCGCATGGCGGGCTCCCATCATGGTTCGGCTTGTTTCCGCTTGCTTCGGCTTGTTTCGGTATTAACGATGGATAGTATCGCAAATTCCCGTTTTTCCGATGGAAGACAAAAGCCTAGACTGGCATCACTTACCCGCTGGATCCAACCCGGCGAACCAAGTGAAACCGCAAAGACCAAGGAGCCCGTCATGCCCCACATCAACCTGCAGATCTCCGGCAAGCCCAACGCATCGCTGACCCGCCGCAGCGCCGCCGCCGTGGCCGAGCTGACCCAGCGCGTGCTCGGCAAGAAGCCGGAGGTCATCGCCGTCTGCGTGCAGTACATCGACCACGACGCCTGGATCATCGGCGGCGAGCCACTCTCGGAGCAGGGCCGCAATGCGTTCCACCTCGACATCAGCGTGACGGACGAAACCAACACCAAGGCCGAGAAGGCGCAGTACCTGAAGGCCGTGTTCGAAGCCTTGTCGGAGCTGATCGGCAACGTCCATCCGGTCTCGTACATCCACGTGGTGGATGCGCGTGCGGCCACCTACGGCTACGGCGGCCTGACACAGGAGTACCGCTACCACCACGGTTGAGCCCGCGCCAGGCCGGGACAACGACCAGCCTTTGAGGCAGGACATTGTCGCAGCGCAGCAAGCTGTGGCAAAGTCGGCACCTGATCTGCCGCGCGCGCGGATGAACCAAAAGGAGAACCGATGTCCTTCCTGATCGTCCTGGCCGCCCTGGCCTTCCTGATGTTTGCGGCCTACCGTGGCTACAGCGTCATCCTGTTCGCCCCGGTGGCCGCGCTTGGCGCCGTCCTGCTGACCGAGCCCGCCGCCGTGGCGCCGGTCTTCTCCGGCATCTTCATGGAGAAGATGGTCGGCTTCGTCAAACTGTATTTCCCGGTCTTCCTGCTGGGCGCCGTGTTCGGCAAGGTGATCGAGCTGTCGGGCTTCTCGGAGTCCATCGTAGCCGCCGCCATCCGCTATATCGGCCGCTCGCGGGCCAATGCGGTGATCGTCACCGTCTGCGCGCTGCTGACCTATGGCGGCGTCTCCCTGTTCGTGGTGGTGTTCGCCGTCTATCCCTTCGCGGCGGAGCTTTACCGGCAGAGCAACATCCCCAAGCGGCTGATGCCGGGCGCCATTGCGCTGGGCGCGTTCTCGTTCACCATGGATTCGCTGCCGGGCACGCCGCAGATCCAGAACATCATCCCCACCACCTTCTTCAAGACCACGACCTGGGCCGCGCCGGTGCTGGGCCTGCTCGGCTCGTTGTTCATCATCGGGGTGGGCCTGTCCTACCTGGAGTGGCGCCGCCGCGCGGCCATGGCGCGTGGCGAGGGCTACGGCACTGCGTTGCGCAACGAGCCGGAGCGCAGCCAGACCGGCCACCTGCCGCATCCGGCGCTGGCGCTGCTGCCGCTGGTGGTGGTGGGCGTGGCCAACTTCGTCTTTACGCGCATGATCCCGCAGTGGTACGGCAGCAGCTACAGCGTGTCGCTGCCCGGGCTGGCCAAGCCCGTGCAGACGCAGATCGCTACCGTGACCGCGATCTGGGCGGTGGAGGCGGCCCTGCTGCTGGGCATCGTGGTGGTGCTGGCGACCGCGTTCGGCGCGGTGCGCGAGCGCTTTGCCGAGGGCAGCAAGAGCGCCATCGGCGGCGCGCTGCTGGCCGCCATGAATACCGCCTCGGAATATGGCTTCGGTGGCGTGATCGCCGCCCTGCCCGGTTTCCTGGTCGTCAGCGACGCGCTCAAGAGCATCCCCAACCCGCTGGTCAATGCCGCCGTCTCGGTCAGCACGCTGGCCGGCATCACGGGTTCGGCCTCGGGCGGCATGAGCATCGCGCTGGCCGCCATGTCGGACACCTTCATCCATGGCGCGCAGGCCGCCGGCATCCCGCTCGACGTGCTCCACCGCGTGGTGTCGATGGCCAGTGGCGGCATGGATACGCTGCCGCACAACGGCGCCGTGATCACCTTGCTGGCGGTGACGGGCCTCACGCACCGGGAGTCCTACCGCGACATTTTCGCGGTGACCGCCATCAAGACGCTGGCCGTGTTCTTCGTGATCACGGTCTACTACGTGACCGGCCTGGTCTGAACACGGCGGCGCGCGCCGCACCTTGTGGATCGCGCCGTCCTTACCTAGTGTGAGTGGGTAGCCGGCGATGCGTGTATGTTTTATGCGCCACATACCGGCTGCCCCACCTTGCACTTCCCACCGGAACACCGCATGAAAACCGTGAGTTTGCCCGGCGGCGAAAGCGTTGCCGCGCTCGGCATGGGCACCTGGAACATGGGCGATCAGCCCGCCGCGCGCGCGGAAGAGCTCGCCACGCTACGCCTCGGGCTGGATCTTGGCCTGACCCTGATCGACACCGCCGAGATGTATGGCGATGGCCGCTCCGAGGAACTGGTGGGCGAAGCCATCGCCGGGCGGCGCGACGAGGTCTTCCTGGTCAGCAAGGTGTACCCGCACAACGCCGGGCGCACCAGCGCGGTGGCCGCCTGCGAGCGCAGCCTGCGCCGCCTGGGCACCGACCGCCTCGACCTGTACCTGTTGCACTGGCGCGGCGGCGTGCCGCTGGCAGAGACCATGGAAGCCTTCATGGCGCTGCGCAAGGCGGGCAAGATCCGGCACTTCGGCGTCAGCAACCTCGACCTGGACGATATGCGCGCGCTGTGGCGCGTGCCCGGCGGCAAAGAGGTGGCGGCCAATCAGTTGCTCTACAACCTCACGCGGCGCGGCATCGAGTGGGACTTGCTGCCCTGGCTGCGTGAGCATGGCGTTCCCCTGATGGCTTATTCGCCGATCGAGCAGGCCACGCTGCTGCGCAATCCCCGGCTTGCGCGCTTTGCCCAGAAGTATGACATCAGCCCGGTGCAGGCGGTGCTGGCCTGGCTGCTGGCGCAGCAGAGCGTCATCGCGATTCCCAAGACCAGCCATCGCGAGCGCCTGCGCGAGAACCACGGCGCGCTCGCGCTGCAACTCTGCGCGCAGCAACTGGCCGAGCTGGACGCTGCCTTCCCGCCACCGGACGGCCCGCGCCCGCTGGCAATGCTGTGATGTTGTGAGCCACGGCCGGCGCGCAGCCGGCACCGCCCCGTTGCGTCCATGCCAGCCCAGGAGCCGCCGCCATGACCATCGACTACGACGCCATCATCATCGGCACCGGCCAGGCCGGCCCCCGCTGGCGGCACGCCTGAGCGCGGCCGGCCAGAATGTGGCCGTGATCGAGCGCCAGTCGTTCGGCGGGACCTGCGTCAACACCGGCTGCATCCCCACCAAGACCATGGTGGCGAGCGCCTACGCGGCTCAGTTGGCCCGGCGCGGCGCCGACTATGGCGTGGTGCCCACCGGGCCGGTGACGGTGGATATGGCGCGCGTCAAGGCGCGCAAGGACGGCGTGGTTGGCAAGTCCACGCATGGCGTGGAAACGTGGGTGCGCACGCTGGAACATGGCACCGTCTATCTCGGCCACGCGTGCTTCGAGGGCCCGGACACCGTGCGCGTGAACGACACCCTGCTGCGGGCCGGCAAGATCTTCATCAACGTCGGCGGGCGCGCCGCCGCCCCGCCGATGCCCGGGCTGGAACAGGTGGACTACCTGACCAACGCCGGCATGATGCGCGTGGACACGCTGCCGCGGCACCTGCTGGTGGTGGGCGGCAGCTATATCGGGCTGGAGTTCGGCCAGATGTTTCGCCGCTTCGGCAGCGAGGTCACCATCGTGCAACGCGGCCCGCGCCTGATCGAGCGGGAGGATCCCGATGTGTCCGATGCCGTGCGCGACATCCTCGCCGCCGAGGGCATCGGGCTGCGCCTGGATGCCGAGTGCATCGCGCTGGAGCAGCGCGGCGGGGAGGTCGTGGTGAAGATGGATTGCGCGCGAGGCGCGCCTGAGATCGTCGGCTCGCACGTGCTGCTGGCGGTGGGCCGGCGGCCCAATACCGACGACCTTGGCCTGGACCGCGCCGGCGTCGCCGTGGATGCGCGTGGCTATATCCAGGTGGACGAGCAGTTGCGCACCAATGTGCCCGGCATCTGGGCCATGGGCGACTGCAACGGGCGCGGCGCCTTTACCCATACCGCCTACAACGACTTCGAGATCGTCGCCGCCAACCTGCTGGACGCGGCGTCCGGCGAGCCGCCCCGCACGCTCGGCGACCGCATCCCCGCCTATGCGCTCTACACCGATCCGCCACTAGGGCGCGTCGGCATGAACGAGGCCGAGGCGCGGCGGTCCGGGCGCAATGTGCTGGTGGGCATGCGGCCAATGACGCGGGTTGGCCGCGCGGTGGAAAAAGGCGAAACGCAAGGCTTCATGAAGATCCTGGTCGATGCCGACAGCCGCGAGATCCTTGGCGCGGCGGTGCTGGGCGTAGGCGGCGACGAGGTGATCCATTGCATCCTCGACGCGATGTACGCGTGCGCGCCATACACCGTGGTCCAGCGCGCCATGCATATCCACCCCACGGTGTCCGAGCTGATCCCGACCATGCTGGGCGAGCTGCATCCGCTGGAGCCGGCCAGGCCGGCGGCGGCGTGAGCGGCCCGCACAGCCAGCGCTGAACATGTCCACCACGCCGCTGGCCCAGGGCCCGTGCGACGACGCAATGCTGCGGGCCGGCCCCGGCGGGCCACCCTGCGCCCGGGCTGACGAGCCGTGGGTGCTGGCTGCCACCATCCTGGCGTCCAGCATGGCCTTTATCGATGGCACCGTGGTCAACGTGGCCCTGCCCGCGGTGCAAAAGGACTTCGACGCCAGCCTGAGCGGCATGCAGTGGGCGGTGGAAGCCTATGCCTTGCTATTGGCGGCGTTGCTGCTGGTGGGCGGCGCCTCCGGGGACCGCTTTGGCCGCCGCCGCGTCTTTGCGCTGGGCGTGGCGATCTTCGCGGCCAGCTCGGCTTGGTGCGGCCTGGCCGGCAACATCGGCCACCTGGTCGCAGCGCGGGCGGCGCAGGGCGTGGGCGCTGCGCTGCTGGTGCCGGGCAGCCTGGCGCTGCTGTCGGCCTCGTTCGATGCGAGCCGGCGCGGCAAGGCCATCGGCACCTGGTCCGGCGCCACCGCCATGACCACCGCACTCGGGCCCGTGGTGGGCGGCTGGCTGATCGAGCATCTGTCGTGGCGCGCGGCCTTCCTGGTCAACCTGCCGCTGGCGGTGGCGGTGCTGGCCATCGTGTTCTGGCGAGTGCCGGAAAGCCGCGCACCGCAACAAGCCGGGGGACTCGACTGGCCTGGCAGCCTGCTCGCCGCGCTGGGGTTGGGCGGCCTGGTCTACGGCCTGATCGAGTCGCCGGCGCTGGGCTGGGGCCACCCAGCCGTGTGGATGCCGCTTGCCGCCGGCCTCGTTGCGCTCGGCCTGTTCGTGCTGGTGGAGGCGCGCGTGGCCAACCCGGTCATGCCGCCCGCGCTGTTCCGCTCGCCCGCTTTCCTGGGCGCCAACCTGCTCACCTTGCTGCTTTACGCGGCACTTGGGGGCGGCCTGTTTTTCTTCCCGCTCAACCTGATCCAGGTGCAGGGCTATTCGTCGACGCAGGCCGGCGCCGCCCTGCTGCCGTTCATCCTGCTTATGTTCCTGCTGTCCGGCTGGGCCGGCGGGCTGGTGGACCGGCATGGTGCGCGCAAGCCGCTGATCGTGGGCCCGCTGGTTGCGGCAGCGGGTTTCGCGCTGTTTGCATTGCCCACGGCCGGCGCCAGCGGCGGCAGCTACTGGCTGACCTTCTTTCCCGCGGTGCTGGTGCTCGGCGCGGGCATGACGATCAGCGTGGCGCCACTGACCACCACGGTCATGAACGCGGTGCCGCCGGGCTCGGCCGGCACGGCGTCCGGCATCAACAACGCGGCGGCACGCGTGGCCACGCTGCTGGCGATTGCCGTGCTGGGGATCGTGATGGTGCGCGTGTTCGACTACCGGCTGGACCGCTCGCTTGGCCAGTCGGTGGCGAGCGGCGCGGTGTCGGCGCAGGTGGCACGGTCCGTGCGGGCGCAACGCGCGAAGCTCGCCGCCATCGCGCTGCCGGCGGCCACGGACCCGCAGGCGAAAGCGGCCGTCCGGCAAGCGGTGGATGGCGCCTTCGTGGCAGGCTTTCGCTGGGTCATGCTGCTGTCGGCGCTGCTGGCTGCTAGCGGGGCGGCATGCGCCTGGGTTTTCCTGAGCCCGGCGCGCGGCAAGACCGGCACCGGGAATGCTGGCAGCTAGCGCATCTAGCGCCGTGGCGCCGGCGCCGCGCGCTCGCCCAGGTACACCAGCAGCAACTCCTCGACAGTGAGGCGCCGGAGCCTGGCTTCGCGGCCAATCGCGCGCTCCAGCTCCGAGAGCTGGAAGGCTTCCACGCTCATGCCGACGGCGCGCGCGTGGCGCGGGGTGATGACCTTGAGCAGCGCCACCACTTCGGGGTTGTCGGCGAGAAAACGCTCATGGGCCAGTTGCAAGCGTTCAGGGAGAGAGTCATCAGGAGGGGACCGCAATAGTGTGGGTGCAAGGTGGGTGGGGCGCGACAGGTCCGCGGCAGGAATGCGCACCAGCGCCCGCCCATTACACCACAGCCGTGCCGGAGCCCCAAACCGGAGCCCCCACGCAGGCCTCACTGCGTTATTGCAGCTTGGCGGTATAGCGCTCCCGCTCGACATAGCGGACCAGGTAGCTGCGGGTCTTGGCTTCGGTATCGTGGCTCACGCGATCGGCGGCCTGGCGCGCGCCATCGTGGCCATGCGAGGACACCATCTGTGCGTCCAGGTAATCGCGAAACGCCGCGCGCATGGCGTCGAGCCGGGGCCGGCACGCCTTGAGCGCCGCGCTGGTGAGATCCTGCGCAGAGGCGCTGCCGGCCATGCCGGCATCGGCCTGGTCCTTGGCGCACATGGTGTAGGCAGCGCGTAGCGATTGCCACTGCTCGTTGGCTTCACTGACGGCTTGCGGATCGGCGGGCGCGCGCGAGGCGCAGGCTGCTGCCAGCAGCGTGACGGGGATGAGAGCGAGAACGGATTTCATGTTGCATGGACCAGCGACATGCGGCGGGGTTCCTGCGCTGTTGGCTGTTGGACACGCACGACAAGCCCGCGGCCGCCATGTAGGACAGCCACGCTCAAAAATGCAGTCTCCGTCCTACAGCTTTCCCCGGACATGCTTTGTATATTTTACAGAAACGGGGGAGGCCCAACGGCATTCGGGGAAACCCATGACCCGGTTAGCCGCATTCACAGTTTCTACAAGTGCCGATTACGCCTATCCTTGAGCACAGGGGTGTTAATGGCTCCGGGGTAACGGTGCAGTGTGAGGTAAAACAATCAGGAGAGTGAGCATGGAACGCAGATCGTTTTTGACGGTAGGAGCTGGACTGGTGCTGGCAAGCGCAGGCCTGGGGCTGGGTGCCTGTACCACCACGCCCGACACGCCGACGGACAAGTCCGCCAAGCGTCGGGAAATCGACGGCGGCGTCGACGGCGCCCTCAACAAGCTGTATGCCACGGCAAGCGGCTCGCGCGAACTGGCTAACCGGGCGCGCGGCATCCTGGTCTTCCCCAACACACTCTCGGCGGGCTTCGTCGTTGGCGGCGAGTATGGCGACGGCGCGCTGCGCGCCGGCGGCGCCAACCGCGGCTACTACCGCATCATCTCGGGCTCGGTCGGCTGGCAGATCGGCGCGCAGTCCAAGGCCATCATCCTGATGTTCATGACCCAGGACGCGCTCGACAAGTTCGTCGCCAGCCAGGGCTGGACCGCCGGCGTGGACGCCACCGTGGCGCTGGCCAAGATCGGCGCGAACGGCGTGCTGGACACCAATACCGCCCAGCAACCGATCGTCGGCTTCGTGGTGACCAACGCAGGCTTGATGGCCGGCCTGTCGCTGGAAGGCTCGAAGATCACCAGGCTCGACATGTAAAGCCGCGCAAGGCGCCTGCAGGCTCGCACAGGGGCCGGGTTGCGAAAGCAGCCCGGCCCCTGTCGTTTCCCATTGTCCACACGCACTCACGCATTGTTACCGCATGCGCCACGCTAACCGGCTAGAATCCGTCCCTTTGGCCGAATTCACATGTGGTTCAAGAATCTCCAGCTGCACCGTCTGTCCGCACCGTGGTCCCTCGCCGCCGAAGAGGTCGAGGAATGCCTGGCGCGCCACGCATTTTCCCTGGCACCAGCCTGGAGATGCAAACCCAGGGCTGGGCCTCGCCGCGTGACAACGGCGCGCTCGTCCACCAGGTCGGCAAGCAGTTGCTGCTGACCATGCGCACCGAAAAGAAGCTGCTGCCGTCCACGGTGGTCAACCAGGTCACCAAGGCGCGCGCCGTGGAGCTGGAAGAGCAGCAAGGCTTCAAGCCGGGCCGCAAGCAGATGCGCGAGCTCAAGGAGCAGATCACCGAAGAACTGCTGCCGCGCGCGTTCAGCATCCGCCGCGACACTCGCGTGTGGATCGACCCGGTCAACGGCTGGCTCGCCATCGACGCCGCCGCCCCGGCCAAGGCCGATGAAGTGCGCGGCCTGCTGTTCAAGGCCATCGACCCGCTGCCGCTGGACAACCTGCATGTGAACCAGTCACCGGTCACCGCCATGACCGACTGGCTGGCCACCGACACGGCCCCGGCCGGCTTCACCCTGGACCAGGAAATGGAGCTGCAATCCAGCGCCGAGAGCAAGGCCACGGTGCGCTATGTGCGCCATCCGCTGGATGCCGAGGACCTGCGCCGCCACATTGCCGCCGGCAAGCGCTGCACGCGCCTGGCGATGACCTGGAACGACCGCGTGTCCTTCGTGCTCACCGAATCGCTGACCATCAAGCGTGTGGCCCCGCTGGACGTGATCAAGGAACAGGCCGACCCCAGCGCCCGCGACGACGAAGAACGCTTTGACGGCGACTTCACCATGATGGCCGGCGAACTGGCCAACCTGCTGTCGGACCTGACGGCCGCGCTCGGCGGCGAACGCAAGCTGTGAGCCAGCGGGCCGGCCAGAGCTGCCCGGCCTGCCTTCAAGCGCCGCCGCCCGGCGGCGGCGCCGCGCCGTAGCCCAGCAATCCGCTGGCGACCTGCGCCTCATGGCGCACGGCCACGGCGATCGGCCCATCCATCGACGCATCGAAGCCGCCGGTGGCGCCCAGCGCGGTGAGCACCGCGCAGATGCGGCCCGTGTAGTCATACAGCGGCGCCGCCACGGCGCTGATGCCCTTTAGGTTGGTATCGCGCACCACCGCGCACCCGGCGGCCTGCACTTCGCGCCGCAGTGCGCCGATGGGGTCATCGCGATCCAGTTGCGCGCGCAGGTCCGCCGGCGCCGCCGCGAGTTCTTCTTCCGCCATTGCGCGCACGCGCGGCTCGTCCAGCAAGCCCAGCAGGGCGCGGCCCGTGGCCGACCATAGCATCGGCATCACCGACCCTACCCGCACATTGACCGTCACGGGCAGCCCCGGCTCCTCGAAACGCACGATGGTCGGGCCCTTGTTGCCCATCACCGCCACAAAGCAGGTCACGTCCAGGCTTTCGCGCAGGCGGATCAGCGACGGCTCGGCGATCCGGATCGGATCGACCTGCCGCATCGCCGCCAGGCCGATCAGCATGGCCTCCACGCCCAGGAAATACTGCTGCGACGCCGACTCCTGCGCCACCAGCCCCTCATCGATCAGGCTGGCCAGGTAGCGGTGCACCTTGGCCGGGCTCTCGCCGATATGCGCGGCCAGCGCGGTCAGGCTGGCACGCCCGCCCAGGTTGGCCAGCCCCTTGAGCACCGTCATGCCGGTCTGCGCCGATTGCACGCGCTGGCGGCGCTCGCGCGCCGGCGGCTCGGCGGGCGTTGCCGTATCGGCTGAGTCACTTGAGGCGCTTGAGGCGCTTGAGGCGCTTGGGTCGATTCGTGTCTTCATGGGCGGAGATTCTAGTGCCGTGCAAGGCGCGACGGCATCAAATCCACGTTAACCCGCATCGCCATATTACGCAATGCGTATATCATTTACGCATAACGACACCGGAGGGCGCCACGCCTCTACCGGCAACAAAACGGGAACAGGAGACAAGATGATGATCACCATCCGCAAATGCATCGCCGCAGGCCTGGGCCTGGGCCTGGCCGCCCTCCCCATGCTGGCGGCAACCGCTGCCGCCGAACCCGCCTTCCCCACCAAGCCGGTGCGCTGGATCGTGCCCTACGCCGCCGGCGGGGGCTCGGATTTCCTGGCGCGCTCCATCGGCCAGGCCCTCTCGACCCGGCTGGGCCAGCCCGTGCTGGTGGACAACAAGCCGGGTGGCAACACCGCGATCGGCGCCGCGGAAACCGCGCGCGCGCCGGCGGACGGCTACACGGTGCTGTCGGCGGACAACGGCACGCTGGTGTTCAACGCCGCGCTGTACAAAACCCTTTCCTACAACCCGGTCAAGGACCTGGCGCCGGTCACCTTGCTGGGCCGCTTCCCGATGATCCTGGTGGTGGGCCCGGGCATGAACGTCAACACCGTGCAAGAGTTCGTCGCCCGCGCCAGGTCCAAACCGGGCGGCATCGACTACGCCTCGGCCGGCGCCGGCAGCCCGCATCATCTCGCGATGGAACTGCTCAAGGTGGAAGCCGGGCTGAACATGGTCCACGCGCCCTATCGCGGCGCGGCGCCCGCACTCGCCGACGTGGCTGGCGGCCAGGTCCCGGCCATGATGGTCGACCTGGCCGCGGGCGCGGGCTTCATCAAGGGGGCAAGGTCAAGGCGCTGGCCGTGGCCAACGCGACCCGCCTGCCCCAGTTGCCGGACGTGCCGACCTTTGCCGAGGCGGGCTACAAGAACGTGGAAGCCGCCGCGCTGGTGGGCATGGTGGTGCCGGCCGCCACAAAGCCGGAGATCGTCGCCACGCTGAACAAGCAGGTGGTGGCCGCCATCAATGACCCGGCCGTCAACAAGCGGCTGGTGGACTTCGGCGTGGAGCCGGTCGGCAACACGCCCGCGCAATACGCCGAACTGCTGCGCAGCGAGACCACGCGCTGGCACAAGCTGATCCGCGACCTGAAGATCACGCTGGAGTAACGGCAGCGGCGTCGCGAACCAGGATCCCCGCAAACGAATACATGGAGCAACAAGCATGGCCAACGCCCCCCAATCCACACGCCTCGGGATGTCCCGTTGACCATAGCTTGCTGGCGGCGCAGCGCTCGCCCACCGGCTGCCCGGTCAGCCCGGGCGCCGCCGGCTTCGATCCCTTCGAGGATGGCTACCAGCAGGACCCGCCAGAGTACGTGCGCTGGGCGCGCGAGCAGGAGCCGGTCTTCTACAGCCCCAAGCTGGGCTACTGGGTGGTGACGCGCTACGAGGACATCAAGGCGATCTTCCGCGACAACCTCACCTTCAGCCCGTCCATTGCGCTGGAGAAGATCACGCCGACGGGGCCGCAGGCCAACGCCGTGCTGGCGTCCTACGGCTACGCGATGAACCGCACGCTGGTCAACGAAGACGAGCCCGCTCACATGCCGCGCCGCCGCGTGCTGATGGCGCCGTTCACGCCCGCGGAACTCAAGCATCACGAGCCCATGGTGCGCAAGCTCGCGCGCGACTACGTCGACCGCTTTGTCGACGACGGCCGCGCCGACCTGGTCGACCAGATGCTGTGGGAAGTGCCGTTGACCGTGGCGCTGCATTTTCTCGGCGTGCCCGAGGAAGACATGGACCTGCTGCGCAAATACTCCATCGCGCATACGGTCAACACCTGGGGACGGCCGAAGCCGCAAGAGCAGGTAGAAGTCGCGCACGCCGTGGGCAACTTCTGGCAGCTGGCCGGCAAGATCCTCGACAAGATGCGGCAGGACCCGTCCGGCCCGGGCTGGATGCGCTACGGCATCCGCAAACAGGTGGAGTATCCGCAGATCGTCACCGACTCCTACCTGCACTCGATGATGATGGCCGGCATCGTCGCCGCGCATGAAACCACCGCCAACGCCACGGCCAATGCCATGAAGCTGCTGCTGCAGCATCCGCGCGCATGGCAGGAGATCTGCGAGGACCCCGCCCTGATCCCCAACGCGGTGGAGGAATGCCTGCGGCACAATGGCTCGGTGGCCGCGTGGCGGCGCCTGGCCACGCGCGACGTGCAGGTTGGCGGCGTGGACATTCCCGCCGGCTCCAAGCTGCTGATCGTGACGTCCTCGGCCAATCACGACGAGCGGCACTTCGCCGATGCGGACCTCTTCGACATCCGCCGCGAGAACGCCAGCGACCAGCTCACCTTCGGCTATGGCGCTCACCAGTGCATGGGCAAGAACCTGGCGCGCATGGAGATGCAGGTCTTCCTGGAGGAACTCACGCGGCGCCTGCCCCATATGCGCCTGGCCGAGCAGCAATTCACCTACGTGCCGAACACCTCGTTCCGCGGGCCCGAGCACGTGTGGGTGGAATGGGACCCGAAGCAAAACCCCGAGCGCGCCAACCCCGCGCTGCTGGATGTACAGGTGCCGGTGCGCATCGGCGAGCCTTTGGGGCATGCAATCAGCCGGCCGGTGGTGGTGGCCAGCGCGACGCAAGCGGCCGAGGGCATCGTGCGGCTGCGCCTGGTGTCGCCCGATGGCCAGCCGATGCCGCGCTGGGCGCCGGGCTCGCATATCGACGTGGAATGCGGCGACACCGGCCTGTCGCGGCAATACTCGCTATGCGGCGACCCGGACGACAGCGGCGCGCTGGAGATCGCCGTGCTGCGGGAGGCGCATGGCCGCGGCGGCTCCGCGTGGGTGCATGACCGCGTCAAGGCCGGCGACCGGCTCAAGATCCGCGGCCCGCGCAATCACTTCCGGCTGGATGAGGCCGCCGGCAAGCTGATCCTGATCGCCGGGGGCATCGGCATCACGCCCGTCAGCGCCATGGCCCGCCGCGCGAAGGCGCTCGGCATGGACTACGCCTTGCACTACAGCGGGCGCTCGCGTGCGTCCATGGCGCTGCTCGACGAGCTCATCGCGCTGCATGGCGATCGCCTGCATGTCTACGCCAAGGATGAAGGACGGCGCAACGATTTCGCCAGCCTGCTCGGGCAGCCCGAAGCGGATACGCAGATCTACGCCTGCGGCCCCGCGCACATGCTCGCAGCGCTGCAGGTGCATTGCGCCGGCTGGCCCGGCGATGCGCTGCGCATCGAGCATTTCGAGTCCGCGCTGGCCACGCTGGATCCCGGCCAGGAGCAAGCATTCGAAGCCGAGCTGAAGGACTCCGGCATCGTCGTCACGGTCGCCCCGGGCCAGACGCTGCTGGCCGCGCTGCGCGCCGCCAACATCGACATGCAGAGCGATTGCGAGGAAGGCCTGTGCGGCTCGTGCGAGGTGCGCGTGCTGGCCGGCGAAATCGACCACCGCGACGTGGTGCTCACGCGCGCGGAGCGGCAGGCCAACAGCAAGATGATGAGCTGCTGCTCGCGCGCCAAATGCCAGCGGATCGTGCTGGAGCTATGAGCGTGGCTGGCGCTCAGCCGCCCTGCCCGGCTTGCTCTGCTGCCAGCTTGGCATCGATGGCACGCGCCCGCGCCACCGCCGGGCGCGCGTTGATGCGGTCGATATAGGCCTGCACCACCGGCGTCGCCTCGACCAGCTTGAACATGGTGGTCCAAGTCAGCGCGGTGCCCCACAGCACGTCGGCCGCGGTGAAGGTGTCGCCCAGCAGGTAGGGGCCTTTTTCCAGCTGGCCCAGCAGCGTGCCGATGGTGGTGTCGTAATCGCCGTAGGGGCACATCGCGCGCGGCGTTTCGCGCTGCTGCGAGCGGTCCACCAGTGCCGGCTCGAAACAGGAACCGTAGAACGCCATCCAGCGCAGGTAAGGCCCGCGCAGCGGATCGGTCAGCGCGGGCGCCAGCCTGGCCTGCGGGAACAGATCGGCCAGGAAGATGAACACCGCCGCCTGCTCCGTCACCAGCGCATCGCCATAGCGGATGGCCGGCACCTTGCCCATCGGATTGATGGCCAGGTAAGCCGGCTCGCGCTGCTCGCCGGCCTTCATGTTGAGCGGGTGGAGACGATACGGCACGCCGAGTTCCTCAAGCAGGGTCAGCGCGCCGGTGGAACGCGTATTGGGTGAATGGAACAGGGTCAGTTCAGGCTGGGACATTGCATTGGCTCCGGGGGATAGGGAGGGATCGGGAGGGATAGGGAATTACGCGCTGGCGCCGTCGAGCTTCTTCGGATGCAGCTGCGCCAGGTCGACGCCATCGAGGCAGCGCACATTGATGGCCGCCACGCGCGAGCCGTCGGGCATGCTGCCCAGCGCATAGGCCTCCACGCCGCAGGTCTCGCAGAAGCGATGATCGATCACATGCTTGTTGAACTTGTACGTGCGCGTAGCCTGCGCGCCCTCGGTCAAGGTGAACTGATCGGCCGGCGTGAACGACCAGATAAATCCTCGCTTGCTGCACAGCGAGCAGTTGCACTCGATGGCGCCGGCAAGATCGGCATCCACCTCATAGCGTACGGCGCCGCAATGGCAGCCGCCGGTGTAATGGGCTCCTGGCATGGTTGTCTCCGATAGAATCGAATCGAATCGAATCGTTGTTCATTGTTCGTTGCCGAAGCCATCAGTTTTACACCGTTCCCCATGACCCGATTGGACAAACGCGACACGCATGCGCCCGTCACCGCCGAACCCAAGGGCATCGTCGACCCGCTCGGCACGCAACGGCGCATCCGGCTCGGCCGCTATCTGCCGTCGGCTGCGCTGGCGCCCTTCGTCGAGCACTACTGGATCGTCGAATGGGACCTGGCGGGCCAGCCGCCGCAGGTACAGCGCGCATTGCCCTACCCCAACGCCAACCTGGTGTTCGACCGCGGCCAGACGGCCATCTTCGGCGTGGTGCGCGGGGTCTTCGATCGCAAGCTGGAAGGCACGGGCCATGTGCTCGGCGTGCGCTATCGCGTGGGCGGCCTGCGCCCTTTGCTGGATGAGCCGATCAGCGCGCTGACCGATGCCACGCGGCCTGCACGCGCTTTACTGCGGTGCGACGAACCGCGCGCGGAAACGTTGGTGCTCGATGCCGGCAGCGACGAGGCCATGGTCAGCGCCGCGGAATCCCTGCTGTCCGGCGCGCTGCCTGCGCCCGACCCCACGGTGGATATGCTGCAACGCGTGATGGCACACGCCGCCAGCGCTGAAGGGCCGGCCAGCGTGGAAGCCTTGGCGCAGTACGCGGGCATGGGCGTGCGGGCGCTGCAGCGGATGTTCCAGGAGTACGTAGGCGTGTCGCCCAAATGGGTGCTGCGCCGCTACCGTCTGCAAGAGGCCGCATGGCGGCTGGCGCGCGGCGAGGCGGTCGGGCTGGCGCAACTCGCCGCCGAGCTGGGCTATTTCGACCAGGCCCACCTGACGCGCGATTTTACGCGCCTGGTAGGCGTATCGCCGGGCGACTACCAGCGCTCGCAACAGGCGCCGGGCCGCCAGCGCTGAACGGATGTCAACCCGGGCCGGCGGCGTCGCCGATATGCAGGGCCAGGTAATCGATCAGCGCCCGCACCTTCGGCGGCAGGAAGCGGTTGGGCGGATACAGCAGCCAGACCGAGCCCACATACGCCCGCGCCTGCAGTTCCCAGTCGGCCAGCACCTGCACCAGTTCGCCACTGTGCAGCGCGTCGGCCGCGGTGAACTCCGGCAGGTTGGCGATGCCGAAGTCCTGCTGCGCCGCTTCTAGCCGTGCCCCGGCGTGGTTCGCGATATAGCGCCCCCTCACCTCCACCGTCTGCGTCTGGGCATCCCGTTGAAAGCGCCAGCGGTTGTCGTCAGCGGTCTCGCCCAGGTACAGGCAATCGTGCTGCGCGAGATCGCGCGGATGCCCCGGCGTGCCGCGCGCGCGCAGGTACGCCGGCGATGCGCACAGCACCCAGCGTACCGCGCCGAGCCGCCGGCCGGCCAGCCCGGGCGGCGGGTGCCCGGTCAGCCGGATCACCAGGTCGAGGTCGTCATCGAGAGGATCGACTTCGTGGTCCGTGAACAGTAGTTGCAGATCGACCTCCGGGTAGGCACGCAGAAAGCCCGGCACGAGCGGATGGATCACCGTCTTCGCAAACGCGGTCGGCGCGCTCACGCTCACCCGCCCCTGCGGCCGGCCCACAAGATGGCCCGCCGCATCGATCGCGCCCGATGCGGCACTCACCATGTCGCGGCAGTACCGGTACACCTGCGCGCCCGACTCCGTCACGCGCACCTTGCGGGTCGAGCGCTCCAGCAGCCGCGTGGCCAGGGCTTGCTCCAGCCGCTTGATCTGCCGGCTGACCGTGGACGGCGTGCTGCCAAGCTGACGCGCGGCCATGGAGAAGTTGCCCGCATCGACCACGCGCGCGAACACGGCCATGTCGGGCAGCAAGTCGAAGAGTTCGGTGGGATTCATCTGGGCGGTGGCGTCTGCAGCACTGGATTAATGCGTTTACGACATAAAGGCTTTGCATCTCAACCCGATTATCACCGCCTACGCAAAGCTGCACAATGCATGGCCCATCCCCTGAAGGTCTGCCATGCCCGCCCAAAAACGCCTCCTTTTGCTGTCCGACCTGATGCTGCTCGCGGTCGCCGTGGTCTGGGGGAGCAGCTACGGCGTCGTCAAAGGCGCGCTGGTGTTCTATCCCGTGCTGGGCCTGCTGGCGCTGCGCTTCGGCATCACGTTCGTGGTGCTGTCGCCCATGCTGCCCAGCCTGCGCCAGGTCGACCGCGCCGCACTGCGCGGCGTGCTCGGCACCGGCGTATTGCTGCTGGGCATCTTCCTGTGCGAAACCTTTGGCGTGCTGCTCACGCGCGCCGCCAATGCAGCCTTCCTCATCAGCCTGTGCGTGGTGCTGACGCCGCTGGCGGAATGGCTGCTGCTCAAGCGCAAGCCCAGCCGCACCGAATGGGCGGCGGTGGTGCTCTCGCTGCTCGGGGCCTGGTTGCTGGCGGGCAACGGCGAATTTGTCCTCAACCCCGGCGACGGACTGATACTCGCCGCCGCGGTACTCCGCGCGCTGATGGTGTGCTTCACAAAGCGGGCAATGCGAAGCGCCTCGATTCCGGCGCTGACGGTGACGGCGGTGCAATCCGGCGTGGTGGCATTCGGCAGCGCGGCGGTGGCGCTGGTCCTGATGCCCGCGCAGTGGCAGCCCCTGCCGTCATTCTCCGGTCACGGGGCCTTCTGGGGATACGTGCTCTACCTGGTGATCGCCTGCACGCTCTTTGCGTTCTTCGCGCAGAACTACGCCATCAAGCGTAGCAGCCCCACCCGCGTGGCCCTGCTGATGGGGAGCGAGCCCGCGTTTGGCGCGTTGTTCGCCAGCCTGTGGCTGGGGAAAGGATCACGGCCACCGCCTGGACCGGCGGCGGCCTGATTGTCGCGGCATCGCTGCTGGCCACGGTGCGCTGGCGCAAGCCCGCGGTCGTCGAGGTACCGCAGGGCTCTCGGGCATCGAAGGGCTGAAACCCGCCGCGCTCAGCCGCGCCAGTCATTGTTCGCGGCATCCGTAGCCATACAATCCGTGAATGCCCATTTGGACAGGCGAGAGGATTCCCGATGACGATGACCGATGTGTACGCCGCGCGCGAGCCGGCCCGAGCCGAAATCGACGCCATGAAGGGCCCGGCCGTGATCGAGTTCGGCGCGCCCTGGTGCGGCTACTGCATGCGGGCCCAGCCCCACCTGGCCAGCGCCATGGCCAGCCATCCGGAGGCCGCCCACATCAAGGTCGAGGACGGCAGCGGCAAGCCGCTCGGCCGTTCGTTCCGGATCAAGCTATGGCCCACGCTGGTGTTCATGCGCGATGGCGTGGAGGTGGCGCGGCTGGTGCGGCCGAGTGACACGCGGGCGATTGAGGAGGCGTTGAGGCGGATTGCGGGCTGATGCTGGCCGGCACCATCGATAGGCGCAAAGATAAAAAGCGCCCGATGGATCGTGCAGCGACGGGGCGAAACGCTGATGGCGGATGGAAGCGAGGTTTTGGCGCAAAGCAACCGCCCGGCACGAGCACAAGCACAAGCAGCGTGACTGGCCCGCGATCCGCCTGCAGCGGCCATCCCAGCGCGCGTCGCGGCCAATTGCTGCACATCACTGGATCCGTGCTGGCTGCCTTCCACGCCACCCCAGACTCGCGGCATTTGCGCCCCAGGGCGCGACACACAATTTGTTACGCTTGCGCGCTTTCAATGACACCGTTCGGACATGGACGGTTGATAGCGTCTCCCAACTGCCCTGTGGCAGTCATCCGAGGAGATATCATGCGCGTACCCAAAAGGCTTACCATTGCCCTGGCGTTGTCGCTGGCGTGCGGACTGACAGCGTCCGCACATGCGGACGACGACGCCCGTCAACCGAGTGCCAAGCATGTCCTGCTGGTTTCTGTCGATGGCTTGCACCAGGCCGACCTGGACTGGTTCGTCAACGCCAATCCGAACTCCACCCTTGCGCTACTGGTCCGTCATGGCGTTGCCTACACGAATGCGCAAACGCCTTTTCCCTCGGACTCGTTCCCCGGGATGGTCGGTCAGGTCACGGGCGGCAACCCCAAGACCACGGGCATCTACTACGATGACGCCTACAGCCGCAGCCTGCTACCGAAGGGCACCACCGCAGCCAACTGCCACAGCACCAAGCCAGGCGCTGAAGTGTTTTACGCCGAAGTGATCGCCAAGGATCTGAACCGGCTGGACAGCGGACAAAACATCCCCGGCCTGTACGCCGACTTCTCCAGGATTTCCCAATTGACCGGGCATCCGCAAGACCTGATCGACCCGGCCTTCCTGCCGGTATCTCCGGTGACCTGCCAGCCGGTTTACCCGCACCAGTACCTCAAGGTGAACACGATCTTCGAGGTCGCGAAAAAGCACGGGCTGCACACCGCCTGGTCGGACAAGCACGTCGCCTACGAGATTCTCAATGGGCCGTCCGGTCAGAGCATCGACGATCTGTTTGCCCCCGAGATCAACAGCTCGGTAACCGACCCGTCGCTGCCTGCCGGCCCGGGCGACGACTGGACCAAGGACAACACCAACACACAACGCTACGATAGCTTCAAGGTAAAGGCCGTCCTTAACTGGATCAAGGGCCTCGACCATGCCGGCAACGGCACGCCGGGGACCCCGGCCATATTCGGCATGAACTTCCAGTCCGTGTCGACCGCGCAGAAGCTCAACAAATCGAACTACTACCCGGATCCGAGCAACACCGCCGCCAAGGTGTCCGGCAGCCTGGGCGGCTACACCGCGAACGGGACCACGCCCGGTGTGGTGCTGCAAAGCGCGCTGAACTTCGTCAACAACCAGCTTGCCATGATGGTGAGCGCGCTTGACACGACCAATACCGTCGTCATCCTGTCGGCGAAACACGGCCAGTCGCCGCAGAACCGCGCCGATCTCACCATCATCAACGATGGTGAGATGATCGATGCGCTGAACTGCGCCTGGGAGAAGTTCGCCGCCACGTGCAAGGACCCGTCCAAATCGCATCTCGTAGCCCACGCGATCGACGATGACGGCATCCTGATGTGGTTCAACGACCGCTCCCCCGCCGCCCTGCGCTTTGCCAAGAATTTCCTGCTTGGTTATTCCGGCAACGGCATGGGCTCCGACGCAACCGGCACCGCGGTCACAAAGGCTTTCAGCCAGGCTGGAGCGAGGAAGATCTACGCTGGCGAAGAAGCCGCTGACCTGTTCGGCGTCGGGAGCAACGACGATCGCGTGCCGGACCTCGTCGGCATCGCGCAGCAGGGTACTGTCTATGCCGGTGGAAAACTGTCGAAGATCGCCGAGCACGGCGGCGGCGCCAAGCAGGACCGTCACGTGCCCATCGTTGTGTGGGGTGCTGGCATCGGCCAGAATATCGTCGACGACCCTGTCCAGACCAACCAGATAGCGCCTACCATCCTGGCGTTGCTTGGACTCAAGCCGCACGAGCTGCAAGCGGTGCAGGCCGAGCACACCAAGGTACTGCCGCATCTGCGTTGAGCGCAGCCGGGACAGCGGGAAGGACCGCATGTCCCGGTACAAAAAACAGCCCCGTGGAGGTTCAGTCCACGGGGCTGTTTTGCATTCCGGGTGGGAGCCTGGGAGCCCGCGATCCGCCCCCCCCCGGTTTGGAGCCACAGGACAAGAAACCACCGGCCCGCTAGCTACCGACAACGACAAACGCTCAGGGACACGTAACTTGAGATTTGACCTCCAATAAAAACAATGGGTTAGAAGAATCTCAGACACTCGCCCCACACAATTCGTGACAGATGTCATGAGACCAGGTTCCTGTAGTGACAGATAGAGTGAGATTTTCGGCTAGTCGCCGAAGCGGCCGGTGAGGCATCCACCTATCCGGTGGTCAATTACGGCATTGGCGAGGTCATGCTAGCTATATAGTTATCGTCACAGCCCCGAAAAGATATCTTTAAGTAATATTTTTGCGCGCTGCGATCCCGCCTAAGAAGGTCGTCCCAATCCTCGGCGTAGAAGACGTCCCCTGCAATTGAGGGCACGGACCGCGCGAGCGGTCGGGCGACGAAAAAGTGGGTCCCGGCGGGCTCGGGCATGCGCCAGTGAGGGATGAGGGCGAGTCGCCACTCCCGCGGAGTTCGCAAGGCGAACCAATTATTGGTTTCGGATAATTGGTGATAATTTACTGCCTGGTCTGAAGTTAAACGTCATGCCTCGACGGCGTTGACGCGGACCGCCACTGCCGCACGCGACGGCTGGGTGGTCACCGACCGACCGCTTGGCAGCGGCGGCGGAGAAGTGACATCGAGGCAGGTTACCAGGCCGAGTGCGCGCAGGATGCGGATCGCGGTCGGCAAGCCCACGTACTCACTGGCCTCGGCCGCGCCGAGCCGGCTCCGGTTTCAAAGTAAAAGAAAGATTTTGCCTTTTTACTTTGAAAGCGTGTTTTGTGGGGCCGCAGGCGCCGTTAGAGGCTCTCCAGTCCCGGGGCATCTGTTAACAACGAACGACGGGTGAGCGATCAAAACGGACCGAAGGTGGCCATCCTTGCCCGGAGTTCCGCCTGCCCTTCTCGGCCCGTGCGTCGTTCCGTTCCCACTGAGATCACCGAGTCAGCGGAACAAATGCCTCTTAGGGCATTTCACAATGTGCCGCAATTATTTACTGGGAATAATTATTGGCATCCAATAATTGCGATTAATTGATGATAAATCACTTTTCTGGGGGGCCTTAGTGCATCTCCTTATACAGAAGTCATGAGTCCTCAGCCCGTAGCGCCAGGATCATGAACGCAGCATCCATGGTTCGCTGCATGCCGATCCAGATCGTTTTGGCGCCGGGCTCGCCATCACACTTGCGGCCCAGGAAACCACCCAGTGACGCGATCAAGCGGATCATTTGATTGAGCGTGACGGGCGTCTTTGGGCGCGCCTTCTTCGCGAGTAGATACGCGCCTCGTATCTCATCGGCATCAAAGAATAGCGACGCGTCCAGGTCAGGGCAGGTTCTGCCCAAACGCATCAGTCGGGCAATGCGCCACGCCACCACCATGTAAAACACCAGGGCCCGTTCCACGCGGTCCATGTGGGATAACTGTAAAGCTTCCACCTTGCACCCGTTCTTCAGGACATTGAAGAACATCTCAATCTCCCACCGGGCTCGATACCAATCGATCAGCTCGACGACGGCATCTGTATCTTGAGCCTCCCGGTTGGTCAGCAGTCGCCACACGACAGGGGTAACGCCTGCCGGAGCGCCGATCTCCTGGGCCACTATGCAGGTGACGGCTGGCCCCGTCTTACCCGGCAGCTTCACGCGTTGCGCACGTAACTCCTGCTTGACCTCGCGCGCCTTTTGGCCTGCGCGCCCCGGCAGGATGAAGCCGATCTCTCCCAGAGCTTCGCTGGCGTCTACCGTGTCCCACAGCTTGCCTGCCTCACCAAGGCTGCGGTTGTGTTGGGAACGTATCAGCCAGTCTGCAGGATTGCCGAGCTCATTAGCACGCTCCATCATCGCAGCGATATCGCCTTCCCGATCCGCCACGTAGACCAGGCGAGTCTCAGGCAACATCGCGGCCTGTTCTGCAACGCGTTCGTAGCTTTCAGTCCACCGTACGCTCTCTGTAATACCAACCCGCTGCCCGTTTGCATCCAGCGGCTCCCGGGCCCACATCCAGGCGTCGATCACACCGAGTGGTTCCCGATCCGGCGTCACAGCGTAGGTCGGATGCAGATACATCCCCCTCTGCGCTTCGTAGCTCAAGGGCCCGAGCCCATCGATCTCCTGGCCGTTAAAATTCAACTCGGTTGTGTCTGCAATGCACAGCACCACCGGGAATTGCCGCGCCCGCCCTGCCGTGCGCTCCCAATGCGGCTGCATCATGTCTGTCCACTCGACTTCCTCGTTGCCGAGAAATCGATAGGCAGCGATGGTCTCTGCCCAGTCTTCGCATGCGCCAGGAATGCTCGCAGTCGGCCTCGCAGCCAGTCGCTTCAGCAGCCCCTTCGCCCGTCGGTCCCGCCTTGGATCGCCAAGATCCAGCGCCTCAAATTCTTCGTCCACCCATGCCCCCGACTCGTTGTTCATTCGCGCTCAAAAAAGCCAGGAGTAAACGCGAATCCGCACGAGTTTACAACCCCTCCCGCCCAAGTCCCATCAAATTCTGGTCGCACTGCGCCCGGTCAGGACGCTGGACTTTTGTATAAGGAGATGGCCTTAGTGGTGTAACGCTAAGAGCGACGTCACGGAAGACTCAGGTTTATCGCGCGATCCGCGACCGGCTGTGGTCGGCGATCGGGCGCCCACTGGGGCTGTGCGAACGGCAGCGGGCATCGTTGGACACATAGAGCGGACATTCAACCGATTGCCTCGTCTCAGCGTGTCGAACGCCCGGAATGGCCGACAAGCCGCCGTTGGCTGGCACGGCGGCGGACGGCTCTTCCCGACCCCTATGCGCAGGTCGCAGCTATGCGCAGCTCGTACGCGGACACTTGGCTCAGCGGCGACGCGGTTCCTGACCATCTCGATCAGAGTAGATCTCGACATAGTTTCGGCTGCGGATCGAAGTTGCGATCCCACTACAGGGGGCTATCAGGCAAACACCCGATCAGTTCAACTCGCTGGCTTCGACTGGCGCGCCAAGGGACCGCTCGCCCATACGTCGAATCCAGGCGCCAGACTCAGTCAGGCGATTCCTCCTGACTCTGTAACTATGCGCAGATGGTATCGGCCCGAATCCTCCCTGAATCTAAGCCGGTACCGTCAAACTCATGACAGGTGCACATAGTTGTGAACTGCGCATAGGGGTCGCTGTAAATCTCTGCATAGCGAGCCGTCCGAGCGTTCTAGAAGTAGCGGCCGTTCTTGGCCCCAACGCGGTCTTCACCGCTCCAACAAGCCGACATTCGACTGGGCGTCTGGCGAAACTTTTCCCCGAGCGCCACCCCTCACAGGGGGCATGATCCAATAGTAGCTTTTGGACAGCCAAGAACGGCTTGGACAGAGGGTAAAATGGGAGCCCTCGCCTTTCCGCTATCAGTGGTACAGACATTGACTTTGGCGGGTAACTATAAATTTTTGCTGCAGAGGGTCACTTTGGCTGAACAAAATCCGATCGAGATGCGCACGGTTCTTGCGCATACGCTGTTTGCAAATCCGAATTCTGAAGGAGCACTTGGGACGGTTAAGCCCGTGGCCGAAATTGTTGACGATGTGCTGGTTCCGCTAACGCCAGAATCCTTTTGCCCCACAATGAAGGTTTTCATTGTTTCGGGCTATGAGGACCTTGAGAAGCGCTTTCCCATACCGAATTTGTTCATGCTGCAGGTTTCGCCGAACACTAATCCCAGCGAAAATGCGGACGCCAATAACTTCTCTCGCTACATTTCGAACTTTAAGCGCGCAGATGCGGTAAAGCCAAAGGATTATTTCGAGGTTATAAAATCTTCCCTTCCGGACCCAAATGTCCGCGATGTGTACGTTAGTCAGTGGCCTGGGACGCGCTACATATTTATCGATGATGGTAATGACATCTATGGGCCGTTTAAGTGGGAGCCTCATAGAGAAAGTCTCGATTTGATTCGTCTCGGTTTCATTGATAGCAAGCTGCCGTATTATAATAATGAAGTTGCGTTTCAGGTTTGCCGTATTGAGAGAAACAAGTTTCTTGCGAAAACTGTAATTAGCAAGGATGCGCATCAAGAACGTCGCTTTTTATACGATTTGAGTGTCGTTCTGAATGAAAGCTATCATGATTATTCCTCCGATGAGGATGTGCTGAAGTTTGCGGCCAAGCTCGCTCAAGAAAACAATGTTCGGGTTATCGAGAAGGCGAAATTTGACAGTTTGGCCACTCTTCTTGGAAAAAACGGAAAGCTGGGCACCCCATTAATTAGACAGCGCCTCGCTCGTCTTCCTCAAATTGTTTCTGCGACTTCCGTCAAGCACGATGAAATTCTCAAAGGTTTATGGGACTTTCTCAAGGGTGAGCATGGGAAGGGTATTGTTTCGACCTATATCGAGCAGAATAGAGAACAGTATCTCCAGTCATTGCGTAAACAGTATGAGCAGGATTTGCGCGGCCAGCTAGAAGGCCTGACGAACGAGATTCGCCTCGCCGAGGCGCGAAAACGGGAGCTTGACACCGAAAAACAAAGTCTAGCTGCACTCGTCGAAAGTAAGCGTCGAGAAGCGGAGGCCGCACCCAACCTAGCCGCGGAACATAATAGACTCGATGTGCAACTAGCAAAGAAGCATCAAGAGCTTGCGGAAATTGAGAAAAGTCTCGCGGAGCAACTCGCAAAGCAAGACGCGCTAACTAACCTTGATGAAATAAATAGACAAATCAAAGAGGCAGAAAGGGAGCGTGAATACGCGATTCGGAGCAAACTTACCGCTGAGGACGAGCTTGGCGAGCTCCAAAGGGCAGTCAACGACAAGGATTCGGAGCTTCGCAAGAAGCTAACGTCCCTGAAACCGTACGTCGATGCGATCAATGGCACGTTTATAAGTGATAGTACCGAAAACCCGGCGATGGTCTCTGTTTCGGTCCATGATCTGAAATCTGGCAAAGACCTGGTTGGGCGTCAGCGTGAAGTCATTACCGCCGTTCGAAGGGCACTGGCAGGGCGCCAGAGATATATGGAAGACTGGCAAGTTGCCAATATCCTAATAAGCACGCAACAGTCATTTATTACCTTCTTTGCTGGCTTGCCCGGCGTAGGCAAGACGTCACTTGCTCGGCTACTGGCTGAAGTGCAGGGAGTTTCACCGCGGCTCAGCGAAGTATCTGTTGCGCGTGGCTGGACTTCACAAAAGGACTTGATTGGTTTTTACAATCCCTTGTCTGGTCGGTTTCAGTCTTCAGGCACTGGCATGTACGAACTGCTTAAGACGTTGGACGGCGAGAAAAAGGGCGCGCACAACGCCATGTCTTACGTGCTGCTTGATGAAGCCAACCTTTCCCCTATCGAGCACTACTGGAGTTGCTTCATGGGTATGGCCGATGGCGAAGGCAACCGGCAATTGGTCCTTGGCAGAGACCGCATACAGATTCCACCATACTTGCGCTTCCTTGCGACCATCAACTACGACGGTACAACTGAACCGCTGTCTCCCCGGATGGCGGATCGCGCTTCAATCATTTTGATGGAGCCTGCCCTGGATGACAGCCGTAATGTCGACGACAGCCGCGATGCTCCATGCGCGTTACCATTGTCTGCGCAGACGATGCATCAGTTGTTTGGATGCGAGGACGTTGTGCCTGATTTGCTGCCTGAGGAGCTCTCGGCGTTCAAGCGCGTGCGGCAGATTCTTGCTGAACCCGATCCCCAGCAGGGTATGCCACTTTCCATCAGCAAACGTAAAGAGATTGCTATTAGCCAGTACTGCTCAAAAGCGCGTGGCATTATGCGAGCGGAAAACGACGCTTTGCTCGCACTGGATGTCGCAATCCTGCAGCACGTGCTCCCACAGATTCGTGGGAATGGGCGCTTCGGGAAGAGATTGGAGGTACTTGCAAGAGAACTCGAGTCATCTGGTCTGGCCCGCTCATCTGCCTTTGTCCGCCGAATGATTGACGTCGGCGACATCGACCTGCAGACCTACGACTTCTTCTGCTGGTAGCCATGACGCGCTCCCTAACTCTGTTCGTCAACGGGAGGAAGTCCCGTTGACGGTCGCCCCAACCTCCATTCTTCAAATCAGAGAAGTCGACAGCCTGCAGTTTAGGGTAGCTGCGGGCGACTACGACGGTCCTACAGAATTGCTTATAGGCGACCACCGAGCCGAGTTTAATCGGATAGTAATTGAAGGGAAGACCTGTTGGCAAACGCCCGCGATGACCTATGTGTCAGAGTGTTTCGGGCATGCTGTGGCGGTTATTGCCTTTTCGGAAGGCGAGATGCGCATAGACTTTGATGTGCTCGCCGAGAAGACAACAGTGCAGCAGGCGCGCAAGATGATTGCATACCTCGCTGACAAGAACGAGAAGCTTGTCGCGAGTTGCTTTGCACGTTCATCGCATCCCACAGGATCTGTACGCGCGGACGATACACCTCCCGAGACTCTGCTGTCAGCGGCGGAGAAATTCCTTCAGCATTTGCAGGAGCGACGGTTTGAGCTCCTTCATCATTTGCGTGAACGACTCGTTCCCGAACGGGTGCCACTCTGGCAACGGAGATCGACGGCTGCAATCGAAATTGATCCAATTGACGTGATAGGGAATCTTGATGCGTTGGTGCCGGCTCTTGGCGCAGGAGAAGTGTTCTTGCGCGGCCGCCATTACAACCTTTCCAATATTCACATTACTCAACTTCAGTCCACGCATGATGTGATCGAGAATCATATCTTGGTCGGAGGACTTTATAGCGTACGCAGGAAGATTCTGAACCTACAAGATGTACTGCGTGAATATGAAGAGAAATTCAAAGCGGGTGATACGGGCGATTTTGAATCATTATCGCGCCTGCTGCTAAGCTTAACCGCCGCTGGCATGCTGCGGCGATGCGCAGCGATATTGCGTGACGCTTCTGGACTTATTCGAATGTTCCGTCAATATGGCGTCTCGTATCGCGGAGAAATCGCTCCCGTTATGACCGCCTTTGCACGTAGCACTCGGGTCTACCGCGATTTATATGCAGATGTGGCCAAATGGTATGAGCTTGGAACGCCGTGTTTAAGTGGAATCGACTTCCTGCTTAAACTTCGATCTTTGCACACGATCTTTGAGATTTTTACATTGTTTCATTTGATCGAGGAGATGATGCAACAAGGGTGGCGCGGGGAAAGCATGATTCCGCACCCGACCTTTGGCAGCGAGGTGCCGGCGTCAATTACCTTATCGATGGGGGAGGAGCATTTGACCCTACAGTACGAACCGGTCATCTCGCCCCTGTCTTCGAGTAGTGCCCATATGGATTTGACAGACACACTGCATGGCCCAGGCAGCCTGCATCCGTATTGGACGCCGGACTTTGTGATGCGATTCGCGCGAGGAGACTTGGTTCGTTATCTGATATTGGATGCCAAGTACAGTAGGCGCAGCACAGTTAGCAAATATGGTTTGCCGTCGATAGTGGACAAGTACTTCAAGGGGACTGCCGTCTATGACGCAGTGAATGGGCTATTAACAAGCGACCCCATTGTCGGCGTGTTTGCTGTCTTCGCTCTAGGCGATCATGGGAGCCACTATCTCAACATGTGGAACGGAAACGGGGTACATGACGACGTGGTGCGCCTCCCCATGGCAGGGGGAATTGGTTTGATGGTCGACAACAGCTTCGCGTTTCACCGATGCATCGCTGCCGCTACTGCGACAACCCGTCGCATACTAGCGAGAGGGCGAGGCAACGTCTTTCCCGCACGAACTCGGGGTAGCCCGGAGGTGGAAAGTGTGCAAGCGTAAGCGCGAGCGCTACGGATTCTGACCCCTTCTCGGCGATGGCCGCGAGCCGGTTCCTCATCGACCGCCGTCGCCTGAAGGTCACGACGCACGTCGTGTCCGCACTCGTGCTGGCGCGCCGCGCCGGCCGAAAGGACGCGGTGGCTCCGGACACGGGGCCCACCGCGGTGCGGGACGGGAATAGGCACTTGCGGCCGTTCGCGGGTTCGTGCGGTGACGGGCGAGCCCGCCGAAACCCGGTTCATTCTGTTGGAGAGTGAACCGGGTTTTTCTTTCTTGGAGCGACTGTCAGCGCCTCGTCACTGCCCGCTTGGCAACTTCCTTGCATGGCGCTCGCTCCCCACATCGGCATTCCGAATAGCTTTCGTCGCGTTATGTATTGATAAGCTGTCGGCCGAGGGATGACGCGATGAATTGCTCGGGTGTGACGCCGTCCCTGAACCAGGTCAAGAGGCGTTGCCATGCGAGATAGTTGGGAAGGTACTTCGTTGCCACACCACGCAAGCCGACGTTAATCCAGCCCTTCAGTCGCGAGTGGTAGCTGTTGACGTTTTGGACGTGGAACGAGGGGTTGATGGGCGAGCCGTGCTTCGAGGCGCTGAACATCTTCAGAGTCACCCCAAGCTGGCGCTGTAGCGCGTAGTAGGCGGGGTTACCGTCGGAGCAAACGATGGTGTCTTTATTGACAACCGGGCGGAGCGTTTCCACCAGCTCCTTGCCGCTCATCGCGGGCATCACCCGGTCGGCCGTGAAGCGTTGGCCGCGTGCAATCGCGACCAGCACGGGAACCTGCTCTTTTGAAAGGCCACGCTTCTTGGCCTTGCCGCCGCGATGGCGCGGCGGACGTGGCAGTTTTCGCTGGCCCTTGAGCGAATGGAGAAAATAGGTTTCGTCCGCCTCCAGCAAGCCTTCCACGGCTTTTGGCTGTTGCGCGACCACGGCGTTAAGAAAGCGGTGTCGCCACCGATACGCTGTCGAGACGGCGACATCCGCTGTTTCCGCGGTTTCCCGTACCGTCAGCCCGGCGGCCATGCATTCGGCGTTGACCGCGAACTTGTCCTTCATGCGGAGACGTGCGAGAGGGGTATCCACGAAGGAGAAACATTCCGGCCGGAGGACGACATTCCTGTATCTTCGCAGATCATCCGTACGCATCTGGATGACACGCTGCCTATGCGATCGCTGACAACGTGACAGTGGTTACTGACAACGTGACAGTGGTTACTGACAATATGCGAGGCTCTTCGGCTTAGCCCGATGAGCAGATCGTAGACTGCTCCGTGCCGCCTCGACAATCCCTGACAGTTGTGGTGAGTGTGCGCACGCCCCTTGCCAAATCAAAGCCTTTCGATATATGTCTGCCATCAAATACGGCCTGAATCGCGGGCGCCAACTTGCTGGTGACCACTCGCTCCCGACCTTGGCATATATCGCCATCTGGAGTTAGACGCCATAGAATTGTATTAACGGCTCGCGAACTGAACCAGCCATCAGACCGTCGCAGGCCGACCGATCGGCCAGCATCCGTCTTCGCAATTTGCTCAATGTGATCGGAGCGCACCCCTAGCGCGCCTGCCGCCTGAGCCCACCCCAGAATCACATCATTCGCCGTCGATTGCCCACTTGCGAGGGGAGGCACGCCTTGTTCGGATACCTCGTCATCTAGGAGCGGCAATAGGGCGAGTCTCGGATGCCATATCACACCCCCAATTGTGCCAGTTGTCGGATGCAGATTCGCATGCGATGAATACCACTCTCTGACCGAATGCAGCGTTGCAAGGTTACTCCGATCGTTCTTTTCACCCCTGTCTATTTCCAGCATGGCCTGAAAACACCGGGCCGCCTCGCGCGCACGCCTTCGGTCAGTTCGACAAAGCGACATAAACCAAGAAACCACTTCTGCATTTACGTTGACGATAGGAGCTAAGGTTAGATCGGCCCCACAATTACATCGACATAGTTCGCCGCGATTGTCATCTAGGCTGCGGCGGCAAACATAACAGCCCGTCCACATCAGAATATTGTGCTTTGTGCAAGCTGCATATGCTTTGAGCCCCCAGATTTTCCGCCAATATTGCTGCTCCCTAAGACAAAGGGTACAGTATGAGCCGACGTCATGGCGCAAAAGAGACTCATCAAACAGGCAATCGTCGACGAGGTATTGGGCCCCCCCCAGGGGCAGTGCGGTGGTAGCAAAGCGCTTCCGCTTTGGCAAGTTCAATACCACAAGACCTCAGGAGAAGGCGATATCGAACTGGATCCGCCTGCAATCGCTTAGGCCATCCGCTATCCCGGCTGAACCTCGGCACTGTAGCCAAGAATGTAGGGACATTCGGATACCCGAGGCCTTCTACAATACGAATCAGATAGCTGCATGGCGACTCCCCTGGCAAAGGAATGGGTCGAACTGGTATCTTAGTGCCTGTCACAATTTTATACCTTAGGATTTTGTCGATGTGCGAGATCTCTCAAGCATCTGATTTTAAGTTGCGTTGAAGATAATTTAGCCTTTCAGCAGCAGCTTCCTCGAAGTCGACGCAATCTATTTGGAGAGGCGGCACCGGAATGGGAAAGACGCTTTCATGGGATGAGAGATGCCACTACCGCGATCGCCTGCGAGAGGCCCGTTACTCCGCCTTGGCCGATGCCGAAGGTTTTGGAGAGGTGTGCTTCGCACTGGAGGCCATCGGGCTACGGCTGCTGGGAAAGGAAGGGCAGCTAGGGTCCTATACCAACGAGATTTTTGACCTCGCGAAGGACTCCGACGTGCTGAGCCATGTGGTTCCAAAGTTCCCGGCACTCTTTGCCGGCTTTCCTTCGCTCTATAAGACAGTTCATAACGCGCGCAACGACGCAATGCATAGCGGTGTTTATGCTCGCCATGCTACAGATGCAGCGATTGCGCTATGCATTGCCCTTGAGGAGGCGCTAATGACAGAGCAAAAGATTGAGCGAGTGACGGTGGGCGATTTTATGGTCCGTTCTCCCATGACCGTCCAGCCGTGGCAGCCGGTAGCCTATGCTCGACAGCTCATGCTTACACATTCGTTCTCATTCCTTCCGGTGAAATTGGACGCGGATTGGTTGCTGCTGCCTGAAATCTCTGTGGCGAAGCTTCTACATCGCAAGGAGAAGAGAAAGGAGCTGCTCGCGAAGGAAATCAAGGATGTCGGCGGCCTCAAGGAACACGGAGCAGCATTGGAACTCATCCCTGCGCGTGTCGTGTCCGAAAATTCAAAGGTTGATGATCTTCTAGCAGAAGCGGACACAGGCACTCAGACGCTTTGGTTGGTGGAGGATGGCCATGGTGGCCTAGCCGGGGTGCTGTCGTCGTTCGAGCTGATGTAGTGCCCCAAGAGCTACGGAGCCCTGTGCAGGGACTCATAGATTGTGGTGCCCTTCTCGGCCCGTGCATCGTTCCGTTCCCACTGTGATCACCGAGTCAGCGTTAAAGTGCTCCATGAAGCATTTCACAATGTGCCGCAATTATTGGCTGGGAATAATTATTGGCATCCAATAATTGGTATTAATTGATGAAGGATCACTTATCCGGGAGCAGGCCTTAGTGGTGTAACGCTAAGAGCCGACGTCACGGAAGACTCAGGTTTATCGCGCGATCTACGACCGGCAGCTTGCGGTCGGCGATCGGGCACCCGCGAGGCTGTGCGAACGGCAGCGGGCATCGCTGGACACATAGAGCGGACATTCAACCGATTGCCTCGCCTCAGCGTGTCGCACGCCGGAATGGCCGACAAGGACTACGGCCATTGGAGTCGATGACGGACGGCAAATCGTCGGCCTGGGTGATTTTTCAGGCATAGTGCGCTAAGTGGTCAGCGTCTGGTTATCGGCACCTATTGGGCCAGTCCAACGCCCACGGTCGAATGCAGCCGGCTGTCCCTGTGCACGCACAGCAGCGCCGAGATGGCCGACGAGACGAGCCCTATATGCCCGCTCGATGGCGCTTGCGCTTGAGGAGGTCCTTAGCGAAGGCAAAGAAGTTTGCCTCGAGCTGCTCCAGATCTCCACCGCTGATCACATGCAGTGTTTCCGGACTGATTTCTCTACCGAACTGATGGCGCGAGCCGTCGGGCGGATCCAGCGGCTCATTCAGCGCGGCCGCAAGTACACGCATTGACTGCAACTGGCGTTCACTAGGCGGGCGCGCCGCCTGCCATTCGTCGGCATGCCGCACATTGTTGGCCGAGGCAATTATGACTTGACCGAGCGAGCAGCCGCCAAATGCAGGCGATGAGGCATCCCATTCGCCCATGGTCGCCTGAATGTCCGCACGGAATGACTGCATTGCGTTTGAGAGCGCTACTGAAATCGCGCCAGCGTACACGCCGCGCGCTACCTGCTGCGCCCCTCTGGCGTCGTTGATCCGGTGGTAGGCGTCGTAGTCGAAGCTCTGCATCGGATGCGGCGAGGTCGCGGCAGCGCGGGTGAACAGTTCCTCGAGCTCGCCGTCGAGACGCTCGGCTAGGTCCGCTGGCGGAAACACGGCCTCGAACATCACGGCCATTACTGGATAGTTGTATCGCCACCAGTTAACAAGGCTGAAGCACGCGCTGTAGTCGATGTCATTTAGCATCAGATCCCCGCGCCGCGTCAATGCCAAGTCGCCGTTCAGCACGGCTAGATCGGCCGGGATTTTGAGGAGGTCGATATCGTTGCGCTCGATAATCTCCAAGTAGTCGGGCACCGGAACGACTGAGATCTTAGTATGGGTCTGTTCCATCAGACAATCCAGATCGCAACCATGTAGGGAAATTCATATCATCGACCTATGCGACTACGGAGTCAAATTGCGTGCTAGGCGAACGCACACTGCTGCGCCGCGATGCGACGGGCATAACATTTTCGCTGCGTCGACCGCTCCTGAAGAATAAAATACTCGTCCTCGATTCCGACGAGTCGGACATCATGAACTGCACGCCAATTTTGCGACGGCGAGGCACAATTGGGGAAGAATTCATAGAAGCGGCGGCGAACATCCGCTTCCACATTAAGCAATTCGTCCTTAAGCGCCCAATACCATCCATAAACTTCAATCGGCACCCCTGTCGCCGTAATTCCCCCTTCGGAAGAACGGTGCGTCCGTTGATCTGAATGGCAAAATTCGTACGGTTTGACCGAAGGGCTTTGATTTCCTGCGGTGTGAACACTTCGCTCGTGACCGATTTCGGCGCGAAGTGCAGTTCAGGCCAATTCCTGTCAACGACCGTCAGCAACCGCGGATTGTCAAACAGGTCCAGCTCATCGTGCGCAACGATGTCGATCAGATAGGCCGTCTGTCCGTCGATACGCAACAGCAGGAGTTCGGACTCGCCGCGCTTCCGCTCGACGAAGCCTCGCTTATCTAGTGTATCGATGCTGTTCAGGTGCAAATGGTGGATGCCCCACGTCAGCAAAAGGGGATCGTGGTATGCGGCACGAACCGCCCGCGTTGACAGATAAGGTCGAAGACTTTCGCCCCTTCTGAGCCTCGACATTATTTCTTCAAGCGGCTTCCTGTGCGTCTTGAACTTGGGATTCTGCCGAATCTCGTCCGAAAATCGCAGTTCGTAGGGAACTGGTGGGATAGTTCTTTCGGTGTGTGTGTACAGAACGGCAAAACGGTCCAAGACCGTGTCGCCTAGCTTCGCCTGATAGCCGAGGTGGTCCAATCGCTCAATGGTTATGGCGTCAAGATCGGCAACGAAATTCATCGCGACAAGCAATTGCATAACGGTCACGCGAGCAAGAAGCTTAGCATTGTACCCGCGCGCCGTGAATCTGGGCCCATCCTGCCCGAGTGTCGGTTGACAAGGTGAGAGAGACGTTCGAGCGGCCGAGTCGTCGGTCTGGCCAACGGTCGGAGATGGCCGTGAGCGACCAGCGCGCTCTGTCCTCAATTTGAGGCGGTACTGTGGTTCGGATAGGCATTCCGCCTCAAGACCGCGCAGGGGTTTCGTCAGTTCTGGGCTTTATTCAAACTATCGAAGACCGGTTTCGGGAAATCTGAAGGTCCGCAGTGGGTCGGCGGCTTCCGACCCTGAACCGCTTCTCGCAAAGCGGTGCGGTTGCTTCCGAGTCACACCAGCCACTGCGCCAGTGGGCAATCGGAAGAAGCGTTTCACCAACCAACGAGCAGCAGGCGAAAGGGGCCGCGTAGCCCTTACAGTGCAGGGCAACGGCGGCCATGGCCACGCAGACAGAAAACCCGGCCCGTAGCCCTAGTTGCCGCTCAGCGCAATGGCGAGTCGCCCGCTACCTTTGCGTCCGCTATCCTTTGCAGGGCTTCCTCGAAGAGGTGATCGGCGTTGGCAAATCTTAGCCGCCCGCTGTCGAATATGGCTTCCAAGTCCTCTCTTGTCAGAACAAGAATGCCGGTTTCAGCCGCGGCGTTCAAGTCTGCTTTGACCTCGTCCTTAGTCATCGCCGTCACGATGACCGGCAGAACGCGCAAGTGTTGAAGGCCAGACGTCGCTAGCATCTTGCGCAGTGACGCTTCGCGAGCGCTCAGTTTCGACAATTTGCTTTCCGCTCTCAGAAGCCCAAGCGTGCATTCGACGACTACAAAATCGCCTCGCGGGCTGACGGCCAAGATATCGAAAGCGTCGCGCGTTTTAGCGTTCATCCCGAAACTGACAGGGGCAAACCCTAAAGCCCAAAGCATCCAAGCCACGGCCGACTCAAAATCGTCTGCCGCCTTGCCTTTCGGCGGAAGCTCGGGCAGCAAATAGCCTCGGAGCAGTTTGCCGGTTTGATCAACGCTGGAAAGAACCGCAGCCCGTGCGTTCTGATACGTCTTTGGGTCTGCAAACCAGCGCAAATGGTGCGCGTGCCCGGCATACGACGCAATGCACTGAACCACGGCACCAAGCGGCACTTCAAGCAACAACTGCCCAACGATGTCGCCTGATCGGTCCCCCCAATCAAGCTTGTCACCTTCGACTGAGCCGCGATTCACGACGACGCCTTTGTCGATCACGCGATACCCGAGTCTCGCTTTTGATTTGTCGAGGTTCTTCGCCAACCAAAGCCCCAAGTCGGCTTTGCCGTCTTTAACAGTGGAGAGCGCGAATACCTCTGCCGCCGCGTTCGCCACGACTTCCAGCGTGGTGGACGTGTTCGCCGCAGCGCCGAGACCATATTCGATGCTAAGCTCGCTCAGCGAATCGAAAGGATGCACGGCGGCCTTAAGCATCCAATCGGTCTGTGGCTGCTGGACCAGCATTTGCCGCCTGATCCCACTCATTGTGAGGACAGCTAGGCGGTTTCCTTGGCTGATTCCCTCGGCATGGATCAGATCCGGTGGCCCCACGCTGATGTTCTGGTTGTCTTCGGAGCGCAGGAGAAGCTGGCCCCGTTCGGCGATCTCAAAGCCATCGGGGGATGCAATCTGTTCAATCGCTTGGGCGACAGCCACCACTCCGCCTGATAGTTCCACTTGGCCGGCTTCGAGGTCGCCAGCTTGAAACCAACTCTTTGGCGGCTCGCGAAAAACTGAGGCCACAAACACGCGCGCAGCTAGGATATCGAGAAAGGTTCCTCGTCTGACTGCTATGAAAGTCAGTCGCGCGCTGGTGTATGCAGAACTCCAGGGGCTTATTGCTGCGAAGAAATCGCCGACCATCTTTTGAACATGCTGATTCATAGGACTACCTGAACGGAGCTGAATTCATCGGTCATTGTAAAACCTGTTGCGCGCCGAAGCCGCGCGACTGTTGTCACTGCGCGCCAAGTGTGGGCTTCCGCGCATGGCAGAATATTGCATCATGCCCTCGCGTAGATATTATGTCAGGCGGCACGGTAGCATGACGAGTCGCCTAACGTCCGTCGCTTGGGTACAACCTGACATCCAAATAGCGACGCAAATGAAGGGGCGAACGGCTCCTTATGGCCGGGAAGGGACCTCGGTCATCAGGCAGCCGGCCGTCGCTTCCCGACAGCCGCTTCTGGTCGATCTCGGCCGATTGACGCCCCAGCGGTGCTCGACCGGCTCCACTCGACCCATATTTGCCCTTCAGTCGGAGAAAATCGACGTCAGCGTATAGCGGCCGTTCTCCCATCACGTCGGTCTGCGCGGACAAGGTCTATGTCGGCGGGAGAAAAGGCTCTATCCTCGCTCACACAGCCATAAACCCGCCTTCACAGAACCAGTTGCTCTCGGCGAACGCTTCGAATGCAGAAACACGCCAACCATTGACACGCACGGCGCGCGCACTCTCCGCTCGGGCGAGCAACTCGCTGCGAACGGTCGCAGCACCGCCTGCGTCATGGATTATTTGAAGCTGATGTCTGATGTTGATCAACTCGTCAGCACCTTGTGCAGCGTACAGCCCGCCGAGCCCAAGCGTTTCAAAATGGAGGAGCATCCGAGCTGCAAGCACTTCATCCCAATGATCTGGCGGCTCCACGAAGAACCTCAGGGAAGCTGGTGCGGTTGTCTGCACGGACGCGAACAGCCAGCGATCGCCATCAATGTCGTCAAAGTAAGGATGCAGCGTCTCCTCGTTCGCGCTCGTAGGCAGGTTCGCCAGCTTGGCCTTATTGCAGTCCTTGCACGACGGCACCAGGTTCAGCGGGGTAACCGCTAACACAGGATAGTGCGCCTTGGGCAAATGGTGGTCGAGCGTGGATGCATCCCGCTGGGCGCATAATGGGCACTTTCCGGCGGGGGCTAGGCTCATTAGAGCGTCGTAGACGGGTCGTCCGGGCGCGGTCTTGGAAACCATTCGCTGGGTGTAAACAGTCTCCATTTCGGAAGTCGTGACCACACCGCCGATGACGGCCTCGCGCACAAATTCGTGCAGCCGTATCTGGGCTGCAAGATCCTGGAATGTGTCGGATGCTTGGGAGACGTTCGTTGATATCGACGCCAATCGCGCCCTGAGCTCGGGATTACGCACGCGGCTGATGCACAGCGCGAAGACATCGCCAGCGGCCAGTTCCGGAGGTTCTAGCTTGATCATTGGTCGCCCTCACGGTTGACCATCAGCGCTCGGATCAACGCCCGGGCCTCGCCGCCTAGCTTGTGGTCGAACTTGGCGACTACTTCCTCGAAGTCTTCCTCATTGTGCGCGGCCGTCCGTAGTAACTGGTGGAATCCGGCGTCCGTTACCTCAAGACCGAACACCTCGCGAGTGAGTACTCCGACGTTTTCGCCAAAGGTCTCAATGGTCGGGCGCTCAGCTTGAACGATCCGGCCGTTGCGCCAGATCTTCCAGACGCATCGAGAGGGCACCTCCTGAAGGATTACTGGCGAGTGTGTTGCGACAATCGCGACCCCGTTGCGATTTACGAGCAAGTCAGACAAGGCACGCACGAAAGCAGATAGCAGGGGCGGATGAAGATGCGCCTCTGGTTCGTCCAGTAGCACTAGCGTCCGCTCCTCCACCGTCTCGACGAGACGGGTGATCGTCAGAAGGACGATCTTGTGACCAGAGCTAAGGTTGCTAAAGAGCTTGCGGGCACTGGCCTTGAGCGTATCCTCCTCCAATTCCTCCTCCGCAAGCGAAACAACGTCTGCGGCCTTGAAGATTGGATCTGCTTCCAGCACATGCAGCGCACGGCGCCATCGACTTAGGCGTGCGCTCTGACTGCGGCATACGAGGACACTGGCGCCGAATTCCCGCGAAAGACTATCGGGCGATTTCGGAGCTAGGGGCTTGCCTTCAGACGTGGTCCCTGTACGCTTGAGTCCTACGTAGGCGCAGGGGATACCTTCAGACCGATCGCGACGATTGGGCAAGGGCTCAAAGGGGTCGAACGCGCTGAAGGTCACGGACACCAGGTTGGAGAACAGATCCTGGCCTTCGTCGTCCGCTCCTGCCTCGAACGCTCCCACCTCTTCGGGACTCGATCGTTGGTCCACAAGCGACCGCGACATGTTATTTAGCAAATGAGTCTTGCCGACGCCGTTGCGGCCGATGAGGACATGGATATTGCTGGGTGGCATCGACTCTGGTTTGACGACAAAGGTCAGCTTGATAGGCGGAACCTTCGAGCGAGCCTTCTGCGGCCCGGAATACGAAAAGTTGAAACGCGATAAGCGCGCCCCCCTTGAGCGAGTCGGGCATATTGGCCCTGCACAGTAGCGCGCGTCACAGATCGGAGTAGCGACACGCCTGTAACTTTCTCCTTGAGCGCCGTTTCGAGGAGCTGCGGATCAAATGCCATATCACGCAGTCCTGTGAGCACCCGATCCCGTAGTGCCACGCCCAATTCGTTCAGGCGTTCGTAGTAGGTGTCGTCTTGCCCGACAGAGAAAAACTCTTCGCCTAACATGTCGAACGACGGCTCGAGGTCCGGACTGCGTTGACCCGACCGCATCCCGACTTGCCCGATTTTGACGCTGCCGATGTGCTGCTTCTCACCACTAGCGTCTATTACGATCAGCGTGTACATCGTGCTGTAGGCGAACCAGTCGTCCCAATTGTCCGCTAACAAGTACGCGGCTTCCATACCGGAATTGGGCGAACCTTGGCCGACGGGGACCACGGTAAAAAATTTTGCCATTTTATGTTGTCTCTACCTCGACTCAACTCATTCATTGCATGCCGGTCGCAGTTCGTCTGTTCCCCGCCGGGCTGCGTCAGGAGGAGGCAACTCCCGGTGAGTATTGCCGGTGCGTTAGTTTAAGGTATAACTACGAGACTCTGGCTGCTGCGTTTCTGCCGTCCGGTGCGAGCCGGAGTGACAGCAGCCAGTTTGAAGCGGACACACTGGCTGCTGTTGCGGCTGACGGCTCTTGGCCGACGGCGGTCTATGAGACCTTCGTCGTAGCCTGCATGTGGCCTGTGGACATCAGGAATTCAACAGATCTGCGGAACGGATGCTCCATGTCCGGCGGCTCGACCAACACGGTCAACTTTGGCATGGACATTTGGTCGAATAGCGAATAGCAAAGCTCGGCGTAAGCTGTCCACAGCTTGTGCATTCCTTCAGCGCCCTTCAGGTTTCTTCGGAGCGAGTATCTGGTTGTTTCGAGGTACGCGGAGACCCGCGTCGTCCATGTCGTCCCTCGGTGGAGAGCGGTGCTGCGAGAATGGTCGGTCGCGTCGACACCGCGCAAGTAGATGGTGACCGGCGAAAGGGATCGGACGATGTCCTCAAATTCTGCGATGTAACCACGAATTCCACCTTGCTCCTGTTCCATCATGAAGCGAACAGTGCTCTGAAAAAGGCTGCCTTCTAAGCCGCTCCGCAAGGGTGCTCTTGCCAATTCCTGGCAGCCCATCAATCAGTACCAGTTTCAAAGTTCAGCGCCTGCTGCCAACGCAGTCCCCATTTTTGCTGACAATAATATACCGCATCGATCGAACGTCGGCTTCTGGACGACGATGTTGAAATTGTTCTGGTCAACACCGTTACCTGGCTCTCGCTTGACGAGCGAAGAGACGGCCGGCCACGGTGCCCCGGCCGCCTTATCAATGAAGCTTGCAGGCCTTTTGACGGACCTTACGTAAAGCCGCGTCGTCCGGTACGCTGCTGGCCCCGAGCAGTACGGATATCTCGAGTAGGGAGCGCAAGCCGGCTTCCTTCCACCGCGCAGACCGTGGCTCACGAAGCGAAACCCCGTTTTGCTCCGCCCATGCGTGTAGCGCGTCAGCATGTAAACCGAGATCTCGGTCCACAGCAATCCACTTTGGGAACGGGCGGACCTCGACACACTTGTCGAGCAACGTGCAAACACCCGACGTTGGGTCCCCATCAGCCATTTCCAGGAAGATGCATGCCCCGACTGGATACTCGAGTATCGCGAAGAGAAATTTCTCCGGATGTTTTTGGAGACGATGCCAGGCAACAAGCCATCCGATAATGCCCGGCAATCGCCTTCCACGAACGATGCTCAGATTGCCGATCTCCCCATCTTCCTCCGCGTCTTCACTCGTTTCCATACGCACCTCCGTGATAGTTTTTGTTACGCCAAGCGCTTTGGCCATGCTGAGCTGCCGCCCCTCATTCTTCTGCCGATCTAAAATCGGCGGATGCTGATGCCCTCAGGGGCATCAACTTTTGAATGTCCGCTAACGCGTAGAACTTGATATGCCGACGCTTCCCAAACATCATGGATTTGATCTCCCCACGCCTCTCCAGATTGGGCAGATGGCTGCGATGCGTACCAAGAAGGCGTCCTGCCTCTTCCGCCGTCAGGAAGTACTCGCGCAAATTGCACAAGGTTGCAATATCCGACCGTTGCACACGACGTGACACAGCAAGATCGTGAACGTAGACCAACCCAGGTTGCACATAGCTAATCTCAAAGGGCCATGATCCCATTCCAAGCTCCGCTGCGGCGTCTTCGACAGGAACAAGGTTCGGATCTTCCAGCTTCTTCTTGAAGCGTTTCACGGAGCGCGCAGTCACATAGACTTGTCTCGACTGGTTGTCAATTTCTTGCAAGTGCCCTTTGATCACCAGTCGCTTCGCCAACTGGACGTTCACGCCAAGCAATTTTGCGGCTTCGGCAAGCGTCATCTCCGACGTGTCGTCCTTGGCCGGATCGAGTGCCGACCGTCTTCCCGTTGAGGTGGGATACCCTTTCAATTCGTGTAGCGCTGCCAAGTCGATCCGATCGACACTCGCCCTCTCAAACACGTAAACCAGGCATCCATCGATCTTCGGACCCGCGACAGCATGAACGCCCAGAGCCATCAACCGCTCTGCGGTGTTTGTGACGTTCGTGCCAGCGCTTTTCGCAATCTCCCCAGCAAGCGCATACCTCCGGGAAAATCCCTCCACATCAGCACGATCGGCCACGAAGCGCTTTCGATTGAAACAATCTCGATTCCGATGTTCTATCCACCCAACTCTGGCCAAGCTGCGAACGGCCTCTGGATAGCTATTCAGAATGTCGGCAGCTTCTTCGATGCCGATCTCTCCAACCATGGGACTCGCCGGACCACTGCGAGCTACCTCGATCGACCGAATACTACTGATACCCAAACTCAAGTCGTACCCAGCGCTAGCCTCCTTCCCGTCCACGATGGACATCAAGACCGACCCCACACTACGGGTAACGGGCCGACGATGCCCCGCCACAGCATCGTCGGTCACAGCTAGCCGGCAGAGCATTGCGTTCACGGCCCGCGCACTGAACCATCCATCGCCACTCTCCAGCCCATAAGCGCGCCAGACGCCCTCCTTCCGCATCTTCGTCAGTTGAAACGCGCTCACACCAAGGGCGAGCTCTGCGTGCCTGCGTGACAGGAGCATTTCCTCCACTGTGGCATCAACAGCCTTCTCGTCACACTGCATGCGCAGAGCCGCGAGCGCGAGCTTAGTCACCTGCGATGCTGAGGATTCAAGCAATGGGAGCAGCGTGACCCGAGGATGCCACGGCGATCCTGCAATCAACGTCTGCAACTCATTTGACAGCGTCCCTTGCTCGAACCATTGCTTCGCAACGCGAAGACATACAAGTACTTGCTCTCCGCATTCGTTGCCAGGTTCGAGTGCCAATAGCGCAGTTACGCAGGCTGACACAGCGTCGGCGCGTTGGTCGGCCAGATTGACCTGCCGCATCCACCATTCGACTGGATTCGGATCCATGTCGACACGCGGCGCATCGATGAGACTTGCTCCACATTCGCATTTGCACAGGTCGCTCCGGAACGGTGACAACTGCCTATTGCAGACGTGGCAGTCTCTGTGCAACAGAAGCGAATGAGCAGTGCAGACAGCGTACGGCTTCAGGCTCCACGCCTTTCTCCAGTATCGTCGCTCGCCAAGGCAGCCCGGACAGTATGAGCGGCAGTCCTCCGCGAAGAATTGCTCGCTGATTGGTACGCCAGCAAAAGGCGGGGCGACTCGGTCGTAGGACCGGATCGCAGGTAGCTCAGCGAGTATGCATCGGCGTTGATGACACCGCATGCGCGGAGAAGCTCCTCATAGCGTTCCGGCCGCGTGTACGCCGCTGCAATCCAACCCTCGCCATACGGGCCCTCACATTGACCGTCGACCAGCGCTGTTACACTTGGGAACCCGTTTGCCTCGGCAACTCGAATCAAGTACCCCGCCGGGGACTCGTCGGGGAAGGGAATCGGTCGAACAGGAAGCTTGCGTGCCATGTCAGCCCCTGATCGATTGAGCCAGGGTTCGCCCGTTCATACGGAATGGGTTTTGTCTTGTCACAGACTGGGCGCTGAACATGCCGGTATCCCAGGCACTGGCGAGATCTTGTTCCGTCACCACATCTCGACCTGCCAGAAGGCAATTACGGGAAGCCACCTTCAATAGGGTCGAAGTGAAGTCAATATTCCCGCGAGTCGTCGCAAAGACCTGCAACGCTAGCCCATAGTTCCCGAAGTTCGGCATAGCTTTGAGGCTGGTCCGGGCGACGATTTGTGTGGCGAGCATCTTGAGAAAACTCTGGAGATCTCCCGTTTCTTCGGCCGTTCCTGGATCCAGTGCAGGCAACAGGAATTTGCTCTTGTATCTCCGCGACATCTGCGGGTCGTGATCGAAGAGTGTGCGGCACTCCGGCGTTCCTACCAGGCAAATGACGGGCCCTTCAGCATTGAAGAGCTCTTTAAGCCAATTACTAATCTTCTGCCCAGCCAGTGCATCCTTGCGCTGAATCAGCGAGAGGTTGTGAAGCTCATCGATGAAGACGATGATTGTTTTGCAACGCTTCAGTAGCGTGTTGATGCGCTTGGACTTGGATCTCGGGGTACCTGCGGAAGGATTCAGGTCGTTGAGCATCGTGAGCATCTCTTCGGTCAACCCACCTAGCTTTCCCTCCGGCGGTAAGCTCATGTAAAACGCTGGAGTTGTGTCGATCTCGCAGTCGTTTTCGACAACGGTCTGGGCTGGCAAGCTCTTCATGAGCGTTTTTGCGATCGTGGTCTTACCCATTCCACCCGCTCCTAGCAACATGCAACACTCAGGCGACCTCGCCGCAATGGATGCCTTAATGCAGGCTTTAATGCCCGTGACGGCGCCCGCGAGGGCCGGATGATGGACAACAATACGGTCCAGTTCCGCTGTTTCCTTGTAAGCTCTGCGCTCTTCTTCGGATTCGAACAGGGCTGTGGCGTGGTCAAACGGAAGCATTTCTGCAGCTCCTTAGTCGAGAATGGTTACATTCAGATCGTTAGCGACATTGCGCTTACTTGCGTCGCCGTCTGTCGATTGGGGCGATTGGTCCGTCAGAATCTCTCCCGTTTCGGGGTCGATCCACTCCGACGTCGATGGCTTTCCAGCCAGATCGTTGATGCGCGAGGACAGCACGATGGAAGAAGCGGCCATGGCAGCCTCGGCCTCTTCGGCACGCTTATCTAGTTGTTTCTTCCCTTCACGAAGACGCTTCATCTGCTTCATCGCGAATTCAGAGTCCTTCTGGATTCGCTTCATCAGCGCATGCAAAGCATAGAGAGGGGCACTTTCTCCCAATTCACGTCGATCTCGTTCGGAGAGTCCACTCAAAATCTTCTTCGCTTCTTGATGCGCCCATTTCGTCAGGCCTTCGGTGTATTCCGGCGTTGTTGATTCGGCCACAATGTGGGATCCCTTCTGGGTCGGATGCTCGACATACACTCGGCTGAGGTCGAGTTCGTCAATCAACACCACTACCTTCCCTTTGTACGTGTGCTCGATCGTCCGGAGCGCATGACTGAAGTAGATGAGTCCGTCATACCGAATCCGTCCCCTGTTGATCGTGCACCGGATCGGCGTTCGCGCAATGACGGCGACTTCGTCTTCAGTCATTGCTAGGACCTTGCATTTCCCTTCGCCGGTTTCCTCCCTCCACATCATGATCGGCGCTCTTCCGGTGCTCGAATGAACCGTCATGTGATAAACCTCTTCGATCCATGTCTCGACGTATGAGCGGACCTGGTCGATGGTGAGGCATGCCCGCTTTTCCGATGGGTACCGCCCACGCTCTGTTGGATTCGAGAACGTCGTGCCTGGCATCGAATGGATGAGCTTTGTCGTGAACGTACGAAAAAACGATTCCACATGAGGCTTGTGGTTGGGCTCGCGAATGGCCGCAGGCTCGATGATCACGCCTGCCTTAAGCAGGAGCCGGATCACGGGCGTGTTCTTGAACTCCACACCGTTGTCGGGTATGAGATGCACAGGAATGCCACCAGGTAGCCCCCTCATCGGGCGCGAGAACATGTCCTTAACCGCAGCCAAGGTTGTCGTAGCGGAAGGAGGGTTCATGCTCAGATGCCATCCCACAATGCAGCGGGTACGTACATCGATTCCGAGGACGAGCGTCGGCCTACCCATCACTTCTCCGGTGTCCTGATCGACGACCAACAGATCTAGCTTGTGAGAATCGATCTGGACGCAGAACATCGGAAGATGGCTGGTGTTAGCGCGTCCCCCAGCCCGGGCTGCTCGCTCCGCTTCAATGGGACCCTGTTTGATGCGAGTGAGCAGATACGGATCAATCTTGTTTACGCGGCGTCGAAGCGTTCGAGTGCATGGCGTCCTCTTGGCATAGATGTTGTGTTCCAGGAGGTAGCCGTGGACATGTGCCAGAACGCTCTGTGTCGACCGCTTCTCTGTCCTCATGAAGTCGCTCAGGCCGTCTTGAATCGCGGACTCGACCCCTGCGCCGAATCGCAGCGTCCAATTGCCCTGGCGAGGCGGACGGTTGAGAAAGTACTCCTCCCCAAAGTCGCGGAGAGCCTTTATCCAGCGAGCAACGGAGCTGATCCCTGGTACCGTCTCATCGCCCAATTTTTTGGCATATGAGACAACCCACTCCCGCAGGCCAGCCTTGGCCGTTGGCTTGGATAACTCTGCAACCGCACCTTGCGCATATCGCAGTTGACGGAGTCGCTGCTTCAGGCCATCTGTGGATAGCGTAAGATAAGGAGATTGCGCGATCGCTTGCGACTCACTCGTAATGACAATGCGTCCCTCCTTGATCTGCTCGAGAAGCTGTACTACGGGCATGCGAAAGCTGCGACCGCCGGCGACTGCGTTGTATCGCAGGTCGTTGTATGCCACGTGCGCGATTTCGAACTCACTTCCGTTGTAAGTGAATCGCATCCCTGCGACAGGATTGAATACCGGCTCGCTTTCAGAGCCATTGGTAAGATTGGTCATTTCCACACCTCGCTGTTCATGTTGAAGGGCTTCTGCCAATCGATACGCAATTGGCCAGTAAAGAGGAGATGCTTGCCAACGTCACCTAGCGCTTCGATCAGTGCTTGGTAGGTGCACGGAAGCAGTGCCGGTAGAGCCGCTGTCGCGTGGTCAATCTCGAACTTTCCAGGGAGCCGCGTATAGCTCTGGTGAAGTACCTTGAGGTTCTGGAGTTCGCGATCAGTTGGCAGGTCGGCACGGCCCACGATGGCGTAGTCGATGCCGATGCGGTACAAGAAGCCGCGGACCCAATCGGTTTTTTCGCGGTAGTCTTTATCGAGGAACGCTGTGTCCTGCTTCGTCTCTCGCACCAGAAGCCGCCCTTGATCATCCAGGATCAGGAAATCCGGCCAATGGCTTCGCTTACCAGGCACGGCAATCTCGATTGCCTGTGTTCGATAGGCGATGACGTTGGGCTGCCGCTCAAGACAAAGCGCATAGGCCTGCTCAAGGCGGCTCTCCACTGGCATGAAGACGGCCAGGTCTGCGACGTCCGCATTTTTTTGCTGGGGAATAGCGATGGACGAGAGTCGCCACGTCTTCCCAACAGGACCTTGCGTTTGCCATGTAGTCGAGACGCAAGATCCGGCTTGCGGGAGAATGCTGCCTTCACACTCGTCAGGAACGTGTCTCTCAGCTTCCACTCATCAGTACCGCGGACATGAAACATCGAATCGGCGGCGGTGCCTTGAGCAGGAACGGCGAAGTTGAACTCGAAGGGTTTCATCAACTGAACTACAATTGAGGCTCTTAACGGGCGAGTCACTACTAGGAGGCTCGCCTGCCGGAATATTTTTTTCCCCTAATCCCTAATTCCTATGGACGAGCGGGCCCATCAGCGCCGCTAGAAGCGCTGGTTTCTTCAAATGCCGGATCTCGGCACGCTGTGCGAGGTCTTTGCGTAGTTCTCCGGGACAAAACGACTCCCCCTGCCGATCCCATCAATAGGCTGGACGTTGCGAACTATGCTGTACTCTTCGGCTAAGCCCTCGCGGCCACTCTTTCAATTAACTCATTGCTTCTCCTATCAACCGTATTTCCCCCGCCTCGTCCCTCAATTGGCACGTAATGCTTAACCGGCGAGGAACGACGCTCTGCCCTGGGTTGGCATCGACTCAAGGAATTGGGACTTCGGTCCGCGGGTGTCCACGCGCCCGAATACCCAACTCGTTCCCTGAAATGCGGCTCGCGGATATCCATCTATCCAGCAGCGCCAACATCAGTTCAGCAGGCATCACATTACGCTAGGTCGGCCTCGCGTCAAGAAATTGTATTGCGAGTACACACTTTCAATTCATAGCCTATCAACACTAGCTTTTACTTCGCGAGCGCGAATGCATCCTTTCCGCAATGTGGAAAAAATGTAAAAATTCTGTAACCAGACCGCCCTGCGGCGCGTATTGGCTGGAAAACAAGGTCTCTAGTAGTGAGCCGTTGCCGACATTGCTTCGCTAGTGCACGTCCTGGGAACAGCCGTTGGAACTGCAAACAAAGTCTGCAGTGACATCAACGGCCCCTGTTCGCCAGTTGAATAGCAACCAAAGGCGCCAAGTTTCTTCCGCGTCGGCATCCTGCCCGGGTTCGCCGATCAGGCGGTATCGCCGACCGGAGGCCGTTTCGGCGGAGGCAGCTTGGCAATCGAAGACCGTAATCGCGCTGCTGACGCGGCCCTCGCGATTCTCGAGGCAGTAGCCGACGAAATGTCGGTCGCCTTCGGGGAACTCGAAGACACGCCAATCCACAAGGGAGATTTCAGGTTGAACACTAGGAGGGAGAACGGACCATATCGCCATATTGTCTCCTTTTGCTGACTGGGGGAGGGGCTCCCCGGAGGAGCTGTCAGCAGCCCGTACGGAGAGGTACGTGGCGCCGATATGGATGGCGTCGAGATGACTTACGAGATGGCACTGCCCTGCATATGGTATGTATTTTTACGCACCATTCGTAGTGAAACTATAGATCTATCTTCGAAAAATTCAATGTAATCAGACTAATGTTGAACATAGCCTAGCAACACTTGGTGCGATAAACTACCCACCTATCTCAATGTGAGTGATCAGACACTAGTCTCCCTTGATATAGGCACGCAGTGACTCCCAGGGGACGAGTTGCGACTTGAGGCACGCCAAGTTTGGCTGGATTTTTGCAGCCGACAGGTGAGCGGTGCGCCAGCACCGCCTTGACCTTGGTGCCGAGGCTTACGGCCGTGCAGGTAGCAGGTCAGCAACTGTGGTCGAGCGTTAGCTGCCGAAACCACAATGCGGCGCCCGGCGAACGGATCTGTTCGTGCGGTCGAGGGTCTTGAGCCGGTTGTGCAGTATCTGCCTCTCCGCCAATCCTCAGATGGTGTCGGACCAAGATCACCCGCGCAGGGAATGTAGACCACGCGAGCTGCTGGGCGGCGCCGTTCAGCCAAGTTACCTCGGCTTGAATTGCTGCCGCAAGGCTCTCGCGATGCTGCGCTTGGCTGGCTTGGATAGCGTCAAGCAGGATGTCCGGTCGGTTTACCGACAAACACGACCGGACAAAATGATTGTCGCCGCCCACTGGCTGCCTTCTTGTCCTTCGGGTCACCCCACTCATGCATCGGCTGGACCTGCGCTACCTGCAAGGAACAGAGTCGAGTCGTGACGAGGGACGCATCAAAAAAAGCGAGCCTAAGCTCGCTTTTCCAATAGTTGGGTGTACCGCAACATCGTGGATTAGCCCACTGTCACCGTAACCTTGCCAGGTTTGCGAACGATCGCCTTAGATTTCTCCGACTCTTTGAGAGTCCTTTCAATACTCTCTTTCAGCCGTTGACCGCTGCCGTCGCGATCCAGCGACTTCCGGAAATCACGATCCAACGTTGCCGGCAGCCCCTTGACGCTGGTCGTGCGCACGGTTGATACTTGTGCCTTTCGAATCACAGTTTTCTTGATCACCATACATTCCCCGTCGTTGCCTGAAGCGCATCATAGATACGATAGTCATCACAGAAACCTATCACCAGCTCGTTCATACTAGCAATCACGTATTCGCTCTCTTTTTTGCCGTTTTCGGACCGAAAGAGGAATCGGGCATCCGTCTCAATGATAACGATCATTGGCGCTTCCCGCCTTCCGTTTAGTCGTTCCTCTCGGTTTGCCTCGTCCTCGCGAAAGCTGACCGGAATTACAAAGCTCCAGTACTCGTCCGGCCACTCCCCACCCTCTTGTCGATCACATTCGAGGGCTACGGCCTCTCCTGCTCGCCATGACTCCATCATGATTTCCGGGTCAAACGTGGGCACCTCGGTGGAGTAGCCAGTCGAATACAACGTCTTTAGTTCGCCGGCTGGCCCCCGCGGTACGCCTACGATAGCCGTCTTGATCTCTGCCTTCTGTTCTCCCGGATACCAAATTCCCACCCCGCGTTCAAGAAACGCCAGCATGTCATTCTGAATCTGCATGCATGCCGCCTTCAACAAGTCCGGGTAGTCCGAGGACAACTGCTCCTGCAACCGCACGCGCACCGCCGCCAGCGATTTGGCTACCGCTTCGCGCAATGTAGGAGCCGACGCATCAAAGGCAAACAAATCCAGACTACATTTGATGGGGACATGGACCATCCTGTCGATTGCGCGAGTATGAAGCTCCAATGCGCCGGAGATTATTGATGGTGCAACCGCGAGCAACCAATGCTTGGATCTATTCTGCTCTAACTTTTCCGGAAGAATCGAAAAGGCAATCGATACGCAGTCTGGCCGGCGGGCGCGCTCTCGATCCAAAGTCCATGCCGGGAGGTTCGAGATCATGCCTCCATCTAGGAAGCGACGCTTTGCCGACTCAACGTCAACACCGTCAAAGCGGGGACACTCGAAGACCCATGGTCTAAATACGATCGGCAAGCAAATCGATGCGGCCACAGCGTCTGCGACTGCAACATCTGGTGTGCGCTCAAACGAAAACACTTCGGCACACGAGTCCGACACATTGGTCGCAACAATCTTCAGAGGCGCGCATCCCGCTTCCTGCAGGTCGCGGAAGGTTACTGCTCCATTGGCAGACGGAACTTTTGTCCTCAAGCAAACATCGATAAAGCCTCGGACCCTTTCGACGCCAGTTAGTCCTACTAGTAACAGCGCAACTACGGCTACCGCGATCACCAACAGCATGCCAATGCCAATTAGTCCGGATATCGGGTACCACACGTGCAGATAGCTAAGCCCTGCCAAGAAGAAAAGCCATGTGCCAAGAACAAACCGAACGTTTCCAGCGACGAAGCGAAGCCCACGAATTAGTGTCCATCCTAGTGGATGAAAGAAGTCGGTCGGCTTTATGAATCCGTGAGCAGCACCCAGGCTTTGCAGGAGATGAGTGCCCGTATCAGGGTCCAGTAGCTCTTTAGCCTTGTAGCCGGCCGCAACCAGCGCCGCAACCATCGCTCCGGCGGATGTCCCTGACACCCCGCAAATTTCGAGATCCAGTTCGTCGACCGCTGCGAGAGCACCGACATGGACAATCCCTTTTGCACCTCCGCCCTGAAACGTAAGCAGGGCGGGCATCTTCTTATTGCTCATTCTCACTCACTAGGAACATCAATTGTGTTTTCGTACGGGAGTGCTCTTCCACATCAGCTCATGGGCGGCCCAGATTCCAATGCGCAAAAAGGCCCGCTGTGCAATGGCGGGCCTTGATTACGAATCGTGGAAGTAAGCGACGAGCCACGATGGGACAAAGCGCAACCGCCGCATTGTCATATAGAACTGGCGGCAAGTCGCCCCCCGTATCGGAGGGAGGGCGCGACAGGGGCACGGACAACGCCCCTACGCAGGCGGAAAAATGAGGGCATCGATCTCTTTGATCGCAGACGCATGAAGCGCGACTCCAAGGTTCAGCGATGTTTTGAACTCGGCAACCTGCCGAGTAGACGTTGGAATCTCCTCGACTTTAACTTCCCCCTCGTCGGTACGCTCAAGAGCCCCCCATACCACCCCAAGCAACCGTACCCTCGTTCCAGGCGTCAGACTTCCATCGGGGGATGCATAGAAAGGCGATTCATAAAGGAATACCGGCGAGCCGCTTGAGCCATGAAAAATCGCCACGTCCAAAAGAAAGTTCCGACCATTCTGATATGACGCCAGGGGATGAGTGGCGGTTGTCCCCATTCTGGAGACCGGCATGTTGTTGTGTGAATCCCATATACCGTTTGGATAGCCGATCACAGCAACAGGCTCTATGTCACCAAGGTGATCCTGACCACTTGCGATCCAACTTGAATCAAGAAGGAGGCTCCTGTGCTTCAACCCTGCCAAAAATACCGTTCCAAACGGAACGGTGACATCTATACCGCAGAGGTCGATGTCCGAGTCAGGGTGCAGATGGACATTTTCCGATAGGGGTACTTCAAAAGTTTGATCGAGACGACCACGCGGTTGTTGTACCTCATCAAGGTCATCGATCGACCGAGCGGTAGACGCGACAAAGCGAATGGTATCTGCACCCTCCACTACATGCTTGTTCGTCAAGATCAAGACTTTGACTAGTCCTGCACGCTCCACCTTATAGAAGAATCCAGTTCCGGTAGCGAACTCAATGCCGCGCTCACACGCCATGAGCCGCACGGTCGAGCGCACGATTCGATATGTTATAGACGCATTCAGTGTCATGCTTACTGCGGAATCCGTGTTCCTTTGAGGGTTCGCTGAACATCCTCATTCTGGGGTGCAAAAATGCCAACCATCTGATTGTGTTCACGAGCAACCTGCAACGCTAGGTCATCCAGTTCCAGCGAGAACTGGATCAACCCGTTCAACTTCTGCGTGCTATCAAATATCTTTCGTGTCCCATCTGGCACCCAAAGCTTCTGGGCCTCGCTGAGGTTTCTGGCAAGATAGTCCAAGAAACGAGTAGTCTCCGCTAGAATGCTTAATTCGTCGATCACACCAGCACATAGTCCCATGCGGTCAGCGTGCCAGAGGGTGGATGCAATATCAAAGCTCGAAATCGATATATTGGTCCCCTCTTCGACGGCATCCGCTTTTACGTGCTTACAAAGGCGGATCGCTTTCTTAAGCCCTTCGAAACATTCTGTGTCACGTTGAGAAATCCTCTGAATATGCCGGAACGGCATGTTCAAGATCGACGTTGGGACGGACTTATCAAGGATCATCACACCACGATCCGTCTCGTCCAGACTCGCCTGATAGTCAAGCGTGTTATACCAATGGGACGGTACAACGTCGACAGGGCGACGAAGGGAGCCACCGGAGATGTTGATCGCCTTGGAGCCTCTCGCGTCAACGTCCGCTGCCGGATAGGCGTCCCTCAGAATGCGCTCCGAAACCGACCTCAGTTGAACCAGCGCGCTTAACGGTGTGTACGGGACCGGATTCCGATAGTAGCCGGCTCCGGCGAGACGGCCCGTCGTATCATAGGTGAAGAAGCGATCATCGAGGACCAGCAGATCAACATCGCTAACGCCCCTGATATGTATATTGCAGGGAACCGATCCCTGAAGACGCAATGCAACAGAGATGTTGTATGTGGAGAGCCTCCTCTCAAGCTGCCCCCCAACCCGCTCGGCCTCCTCGAGACTTATGCGGGTGTACTCTGGATCGACAGCTTGCATCGCCCCCAAAGCATAGCGTGTGAAGCTCTGTGAAGGAGCACGCTTTACATACGACTCCGGCGTGAAACTCTTAGCAAGTATCTCAAGGGCCGAGTCTTGGCCCAACTTCGCCAGCCTGTCTGTACCTTGTCGCCGCGCCTGGAGTGATTTCAGGCGTTGATTGATATCTCGTGCCATTCCTATCCTCTTCGCGTCAGCGTCATTCTTCCGAACGTATAGCGTCCGTGACCATTGAAGTACTCACCCTCCGCCGATTGCAGGTCCTTCGCGAAAGCCAGCTCAGCGGCCCCGCGATGGGAAACCAACTCCTTTTCGCCCAGCTTGGGGTCATTTCGATAGTTATATAGAAGCCGATATCCTTCTGTGCAATCGTAAATCAACGACGCAGCAATGCTGCTTGAGCTGGACTGAGTAGTTTTGAGCCTTACACGGATCTTGTCCCAGCTTTGCGCTATAGTCACTACACCATTCCACTCGACTTCGAGACAATCGGCCTTCATTGAACGACCGACACAGGTCCAGTCTCCAGTCAGGTCTGGTACCTTGAGAAACGGCGCAACCCATTTCCAGCCACGAGTTTCGAAGAACCAGTAGAGCGCTGCGTAAATAACCCCAGCAGTTAGAGGCCACAGTATAAGGACTGGAATATTCTGAACGATGCCCAAGCTTCGAGCAAAATCAATTGCCCACGTCATTCCCGCAGCCAGTGCAGCCGCGATTGCGGACGCGGCCATGCTTAAGTAACGACCGATCGCTGCTCTATTAAGGCCGCCGAGTACTGCGTATTCGTGGTCCATCATAAGTCTCGCTGCCAGTAAGACCGTGGAAGTCAACATGTCGCGACGTGCATCGACACACGTCGCGCAGTCGCGCTGCACACAACAAATGGATTGATACGTTTGGGGATACGCTTATGCTTAACCTGACGCGCCTAACGCATTTAGACGCGCATTGAATACGTCTGAATCATCAACAAAGCGCTCCAGACCAACGACGTGATCAATGGCCGCTAATTGGAGTATCAATACAAATTGAAAGCTCCCCGCCCGGATTTGCTCGTCGAGTGCACCACTGGCTATCGAAACACCAACTGATTCAAGCTTCCTGGCGAATGCAGCCGAATCCAAATCTCTCGCGGTCAGTTCACGAAGAAGAATATACCTAGCGCTTTCTTCATCGCCTATTCCGGCACTTAGAACGGGACGCCACTGCTCTGGATATTCAGCCCCAAGCGCTAAAATCAATCGAAGAAAAAACTTGCCCTATATGTTCCGCGATTGATCTTGCCCTCAACAGCACGCACCGATTCAGCAAAACCCTGTGCCTCAAGTAGCTTAGCCAAATCTTGGTAGCTGGCTCCCTTCCGAGCCATCAATCCGCGCGCAGTCCGCGCAGCAAGTTGAGTCCAAGGTGTTTCGACGTAGCTCACAGCGGACCGGCCCTGTTGTTCGAAAGGTCGCGCAAATGCTCATAGATGGACTGCTAGCGAGGGAGCCTGCCAATTCTTCTCGGCATGGCAGCCATATGTCTCTTGATGATGCACGCCCCCAAGCACAAATCTCAGTCTAACTGTCACGCGACCAATAGTGACAGCGATCTCACGCAACGTGTCAGAGAGGCTGAGGTGACAAAAATCTCGCGACTTCGGTCACCTCAACGAACACCCCCAATTCGGAGAAGCATTCAAGCATACCAAATGCTACTAAGACTATCCGTTCACTTCTTAACCCCACAGCATGCGCTGTGTTCGGCAACGCCACGTGCGAGAAATGCTTCTGTGGCTCTTACAAAATTGCACCGCCCAAGAACCCTTAGAAATCTCACACTAAGTGTCCGTCAATCTCACTTTAAGTGTCCGAAATCTCAACTTAACTGTCCGTGAGCGACAAAACAAACTCAATCCCAGGACAACGCCCCACCCGTCTGGTACTCGATCACACGCGTCTCGAAGAAGTTACGTTCCTTCTTCAGGTCGATCATCTCGCTCATCCACGGGAACGGGTTTTCCTCGTTCGGGAACAACTGCTCCAGGCCGATCTGCTGGCAGCGGCGGTTGCAGATGAAGCGCAGGTAGCCCTTGAACATCGGTGCGTTCAGGCCCAGCACGCCGCGCGGCATGGTGTCCTCGGCGTAGCGGTATTCGAGGTCCACGGCCTTCTTGAACAGCGCCGTGATCTCTTCCTTGAACTCGGCGGTCCACAGGTGCGGGTTCTCGAGCTTGATCTGGTTGATCAGGTCGATGCCGAAATTGCAGTGCAGGGACTCGTCGCGCAGGATGTACTGGTACTGCTCGGCGGCGCCGGTCATCTTGTTCTGGCGGCCCATGGCCAGGATCTGCGTGAAGCCGACGTAGAAGAACAGGCCTTCCATGATGCAGGCGAACACGATCAGCGACTTGAGCAGCTTCTGGTCATTCTCCGGCGTGCCGGTCTTGAAGGCCGGGTCGGTCAGCGTGTCGATGAACGGGATCAGGAACTCGTCCTTGTCACGGATCGACTGCACTTCGTGGTACGCGTTGAAGATCTCGGCTTCATTGAGGCCGAGCGACTCCACGATGTACTGGTAGGCGTGCGTGTGGATCGCTTCTTCGAAGGCCTGGCGCAGCAGGTACTGGCGGCATTCCGGCGCGGTGATCTGGCGGTAGGTGCCCAGCACGATGTTGTTGGCGGCCAGCGAGTCGGCGGTGACGAAGAAGCCGAGGTTGCGCTTGATCACGCGGCGCTCGTCTTCGGTCAGGCCGTTCGGGTCCTTCCACAGCGCGATGTCGCGCGACATGTTGATTTCCTGCGGCATCCAGTGGTTGGCGCAGCCGGCCAGGTATTTTTCCCAGGCCCATTTGTACTTGAACGGCACCAGCTGGTTGACGTCGGTCGAGCCATTGATGACGCGCTTGTCGGCGGCGTTCACGCGGCGGTCCGTCGGCGCGTCGGACGCCGGCAGGTTGCCGAGGATACCCGTGCCGGCCGGTTGCGTGGCGGCCGGCGGCAGCACGCCGTGCTGGTCGACAGAGCGTGCGGCAGCAGGCGTGGCGGTGGGATTCGGCGCGGGCTGCGGGGCAGCCTGCGGGGTGGCTTGAACGTCGTCGTCCCAGCTCAGCATGGTGTGGTTCTCCGTGGAATGCTTTGGTTTGCCGCGGTCCTCGCCGCGCGCAGGCGGCGCGGCGAGGATGGCGGCAGGTAATGGCTTACTGGCAGCGAGTTACTGGCAGGCTTCGCACTCGTCGAAACCGGCGTCGCCGGGGCGCATCGTGCAGACCGCGCCTTCGGCTTCCGGCATGGCCGGTGCGGAGGCGGCGGCCTGGTCGATGCCGGCGGCGCTGATGCCGCCGTCGCTACCCGACGACACGGCGTTGAGCGAGCCGCGCGACACGGTGGACTTCTCCACGTGGGTGGCTGCCATCGTGCGCAGGTAGTACGTGGTCTTCAGGCCGCGCAGCCAGGCCAGCTTGTAGGTGTCGTCCAGCTTCTTGCCCGAGGCGCCGGCCATGTAGATGTTCAGCGACTGAGCCTGGTCGATCCACTTCTGGCGGCGGCTGGCAGCTTCCACCAGCCAGCTCGGCTCGACTTCGAAGGCCGTTGCGTAGATGTCGCGCAGGTCTTGCGGGATGCGGTCGATGCGGGCCAGCTTGCCGTCGAAATACTTCAGGTCGGCGACCATCACTTCGTCCCACAGGCCGCGTGCCTTCAGGTCGCGCACCAGGTAGTCGTTGACCACCGTGAACTCGCCCGACAGGTTGGACTTGACGTACAGGTTCTGGAAGGTCGGTTCGATGCAGGCCGACACGCCGATGATGTTCGAGATCGTTGCCGTGGGTGCGATCGCGATGCAGTTCGAGTTGCGCATGCCGTGCTGCTTGATGCGCGCGCGCAGGCTGTCCCAGTCCATGGTCGAGGAGTGATCCACTTCCAGGTAGCCGCCGCGTTCTTCGGCCAGCAGCTTGAGCGAGTCCTGCGGCAGGATGCCACGATCCCACAGTGAGCCTTCATAGGTGCTGTAGCGGCCGCGTTCTTCCGCCAGCTCGCTGGAGGCGCGGTAGGCGTAGTAGCACACCGCTTCCATCGAGGTGTCGGCGAACTGCACGGCGGCGTCGCTGGCGTACGGCAGGCGCAGCATGTGCAGGCAGTCCTGGAAGCCCATGATGCCCATGCCGACCGGACGATGGCGCAGGTTGGAGTTGCGTGCCTTCTCAACCGCGTAGTAGTTGATGTCGATCACGTTGTCGAGCATGCGCATCGCGGTGCGGATGGTCTTCTCGAGCTTGGCGTGGTCGAGCACCTGGGTGCCGTCGGCCAGTTGCTTCAGGTGGGCCACCAGGTTCACCGAACCCAGGTTGCAAACGGCGATCTCGCTCTCGTTGGTGTTGAGCGTGATTTCCGTGCACAGGTTGGAGCTGTGCACCACGCCCACGTGCTGCTGCGGGCTGCGGATGTTGCACGGATCCTTGAAGGTGATCCAGGGATGGCCGGTCTCGAACAGCATGCCCAGCATCTTGCGCCACAGCTGCATGGCGGGGATCTTCTTGAACAGCTTCAGTTCGCCGCGGGCGGCCTTGGCTTCGTAGCCCAGGTAGGCCTCTTCGAAAGCCTTGCCGACCAGGTCGTGCAGGTCCGGGCAGGTGGCGGGCGAGAACAGGGTCCACTCGCCGGCTTCCATCACGCGCTTCATGAACAGGTCGGGAATCCAGTTCGCCGTGTTCATGTCGTGGGTGCGGCGGCGGTCGTCGCCAGTGTTCTTGCGCAGCTCGAGGAATTCCTCGATGTCCAGGTGCCAGGTTTCCAGGTAGGCGCAGACCGCGCCCTTGCGCTTGCCGCCCTGGTTGACCGCCACGGCGGTGTCGTTCACCACCTTCAGGAACGGCACCACGCCTTGCGACTTGCCATTGGTGCCCTTGATGTGCGAGCCGAGGGCGCGCACGTTGGTCCAGTCGTTGCCCAGGCCGCCGGCGAACTTCGACAGCAGCGCGTTTTCCTTGAGCGCTTCGTAGATGCCTTCCAGGTCGTCCGAGACGGTGGTCAGGTAGCACGACGACAGCTGCGAGCGGCGGGTGCCCGAGTTGAACAGGGTCGGCGTGGACGACATGAAGTCGAACGACGACAGCAGCTGGTAGAACTCGATGGCACGGGCTTCGCGGTCCTTCTCGCCCAGCGCCAGGCCCATGGCCACGCGCATGAAGAAGGCCTGCGGCATTTCGATGCGGACTTCGTCGATATGCAGGAAGTAGCGATCGTACAGGGTCTGCAGGCCCAGGTAGTTGAACTGGAAGTCGCGCTGGGCGTCCAGTGCCGCGCCCAGGCGGGCTAGATCATAGGTGGCCAGCTTCTCGTCCAGCAGCTCGGCTTCGATGCCGCGCGCGATGAACTTGGGGAAGTAGTCGGCGTAGCGCGACACCATCTGGGTCTGGGTCACTTCGGCGCCCAGGATTTCCTTGCGGATGGTGTGCAGCAGGATACGCGCGGTGACCTGGCTGTAGGCCGGGTCCTTCTCGATCAGGGTACGCGCGGCCAGGATGGCGGAGTCGTAGACCTGGGTCATCGGCACGCCGTCGTACAGGTTCTTCAGCGTTTCCTTGAGGATCGGCTCGGCGCTGACGGCGTCGCCCAGGCCCGAGCAGGCGTTGTCGATCAGGCCATGCAGCGCGCCCAGGTCCAGCACGCGGGCAACGCCGGCGTCCGTCACGTTGAACGTGGCGCCGCCTTCCTGCACGCGGGCCACCGCCTGGGCGTTGGCCTGGGCGCGTTCCTGGGTGCGCTTCTCGCGGTACAGCACGTAGGCGCGGGCCACTTCATGCTCGCTCGAACGCATCAGCGCCAGCTCGACGTGATCCTGCACGTCTTCGATATGGAAGGTGCCGCCGTTGGGGCGGCTGCGCAGCAGCGCGCGGACCACGTTCTGGGTCACTTGCTCGACCACTTCGCGCACACGCGCCGAAGCGGCGCCCTGCCCGCCGTTGACGGCGAGGAAGGCCTTGGTCACCGCTACCGAGATCTTGCTCGGCTCGAACGCCACGACGGCGCCGTTACGGCGGATGATCTTGTAGTCCTGGTAGCTGCCAGCGGCGGCAGTAGCGGGGTTCGACTGCGCGTTCGCTGCTGCACCGGCGGCGGTTGCGCCGGTGGAAAGTTCGTTCTGGGCTGTCTGCATGAGGAACTCCTGTTCTGACCCGTGTTTTATGAGTGACAAAGAGTCCCGGGCAAAATGCGCAAAAAGGCTCAGACACGCCGGCCGGTCTTACCCGGAAGGGCGCGCTGCTATTGCTGGATTCTGCTGGGACTCTTGTGATGCGCCGGCCCTTCGGCGGACCGCAGCCAATGCTGCGGCGGTAACTGCACACCTAGGCCGGCTCCCGAAAGCACCACTAGATCTAGTGGTCGATGCGAAAAACTGGACTAAGTATAGTGAAACCCGGCGGATTCACCAGTCTTGACAAGTGCTTTTTGGCGCGAATTCCAGTGCCGGCGCGGCATGCGGCGCTGCGCCATACCCGCCAGCCCAAGAGACGCAAGGGAATCCGCCCGACGGTTCGTTACCGCACCGTGACGCGAAATTTTTTTGATTGACCTGCCTGGTTCGATAGGCGCGGACTTTATCAGGGTTTTCCCCAAATCGCGGCTATCCCCTAGGCCCCGCTTGTTGCCCTTGCCTCAGGGCTGGTCTTTGCGGTAAGGCAGTTGCGCGGGAGCCACGCCGGCGGCAGCGGCGAAGGCCGCCCAGTCGAAATATGGCCCCGGATCGGTCTTGCGCCCGGGCGCGATATCGCTGTGCCCCGCCACGGCCCGCACCGGATAGGTGCCGAGCAGGGCACGCACCAGCGCGGAGGTGGTGTGGTACTGGGCCAACGTGAACGGCTGGTCGTCGCTGCCTTCGACCTCGATGCCGATGGAGAAGTCGTTGCAGCGAGGCCGGCCGAAGAACTCGGACTGGCCCGCGTGCCAGGCCCGGTCCAGGCAGGACACGAACTGGACCAGCTCCCCTCCCGCGTCACCAGGAAATGCGCCGACACCTGCACCTGATAAATCGTGGCGAAGAAAGGGTGGCGGGACGGGTCGAGACGATTCAGGAAGAAGGCTTCGATATCGCCGCTGCCAAACTGCCCGGGCGGCAGGCTGATGTTGTGGATCACCACCAGGTCCACCGGCATGTGCGCGGGCCGGGCGTCGCAGTTAGGCGACGGCACCTGGCGCGCCGCGGGCACCCAGCCGGCCGCGTCGGGAGTCAACCCTTGCCCGGGCACGGGTGCCGGCGCGAGCTTGCCGTTGTCGCGATCAGGCATCGCGTTCTCCATCCGCCGCCAGCAGCCCGTCGCGCAGCGCTTCGCTGGTTTCGGCCGCGCCATCGGCCGGGTCGTCGCGGCCCTCGCGGATGCCAAGCTGCTGGATGCGGTAGCGCAGCTGGCGAAAGCTCAGGCCCAGCAGCGGCGCGGCTGCGGTACGGTTGAAGCCGGTCTGCTGCAGGGCCTGCAAGATCAGGTCGCGCTCGAGCGCTTCGAGCCGGCCGGGCAGGTCGATCGGGAAGGTGGCACGGCAAGCGTCTGCAGGCCACCTCCGCGGCACGTAGCGCCGTGGGTTGCGCAAATGGATCGAGCTGCGCGCCGCCCCGGGATTCGGCCCGCGCATCGTATGCAAGCGCCTGCATGGAATCGGGCCGCAAGCCGGACGACGCCGGCGCGGCGGCCACGGCCGTCGAAGCCAGGTAGGCGTGCGGCGCGGGCGGGCGTGGCATGGCCGAATGGCCCATGCCCGCGTCCATCTGGCCCAGGTCGCCCACCTCGATGGTATTGCCCTCCGCGAAGGCATAGGCGCGCTCGAGCAGGTTTTCCAGCTCGCGCACATTGCCCGGGAACGGGTAATCCGACAGCCGCTGCAGCGCAGCCGTCGCCAGCCGCTTGGGATGGGGATCGCCATAGCGCACCGCCAGGTGCTCCAGGATGGCGCTGGCCAGCACCGGGATATCCTCGCGCCGCTCGCGCAGCGTGGGCATGCGCAGCGCCAGCACGTTGAGGCGGTAGAACAGATCCTGGCGGAACTGGCCGGAGGCGACCATCGCGGCAAGATCCTTGTGGCTGGCGCACAGCACCCGCACGTCCACGCTCTCCTCGCGGCTCGCGCCGATCTTGCGCACGCGCCGCTCCTGCAGCACGCGCAGCAGCTTGACCTGCATCGCTAGCGGCAGGTCGGCCACCTCGTCGAGCAACAGCGTGCCGCCGTTGGCTGCCAGGAAGAAGCCACCGCGCTCGGCGTCGGCCCCGGTGAAGGCGCCCTTCACATGGCCGAAGAACTCCGACTCCATCAGGGTCTCGGGGATGGCGCCGCAATTGACCGCGATAAAAGGATGCGCGGCGCGCGCGCTGACCGCGTGGATGGCACGCGCCGCGCGCTCCTTGCCGCTGCCGGACTCGCCGCTGATGACGATCGGCGCCATGCTGCGCGCCAGCCGCGAGAGCGAGCGGCGCACCTCGTGCATGGCGGGCGAATGGCCGGGAAGCAGGTTGACGGCGCGGTCCACGGTTTCCTGCGCCCCGCTGCCACCCTCGCCGCCCTCTCCACTCTCGGCGCCGTCACGCTGCTGGCGCCCCAGCGCATTCAGGATCAGGCTGCGCAGCTGGTCCAGCGAGACCGGCTTGGCGATGTAGTCGAAGGCGCCAGCCTTGAGCGCCTCCACGGCGTTGTCGGCGCTGCCGTAGGCGGTGATCACGGCCACCGGCACCCGCTCCGGCGCGCTCGAAAGCTGGCGCACGATGTCGATGCCAAGCCCGTCGCCCAGCCGCATGTCGGTCAGCACCAAGCTATAGCGGCGCGCGGCGAGCTGCTGGCGCGCCTCGGCCAGCGAGCCGGCCAGCACCACATCGTGGCCCATGCGGCGGATCGAGATATCGAGCAGTTCTCGCAGGTCGGCCTCGTCGTCGATAACGAGAATCGGGTCGGGGCCTGGCGTCTTGAGGGGCATGGGTCTGCGTCTGGCGATCTGGCGAAGTGGAATCGGGGCGGCTCAACGAGAGACGGATCGGGTGGCCGGACATGCCGGTGCGGTTCAGCCACCCGCGCTGTCCGGCGCTTCGATGCGCATGGTCAGGACAAAAGCCTTGGCCGGCAGTGTATCGCGTGCGGCGGGTGCCAGCATGCCGGTCTGCGCTAGCAGCGCGTCGATCGAAATCGTGCCGTAGCGCACCTGGGCGTCGTTGGCGCCGCATAGCTCGCGCGCCATGAACAACCCGAGGCCGGTGCCCTGGGCGTTGCTGGTAAAGAAGGGCTCGAACAAGGTGCGCTGGTGCTCGCGCGAGACCTCGACGCCATCGTTCCACACGATCAGCTCGGCATGGTGCTGGTCCAGCGCATGAGCCAGCAGGCGGATCGCCCCGGGCAGGCGGCTGCAATAGCGCCAGGCGTTGTCGAGCAGGTTGCCAAGCACTTGCTGCAACTGGGAGGCATCGAAGATGACCGGGCGCGCCACGTCCACCGTGAGCCGGATGGCATTAGCGTTGATCTCGGCCGGACGCGGCACGCGCCGCGCGCCAACCGGGTCGTGGTCCGCGGAGCGGGCGCGCATCTCCAGCCGCCAGCGGCCGACGATATCCGGCAGCGCCTGGTTCAGGTCCACCGTGGTGCGCTCGGTGCGCGGGCGGCGCGACATCTGCAGCACGTCCGACACCACCTGGTCGAGCCGGCGCACATTGTCGTGGATGATGCGCAGCAGCCGCGCATCCACGTCGCCCTCCGCGCGTCCCGCCTCGCCCGGGCGCGCGGCCCGTCGGCTGGTTTCGGCCAGCAGCTCGCTGGCCTGGCTGATGGCCGCCAGCGGATTGCGGATCTGGTGCGCCACGCTGGCCACCAGGCGCCCCATGGCGGCCAGCTTTTCCTGTTGCACCTGCTCGGCGATGCGCTCCCAGCTTTCGATATGGACCAGCACCGTGTCGCGCATCTCGCTGCGCAGCAAGGCCTCGTCCTCCGGGCGCCAGGCCATGGCCTCGCGCTGGGCGATGGCCAGGCGCAGCCGGGCCGCCGCCTCGGGCGACAGCTCGTTCCAGGTGCCGGTGTTCATGGCGTTCTGCGCACTGAGCGAGACCGACATCGAGGATGCGAAAGTGGATCGCAGGCTGGCCAGCCCGGGCAGCAGGAAGCGCAGCCGCAGCCGCGTATGCAGGATGGGGCCGCGCCCCGAGGATGGCCGCGACGGCAGCGGCAGCAATTGCAGGATGCGCGGCGCATCGTCCTTGCTGCGCACCCAGTCGCGCAGCATTTCCATCAGCGGCTGCAGGCGGGGAATCTGGCGCAGGTCGAACAGCGCGTCGCGCCCAAAGGCGGGGGCGTCCGTGTGCTTGCCCTGTTCGGCGGGCTGCACGCCGAGCAGCACCACCGCGGCCGGGTTGGCCGCCACCACCACGCCGTTGGCACGCAGCAGCATCACGCCGTCCTGCATGTCGTTGACCATCAGCCGGTTGACCAGCTGCTGCAGGCGCAGCTCCTGCTCGCGCGCCAGCGCCAGCCGCTCCTGCGCGAGCTGGCGGTTGGCCAGCAGGTACATCAGCGAGGCCGCGATCATGAAGACCAGCCCGTACAGCCCCGAGCCCAGCAAACCCGCGTCGGCCTGGCGCAACAGCAAGGTCTGCGCGAAGGGGGCGCTCATCACCACCAGCGCCGAAGCTGCCGCCGCGAACAGCGCGAACAGCAGGCTGGTGAGCGCACCGGCCTGCAGCGCGGGCAGCAGGAAGATCATGGCGAGCCCCTCGCCGCGTTGGCCCTGCGCGTGAAAGATCAGGCCCAGCAGGGCGAGATCCGCCAGCACCTGGAAGCGCACCCGCAGGTGAAAGCCGCGCCGCCACCAGAGTGTCGCGACCACCATGACCAGCGCCACCACGGCATAGGGCACGGCCAGCGGCAGCGCACCCGGCCCGATGCCGAACCCGCTACTCAGTGTCTGCGCGGCGCGCTGCGCCGGCAGCCAGGCATAGCCCAGCAGCAGCGCGGCCACCGCCAGCCGGGTCCAGCAGAAATAGCGCAGCAGGCGCCAGTGGAATTCAGGAGGCTCGGGCTGGCGCCACATCGCAGCGAGGGCACGCCAGGCATTCAGGCGGGACCAGAACGAGGCAGGCCCGTTCATGCGGCAGGGCTGTCCGGATCGCTATCGGCCGGCAGGTGGGCGCGCCGGCAGTAATGCAGGCCGCGGTAGGCGATGGCTTCGCCCTGCGGCAGGTGCACGCCGCAGCGCGCGCATTGGACCATGGCTTCCTGCGCGGGCGCAGGCTGGTCGCGGGCCGGCGAGCCGTGCGCGGGACCGTGCCGGGCGGCGCGCTCCTCCCGAAGGCGCGCTTGCGCGCGCTGGCGAATCCACCAGAAACAGCCCAGCAGGACAGCCAGGACAAGGAAGATGCGTGCCATGCCGGCCTCAGATTCGGTGCAGTATGACTTCGATGACGAAGCGGCTGCCAACATAAGCCAGCAGCAGGATGCCGAAGGACGCAATCACCCAGCGCAGCGCGGTGCGCCCGCGCCAGCCGTAGAAGGTACGCCCGGCCAGGATGCCCGCGAACATCGCCCACGACAGCAGCGCGAACACCGTCTTGTGGTCGAGCCGGAAGGCCCGGCCGAACAGTTGCTCGGAGAACAGCAGGCCTGACAGGATCGTCAGCGTCAGCAACACGAAGCCGGCGCCGATCAGGCGGAAAAGCAGCTTCTCCAGCGTCAGCAGCGGCGGCAGCAGGTCGAGCCAGCGACCCACCCACTGGGCCGGCTCGCTGGCGCTGCCGGCCTGGGGCGAGCGGTTGAAGCCATGCAGGCGGCGCTCCGCCAGCAACATCAGGAAGGCATGGAAGGCGGCCAGCGTGAACAGGCCATAGGCCACGTTGGCAATGATGAAGTGCAGCTTGAACAGCGGCCGCGCCGCGTAGCCCAGGATTTGCGCGCCGGGAAACGCCAGCGGCATCAGGCTGGCGAGCATGGCCACCGGGACCACGATCAGCCCGAGGCCGGCCAGCGAGAAGAAGAAGCTCTCGATCCAGTAAATGCCCACGCCCAGCCACAGCATGGCCGACAGCGCAAAGGCAAAGCCAAACACCATGCGGTCGGCCGGGAAGATGGTCTCGTGCAGCAGCAGGCCGTGGCTGGCCACCGCGGCCAGCATCAGCGCGTGCCACCAGGCCGGGCGGCCCTCGCCGCGCCCGCCAGTCCCCCGCCGCCGTGCAGCAGCACGGTGGTCGCCGCGCCCCCAATGGCACCGCCGGTGCCGGCAGCCGATAGCTGCGGGTTGCGCGTTGCCCAGCCGTGATAGGCCAGGCCGCAATAGAGAAGTGCCGTCAAGGCATACAGTACAATGGCCATTTGCACAGTTTACCTTAGCGCCCCGTCCCGGTGGCGCCCCGCTTGAGCCGGGCCGAGAGCCAGCCTCAAGCCTCGATCAAGCTCTATCCCCCGGACTTCTGCCATGCTGGACAATCTCACTCAACGCCTGGCGCGGGTCGTCAAGACCATGCGCGGCGAGGCTCGCCTGACCGAAGCCAATACCGCCGAAATGCTGCGCGAAGTGCGCCTGGCCATGCTGGAGGCCGACGTCGCCTTGCCGGTCGTGCGGGAATTCATCGCCCGCGTGAAGGAAAAGGCACTGGGCGAGGACGTGGTGTCCAGCCTGACGCCGGGCCAGGCGCTCGTGGGCGTGGTGCAGCGCGAGCTGACCGCCGTCATCGGCGGCGAGGAAAGCCTGTCCGCCGACAACAAGAGCGGCGAGCTGAACCTGGCGGTGCAGCCGCCCGCGATCATCCTGATGGCCGGCCTGCAAGGCGCCGGCAAGACCACCACCGTCGGCAAGCTGGCCAAGTGGCTGAAGGAAAACAAGAAGAAGAAGGTGCTGACGGTATCGTGCGACGTCTACCGCCCCGCCGCTATCGCCCAGCTCAAGACCGTGTCCGAGCAGGTTGGCGCCGATTTCTTCCCGTCCCAGCCCGACCAGAACCCGGTGGACATCGCGCGCGCCGCGGTGGATTGGGCGCGCAAGCACTACCACGACGTGCTGATCGTCGACACCGCGGGCCGCCTGGGCATCGACGAAGCGATGATGAAGGAAATCGCCGCGCTGCATGCCGAGATCAAGCCGGTCGAAACCCTGTTCGTGGTCGACGCCATGCTGGGCCAGGACGCGGTCAACACCGCGCGCGCCTTCAATGACGCCCTGCCCCTGACCGGCGTGGTGCTGACCAAGCTGGACGGCGATGCGCGCGGCGGTGCCGCGCTGTCGGTGCGCCACATCACCGGACGCCCGATCAAGTTCGTCGGCGTTGGCGAGAAACTGGACGGCCTCGAGCCTTTCTACCCGGACCGCATGGCCCAGCGCATCCTCGGCATGGGCGACATCCTCGCGCTGGTCGAGGAAGCCCAGCGCGGCGTGGACATGGAAGCGGCCGAGAAGCTGGCCAAGAAAATCAAGAAGACCGGCGACTTCGACCTGGAAGACTTCAAGGCACAGATTGGCCAGATGAAGAAGATGGGCGGCCTGGGCAGCCTGGTCGACAAGCTGCCGGCGCAGTTCGCCCAGCAGGCGCAGGGCGCCAATATGGACGTGGCCGAGAAGCAGGTGCGCCGCATGGAAGGCATCATCAACAGCATGACGGCCGCCGAGCGCGCCAAGCCCGACCTGATCAAGGCCAGCCGCAAGCGCCGCATCGCCACCGGCGCCGGCGTGCCGGTGCAGGAAGTCAACCGCCTGCTCAACCAGTTCGACCAGATGCAGAGCATGATGAAGAAGCTCAAGGGCGGCGGCATGATGAAGATGATGCGCCAGATGGGCGCGATGAAGGGCGGCATGAAGGGACTCTTCAACCGCTAAGCCATCCGGCACGGCGGCGCCCGCTCCCGGGCGCCGCGCCACCCGCAAAAGACAGAGACTGAGACAGGATCCACATCATGATGACCGCCGAACAGGCCCGCGAACTGTGGGCCAACTCCGAGGAAATCGTCAGCGCCGAGGCCGTCCAGGCATCGCTGGACCGCATGGCGGGCGAGATCACGGAAAAGATGGGCGATATCTTCCCGCTGGTGCTCTCGGTGATGGGCGGCGCGGTCGTCTTCACCGGCATGCTGCTGCCCAAGCTGGCGTTCCCGCTGGAGTTCGACTACATCCACCTCTCGCGCTACAACAACAAGACGGTCGGCGGCGAGATGCAGTGGCGCGTGGCGCCGCGCGAGTCGGTCAAGGGCCGCACGGTGCTGGTGCTGGACGACATCCTGGACGAAGGCGAAACCATGGCGGCCATCCGCCAGCGCATCATGGACATGGGCGCGACCAATGTCTACGCGGCCGTCCTGTGCGAAAAAGTGCTGCAGAAGGCCAAGCCGATGCACCCGGACTTCTGCGGCTTCACCGTGCCCGAGCGCTATGTCTTCGGCTGCGGCATGGACGCCCACGGCTACTGGCGCAACCTGCCCGCCATCCGGGCCTTGCGCTAAGCCCTCGCGCTAAGCCCTCGCGCTCAGGCCTCGCGTTACGGCCTGGCGCTGACAATAGGCCACAGCGAGGCCAGCAGCATCAGCGCCATCGCCACGTTGAACAGGCGCAGCACCCGCGGCTGCGCCAGCCAGCGCCGCATGGCCGAGCCGAACACTGCCCACATCGCCACGCTGGGCAGGTTGATCACGGCGAACAGGCCGGACAGCAGCAACACATTGAGCCAGACATTGCCGTGCAGCACGTAGGTGCTGCACGCGCCCACCGCCATCACCCAGGCCTTGGGATTGACCCACTGGAACGCGGCCGCCGCCAGGAAGCCCATGGGCTTGCCCACCTCCTGGTCCTGGATGCCGCCCGCGGTCGCCAGCTTCCACGCCAGCCAGGTGAGATAGATCACCGCCACCACGCGCAGCACCTGCCAGGTCCACGGCAACGCGGCGAACAGCGATCCCAGGCCGAGGCCGACCACCGCCACCATCAGGCCGAAGCCGATGCTGATGCCCAGTACATGGGGCACCGTGCGGGCAAAGCCGAAATTCACGCCCGAAGCCAGCACCATGGTGTTGTTGGGCCCCGGGGTGATCGACGACACAAGGGCAAACGCGCAGAACGCGGCAAACACGCCGGATCCGGCAACAAGCTGGGGAACTGCCATGACAGGCTCCATCACATGCAAAGAGGAATGGAGCTAGTCTAGCCACGCGTAACTGTACAGTACCGGTACAGTTAGCCATAAAACTGGCGATACGGCTTGCTGGGTGGCGCCCGCATCATGGCAACCACGGCTTCGCCGCGTTGACGACATCGAGCGCGTTGAGCGCATCAAGTGCATTCACCGCCACGATCAGCGCGATACCCCACAGCACCACGCCGGTCGCCCGCTCCACGCCGCGTACCGAGCGGGCAAAGCGCGCGCGCACCAGCGGATGGCGCACGCCCCAGGCCACCAGCATGTCCCAGCCGAAGACCATGGCGAACATCCAGCCGCCATAGCCCAGCTGGACCGCCAGCGGCGTGCGGGTGCCGGCCAGTACCGAGAACAGGCTGGCGTAGAACAACGCATTCTTGGGGTTGAGCACGGCGGACAGGAAGCCCGTCACGAGTTGCGCCGCATACGCGGCGCGGCCGGCGCCCTGCCCCTGCTGGCTATCTGTGCCATTTGCACCATTTGCGCCATTTGCGCCGGGCAGCGTCGTCTCGCCGCTGGCGCGCAGCAGCCGCCAGCCCAGCCAGGCCAAGTACAGGCAACCCGCCCACTGCAGCAGCATGAACACGCCCTGGCTGGCGCGGGTAGCCGCCAGCCCGGCGATGGCCAGCCCGATAAACACGCCGTTGCCCAGTGCAATGCCCAGGCAGACGGCGCTGGCGCGGCCCACGCCATGCACCAGCGCGCTGCGCACTACCAGGAAAAAGTCGGGCCCGGGGCTGAGCAGCGCGAGAAAATGCGCGCCCGCCACCATGGCAAATTGGCCGAGGCCGGAATCAACAGGGAAATCCACGCCAGTCCTTTCGTGTCTTCGGATGAGCACGAAGTCTGGGCCGCGAGGGGGCGGCAAGTATTGGAGAAAATTGCGCGCGGCCGCTCAGCCGCTCAGCCGCTCAGCCGCTTCGGCGCTGGTAGCTGCGCGGCGTCAGCGCCACGCGCTGCTTGAAAGCGCGCTGGAAGTGGCTCTGGTCAGAGAAGCCCAGCACCTGGGCGATCTCCGCCGGCGCCCCGCCCGCGCGCAGCAGCTGGCGCGCGTGGTTGATGCGCAGATCCAGCTGATAGGCATGCGGGGTCATGCCGACGTCAGCCCGGAAGGCGCGGATCAGCTGGTAGCGGCTCATGCCGGCGCCGCGCGCCAGCTCCGCCAGCGGCAGCGGCTCGGCATGGTGCGCATGCAGCAGCGCGACGAGGCGGGCCAGCCGGGCCTCGGGCGTGAGCGGCTGGCGCGGCGCGCGCACCGCCTGGCGCCGATCGGCAGCGCCGAACAGCGCAGCCACGAAGCCGCCCAGCGCCGCTTCCTTGGCAGCCAGCGTGGCCGCGGAGAACAGCACTTCGTTAAGCCGGCACAGGCTGGCATAGGTGTCCGCCGCGCTGGTGACCCGCACCCGCGCCAGCGCCGCGGGCAACATCGCCACGCCACGCGCCTCCAGCACCGCTGCCGTCCATGCCGGGTCCAGATGCAGCATCTGGTAGCTCCAGCGCGCGTCCGGCTCCGGATTGCAGGCGTGCACCTGGCCAGCCGGGATCACGACCACATCGCCGGGCGCCAGCCTTACCGACTCGGTCCCGGTGCTGAACAGGCTGTGGCCGCCGTCGACGGCGCCGATCGATAACGTGGGATGGGTATGCGGCAGGTAGGCGGCGCCGCTGTCGCTGGCGCAGCGGCTCTCGACATGCGGCATGGCGGGATCGAACCAATAGCGGGCCTGCCGCGTGCCGGTGACTTTGCTGGATTCGGTGGCTCCGGTGCTGCGCGGGCGCATCAGTCGGTCCGGTATGGACGCTCGCGCAGCCATTTGGTGGCGATCCATTTCTCGCCGGCTTCAACGGGCAGGCCGGCATGCAGGGTGCGCTCGTCCAGCGCGCCGTCGGACTTGCGATAGCTGAAATAGACCGCGTTGCCCTTGACTGGCGCCACCTCCAGGCCAAGCTTGGGAAAGGCGGTAGCGCCGCCCGCCGGCGGGCTGTTCAGGTAGATCACCAGGGTAGCGACGCGTTGCCCGCCGACCTTGAGCTGGCGCGCCTCGCCGGGGCGCTGCGGGTTAAAGAAATCGTAGTGCGGCTGGTACTCGCCGCCGGGCTTGTAGTTGAGGATCTGCAAGCCTTCGCCGCGGTCCGCGGCAATCCCGGTCACCGCGGCGATGCAGTCCTCGATGCGCTCGATCAGCGCATGCTCGCCGACCTGGAACATCGCGCCCAGGCTGGTGCGCGCCTCGATCAGGTTCTCGTCGCCGGTGTCGGGGTTGATCACGGGTGAGCGCGCCAGGCGGCCGCGCGCCAGCTCCACCAAGGCGTCGCACTCGGCATCCGTCAGCAGTTGCTGGAACAGGGTCACGCGCGGCGCCGCGAGCGTGAACAGGATGGGAATCTCGCGGCCGGCGAAATGCGCCGCGTTGCGCTCGCCTTGCACGCCGCGATGGTCACGGCCACCGGCGTGATCCGCTGCGCGCTCGGCCGGCTTGCCGATGCCCAGCTCCGCGGCCATCTCCGCGGCGTTGTCCGGCGGCGTCCCCCGCACCTCTGCCCGTGCCGCGGCGGACAACGCCGCGGCCACCGTGGCTTGCGCGAAGGCCTGCTCGTAGCCGGACTGGCACATCGACTGCACCAGTGCCTCGGCGCCAAAGCCCTGCCCGATATGGCGCCGCAGCCAGCGCTCCAGGTCCGCCGAGGAACTGGTGTAGCCCGCCTTGCCGGCGGTGTCGCCAGTGGCGCTGGTGCCGCGGGTGTTGCTCATGAGGGATTGGCCAGCCGCTGCGGCGAGAACGGGTTGCGCGCCGGCGCTTCGGGCGGCATCACGCGGCTGCGGGTGGCCGTGCCGGTTTCGGGGTCGCCGGCGACGGTGACCGTGGCTTCGGAATACTGCCAGCGCTTCCAGGCTGCCAGCACCGCATTGGGATACTCGGGACGGCCGCGGCTGCCGTTATACCGGCCCAGCGCCAGGAACAGGTCGCCCTGCTCGCGGTCCAGGTAGTAGCGCAGGATGGTGCAGCCGTAGCGCAGGTTGCTCTGCAGGTGGAACAGCTTGCGGCTGTCGCTGTCGCCGATGCTGCGCACCCAGAACGGCATCACTTGCATCAACCCGCGGGCGCCGGCCGAGCTGATCGCGTACTTGCGGAAATTGCTCTCGACCTGCACCAGGCCTAGCACCAGCGCGGGTTCCAGCCCGGCGCGCTTGGCTTCATAGTAGGCGGTCTCGATCAGCTCGATGCGCACCTGCGGCTCAGGGATGCGCCCCGCGAGCCGGTGCGACATTTCTTCGAGCCACTTGAGATAGGCCAGTTGCTCGCCGCCGGTGGCGAAAGCGGGGCGCAGCGGGCGGCTGTCGGCAATCGCCGCGGCCAGCGCGCCGCGCACCGAGTCGGCCAGGTCCTCTTCCTTCTGGGCCCCGGCGTGGGCGGCAGCGCTCAGCACCAGCAGCATGCCGGCACTGGCACGCGCCACGCGCAGGCGGCTCAGGCTCAGGTCAGGCAAGCGCAGCGGGTGCAGTAGGCGCATGGCGCTCAGGCGGACAACAGCCCGCGCACGTGGGCAACCACGTCGGCGACCGGCAGCTGGGTGGCTTCGGCGTCGCGCCGTCCCTGGTACTCCACGCGGCCTTCCTTCAGGCCACGGTCGCCCACCACCACGCGGTGCGGCACGCCGATCAGCTCCCAGTCGGCAAACATGGCGCCGGGGCGCTCGCCGCGGTTGTCCAGGATCACGTCGACGCCGGCTGCCAGCAGCTCGGCATGGATACGGTCGGCCTCGACCTTGACGGCCTCGGAGCGGTCGTAGCCAACCGGGCATACCACCACCGCGAACGGGGCGATCGATGCGGGCCAGATAATGCCGCGCTCGTCGAAGTTCTGCTCGATGGCGGCCCCCAGGATACGGGTCACGCCAATGCCGTAGCAACCCATCTGCATGGGCTGGGTCTTGCCGTTCTCGTCCAGGAAGGTGGCGCCCATCGATTCCGAATAGCGCGTGCCGAGCATGAACACATGGCCGACTTCGATGCCGCGGCAGATCGCGAGCGTGCCCTTGCCGTCCGGTGAAACGTCGCCTTCCACCACGTTGCGCAGGTCCGCCACCACGGGCTCGGGCAGGTCGCGGCCCCAGTTCACGCCGGTCAGGTGGTAGTCGCGCTCGTTGGCGCCGCAAACGAAGTCGCTCATGTTGGCGACCGTGCGGTCCGCCACCACGTTGACAGGCTTCTTGGCGCCGATGGGGCCCAGGTAGCCCGGGGCGTGCCGAAGGTCTCGGCGATCTCGGACTCGGTCGCGAAGCGGAACTCGGCCAGGCCGGCCACCTTGGACGCCTTGACCTCGTTGAGCTCATGGTCGCCGCGCAGCAGCAGCAGCCAGATCTGCGTGCCGGCCTCGCCTTCGGTGGCCAGCACGATCGACTTGACCGTGCGTGCCAGCGGGATCCCAAGCAGCTCGGCCACGTGCTCGCACTTGGCCTTGCCCGGCGTGGGCGTGTTGACCATGGCTTCAGCCGGCGCGGCGCGCTGGGCCAGCAGCGGCAGGGCCTCGGCCGCTTCCATGTTGGCGGCGTAGTCCGAGTCGGGGCAGTAGACGATGGCGTCTTCGCCAGTCTCGGCGATCACGTGGAACTCATGCGAGCCGGAGCCGCCGATGGCGCCGTTGTCGGCCGCCACGGCACGGAATTCCAGGCCGAAGCGCTGGAAGATGCGCACGTAGGCGTCGAACATCTTGTCGTAGGACACCTTCAGGCCAGCAGTGTCACGGTCGAAGGAGTAGGCATCCTTCATGGTGAACTCGCGTCCGCGCATGATGCCGAAGCGCGGCCGGCGCTCGTCGCGGAACTTGGTCTGGATCTGGTAGAAGTTGATCGGCAGCTGCTTGTAGCTGCGGATTTCGCTGCGGGCGATGTCCGTCACCACCTCTTCGGAGGTAGGCTGGACGGCAAAGTCGCGCTCGTGGCGGTCCTTCAGGCGCAGCAGCTCGGGGCCCATCTTGTCCCAGCGGCCGGTTTCCTGCCACAGCTCGGCAGGCTGGATCACCGGCATCGACAGCTCGACCGCGCCGGCGCGGTTCATTTCCTCGCGCACGATGGCTTCCACCTTGCGGATCACCCGCAGGCCGACCGGCATGTAGCTATAGATGCCAGCGCCGAGCTTCTTGATCATGCCGGCTCGCATCATCAACTTGTGCGACACGATCTCCGCGTCGGAAGGGGCTTCCTTTTGGGTGGAAATGAAGAATTGCGAGGCTTTCATCCGTTACTTTCTCGTGAGGCCATGCCCGCCCTGGCAGGTTCCGTGGGCGAGATGGCGCGAATCCGTGGTGCGCGCGTGCATTATGCAGCGCTTTTTGCTCGGGGAAAACCAGCACCCCGTTGCACAAAGCCCCATTACGCGCTTCCTTTATAATCAACCTAATTCTAAAGGATTCGAGGTGCAGTCATGCTCGATCGTGAAGGCTTTCGCCCGAACGTCGGCATCATCCTCATCAACGCACGGAACGAGGTGTTCTGGGGCAAGCGCATAGGCGAACATTCGTGGCAGTTTCCGCAAGGCGGCATCAAATACGGCGAAACGCCGGAGCAGGCGATGTACCGCGAGCTACATGAAGAAGTCGGTCTGCTGCCCGAGCATGTCAGGATTGTCGGTCGCACACGCGACTGGCTGCGTTATGAGGTGCCGGACAAGTTCATCCGCCGCGAAATCCGCGGCCATTACAGGGGACAGAAGCAGATTTGGTTCCTGTTGCGCATGGCGGGCCGCGATTGCGACATCCGCCTGCGCGCCACCGACCACCCGGAGTTCGATGCCTGGCGCTGGAGCCATTACTGGGTCCCGCTGGACGCCGTCATCGAGTTCAAGCGCGATGTCTATCAGCTTGCGCTGACCGAGCTGTCCCGCTTCCTGCAGCGCAATACCCGCGCGCCGCTGAGCCCCTACGGCACCCATGGCCGGCATGGTTCGGTGCGCGCAGGTTATGCTCGCGCGGGGCTGGACGAGCATCCCGACAGCGTTCCGGACCTGGTGCATCAGGACCTGGCCCACGATCCGGGCCCAATTTCGCCGGCCCAGCCGGCGTCCACAGAACGGAGTACCGATGATTGATCTTGCCGGCCGCGGCTTGCGCCCGAGCCTGCCCGCCGCCTGCTTGCTGGCGGCAACCCTTTGCCTTGGCCTGGCAGGCTGCAGCAGCACGTCCAAGCCGCAACACCTGCCGATGCCCGACGAGTCCGAGGATTACACGCCGAAAAAGGAGTTCAGCATCCTCGACCCGTTCGCCGCGAAGGAATTCAGGGAAGTGGAGACTCCGTTGCCAGCGCTGCCGCGGGACGCGGACCTGATCCCGTTCGAAGTCAGCCCCGCCGGCAACTTTACCTTCGCCGTCGACGGCAAGTCGGTGGCCGTGGGTGCGGACGGCGCGGTGCGTTATACGGTGGTCATCACCGGTGCCGGCGGCATGCGCAACGTGAGCTTTGAAGCCGTGCGCTGCGACACCTTCGAGCGCAAGATGTACGCCACCCTGCCCAGGGGCGCGACCGAGTGGGTACGCAACCGCACCGATGACCGCAGTGGCTGGGTCCAGCTGGCCGGTATCGCGCGCAATAACTATGGCGCGACGCTGGCCAAGGATTTCCTGTGCGAAGGCCGCTCCGCGGCCGGCAAGGCGCAGGACATCGTCAAGGATCTGCGTGGCGAAGCACCGCGCAAGAGCGCGATCGCACGTTGATGGCAGCAACGGCGCAGTAGTATGGCGCCGCTCCATGCAAAAAAGCCCGCGAGCGATCGCGGGCTTTTTTGCGTGGTACCTCGGAACACTCAGTCCGCTCAGACCAGTACCAGGTTGTCCCGGTGGATCAACTCGTGCTCGTTCTGGTGGCCAAGCACCCGCTCGATCTCGGACGAAGGCTTGCGCGCGATCAGCTTGGCTTCCGAACTGGAGTAGTTGGTGATGCCGCGCGCCACCTCATGGCCTGCCGCGTCGATGCAGGCAATGACCTCGCCACGCGCGAACTCGCCCTGCACTTCCACCACGCCGATCGGCAGCAGCGACTTGCCGCCGCTGGTCAGCTTGTCCACCGCGCCGGCATCGATCACCACCCGCCCGCGCAATTGCAGGTGGTCGGCCATCCATTGCTTGCGCGCGGTCAGCCGGCCTGTTGGGGCTAGCAGTTGCGTGCCGATGCCTTCGCCACCGGCGAGCCGCTCCAGCACATTGGCTTCGCGCCCGGAAGCGATCACGGTATGCGCGCCCGACTTGGCGGCGCGCTTGGCGGCCAGGATCTTGGTCAGCATGCCGCCGCGGCCAATCGACGTGCCGGCGCCGCCGGCCATGGCCTCGAGCTCTACCGCGCCGGCCAGCGCCTCGTCCACGAACTCGGCCTGCGGGTTGCTGCGAGGGTCGGCGGTATAGAGGCCGCGCTGGTCGGTCAGGATCACCAGCGCATCGCCTTCGATCAGGTTGGTGACGAGCGCGCCCAAGGTGTCGTTGTCGCCGAACTTGATTTCGTCGGTGACCACGGTGTCGTTCTCGTTGATGATGGGCACGACGCCCAGCGACAGCAGCGTCAGCAGGGTCGAGCGCGCATTGAGGTAGCGCTCGCGGTCGGCCAGGTCGGCGTGGGTCAGCAACACCTGGGCGGTGCGGATGCCATAGCGGCCAAACTGGCTTTCGTAGACCTGGGCGAGACCCATCTGGCCCACTGCCGCGGCGGCCTGCAGTTCATGGATTTCCTTGGGGCGCCTGACCCAGCCCAGCCGCTGCATGCCTTCGGCGATGGCGCCGGAGCTGACCAGCACGACTTCCTTGCCGGCCATGCGCAGCTTGGCGATCTGTGCCGCCCAACGGGCGATGGCCTCGTGATCGAGGCCCTTGCCGTCGTTGGTCACCAGGCTGGACCCAACCTTGACGACGATACGTTTTGCCTGGGCGATGACCGATTGCATGGTGGGAATCCTGTCTGCTGGGTACTGCTGTTTTGTTTTTGTAGTTAGTCCTGCTCGCCGCCGGACTGGTCGACGTTGTGCAGGCGGTCATCCAGGCGGATGTCCGGCTCGGCCAGTGCGGCGACTTCCTCGGCCTTGATCGCGGCCAGGTGGTCCTTGATCGCGTAGATCAGTTCGCGGCAGCCTTCGCCGGTCAGGGCGGAGATGCGGAACACCGGGCCCTTCCACTTGTAGCGCTTGACGAAGTCCTTGACGCGCGCATCGCGCTCTTCCTCGGGCACCACGTCCAGCTTGTTGAGCACCAGCCAGCGCGGCTTTTCGTACAGGCTTTCATCGTACTTCTTCAGCTCGTTGACGATGGCGCGGGCCTCGGCCACCGGATCCACGGCTTCGTCGAACGGCGCCAGGTCGACGATGTGCAGCAACAGCCCCGTGCGCTGCAAGTGGCGCAGGAACTGATGGCCCAGCCCGGCGCCTTCCGCCGCGCCCTCGATCAGGCCGGGGATGTCGGCCACCACGAAGGACTGCTCGTGATCGACCCGCACCACGCCCAGGTTGGGATGCAGCGTGGTGAAGGGATAGTCGGCCACCTTCGGGCGCGCATTGGAGATGTGCGAGATAAAGGTCGACTTGCCGGCGTTCGGCATGCCCAGCAGGCCCACGTCGGCCAGCACCTTCAGCTCCAGCTTGATCATGCGGCGCTCACCCGGCTTGCCGTCCACCTGCTGGCGGGGCGCGCGGTTGGTGCTGGACTTGAAGTGCAGGTTGCCCCAGCCGCCCAGGCCACCCTCGGCCAGGCAAACGGTCTGGCCATGCTCGGTCAGGTCGGCGATCAGTTCGCCGGAATCCATGTCCAGGATCTGCGTGCCGACCGGCATGCGCAGGTTCACATCTTCGCCGCCCGCGCCATAGCAATCGGCGCCCCGGCCATTCTCGCCGTTGCGCGCCACGTGCTTCTTGGCGTAGCGGAAGTCGATGAGCGTGTTGATGTTGCGGTCGGCCACCGCGAAGACGCTGCCACCGCTACCGCCGTCGCCACCGTCGGGGCCACCGAAGGGCACAAATTTCTCGCGCCGCATCGATGCGCTGCCATTGCCGCCGTTGCCGGCGATGACTTCAATTCTGGCTTCGTCGATGAACTTCATGATGACCTTCCGTGGTGTAGCGACCGCAAAGCGCGCGCCCGGCCGGGATGGCAGGGCCGCGGGCGCGGCGAATGGCGACAATGACATTGTCGCCAGAAAGAAAAAGCCCCGCAAGTACTGCGGGGCCTTCATGCTGCAAAGGCTGTGATCAGACTGCCGGAACGACGCTGACCTGCTGCTTCTTGGCAGCGCCCTTGACGGCGAACTGCACGTGGCCGTCGACGAGAGCAAAGAGGGTGTGATCCTTGCCAATGCCAACGTTATCGCCCGGGTGCACGCGGGTACCGCGCTGACGCACGATGATGCTGCCGGCGTTGATGGCTTGACCACCAAACACCTTGACGCCCAGACGCTTCGATTCGGAATCGCGGCCGTTCCGTGTGGAACCGCCGCCCTTTTTCTGTGCCATGACTAACTCCTGTCGCTTTACTTTACCTAGTTACGCTTGAATTCGATGTCGACGATGACTGAGCACTGGCTCAGCCAATGATCTCTTCGATGCGCAGCTCGGTGTAATTTTGACGATGGCCTTGACGCTTTTGATAGTGCTTGCGACGGCGCATCTTGAAGATCTTCACCTTATCGTGACGACCTTGGGAGATAACGGTAGCCTTGACGGAAGCCCCGCTAACCAGTGGCGTACCAAACTTGAGTTGGTCGCCTGCGCCCACTGCGAGCACCTGGTCGAGCGTGATTTCTGCGCCAATGTCTGCCGGTATCTGTTCTACTTTAAGTTTTTCGCCAGCAGCAACCTTATATTGCTTGCCGCCGGTTTTTACGACCGCGTACATTGTCGAACCTCTCGATGTGAAATAAAACGCCGAAAGCCAACGCCGGCGCGCCCTTGCGTCCGTTTCATCCCGCTGCTCCAATCAGCAAAAGGCAAGGAAAACAGACAAGCCGGACGGCCCAATTGGCCCGGTTATCTCCCACCAGCGCATCTGCAGACAACACAAAGCGGCCGGAGGAAACCCACGATTCTATACCAAAGCCGGGAAAAGTACAAAGAAAACAGACACATAGCCTGTCCGGCGTCGCGTGGCGCCGCCTGAAGCACTTCCCCGCCCGTTCTGGTCAGATCAGGTCCGCGAGCAGGAAACCGGCCAGGGCGGCGAAAGCTGCCCACAATGCGGTTCGCCGCAGCTTGCGGGGCGAGGAGGAATGTGGCTGGGTCATGGCGGCATTATAGGTCCCCGGGATCGCCGCCCCCGCTTTACGCGCAGCGCGACTGCGCGCCTTGTCGCACCCCCGTTCAGGGGACATACATACACCCGCATGGCTTATAATCGGCGGGTTTTGCGTAACGGTGAACATCTTGTCCCAGTCTTCCGCCACTGCCTTGCTTGCCCCGGTCGCTGCCGACATGCGCGCCGTTGATTCGGTTATCCGCCAGCGCCTCGCCTCGGAGGTGCCCCTGATCGAGCAGATCGGCGAGTACATCATCAGTGCGGGCGGCAAGCGCCTGCGCCCGGTGATCCTGCTGCTGTCCGCGCGGGCCTTCGGTTACGACGGCAACCGGCACCACGAACTGGCCGCCGTGGTCGAGTTCATCCACACCGCCACGCTGCTGCACGACGACGTCGTCGACGAGTCGGAGCTGCGCCGCGGCCGCCAGACCGCCAATGCGGTCTTCGGCAACGCCGCCAGCGTGCTGGTAGGCGATTTCCTCTATTCCCGTGCCTTCCAGATGATGGTGGACGCCGGCAGCATGCGCATCATGGAGATCCTCTCCAATGCCACCAATGTGATTGCCGAAGGCGAGGTGCTGCAGCTGCTGAACATGCACGACCCCGACGTCACGGTGGAGCGCTACCTGCAGGTGATCCGCTACAAGACCGCCAAGCTCTTCGAAGCCTCGGCCCAGCTCGGCGCCGTGCTGGCCGGCGCGGACGCGGCCACTGAAGAAGCCGCCGCGGAATACGGACGGCGCATCGGCACGGCGTTCCAGCTGATCGACGACATGCTGGACTACACCGCCAGCGCCGAGCAGATGGGCAAGAATGCCGGCGACGACCTGCGTGAAGGCAAGCCCACCCTGCCGCTGCTGCACCTGCTCGAGCACGGCACCGCGGAACAACGCACGCTGGCCCGCGAAGCCATCGTGCAAGGTGGCACCGAGCATTTCGATGCGGTGTTCACCGCAATCCACGCATGCGGCGCGCTCGAGGTCACCTTCCAGGCTGCCCAGCGCGAAGCCGAAGCCGCGGAAAAAGCCGCCCAGCAGTTCCCCGACTCCCCATTGAAGCAAACGCTGATCGACCTGTGCGCGTTCTCGCTGCAACGGCAGTCCTGATGCCAAAGCGCCTCGTGGGGGTGTCCTCTTCCATTCCGCAAAAAAGGCTGCTACACTTGTGTGCTTTCGCGCTGCAGCAGTAATTAAGCAGCTAGTAATTAGGCAGGCAGCGCAGAGAAAAACAAACGGGGTGTAGCTTAGCCTGGTAGAGCGCTACGTTCGGGACGTAGAGGCCGGAGGTTCGAATCCTCTCACCCCGACCAGTTTCACGGTCGACAAGACCGTACAAAAAAGGCCGCACAGCAATGTGCGGCCTTTTTTCATTGGCGCACCCGGCTCGCCGATCCTGATTCCCACCCCTTGCGCATCCCCCCGCGCAAGTAGGGTTGCGCCCGTGTCGCGCAAACGCCAACACCCTTTCCGTCTCGCCTTTACAAAAAGTGACCCCGGCGGCAAACTGCCCCGATTCGGGGTCCTCGGCCGCTTGCGGCCAATCGTTTTTTGCCATGACACTTGGTCTAGCTCTTGCACAGAGCCGGCGTATCGCGCCGGCCCTGCTCGCCCAGCTTGAACAGTCGGCACGAGAAAAAAGTCGCAGCTGATCGACGAGATCATTGCCAGCGGCACCATGACTGCACATGATGTGGCGATCTTCGCGGCTGATAAATATCAGCTGCCGCTGATCGATCTGAATCAGTACAACCTCAACAAGGTGCCGCCGGCGCTGGCGGGCAATCGCGAGTTCCACGCGCACCGCCTGCTGCCGCTGGGCCGGCGCGAGAACCGCCTGGTGCTGGCATTGTCCGACCCGGGCAACCAGGCCGGGCTCGATGCCATCAAGCAGAAATACAACCTGCCGGTGGAACCCGTCGTGGTCGAGCACGACAAGCTGATGCAATACGTGCGCTCGGCTTCCGACGACAGCGGCGGCACGATCAAGTCGATCGGCCCGGGGCACGTCGAGCACAAGCTGATCGACTACGACCCGGTGGCGTCCGCCGGCGCGCTGCGCAACAAGACCGCGGCCGACATCGACGACGCACCGGTGGTTCGCTTCCTGCACAAGCTGCTGACCGAAGCCTTCCATCGCGGCGCCTCCGATCTCCACTTCGAGCCGTTCGAGACCTTCTACCGCATCCGCTTCCGGGTCGATGGCGTGCTGCAGGAAGTGGCACGGCCGCCGGTGGATATCCGCGACAAGATCTCCACCCGGATCAAGGTGCTGTCGCGCCTGGACATCTCGGAAAAGCGCGTGCCGCAAGACGGCCGCATGAAGCTGCTGATTGCGCTGCCCAAGGAAAAAGGCGGCGACAAGGACGGCAAAGACAGCAAGGAGCCGAAGGAAACCGTGGAGAAGGCGATCGACTTCCGCGTCTCCACGCTGCCGACGCTGTTCGGCGAGAAGATCGTGATCCGGATCCTGGAGTCGTCGTCCGACAAGCTCGACATCGACCAGCTCGGCTACGAGCCGGCGCAAAAGGCGCTGCTGCTGGACGTGATCAAGCGCCCCTACGGCATGGTGCTGGTGACCGGCCCCACCGGCAGCGGCAAGACGGTGTCGCTGTACACCTTCCTGAACCGGCTGAACCAGGGCGACATCAATATCTCGACCGCCGAGGATCCGGCGGAAATCCAGTTGCCCGGCATCAACCAGGTCAACGTCAACGAAAAAGCCGGCCTGACTTTCTCCGCCGCGCTGCGCTCCTTCCTGCGCCAGGATCCCGACATCATCATGGTCGGCGAAATCCGCGACCTGGAGACCGCCGACATTTCCATCAAGGCGGCCCAGACGGGCCACCTGGTGTTCTCGACGCTGCATACCAACGACGCGCCGACCACGCTCACGCGCCTGATGAACATGGGTGTCGCGCCCTTCAATATCGCGTCCAGCGTGCTGATGATCACCGCGCAGCGGCTGGCGCGGCGGCTATGCACCTGCAAGCGGCCCGGAGAGCTGGCGCGCGAGGTGCTGGCCGACGCCGGCTTCCAGGACCAGGATCTCGACGGCAGCTGGCAGCCTTACCACCCGGTCGGGTGCGAGCGCTGCAACGGCAGCGGCTACAAGGGCCGCTGCGGCATCTACCAGGTGATGCCGATCACCGAGCCGATGCAACAGATCATCCTCGCGCATGGCACGGCGCTGGAAATCGCCGAACAAGCGCGTAAAGATGGCGTGCTATCGTTGCGCGAAGCTGGCTTGGCCAAGGTGAAGCAGGGTCTCACCTCGCTCGAAGAAGTGCTGGCTACAACAAATATGTAAAACAACAAGAGATGTCATTAGGGGTCAATCATGGCGACACGCGCACCAGCCGCCGCCGCTCGCAAGGCGGCTGCGCCCAAGGGGAAACCAGGGCGTAAAGCGCCCACGCAGTACCTCTTCGAGTGGGAAGGCAAGGACCGCAAGGGCAAGGCGTTCTCGGGCGAGCTGCGCGCCGAGAGCCAGGCCGAGGTCAATGCCACGCTGCGAAAGCAGGGGCTGACGGTCGTCAAGCTGAAAAAGCGGCGGGCCGCGCGCGGGAAAAAGATCACCCAGAAGGACATCGCGTACTTCACGCGCCAGCTCTCGACCATGCTCAAGGCGGGCATCCCGCTGCTGCAATCGATCGACATCATCGCGCGCGGGCATGCCAACCCCAACTTCACCCAGCTGCTGTCCGAGATCCGCTTCGACATCGAATCCGGCAGCAGCATGGCGCAGGCCTTCCGCCGCCATCCGCGCTACTTCGACACGCTCTACTGCAACCTGATCGACGCCGGCGAGCAGGGCGGTATCCTGGACGCCCTGCTGGAGCGCTTGTCGCTCTACATGGAAAAGACCATCGCGCTGAAGAGCCAGATCAAGTCGGCCATGATCTACCCGATCGCCGTGCTGACCGTGGCCTTCGCGGTGACGGTGATCCTGATGATCTTCGTGATCCCGGCGTTCAAGGGCGTGTTCTCCAGCTTCGGCGCCAACCTGCCGGCGCCGACCCTGGTCGTGATTGCCATGTCGGACTTCTTCGTCGATCACTGGTACCTGATCATCGGCGCGCCGGCCATCGCCATCACGATGTATATACGCGGGCTCAAACGCTCTGAGAAGGTCCAGCGCGCCAGCGACCGCCTGCTGCTCAGGCTGCCGATCTTCGGCTCGCTGTTCCGCAAGGCGGTGATCGCCCGCTGGACCCGCACGCTTGCCACCATGTTCGCCGCCGGCACGCCGCTGGTGGAGTCGATGGATTCGGTCGCCGGCGCCGCCGGCAACTGGGTGTACTACGACGCCACCAAGGAGATCGAGCAATCGGTGCGCATCGGTACCAGCCTGACCAACGCCATGCAGGCCACCCATGTGTTCGACAGCATGGTGCTGCAGATGACGCAGATCGGCGAGGAGTCCGGCGCGCTGGACAACATGCTGCTGAAGGTGGCGGAGTTCTACGAGCGCGAGGTCGATGACGCTGTTGCCGCCATCTCCAGCCTGATCGAGCCGCTGATCATCGTGGTGCTGGGCGTGCTGATTGGCGGCATGGTGGTGGCGATGTATCTTCCGATCTTCAAACTGGGACAGGTGGTGTAAGGCATGTGGCTGTTTTCCGCGGACGGCGCCAGTGGCGCGATTTCTTCACTGGCTGCCCCCGCGCAGACCATTGCCGAGCTGGCGGCGCTGCCGCCCTGGTTCCTGATGGCCGCCGCCGCGCTGATCGGCTTGCTGGTCGGCAGCTTCCTCAACGTGGTGGTGCACCGCCTGCCGCGCATGATGGAGCATGATGAAGCCAACTACATCGCGTCGCTGCGCGACGACCCGCTCCCCCACCCCGAGCCCTACAACCTGATGGTGCCGCGCTCGGCCTGCCCGCACTGCGGACACGCCATCGGCGCGCTGGAGAATATCCCGGTACTGAGCTACCTGTTCCTGCGCGGGCGCTGCTCGTCGTGCGCCGCGCCCATCGGTGCGCGCTATCCGCTGGTGGAAGCGGGCACCGCGCTGCTCACCGCGCTGGCCGCGGCGCACTTCGGCCCTACCTGGCAGGCTCTCGCGGCCATCGCCCTGATCTGGGCCCTGATCGCCCTCACCCTGATCGACGCGGACACGCAGCTGCTGCCAGACCAGATCACGCTGCCGCTGGTGTGGCTGGGCCTGCTGCTCAATCTCGGCGGGCTGTTCGCCCCGCTAGCCGATGCCGTGATCGGCGCTGCCGCCGGCTACCTGCTGCTGTGGACGGTGTACTGGATCTTCAAGCTGGTGCGGGGCAAGGAAGGCATGGGCTATGGCGACTTCAAGCTGATGGGCGCGCTGGGCGCCTGGTTCGGCTGGCAGGCCCTGCCCGCGCTGGTGCTGCTCTCCTCCGTGGTGGGGCTGGTATTCGCGCTTGCCAATATCGCGCTGCGCCGTCAGGATCGCGATACGCACTTCGCCTTCGGCCCCTATATCGCCGGAGCCGGGCTGCTTGTGCTGTTCTTTGGGCCCAATGTGCTGCCGCTGGGCATCATTGCTGGCTGAACGGGCGCCGGCTGCCTGAAGGCGGCCTTGTCAAACCCATCGCAAGCTTCGAGACCTACATGCTGCAAATCGGACTGACCGGAGGCATCGGCTCCGGCAAGACCCGCGTGGCGGACCTGTTCGCCGCGCGCGGCGCCGCCCTGATCGATACCGACCTGCTCGCGCACGAGATCACCGCGCCGGGCGGGCTGGCCATCCCTGCCCTGCTGGAAGCCTTTGGCCCCGCCTGCCTGCGCGCAGACGGCGCCATGGACCGCAATGCCATGCGCGAACTGGTGTTCTCGGACCCGGCGGCCAAGGCCCGGCTGGAGGGCATCACCCACCCCCTGATCCGCCAGCTGACCGAGGCGCGCGCGGCCGCGGTCCGTGCCTCCGGGCTGCACCGCTACCTGATCTACGTGGTTCCGCTGCTGGTCGAATCGGGATCATGGCGAGCGCGGGTGGACCGGGTGCTGGTGGTGGATTGCAGCGAGGCCACGCAGGTTTCCCGGGTCATGGCGCGCAACGGCTTTTCCCAGGGCCAGGTCGAGGCCATCATGGCCAGGCAGGCCAAGCGCAGCGAACGCCTGGCCGCCGCCGACGATGTGGTCGACAACGAAGGCCCGCCGGAAGCCCTGCCCGCGCAAGTGGATCGGCTCGACCAGCTGTACCGCAGCCTGGCCGGCGCCTAGGCAGCCATGGGGAGCCATAGGCAGAGTGGCTGGCAGCATCCGGCATCATCCTTGTGCGGTGCTGCATGCGGCACCTCAAGTCGGCTGCTTCATTGTCCTGATTGGCGGTCTCGCATAGAATGCGCTGGAATCACGCGGGAAATGGCCGCATACTGCCGATATCGAGGGCCCAGGCCGATTCACATCGCGCAGCCCCGGATGCACCGGAAGCCTCACCGCTCCGGCAATGCCGCCCGGGTCAGATTGCCCACCCGCCAACCCGCCCTGTTGCACGGATACACCCATTGATTCTGTACGAATATCCTTTTAACGAACGCATCAGGACTCTCCTGCGCCTGGAAGACCTGTTCGATCGGCTGGATTATTTTCTCGGCCAGGATCACGCCCTGCAGCATCACGTGGCGTTGACGACGCTGTTCGAGATCATCGACGTCGCCGGCCGCGCTGACCTGAAGACCGACCTGCTCAAGGAACTGGAACGCCAGCGCCAGGCGCTTGCCGCGCTGCGCGCCAATCCGCAGATCGACCAGGGCGCGCTGGATAGCGTCATCAGCGAGATCGAGCAAGCGATCGCCCAGCTCAACCAGTTGGTTGGCAAGGCCGGCCAGCTGCTGACCGACAATGAGTGGCTCACCAGTATCCGCAGCCGCGCCATTATCCCGGGCGGCACCTGCGAGTTCGACCTGCCGGCCTATTACGCGTGGCAGCACCGTCCCCCCGAAGAGCGACGCGCGGACATACTCAAGTGGGCGCGCCCGCTGGTGCCGCTGCGCTTTGGCACCAACACCGTGTTGCGCCTCTTGCGCGAGTCCGGCCAGAGCGGCAAGGTCATCGCCACCGGTGGCAGCTACCAGCAGATGCTGTCCGGGCGCAGCTACCAGCTGATGCAGGTGCTGCTGGACGAATCGCTGCTGGCCTTCATCCCCGAGATGAGCGCCAACAAGTACATGCTGTGGGTCCGTTTCACGCAGCAGGATGGCGACTTGCGTCCCCGTTCGGTCGACGCCGACATCCCCTTCCTGCTCAAGCTCTGCAATTTCTGAAGCAATGACAACCGTAGTCAAATGCCCCACCTGCGGCACGGACGTGGCCTGGGTACCCGAGAATAAATTCCGTCCCTTCTGCTCGAATCGCTGCAAGCAGATCGACCTGGGCGCGTGGGCGTCCGAGAAATACGTGATCGGCGGCAAACCCGGCGAGGAACCCTCGCCGGACGAGGAAGACGAGGATTAAGCACCGCGGGGCCGTTGCGGCCCCGACGGTTCAGGCGGCGCCGCTCTCGGCAGCCAGCCAGTCCACCACGGGGATCGTTGCGGGCAGCAAGGGGCCCACGTCCACCGGCGCCGATTGCCACGAGAAGGCCTGCCCCTCGCGGCCGACCAGCTCGCCCGTCCACGCCGTGACCTTGCAGAAATGCAGGCGCACGTAGGCATGCGGGTAGTCATGCTCCAGCACGTGCCAGCGCACGCTCGCGCCCACCTCGATGCCGAGCTCCTCGTGCAGCTCGCGCGCCAGCGCTTGTTCCACTGATTCACCCGGCTCCAGCTTGCCGCCCGGGAATTCCCAGTAGCCTTCGTAAGGCTTGCCCGCCGGCCGCTGGGCCAGCAGGAAGCGCCCGTCGGGCTGCACCAGCACGCCGACGGCAACCTCGGTCACCTTGCGCGCCGGCGCCGCTGCGTCGGCCACTTGCGATGCCTCGCTCATGCCTGGCCGTCCTGCGCCGAGGCAACGAACGGCTTGCCATGCTTGCCGCCCCAGTCACGGGCGAACTGCCACGCCACCCGGCCCGAGCGTGAGCCGCGCTCCAGCGCCCACACCAGCGCATCACCGCGCGCGGCGGCAATGTCTTCGGTGCTGCAGCCAAAGTGCCCGAGCCAGTGGCCGACGATGGTCAGGTACTCGTCCTGCTTGGGCGGATAGAACGACAGCCACAGCCCGAAGCGCTCGGACAGCGATATCTTTTCCTCCACCACTTCGCCGGGATGGATCTCGCCATCGTCGGTATGGCGGTAGGTCTCGTTGTCCTTCATGTACTCGGGCAGCAAATGGCGGCGGTTGGAGGTGGCGTAGATCAGCACATTGTCCGACTGCGCGGCCACCGAGCCGTCCAGCGCCGACTTCAGCGACTTGTAGCCCGACTCGCCCTCTTCGAACGACAGGTCGTCGCAGAAGATGGCAAAGCGCTCGGGACGCCCCGACAGCTGTTCGACGATATCGCCGAGGTCGCCCAGGTCATCCTTGTCCACTTCCACCAGCCGCAGGCCATCCTTGACGAAAGCATTGAGGCAGGCCTTGATCAGCGAGGACTTGCCGGTGCCGCGCGCGCCCGTCAGCAACACGTTGTTGGCCGGCAGGTGCTGCACGAACTGGCGCGTATTGGCGACGATGGCGTCCTTCTGCCGCTCGATGTTCTTCAGGTCGTCGAGATGGATCGGCGGCAACTGGCGGATCGCCTGCAGGTAGCCGATGTTGCCGAACAGGCTCTGCCGCTTGCGCCAGCGGAATGCGACGGCCTGCTCCCAGTCAGCATCGGTCAGCTGGGGAGGCAACCATTGTTCAAGGCGGGCGAGGAAACTATCGAGGCGGGCAGCAAGGTCTGACATGGCGGCTTGGGCGAAGGCGGATCGTTGGCAGGAATGCGGGCGGATGGCGTGCCGCGCCCGCGCTGGCGGGAGCGGCACAAACGCGATGGTGCTTACGAGCGATAGTCCGCGTTGATCGAAACGTAGTCGTGCGACAGGTCGCAGGTCCAGACCGTGGCGGTGGCGTCGCCACGGCCGAGCGCGATGCGCACGGTGATTTCCGCCTGCTTCATCACGCGCTGGCCGTCTTCCTCACGATACTCGGGGTTGCGGCCGCCGTCGCGCGCGACCAGGACATCGTCCAGCCACAGATTGACACTCTCCACTTCGAGATCGTCCACACCGGCATAGCCCACCGCGGCCAGGATGCGGCCCAGGTTGGGGTCCGAGGCGTAGAAGGCGGTCTTGACCAGCGGCGAATGCGCCACCGCATAGGCGATCAGGCGGCATTCGGCCACGTCCTTGCCGCCCTCGACCTGGATGGTCATCAGCTTGGTGGCGCCTTCGCCATCGCGCACGATCATCTGCGCGAGTTCCTGCGACAGGTCGGTCAGCGCGGCGCGCAGCGCCTCGAAATCCGCCCCTCGGCACGCTCGATGGCCGGCGCGCCGGCCTGGCCGCTCGCGATCAGCACAAAGGAGTCATTGGTGGAGGTATCGCCGTCGATGGTGATGCTGTTGAAGGACCGGTCCGCGGCAAACGACACCAGTGCTTGCAGCACATCCTGCGACACGGTGGCATCGGTGGCGACAAAGCCGAGCATGGTCGCCATATTGGGGCGGATCATGCCCGCGCCCTTGCTGATGCCGGACAGCGTCACGGTCTTGCCGCCGATCAGCACGGTGCGCGAGGCGGCCTTGGGCTGGGTGTCGGTGGTCATGATCGACTCCGCCGCGGCCAGCCAGTTGTCGGGCCTGGCATTGGCGATGGCGGCGGGCAGCGCGGCGGTGATGCGGTCCACCGGCAGCGGCTCGAGGATCACGCCGGTCGAGAACGGCAGGACTTGCTCAGGTGCAATGCCGAGCTGCGCGGCCAGCGCATCGCAGGTGGCGCGCGCATTGGCCAGGCCCGGCTCGCCGGTGCCGGCGTTGGCGTTGCCGGTGTTGACCACGATCGCGCGGATGCCCTTGCCCGCGGCCAGGTGCTCGCGGCAGACCTGCACCGGCGCGGCGCAGAAGCGGTTGCGGGTGAACACGCCCGCCACGGTGCTGCCTTGGGCAAGGCGCACCACCAGCACGTCCTTGCGGTTGGCCTTGCGGACACCCGCTTCGGCCCAGCCAAGCTCGACGCCGGCGACGGGTTTCAGGTTTTCTGCCAGCGGCAGGGGCAGGTTGACGGCCATGTGCGATCCTCTATGCGTTCGACGTTGCTGGTTTTGCTCGTTTTGCTCATGCCAGGGGCCGCGGGTTCCACTTGATGCAACGTAATGCACCGCCCCTGACGAACATGCCCGCTTGCGCGGGCATGTTTGCTGACTTCACGGTGCGCGGCTTAGCTGAGCTTGCCGTGGCACTGCTTGAACTTCTTGCCGGAGCCGCATGGGCAGGGATCGTTGCGCCCCACCTTGGCCATGCCCGCGGCCTCGGCCGCGGCGGCGTAGGCGATGCCGGCGCGCTCGGGCGCGGTGCTGCCCACGCTTTCCGCACCCTGGGTGGCCTCCTCGAACTCATCATGCTTGTACTGCACGTTGGCGAGGTGCGACAGGCCTTCCTCGATCTGCTCCGAAGCTTGCTCGAGTTCTTCCGGCGACTGGATCTGCACGTTGAAGATCACGCGCGTGACTTCCACCTTGATCACGTCCAGCAGGCGGGCGAACAGCTCGAACGACTCGCGCTTGTATTCCTGCTTGGGATCCTTCTGCGCATAGCCGCGCAGATGGATGCCCTGGCGCAGGTGATCCAGCGCTGCCAAGTGTTCACGCCAGTGCGTGTCGATGCTTTGCAGCATCACCGAGCGCTCGAAGCCGGCAAAGGATTCGCGGCCGACCTGGTTGACCTTGGCGTCGTAACGCTCGTCGGCCGCGCGCATGATCTTGTCCAACAGCACCTCGTCCTCGATGCTCTGGGCAGCCTCGATGGTCGCGGCCAGCGGCACTTCCAGGGACCATTCCTCGCGCAGCTTGGTCTCCAGGCCCTTGATGTCCCACTGCTCTTCCATGGTGTCGGCCGGCACGTGGTCGCGGAACATCTCGACCAACACGCTCTGGCGCAGGTTCTTCACCATCTCGCCAACGTCGTTCGACTCGAGCACTTCGTTGCGCAGCTTGTAGATTTCCTTGCGCTGGTCGTTGGCAACGTCGTCGTACTGCAGCAGTTGCTTGCGGATATCGAAGTTGCGGCCTTCCACCTTGCGCTGGGCGGATTCGATCGAGCGCGTGACGATGCCCGCTTCGATCGGCTCGCCTTCCGGCATCTTCAGGCGTTCCATGATGGCGCGCACGCGGTCGCCGGCAAAGATGCGCAGCAACTGGTCGTCCAGCGACAGGTAGAAGCGGGACGAGCCCGGGTCGCCCTGGCGGCCGGCGCGGCCGCGCAGCTGGTTGTCGATACGGCGCGACTCATGGCGCTCGGTGCCCACGATATGCAGGCCGCCGGCGGCCTTGACCTGCTCGTGCAGCGACTGCCACTCGCCTTCCAGATGGGCGATGCGCGCGGCCTTGTCGGCCTCGGAGAGGCTCTCGTCGGCTTCGATGAAGCCAGCCTGCTTCTCCACGTTGCCACCCAGCACGATGTCGGTGCCCCGGCCCGCCATGTTGGTAGCGATGGTGATCATCTTGGGGCGGCCGGCCTGCGCCACGATCTCGGCTTCGCGCGCGTGCTGCTTGGCGTTGAGCACCTGGTGCGGCAACTGGGCCTTGCCGAGCAGGCCGGACAGGTATTCCGAGGTCTCGATCGAGGTGGTGCCCACCAGCACGGGCTGGCTGCGCTCGTAGCAATCGCGGATATCGCGCACCACGGCATCGTAGCGTTCGTTCGAGGTCTTGTAGATCTGGTCCTGGAAGTCCTTGCGCTGGGCGCCACGGTTGGTGGGGATGACCACCACTTCCAGGCCGTAGATCTCCTGGAACTCGTAGGCTTCCGTATCGGCCGTGCCGGTCATGCCGGACAGCTTCTCGTACATGCGGAAGTAGTTCTGGAACGTGATCGTTGCCAGCGTCTGGTTTTCCTGCTGGACCGTCACGCCTTCCTTGGCTTCCACTGCCTGGTGCAGGCCGTCGGACCAGCGCCGTCCGGTCATCAGGCGGCCGGTGAACTCGTCGACGATGACGACTTCGTCGTTCTGCACCACATAGTGCTGGTCGCGATGGAACAGGCTCTGCGCGCGCAGCGCGGCGTAGAGGTGATGCATCAGCGTGATGTTCTGCGGCGCGTAGAGCGATTCGCCCTCGCCGATCAGGCCTTGCTGCGCCAGGATCTCTTCCGCCTTCTCGTGACCAGCCTCGGTCAGGTAGACCTGATGGCCCTTTTCGTCGACGAAGTAGTCGCCCGGCTTCTCGACGCCCGTGCCGTCGGCCTTTTCCTCGCCGATCTGGCGCACGAGCAGCTTGGGCACGCCGTTCATGCGCTGGTACAGGTCGGTCTGGTTCTCCGCCTGGCCCGAGATGATCAGCGGGGTGCGCGCTTCGTCGATCAGGATCGAGTCCACCTCGTCGACGATGGCGTAGTTCAGGGGACGCTGCACGCGCTGGCCAGGGTCGTAGACCATGTTGTCGCGCAGGTAGTCGAAGCCGAACTCGTTGTTGGTGCCGTACGTGATGTCGGACGCATAGGCCGCTGCCTTCTGGTCATGCGGCATCTGCGACAGGTTCACGCCGACCGACAGGCCGAGGAAGTTGTACAGGCGCCCCATCCACTCGGCGTCACGCTGGGCCAGGTAGTCGTTGACCGTGACAACGTGCACGCCGCGGCCGGTGATGGCATTGAGGTACACCGGCAGCGTCGCGGTAAGGGTCTTGCCCTCGCCGGTGCGCATTTCAGCGATCTTGTTGTCGTTGAGCACCATGCCGCCGATCAGCTGGACGTCGAAGTGGCGCATCTTCATGATCCGCTTGCTGGCCTCGCGGCACACCGCGAAGGCCTCGGGCAGCAACGCCTCGAGCGACTCCCCGGCGGCGTGGCGCTGCCGGAAAATCTCGGTCATGCCGCGCAGGTCGTCATCCGAAAGTGCCTCGAACTTCGGTTCCAGCGCATTGATCTGCGCGACGGTCCTGCCATATTGTTTGATCAGCCGTTCATTACGGCTGCCGAAGACTTTCTTGAGAAGGCCCGTGATCATCGATTGCTTTCACCTACGCGAGTGGTACGCCGCCGTGGTACGCACTAGGGCGGCCTAGCCGCCGGCTTGGCCGGCTGCCCAGGGCGGACCGCGCGAGGAAATAGGAAGATTGGCGCAAAACGCCGAGTTTATCACGCGCGCGGGTCACGACCGGAACCTAGCGGCAGGCGAAACGCTGTGCAAACCACACCGCGCGTCCCCCACCACTTGACGGCCCGGACACAACCCGCGCATCCAATGCTTCCGACATCGGGGCGGCGCCCTGGTTCTTCAACGGATGAGATTGCGTTCGGTGGGTACCGGCGCCTGCGCAACCTGGGCTGGCGCAGGCTTGGCGATGGCCAGGAAGCGATTCGGGTTTTGCGGCACGCCGTCCACATGCACCTCGAAATGCAGGTGCGCGCCGGTGGCGCGCCCGGTGGAGCCTACCAGGGCGATCTGCTGGCCAGGCTTGACCAGGTCGCCGGCCTTCACCTGCAGCTTGGAGGCGTGCGCATAGCGGGTCTTGAGGCCGTTGCCGTGATCGATGTCGATCAGGTTGCCGTACTCGGGATGCCATTGCGCCGCGACCACCACGCCGCCGGCCGCCGCCACGATCGGGGTACCTGCGGGTGCCGAAAAATCCACTCCGTCATGCGGGGTGCGGCGCCCGGTGAAGGGGTCGAAGCGCCAGCCAAAGCCGGATGCGTCGTAGCCGCTCGCCACCGGCAGCACGCGCGGGACACGGCGACTCTCGCTCTGGCGATCCAGCAACGTGCTCGCCACCACGTCGAAATAGTCCGCGTGCTGCTCGGCCTGGTCCGACAGGCGCGCCAGCGCAAGCTGCAGTTCTGGCAGGCTCGACGTGCGCGACTGCGCGGACGCGGCCAGGCCGCCCCGCCCGGGCGGCTGCTGGAAGTTGAATTCCTTGGGCGCGATGCCGGCCAGCCCCGAGACCCGCTCGCCCAGCGCATCCAGCCGCACCATCCGGGCCTGGATCTCGCCCACGCGCGCTGCAAGCACATTGAGGTTGGCCCGCAGGTAAGCGTCGTCGCCCGGCGCGCGGGCCGGCGCTGTGATGCCCGAGCGCGCCACGATCCAGGTCAGGGCCGACGACACCAGCGCAACGACCAGGCACAGCAGCACGACGGCGGCAAAGACCTTGCCCCGCGACAGGGTGAAATGGCGAACACGCGGCAGGCGGGGGTGAAGCACGATGATCTGCAAGGCGCAACTCCTTCTCATGCCTGGCCGCGGCGCCGGCCAGGCAGCCGCGGCGCATAAGCCGCCGCACTGACGCGAACGGCACGCTAGAATGCGCGCATGCGCATGTTTACCCATTACGCCCTCCAGACGCCCGCCGCCAAGCCGCTTAACGACTGGCTCGACAAGGCTGGCCCGGTCTCGGCCCTGATGCAGACGGCACGGGAACTGGCGGCACTGGAGGCTGAGGTGCTGTCGCTCCTGCCACGCGGACTGCAGGATGGCATCGCTGTTGCCGGCGTCAAGCAAGACGCCCGCGGCATCGGGCAAGGCCAGTCGGAGCGAACTTTACTGTTGCTTGCAGCCCATGGGGCCGCAGCGGCACGAGTTCGGCAGGTGGTTCCAACGCTACTTTCGAGACTGCAACAGCGGGGGTCGCAGATTACCGCAATCCGGGTGAGGGTACAACCGGAGGTCGGGCGGCAGAGCGATTGGGACACCGGGCCGGTGGTGAAGCCCAAGGTGGCGCGGATGTCCGCGACGGGGCTGTCCAGCCTGGACGAGTTGGCGAAGGGCTTGCCGGATTCGCCGCTGCGGGATGCGTTGAATACGCTGTTGTCGCACCATCGGTAAGGCTGCCAGGCAGCCGCCGGGCGTAAAAAGCCGGCCCTGAGGTCGGCTCTTCATGCAAGGCCGGAAGACTGGCCCCGACTCCTGCCAGGCGTTACAGGCGTTAGGCAAACGCCGGCACCAACTGCGGCAGGAAAGCCGGCGGCGCATCCTCGACGCGGTCGAACGTCACCATCTCGTAGGCTTCCTGATCGGCCAGCAACGCCCGCAACAGCTGGTTGTTGAGCCCGTGCCCTGATTTGTTGGCGATATACGCGCCAATCAGCGGATGCCCGACCACGTACAGGTCACCGATCGCATCCAGGATCTTGTGGCGCACGAACTCGTCGCCGTAGCGCAGTTCTTCGTTGTTCAGCATGCGGTGCTCGTCGAGCACGATCGCGTTGTCCAGGCTGCCGCCGCGGGCCAGGCCCATCTCGCGCAAGGCCTCCACTTCATGGGCAAAGCCGAAGGTGCGGGCGCGGGCGATTTCGCGCACATAGCTGGTGTCGGCGAAATCGATGGCGAAGGTCTGGCCGGTCTTGTCGACCGCGGGATGGCGGAAATCGATGGTGAAAGCCAGCTTGAAGCCAAAGAAGGGCTCCAGTCGCGCCAGCTTGTCGCCTTCACGCACTTCCACGGCTTTCTTCACGCGGATGAATCGCTTGGGTGCCGATTGCTGCTCGATCTCGGCCGATTGCAGCAGGAAGACGAAAGACGCGGCGCTACCATCCATGATGGGGATTTCTTCGGCGTCGACATCCACATACAGGTTGTCGATGCCAAGGCCCGCGCAGGCGGACATCAAATGCTCCACGGTCGAGACGCGCGCGCCATCCTTCTGCAGGACCGACGCCAGGCGCGTGTCGCCGATGGCTGACGCGCTCGCGGGGATCTCGACCGCTTCTGGCAGGTCGACGCGGGTGAATACGATGCCGGTATCCACCGGGGCCGGGCGCAGCGTCAGCGTCACTTTACGGCCCGAGTGCAAACCAATGCCAACGGTCTTGACCAGGGATTTGATGGTGCGCTGTTTGAGCATGACAGTCTCAGCTATTATTAAAATCTATCAAGTACACTTTCTAATATAGCGATTTTACCATTGCTTCGTTTGCTGCGCTGCGTCACTTTGTTTCGGTGTGTTAGCACAGAAGAAATAAATCACTATAAATGAATCAAAAGTCACTTATGTGGCGTGTGCTGACACATTCCCGTATTACGCGCGCAACGCAGCCAGCACGGCTTCGGCACTGCTGACCTTGAACTCGCCGGGCGCTTCAAGCCACAGGTGAGACACCACGCCATCATCGAGCACCATGGCGTAGCGCTTGGAGCGTACGCCCATGCCGCGCGCGGTAAGGTCTTGTTCCAGGCCCAGCCGGCGCGTCCATTCGGCGCTGCCGTCGGCCATCATGCGCACACGGCCGCCGGTGTTCTGCTCGCGGCCCCAGGCGCCCATGACAAAGGCGTCGTTGACCGATACGCACCAGATTTCGTCCACGCCGGCCGCGCGCAGCGCGTCTGCCTGCGCGACAAAACCCGGCACATGCTTGGCGGAGCAGGTCGGCGTAAAGGCGCCGGGCAGGCCGAACACCACGATCTTGCGGCCACGCGCGAGCTCCGCCGCCGAGAAGGAATTGGGCCCGAGGGCGCAGCCGCCGGTTTCGACCTCAAAGAACTCGTTCAGCGTGGCGTCCGGCACACGCGCTCCAATAGCGATCATGCTGTGTCTTCCTGTCTCGGTAAAAACCCTGTTTAGCATCATAGTGCGCCCGCCGCGGGTGCCCAAGGCGGTTCACCGCCCGTTACGTCGTCGGAATCCTCCGACAAGGCGGCGCCCGGGTTCCTGCGGGGAGCATCAGTCGACTCGCGCCATGTGCGCACGATGGATGCGCGATGCTTACATCACTTCAGGGCGGCCTTTCCTGCTGCGAGCCGCACTGTTCTTGAAATAAATCTGCGCGCCGATCTTGCGATCGACGCGCGGACGACGGCACATCCCGGCCGGGAGGGGCGGGAGACCAGTCCGGGGAGGCGGCCGGAGGCACGCCTGTCCTGGCGACGGGATGCAGCCTGAGCGCGTCAGCGAAAGTGCGGCGGGCTGGCTGCCGCTCAGTCCGAAACCACCGGGCGGAACACGAGCGTAGGGAGCGCTTGCGTGTTTCGCTGGTCCGGGGTCACGGCCTGATGGCAACCGGCCTTGCCGGCACCTTGCCAAGGCATCTCAGTCCGCCTGCTTGCGCAGGAAGGCCGGGATGTCGTACGTATCCACACCCTTTTCCTGCAGCGCGGCCACGTGGGCGGATGCAGACTCGCGCGAGCTGCGCCATACCGCCGGCGTGTCCAGGTTGCTGTAGTCCGGCGCGCTGCTGTGGCTTGCGCCCACGTTGTTGGTCATGTTGCCCATCATCTGCACCGGCATGTTGTCGGTACCGGTCTTGAGCAGGGTCATCGGCTGTTGCTTCTTGGCCGAACGGCCCAGGCCCGTCGCCACCACCGTCACGCGCAGTGCGTCGCCCATGGCGTCGTCATACACCGTACCGAAGATCACGGTGGCATCTTCCGCGGCGTAGCTGCGGATGGTGTTCATGACTTCCTTGGTTTCCGACAGCTTGAGCGAGCGGCTGGCGGTGATGTTGACCAGCACGCCGCGCGCGCCCGACAGGTCCACGCCTTCCAGCAGCGGGCTGGCGACAGCCTGCTCGGCAGCCAGGCGGGCGCGGTCAACGCCCGACACGGTGGCCGTGCCCATCATGGCCTTGCCCTGCTCGCCCATGACCGTCTTCACGTCTTCGAAGTCGACGTTCACCAGGCCATCGACATTGATGATCTCGGCGATGCCGGCAACCGCGTTGTGCAGCACGTCGTCGGCGCACTGGAAGCACTTGTCCATCTCGGCGTCGTCGCCCATCACTTCGAACAGCTTTTCGTTGAGCACGACGATCAGCGAATCGACGCAGGACTCCAGCTCGCCGGAACCGGCTTCCGCCACCTTGGCGCGGCGCGCGCCTTCGAACTCGAAGGGCTTGCTGACCACGCCCACGGTCAGGATGCCCATTTCCTTGGCAACCTGGGCCACGACCGGGGCAGCGCCGGTACCGGTGCCGCCGCCCATGCCGGCAGTGATGAAGACCATGTGCGCGCCACGCAGCGAGTCGGCGATCTGCTCGCGCGCCTGATCTGCGCAGTTGCGGCCGACCTCCGGCTTGGCGCCGGCCCCCAGGCCGGTGTTGCCGAGCTGCAGCACGCGCGAAGCGCTGGAGCGCTTGAGCGCCTGCGCATCGGTGTTCATGCAGATAAATTCGACGCCTTGCACGCCACGGCTGATCATGTGCTGCACAGCGTTGCCGCCCGCGCCGCCCACGCCAATCACCTTGATGATGGTGCCGTCCTGCAATTCCGTTTCGATCATGTCAAAGTCCATCACTGCCTCCAAGAAGAATCAGCCGCCAAACGCTGCAGCCTCCCCGCCGCAACCCTTGGTTACTGAACAAGAAACCATCAAAAAACTGCGTGTTCAACGGCCTGTCCGCCATTCGGTGGACAGGCCCGCCATTCAATCCAGTGCAATCCGATCGCCTGCAACGTTCAGAAGTTGCCGACGAACCATTCCTTCATGCGGGTCCACACCTGCTTGACCGAGCCGCTCTGCACCGCCACCTTGCGGCCACGCATGCGCTGCACGCGGCCTTCGAGCAGTAGTCCCATTACGGTCGAATAGCGCGGACTCTTAACGACTTCGTGCAAATTTCCGCGATATTCAGGCACGCCGACCCGAACCGGTTTGAGGAATATGTCCTCGCCCAGTTCCACCATGCCCGGCATCATCGCCGTGCCGCCGGTGATCACCACCCCCGACGACAGCAGTTCCTCATAGCCCGATTCGCGCACCACCTGGTGCACCAGCGAGTACAACTCCTCGATACGCGGCTCGATCACCGCCGCCAGCGCCTGGCGCGACAGCGAGCGCGTACCGCGGTCGCCAACGCCGGGGACCTCGATCATGTCTTCCGGATCGGCGATGGCCTGCTTGGCGATGCCATACTGGATCTTGACGTCCTCGGCATCGGGCGTGGGCGTGCGCAGCGCCATGGCGATGTCGTTGGTGATCTGGTCGCCGGCGATGGGGATCACGGCCGTATGCCGGATCGCGCCTTCGCTGAAGATGGCGATATCGGTAGTGCCGCCGCCAATGTCGACCAGCACCACGCCGAGTTCCTTCTCGTCCTCGGTCAGCACCGCCAGGCTGGAGGCCAGCGGCTGCAGGATCAGGTCGTGCACTTCCAGGCCGCAGCGGCGCACGCATTTGACGATGTTCTGCGCCGCGCTGACCGCGCCGGTGACGATATGCACCTTCACTTCCAGGCGGATGCCGCTCATGCCGATCGGCTCGCGCACGTCTTCCTGGCCGTCGATGATGAATTCCTGCGTCAGGATGTGCAGGATTTGCTGATCGGTCGGGATATTGACCGCCTTGGCGGTCTCGATCACCCGGGCCACGTCGGTCTGGGTGACCTCCTTGTCCTTGATCGCCACCATGCCGCTGGAATTGAAGCTGCGGATATGGCTGCCGGCAATGCCGGTGAACACCTCGGAGATCTTGCAGTCGGCCATCAGCTCAGCCTCCTCCAGCGCACGCTGGATGGACTGCACGGTGGCCTCGATATTGACCACGACCCCTTTTTCAGACCCTTGGACTCAGACTGGCCCATCCCGATCACTTCGTAGCTGCCGTCGGGGCGCAACTCCGCCACCACCGCGGCCACTTTGGAAGTGCCGATATCGAGACCGACCAGTAGGTCCTTGTATTCCTTGCTCATCGGTTTTTCTCCGCGTTCTTGCTCTTGAGTCGCGTCGGGTTGTTGTTCGGATTGGTGCGGGCGTTCGTACTCGCGTTGGTGCTCGTGCTTGTGCTCGTGCTTGTGCTGGAGCCAGCGGCTTTCGCCTTGGCTGCCGCCGTTGCCTGGGCATCGGTCAGGAATCGCACGTTAGCCGCGCGAATCGCGAACCCGTTGGGGTATCGCAGGTCCGCATACTCGATCTGCTTGCCCCACTGCTCCGTGACCTGGGGCCAGGCCACCACGAATCGCTTGACGCGCTGGTCCATGGCGTCGCGCTCCTCGTCATTCTGTTCACGGCCAAGCTCCACCACCATGCCGTTGGAAAGCTTGGCGCGCCAGGCATAGCGGGACGACAGCGTGACCGCCAGCGGCTCCACCCTCAGCGGCTTGAACCACTCGCGCATGACTTCGATCTTGACCACCACGTCGCTCTCGCTGTCCGGCGGGCCATCGAGCGCGAGCAACTGGGCATCTTCCTCGGCTTCGGCCGGATTGGCGACGAAAACTTCGCCATAAGTGTTGATCAGGCGCCCACTGTCGGCATTGCCCCACGTACCGAGGGCTTCGTGCTCCTCGACTTCGACCGCCAGCCCGTTGGGCCATTCGCGCCGCACGCTGGCACGGCGTACCCAAGGCACCGACTCGAAGATCTGGCGCGCCTCGTTCAGGTCGAGCGTGAAAAGCTCCCGGACAGCTTGCCCAACGCGTTGGCGCGCACGCTCGGCGCATTGACATGGCGCAGGGAGCCGCCTTCCATCGACGCCAGCTCGACGTGGGTAATGGCAAACACCGGCCGCTGCGCCAGCCATAGCAGGCCGGCCGCGAACGCCATCACCGCCACCAGCGCGTAGAGCGTGGAGGCGATCAGGTTAAGCAGGCGAGTGTTGTGCCACATGGCTTTGGGTTGTTCCGGTTCCGGTCAGTCAGGGTTCAGTGTTGGCTCGGTCTATGCTCAGTCGGGCTTCCAGGCCGCGCTGGGATGCAGGTCCAGCGTGGCCGCGGCAATCACCTGCATGACGAAGTCCTCGTAGCTGATGCCCACCGCGCGCGCCGCCATCGGCACCAGCGAATGGCCGGTCATGCCGGGCGAGGTATTCATCTCGAGCAGGTAAGGCTTGTTATCGGCGCCGAGCATCACATCGGCGCGCGCCCAGCCGCGGCAACCGAGCACGCGGAAGGATTGCACCGCCAGGCGCCGGACTTCGGCTTCGACGTCGTCCGGCAGGCCCGACGGGCACAGATACTGGGTATCGTCAGTAAAGTACTTATTTTGATAGTCGTAGTTCGCGCCGGGCGCGACGATGCGGATCACCGGCAGTGCTTCGGCGGTGGCGCCCTCCCCCACGATCGGGCAGGTCAGCTCCGCGCCGTCGATGAAGGTTTCGGCGATCACGTCGTTGTCCAGCGCCGCTGCCTTCTCGAAGGCAGCGCGCATCTGGCCGGCTTCGGTCACCTTGGTCAGGCCGATGGACGAGCCCTCGCGCGCCGGCTTGACGATCAGCGGCAGGCCCAGGTCGGCCACCACGGCGTCGAAATCGGTATCGGCGTGCAGCATGGCAAAGCGCGGCGTGGGCAGCCCGTGCGTGGTCCACAGGCGCTTGGTGGCCTGCTTGTCCATGGCCAGCGCCGAGGCCAGCACGCCGCTGCCGGTATAGGGCACGCCGAGTTGCTCGAGCAGGCCCTGGATAGTGCCGTCCTCGCCGTAGCGGCCATGCAGGGCAATAAAGACGCGATCGAAGCCAGCCGTGGCCAGCTCGGCCACCGACTGCAGGCCGGGATCGAAGGCATGGGCATCGACGCCGCGCGAGCGCAGCGCGGCCAGCACGCCGTTGCCCGAGAGCAGCGAGATCTCGCGTTCGGCCGAGCGGCCGCCGAGCAGCACGCCAACCTTGCCCAGCGCTTTGGGATCGATATTGGGATGGGCGACGAAGCTCATGCCTGCCCCCCAGCTTGCTGCGAAACCAGTTGTCCGGGCACGGTACCGATCGTGCCCGCGCCCATCGTCACCACCACATCGCCGGGACGCACGGCGTTCAGGATAGCCTGCGGCATTTCGTCGATCTGCTCCACAAAAACGGGTTCAACCTTGCCTGCCACGCGCAACGCGCGCGTCAGCGCGCGGCCATCGGCGGCCACAATCGGCGCTTCGCCGGCGGCATAGACCTCGGCCAGCAGCAGCGCATCCACGGTGCCCAGCACCTTGACGAAGTCCTCGAAGCAATCGCGCGTGCGGGTATAGCGGTGCGGCTGGAACGCCAGCACCAGCCGGCGCCCCGGGAACGCACCGCGCGCGGCGGCCAGCGTCGCGGCCATCTCGACCGGATGGTGGCCGTAGTCGTCCACCAGCGTGAACGTGCCTTCGCTCTTGGCCTCGCCCCGCGCGTCGGTGCCAACGCATGCCACTTCGCCATAGCGCTGGAAGCGGCGTCCCACCCCGTGGAACTCGCGCAGCGCCTTGACGATGGCGGCGTCCGGTACTTCCAGCTCGGTGGCGATGGCAATCGCCGCCAGCGCGTTCTGGATGTTGTGCATGCCCGGCAGGTTCAGCACCACGTCCAGCGGTGCCTCGGCATGGCCATTCAACTGGCGCAGCACGGTGAAATGCATCTGGCCGTCAACGGCGCGCGCATTGACCGCGCGAATCTGTGCATCCTCAGCAAAGCCGTAGCGCACGATCGGCTTGGACACGAACGGCATGATCTCGCGCACATTGGGGTCGTCCACGCACAGCACGGCGATGCCGTAGAACGGCAGGCGCTGGGTGAACTCCACGAACGCCTGCTTGAGCCGGGCAAAGTCATGCCCGTAGGTGTCCATGTGGTCGGCGTCGATGTTGGTAATGACCTCGATCACCGGGAACAGGTTCAGGAACGACGCATCCGATTCGTCGGCCTCGGCCACGATGAAATCGCCCGTGCCCAGGCGCGCATTGGCGCCCGCCGAGTTGAGCCGGCCGCCGATCACGAAGGTGGGATCGAGCCCGCCTTCGGCCAGCACCGACGCCACCAGGCTGGTGGTGGTGGTCTTGCCGTGCGTGCCGGCGATGGCCACGCCCTGCTTCAGGCGCATCAACTCGGCCAGCATCACCGCGCGCGGCACCACCGGGATGCGCTTGGCGCGCGCGGCCAGCACCTCGGGGTTGTCGTTGGTGACGGCAGTGGACACCACCACCGCATTGGCGCCGTTGACATTGGCAGCGTCATGCCCGTGCATCACGGTCGCGCCCAGCGACGCGAGGCGCCGCGTGGCGGCATTGCTGCCCACGTCGGAACCCGAGACCTTGTATCCCAGGTTCAACAGGACCTCCGCGATGCCGCTCATGCCGGCGCCGCCGATGCCTACGAAATGGATGTTCTTGACGATGTGCTTCATGAATCCGTTGGTTCAATCCCTGGCTATCTGGCTGCAGATCTCCGCCACGCGCCGGGTCGCATCCGGCTTGGCAAGACCGCGCGCCTGATGCGCCATCTCTCTGAGTCGGGGCCGCGACAGCGAGGCCAGCGTCTGCGCCAGCCCGCTCGCGGTCAGTTCGTTCTGTTGGACCAGCAAGGCGGCATCCTGGGTCGAGAGGAATTGCGCATTGGTGGTCTGGTGGTCATCGACCGCATGCGGGAACGGCACGAACAGTGCCGCCACGCCTGCCGCCGCCACCTCCGACACGGTCATTGCGCCCGCGCGGCAGATCACCAGATCCGCCTGCGCGCATGCCGCCGCCATGTCGTCGATAAAGGGCAATGTTTCCGCCGCCACGCCGGCGGCCTGGTAGTTGGCGCGCAGCGTGTCGATCTGCTTCGCGCCGGCCTGGTGCTTGACCAGCGGGCGCTCGTCTTGCGGCAGCAGCGCCAACGCCTTCGGTACGACTTCATTGAGCGCCGCCGCGCCCAGGCTGCCGCCCACCACCAGCAGCCGCAACGGGCCGGTGCGGCTGTCGTAGCGCGCCTCGGGTGCCGGCATGTGCGCCACTTCGTCGCGCACCGGGTTGCCGGTCCACTCACTGTCCGGCAGGGCATTGGGGAAGGCGCACAGCACCCGGTCCGCGACCTTGGCCAGCACCTTGTTGGCCAGCCCCGCAATCGAATTCTGCTCGTGCAGCACCAGCGGCCGCCCCAGCAGCGAGGCCATCATGCCGGCGGGGAACGTAATATAGCCGCCCATGCCCAGCACCACGTCAGGCCGCACCCGGCGCAGCGCCTGCAAGCTTTGCCAGAAGGCGCGCAACAGGTTCAGCGGCAGCATCAGCACGGTCAGCGGGCCTTTGCCACGCAGTCCGCCAAACTGGATGAACTCCATCGGGATGTCGTACTTGGGCACCAGCGTGGCTTCCATGCCGGTGCGGTTGCCCAGCCATACCACCCGCCAGCCCTGCTCACGCAGCGCACGCGCGACCGCCAGCCCGGGGAAGACATGCCCCCCGGTGCCGCCAGCCATCACGAGCAAGGTGCGCGGTGCCGTCATACCTTCCCTCCGCGCATCATCACCCGGTTCTCATAATCAATCCGCAGCAGGATCGCCAGCGCCACGCAGTTCATCAGGATGCCCGAGCCGCCGTAGCTCACCAGCGGCAAGGTCAGCCCCTTGGTGGGCAGCAGGCCCAGGTTCACGCCCATATTGATAAAGGTCTGCCAGCCTACCCAGATGCCGATGCCCTTGGCCACCAGGCCGGCAAAGGTACGGTCGAGCTGCAGCGCGGTGCGGCCGATGCCAAAGGCGCGGCGCACCATCCAGTAGAACAGGACGATCACCACCAGCACGCCCACAAAGCCGAATTCCTCGCCAATCACGGCGAGGATGAAGTCGGTATGCGCCTCGGGCAGGTAGTGCAGCTTCTCGATGCTGCCGCCCAGCCCCACCCCGGTCCATTCGCCGCGGCCGAAGGCGATCAGCGAGTGGGTGAGCTGGTAAGCCTTGCCGAGCGCGTTGGCTTCTTCCCACGGGTTGAGATACGCGAAGATCCGCTCGCGCCGCCAGGGCGACGCCGTGATCAGCAGCGCGAAGGCGCCCACCGCCACGCCGACCAGGCCGGCGAACAGCTTGCCGTTGATGCCGCCGAGGAAGAGGATGCCCATGGCGACGGTGGCCACCACCAGGAAGGCGCCCATGTCGGGCTCCAGCAGCAGCAGCATGCCCACCACCACCACCGCCACGCCCATCGGCAGGAAGCCCTTGCCCACGTTCTGCATCCACTCCTGCTTGCGCACGGTGTAGTTGGCGGTGTACAGCACCACCGCCAGCTTCATGAACTCGGACGGCTGGAAGTTCATGATGCCCAGCGGAATCCAGCGCCGCGCGCCATTCACGCCCTTGCCCACGAACGGCACCAGCACGATGATCAGCATCACCAGCGCGATCACGAACAGCTTGGGCGCGTACTTGTCCCAGAACTTGACCGGGATCTGGAAGGCCAGCAGGCCCATGGACAGCCCGATGAACAGCGCGAATGCGTGCCGCGCGAGGAAGTGGCTCTCGCGGTAGTTGGCGTAGCGCGGCGAGTCAGGCAGCGCGATCGAGGCCGAATAGACCATCACCAGGCCAAGCGCGAGCAGCACGATCGCCACCCACAGCAGCGGCTGGTCGTACTCCATCATGCGCGAGCGCGTTGGCTTGACGCCGGACACCGCATCGCGCAAGCCGCCCCAGGCGTTGCCGATGGTGGCCCCGATAAAGCCGCTACGCTTGACCTGTGCGTCGCTCATGGCACGATCCCCCTGGACATCGCCAGTTCTTCCACCGCGGCGCAAAAGACTTCGGCGCGGTGCACATAGTTACGGAACATGTCCAGGCTGGCGCAAGCCGGCGACAGCAGCACGGCGTCGCCGCCCTGCGCCGCACTGGCGGCCAGCGTCACGGCCTGCTCCAGCGTGGCGGCATCGGCCAGCGTGACGCCGGTGTCCTGCAGCGCGCGGCGCAGCTCGCCCGCATCCTTGCCGATCAGCACCACGGCGCGCGCGTACTGCGCCACCGGCGCGGCCAGCGGCGAGAAATCCTGGCCCTTGCCTTCCCCGCCGGCAATCAGCACGACACGCTTGTCCAGGCCCGACAAGGCAGCGACGGTGGCGCCCACATTGGTGCCCTTGCTGTCATCGAAGAACTCGACGTCATCCACCGTGGCGACCCACTCCACGCGGTGCGGCTCGCCGCGGTACTCGCGCAGGCCGTGCAGCAACGCGTTCAGCGGCAGGTCGATGGCACGGCACAGCGCCAGCGCGGCCATGGCGTTGGTAGCGTTGTGCATGCCGCGGATATGCAGCGCGTCGGCCGGCATCAGGCGCTTGTGGCGCACCGGCACGGCTTCCAGGCTGTCGGCGGCCGCGGCCTTGCGGCGGCGCGGCTTGTTCTCGCCCTCGGCTTCGCCATCGGGCTCGGCCACCACCAGCCAGGGCATGCCGCCCTCGCGCTGGATGCCGAAGCTGCCCGGGAACTCGGGCAGATCGGTGCCGAAGGTCACCGGCGCGCTGGCCGGCCGTGCCATGCCAAGGCTCGTGCGATCGTTGCGGTTCAGGATCTGTACGCAGCCGGCTTCGCCGGGCGCCGGCGCCGGGCCGAAGATCCGTGCCTTGGCGGCGGCATAGGCTTCCATGCTGCCGTGCCAGTCCAGATGGTCCTGGGTGATATTGAGCACCGTGGCGGCATGCGGCGCCAGCGTGTGCGTGGTCTCCAGCTGGAAGCTCGACAGCTCCAGCACCCAGACCTCGGGCAGCGTGGCCGAGGCGATGCAGGCGGACAGCTTGTCCAGCGCCGACGGGCTGATATTGCCCGCCACCGCCACGCTCTTGGCGGCGCGCTCGACAAGGCGGCCGGTCAGCGCGGTGGTGGTGGTCTTGCCGTTGGTGCCGGTGATGGCCAGCAGCTTCGGCGCGTAGCCCGACTCTGCCTGCATGTGCGCCAGCGCACGCGCGAACAGCTCGATCTCGCCCCATACTGGAATCCCACGCTCGCGCGCCGCAGCCAGCAACGCGGCGGTATCGCTCTCCAGCGGCGACAGGCCGGGGCTGATCGTCACCAGTTCGATGCCGTCCAGCAGTGCTTCAGTCAGGACACCGCCATGAAATTCTGCCGAAGGCAGCTCGGCTTGCAGGAAGACCAGGTTGGCAGGAGCCTCGCGCGTGTCGGCAACGCGCACGGGGGCACCATACAGGCCGCACCAGCGCGCCATCGCCAGCCCCGATTCACCGAGGCCCAGCACCAGCACATGAGGTTTTTGCAACTCGCCAAACACTTCGATTCCCGCCTTTCTCGTTTCTGCGTTGATGGATATGCGCCGGTTCAGCGCAACTTGAGCGACGACAGCCCGATCAGCACCAGCAGCATGGTGATGATCCAGAAGCGCACCGTCACCTGCGTTTCCTTCCAGCCCGACAATTCAAAGTGGTGATGCAGCGGCGCCATCTTGAACAACCGCCTGCCCTCGCCGTAGCGCCGCTTGGTGATCTTGAACCAGCCCACCTGCAGCATCACCGACAGCGTTTCCACCACGAAGATGCCGCCCATCACGAACAGCACGATCTCCTGGCGCACGATCACCGCCACCGTGCCCAGCGCGCCGCCCAGCGCCAGCGCACCGACGTCGCCCATGAACACCTGGGCCGGGTGGGCGTTGAACCAGAGGAAGGCCAGGCCCGCCCCCGCCAGCGCCGAACAGAAGATCAGCAACTCGCCGGCCCCTGGGATATGCGGGAACAGCAGGTACTTGCTGTAGACCGAACTCCCCATCACGTAGGCAAACACGCCCAGGCCGCTGCCGACCAGCACCACCGGCATAATCACCAGGCCGTCCAGGCCATCGGTCAGGTTCACCGCGTTGCTCGAGCCCACGATCACCAGGTAGGTCAGCACGATGAAGCCGGCCACGCCCAGCGGATAGCTCACTTCCTTGAAGAAGGGCACGATCAGGTTGGACTTGTAAGGCATATCGAGCGACAAACCGCCTTCGACCCAGCCCAGGAACAGGTCCCACACCCGCACATTGCTGCTTTCCGACACCGAAAACGCCAGGTAGACCGCGGCCACCAGGCCGATCAGGGTCTGCCAGAAAAACTTCTCGCGGCTCGACATGCCGCGCGGATCGCGATAGACCACCTTGCGGTAGTCATCCACCCAGCCGATCGCGCCGTAGCCCAGGGTCACCAGCATCACGACCCAGATAAAGCGGTTGCCCCAGTCGCACCAGAGCAACGTGGAGATGGCGATCGACACCAGCACCAGCACGCCGCCCATGGTGGGCGTGCCGGCCTTGACCAGGTGCGACTGCGGGCCGATGGTGCGCACCGCCTGGCCGATCTTCAGTTCGGTCAGCTTGCGGATCACCCACGGCCCAAGGCCGAGCCCGATCAAAAGCGCGGTGAGGTTGGCCATCACCGCGCGGAAGGTCAGGTAGTTGAAGACCCGCAGGAAGCTGTAGTCGTTTTGCAGCCACTGGGCCAGAGCCAATAACATCGTGTTTCCGTATTCCTTTCGACAACCGCCCGGCGGTGCCGGGCTATCTGATTGATTAACTAACCGTCGATGACAATTAATGCGCGGACGTGTCTGCGACCAGCGCATCCACCATCCGTTCCATCCGCATGAACCGCGATCCCTTAATCAGTACCGCGCTTGCGCCTGCCACGGTACCGTCCTTGTCTTCCACCAGGGCCTCGGCGAGGTCTTCGGCACGCTCGAAATGCCGGGCTCCCATGCCAAACGCCTGCACGGTGTGCACCATGGCCTCGCCGGTCGCCCACAGCGCCTCGATGCCGCGCGCGTGCGCATAGGCCCCGATTTCCGTATGGAAAGCCGGCCCCTGATCGCCCACTTCCCCCATGTCGCCCAGCACCAGCAGGCGTGGCGCGGCAAACCCGGCCAGCACGTCGATGGCCGCGCGGACCGAGTCAGGGTTGGCGTTGTAGCTGTCGTCGATCACCAGCGTGCCGCCGGTGGCGTGCTTGACCTGCAACCGGCCCTTGACCGCGGCAAACCCGGCCAGCCCCGCCTGGATCGCCTCGATGCCAACGCCCGCGCCCAGCGCGCAGGCGATCGCCGCCAGCGCGTTGCGCACGTTGTGGGTGCCGAGCACCGACAGCCGCACCTCGAACGCGGTGCCAGGCACGCGGACCTGCATCACTTGCACGCCGTCGTCGAGCGCCACGTCGGCGCGGACATCGGCACGGGCATCCAGGCCGAACGACAGCACGCGGCGCGCGCCGGCTGCCTGGCGCCAGATGCCGGCATGCTCGCCGCCGCCTTCGGCGTCGAGCGGGAACACCGCCACGCCGTCGGCGGGCAATGCCGCGATCGCCGCCGCGTGTTCATGCGCCACGGCCTCGACGTTCACCATGAACTCCTGGTGCTCGCGCTGCGCATTGGTCACCACCGCCACGGTGGGCTGGGCGATGCCGGCCAGGTAGACGGTCTCGCCCGGGTGGTTCATGCCAAGCTCGAGCACGGCGAGCCGGTGCGCCGCGGACAGCCGCAGCACGGTCAGCGGCATGCCGATATCGTTGTTCAGGTTGCCGCCCGTTGCCAGGCGAGCGCCCTCCCCTACCGCCGCCGCGAAGATCGCGGCGATCATTTCCTTGACGGTGGTCTTGCCGTTGCTGCCCGTCACCGCGACCGCGGGCAGGCGGAAACGGCGGCGCCAGCCGGCGGCCAGCTGGCCCAGCCCCAGGCGGGTATCCGGCACCACGATGGCGGGAATGCCGAGCGCGGCGTCAGGCTCGCGCTCCACCAGCACCGCGGCGGCGCCACGCGCCACCACGTCGGCCAGGAAATCGTGCGCGTCGAAGCGCTCGCCCTTGAGCGCGACGAACAGGTCGCCCGGCTGGACCGTGCGGCTGTCGGTCAGCACGCGCGAGAAACGCCGGCTGGCGGCGCCGTCGGGCCCGGAAATACGCGCGCCGGCGATCCAGCCGGCGGCTTGCTGCAAATCGGTCATGGTGTATTGCGTCATGCGGACACCCCACGCGTGCCCAGCGTCAGCCGGACATGCTCGCGGTCGGAGAACGGCCGCTTGCGGCCATGCACCTCCTGGGTGGCTTCGTGCCCCTTGCCGGCCACCAGCACCACGTCGGCTGCGGTGGCGTGCTTGATGGCATACAGGATGGCGGCGGCGCGGTCCTCGATCAGGTGCGCGCGGCTACGGTCGGCCATGCCGTCGGCAATGGCGTTCAGGATGTCTTGCGGGTCTTCGCTGCGCGGGTTGTCGCTGGTCAGCACGATCTCGTCGGCAAGCCGCTCGGCGACTTCGCCCATCAAGGGGCGCTTGATCGGGTCGCGGTCGCCGCCGCAGCCGAACACGCACCACAACCGGCCTTTGCGGGCCTGCGCCACGGGGCGCAGCGCTTCCAGGGTCTTTTCCAGCGCGTCCGGCGTGTGGGCGTAATCGACCACCGCCAGCGGGCCGTCCTGGCCGCCGTGGCTGCCGCCAAACAACTCCATGCGGCCGTCGACCGGCTTGAGCGTGCGCAGCGCGTCGATGGCGGCGTCCCAGGCAATGCCGTTGGCCAGCGTGGCGCCCAGCACGGCGAGCAGGTTGCTGACATTGAACGCGCCGATCATCGTCGTGCTGACATCGGCGCTGCCGAAGCTGCCATCCACATGGAAGGCGGTGCCGGCGGCGGTGGCGCGCACGTCGGTGGCGCGCAGCCACTGGCCTGCCTTGCGGGTCGGGCCGGCAGCGCCGTCAATGCCGTATTCAATCACTTGCGAGGCGAGCGCGGGATTGGCCAGCAGGCGCGCGCCCATGGCGTCGTCACGATTGATCACGGCGGCACGCAGGCCGGGCCATTGGAACAGCAGGGCCTTGGCCGCCTCGTACTCGGCCATGGTGCCGTGGTAATCGAGATGGTCCTGGGTCAGGTTGGTCAGCACCGCCACCGCGAAGTGCGTGCCGGCCACGCGGCCTTGCTCCAGGCCGTGCGAGGACACTTCCATCGCCACCGCGCGCGCGCCGGCGCCATGCAGCGCGGCCAGGCTGTCCTGCAGCTGGACGGCGTCGGGCGTGGTGAAGCCGGTCGCCGCGAGCGCATCGGGAAAACCGGTGCCAAGCGTGCCGATGGTGGCACAGCGCTTGCCCGTGGCCTGCAGCACGCGCGCCAGCCACTGGCTGCACGACGTCTTGCCATTGGTGCCGGTGATGCCGGTCACGGCGAGATCGCGCGCGCCGTTCTCGTACCAGCCGGCGGCGATCGGCCCGGCGAGCTGATGCAGGCCGGACACGCCAAGATGCGGCACGCCTTCGCCGTGCGGCCAGGCGAAGCCATCGGCCTCAAAGACCACGGCGCTGGCGCCGCGGGCAATGGCCTGGGCGATATGCGGGCGCGCATCGGTCGACAGGCGCGCATTGCCCAGCACATAGGCAACGAACACGTCGCCCTGGGCCAGCCGACGCGTGTCGCCGGTCAGCTTGGCGCCGGCGGGGGCGTGCTGGCGCAGCCAGGCCAGCGCGTCGGCGGCCTGCGCGGCCACTTCGAGTGGGAGCAGCGTCCGGCTCATTGCGTCGCGCTCCACGGTTCGCTTTCCTGCACCTTGTCGCTGACCACCAATTGGCGAATCGGCGAATCCGGTTGCACATTGAGCGCGCGCAGCGCGCCGCCGGTAATCGCGGAGAAGGCCGGGCCCGCCGCGGCGCCGCCGTAGTGGCTGCCGGAGGTAGGCTCATCCACGCTCACGGCCACGATCACGCGCGGGTTCGACATCGGCGCCAGGCCGATGAAGGAAGCCCGGTACTTGCTGCGGTCGTAGCCGCGGCCCACGTGCTTGTACGCCGTGCCCGTCTTGCCGCCAACCCGGTAGCCCATCACCTGGGCCTCGGGCGCGGTGCCGCCAGGCGCCGTCACGGTCTCCAGCATGGCCCGCACCTGGCGCGCCACCTCGGGAGACAGCACGCGCTCGCCGGTGACCGGGCCCTGGTTGCGGAACATGGTGACCGGAATCAGCTCGCCGTCATGGGCGAAGATGGTGTAGGCGTGGGCGATCTGGAACAGCGACACCGACAGGCCGTAGCCATAGGACATGGTGGCCTGCTCGATGGGCCGCCAGCTCTTGTACGGGCGCACCCGTCCGGCCACGGCGCCGGGGAAACCGATCTTGGGCGCCTGACCCAGGCCCACGCTCATATACATATCCCACATTTCCTGCGGCTTGAGCAGCATCGAGATCTTGGTCGTGCCGATGTTGCTGGACTTCTGGATGATGCCGGCCACGGTCAGCGCCCCGTAGTTGTGGGTGTCGCTGATGGTGGCGCCTTCGTAATTGAACTTGCCGGTCGTGGCAAATACCGTCGAGGGCGTGACGCGCTTGAGCTGCAGCGCCAGGCCGATCGTGATTGGCTTCATCATCGAGCCCGGCTCGAAGGTGTCGGTCAGGACCCGGTTGCGCAGTTGCTCGCCAGACAGCCGGGTGCGGTCATTCGGGTTGTAGGTCGGCCAGTTGGCCAGCGCCAGCACCTCGCCGGTCTGCGCGTCAAGCACCACGGCGCTGGCCGCCTTGGCCTTGCTGCGCTCGACGATGGCCTTGACCTCGTTGTAGGCCAGGTACTGGATCTTGGCGTCGATGGAGAGCTGCTGGTCTTCGCCATCGCGCGGGGTCTTGAGGATGCCCACATCCTCCACCACGCGGCCAAGGCGGTCCTTGATCACCTGGCGCGCGCCGGATTTGCCGGCCAGCACGGCCTCGCGCGCCAGCTCCACGCCTTCCTGGCCGCGGTCTTCCACATTGGTAAAGCCGACGATGTGCGCCATCGCCTCGCCTTCCGGGTAGAAGCGCTTGTATTCGCGGGTCTGGTGGATGCCTTCGATCTTGAGCGCGGCGATCTTGTCCGCGACATCCGGCAGCACCTGGCGCTTCAGGTAGACGAAGCTCTTGTCTTCCGTAAACTTGCGGCGCAGTTCCTTGTCGCTCATGTCGAGCAGCTTGCTCAACTGGCGGATCTTGTCCGCGTCGATCTCGTCGGGCACGTCCTCAGGGACCGCCCAGATGGCCTTGACGGGCAGGCTGGTCGCCAGCACCAGGCCATTGCGGTCGAGGATCTTGCCGCGCGTTGCCGGCAGCTCGAGCGTGCGCTGGAAGCGCTTCTTGCCTTCGGCCTCGTAGAACTGGTTGCCCGGGCCCTGGATCCAGAGCGCGCGCCCCGCCAGCGCGACGAAGGCGGCGAACATCATGAACACCACCAGCTTGGAGCGCCACATCGGCAAGCGCAGGCCAAGCACGGGGCTGGCGGCGAACTGGCCGGTGCGCGGGCGCGAAGGGTTGCCGCGCTGGGCGTTATGCGAGGGCCGTGCGATGGTCATGGCTTACTCCCCTCGGGCGCTGCAGCCGCGGGCGCGCTGGCGGGCGGCGCGTCCAGCACTACGCCGGCCAGGTATTGGGTCCTGCCGGGAAGCACCGGCGTCATCTTCAGCTGTGCCCGCGCCGCGTCCGCAATGCGCGCGCTCTTGCCAAGCGAGCTCTGCTGGTACTGCAAGCGGGACCAGTCGATGTCGAGCTGCTTTTCTTCCGCCTGCGCGCGCTCGTGGGCGACGAACAAGGTGCGGGCCTGGTGCTGCGCGCTCACCAGCGAGAGCGCGCACAGCATCAGGGCAGCCAGCAGGAAGAAAGTCAGGCGGTTCATGGGCGGCCCGCCTTCTGGGTGGAGGCGGACGAAAGGGACGCCGGGGACGGCAGCTTCTCGGCCACGCGCATCACCGCGGAGCGGGCACGCGGGTTGGCGGCAACCTCTTCGGCGCCCGGCTTGACCCGGCCGAGCAGCTTCAGCGTGGGCTGGGGCAGTTGGTCCGCGCGCAGGGGCGCGCGGCGCATGGCGGGATCGGCATTCTGCTGCGGACGGGCGTGCGCCTGCATGAACCGCTTGACGATGCGGTCCTCAAGCGAATGAAAGCTGATGACCACCAGCCGCCCGCCTTCCTGCAACAGGTCGTAAGCCGCGCTCAGGCCGCTTTCGAGGTCCGCAAGCTCTTGATTGACGTGAATCCGTAGAGCCTGAAAGGTGCGGGTCGCAGGGTCCTGACCCTTCTCGCGTGTTTTGACGGCTTTCGCCACGAGCGCGGCAAGCTCGGCAGTAGTGGTAAGCGGTCCGCCATGGCCGGGTTCGCTCCGGCGAGCAACAACCGCCTTTGCAATCTGTACAGCAAACCGTTCTTCCCCATAGTCCCGTATCACCCTTGCGATGTCTTGCTCATCCGCTTGCGCCAGCCACTGCGCGGCGGTAATGCCGCGCGTCGTGTCCATGCGCATGTCCAGCGGTCCCTCGAAGCGAAAGGAGAAACCCCGCTCCGCGTCGTCGATCTGGGGCGAGCTGATGCCCAGGTCGAGCAATATCCCGGCGACCTTCCCCCGGCCCGCCAGCGCCGCCGGCATCTCGGCGAAGCTGGTGTGCTCAATGGAGAAGCGGGCATCCATGATGGTGCCCGCCTCTGCGATTGCTGCCGGATCCTTGTCGAAGGCCACCAGTGCCCCGGCCGGGCCCAGCCGGGCCAGAATTGCCCGGCTGTGCCCCCTCTGCCGAAGGTGCCGTCCACGTAGACGCCATCGGGCCGCCAGACCAGGGCTTCGACAGCCTCGTCCAGCAACACGGTGCGATGGCGCAGGGCGGTGGTCCCCGGCGTTTGGGTTGAGCTCATGACCTCGTCAGAAAGAGAAATTCTTTAATGCTTCCGGCATGCCCTGCGCCATCGCCTGCTGTTCCTTGGCGGCGTAGGTCGCGGCATCCCAGACTTCGAAATGGCTGCCCATACCGAGCAGCATGACTTCCTTGTCGAGCAAGGCGGCGCCACGCAGCTCAGGTGCGATCAGCACCCGGCCCGCGCCATCCATGTCGACGTCTGCGGCATTGCCCAGGAAGATGCGCTTCCACCAGTGCGCGTCCATCGGCAAAGCCGCAATGCGGCCACGGAAGTTTTCCCATTCAGGGCGCGGAAACAGCAGCAGGCAGCCATCCGGGTGCTTGGTCAGCGTAACCCGGCCCTCGGCCTGCTGTTGTAGCGCCTCACGGTGCCGCGCCGGAATCGACATCCGGCCCTTGGCATCCAGTGACAGCGCCGATGCTCCCTGAAACAAGCTAGCTCCCGGTCCGCGCCGGCATGCTTACCGCCGGCTGGCGCGTGAATCCTTTGAATCCGACGTTGGGCGATGATCCCATGGCCAGACTACGTTTTCACACAAAATCACACTTCCTCACACTATTTCCCACTTTAGAGGAAGCGATTTGACGGGTCAAGGCTCGTTGTAGTGCAACAATCCGGATTTTTTAATTAGAACAATGACTTAGCGCGCACACCTTGCGCACCGAAAAAGTGAATTCCCAATGAAATGAAGGTCTTATGGAAGAAAGCAGAGAAACCACCTGAGAACAACTGAGGAAGGAACTGCCTGCAGCAGGAAAAACGGCCGAGCCGGACCGATGGAAGGATACAACGTTTTGGCGTCTACCCCGCGTGCGAAGGGTACCAGGCCTGCCGGCGCGCGGTGCCACGGGGCGAGGCTGCGCCGAAGCTGGCGAGGGCATCGCGCGCCGGCGCCGTCCCTCAGATCCGATAAGCGGCGGTGGTCATCACCTTGGAGGCCGCCCGCATCATCGCGCGCACCGGCGGCGGCAGCGGCATGCCGCCCGCCTCGCGCGCGGCAGCGCCGTGCCTCGCCTCGTCGTCGCGCATCTGCTCCAGGATCGCGCGCGACCGGTCGTCGGCTATGGGGATCTGTTCCAGATGGCCATTCAGGTGCTGCTCGACCTGGTACTCGGTCTCGGAGACGAAGCCCAGGCTGACCCGGTCGCCCGCGCGCCCCGCCGCCCAGCCGATGGCAAACGCGCCCGCGTACCAGAGCGGGTTGAGCAGGCTGGGACGCGAGCCGAGCTCGCGCAGCCGTTCGGCGCACCAGCCAAGGTGGTCTTCTTCCTCGCGCGCCGCCTCATCCATCTGGGCGCGAACCTGCGGCGTGCGCGCGGTCAGCTTCTGGGCCTGGTAAAGGGCCTGCGCGCAGACCTCGCCCACGTGGTTGATGCGCATGAGCCCAGCCACGTGGCGGCGTTGCGTCTCGTCGAGGCCCTGCGCATCGGGCGCAAGCGCCTCGGCAGGATTGGCGCGGCTGGCGCGGGTGACGCCTGCGATCGCGCGCAAGGCCACATCGAATTCGCGAATCAAGGTATCCATGGATGCATGCGCTGGTGGTTGCTCGGGGCGATTCCGCGTCCCACTCCCTGGCTGGAGGGGAGACGGCCCGGTGAATACGCCCTCGGGATTTCCCGCATTGTACCGTGGCCGAGTTGCCGGGTTTCTCCCGCCGCGCGCGCACTGGCAAGCGCCAGATACTCCAAAACCCTGAGTTGTGAAAAGCTGACAAGGGCAGTGAACCCGATTGTGAATCGAGGGCGGTTTGTTACAGTAGTTGGCAGCTTCTGACGAAGTTGGGTAAGCGGAAAATGGAGACTCAGGAGGTTTCTCCGCTAGCCACCAATAATTCTTATACGGAGATCATCGAGCATGAAAAAATCGCTTCTCGCGCTGGCTGCGTTGGGTGCATTCGCAGGTGCCGCTCAGGCCCAGTCCAGCGTGACGCTGTACGGCGTTGCGGATATGAACCTCGAATACGTCAATCACCTCGGCGTTGCGCCGTCAGCCGCCAACGGCCTCAGTACCGGCCGCGGCAACTCCGTCTATCGCATGTCCTCCGGCGGCCTGTCCGGCTCGCGTTGGGGCCTGCGCGGCGTGGAAGACCTGGGCGGCGGCTTGAAGGCGCTGTTCGTGCTCGAAAATGGCTTCGCCCTAGACACCGGCTCTCTGCAGCAAGGCGGCCGCCTGTTCGGTCGTCAGGCGTACGTGGGTATCGAAAGCGCCCAGGCTGGCCGCTTCACCTTCGGTCGCCAGTACACCACGCTGTTCGACCTGCTCGCCAACTTCTCGCCCAGCGGCTACGCCACCCAGTATGAGCCGGTGGTCGCCCAGCTCGGCCTGAACTTCCGCTCCGACAACACCGCCAAGTACACCGGCGTGTTCGGCCCGGTGACCGCGATTGCGCACTGGTCCTTCGGCAACGGCGTGGCAGGCAACGGCGAAGTTCCGGGCCAGTTCCGCCGCGACACCGGCTACGGCGCCGGCGTGGCGTACGCCGCCGGTCCGTTCGGCGCGACCGTCGCCTACGACCAGTACAACCCGACCCTGAGCGCGACCGGCGACACCGGCACGTTCAAGAAGGCGGCAGTGGCGGGCAGCTATGCCTTCGGCCCGGCCAAGATCATGGGCGGCTATCGCTGGGGCCAGGCCAAGGCACAGAACGGCGCACCCATTCTGCGCGACAACTACTACTGGATCGGCGCCAACTACCAGGTCACCGCACCGCTGGGCCTGACGCTGCAGTACAACTACGACGACGTCAAGAACTTCGGCGGCAACACCCACCTCGCCAATCCCTGGCAGGTTTCGTTCATCGCCGACTACAACCTGTCCAAGCGTACCGACGTCTACCTGACGGCTGCATACGCGAAGAACGCCGGCCTGAACTTCGACACGTCGGCCATCAGCTTCGCCAACGGCTACTTCCTCGGCTCCAACAACGACAACATGCTGGGCGTCGGCGTGGGTATCCGCCACAAGTTCTAAGCGCATCCGCGCGGCACTGCAAAGGCACCTTCGGGTGCCTTTTTCATGGCGGACTCGCTCCGGTCCTAGGGCATCACCTCATCGGCACATTGTTATCCCGACACTACAATGCAGCAGCCTTCCGGATGCATCGACGAACGCACCGCGTCGTCGCGCCCTCCGGCAAAACGCAGGCACCCATAAGGAGACCCCATGCACCGCACCCGCCGCCGCGCGACCCACAGGCTGCTTGCCACCATCGCCAGCGCTTGCCTTGGCACCCTCGCCTGGCAAGCGCCCGCGCAAGCCGCGGACACCTACCCCAACAAGCCGATCCGCCTGGTGGTGCCGTTCCCTGCGGGCGGCACGACGGATATCCTGGCGCGCGCGGTTGCCGCCGAGCTGTCGAAGCTGCAGGGCTGGAACGTAGTCGTCGACAACCGGCCGGGCGCGGGCGGCAACATCGGCGCCGACATGGTCGCCAAGGCCGCGCCGGATGGCTACACGCTGTTGATGGGCACGGTGGGCACGCATGGCATCAACCAGTCGCTGTACGGCAAGCTGCCGTTCGACCCGATCAAGGACTTCTCACCCATCACTGAGGTCGCGTCGGTGCCCAATGTGCTGGTGGTCAACCCCGCCTTTGCGCAGCAGAACCGGATCAACAGCGTGACGGACCTGATCGCCTATGCACGCGCCAATCCCGGCAAGCTCAATATGGCCTCGAGCGGCAATGGCACCTCGATCCACCTGGCAGGCGAGCTGTTCAAGACCCAGACCCGTACCTTCATGGTGCACTTCCCTTACAAGGGCAGCGGCCCGGCGCTGACCGACCTGGCGGGCGGCACCATGCAGCTCATGTTCGACAACCTGCCCTCGTCGATGGCGCTGATCAAGGGCGGCAAGCTCAAGGCGCTGGCGGTCACCAGCGCCAAGCCCTCGCCGGCGCTGCCGGGCGTGCCGACGGTGGCCGAAGCGGCCCGCCTGCCGGGCTTCGAGGCAAGCTCCTGGTTCGGCTTGCTGGCGCCCGCCGGCACGCCGCACGACATCGTCGCGCGCGTCCAGCAGGAAGTCGCGCGCTCGCTGGCCACGCCGGCCGTGCGGGAGAAGCTGCTGGCCCAGGGCGCCGATCCGGTCGGCAACACGCCGGAGCAGTTCGCCGCCTTTATCCGCGCCGAGCTCACCAAGTGGGCCAAGGTGGTCAAGGACTCGGGCGCCAAGGTGGATTGAGGCGTGCGCCCGCCCGTGGCGGCGTGCGAGCGCATATACTTGAGGCATCAAACAACCAGCGTGTCGCGATGCCCATCCCACCTGCCGCCGAGGCCGCCACCAAGGCCGGCGCCGAAGAAGCGCCGGTCGATCTCGAAACCAGCGCCGACGATAACGCCCACGATGCCCTGCGCCTGTGGCTGCGCCTCTTGACCTGCACCAACCTGGTCGAGGCCGACATCCGCTCGCGGCTGCGCCAGGATTTCGCCTGCACCCTGCCGCGCTTCGACCTGATGTCCCAGCTCGACCGCCATCCGGAAGGCCTGAAAATGGGCGAGCTGTCGCGCCGCATGATGGTCACCGGCGGCAACGTCACCGGCATCACGGACCAGCTCCAGCAGGAAGGCCTGGTCTCGCGCGAGGCCTTGCCCAGCGATCGCCGCGCTTACCTGATCCGGCTCACGCCGGCCGGGCGCACCGCATTTTCCAAGATGGCGCGCGCGCATGAAGACTGGATCGAGCAGTTGTTCGGCGGCCTGCCCCAGACCGACCGGCGCGCCCTGTTCCGCTTGCTGGGCCGGCTCAAGACCGGGCTGGTGAGCGCATGAGCGCGGCCCGCCCCGGACCAGGCACGCGCTGCGCATTGCTGCTGACGCTGCCGGTGCTGCTCCTCGCGGCCTGCCAGAGCGCACCACCGGGGCCGGAAATCTCGCCGCTGAACGTCACGATCAAGCTTGGGCACATCGGCGCGAAGACGCTGGTGGGCCAGGTCGACGTGCCGGACAACGGCGCGGCAAGCACCGCCGTGGGCGTTGGCGGCGGCGCATGGAACGGTGGTGGCTGGAGCGGTGGAGGCGTTGGTTTTTCCGTCGACCTGAACCAGTTGTTGCGCCCGCAGCCGCGGCCGCGCATGGACCTGTTCCAATACACGGTGACGCCACTGGATGGCAGCGGCGGCAACGTCATCGTCAACGGCCCCGCGGCGCCGGGCCTGGAACCCGGCGCCTGCGTGCGGATGGTCTATCCCGACGGCGCGCCCGAGCCGCTGCTCGTACCCTCCCGGGAATGCTGACGCGCCCCGCAGAATCGGCATAGGGGCAGCCCACTGGCTGCGCCCCTGCCACACCACCCGGCATGCGGGTCCGCACCGGGCGGTTCGAGAGGTTGAGGTTAAGTGAGACGGGGCATGCCCAACTGATCGAAGTAGGCGATGGTCAGGACCCGGTTCAGCGTGTCGCCGCTGTTGCGCCACCAGCACCGGCTACTCGCCGCTGCTTGCCTGGCGGCATCCGCTGTAGCACCCAGCGCACGCAACTCTCGGTAAATGACCCGACCACGGCGCCAGTGCTTGAGCTGGATGGCCCTCAGCCGGTGGCGCATCCACTTGTCCAGCTCGCGCCAGACCTGGGGCGTTTGCGCCAGCCGGAAGTAGGCCTTCCATCCCAGAACATATGGCCTCACCCGATCCACGACTGCCTGCAGACTCCGCCCGCCTGAGCGGCGAGTCAGTTCGCGGATGCGTTGCTTGAACGTCAGCAGCGGCTTAACTGCCACTTTGCGCTTGACCACTCCCCTGCGGCCACCCAGAAGCTGTAGCCGAGGAACTTGCGGCCAAACGCGCTCGCCACCGCGCTCTTTGCCTCGTTGACCTTCAGGCGCAGGCTGCCGTACAAGCGCCGCAATAGCGCCATCACTCGCTCGCCCGCCCGCCGACTGCGCACGTACACGTTCGCATCATCGGCATAGCGCACGAAGCAATGACCTCGACGCTCCAACGCCTTGTCCACCTCATCGAGCAGTACGTTAGCCAGCAGCGGTGACAGTACGCCGCTTACAACGTTGCATACTTTTCACTCCGTCGTCTGAATCATTCGAGTTTTCGCTGTCAAAAGCCCCAGGCTGTGGGTCAACCCTGAACACAACGACGATTTCATCCTTGTGGATTTCGACGCGCTTGACCAGACCCAATACGATCCTGCGCTTTGTCTCAAGATCAATCGTGTCCAGTTTTTCGGTGACGGCGCCTGCAAATTCCTCGATCCGATTGATGACCAGAAACAGCTCGCTTTGCACCGCGCCTTGCTGCCTGGATTCAAGGATCTGCTGGTCAATCTGCTCAAGCCGATTCCTCAACTGCTGCATCTTCGGTTCGAAGTCGGACTTATCGAGGATGCCGTCCGCATAGCTATCGATCAGCCGGGACTTTCCCTTCTCCAGCTGCAGCCGCTGCTTTTCAAGGTTGCTTGTGTCGAAGGCACTCTTCTCGTTGCGCTCCATCATATCCAGTCGACGCTCATATTCGCTCTTCAAGCGTTCTGGATGACTGAGCAATTCCACAACCTGCTGCCATACCAGCTCATCGAGCCTGTCTGTTCGTACCTGCAGATTGTCACAGATGCGGTGGCCACCGAAACGGTAGGCATCAGTCCCAACACAGCGGTAATAGGCGTAGTCCCGCTGATGCCCCTTAGCTGCAACCTTGCTCACCTTCTTGGCGTAATAGGCGTAATGGCACTCGCCGCATACCGTCAACCCTTGCAGCAGGCGTAGCGGTGCACTCTCGCGCCTCTGGCGCGCCAGCTTGCGGTTCTCGGCAAGCTGTTCCTGAGCCGCCTGGAACAGCCCCTCGCTCACGATGGCCGGCACCGGAATCTCGATCCAGTCCTGCGGTTCGGTTCGTGTTGTCGAGTACGGCTTTCTGGGCACGTCAGCACTGTGGCGCTGGGCGCGCACGCGTACCTGCAGGTGATCGCGCGACTGCGTCTTGCCGAACGCAGCTCGCCCCATGTACGCAGGATTGCGCAATATGCCCCACACCACACTACGGTCCCAGTATGGCTTGCCCGACGCTGTCACGGTACCCGACTCGGCAAGGCGGCGTACCACATCCCCTATGCTCAGGCGGTCCATCCCCACCCACTGGAAGATCGCCCGGACCGTTGCAGCCTGGGGCAGTTCGATAACGTACCGGGCCGGCGTTCCGTCGAGTTGCCGGCGAATGTAGCGGTAGCCGTAGGGCGCCCCGGACAGGACATTGACACTGCCGCGTTTTGCGCCGTGAAGCTTGCCACGACGGTGACGCTCGGCGATCTTCGCCCGTTCGTATTCTGCGATCATGCCCTGCATCTGCAATAGCAGCGACTCTTCCGGCGTCGTACCGATCGCGTGATTGAGGAAGACCACCTGGACACCGCAGGCGGAGAACTCTTCCATCAGCAGCGCCTGGTGCGCATATTTGCGCGCCAGCCGGTCCGGTGACAGGATGTACAGCTGATCGATCGTACCGAGCGCGGCACAGTCCCTGAGGCGCTCCAATTGAGGCCTGATCAGCGTCGCACCGCTCACGCCAGCGTCAACGAAACACATGTCGTCGACGATCTGCGCGCCGTCAGCTGAAATACGCTCCTTCAGTGCAGCGATCTGGCTTTCAATGGTGCCGCGTTTGTTTTGCTGTTCGGAGGATACCCGCGCGTAGAGTGCAACCATCGCAGCTTTGCTCATCGTCTACCTCGCTTGATGGTCGCTTGCTTGGACTCTGCAGACCACGTAGCGGACGGCTGTGCCGTCGCGCGTGCTTCGATCGGACTAATCTGCTCGTAAGCCTTTTGCAACTGCTCTTGGGCATAGCGGTTCGGCTCGAAAGCCAGACGCACGCTCCACTTTTTACGTCTTCGGGTCATCGCTGCACCTGCCTGTCAGCGGGAGCGACCGTCTCAAGGACAAGATCCACATTGACGTCAGCACAGCTTCTGGACCAGGGCGCCAGACACTCCCTCGAAATGCGCAGGCCCAATTTTATCCGGCAGTTTGCTCTATTGTTGGTGGCGTTATCGGCCCGCCTTGCGGCGTGCCCTCGTACCGCTGCAGCACTACCCCGCCATCCATCAGCCCGCTGTTCAGATACGCCCGGATCAGCCGGATGACCCCGGCGTCCCCGATGCGCTTCTGTAGACGGTCAATCAGGATGTCGTGGTTGACCCGGTCAAAGAACTTCTCCAGATCCACGTCCACCACCACTCGCCGCCCCGACTGCACGTACGACTGCGCGGCTAACACCGCATCGTGCGCACGCCGCCCAGGCCGGAAGCCGTAGCTGTGCTCGCTGAAGGTGGGGTCCAGCATCGGCTGCAGCACCTGCAACAGCGCCTGCTGGATCAGCCGGTCCGTCACCGTCGGAATACCGAGCTCGCGCTCGCCTCCTCCGTCCGGCTTCGGAATCGTTACCCGCCGTACCGGACTGGGCCGGTACGTCCCCTTGAGCAGTTGCTGGCGGATCTCCGGCCACGCCGACACCAGATAGCGGGCGGTCTGATCAATATCCAGACCATCCACGCCAGCGGCGCCTTTGTTGCGGCGGACCCGCCTGAACGCCTGCTTCAGGTTCTCTCGCGTCAGCGCCGCTGCCAGCAGCGCCGACCCCGTGTCCTCCGGTCCCCGCCGCGGACCGCCGGCTTCGTCGCAGGCGGGTTCACGGCCGGCTTCACCGCCCGCTACTCCTCCCGCCCCGCTCGCGCGGGCTTCTGACGCAATGCCTTCGGTATCGACATGGCTTCGAACACTCCCTCTCGTTCGGTCCTTCGTCGGCGGATTCGAGCCTTGCCGGCGCTACCCCCAACTACTTCGACCTCTGCTGACTTCTCGCTCCGGCTCGACGCCGTCGCCCTTTCAGGCATGAGGCGAGATCTCCCCAGGTAAGAACGCACTCCTTCGCTGCACAACCGCCGGATTTACGCCGCCTCCCTTGATCACGAGAACTTCGCGGTTTCATGCCCGCTCGTCCTGGTCGGCACCGCCTTCTATCCGGTTCGTGTTCCTCGGCTCGCAGCTTCGCTCCACGCTTCCTCCCCACGATCGGTCGCCCTTTCGCAGTTGCGCTTCGCTTCGATCGCTGTGATCAACTTACGGTGGGACTTGCACCCACAGGAGTGCGCCCATGCTGGGCGCACACAAAAACGGGCTACGCAATTCGCGTAGCCCGTTTTCAAATTCTGGTGCCGGCTGCAGGACTCGAACCCGCCACCTGATGATTACAAATCAACTGCTCTACCTGATGAGCTAAGCCGGCATGTTTGGTGCAGACCGCGATTCTACTGCATGCGGCGCAAATTGACGATGGCTTCCTGTGCCTACTTCACTACCTTCAGCGAAGGTTTCTTGGCGCCGATGCGGGACACGGGCGGCGGCGTGGGTTCGTCGTCGCCGTTGTGGTCTTCGTTGGCTTCCGCTGTGACCAGCGGCTCGCTTTCCACCGAGGACAGCTTGGGCGGCGGGTTGTTCTCGCGCTCGGTGGCGGCCTGGGTTTCGGGCACGCTGCGCTCGACGGGGAAGGCCATGCCCTGGCCGTTTTCGCGCGCGTAGATGGCGAGCACGTTTTCGATGGGCACGTCGATCTTGCGCGAGATGCCGCCAAAGCGGGCGCTGAAGCCGATCCACTCGTTGCCCATGTCCAGGCCGCTGGTGGCGTCGAAGCTGACGTTCAGCACGATTTCGTTGTTCTTGACGAACTCGCGCGGCACGCTGGTGTTAGCGTCGACGAAGACGGCGATGTACGGTGTGAAGCCGTTATCCGTGCACCACTCGTAGATGGCGCGGATCAGGTAGGGCTTGGTGGAGGTTTCAGGCATTGTGCTTCCAGTGGCGCAGTCCGGCGGCCCGAGGCGAGCTTGTCGCTTCGGGCCGGAGCCGGTTTAGCGGCGCATCACCTTTTCAGACGGGGTGAGCGCTTCGATGTAGGCCGGGCGGCTGAAGATGCGTTCGGCGTACTTGAGCAGCGGCGCGGCGTTCTTCGACAGTTCGATGCCGTAGTGGTCCAGGCGCCACAGCAGCGGGGCGATGGCGACGTCGAGCATCGAGAACTCTTCGCCAAGCATGTACTTGTTCTTGACGAAGATCGGCGCGAGCTGGGTCAGGCGGTCGCGAATGGCGGAGCGGGCGCGCTCGTGGTTCTTCTCGGCGGCCTTGCCCTTTTCGTTTTCGAGGGCGTAGACGTGCGTGAAGAGTTCCTTTTCGAAATTGAACAGGAACAGGCGGGCGCGGGCGCGCTGCACCGGGTCGGCCGGCATCAGCTGCGGATGCGGGAAGCGCTCGTCGATGTACTCGTTGATGATGTTCGACTCGTACAGGATCAGGTCGCGCTCGACCAGGATGGGCACCTGGCCGTAGGGGTTCATCACCGAGATGTCTTCCGGCTTGTTGAACAGGTCGACGTCACGGATCTCGAAATCCATGCCCTTTTCGAACAGGACGAGGCGGCAACGTTGGGAGAACGGGCAGGTGGTGCCCGAATACAACACCATCATGGTTGGATTCCTTTGATGCGGGGTCGATTGACTGGATCGGTATTCTGGCAGAACCGATATAGAGAAAGCAAATTAGAGATTCATGAGGCACATTTAAGTGCATTCGAGGCGCCGAAAAGACGGCTTAGGCGCACATTGATCGGGCATTGCGCCTGTAGTCTGTAAAGCAAAAGGGCTGGTGCGGGGTTGCTCTGCACAACACCCGCCGCAGCCCTTCTCCCCCATCGGACCAGCAGGTCTTCCGGGGCTTTAACGCATTTACTTGATGTCCTTCCAGTACGAAGCGTTCAGGCGCCAGGCGAAGACGGTGAACACGCCGAGGAACATCAGCACCCATACGCCCAGGCGCTTGCGCTGGTTCTGTGCGGGCTCTGCCATCCAGTCCAGGAAGCCAACCAGGTCGCTCGTGGCCTGGTCGTATTCGAGCGTGCTCATCTTGCCCGGGGTGAGCTGCTCGAAGCCGGCAAACTTGTGCACCTTCTCGCCGTGTTCTTCGGATTCGACGAACTTGGCGGCGCGCTGGCCTTGCAGCTCCCACAGCACGTGCGGCATGCCGACGCTCGGGAACACCAGGTTGTTCCAGCCCGTGGCGCGGTTGTCGTCACGGTAGAAGGTACGCAGGTAGGTGTACAGCCAGTCGTCGCCGCGGGCGCGGGCGATCACCGACAGGTCCGGCGGCGTGGCGCCAAAGAACGCCTTGGCATCCTTCGGCGGCATGGCGATGGTCATCATGTCGCCCACCTTCTCGCCGGAGAACAGCAGGTTCTGGCGGATCTGGTCGTCGGTCAGGCCGATGTCCTTGAGGCGGTTGTACCGCATCATGGACGCGCCGTGGCAGTTCAGGCAGTAGTTGACGAACAGCTTGGCGCCGCGCTGCAGCGAGGAAAGATCGCTGGTCTGCACGGGCGCCGGCTCGAGGGGTAACCCCTTCGCTGGCCATGGCGGGCGCGGCGGCAAAGCAGGCGCCGGCCAGCGCGAGAATCGAAAGCAGCTTTTTCATCTTTTGTCCTTGTGCTCTTGTCGGGGTTCGTCCGGGCTCAGTGCGGGTGGAACGTGACACGTTCCGGCACTTGCTTGAACTGGCCGACACGGCTCCACAGCGGCATGGTCAGGAAGAAGGCGAAGTACAGCAGGGTTCCCAGCTGCGACACCTTTTCACCCACCGGCGACGGGGGCATGACGCCCAGGTAGCCGAGCACGATGAACACCACCACGAACACGATCAGGATGCTCTTGTGGAAGGCCGGACGATAGCGGATCGATTTCACCGGCGAGTGGTCCAGCCACGGCAGGAAGAACAGGATCACGACCGAGCCGCCCATCACCAGCACGCCCCAGAACTTGGCGTCGATGAAGTAGAAGCCCACGGCCAGGATCACGGCGATGGCAAGCGCGCCCACCTTGATGCGGACGTCCTTGCTACGCAGGAACACCAGGCCGAGCAGCACCGCGAAGAACACCCACAGGATCGGCAGGAAGTTCGAGGTGGTGGCGCGCAGCATCGAGTAGAACGGCGTGAAGTACCAGACCGGCGCGATGTGCGGCGGGGTCTTGAGCGGATCGGCCGGGACGAAGTTGTTCGACTCCAGGAAGTAACCGCCCATCTCCGGGAAGAAGAAGATCACCGCGGAGAAGATCATCAGGAAGCCGCCCACGCCCATCAGGTCGTGCACCGAGTAGTACGGGTGGAAGGGGATGCCGTCCAGCGGCACGCCGTTCTCGTCCTTCTTGGCCTTGATCTCGACGCCGTCCGGGTTGTTCGAGCCCACTTCGTGCAGCGCGATGATGTGCGCGACCACCAGGCCCAGCAGCACCAGCGGCACGGCGATGACGTGGAAGGAGAAGAAGCGGTTCAGGGTCGCGTCGCTCACGACGTAGTCGCCGCGGATGAACAGCGACAGGTCGCCGCCGATCACGGGGATGGCCGAGAACAGGTTCACGATCACCTGGGCGCCCCAGTACGACATCTGGCCCCACGGCAGCAGGTAGCCCATGAAGGCTTCAGCCATCAGGCACAGGAAGATCAGGCAGCCGAAGACCCAGACCAGCTCACGCGGCTTGCGGTACGAACCGTACAGCAGGCCACGGAACATATGCAGGTACACCACCACGAAGAAGGCCGAGGCGCCGGTGGAGTGCATGTAGCGCACCAGCCAGCCCCAGGGCACCTCTCGCATGATGTATTCCACGCTGGCGTAAGCCACGGGAATGCCGGCGGCGTTGAGCGTGCCGTCCGGCTTGTAGTTCATCACCAGGAAGATGCCGGTGACGATCTGGATCACCAGGACCAGCAGGGCGAGCGAGCCGAAGAAGTACCAGAAGTTGAAGTTCTTCGGTGCGTAGTACTTGGAAAGGTGATCTTCCCAGAGTTGGGTTGCGGGGAAGCGCGCGTCGATCCAGCCAAGCAGGCCGGTCGTCTTTACTTGTTTTTCGGCCGCCATGGTCAAGCGTCTCCTTTTTCATCCTTGCCGATCACGATCTTGGTGTCGGACAGGAACTGGTACGGGGGTACGTCGAGGTTTTGCGGAGCCGGCTTGTTCTTGAACACGCGGCCAGCGAGGTCGAACGTCGAGCCGTGGCAGGGGCAGAGGAAACCGGGGTCGGAGCCGAGCTGGGGATTGGAGCCGGAACCGAAGGGGCCGGAGGGCGAGCAGCCCAGGTGGGAGCAGATGCCCACCACGACCAGCAAATCTTTGTGTTCTGCGCGGGAACGGGTTTCGTTCTTGCAATACTCGGGCGTCTTCATGGTGAAGGGGACGTCCGAGTTGGGGTCGGCGACTTCGGCATCGGTTTTCTTCAGCGACGCGAGCATTTCCTCGGTGCGCTTCAGGATCCAGACTGGTTTGCCGCGCCATTCAACGGTCATCATCTCGCCCGATTTCAGGGCGCTGATGTCGGCTTCTACCGGAGCTCCGGCGGCCTTTGCCTTCTCTGACGGCGCAAACGTACTGACGAACGGAACAGCTACCGCCACGCCTCCGATGCCGCCAGCGACTGACGTCGCAATCAACCAATTGCGGCGACCCTTATCCACGTTCTTCACGTTTTGCTGGTCACTCATTCCAAACCCCAGGGGATGTCAAATTAGATTTTGCGTCAACCGTAAATTGTACCTTAGGCACATGTGGCATTGAAAGGCACACGGTGATTGTGCGACGTACGATAATCGGCCACAAAAAGGGCGATGTGGCCTGTACGCTTGCGTTACAGGCGGTGATGGGGCAGGCTTTTATCCTGACGACCGTTCAACGAAAGCAACACTGGGAGAAAAGCATGGGGATGATGTCGGAGTTCAAGGCCTTCGCGATGCGGGGCAATGTAGTCGACCTGGCGGTGGGTGTGATTATCGGCGCCGCGTTCGGCAAGATTGTCGAATCCGTGGTGAATGACCTGATCATGCCGGTGGTGGGCCGCATTATCGGCAAACTCGACTTCTCTAACCTTTTCGTGATGCTGGCCGAGCCGCCGGCGGGCGTGCCGCATACGCTCGACGCCCTTAAGAAAGCAGGCGTTCCGGTATTTGCCTATGGGAATTTTCTGACTATTCTGGTCAATTTCATCATTCTGGCTTTCATCATCTTCGTGATGGTGCGCGCCATCATGAAGATGCGCGCCGCCGAACCGGCGCCGGCGCCGGCTGCTACGCCCGAGGATGTGGTGCTGCTGCGCGAGATCCGCGACAGCCTCAAGGTACGCCAGCCCTAAGATAAACCCAGGCATGCGGCCCGGCCACCACGCCGGGCTCGCGGCATCAGACCGGCATCAAACCGGGTTGGGAATATCGATAAAGGTATGGCGCAGGCCGAATTGCTGCGCCAGGTGCGCGCCGAGCGACTGGATGCCGTAGCGCTCGGTGGCGTGATGCCCCGCTGCCAGGTAGGCAACGCCGCTCTCGCGCGCCAAGTGGGTGGTCTGCTCCGAGATCTCGCCGCTCAGGTAGGCATCCACGCCGGCTGCTACCGCCGCGTCGAAGTAGCCCTGGGCTCCGCCGGTGCACCAGCCCACGGTGCGGATCATCTGCTCGGGGTCCCCGATGGCAAGCGGCTCGCGGTTGAGCACGCCGCCCACATGGGCGGCCAGCGCGGCTAACGGCATGGATTGCGGCAAGGTGCCGGTCCAGCCAAGCTGGCCCTCGCCGAAGCGCCCGGTTGGCGTGAAGCCGAGCTGCAAGCCCAGTTGGGCATTGTTGCCGAACTCGGGATGGTCGTCGAGCGGCAGGTGATAGGCGAGCAGGTTCACGTCGGCGCCCAGCAGGCGCTTCAAGCGGGCATGCTTTTGCCCGATCACGCGGGCGTCTTCGTTTTTCCAGAAGTAGCCGTGATGGACCAGGATGACGTCGGCGCCGGCCTCGATGGCGGCTTCGACCAGGGCCAGGCTGGCGGTCACGCCGGTTGCGATGTGCTCGACCTCAGGGCGGCCTTGCACTTGCCATCCGTTCGGGCAATAGTCTTTGTATCGAGGCACTTGAAGCAGGTCGTTCAAGTACAATTCAAGATCTTTTGTTTTCATATCCTGCCCAAAATCCAATATGTTGCGCCGCTTTTGGCTGTTCTTTGCTCAGGCTGTCACCGTTGTGCTGGCAGTGTGGTTCGTCGTGGCCACGCTCAAACCCGAATGGCTGCAGCGCGGCCGGGTGGCCGTGCAATCCGGTTCGCCCATCGTAGCGCTGAAGGAAGTCGTCCCCAATGTGGCCGGCTCCTCCGCGCCGGGCTCGTACAGCGAGGCGGCCCAGCAGGCGATGCCGGCGGTGGTCAACATCTTCACCAGCAAGAACGGCCATAGGCAAACGCCCAATCCGCAGGCAGAAGACCCCTGGTTCCGCTTCTTCTTTGGCGATCGCCTGCCGGAGCGCCAGGAGCCGGTATCCAGCCTTGGCTCGGGCGTCATCGTCAGCGCGGAAGGCTACATTCTAACCAACCACCACGTGGTGGACGGCGCCGATGAAATCGAGGTTGCGCTGACCGATGGCCGCAAGGCCAACGCCAAGGTCGTGGGCTCGGACCCGGAAACCGACCTGGCCGTGCTCAAGATCACGCTCAAGGACCTGCCGGCGATCACGCTGGGGCGCATCGAGAACGTCAAGGTAGGCGACGTGGTGCTGGCCATCGGCAACCCCTTCGGCGTCGGCCAGACCGTCACCATGGGCATTGTCTCGGCACTCGGCCGCAGCCACCTGGGCATCAACACCTTCGAGAACTTCATCCAGACCGACGCGGCGATCAATCCGGGCAACTCCGGCGGCGCGCTGGTCGACGCACAGGGCAACCTGCTGGGCGTCAACACGGCCATCTATTCGCGCTCCGGCGGCTCGCTGGGCATCGGCTTCGCCATTCCAGTGTCGACGGCCAAGCAAGTGATGGAATCCATCATCTCGACCGGCTCCGTGACCCGTGGCTGGATCGGCGTGGAGCCGCAGGACATGACCCCCGAGATCGCCGAGTCGTTCGGCCTCGAAGCCAAGGAAGGGGCGCTGATCGCGGCCGTGGTCCAGGGCGGCCCGGCGGACAAGGCCGGCGTGAAGCCGGGCGACGTGCTGGTCTCGGTGGATGGACAGAGCATTTCCGACACCACTGCCCTGCTCAACGCCATCGCCCAGCTCAAGCCGGGCGCGGAGGCCAAGATGAAGGTAGTGCGCCGTGGCAAGCCAGCGGAACTGACGGTGATGATCGGCAAGCGGCCACCGCCGCCACGCCGGGCCCTGCCGCTGGATGAGGAAGAGTAAGCTGGCCGAACAAGCATTCGGATCCAGCCTTACCCTCTCGGACAAGCCGCCCGACCTGACCCCGCCCTTCGTGGCGGGGTTTTTGTTTTTGGCTGGGTGCGCACCGATATCGAGCCGGGCGAGCGTACCCGCTGCTGCGCTGAAAGCCGAGAGGGGACAGCTGCCTGTCACCGCCACTGCAGGGAGGCCGGGGGCTGAAGCGTGCTCGTGAAAGGTCCAGCCGCCGCGAATCGGAAAGGCCGGCAGCCCAGGTAGTCCTGAATGCGCCGGGGTCTTCGGGCGTTGGGACGAGGGATGTTAAACAGGCCCGCTGCGGCCGCACTTGGCTTAGGCGAAATCGACGGCATTGCGCCATGACTCGCCGGTGCCGAAAGGCCGCTACACGGTCGGGCGGCAGCCCGGGAGCCCGGGAGCCCGCGTTGCGCACCATCGCCGATACCGCGCGCACAAGACAAAACGCCGGCATCCTTGCGGATGCCGGCGTTTTGACTTCAAGCCAATCTAGAGCGAGCTTACGCCCGCGCTAAATTAGAACTTGTGGCGAACACCAACCACGCCGCCAAGCTGGTTGCCACCAGTTTGGACGGTCGGACCAGACGTAATTTGGTCGTTGAAGTTGTTCACGCTCAGTGCCGAATTGCCACCCTTGTTGAGGATGTACGTAGCCGAGGCGTACAGGTCGGTACGCTTCGACAGGGCGTAGTCGGCGGTCGTGACGAACTGCCACGGGTTAGCCTTGGCGTTACGCAGGTTCTGGTAGTAAGCGGCGCCCGACAGCGACAGCGCCGGGGTCAGCTGATAGCCCAGACCAACCCAACCCAGGTTCGAGGAGGTGTTCTGCGCGCCGGAAGCACCCGGCAGGCTCGCGTTGTTGTAAGCGTGAGCGTAGCGGTAGCCAGCGTAGACCTTGGCCGGGCCGAAAGCGTAGGTACCAGCGATGGTAGCGCGACGGATCAGCTGATTGTCGGTGAGGACGCCTGCCGACGATTTGTTCGACTGGTCATAAGCAGCACCAACCGAGAACGGGCCTGCAGCGTAGCTCGCCAGGAAGCCGTATTCGCGGCCGTTGGTGAAGTTACCCGCAGCTTCTTGGTTGTTGTTGTTGAAGCTGTAGAAGGCCGAAGCGGTCAGACCACCGAAAGTGCCGGTGTACTTAACGGCATTGTCGGCGCGGCTAGCGAATTCCGGAGCCTGCGCGGTGATGCTGTAGCGGGTCGAAATGGCCATCGGATCATAGATCAGGCCGAAATCATAGAACGTGGTCTGCTGGCGGCCCAGGGTCAGCGTGCCGTACTGGTTCTGCAGGCCGACGTAAGCGTTACGACCGAACAGACGGCCGCCTTGAGCCGAAGTGCCATTGTCAACGTTGAAGCCGCTTTCCAGGACGAAAATGCCCTTCAGGCCGCCGCCCAGGTCTTCCACGCCACGCAGGCCCCAACGCGAACCGGACTGGTTGCCCGACTGCAAGGCAAACAGGTTGTGGTTGCCGGTGGTAGTTGCGTTCTTGTTGGTGTATTCAATACCAGCGTCAACAACGCCGTACAGGGTCACGCTCGATTGGGCATACGCACCACCAGCGGCCAGGGCAGCTACAGCGGCTGCAAACAGTTTCATCTTCATATCGACACTTTCCTTGTCAACTGATTGGGAAATCTTGGCTTGCCCAAGTGCTTGGGCGACGCATTTACCTTCACGTCTGCTGCGTATTATGGGTCAGCCCCCCGGCCGCTAGAAGGCTTTTTCGTCGTAAACCATCGTTACGGATGCATTTTGTTGTGATGTCGCAACAGCATAGACGGTCGTTTTCACCGTTTTGGTGCAAAAGTTGCGGTGCCAAGCCTTGTACTCGCCATTCGGCCCGGCCGTCAATCCGGCTGGGCTTCGCTGGCTGCAGCGTCCACGGCGGCCGGCTTTGCGGTGAATCGGGCCATGATCAGCCCCAGCTCATAAAGCGCCACCAAGGGCACTGCCAGCAACAGCTGGGACAGCACATCCGGCGGCGTCACCACGGCGGCAATCACGAAGGCGCCGACGATCACGTAGGGGCGAATCTGCTTGAGCTTGTCGAGTTCGACCACGCCGAAGCGCACCAGCACGATCACGACCACCGGCACCTCGAAGGTAATGCCGAAGGCCAGGAACATGGTCATGGCGAAGCTGAGGTATTTGTCGATGTCGGTCGACATCTCGGCCCCCAGCGGGGCGTTGTAGTGCGCCATGAAATGGAACACGGTGGGAAACACGAGGAAATAGGCAAACGCCACGCCGCAGATAAACAGGATATAGGTGCTGCTCACCAGCGGCACGATCAACCGCTTCTCATGCTGGTACAAGCCGGGCGCAACGAACTGCCATATCTGGTAGAGCACCCAGGGCAGCGCTATCAGGAAGGCCACCAGCAGCGTCACCTTCATCGGCACGAAGAAGGAACCGGTGACATCGGTGACGATCATCCTGCCGCCCTTGGGCAGCGACTCCATCAACGGCCTGGCAAACAGGTTGTAGATGTTTGGCGCCCAGTACACCAGGCTGACGAACACCAGGATCACGCCCGACGCAGCCTTGACGATACGCGAGCGCAACTCCACCAGGTGGGAGATGAAGGTTTCCTGCTGACCATCGTCTTGCGGGTCTTGGGGATCTTGGGAACGGGAGTCGCTCATGGCGTGGACCGCTCAGCCGGGGTGGCTGGCATCGAGGAATCAGTGGCGATACAACGGCACGGCGCGCAAGTCGGAACGCACGACAGCGATGGCCGGCCGGGTACCGGCGTGTGGACAAGCCCCTTCATGCTCACTCGAAGAAAGAGCGGGCGGGACCGGTGGCGGGACGGTGGCGCTTGACGCGCGCGGCGCCGGATTGCGCCCACACGCGTACATTGTGCTGGCGCTTGTACCACAGGGGCTGCGCGCCTTGCTTGACGCGCCAGCTCTTGCGGCCGTTGTGGGCCTTGTGCGCCGTGTCCCAGGATGGCACGTAGCCGCTGGCCGGGCTTGCCCCTCCTGCGTGCTGGAATCGGTGCCGGTCAGCGCATCGTTCAAGGCCTGGCCGTGCTCGTGCACTTCCTTGTGGATGGTGCGCTCGACATCACGCGCGGCATCCTCGAACTCCGTGCGCATCTTGCGCAGTTCGTCGAGTTCGACCTCGCGGCTGACTTCTGCCTTCACATCGTTGATATAGCGCTGCGCGCGGCCGACCAGTGCGCCGACCGTGCGCGCCACCTTCGGCAGCCGCTCGGGACCGATCACCACCAGCGCCACCGCGCCGATCAGTGCAAGCTTGGAAATGCCGAGATCGATCATGCGAGGTTCGAAAGGATGAGGCCGCAACAACGGCCGCCCCGGCCAGCGCGCAGATCGTCACGCTGGCGAGCGTGGCAAAGCGAACGTGGCCGGCAAGGCATTGCTGCCAGGAGGAAGGGCATCAGGCGTGCTGACAAGAGTGGGGTCGCGCTTACTGCTGGCGCGACTTTTCCTTGGCTTCGACGTCGATGGTGGTGCTGTCGCGCAGTTCCTTGGCGGGCGCGTCCGGGGCGTCAGCGGGATTGCCGTTGGCATCCTTCATGCCGTCCTTGAAGCCCTTCACGGCGCCACCAAGGTCCTGGCCGATGTTGCGCAGCTTCTTGGTGCCAAAGACCAGCATAACGATCACCAGCACGATGAGCCAGTGCCAAATGCTAAACGAACCCATTTTCTGCTCCTGATGAAGCCTGGGGCGGCGCCTTGCCATCCCGGCTTGTTGTTCCGTCACTGAAGGCCATGCCGGGCGACGGTTGCCGGCACGGCATCTGACCGAAGGCCACATGGCCCGCGGTCCTGCATGGGTTGGCTGCCAGGCTGGCTTGAGGCCAGTCTTTAAGGCAGCGGCACCTTCCACTGGTTGCGCGGGCCGCCGAGCACATGCAGATGGAGGTGGTACACCTCCTGTCCGCCATCCGGTCCGGTATTGATGACCGTCCGGAAACCATTGCCACAGCCTGCCGCGCGCGCCAACTCCGGCACTTTCAACATCATTTTAGCAAGCACAGCGCTTTCGCCGGGTCCGCAATCGGCCAGCGAATCGACATGCACCTTGGGAATGAGCAGGAAGTGTACCGGCGCTTTCGGGTGGATATCGTGGAAAGCCAGCATTTCGTCGTCTTCATACACCTTGCGCGACGGTAGCTGGCCGGCCACGATCCGGCAGAAGAGGCAATTGTGCGGTGAATTCATGAAAATTTCATTGCGCGCAGCAAATCAGGCTGCGATTTCGCCGTGGACCTGCCAGAAACCCGTCGGGATCCCGTCAGAAGCGTCAGAAACGCTGATCCGGGTACATCGGCTTGCTGTCGTTCAGGTAGAGCCAGCCCTTGACGATACGATACAACATCCACAGGGACAGCACGCCCCATACCGCGAAGGCCAACGGTATCAGGATCACCGTGGCAAACAGCACGCCCCCAGGATGGCCCACGCCACCGACCACCAGAAGGACCGGATCTGCCAGGCAAAGTGGGAACCGTAGAGGGTGCCCTGCGTGTCGTCGCGCTTGACGTACCCCACCACGATGGCGATCAGCGCGGTGATGCCGCCAGTCAGCCAGAAAATGGCGTACAGGGCATAAAGAATGTGCGTCAGCTTGCGCAGGCTGGCGAGCCGGTCATTGTCAGCGGTGATCACATCCCCCATCGTCGTTGCTCCTCAAAGCGGCTCGAATCTGCTGGTAGCTGCGGGTTGCCCGGCCGGCCGGCGCGGGCATTCAGCTGCCGTCGGCCTTGCGCTGGGCTTTTTCCTCGAGGCCGGACAGGCCTTCGCGGCGGGCCAGTTCGTTGACCACGTCGGCCGGCTTCAGGCCGAAGCGGGCGAGCAGCACCATGCTGTGGAACCAGAGATCGGCCACCTCGTACACCACCTTGCCAACCGCCTCAGGGCCCAGGCCGGCGGCGCGGGCGTCCTTGGCGGCCATCACGGTCTCGGTGGCTTCCTCGCCGATCTTCTTCAGGATAGCGTCGTCGCCCTTGTGGAACAGGCGTGCCACGTACGACTTGTCCGGATCGCCGCCGTTCTCCGGCTTGCGCGACTCCAGCACGGCGGCCAGGCGGGCCAGCACGTCCGCGCTGCTCAAGTGTTGCTCGCTCATGGCTTGGCCGCGTAAATGGTGGACGGATCCTTGAGCACGGGCTCGACGGTTTGCCAGTCGCCGTTGTCGGCGTCGCCTTCGAACTTCTGAAAGAAGCAGGAGTGGCGCCCGGTGTGGCAGGCGATGCCGTCGTTCTGGGTGACCTTGAGCAGGACTACGTCTTCGTCGCAATCCAGGCGCATTTCGTGCACCTTCTGCACGTGACCGGATTCCTCGCCCTTGTGCCACAGGCGCTTGCGCGAGCGCGACCAGAACACGGCCTCGCCGATCTCCGCGGTACGCTGGAGCGCTTCGCGGTTCATGAACGCAAACATCAGCACGTCGTTCGAGCCGACTTCCTGGACGATCACCGGCACCAGGCCGTTGTCGTCCCACTTAACCTTGTTGAGCCACTTCTTTGCCATGTCGGTTCGCCGTGTTCAGATTCGCACCGGAATGCCCTCTCGGGCCATGAATGCCTTTGCTTCGCCAACGGTGTGCTCGCCGTAGTGGAAGATGCTGGCGGCCAGCACCGCGTCGGCGTGCCCCAGCTTGATGCCGTCGGCCAGGTCCTTCAGGCCGCCCACGCCGCCCGAGGCGATCACCGGCACCGACACCGCGTCGCTCACAGCCCGCGTGAGCTCGAGGTCGAAGCCGCTCTTGGTGCCGTCGCGGTCCATGCTGGTGAGCAGCAGTTCGCCGGCGCCGCGCGCGGCCATCTCGCGTGCCCATTCCACGGCGTCCAGGCCCGTGGCCTTGCGCCCGCCGTGGGTGAAGACTTCCCAGCGCGCCGGCTCGCCGGGCGCGGAGCTGCGCTTGGCGTCGATCGCGACCACGATGCACTGCGAGCCGTAGCGCGCGGTGGCGTCCGACACCAGCTGCGGGTTGGCAATGGCCGAGGAATTGACGCTGATCTTGTCCGCGCCAGCATTGAGCAGGCGCCGCACGTCTTCCACGGCGCGCACGCCGCCGCCCACCGTCAGCGGGATGAAGACCTGGGAGGCAACCGCCTCGATGATGTGCAGGATCAGGTCGCGGCCGTCGCTGGTCGCGGTGATGTCAAGAAAAGTGATTTCATCAGCACCCTGCTCGTCGTAACGGCGGGCGATCTCGACCGGGTCGCCCGCGTCGCGCAATTCGACGAAGTTGACACCCTTGACCACCCGCCCGTTGGTCACGTCGAGGCAGGGGATGATACGTTTGGCTAGCATGGGATTCCTTGCCCGCCACGGCGCTGCGCGCATGCATAGCGCCGGTGGCTGCAATTGTCGCGCGCGAGGCGCGTTGTCTTACTGCTCGGCGCCGAGCTTGTCGGCAAGCGCCTGGGCTTCAGCGAAATTGAGGTCGCCCGAATAGATCGCGCGGCCGCAGATGACGCCTTCGACACCATCCTTTTGCACGCGGCACAGGCGTTCGATATCGGCCAGGTCGGACAGCCCGCCGCTGGCGATCACCGGAATCGTCGCCGACTGCGCCAGCTTGACGGTGGCATCGATATTGATGCCCTGCAGCATGCCGTCGCGGCCGATGTCGGTGTAGATGATGGCTTCCACGCCGTAGTCCTCGTACTTGCGCGCGAGGTCCGCGACTTCGTGGCCGGTCAGCTTGCTCCAGCCGTCGGTGGCGACCTTGCCTTCGCGGGCGTCCAGGCCAACGATGATATGGCCGCCGAACGCCGTGCAGGCATCCTTGAGGAACCCCGGATTCTTGACCGCGGCAGTGCCGATGATCACGTACGACAGGCCGCCGTCGAGCCAGCGCTCGATAGTATTCAGGTCGCGGATGCCGCCGCCGAGCTGGATCGGGATCTCATCGCCCACCTCGGCGATGATGGCCTTGATGACAGCTTCATTGCGGGGCTTGCCCACGAACGCACCATTGAGGTCGACCAGGTGCAGGCGCCGTGCGCCCTGCTCCACCCAGTGACGTGCCATGGCGGCGGGATCTTCGGAAAAGACGGTGGCCTGGTCCATGTCGCCTTGTTTAAGGCGTACACATTGACCGTCCTTCAGGTCGATGGCCGGAATGAGCAACATAAGTGTGACGAGCGTGATTGAGTGAAAGAGAAAATTGAGCTAGCCACCGTGGCCGGCCAACTCGGTCCCGAAAAAGCTGCTATCGAGGTTCAGGGATTCCAGTGCACAAAGTTCCGGTACAGCTGCAAGCCCATGGCGGCGCTCTTTTCCGGGTGGAACTGCGTGGCAAAAATATTATCGCGCGCCACCGCGCTCGTAAATACGACACCGTAGTCGGTTTCGCCGGCGATATGCGCCGGATCCTGCGCATGCACGTAGTAACTATGCACGAAATAGAACCAGCTTTCATCAGGAATGCCAGCCCACAGCGGATGGGAGCGCGCTTGCCGCACCCGGTTCCAGCCCATCTGCGGCACCTTGTAGCGCGAGCCGTCCGGCTGGGTCATGCCCTCCAGCTCGAAGCGGATCACCTCGCCGGGCAACAGCCCCAGGCAAGGCGTGCTGCCGTCCTGCGCCCTACTTTCCTTGCTGAAGTCGAACAGCATCTGTTCGCCAACGCACACTCCCAGCATCGGCTTGCTGGCAGCGGCCTCGATCACCGCCTGCTGCAAGCCCGACGCGCCCAGCGCGCCCATGCAGTCGGGCATTGCTCCCTGGCCGGGGAGCACCACGCGGTCCGCCGCGCGGATCGCCTCGGGCTGGTCCACCACCTGCACGTCGGCCTCAGGCGCCGCGGCACGCAGGGCCTGCGCCACCGAGCGCAGGTTGCCCATGCCGTAATCCACAATTGCTATGGTAGTCATGATTTCAAAACAGGCAACAATGTCTTAAGCCCGTCCACAATGAATTCCACGGCCAGCGCCGACAGGATCAGTCCCATCAGGCGCGTGCCGATATTGATGCCAGTGCGGCCGATCACGCGCGCGATCGGGTCCGCGGCGCGGAACACTATATATACCACTGCACCCAGCGCGATCCCAATTCCGACCAGAATCAGCAACTGGTACCAGTGCTGGGTCTTGCCGGCATAGACGATCACCGTGCTGATCGAGCCGGGCCCGGTCAGCAAGGGCAGCGCCAGCGGCACCACCGCGATGCTGGCCTTGGCTTCCGCCTCGTCCTCTTCCTCGGGCGTCGCCTTGGTGCGACCGGTCTGGGCATTCAGCATGTTCATCGCCATCATGATCATGATGAGGCCGCCGCCCACCTGCAGCGAGGCCACCGAGATGTTGAAGAACTCAATGATCTGCTGGCCCAGCAAGGCGGAGATGCCCACTACCGTCGCCACCGAGATCGCCGCGATCTTGATGGTATGCCGCTTTTCTTCCTCGGTCTGCTGGGTAGTCAGGCTGATGAAGAACGGGATGGCCCCGATCGGGTTGATCAGCGCCAGCAGCGAGATGAACGACTTAAGCGTATCCATCGGGTTGGGCTAATGTCGCGCTAATGCCGCGTCGGTGCCGCATCGGCACCACGTTGATCGGAAGTTTGCCGCCGGCGGCGCAGAACGCGCCGCCATGCGAGGCTGGTGGACGCCGTTCAGGCTCAGCCGACGAGGGTGCCCTTGGTCGACGGAATCGTGTTGCCTGCGCGCGGATCCATTTCCACCGCCATGCGCAGCGCACGGCCGAAGGCCTTGAACACGGTTTCGCATTGATGATGGGCATTGATGCCGCGCAGGTTGTCGATATGCAGCGTTACCGCGGCATGGTTGACGAAGCCGCGGAAGAACTCGATGGTCAGGTCCACGTCGAAGCTGCCCACCCGCGCGCGGGTGAACGGCACGTGGAACTCCAGGCCGGGACGGCCGGAGAAGTCGATCACCACGCGCGACAGGCATTCGTCCAGCGGCACATAGCTGTGGCCGTAGCGGGTGATGCCCTTCTTGTCGCCGATCGCCTTGGCAACGGCCTGACCAAGCGCGATGCCGACGTCTTCCACCGTGTGGTGGTCATCGATATGGGTGTCGCCGCTGGCTTCAACCTCGAGGTCGAACATGCCATGGCGGGCGATCTGGTCCAGCATGTGGTCGAGGAACGGCACGCCGGACGCCAGTTTCTGGCGGCCGGTGCCATCGAGATTCAGCGAAACGCGAATTTGCGTTTCCGAAGTATTGCGGGTGACCTCTGCAACACGCATGGTGTTAATCCTGCAACGCCGCCTGGAAGGCAGCGAGAAATTGCGCGTTCTCTTCGGGAGTGCTGACCGTGACGCGCAGACAGTTGGCCAGCAATGGGTGCATTTTACCCACGTTCTTGATCAAAACCTTGCGCGCGAGCACCCCGTCGAACACCCGGGCGGAATCGGCGACGCGCACCAGCAGGAAATTGGCGGCGCTCGGGTACACCGTCACGCCCGGCAAGGCAGCCAGGGCGCTGGCCACGGTGGCGCGCTCGGCGCGCAGTTGCGCGGCCTGCTGGTCCAGCACATCGACGTGCTCCAGCACGAACAGCGCGGTGGCCTCCGTCAGCACATTGACGTTGTACGGCGGGCGCACCTTGTCGAGCTGCGAGAGCCATTCCGGCGCGCCGGCCAGGTAACCCAGCCGGATGCCGGCCAGGCCCAGCTTGGACACCGTACGCATCACCAGCAGGTTGCCGAACTCGGCCAGGCGCGGCATCCAGGTGTCCTGGGCGAATGGCTGGTAGGCCTCGTCGACCACCACCAGGCTCTGGCAAACCTCGCCCTGGGCGGCACGCACGATGGCTTCCATGTCATCCGCATCGAACAGGTTGCCGGTGGGATTGTTGGGGTAGGCCAGGTAGATGATGGCCGGCTGGTGCTCGGCCATGGCCGCGAGCATGGCGGCCCGGTCGAGCGTGAAATCCGCCCTGAGCGGCACGCCGACGAATTCCAGCCCGGCAAACTGGGCGGACATGGCGTACATGACGAAGCCCGGCACCGGTGCCAGCACCTTGGCGCCCGGCTTGGCGGCGGCCAGCGACAACATGCTGATGATCTCGTCCGAGCCGTTGCCCAGCAGCACGTCCATGCCCGCGGGCACGTCCATGACCGTTTTCAGGCGCGCGCGCAGCACTTCGCTGCTAGGCACCGGGTAGCGGTTCAACGCCACCTCGGCCAGCCGCGCGGCCAGCTTTGCGCGCAGCGCGTCGGGCAGCTGGTAGGGGTTTTCCATCGCGTCCAGCTTCACCAGACCGTGCGAATCCGGCACATGGTAGGCGCCCATGGCGCGTACGTCGTCACGGATGATGCGTTCGATCAGGGAAGGCTGCACTACGGACATTGGATTACCTCTTGGGTCGGTGGTCGGTGCGGATTGCGGGTATCTGGCCGGCTCCTGGACAAGCCCGGGAGCCGGCCGCTTTGCCTAAAGTGCGCTTCAGTTGCGCCTCAGGCGGTATTCGGCACTCCGGGCGTGGGCCTGCAAGCCCTCGCCGTAGGCCAGCTCGGCGGCGATCTGGCCGAGCATCTGGGCGCCCTGCTCGCTCACTTCGATCAGGCTGGAGCGCTTCTGGAAGTCGTACACACCCAGCGGCGACGAGAAACGCGCGGTGCGCGAGGTCGGCAGCACATGGTTGGGCCCGGCACAGTAGTCGCCCAGCGACTCGCTGGTGTAGCGGCCCAGGAAGATGGCGCCGGCGTGGCGGATCTTCTCGGCCCAGTGGCGCGGGTTCTCGGCGGAAATCTCCAGGTGCTCCGGCGCGATCGCGTTGGCGATTTCGCAGGCCTCGTCCATGTCGCGTACCCGGATCAGCGCGCCGCGCCCGGACAGCGAGGCACGGATGACATCGCGGCGCGGCATGGAATCAAGCTGGCGGTGGATGCTTTCCTCCACCTGGGCCAGGTAGTTCGAGTCCGGGCACAGCAGGATGGATTGCGCGAGCTCATCGTGCTCGGCCTGCGAGAACAGGTCCATCGCCACCCAGTCCGGATCGGTAGTGCCGTCGCAGATCACCAGGATCTCGGACGGGCCGGCGATCATGTCGATGCCGACGGTGCCGAACACGCGGCGCTTGGCCGCCGCCACGTAGGCGTTGCCCGGGCCGACGATCTTGTCGACCTGGGGCAGCGAGCCCGTGCCGTAGGCCAGCGCGCCAATCGCCTGCGCGCCGCCGATGGTGAACACGCGGTCCACGCCGGCGATCTGCGCGGCGGCCAGCACCAGCTCGTTGCGCACGCCGCCCGGCGTGGGCACGACCATGATGACTTCCTTGACGCCGGCCACGCGCGCGGGGATGGCGTTCATCAGCACGGACGACGGGTACGCCGCCTTGCCGCCCGGCACATAGATGCCGACGCGGTCCAGCGGGGTCACCTTCTGTCCCAGCACGGTGCCGTCGGATTCGGTGTATTCCCAGCTGTGGCTGCCGCACTCGATCTTCTGCTTCTCGTGGTAGGCGCGCACGCGCGCCGCCGCAGTCTCCAGCGCCGCGCGGCGCTTGGGCTCGAGCTCGTCGAGCGCCGCTTCGAGCTTGGCCGGCGAGATCTCCAGCGCGGCCATCGAGGCGGCTTCGACGCGGTCAAAGCGTTGCGTGTATTCCAGCACCGCGGCGTCGCCGCGTGCCTTCACATCGGCAAGGATCTGCGCCACGGCGCGATCGATGGCGTCGTCTTCACCGGCTTCAAACGCCAGCACCTTGCGCAACTCGGCGGCAAAGCCCTGCTCGGTTGAATCCAGCCGGCGGATTTCGAGGTTTTCCATAGAATTTTCGTTCATGACTCCATTCCCCAGGCTCTCTCCTGCGCGGCGTCAAGCCAGCGCGGCGGAGGCCCGTTCAAACGCGTCGAGAATCGGGGCAAGCCGCTCACGCTTGAGTTTGAGGGCAGCCTGGTTGACCACCAGGCGCGACGATATCTGCACGATCTCTTCCACTTCGACCAGGTTGTTGGCGCGCAGGGTCCCACCGGTGCTGACCAGGTCGACAATGGCGTCGGCCAGTCCCACCAGCGGCCCGAGTTCCATCGAGCCATACAGCTTGATCAGGTCCACGTGCACGCCCTTCTTGGCGAAGTGCTCGCGCGCGGTCTGCACATACTTGGTGGCCACGGCCAGCCGCGCGCCCTGGCGCACCGCGCTGGCGTAGTCGAAACCGGCCGAGGTCGCCACCGACATGCGGCATTTGGCGATATTCAGATCGATCGGCGCGTACAGCCCGGCCATGCCGTGTTCCATCAGCACGTCCTTGCCCGCCACGCCGAAGTCGGCCGCGCCGTATTGCACGTAGGTCGGCACGTCGGAGGCCCGCACGATGATGACGCGCACGTCCGGATCGGAGGTGGGCAGGATCAGCTTGCGCGAGGTTTCCGGATCCTCGGTGACATGGATGCCGGCCGCCTCGAGCAGCGGCATGGTTTCGGTGAAGATCCGGCCCTTGGAGAGGGCCAGCGTCAACTGGGTCGGGGAGGGGCTCATCTGCGTCCTTTTATCTTTTCGTGCGCTCAGGCGATGCGGCGGATCTTGGCGCCCACGGCCGACAGCTTGTCTTCCATGCGGTCATAGCCACGGTCGAGGTGATAGATGCGGTCGATCACGGTCTCGCCCTCGGCCACCAGGCCGGCGATCACCAGGCTGGCAGAGGCGCGCAGGTCGGTCGCCATCACCTTGGCGCCCGACAGACGGGGCACGCCGGTGACCACCGCGGCATTGCCTTCCACCGCGATGTCGGCGCCCAGCCGGTTCAGCTCCTGCACGTGCATGAAGCGGTTTTCGAAAATGGTTTCGGTAATGCGGGCCACCCCGCCGGCCACGCTGTTCAGCGCCATGAACTGCGCCTGCATGTCGGTCGGGAAGGCCGGGTATTCTGAGGTGCGAAAGCTCACCGACTGCGGGCGCTGGGCCATCTTCAGGCGGATCCAGTCCTCGCCGGTCTCGATGGCGGCGCCGGTTTCGCGCAGCTTGTCGAGCACCGTGTCCAGGATGTGCGGCGACACGCCGCGCAGCACCACGTCGCCCAGTGTCGCGGCGGCCGCGCACAGGAAGGTGCCGGCCTCGATGCGGTCGGCGATCACGGCGTGGCTGGCGCCATGCAGGCGCTCCACGCCCTGCACCACCAGGCGGTCGGTGCCGATGCCCTCGATGCGGGCGCCCATCTTGACCAGCAGGTTGGCCAGGTCGGTCACCTCAGGCTCGCGCGCGGCGTTCTCGAGCACGGTCTCGCCGTCGGCCAGCGTGGCGGCCATCAGCAGGTTCTCGGTGCCGGTCACGGTGATCATGTCGGTCACCACGCGCGCGCCCTTCAAGCGCTTGGCGCGGGCATGGATAAAGCCGTGCTCGATGCTGATCTCGGCGCCCATGGCCTGCAGGCCCTTGATGTGCTGGTCGACCGGGCGCGCGCCAATGGCGCAGCCGCCGGGCAACGACACACGCGCCTCGCCGAAGCGCGCTACCAGCGGGCCCAGCACCAGGATCGAGGCGCGCATGGTCTTGACCAGTTCGTAGGGGGCCTCTGGCGAGTTGACGTCGGCGCCGTTGAGCGTCACGCGCGCGCCATCCTGCTCGGCCTTCATGCCCATCTGGCGCAGCAGCTTGAGCGTGGTGCCCACGTCCTGCAGCCTGGGAACGTTGTCGAGCGAGATGGTGTCCGCGCTAAGCAGCCCGGCGCACAGGATCGGCAGCGCGGCGTTCTTGGCGCCGGATACGCGGATCTCGCCTCGCAGCGGGCCATTGCCCTGGATCTCGAGTTTGTCCATGTTCTTTCAATTCCGGCCGGCCGCCCGCTGGCGTCCGGCATGGTTCATTACGGTCCGTGGCGGTGCGTCAAGGCGCGCCGCCGCAGCATCTGGTACCCGTGGGCCGCCGCGCGTGGTGCGGGCCCTGTTTGTCATGTCCGGCCTGTCGGGCGGCCAGCTTGTTGGTCCGTATTTTTCCGTGCGGGGCCGGCTGGATCGGGCGCTTACTGCTTGCCCTCGCCCGCCTGCGTCTGCCATTCGGCCGGCGTCAGCGTCTTCATCGACAGCGCATGGATCTCGGCGCGCATGCGGTCGCCCAGCGCGGCGTAGACCTGCTGGTGCCGCTGGATCAGGCGCTTGCCGTCAAACTGGGCGCTGACGATGGTGGCAAAGAAGTGCTGGCCGTCGCCCTCCACTTCCAGGTGTTCGCAGGGCAGCCCTTGGGCGATGTAGTCCCTGACTTGTTGGGGTGTAGGCAGCATGATGGTCTTTTCGCGTTGATTCGCTTGCGTTTCCGGATCTGGATAGACGGGCTCTTGGCTTTCTGCTCTTGCGCTCTTGCGGGCGGCGTTCAGTGGCGCAGCTTGTAGCCGCTCTTGAGCAGCTGCAGCGCGACCGTGGCAAGCACCACGAAAGCCGTACCCACGACTGCGAGGCTGAAGGTCGGCGCCACGTCGGAGACACCGAAGAAGCCATAGCGGAAGCCGTCGATCATGTAGAAGAACGGATTGGCATGCGACACCGCCTGCCAGAAGGGAGGCAGCGAGTGGATCGAATAAAACACGCCGGACAGGAAGGTGGCCGGCATGATCAGGAAGTTCTGGAAGGCCGCGAGCTGGTCGAACTTCTCGGCCCAGATCCCGGCAATCAGCCCCAGCGTGCCAAGGATCGCCGCACCCAGCAAGGCAAACACCAGGATCCACGCGATATTGGCGAAGTGCAGGTTGGCGAACCAGGCCGTCACCAGCAGCACACCCAGGCCCACGGCCAGGCCGCGCACGATGGACGCCACCACGTAGGCGCCGAACATCTCCCAGTGCGACAGCGGCGGCAGCATGATGAACACCAGGTTGCCGGTGATCTTGGATTGGATCAGCGACGACGAACTATTGGCGAAGGCGTTCTGCAGCACGCTCATCATCACCAGGCCCGGCACCAGGAAGGCGGTATAGCTGATCTGGTCGTACACCTTCACCCGGTTCTCCAGCACATGGCCGAAAATCAGCAGGTACAGGATCGCGGTGAGCACTGGCGCGGCCACGGTCTGGAAGCTGACCTTCCAGAAACGCAGCACTTCCTTGTAGAGCAGGGTGCGAAAGCCCACCAGCCCCCCACCGCCATCGGCGCGAGGTGCGTGTTGATGGCCTCTTGCGTGCCGTCGAATTCAGTTGGCATCTTCATGCTGCAGCCTCCACCGCCGTATCCGGCAGCGCACCCGGCATATGACCTTCGCGCCGCATGATCTGCACGAACACGTCCTCCAGGTCTGCCTTGTTGATTTCCATGTCTTCGATCTCGCAGCCGGCCTCGCGGCAAGCGGCCAGGATCGGCTCCACCGCCGGATAGCCCGACAGTCGCAGGCGCACGGCACGCTCGCCCGGATTGGAGGACGGCATGCGCAGCGGCTCGAGCGCGGCCGGCAACGTGCCTCGGGAGAACGTCAGCGCCAGCTGCAACCCGGCGAACTGGCTCAGCAGGTTGCTGGTGCGGTCCAGCGCCACCACCTCGCCGAACTTGAGCATGGCGATGCGGTCGCACAGCGCCTCGGCTTCTTCGAGGTAGTGGGTGGTGAGGATAATGGTGTGGCCTTCGCGATTCAGGCGCGAGATGAACTTCCACAGCGTCTGGCGCAACTCCACGTCGACCCCGGCGGTGGGCTCGTCGAGCACGATGACCGGCGGCCGGTGCACCAGCGCCTGGGCCACCAGCACCCGCCGCTTCATGCCGCCGGAGAGCTGGCGCATATTGGCGTCGGCCTTGTTGGTGAGATCCAGGTTGGCCATGATCTCGTCGATCCAGTCGTCATTGCGGGTCAGGCCAAAATAGCCGGACTGCAGGCGTAGCGTCTCGCGCACCGTGAAGAAGGGATCGAAGACCAGTTCCTGCGGCACCACGCCCAGCATGCGCCGCGCCAGCCGATAATCGGACACCACGTCGTGGCCGAGCACGCTGACGCTGCCGGAATCGGCACGGTTCAGGCCCGCCAGGATGGAGATCAGCGTGGTCTTGCCTGCACCGTTGGGGCCGAGCAGGCCGAAGAATTCGCCCCGCTCGACGGTGAAGCTGACGCCCTTGAGCGCTTGCAGGTTGCGGTAGCGCTTGCGAACGTTTTTGAGTTCGATGGCTTTCATGGCCGGATACTGTTTGGCAGGCGCGTCGGGCTTTTGTGGGCTCGCACGCCGGCCTCCTTGAAATGGCGGGGACCGCCTGGGTGCTTCGACCGTGTCTTCTCCGAGCCTTATATGCCGGAACGGTCGAACAACCCGGAATTATAGGGGATGCGGGAGCAGTCCCGCTTTGAGCGCGAGGCGTGGCGCGAGCCATCGCCCGGGCATCGCGGTAGCAAGCGCAAATCAGCAGCTTGCCACGGATGCCGGTTCAATGTCGGTGGGAAATGGTGTCTTGCGCGCCCCGCGCGCCCTTGGCGCTCGCCTGGGCGCCAAGTTGCAGCAGGGAATCGACGCCGTACAGGGTGGCCAGCTCAGCCAGCTGGGCCGGTACGCCAACGAACGCGAGCGACTGGCGGCGGCTGGCGGCATCGCGCTGCCAGGCCAGCAGCACGGCGACGGCGGCGGAATCGACCTGGGTCAGCTTGCTGCAGTCCACCTGGGCTTCGCCCTGGGCCAGGCGTGCCAGCCCGTCACGCAGCACGGTAGCAGCGTTGCGGTTGGTCAGCGAGGTGTCGAGCGAAAGCATCTGGCAGCGGTCCGGGGATGCGGGTCTGGAAAAAGCACTCCCGCGAGTACGGGAGCGCTCATTGTAGAACACTTCGGCCAGCCATGCTGCGCCGCGGCCTGCCTTGCAGGCAGGCAAGCAGGCTCAGTTCTTGGCGTTGGCGAGCTGGCGGTTGCGGTCCTGCAGTGTCTTGATCACGCCGTCCACGCCCTGCTGGCCCACGATGGTGTTGAAGCTGCCCTTGTAGGCTTCGGTCAACCAGGCGCCCAGCACGTTGATATCATAGACCTTCCAGCCTTGCGGGGTCTTCTCGAGGCGGTAGTCGAGCTGGATCGGCTCGCCCTTGTTGATGACCTGGGTGCGGATGGTGGCGTCGGTATCGTCCGGGCTGCCGCGGTACGGGCGGAACTGCACGGTCTGGTCGCGGATCTGCGCGATGGCGCCCGAATAGGTACGGATCAGCAGGGTCTTGAACTCGTCGGCAATCTGCTTTTGCTGCTCGGGCGTGGCCTTGGACCAGTTGCGGCCCATGGCGATCTGCGTGGTCTTCTGGAAATTCGCGTTGGGCAGGATCTTCTGCTCAACCAGCGCCGAGATCTTGCCGATGTTCCCGGCCTGCATGTCCTTGTCCGCCTTGACCGAAGTCATCACATCGCCGACCACGGCCTTGACCAGCCCGTCGGGCGTGCTGGCATCCTGCGATTGGGCGTGGGCGGCGCCGGCAAAGGCAACCACGGTTAGAAAAGGCAGCAACAGTCGCTTCAGCATATCTTGTCCTTATCAATTCGATAACGCAGGGGCACCGCAGTATGGCAGCCTTGCGCGTCCCGGCCCCAAGGCCGGTAATGGTCATGCGCCCTGTTGGAGTTCGGGCGAGGCCTGCGAGTTCGCGGCGCCGGCGCTTCCGGCGCCACATCTTCATACTTTGTTGCACCGCTCACAGCGGCGACACGAGCTGCAACAACGCCCGCTCAACGCAGGCGGAAATTGCCCATATTGCCAGGCATCTGCACGGGCGGCGTGGGCAGTGACTGGTTTTCCTGCGTGGCGTCCGGCGGCGGGCTGGTCGGCACGGTATCGTCATGCTCCGGCGGGTTGCCATCATAGATCTGGTACTCGCGGCGCTGCAGGTACGCGTCGCGCATGAAGGCGTACTTGTCGAGCGCCGCCATTTCGATCAGGCCCGTGGCGCCAAGCAGCGAGGCCCGGGCGTTGATGACACGCACCCCGAACAGCGAGTTGCGCAGCCACACGGGATCGATATACGCCGACGGATCGATCTGGCGGTCGACCAGCATGCCGGCGGTATCGCGCACCGTGCTCGGCCCGAACAGCGGCAGCACCAGGTACGGGCCTGCCGGCGCCCCCATACGCCCAGCGTCTGGCCGAAATCCTCCTTGTACTTCGGCAAGCCGGCCGGCGTGGCGATGTCGATCAGGCCGCCAATGCCCAGCACGCTGTTGATGACCACGCGCATGGAGTCTTCCGCGGCGCGGGTGGGCTTGCCCTGCAGCAGGTTGTTGACGGCCGAGTAGACATCGCTCACGTTGGAAAATGCGTTGTCGATCGCGGTGCGGATCGGCGACGGAACGTAATCGGCGTACACCTGGGCGACCGGGCGCAGCACGGCCCTGTCGACGGCGTCGTTGACCTTGAAGACTTCCCGGTTGAGGGGCTCGAGGGGATCCTTCGGGTTGGCCGTCGGGCCGGTTGCGCAACCTGCCGCCAGCCATGCGACCGACGCTGCCAGCAACCAGTTTCGTCCCGCGCGCCAGCGCGCAGCAGCACGCTTGCCGGTCATTTCAATCCCCCGCTGCACCGCTGGCGGCTCCGGCTCCGGCTCCAGCGGCAGCGCCGCCGGCGCTGTTGCCACCGGCCCCTGCATCGGCGGCCTTGTTGTACAGGAACTGCCCGATCAGGTTCTCCAGCACCACGGCCGATTGCGTCATGGTGATGCGCGAGCCTTCCGCCAGCATGGCGGTATCGCCGCCCGCCTCAAGGCCCAGGTACTGCTCCCCGAGCAAGCCGGAGGTCAGGATCTTGGCCGAGGTGTCCTTGGGAAACTGGTAGCGCTTTTCCAGGTTGATGGTCACGGTCGCCTGGTAGGTCTTGTCGTCGAAGCGGATATCGGCCACCCGGCCCACCACCACGCCGGCACTCTTTACCGGGGCGCGCGGCTTCAGGCCGCCGATATTATCGAAGCGCGCCTGCACCGAATAGGTCTCCTGGAACGACAGCGTACTCATGTTGCCGGCCTTTAGCGCCAGGAACAGCAGCGCCACGAAACCCGCCACAACAAACAGCCCAACCCAGAAATCGAGTGTATTTCTTTTCATCTGCGTCTCTTCTTCAAGTACTCCGGCTCCGGCGACCGCACCGGCCAAGTCAGCTGAACATCAGCGCAGTCAGCAGGAAATCCAGCGCCAGCACTGCCAGCGAGGCAATCACCACGGTGCGCGTAGTTGCGTGCGACACGCCTTCCGGCGTCGGCTTGGCCTGATAACCCTGGTACAACGCTATAAACGTCACCGCGATGCCAAAAATGAAGCTCTTTATGACGCCATTGAGCACGTCATTGCGAACATCCACCCCATTTTGCATCTGCGACCAGAACGCGCCCGCGTCCACGCCGATCATCTGCACCCCGACCACATAGCCGCCCAGGACGCCAACGGCGCTGAAAATCGCCGCCAGCACCGGCATGGCAACCACGCCAGCCCAGAAGCGCGGCGCGATCACGCGCTGCAGCGGGTTGACGGCCATCATTTCCATGGCGCTGAGCTGCTCCCCAGCCTTCATCAGGCCGATCTCGGCGGTGAGCGAGGTGCCGGCGCGGCCGGCGAACAGCAGCGCCGTCACCACCGGACCCAGCTCGCGCACCAGCGACAGCGCCACCAGCAGGCCTAGCGCCTGCTCCGAGCCGTAGCGATTCAGCGTGTAATAGCCCTGCAAACCCAGCACGAAGCCGACAAACAGGCCAGAAACCGCGATGATCACCAGCGACAGGTTGCCGACAAAGAAAATCTGGTCGCTCACCAGCCGGAAGCGGCGCAGCAGCGCCGGGGACATCGCCAGGACGGTGAAGAACATGCGCGTGGCATGGCCCAGGCCGCTGACCGACTGCCGCACCGCGGAGCCGATGCTCATGAAGAATCCCATCATCGTCCCGCCCCGCTCACGAAGTCCTCGGCCAGCGACGGCCCCGGATAGTGGAACGGAACCGGGCCGTCGGGCTCGGCATGGACGAACTGGTGCACGAAGGGATCCGTCGAGGCGCGCAGGGCCTCGGGCTCGCCTTCGGCGGCAATGCGGCCATTGGCGATGAAATAGACGTAGTCGGCAATGAGGAAGGTCTCGTTGACGTCGTGCGACACGATGATGGTGGTTGCCCCCAGCGCGTCGTTCAGGCTACGGATCAGGCGCGCGGTCAGGCCCAGCGAGATCGGGTCGAGCCCGGCGAAGGGCTCGTCGTACATCAGCAAGGCGGGATCGAGCGCGATGGCACGGGCCAGCGCCACCCGGCGCGCCATGCCGCCGGAGATCTCCGAAGGCATCAGCTCGCGCGCGCCGCGCAGGCCAACCGCATTGAGTTTCATCAGCACCAGGTCGCGGATCATCGACTCGGGCAAGTCGGTATGTTCGCGCAACGGGAAGGCAACGTTGTCGAACACCGAGAGATCGGTGAACAACGCGCCAAACTGGAACAGCATGCCCATCTGCCGCCGCACGGCATACAGGTCATTGCGGTCGAGGGTGGGAATATTGGCGCCGTTGAAGAGCACCTGGCCGCTCTGCGGCCTGACCTGGCCGCCGATCAGGCGCATCACGGTGGTCTTGCCGCAGCCGGAGCCGCCCATGACAGCCACCACCTTGCCGCGCGGGAAGCGCATGCTAAGGCCTGACAGGATTGGCTGGCCGCCCGCCGTATAGGCGAAATCGACAGCTTGGAGCTCGACGAGGTTTGAGGCGTAATCGGTCACGTTGGCACCGTGTTAGGCAGTCCGCCATTATAAGGGCTACTACCTAGCGCTGCCCGAAGCAGTGTGCCGCAATCCACATCCGTTAAACGCAAATAATTGTTTCATCACATTTGCGTTGCAAACTTCAATCGCCAAGCCCACGCAAGTTCCTCCTAAGGCTCAGTTGGCCCACCGGTTTGCCGCAAGATAACCTGCCACTGGATCGATTCCGAGCGGATCGCCGTCGCAAAGGCTTCCGGCGAATCGCGCAACGGCGTCAGCCCGGCCGCCAGCAAGCGGTCGCGCACCTCGCGCTCGCCCATGATGCTATCCAGTTCGCTGGCGATCCGCGCCACGATGGCATGCGGCGTCTTGGCCGGGGCAATGACGCCGTACCAGGCGCCCGCGCCGTAGCCATCCAGCCCCGACTCCTGCAGCGTGGGCACCGTGGGCGCCAGTTGCGAACGCGCCACGCCAGTCACGCCGAGCAGGCGCAAATTGCCACTCTTGACCTGGGCCTGCACGGAAGCAAATGTGCAGAAGCAGGCGCTGACGCGCCCGGCAAGCATCTCCTGCACCACCGCTGCTTCGCCCTTGGCCGTGACCAGCGGCACCCCGTTCGGCACACCGTGCACGGCATATTGGGCATAGAGGTGCGAGGGGCTGCCAGCCTGGCCGGAACCGTAGCTGTAGGATCCAGGGCTGGCGTTGACCGCGGCGAGCCATTGCTGTGGCGTGCGCATCGGCAGGCGCGCATCGATCACCAGGAACAGCGGCATGGTCGCGACCCGCGCCACCGGCGTGAAGTCGCGCACCACGTCATAAGGCACCGGCTCCAGGCCCGGCTGGATCAGCATGGTGGCCTGGTGGAACAGCAAGGTATGCCCGTCGGAACTGGCCTTGGCCACCACGTCTCCCGCGGTGGTGCCGCCCGCCCCAGGCCGGTTGTCGACGTCGACCGGCACGTCGAGGTGTACCGCCAGGCGCTCGGCCAGCAGGCGCGCGACGGCATCCGGCACGCCGCCGGCCGGAAAAGGCACGATCAGCCGGATAGGTCGGACGGGAAACGATATCGGGCGCGTAAACGCTGCCGGCGTCGCGGTAGCCGGCACGGAGGCTGGCCGGGCAAGGCCGGGTCCGCTCGCGGCAAGCAGCAGGGCAGCGAGGAACAGTGGATGCCAGACGTGCAAGAACAACTGCAGACAAGCCGGCATGGCAGCGGGGTGAAGCAACTTCGCCTTACCTCGCCAAAGCCGCGAAACAATGCGCACTTCGGACATCAATTCCTCCGGGCCACTGGCATTGCCGTGGCATCTTGATCGGCTGAAAAGGGATAAGCGAGGCAGTCTTTGTTTTTAATGTTCAGATCATTCTACGAAGAATGCCTAGAGCCGCACAGACCACGTTAACCATAGCCGGGACAACCCTGTGAGCACGGCTGGGCGCGGATCTCCGGGCATCCGCGGCCTCTCTCGTTCGGCGCCGCCTATAATCGCCCGTCATGCGTGAATACACTCTGCGGCCCATGCGGGCCACCGACCTGCCCGCCGTGCTGGAAATCCAGGCCAAGTGCTATCGCGGGATGCTGCTGGAATCCGCCGCGGCGCTGGGCAGCCGCCTGGCGCTGTCGCCCGCCACGTGCTGGGTGGCTGCCGAGCAGGAAGGCAAATTGGCAGCCTACCTGTTTACCCATATGTGGCCGCGGGACAGCCTGCCAGCACTCGACGACGTGCTGGAGCGGCATTGGGAGCGCGGTGGCGAGCCGGCCAGCACGCTGACCTGGTTCGTGCACGACATGGCGGTGGCGCCCGCCGGCCAGGGCAAGGGCCTGGCGCCAGCGCTCTACGCTGCTGCCCGTGCGCCCGCGCTCGATGCCGGATTGCGCTCGTCGCGGCTGGTCGCCGTGCAATCGGCGGCGGCTTGGTGGCGCAGACTCGGGTACGAGAATTTGACGCCCGCCAGCGCTGCCCTGTCCGCCAAACTGTCGGCTTACGGCGACGACGCCGTGCTGATGGGCAGCGCGCTGCAGCCAGGCTGAGCGCGCCGCAATAAAAAAACCCGCCCGGCTTGTGCGGGGCGGGTCTTGCGACGCGATCAACGCGTCACGGCATCAGCATTTCAGCAGATCAGCGCGGCAGTTCCGAATGCCCCATCAGGAAGGCATCGACCGAACGCGCGGCCTGGCGGCCTTCGCGGATCGCCCACACCACCAGCGACTGGCCGCGGCGCACGTCGCCGGCGGCGAACACCTTGGGCACGTTGGTGTGGTAAGCGCGATCGCCTTCGGTGCTGGCACGGGCGTTCTTGCGCGCGTCGGTGTCCACGCCGAAGGCGGAGAGCAGCGAGCCCACCGGGTTGGTGAAGCCCATGGCCAGCAGCACGAGGTCAGCCTTGAGGATGAACTCGCTGTCCGGCACTTCCTGCATCTTGCCGTCCTTCCACTCGACGCGGCAGGCCTTCAGCGCGGTGATCTTGCCGTTCTCGCCGATGAATTCCTTGGTGGCCACCGACCAGTCGCGGCTGCAGCCTTCGTCGTGCGAGGACGAGGTGCGCAGCTTGATCGGCCAGTACGGCCACACCAGCGCCTTGTTCTCTTCTTCCGGCGGCTGCGGCAGCAGCTCGAACTGGATGATCGATTCCGCGCCGTGGCGGTTCGAGGTGCCCACGCAGTCGGAGCCGGTGTCACCGCCGCCGATCACGATCACGTGCTTGCCATCGGCGCGCAGCGCGTTGGGCTCGTCGCCGGCCACTTCCTTGTTCTGCGGGATCAGGAATTCCAGCGCGTAGTGAATGCCGTCGAGGTCGCGCCCCGGCACCGGCAGGTCCCGCGGCACTTCCGAGCCACCCGCCAGCACCACGGCGTCGAACTGGTCTTGCAGGGCCTGGGCCGAGATGGTTTCACGCGCATAGTTCTTGATGCCGGCCGGCAGTTCGCCGTCGGTCACCATCACGCCGGCACGGAAGGTCACGCCTTCGGCCTGCATCTGCTCCATGCGGCGGTCGATCAGCCACTTCTCGAGCTTGAAGTCGGGGATGCCGTAGCGCAGCAGGCCACCGATGCGGTCGTTCTTCTCGAACACGGTCACGTCGTGGCCGGCGCGTGCCAGCTGCTGGGCGACGGCCATGCCTGCGGGGCCGGAGCCGACCACGGCAACGGTCTTGCCGGTCTTGTGCTTGGGCGGTTGCGGGGCAACCCAGCCTTCTTCCCAGGCCTTGTCGATGATGGCGTGCTCGATCGACTTGATGCCGACCGGTGCTTCATTGATGCCCAGCGTGCAGGCCGCCTCGCACGGTGCCGGGCAGATGCGGCCCGTGAACTCGGGGAAGTTGTTGGTCTGGTGCAGCACCTCGATCGCCGACTTCCAGTCCTGGCGGTAAACCAGGTCGTTGAAGTCAGGAATGATGTTGTTGACCGGGCAGCCGTTGTTGCAGAACGGAATGCCGCAGTCCATGCAGCGCGCGCCCTGGATCTTCGCTTCGCTGTCGGACAGCGCGAATACGAATTCCTTGTAGTGCTTCACGCGCTTGGTTACGGGCTCGTAACCTTCGTTCTGGCGCGGAAATTCGAGAAAGCCAGTCGCCTTACCCATGTTGCGTCCTTGGTCATGCTGAGCGGCGCCGGCGCATGCGCCGGCCCCGCTGTGAGGTCAGTATCTTGTGAGGCCGGCGCGGATCCGCGACAGCGCTCATGCTTGGTCGGGCTCGCTGCCCTGCCCTTGGGGCTCAGGCGGCGATGGCTTCCCGGTCGCTGTCCCTCGCTTCCTGCTCCTTGGCGTACATCTCGCCCAGCGCGCGCTTGTACTCGGTCGGGAAGACCTTGACGAACTTGCGGCGTGCCGTGGCCCAGTCGGCCAGCAATGCCTTGGCGCGCTCGGAACCCGTGAAGCGGAAATGCTGCTCGATCAAGCCCTTGAGGATGACTTCATCCAGCTGGCGCTGGCCGTTCACCTTGTGCCAGGAAGCGGCCGACTGGCCCTTTTCCTGGTCCGCCGCGGCCAGCACGGTTTCCAGTGCCACCATCGAGGTGTTGCAGCGCTTGTCGAACAAGCCGTCCTCGTCATAGACGTAGGCCATGCCGCCCGACATGCCGGCCGCGAAATTGCGCCCGGTGCCGCCCAGCACCACCACGGTGCCGCCGGTCATGTACTCGCAACCATGATCGCCCGTGCCTTCCACTACCGCGGCGGCGCCGGAGTTGCGAACCGCGAAGCGTTCGCCGGCCACGCCGTTGAAGAAGGCTTCGCCGGCAATCGCGCCGTACAGCACGGTGTTGCCCACGATGATGTTGCGGGTCGGGTCGCCGCGGAACTCGTGCGGAGCGCGCACGATCACGCGGCCGCCCGACAGGCCCTTGCCCACGTAGTCGTTGCCATCGCCAACCAGGTCCAGCGTGACGCCGTGCGCCAGGAAAGCGCCGAAGGACTGGCCTGCGGTGCCTTGCAGCTGGATGTGAATGGTGTCGTCAGGCAAGCCTTCATGGCCATACTGCTTGGCCACCACGCCCGAGAGCATCGCGCCGACGGTACGGTTGACGTTCTTCACCGGCTGGATGAACGACACGCGCTCACCCTTGTCGATGGCCGGACGCGCCTTGGCGATCAGCACGTGGTCCAGCGCCTTGCCGGCTTCCAGCGACAGGCCGTGATCCTGCACGTCGGTGTGGAAACGCGGCAACTCGGCGGGGAACGGTGCCTGGTAGAACACGCGGGTGAAATCGAGGCCGCGTGCCTTCCAGTGCTCGATGCCGGGCTTGGTGTCGAGCAGGTCGGCGCGGCCGATCAGCTCGTCGAACGTGCGGATGCCCAGTTGCGCCATGATCTCGCGGGCTTCTTCGGCAATGAAGAAGAAGAAGTTCACCACGTGTTCGGGCTTGCCCTGGAACTTCGCGCGCAGCGCCGGATCCTGCGTGGCCACGCCTACCGGGCAGGTATTCAGGTGGCACTTGCGCATCATGATGCAGCCTTCTGCCACCAGCGGCGCGGTAGCGAAGCCGAACTCGTCGGCACCCAGCAGCGCGCCGATGACGACGTCGCGGCCGGTCTTCATCTGGCCGTCGGCCTGCACGCGGATGCGGTTACGCAAGCCGTTGAGCATCAGCGTCTGCTGGGTCTCGGCGAGACCCAGCTCCCACGGCGTGCCGGCGTGCTTGATCGACGACAGCGGCGAAGCGCCGGTGCCGCCGTCATGGCCGGCAATCACCACGTGATCGGCCTTGGCCTTGGCCACGCCCGCGGCCACGGTGCCCACGCCCACTTCGGACACGAGCTTGACAGAGATATCGGACGCCGGGTTGACGTTCTTCAGGTCGTGGATCAGCTGTGCCAGATCTTCGATCGAGTAGATGTCATGGTGCGGCGGCGGCGAGATCAGGCCCACGCCCGGCACGGAGTAACGCAGCTTGCCGATGTAGTCCGAGACCTTGTGGCCGGGCAGCTGGCCGCCTTCGCCGGGCTTGGCGCCCTGCGCCATCTTGATCTGGATCTGGTCGGCGGACGCCAGGTATTCGGCGGTTACGCCGAAACGGCCCGATGCCACCTGCTTGATCTTCGAGCGCAGCGAATCGCCTGCCTGCAGTTCCTGGTCGCGCACGACGGCTTCGCTACCCAGGAGGCCCTGCATCGTATCGCCCTGCTTGATGGGGATGCCGCGCAGTTCGTTGCGGTAGCGCTTCTCGTCCTCGCCGCCTTCGCCGGTGTTCGACTTGCCGCCGATGCGGTTCATCGCGACGGCCAGCGTGGCGTGAGCCTCGGTAGAGATCGAACCCAGCGACATGGCGCCGGTGGCGAAACGCTTGACGATCTCCTTGGCCGGTTCCACTTCTTCCAGCGCAATGGCGCGGGTCGGATCGACCTTGAACTCGAACAGGCCGCGCAGCGTCGTGCGGCGACGGCTCTGGTCGTTGATGATGTTGGCGTATTCCTTGTACGTCTGGTACGCGCCCTTGCCGTCGTCGGCGCGCACGGCGTGCTGCAGCTTGGCCACCGAGTCAGGGGTCCACATGTGCGCTTCGCCGCGAACGCGGTAGGCGTACTCGCCGCCGGTCTCCAGCATGGTTTCCAGCACCGGGTTGTCGCCGAAGGCGTCCTGGTGCAGGCGCAGCGCTTCCTCGGCCACTTCGAAGATGCCGATGCCTTCGACATTCGATGCGGTGCCGTGGAAGTACTTCTGCACCAGTTCGCGCGACAGGCCGATGGCTTCGAAGATCTGCGCGCCGGTGTACGACATATAGGTGGAGATGCCCATCTTGGACATCACCTTCTGCAGGCCCTTGCCGATCGCCTTGACGAAGTTCTTGACCGCCTTCTCGGGCGACAGGTCGCCGGACAGGCCTTGCGCCATGTCGGCCAGCGTTTCCATCGCCAGGTACGGGTGCACGGCTTCGGCGCCGTAGCCACCCAGCAGGGCGAAGTGATGCACCTCGCGCGCCGTGCCGGTTTCCACCACCAGGCCGGCCGAGGTGCGCAGGCCCTTGTCCACCAGGTGATGGTGGATGGCCGACGTTGCCAGCAGCGCGGGAATGGCCACGTGCTCGGCATCGACGCGGCGGTCCGACACGATCAGGATGTTGTAGCCCGAGCGCACGGCATCCACGGCTTCCGCGCACAGCGAGGCCAGGCGGGCTTCGATGCCTTCCTTGCCCCATGCCTGCGGATAGCAGATGTTCAGTTCATACGAACGGAACTTGCCGCCGGTGTAGTGCTCGATGTTGCGGATCTTGGCGATGTCCTTGAAGTCCAGCACGGGCTGGGACACTTCGAGGCGCATCGGCGGGTTGATGTTGTTGAGCTCGAGCAGGTTGGGCTTGGGTCCGATGAAGGACACCAGCGACATCACCATGTTTTCGCGGATCGGGTCGATCGGCGGGTTGGTGACCTGGGCGAACAGCTGCTTGAAGTAGTGATACAGCGTCTTGTTCTTGGACGACAGCACGGCCAGCGGGCTGTCATTGCCCATCGAGCCGGTGGCTTCCTCGCCGGCCAGCGCCATCGGCGCCATCAGGAACTTGACGTCCTCCTGCGTATAGCCGAAGGCTTGCTGGCGATCCAGCAGGCGTGCGTCCGGCTTCTTCTCGGCAGCCACGTCCTCGGGCTTGGCATCCAGCTCATCGAGCTTGATGCGCACGGCGTCGATCCAGCTCTTGTACGGCTTGGCGTTGGCCAGGTTGTCCTTGAGCTCCTTGTCGTCGATGATGCGGCCTTGCTCCATGTCGATCAGGAACATCTTGCCCGGCTGCAGGCGCCATTTCTGCACGATGCGCGACTCGGGGAAGGGCAGCACGCCGGCTTCCGAAGCCAGCACCACGATGTCATCCTCGGTCACGTAGAAACGTGCCGGACGCAGGCCGTTACGGTCCAGCGTGGCGCCGATCTGGCGGCCATCGGTGAAGCAGATCGCGGCGGGGCCGTCCCACGGCTCCATCATGGCAGCGTGGTACTCGTAGAAGGCGCGGCGGTTGTCGTCCATCATGGTGTGCTGTTCCCAGGCTTCCGGGATCATCATCATCATGGCGTGGACGAGCGGGTAGCCGGCCATCGTCAACAGTTCGAGGCAATTGTCGAACGATGCGGTGTCCGACTGGCCGGGATAGATCAGCGGCCACAGCTTGGGCAGGTCGTCGCCCAGCACCGGCGACGAGATGGCGCCGGTCCGTGCGTTGACCCAGTTCACATTGCCCTTGACCGTGTTGATTTCGCCGTTGTGGGCGACCATGCGGTACGGGTGGGCCAGCTCCCAGGCCGGGAAGGTGTTGGTGGAGAAACGCTGGTGCACCAAGGCCAGGGCCGAGACGGCGCGCGGGTCCTGCAGGTCCAGGTAGTACTCGCCGACTTGCGTTGCCAGCAGCAGGCCCTTGTACACCACCGTGCGCGCCGACATCGACGGCACGAAGTACTCCTTGCCGTGCTTGAGCTTGAGCGCCTGGATGGCGTGGCTGGCGGTCTTGCGGATCACGTAGAGCTTACGTTCCAGCGCGTCCGTGGTCATGATGTCGCGGCCGCGCCCGATGAAGATCTGGCGGATCACCGGCTCGGTGGTGCGCACCGTCGGCGACATCGGCATGGCGGCGTCCACCGGCACATCGCGCCAGCCCAGCACGACCTGGCCTTCCAGGCGCACGGTGCGCTCGAGCTCTTGCTCGCAGGCCAGGCGGGAGGCGTGCTCCTTCGGCAGGAAGATCATGCCAACGCCGTACTCGCCGGACGGCGGCAGGGTCACGCCCTGCTTGGCCATGTCTTCGCGGTAGAACTGGTCAGGGATCTGGATCAGGATACCGGCACCGTCGCCCATCAGCGCATCGGCGCCGACCGCGCCGCGGTGATCCAGGTTCTCCAGGATCTTCAGGCCTTGCTGGACGATCTCATGGCTCTTCTTGCCCTTGATATGGGCAACCATGCCGACGCCGCAGGCGTCTTTTTCATTGGCGGGGTCGTACATGCCCTGGGCTTGCGGACGCGAGGCAGGCGCGTACGTGGCGGCAGCAGGCTCTGCGGCCTGCGCTTGGGCCATCGTTTGCTTTGATTGGGATTGCGATTGGTCCACGGGCTTGATTCCGGTGAGGGCTGCGAGCCAGCAAGGCAGACCGGAACGGGGACCGCACTCTTCCACCGGGGCCGGTTGAAAACCGGGGACGGGGAACCAGAGAGACAGCGGGGCCGCAGCGGCGTACACAGGCGTGACGCGCCGCACAATGAATGTGGGTGGAGGAACTATAAAAGAATCGTACCCGTCCCGCAAAATTTTTAAATGGGGTCAGATCATAAATATACTCGCACCACAACGGGGATGGTCTTTATTTGGGGACAGATTAAGTATGGTGCACCGCGGCGCGTGCTCTATCGACCTCCGTCGTAGTCGAGCGCACCATGCCTCATTTGCCCATGTGGGGTGGCTGGACCGTATCGGGCGCGGACTCCCGGTCCATCGCGGACCGGCCCGCCGGGCGGCCCTTGGGCAACGGCTGCACGCGCCGCCCGCCCTGGCGCTCCAGTTGCGCAAGAAAGGCCGCGTCACCCAGGGGCCAGCCGCTATGCGCGTGGCTGCGCAGCGTGGCCAGGGTCATCGACGACAGCCCTTCGGCGGTGACGGCGCGGTAGTTGGATTGGCGCTCGAACGGCGTATTGCCCAGCGCCCAGTACGCAGAGTGATCGCTCACAAAGGGGCTGGCCTCGATGCCGGCATGGTGGCGATAGCTGCTCCAGCGATCCCCCTCCGCCGAGGTCACCTCGCCGGCGCGCACGGCGTTGCCCTCCACGTACTGCATGGCCGGCAACATCCAGGCGGCGGGGTCGAACACCGCCGAGCGAAAGCGGCCATCCCACAGCGTGCCGGTACGGCCCGCGACCCGGTTGAAATGGCGCGCATAGCGGCGCCCTACGGCTTGCATGGTGAGGCTCAGCGAATCGGCATGCCGGGGGTTGCCACCAGGTGGACATGATTCGGCCGCAAGGCATAGGCGTGGATCGCGAGGTCGTGCTCCCGCGCTGCCATGCGCAGGCAGTCCAGGTAATGGAGGTAGTCGTCGGTGCCACGGAAGACCTGCTGACGATTGTTGCCGCGTTGCAACACCAGCGCCGGCAGCGAAGCCGGGGAGAAACGAGGAAGTCGGGCCATGATGGGTGAAGAGGATCGGCGATAAGCGCTTGCCGGGCGGATGGCTCAAACGGAAGCGATGCCCGATGATAGCCTAGCCGCAGCCTGATCCGTCCCCAATTTTCCCGCCGGCCGCGCGGGCCTAGCTTCCTTCGTCGACTGCAAATATGCGGCGGTGCTCCCGGATCGCATAGCGGTCGGTCATGCCGGCAATGTAGTGCGAGATCAGCCGGGACTGGTCGCGGCCCTGCCCCGCCTGGTACTGCGGCGGCAGCAGGCGCGGATCGGCCATGAAGACATCGAACAGGTCGGTGATGATGCGCTGGGCCTTGGAGGACATGCGCATCACCAGGTAATGGCGATAGAGATGGCGGAACAAGAAGCGCTTGAGCGCCGCCGCTTCCTCGCGCACCGGCGCGCTGAAGGCCACCATCGGGCCCGCGGCCCGCACGGCCTCGATGCTGCGCGGGTTGGCGGCGGCAATGTTCTGGCTGGTGGTTTCGATCAGGTCGACGATCAGCGTGTTGATCATGCGGCGCACGGTCTCGTTGATCACGCGCCGCCCGTTGATGCCGGGAAACGCCGCCATCGCCTCGGCCCGGTGGCGCCCCCACATTGGCACTTCGTCCATCTGCTCGAGCGTGAGCAGCCCGGAGCGCAGGCCGTCGTCGATATCGTGGTTGTTGTAGGCGATCTCGTCGGCCAGGTTGGCCAGTTGAGCCTCCAGCGAGGGCTGCGTCCCCTCCAGGAAGCGCCGGCCCAGTTCGCCAAGCGCAGAGGCATTGACGCGCGAGCAATGCTTGAGCACGCCCTCGCGCGTCTCGAAGGTCAGGTTGAGCCCGTTGAAGCCGCCATAGCGCTCCTCCAGCTCATCCACCACCAACAGGCTCTGCAGGTTGTGCTCGAAGCCGCCGTGGTTCTTCATGCAGTTGTTCAGCGCATCCTGGCCGGCATGGCCGAAGGGCGTGTGGCCCAGGTCGTGCGCCAGCGAGATGGCTTCGACCAGGTCCTCGTTCAGGCGCAGGTTGCGGGCGATGGAGCGCGCAATCTGCGCCACTTCCAGGCTATGGGTGAGCCGGGTGCGGAACAGGTCACCTTCATGGTTGACGAAGACCTGGGTCTTGTACTCGAGCCGCCGGAAGGCCGTGCTATGGATGACGCGGTCGCGGTCGCGCTGGAACTCCGTGCGCGAGGACGAGGCCGGTTCGGCGTGTACCCGCCCAAGTGTCTGCGCGGAGCGGGCGGCATAGGGAGCGAGATGGCTTTCGAGGTCGGTCATGCGGCAATCCGGTCAGGCGTCCAGCCGGGTGGCGGTACGCCGCCCGGCCGGGGTTGCAAGGCATAACCGATCGCGTCAGGCGACCGGCGCCTCGGTAGGCGGCCTGAGCACCGCGTGCTGCAAGGTAGCGCGCAAGTCAGGGTCCGGCACGGTGGTGATGAAGGCTGCGCCCAGCTTCCTGAGCAGGATGAACTTGATGCTGCCGGCTTCTGCCTTCTTGTCCACTTTCATCAGTTCGATGTAGCGGTCGGTGCCAAGTTCCGGCGCGACCACCGGCAGCATGGCGGCGCGGATGAGCTGCACAACGCGCGCGCGCGTTTCGATATCGATGAAGCCGAGCCGGTGCGACAGATCCGCCGCCATCACCATGCCGCAACCCACGGCCTCGCCGTGCAGCCATTCGCCGTAGCCCATGCCCGCCTCGATGGCGTGGCCGAATGTGTGGCCAAAGTTAAGCATGGCGCGCAGACCGCCCTCGCGCTCGTCCTGGGCCACCACGGCGGCCTTGATCTCGCAGGAACGCTTGACCGCCAGCGCCATGATGTCGGGATCACAGGCGTTGAGCGCGCGGATATTGCGCTCGATCCAGCCGAAATACTCGGCATCGGCCATGGCGCCGTGCTTGATCACTTCGGCCAGGCCCGCCGCGAGTTCGCGCTCCGGCAGCGTGCGCAAGGTGTCGATGTCGGCAATCACCGCATTAGGCTGGTGGAAGGCGCCGATCATGTTCTTGCCGAGCGGGTGGTTGATGCCGGTCTTGCCGCCCACCGACGAATCCACCTGCGACAGCAGGGTCGTGGGCACCTGCACGAATGGCACGCCGCGCATGTAGCAGGCGGCGGCAAACCCGGTCATGTCGCCCACCACGCCGCCGCCCAGGGCGATCAGCGTGGTCTTGCGGTCAGCGCCCGCGCTCAGCAGCGCGCCGAAGATCAGGTTGAGCGTTTCCCACTGCTTGAAGGCTTCGCCGTCGGGCAGGGTCACGGTGCGCACGGTCTTGCCGAGCGCCGCCAGGCTGGCCTGGACACGGGCTGCGTATAGCGGCCCTACGGTCTCATTGGTGACGATGACGGCATGCTGGCCACGCACATGGGGGCGGAACAACTCAGTCTGGTCGAGCAGGCCGGTGCCGATATGGATGGGGTAGCTGCGCTCCCCAAGGCTGACTTCAAGGGTGATCATTGTGATTCTGGTCCTGCGCCGGGAGGTTGTCCGCGCACTCGCCGTCCGCCCCTTCGGGCTCTTCGGCAGCAACGGTGAAACCGGCCATTTCAAGTTGCATCAACACCATATTAGCAAGCTGCGCTACCGAAGGCTTGCCGGTTTCGATGATGAAATCCGCCACCTCGCGGTAAAGCGGGTCGCGCTCGCCATAGAGCGTTTCCAGCCGTCCCTTGGGGTCTTCGGTCTGCAGCAGCGGGCGATTGCGGTCGTGACGGGTGCGCAGCCACAGGTCGTGCGGGCTGGCGCGCAGGTAGACCACGGTGCCGCGCGCCTTCAGGTGCGCCCGATTCTCCGGGCGCAGCACGGCGCCGCCGCCGGTGGCCAGCACGATGCCGCGGCGCTGGGTAAGCTCGTCGATCGCCTGCGCCTCGCGGTCGCGAAAGCCCGCTTCGCCCTCGTGCTCGAAGATGATCGGGATGCGCACGCCGCAACGCGCCTCGAGTTCGTGATCCGAATCGAAGAACGGGTAGTTCAGGCGCCGGGCCACGGTGCGGCCGACGGTGGTCTTGCCGGCACCCATCAGGCCGACAAAGAAAAGGTTCGGGCGGGTGACTGTCACTGGCGTGTCGGGCGGGAGCCGGGTCTCTGGCCGGCCCTCGCGGTGGAAAACTGCATCATCTTCTTCTGTTGGGACGATCCGGGCAAGTGGCGCGGCGCAATCGGCACAAGGCAACCCGCCTTGCGACGCGCCTTGCGCGCCTGCCCCATGCCGCCTCGCCCAATCTCTCTGGCCCGCCTGGACAATAAAAAAGCCGCATCGAAACGATGCGGCCTGCCAGTCTACTGCATCCGGCGCGAGCGGGGCTATTTCAGCGACACGCCGTCGTTGAGCACGCGCGGCGTCAGGAACACCAGCAGCTCGGTCCGGTTGTTGACCTTGGCGTTGTCCTTGAACAGGTTGCCGAGCACCGGGATATCCCCCAGGAATGGCACCTTGTTCACATTGGTGGACTCGGTCTGGCTATAAATGCCGCCAATCACCACGGTGCCGCCGTTCTCCACCAGCACCTGCGTCTGCACGTGCTTGGTGTCGATGGCAAAGCCCGAGGTGGTCTGGATGCCCACGCTGTCCTTGTTGACGTCGACGTCCAGCAGGACATTGCCTTCTGGCGTGATCTGCGGCGTGACTTCCAGCTTCAGGTTGGCCTTGCGGAACTGCACCGAGGTGGCGCCGCTGGAGGTGGCGGCCTGGTAGGGCAGCTCCGTGCCTTGCTCGATCAGCGCCTTGATATTGTTGGCGGTGACCACGCGTGGGCTGGAGATGATCTTGCCCCGCCCATCCGCTTCCAGCGCGGACAGCTCGAGCGCCAGGAAACGGCCGGCAGCGTTGTTGAACAGGCTGACCGCGACCGAAGCCGGGTTGACGCCGTTGATCGCCGCCGCCGGCAGGCTCAGCGCCGGGCCATTGTCCCAGGTCGCGTTCTGCGTCACCGGGCTCACCACATTGGTGTAGGTGTTGCCATAGCCGGCGCCGGCCGTCTTGGAGGCAAAGCCCAGCTTGACGCCCAGGTTGCGGCTGAAGGTATCGTTGGCCTCGACGATGCGCGCCTCGATGATGACCTGGCGCACCGGGATGTCGATCTTGCCAAGGAAGCTCTGCACCTCTTCCAGCTTGGTCGCGATATCGGAGACGAACAGCTGGTTGGTACGGGGATCGGCGGTCAGCGAGCCGCGCTTGGACAGCATGCGGGTGCTGCCCGCCGTGCCGGCCAGGCCACCCACCGCACCGATCGGGCTTACGCTGCCCAGCGCGCCCGCGCCGCCGGCGGAACCTGCCGCGGCCAGCCCGAGCAGCATGCGCCGCACGTCTTCGGCACGCTGGTAGTTGAGCTGGAACACCTGGCTGCGGATCGGCTCGAGGTCATTGATCTGCTGCTGCGATTCGAGCTCGAGCTTTTCCTTGGTGGCCAGTTCAGCCTTGGGCGCCACCCACAGCACATTGCCGTTGCGGCGCGAGGCCAGGCCCTTGGCATCGAGCACGATCTGCAGGGCCTGGTCCCAGGGCACATCCTTCAGGCGCAGCGTCAGGTTGCCCTGCACGCTTTCGCTGGTGATGATGTTGAGGTTGGTGAAATCGGCGAACACCTGCAGCAGCGAACGGATGTCGATGTTCTGGAAGTTCAGCGAGAGCCGCTCGCCGCGGAAGCCTGCCCCGCTGATCAGCTTGGCCGGATCTTCCTTGACCGGGCGCACCTCCACCACGAACTGCGTATCGGTCTGGTAGGAGCTGTACTCCCAATTGCCGCGCGGCTCGATGGCAAGGCGCGTGGTGCCGTTGTTTTCGCTCGCCCGCATGCCCTGCACCGGGGTGCCGAAATCGCTCACGTCATAGCGCCGGCGCAGGGCGTCGGGCAATGACGTATTCAGGAATTCGACCACCACGTTCTGGCCCTGCTGCGCGATATTGATGGCGGAGTCCCGCGATGAGAGATCCACCACGATGCGGCCCGCGCCATCCTGGCCGCGGCGAAAATCGATATTGCGCAAGATTGACCGGTTCCACGGCGCCGCAGGCGCTTGCGCCGAGCTGACGGCGAAAGTCGGCACGGCGGCCCTGGCGGTCGGGGCGACGTTGTCGAGCAACACCACGAACTGGTTGCCGCGCACTTCGGTGCGATAGCTGGCCACGCGGGTCAGGTCGAGGACCATGCGGGTGCGGTCGCCGATCTGCACCACATTGGCGCTCTTGAGCAACTTGCCCCCAAAGTCGTATTGCGCCCGCCCGGCCGCGAAACCGGTATCGAGGAAATCGATGGCGAGCTTGGGCGGATTCTGCGTGGTGAAGTCGGCCGGCTTCTGCGTTGGCGGCCCCTGCAGCTCGACCGTGAACACGGTCTGCTCGCCCACCGTGGTGGCATCCACGTGCTTGACCGCGTTGCCCGTTGTCGATTGCGCCTGCGCAGCCGGCGCGCCCAAGACCAGCATCATCACCGCAGCGCCAGCAAGCGCCCGGTACCAGCGACCCATGATCATGCCGACCCCTCCAGCTTCAGGCTGGTCATTTTTTCTTTCCACTCGGCTACCCCTTCCCGGACCAATTCGCGCAACACGATCTCCTGATCGTTGATGCGGACCACCCGGCCGTAGTTCTGGCCGAGATACTGACCCACCTTGACGTGGTGGATCTTGTTATCTACCTGCACGACGCCGTAGGTCTCGCCGCTCTTCTTCATGGCGCCCAGCATCTTGAAGTTCTCCAGCGGGAAATCCTCCAGCGGCTCGCGCCGACGGCCGGATTCCGGGGACTCGGACAGAACCCGGTTGAGGTCGCCGATCTTGTTCTGGGCAAAGGGCTCGGGCGCACTGCGGCCCTCGTAGTCGCGCGGCACGTACGGCTTGGGCTCGGGCAGCGGCGCCGGCGGCGGCGCCTTGGCGGCCTGGGCTTGCGCCATCCACTGGCGCAGGCCGTCTTCCTCGCTGCTTCCGCAGGCTGCCAACAGCGCGACGCCGATCAGCGCGCAAGCGCAGGCACGCAGGCGCGAAGCCTGGATCGCTGGCATCATTTTTTCGCTCCCGCGGCCGTCTTGGCCGCCGCGGCGTCCGCCTTGCGCTGCGCCGCCTGTTCTTCGGGATCCAGCGCGCGGTAGGCCATTGCCACGGCCTCCATCGTCAGCCCGCCATCCTTGCCGGTGGCGAACTGCAGCCCCTGCATCGAGACGATGCGCGAGAGCGCGGCAACATCGGCATTGAACTGGGCCACGTCGTGATAGCGGCCGGTGACCTTCAGGTTGACCGGGATCTCGGCAAAGTAGGGCTTGATCACGGCGGATTGCGGCTTGAACAACTCGAACTGCAGGCCACGCGCCACGCCAGCGTGATTGACGTCGGCCAGCAGCGCGTCCATCTCGGTCTTGTTGGGCAACTGGCGCTCGACCAGCGCCACGCGCTGCTCCACTTCGGCCTTTTGCTTGCGCAGGGCGTCCAGGTTGGCCACCTGCGCCACCTTGCTCATGTAGGACTGCTTCAGGGTGTCCTGCTCGGCATGCCGGCGATCGAGATCCTCGAGCTTGCCGCCCCAGTAGAACTGCCAGCCAAGCAGCAGCACCAGCGCCGCAGCCAGCACCGCGAACAGCACCCGCGGGGCGGCCGGCCAGGTTTCCGGCTCATTGAGGTTCAGGCCACGGAACTGCGCGGTGAGATCGTTCAACGTGGCCAGCGAGATTTCGCTATTGAGTGCCATGGTCAGCCCCCTCCACCTGCCGGCGCACTCGCGCCGGCGGAGCCGGCCTTGCCCTTCTTGCCGTCGTCCGGCGTTTCCGGCGCACGGTAGGCGAAGCGCATCGAGAAGTCGAACAGCCGCCGCTGCTCGCGCAGGTTGTTGGTCATCATCACGGCCTTGGATTCGCCCAGCTCCGCCTTGTCCAGCCACTGCACCTGGCTAAGGTTGCGCAGCAACTCCGACACGCGCTCGTTCGACTGCGCGATGCCGGTCACGGTAAAGGCGTCGCCGGTCTGCTTGAGGGTGGTCAGGTACACGCCTTCGGGCACTTGGCGCACCAGCTCCTCCAGCAGTTGCACGGGACGGTTGCGCTCGTTCTGCAGGCCCTCGATGGCCTTCTGCCGCTGCAGCAGCCCCTCGATATCCTTGCGCAGCGTATTCACCTCGCGGATCTGCCCGTCCATGCGGTTGTTCTCCGCCAGGAGCACCTGGTTCAGGCTGGCCACGGCATCGACACGGTGATCGATGTACATGCCGCCCAGCAGCACCGCCAGCGCGCCGGCGCCGGCCGCGCCACCCAGCACGGCGTAGACCTTCTTGCGCCGCGATGCCCTGCGGGCTTCGTGGTACGGCAGCAGATTAACTGTCGGGATCGAATTGGTAGACATGCGGCTTCCCTCGCTGGCTTACTGCAGGCCGCGCAGCGCAAGCCCGGCGCTCACGATGTAGGCCGGCAGGTCGCGCTGCAGATAGCGCTCGTTGACCTTGACGGCTGTCATCATGTTGGCGAACGGGTTGGCCAGCGTGGTGGTGATCTCGGTTTGCTGCTCGATCGCGGCTTGCACGCCGACCAGCGACGCATGGCCGCCAGAGAGAAGGATCTCGTCGACCCGGCCGATGCTGGACGCCGACAGGAAGTTGCGCACAGCGCCTTGCACCTCCACCGCCAGCGCCTCCAGGCAGGGCTTGAGCAGCTGGTTGCGCCAGGCTTCGGGCAGCGTGTTCTTGCGCTTCTTGATCTCAGCCTTGAGCGCGTCCAGCGTGAACATGCGCGCCGCGCTCTGGGTGAGCTGGTCGCCGTAGCTGTTGAGCGGCTGCTCGTAGAGCTCTTTCCAGCCTTGGTAGAAAATCGCCTTGGAGCGGCTGCCGCCAAGGTGGATCACGGCCACCACGGGCAACTCCTTGGCGTCGGTGGCGCTGATGTCGGCGGACACGCCCAGCATCTGCACCACGGAGCGCTGCACCGCGTATTCCTCGACGTCCATCACGTGCGGCTTGAGCCCGGCCATTTCGGCGGCGGTCACGCGCTCCTGCACGCGGTCGCTGTTGGCCGCGGTGACGCGCACGCCGATGCCGCCCTCGGTTTCGCTGGGGCCGATCACGGCAAAATCGAAATTGACGGCCTGCGATGGCGGGTAGAGGCGATGCGCCTCGGATTCCACCTGGACGTAAAGCTCGTCCTCGGACAGGTTGTCCGGCAGGCTGACGGTCTGCGATTCGGTCAGCATCGAAGGCACGCCGAGCACCACCTCCTTGGTGCGGATGCCGGCTTTGCCGAGGGCACGCTTGAGAGCGATGCCAACGGCTTCGATATTGACCACGTTGCCATCGGCAACGGCATTACGGTCCAGCAGTTCGCTGGCACATTTCTCCAGCCGATAGTCGTTCTTGCCACTGCCCACGGACAGCTCGACTACCTTAACGCTGGACGACCCGATGTCAACGCCGACCGTCGTACGGCGCAACAACCCCGACAAGATGCCTCGCCGCAAGGTGACCCCTGACCGTTGAACTCGCCTTGGCTTGGTTGCTCTAATTTGGCGAGTCCGTATTGTTTCTTGGATGAAACGTTTTGCTCTTTTAGTTGGTGGATTCTCACCAAAAAACTGGGCGCTGGCAATGTGCCGGTCTGACCACGATTGCTTTTCATCAACACCCCCACAAAGCGTTGCCAAAATCCCACGGTGCCCCTCGCCCGCCCCGCTGCGCCCATCTTTTCGTTTCATGCAGATCTCAATTCCATTACATCTTGTAACAGCGCGATAGCGGCGTGCGCGCCACAACGCGCCGGGAGCGGCGTATCCCGGGAGATATAATCCCGGCACTTCTAACTAGGTATTTCCCTTATGGCCACAGCACAACAGAAGCCTGCCCTGCCCGCCCGGCGTCCGATCTGGATGCGGCTAACCTTTTGGGCCCTGGGCCTGCTGGTAGCCGGGATCGTGGCGGTGGCACTGCTGGTGGGATACGCGCTGCTGGTGGCCGCCCCCAACCTGCCTTCGCTCGATACCATCACGGACTACCGCCCCAAGATCCCGCTGCGGATCTACACGGCCGACAACGTGCTGATCGGTGAATTCGGCGAGGAACGGCGCAATTTCGTGCCTATCGCGCAAATACCGGATGTGATGAAGAAGGCCGTGCTGGCCATCGAGGACGACCGCTTCTACGAACACGGCGGCGTGGACTTCGTTGGCGTGCTGCGCGCCGGGCTGGCCAACCTGCGCGGCGGCCTGTCGCAAGGCGCCTCCACCATCACCATGCAGGTGGCGCGCAACTTCTTCCTGTCCAGCGAGAAGACGTACACCCGCAAGCTGTATGAAATGCTGCTGGCCTACAAGATCGAGGCCAACCTGTCCAAGGACCAGATCCTTGAGCTGTACATGAACCAGATCTACCTGGGGCAACGCGCCTATGGCTTTGCCAGCGCGGCCCGGGTGTATTTCGGCAAGTCGATCAAGGACGTGACGCCGGCCGAGGCCGCCATGCTGGCCGGCCTGCCCAAGGCGCCGTCGGCCTACAACCCGGTGGTCAATCCCAAGCGCGCCAAGGTACGCCAGGAATACATCCTGCAGCGCATGCGTGACCTGCGCTACCTCACGCCCGAGCAATACGACCAGGCCATCCACGAAGAACTGAAGGTGCGCGGCGAAGGCAATGAGTTCTCCACCCACGCCGAGTACGTGGCCGAGATCGTGCGCCAGCTGATGTACGCGCAATACCGCGAGGAAACCTACACCCGCGGCCTGACCGTCTACACCACGCTCAACAAGCCTGACCAGGATGCCGCCTACGAGGCGGTGCGCTCGGGCATCATGAATTACGAGCGCCGCCATGGCTACCGCGGCCCCGAGGCCTTTATCGACCTGCCCCCGGCGCGGACGAGCGCGAGCAGGCCATCGACGACGCGCTGCTCGAGCACCCGGGCAGCGACGACCTGCGCTCGGCCGTGGTCACCAGCGTGACGGCCAAGCAAGTCACCGCCACGCTGCTGTCCGGCGAAGTCGCCACCATCGAAGGCCAGGCGCTGCGCTTCATCGCACCGTCGCTGGCGGCCAATGCGCAGCCCAGGGCCAAGATCCGGCCGGGCGCGATCATCCGCGTGACGCAGGACGAGAAAGGCGCATGGACGGTCACGCAGTTGCCGGAAGTTTCCGCCGCCTTTATCTCGCTCAGCCCGGAAGACGGCGAGATCCGTTCCATGGTTGGCGGCTTCGATTTCAACCGCAACAAGTTCAACCACGTGACGCAGGCCTGGCGCCAGCCCGGCTCCAGCTTCAAGCCGTTCATCTACTCTGCCGCGCTGGAAAAGGGCTTCTCCCCGCCACCGTGATCAACGACGCGCCGATTTCGATCAGCGACAACGGCGGCCAGGTCTGGGAGCCGAAGAACTACGACGGCAAGTTCGAAGGCCCGATGACCATGCGCCGCGCGCTGGCCAAGTCCAAGAACCTGGTGTCGGTGCGCATCCTGCGCGCCATCGGCACCCAGTACGCCCAGGACTACATCACGCGCTTCGGCTTCGATGCCGACAAGCACCCGGCTTACCTGCCGATGGCGCTGGGCGCGGGCAGCGTCACCCCGCTGCAGATGGCGGGTGCCTATTCGGTGTTTGCCAACGGCGGCTTCCGCGTCAATCCCTACCTGATCCAGAAGGTGGTCGATGCCCGCGGCAACGTGATTTCCGAGACCAAGCCCCAGCGTGCCGGCGAGGATGCAGTGCGCGTACTCGACGCCCGCACCGCCTTCATCGCCGATAGCATGCTGCGTGAGGTCGTGCGCAGCGGCACGGCAAACAGCGCCAAGCAGCGTCTGGGCCGCAATGACCTGGCCGGCAAGACCGGTACCACCAACGACGCTGTCGACGCTTGGTTCGCCGGGTACACGCCCAAGCTGGTGGCCATCGCCTGGATGGGCTACGACCAGCCCAAGAGCCTGGGCGTGCGCGAGACCGGCGGCGGCCTGGCCTTGCCGATCTGGGTGGGCTACATGGGCAAGATGCTCAAGGGCGCGCCGGAAATCCCCGAACGCCAGGCTCCGGAAGGCGTGGTCATGGTGGGCGGCGACTGGACCTTCGAGGAGAACGCGGGCGGCGCTGGCGTGGCCTCGGTTGGCCTGGGCGATCCGTGGCCGGGCAAGCCGGACGAAAGCACGCAGTCGCCCGCCGATGTCGAGGCGGAGAAGAAGCGCATCCTGGAGATGTTCGGCGGCGGCTGAGGCCCCGCCGGGACAGCTTCCGCCAATGAAAAAGCCGGCTTCTCAAGCCGGCTTTTTCGTGCCTGGGCGAGTGCGCTCAGGCCAGTTTCAGCGCCACCCCCGCCTGCTGGCTTACGTAGCCGGACAGCGCCGCATACAGCTCGCCGCCGCCGCGCGTATCGACCCAGCGCTGGCCATCATGGCGAAAATGGAAACCGCCCGAACGCGCCGCCACCCACAGCTCCTGCATGGGCGCCTGGCTGTTGACGATGATCTTGGAGCCGTCTTCGAATTCGAGCTCCATGAGATTGCCGGCACGGTTGATCTCGATGTCGGCATCGGCTGCGTCGGCCGCGGTTTCCACCGCGCTTTCCAGCCGGTCCAGCTCTTGCTGGGCCAGCGCCAGGAACTCACTTTCACTCAGGGGGCATGCTAAACTCCAAGACCGCCGGCCGGCACCGCTATAGCGATGTAGTGCCGCAGCCGGCAGCGTATTGAAAAGTACTTCGTATTTCCGATGGTCTCGCCGCGCTCCGCTTGGGGGACACTCCGGGACGATCGGGGACGACTCTGGACGACATTTTAAGGACGACCCGATGTTGCGTCGTGTTGCGATTGTATCGGCGTTTGCCGCCAGCCTTGCGATGCCCCTGCTGTCGGGATGCGGCATTCGCGGCCCGCTGGTGATGCCCAAACAGCCCCCGCACCGGCACAGCCGGGCGTACCGGATCCCGGCCTGGGCAACCCGGCCGTGCCGAATCCGGCGGCTCCCCGGGGCTCCGCCTCCACAGCGGCACCCGCCACGGCCCCGGACGCAGTGCCGGCCGCCACTCCCACCGCCAAATAACCATGACCGCCTTTTTCCATCGCCACGACGGCGCCCTGACCGTCGAGCACGTACCGCTCGCGCGCATCGCCGCCGAATACGACACCCCCACCTACGTCTACTCGCGCGCCGCGCTGACCGCCGCCTACCAGGCCTACGCCGCTGCGTGCCAGGGGCGCCGCGCGCGCGTGCAGTACGCCATGAAGGCCAACTCGAACCTGGCGATCCTGCAGGTCTTTGCCAAGCTCGGCGCGGGCTTCGACATCGTGTCCGGCGGCGAGCTGCAGCGCGTGCTGGCGGTGGGCGGCGATCCGCGCAAGGTGGTGTTCTCGGGCGTGGGCAAGACCGCCGCCGAGATGGAACTGGCGCTCCAGCACGATGTGCTGTCGTTCAACGTAGAGTCGATCCCCGAACTGGACCGCCTCAACGCCGTGGCGGGCCGCCTGGGCAAGCGCGCGCGCGTGTCGCTGCGCATCAACCCGGATGTGGACGCCAAGACGCACCCGTATATCTCCACCGGCCTGAAGGGCAACAAGTTCGGCATTGCCTTCGAGGACGTGCTGCCGACCTACCGCGCCGCCGCCGCGCTGCCGCACCTGGAAGTCGCGGGCATCGACTGCCATATCGGCTCGCAGATCACCGAGGTTGCCCCTTACCTGGAAGCGCTGGACAAGGTGCTGGACGTGGTGGAGGCGCTCGAGCGCGAAGGCATCAATCTTGAGCACATCGACGTGGGCGGCGGCCTTGGCATCACTTACGACGACGAAACGCCGCCGGACATCACCGGCTTTGCCCGCACGCTGCTGGACCGCGTTGCCGAGCGCGGCCACGGCCATCGCGAGGTGCTGTTCGAGCCGGGCCGCTCGCTGGTGGGCAACGCCGGCGTGCTGCTGACCCAGGTCGAGTTCCTCAAGCCGGGCGCTGCCAAGAACTTCTGCATCGTCGACGCGGCCATGAACGACCTGGCCCGCCCCGCCATGTACGAGGCCTACCACCGCATCGAGCCCGTGCAACTGCACGAAACCGCGCAGGCAACCGCCCTGACCTACGACGTGGTCGGCCCGGTGTGCGAATCCGGCGACTGGCTGGGCCGCGACCGCGCCCTGGCGGTGCAGCCGGGCGACCTGCTGGCCGTGATGTCGGCCGGCGCCTATGGGTTCGTCATGAGCTCCAACTACAACACCCGCCCGCGCGCGGCGGAAGTCATGGTCGACGGCCACGACGTGCACCTGGTGCGCGGCCGCGAGCACGTGGTCGATCTGTTCCGCGACGAACGCCTGCTGCAAGGCTAAGCACCCGCCCTCCCCGCCACCACTTGCCCCCAATGGCCGCCAGCGGCCTGATCCTGGGCGGGCGCGCAGTGGTGGCGGACAGCCCCTGCCATACGGCCGGCGTATCGCGTGCCGTCTGCGCCAACGCGCGGCTCGCGCCGGGCCGCTTTGCGGGCGGCGGCATTGCTCGACGGAACTGGACCTGGTCCGGGGCCATCTTGAGGCCCTATGGCTCCCCCAAGCCGTGCAGCCGCCCCGCCCCGCCCTGCCGAGCGCGAGATCACGCTCCACCTTTGGGCCCTACCTCTGAACTCTATCGTTGCGCCTTGAGGCCCGTTGCGGGCTTGCGCCACCCCCACCAGGCACGCATCGCCAGCAAGCCGAACACCACGGCGGCGTAGATCGATACCGTGCCGAAGTCGTTCTTGCCGGCCTTATGCCACCAGTAGTGCAGGATCGCCAGCACAGCGATGGCGTACACCGCCCGGTGCAGCCCTTGCCAGCGCTTGCCGCCCAGCCACTTGACCATGGCATTGGCCGAGGTGGCCGCCAGCGCCACCATCAGCACGAAGGCGGCAAACCCCACCGTGATGAAGGGGCGCTTGGCGACGTCCTTGACGATGTAGGCCACATCGAAGCCCCGGTCCACGGCAAGCCACAACAGGAAGTGCTGCAGCGCGTAGAAAAAAGCAAAGAGCCCGAGCATGCGGCGCAGGCGAATCAGCCAGTTCCAGCCGGTAAGCCGGCGCAACGGCGTCACCGCCAGCGTGACGCACAGCATGGCCAGCGTCCAGGTGCCGGTCGAGCGCGTGACGAACTCCAGCGGATTGGCGCCGAACTGATCGGTAAAGCCGAGATAGAGCAGCCGCAGGAAAGGCAGCATGGCAAGCAGCCACACCGCCACCTTCACCGTGCGCACGCGTTCGGGCGCAAGCGTCGCGAATCCGGGCTGTGCGCCCGCTCGCGCCGGGCGCACAGCCGGGCGCGACGGGGACATATCCGGGGGCGCCATCAGAAGAACTTCCGCAGGTCCATGCCCTGGTAGAGCGACGCCACCTGCTGGCCGTAGCCATTGAACGGCAGCGTCTTGCGCTTGGGCGCGAACAGCGCGCCAAAACCGCTGCCCTTGTCCTCGCCGATGCGGCGCTCTGTAGCCTGGCTCCAGCGCGGGTGGTCCACGTCCGGATTGACGTTGGAGTAGAAGCCGTACTCCTGCGCCGCGGCCAGATTCCAGCTGGTGGCGGGCTGCTTGTCGACGAAACGGATCTTGACGATGGACTTGGCACTCTTGAAGCCGTACTTCCAGGGCACCACCACGCGCACGGGCGCGCCGTTCTGGTTGGGCAGCACCTCGCCGTACAAGCCAAAGGCCAGCAAGGTCAGCGGGTGCATCGCCTCGTCCATGCGCAGCCCTTCGGTGTACGGCCAGTCCAGCACGCGGGCGCTGACGCCGGGCATCTGCTTCTTGTCATTGAGGGTGACGAACTCCACGTACTTCGCGCCGGGCTGCGGCTCGACGCGCCGAATCAGCTCGGCCAGCGAGTAACCGCTCCAGGGGATCACCATCGACCAGCCCTCGACGCAGCGCAGCCGGTAGACCCGCTCTTCCAGCGGCATCAGGCGCACGAGCTCGTCGATGTCATAGACCTTGGGCTTCTTCACCAGGCCTTCGACCGCGACCTGCCACGGCCGGGTCCGCAGCGTGCCGGCATTGTGCGCGGGGTCCGCCTTGTCGGTGCCGAACTCGTAGTAGTTGTTGTACGTGGTGACGTCCTCGTATGGCGTGCGCTTCTCGGGCACCACGTAGGCATTGTTGGGCGTGGCCGGCAGTTTCTGCCCGCGCGGCGCCTGGGCATGCGCATCGCGCGCGCACCATGGCGCCAGCGTGCTCCCCGCTGCGCCCGCGGCAGCCATCGCCAGCAGGCGGCGCCGCGCTTCGAAAACACCGCGCGGCGTAATCTCGCTGGCGGCGATGTCGTCGCCGCGCAGCCATTTGGGGAAGGGAATCAGCATCGTTGTTCCTCGTTGCTAGCCGTATGCAAAAGACAGTTCACCGTTCGCGCCAGGCCCGGGCGGGGCCGGCCTGCACGATTGGACTTCAGCTTGAGTCGGTTGATGCGGGGAATCCTGACATCTTTTTTCAGGTTCTTCGTGTCCCACCCATTTTCCCACCCTCAACCGCCTTGGTACTGCCGGTAAACCGCCTCCGCCAGCGCCAGCAGCGGCGCGCGCTCCAGCGGCCCGGCCAGCGCGAAGCCAAGATCCCGGTCTACCCAGTAAAAGGCCATGGTACGCGCCGCGGCGGCGGGACGATCACCTGGCCCTGGGCCCATGCGCTCCAGCCGAAAGCCCGTATCGGGCGTATCGCGCGCCATGTGCCGCAGTTGCAGCGACAGCCGGGTGCCATCGTCGGCCTCGTACATCAGGATGGCCGACGGGCCGCCCTCGGCCACGCCGAGGCGGCCGCCGATCAGGTGGAATCCCTGGGCGCGCAGGTCGGGCACACGCAGCGGCGCGCCCAGGCGCTTGGACAGCCAGGCAACAAGATGGGCCTCATCGGTGGCGGCCACCTCGACCGGATGGCGCACCTCCGGCGCATAGACGACATGGCTGGCCAACGCCTCGCGCGCAAAGCGCTCCACCGAGGGCGCGCCGGCCGCCAGCGTGTCCGCGCGGTCGTGTGCGACCCACCCGATCGCGCCACCCACCACCAGCGAGGCGAGGCTGGCGGCCAGCGCCATGCCCCAGCCAGCGGGCCGCCGCTGCGCATCGCGGCGGCTGCCGCGCAGCCTTGGCGGAAGTGCCGCCAGCGGCACTGTTTCGTTGAGCACGCCATCGAATGCAGCGTGCAACTCGCCCGTCTGCCGCCGCCAGCCTCCCACGCGCTCCCCGGCCTCGGGATGAGCGGCCAGGTACGCCTCCACCTCGGCGCGCCGGGCGGGATCGAGCTGGCCATCGGCGTAGGCGTGGAGATCGGCTTCGTTGACTGGGGACATCATTTGACTCGCTGCAGTCCGGCCGCGTGGCCGGCGGCCTGCGGGTTCGCATCGGCCGCCGTGGCTGGCGCGCCATCCATCAGCATGCGCATCTGCTCCCGGCCCCGCGACAGCCGGGACATCACGGTGCCCACCGGCACCGCCAGCACTTGCGCCGCCTCGGCATAGCTGAGCTGCTCCAGGCCGACCAGCAGCAGCACCGCGCGCTGGGCCTCGGGCAGCCGCGCCAGCGCCCGCGCCAGATCCAGCCGCAGGCCGGGCTCGGGCGCAGCACTGGGTACGTCGGGCAGTGTGTCGGTATATGTCACCGGGTCCGCGCGCCGGTACGCGTTCACGCGCAGTCGGTGCATCATGGTCAGCAGCCATGACAGCAGGCCATCCGCGCCATCGCCCCACCAGGCGCCCGCGCGCAGGTGGAAGCGCCAGCGGTAGCGCAGCGCACGCTCCAGCGTGTCCTGCACCAGGTCGTCGGCGGATGCCGAGTCGCCGGTCAGGCCCCGGGCGTGGCGCCGCAAGCGCGGCGCCAGCGCCACCAGCTGGCGGTCGAAGCCGTCCATGCCGTCAGGCTGCCCTAGCCCGTATCAGGGCGTAGCCGCGTGCCAGACGTTGTTGAAGTTGTCGCCCGAGCGGTCGCCCGGCTTGGCATCCTTGGAGAAACGGTAGAGCGGCTTGCCCCGATAGGCCCATTGCTTGCCGCCGTCGTCACGCGTGATGACGCTGTAGTCGCCCGTGGCGCTGGTACCGGGCGCGGCCATCAGCGGCGGCCAGTTGGTGGCGCAACCGCCATTGCAGGCGCTCTTGCCGGCCGTGTCACGGTCGAACGTATAGAGTGTCAGGCCCTGGGGATCGGTCAACGTGCCACCGGCAACCTTCACCGTGGGCGGCATATTGCCGGCGCTGCCACCCATGCCACCCATGCCACCCATGCCCGAACAGGCGGACAGCAGGACCGCGGCAGAGGCGAGCGCGAGAACAGCGGGGCGGGACAACGATGCGAGGGAAGCGACTGCGATAGGACGGGAAAGGGCCATGATGTCGATCTCCATGCGATTCGGCGCCGCCAGCCGGCACCGTCCCTTCAGTAAACACCGGATGTGACGGCTTTATTCCATTCGGGCGAAAAAACCTGCCGCATCGCACCGATGGGCAGGTTTTCATATTGCAGCGCAACACCCGGATCAGAGTTCGCCGTAGCTATGCAGACCGGAAAGGAACATGTTGACGCCCAGGAAGGCAAAGGTCGTGACCAGCAAACCCACCAGCGCCCACCAGGCCGCCATGGTGCCGCGTAGGCCCTTCATCAGCCGCATATGCAGCCAGGCCGCGTAGTTCAACCAGACGATCAGGGCCCAGGTCTCCTTGGGGTCCCAGCTCCAGTAGCCGCCCCAGGCTTCCGCCGCCCACAGCGCGCCCAGGATGGTGGCGATGGTGAAGAAGGCAAAGCCCACCGCGATCGACTTGTACATCACATCGTCGAGCACTTCGAGCGAGGGCAGGCGCTCGGCGAGGATGCCGTGCTGCTTGAGCAGGTAGGCCACCGACACCATGGCGGCCAGGGCGAAGGTGCCGTAGCCGATGAAATTGGCCGGCACGTGGATCTTCATCCACCAGCTCTGCAGCGCGGGCACCAGCGGCTGGATCTCGCTCGCGTCGCGGCTGACCGTGTACCACAGCAGGAAACCAACTGCCGCCGATACCACCAGCATCACGAACGGCCCCAGCGCACGGGTCTTGTAGCGGCCTTCGTAATACAGGTGGAACAACGAGGTGATCAGCGTGAACAGCACGAACACTTCGTACAGGTTGGAGATGGGGATGTGGCCGATGTCCGCGCCGATCAGGTAGGACTCGTACCAGCGCACCAGCATGCCGGTAAAGCCCAGCACCACCGCTGCCCACACCATCTTGCTGCCGATTTGCAGCCCGGTCTCCGAGCGCGCCAGCAAGCCGCCCCAGTAGAACAGGGTGGACAGGAACACCAAGGCGCTCATCCACAAAATGGCCGACTGGCTCGACAGGAAGTACTTGAGGAAGAAGGCCTGCTCGGCGCGCGGCAACTGGCCCTGGTAGAGCTGGATCGCGAACAGCGCCAGCACCGTCAGCGTCACCATCAGCAGCCGCACCGGCTTCCAGTGCCATCCCAGCAGCGCAAAGGTAGGCACCGCGGCGATCAGCACGCCCTTGTCGTAGACATTCATCCACTCGCCGTAGCGTGCCAGCGCAAAGCCCGCGCCCGCCGCCAGCATCAAGGCAAAGAGCCAGTCGACCCAGCCGAGCCGGCGCAGGAACGACGGCTCCAGGTAGGCCTGCTCATCGCCACTCGCGACAACGCCCGCTGGACTCGCCTCCATGCCCGGCTTGGCCTGATTCACATTCGAAGACATATTGGTTCCTGCTTAATTGCGGGCGCCTGTTGTGCCGATGCTGCCGGCGGCGCGGCCAACATCGTCGCGCAGCGCGACAAACTCTTTCTCGAAATCCAGTGTACGGCGCTGCGTGGACATGGCCATCAGCACGTGGCTGGCGGCGCCCTGCCCGCCAGCGGTTCCGGCGGGGTCCGCGGGGTCCGCATGGTCCTTCACCCAGAGCCAGACGCGGCGCTCGCGGATGTAGAACATCGAGAACACGCCCAGCACCAACAGCAGACAGCCAAGATACACGATGTTCTTCCCTGGTGCACGGGTCATCTGGAACACGCTGGCCTTCACTTCCGTGAAGTCGTCGAGCTGCAGGAAAACCGGCGCGGTGTAGAAGAAACTGTCGGACAGCGCATTGATGGCTTGCTGCATGAAAGCGCCACTTTGGGCGCTATTCGGCACCACCGGCAGCTTGTCTTGCGCGCGCGCCACCTGCCAGAGTTCCCACATCGAGCCATTGAGGATCTTCAGCAGCACGTCGGCGGCTTTCTGCTGTTCGGCCGGCGGCACGGACTTTTCCAGGAATGCGGCAATCGCGGTGAAGCCGCCCGGCGGGGCCTGCGGGTTGCTGCGCGAGGCGCCGGCAAACAGGTCGAGCGCGCGCAAGGCGCTCTCGGCCAGCTGGCCGCGCAGTACTTCGCGGCCCTCGCCCGGCATCGAGGCGAGTGCGAAGCGGCGCGCGGCTTCGCTGCGCAACGCGCGATCCTGCAGCGCAGCACGCAGGCGCATCCAGTCCGCCACGCTGTTTTGCTCGTCGGCCGGAATGCGCAGATAGCGGAACGGCTCGCTCGGCGTATCCCGCATGCCGGCGAGGAAGACCGACTGGCCGTCGAGTTGCACCGGCACCATGTAGTTATTGAATTCGCGAGCCTGGCCGTTGCGGTCGCGCAACTTGTATTGCACCGACGGGCCAACGTTGCGCAACTCCTTCGCGCGGTCAGGATTGACCGCCGAGCCCAGGTGGGACTCGAGCTTCTCGTTGAGCGATTTGCGCGCCACGCCACGCGCGTCGGGCTTGCCCGATGCATCCGTGACGTTCTCGATATTCATCAGGCGGAAATCGCTGAACTCGACCGTCAGCCCCTCGGCATCGGCCGCGTTGCCCGTGCCGGTCAGCGGCGAATTGGCGCCCACGGTGCCGGCAAAAGCAAAGGTCTTTTCACTGCCACCCTGCATCGGGTAGCCAACGAACTTCAGCTTGGAGCCGCCGTCCTCGAAGCTGGACTGGTAGATCGCCACGCCGTCCACCACCAGCGGCTCGTTGACCTTGATGGTGGCCTCGGTCTTGCGGCCGGTGGCGCGGTCAGTGATGACCACGTCGGAGGCGAACAGCTTGGGCATGCCGGTCGAGTAATGCTCGACGCTGAACTTCTTCAGCGTGATATTGAACGGCAGGTCCTGCACCAGCGCGCCGTCCGAGATATTCAGGATGGCGGTGGACACCGTCGAGCCTTCCGGCACGAAGGCGTTGCCACGGAAGCCCGGATTGCTGACCGACAAACGGTGCTCGGGCGGGATGTCGTTGATCACGGCGTTGCCGCTGATCGGGCTCTTGCCGCCGAACCACATCTGCGCGCGGATCAACATGTCGCCGTCGAGCAGGCCACCGATGCAGATCACCACGATAGCGGTGTGCGCGAGGATGTAGCCCAGCTTGTTGGCCGCGCCCGCCTTGGCGGCCAGCAGGGTGGCGCCTTCATGCGCAACGCTCTTGATGCGGTAGCCGCGATTGGCCAGCAGCGCGGTGAGGTGCTTCACCGCATCGGCGCGGGGGCGGCCCGAATCGAACTCGGCATGATGATGGAAGGACCGCAGGCTGCGCTCACGCACGTGGTCCTTCCACGAGCGCATGTCCTTGATCATCTTGGGCGCGTTGCGGGTCAGGCACAGCGAGGTGGAGATCACCAGGAAGGTCAGGATCAGCAGAAACCACCAGGAGCTGTAAACCTTTTGCAACGACAGCGCGTGGAACAGGTCAGCCCAAAAAGGACCGAACTGGTTCACATAGTTGGGATAGGGCTCGTTCTGCTTGAGGACGGTCCCGACCACGCTGGCAATCGCAATCACCGTCAGCAGCGCGATAGCGAATCGCATCGAGGACAGCAGCTCAACCGCGTCGCGTAGCAGGCGGTGAGAAGTCTTCAGGTGCAGTCCTGACGTGGAAGCGGTGGACATGTGCAGTGGGGCCCTCGGCCTTGAAATGAAAAAGGGTGGACATGCTCGCGCAGGCCACCCTCTTCGATTGTTGCCGGGCTGCTTGGTTGCACGTGGGCGTGGCGCTTCGCGATGGCGAGGCCCGCTGCTGTGCTCCGGCTGCCCGGCGCGGAACGACTTAGCGAATCCCTGCGACGTAATCGGCCACGGCCTTGATCTCGGCATCCGACATCTTGGCGGCGACGGTGGTCATCACGGGATTGTTCTTGCGGGTGCCCTGGCGGAACGCAACCAGTTGCGCCTCGGTGTACTCGGACCATTGGCCGCCGATGCGCGGGTACTGGGCCGGAATGCCGGCGCCGGTGGGGCCGTGGCAAGCCGCGCAGGCCGGCACGCCCTTGGCGGCAATGCCGCCTCGGTAGATCTTCTGGCCGGCTTCGATGGTGTCCTTGTTCTTGGCGGTGGCCGGCTTGAGGCTCTGCTTGGCCAGGTAGGCGCCGACGTCCTTCATTTCCTGCTCGGACAAGGCGGCCGCGTAGGGCGACATGATGGCATTGCTGCGGCTCTTGGCCTTGAAGTCGTCGAGCTGCTTGTGCACGTATTCGGGGTGCTGGGCGGCCAGCTTCGGGTTGGCGGCGCCGCCGCTGTTGCCGTTGGCGCCGTGGCAGCTCAGGCAAGCCGGGACATTGCGATCAGCGGCACCTTGCGTGTAGAGGGTTTCGCCCTTGGCCGGATCAGCCTTTGCGGCGGCCTGCTCTGCGGCAGATGCCAGACCGGTCATGGCAGTTGCCGGCAGAGCCAGCGCCACAACAGCCAGAAGTTTCGCAATGCGGTTCATTCGCACACCTTGTCTGAATTGTTTTGAATTCCATGGGGCACGCCGTTCAGCACACTGCCCGCGGTGAGGACGCGATGGGCAGGCACTTTGACATCGGAAATTCATCACGACGGACCGCCGGCTCGCCTGAAGCCAGAAAACGCCCAGGCGAAAGCCGGATGGCACCGCCCCCATGCGAACGAGAGCGGCAGACCGTGCGAATATCCCGGTAGCAGGCCCAGACCCCCGGTTGGCCCTCTTGTGCCGGCACCACGCTTCGGCGCCGTAACAGGGACTAACAGGCTTGCTACCACAATGGAACGGACACGCAAGACTTCCCTGTCAGATAAATGCGAGGCCAAGGATGCCGCGCGTCACCTAATCGGGAGGCCGTTAACCGCGTTATTGTACAATAAATCGTGTGCCGGATAGAGGATGTGCGCGCCGCGACGCGGCCAGACGCCAGCCCCGGCCATCCAGGCGGCAGCATGTGCCGCCCACCTCACCCACATCGGCGCGGTGACGCCGGCGAACCCGCCTGAACCCAGGCGGCAGCCCGCCCCCACCCGCCCCATCGCCCAAGCGCATGTCCCTCCTACATCAGGCCCGCTTTTTCGTTACCGTCAATCACCTGCGCGACCTGCCTGCCACGGCCGTGCCGGAAGTGGCGTTCGCCGGCCGCTCCAACGCCGGCAAATCCACCGCCATCAACATCCTGTGCAACCAGAAGCGGCTGGCTTTCTCGTCGCGCACGCCGGGCCGCACCCAGCACATCAACTTCTTCGGCGTGGCCCCGGTCAAGGCGCCGGACCCGCTCGCCTTCCTCGTCGACTTGCCCGGCTACGGCTATGCGCAGGTGTCGGGATCGGCCAAGTTCCACTGGCAAGCGTTGCTGAGCGACTACGTGCAGACCCGCTCGCAACTGTCCGGCCTGGTGCTGATGATGGACGCGCGCCGCCCCTTTACCGACCTCGATTGCCAGATGGTCGAGTGGTTCCTGCCCACGGGCCGGCCCATTCACGTGCTGCTGACCAAGGCCGACAAGCTGACCAACAGCGAGAACGCCCTCGCCTTGCGCGAAACCCGCAAGGTACTGGCCGGCTACGCCGAGCAGCTCGACACGCCCGTGCCCCTGACCGCGCAGCTGTTCTCCAGCCTGAAGCGCCGCGGCATCGAGGAAGCCCAGCGCGTGGTGGCGGGTTGGCTGTCCCTGCCCGAGGCCCTGCCACCCGCCGCCCCGGGCAACAACGCCGCGGCAGCGCCGGAAGCTGAAACGGAAGCCGAACCGAGTGCGGCTGCGGACGATACGCCGCCCGACGCGCCCGCGAACTGATCCCACGGGCGCCACGACGCGTACCCACCCCTGCGCCCGCCCTGTTGTCGAATCGGCAAATAGAATCGGCAAATGAACCGGCAAAAAAACCCCGTTGCAAGCAACGGGGGCGAACTTTCCCACCGGTTAAGGGCGGGTACCCGCTCAGGGAGGAGTAGCGGGGGACGCTGCATCACGCAAGCGCAACGCAGAGTGTCCGCGAGTATGATAGCGGGCGAGATCAAAAGTTTAGTTTTTCTTTCACAAGCGGCCTGGTCAGGCACTTGCCAGCCACATCGCGCCAGCCGCCCGGCAGACTCCCGCACTTCTTCTCCGACTCCCCTCTCAAGCCATGTCCACTTTTCCCGAGTACCGTCCGCGCCGCATGCGCCGTGATGATTTCTCACGCAGGCTGATGCGCGAAAACCGCTTGTCGCCGGACAACCTGATCTATCCGGTGTTCATCGTCGACGGCCATAACCAGCGCGAGAGCGTGGCGTCCATGCCCGGCGTGGAGCGTCTGTCGATTGACCTGCTGCTGCCGGTGGCGCAAGACTGCGTGAAGCTTGGCATCCCGGTCATCGCGCTGTTCCCGGTGATCGACCCGGCCCTGAAGACGCCCGACGGCATCGAGGCGACCAACGCCGAAGGCCTGATCCCGCGCGCCGTGCGCGTGCTCAAGGACCGCTTCCCGGAGCTGGGCGTGCTGACCGACGTGGCGCTGGATCCGTACACCAGCCACGGCCAGGACGGCGTGCTGGACGACGACGGCTACGTGATCAACGACGTCACCGTGGAGATCCTGGTCAAGCAGGCACTGACGCAGGCCGCGGCCGGCGTGGATATCGTGGCGCCCTCGGACATGATGGACGGGCGCATCGGCGCCGTGCGCGCGGCGCTGGAAGATGGCGGCTATATCCATACGCGGATCATGGCGTACTCGGCCAAGTTCGCCTCGGCCTTCTACGGCCCGTTCCGCGATGCGGTGGGCTCGGCGGCCAACCTGGGCAAGGGCAACAAGATGACCTACCAGATGGACCCGGCCAACTCCGATGAGGCCTTGCGCGAAGTGGCGCAGGACATCATGGAAGGCGCTGACATGGTGATGGTCAAGCCCGGCATGCCTTACCTCGACATCCTGCGGCGCGTGAAGGACGAGTTCCGTTTCCCCACCTACGTCTACCAGGTCAGCGGCGAGTACGCGATGCTCAAGGCCGCCGCCCAGAATGGCTGGCTGGATCACGACAAGGTCATGATGGAATCGCTGCTGGCTTTCCGCCGCGCCGGCGCCGATGGCATCCTGACCTATTTCGCACGCGACGCCGCTCGCCTGCTCACGCGCTGAACCGGCCCGGATGCAACTGCTAGGCTTTTCCGCCAGCCAGGTCCATCCGCTCGCCTCCCTCGATGCGGCGCGCGATTTCCTCGCCGGCAATGCGGCGGCCCGCTTCGTCTGGGTCGACACGCCGATCGAGGAGGTCTGCGCCGCGCCGACGGCCTGGCGCGACAACGTCCAGGCGCTGACGGGCTCCCCGGTACTGGACCTGCATCTCATCGATGCCACCAATTCGTCGCATCCGTCGTATTTCGATACGACGCATGCCTACGACATGGTGATCTTCCGCAAGCTCACGTTCGAGACCAGCCGGCTGATCGCCGAGGCTGGCGGAGAGGCGGCGGCAGCATCCGCTACCGCGACAACCGGCCAGCAGTCCGCCGCGAAACCCAGCACTCCGGCCAAGCCGCGCCGCTACCCGCCGGGCTTCCTGCCCGCGCTGGCCAAGATCGATACCCAGCCGGTCACTTTCTTCGTCTTCGATAACGTGCTGCTGACTGTCCGGCCTGCGCAATCGCGCACGCTGGACCAGGTGCGCCAGCGCCTGCTTGAGCTGTGCCAGGCGCCGCGGCCGCAAGCGGCGTCAAGGACACGGGCCAACGGTCACGCCGCGCTGGTGCATGGCATCCGCCCGCCAACGCGCCCGGAAGACCTGATGCTGCGGCTGCTCAACGCCATGGTCGACCGCTACCTGGACCTGCGCGCACCGCTGACGCGCCAGCTCGACCGGTGGCAGCGCGCGCTGCTTAACGCGCGGCGCAGCTTTTCCAGCTGGGAGGGATTGCTCGACGCCCGCATCGAGCTGCGGCGCCTGGAGCACCTATGCGAGGAGCAGCACGATGCACTGCAAGAGTTCCGCGACAGCTTGCTCGACAACAGTTACAGCATCGCGAGTGAAGGGCCCGCCACAGGCACGCCAGGTGCGCCAAACACGGCAGGCCGCGACGATGCGCTGCTGGTGCGGATCAACGACGTGATGGAGCACATCTCGCGTGTGCTCGCACATGCCCGCCGGCTGGAGGACTCGATCGAGTCCGCGGTGCAGATCCACTTTTCATCGGTGGCGCACCGTACCAATCGGACCATGCGCACGCTGACGCTGATCACCGCGCTGTTCATGCCGCTCACGCTGATCACCGGCATCTTCGGCATGAACTTCGACCGCATGCCATGGCTGCGCGAGCCGCAGGGCTTCTGGTGGTCGCTGGCGCTGATGGGGGCGGTGGTGGTGGTGCTGGCCGCGGTATGGGCGCTGGGACGCCGGCTGGAGCGAAGCTAGCCGGCGCCTGCCGAAGCTGGCGCTTCGGGTATTTCAGGTACGTCTCGGATACGTCTCAGGTACGTGTCAAGTGCTGGCCTTGGCATCGAGCGCACGCGACAGCGTGTCGAGAAAGCGCGTGGCCGGCTGGTAGCCGATCGCGCGGACCGGCCGCTCGCGCCCGTCGGCGCCGTACAGGATGATGCCCGGGGGCCGAACAACCCGAAGCGCTTGAGCAGCGCACGGTCATCGACGTTGTTCCGCGTGACGTCCGCCTGCAGCATCACGACCTCGGACAACCGCGCCCGCACGCGCTTATCCGTAAAGGTGAACCGCTCCATCTCCTTGCAGCTCACGCACCAGTCGGCATAAAAATCGAGCAGCACCGGCTTGCCTGCGGCGGCGGCCTGCGCCACGCGCGCGTCGAGCTCGGCAACCGAGCGAACCCGCTCGAACCGCACCTCGGACACACCGCCGGCTGCCGCTTCCGGCGCCGAGCGCGCGGCACTCAGGTGCGCCAGCGGCTGCAGGGGGTCCCGGCTACCGGATGCGAGCCCCACCAGCAGGATGGCCCCCGCCAGCGCCGCCAGCAGGCCCAGGCCCTTGCCTACCCTGGCCAAGCCATGCGCATCGGGGCCGAGCGAATCGAAGGCGCTCAGGAACACCGCGCCAACCAGCAGCAGCGCAGCCCAGCCCGCCATCAGCGCCCACGCCGGCAGCACCGGGCTCACCATCCAGAGCGCCACGCCCAGCAGCAGGAAGCCAAAGAAGCGCTTGGTCGTCTCCATCCAGCGCCCGGCGCGCGGCAGCAGGTTGCCTGCCCCCACGCCCACCAGCAGCAGCGGCACGCCCATGCCGAGCGCCATGGCAAACAGCGCACCGCCGCCGACTACGGCATCGCCGGTGCGCGCGATATAGGCCAGCGCACCGGCCAGTGGCGCCGTCACGCACGGCCCGACGATCAGCGCCGAGATTGCGCCCATGGCTGCGGCGCCGGCGAGCTGGCCGCCCTGGCGGCGGTTGGACGACGCCGTCAGCCGGGTCTGCCAGTGCTGCGGCAGCTGCAGCTCGTAGAGACCGAACATGGACAGCGACAGCGCCACCATCAGCAGCGCGAAGGCAACCAGCACCCACGGCGCCTGCAGCGCCGCCGAGAGGCCCTCGCCGAGCAGGCCCGCCGCCACGCCGATGCCGGTGTAGACCACCGCCATGCCGAGCACATAGGACAGCGACACCAGCAGGGCGCGCTTGCGCGTGACATGCTCGCCCACCACGATCGACGACAGGATGGGCACCATGGGTAACACGCACGGCGTGAAGGTCAGCAGCAAGCCCAGGCCGAAGAACAGCGCGGCGATCACGCCGAGGTTGCGGCTGGCCAGGGCGCCGGCAATGCGGTCGTTCTCGTCGGCCGCGGGTGCCGGTTGGGCGGGGAGGGCCCGGTCGATGCCGCGGCCCCCGCCGCGTCGCCGCTTGCGGCGGCCGGGCCGTTGCCGATGCTGCTGGAATCCGCCGGTGCCCGCTTGCCGAACAGGCTGTCGAGCACACCACCGCCGACCTTGAACACACTTTCCTGCGGCGGATAGCACAGGCCCTTGTCGGCGCAGCCCTGGGAGGTCACCACCAGCGACCATTTGCCGTCGGCCGGGGCAGATTCCACCGGCAGGCGGATGGTCAGCCCGCCGTGATAGGTTTCCATCTCCTTGCCGAACGTCTCGTCGAACTTGACCTTGCCGGGCGGGAACACCGGTGCGCCCAGCTTGACGGATGCAGGCTGCGCCGCAAAGGCGAAGCGATCGCGGTAGAGGTAATAGCCGTCCGCCACATCGAAGCGAACCTCGATCGTCTTCGCATCGACCTGATGCGCGGCAAAACGGAAGGCTTGCTCAGGCGGCAGGAAATCGTCGTCGGCGCCATGCGCCACGCCGGCAAGGCATAGCCAGAGCGAGGCAAACAGCATGATCAGCAGCCGCACTGCGGCACTATGCCGCACGGCTTGCACGGCCCGGGGCCCCCTCGAAGCGTTCGCGCTCACTCTGAAACTCATGCCCTGCCTTTGAAGTGTCATTCGTTCTGTCCGCATCGCGCTCGCGTCAGGCGCTGTCGCCCTCGTCCGCGCCCGTTCGGGTTTCATGCGCCACCCATGCCAGATAGGGCGCGAATCCGGCGACCAGCGGCAGCGCCACGATCTCCGGCACCTCGTACGGGTGCGCGAGCCGGATCGCTGCCTCCAGCGCGGCGTAGCGCTCCTGGGTGGTCTTGATCATCAGCGGCCACTCGCGTGCGCTTTCGATCTCACCTTGCCACCAGTACTCGGACTCGCACGGCGCGAGCCGGTTCACGCATGCCGCCAGCCTCGACTCCAGCACGGCCCTTGCTACACGCCCCGCGGACTCGGCGTCCGGCAGCGACGTCATCACCAATATTGCTTCGCCCATCAAAACTTCCTCCCAGGCCACAGGCTGCCCGGCGGCGGCATTCCGGCACGCCGGCCCCGGAAAACAAAAGAGCCAGGCATATAGCCTGGCTCGATTGTAAGCGGTGTCCGCGCGGGTCGCCGCGACCAAAGGTCGCAAGCGGCCGGGACGGCATCAACCTTATTCGCCTGCTTCCTCAGCCGGCGCTTCGGTGATTTCCGGGCGGTCAACCAGTTCGACCAGCGCCATCGGCGCATTGTCGCCTTGGCGGAAACCGAACTTCAGGATACGGGTGTAGCCACCCGGACGTGCGTTGTAACGCGGGCCGAGTTCGTTGAACAGCTTGGTGACCATGTCGCGGTCGCGCAGGCGGGCGAAAGCCAGGCGGCGATTGGCAACGGTGTCCTTCTTGGCCAGCGTGATCAGGGGCTCGACAACCTTGCGCAGTTCCTTGGCCTTGGGCAGGGTGGTCTTGATCAGCTCGTGCTGGAACAGCGAGTTGGACATGTTGCGCAGCATCGCGAGACGGTGCGACGAGGTGCGGTTCAGTTTCCGCAAACCATGACGGTGACGCATGATGATTCCTTTATTGCAATGTTTGACCAGCTCTTCTATCGCTTGGCCGGGATGCTTCCCGGTTCGGCGCGGGCCGGTAGTCTATTAGGGCAGCCGGCACATGCCGGTCGCCGGGATGACCTGGCGCGGTGGCTGGACAAGCCCGCCACCGCGCCCGGCTATTACTTCTCCAGCCCTGCGGGCGGCCAGTTCTCGAGCTTCATGCCGAGGGTCAGGCCGCGCGAAGCCAGCACTTCCTTGATTTCGTTGAGCGACTTGCGACCCAGGTTCGGGGTCTTCAGCAGCTCATTTTCGGTACGCTGGATCAGGTCGCCGATGTAGTAGATGTTTTCGGCCTTCAGGCAGTTGGCCGAACGCACCGTCAGCTCCAGGTCGTCGACCGGGCGCAGCAGGATCGGATCGATCTGCGGCGTACGGCTCGAAGCGGCTTCCGCCGACGACTCGGTGCCTTCCAGCGCGGCGAACACCGACAACTGGTCGACCAGGATGCGCGCCGATTGACGAATCGCTTCCTCGGGCGAGATCACGCCGTCGGTTTCGATGTTCATCACCAGCTTGTCGAGGTCGGTACGCTGTTCCACACGAGCCGATTCGACTGCGTACGAAACGCGGCGCACCGGCGAGAACGAAGCGTCCAGCACGATGCGGCCGATCACCTTGCCCGCTTCGTCGCCGAACTTGCGCACGTTGCCCGGCACATAACCACGGCCTTGTTCGACCTTGATCTGCATATCGAGCTTGCCGCCTGCCGACAGGTGAGCGATCACGTGGCCGGGGTTGATGATCTCGACATCGTGGGGCAGCTCGATATCGGCTGCCGTCACAACGCCTTCGCCTTCCTTGCGCAGCGAGACCGTGACTTCGTCGCGGTTGTGCAGCTTGAAGACCACACCCTTCAGATTCAGCAGCAGGTTGACTACGTCTTCCTGCACGCCATCGATGGTGGAGTACTCATGGACCACCCCAGCGATCGTGACTTCGGTCGGGGCATAACCGACCATCGACGACAGCAGCACGCGACGCAGGGCGTTACCGAGCGTATGGCCATAGCCACGCTCGAACGGCTCCATCACGACCTTGGCGTGATGGTCGCCGAGCGGCTCCACGGCAATAATTTTAGGCTTGAGTAGTGCTGTTTGCATTAGGTTGTCCTTTTCAATACCCTCGGCTCGTTACACCGATAAGGCTGACGTATGGAACCTGAAAATCCCATCGCACGATGGGCAATAAGCCCGGCGCGCGGCAGCGCGTCGGGCTGAATGTGAAGCTTGACGGGAAACGCAAGCCCCTGACCGTTCGATGGTGTCGGACAGAATTCGAGTGATTAACGCGAATACAATTCGACGATCAGGCTTTCGTTGATGTCACCCGAGATATCGGCGCGATCCGGCACTTGCTTGAATGTGCCTTCGAACTTCTTCGCGTCCACGGCAACCCATGCCGGGAAACCCGATTGCTCAGCCAGCGACAGCGCTTCGGCGATACGGACTTGCTTCTTCGACTGCTCGCGGATGGTGATGACGTCACCAGCCTTGACTTGTGCCGACGGCACGTTCAGGGCTTGACCGTTCAGCAGGATCGCCTTGTGCGACACCAGCTGGCGCGCTTCAGCGCGGGTCGAGCCAAAGCCCATGCGGTACACGACGTTGTCCAGGCGCGATTCCAGCAGTTGCAGCAGCTTCTCGCCGGTGTTGCCCTTGCGGCGGTCGGCTTCAGCGAAGTAGCGGCGGAACTGACGCTCGAGCACGCCATAGATACGCTTGACCTTCTGCTTTTCGCGCAGTTGGTTGCCATAGTCGGAGGTGCGTGCACCCGAGGTGCGGCCGTGCTGGCCCGGCTTGCTGTCCAGCTTGCACTTGTCTGCAAGCGAGCGGCGTGCGCTCTTCAGGAACAGGTCGGTACCTTCACGACGGGATAGTTTGGCCTTCGGGCCGATATAACGTGCCACTTTATCTTCCTTCCTGATCGATCGCGGCGCCTTGTTCGACGCGCCGCGAGTCCGCCTTCTCCGTCCGTTCTAGGGACGCATGAGTGGCAGACGGTGGGCTTATCCAGCGCATTCCCCTGAGGGCACGCGCAAAAGCATATGACTGACTACTTGCACCAGGCGGCGGGCCATGAGGCCAATCGCCAAACACAAAAACGCAAAACGAAAACCTGCCGCAAAGCATATGCAGCAGGTCAACGTGCGATGCTACCACACCGGGCAGAGAGGGAGGAAGACCTCACCCGCGGCCCGGGTATCACACCGGCGCTTAGATCCGACGACGCTTGGGCGGACGGCAGCCGTTGTGCGGCACTGGCGTCACGTCTTCGATAATCGAGATCTTGATGCCGAGCGCGTTCAACGCGCGCACAGCCGATTCACGGCCAGGGCCGGGGCCCTTGATGCGCACGTCCAGGTTCTTGATACCCTGATCTTGCGCCACGCGGCCGGCGTTCTCTGCAGCAACCTGAGCTGCGAAGGGCGTCGACTTACGCGAACCCTTGAAGCCCTGGCCACCCGAGGTTGCCCATGCCAGAGCGTTGCCCTGACGGTCGGTGATCGTGATGATGGTGTTGTTGAACGAAGCGTGGACGTGCGCAATGCCGTCGGCAACGTTCTTCTTGACCTTCTTACGCGCGCGCTGGGCGGCGTTATTCGGACCTTTTGCCATTAGTTTCTTCCTCTGCCTTCGGCTTTACTTCTTCAGAGCCACGCCGGCCTTACGCGGACCCTTGCGGGTACGGGCGTTGGTGCGGGTGCGCTGACCGCGCATCGGGAGACCCCTGCGGTGACGGACGCCACGATAGCAACCAAGGTCCATGAGACGCTTGATGTTCATCGTGGTTTCACGACGCAGGTCACCCTCAACCGTGGCCTTGGCTACTTCGTCACGAAGCTTTTCCAGGTCGCCGTCGGTCAGGTCCTTGACCTTCTTGTCAAAGGGAACGCCGGTGGCCACGCAAATCTTGCGGGCGCGCGAGCGGCCGATACCGTAAATAGCCGTCAGGCCGATCTCGGTATGCTTGTGGTTCGGGATGTTAACCCCTGCGATACGTGCCATTCGTCAATCCTCTTTCCGATTAGCCTTGGCGTTGCTTGTGGCGGGGATCCGACGAGCAGATCACGCGCACGACACCGTTGCGCTTGATAACTTTGCAGTTGCGGCAAATGCGCTTAACAGAAGCCAGCACTTTCATGATTTTCCTCTTCCTTCAATTCCTGTTCGCTTCACTTCGTCCGAAAGACGATGCGCGCGCGTGACAGATCATATGGGGTCAGTTCAACCGTCACCCGATCACCCGGAAGAATCCGGATGTAGTTCATTCGCATCTTGCCGGAGATATGGCCCAGCACTACATGGCCGTTTTCCAGTTTGACGCGGAACGTCGCGTTGGGAAGGTTTTCCAGGACCTCCCCTGCATCTGGATGACGTCGTCTTTTGCCATACCTAGCCTGTACCGACCCGGCTTCAGCGCAAGGTCAGATTACCCTTGAAATTCGCTTTCTTCAGCAGGGACTCATATTGCTGCGACATGACATAGGATTGGACCTGGGCCATGAAGTCCATCGTGACGACCACGATGATCAGCAACGAGGTTCCGCCAAAATAGAACGGAACGTTCCAGCGCAGTACCAGGAATTCCGGCAACAGGCAGACCAGTGTGATGTAGATCGCACCAGCCAGCGTCAGACGGACAAGAATCTTGTCGATGTAGCGCGTCGTCTGCTCGCCCGGACGAATGCCCGGAATGAAGGCACCGCTTTTCTTCAGGTTGTCCGCGACTTCCCGGCTGTTGTACACAAGAGCCGTATAGAAGAAGCAGAAAAATATAATTGCAGCAGCGTACAGCAGGATGTAGACCGGCTGTCCCGGCGAAAGCGTCGCAGCCAGGTCCTTGATGAACCGGCCGGCAGCGCTCGTCGAGTCAGACGTGAACCAGCCCGCGATGGTCGCCGGGAACAGGATGATCGACGATGCGAAGATCGGCGGAATCACCCCTGCCATGTTCAGCTTCAGCGGCAGGTGCGACGACTGACCGCCGTACACCTTGTTGCCGACCTGACGCTTGGCATAGTTCACCAGGATCTTGCGCTGGCCACGCTCGACAAACACCACGGCGAAGGTAACACCGGCGATGATTGCAACGATCAGGATCGATGCAATGATGCTCATGGAACCGGTGCGAACCAGTTCGAAGAGCCCGCCGATCGCGTTGGGCAAGCCCGCCGCGATACCGCCGAAGATGATGATCGAGATGCCGTTGCCCAGACCCCGCTCGGTGATCTGCTCACCCAGCCACATCAGGAACATCGTACCGGTCACCAGCGTGATCACCGCGGTCGCCCGGAACATCAGGCCCGCATCGATCACCAGACCAGGCTGAGATTCCAGCGCGACTGCAATCGACAGCGCCTGGAAGGTGGCCAGAACCACCGTGCCGTAGCGCGTGTACTGCGTGATCTTGCGTTGACCCGCCTGCCCTTCCTTCTTCAACGACTCCAGCTGCGGCAGCACGATCGTCAGCAATTGCATGATGATCGACGCCGAGATGTACGGCATGATGCCGAGCGCGAAGACGGTAAAGCGCGACAGTGCACCGCCCGAGAACAGGTTGAACATCCCGAGGATGCCACCTGACTGACTCTGGAAAAGCTTCGCAAGCTGTTCCGGATCGATTCCCGGCACCGGAATATGCGCTCCGATGCGGTACACGATCAAGGCCAGCACCAGGAACATCAGCCGGCGCTTTAGGTCGCCGTACTTCGCCGTGTTCTTGGCTTGCGTGCTTGCATTGGGTTTCGCCGTGGCCAAACGATGCTCCGACTGTGACTCGCCTATGCTGCGAAATCTGCTGCTAAATTACGCCGCGATCTGACCGCCGGCGGCTTCGATCGCAGCCTTGGCACCAGCGGTGGCGCCCAGACCCTTGATCGTTACCTTGCGGGTCAGCTCGCCAGCCTTGATGATCTTGGCGCTCTTGACCAGCTCAGTCACCAGGCCAGCCTGCTTCAGAACCAGCAGGTCCACCTCGGTGGCTTCCAGACGCTCGATGTCACGCAGGCTCACCTCAGCGGTGAAGATCTTCGTGAGCGAGGTGAAGCCACGCTTCGGCAGGCGACGATACAGCGGCATTTGACCGCCTTCGAAGCCGACCTTGTGGAAGCCGCCCGAACGCGACTTCTGACCCTTGTGACCACGACCGGCAGTCTTGCCCAGGCCGGAGCCGATACCGCGGCCGACGCGACGCTTTGCGTGCTTCGAACCGTCAGCCGGTTTCAGGTTGTTGAGTTGCATCTTGCTCTCCGTGTCCCGGTATCAGGCCAGAACCTTGACCAGGTACGACACCTTGTTGATCATGCCGCGAACAGCGGGCGTGTCCTGCAGCTCCGACACCGAATTGATACGGCGCAGGCCCAGGCCACGTACGGTGGCGCGATGATCCTCACGCGTGCCGATCAGGCTGCGCACGAGCTTGCACTTTTACGGTTTGTTGCGACATTTCGTCCGACTCCTTAACCGAGGATGTCTTCAACAGACTTGCCACGCTTTGCGGCGATCTCGCCCGGCGTGCTCATCTTTTGAAGACCGTCCAGCGTGGCGCGAACCATGTTGTACGGATTGGTCGAGCCGTGCGACTTGGTCACGACGTTGGTCACGCCCATCACTTCGAAAATCGCGCGCATCGGGCCGCCAGCGATCACGCCGGTACCTTCCTTCGCGGGCATCATCAGCACCTTGGCGGCGCCGTGCTTGCCAACGACTTCATGTTGCAGCGTGCCGTTCTTCAGCGAGACCTTGACCATCTTGCGACGGGCTTCGTCCATTGCCTTCTGAACTGCAACCGGCACTTCCTTAGCCTTGCCCTTGCCCATGCCGATGCGGCCATCGCCGTCACCAACCACGGTCAGCGCAGCGAAACCGAGAATCCGGCCACCCTTCACCACCTTGGTGACACGGTTGACCGAGATCATCTTCTCGCGGAGGCCGTCGTCGCGTTCGTCCTGCTGGACTTTTGCTTGCATTTTTGCCATGACGTATCTCTCTATGTGCGCTTAGAACTTAAGGCCGGCTTCGCGCGCTGCGTCAGCCAGTGCCTTCACGCGACCATGGAAGCGGAAGCCGCCGCGATCGAACGCAACGGTTTCCACGCCAGCTGCCTTCGCCTTTTCGGCGATGCGCTTGCCAATCAGGGTCGCGGCGGCGGCGGTAGCACCGCTGCCAGTCAGTTCCTTGCGCACTTCTGCCTCGGCGGTCGAAGCCGATGCCAACACTTGCGTGCCGCACGGCGAGTAGACCTGGGCGTAAATATGCGAATTCGTACGGAACACGGTCAGACGATTGATCTTCAACTCCGCGATTTTGGCGCGGGTCTGACGTGCACGGCGCAAACGAGCGTCTTTCTTGTTCATGATTGCACCCCTTACTTCTTCTTGGTTTCCTTCAGGATGACGCGCTCGTCCGAGTAGCGAACGCCCTTGCCCTTATAGGGCTCAGGCGGACGGTACGCGCGGACTTCCGCTGCCACCTGACCGACTTTCTGCTTGTCCGCACCCTTGATGATGATCTCGGTCTGCGTGGGCGTTGCCGCCGTCACGCCTTCCGGCATCGCATGGATCACGTCGTGCGAGAAACCAAGCTGGAGCTTCAGCGCAGTACCTTGCAGCTGGGCACGATAGCCCACGCCGACCAGGTTAAGCTTGCGCTCGAAACCGGCGGTTACACCCTTGACCATATTGGCCACCAGGGCGCGCATGGTGCCCTGCAGTGCGTTTGCTTCGCGCGATTCATCAGCGGGGGCGAAAGTCAGCGTGTCGTTTTCGACATTGACCTTGACCAGGCTGTGGATCGGCTGCGTCAGCGTGCCGAGCGGGCCCTTAACGGAGAGCACGCCAGCTGCCAGATTAACTTCTGCGCCTTTGGGCAGCGCGATGGGAGCCTTACCTACACGGGACATGGTTTACTCCTTACGCGACGTAGCAAAGAACTTCGCCGCCCACGCCAGTGGCACGTGCCTTGCGATCGGTCATCAGACCCTGCGGGGTCGAGATGATTGCGACGCCGAGGCCGTTCATCACTTGGGGATGTCGCTGCGGCCCTTGTACACGCGCAGACCAGGCTTCGAGACGCGCTCAATGCGCTCGATGACCGGACGGCCAGCGTAGTACTTCAGACCGATGCTCAGTTGTGCCTTGCCGCCTTCTTCTTTCACGGCGTAGTCGTCGATGTAGCCTTCGTCCTTAAGGACCTTGGCGATTGCCACTTTCAGCTTCGACGACGGCATGACAACCGACACTTTCTGCACGCCTTGGGCGTTGCGGATGCGCGTCAGCATATCGGCGATAGGATCGCTCATGCTCATACTGTTTCTCCTGTAGCCTGTGCGTAATTACCAGCTGGCTTTCGTCAGACCCGGGATTTCGCCACGGAAGGCGATTTCACGGATCTTATTACGCGCCAGGCCAAACTTGCGGAAGGTACCGCGGGGACGACCGGTGATCGCGCAGCGGTTACGCTGGCGAGTCGGGTTCGCGTTGCGCGGGAGCTGCTGCAGCTCGAGACGCGCGCTATAACGCTCTTCTTCCGACTTCTCTTGGTCGTCGATAATGGCCTTGAGGGTCGCACGCTTGTCGGCATACTTTGCCACGAGCCTAGCGCGCTTCTTCTCACGTTCAATCAGAGCCAATTTAGCCACGGTTACCCCTTAATTACGGAACGGGAACTTGAATGCTGCGAGGAGGGCCTTGGCTTCCTCGTCATTCTTCGCCGTCGTCGTGATGCTGATGTTCAGACCACGCAGTGCGTCGATCTTGTCGTACTCGATTTCGGGGAAAATGATCTGCTCTTTCACACCGATGTTGTAGTTGCCACGACCATCGAACGAGCGGCCCGAAACACCACGGAAGTCACGAACGCGCGGCAGGGCCACGGTCACGAGACGATCCAGGAATTCGAACATGCGTTCGCCGCGCAGCGTCACCATCGCGCCAATGGGATAACCCTGGCGGATCTTGAAGCCGGCGATTGCCTTCTTGGCCTTGGTCACCACCGGCTTTTGGCCGGCGATCTTGGTCAGGTCGCCCACGGCCAGCTCAATGACCTTCTTGTCATTGATGGCTTCGCCAAGGCCCATGTTCAGGGTGATCTTGGTGATACGCGGCACTTCCATGACCGACTTGAAGCCGAACTGTTCGATCAGCTTCGGTACTACTTGTTCTTTGTAAAACTCTTGCAGACGTGCAGTCATGCTCAACTCCTATCTGTGCCCAGAATCAAGCTGCCACGACGGCACCGGTGGTCTTCAGCACGCGTACACGCTTGCCGTCTTCCACCTTGATACCGACGCGCGACGGCTTGCCATTGGCATCCACGAGCGCAACGTTAGAAATATGCAGCGGCATGACCTTGTCGACCACACCACCGGTGGTGCCCAGCATGGGGTTCGGACGTGCGTGCTTCTTAGCCACGTTGACGCCTTCCACCACAACCTTCTCGCCGAGCATGGCTTGCACGGTGCCGCGCTTGCCCTTGTCTTTTCCGGTCAGGACGATGACTTCGTCGCCTTTACGAATCTTGTTCATGGCGGCTCCTTACAGCACTTCCGGCGCGAGCGACACAATCTTCATGAAGCGCTCGGTACGGAGTTCACGAGTCACCGGCCCGAAAATACGGGTGCCGATCGGCTCGAGCTTGGTGTTCAGCAAGACAGCGGCATTGCTGTCGAACTTGACGAGCGAACCATCAGCGCGACGTACGCCCTTGGCGGTACGCACGACGACGGCGTTGTAAATATCGCCCTTCTTCACGCGACCGCGCGGCGCTGCGTCCTTAACGGTCACCTTGATGATGTCGCCCACGCTCGCATAGCGGCGCTTGGACCCACCCAGCACTTTGATGCACAGCACTTCGCGCGCACCAGTGTTATCGGCTACTTCGAGCCGGCTTTCTGTCTGAATCATGGTGTTATCTTCCCAACTTAATCCACCGGGCAACGCCCGCCGGTCAGTCTTGGTCCCGTCAGCCCCTGGCTTTGCGCCAGCAACCGTTTGGGTTGATCAACTTTGAAGTCGGTAGTTACCAGGCGGCCTGAACATGGTTAATCAGGAGCCGCTCGGCTAGGTTCGCTTCACCGATTCGCCGGGGTGATACAACTAAGGCGAATGCAACAAAGCGGAAGTCCAGGATTATAGCACATAACCCTGGACTCGCAAGTCAACCGAAAACCGTGTGGTTTTTTAGATGACGCGCGCAGCTTCGACCAGACGGGAAACCACCCAGGACTTGGTCCGCGACAGCGGACGCGTTTCCTGGATCTCGACCTTGTCGCCTTCCTTGTACTGGTTGGCTTCGTCGTGTGCGTGGTACTTCTTGGAACGCAGCACGTACTTGCCGTACAGAGGATGCTTGACGCGGTTTTCGATCAAGACCGTGACGGTCTTGTCCATCTTGTCGCTAACTACCCGACCGACCAGCGTGCGGCGAAGCGACGATTCCGTTTGTGCAGTTTCAGTCATTTCGAGGTCGCCTTTTCGTTCAGCACGGTTTGCACCCGCGCGATGTCCTTGCGCACCTTCTTCAGCTGGCTGGTGTTCTGCAGCTGTTGGGTGGCCTTTTGCATGCGCAGGCTAAATTGGGCCTTCAGCAGCTCGGAGAGCTCCTGGTTCAGCCCTGCGGCATCTTTGCCGCGAAGTTCGGATGCTTTCATCCCTGCTCTCCTTACGTCCCGACCTGGCGCACCACGAAATTGGTAGCGATCGGCAGCTTGGCGGCCGCGAGGCGGAACGCCTCACGAGCCAGCTCTTCCGTCACGCCATCCATTTCGTACAGCATCTTGCCCGGCTGGATTTCTGCCACGTAGTATTCCGGATTACCCTTACCGTTACCCATACGGACTTCGGCGGGCTTCTTCGAGATCGGCTTGTCCGGGAAAATCCGGATCCAGATGCGGCCGCCACGCTTGATGTGACGGGTCATCGCACGACGTGCCGACTCGATCTGACGAGCCGTCAGACGACCACGGCCCATCGCCTTCAGGCCGAATTCGCCGAAAGACACGGCGTTGCCACGGGTAGCTTTACCCGTGTTGCGGCCTTTCTGCTCCTTGCGATATTTTCTGCGCTTAGGTTGCAGCATCGTTATTCTCCACTCTTCGCATCTGCGCCAGGAGCGCGGCGACCTGCACCGGCACCCGCGCCACCGCGGCGGTTGCCACCCGGACGGCCGCCTTCGCCTTCACGGCGACGACCATCAGGACGACCACCCGGGCGACGACGACGATCGTCTTGCGGCTCTTCCACCACCGGCGCATCGTTGCGGCCGAGGTGATCACCCTTGTAGACCCACACCTTGACACCGATGATGCCGTAGGTGGTTTCTGCTTCGGAGAAGCCGTAGTCGATGTCGGCGCGCAGGGTGTGCAGGGGCACACGGCCTTCGCGATACCACTCGGTACGTGCGATTTCGATGCCGTTCAGACGACCGGCGCTCATGATCTTGATGCCTTGGGCACCGAGGCGCATCGCGTTCTGCATCGCGCGCTTCATTGCGCGGCGGAACATGATACGGCGCTCGAGCTGCTGGGTGATCGAGTCGGCGATCAGCTGCGCATCGGTTTCCGGCTTGCGGATTTCCTCGATGTTCACGTGCACGGGCACACCCATGCGGCGTTGCAGCTCGGCCTTGAGCAGTTCGATGTCCTCCCCTTCTTGCCGATCACCACGCCCGGACGCGAGCTATAAATGGTGAGACGTGCATTGCGGGCGGGGCGCTCGATCACGACGCGGCCAACCGAAGCGTTCTTGAGCTTCTTCTTCAGAAACTCGCGAACTTCGATGTCTTCCTTCAGCATGCCGGCGAACTTCGTGTTGTTGGCGTACCAACGCGAAGCCCAGTTACGGCTGACGGCCAGACGGAAGCCAGTCGGATGAATCTTCTGTCCCATCGTGACTCCTTAGTTGCCGAGCGTCACAGTGATGTGACAAGTTTGTTTCTCGATGCGGTTGCCGCGGCCCTTTGCTCGTGCCGTGAAACGCTTGAGCGAGGTTGCCTTGTCGACGAAGATGGTCTTGACCTTCAGTTCGTCGATGTCGGCGCCTTCGTTGTGCTCGGCGTTGGCGATGGCCGATTCGACCACCTTCTTCACGATGACGGCCGCCTTTTTCGGGCTGAACGTCAGGACGTTGAGCGCGCGTTCGATCGGCAGACCGCGGATCTGGTCAGCGACCAGGCGCGTTTTCTGGGCGGAGATGCGGGCACCGCGATGAATCGCTTTCACTTCCATGATGGCACCTTACCTCTTCGCTTTCTTGTCAGCCGCATGGCCCTTGAACGTACGCGTGAGCGCAAATTCACCGAGCTTGTGGCCAACCATGTTTTCCGAAACATACACCGGCACGTGTTGACGGCCGTTATGTACGGCGATCGTCAGGCCGATGAAGTCCGGCAGAATGGTCGAGCGACGCGACCAAGTCTTGATGGGCTTCTTGTCCTTGCCGGCTGAGGCCGCTTCCACCTTTTTCAGCAGGTGGGCGTCACAGAACGGACCCTTTTTTGCGGAACGTGTCATGTCTAGGCTCCTACCTACCGATTAACGCTTGTGGCGGCGCTGCACGATCATGCTGGCAGTGCGCTTGTTGCTGCGGGTACGGTAACCCTTGGCCGGGGTACCCCACGGCGAAACGGGATCACGACCAGCAGCGGTCTTGCCTTCACCACCACCGTGCGGGTGGTCCACCGGGTTCATCACAACGCCGCGAACCGTCGGGCGGATACCGCGCCAACGATTTGCACCGGCCTTGCCGATGACGCGCAGGCTATGCTCTTCGTTACCGACTTCACCGATGGTGGCGCGGCATTCGATGTGAACGCGACGCACTTCACCGGAGCGCAGGCGAACCTGAGCGTAGATGCCTTCACGAGCCAGCAGCACAGCGGAACCGCCAGCGGCGCGAGCGATCTGAGCGCCCTTGCCCGGCAGCATTTCCACGCAGTGGATGGTGGTACCAACCGGAATGTTGCGGATCGGCAGGTTGTTACCCGACTTGATCGCAGCTTCCGAGCCGTTCATCAACGCTTGGCCAACTACCATGCCCTTGGTGGCAATGATGTAGCGGCGCTCGCCGTCGGCGAACAGCACCAGCGCGATATTGGCGCTGCGGTTCGGATCGTATTCCAGGCGCTCGACCTTGGCGGCAATGCCGTCCTTGTCGTTGCGCTTGAAGTCGACCACGCGGTAATGGTGCTTATGACCACCGCCCTTGTGGCGGGTGGTGATGTGACCGTTGTTGTTACGGCCCGACTTCTGGAATTGCTTTTCCAGCAGCGGAGCGTGGGGCGCGCCCTTGTGCAGGTTGTGATTGACAACCTTTACCATGGAGCGACGGCCCGGGGACGTCGGCTTGGTCTTGACGAGTGCCATGATTACTTGGCCTCCGCTTCAAAATTGATTTCCTGACCCGGCTTGAGCGAAACGTAAGCCTTCTTCACGTGGTTGCGACGCCCCATGAATCGGCCAAAACGCTTTTGCTTGCCCTTTTGGTTCAGGATCTGAACGGACTGCACCTCGACCTTGAACAGCAGTTCGACTGCCGCCTTCACGTCTGCCTTGTTGGCATCGCGAGCGACTTCGAACACGACTTGTTCGTTCTTGTCGGCGACCAGGGTTGCCTTTTCGGAAACCACCGGCGCGAGCAGCACCTGCATCAAACGATGATCGTTCTTGGCTACTTGCGTCATTTCAGCAACTCCTCGATCTGCGCGACGGCTGCCTTGGTCACCAGCACCTTCTTGTAGTGCACGAGCGACAGCGGGTCAGCCTGGCGCGGCTCGACAACCGCCACGTGCGGCAGATTGCGCGAAGCCAGGTAGAGGTTCTCGTCGAGGCTGTCGGTGATGATCAGCACCGAGTCCAGGCCCATGGCCTTGAACTTGTCGGCCAAGAGCTTGGTCTTGGGCGCATCGACGGTGAAACCGTCCACCACGTTGATACGACCTTCACGTGCGAGCTGCGAGTAAATCGAGCGCATGCCGGCACGGAACATCTTCTTGTTGACCTTCTGCGTGAAGTTCTCTTCCGGCGAATTCGGGAAGATACGGCCGCCCCCGCGCCACAGCGGCGAGGAAGACATACCGGCACGGGCGCGACCCGTACCCTTCTGGCGCCAAGGCTTCTTGGTCGTGTGCTTGACCTCTTCACGGTCCTTCTGCTTACGGTTACCGCTGCGAGCGTTAGCCTGGTAAGCGACGACGACTTGGTGAACGAGGGCTTCGTTGTAGTCACGGCCGAAGACTTCGGGCGAGGCGTCAACGCCTGCACCGATCTGGCCATTGTCCTGGAGGAGCTTGAGTTCCATTGATTCGCTCCTTAAGCTTTGGCTTTGGCCTTGACGGCCGGGGTAACGATAACCTTGCCGCCCTTGGAGCCGGGAATGGCGCCCTTGACCAGCAGCAGCTTGCGCTCTGCGTCGATCTTGGCGATTTCCAGGTTCTGGACGGTGCGGGTGACGTCACCCAGATGGCCAGTCATGCGCTTGCCGGGGAACACACGGCCCGGATCCTGCGCCATACCGATGGAACCCGGCACGTTGTGCGAACGCGAGTTACCGTGGGTGGCACGACCCGATGCGAAATGGTGGCGCTTGATGGTACCGGCGTAGCCCTTACCGATGGTCACGCCCTGGACGTCGATCTTCTGACCGACTTCGAACAGGTCGACCGACAGCGTACCGCCGGCTTGCAGTTCGCCAGCCTTAGCGGCATCGATGCGGAATTCGCGGATGATTTCACCAGCTTCAACACCAGCTTTGGCAAGGTGACCTGCCAAAGGCTTGGTGACGCGGCTAGCGCGGCGTGCGCCGAAAGTGACTTGAACCGAGGTATAACCGTCGGTCTCGTCCGTCTTGATTTGTGTCACGCGGTTGTCGCCGACCTCGACCACGGTAACGGGAATTGAATCGCCGTCGTCCGTGAAAATACGGGTCATGCCAACCTTGCGACCTACAAGGCCAAGGCTCATGGTTTGCTCCATTCCCAGCTGCGATTGGCCGGGGCTGATTAAATACACGAAAACAGTGTTTGCAGTGCGGGGCTTGCGCTGAAGAAGACTGCGCGCGGCCAAATTGGCCAGCCCACTACCCATAGACAAACGGGTAGCCTTACACTATATCCCAGCGGTTTGGAAAGAGCAAGCGTGACCTGGGAAGTTGGAGTCTGGACGCGGGCGGGTGTTGTTTTGTGATGTTTGCACTTGGCGCCGGCGCTCTGCGATGCGATTTTCGGGGCCGTTAGCGGGGTTGCTAGCGGCTGTATCGACACTTGATGTCCGCATCCAAGTGCCGATACAGCCTGATACAGCCTGCGTTACCGCCCTACCCTTACGAATTCCCCGCCGAAGAACACCAACGGTTCGCCCTCCCCCACGTCAAATCCCTCCACCGCCCCGACGATCAGCAAGTGATCCCCCACCACGTCGGCACGCTCCACCCTGCACGCCAGCGTGGCCAGCGCCTCGTCCAGGTAGGGCACGCCGCGCTCGCAGCGCCGATGGGGGACGCCGGCAAACTTGTCCTCCGCCGGCGTGGCAAAACGGCGCGCCAGCTCGCCATGCCCCGCCTGCAGGATGCTGACGCCAAAGTGCTTGCCGACGGCAAAGTGCCCGGCATTCGGTGAATGCAGCGCCAGGCTCCACAAGACCAGCGGTGGCGCCAGCGACAGCGAGGCGAAGGAGTTGATGGTCAGGCCAATAGGGCGACCCTCGGCGCCGCACGCCCCGATGACCGCCACGCCGGTGGCGTAACGGCCACAGGCCCGGCGCAGCGCCCTCGTATCCAGCACAGCGCATGCGGCTTCCATTTCAGGCAGCCTGCGGCAGATGCTGGTCGATCAACTGCTGGCACGCAGCGGGATCGGCCCACCAGGGAAAGAAGTCCGGCGGGTTGTCAAAGCCTTTGGCAATGCGTCCGGCCAGCGCCGGCGCATGGCCAGCCGCGCCAAGCAACGCCAGGATATGCGGCGGCGGCGGCGTGAGCAGGGAATTGGTCCAGTTCACCACGTCGCCGGCGTATTGCCAGTAACACGCAAACGTCTGCTCCATCCAGCCCGCGTCGAACGCGCGATCGCCATGCGCGACGATGGCATCGAGATACACCCTGCAGCACTTGGCGGCGTTGTTTGAGCCCTGCCCCGTGATGGGGTCGTTGACGACTACAGCGTCGGCCATGCCGAACACAAGCCTGCCCGAGGGCAAGGTCATGACCGGGCGGCGCACGGTTGGGGCGAAGCGGCCGGCGAGTATGCCTTGCGCGTCGGTCAGCGTCACCGCATCACAGCGCTCGGCCTCCCACGGTAGCCACGTGCACAGGATGCGCATGCTCTCGGCGAGGTGCTGCTCCGGCGAGCGTGCCTCCGCCCAGCGGTCCATCGGGCCACCGGGTATGCCCTCGAACACCATGATCTCGCAGGGCCCGGACAGCGTCAGGGCCGGGAAGACGAAGTATTCGCCAATGCCGGGAATCAGGTTGAAGCAAACCCGCGAGAACGGGGTCCGCGGCGTCATGCCGTTCACATAGGTCAGGGCCAGCGAGCGCTGCGGCGCGCTAAAGGGACTGCGCGTGGCGTCACGCTCGAAACGGCTGACGATCTCGCCCTTGCCGGCCGCGAGCAGCACAAGATCATGCTCGCGCGCCAGCGCTTCCAGCTCATCGATGCCGGCGTCGGCGATGCGCAGGTCGCCGCCGCGTTGCACGAAGGCCTCCATCCAGGCGGGCATCTTGAGACGCTGGTCCACTGCCTGGGCTGCCCGATCGAGTGGGGCTGCCCAATCGATGAGTTTGGTCCCTGGCTGCTCCGGATGCGGAATCGCCAGACCGATCCCTTCCACGGGCGGGCACGTGTCGTCCCACCAGTTAAGGCCAAGCTCCCGCTCGGTCTGCAGTGCACGGTCGAACATGCACTGGCTGGACATGACCTTGCCCGCCCGGACCTGGTCCGGCGTGCGATTGGTCATCAGCGTGACCCGGTAACCCTTGGCTTGCAGGCCCAGGGCCATCTGCAGGCCGGACTGGCCCGCGCCGACGATGGCAATGCGTTGGCTCATGGCAATCTCCTACTTGAAGTTCAGCGTGGAAATCGAAGTCCTGGAGCGCGGCGTCAGCCGGCCAGGCGCGGGATGGCAGGGACGTTTTGCTCCGGCCCCATTGCCGAGTAGCCGCCGTCCACCGCGTAGTCGGCGCCGGTGACAAAGCTGGCATGGTCCGAGCAGAGGAACAGCACGACCTGGGCCACTTCATCGGGCTCGCCCACGCGGCCCAGCAGGTGGAAGTCCGCCGCCACGCGATCGGTGCGCTCGCGGTTGCCGCCGCTGACCTCATCCATCAGCCGGCACCAGGTCCAGCCCGGCGAGACCGCGTTGACGCGGATCCGATCCGGCGCGAGGTCCATCGCCATGCTGCGGGTAAGCTGCCGGATAGCGGCCTTGGAGGCCGGATAAAGCCAGCGTCCAGTCTGCGCCACATTGGCCGAGATGCTGGTGAAGTTGACGATCGCGCCGCCGCCGCGTGCGCGCATTCCATCGTGGACGGCCTGGGCCAGGATCACGCTGGAGACTACGTTGACGTCGAGCGCGGCGAGCCATTCACGGCGGTTCGACTTGAAACCGTCGTCGAGATAGGTGCAGGCCAGGTTGACGAGGTAGTCGATGCCGCCGAAGTGCCGCGCCACCTGTGCGACGGCCGCCACCACCTGGGTGTCGTCGGTGATGTCGGTGCGGATGAAGATCGCGCGTTGGCCTAGTTCGGCGGCAACGCGCTCGCCGCCGCCGGCATCGATATCGAGTATCGCCACTCGCGTTCCGGCCTCCACGAAGGCCTTCGCGACTCCCGCGCCGATTATCGTGGCGCCACCGCTGACGATGGCAATCTTGTCCTGCAGTCCTTTCATGACGTTGTCTCCTTGTATTCGGTGCGTTGCCCGTGCGCCTTGGGGGCCATCCGGCGCCGTAGGCGCAGCGGTACCCGAGGCGCGTGCCGGGCACGCCCCTTTGCTTGATGACGTCGATATACCGGGGCGCGTATGCGCCCGGATTACTTGCCCTCGCTCTCCCGCCAGCGCGCCATCAGCGTGTTGGAGGGCAGCGTTTCGTCGAGCAGCTTGCGCGCGGTCTCGACACCGGCCACGGGCAGGCCGGCTGGATCGAGCTTGCCGATCTGCACCAGCACGCTCGCCTGGTCCCAGTAGATGTGCTCGTGGTACAGCTTGCCCCCGCGGAACTTGACGATCGCGATGAGGGGGATCTCCACGCGCTTGCCGGTGGGCGCCACGCCCGGCAGCATCCAGTCGACCTCGCAGGTATGCGTGAAGCAGAACAGCATCTCGTCGACGATCTGGCTGGCGCCCACGGTGCGCGACAGCGGGATCAGCGTCGTATCGGGCGGATTGCTGTTGACGAAGTGGTTCTGGTAGAAGCGCTTGAGCTGCCGGTGGCCGACGCCGCCGGTCATGGTCGGGATATGATTGACATATGGCTCGGCCACCATCGTCGCCATGGTGGCGTCGACATCGCGGGTGGCGAATTCGTATTCGCAGTGCTTGTCCCAGAGGGCCGAGAAGTCGTAGTGCGGCCCCATCTCTGCGCGCAGCGCGGCAATCGAGCGCTGATGCGCCATCAGCGCCGAGGGGCGGTCGAAATGCTCGCCGCCGGTGCGCGCGAACGCGTGGTCGACGCCTGGATAAACGTACAGCTCGATACCGTCCTTGCCGCCAAGGGCTGCGCGGATCTGCGCTTGCGCCTCGGGTGGGCAAAAGCCGTCGCGCTCGGCCACGTGCAGCACCAGCCGTCCCTGGATATCGGCCGCCTCGCCCAGCGCGCGCTCGATGCCGACGCCGTAGTACGCCACGGCACAGGCCACGCCGTCCAGGCGGCAAGCAGCTAGATAGGCGAGCTTGCCACCCAGGCAAAAGCCAAGCACCCCGGTCTGGCCCACGCATTCGGGGCGGGCGCGCAGCGCGTCCAGCGCCGCACCGACATCCTTGACGCCGAGGGCCTCATCGAAGCGCTGATACAAGCCCAAGGCGCGCTGGAAGTCCTCGCCGCGATCGCCCAGTTCGATGCCAGGGGCGATGCGCCAGAACAGGTCCGGCACCAGCACCGTGTAGCCTTCTTCGGCGTAGTAGTCCGCCACGGCGCGCATGGTGGCGTTGACGCCGAAGATTTCCTGGCACAACACAATGCCGGGCCCCTTGCCCGCTGCGGGCGTGGCGAGGTAGGCGCTGAACGTGCCGCTACCGTCGGCGGCGTGGATCTGGATGGTCTGGCCCATGGGCTGCGTTCCTTTGTTTTGGGGGATGGGGCTACCGTGCTGGATTCCATCATGGGCGATCCGCACCGCAGCAAGCTAGCCGCGGGCTGCAGCGGCTATCCGATTAGTGCAGGAAAATACCGGTGCGGGCAAGGGGCGCCGGGAAGCGATCCACTATAGTGGTGTGAAGGAATCCGCCCGCAGGCTGGCCGGGCTCAACGTACGTAGCGGCGCGCCAATGACGCCGAGGAGCGAGACAATGCCGCAGCCCCCGCGGCCACGGCCACCGAGCCGCTGGCAGGCGCTCTGCTATCCGACCCCGCCCGGCTGGTCTTCGCCTCGACCGACCAGGCCCAGACGCGCGCAGCGGTGGGTACGGTTTTCAAGCCGCACAAGCTCACCATCGGCGGCACGACGCTGGCTGCCCGCATGCATCATGCGCCACTTGGCGCCGTGTCGTTCAACCGGCTGGCCTATGGCGCGGAGGTCCAGATCGAGCCTGGGCCGCTTGATGATTTCCTGCTTGTGCAGATGCCGCTGGCGGGCCATGCCCAGATCCATTGCGGCCAGCAGCAGATCCTCTCCGACCGCGACACGGCCTCGGTGCTCACGCCCAGCGACCCCGTGCGGATGCGCTGGAGCCACGACAGCGACCAGTTGATCGTGCGCGTGGAGCGCGGTGCCATGGAGCGGGTATGCGCGGCGTACCTCGGCCATCGGCCACAGGCACCGCTGCGCTTCGAGCTCGGGATGGAGTGGCGCCGCCTGGCAGCCTGGTACCAGCTGATGCACTACCTGGCGGACCTGCTCGCGCTGGCGCCGGATGCGGCGCGGCATCCGTTGACGGCTTGCCAGCTGGAGCAGCTGGTGATCGGCACGTTGTTGACGGTGCAGCCCCATAGCCTGGCGGAGGCGATGCGGGCACGGGGCAAACTCTTGGCGCCGCGTCACGTGAAGCAGGTCGAGGAATACATCCATGCCCATGCGCAGGCACCACTGACCCCGGCCCTGCTGGCGGAAGTCGCCGGCGTCAGCCTGCGCGGGCTCTATGCGGGCTTTCGCGAGCATCGGGGCATCAGCCCGATGGCCTACCTGCGCGCGGTGCGACTGGAGCGTGTTCGCCATGACCTGCTGAACGACCTGGCGATCGACTCTGTCACGGCCGCGGCCCTGCGCTGGGGCTTTGGCCACCTGGGTCGCTTCAGCGTGGAATACCGCAAGAATTTCGGCGAGCCGCCGGGCCAGACGCTGCGCCGGCGCGGGCCTTCCTAGGCCGCATTGCGGTGAAATGGGAGCACAAAAACAAGAACGGCGAACCGAAGTTCGCCGTTCTTGTTTGCGCAAAACCGCTTTGGGCGGTCTTGTGCGGAATACCTTACACCTTGATTTCGACGTCGACGCCGGCCGGCAGGTCGAGCTTCATCAGTGCGTCAACGGTCTTGTCGGTAGGATCGACGATGTCCATCAGGCGCTGGTGAGTACGAATCTCGAACTGATCACGGCTCGTCTTGTTGACGTGCGGCGAACGCAGGATGTCGAAGCGCTGGATACGGGTCGGCAGGGGCACCGGGCCCTTGACGATCGCGCCGGTGCGCTTGGCGGTATCCACGATTTCGGCTGCCGACTGGTCGATCAGGCGATAGTCGAAAGCCTTCAGGCGGATACGGATCTTCTGGTTCTGCATGATATTTCCTTTAAAGAGCGATGGGCGGCTAGCGCCCTGGAACAAGGGAACTGGCCGACGGTATTGTACCGCCAGCCAGCTCCAGGAAGTTTGCTTAGTCGAGGATCTTTGCCACGACGCCGGCGCCGACGGTACGACCGCCTTCACGGATGGCGAAACGCAGGCCTTCTTCCATGGCGATCGGGGCAATCAGCTTGACCGTGATCGACACGTTGTCACCCGGCATGACCATTTCCTTGTCCTTCGGCAGCTCGATCGAGCCAGTCACGTCGGTCGTACGGAAGTAGAACTGCGGGCGGTAGTTGTTGAAGAACGGGGTGTGACGGCCGCCTTCGTCCTTCGACAAGATGTAGACCTCGCCGGTGAAGTGCGTGTGCGGCTTGATCGAACCCGGCTTGCACAGCACTTGGCCGCGCTCGACGTCTTCGCGCTTCGTGCCGCGCAGCAGCAGACCCACGTTGTCGCCAGCTTGACCTTGGTCCAGCAGCTTGCGGAACATTTCCACGCCGGTGCAGATGGTCTTGACCGTCGGCTTGATACCAACGATTTCGATTTCTTCACCGACCTTGATGATGCCGCGCTCGATACGACCGGTCACAACCGTGCCACGGCCCGAGATCGAGAACACGTCTTCCACCGGCATCAGGAAGGTGCCGTCGATGGCACGTTCCGGCGTCGGGATGTAGGTGTCCAGCGTGTCGGCCAGGGCCAGGATCGCTTGCTCGCCCAGTTCGCCCTTGTCGCCTTCCAGTGCCAGCTTGGCCGAACCCTTGATGATCGGGGTGTCGTCGCCGGGGAATTCGTACTTGGACAAGAGCTCGCGCACTTCCATTTCGACCAGCTCGAGCAGCTCGGCGTCGTCGACCATGTCGCACTTGTTCAGGAACACGATGATGTAAGGCACGCCAACCTGGCGGGCCAGCAGGATGTGTTCGCGGGTCTGGGGCATGGGGCCGTCAGCGGCCGAGCACACCAGGATTGCGCCGTCCATCTGTGCGGCGCCCGTGATCATGTTCTTCACATAGTCAGCGTGGCCCGGGCAGTCAACGTGTGCGTAGTGGCGGTTAGCCGTTTCGTACTCGACGTGTGCGGTATTGATGGTAATACCGCGTGCCTTTTCTTCCGGCGCTGCGTCGATTTCGTCGTACTTCTTGGCCGAACCGCCAAACTTGGCTGCCAGCACCGTGGCAATTGCTGCCGTCAGGGTGGTCTTGCCATGGTCAACGTGACCGATCGTGCCAACGTTCACGTGCGGCTTAGTCCGCGAGAACTTTTCCTTTGCCATTTTTCAGCTCCTAATCGAAACCAGTATGTCGTATTCATAGTGCCGCCGCGCACAACGCGCGGCGGCGGATTTTTACTTACTTGCCACGTGCCGTGATCACGGCGTCGGCTACGTTCTTCGGCGCTTCAGCGTAGTGCTTGAACTCCATCGTGTACGTAGCGCGGCCTTGCGTGGCCGAACGCAGCGAGGTCGAGTAGCCGAACATCTCTGCCAGCGGAACTTCCGCGCGCAGGATCTTGCCACCGCCGACCATGTCGTCCATGCCCTGGATAATGCCGCGACGCGACGACAGATCGCCCATCACGTTACCCATGAAGTCTTCGGGCGTTTCCACTTCCACGGCCATCATCGGCTCGAGCAGCACGGGGCTTGCGCGACGCATGCCTTCCTTGAAGCCCATGGAGCCAGCCATCTTGAACGCGTTTTCGTTCGAGTCCACATCGTGGTACGAACCGAAGAACAGCGTGACCTTGACGTCGACCACCGGGAAGCCTGCCAGAACGCCGGAGTTCAGGGTGTCCTGAATGCCCTTGTCCACTGCGGGGATGTACTCGCGCGGCACCACGCCGCCCTTGATGGCGTCGACGAATTCGTAGCCCTTGCCCGGTTCTTGCGGCTCGAGCTTCAGCACCACGTGACCGTACTGGCCACGGCCGCCCGACTGCTTGACGAACTTGCCTTCCACTTCGTCGCAGGTCTTGCGGATGGTTTCGCGGTACGCAACCTGGGGCTTGCCCACGGTGGCTTCCACGCCGAATTCGCGCTTCATGCGGTCGACCAGGATTTCCAGGTGGAGCTCGCCCATGCCCGAAATGATGGTCTGGCCGGATTCTTCGTCGGTCTTGACGCGGAACGACGGATCTTCCTGTGCCAGGCGGTTCAGGGCGATGCCCATCTTTTCCTGGTCAGCCTTGGTCTTCGGCTCGACAGCCTGCGAAATCACCGGCTCCGGGAACACCATGCGTTCCAGGATGATGATGTGGTCCGGATCGCACAGCGTATCGCCCGTGGTGGCTTCTTTCAGGCCAACCGCGGCGGCGATGTCGCCTGCCAGCACTTCCTTGATTTCTTCGCGCTGGTTGGCGTGCATCTGCAGAATCCGGCCCAGGCGTTCCTTCTTGCTCTTGACCGGGTTGTAGATGGTGTCGCCCGAATTGACCTTGCCCGAGTAGACGCGGAAGAAGATCAGCTGGCCGACGAACGGGTCGGTCATGATCTTGAACGCCAGAGCGGAGAACTTTTCGTCGTCCGCGGCACGGCGCGACGTTTCCTTGTCGTCGTCGTCCACGCCGGTGACCGGCGGGATGTCGACCGGCGACGGCAGGAAGTCGATCACGGCGTCCAGCATACGCTGCACGCCCTTGTTCTTGAACGCGGTGCCGCACAGCATCGGCTGGATTTCGCAGGCGATGGTACGGTCACGCAGGCCCTTGATGATCTCGGCTTCGGACAGTTCGCCCTCTTCCAGATACTTGTTCATCAGCTCTTCGTTCGACTCGGCAGCTGCCTCGACCATCTTCTCGCGCCATTCGTTGCACGAGTCGGCCAGTTCAGCCGGGATGTCCACGTAGTCGAACTTGGTGCCTTGGCTGGCCTCGTCCCAGATGATCGCCTTCATCTTGATCAGGTCGACCACACCCTTGAAGGTGTCTTCGGCGCCGATGGGCACAACGACGGGAACCGGGCTGGCCTTCAGGCGGGTCTTCAGCTGGTCGTAGACCTTGAAGAAGTTCGCGCCGGTACGGTCCATCTTGTTGACGAAGGCCAGGCGCGGCACGCCGTACTTGTTAGCCTGGCGCCAGACGGTTTCCGACTGGGGCTGCACGCCACCCACTGCGCAGTAGACCATGCATGCGCCATCCAGCACGCGCATGGAGCGCTCCACCTCAATGGTGAAGTCCACGTGGCCCGGGGTGTCGATGATGTTGATGCGGTGTTCCGGGTAATTGCCGGCCATGCCCTTCCAGAAGGCGGTGGTGGCAGCGGAGGTGATCGTGATGCCACGCTCCTGTTCCTGCTCCATCCAGTCCATGGTGGCGGCGCCATCATGCACTTCACCGATCTTGTGGTTCACACCGGTGTAGAACAGGATACGCTCGGTCGTGGTGGTTTTACCCGCGTCAATGTGAGCCGAGATACCGATATTGCGGTAGCGCTCAATGGGAGTCTTACGAGCCACTTTAATCCTCTATTCGTCCGTGAGACGCCGGCATCTCATTGCCAACGCCCGTAACACAAACGGGCGAGCGTGTGAAAACACAGCCCGCCCGGCAACCAACCGCGTAACTCGCGCGCTTTAGAAGCGGAAGTGCGAGAACGCCTTGTTGGCTTCGGCCATGCGGTGCACTTCGTCGCGCTTCTTCATCGCGCCGCCGCGGCCTTCCGCTGCTTCCAGCAGCTCACCTGCCAGGCGCAGCGCCATCGACTTCTCGCTGCGTTTTTTCGCGGCCTCGCGCAACCAACGCATCGCCAATGCCAAACGACGCGACGGACGGACTTCGACCGGAACCTGATAGTTGGCGCCGCCCACGCGACGGCTCTTCACTTCGACCACCGGCTTCACGTTGTTGATCGCAACGGAAAACACTTCAACGGGGGCCTTGCCTGCCTTCTTTTCGATCTGGTCGAACGCGCCATAAACGATACGTTCGGCAACCGACTTCTTGCCGTCCAGCATCAGGACGTTCATGAACTTGGCAACTTCAACGTTACCGAACTTCGGATCGGGCAGGATATCCCGCTTGGGGACTTCACGACGACGTGGCATCTTCTTTCCTTTAGATTCAGTTGAGAGCGCGGCAATGATTTCCCGCTCTCCGGCCACCAACTAGCTTGCCTTCCATCGAGGCAAATTCGCCGGGTGACCACTTACTCGACGGCACGGCGCGACAAACGCTCCGTTTTACCGCCGCCTGGTGACAGCACCATGACGCATTCGCCACAGGCCATCGTTTGTTGCTTCGGGCTTTGTGCCCAGCTTGCCTGGCGTTAGCCTTAAGCAGCCTTCGGACGCTTCGCGCCGTACTTCGAACGTGCCTGGCGACGATCCTTCACGCCTTGCAAGTCCAGCGAGCCGCGGACGATGTGGTAACGCACACCCGGCAAGTCCTTCACACGGCCGCCGCGAATCAGCACGACCGAGTGTTCTTGCAGGTTGTGGCCTTCACCGCCGATGTACGAGATGACCTCGAAACCGTTGGTCAGGCGCACTTTGGCGACCTTACGCAGTGCCGAGTTCGGCTTCTTCGGCGTCGTGGTGTACACACGGGTGCACACGCCGCGACGCTGGGGGCAGTTCTCAAGCGCCGGGCTCTTGCTCTTGACGACTTCAGAGACACGCGGCTTGCGAACCAGTTGGTTGATAGTTGGCATTGTTCAATCCAGCTTGGTTTTACGGAAAAACACCCCTGGGGCCACAAGCAATGGGCCGAAGAGGCAACGACGGGTTTTGGGCGGGAAAAGTGAGCGAGCGCTCTTGAGACGGACCTGTGGAGGAACAGACTGGCCAAAGAGCGCGAGCTCGCCTGGGATCCCGCTGCGACCACACCACCAGAGCATCACACGATCCCCTGGCGGGCTTGCCGATTGCGAACCGAGGGCCACAATTGCGACAGGCGAGCGAAATCCAAAGCCAAAAACTCGAATCTGACATGCTAGCAGCGACTACGTAAACGGTCAAGCAGCTTCTGACACAAGCACAAGCGTGCTTCTCCACTTGGCGCGGCCGGGCCTCAAAAGTCCTCCACGGCACCCAGCGCTTCCAGGATGGCGTCGCCATAGCGCTCCAGCTTGGCGGCGCCGATGCCGGGGACCTCAGCCATTGCAGTCAACGAATCCGGTGCGCTGCGCGCCAGTTCGGCCAGCGTGGCGTCATGGAAAATCACATAGGCCGGCACACCGTGTTCGCGTGCCGTCTCGGTGCGCCATTTGCGAAGGGCTTCCCAGTTGGCCAGCGCCTCGGAATCCATGCCGGCGGTATGGTCGGTGCGGGCGCCGGTGGAACCGCGCGCCCCACGTTCGCCGCTCTTGACGGGCTTGCTGACCTGCCGGCGCAGGGTGATCGGCATTTCCCCTTGAGCACGGCGCGGGCGGACTCGCCCAGCAACAGTGCGCCATGGCCGCCGTGGTCGATGACCAGCAGGCCGTGGGCGATCAACTGGCGAAAGATGGCATGCCATTCCGACACGGTGCGCTCGGCCCCGATCCCGAAGGTGGAGACTTTGTCGTGGCCCCATTGGCGGATCTTTTCCGACGCATTGCCGCGCAGCACGTCGACCATGTGGGTCGCCCCGAAATGGACGCGGCTGGCCTGCGCCGTGCGATAGACGCAGGACAGCGCCATCTGCGCTTCACGCGTGCCGTCCCAGGTGGCGGGCGGCTCCAGGCAGGTGTCGCAGTTGCCGCAGGGTTCGCTCGCTTCGTCGAAATAGCCCAGGATGCGCACACGCCGGCAGCCGGCGGTCTCGCACAGCCCAAGCAGGGCATCGAGCTTGGCGGACGAGACGCGCTTGTGCGCGTCATCCGCCTCGGACTCGTCGATCATGCGCTTTTGCTGGACCACGTCGCCCAGCCCGTAGGCCATCCAGGCGTTGGCCGGCAGCCCGTCGCGGCCGGCGCGGCCAGTCTCCTGGTAGTAGCCTTCCATGCTCTTGGGCAGGTCCAGGTGGGCGACGAAGCGCACGTCCGGCTTGTCGATGCCCATGCCGAAGGCAATGGTGGCCACCATGATCACGCCCTCTTCCTCGCGGAAACGAGCCTGATGGTGCTGGCGCACGCCCGCATCCATGCCGGCGTGGTACGCCAGCGCGTTGAGGCCCTGGGCGCTGAGGTAGCTCGCGGTGTCCTCCACCTTCTTGCGCGACAGGCAGTAGACGATGCCGCTGTCGTGCGTGCCGTCGGCGGCCAGGTGCTCGGCCTTGATAAAGGCCAGCAGCTGCTGGCGCGCATTGTCTTTCTCGACGATGCGATAGCGGATATTGGGGCGGTCGAAGCTGGAGACGAAGACGCGGGCGTCGTGCAGCGCGAGGCGCTCCACGATTTCCTCGCGCGTGACGGAATCCGCGGTGGCCGTCAGGGCAATGCGCGGCACTTCCGGGAAGCGCTCGTGCAGCACCGAAAGCTGGATGTACTCGGGCCGGAAGTCATGGCCCCACTGCGATACGCAGTGCGCCTCGTCGATGGCGAACACGCCGATACGGGTACGCTGGAGCAGATCCTGGAAGCGCGGCGTCATCAGCCGCTCGGGCGCCACATAGAGGATTTCCAGGCGGCCGGCGAGCAGGTCGCGCTCCACCGCGGAGGCCTCGGCCCCGCTGAGCGTCGAGTTCAGCACGGCCGCGCGCACCCCGCCTCGGACAGCGCCGCGACCTGGTCCTGCATCAGCGCGATCAGCGGCGACACCACGATGCCGGTGCCCTGCCCCGCCCTCTGGCGCAGCAATGCGGGAACCTGGTAGCACAGCGACTTGCCGCCGCCGGTCGGCATCAGGACCAGGCAATCTCCACCATCGGCCACATGGTCGATGATCTCCCCTGCCGGCCGCGGAAGGCGTGGTAGCCGAAAACATCCTTGAGAATCGCCAGGGCGCGCGACATAGCAACAGCTTAGAAAAGGGGTGGAACCGCGAAAGGCGTAACCATACCACCAAGGGCGCGGCTATCTACTTCGGGCTGTGACGAATGTTCCCGGATTTCTTTCGCCCGGTGGCGCATGGTGCACGGGTCAGTGCCTTTGCGGCAAAGCATGCGTACGACGAATAAAAATGACCGAAGAAGACAGGAAGAAATAAAACCGGATATATAACGACAGGCAAAAAAACCCGGCCACCAGGGCCGGGCTTCTTCGTGCAGCTTGCTTGCAGGTTCAGGCTGGCAGTCTTAGACCGCGTCGCCCTCGCCTTCGGTCGTCGCCGGCACCACCGGCGGCTCGATGAAGAGCGACTGCTCTTCATCGGAGATCGCCTGGGCGCGTTCGCGCTCGGCCGCCTCGCGCGCCTTGCGGGCACGGTGGTAGGCCAGACCCGTACCAGCGGGGATCAGTCGGCCAACGATCACGTTTTCCTTCAGACCACGCAGGTCGTCGGTCTTGCCCATGATCGCGGCTTCGGTCAGCACGCGGGTGGTTTCCTGGAACGATGCCGCCGAGATGAAGCTGTCGGTGGACAGCGACGCCTTGGTGATACCGAGCAGCAGGTTTTCGTACGTGGCCGGACGCTTGCCTTCGGCGATCACGCGATCGTTCTCGTCAAGCAGTTCCGAACGCTCCACCTGTTCACCCGGGATGAACTTGGTGTCGCCCACATCCGAGATCTGCACGCGGCGCAGCATCTGGCGCACGATCACTTCGATGTGCTTGTCGTTGATCTTCACGCCCTGCAGACGGTACACGTCCTGCACTTCGTCGACGATGTAGTGCGCCAGTTCCTCGATGCCCTTCAGGCGCAGGATGTCGTGCGGGTCCGCCGGACCTTCCACGATCATTTCACCCTTGTTCACCACCTGGCCATCGTGCACCAGGACTTGCTTTTCCTTGGTGATCAGGAACTCGTGAGCGTTGCCGTCCAGGTCCGTAATCACCAGGCGTTGCTTGCCCTTGGTGTCCTTGCCGAACGACGTGGTGCCGGTGACTTCCGCCAGCACGGCGGCATCCTTCGGCGAACGCGCTTCGAACAGCTCGGCCACACGCGGCAGACCCCCGGTAATGTCGCGGGTCTTTTGCGATTCGGTCGGGATACGTGCAAGCACTTCACCCACGTGCACCTGCTGGCCGTCCTTCACGGTAATCAGCGCGCCGACCTGGAAGCCGATGGTCACGGAATGGTCCGTGCCCGGGATCTTCACTTCCTGGCCGTTGGCGTCGAGCAGCTTCACCTGCGGGCGCAGGCCCTTGGTGGCAGCCGTACGGCGCTTGGCATCGATCACCACGAGGGTCGACAGGCCGGTGACTTCGTCCATCTGCTTGGCGACGGTCACGCCTTCTTCGACGTTCTCGAACTTGGTCGTGCCGGTGTACTCCGACACGATCGGGCGCGTCAGCGCGTCCCATGTGGCCAGCTGGGTACCCGCCTTGATGGCCTGGCCATCCTGCACGAGCAGCATGGCGCCGTACGGGATCTTGTGACGTTCGCGCTCACGGCCGTGGTCGTCGGTGATCAGCGATTCGCCCGAACGCGAGATGACGATCAGCTCGCCCTTCGCGTTGGTGACGTAACGCATGGTCGCCGTGAAACGCACGGTACCGGTTGCCTTGGCTTCCACGCTGGATGCCACCGCCGAACGCGATGCCGCGCCGCCGATGTGGAACGTACGCATGGTCAGCTGGGTGCCCGGCTCGCCAATCGACTGGGCGGCGATCACGCCAACCGCTTCGCCGGAGTTCACCAGCACGCCGCGGCCGAGGTCGCGGCCATAGCACATGCCGCACAGGCCGTAGCGCGTGTCGCACGACAGCGGGGTGCGCACCTTCACTTCGTCCACGCCGATGGCGTCGATCATGTCGACCAGGTCTTCGTCAAGCAGGGTGCCGGCTTCGATCGCGGTTTCCTGGGTTTCAGGGTTCACCACGTCGGACACCGTCACACGGCCGAGAATCCGGTCGCGCAGGGCTTCGATCACTTCACCGCCTTCGACCAGGGCCTTCATGGCCACGCCGTTGGTCGTGCCGCAATCGTCTTCCACCACCACCAGATCCTGCGTCACGTCGACCAGACGACGAGTCAGGTAACCCGAGTTCGCGGTCTTCAGTGCCGTATCCGCCAGGCCCTTACGCGCGCCGTGGGTGGAGATGAAGTACTGCAGAACGTTCAGCCCTTCACGGAAGTTCGCCGTAATCGGCGTTTCAATGATCGAGCCATCCGGCTTGGCCATCAGGCCCCGCATGCCGGCCAGCTGACGGATCTGCGCAGCGGAACCGCGCGCGCCCGAGTCGGCCATCATGTAGATCGAGTTGAACGAGTCCTGCTTCACGGTGTTGCCGTGACGGTCGACCACGTCTTCGTGCTGGAGCTGCTCCATCATCGCCTTGCCCACCTGGTCGCCGGCGGCGCCCCAGATGTCCACGACGTTGTTGTAGCGTTCCTGGTCGGTCACCAGGCCCGACATGTACTGCTTGTCGTATTCCTTCACCTTGGCGGCCGCATCGGCAATGATCTTTTCCTTTGCGGCGGCACCAGCATGTCGTCGATGGCGATCGAGATACCGGCGCGCGTTGCCAGGCGGAAGCCCGACTGCAGCAGCTTGTCAGCGAAGATCACGGTTTCGCGCAGGCCGCACTTGCGGAACGCGGTGTTGATCAGGCGCGAGATCTCCTTCTTCTTCAGCGGCTTGTTCAGCACCGAGAAAGGCAGGCCCTTCGGCAGGATCTCGGACATGATCGCGCGGCCGACCGTGGTGGCCTGCAGCGTGATCTTGGGCGCGAAGCGGGCATCGCCCACGGCGTCCTTGTCGACCAGCTCATACTCGGTGATACGCACGTTCACGCGGGAAGCCAGTTCGACTTCCTTGTTCTCGTAGGCGCGGATCACTTCGCTGATGTCGGCAAACGTCAGGCCTTCGCCCTTGCCGTTGATCTTGTCGCGGGTCGTGTAGTACAGACCCAGCACCACGTCTTGCGACGGCACGATCGACGGGTCGCCGTTGGCCGGGAACAGCACGTTGTTGGAGGCCAGCATCAGCGTGCGGGCTTCCATCTGCGCTTCCAGCGACAGCGGGACGTGAACAGCCATCTGGTCACCGTCGAAGTCGGCGTTGAACGCCGCGCAGACCAGCGGGTGCAGCTGGATGGCCTTGCCTTCGATCAGCACCGGCTCGAACGCCTGGATGCCCAGGCGGTGCAGCGTCGGCGCGCGGTTCAGCATGACCGGATGCTCGCGGATCACCTCTTCGAGGATGTCCCACACCACCGCGGTCTGGCTTTCCACTTCCTTCTTCGCCGCCTTGATGGTGGTGGCGATGCCCATCGTTTCCAGCTTGTGGAAAATGAAAGGCTTGAACAGCTCGAGCGCCATCAGCTTGGGCAGGCCGCACTGATGCAGCTTGAGGGTCGGGCCCACCACAATGACCGAACGGCCGGAGTAGTCGACGCGCTTGCCCAGCAAGTTCTGGCGGAAACGGCCGCCCTTGCCCTTGATCATTTCGGCCAGCGACTTCAGCGGACGCTTGTTGGCGCCCGTCATGGCCTTGCCGCGGCGACCGTTGTCCAGCAGCGAGTCAACCGCTTCCTGCAGCATGCGCTTTTCGTTGCGCACGATGATTTCAGGCGCCTTCAGTTCGAGCAGGCGCTTCAGGCGGTTGTTACGGTTGATGACGCGGCGATACAGGTCGTTCAGGTCCGAGGTGGCGAAACGGCCACCGTCCAGCGGTACCAGCGGACGCAGTTCGGGCGGCAGCACCGGCAGCACTTCCAGGATCATCCATTCCGGCTTGATGCCCGAACGCTGGAACGCCTCGAGCACCTTCAGGCGCTTGGCGAACTTCTTGATCTTGGCTTCGGAGCCCGTGGTCTGCAGCTCGGCGCGGATCGTTTCGATCTGCTTTTCGATGTCGATGCCGCGCAGCAGTTCACGGATGCCTTCGGCACCCATCATGGCCACGAACTCGCCTTCGCCGTACTCTTCGCACTTGGCGATGTAGTCGTCCTCGGACATGATCTGGCTCTTCTTGAGCGGGGTCATGCCGGGCTCGAGCACCACGAATGCTTCGAAGTACAGGACGCGTTCGATGTCGCGCAGCGTCATGTCGAGCACCATGCCCAGACGCGACGGCAGCGACTTCAGGAACCAGATGTGCGCGGTCGGCGCAGCCAGTTCGATGTGGCCCATGCGCTCGCGGCGCACCTTGGCCAGCGTCACTTCAACGCCGCACTTCTCGCAGATCACGCCACGATGCTTCAGGCGCTTGTACTTGCCGCACAGGCACTCATAGTCCTTGATCGGGCCAAAGATCTTGGCGCAGAACAGGCCATCGCGCTCGGGCTTGAAGGTCCGGTAGTTGATGGTTTCCGGCTTCTTCACTTCACCGTACGACCACGAACGGATCTTCTCTGGCGATGCCAGGCCGATCTTGATCGCGTCGAACTGCTCTTCCTGCTGAACCTGCTTAAAGAGATCGAGCAATGCTTTCATTGCAACTCCTTGTTTCGCCGCCAGCCCGACAGCATGTCGGGCCCGCGGCATTCATCCTGTGGGAAAACCGTAGCGGGCAATCGGCGGCAGGCGGGCTATTGCCGGCCTGCCGCGCACTCTCGATCCGAATCAATAGCGATCGAGGTCGATGTCGATACCCAGCGAACGGATTTCCTTCACCAGCACGTTGAACGATTCCGGCATGCCGGCATCGATCGAGTGCTCGCCCTTGACGATGTTCTCGTAGACCTTGGTCCGGCCGTTCACGTCATCGGACTTGACCGTCAGCATTTCCTGCAGCACGTAGGAGGCGCCATAAGCTTCCAGCGCCCACACTTCCATCTCACCGAAACGCTGGCCACCGAACTGCGCCTTACCACCCAGCGGCTGCTGGGTCACCAGCGAGTACGGGCCGGTCGAACGGGCGTGCATCTTGTCGTCGACCAAGTGGTGCAGCTTCAGCATGTGCATCACGCCCAGCGTCACCGGACGCTCGAACGCTTCGCCGGTACGGCCGTCGTGCAGCGTGACCTGTTGCTTGGAAGCGGTCAGGCCCATGTCCTTGGCGATCTCTTCCGGGTACGCCAGGTCCAGCATGCGGCGGATTTCGTCCTCATGCGCACCGTCGAACACCGGCGTGGCGAACGGGACACCCTTCTTCAGGTTGGTGGCCAGTTCCAGCACTTCGGCGTCGGACAGGCTGTCGAGGTCTTCCGGCTTGCCGCTCTCGTTGTAGATCTGCGCGAGCAACGGACGCAGTTCCTGCGCCTTCGCCTGTGCCTTGAGCATGGAGCCGATACGCTGGCCCAGGCCGCGTGCAGCCCAGCCCAGGTGGGTTTCCAGAATCTGGCCCACGTTCATCCGCGACGGCACGCCGAGCGGGTTCAGCACGATATCGGCGGGCGTGCCGTCGGCCATGTAGGGCATGTCTTCGATCGGGACGATCTTGGACACAACGCCCTTGTTGCCGTGACGGCCTGCCATCTTGTCGCCAGGCTGCAGGCGGCGCTTGACGGCCAGGTACACCTTGACCATCTTGATCACGCCCGGCGGCAGTTCGTCGCCTTGCGTGAGCTTCTTGCGCTTTTCTTCAAAGGCCAGGTCGAACTCGTGACGCTTCTGCTCGATCGCTTCCTTGACGGCTTCCAGCTGGGCAGCGACTTCTTCGTCGGCCGGGCGGATGTCGAACCAGTGGTACTTGTCCAGGTCGGCCAGGTACTCGCGGGTCAGCTTGGCGCCCTTGGACAGCTTCTTCGGACCGCCATTGACGGTCTTGTCGAGCAGCAGGCGCTCCAGACGCTGGAAGGCATCGCCTTCCACGATACGCAGCTGGTCGTTCAGGTCCAGGCGGTAGCGCTTGAGTTCATCGTCGATGATGGACTGGGCACGCTTGTCGCGGGTCACGCCTTCGCGGGTGAAGACCTGGACGTCGATCACGATACCGCTCATGCCCGAGGGCACGCGCAGCGAGGTGTCCTTCACGTCCGAAGCCTTCTCGCCAAAGATCGCGCGCAGCAGCTTTTCTTCCGGGGTCAGCTGGGTCTCGCCCTTGGGCGTGACCTTGCCGACCAGCACGTCGCCGGCTTCCACTTCGGCACCGATGTAGGTGATGCCGGACTCGTCCAGGCGCGCCAGTTGCGCTTCGGCGAGGTTGGAGATGTCGCGGGTGATTTCTTCCGGTCCCAGCTTGGTGTCACGGGCGACGACCGACAGCTCCTCGATGTGGATCGAGGTGTAGCGGTCTTCGGCAACCACGCGTTCGGAGATCAGGATCGAGTCTTCGAAGTTGTAGCCGTTCCATGGCATGAACGCCACCAGCATGTTCTGGCCGAGCGCGAGCTCGCCCAGGTCGGTCGATGCGCCGTCGGCGATCACGTCGCCACGGGCGACGAAATCCCCGACCTTGACCATCGGACGCTGGTTGATGTTGGTGTTCTGGTTCGAGCGGGTGTACTTGATCAGGTTGTAGATGTCGACGCCGACTTCACCGGCGACAGCTTCCTCATCGTTCACGCGAATCACGATACGCATTGCGTCGACGTAATCCACCACGCCGCCACGGGTTGCCTGGACGGCAGTACCCGAGTCGACCGCAACGGTACGCTCGATGCCGGTACCCACCAGCGGCTTGTCCGGACGCAGGCAAGGCACGGCCTGACGTTGCATGTTGGCGCCCATCAGTGCACGGTTCGCATCATCGTGCTCGAGGAACGGCACCAGCGATGCTGCCGCGGACACGATCTGCGAAGGCGCCACGTCGATGTACTGGACGCGGTCCGGCGTGACCATACGGGTTTCACGCTCGCTGCCTTCACGCGACGACACCAGCTCGTCGATCAGGGTACCGTCGGTGTCAACCGTTGCGTTGGCCTGCGCCACCACGTACTTGCCTTCTTCAATGGCGGACAGGTAGTCGACCTGGTCGGTCAGCTTGCTGTCGACCACCTTGCGGTACGGCGTTTCCAGGAAGCCGTATTCGTTCAGGCGTGCGTACAGTGCCAGCGAGTTGATCAGGCCAATGTTCGGGCCTTCCGGCGTTTCGATCGGGCACACGCGGCCATAGTGGGTCGGGTGCACGTCACGAACTTCAAAGCCTGCGCGTTCACGGGTCAAACCGCCCGGGCCCAGTGCGGAGACACGGCGCTTGTGCGTGATCTCGGACAGCGGGTTGGTCTGGTCCATGAACTGCGACAGCTGCGACGAACCGAAGAACTCGCGGATGGCCGAGGAAATCGGCTTCGAGTTGATCAGGTCGTGCGGCATCAGGTTTTCAGTCTCGGCCTGGCCCAGACGTTCCTTGACGGCGCGCTCCACGCGCGACAGGCCGGCACGGAACTGGTTTTCGGCCAGTTCGCCAACGCAGCGAACGCGACGATTGCCCAGGTGATCGATGTCATCGACCTCGCCCTTGCCGTTGCGCAGGTTGACCAGGATCTTGATGGTCTCGAGGATGTCCTCGTCCTGCAGCACCATGCTGCCTTCACCGCTCGGGCGGCCCAGGCGGCTGTTGACCTTCATACGGCCAACGCGCGACAGGTCGTACGACTCTTCGCTGTAGAACAGGCGCTGGAACAGGGCTTCCACCGCGTCTTCGGTCGGCGGCTCGCCGGGACGCATCATGCGGTAGATGGCGATACGCGCAGCGGTCTGGTCGGCGGTGTCGTCCACGCGCAGGGTCTGCGACATGTACGGACCTTGGTCCAGATCGTTGGTGTACAGGGTCTGGATCTGCTTGACACCGGCTTCGCGCAGGTTTTCCAGCACGGTTTCGGTCAGCTCGTCGTTGGCGTTGGCAATCACCTCGCCGGTATCCGGGTCGATGATGTTCTTCGCCAGCACGCGGCCGAGCAGGTAGTCTTCCGGCACGCTGATCAGCTTGGTACCGGCGGAATCCAGGTCACGGATGTGCTTGGCGTTGATCCGCTTGTCCTTCTCCACGACGACACGGCCGTCCTTGTCGGCGATGTCGAAGCGCGCGACTTCGCCGCGCAGGCGCTCGGGCACGAATTCCATCTGCGCGCCTTCCGACTGCAGCGTGAAATTGTCGAACACGAAGAAGTGCGCGAGGATCTGCTCGGGCGTCAGGCCGATCGACTTCAGCAGGATCGTCACCGGCATCTTGCGGCGGCGGTCAACGCGGAAGTACAGGATGTCCTTCGGGTCGAACTCGAAATCGAGCCACGAACCGCGGTAAGGAATGATACGTGCCGAGAACAGCAGCTTGCCCGAGCTGTGGGTCTTGCCCTTGTCGTGCTCGAAGAACACGCCGGGCGAACGGTGGAGCTGCGAGACGATCACACGCTCGGTACCGTTGATCACGAACGAACCGGTCGACGTCATGAGCGGAATTTCGCCCATGTAGACTTCCTGTTCCTTCACTTCCTTGACCTTGCCCGGATTTTCCCGATCGTTGATGATCAGGCGGACCTTGGCACGCAGCGCCGAGTGGAAGGTCAGGCCGCGCTGTTGACATTCCTTGACGTCGAACGGCGGGTTGGACAGGTGGTAGGAGACGAACTCCATACGGGCAAGCCCGTTGTGCGACACAATCGGGAAGATTGCACTGAAAGCCGCTTGCAGGCCCTCTGTTTTGCGGCGCGAGGGTGGCGTACCCTCTTGCAGAAACTGAGCGTAGGATTCAATCTGGGTGGCAAGCAGGAAAGGAACCTGATGAACCGTCGCGCGCTTCGCAAAACTTTTGCGAATGCGCTTCTTTTCGGTGAAGCTGTACGCCATGGGATCTCCGAATCATCGCAGGGCTGGCTGGACCGGCGCAGCACCTGAGGTGTTCAGCGACTGGGAGGGATTTGGCGGTTGGCCGCTACCAACCTCTGGCTGACGGTGTCCGCACGCTGCGAGCCGGCAGAAACGACGCAATGCGTCATACCGGCCCGGGGGACACCCGACCAAACTTGTCTTCTGCAGTCGGTTCAGAAGACAAACATCAGCAACCACCTAGTGTGCCACTGATGTTTGGCCTCTGCTGAAGCTTAGGCATGCGCCCAGCTGTCAAGCATCGTTTGCGCCATTTGTTCATGCTTCCGGGTGCTGAGTAAAACACACTTCGCAGAAGCGCAAAAAGGCTGGCGCCGGGAATCTCCCTTTGCCAGCCCCATTCGCGTGCCAAAAGGCACGCGAGTACAGCTTACTTGACTTCGACCTTTGCGCCGGCGTCTTCCAGCTTCTTCTTGGCGTCGGCTGCAGCAGCCTTGTCCACGCCTTCCTTGACAGCCTTCGGTGCGCCGTCAACCAGATCCTTGGCTTCCTTCAGGCCCAGGCCGGTGATTTCGCGAACAGCCTTAATCACGCCAACCTTGTTTGCGCCGATTTCCGACAGGATGACGTTGAACTCGGTTTGCTCTTCAGCGGCAGCAGCGCCGGCGCCCGGGGCAGCAGCCACGGCCATCGAAGCGGCGGACACGCCAAACTTTTCTTCGAACGCCTTGACCAGGTCGTTCAGTTCCATCACGGACATCGAGCCTACGGCTTCGAGGATGTCGTCTTTGCTGATTGCCATTTGGAATACTCCTGCTAAATGTGATTCGGTATCGGTAATGCGATCTTGATGAGCCAGGCTGCGAAAGGCTTACGCCTTAAGCAGCTGCGCCTTCGCTCTCGGCGGCGGCGGCAGCGCCTTCGCCTTCGGCAGGGGCGCCTTCGCTCTTCTTGGCGGACAGGGCGGCCAGCAGACGGGCGAAGCCCGACACCGGTGCCTGCATCACGCCGAGCAGCTGAGCAATCAGTTCGTCACGGCTCGGGATCGAGGCCAGTGCCTTGACGGCAGCAGCATCGAGCACGTTGCCGTCGTACGACGCTGCGCGCAGAACCAACTTGTCGTTGGTCTTGGCAAAGTCGTTCAGAACCTTGGCCGACGACACTGCATCTTCGGAAATACCGTAGATCAGCGGACCGGTCATTTGCTCTGCGAGGCCTGCAAACGGCGTGCCTTCCACGGCGCGGCGGGCCAGCGTGTTCTTCAGAACACGCAGGTACACGCCTTGCTCGCGGGCCTTGGCGCGCAGCTTGGTCAGATCGCCAACCGCAATGCCGCGATATTCGGCTACGACGATGGTCTGGGCTTTGGCGACTTGCGCCGAAACCTCAGCAACGACGGCCTTCTTATCTTCAATATTAAGTGGCACGGTTAAGCTCCAAAACGATGCTTGTCCCCCGGATCGTCCGGGGCACGCACATCAGTCCAAACGAACGGCGTCCGATTTGGCCCGAATCACCCGGGTCATTGCCCGGATTCTTCAATCCCTCGGGTGCGCCATCTGCGCTGGTGGGCCGGGAGGCGTCGCGGCAGGCCAAAGCCACGCTGCGTACGTTCCGTCCGATTAAGGCGAGGCAGCCATCCTGCAGCCGCACCCGCCACCAGCGGTCTTTGATAACCAGCGGTGCCTGCTCCGCGCTTGCGCGCCGGCGGGCACCACTGCCCAAAGCCTTGCTCCTCTATCCTGGGGTGTCCTATGAGGCACCGCCTGACTCCGGAGACGATCCCGGCGCGAGCCAGGATCCTCAATTCTCTACGCTGGGCGACGTTATCGGGTCCGCCCTGCGGTTGCCGCCAGCCTTAGGCCGACAGCGAAGCCTGTTCCACGCGAACGCCAACGCCCATGGTGGACGACACGGCGATCTTGCGCAGGTACACGCCCTTGCTGGTAGCCGGCTTCGACTTCACCAGGGCTTCGATCAGCGCGCTCAGGTTGCGCTTCAGATCGGCGTCCTGGAACGAACGGCGGCCGATGGTGGCGTGGATGATACCGGCCTTGTCGACACGGTATTGCACCTGACCGGCCTTGGCGTTCTTCACAGCCTGGGCCACGTCGGGGGTAACCGTACCGACCTTCGGGTTCGGCATCAGGCCGCGCGGGCCCAGGATCTGACCCAGCGTACCAACGATACGCATGGTGTCCGGCGAGGCGATCACCACGTCGAAGTTCAGGTTGCCGGCCTTGACTTGCTCAGCCAGGTCTTCCATGCCGACGATCTCAGCGCCAGCTGCCTTGGCAGCTTCGGCCTTTTCGCCTTGGGCGAACACAGCCACGCGAACCGACTTGCCGGTACCGGCAGGCAGCACGACGGAGCCACGAACCACCTGGTCCGACTTCTTCGCATCGATGCCCAGTTGCACGGCAACGTCGATGGATTCGTCGAACTTGGCCGATGCGCAACCCTTCACCAGGCCCAGGGCCTCGTCGATCGGGTAGAACTTGGTGCGCTCGATCTTCGCCTTGTTGGCGGCGGTGCGCTTGGAAACCTTAGCCATTTACAGACCCTCCACGGTGATGCCCATCGAGCGAGCCGAACCGGCGATCGTACGCACGGCAGCGTCCAGATCGGCAGCGGTCAGGTCAGCGTTCTTTGCCTTGGCGATTTCTTCAGCCTGGGCACGCGTGATCTTGCCAACCTTGTCGGTGTGCGGCTTGGCCGAACCCTTGGTCAGGCCAGCCGCCTTCTTGATCAGAACGGTCGCCGGCGGCGACTTCATCACGAAGGTGAAGCTCTTGTCGGCGAAGGCGGTAATCACCACCGGCACCGGCAGGCCGGGTTCCATGCCTTGGGTCTGCGCGTTGAACGCCTTGCAGAACTCCATGATGTTCAGACCGCGTTGACCCAGTGCGGGGCCCACGGGCGGGGAGGGATTTGCCTTACCAGCCGGAATTTGCAGCTTGATAAAGCCAATGATCTTCTTGGCCATATTTACTCCAATCCGGACCGCTTCCTGGAGGAATACGATCCTGTTGAGTCGTAGCGCGCTATCGCCGCAAGGGCGGTTCATCCACCCCAGCCAGCCTCACGCTCCTCTTGTGGCCGGCCCCTTGCGGGACTGGCCGCTGCATTTTTCGCTGACCTTGCGGCCAACATAAAACGCTAAAACCTGAACTGCTTTGAACCGCCTAAACCCGCTTAAACCTTCTCGACCTGGCCAAACTCGAGCTCGACCGGGGTAGCACGCCCGAAGATGGTGACCGAGACGCGCAGGCGCGATTTCTCGTAGTTCACTTCCTCGACGTTGCCATTGAAGTCGGTGAAAGGACCGTCCTTGACGCGTACCATTTCGCCCACTTCGAACAGGGTCTTGGGGCGCGGCTTCTCGACCCCTTCCTGCATCTGGGTCATGATCTTGTCGACTTCCTTCTGGGAAATCGGGCTCGGTCGGTTGCGCGCACCGCCCACGAAGCCAGTGACCTTGCTGGTGTTCTTCACCAGGTGCCAGGTCTCGTCGGTCATTTCCATCTCGACCAGCACGTAACCCGGGAAGAAGCGACGCTCGGTGACAGACTTCTGCCCACCCTTGATTTCAACGACTTCTTCGGACGGGACCAGGATGCGGCCAAACTTGTCCTGCATTTCGGCGCGCTCGATGCGCTCCTGCAGCGCGCGCTGCACACTCTTTTCCATGCCGGAATAGGCGTGCACCACATACCAGCGCTTCTTCGACGAAGGCGATTCAGCTGCGGGGACTTCCTGTTGTGCGTTATCCGTCATGTTCTATCCTTCATTTCCAGCCCAGCACGAGCGAAAAGATGACCCACTCGATGAGCTTGTCCGCAGACCACAGGAACACGGCCATGATCACGACAAAGACAAACACCAGGCCGGTCATCTGCCCGGCTTCCTTGCGGGTGGGCCAAACGACCTTACGGACTTCGCGATACGATTCCTTGGAGAAACCGATGAAGTCCTTGCCTGGTGCCGAGACCAGCGCGACCACCACGCCCAGCGCAATGCCGCCGAACAGCGCAGCGCCACGCACGTAGGATGGTTGCTGTGCCAAGGCATAGAAACCGATGACGCCGGCAACCACCAGTAGCACCGCGACGCCAAGCAACCACTTACCACTAGCGGCGTTGACGGTTTCGACGTTGGGATTGGCCATGTTTCGCAAACGAGACTAAGCCGCGTCACGATACTCTCTATCGCGACGCGGCTGATTGAATTGGCAGGGGCAGAGGGAATCGAACCCCCAACCTTCGGTTTTGGAGACCGACGCTCTGCCAGTTGAGCTATACCCCTAAAACAACTGTGGGGTCGGCGGTCAGGCCAACCCCTCTGGCAACGAATACGGCCGGTTGGTGCCGTATTCGCTGGTCGACTTTATCAGTCGAGGATCTTTGCCACGACGCCGGCGCCGACGGTACGACCGCCTTCACGGATGGCGAAACGCAGGCCTTCTTCCATGGCGATCGGGGCAATCAGCTTGACCGTGATCGACACGTTGTCACCCGGCATGACCATTTCCTTGTCCTTCGGCAGCTCGATCGAGCCAGTCACGTCGGTCGTACGGAAGTAGAACTGCGGGCGGTAGTTGTTGAAGAACGGGGTGTGACGGCCGCCTTCGTCCTTCGACAAGATGTAGACCTCGCCGGTGAAGTGCGTGTGCGGCTTGATCGAACCCGGCTTGCACAGCACTTGGCCGCGCTCGACGTCTTCGCGCTTCGTGCCGCGCAGCAGCAGACCCACGTTGTCGCCAGCTTGACCTTGGTCCAGCAGCTTGCGGAACATTTCCACGCCGGTGCAGATGGTCTTGACCGTCGGCTTGATACCAACGATTTCGATTTCTTCACCGACCTTGATGATGCCGCGCTCGATACGACCGGTCACAACCGTGCCACGGCCCGAGATCGAGAACACGTCTTCCACCGGCATCAGGAAGGTGCCGTCGATGGCACGTTCCGGCGTCGGGATGTAGGTGTCCAGCGTGTCGGCCAGGGCCAGGATCGCTTGCTCGCCCAGTTCGCCCTTGTCGCCTTCCAGTGCCAGCTTGGCCGAACCCTTGATGATCGGGGTGTCGTCGCCGGGGAATTCGTACTTGGACAAGAGCTCGCGCACTTCCATTTCGACCAGCTCGAGCAGCTCGGCGTCGTCGACCATGTCGCACTTGTTCAGGAACACGATGATGTAAGGCACGCCAACCTGGCGGGCCAGCAGGATGTGTTCGCGGGTCTGGGGCATGGGGCCGTCAGCGGCCGAGCACACCAGGATTGCGCCGTCCATCTGTGCGGCGCCCGTGATCATGTTCTTCACATAGTCAGCGTGGCCCGGGCAGTCAACGTGTGCGTAGTGGCGGTTAGCCGTTTCGTACTCGACGTGTGCGGTATTGATGGTAATACCGCGTGCCTTTTCTTCCGGCGCTGCGTCGATTTCGTCGTACTTCTTGGCCGAACCGCCAAACTTGGCCGCCAGCACCGTAGCAATTGCTGCCGTCAGGGTGGTCTTACCATGGTCAACGTGACCGATCGTACCAACGTTCACGTGCGGTTTAGTCCGCGAGAACTTTTCCTTTGCCATTTCGCGACTCCTGTGTCGGTAGCGATATTGCTAGTGCGGTATTTGGTGCCCATGGGCAGGATCGAACTGCCGACCTCTCCCTTACCAAGGGAGTGCTCTACCACTGAGCCACATGGGCGAAACTTGACTGCTGCTTTTCAGAACTGCAAGAACCCGGGCAATCTGGAGCGGGTGAAGGGAATCGAACCCTCGTCGTAAGCTTGGAAGGCTTCTGCTCTACCATTGAGCTACACCCGCCGGGTTACCACGCTTTCTGCTTCACCGACGCCTGCCGGGTACTCACTACTGCTTTGCAATTCTTGGTGGAGAGGGTTGGATTCGAACCAACGTAGGCGTAAGCCAACAGATTTACAGTCTGCCCCCTTTAGCCACTCGGGCACCTCTCCGCAGTGAACTTCTGATTATGGTGTAACTTTCCTTGGCTGTCAAGCACTTTCCGTACTATGCAAAGTAGGGAAGGACAGACCTTGGAGCGTTGAACCTGGCACCAGCGTAGGCTGCCCGATCGCACCATCATCGTCGGCATTCAATAAAGAACACCTTCACCCTATAGGGCCTCGCCGCGGCCTCTAAAACGGCTTCTGGCGGCCTCTGGGGCCTTGCTTTGACCTCGGAACCGGCTCGCCAGGCTGGCGGCCTGGGCGCTGCTTAAGCCTGATCGGCAAACCGCCGCCACAAAAGCAAAACCCCCAGTACTTTCGTACTGGGGGTTTCAAGGGAGAGCCTGGCGATTACCTACTTTCACACGGGTATCCGCACTATCATCGGCGTGGAGTCGTTTCACGGTCCTGTTCGGGATGGGAAGGGGTGGTTCCAACTCGCTATGGTCACCAGGCATAAACGGTGGCCGCGTTGACTTGGTCAACGCAGCGAATAGGGATGTAGTAGTAGGTTGCGAGGTATCGGCCAAGCTGCTGTGTGGCTGTCGCAGCGGCACGCGATACTCAACCAGGAGAAACACACTGGTTATAGGATCAAGCCTTACGGGCAATTAGTACTGGTTAGCTTAACGCATTACTGCGCTTCCACACCCAGCCTATCAACGTCCTGGTCTCGAACGACCCTTCAAGGAGCTCAAGGCTCCAGGGAATCCTCATCTTCAGGCGAGTTTCCCGCTTAGATGCTTTCAGCGGTTATCTCTTCCGTACATAGCTACCCTGCGATGCCTCTGGCGAGACAACAGGTACACCAGCGGTACGTCCACTCCGGTCCTCTCGTACTAGGAGCAGCCCCCGTCAAGATTCCAACGCCCACGGCAGATAGGGACCAAACTGTCTCACGACGTTTTAAACCCAGCTCACGTACCTCTTTAAATGGCGAACAGCCATACCCTTGGGACCGGCTACAGCCCCAGGATGAGATGAGCCGACATCGAGGTGCCAAACACCGCCGTCGATATGAACTCTTGGGCGGTATCAGCCTGTTATCCCCAGAGTACCTTTTATCCGTTGAGCGATGGCCCTTCCATTCAGAACCACCGGATCACTATGTCCTGCTTTCGCACCTGCTCGACTTGTCGGTCTCGCAGTTAAGCACGCTTTTGCCATTGCACTTTAGGTACGATGTCCGACCGTACCAAGCGTACCTTCGAACTCCTCCGTTACACTTTGGGAGGAGACCGCCCCAGTCAAACTGCCTACCATGCACTGTCCCCGATCCGGATTCACGGACCAAGGTTAGAACCTCAAACAAACCAGGGTGGTATTTCAAGGACGGCTCCACGCAGACTAGCGTCCACGCTTCAAAGCCTCCCACCTATCCTACACAGATCGGTTCAAAGTCCAATGCAAAGCTACAGTAAAGGTTCATGGGGTCTTTCCGTCTAGCCGCGGGGAGATTGCATCATCACAAACACTTCAACTTCGCTGAGTCTCGGGAGGAGACAGTGTGGCCATCGTTACGCCATTCGTGCAGGTCGGAACTTACCCGACAAGGAATTTCGCTACCTTAGGACCGTTATAGTTACGGCCGCCGTTTACCGGGACTTCAATCAAGAGCTTGCACCCCATCATTTAATCTTCCGGCACCGGGCAGGCGTCACACCCTATACGTCCACTTTCGTGTTTGCAGAGTGCTGTGTTTTTATTAAACAGTCGCAGCCACCATTTTATTGCAACCCCTTCACCCTCCTGGCGCAGGCCAGTCAAGCTACAAGGGCGTACCTTATCCCGAAGTTACGGTACCAATTTGCCGAGTTCCTTCTCCCGAGTTCTCTCAAGCGCCTTAGAATACTCATCTCGCCCACCTGTGTCGGTTTGCGGTACGGTCTCGTATGACTGAAGCTTAGAGGCTTTTCTTGGAACCACTTCCAATTGCTTCGCAGCACTAGGCCGCTCGCCCCACATCCTTGAATTCCGCGCCCGGATTTGCCTAAGCGCCTTCTCCAATGCAGGGACCGGGACTTCCAACACCCGGACAACCTTCCGCGATCCGTCCCCCCATCGCATCATACGACGGTGCAGGAATATTAACCTGCTTCCCATCAGCTACGCATCTCTGCCTCGCCTTAGGGGCCGACTCACCCTACGCCGATGAACGTTGCGTAGGAAACCTTGGGCTTACGGCGAGGGGGCTTTTCACCCCTTTATCGCTACTCATGTCAGCATTCGCACTTCTGATACCTCCAGCATCCTTTACAAGACACCTTCACAGGCTTACAGAACGCTCTCCTACCATGCACTTACGTGCATCCGCAGCTTCGGTGACTGGCTTAGCCCCGTTACATCTTCCGCGCAGGACGACTCGATCAGTGAGCTATTACGCTTTCTTTAAAGGATGGCTGCTTCTAAGCCAACCTCCTGACTGTTTTAGCCTTCCCACTTCGTTTCCCACTTAGCCAATCTTAGGGACCTTAGCTGGCGGTCTGGGTTGTTTCCCTCTTGACACCGGACGTTAGCACCCGATGTCTGTCTCCCGTGATTGCACTCTTCGGTATTCGGAGTTTGCTATGGCGGGGTAATCAGCAATAGACCCCCCAACCATGACAGTGCTCTACCCCCGAAGGTGAGACACGAGGCACTACCTAAATAGTTTTCGGAGAGAACCAGCTATTTCCAGACTTGTTTAGCCTTTCACCCCTATCCACAGCTCATCCCCTAACTTTTCAACGTTAGTGGGTTCGGTCCTCCAGTACGTGTTACCGCACCTTCAACCTGGCCATGGATAGATCGTCTGGTTTCGGGTCTACACCCAGCGACTGAACGCCCTATTCGGACTCGCTTTCGCTACGCCTTCCCTAATCGGTTAAGCTTGCCACTGAATGTAAGTCGCTGACCCATTATACAAAAGGTACGCCGTCACCCGTTTCCAGGCTCCGACTGTTTGTATGCATGCGGTTTCAGGATCTATTTCACTCCCCTCCCGGGGTTCTTTTCGCCTTTCCCTCACGGTACTGGTTCACTATCGGTCGATCACGAGTATTTAGCCTTGGAGGATGGTCCCCCCATCTTCAGACAGGATTTCACGTGTCCCGCCCTACTTGTCGTACACCTAGTTCCACAACGCTGTTTTCGCATACAGGGCTATCACCTGCTATGGCCGGGCTTTCCATCCCGTTCTGCTAACAACACTGCTAAAGAGTACAAGGCTCTTCCCATTTCGTTCGCCACTACTCTGGGAATCTCGGTTGATTTCTGTTCCTGCAGCTACTTAGATGTTTCAGTTCGCCGCGTTCGCTTCCCTGACCTATGTATTCAGTCAGGGATGACCCATACGGGCCGGGTTTCCCCATTCGGACATCTCCGGATCAAAGCTTGTTTGCCAGCTCCCCGAAGCTTTTCGCAGGCTACCGCGTCCTTCATCGCCTGTGATCGCCAAGGCATCCACCACATGCACTTGTTCGCTTGACCCTATAACGAGTGTGTCTCAAACTTGCGTCCAAGTACGTGCTCGCTACAGGATGAGTTCTCGCATTTGTGCCGTATTCCAAGTCATCTTTCGATCACTTAAATACATTTTGGTTGATACAATCACAACCCGGTATCGTGTTTTACTGCAGCGTCTCATCAACGCTCACGACACCTTTACTACATCCCATATTGTTAAAGAACAGCCGAGCGAGACTTGGTCCCGCATCGTCTTGGCCAAGGCCAAAGGCAAACGCTCAAGACTAAGCGCTTGCCTTTGACGACCAATCCAAGGTTACTGAAGTAAGTGGTGGAGGATGACGGGATCGAACCGACGACCCCCTGCTTGCAAAGCAGGTGCTCTCCCAGCTGAGCTAATCCCCCTTTACTTCTCTGTCCGGAGGCTCAACATCGACTCACATCGTCGAACCACCATCCGTAACTTGGTGGGTCTGGTAGGACTTGAACCTACGACCCCCGCCTTATCAAGACGGTGCTCTAACCACCTGAGCTACAGACCCTTGGCTGTAACAGCAAACAAACCGATAAGTGTGAACGCTCGACGTTGGATGCACGCTCTTGAAAGGAGGTGATCCAGCCGCACCTTCCGATACGGCTACCTTGTTACGACTTCACCCCAGTCATGAACCCTGCCGTGGTAATCGCCCTCCTTGCGGTTAGGCTAACTACTTCTGGCAAAACCCACTCCCATGGTGTGACGGGCGGTGTGTACAAGACCCGGGAACGTATTCACCGCGGCATGCTGATCCGCGATTACTAGCGATTCCAGCTTCACGTAGTCGAGTTGCAGACTACGATCCGGACTACGATGCGTTTTCTGGGATTGGCTCCCCCTCGCGGGTTGGCAACCCTCTGTACGCACCATTGTATGACGTGTGAAGCCCTACCCATAAGGGCCATGAGGACTTGACGTCATCCCCACCTTCCTCCGGTTTGTCACCGGCAGTCTCTCTAGAGTGCTCTTGCGTAGCAACTAAAGACAAGGGTTGCGCTCGTTGCGGGACTTAACCCAACATCTCACGACACGAGCTGACGACAGCCATGCAGCACCTGTGTCCACTTTCCCTTTCGGGCACCTGATGCATCTCTGCTTCGTTAGTGGCATGTCAAGGGTAGGTAAGGTTTTTCGCGTTGCATCGAATTAATCCACATCATCCACCGCTTGTGCGGGTCCCCGTCAATTCCTTTGAGTTTTAATCTTGCGACCGTACTCCCCAGGCGGTCAACTTCACGCGTTAGCTACGTTACTGAAGAAATGAATCCCCAACAACTAGTTGACATCGTTTAGGGCGTGGACTACCAGGGTATCTAATCCTGTTTGCTCCCCACGCTTTCGTGCATGAGCGTCAGTGACGTCCCAGGGGGCTGCCTTCGCCATCGGTATTCCTCCACATCTCTACGCATTTCACTGCTACACGTGGAATTCTACCCCCTCTGACATACTCTAGCCTTGCAGTCACAAGCGCCATTCCCAAGTTGAGCTCGGGGATTTCACGCCTGTCTTACAAAACCGCCTGCGCACGCTTTACGCCCAGTAATTCCGATTAACGCTCGCACCCTACGTATTACCGCGGCTGCTGGCACGTAGTTAGCCGGTGCTTATTCTTCCGGTACCGTCATCCCCCCGCCGTATTAGGGCAAGGGATTTCTTTCCGGACAAAAGTGCTTTACAACCCGAAGGCCTTCTTCACACACGCGGCATTGCTGGATCAGGGTTGCCCCCATTGTCCAAAATTCCCCACTGCTGCCTCCCGTAGGAGTCTGGGCCGTGTCTCAGTCCCAGTGTGGCTGATCGTCCTCTCAGACCAGCTACTGATCGTCGCCTTGGTGGGCCTTTACCCCACCAACTAGCTAATCAGACATCGGCCGCTCCTATCGCGCGAGGCCTTGCGGTCCCCCGCTTTCACCCTCAGGTCGTATGCGGTATTAGCTAATCTTTCGACTAGTTATCCCCCACGACAGGGCACGTTCCGATGTATTACTCACCCGTTCGCCACTCGCCACCAGGATTGCTCCCGTGCTGCCGTTCGACTTGCATGTGTAAGGCATGCCGCCAGCGTTCAATCTGAGCCAGGATCAAACTCTTCAGTTTAATACCTGTGTGACCCTTCGGTTTCCCGACGGATCTCGCTCTTTCGAGCGGTCGCTCACTCTCAGAAAACTGACTGGCTACGTCCGAAGACATAACCAACATGTTTTACTGTGCGAGCACTTTATAACTTGTAAGCTAAAAGACCGAAGTCTTCCGCATCCGCTATCAAGCGCCCACACTTATCGGTTGTTTGTTTGTTAAAGAACTGGCCGCGGCTCGCTTTGCTTGCCGCGTCGCTGCGTTTGTCTGCAGCAGAGAAACGAGATTATGAAGCGTGATCATCGTTTCGTCAACAGGTTTCGCAAACTTTCTTTGCTGCAGCCGGCGTCTGAACCCGCTCCGCCAACCACCCCTGCCAACCCCGCAACCCTTGTCCCGTCTGCTTTGCAGCGGTCTTTTGTGTTGCGAGGGGGCGAATAATAAGACGCTCCCCCGGTCCTGGCAAGCCTTTTCTGAAATGATTCTAATATCGACAGAAAAGCGCCCAACGAGGCTCATTAACACTGACCAGCACGACCAATCCGCAGCGCTAGCCGGCAACCGCCTGGCTGCGGCAAACTAGGGTCGCCGGACGGACCTGGGCGGCTCGCGACGAAGTCCGCCGCCGCGCCCGCGGGTCACTCTATATATAAGGGAGGAACTTGCATGACCATTCGCATTGTGAAGCTGGGCTCGCCCCGCTTGCCTGACGAGGGAATCCGCATTGGCACCGTGCGCAGGCTGCCCCGGGGCGTGCCGAAATCCGAGTTCGCCAAGCGGGACTACTACGATGTGTGGTTTCCGAACCTGTCGCCCTCAGCCGAACTGGTCGCGCAGGCCTTGGACATACAGGCCGAAGGGGATGAAAAGGCGTGGCGTGCATTCGAGCGGCACTTCCGTGCGGAGATGGCGCGCCCGGAAGCAAGCCGGACGTTGGATCTGCTGGCCGCGATGTCACAGCAAACGAATTTCTCGATTGGCTGTTATTGCGAGCACGAGGAAAGATGCCACCGCTCCATATTGCGCGCCCTGCTGGCGGCGCGCGGAGCTGCGCTATCTTAGGGTGATGCTGTCAGACCGCCTTTTGGTCGCGCACGCACTGGCGGCGGAACAAGGAACGCAGGCTGGGCCAGCGGACAGGCAGGAGCGGGGTGCGATGGCGCACAGCATCGCGCTTGGCATAGTGGGCCAGCAGTTGCTCGCCAACCGACTGCCGGAAATAGGCGGGCGTCGGGTAGTCCATGGTCAATCCCTATTGTGGTTCATCAGGATTGACAGTATACCGAATTTTGGTGCAGCGCGTCATACCGGGGCGCGCAAGCGCCCTATTTCGGGGCATTGTGTAGCTTCATGAATGCCCCTGAGTGCCAATAGAATCAACGACAAACGGCGCTACCGCAGCGACGGAAGCCGACTTGAGCCGGCACAGGATCGTTTTTGCATATCGAATACTATCTACCAGCGCTCAGGAACCCGGCGCACCGGCCTCGGCCAGATCTTCGGCCGCCTTGGCGGCGCTATAGACGTGCCGCGTCGCCAACAGCGCCGCCAGATCCGCATCGCCCGCGATGACTGCCTGCAGGATCTGCGCATGCTCCTCCCAGTTCTGCCGGGCGCGCGTGACATTGGCCGGCGCGAACAGCAGCCCCGTGCGCTCCCTGAGCGTACGCACCATGTCCTGCAGCACGCTATTGGCCGCGATATTGCCCAGCACCTCATGAAAGCGGGTGTTCAATTCGATGAAGCGCTCAGAGCGTCCGCTCGCAGCGGCCTCGGTGCCCTGGCGCAGCACTTCATTGAGTTCGGCGATCAGGGCTGGATCGCGGCGCTGGGCAGCCAGCTTGGCGTTAAGCCCTTCCAGCGTGGCCCGCACTTCGACCATTTCCTTGGCGATGTTCGGCGACAGCGTCGCCACCGAGGCGCCCCGCCGGGGCTCGATGCGTACCAGGCCTTCGGCGGCAAGCGCGCGCAGTGCTTCCCGCACGGGGATGCGCGACACGCCCAGTTCCGTGGAGAGCTTGTTTTCGACCAGGCGCTCGCCTTGGTTGTACTGCCCGCCGAGGATGCGCTCGCGCAACGTATCGGTCACCAGGGCGAACAATGGGGAGTGCTGGGCGCCAAGGCTGGCGCCGGCGGGATCCGAACCAGGAAGTGCGTGTTCGGTACCATGGGCGTCGGACATAGATTCTGGCTTGGGTCAGCGAGACACTGTCCTCGGGCAAGGCGCGCGGGCGAGCCATCGCGAACGGGTGTCTAAGGGATCAGGGACCGCGGCGCCGGCCCGGAAAGGCTGAGGGGCAATGCGCCCACGGTGGCATTGTCCGCATTGTATACCGGCGCAATAGGATTTTTGCGCAACACACCTTGCCAGTGCCAAGGCCAGCGCCACGGCCCCGCGGCCCTGGCACAACGTGCCGCCCTTGGGCCGGGTACGCGGTCCGGCAGGCTATGATGCGTAGCCTCTACCAAACCCCGCCTACGACTCGCCGATGGCTCTTAACCTGGTCTGGCTATCCTTCTTCCTGCTCGCCTTCGTCGTCGCCTGCATTCGTGTGGCGACAGGCGATACCGCGGTGTTTCCGGCAATGCTGGCGAGCCTGTTCGACAACGCACGCACCGCGTTCGAGATATCGCTTGGCCTGGCGGGCGTCATGAGCTTGTGGCTGGGCATCATGCGCATTGGCGAGCGCGCCGGCGTAGTCGACTTATTCGCACGCGCGGTCAATCCACTAATGCGCCACTTCTTCCCCGACGTTCCACAGGGTCACCCGGCCCAGGGCGCGATGATGATGAATGTGTCGGCCAACCTGCTAGGGCTCGACAACGCGGCGACGCCGCTCGGCCTCAACGCCATGCGGGAGCTACAGTCGCTCAATCCCCGCGCTGACATAGCCAGCAACGCGCAGATCATGTTCATCGTGCTGAACACGGCTGGCTTGACGCTGATCCCGACCTCGGTGATCGCCATGCGGCAAGCGATCTCGGTCAAGCAGGGCCTGGTCGGATTCAATGCCGCGGATATCTTCCTTCCCACCCTGCTGGCCACCTGCGTGTCCTGCCTGGCCGGCTTGCTGGCAGTGGCCTGGGCGCAGCGGCTCAACCTGCTCAAGCCAGCCGTGCTGGCCGCCTTCGGGCTGCTGTCGGCGGCTGTCGGCGGACTCTTCCTGTGGCTGCGGCACGCGCCCCGGAACAGGTGAGCACCGCCACAGCCCTGGCTGGCAGCGGCTTCATCCTGACGTTGATCGTGGTCTTCCTGATTTGCGGCGCCATGCGGGGCATCAATGTCTACGATGCCTTCGTCGACGGCGCCAAGGAAGGCTTTGGCGTCGCGGTGCAGATCATTCCCTATCTGGTGGCGATCCTGGTGGCGATCGGGCTGTTTCGGGTGACGGGCTGCATGGATGTCCTGATGCAGGGCCTGACCGCCGCTTTTGCCTGGCTGGGCCTGGACACCGCCTTCGTCCCCGCGCTGCCGGTCGGGTTGATGAAAATCCTGTCGGGCGCGGGCGCCCGCGGCCTGATGATCGACGTCATGAGCACCTATGGGGTGGACTCCTTCCAGGGCAAGCTCGCCGCGATCATCCAGGGCTCGACCGAAACCACCTTCTACGTGCTCGCCGTGTACTTCGGCAGCGTCAACATCCGCAACACGCGGCACGCGCTTGCCTGTGCCTTGTTCGCCGATCTTGTGGGCTTGTGCGCCGCAGTCGGCATCGCCTACCTGTTCTTCCGCTGAAACGGGCACGCCTTGCCGCGATAAAACCAACGAATCGTCGCCAAACACTCGATGGAAACAGGACAAAAAGAGAGGAAATTCCAGTTTTCAATGTATTAAGCCGCTACTTTGTTGCTCACAAACAACATGTTTGTGAAGCCAGACACGCTTGGCCTAGATGCCGCTTGGTGCGACGCAACAAATCATATATAGTGGAGTCTGTCTCCTCCACCACCTCGGTGGATTCCAGCCCGCGCACGAAACTGCGCGGGTTTTTTTGCCCGCGTTTTGCCGGTCACCACGGTTTGCCCTTGCTGCGGCGGCTCATGGCAAAGCCCTCAGCCGATCTTGCCCAGCGCACCAAGGAAGCTCAGCCGCTGCACCAGGAGGAGGCCAGGCCGCACCGCCCCGGTGTAAAAGGCGGATTTCCGCGCGAAATGTTGCGACGCAACATTCAATCCCGTAGAGTCGGTCTGTCCCTTGCGCCTGGCAGGGCGGATCTCCGCCTCGCAGCGCCCACCCATCTTGCCGACATGATTTCCGCGCTGCGCCTGCCCCGCCCCGATGCCTCGATGTTGCAAAGAGGCCTGGTCTACGCCTTCTCGTTCCTGGTCCTGGCCGGCACGGGATGGCTCACCGGGGAAGCCGGCTATCTGTGGGCGGCAACGGCTTCGATCTGGACCTGCCTGGCCGACCGCCGCGGCACCGCCGCCGAACGGCTGGCGGCACTTGGCTCCGTCGGTATTGGTGGCGCCGCCGCATGTGCCCTGGGCACGGCTGCGGCGGTGACGCCGTGGACGGCGGTGGCCGTGGTGCTAGTCGCCGGGCTGGCCGCCGGGCTGGCCGAGACCCGCGGCCCCGTGCCCGCCCTCTCGGCCAAGCTGCTCTATGTGGTGTTGATCGCCTCCTGCCTGCAACCAGCGGGGGATGGAGAGTTAGCCGTGCGCGTGCTTGCCCGCAGCCAGGAGTTCCTGCTTGGCGGGCTCTTCGCCTGCGTCGTCAGCGTGGCCCTGATTCGGTCTGCGCGCGACACGCGGCCGCGCGCGGAAATCCTGGCGGTGTTCGATGCCTTGCTGCGCTTTGCCTCGGATCTGGCGGCCGATGCGCCCGTGGGCGATGCGACGGTCATCAAGCGCGACATCCGCGAGCGTATCGAGGCCGCGCATCTGGCGATCAACATGCGGCGCAGCCTGCGGGACCCGCTAGGGCTGATGCACTATGCCTATGTGGTGAGCCTGGCCGATGCCATGTTCGCCCTGCTGATCGTTGCCGCCGAACTGCGCAGCCGCGCCGATGACGCGGGCTCCAAAGCTAGCGACGCGTGCAGCGTCGAGCACCTGCCACTTCGCCATTTGCTGCGTTGCGTCACCGATGTTCGGGAGCAGGTCTGCGAGGGACTGGCGCATCACGCGCCGGACCTGCCTTCGCTCTGCGCGGCGCTGGCCGGCGAACTGCGCCGCCTGCATGCACCGCTGGCAAATGCGGGGGCGCCGCCGTTGTACCAGGCTGCGCTCAGCGCACTGGCCCGGTATCCGGCCTTCGGCGACTGGCGCCGCGAGTACCGTTGGCCGCGGCGCGCCTTGCGCCGGACATGGCAACGCTGGCGCGCCGTGGTTGCGGAGCACACTGCCCGCGACGCCCGCGTGGCCCGCCATGCGGTGCGGCTGGCGCTAGCCGGCAGCCTGAGCCTGATGCCGGCGCAGCTCTGGAAAGTCGATCACGGATACTGGGTGGCGGTCACCGTCATCATGGTGCTTAGCCCCCAGTTGCAAACCACGCGAAGGATCTCGTTCCTGCGCTTCGCGGGTTCCCTGGCTGGCGCGCTGCTGGCCTGCGCCATCGGCCTGGCTCACCCACCGGCACCGCTTGCGCTGGCGATCAGCGCGGCCTGCCTGGCGGCCGCCTATACGTGTCGGCTCGCCGGCAGCCCGGGTGCCTTCGCCATGTGCCTGACGCCAGCGGTGATCCTGTTCTCATGGGTCGGGGCACCGGCGGCGGACAGCAGCCACTTTGCCGCGCTGCGGGGCATCGACACGGCGCTAGGCTGCCTGATCGCCCTGGCCAGCTATTATGTGCTGGCGCCGCGGGCCGAGTTATCGAGGGTGTATCGCCATAGCCTCGACGCCCTGGCGTCAAACACGGCGTACCTGCGGGCAGCATTTGCCGGCGCCAGCGCATTCACGACCTCGCCCACCCGCTCGCCCGCGCCGACGCAAACACGGCTGGAAGCATTGCGCATGGCGGCCGGCCGTACCTCCAGCCGGGCGGATCAAACCTTGCAGCAAGGCGTGGCGGAGCTCGCTCCGGAGCTGGCCCGCGAGTACGCCCAGCTGCACCTGGCCTTGCGGCGCATGGCAGCGCTGGCTGGCTTGGTGCGCGCGGGGCTTGAGGCCGAAGCGGGCAAGAACCAGGCGGAACCGGCCACGCAGGCAGTGCTGCAGGGCCTCGCCGCACAGCTGTCCGAGCTGGCAGCAAACCCCGGCGCAAGCGTGACTTCGCTCGCAAGCGCCTTCCTGCCCGATTCCGCCGCGCCGCTGGACCGGTTCCTGGTTGAACAAGCCGGCTTCGCCTCGGCCCAGATCAACGCCGCCCACGCAGCCGTGGCCGCCGTGCACCGGCTGGCTGGCGGTCTACCCAAGCCCAACCGCCCGCATTTGCCGTATCCGGGTTGATGACGGTCAAGGCCCCGCACTCTGCGTACATCGCGGATCGGAACCATCACCTAGAATGGTTCCATCCCTCAGTGACCGGTGTGAGGCACGCCATGCCCGAAATTTCCTTTCCCCGCAGCGTTCCCACCTACTGTGCGGCTAGCCTGACCCTCTCCTGCCCCGCGACTGTCAACGGGCAACCCACCCTGTATTCGATCACGGCCGAGGCACTCGAGACCCATTTCGGTGCCCGCTCCCCACGCGAGGAAGACCTGGTGCGGGCGTTTACCAGCCACCGGCAGCGCATCGAACACATCGCCCAAGGCCTGTTCGAGCTCACCCAGGCGCGCGAAATCCTGTTACGCAGCGGGCACATTCGCTTCGCAGGCTGAAGCCTCAGCCTTGCGCCGCCTGGCCTCGCACCAGCGGCACCGGCACGCTGGCCTGCCGGATCACGGATCTTCTTATAAGCCGCATGCGTCATTGCCATTTTCTCCAGAAGAACAACGGATAGTGACGGAAGCGACATCGCATTCCGCCGAATTCGATACTACCCGCCACCGCGCGACGCGGACGTTCCGTGCGGGCCTCGCGCGCCCGAGTCCACGATCACGAGATAGCGTCCGGGCCGGGCTACCGGCGCGCGGCCCGGGGCCAGGACCCAAAGCGAGTCACCGCGCTGCGCAGCCGCCAGGTAGTCGGCGTCCAGCAGCCCATAGTGGTCAAGGAGGCGATTCAGGGTCGCGGGGATCCGCACGCATCCCTTGGAGGCCGGGTGGCCCAGCCGAGATTCGAGCCGGTCCGGATCGGTGGCATGCATCTGCAAGCGCATCTGGCTCTCCCCGCCCTTGCCCCAGCCGCGCTGGGCATCGACCCAGCCGAAGTCATAGATGCGCATCCCGCTGACGCCGTAGCCCCGGATGCCGTTCTCGTTGTAGGTACCCTCGGCGCGGAAATCCATGTTGTCCACGCTGTGGCTGAATACGCCGATCGGGGTAATGAAATGATCGAAAGTGCCTGGCTTGCCTGTCGAGACGGGCGCGGCACCCACCCACTGCCAGGGTGCGTCGTCGGCAGGCCGCGCGAACAGCATGGCGGCCTGGACGCGCGGGTTGCGGTCGACCAGCACAGCCCAGTCGCCTGCGTCGGCCTCCCGCCCGTCCGCCTGTAGCGCGGACGCCAGCAAGCCGGCATACCGCATGGCGACTGGCGCCGGGAGGTTGAGGTGGCGCTGCACCTGTTGCAAGAATGCTTGCCGGACCATGCTGAGTTCATTGGCGACGGCGAGTGGTGACTGGATCGCCACCAGCGCGACTAGCGCCAATGGCGCCAGACGTCTGACGCGTGCGAGCCAGCGCCGAAAACCCTTGACGCGGGCCCGCTCTAAGCGAGCGCACGGCATGATTGCCTCCTTTGAATAGGCGTTGCGGCGATACGCCATGGTGGACGTTTACGCGGCGTGGCGCCTTGTGCAGGATCAAGTCCGACGCACGGCAGCGCTCCGGCGCCATCGTCCCAAGATGGCGGACGGTCTACCTATATAGACCGCAAAGGCACCGACTATTTCCGTTGGGTATGCCAGACGCCGCTTCCCGGGGACGAAGGATCGCCAGCGCACCGAGCGTTGCGACTCAGCCGCCGCGTTTCGTGCCTTAGTCACGTCGCATCCATATACAATCACGGCCATGCAATACATCCATGTCGTCAACGGCGACGTAGCGGGCAACACGCTACGGCAAGCCCTCGCCCAGGCCGCCAGGCCCGACCCGGTCGTCGTGCTTCGCGACGACCTCGCCGTCGGGCCGCTGGCTGACGTCGACAGCAGTGGGCTCATCCGCTCCGGTTTCTGGCAGCGCGTAGCGCCCCACAGCGACATCGACTTCGCCGCCGAAATGCACCAGGCGCTCGACCAGCTGCAAGGCCTGCGCAAGGACGAGCTGGAAGTCGCCATCTGGCATGGCCAGAGCGCTTCCGACCAGCTGATGCTGCGCCGGGTGGTGTTCCACCTCTATCAGTCACCCCAGCGCATCAATGAAGTGGCCATGGACCTGCGCGAGCTGGAAGCGCCCGCGCGCGGCAACCTGGCCGCCATTGGCATGTATCCCGCGGCCCGCCTGGCGCGGCGCTTCTCCACCATCGCCCCGGTCTCGGTGCTGCGCCTGGGCCGCCTGGGCTATGAGTGGCAGCAGAACGTCAAGGAAAACGCCGACGTCCGCCTGTGGAAGGGCAATACGCTGGTGCCCGCGGCTTACCACACGGTCGATGAAGTGATCCTGGAGCGCGCCCCGCTGGAATGGGCGCCGGCCGCGCAAGTGGTGGGCGGCGTAATGGGCGCCATCGAAGGCCTGCTGGCCAGCGACTGGTTTGTGTTCTGGCGCTGCCGCGAGCTGATTGGCGCCGGCCAGCTGGTGCTGCGCGGCAATGCCGAATCCCTGCAGACCTGCGAGCTGCGCCGCAACCTGTCCGCCGGCGGCGAGTAAAAAGAAAAAGGCGAAGGTCTCCATGGCCCGTACCAAGGCACCCGATTTCGAGGCGCAGCGCGAGCAGATCCTGGACCTGGCTGCCGCCGCCTTTGCCGCCAGCAGCTACCCCAGCACCTCGATGGCCGACCTGGCCGCCGCCTGCGGCACCTCCAAGGCCCGGCTGTACCACTATTACGAGAGCAAGGAAGCGATCCTGTTCGACCTGCTCGACCGCTACACGCGCCGGCTGATGCTGATCGTGACCGAGGTCGAGGCGGAGGCGGAACGCCAGGGACGCAGCGAGCTGGACAGCTTCTCCAACCTGATCCGGGCCTTCCTGGCCGAGTACGAGACCTCGCAGACCCGGCACGTAGCCCTGATCAACGACGTCAAGTTCCTCGCCGAGGAGCAGCGCGACCAGATCCTCAAGCGCGAGCGCGACGTGGTGGCCGCCTTCTCCCGCCAGTTGCGCCGGGCCTATCCCGAGCGCGTCACCCGCGACAACCAGGCCGCGCTGACGATGACGGTGTTCGGCATGATCAACTGGACCTTCACCTGGCTCAAGCCGGGCGGCAAGCTGTCGTATGCGGAGTTTGCCGAGATGGTGATCGACCTGTTGGCGGGCGGGTTGCCGGGTGCCCGCGCAGAACCCGCGGTGCGGCTGCGCGGCGCCGAATAAAGCATATTCATTGCCCATGCCGGCGCTCTTGCAGCGCCGGCGCGGCACCTCAGGACCAGTCCTCCTCTTCCCGCTGGCGGCGTTGATCGCGGTCCTGGCGGAACATTTCCTCCAGTTCGTCGCGCGCCTGGCGCGCCAGCGAGACCAGCTTCTTCTGGTCCGTGTAATGCGGGTAGAAGCGCTCGATCGCCGCGATGTTGTGCCGGCGAAAGCGCAGCGCGACCGAGCGTGCCTGCACGGGATCGTAGCCCAGCCCTTCGAGCACGCGACGGCCCAGCAACAGCGAGCCCTCGAACACTTCGCGCTCGAACAGGTGCACGCCACGGTCCTTGAGCTGGTAGACGTGCGACACGTGGCGTGCCCGCGCGTAGATCTGCAAGTGCGGGAAGCGCGCTCGCACGCTGTCGATCAGCGCGAGGCTGTCCTCCATGCCATCGATCGCCACCACCAGGATGCGGGCCCGCTCCGCGCCGGCGGATTCGAGCAGGTCCATGCGGGTGGCGTCCCCGTAGAACACCTTGAAATCGTACTGGCGCAGGAACTCGATCTGGTCGGGATCGTGGTCCAGCACGGTCACGCCGATCCCTTGCGCATAGAGCAGGCGGCCGATGATCTGGCCAAAGCGGCCAAAGCCGGCGATCAGCACGGGGTTGTCCTGCGGCGCGATCACGTCGTCCGGGCGCCGCGCCAGGCGGGCCAGCCGGGGCGCCACCAGCCGGTCGAAGACCAGCAGGAGCAGCGGCGTGGCCACCATCGACAGCGCCACCACCAGCACCAGCAGCGCCTCGGTGCGCGCCGGCAGCAAGCCGGCGCCGCCCGCCACGCCAAACACCACGAAGGCGAACTCGCCGCCCTGTGAAATCAGCAGCGCAAACAGCAGCCATTGGCCGCGCGCGATGCCAAAGCGCGGCGCCAGCAGGGCCAGCACCACGGTCTTGAGCAGCACGAAGCCAACCACCAGGGCCGCCACCTGCACCGGCGCCTGCATCAGCACGCCGAAGTCGATCGACATGCCTACCGCCATGAAGAACAAGCCCAGCAGCAGACCCTTGAAGGGCTCAAGGTCGGCCTCCAGCGCGTGACGGTACTCCGAGTCCGCCAACAGCACGCCGGCCAGGAAGGTGCCCAGCGCCATCGACAACCCCACCGCGTCCATCATCAGCGCGATGCCCACCACGAGCAGCAGCGCGAAGGCGGTGAACATCTCGCGCATGTCGGTGCGCGCGATAAAGCGCAGCGCGGGGCGGACCAGATAGCGCCCGCCTACCACCACGGCGCCGATCACCCCGACCGCCTTTGCCGCCCCGAGCCAGCCCGCCGCGCCGGTGGCGTCGGCGTCGGCGCCGCCGGCAGCCAGCAGCGGCAACAGCGCGATCATCGGGATCGCGGCGATGTCCTGGAACAGCAGGATGCCGAAGCTGGCGGCGCCCGCCGGCGTGCCGAAGAGATTGCGCTCGGTCAGCGTGGCCAGCGCGATCGCGGTGGACGACAGCGCCAGGCCCAGGCCCGCCACCAGCGCTACCTGCCACGATGCCCCGACCAGCGCAGCAACGCCGCCGAGCAGGATCGCGCAGGCCGCCATCTGGGCGCCGCCGTAGCCAAAGATGACACGGCGCAGTTCCCACAGCTTCTTGGGCTCCAACTCCAGGCCGATCACGAACATCATCAGCACCACGCCAAACTCGGAGAAATGCAGGATGGATTCGACGTTGGTCACCAGCCGCAGGGCCCACGGGCCGATCGCCACGCCGGCCAGCAGGTAGCCGAGCACCGCGCCCAGGCCAAAGCGGCGCGCCACCGGCACCGCCACCACCGCGGCAACCAGGAAGACCACCAGGGCCACCAGGAAATCGTGTTGTTCCATGGCGCGCTCCTCAGCTTGCGGCGGCGTTGGAGACAACGCCACGGGCAACGTCGGCAGTGCCGCCCAGCACGCCGGTGACCCGGCCGATATGGTCGGCCAGCGCTTGGGCGTCAGCCTGGTTGGCATCATGCAGCACCAGCGGCGACAGCCAGCTCATGCCGCACAGCACGGCGGTCTGCTCCAGCGGCAGCATGTATTCCTCGATGCTGTGGCCATGCGTGCCGTCGGGCCCGTAAGAGTCGGCGTGCCCACCGGTGCTGGCCACCACCAGCATGGACTTGCCACGCAGCGCCGTGCCGCCGGGGCCGTAAGCCCAGCCACTCTCCAGCACATCGTCCACCCACAGCTTGAGCAGCGCCGGCATGCTGTACCACTGCACCGGGAACTGCAGCACCAGCGTGCCGGCCCGCGCGAGCGCGCGCTGCTCAGCGACCACGTCGATGTCGTAGTCGGTATAGCTGGAGTAGAGATCGTGCACGGTCACGCCTGGCAGGCTTTCCAGTGCCGCCGCCAGCGGACGATTGACACGCGACAGATGCGGCCTGGGATGGGCATAGATAACGAGAATCGGGGGCTCGGCCTTGGGGTCCACGAAAATTCCTGAAAAAACGGCTTGCGCAACAGTGGCCACGAGGCCAGAAAGGGGTGTTTAAATCACTGGATGGCGTGGATTGCCTGGGCTGCCTAGTGCCAAGGCAGGGCCAATCCAGTGACCTGACCCGGGGAAAGCGGAGATGCGGCGTTGCAGCAAACCCACACCGACGAACGGAAAACGCCCGTACCACGCAACACAACCCATTGATTTAAATAGATTTATTTTGAATTTACAAAATCGAACAAGGTTGGCGGGGCCCTCACCTTACGTGAGACTGACAAATCCACTACAATACTTTTCGCGTTGCAGCAAGATAGTGTTTGCCCTTGTATCCCGATCAAATTGTCGAAAGTGCATGGACGAACACCCGCTGAGTGCTATTTTTATACCTGATTACGTCGCAAGGAAAACAAAGTGAATCCGCTCGAACTGAGCAAGGCCGTCGGGGCCGTATCCGACGAAGATCTCCGCCGTGCAGCCGCAGCCGCGCAAGCCTCGCAGCGCCCCACCACCCTGGTGCGCGAGCTGGCTGCGCATCATCGCTCGCGCCTGCTGAAGCATTTCCTCGCCCTGGGCGAGGAGGATCGCCTGCTCCGTTTTGGCCAGTCGGTTGGCGACCATGTGGTCGAAGCCTACGTCGATAGCATCGATTTCGACCACGACACCGTGTTCGGCGTGTATGACGAGCACCTGGAACTGATCGGCGTGGGCCACTTTGCCAACCTGCGCGACAACACGCAGGGCCGCGTTGCCGAGTTCGGTGTCTCCGTGTCGCAGAGCGCGCGTGGCCGCGGCATTGGCAGCTCGCTGTTCGAGCGTGCGGCCATGCACGGCCGCAACAGCAATGTGCGCACCCTGTACATGCACTGCCTGTCGCGCAACGCCGCCATGATGCACATTGCCAAGAAGGCCGGCATGAAGGTGCAGTATGCGTACGGCGAGGCCGATGCCTACCTTGAGCTGCCGCCTGCCGATACCGTCAGCCGCCTGACCGAGGCGCTCGACGAACAGGTTGCCGATCTCGACTACATGGTGCGCCGCAACCTTCGCGATGCGCGCCGTTTCGGCCTGCGCTTCTGGCGCTCGATGGTGCCGCAAAAGCGCACCGTCTAAGCGAAGCCTGCCGGCATCGTACCCATGGCGCGCCCGCCCGGCGCGCCATTTTCTTTGGTGCCGTTGCCGCGCAACCCTCAGCCCCCGGCACCGGCAAGGCCGTGGTGTCCTTGATGCATTCGAGCGCGAAGCTCGAGCGCACGTCGATGACCGCGGGATGGGCCAGCAAGTGGTCCTTCATGAAGCGCGCGAAATGCTCCATGTCTTCCACGTAGACCTTGAGCAGCAGGTCCATCTCGCCGGTCATGGCGTGGCAGGCGGCCACTTCCGGCCAGATCTCGATGGCAGCACGGAACAAGTCCAGCGGCGCCTTGCCTTTGGGCGCGCCGCCGTGCTTCTCGAGCCGTACGTTGATATAGGCGAGCAGCCCCAGCCCGATCCGGCCGGGCTCCAGCAGCGCCGCGTACTGGCGAATCACGCCAACCTCCTCCAGCCGGCGGATGCGCCGCAGGCACGGGCTGGGCGACAGGTTCACGCGCTCGGCCACTTCCAGGTTGGTCAACCTCCCGTTGGTCTGCAGCACCTCCAGGATCTTCCTGTCGATCTTGTCCAGCTCCACCTTGCTCACGATATTGTTGCTCCGCAATATGTTTGTCGGCAATTTTTTTGCGCAAATTTAGCAAACCGTGCACAAGTACGCAATTTTTTGTGGCGACCCGTATCCTGCAACGACTTTTCGCCCAGCGCAATCGCCTTACGGGTGCAAGCTGTCGCCACGGCGTACGGCCGTGCACAGGAACAGGGCGTAACAGGGCGTCCGAGACTTCCATGGCAGGAGCGACCCGCTCGCCCCGGACATTCAGGCCCTCAGGGGCGTGGTCTATCCGCAGATCCGGCGGGTCGAGCGTTCGGAAGGCAAGGATGGTGCCAACACCGGCCAGTGCGGCCAGCCACGGAGCAAAAAAGCGCGGCCGGCAACGGTCGCGCTTTTTCAATCTGCCCACGGCGCGGCGCGCCGTGGATCCTGCCTCAATCAGTCACCGCGATCAGCCACCGCCGCTCGACGGCGCAGCCGGGTTAGGCTGGTTATTGCGGGGCATCCGCTGCATCCGCTGCTCGTGCATCTTCTGCATGCCGGCGCGGATCTCGTCCAGCGTCAGCTTGCCGTCGTGGTTGGTGTCGAGCTGGTCGAAGTGCTTGGCCAGGTGAGGCATCCCGGCTTGCACCTCTGCCTTGGTGAGCGCGCCGTCGCCGTTCTTGTCGGCCGCCTTGAAGCGGGCTTCGAGCTCGGCCTGCATCTCGGCGCGGCGCTGCTCCATCATTGTCTTGCGATAGGCAGCGAGTTCGTTCTTGTCGAGCTTGCCGTCATGATTGGTGTCGATCTTGTTGAACAGCGCGTCGGCCTCCGCTTTGGAGATCGTGCCATCGCCGTCGGTATCGATCGATTTGAACCACATGCCGCCGCCATGCTCCATATGGTGGCGCATGCCCGCCTGAGGCCCGGGGGCCGGCGCGGCAGGGGCTGCGGGCGCGGCGGTCTGGGCGAAGGCTGCGCCGCCCATCGCCAGGAACACCGCCGAAGCGGCCATGAAATTCCGGATCGAACGTGCCTTGAGATTGCCTTGCATGTCTTTACTCCTTTTTCGTCTCGGTGGACTGGTAAGGATTAGAGCGCACGCCAGGCTGGAAAGTTGGTCCACCTAATACGTTGTTACGCGGCTCACAGTTAGGCGCTGCCGGCGTAAGCCGCTGAAAGTAACGGTAAATAAGATGGCGCAGCGCAGTTACAAGTCAGTCTTTGGCAGAGATAGGCTCGTTGCCGCCAGGCTGCCCCGGCAATGGCTGGGACTGCTGTTGCGGCAAGGACTGCGGCGGCGGTGCGGGGATGGGCGTGGCGGGCACCGGCATCGGCGTGGATAGCGGCGCCGCCGCGCCTGCCGGCAAAGCCGGTTGCGCGGCCGCCGCAGGGCCGCGCGTGACGATCGCCGGGACAGGTAGCGCAATTTCCTGGCGCACGCCGTTGCGCTCGATCACGATCCCGCGGTCGCGGACTTCCGTCAGCCGGATCTGCGACGACAGCGCGGTGCCCGCGCGCACGGCCTTGGGCGGGCCGCCATCCAGCGAGACAATGGCCGCACCGGCACCGCTGCCGATATCCGCGACCACCCCGATCAACTGCACGTCGCGCACGCCGGACTGCGCGTTGCCGCCGAACAGCGTGCCGGCCGCGCCGGTCTCCACCGCCTCGGTCTGCGCCACGCGGGCCGCGTGCGGCACGGCAATGGTCCGCATCGCGCTGAAGGTCAGCACCCAGCGGGTAGCCAGGGCGCACAGCGCGACGAACAGCACGAGCCCGGCCAGTCGCGGCAGCCAGAGGCTGGAGGGGTTGAAGCGAAAAGCGGGCCGCAAGGAGAGTTGCACGGAAGTGGGCTGGTGGGCGTCAAAGCACCAAGCCTACCAGAGCCGCATGACAGCTGTCTGCCTCCGCCGGGCCCGCGACGCATCGGCACGCCGAGGCGCAACGGTGCGTTCCGCGCCTTCCCCGGCGTTTTGCCGCGGTCGAACATGCAAGCACTCGCTCACAAAGCCGTCATGAAGTGGCGGTTATACTGTTTGACCAACTGGATCGCCGCCACGCGGATGCAAGCAGGCGCTCCGCCAGATATTCCATAAGGCTAACCATGATGCGCAGGAACGTTGCCACCCTCCCCGACTCCACCTCCCGCCTGGGCCGCCGCCGCTCGCGCGGCTTTACCCTGATCGAAATCATGGTCGTGATCGTGATCCTCGGCGTGCTGGCCGCGCTGGTGGTCCCCAAGATCATGAGCCGCCCCGACGAAGCGCGTATCGTCGCCGCGCGCCAGGACATCTCCTCGATCATGCAGGCGCTCAAGCTGTACCGCCTGGACAACAGCCGCTACCCCACCACCGAGCAAGGCCTGGCCGCACTGGTGGCCAAGCCCACCACCGAGCCGGTGCCCAACAACTGGAAGGGCGGCGGCTACCTGGAAAAGCTGCCCAAGGATCCCTGGGGCCATCCGTACCAGTACCTGAACCCGGGCGTGCGCGGCGAGATCGACGTGTTCAGCTTCGGCGCTGACGGCCAGGCCGGCGGCAGCGGCAACGACGCCGATATCGGCAACTGGGAATAAGGAACCACCGCCATGATCCGGGCCGGGCGCGCAGCCATGAGCACCTGGCCACAGGAACGGCGAATCCGCGGCCATCGCGGCCGCGGCTTCACCTTGCTCGAACTGCTGGTGGTGATGGTGATCGCCGGCATCGTGATCTCGCTGGTAGCCGTCAATGCCGCGCCCAATGAGCGCGGCCGCGTGCTCGACGACGGCCAGCGCATTGCGCGCCTGTTCGAGCTCGCGCAGGAAGAAGCCCAGCTGCGCGCCCGGCCGATCGCCTGGGAGGCCGATACGGTCGGCTGGCGTTTCCTGCAAGCCACGCCGGCCGGCTGGGCCCCGCTCGCCGGGGATGTGTTCGCGCCGACCAAATGGCGCCTGCAGCTCGACGGCGTGGCCGTTACCGAAGGCGGGCGCGGCAACGGCGGCGCGCGCCTGGAGTTCGGGCGCGAGCTGATCGAAGGCCCCCAGCATGTGGTGCTGGTGCGCGGCGGCATCCGCGTCGACGTGGCCAGCGACGGCGCCGGCCGCTACTTCGCCAGCACGCCATGAAGCGCCTCCCCAGATTTTCCCCGTCTGCCCGCACTCCCTGGCGCTCGCCGGCGCGCGGTTTCACCCTGATCGAGGTGCTGGTCGCCCTGACCATCCTGGCCGTGGCGCTGACCGCCGCCATGCGCGCGATGGGATCGATGATCGAGGCTGGCTCGGCCTTGCAGACCCGCATGCTGGCCGAGTGGAGCGCCGAGAACCACCTCGCCACCTTGCGCCTGTCCAAGACCTGGCCCGAGCCCGGCACGCGCGGCTACGCCTGCCCGCAGGGCGGCGTGGAGCTGTACTGCGAGGAAACCATCTCGGGTACGCCCAACCCCTCTTTCCGCCGCGTCGAGATCGCGGTCTACCCCTCCGGCGCCGACAAATCCGTGCGCCTGGCCTGGCTAGTCACCATCGTTCCCAATGAAACGCGCAACCTGCTTTAAGTGCCTTGGGCGGCCACGCCCGGCCGTGGCCATGCGCGGCTTCACGCTGCTGGAAATGCTGGTGGCCATCACCTTGCTGGCGGTGATCGCAGTGATCGCCTGGCGCGGCCTGGACGCGATGACGCGCGGCCGTGAGCGCCTGACCGACCACGACAACCGCCTCAATACGCTCAAGCTGCTATACGGCCAGTTCCAGTCCGACTGCGAGCACCTGACCAGCCCGACCCTGCTGCAGGGCAGCCCGGTCGAGCTCGGCAATGGCCAGTTGCTGATGGTGCGCGACCGCCGCGACGAGGGCCGCCCCAGCCAGTGGCAGGTCGTCGTCTACCGCCTCGACGGCAACACCGTGGTGCGTGCGGCCAGCCCGCCGGCAGACAACCGCAGCGCGGTGCAAGCCGCGATGATCACGCTGCGCCAGGCGGGCGGCGGCGGCAACCTGGCTCGGCCGCTGGTGGGCGACGCCGACAGCCTGTCGGCGCGCGTCTGGGTGGAGCCCGGCGGCTGGCAGGCCGAGAACGGCCGCATCGCCGCCGCGCTGCTCAGCGGCAATGCCAGCGCCAGCGCGGTGGCCGCCTCCGGCGTGAGCGCCAGCCTGGGCGTGGCCACCACGGCGGTGCGCGCGATCGAGCTCAACCTTACGGCGCGCATGGGCGATGGCGACACGCCGCGGCGCTTCCAGAAGATCTGCATGACCGGCCTATGAGCAAACGCCCCGCTCCCCTTGTGCTGGCGGGCCGCAGCCAGCGCGGCGCCGCCGTGGTCACGGCCCTGCTGGTGGTCACGCTGGCGGTCGTGGTGGTATCCGGCATGCTGTGGCGCCAGCAAGTGCAGATCCGCTCCATCGAGAACCAGCGCCTGCTGGCCCAGGCCAGCTGGATCGAGCGCGCGGCCGTCGACTGGGCCCGCTTGATCCTGCGCGACGACCAGCGCCGCACCAGCGTGGACCAGCTGGGTGAGCCCTGGGCGGTGCCGATCGCGGAAACCCGCCTGTCGGACTTCCTCGGCGCCGGCCTGCGCACCGACCAGGAAGGCGAGACTTCCTTCCTCTCGGGCCGCATCCTCGACGCCCAGGCCCGCTTCAACCTCTCCAACCTCGTCCTGTGGACGGCCAGCGAAACGCAAGGCCGGGTCGCCACCATCGATGCCCCCAGCCTGGCGATCTATCGCCGCCTGTTGCAGACGCTGGGCCTGAACGCCTCGCTGGCCGAGCCGACCGCGCGCTACCTGGTAAGCGCCGCCGGCGCCAGCAATGGCGCCAGCAGCGACAGCCAGCGCGGGCTGCGCGCGCCCGACGACGTCAACGACCTGCTCGCCATTCCGGGCTACACGCCGGAGATCGTGGCCACGCTGGCACCCTTCGTCGACGTGCTGCCCGAGCGCACGCTGGTCAACGCCAATACCGCCGAGGCCGAAGTGCTGGCCGCCGTGATCGACAAGCTGCCGCTGGACCGCGCCCGCGAAGTGGTGCGCCAGCGCGACCGCGCCTACTTCAACAACATCGGCGACCTGCAGACGCAATTGCGCACGCTGGCGCCGCAGGCCGACCCCAACACCGCCACCAGCACGCTCGACGTACGCACCCACTATTTCCTGATCTACGGGCTGATCCGCCACGAGCGCGCCAGCCGCATGCAGGTCTCGCTGGTCTACCGCGGCGAAGTGCTGGGCAACGCCAATACCACCCGGGTGGTCTGGGTGCGCGATATCGACCGGATGCCGGAGCAGCGCTGATCGTGCAACCCCTCGCCCGTCTGGCCGTCATGGCTGGCGGATTTTGGGATCATGCTGTCGGATCGCGCCGGGCGAAAAGGGTTAGCGTGAGGTGGCCGCAAACGGCCAGCGCGCGCTTCCCGGGCGTTTGACCAGCAGCATCAGACAGATACGTATTGACGCCAATTCGTCACACAGGCAAGGTATGCTCCGGCCCGGCGGAAGCGGTAGTCCATGGACCCTGGCGCCCGCCCGTCCTGTGCCGCCAGCAGTACCGCAGCCGGCGTCAACCATGCAGCGGCGCAGTCCGCTGCATGGGTCACATGCCCCCGCTATCGTTCATTGACGCCATTGTTGGCGCTGTAGCAAGGAAATCTTGAGCACCACCCTGTACGTCCGCCTGCCGCATCGGCCGCACGACCAGCCGCAACCCTGGCACTTCGGCGCCCTGCCGTTTGCCCTGGTCCGCACGGCCGTCGCCGACCGTAGTCGCCGGCAAGGCCCCCAGGCGGCCGGGCAGCTGTTGCGCGAAGGCCACGCCTCCATCTCCGAACTGCCTCCCGCCGAGCGCCTGGTCCTGATCATGGCGGCCAGCGATGTGCTGCTGACGGGAGCCACGGTGCCACCACTTGCGCCGGCGCGGCTCAAGCTGGCGCTGCCGAATCTGGTCGAGGAGGTGCTCGCCACAGATGCCCAGCCTTGCCATATCGCCGTGGGCCCGGCCCTCGACGCACTGCCGGGCAAGGCGGCCAGCGGCTCGCGCCGGCGCTTGCTGATGGTGACGGACCGCGCCTGGCTGCGTGCTGTGCTGGACGCCTTTGCCGAGCATCGCCACCGCCGGCGCCACGTGTTGCCAGCGCAGTTGTGCCTGCCCCTGCCGCCCGTGGCGCAGCCCACTGATGCCGGCGCCGATGCCAGCGCCGACCGCGCCGGCAGCCCCCGCGGCCACGACGCCCATGGCCGCGCTGGCGCTCGAAGCCGCCTCGCTGACCAGCGCATCGCCCCTGTTTGAAACGGAGGGCGTACCCGCGCCAGCCGAGCTTTCGCGCTACTGGCAACTGACCGTGCGCAGCAGTGAGTACGCCGGCTACGGCCTGCTGCTCGGCTCCGAGGCGCTCGCCGCCTGGCAGGGGCTCGCCCTCGCCGGTGACTGGTACGCCTCACCGGATGCCCTCGCGCAGGTGGCGCCGTCTGGCGCGCACCCGCTCGACTGGCGGGCATGGATCGAAGGGGCGCAGGCCAGCCTGCGCGAGCCCGCGCTCGACCTGGCCCAGTTCGAATTCGCCCAGGGCCGCGCCGACCGTTGGAACCTCAAGGCCTGGCGCCTGCCGCTGGCGCTGGCCGCCGGCCTGGCGGTGGTCCAGCTGATCGGCATGAACGTCCATTGGCTGCTGCTGCGCCAGGAAGCGCAGCGCCTCGCGGCCGCTCAGGAACAGACGTTGCGCAGCGCCTTTCCGCAAATCCCCGTGGTGATCGATCCGCCGCTGCAGATGCGCCGCCAGGTCGAGCAGCTGCGCCTGGCGAGCGGCCGCAGCACGCCTGACGATTTCCTGCCGCTGGCCGACCGCTTCGGCCAGGCCGCGCGCCAGCTCGCGCCGGACGCGCTGCTGGCGCTCGAGTACCACGGGCACACCTTGTTCGCCACGCTCAAGCCTGGCACCGACACCAACGCGCTACGCAGCGCGGCGCGCCAGTCCGGGCTGGCCATGGAAGCCGACAACAGCCCGCCCGACGCCTCGCGCGCCAACGCACCGGCCGGCACGCGCTGGTCGATCAAGCCCAGCCTGTGAGCGCGGACCGCCAAGTGAACCCGATGAAAGACACCGCACCCAAGCCCGGCCCCCGCGCCACCCAGCGCAGCCCGGCTGGCCGCGCGCGCGTCGCGGACCGGCTCGCGCGCCTGCGCCCGCGCGTGCCGCAGCGCTGGCAGGAACGCTTCGATGCATTCTGGTCGGCGCGCAACCCGCGTGAGCAGGCCATCCTGGCCGGCGGCAGCGCCGTGCTGGCGCTGGTGATCGGCTACACCGTCCTGTGGGAACCCGCCGCCGACGGCCGCGCCAAGCTGCAGCGCAGCCTGCCGCAGCTGCGCAGCGACTCCGCGGAGATGGAAACGCTGGCGCAGGAAGCGCGCGGCCTGGCGGCCAGCCCGGCCCCGTCGCTGCGCGGCGAGGCGCTCAACCAGGCCTTGCAGGAAAGCCTGGCCCAGCACGGCCTCAAGGCCACCCGGCTCAACGGCACCGGCGACAATAGCGTGCAGGTGCAGCTCGACAAGGTGCCGTTCGGCTCTGTGGCCAGCTGGCTGCAGGACGTGCGCCAGCAGCAGCGCCTCAAGGTCATCGATACCCGCATCGTCTACGTGGGCGCCACGGCCATGGTGAACGTCACCGCCACCCTGCAAGGCCCCGCGGCGAATCCGGGCGGGCGCGGCTGATGGCGCGCCTGGAAGCCCTGAGGCTCGCCCGCCGCCGCGTTGCCAGCCCTCGTGGCTGGCAACGCGCGGGCTGGCTTGCACTTGGCTGCGTCACCGTGGCGCTGACCGTGCTGGCGGCATTTCCCGCGGCATGGATTGCCGATAGCATTGCCAGCCAGAGCCAGCGCCGCGTGTTGCTGGCCGATGCCGATGGCTCGCTGTGGAACGGCAGCGCCACCCTGGCCCTGTCGGCCGGCGCCGGCAGCGAGACCGCCACCGTGCTGCCCGGGCGGCTGCAATGGTCGGTGGCATTCTGGCCGTTGCTGACCGGCACGCTGCGCATGGTGGTCAGCCACACCGAGGCCATGAGCGGCCCGGTCGCCGTGGTGGTGACGCCGTTTGGCTGGACTGCCCAGGCCGGCGCCATCCGCATGCCCGCGGCGTTGCTCGAAGGCGTCGGCGCCCCCTTCAATACCCTGCGCCCCGACGGACTGATGCGCATCGACTGGTCCGGGCTGCAAGGGCGCTTCTTTGCCCGCGCCGGCGAGCCGGGCGGCGCAGGTGGCATGACCGGCCACCTGACCGTGCGGCTTGACCAAGTATCATCGGCCGTCAGCAGGGTGCGCCCGCTTGGCAGCTACCGCGCGGAGATCGACTGGTCCGGCGCCGACGGCAAGCTGCAACTGACCACCCTCGCCGGGCCGCTGCACCTGCAGGGCAACGGCACGCTGGGCCGCCAGGCGCGTTTCGAGGGTACGGCCGATGCCGACCCCGACGCCGCTACGCAATTGGTAGGCCTGTTGAGCCTGCTGGGACGACGTGAGGACAATGTGACACGGCTGCGCTTCTGACCCCGGCGGCGGTGCGAAACCTTCGCGCCGACGCCCGCAGCCCGGAACCGAATATGAAAACCCAAGCCCTTCGACCTTCGCTCAAGACCCGCTGCGCCCGCGCCACCGCGCTGCTATGCGGCCTCTCCCTGCTGGCACCCGCGCCGCTGTGGGCCCAGCAACCGAGCCAGCCGGCGGCCCAGCCGGGGCAGCCGCCCGACCTGACCCCGCGCAACCGCGACCAGGTCGTGCTCAAGCTTCGTCAATGCCGACCTGGAATCGGTGGTGAAGGCGGTGGGGCAGGCGACCGGCAAGAACTTCGTCATCGACCCGCGCGTGAAGGGCTCGGTGAACCTGGTGACCGAGCAGCCCGTATCGCGCGCGCAGGCGCTGGAAACGCTGGGGTCGGTGCTGCGCATGCAGGGCTATGCGATGGTCGAGAGCAACGGCTTCACCAAGGTGGTGCCGGAAGCCGACGCCAAGCTGCAGGGCTCGCCCATCGTGATCGGCAGCGGCAGATCCCGCGGCGACCAGGTGGTGACGCAGGTGTTCCGCCTCAACTATGAGTCGGCCAACAACCTGGTGCCGGTGCTGCGCCCGATGATCGCGCCGAACAACACCATCACCGCCTACCCGGCCAACAACACGCTGGTCATTACCGACTACGCCGAGAACCTGCAGCGCCTGGGCCGCATCATCGCCGCCATCGACGCGCCCGCCTCCGGCGAGGTCGAGCTCGTGCCGCTCAAGAATGCCATCGCCAGCGATACCGCGCTGGTGCTGCAAAAGCTGCTGGACCCGGGTTCCGCCGGCGCCGCCGGCGGGGCCGTGGCCGGCGCGGACGCCAGCCTGCGCACCTCGGTGGTGGCGGAGCCGCGCAGCAATTCGCTGATGATCCGCGCCTCCAGCCGGGCACGGCTGCAGCAGGCGCGCCAGTTGATCGAGAAGCTCGACCAGCCCTATGCGCGCCCCGGCAATATCTGGGTGGTGCCGCTGAAGAACGCTGAAGCCACCAAACTGGCGCAGACGCTGCGCGCCATCGTCGCGGCCGACAGCTCCTTCAACACCAGCCAGGCCGGCACGCCAGGCGCAACCGGCGCGGGGGCATTGCCAGCGGCACCGGCCTGCTCAACACCTCGACGCCCAACACCGGCCAGTACACGGGCGGCAGCACCGGCAGCTCGCGCAGCGGCTCGGGATCCGGCACCGGCGGCTCGGCCTTCGCGAACTCGTTCGCCGCCAACACGTTGCCGACCACCGGCGGCATCATCCAGGCCGACCCGGCCACCAACTCGCTGATCATCACGGCCAGCGAGCCGGTCTACCGCAACCTGCGCGCGGTGATCGAAGACCTCGACACGCGCCGCGCGCAAGTCTATATCGAGTCGATGATTGTGGAGGTGTCTTCCACCCAGACCGGCCAGCTGGGCATCCAGTGGCAGGGCCTGCTCAACTCGCGCAACAGCAACACCAACGTCTTTGCCGGCACCAACTTCGGCACGGGCGGCCAGAACATCATCAACCTGACGGGTGCCGCCGCCGCGATCAACGCGAACGGCGTGGCGGCCATTCCGAGCGTCTCGAGCCTGGTGCCCGATCTGGCCGGCCTGAACCTCGGCATCGTCAACCGCGCGATGGGGCTGGGCGCGCTGCTGCATGCGCTGGGCAGCGACGGCAGCGTCAACCTGCTGTCCACGCCAAACCTGATCACGCTGGAGAACGAGGAAGCCAAGATCCTGATCGGGCAGAACATCCCGGTCACCACCGGCTCCTATGCGCAGACCGGCGGCGCCGCCTCGGTCACGCCGTTCCAGACCTTCGACCGCAGGGACGTCGGCATCACGCTGCGGGTCAAGCCGCAGATCACCGATGGCGGCCTGGTGAAGATGCAGATCTACCAGGAATCGTCGTCCGTGGTGCAGGGCACCGCCGCCCTCACCCAGGGCCCGACCACCAATGTGCGCTCAATCGAAACCAATGTGCTGGTGGACGATGGCCAGATTATCGTGCTGGGCGGCCTGATCGAAGACACCTACGGCGACGGCGTGCAGAAGGTGCCGGGCCTGGGCGACCTGCCATGGATCGGCGGGCTGTTCCGCTACGAGAACAAGAACCGCGGCAAGACCAACCTGCTGGTGTTCCTGCGTCCGTACGTGATGCGCACCGCTGGCGCGACCGACCGCCTGACGCAGGACCGCTACGACTACATCCGCGGCCTGCAGCAAGGTTTCGCCTCGCCCAACATCATGGTGCGCGACGGCAACACGCCGGTCCTGCCGCCGACGGACGCGCCCATGGCACCGTTCGTCGATCCGCGCTCGCGCGGGCCGGTGCCGGGCCCGCTGCCGCTGGAGCAGACGCTGCCGCAATCGCAGCAACAACAACAGCAAAGGCAGCCCCAGGCGCAAGCGCCGTCGGCCAACGGCACCCCGCTGCCGCCGGGCGTCAATCTCGGCAACGCCACGGTGGACGCCGTGCGCCCGGTGAACTGAGACACGCCATGGCCACAAGCATCGCCCCCGCCGCAGTGTCCGACGAACCGCTGGAGCCGCCGTCGACCATCGCCGCGCGTCTCGTCACGTACGGCTTCGCGCGCGAGGCCCGCCTGCTGATCGCGCACCAGCGCACCGATGGCCTGGAGGTATGGGTCAGCCGCGCCACCTCGCCGGCGGCGCTGGCCGAAGTGGCGCGCGTGCACGGGCCGCTGCGCCTGCGCGTGCTGGAACCCGAGGCGCTGGAGCTCGCCATGTCCGAGGCCTACAACCGCCAGGACAGCGGCAGCGCGGCGCAGGTGGTTGGCGAGGTGGAAGGCGAAGTCGACCTGTCGCGCCTGATGCAGGACATTCCCGCCGTGGAAGACCTGCTGGAGTCCGAGGACGACGCCCCCATCATCCGCATGATCAACGCGCTGCTCACGCAGGCCGCGCGCGAAGGCGCCTCCGATATCCATATCGAGCCATTCGAGTCGTCCTCGGTGGTGCGTTTTCGCGTGGACGGCACGCTGCGCGATGTGGTGCGCCCCAAGAAGGCGCTGCACGGCGCGCTGATCTCGCGCATCAAGATCATGGCGCAGCTCGATATCGCGGAAAAACGCCTGCCGCAGGACGGCCGCATCACGCTGCGCGTGGGCGGGCGTCCCGTGGACGTGCGCGTCTCCACCCTGCCCACCGGCCACGGCGAGCGCGCGGTGCTGCGTCTGCTCGACAAGGAAGCCGGCCGCCTGGACCTGGCCAAGCTCGGCATGGCGCCGGGCACGCTGGGCGGCTTCGATCACCTGATCCGCCAGCCGCACGGCATCGTGCTGGTGACCGGGCCGACCGGCTCGGGCAAGACCACCACGCTGTATGCCGCGCTCTCGCGGCTCGATTCGCGCACCACCAACATCATGACGGTGGAAGACCCGATCGAGTATGACCTCGACGGCATCGGCCAGACCCAGGTCAACCCGCGCATCGACATGACCTTCGGCAAGGCGCTGCGGGCCATCCTGCGCCAGGATCCGGATGTGGTGATGATCGGCGAAATCCGCGACCTGGAAACCGCGCAGATCGCGGTGCAGGCCTCGCTCACCGGCCACCTGGTGCTGGCCACGCTGCACACCAACGATTCCGCCTCGGCGGTGACGCGGCTGGTCGACATGGGCATCGAGCCCTTCCTGCTGTCGTCGTCGCTGCTTGGCGTGCTGGCGCAGCGGCTGGTACGCCGGCTGTGCCAGCACTGCAAGCGCGAGGAAGTGATCGAAGTCACACCCGACGAAGCCGACGTGCTGCTGGCCCAAGGCAAGCCGCTGCAGCGCGTGTGGCATGCGGTAGGTTGCGACAAATGCGGACACTCCGGCTACCAGGGGCGCATGGGCGTGTACGAACTGCTCAGCGTGGACGACGAGATCCGCACCATGATCCATCGCCAGTCGGCCGAATCCGAGATCAAGAAGGTGGCCCTGGAGCGCGGCATGCACACCATGCGCCGCGATGCGCAGCGCTGGATCGACTCGGGCGCGACAGCGCTGGAAGAAGTCTTGCGCGTCACGCGCGACTAAGGGCGAGCCGAGAGACATGCCAGCCTATCGTTACGAGTCCGTCGACGCCGCCGGCAAGACCGAGCGCGGCGTCATCGAAGCCGACAGCCCCAAGCAGGCCCGCGCCCAGTTGCGCTCGCGCGGCCTGACGCCGCTCAATGTGGATCCTCTTGCGGGCGTAGGTGGTGTGCAGAAGAGCAGCACCGCTGCCTTCGTGCGCCGGCTCTCCACGCAAGAGCAAGCGCTGTTCACGCGCCAGCTCGCCAGCCTGATCGTGGCCGGCCTGCCGCTGGACGAAGCGCTGGCGGCGCTGGCCGACCAGGCCGAGCGCAGCTATGTGCATGAACTGCTGGCCGGCATCCGCGCGGACGTGGTCGGGGGCAGCTCGCTCTCGGTGGCGCTGTTGCATCATCCGCGCGATTTTCCGGATATCTACCGCGCACTGGTTTCCGCTGGGGAGCACTCCGGACACCTCGGGCTGGTGCTGGAGAAGCTGGCGGACTATATCGAGACGCGCAACTCGCTCACCGCCAAGATCCGGCTGGCCTTCACCTACCCCGCCATCGTCACGGTGGTGGCCTTCGCCATCGTGATCTTCCTGCTGTCGTATGTGGTGCCGCAGGTAGTGAGCGTCTTCGCCAACACCAAGCAGAAGCTGCCGACGCTGACCATCATCATGCTGGCGCTGTCGGATTTCGTGCGCAACTGGTGGTGGGCGGCGCTGGCTTTCATCGTGGCCGTGAGCCTGGGGATACGCAGCCTGCTGCGCCAGCCCGGTGTGCGCCTGGAGTGGCACCGCTGGCTACTGACCGCGCCACTGGTGGGCAAGCTGATCCGCGGGTACAACACCGCGCGCTTCGCCAGCACGCTCGCCATCCTGGTTTCCGCCGGCGTGCCCATCCTGCGCAGCCTGCAGGCAGCCGGGGAGACGCTGACCAACGAGGCGCTCAAGGCCAATGTGGATGACGCCACCACGCGGGTGCGCGAAGGCGCGTCGCTGGCGCGTGCGCTGGCGGCGCAGAACCAGTTCCCGTCCGTTCTCGTGCACCTGATCCGCTCCGGCGAAGCCACCGGCAACCTGCCGATCATGCTGGAACGCGCGGCGCAGGGCGAAGGCGCGGAACTGGAGCGCCGCACGCTGTTCCTCACCAGCCTGCTCGAGCCGCTGCTGATCCTCAGCATGGGCGTGGTGGTGCTGCTGATCGTGCTGGCGGTGCTGATGCCGATTATCGAGATCAACCAGCTGGTGCGTTAGTCATAAGGCCCGGCGGCGCAAGCCGCTGAAATGCAAAACGGCGCCTTGCGGCGCCGTTTTGCATTCTGACGAGTGTGGCTTATTCAACCGCCTTCGCCGTCTTCTTCGGAGCGCGCTTGGCCGGTGCCGCGGCTGCCTTCTTGGCAGCGGGCGCAGCCTTTTTGGCGGGAGCGGCGGCTTTCTTGGCCGGCACGGCAGCCTTCTTGGCAGCTACAGCGGTCTTCTTTGCCGGTGCTTCCGCTTTCTTGGCGGGTGCTTCAGCCTTCTTGGCCGGAGCGGCTGCCTTCTTGGCGGGCGCAGCGGTCTTCTTGGCGCGGGCCGGGGCCTTGGCCTTTACCTCAACCGCGGGCTCGACCGGCTCGGCAACTTCGACGGCTTCGACGGCTTCGATCGCTTCGATGGCTTCCACTACCGGAGCGACTTCGACGACCTCGGCAATCTCAACGGCTTCCTCGACCGGAGCCACCTCGACGACCTCGACGGCTTCGACCACCGGCGCCACCACGGTAGAGGACGGCGCCACGAAGATCGAGCTGTCGATCGGCCACGGGATCTCGCTCAGCGTGACCTCGGGCTTGGGCGGCTTGCGGCGGCGGCCATTCGATTCGCCGTTGTCGCCGGCATCGCTGTCGTCTTGCTCGTCGAACGACTCCACGCCATTGGAGGCCTGCTCCACGCGCTCCAGCACGTCCATCGGATCCACCACGAACGACGGGGCGGTTTCGCTAACGGGAGCCGGGGGGCAAATTCGGGCACCGGTGCGGGCTGGACAGGCAGTGCGGACTGCTGCGCACGCTCCGGCCGCGAGCCCTGCTGCTGAGGGAAAGGCTGGCGATCGCCGCCACGCCGCTTGTTGCGGCGATTCTCACGCCGCTCGCGGTTGTCACGGTTCTCGCGGTTCTCGCGGTTCTCACCCTGAGGGCTTTCAGCCTGGGGAATCTCGCCCTGACGGATCTCAGCCTGACGGTTCTCGCCTTGACGGTTCTCGCCTTGACGGTTCTCGCCTTGACGGTTCTCGCCTTGGCGGCTCTCGCCCTGACGGTTCTCGCCTTGGCGATTCTCGGGCTGACGGCTCTCGCCTTGACGATTCTCGGGCTGACGGCTCTCAGCCTGGCGGTCGTCGCCCTGACGGGGCTCGGCTTCACCGGACTTCGAACGGCGCTTCAGGCGCACCCACAGCGTCTTGTTGTTGTTGCCGTTGCGGGTCTCGACTTCGAACAGGCCGGTGGCAGCAACCAGCTCGGAGAGCTTGCCGTAGCCGTAGTTGCGCGAGTCGAACTCCGGTGCCTGCTTGGCGATATGGTTGCCCATGCCGCCGAGCGTGGCCCAGCCTTCTTCGTCCGAGACCGCCTGCGAGGCGCTTTGCAGCAGGCGCACCAGGCGCGAATCCTGGCGCAGCTCGCCGCTGTTGCGCTTGCGCGCGGGCGCGGCGGCGCCGTCGGCTTCCGTATCGGTGTCGGCGTCGGCGTCACTGCGCAGCACGTCGGCAAAGATGAACTTGTCGCAGGCCGTGACGAAGGGCTTGGGCGTCTTGCGTTCGCCAAAGCCGTACACGGTCAAGCCCTGCTCGCGGATCCGCGAGGCCAGGCGGGTGAAATCGCTGTCGCTGGAGACAATGCAGAAGCCATCGAAGCGGCCCGTGTACAGCAGGTCCATCGCGTCGATGATCATCGCGCTGTCGGTGGCGTTCTTGCCGACCGTGTAGCGGAACTGCTGGATCGGCTGGATGGAGTGCGACAAAAGGCGCTCCTTCCAGCCGGCGAGGTTGGGCTTGGTCCAGTCGCCATAGATCCGCTTGACGGCGGCTACGCCGTACTTGGCGACTTCGGCCAGCAGGCCTTCGACGATGGCGGGCGCCGCGTTGTCGGCGTCGATCAGCACAGCCAGGGTCGCAGTGCCCTGGCGGGAGGAAATAGTCATGTTGGGTCCTGGAGGCCGGTCGGCCTCGGATGGGGCGGGTTGCACCGGGGCGCAATCCCTGAAGATATGGCGCACGGTCCGCATCTGCCCGTTTGTTGCGTAAACCTGTTTGCAACGCAGTGTACACGCGAAGCGTGTCCATACGGGAAAGCACGCCTCTCGCGGGCGCGCTTTTTGCTGCAACGCAAGGTGCCGCGCCCTCCGGCGCGGTGCTACCATGCGCCAAAGAGACACGGCCGTTTTCCGCCTTCACAAGAGGCGGCGCACGGTCGCCCACAACTGAAGTAGGTCGGTGATCCCGACTGCATGCCCCAAAGAGGAGCACCTATGAATGCCCCCTGACCCCTCCGGTCAGCGACGCCATCCGCCGCGCGCTCGCAAACGTTTCCCTGGAAGACAAATACACGCTGGAGCGTGGCCGCGTTTATATCAGCGGCACGCAGGCGCTGGTTCGCCTGCCGATGCTGCAGCGCGAGCGCGACCGCGCCGCCGGCCTTAACACGGCCGGATTTATCTCTGGTTACCGCGGCTCGCCACTAGGCTCGCTGGACCAGTCGCTATGGAAGGCCAAGCAGCATCTGGCCACGCACGACATCGTGTTCCAGGCGGGATTGAATGAAGACCTGGCTGCCACCTCCGTATGGGGCTCGCAGCAGGTGAACATGTATCCGGACGCCAAGTTCGAAGGCGTGTTCGGCATGTGGTACGGCAAGGGCCCGGGCGTGGACCGCACGAGCGACGTGTTCAAGCACGCCAACTCGGCCGGCTCCTCCAAGCACGGCGGCGTGCTGGTGCTGGCGGGCGACGACCACGCCGCCAAATCATCCACGCTGGCGCACCAGTCCGAGCACATCTTCAAGGCCTGCGGCCTGCCAGTGCTCTATCCCTCGAACGTGCAGGAATATCTCGACTACGGCCTGCACGCCTGGGCCATGAGCCGGTATTCCGGACTGTGGGTGTCGATGAAGTGCGTGACCGACGTGGTGGAATCGTCGGCCTCCGTGGAACTCGATCCGCACCGCGTGGAGATCGTGCTGCCCCAGGATTTCATCCTGCCGCCAGGCGGCCTCAATATCCGCTGGCCGGATCCGCCGCTGGAACAGGAAGCGCGCCTGCTCGACTACAAGTGGTACGCCGGCCTGGCCTATGTGCGTGCCAACAAGATCGACCGCATCGAGATCGATTCGCCGCATGCCCGCTTCGGCATCATGACCGGCGGCAAGGCCTATCTCGACACGCGCCAGGCGCTGGCCAACCTGGGCCTGGACGATGAGACCTGCGCGCGCATCGGCATCCGCCTGTACAAGGTGGGCTGCGTGTGGCCGCTGGAAGCGCACGGCGCGCGCGCCTTTGCCGAAGGCCTGCAGGAAATCCTGGTGGTCGAGGAAAAGCGCCAGATCATGGAGTACGCGCTCAAGGAAGAGCTCTACAACTGGCGCGACGACGTGCGCCCCAAGGTCTACGGCAAATTCGACGAAAAGGACAATGCGGGCGGCGAATGGTCGATCCCGCAGAGCAACTGGCTGCTGCCGGCGCACTATGAACTGTCGCCCGCCATCATTGCCCGCGCCATCGCCACGCGGCTCGACAAGTTCGAGCTGCCCGCCGACGTGCGCGCGCGCATTGCCGCGCGTATCGCAGTGATCGAGGCCAAGGAAAAGGCCATGGCCGTGCCACGGGTGGCGGCCGAGCGCAAGCCCTGGTTCTGCTCGGGCTGCCCGCACAACACATCCACCAACGTGCCCGAAGGCTCGCGCGCGCTGGCCGGCATCGGCTGCCACTACATGACGGTGTGGATGGACCGCAGCACCAGCACCTTCAGCCAGATGGGCGGCGAAGGCGTGGCATGGATCGGGCAGGCGCCCTTCGCCGGCGACAAGCATGTGTTCGCCAACCTGGGCGACGGCACCTACTTCCACTCTGGCCTGCTGGCGATCCGCGCGTCGATCGCGGCCAATGTCAACATCACCTACAAGATCCTCTACAACGACGCGGTCGCCATGACCGGCGGCCAGCCGATCGACGGCAAGCTGTCGGTGCAGGACGTGGCCTTCCAGGTGGCGGCCGAAGGCGCGAAGAAGATCGTCGTCGTCACCGACGAGCCGGAAAAATACAGCGCCGCCATCAAGCTGCCGCAAGGCGTGGAAGTGCATCACCGCGACGAGCTCGACAAGATCCAGCGCGAGCTGCGCGAGATCCCCGGCGCCACCATCCTGATCTACGACCAGACCTGCGCCACCGAGAAGCGCCGGCGCCGCAAGCGCGGCACCTACCCCGATCCGGCCAAGCGCGCCTTCATCAACGACGCGGTCTGCGAAGGCTGCGGCGATTGCTCGGTGAAGTCGAACTGCCTGTCGGTGGAGCCGCTGGAAACGGAGCTTGGCACCAAGCGCCAGATCAACCAGTCGTCCTGCAACAAGGACTTCTCCTGCGTCAACGGCTTCTGCCCCAGCTTTGTCACGGCCGAAGGCGCGCAGGTGAAGAAGCCCGAGCGCCACGGCGTGTCGATGGACAACCTGCCGGCCCTGCCGCAACCGGCGCTGCCCGGCCTTGAGCATCCCTACGGCGTGCTGGTCACGGGCGTGGGCGGCACCGGCGTGGTCACCATCGGCGGCCTGCTCGGCATGGCGGCGCACCTGGAAAACAAGGGCGTGACCGTGCTCGACATGGCCGGCCTGGCGCAAAAGGCGGCGCGGTGCTCTCGCACGTGCAGATCGCCGCGCACCCGGACCAGCTCCACGCCACCCGCATCGCCATGGGCGAAGCGGACCTGGTGATTGGCTGCGACGCAATCGTCAGCGCCACCGACGATGTCATCTCCAAGACCCAGGTAGGCCGCACGCGCGCCATCGTCAACACGGCACAGACGCCCACCGCGGAGTTCATCAAGAACCCCAAGTGGCAGTTCCCCGGCCTGTCGGCGGAACAGGATGTGCGCAATGCGGTGGGCGAAGCCTGCGACTTCATCAACGCCAGCGGCCTGGCCGTGGCGCTGATCGGCGACGCCATCTTCACCAACCCGCTGGTGCTGGGCTATGCCTGGCAGAAAGGCTGGCTGCCGCTATCGCTGGATGCGCTGGTGCGCGCCATCGAGCTCAACGGCACGGCGGTGGAAAAGAACAAGGCCGCCTTCGACTGGGGCCGCCACATGGCGCACGATCCGGAGCACGTGCTGTCGCTCACCGGCAAGCTGCGCAGCACCGCCGAAGGCGCCGACGTGGTCAAGCTGCCCACCTCCTCCGGCGCCCTGCTGGAGAAGCTGATCGCACACCGCGCCGAGCACCTCAAGGCCTACCAGGACGGCGCCTACGCCCAAACCTTCCGCGACGCCGTGAACCGCGTGCGCGCGGCGGAAAGCACGCTGGTCGGCAGCGGCAAGCCGCTCCCGCTGACGGAGGCCGTGGCGCGCAATCTCGCCAAGCTGATGGCCTACAAGGACGAGTACGAAGTCGCGCGGCTCTATACCGACCCGATCTTCCTCGACAAGCTGCGCAACCAGTTCGAAGGCGAGCCCGGCCGCGACTACCAGCTCAGCTTCTGGCTCGCGCCGCCGCTGCTGGCCAAGCGCGATGAAAAGGGGCATCTGCTCAAGCGCCGCTTCGGCCCGTCCACGATGAAGCTCTTCGGCGTACTGGCCAAGCTCAAAGGCCTGCGCGGCGGCATGTTCGATGTGTTCGGAAAGACGGCCGAGCGTCGCACCGAACGCGCGCTGATCGGCGAGTATCGTGCGTTGCTGGACGAGCTGACGAGCGGCCTGAGCGCAGCCAACCATGCAACCGCGATCACGCTGGCCAGCCTGCCCGACGACATTCGCGGCTTCGGGCACGTCAAGGAAGACAACCTGGCGAAGGTGCGTACGCGCTGGGCGGCGCTGCTTGAGCAGTTCCGGCATCCGCAGACGGCGCAGCAGGTGGCTTGATTTGAGAGGTGGTACCAGGCGCTGCCGTGAGGCCGTGCCTGTCGAACGCGAAAGCGGCGGCTCCAAGCAGGGGCCGCTGCTTTTTTATTGGCGCCGCATGCGGGCATCGTCCCACGCATGACGGTGCTTCAACGCAAACAACGTCATTGCCCAGAACGGCACCCACCAAGACAGATCGCTGAACAACACGAACAGCCCGCTCTTCCATGCGAACACGCCGGTCAGCGCGCCGTGCAAGAACCCCAGCGGCCCGAGCGTCTTGCCCACCAGCCCCACCACCACCAGCGGCCAGTAACGCAGCATGTCCTGCGCCGCAATCCAGTAACCCAGCGCATAGACGCCCACCATCATGCCGATGCATTGAATCATCGCATCGGGCGTAGCCGGCATACCGAGCCAGTCGAAGATCTGCGCGGGCCACAGGCCCAGCACCACCGCATAGAGCAGGTTGTAGATTGCAGCGAGCCGCAGCACCACAGGCATCCAGGCTGGCACGGCGGCAAGCGCGGTGCGCGCGGTCGGTACGGATTTCATAAGCGTCTCTCCAGACAAAGATCAAGTACTCAGGTATTCAGGTATTCAAAGATCGGGTTCGCAAATCGCCAGTACGCCGTCGTAGCGCAGCAGGTAGCCAAGACGCGGCATCCAGATCCGTACGTCACAGCAATAGCGATGGCCGTCGAGCGCGCGCTCGTTGGCCAGCACGCGCAGCCATGGCAGCGGCATGCCGAACAGGCTGACGCGACGGCTGGCCTGACGCAGCCGGCCCGCGCCATCGACGCGCGTGTCCAGCGCAAGGGCAAGCGAGCCCATGCGCTCGGTCACTTGCCCGGCGCGCGCGCCTTCCATGCGACTGGCCACAAGCGTGCCGCCGATCTGCCGATGCCACTGTTCTCCCGCAGCAAGCGGCGTGATGGCGACGCGCGTGGGTGCCGCCTGCGCGGGCCGCGGGAGCGCCGACAGATGCAGCAGCACGCGCAACCAGCGCCGCTGGCTCCAGCGCACGCGCAGCGTGCCCGTCAGCTGGATGCCTTGCGCGCGATGCACGCGCTGCAGCACCGGCGGCAGATCGGCAAAGCTGGCGCCCAGCATGATTTCGTAAATGCCCGTGCGTGCGGTCATGAGCGCACCCGCCCGGCGCCGAGCAGGTCTGCCAGCGCCAGTTGCAACGTGGGGAAGCGAAACGCGTAGCCCTCCTGCTGCAAACGCGCCGGCGCTACGCGCAAGCCGTCGAGCAGCAGCGTGGCCTGCTCGCCCAGAGCCAGCCGCATCGGCCATGCCGGCGTGGGCATGAAGGCGGGCCGGCGCAGCAGCGCTGCCGCCGCGCGCACAAACCCGGCCTGGCTCGGGGTTTCCGGCGCGACCAGGTTGTAGATGGCGACAGCTTCCATGGCGGATGCCACGGCATCGCCGCGGCACAGCCAGGCGATCACCCCGAGCACGTCGTCGATGTGTACCCAGCTCTGCGCTTGCCGGCCGCTCCCCATCGGGCCGCCGAAGCCGAGCCATACCGGCATCAGCATGGCGGGCAGCGCGCCTTGATGGCCGTAGACGACGCCGAGGCGCAGGATGGCTAAGGGGATGCCGAGCGGCGTCACGGTGCGCGCCGCGTCTTCCCATTGCTGGCACAACTGCGAGGCAAAGATGTCCTGCGGGGCGCTAGCCTCGGTGCGCTGGCTCAGGTCGTCGTCGCCCTGGATGCCGTAGTAGCCCACCGCCGAGCCGTTGATCAGCAGGCGCGGCCGGTGCATCGCCGCCGCCAGCCACGCGCAGAGCGCGCGGGTGGTGCCAAGGCGGCTTTCCACCAGGCTGCGCTTGCGCGCGGCGCTCCAGCGCGGGCCCAGGATGGGTGCGCCAGCGAGGTTGACCACCACATCGAAGTGCACAGCCGGATCGATCTGCGCCAGGGAGCCGACGCAAGCAGCGCGGCCGTCGAATAACTGGGCCGCCACGCGGGGGTTACGCGCCCAGATCGTCACGCGATGGCCATTGGCCAGCAGTGCCCGCACCAGCGCCTGGCCGATAAAACCGGTGCCGCCGGTCAGCAGGAACGATTGCGCGCGCCGGGCCGGATCGGCGCCGGTGAAATCGAACGACGGCGTAGCGCCGGCGCGGGCAGCCAGCGCGCGGCTCGCCAGCGCATCGCGCACGCCAGACGCGGCCACGCCCAGCGCGAACACGCTCAGCACCCAGCTTTGCCAGCCGAGCGGATTGAGGTGCAGGCCCGATGGCAGTTGCCACCAGGCTTGCGAATGCCAGGCCAGCAAGCCAAAGATCACGCCGCCGTTGATGGCCAGGACGGTATGCGTCACCCGCTCGCTCGGCGGCAGGCTGCGGGTCTGGTCTTCCACCACGAAGTCGCGCAGCGTCAGCAGGATCTCGATGGCGACGATGGCCCATAGCGGCACCAGCCAGGCGCCGCCCCAGGCAAACCACGCCAGGCCGCCAAACAGCACGCCGTACAGCACCGCCCGGATCGCGTGCAGGCGCAGCTCCGGCGCGGCGTTGTGCTGCTGCGGCAAGGCGCAGCGCAGTTCATGATGCCAGACGGTATCGAAGGCACCCATCAATCCCTGCACGATCAACAGGTTGAGGATGACGGTGTAGAGCGCGCCGTTGGTCGGATCCATCTCAAGCATCCTTATTTACATTAATTTCTGTCTTAAGAGAAATATCAAGTCGAAAAAAGCGGCCACCGTGGCGGCCTGCTTTTCATGCCTGTGCTATTTGCCGGCTTCGCGGACGCGCTGGTCGCCACGCACCAGCTTCTGGATGCGCGCGCCGAGCTTCATCACCTTGACCAGGGTATCGGGCGAGAGGCGCAGCATTTCGTCGCCCCAGCTACCCAGCGTTTCCATCAGCTGCAAGGTGGCGATGATGCGCTTCTGCACTTCCTTGCTCTCCTTGGAGAACGCGGGATTGTTCACGCACTCGTGCAAGGCGTCGATGGTGGGATCGAACTCGCGCTGCTTGCGCTCGCGCACCACGGTGCGGAACAGCTCCCACACATCGGTGATGGTCTCGAAGTAATCGCGCCGGTCGCCCATCATGTGCACGGTGCGGATCAGCTTCCAGTTCTGGAGTTCCTTGAGGCTGTTGCTGACGTTGGAACGCGCCACATTGAGCGTGTCGGCGATCTCCTCGGCCGGCAGCGGGTGCTCGGCAAGGAATAGCAGGGCGTGAATCTGCGCGACGGTGCGATTGACGCCCCACTTAGAGCCCATTTCGCCCCAGTGCAAGACGAAGCGTTGTGCGACCGGTTGAAGTTCCATGCGTGACAGTTTATCTGTTCGGAAATTTCCGTCAAGACAGAAATGCACCTTCCGGTCGGCAACTTGCTGCGACGCGGTTCAGGCCGGCTGCGCCAGCGTGCTTTCGTTCTCCCTCACGTACATGGAGTTGCGCGGACGCGCAAACACGCGCCGCACCATCGGCTCGAAGAAGGACAGCGGCAGCGTGTCGTAGTCCTGCATGAAGGCCGCGCCGTCGTACTTGGCGCAGAACTCCGCGGTGCGATCGAACAGCTCGGGCTGGTCGCGGAATTGCTCGCGCAGGTTGCGGTCCAGCCCCAGGTGATGGAAGAAATAGTAGCCTTGGAACACGCCATGCTTCTCCACCATCCACAGGTTCTCAGGACTGACGAAGGGCTTGAGGATGGCGGCGGCGATGTCCGGATGGTTGAAGCTGCCAAGCGTGTCGCCGATATCGTGCAACAGGGCGCACACCACGTACTCCTCGTCGCGCCCGTCGCGGTGGGCGAGCGTGGCGGTCTGCAGGCAGTGGGTCAGGCGGTCGATGGGAAAGCCGCCGCAGTCGCCGTCGAGCAGCCGGAGGTGATCGAGCACGCGGTCTGCCAGCGCCTGCGCGAAGGGCATGAACTCGGCGGATATCGCCGCCCAGTCCTCGCGCGTGCCTTGTTCCATGTGGCTGAATGTGGCGCGGGCGTGCGTGGTCGTTTCGCTCATCGTGGGTCTCCGTGCAGGGTGAGCCTGCTTGTTTTGATGGGGATGAGCGGCGATTCTGGCACAGGTTTCACGGCTACACTGTCAAGGACTTAACATTGCCGCCGCATGCCGCGGCGCATCAATCCGCATGCAGATCCGCCCTTACCTGGCCGCCGACGAGGCCGCCATCATCGACCTCTGGCAAGCCTGCGGCCTGACCCGGCCGTGGAACGACCCGAAGAAAGACATTGCCCGCAAGCTGACCGAGCAGCCCGAGCTGTTCCTGGTGGGCGAAGTGGATGGCCGCCCCGTGGCATCGGCCATGGTCGGCTTTGACGGCCATCGCGGCTGGGTCTACTACCTGGCGGTGCATCCCGAGCACCAGCGCCGCGATCACGGCCGCCGCCTGATGGCGCACGCCGAGCAGTTGCTGATCGAGCGCGGCTGCCCCAAGATCAACCTGCTGGTGCGCACCGGCAACAGTAAGGTCATCGATTTCTACCGCAGCCTCGGGTACGCTCAGGACGAGGTGGTCAGCCTGGGCAAGCGGCTGATTCCGGATATCTGAGCGCTGGAAGCGCTGGGAGTTATGGCCATGTTCCGCATCCTCGGCATCGATCACCTCGTCCTGCGTACCGGCAACGTGACGGCACTCATGCGTTTCTATGTGGACGTGCTTGGCTGCAGCGTCGAACGGGTACAGGCGGAATTCGGCCTGATCCAGTTGCGCGCGGGCAGCGGGCTGATCGACCTGGTAGCGCTGGACGGCCCGCTGGGCCGCGCCGGCGGCGCTGGGCCGGGCAGGGAAGGCCGCAACCTCGATCACTTCTGCCTGCGCCTAGATCCTTTCGATGCCGATGCGATCGGCGCCCACTTGCTCGCGCACGGCGCGGAGCCGGGCCCGGTGGAGATGCGCTTCGGCGCCGAAGGCAAAGGCCCGTCGATCTACGTGCACGACCCGGACGGCAATATGGTGGAGCTGAAAGGGCCGCCCACGGGCAAGGGATAGCGGCCAATATGGATAGCGGCCAAACCATGTGACGCAAGGTGGGCATTCCGCCTGGATGCCCGCTACAATTCCCGCTCAGCCCCTCGCCGCCAATCGCGCCATCCGCCTCCTCACGGCGGCCATTGCGCGGCGGTACATACCGCGTCCAGGCGCGCCATGACACGACAAGACGCCCCACCCGGCCCACGCGCCATCTCGCCACACCAGCTGGTCTGGACCCTTGGCGTCACCGAGACGATTTCCTGGGGCACGCTGTACTTCGCCTTCACCGTGTTCATCGGGCCGATGAGCGCGACGCTGGGCTACTCCAAACCCTTTCTTGCCGGCGGCTATTCGCTCGGGCTGCTGGTCTGGGCGATGTGCTCGTTCGCGGTGGGCCGCCTGCTCGACCGCGTGCCGGCGCGCGTCGTGATGTGCACGGGCTCCGTGCTGGCCGGCTCCGGCCTGCTGCTGTGGGCGTGGAGCCCGAACCAGGCCACTTTCCTGCTGATGTGGATACCGATCGGGCTGGCCATGGCGACCACGTTGTACGAGCCGGCCTTCGTCGTGCTGCGCCAGACCTTTGGCGATGGCTACCAGAAGTCCATCGTCACGGTGACCCTGATGGCGGGCTTTGCCAGCACCATCTTCGTGCCGCTGGCGCAATGGCTGGTGCTGCACCTGGGCTGGCGCGAGACGCTGCTGTGCTTTGCGGCGCTCAACCTTTTCGTTTGCGCGCCCTTGCACGCCCGCCTGCGCTATGTGGCGCATGCCACATACGCGGCCGCGCCGGCGCCAACCCCGCTGGCGGATGCCGCGCAGCCCGGCATCGCCCAGCTCGCCTTGCGCCAGCCGGTGTTCTGGGCGGTGGTGCTGGCCTTCACCGCGCTGGCGGTGATCGCCTCGCTGCTGGGCGCCCACCTGATCCCGATGCTGACCGAAAAGGGCTTGCCGCTGGGCGAGCAACTGGTGGTGGCGGCGCTGATCGGCCCGGCACAGGTGGTCGGCCGCCTGGTGATGATGCGTTTTCCCGTGCGCCATCCGCTGCGGCTGTCGCTGCCGGTGTATGTGGTGATGAGCTTGGGCCTGCTGTGCTTTGCGCTCGGCTATGGCAAATGGCTGATGCTGGCGGCGGTGCTGTACGGCTGCGCCAACGGCATCAACACCATGCTGCGGGCCATGGCCATGCCGGAGCTGATCTCGCGCCACCACTACGCCACCCTCAACGGCCTGATGATGACGCCGGTGCTGTTGATGCAGGCCGCCGCGCCCTGGCTGGGCGCATTGCTGTGGCGCGCCGCGGGCGGCTACTGGCTGATGCTGTGGGTGATGGTGGTGCTGGCGCTGACGGCGCTGGCGGCCTTCGGCTTTGCCCTGCACCGGCGCGGGTTGCTGCGCCCGGCCAGCCACGCCGCGGTGGCGTAGCCGGACTCGCGCGACCGGCCACATCAGTGGCCGGCATGGCCGCCGGTCATGCGCGCGACGCACCGATGTGCGACGATGCCGGGCTCGATTACCCTGCAGCGCCCGCCAGGGCACACCCCGCGCCGCCAGGCGCGGCCGGCCGTGCCCGCCGCCAATATGCCCGATTCCGCCTCCAGCAACCTGACCCAGCCGCCCTCCCCCTCCTCCTCCTCCTCCGCCCCCGCCGCCGCCGCGCCAGTCAGCGCGCGGCGCGTGGAGCACGCCGCGCGCGCCACCATGGCGCTGTTTTTCGTCAACGGCGCCACCTTTGCGACCTGGGGCGTGCACATCCCGACCATCAAGGCGCGCTTCGGATTGTCGGATGCGGTGCTGTCGCTGGCCATGCTGGCGGTGGCCGGGGGCGCCATCGCGGCCATGGGGCCGGTGGGGCGCTGGGTGGGGCGCGTGGGCAGCGCGGCCGCTTGCCGGCACAGCGGGCTGGTCTACGCGCTGGCCACCGTCGCCATCCTGGCCATGCCGCAGTTCGCCTTGCTGATCCCGGCGCTGATCGCCTTCGGCATGGCCAACGCGGCGTTCGACGTAGGCATGAATGCGCAGGCCGCCACGGTGGAGGCCAGCCGCGCACGGCCCATTATGTCCGCTTTGCACGGCATGTTCAGCCTGGGCGGCATGGCAGGCGCGGCGGTTGGCGGCGTGCTGCTGGGCCTGGGCGTGCCGCCGCTGGCGCACGCCTTGGGCATGGCGGTGCTGACCGCGGCGATCACGGCGGGCGTGGCGCCCTGGCTGCTGGATGACCATCCCGTGCAACCGCCCTGCGCCCACCACCGCGCGCATGCGGTGCGCGCGCTCTGGCTGCTGGGCCTGATGGCGTTCCTGGGGCTGGTTGGCGAGGGCGCGATGTATGACTGGTCGAGCGTCTACATGCGCGAGGTGGCGCTGGCGCCGCACGCCTGGATCAGCGCCGGCTATGCCGCCTTCTCCGGTGGCATGGCCTGCGGCCGCTTTGGCGGCGACCGCCTGCGCGCGCGCTGGTCGGACGCGCGCACGCTCGGCGGCAGCGCCTGGGTGGCATTCGCGGGGATCCTGCTGGCACTGTTGTGGCCCGCGCCGGCGGCGACGCTGGTCGGCTTCACGCTGATGGGCCTGGGCGCGGCGAACATGGTGCCGATCTTCTTCGTGGCGGCGTCGCGTCTGCCGGGCGTGGCGCCGGCGGAGGCCATCTCGCGCGTGGCGCGGTTTGCCTATATCGGCTTGCTGATGGGGCCGGTGATGATTGGCGGCGTGGCCCATGCCTCCAGCCTGCAATACGGCCTGGGCGTGGTTGCCCTCACCATGGGCTGGATTGCCGTGGCGGGCGCGCGCTTGGCGCGCCCTTACCTTTCGGCCCGCAAGGCATGACGCCCGGGCCGGCTCAGGCCGCCTCGCTCAATGCCGGGGCATGGTGCGTGCCGCCCCCTTCGAACACGAACGTATCCATCGCCAGCACGCCGTAAGTGACCTCATCGGCCACGCGTGCCACGCGGGCCGGCGCCCGCTCGGTGGGCACGCCTTCGCGCGGACCCAGCGCCGCGCCCAGCGCCACGAAGAACGGCAACAAATGCTCGTCGGCGGGATGGGCGCGGCGCGCGTACGGCGCCTGCGCACGATAGTCCGCGATGCGCGCGGTGTCGCCCGTGGCAAGCGCCTCGTCCAGCGCCTGGATCATCCAGCCACGGAACGCCTCCACATAGGGCTCGACGGCCGAGCCGTGCTGCTCGCGCCGGCCACCGACGCCGAAGACTTCCTGCAGGTTGTGGGTAAAGCTGCCCGAGCCCAGCACCAGCACGCCCTCGTCGCGCAGCGGCGCCAGCGCCCGGCCGATCTCGATCTGCGCCGCCGGCGGCAGATACGGGTTCAAGGCCAGCTGCACCACAGGAACGTCGGCATCCGGGAAGAAATGCCGCATCGGTATCCAGGCGCCGTGGTCCAGCGGGCGCTCATCATCTTGCAGCACCACCGCGGCGCCGGGGACTTGTGCGGCCTCGACCAGCACCTTGACGCGATCGGCCAGCGCCGGCGAGCCCGGGGCGTCGTAGCGCAGTTCGTACAGCGCGCGCGGGAAGCCGCCGAAGTCGTGCCAGGCCTCCTGCCGCTCGCGGGTGCCAACCACCAGGGTGCTATAGATCCAGTGCGCCGAGACGATCAGCACGGCGCGTGGCTTGCGCGCCCGCAGCACTTCGCCAAGCGCGTCGAAGGCGGCGCCGCTCGGGCCCGGTTCGAGGGCAAGCATGGGGGAACCGTGGGAGATGTAGATGGCGGGAAGCATGATGGCGGCCTTCAAATCCTTTTGATAGCGGTGTTCAGTTTGACAAAACTACCCAGCCCCGGCGCCACCCATTTGCGGATACCTCCATCAAAAAACTTGAATTCACGCCACGCCACCACACTTGCCGTCACCGCATGCGTATGCCGCCCGCCGTGCGAGCGTGGGGTGCACCACACAACGCTTTAAAGATTCGGACACACAGCGGGCAATCGGCTTATGATTCCAGCACGGGGTCCAGTCCAGCTTTGCGCGGCGCAATGCGTCGTCCGCGCGGGCCCGGGCAAACCCCGCATGACTGGATACGACGCGCCATGAAGCGTGTCAGGTTGGAGAACACCGTGGTCAAGCGCACAGCCCACAGGCCCTTGCTGCCCCATGCAAACTGGTGGCAGCCAGGCGTGTATGCAAGCGGACCGGCTGTGCTCCTATGGATCGCCGCCCGCCTTCCCGCCCCCTTTCTGGCCGATGCATTCAACGCGCCAGGCGCCCCGGCGCTGCTCGACCATGTCGGCGATTCCGTCTTCGTGGCTGGCTGGGTCGGCAGCGCCCTATGGCTCTGGCTCACACGCCAGCGCCCGGATGCGCCTGAACCGCAACAAGAAGCCGGCACGGACGATACTCCCGACGCCCGCAGCGCGCCCAGCATCACGCCAGCCAGCCCTAGCTTCCCGCTATCGCGCCCCCAGGACGCCGGGCTCGCGCATGGGTGCTTCACGTGGAACATACCGCGGGACGGTGGCCGCCCAGTCGACCATGCGGATCTGACGCCACACGCCGCCATCCTGCTGGCTAGTTAAAGAATCGCTTACTATTCTGCCTTTCAGAGCGCATGCCCGGTTTCGGGGCAGGCCTCCCGTCGATTTCTCACCGCATCAGACGCCACATGCAAGCCAACGCTGCAATACCTCAAGTCCACGAAATATCCCAAGCCCAGCGACGAAAGGCCATCCTCGCCGCCACCATCGGCAACGGCCTGGAGTGGTTCGACTTCACCGTCTACAGCTTCTTCGCGCTGATCATTGCCAAGCTGTTCTTCCCCACCGGCAATGACCTCACGTCCTTCCTGCTGACCGTCGCCACCTTCGGCGTGGGCTTCTTCATGCGCCCGGTCGGCGCCATCGTGCTCGGTGTCTACGCCGACCGCGTCGGCCGCAAGGCGGCGCTGACCCTCACCATCCTGATGATGGCGCTCGGCACCGCCATCATCGGCCTGGCGCCCACTTATTCGTCAATCGGCCTGTGGGCACCGGCGCTGATCGTGGTGGCCCGCCTGATCCAGGGCTTCTCGGCCGGCGGCGAGGTTGGCGGCGCCACCGCCTTCCTGATCGAGCACGCGCCCGACGAGGAGCGCGGCGCCTACGCTAGCTGGCAGCAGGCCAGCCAGGGTATTTCCTTCATGCTGGGCGCCGCCATGGGTGCGCTGGTGATCAACGGCCTGGAGCCGGAGCAGATCGACGCCTGGGGCTGGCGCATCCCGTTCCTGTTCGGCCTGCTGATCGGCCCGGTCGGGATGTATATCCGCTCGCATCTGGAAGAGCCACCCGCCTTTGAAGCCCGCCGCGCCGAACGCGCGGCCAGCAAGGTCAAGTTCTCGCCGCTGACGCAGGTGCTGCGCGACCATCCGCGCGAAGTGCTGGCCGGCCTGGGCGTGACCATCCTGTGGACGGTCTGCACCTATGTGCTGGTGTTCTACATGCCGTCGTACGCCAAGCAGCAGCTCGGCCTGCCGCTGGGCGCCACCTTCCAGTCGACCGCCCTGTGCGGCGCCATCATCCTGGTGTTGTGCCCGCTGATGGGCATGCTGTCCGACCGCGTAGGCCGCAAGCGCATGCTGGGCACCGTGGCGCTGATCATCGGCGTGCTGGCCTATCCGCTGTTCCACTGGCTGAACGTCTCGCCGACCACCCAGACCCTGCTAATGGTCCAGGTGATCCTGGGCATCCTGCTGGCGGCCTTCACCGGCCCGGCGCCGGCCGTGCTGGCCGAGCAGTTCCCCACCGAGGTCCGCTCGACCGGCCTGTCGCTGGCCTACAACTTCGCCGTGACCATCTTCGGCGGCTTTGCCCCGCTGATCGTGACCTGGCTGATCGCCACCAGCGGCAGCAAGCTGGCGCCGGCCTACTACGTGATTGCCGCGGCCGCGATCAGCTTTGTGGCGCTGCTGTTCATGCACGACCGGACCGGCAAACCGCTGCAGTAACACGGCAATACGACGCTTTGGAATGGACAAGGCCAACCGGGAGGTTGGCCTTTGTCTTTACGTCAGTCCGGCGGCGGGGACGGCGCGCCCAGCACCCGCAGCAGCCGCCGGGCCATCAGGCCCAGCACGCCCACCGCCAGCAGCAGCGCGCCCCACAAAATGAAGCGCCGGTTGCGCTGGGCGTCTGAAGGCACGGCGGCCTGCGGCGAGGCCGTCATGCCGGCAATCCGCGCGTCGGCGATCACCGGTGCGGGCCCGGCCAGCAACTCAGCCCGCGCGACCGCCCCGGGCTCCTGCGCCGCACCCGACGGCTCGCCTACCGCCAGCGAGAACGGCGGCGCCCCGCGCGCGATAAAGGTCACCACGGCGGGGCGCCAGCCGAGCGCCAGCACCGGCATGCCAGCGCCAAGCCCGCCGGCGCGGGCATCCACGCTCAGGCGCCACAGGCGATCCGTGTTGCGCCCGATCGCCATCTGCGCGCTTTCCTGCTCGGTGCCTGCCGCGCCGGAAAGACGGTAGAGCTGTCCGCTGCTGACAATGCGCCAGGACGCTTGCGCATCGGGCCGGGACCACAGCGTGGCCTGCACCACCGTGTTGGCCTGCGGCAGGCGAATGCGCACGCGCTCGGCCGGAAAGCGGCCGCCGCTGTCGAACAGGTAATCGCCACCGGGCTGCGCCTGCGTGGCGACGATCCCGTCGTGCCATTGCAGCACCAGCGGCGAAGGCGTGCTGGCCGCCACCGTCTCCACCTGCACGCGCGCCGGCGCGGGCGGCGCGCCCTGCCACTGCAGCCGCAGGTAACGCGCCCGCAAGCGCCCCAGCGCAATGCGGTCCTGGCTCAGCGTGCTGCCCTCGCGGCTCAGCCGCAACAGCTGCGCGCCGCCCGCGGCCTGCCAGTGCTGCAGGTCGTCGCTGCTGGCAACGTCCACCCTGCCCTGGTAATCGCCATCCGGCAGGCCGATCACCACCGCGCTGGCGTCGGCTCGCAACTGGCTCAGGTCGAGCAGCCATGCCCCGGCGGTGCCGGCCGCGGGCGGGGTGCTGGCGGCGCGCAGCGCGCCGTCGGTGCCGATCACCACGCCCATGGGCGCGGCCTGGCGCGACTGCGCGGCCGGCAGCGCGAACCACGGCACATCGCGCAACGAGCGCACCTCGGCCGCCGGCTCGGGCGGCAGGTCCAGCGCGTACGGCAGCAATTCGCCTGTTGCGTTGCGCACGCGCAGATCGCCCAGCCCGGGGCGCGTGCTACGGGTGTAGACATCGGCGTCCAGGGTCACGGTGTAGTACGCCGCGTCGCGTTCGGTGACCAGCGCGAGCCGCTCAGCCCGCGCGGGCAGCGGCAGCAACAGCGATGGCAACAGCGCGGCCACCAGCATCGGGAGCGCCCGCCCGCCCGCGGTTCGGAAAACCGGCATCACGTCGCCTCCTCTTCCTTCGGCGGCAGGGGCGAGAAGTAGCCGATCAAGAGCAGCAGCACGCCCACGCCGATAAACGAGATGATCCGCTCGATGCCCTTGACGAAGGACAGGTCGAACAAGAACAGCTTGACCACCGTCACCCCCAGCAGCGCGCCACCGGCAAACCACAGCGCGCGCGCGCCGCGACGGGTGGCTGCCATCATGGTGATCAGCGCCAGCACGGTCCAGAATACCGACAGCGACGCTTGTACCAGCGTGGAGCCGCCCATGGCCTGCAGCGTGTAGGGCACGCCGGTCCAGTGGTGCAGCGTGCGCAGCAGCACGGCGTTGAACCACAGCAACACCGTGCCCATCGCGGCATACTCGAGCGCGCGCGGGCGCGTGGCCAGGCCCTCGGCGGCAAGCCGGTGCTGCCACAGCGCCACCGCCAGCATGGCAAGCAGCTGGGCGACATCGAGCGGGTTGAGCAGCGGCAGGTAGAAAAGCGGCGCGGCGTCGCCGTCGCTGGCCACGCTGGCAATGCTCCACAGCCACAGCAACGCCACCAGCGGCAGCGCACCCCATAGCAGGTAGGCCTTCGAGAAGCGCGCCACCGGCCAGCGCAGGCGCCAGCCCCAGGCCGAGAGCAGCGCCAGCAGCCCGCCATAGCCATAGGCCCAGGCGCTCCAGCTCCAGGCGCCCTCCGGCACATAGGCGCGCAGGCGCCAGTAAGCCTCGGTGGAGAGCAGTACGCACACGGTCCAGAACAACAGGGCGTGCATGGGCGCCAGCAAGGCATCGCGTTCATCGTCCTGCTGCCGCCACAGCAGCAGGTAGGCCGCGCCAAACACGGCCAGCCAGGCGAGCGCGCCGAAGCCCACCAATGGCGACGCCGACTGCACGATGCTGCTGAGCACGGCCAGGACCGCCAGCAGCGGCGCCATGGCCTGCGCCGGCACGCTGGCCAGCGGCCACGCCAGGACGCGCCGCGCCAGGTGGGCCAGCCATGCGCTCAGCACCACGAACAACGCTAGCATTTCGAGCAGCGCGCGCACCTGCCAGCCCCGCACGCCGTACCAGTGCTGGATCTCGACCACGCCGCCGCCCAGCCACCACAGCAGCCCCCACAACGCCGCGCCCAGGCCGAGCGGCGCGCATGGCGCGGACCAGGCGCGCGCCTCGGGCCGCCCGTGCAGGCGCCAGCCGCTGAAGATGCCGGCCACCGCCAGCAGCAACGTGCCCACGTAGCGGCTGTTCAGCACCGGCCACGCCAGCTGCGTGCCCTCGAACAGGCTGCCAGCGGCAAACGCCACGCCGGCCGCCAGCTGCAGCAGCAGCCCGGTGGCCAGCGCAAGGCGCCGCTGCTGCCGCACCCCCACCCACACCACGGCGGCGCCTTCCACGGCCCATACAGCGCTTGTGGTACGCCCGTCGAACGCCAGCGGCACCGCCAGCGATGCAAAGATGACGCCCAGCGCCAGCACGGCTTCAAACAGCAGCCCCAAGCGATCGCGGCGCGCCGCCAGCCACGCCGCAAGGCCGAGATAGAACGCCGCGAGCGCCACCGCGCTCCATGCCATGGCAATTGGAATATCGCGCACCAGTGCGGCCTGCAGCCCCATGGCCAGCAGCGGCGTGCCGAACACCAGAGTGCCGTCCACGTAGTCCTTCAGGCTGACCTGCCGGCGCAGCGCATAGCGCAGCGCAATGCCCGTACTACATCAAGAAGAACAGGATCAGGAACGGCTCCGTGGTGGCGAGCAGCTCGGGCCGGTAGTTCAGCGCGCCCCAGGCCGTGCCGATGCCGAAGGTAAACGCAAAGCCGAGCAGGTTGAGCTGGCGCCAGGCCCGGAACCAGGCAATGGCAAAGATGCCAGCATTGAGCAGCGCGTAGTAGCTGAACAGCATCACATGGCTGCCGCCGCCTGTTGCGATCAGCACCGGGGCGAGGAAACCGCCGGCGCTGCCGGTAAATGCCAGCACGGGCGCGTTCTGCAGCACCGCGAGGCCGCCGGCGAGCGCGCAGATGGCCACCATCAGCGGGAACGCGGCCGCGGCCGGCAGCAGCCCATAGAGCTTGGTGGCAGCGAAGACGGTGAGATACAGCACGCCCACGCCACCGCCCTGCAGCACCAGCGCATAAGCCGCGCGCCGCTCGCGCAGGCGCCAGCCCGCCAGCAGCAGCAGCACCGCGCTGGCCGCCACGCCCGCCAGCCGGAACTCGACTGGCAGCATGGCATTGTCGGAGGCGTACTTGAGCAGGAACGCCACGCCGAAGAACAGGATCAGGATGCCGACCCGCACCACGCTGTTGCCGCCAAGCAGCCAGCCGCGCGCGGCGGATATCGCGCGCTCGACGAAATCGGGCTCGCGTGGCCCGAGCGCGGACGAAAGCGGGGTTCCACGTAGCGCGCTGGGGCAGGCGCTAGTGCGGGAGCAGGCGTGGAGATGGAGGCTGGCGGCGCCTCGACCGGGATTGGCATCGGGATCGCCGGGGTTGGTTCGGGGACGCTGGCAGCCGGAGCAGATGACGGAAATTCGCCTGCTGCAGCCGTACCCGGCGCTGCGGGGGCCGATGGGATCGCCACGGTCTCGCCGCGCAGACTCGCCATCTCGCGCTTCAGCGTGGACAGCTCCTGCTCGAGCCGCAGCACGCGGGCTTCGAGCGGATCCACCGGGGCGCCCTGCGCCTCGCCGTCGCCGGGAGGCCGGGTGGGCCGGTCGCTGACCATCCAGCCAAAACCGAAACCCAGGACCGCGCCCGTCAGCGCACCGCCAAACCCGGCCACCACCATGCCGAGCACCAAGCCAATCACCCCGAATATCCAGCGCATCAGATGAGGTTTCGCCTAAGAAGGTTGGGGAAGGCGGCGGCCGCTGGCGCGGATACTGCGTTCGCCGGCACCGGTGGCCGCCTGCATCATGCGCGCCCAGTGTAACGCCAGGCCGACATTTTCAGGCGATACGCGCCGATCAGGCGCTCAACCGGGTGGTTATTCTTCGTCGCCCTCTTTATGGATATTGATCACATGCCGCGCTTCGAACCAGAGCGGCATGCCGGGCGCCATTTCCTCCGTGCAATAGGGCTGGTTGTCGAGCTCGCCGCTGTAGAGATCGCCCTCGCGTCCGGTCACGATCACCCACATGCGTTCCACGTGCTGCTCCTCGCGATCCTGCTCGTCGGCGGTGACGATGCGAAAGATCAGCTTCACCAGCTGGCCGGCCTGCAGCGCCTGCCGCTGCGCCAGCGCCGGCACCCAGAACGTCTCGGGGTGCGCCTCGCCGATGACCTCGCCGTCGTCGAGCTGCCAGCCGTCTTCTTCGATGGTCGCCAGTCGTTTGTCCATGTCAGTCCTCTTGGAAATTCGTCCTTCACGGGCGGCATCGTAGCAAATGCGTCATGAGGCCGCGCGGGCGGGACATGCCGCGCGAGTCGCTTTAAGATGGCAGATCGAAGGAGAACACACCCATGGCAGCAGACAGCAAAGCCGCGAAAGAGGCCGCAAACGAAACCGCGAAGAAGGTAGCGAAAAAGGTCTCGCCCAAAGCGGCACAGCCCGTGGCGAACACGGTGGCAGACACGGAACGCGAGCGCTGCAGCTGGTGCGGCACGCTGGAAGACTACTGCCACTACCACGACAACGAATGGGGCTTTCCCGTCGGCGACGACCGGCGCCTGTTCGAAAAGCTATGCCTGGAGGGATTCCAGGCCGGCTTGAGCTGGCTCACCATCCTGCGCAAGCGCGAGGCGTTTCGCCGCGCCTTTGCCAACTTCGAGATTGAAAAGGTGGCCCGCTTTGGCGAGCGCGATATCCAGCGGCTGCTGGGCGACGCCGGCATCGTGCGGCACCGCGGCAAGATCGAGGCGGCCATCAACAATGCGCAGCGCGCCCGCGAACTGCTGGAGACGGAGCCATCGCTGGCCGCGTACTTTTGGCGCTTCGAGCCCGATCCGGCCAGCCGGCCCACGCTGCTGACGCCGGAAGCGCTGCGCACCATGGCCATCTCGCCGGAATCCATCGCGCTGTCCAAGGACCTGAAGAAGCGCGGCTGGCGCTTTGTCGGCCCCACCACGATGTACGCGCTGATGCAGGCGATGGGCCTGGTCAACGATCACCGGGAGGGCTGCGCGACGCGCGAGGAGGCCTTGCTGGCAAGGAAAGCATTCAAGGTGCCGCGCTGAGGTGAGTAAACGTCGGGCGAGCGGTATACGCGGCGGCCGGGACGCCAGCGCAGGATTGCGTGCGAAGCGCTGCGCCAAATGCAGGCAACGCGTATACGTCTGCCGCAATGGTGGCCTTATGTCTTTCTTTATTGTTTACGTATACCAATATAGTAGTAGTAGGTAAACGCCCCTTTTCCCGTGGATAAGCCGGTTTTTCCCTTTCGGCTCAACGACTTGCGAACAAGATAAGTCCCAGGGAATATCCTGGTCCCGCGGGATATCTGGTGGACGTATACGTGGCGCGCGAAAACCGCCCCGAAGTTGTTCGTATACGCCCCACAACCCACCCCCAGCCGGGACACAGCTTTCCTGCCTGCTTATCCCCAGGGTTTTGCCAAGTTATCCACAGCACGGCCGGGGCACCCGAGTTCGACAGTTTGAGCCCGATTTTCGCCATTTCTGACCGTCGCCCCTAGCACTGGCGCGGCTTCCCGGGTCGTGAGCGTCAAACTCTTGTAGTGGCACGTTTGTAACGACGAAGCCTATATTTGACAAGGCATTCAATGCCTGTACAGTAACGGCATGTTCGTCAAAGTCACCTCCTCTGGTTCTCGCCGCTACGTGCAGTTGGTCGAGTCCTATCGCGATGACAACGGTCAGCCTAAGCAGCGCACCGTTGCCACCTTGGGCCGTCTTGATCAACTTGGCGACAGCATGGAAGGCGTGATCAATGGGCTGTTGCGAGTCACCGGCCGCCCCACACTTGAGGCAGCCGCCGAGCCCGCGGTGACGTTCGAATCGGCCCGTGCGCTCGGCGACGTGTGGGCGCTCTCCGAACTGTGGCACGAGCTCGGCTTCGACGGCTTGCGCCGCGTGTTCCGACGCACCCGCCATGCCATCGATGTCGAAGCGCTCGTGCGCATCATGGTCTTCAATCGCCTGTGTGACCCGGAATCTAAACTGGGCGTGCTGCGCTGGCTGGAAACGGTTGGCCTGCCAGGGTTATCTATCGAAGCCGTCGACCACCAACATCTGCTGCGTGCAATGGACGCGCTGGTCACGCATCAGGCAGAAGTAGACGCCGTGTTGGCGGGGCTGTTGCGTCCGCTGGTCGATCAAACCTTATCGGTGGTGTTCTACGACATGACGACCATTCGTGCCGAGGGTCTGTCGCAGCAAGAAGATGATGTGCGCCAGTACGGCATGGCCAAGGAAGGCGTCATTGCCCGGCAGTTCATGTTGGGGGTCGTGCAGACGGCAGAAGGATTGCCGCTCTATCACGAGGTGTTTGACGGCAATACCGCGGAAGTCACGACGTTGAAGCCAACCCTCGAGAAGGTGCTGAGCCGGTTCCCCGTCAAGCGCGTCATCGTCGTCGCCGATCGGGGACTGCTCTCGATCGACAACCTGGCAGAGCTGCAGACGATGACCTTGCCAGACGGTGCGCCGCTGGAATTTATCCTGGCGGTGCCGGGCCGTCGCTACAACGATGTGGTCGATTCATTGGAAGGCCTCCACGCACAGCAATGCCTGCCGGCCCGTGAAGAAGTCCTGGGCGAAGTGCCATGGAACGGCTTACGCCTGATCGTGGCGCACGATCCCGTGGTTGCGCAGGAGAAAGGCGCGCAACGCGATGCACAGATTGCGCACCTGGAGCAGCTTGCCGCGCAGTGGGTGGGCAAGCTTGATGCGCAAGACACCGGTCATCGCAGTCGTGGCAAAAAGCTCTCCGATGGCGGTGCCCGTGCACGGTTCTACCATGCGGTTTGCGAGGCCCATCTGGCTCGTATCATCCAAGTCGATCTGAAGAGCGAGCGCTTCTGCTACGCCGTCGATGAGCGAGCCTTGCATCATGCCCGCATGATGGATGGCAAGCTGCTGCTGGTCACCAATGCCGCGGATCTCTCACCACGTGAAGTCGTCGACCGCTACAAGTCATTGGCGGATATCGAACGCGGGTTTCGTGTGCTCAAGTCCGAGATCGAGATTGGTCCGGTCTATCACCGCTTGCCAGACCGTATCCGCGCCCATGCGGCGATCTGCTTCATGGCACTGATTCTGTATCGGGTGATGCGGATGCGCTTGCAGGCCGCCAACAGCGAGTTGTCGCCCGCGCGAGCCCTTACCATGCTCAATCGCATTCAGCACCACCGCATCGTCTTCGACCAAACCAAGTCCGTGGCAGGGCTCTCGACCATCAGTCAGGAGCAGGCCCGGGTTTTCTCCGCATTGAAGGTTCGCAAACCAGTCAAAACGAGCCAACTGACTCTCTTGTAGTGGAGCGTTTTGCAGTCGGCTCCAATCAAATCAAAGACTTACGCTTCTAACTGTCGAACTCGGGGGGCAGTCGCCCCTCGCCTCCATCGATCGCATGTTGCGTGCCGCCCAACCGCGGCCAGCATGCGTGTCTGCAGTTCTCCAACAGGTTTTACCCGGAAAAGTGGCGGCGCATCCGCTATTGGCGGCCCCATGCGGATGGCATGGTCCATGCGATTAAGGGTTCAGAGCCCGGCGCCGATGCTCGTTTTCTTCCCACCTCCCCACCCGGAGCCATCGCTCCATTGGAGAACCGTCATGAAGATCAACCGTTATGAACCACGAGAGAGTCGGCCCCGTTCGCGTTTGCAGGAAGCGATACGCATGCTGCAGCGAGGTGTCCTGTTGATGCGCGTGCTCGCGATGTGCGCGAACAGCATCGCCTATGCCCAACCCGTCGCGCCGGCCCAGTCATTGGTCGCGCCCGAGCAGACGTTCGCGCCGGGCTACCTGGAGGCCGTCTCCACCGGTTATGACAACGGCCAGGCGCTGCAAGGATCAGAGGGCATGGCGCCGGTGCGCTTGCCGCATTCACCCGCCACGCAGATCCGTCCGTCCCCCGCGCCGTCCACACCGGCCCCGGCTGCTGCAAATCCGGCGGTGGTTCCGGTTTCGCAAAAGTCGCGCCGCGAGCAGCCGCAGTGAGCTGTGATCAACGACGAGCGCCCTGCGCGGGCGCACCACGTAGCGTCGGCATGCGCTACAGGCAATGCCGCACCCCCATGGCCGAGCGGTCAATCGTGCCTGCCGAACTGCAGCCAGCCTTGGGCCCTGAGACATGCGGGAAGCCGCCTGCCGTTCCGGCGCAGCGCGGCCTCGTCATCATCACGCTCGGTGGCGTTGCTATCGATTGGCTGCGAGGTGGTCGGCCAATGCCTGGAAGGCTGGATAGCTGGTCGTATTGGACTGCTCGTTTCCGGCCACCGGATGGGAGGCGAACCGAGCGATCACCATCTCGGCTCTGGGGTCGATGTAGATCGCCTGGCCATGAACGCCGCGCGCCGAGAAGGCGCCATCGGCGTTATGGCTGACCCACCACATGTCGCGATAGCTCCCGCCGGGCATTGTCGCATTGCCGGCTTTGGCGAACTTGGCCTTGTCGCCGCCGTTTTGGATGTCGTCGACCACGGACTTGGGCACGATCTGCTGACCATTGAACCGCCCACCCAGGCGCATCATTTCGCCAAAGCGGGCCATGTCGCGCAGGGTCGGGTTGAAGCCGCCCCCGGCGAACTCCGTTCCAACGCTGTCGACCAGCATGTAGGCGTCTTGCTCCACCCCCAGTTTTTGCCAGATGCGCTCGGACAGCACCTCGCCCACTGACTTGCCGCTGACGCGCCGGATCAGCCAGCCTATCACGTCTGTATTCACGGTCTTGTAGGCAAAGGCATCACCATGCTCGCCCTCCTTCTTCAGGGTTTCCAGGAAACCGTAGAACGAGGTTGGGCCGTTGTAGCCAGGCGGGCGTGGGAACACGCCTCCGGCCCGCACGTGTTGCCAGATTTCGGCATTCGGATCTGCGTAGTTCTCCGAATACTTGACGCCGACCGTCATGTCCAGCACCTGGCGGACCGTCGCGTCGCCGTAGGCCGTGTCCTTGAGCTCGGGGATGTATTTGGAGACCAGCGCGTTCTCGTCGAGCTTGCCTTCGGCCACCAGCATCGCCCCCAGCGTGCCGAAGAACGATTTGGTTACCGACATGGCCGTGTGTGGCTGGCGCGAGTTCATGACACCAAAGTAGCGCTCATAGACGATCTGGCCCTTGTGCAGCACGACGATCGCATCGGTGTAGTTGGCCTCGAGCGACTGCGCCCAGGTCATCGTGTCCGTGCGCCCCAGCGGCGTGAACGTGATGCCGTCGATGTCGGTGCGCTCGGCGCGCGGCAATGCCGACGGTGTGCCGTCACCGCGCCTGACGTTGGTGTTGGGCACGAGTTGGCGGAAATTGGCGAACGACCAGCGCGTCTGCGGGAACGCGTAGAGCGTCATGTCCGCTTGCCGGATCAGCTTGTCCGCCGGCGGCGGCGAACCGGTCATCCAGCCCATCTTTACAGGGTCCGAATCCACGGCGCTGAGCGGCGGACGAGCGATTTGCGCCTGCGCGATACTCGTGCTGCACGCAGCAGACAAGACAGCGAGGATGGATTTGAGCTTCATGCTTTGTCTCCTGTTGTGCCTGCATGCCAACCGCGAGCGCGGCGGCCTAGATGTCGTCGAGCGGATAGATCGGCCGCCGTACGTGCTCGAAGGTCAGCTTGCCGAAGTCGGAAGTCGTCACGCCGATGCTGTCGCACTCGAAGACATGCGCCGCCAGGTCGCCAAAGCCAGCGCGCCAGTGAACGCGGCTCTTCATTACCAGGAATTTCTTCCGCGCGGGATCGATGCCAAGGGCATGGAAGCAACTGAGGTCGAAGGGCTCCATATGCGAGGAGACCACGATGACCTGGACGGTATCGGCATCCAGCACCACCGTCTTGCCGGTGCTCACTTCCACGCCCGCGCTCATGGGACCGCTCAGACGGAAGCGCCCATCGCTGATCAGCCGCACGCGTGCGCTCAGCCGCAGGGGTTCATTGCGATCTCCCGTTGCCGGCAAGGCGCAGCGCCCCCCAAGCGCGAGGGAGACCTCATTGCCGATGCCGGCCAGAATGGCTTCTTCGACGGCAATGGGATCGTGGATCGCATAAAAGACGGCGTCCTTGAGTTCCTGCCGCAGAACCTCCCGGAGCACCGCGGTGGTGTCCATGGTGCCGCCCGATGCAACATTGTCGCAGTGGTCCAGTAACACGACCGGACGGCCGTCGGCTGCCTTGGCGCGGGCAACGGTTTCGGCCAGCGGTGCGCCGTGATAGAGAAATTCGGCGCGCTGGTCCCATGCCTGGTCCAGCAGCGCCTGGCAGGCCTCGCGGGCGCCGTCGGCGTCGCCATCGGCGCAGATGACTACGGACAGACCGGCATTGCGGACATCGGCATGCGGAAAAGCAGTGAACAGCGAGGCGGCGAGGATGCTGTCCCCGGCCTGCTCGAGCGCGATGCACGATGCCTGCAAAGACCGGTTGGGCTCGCCATGGGTGCCCTGGCGCATCACATGCGGCAGCATGGGCCGGTTGTCCCATGCCAGCACCGGACGGACTTTCCCTGGATGGCACGGCACAGCAGTTCCGCGGCACGCTTGCCGGCGGCCGCCATGTCGACGTGCGGGTAGGTGTGGTATCCGGTCAGCACGTTGGCGCGGGCGACCATCTCCGGATAGAGGTTGGCATGCATGTCGAGCGCGACGCCGATCAGCGTGTCCGGCTGCACCTCCCGCAGGCGCCGCAGCAGTTCGCCCTCGCCGTCCTCGAAATCGGGCGTCACCATGGCACCGTGCAGATCCAGCAGGATGCCGTCGAACGCCTGGCTGGCCGCCGCCTCCACGATCATCCCGCAGATGCGCTCGTAGGCCTGCGGATCCACCGGCCCGCTTGGCGACGCCTCTGCCACCACCGGCACCACCATCTGGGCGCCATGGCGTTGCGCCACTTCGATGAATCCGCCGAGCGCGGTGCCTGTGCCGCGCCGCGCGGCGATCGCCTCGGCGCCGCTGAGGATCGCGCCTTCGCGGAAAAAGCGCTGGAACGGCGTGGGAACCGGTGAAAAGGTATTGGTCTCGTGTTTGAACGAGGCAAGCAGCAGCCGCATCGTTTCTCCTTCTGTTGAGATGGTTTCAGCGTCAGGCGACGCGCTCAGGCTGGCGCCTGCGGCGGTTGCGGCCAGGATCGTTGTGCTGGACCAGGGCATCCGGCACCAGTGGGAATGGCTGGCGGAACGATGGATGGAACATGGATACCCCCGGCTGGGAATTGACGAATCTATGCGGCCCGCTTCGGCTTGGCGCTGCCGGTGTTCTTTGCGTGGTGTTCGAGCGTGTCCGTCAGCTTGTCGATGCAGCGGTTAAAGGTCTTGAGCTCCGACTCGGTCAGGGTGCCAAGCAAAGCCTCTTCGAGCGTGTTGCCGCGCGCATACGTCCGCTTCACCATGCTTTTTCCCTCGGCGCTCAGGAACAGATTGATCTGCCGGGCATCGAGTTCTCCGATCTCGCGGTACAGGAGCCCTTTCTTGACAAGAGCGCTGACGATCTTTGACACCATCGTCTTTTCGAGCAAGGACAGCTCGATAAGCCGGCTCAGTGTCAGCCCGGGTTCCAAGGCAACCAGCCGCAGCACGCGCAAATCCCGCACCGTGACGCCGAACTCTTCTTCGTAGTACTTCGTTCCCGCCGCTTTGCTCAACTCGCTCAACCGGTCCAACCGGAACGACAGGTACTCGAGGATGGGATGGTCAGAAGACGACATGGAGGAATAAAGGAGTCAGTGGATATCGACAATAGATTCTCCATGCATTAGTTGCTCGGTGCAACTAAGGACAAACACTTAGCGGTGGGGACAGCCTGGCACTTCATTTTTTTCTTGATCGATCTGCATTCTCATTCAAAAACAGCCATACCGATATCATCGGTGTCATCGATTATTGTTGAAATAAATCCCTGATTCCTGGACTCTCTTTTTCTCTCACGCAGTCGATACCGAACTTGGTGAGTCCCTGGGCCCTTGAAATGGGATAGTGCCAGTGCCAGGGAAATAGGTCGAATTCTCCGAACGCGGGCCTCTTGACCCCCTGTATGGCCGCTTGGGCCAGAAGGCGTGTGGCATGTAGTCCACCTCCGGATTCAGTTTTTAGCTGCCTTTGCGCTGTAAAAATGAAAAAGCCGACTCAAGGTCGGCTTTTTCATCAGGCAAGCATATCCTTGCACCCGGCGCAAAAATATCGTGCCGGTCTCAAGTGCGTTGTTGTACAGCGAAACTGGTGGACCGAAGGACTACCAAACAAGTGCCGTAAACCCGCATAAACAGGGCATTTATAATTTCCAGGTTCCGTAGATGCCCCCAAAGTTGCCCCCGAAACTTCTCGCGGTGGTATTGGCCCAAGAAACCTAAGCATTCCGGGAAGCAGCAGCAATAGGCATCCCACCCAGGGCCTGACGGTGACCGAGCACGAGCGGACGGGCCCGTCCGCGGGCACAAATGCGCTTAGTGGTGGCTTGGCAGCTAGCAGGGTTTTCCTAAGGCTACATCGCGCCGGCATTGGGGTGCCGTACAATACACTTAGCGGAGCCCCATCCTGACCACGGGGCCGGCTTTCATTTGCGACGTGCTCGATCCCAAGCAGAGTGGGCACTGAGCCCAATCCTATTCAGAGGCCTCTAGAAAGCTGCGTAGGCGGCGCTCAAGTTTGTCTCGGTCTTTGAGTTCGCATTCCCACACGATATGAATTTGCCAGCCGATTGCAGTCAAGCGTTCGATGGCGGCCGCATCCCTTTCACGATTGCGAGCGATCTTGGCAAGCCAGTAGGTCGAGTTTGTTTTAGGCACACGTGCTCCTCGAGGGCAATCGTGCCCATGCCAAAAGCAACCATGGACAAATATCGCTTTGCGGCGCCCGATGAACGCGAGGTCGGGCGAACCGGGCAAATCTTGACGGTGCAACCGAAAACGGAAACCGAGTGAATGCACGATTCGCCGCACGATAAGTTCGGGGCCCGTGTTCTTTGACTTGACTGCTCGCATGATCGTCGCGCGATCCACACGTCAACCTCCTACTAAGCGGTTACATACAAAAGAAGAGACTGAAGCAATCCTTTGGCTTAGAATATGTTACAAAAAGTTGGCGAAGTGATTAGCGTGGCACATGGCAGGGGTCGAACATATGGCGAAAAATGAAACATAAATTCAGTTTTTACGAGTTTTTCGCTGGTGGAGGTATGGCCCGCGCAGGTCTGGGCAATGCCTGGGAGTGCCTCTTCGCTAACGACTTGGATCCTGTCAAAGCCTCAGCCTACGCCGAAAACTGGGGGAAGGACCACTTCGATGGCCGAGACATCAGCAAAGTGGCCGTGTCAGATCTCGGCGGTGAAGTTGATTTGGCTTGGGCATCGTTTCCCTGCCAAGATCTTTCTGTCGCTGGGAATGGCCTAGGAATTGGCAACGCGGATGCCAGAGCATCAACTCGATCGGGCGCGCTTTGGCCATGCCTAGAGCTTATTGAGAAACTACGGCAGCAAGGGCGCCAGCCGCCCTTGGTTGTGCTGGAGAATGTCGCGGGGCTCCTAACTTTGGATGGCGGGCGCGATTTTGCCGCGATCTGTACTAGGCTAGGCAAGCTCGGTTACCGTTACGGTGCAATCATCGTAGACGCCAAGCATTTTGTGCCACAGTCTCGGCCACGGGTATTCATAGTGGCTGTGCGCCGCGACATGCATGTACCGCGCCACCTCGACAATGGAATGGCTACGGCGAATTGGCACACTCCGCCTCTGCTTAGAGCATTTGCGAGCCTTGGCGCGAAGGCTCATAAGGACTGGATCTGGTGGGATCTAGGAATCGCTCCCAAGCTGCCGAAGAACGCCTTGATAAAGTCGATTGATAGGCGGCGCGCAGCATGGAATACGCCCGAGGAGACTGAACGACTCATTGGCATGATGGCGCCGAACCATCTCGCTCGGCTCGAGCAGGCTAAACACGCGGGATCTGCTCAGATTGGCAGTCTCTATCTCCGCATGCGTCGTGAAGGTGAGGTGAACAAGCAACGCGTAGAAATCGCGTTCGACCCAACTTTGGGATGCCTAAGGACCCCACGTGGCGGCGCTTCGCGCCCACGAATTATCCTGGTTGATGGCAATCATGTCAGAACGCGACTCCTATCGATTGAGGAAGCGGCGAGGCTGATGGGATTGGATGCAGACTATGCCTTACCTGATGTTTATCATCACGCCTTCAAAATCATCGGAGATGGGGTAGTTGTGCCGGTAGTTCGATTCCTTGCGGAGCGCCTGCTGGAGCCGCTGGCACTAACGGCGCGCCGAGAAGCGCTGCAGGATAAGATCTGTGTGGCGTGATCGCGAATAGACAAATCGAATCGCAATGACTTGGAGGCCACCGTCCACTCTTGCCGCTTGGGAACCACTATTGGTTAGGCATTTTTTAGCAATAGGTTCAGACGGTGACGCGAGCGATATTCGGTCATTCGAAGTGACGGCGAGCACGCTATCACTAGCATGCGGCGCCCCTCCTGGCGAAGAAGAGGCTGTAGAGAGGGGTTTCGGCGAGCATTTCTCGCCGACCCATTTTTGATTGATTCTCTGCGATTTGGCTCGCAGCGCTATTCAACTCACGGCGTGCCAAACTTCTTCGCGTATCTCGCGGTGACGCTGTTTATCGATAGCCTGCTCGAGGGCAACTATGCATCGTCTGGCGCCTTCCGAACGAAGCTCGCGAAATGGCTCGACGTTGACAACAGCTTCCAGCAACTCAAAGGAGTTGCCTGCATGTGGGAGGAGCTGGTTGGTTGGCTCGACGGGCGCATCAAAGCTGGTGAGCCATTCCGGCGTCTAGTTCTTCCGGAACAACATAGCTGGACACATATCGGCTATACGCGGCGTCTGTCGTTTCCGAATCGAACGGACATCCGGCTCATTGAGCGTTTTCTCTCAGAGCATCCTGGGGCCCTTAGCGAACCTCATATTGTACTGACCGAGTTCTGGAGAACGCTGCTCGATAGACGTGCATCCTGGGGACTGACAGTTGCTTTCGAGGAGTTTAGGCAATCTTACCTTCGCCGACGCCGCGCACTGGCCGATCATCGTTTTTGGCGCCTACTCACTCGAGTTCGGGCGAGCCACGGTAGGTCTGAACGAAGCAATACCATTATCGAGATGATCTTCGATGAGGATGGCGACAGGTCCTACTGCGGGCTTTCCGAATACGATGACGACCGGCGTTCCTACCGAAGTTTGGACGATGCTCTCCTGCAAGAGGCGGCGGCACGCAGCGGTAACCTCGGTGCCGCCGTCGCTCGTGGTGTGCTGTTTTTTCGGCAGTGCGGGATAGGCCGATGGATAGCAGATGCTGAACTAGGAAACTCAGCGAACGGTGTGCATGTGGGGCTCCACGCGCGGCATTTAACTTTAGTGGGAGCTCAACTGGGTCGCCTTCTTTCCAGTTCGGGATGGTCGATTACACAGGAGCCACAGGCAATAAGAAGAGCCGAAGAGGCACTCATACGTGCACGCTTGTTAATCACCTCCGGCGAGCAAATTTTTCGGGCATCAGTGTCAAATGGCATTCGAGTCAAGGGAGCTTGGCTTGGTCGGCCAAACTTTCTTCCTACAGTTGAAGCCGATACTACTGATTTCACCGTTTCGGACAAGATGGGTGTGTCGGGTGTCCAAGCACTTCACGTCACAGAAGGCGGCCAACTAATCACTGCCTCTCCTTTAGCTGGTTCGTATGTCGTCGAACCGGCGCTTCTGGATGGCGAAGAGCGCCCACAGTGGAGTCTTCGATTACAGTTCGCGAAAGACGCGCTCCCGCACCTTGCCATCGACGGTGCCCGTCATCGTCTGCCGCGACTCAATGACTGGTCTGGGGCTTGCTCCTCGCCGATCGTGTCTAAAAACCAAGACCCTCTCAAATGGGAAAGTGGACGAGTAGCAAGCGAAGATTTGCTCGAGGCCGTTTACGCCGATGGCGTGTCCGGTTGGGAGGAAGCTGAGCTCGTCGGTCTTATCCGTCGCGCTGGCCTTGACGTCCACCCGTGGTCGATGCTTCGCTGCCTCGGTGATGCCGGCCTTATAGAGCCGCGGCTCCGCGAAGGATGGCGGGGCCGGAGCTGGACGTTAGTCGCACCTCGTATCGTCAGGCTCCACATGGATGCCAACGAGCTTGTCTTGGTCGAAGGTGCGCTGTGTACACGGCTTGTCGAAGACTTTCAGTTGGCAGTTGATGGCTTGGGTGGAACTTGCTTCCGGCGTCTTGGAATAAGTGAGCTGTCGCCACCAACCATTGGCGCCAAAAATGTACCGGCCGAAGCACTTGCGCAGCGATTGAGCTGGCCACTAGTCAGCAACGCACGCGTAGCCGGCATTTCACCTCTCGCATTGGAGACTGCGAACCGTCATGCTGAACTCTACCAACTGGCTTCAATTTGGGACTGGGATCAGCGCCGCTTCAAGGATCATGCCACGGGACATAGCCCCGTCCGACTCACACGGCGTATCCATCCGGGTGGTAGGGACCATGACATATTTCGGGTCGAGCATCATGGTCAATCGATAAATTATTTGTCGCGTACTGCGGCGATATGTGCAGCACATGCAGCTGCGTCGGTCCCCTTGTTCGAGATACGCGAGAATAGGTTAGTTCGTCTCGCGCACGATGGCGGCGTACCAGACGCTCTCGCGACCGACTTGCGGCGTCGACGAATTAGGACGGCGGGACCGATTGACGATGCGTACGCCTACCCAGCAACGGAAAGCGATGCTAAATGGCTTGCCTCATTGCTCCCTGGATGTGTGGCAGGCATATTGTCCGCTCCCAAATACGATGCAGGTCAGGTTATCTCTACGGCGCGTAGGTCTGCCGGACGATTGCGACCCCTGTGGCGTGGGGGACGACTCCTTTTATGATTTGCGATAGTTGAGGTATGGATCGATGACGGGAAGCATTCCTTGGTACGCGGGCCGATGCGTGCGACGCCACGATGTAATCGCACATATCGAGATCATCTCCCGCCGAACGGAAGATGGCTGGGCATTGGTCGAAAATGCGCAAAAACTATTTCCCCGGTCAGGCGAGGTCGAGGTGCGCGGGGTGGACACCAGATCGCTTCGCTCGGGTGAATGGGTTGCTCTGCAGATTGCCTCCAGGGAGCGAATGGGGCGCGGTCTATGGAAAGCCGCACGCCACCGACGGCTTGCCCATTTTGCAGACTTATCGCATCTCGGATCCCTTGATGATGCGCGCAAAGTACTGGCTATTGACGGCCTGCAAACCTCCGAACCTTCGGGCGCATGGATTATTCGGATTCGTGATAGTGAAGTCGTTCAAATGGACCTCGTTCGCTATGGCGAGGGCGGGCTCATTGCGTCGAGCACATCGAAAGTACTTGCCTATGTTTTTGATCCGACAGCTGTCGTTCAAATGCCAAATGGCGTGGCTCGTGTCGCGCTGTACGACCTTGGGCAGGATGCTTCGCCTAGTACCGCCTACGACTGGTCGCCAGAGGATAACTATGTTGCCCGCATCGTCCGCTCGCTCGCCGGAGCGCATGATCCGCGGATCGCTGACGTCATAGCCTGGCTCGAGCGGCACGCTGACGAAGTTACTGGTCGCTTGTCACTTAACGGAGCTGACCTTGCCGCCGCATATGAGGCCTTGCGCTCTGGCGAGCTTGCCAAACGACTGGCCGCTGATCAAGAGCTGCTGCGCGCGTTTGCTATTGCTCTCGGGTCAGCGCCGAAGATTAAAGGCTTGATCGAGGCGGAAATAGCCATGATCGCTGCGGAGGAGCGCGGAGCGATCCGAGCGTGCGCGCAGTTGGAGCTTGCAGAGGAGATTCAAGACAGCCGACGCGAGCGACTGTCTGCCCTCGACGCCGAGCTTCGAACACGCGAGGATGAAGCGCGTACGGAGTTAGAGAGGCTTCTAGCTGCACAATTGGCAGCTGTCGATGAGACATTGGCTGAGCGGAGGGAAAAAGGCAGCGCCGAGATTAATCGAAGCATTGGGCTTCAAAGGGCAGCTCTTGATAGCACGGTGGCTGAGCTAACCCAAGTGCGGGACACGCTCGCCGAAGAGGTCCGGGAGCTCGAGCCTATGGTAAGGGAGCTCAGTACCGAGCTCGCGTCGCTACGAGAGAGTGAAGCTGAGGCTGCAGTCAACCTGGATCGCCTGCTGGCCGCAGCTACAACGACGGGGGCGCTGCCGAAGGGCAACTCAGCCGAATCCCTAGTACCGATTCCGGCCCCCTCTCGTAGTCGAATTGTCGCCGCAAGTGATATGTGGCAGGCCATTCGGCGCTGCGCGCTGCTTACCGACGCCGGCAGAACACTTATGGAGCAGTTCCTCGCCCTTACACTTGCCGGCGACGTGCCAATTCTCACCGGCCCGGAAGTTGCGGACTTTCTACTAATCGCCGAATCGATGCTTTCCTCCGGAGCGTCGGCGCGGCTTGTCGCTGACCCCACAGTCCTATCATTTGAGGATCTCTGGATGCGGGCGGGGCTCGGGGTTCTAACTCCACTGGGGCAGGCACTCAAGCTCACCGGTGGCGACAACCCCGTGACTCTGGTCGCGGTAATAGAAAAGGCTGAGCAATCTGGCTCACGCTTCTGGTTTCCGGCGCTTGCCGACCGTGCGCGTCGCGGCGGGCTACCCCGGCGGCTACTCATTTGCACGACGGTCGAGGACGAGACCTGTGAAGAAGCTAAGGTCCTTCTATCTCAAGGAGTGTCACTCGATATGAGGTCCGTAATCAACGAAGGCGCGGCGGCTATCGCCGCACTGGCGCTAAGCGAAAGTGAACATCGTGAGTTTGATCCCGGTGAGTGGATGACTGACGTAACCGAGGGTATGCGAGCGACAGCGACGATCGCTGATCGGCTCGACATAGCAAGGGGAATCCGTGCTGCGCGAGCGGCCGCTGAGGCATCCAGGTTGGCTCCCGTCGATGAATCACAGGCACACAGTCTCGCAATAGCAAATCTCTTCGTAAAAAAATCGGCCGGAGACAGACCGGCACTTTCGATCCTACAACAGGGAAAATCCAGTGCTTGATCCGATTGGCGGCTTCAGCCGTATCAAAGATTTCTTCATCTCGTACGTGGAGACAAACTTCCGGATCTCAGATTCTGCCGCAGCCAAGGCACGCTTTGAGCTTCTGAATACTCTCAATGTGCTCGCAACCGAACCATTTGTCGAACCGGTATTGCGATATGAATCGCACGACAAGACGCTAGAGGAACTCGCGGCGCAAGCGAAGGGGCCGCTCGAACCTCTTTCCCCGAAGGGCCGCCGAGCATTCGTTGAGCTCGCATTGTCGGGCCTATTCGATGGTGAGTCGAGTGAGGGGAAATCCGGCGTAGGTCACTGTACGCGCCCTATCGGCATCAGATCTCAATGCTTGAGCGGGGGCTCAGACCAGGCCATCCAGGGATCGTGGCGTCCGGGACAGGTTCGGGCAAGACTGAGAGCTTCATGCTTCCCGTACTGGCCGCAATCGCGAATGAAGCGGTGACCTGGCCAGAACCGCCGAAAGACTATCTACAGAACGACTGGTGGGCGGAAGCCGGTTCAAGGTGGATCCCTCACCGTCACGGGGAAGCGAGGCCATCTGCTGTGAGAGCATTGGTCCTATACCCGATGAATGCGCTCGTCGAAGACCAGATGGTTCGCTTACGCAAGACGCTTGACTCCGATGAAGCGCACGCCACGATGGACGATCGGTTCGCCCGAAATCGAATTTTTTCGGCCAATACACGAGTTCGACGCCAGTAACAGGCTATGAGCGCCATCCTCGTTTGGCCGACGACTTAAAGGAGAAGGCACGGCGTGCGCGACGCGTCAAACGGCTCCGCAACGCCATGCAAGCCACTAAGGCTAACCAGGACGCCGCACGGGTTCACGATGAACAAGCATCGAAGGAAGCTACCGAGCGTGGAATGCAGACGCCCGACAAGACCAGATTCATCTTTCCCTCAGTAGGCGGTGGGGAGATGACGTCCCGCTGGGACATGCACGACGCACCACCTGATGTCTTGGTTACTAACGCTTCGATGCTGGGCGCGATGCTTTCGCGCGAGGTCGAGGATCCAATATTTGACCAGACGCGGGAGTGGCTTCTGTCAAATGAGGATGCGTACTTCTACCTCATCTTTGACGAGCTGCACCTTATCCGTGGTTCGGCGGGTACTGAAGTCGGCTTTCTTATGAAGTCGTTGCTAGATCGGTTGGGCCTGAGCCGACCCGAGCATCGCCACAAGCTGCGCATACTGGCATCATCAGCTTCGCTGCCAATGGAGGGGGACGGAGGCATTCAGTCGCGGACCTACCTTCGCGATTTTTTGCGCCATATGGTACCAGTGCAACCCGAGGTGACCCAGGGTCGACCAGTCCAGATTTTTGGAACGATTGTGTTATCAAGGGCGTGCCTAAGATACCGTTAGCGCTCGGAGGAGCCATCGATCCAGCACCGTTCGTTCGCCTGATGCTTGCGGCACTCAAGGAACAGAACGGGTTCGTCGCTAAGCTGAGGAAGACTCCGGAAATTAGCGCCGCGATCCATGAGGCAGCGAGCGCACTGTGCGTCGCTGGTCAGAATGATGACGATCTGATCAAGAAGCTCGCTGAGGCTGCGGCCGCCGTTTTGACCAATGCGTGCAAAGATGGCGAAGGAGTGCGAGCAACCGCCGCTAGCGAAATAGCCCGCCGGATTTTCCGCTCCAATGAAGAAGATCCAGATATGGCGCTGCGAGGGTTTATGCTTGCTCGTGCCCTACCAGAGTCCGGCGAATGGCAAGCGAAGGTTGCAATTGAGACGCCTGCATTTCGCGTTCACACATTTATTCGCAATATCGAGGGCCTATTCGCCGCTCCTCAGCTACGCGACGGAGTCGTTACCTTCAGAGATTTCACGGTCGAGCGTGGGACATCGCATGCAGCGCCGGGCCTAGGGGAAAAGCGAGGCCTTCGGCTTTTCGAACTGCTCTACTGTGAAGCATGCGGCGACCTTTTTGTCGGCGGTCAGCGTGGACAGAAAAGCACTACAAGCAGGGCCACCGAACTTCTACCGTCGACCGCGGATCTTGAGGGGCTGCCCGAGCGCGCTTCGTCGGAGTACTACGACTCTATGAAGCTCGATGAGTTCGCTGTGTTCTGGCCACGGCGCGATGAATGGGCCGGTTCAGAGAAAGATTACGATCGTTGGGAGCCAGCGTACCTCAATCCGGAGACAGGTGTCGCAACTATCCATGAAGATGTGCCGGATGGTCGCATTGGAGGGTATCTTTACTATCAAGAAGACGCAGCCGTTAGAGGCCCGAAAGGCAAGATCACTGGGAGCAAATCTGCTCAGCCTTTTTGCTGTCCGAAGTGCGGGACCGATTATTCAAATCGACCGGCGGCAAATCGTTCACGTTCCCCAATTCGCGCGTTTCGCACCGGCGTCACAAAGGCGTCTCAACTTGTAGCAACAGAGCTCTTCGAGCTGCTCCACGCAATCGGTGCTGCGCCTAAGGGCATCGTTTTCTCCGATAGTCGCCAGGACGCAGCCAATCAGGCACTAGAGATCGAGCGCCTACATCTGCGTGACCTTCGACGAGAAGTCCTCGTCGCCGCGGCACGGAGCTACGTTACGAGGGCGGCGAACGAGTGGATGTCTCACGATGATTTTCTGGCCCGCTTCTCGGAACTGCAGGAAGCTGGACGTGAGGAGGAGCGTGCGGCGTTGCTAGATCGCTATTCCAAGCAGAGTCGGGATGCGGCGGGCGGCGCTGGAGGTCGCAAAGTCAAGCTCGACCGTTTGTTGCAGCATAACGTCAGCGACGGGTCAATTGGAGACCTGGTAGCAGAGTTTGTCCGGATAGGCACTCACCCGTTTGATGAGGCGGGGCTGCAGACCTTCGAGCAAAGGCCTTGGTATCAGCTCTTTGATAAGAAGGGAGACGCGATCGACTACACGCAGACGCTCTCGCAGGCTTCGCGCGCCAAACTCAATGGCATCATCCTGGAGCGACAGTACGAGCTTATCGATGACGTCATCTTCGCAAACACATTCTTCGCTCTCGAAGAGACGGGACTAGCTTATCCTTCGGCGTCGAAGGGGATCGATGCTAAGGCGGACGAGTTGGACGCCTGGTTACGAGTATTTGCTAAAGCCACGCGTGTTCGCGACAATAAGTTTGCCGATGACAGTCGCATGACTGAATGGGTGTCTGGAGCCGACGTGTTTCACAAGCGGACGACTCGCTTTGCAAAAATGGTATTCGGTGACAATGGCCATGTTGAGGGGTTGACGGGAGTCCTCAATAGATTTGCCGATCTCGGACATAAGAGTGGCATGTTTGAGATAGGGAATCTTTATCTTAAGGTGGCTGAGGCAAGCGATCCATATTGGCGTTGCGGCAATTGCGAACGCGTCCACATGCATCTCGGTGTCATGCGATGCACAAGATGTGGCGAGGGGCTCCAGAAGGAGCCTACCGGTAAGGTTGAGGCGCTGTGGCGGAGCAATTTTCTTGGCCGTCGCATTATGCGAAGCCACGACGACGGAGTAAGTCGTTTTCGTCTGCGAGTCGAAGAGCTCACTGGCCAGACTGATGATTTTTCGGAGCGATTGCGTAAATTCAAGGGAATTTTTGTTGACGGCGAAAGTGAAATTCAGAAGCTCTCTGCTGAGATAGACATGCTGTCCGTAACAACCACCATGGAGGTGGGAATCGACATTGGCGCACTTCAGAGCGTATATCAGGCGAATATGCCTCCGCAGCGGTTCAACTATCAACAGCGAGTCGGTCGTGCTGGACGTCGTGGACAAGCATTTTCCTTTGTGGTGACCTTTTGTCGTGGGCGGAGCCATGATGCATACTATTTTGCGCATCCGGAAGCGATTACTGGTGATCAGCCGCCACCTCCTTTTCTTGCTGTTAGCCACGATCCCATTCCGCTCCGGCTGCTGCGCAAGGCGTGGCTCCGTGAGGCGTTCAAGCTACTGCGCGACGAATGCAAGGCGAAAGGTCAAATCTATCCCGGTGACATACTTGTACCGCCAGATGTGCACGGTGAGTATGTAACGACTCGCGATTATTTTTTTGACTCGGAGGCCGCATGGAAAGACCGGCTTCGTCGGGCTCTTGAGTTGACCATACAAAAGCGAGATGATTATGCTCACGCGGCGACTTTCAATGAAGCGCAGCGCGATCGCTTGCTAGCGAGGGCTACGGTGGATGAACTTTTGTCCGATATTGACGAGCTCGGTACGCTCGCCCCTAACGCCGGATTCGGGCTCGCTCGCTTTCTAGCCGAAGGTGGCCTACTGCCGATGTACGGTATGCCAACTCGAGTGCGCGAGCTCTACCTCGGCCTTCGCTCCGACAAGGATAGCGCCTCTCCTGAGTACGAATGGTCCACAATGGATCGAGACCTTGATCTCGCGGTTTTTGAGTTCGCTCCCGGTGCGATCTTAGTAAAGGATAAGCAAAAGCACCGCGTAATAGGCTTCACCGGTGACCTAGCGGAGCCTCAGCGCCGTGGTTCTGATGTTGAGATACGGGCTGTTTCGAACTGGCTCGAGTCCAAGACTTATGTCGCTCTGTGTCCGAGCTGCGGCTCGGCGAAACACGATGAAAGCGAGCCTGCCACAGTATTGAACTGTGATGATTGTCACGAAGAGATTCCGCCGGAGGAGTTTCATCTTTACGTAACACCTACCGCGTTTCGCACTGACTTTCAACCGAGGACCAACCTGGATGAGGTTGGTCGAATGGCGTTTCGAACGGTAGCGACGGTGCTTCGCGAAGGGGAGCGAGTGGCGTACGGGAAAATGGCAGTTCGTCGTGGTGCGGATGTCACTGTTATGCAACTTAATGATGGCGTTTCAGGAGACGAAGGTGAGGGCAACCGATTTGTCATCAATCTCGCCCAGGATCAGGGAGTACCGGTGCCATTGCGGTCGAAGCCGCTCACAATCGACGGACCCCAGGCAATTGAATCTTCTTTCTTGGAAAAGGAGCGCGGTAGTCGCTGGGCGGCTAAGCAAGATTCTCAGATGACCTTCGGCCTCATTGCTAGCAAGAAGACTGATGCCCTCTACTTAGAGTTGACAACTTTGATCCTCGACTAAACCTCGACATGGTTACACGGCGTGGCTCAAATTCAAACCTGCCGACGCGCGCCGCGGCTATCAGCGCAACTCAGATACTTATCCAGAAGGCAGCACTTGAGCTCGACGTCTCGTCGGATGAATTCGAAGCACTCGAGCCGCGTCTGAGGTCCGGACTTCCGATGCTCCAGATCGCTGATGCTTTGATCAATGGATCGGGACTCTGTAGACGACTTGGAGAGTCCATAGGTTGCGGCCGACCGCCACAAATCGTGGAAATGATTCACTCAATTCTCGAAAACCAGGAGGAATGGCCTCTTCAGGACTTTGTGAGTGTCAATCACGAAGGGGCTCACTTGGAGCGTTGTTGGACCTCATGCTATCGATGCATTCAGCGGTATGGTAATAGGCGCTATCACGGTATTCTCGACTGGCGTTTGGGTCTCTCATATTTGCGCGCGATGGTATCGCCCGATTACACGTGTGGACTTACGCGCAGCGATGAGGGCTTGCCCGAGATATTTGGATGGCGCAGGCGAGCACACGAGCTCGCCGAGACCGTGGCTGAAATGCGCCGGGGCACTCTTAAATACAAGTCGTTGGAGTATTCTGGTCTTCCTTGTCTCATCGAACGCACGCTCGACGGTGTGGAAGTCGGGCGCACCGTCGTAGTTCATCCGCTTTGGCGGCATACCGATCCGGGAGTAATGGCTGAGCTTCTGGGGCCGGAATGGTCGACCAACCTTCGTTTTGTCGACACGTTCAACCTTGAACGGCGTCCTCTACGCGCGCTTGCGGAACTCAATGATGCGCCTATATAGGAGGCGCGATCAGTCGCGTATGCGCCGCTTTGCGGCCTCGAAAGACGAGAGGTGACATCACGGGGCGAACTGGCGACCTAGCGGTGGTGTTCGGCGCGAATTGCTGTGGCTCCTCTCTCAGCAGTCGGGCTTGCGTTAGACGTGTACGAAATCGACCGTCTACGTACTGGGGCCGCAGGTATGTACGTAAATTAGTCTTTACTTATTTCGTACTACCCACATAATGCGTACACCCTCAACGTACAGATCAGGAACGCAGCCATGTCCCGAACCTTCGCCTACGCCCGGGTTTCCACCGCGGACCAGACGACCGACAACCAGGTACTCGAGATCCAGACGGCCGGCTTCGCTGTCGAGCCGCACCGCATTGTCGTTGAGAACATCTCCGGATCCGTCGCCGCCGGCGAGCGCCCTGGGTTCGCCAAGCTGCTGCACAAGCTGGAGGCGGGTGACGTGCTGATCGTCACGAAGCTGGACCGGCTTGGGCGGAATGCGATGGACGTGCGCGCCACGGTCGAGCGTCTGGCCGCGATGGGCGTGCCGATCCACTGCCTTGCGCTCGGCGGCGTCGACCTGACCAGCGCGGCCGGCAAGATGACGATGGGCGTGCTAAACGCGGTTGCGGAATTCGAGCGCGACCTGCTGATTGAGCGTACCCAGGCCGGGCTCGCTCGCGCCAAGTCAGAGGGCAAGGCTCTGGGGCGGCCGGCGGCGCTCGCCGAAGCAGAGCAGGCCGAGGCGCTGGCGAAGCTCGCCGCCGGCGTCTCGATCGCCCAGGTCGCCCGCGACTACGGCACGACTAGGCAGAGCATCATGCGCGCCCGGGACAGAGCAGCAAGCCGCCAGGGAGTCAACCATGCATGACGAACAGGGGGAGCTCGCGGCGCTAGTGGAGCCGGCCCGCGAGGATCTGCTCAGGATCGGCAGAGCACTGATCGACGACGAGAGCGTCAAGGTCTCGAATTTGGTAGGCGAGCTCAACGAGATCCAAGAGATGGTCGATGATATCGGCAATCCCTACCTCGGCTTCTGCTCGCAGAGCGGCCGGCTCGGAGGCGTTATGTTCGTGATGGGCGAGATTGGCGCCTCCATCTTCGAGCTGGCCGGCACCGAAGCCGCCAAATCCGACCGGCAGCTGAGGCTCGAGCTCCGAGGCTATACGCCTCGGCCTTATTCGCGTGCGCGTGGGGCGTGCCAGCCTTGGCTATCGGCCTCCGGCGGGGCTATATGAAGCCCAGACCGTGACAACCTGAGTGGAAAACTGTCGCGCGACAACCACGCACTACGCTGATATTGCCCTGCCACTGATCTGGCCGCCTCTATACAAATCTGCGCACCCACTGAAGAGCTCGGGTCACAGTTATTGAGGGCGGCACCCAACCACCTGGGGGAGTGCAACGCACACCACATGGTCAAATGCGAGAACCTGCACTCCATGGACCATGCATGATGTTTGAGAACTTTCGCAAGAATCGGCAATTGCGGCCCCGCATCCGGGGCGCACGCCCAGAATGCGCGCCGGGTTTCAGGCTTAGCACAATCTTGAAGTTGTATCTGCGGCTGAACAGGCATCGACTGCACCCATACTTCACACAGAGCCTTGTGCAGTCGTTTGAGCATTTTTATGCTACCAATGGCGACCTTAGCCTCTCCGAAGTACGAAAGTCACATATCAGGGCGCATATAGCCAGGCGCATTGCTATGGGGCTGAAAACCAACTCTGTGCGCAGAGAGATCGCGCATCTAGCAGCGGCCACCAGTGCGTACCTGCGTGAAAAGGAATTGGATAGCCCGAATCCATTCCACGGCGTGTCAATTCCAAACGAGGGGCTTGATTCGACTCAAAGGCTCCCAATGCCACCGGACGATATCGCAAATCTCAAGGCCAGCTGCTACAACGAGGACGACGAAATTCGCTGGCTGCTAGCGATGCTTATCGACACCGGCGCGCGCATTGCCGAGATTGCCGGCCTGGCCCTATCGGACATTGTTCTCAATCACCGTTACCCGCACATAGATATCCGTGCACATGGCTGGCGAGGGCTAAAGTCAGCGGCCAGTATCCGAAAACTTCCCCTGGTGGGTGTGGCTTTGTGGGCTGCCAGCCGAGTCGTATCGGAAGCGAAGCCTGGGCAGACACACGCCTTTCCACGCTATAACAAGCTCCCTCAAACGAAGCGCAACGGGGCCGCATCGTCCATGGGAGCCTGGATGAAGCAGCGTGACATTCATTGCCAAATTCACGGCCTGCGCCATGCTTTCGTAGATAGATTGCGCCGGGCGGGATGCCCGTTAGATATTCGGGCCACCCTCTGCGGCTGGTCAATTCGATCTATAGAGACTCGATATGGAGTCGGCTTCGGCCTAGCGGAAACCAGCCAATGGATGGCGAAAATCGATGACTCCACGCACCTTGAGGCCGCAAGAGTGCTGCCCTCGGCAGGCTTTGGTAGAGAGCTATGCGCGTACACCTGCGCCTCCAGAATCTTGGCGTTCATTACAGCGAATGGGCCCGCGACGCGGCAGGATATGGTACAGGCGGGGATCATGGACAAGGTGGACGTGCGTCGCGGCCTTGAATACGCAAGGCGGTACAACGCGATTGAGCGGCTGGATATGAGCGCCTTTCCGAGGCGAAAAGACACAAAGTACCGCATGACAGGCAAGATTATGCCTCGCTCGCCAACACCAAAGCGCACCAGACGGCGGTTACCGCCGCTAAAGAACTCAGCAAGTCTGGTTAGGCACCTGCCACCGTTCGTTCGTCTCGCCCCGGCTCAGTGTTTCCAGTCGAAAGCAGTTGAGGAAGACGCGCCTTGGCGGTGGCTGCGAAATGCGCGCTCGCAGAGCAGCGCAAGGAGCGCCATAGATTAGCTGGACTGCCTGGGCGATTAAGGCCACAGCGGATCGTCCATGTCGTCCGGTTCTGCCTTCGTGCGCCCCGCCGCGGCCTTGCGCTTGCGCATCACGTGGTAGGCCGTCAGTACGGCTTGCGCCACCAGGCAACGGCCACAGCAGTAGTGTCCCAACTCCGCGACGGCACGATCCACAAGGCCGGCCACAGGCGACGGATCTAAATGTTAAGCCCGCGGGAGGGTCAGTCCTGATCGAAGAGGCCGGTCTCGAAGCCGAGCAGCGCGCGCGCCATGGTATCGGCCAGGTCGGACAGCGCAGAGTGAGCGGCGGCGCAATCAGAATCAGCAAGGGGTTCCTGCAGCACGCCGTAGACCTTGTGCGCCAGGATGGCGAAGGCCTGCGTGCCGGCGAGCACCGGGTCGCGCAACTGATCGCCGGCCACCATGCCCTCGAGTTGGCCAGCCAGGAAGTGTGCCAGCCCACCGCCGTCGTTCCACTCACCCATCGATTCATAGGCGGCATCGTGGCCGGCGAAAATCCGGCCCATGCGGCTGCACTCCGTCCCATCGGCGGCCGCGGCCTCCCACGGCGTCGAGCGCCCTTGGCAGACCGCCACGTAGCGATCTGCAATGCCGGCGATGAAGTCGCGCACCACGGCGCCAATGGCCGTCAGGTCGCCCAGGTAGGGGCGCGGGCCGGACGCGCGCTCGAGCGCAAGCTGCCAGCCGGACGAACCGGGGTTGCTGGTGATATCGGACGTCTGGTCCATGTTTGCGCCTTGATGTTTTGGCGATACTAGCATTCGGCCCAAGCCATATGCAGCAAGGGCTGGCGGGGCACTTGACTGCAAAGTGTTAGGCTCTAACCCCCCGGGGCCGGGCCATCCAGTGTGGAACTTCGACGCTTTCTGGGCAGAAACGATGCCTGCGCAAGGCCGGCCTTTCCACCATTGCGCTCGACGGCAAATCGATCATCGCTCCGAAGTGAGCAACCCGAACTGGTGCACACAGGGCGCCATCCCGTCGCGCAGTCAGCGCCTGGAGTGTGACATTCGATGCGGCGTCGCATAGACCAACTCCAGCAGCAACGTCAATTCTGCCCATCCCCCTCAAACATACGCTGGATCTCCGCATTGTCTTTATCGATGTCATCCGGGATTTTGCGTTTCCCCGCTGCGATGCCAATTAGCCGCTTCCCGCTTGCAGTGGGAGCAATGCATAGCGCCGCGGTCGGTTGAGCGAGCGGAACCAGCTTAGCTGCTGGCCTCCCGTCTGCGCCAAGAATAATAATCTCCTGCTCGGCGCCATTGCGGACGGCTTCGATCAACCTTCCCAGTGAAGATTGGGCCTCCGCGAGATTGACTGTTGACATAGAACCCCCAAGTGCTTGCGCTTCGACTATAGGAGGGCAAAATAGGCGGCGCAACCGCAACACAAAGAGGCCGCCGCCGCACGCCCCTCCAGCTCCTGCCAGCGATCGACCAGGCGCGCAGTGAACTCGGGGAAGAGCTAGGCGACGATCACCTAGCTGTCGCGCTTGCTGACGCGATACTCGGCGATAGTCTTCGGGCCAGGGCCGTCATTCGACACTCCCCCATTGGGGGGAGTGTGATCACCCCGCGTGAGACAAGGCGCTCGATGGACTGCTTCACCTTATCGTGGCGCGAATCGACCAGATCCGTAATCTCGCGTGACGACTGGTGGCGGTTTCATCTTGGCGCAGGTCAGCACCGACAGCAGTGCTGCGGAAAAGTGTCAGAGCCTGACATTTTTCCGCAATGTGAAATGACGTCAAGGACTGACACCCGACACTTCCAGGAACCGAGTCCACAACTGTCGAATTTCGACACTTTTCGGTGAGCGACATGATCAGTGTCGGAGACTGACAATGCTGCATGGCCCATCGAGTGTCAAGGTTTGACACTTTCAAGGCAGCCCGACCCGGTCGCGTGGGTATCAACCGTTGACGCTCGACAGGATCCCACCGAGCCGGCGTCACTAAGCGACATCTTTTTTGTGAAAGGGCCAAGGCTCTGTCACAGTGTGACACTCTGCGCGCTGGGCATTCCTGCCGCGCCCCGGTACCGCCCCCGTCCTGACCGTCAACGACGGCCGAGATAAATACGGGAAATTCCCGTATTCGCCCCGTCGAGACCAAGCGCACCTACGCAACTACTGGGTATTCGGTAGATTTGAGGAGACGCCGCGCGCGGCAAGGCACGCAGAGCAACCATAGGTTGCATCAAGAGCCTTCGCGAACGACCACGACATTTACCGGCCCCTCGTCGCCCGAATCCAGCCCCAGGCCCTGGCGCTCCCCATCCTGAATAGTCTTCACCGCCTCCGCAGCAGTGCCTCCAAGCTCTTCGACTTGATCGCGGCATAGGCTAGGTTCCGCACGGCGCGCCACTCACGGCGATGGCGGGTCAGCAACTCGGCGGGCTCGTCGACGGCAGCATCCGCGGCAACCTGCCGTGCCTGCGCCAGGGGTGGCGTTGGCAGGAATCGTCGTGCGTGACAACCCATCGGAAACTGAACCTGAATCGACAACCGGCGCCATGACCATCCTAATTTTGCCTAGCCGACGAGGTCAGCAGGCGCTCGGCGGCGGCGACGGACTACCTGGAAGAACGGTCGGAAGCCTGATGGTTGCTGGCCGAGGGCCCAAAAGATGGCCGCCGCCTACGAAGCGGCGCTGGCCGCCCATTCGTTCCCACACAAGATCAACCGATCGGACGCGTCGATTACCGACAGTTCGGATTCGGTCGATTCCATCGGTCATTGTTCCCGCCTGGGCCGGTAGAGCAACCACCGCCTGGTCCAGTGGAAAGGCCGCCGCCGGGGCCGGTGGACATCCCACCACCAGGGCCAGTGGAGAGCCCGCCGCCGGGGCCGGTGGAAAGGCCGCCGCCAGGGCCAGTGGACATCCCACCACCGGGGCCAGTCGAAAGGCCACCACCGGGGCCAGTGGACATCCCACCGCCAGGGCCAGTGGACATCCCACCACCGGGGCCGGTCGAAAGGCCACCACCAGGGCCGGTGGAGCAAGGCCCACCGGGGCCAGTCGAGCCCACGCAGTTCGCGAAAGCAGTTGCCGATGCAAACAGCAGACTGAAAAAGAATAGTAGTTTGGCTCGTGGGGTCATGTCTCTTTCCTTGGGCGTCAGGCGGGCACGCGCACCAGTTCGGACCGTCGTCCCTAGGCCACCTCGTGCTCGGCGACGGTGATCTCGGTTTGCTTGCTGACGCCCATGGCGCGGGTTTCCGGTGGTTGGAGTGGGGTGGGGCCGTCTGTCGTCAGACGGCGATGATGCACTGCTGGGCCAGGTGCTTCTGGTACTTGGGGATCTCGCTGTCGTGGGTCACCAGCACCAGGTGGCCGGACATGGCCTGGGCGATCAGCATGCGGTCGAAGGGGTCGCTGTTACTGGCGCCGACGGCGGCGGCCGGAGGCAGCCGGGTGAGTGCGATCGCGTCCGCCGCGGTCACGGGCAGGAGCTGACAGCCGGCGGCTTGCGCCAGCCCGACGACCTCATCGGGTGGATAGTTGAAGTCGCCCCGCTGCAAGGCGTGCTTGATGGCGATCTCCCACACGGTGGCTGCGCTGACGAAGTATTCGTGCTCTGGGTTGTCCAGCAGCGCTGCCGCGGCGGCCGGCAGTTTGCTGCTGTCCTCCGCGTACATAGCCCAAAGGAGGATGTGCGTGTCGAGCAGCAAGTTCAATTCCCCGTCCCCTCGAACATGCGCTGGATCTCCGGATTGGCCACGTCGATTTCGGCGGGCACCGGCCGCTGGCCGGCGGCGATGCCAATCAGCCGGCGCCGGCTGGCGTGCGGGGGCGGAAACATCGGGCGCGCTTCCTTCAGCGCCTGGTTCGGGTCAAACAAGGATGGGCCCAGCACGTCGGCGAAGGTGCGTTCCAGCGTGTAGAACGCGGCAGCCATCTCGCGCTGTGCGTCGGCATCCATCGCGGCAGTCATATCGCGCTGTTTGGCGGTGGCCTCGCGCTGTGCATCTGTGGCCGCGATGGCCGGCACCATGGACTGATGCACGCGCCACTTGAGCCGGGCGCGCGCTTCGGCGCGCGGATCGCTCGCCGCCACGACGTGCGCCCAAAGGCGTTCCAGCCGGCGCAGGCGCTCGCGCAGCTCGTTCACCTCGTTATGCACATCATCGAGCGACACCAGCTTGGCAGCGGGCCGGCCGGTGCGGTCACGGATCACCACCTCGCGCTCGCTACCGGCCTGCACGGCTTCAACCAGTTGGTCTAGCTGCTGCTGTGCCTGTTGGAGGTCAAGGGTGGACATAGCTGGCTCCTGCAGTTGGCACTATGGCCTCATTGTGCTTCGTAGTGGGTAACTTGCGCAAAGAGTCCCGAGAACTCGTGCTGGCAACGCTCGCAGGGATCGTCATGGCGCCGACGGCGCAGGCGCCCAGCGTTATCTCCGTCGACTCGCAGGCCAGGCACAGCGTGATGCCTTCGGCGATCACGCGTGTTTTCCATTCGTCCGGATCCAGTATGCTGCGGTCCTCCGCGATTTAATATAGCAAATCCTCATAAAAGTGACGCAAATGGCGCTTTTATGAGGATTTGACGGACTGCTACGACCCCGAAAGCGCCGATTCCGCCGCGGCTACAAAATATCGGTAGTACCCTTTCCCCTGCATTTTCGGCCGGATGTCCAATGCCGAAAGCTATCACTAAATGCGTGGGGATCGCCCACGTCGGGAACTGGTACGGGAATGTGAGTTGCAGTCGAACTGGCCGAACTGCAGGAAGCCCACGCGGATCTGGCGGTGCCGGCTATTTATGCCTCCAGTCGGAAGCCCGTATTAGTCAACTTAGTCCTTCTAGTCACGCTGCAACGCCAGCAGATTGGCATCGATAATCGCGCGGAGTTTATCGAAGTTGATATCGCCGGTGATCTTTGCCTCGCCGTCGAGCAGGGTCATCTTGACCACGCGCCCCTCACGCTGAATGGTGACCTCGTTCTCATTTGACATGGGCCGAGATAGGGCGTTATCCGCAGTGAGCGCGCGCGCCGCCTCGGCGTCGGAGAGCGGCCGGATAATACCAGGGATAGTGGCGCGCCCCATACGGCGAAAAGCCTCAGTGCGGTAGTGGCCAGCCACTAACTCGAAAGTGGTATTGTCTGACGTTTGTTCCAGGGAGCCACGAGTGTCGGCGACCGTCATCCTGCGTACGACAATCGGCGTGATTAGGCCAATTTCACTTATCGAGGACATCAGTTTCTTGATGTGTGCCTCATCGTTGCCCACCCGACAGCGGTATGGCGACGATCGGATCATGTTGACCGGGATATTGATTGATCCTTCCGGTTGCCGCATCAAATCCTCGAACAATAAAGCCATCTCCCTCTCCAACACTTCCGGCGGCCTGCGCGTGTTCATTGCTTTTTCCAACGCCTTATCTAACTTAGACATTGTCCTTGCCCCTATCTTCTCGTTCCAAATGGGCCGTCGCCACAATTCGCTGCGACATCGCCTCACCTTTGTGCGCAGCAGAATGTTATCGTCCATATGGCGACACTCGACAGCTGACAGAGTTTGACATTTTTTGCTCCCAGCTGGGAGCATGCACGCGCCAGCCTCCCCGACGAACGCTCCAAGCTACCGTGTTTGACACATCGGTCTCTGCCTATCACCGGCAACGTCGTCACGTGGCAGCCCACCTTGGTAATTGCCAAGGCCTTTTACCATGTGTTGCCAAATCAGGGGCGGCGTTCCGGCCATGCCTTCTGCCATTCTAGCTGTTGTGTTACCTCAAATCTGGCGTCAGGATGACATCCGCATCACTCGCCGCCCCGCACTACCGTGACCTTCACCGGCCCCTCGTCGCCCGAATCTAGTCCCCAGGCCTTGCGCTCACCGTCCTGGATGGTCTTCACAGCCTCCGCGGCGGTCTTGGCCGTGCGCGCCTTATCCAGATCCTTCGACTTGATCGAGTCGTAGGCCAGGTTGCGCACGGCGCCCCATTCCCGGCGATGGCGAGTGAGCAGCTCGGCGCGTGCATCGACCGCAGCATCCGTAGTGATCTGGCGGGCTTGCTCATGGGACGCGTCGGCGGGAAGAGCGGGGCGCGACAACCCTGCAAAAAACATGCTCGGAGCGACAACCTGCCGCGCCTCTGCCTGGCTCCCACCCGCATCCTGCTCGATAGTCCGCACGGTCTGTTCATCCGCTTTCGCATGAGCCTTGGCAACGAGGGTCGGCATGTCCAAGTGCTTATGCCAGCCGCATCTCTTCGCGTGCTTCGAGACTGCTTGCTTTGAAACTCCTACCAAAACGGCCACGTCCGAGAACGTCATCTGAGGCTCGGCCTCCCAGCGCGCGCGCGCCAATACCCACTGCTGGCCTTCTTTCCTGACTTCCGCCATCGCCATTGCTCCAGATTGTCCATGAACAAAGTCGAGGATGGCGTCACGACAACCGACAACCCTTTTGAGATTGTCCCCCGCGGTCGATCGTGATCAGACATTCCCAGCACGAAACAAGGGGATAGACATGGAATTCACGGAAGTCAGTTACGACAAACTGCCGGGCTTTCCCGGCCCAGCAGGTGGGGCGCGCTCGTCGAGCTGGAGGTCAAGCGTCGATGGGCACCAGCTCCACGTCGATGGTAGCCACCACCCCGCCCGGGAGGTCAATCTCGAAGCTCGGCGGGCCCTGCGACGGCAACCCGGCGGCCGAGAGCGTGGGGTAGGCCAGCCGAGCGGCCAGGCAGCGATAGCGCGTGAGGTAAGCCACCAACTGGTGCGCGTCCTTCTCGTCGACGCCCCAGTCCTTCTTGGAGGGGTCCAAGCTCTTCCACTTTGCGTCGACGATGGCGGCGGGCGCCCCTTCCTCCCTGTCCACGCCGTCAGGCCATAGGAGTACGTCCGGCATGAGGCGGAAGGCGGTTTTCACGCGGCCGGCAGCGCGTTTCTGGGGCGCGCTCCCCGCGCCGCCTGCGCCGTCGCCACCGGCCGCCGCGGCGGGCCTGCGGTGGGCGACGGTGGAGAGGTAGCGCGGCGAGCCTTTGAGGCGGACCTCGATCCCCTCCGGCGCGCGCCGGCGCTCGTGGCGGGCGACCCAGCTCTCGAAGATGGGCTCCATGTTGAAGAGCAGCGCGGGCGCTTCGGAGGCACCGGCCGCAAGCGAGGGCGAGAGCAGGCCCAGGAGCAGCTCGGCCCAACGCAAGGCCTCCTCGTAGCGGGCCGTCTCGCGGCCGCGCTTGAGCCCCGCCACGCGCTTGGCATCCGTCCGGACCAAGGAGACGCCCCCGAAGAAGGCCCTCGCCTCCACCCAGAGCCGCTCGGTGGCGGCCTGGCGGACGTGGGGGCGGCAGCGCTCAATGGCGGCCAGCAGGGCCTGGTTGTAGGCGTTGTCGGGCGTGAGCTCGTCGTGCGAGCAGCGGACCAATCCCGGGCGGGTCGCCGCCAGGCGCTCGGATTCCACCAGGAGCATCCTGCCGCGCAGCACCGGCAGATCGTCCTCGGACTCGACGTAGCGGGTGAGCAGCCCGCCCTTCGCTACCTTGAGCGCCTCGCGCAGGTAGGAGCGGATGAAAAGGTCCAGCAGCGTTGCGCGGGCGGCCGCCTGTGGCGCCATGTCCAGCTCGGCGATGGAAAGTCCGCTGGCCAGGGCGAGCATTCGCAGCAGCGCACGTCTGGCCCTCCCCGCCCCCTCGGCTCGCTCGGCCGCGTCGGCCTCGGCGGCTCCGCCGTGGCCATCCCAGATCTTCGGTAGAACCTCCAGGACCACACCTCGGCCCGCCCCGCCGGCGCCGAGCCGGACTAGACCGCAATGCTTGGAAAGCGCGATCCCCTTGAGCGTCCGCGAGCAGAAGTCGGAGCGGGTGGCGTTGACGCGCTCGAGCACCTCGGCCTCGGCGTGCGTCAGGGCGAGGCGCCCCGCGTCGTCGCGGCCGTCGGCGGGGAGTCCATCGGCGCGCGCGCGCTGGCGCAGCGCCGCCACGTCGCCGTCGGGCGCCACCCGGATGGTTTCGCGCTCAAAGGCGAACAGGGCAAGGGTCGGCATGTGCGCGTCCCTGGGATCAGACGCCCGCGCCGGTGGCCGGCGCGGCCTCAGGGTCGTTGGCGGCGGGAGGCTCGGCTTGGGCGCCAACCAAGGGCTGGGTGGCAGGACCACCTTCGTCAGCCCCACCCTCGTCCGCGCCGGACGGCCCAGCGCCGGGCGCGGCTTCCTCTGCAAGTTCGTCGATGTCCTCGAACTCGGCTTCGACCCCCTCTTCGTCCGAGGGATTGATGGGAGCCAGTGCCGCGATGGCCGCCTCTGCGTCGTCATCACGCAGGTAGAGCCGGATGAAGTCGGCCGCGGTCCACGTGGCAAGGTCATCCGACGGCCGGATGGAGACCCGCGGATCGAGCCCGTCGAGATCCGCGGACTGGTCGAAGAGCTTGGAGGGCTCCAAGGGCCGCTCCTCGAAGAAGGCCGAGGGCTTCGAGGATCCCGTCAGCGCGAGCTTGGCCTTGCCCAGGTCCTCGAAGAAATACTCTTGGAGCAGCGGGATCACGCGGCGGGAGAAGGCCCGCCGCAGGTCCCAGAGGTTGCCCACGCCCATGAGCAGCGCGTGGCCCAGAGCGTGGTCGCCGTCGATGAGGAACTCGATGCGATCGTTGATGGCCGCCAGCAGCGCCCGCAAGTCGACGCCGCCCACCTTCGCGGCGGGCAGCAAGCGGGGATCGGCGGGAGTCTCGGTGAACTCGAAGCGCCGGCGCAGCGCACGGTCGATGGACTGTACCGAGCGGTCTGCCGTGTTCATGCTCGCGATGATGTCGAGGTTCGCCGGCACCGCCAGCTCGTCGCCACTGTATTGGAGGCGGACCGCCGTGCGTGCGCCGGAGAAGTCGAGCTTCGGGTTGGGCGCGCAGCGCTTGCTCGGCTCAAGGATGGTGATGAGCTCGCCGAAGACCTTGGCTACGTTGGCGCGGTTGATCTCGTCGATCAAGAGCGTGTGCCGCACCTCGGGATGCTCGTGTGCGGACTGGCAGATTCGTCGGAAAGGCCCGGGGACCGGCGTGTCGCCCAAGCGCCCGCCCTGCCCCTCGCCGGGCGATACCCCTCGACGAAGTCCTCGTAGGAATACGACGGGTGGAAGGAGACGAACTCGACCGTCTCGCCGGCCGCGTGGCGCTTCTTTCGGATCGTCTCGAGCGCGTGCGTCTTGCCCGATCCCGGCGGACCGAAGAATATACGGTTGCGCGGGTTCCAGACCCCGCCCGGCGCACCTGCGCCATCCTCGTCGTCGTCCTCATCGAGGCCCGCCACTACCGATTCGGCCGTAATGGCCGGCATCGAGATCTCCAGACCCTGGGCCTTCGCCTTCGGCGGCTTCTTGAGCAACGGAGGGTCGATGTAGTAGTCGATGTCGTGGCCAATCTCGCGCTCGATCATCTGGCGCGCGTCGAGCAGCGCAGCATCGCGGACGTGCCGCGGGGCGCGCTGCGAAGGGATGATGCCCAGGCGCTCGTGGCGAGCCAGCAAGGCCTTCCCCTGCTCGGCGAAGATGCGCTCGAAATAATCGGGGAAGAGAGCGTGCGAGAGGATATGGTAGAACTGTCGGCCCTTGGCTTCGCGTGCCATGTCGAGCCACTTGGCGAACGCCCAGGGTTGGAGGCTGCCGGCCTCGGCCGCGCCAGCGTGGTCGCTCGCGCCATCGGCTCCGGAGAGCGGCGGCGCGCTCAGCAGCTCCGTCCGCCTGGTCTCGGGCATTTCCGCAAGATCCTTGAAGACACGGATCGCGTATGCAAGCTCCATCCATAGCAGCAGACTGTAGGCGGCGCCGGTGTTGCCCACGCCTTCAAGGGCCGTCGGCTGCAGGTAAGGCGAATCGTCAGAGATGCTTGGCAGCGGCGAGTTGGCCATCCCCCAGATCTCCCGGATCCGCTTGAGCTTGGAGTCGACCTTTAGCTTGCTCGATGCGAGCGTTAGGATCCAGTAGATCTCCGCGCAGAGCGCGACGCTCTCGGCCGGGCACTTGGAGAGCTGCTTGCGGAGCTTGTCCCAGAAGTTCTTCTCGTCCTCCGCATCGTTCTCCGGGATCGGCGCCTCGACGTAGTGCCGGATCAGGGGCTCGAAGTTCTCGGGGACCCAAAGGGTCTTGCCGGGCATGAATAGGGAGCGCCCCCGATCAATGCCTCATTCTTGAACTGTTCAGCGATGCGGTAGGTCTCGGCGCTGTTCTGGTGCTTGGGGATGTGGCGGCTCATGCTGGGGTCGCGATGGTGGTTGCCAGGCCGCGCGCTGCCTCAGGCGCGGCGAAACTGCCATCTTAGCGCGCCCGGCGCGCCCCATGTGACCGTCACTTGTTCCTTTCCCCGCCCCTCCCCAGTGGCGAGGAAGGCCCTCCAGCCTTTAGACTCGGCCTTGGCCAAAGAGCCGTGGGGTGAGAAACAAGTTGCCCCCGCCCGCCTCCCGGATTTCCCGGTTCGCGCGGCGCGGGCTTTCGGATGGGGAGCATGGCATGGGCAGCGGCGTGGTGGTCCTGGTGGATTTCGAGAATGTGCAGGCGATCGACTTCGCCCGGCTCAGGCCGGCGGCGCGCTTGGCGGTCTTCGCCGGTGAAGGCCAGAGGAAGGTCCCCATCGAGGTCGCCATGGGCCTGCAGGCCATGGGCGAGCGCGCGCGCTGGGTGAAGGCGAGTGGCGCGGGGCCCAACGCCCTCGACTTCCACATAGCCTTCGAGCTTGGGCGCATGGTCCAGGCCGGCGAGCGCGGCCCCGTCGTCGTCCTATCTAAGGACAAGGGTTTCGACCCCCTCCTCGCCTGGCTCTCGGCCGAGACGGGAATTCGGGCGAGCCGCGCCTCCTCGATCGAGAACGCCTTCTGGGGCACCTCCCCTGCCGATGGGGCGCCGATCGCCATCGATCCCGGGACCGTCCAGGCAATCTGCGTGGCCGCAAGCGACGCGACGCGGGACGGGGATGAGGCCGGCGCGCCAGCGGCGCCCCCGCTTCCGGCCTTCCCGAGCGTCGCCGCCCTGGCCCCTGAAGCCCCTGCCGCTGCACCCGCGAGCCGGGCAGCCAGCGCGATAGTCGCAACGCAGGCCAATGGCGCTCCGCGCGAGCGGCTGGGGGCGGCCACCGCCGAGGCCGCACGCCCACACGCGCCCGCGCCCGTCGCGAGCCCCGCCGGGGCGCCCAAAGCCAGTGCGCCCGCAGGCGCGCGGGCTGCGCCGACAAAGCCCAAGCCCGCCGCCGAGGCGGCCTCTGGGGCCGAGTCGGATGCAGAGAAGGCGAAGGAGATCCTCGGGCGGTCGAGCAAGGTCGCCCGTCCTCGCCGGCGGACCACCCTGGCCACTCACATCAAGTCTATGCTTCGCCCGCGCGAGCTGCGCGACGCCGAGGTCGAGGCGATCATCGCCAGGCTAGTGTCCAAGCGGTGAATCGTCGACAGTAAGGGCGCGATCACATACAACTTTTGATCGCGCGCGCGGAAGCTCCAGGGAAGTGCCACCGTCATGCAGGCATGCAAGAAAACGGGACAAATTGGACCCGCCTGGCTCGCAGAATGCTCCAACCATCCCCGTGGACGGCGACCAACGAGCGAGAGGGCACCCGCAGCCGCACCCGCGGCCGCAGCCTTCATCATGCTCCTGTCATCGAAGCTCCGCTGCCCAGCAAGGGCTGGGCAGCGCATTCGAGCGGAAAGTGTCAACGGTTGACACTCACAGGAACTGAGCCCGCGACCGTCGACGCTTTTGGGTGGCGCTGGCCCCGTTCGCGACCACGTCATTGGTCACCGCAACCGGACTCCTGCGCTCATTGGGATTTCCTCACTATCTCAGCCCAATACGGCGAACTCATCTTCGCCGAGCGGGTGGTGCGATCGATGAATCCGGTACCACGCTCAAACGCCACCGTGGTGAAGTAGTTCCCGAACGGCGCGAAGTCGTGCGTCACCGACACGACATAGTAGAGGTGCCGCATATCGCCGCTGTTGAGCCGCACATAGGTGCCGGCCCTGATGGCTTCGTTGCCTTTCAGGTGCAGCGAACCTGTCTCGAAAACAACGTTGTCCCGGTTCTGAGCGATCAGTTGCTCGCGGCGTAACGTAATCCAATCCAGCTGCCCCAGCTTGCTCTGTTCAAGTGCCGAACCGTTCAAGCCGTTGCCGTTGTATTGCTCGTCCGGGCCGGCCATCTGTGTGGCCTCCTCCATCTTGCGTGTCCCATAGAGCGCCGGATTCACGTTGCCATAGTCATCCACGTAGACGGTTTTCGGACCGCCTTTGGCGCTCGATTGGAACGCTACGGCGAGCGCAACGGAGCCATGCACGATTGAGAACCGCGGCGAGCCAACCCAGTAATAATTCCCGACAGTCGCGTCCGAGCGCTCGCAGGTCATCGTGACGACGTCGGCACGCGTAACGTCGGTGATCGCCGGCGCGGCCGCGCCAGGCAGAATGAGGCTCGCTGTCGCCGCGTCCCTGAACGGGTTCGGACGATACACTGCATAGGGCGCATCTTCGCGGTCCTCGATAAAGAACTCATTCCACGGGCCGATATCGCAGAACTGAGTGATCAGGCCTTGCATCGTGCCATGGCTCCAGCCGCCGACTCCGAACGGCGACACCTGCTCGCCATTCGACTGGATATCGGTCTTGATCGGCAGCAGCGGCGCCGTGCTCGCGGTGGTGCCATCCGGGTTCTCACGCATCGTCGCGAGGTACGGATTCACCACCTTGTCGAATACGGTGCCGATAAACACCTCCGCCGTCATGGGCCGCGACTCGAAGCCAAATCGCGCGAAGAACGGAAAGCTGGTGACCGTACTAGCGACATCCTGACCAAACGGCATATTGAAGATTTGCAGGATCTGCATGATCTTGCCGTAGTCTTGACCGCTCACAACGATCATGCGCGACGGTTTGCCGTCGGCGCTCATGCCCTCCATGCGCTGCACACTCGATACAAAGCCACGCATCATGATCGGCGGCCCACTGGGTGCCTTCTTGTACGCCGAGCCGGCCATATAAATCTCGATCGCGTCCATCGGCTCAATCAGTGCGTAGAGCGTGTCCTGAATGTCGAGATCGATCTTGTCGGCGAGCACGACTGAGAACGAACCGGCTGGCCCGCGGACGGACTTTGTGACTCTCACTGAACCGCGTTCGCCAAGGTATGGCGTCAGGTCGATGTCGCGAGCGGTATTCGTATAGCGGGCCGACAGCGGCGCGCTGCCGGCAACTGTGGTGCGCCCGACGTTTTTTTCAGGGTCACCGTAATAGCCGGCTTCCGGATATCGATTTTCATGTTTCTCAGTCCGTTTGTGTAGATATCGGCAGAGCCATCGCTCGCCGCCTGCGACGGAGCGCTCAGGCCGACGGCGGCAGCATGTCGATCACCGCGCGCCGCAGCGCCTCGGTCGGCTGCCAGACCCGGAACAGAGAGCCGCCGCGGGAGCCACTCATCTCGATGAAGACCTGATAGCGCGCGGCGAGCGCCTCACACAGCTTCCCCTCGATGTGCTTAACCTGGTCATCGAGAACGACGGCAGTCAGCCGCAGCTCCTCGAGCGCCACCGCGCGCTCCGCTGCCTGGACATCCTGCGCGGCCTTTTGCTGGGCGCGCTCGGCGATTTCGAGCGACGGCCGCACCTCGGTGATCATCGACTCAAGGTCCGCGGCGTCGGCCGTTGCAGCAGCCATCCGCGCGGCGGCAAGGGTCTCGTCCAGCTTGCCAGCTCGCATAGCGGCAAGGGAATCGGTGTAGCGTGCTCGCGCGCCATACAGGCGCTGCTGCAGGGCATCGATATTCGCTTGAACGCCAACTGCAGCTTCCGATGCCGAGGCCAACGTGAGGCGCGCAACGGCCAGCGCGTGTGCTTGGTATTCCATGTGTGTTAGCCCTCCAGGTTATATCTTTCAACGGTTTTCGCTACCCGTTCGCGTACCGCCATGGCGATGCCGGCGGCGTCCTCGCAAATAGCAGCATCACGTGCGGCTGCGGCCTCTTGATCGCCATGATCGACTGGCAGATCAGCGTGCAGGCGACGCAATTGTTCGCGCAGCTTGGTCGTATCAAGTCCAGACGCCAGCGCGTCGCGCAGACGTTGCTCGACGGCTTCGATCTTTTCGGTTTTCATTGGACTATCCATCCTTTCAGGGTCCTGACCAGGCGCTCAAACGCGCCTTCATACGAGCGTCGCGGGGCACCGAAGTCCAGCTCCCCTTGTCCAACATCGGGGCATCCGAAGCTCCTACAACGCGCCGGCTCGCCTGGCTATCCGCCTTCGTGAGTGGTGCCAGTGTCTCTGCCGGCATCGACTTCGGGAGTTCCCCGGGCGCTTTGCAAGGAACAGGATTGGCCTATTTTTCAACGGGAACCTCCACAGTCAATTTGGGGCGCGAATCGATCCAATGATTGACGTCCGTTTCTCGCCAACCGAGCAAGGAATCGGTCAATCGATATGGCGCCGGGAATTCGTTCGCTTTCACAAGTCGGAATAGCGTCCTTCTCGACAGGCCTGTCCGGGTGGACACTTCTGCCGAGCGGACGATCCGCTCCTGGGATTCATGAGACACGTTGTCGCTCCTTGGCGCCACCTGGCGCCGTTTGGCACAGGTCTATCGTGTCGTCACGACTATGTTCCGTACCGTGCGGTCGTGACCAGACCATGGTCGGATGGAAATCCGATATCACGAATCCGAGTCTTTTCAGGGCGTTTGGCTGTTTCGGTGCGAGCGGCTGCACGCCGATCTGACGCCGGCTGCCTGCGCTAAAAATCACACCTTCGCGAGCTCCATTCAGTGCTCGAAATGCGAGGTCGGCGAACATCACTCAGAAGGCGCGGAGACAGGACGGCCACCGGCTTATGCTGACGGTCGAACGGCCGCAGGGTGGCGACCGGCCCTCGATTGCGTTAGATGTGGCCGGCGCGGGATGCGCCTCGTGCGCGCCCGCACGATCTGCGTGTCCTGCTACAACCGCGAGCGCGAGGTGCTGCACGGCGCGAACGCGAAGGGCGCGCCACCAAAGAAGTGGTGCATATTGCGCGACACGCTGGTTCGGATCAAACGGGAGGGGAAGACGCGACTCGTTGAACTGGGCTTGTGTTCCGGCCGAGCAGAGGCCGAGCGAGTCGTCCAGCGCCGGTGGCCAGACGCACTCTTGGCGGACTACGAAACCCAGCCACCCGAGGCCAGAGCCATCATGCAGATAGCGGGAAATGCTTGCAGACTAGGCGAGTCCGGCCGATGCGTCCCGTTGGGGACGGAATGGAGAAACGCCAAGTAAGCGCTTCGCAGGTAGGCATTTGCTGATGGCGGTCGCCCAGCGCCACCCTAAGTGGGGAAAAAGTGCAGGAGGCCGGCGAGCTGACGCGCGATGCGCCGCTTGGCGGCCAGCCGTGCTACTGATCAGGTTTGCTCAACCTTCTGCATCGATCTCCGCCTGCAACTGGTCGAGCGTCACGGGCTCCAGCTTGCCGGCACGAGCTTCCAGCATAGCGGCAACAGTCGCGGGGTTGGGGGTGAGTAGCTCGACAGGCAGCGCCCTCTCCCGCGCCACGCGGGTCAGCAGCATACGCAGCGCATCGGACACGGACAGGCCCATGGCGGCCAGCACGGCGGCGGCTTCGACCTTGATATCGTGGTCGACCCGGGCGCGGACAACATCAGACTTGGACATGACGAGCTCCTTCGGTGTACTGGGCACATCGTAAATCATGTCAGAAGACCCTCAACGAAAACCCGAGCCGCCTGTGCCGCGCGCAAGCACGCCGCAGTTTCCCTGAAAAAGCTCAAGTTCTCCGCGATGGCGTGAAGCGGCTCGTGGACCGCGTGATCCAGGACGGCGGCCGGACACCCCTCGCCCAGGAGCGCCGCAACCTCCCCGATCAGCGCCACCAGCTCTGCGCGGAGCTGTCGCTCGGTCTCCCAACCAATCGCAACGCCGCTGAGCGGAACCAAGCCGATAGAAAAGGCCTTGTCCGCGACCCGCAGCGCGGCCGCGATTTCTGGCTCGTAGCCGGCACCCGCGGACAGGAAGTTCGCGCACGGCATCAATCGGCGCGGAGACGCTCATCTGATCGCCGTCAAGCCAAAGGTTCGCGCCGGCTTCTCGTGCCCGGCAAAGCACTGCCGCTGCGCTCATGCTGCCGCCTGTCCCGGCAACACGCCGTAGAGGTATCGATGCACCAGCTCGTACTCGTTCAGGTTCATACGCTCGGCCTCGCTGACCGCGCGCTCGATCAGGCGCTGGTCCCCCGAAGCCTTGATGACCCGCCGGCGGAACCAGATCCAGTCCTCGCTGCCCTGCCGTGGTGGGATTCCGAGCTCCTCAGCCTTGGCGAGCACGCCCTCGGTCGTCTCGTCCCAGCTTTTGCCCGAGGGCCTTCCTGCGCCGCGATGCTCGGCCAGTGCCTCATCGACGAAGGCAGCCAAGAAGCCTGGGTTGACCGGCGAGTCATCGCCTTGCTGCGCCCTTCGCGCGCACGCGAGGCCGTGAGCATGGAGTAACACGGGCAGGGTGATGCCGCGCTTGGCAATCTTGAGCAGATCTTCGCTCACGCGCGCAGGCAGCCGCAAGGCCTTGTCCCGCTCGGCTTCCAGCTGCACTAGGTGTTTTCCGATTTCATCGGCAGAAAGCAGCGGCGGCGCTTCCGAGTTATCCACAGGGCCCACCACGTTCAAACTACCGACGCCGCCGCTATAGCTTTTGTTTTTAATTTCTCTCTTTCTCTCTCCCTCTCTCTTGCGATCGCCTGAGGAATCAGGGCCCGAATCGGGGGGCGATGTTTTATCTTGTCGGATGGGAATACGATTACCATCGGGGAGCGATCCCGATACGATCGATACAACCTGCTTCTTTTTGAGTGACTTTGATTGGGGGGCGATCGAGCGCAGGAGCGCTGCGGCCTCAACAACGCGCCTCGAAATAGCATTGATGTCGACCTCAATGCCCCAGCGCTTGGCATTACCAGTCGATCCGGAAAGCCTATTCAGCAGCTTCTCGATCCAGGCCTCGAGCGATTTCTCCGCGACAACCGGGTGATATAGACGCCCGTCCGAGCATTTCACCCAGCCGCGCAATGCGTGCTCTTTCACACGCTTCCAAGCCTTCGACTGCGAGAGGTGAACGAGCATTCGGTCATTGTCCGGCAGGCTTGCCGCGGGCACTTGGTGCCAGCTCTCAAGCCACAGCGCGATTGCGGCCGCTCGCTCGTCGCCTGTGCCAAGGATCCACGTCTCGGACCCGAGCAGCCGCTTTATCTCAAGCTGCATGAACGGGAAATCCCGTAGGTCGCAGTCGGGCGGTGTGAGTGGTGGGCGTTCGGAATTCATGCCGCCCCCGCAATCGCCCGAAGCGGACGATCTGCCGCAGCAAGTACTTCGACACCAGCTTGCTGCCAGGTTTCGGCGTCGGCTTCCGACAAGTCGCCAGCCTCGGACGCGCAGCGCGTCGCGGCCAGGATGCGATGGAGCCCACGAGCATCGATCTCATCCGCACGGGCAAGCGTCTCGGCCAAGGTCAGACTCACGACGCGGCCGATCTGGTCTACGAAATTGATCCTGGCTGCCTGACTGGCATCAAGACCGATGCCGTCACCGATCCAACGGAGTTGTGCATGGTCTGCGCGTTTTGCAGAAAAGCGGGCGCCCTTGAGGCTGAAAAGGAAAGGGGATTGCGTTTGCTCAGAGTGAGCGAGGGCTTTAGGCATTGCGGCCTCCGTGTGTGTGGTGGAGGCCCGCCGACCGGTTCCAATCGGTGGTGGCGGGCCAGACGGCGAGGTTGGAACTACCGGCACACACGGCAACCGGCCAGCCTTGCGGCTGCCTCACCCGGCCCGCCATAGAAAAAGGCGCGCGCAAGCGCAGACGAACAGAAAAAAGCCGCTTCGGGCGGCTGTTCGCCGTGTGTTGTTCGGGGTTCCAATCCCGGCCCATGCTGTTTCATGGACCGCCTGAGTATAGCTCGGAGCCGGGGGATTGCAAGTGCGTTCCAGGTGGCTTGCGACGAGTACAGGGCCAACTTCGATCGAAGGGGGCTGCAAGTGCGCCGGGCAAAGGGGGATCATGCGGTCCCTCCGTTCGTCTGGCCCAGGCCCATGACGTGCCGCTGAATGTAGGTCAGCCCCTTCCCTGTGACTAAGGTGCGGCAGTAGACGCACGTTTCGCCGTGCCGGTTGTTGAATTTCCGCTCGACCACCCGGAAGCGCCCAGCATCGAGGTGCTCCTGATATGGCACATTGTTCCGCATCAACAGCCCGCGGTCGCGCAGGATCGTGAACAGCCGGTTCGGGCCGGTGCCCAATATCTTTGCGACCTCCTGAACGGTTTGGCAGTTGACGGCCTCGGTCACAGAGTCGTGAAACTCCACTTTCGGAGCCTGCTCGGCCACCTTGGCTGTGAGCTGGCTATTCTGTTCCGCCAGATCGGCGGCCAGGCGCAGCGCTTCCGGCAGAGATTGAGGGACAGCAAAGGCAGGGGCGCTCCGGTCCGACGCCATCGCGTCATAGGCGCGGATAACCTTCAGGTGGAAGGAGGCACTGATCCACATGGCGTAGGCGTAAACAAGCTCCTTACAGACGTAAGTGCCGCCGCCGTTACCGCGCTTGGCCTCGAGTGGGGTAATACGGGAATTTCCCGTATTTGAAATTTCGGAGATCAGCTCGCACGTTTCGGGGCGGCGCATGAACTCGTGTACCTCGACGGTGCGGCTGTTCATGCCGGCGGTGGCGGCGCGCTGCAGGTCGTTGAGGCAGTAGCGGCCGGCGGCATCCATACGAATGTCAACGCCCTGAATTGCTAACCCCCGGCGCTCATGCTGCCACCTCGGCGCGGTAGCCGGCAGGGTTCGCCAGGAACGCGTCGATCTGGCCACGGCGCCACCCGACAGCACGCGGCCCGAGTTGGACGGCAGCGGGGAACGTCTTATCTTTGATGCGCTGGTAGATGGTGGAGCGCGAGAGCCCAGTTTCGGACTCGACTTGCCGTCGGCGCAGGATCGTCTGCGCGGACTGTGTATGTTCGGCCATTTTTAACCCTTTGAGGATTGCCTCGGAACAATTCCGTAGCAGTGGCCGAATTGAATATGTAATGTGGATGCACGTTTGCCAGCTGGCAAACGTTGTTGCCACGTGGAAATTGTCAGGCTTTCAGGTAGGTAAGGCCTGCGCGGATGCTTTCCCCAATACTGGCTCTGCTCAGCCCGCTCCCCTCCGCCATCGGAAGGGCGTCGACAAGGCCCGCAACAGCGCTGGCGATCTGGGAGGCATTAGGTTTTTCACCGCGCCGGTAGAGACTCGACTTCTCTGAGAGCAATAGGGCCAAAGCGGCAATCTGTTTTTGCAGAGTTACGCGCTCGCCCTCGCCGAGCGGCGGGGGGCGTCTGAGCTCTCCATCTGGTCGTTCTCGCTCACCAGTCGCTCAAAATCTCGGATCGCATCGCTTCGTACCACTAACACGCTATCTTCCGGCAAGCCCGCAGCTGGATAGTAGTCAGCCTCACGGTCGTCTTGGCGACGCTCAAGGTACTGTTTTCGCTTTTCCGTATGCTGTTTCAACAACTCCTCTGCGGCTTCGCCATCGATATCCTTGCTTGCGATATCCCGCAGCATCTCTTCCAGTAGAGCCGTCGAACCATCTATGTCTGGGTTGCTATCAAAACTCTCCTGAAGCTGGCAAACGGTGCCGTCACTCCTTTCGAGAAACGCACCGCTTAAACACTGCAAGCTCACTGCAGGCCCATCGGTCATCTGTTGATAAGCGTGTTCAACGTCCAACCGCTCACCGCCGAACATGGGTAGATCCCACAGCCCCTCAATAGTTGACACCGTCGTGTCCAAATTGAGGTATCGAGTTTCGTCAATAACGAGGCTCTTCATTGCTCGTATCGGCTTCCCTTTGGCTTCTTCTGGGAGGCCGGGAATTAGCTTACTCATGGCTGGAGGATATGTCCGCCATTCAGTGTCTTCGTAGCCGACTACTTTGCCAAGTCGCGCCTGAGCATGATTGACGAGATGCACAGAGAGTTTTAGATGCCCCTCCAGAGCGAACTGCAGGACATCGGCTGTCCCAACCTCTTCACCAAAAGCAATGGAGAGATGGCGGGCGGTATCTGCTATGGAAAGCCACTTTTTCAAACGATACAGCTTGCTCATTGCACACTTGGAGTCCCCATTGATAGGAAGCTGCGCCAACCGGATGGGATACCGGTTCTCGGTGATCGGCCTAGGCGCGGCTTAAGTGATTATCGTTGACGTGTCGCGGTCAGGCGGCAGGACCGGAGAACGCCAATACCTTGGCTCCCAGCTTCAACTCGTCTAGGTAGTCTGCCCAGCGCTGCATCATCTCGCGCCGCTCCCTCATGAATTTCGTTCGGTTATACGCCGTGCCCAACGCATCCGGCACTTTGTGGGCGAGCTGGTGCTCAATTACCTCGGGCTTGATATGCAATTCCTCATGCAAGATCGTCCGTGCCATCGCCCGAAACCCGTGGCCGGTGATCTCGGTTTTCGTGTCGTACCCCATGCGCCGAAGGGCGGCGTTTACCGCGGCTTCGCTCATGGCCTTCTGTGGGTCACGCCCCGGAAAGACGTAGCGCCCGTGGCCCGTTAGTGCGGCCAGCTCGCGGAGGATGACGACCGCCTGCGTGGCCAGCGGTACCGTGTGTTCTGTTTTGGTCTTCGTCACGAAGTAGCGCCACTCCGCCTTATCCAGATCGAACCCGTCCCACTCAGCCTTGCGCAGCTCACCAGGCCGGACGAACAGCAGCGGAGACAGCAGCAGCGCGCACCGGACGACGAACGTGCCCTTGAACGCGTCGATGGCCCGCAACAGCGCGCCCACCTTCACCGGGTCGGTGATGGAAGCAAAATTCTCGTGTCGGGCCGGCTGTAGTGCGCCGCGCAGATCGCCGGACGGGTCACGTTCCGCTCGGCCCGTGGCGACGGCATACCTGAATACCTGCCCGCAGTTCTGATGCGCTCGGTGGGCGGTATCAAGCGCCCCCGCGCCTCTATACGGCGTAACACCGCCAGCAGCTCCGCCGCGCTTATCTCTGCGACGGGCCGTCCGCCCAGCCAGGGGAAGACGTTCTTCTCAAGGCGCTGAATCACCTTGTCCGCATGACTGTCGGCCCAGCCTGGGGACTGCTTGGCAAACCATTCGCGGGCGATGATCTCGAAGCTGTTGGTCGCTCGCTCGAACCTCGCGGCCTTCTGTGCCTTACGATTCTCGCCGGGATCCACGTCATTCGCCAAGAGCTTCCGGGCGGCCTCCCGGCGCTCCCTCGCCTCCTTCAGCCCCACATCCGGGTAGACGCCAAAGCTCAGCCGCTTCTCTTTGCCCGCAAAGCGATACTTCATCCGCCACCACTTGCCCCCGCTGGGAGCGACTTCCAGGTAGAGGCCGCCGCCGTCGAATAATTTCTGGGTCTTGTCGGTCGGCTTGGCGGTGCGGATCGCGGTATCTGTCAGCGGCATTTGGGGGCATCTCCTATGTGGGCCCGGTGAGTTGCCCCCAATGTTGCCCCCAGATGCCCCCGGATTTCAATAGATCACGCAGGAATATCTAGGACGAAAAAAGGCCGGAAGCCCTGAATCTATTTGGCTTACCGGCCTTTCCCGGACTACTTTGGAGCTTATCTTGGTGGACCGAAGGAGGATCGAACTCCCGACCTCTGCATTGCGAACGCAGCGCTCTCCCAGCTGAGCTATCGGCCCGTGACGAATGATTGTAGCTCAGTTTTTCGCGGTTGTTCAATCACGTTGCCATGCCTGCGTTGCCGGCCATGCCGCGCACCGTCGGCAGGTTCAGCGGGCGGGCGGTGACCTCGCCGGAGGCGCGCAGCCATTGGGCCATCAGGTCCCAGATCGGGGGGCTGCCATTCTGGCGGGCTTCTTCCGAGACGGGCGCCCAGCCGGCCACCTTGTAGGTCTTGGCGGCGTCGATGGGCTGGCCCTTGAGGCGCATCTCGGTGATGCGTTTTCCCATCGCCGCGGTGGGGTCGATGGTGTATCGCAGGCCGCCCACGCGCACCATGTCGCCGCCCTGCTGGTAGTAGGGATCCGGGTTGAACAAGTTGTCGGCCACGTCTTCGAGTATGGTCTTGATGGTCTCGCCGCTCATCGCGGTAACTGTGGTGTGGGGATACGTGATGGCGGTCTGGTCCATCAGGTGTTCCATGGTGATGGCCTGCCCGGGCAGCAACGTGGTGCCCCAGCGGAAGCCCGGCGAGAAGGCGATCTCGGCGCCCTGCACATCCATCAGGCCATCCAGGATCAGCTGGTCGAACGTGCCGTTGAAATTGCCGCGGCGGTACAGCAGGCCGCTGTTGCGCGCGAGCACCTCGCCGAGTTGCTTCTCATACGGCGCGCGCACCTTGGCGATGAGCGCGTCCATGACGGGATCGGCAGCCAGGTAGTTGGCGAAGACCGGCAGCAGGCGGTAGCGGAAATCGCTGACCTTGCCGCCCTTGACGTCGAAGTCGAGCACGCCGAGGAACTTGCCGTTGGAGCCGGCGTTGGTGACCAGCGTGGTGCCGCCGGCGTTCTTGACCGGCACCGGCGCAGGCATGCCGTCGTGCGTGTGGCCGCCGAGGATGGCGTCGAGGCCGCGCACGCGCGAGGCGAGCTTGAGGTCCACGTCCATGCCGTTGTGCGACAGCAGCACAACCACCTGCGCTCCCTTGCCGCGGGCCTGGTCGATGACCTGCTGCAGGTTTTCTTCCTGGATGCCGAAGGTCCAGTCGGGCGTGAAGTAGCGCGGGTTGGCGATCGGCGTGTAGGGAAAGGCCTGGCCGATGATGGCCACCGGCACGCCGTTCATTTCGCGGACGACGTAGGGATCGAAGACGGGATCGCCGAAGTCGTTGGTCTTGATGTTCTGCGCGAGGAAGGCGACCTTGCCCTTGAAGTCGCGCTCGACGATCTCGGTGACGCGTTCGGCGCCGAGCGTCATTTCCCAGTGCGGGGTCATCACGTCCACGCCCAGCGCCAGCGCGGCGTCGACCATGTCCTGCCCGCGCGTCCAAAGCGCGGTGGCCGAACCCTGCCAGGTATCGCCGCCGTCGAGCAGCAGCGCGCCGGGCCGGCCGGCCTTGAGCTGCTTGATCAGCGTGGCGAGATGGGCAAAGCCGCCAACCTTGCCATAGCGGCGGGCCGCTTCGGTGAATTCAAGATAGGTGAACGCATGCGCCTGCGCGCTGCCGGGGGCGATGCCGTAGTGGCGCAGGAAGGCCTGCCCGACGAGGTGCGGCGGCTTGCCCGCGTAGTCGCCCACGCCGAGGTTGACGTTGGGCTCGCGAAAATGCAGCGGGCGCAGCTGCGCGTGGCAATCGGTGAAATGCAGCAGGTGCACGTTGCCGAAGCGCGGCACGTCGTAGAGCTTGCCGGCGGCCTGCGCGGCTTGTGCGTCGGTGGCGGGAAAGGTCATGCCGCCGGCGCCGGCGATAGCCAGCACCTGCAGGAACTCGCGTCGGTTCATTGTCTCGTCCTGTGCATGTCATGTGCCGGTGTCAGGCTCTTGCGACCCGGCATCTTGTGGCTGAGGCGGCCGGTGTGGCCCAGGTGGCCGCAGGCGGCTACTTCTGCGTTGGCGTGGCGTACCTGGCCAGCGCCGCGACTTCTTCTTCCAGCATCTCGCCGACTTCCTTCTGCACGACCTTGCCGTGGCCGTCGATCACATACAGCTCGGGCAACCCCTTGCGCTTGCCGAGCGCGGCGCGCAGCGCGGGCGTGTCCATCGCGGCCGGGAAGGTGTAGCCGTGTTTCGCCATGTAGGCGGTGGCGTCCTTGGGATCCTTGTCGATGCTGAGCGCCAGCACCTGCAGCCCGCCACGCGCGCCACCGGTACTGTCGTAGAGCGTTTGCAGGCGCGGGTTCTGCAGCGCGCAGAAGGGGCACCACGATGCCCAGACTTCCACCACCAGCGGCCTGCCGGCCAGGTCGGCGGGTGTCACGACGCTGCCGTCGAGCAAGCTTCACCGGCGGCAGGCGCACTGTGTCGCCTACCTCCAGCGCGGCGGCCGCGCCGCTTCCGGCCAGCGCGGCGAGCAGCAGCGCGCATGGGAGTGCGCGCCGGAGGGTGCCGGCCATGCGCCTGGGTGTCATCGCGGTGCCTTACTGGTTGACCGGCGAGGCCGGGTCCAGCAGCAGCGCCATCACGTCGCGGATCTGCTGCTCGGTGAGGATGCCCTTGTGCCCGAAGCGCGGCATGTTGGAGCAGGCTGCGAACGCGCTGGAATCCCAGATCTTGCCCCAGGTGTACTTGAGCACGGCTTCCGAATCGCCGCGCAGCTTGCCGTACTGGTACAGCGACGGGCCGATATTGCCGAACGAGATCTCGGCCTTGGTCATCTGGTGGCAGGCGTAGCAGTTGGCGCCGTTGGTGCCGCCGACCGCGTCGGAGAACTGCATGCCGCGGCCGTTCTGGGCGGTCTTCTCGCCCTCCTTCCAGTCGCCCAGCCATTGCTTGTCGGATGGGTACTTGATCTGCTTGAATTCGGCGGCCTCGATCTTCTTGGCCACCGCGGCCGGCACCTTGGAGCGGTCCGGGTAGTCGCTGCAGGCCTTCTGCATGGCGTCGCGATCGAGCACGCCTTCGACCGTGGCGGGGCCCTTGGAGGTGAAGGAGCTTTCGATCAGCTTCTTCATGTCGGCGTCGCCTACAGCGGCGACCTTGGCGGCGACGTTGGCAGGTTTTGCGGCCTTGGCCGGCTTGGCGCTGTCCTGTGCGTTCGCCATGCCGCCCATGCAGGCCAGCATGGCGAACGTGGCCGCGGCCAGCGTGCCTTGTGCGTAGTTATGCGCTTGCTTCATCTCTGCTCTCCCTATTCTCAGCGCTTCATGGCCGGGCCATCATAGGTGCCGCCGTTGGCGTTCCTGGCGAGGAACAGGCTCAGCGCGGTGATCACGTCGGAGCCATAGGCGGGTTCGGGAAAGCGCTGCTGGCGCAGGCAGTCGTAGAGGCGGTGCTGCATCGAGCGTACCTCGCCCTGCGAGACGCGGTAGGCCGGCCACGTGGTGTAAGCGGCCTGCGCGCCCTGCTTGGTCAGCAGGTTGGGCAGCTCTTGCAGGCGGATGCGCTGGCCGTCGACGGCGTGGCAGGTAGCGCAGGCGAAGTCGTAGGCGCCGCCGCGGTAGAAGAACATCTTCTGGCCGAGGGCGTACACGCGCTTTTCTTCGGGGTGGTTCAGCTCCACGTTCATCTTGACGCCGCGCGACTCGCCGGCCAGGAAGGCCACCAGGCGCTCGATGTCGGACGGCTTGCCGGTGGAGGCGAAGGGATTCTTCAGCGCCTCTTCCTGGGTCAGGCCCTGCAGCGTTACCCGGCAGTAGGCCAGGCGTTGCTCCAGGTCCATCACGCGGCCGGTGTCCTTGAACAGGCGCGGCAGCTCGGCGTAGGCGCCCTTGGTCACGCCGGGGCCCTTGCCCAGGTCGCATTGCTCGAGCGAGGCGTTCTTGGGGCCGGCTGGCTTCTTCCAGAGTTCTTCGCCGGCGGCTTCCCACAGCTCCGCCGGGTTGCCCTCGGCGAGCATCTGCCGGTACTTGGCGATTTCCTCGGCGGTGCTGCCCTGGGCGTGCACCGCCGCGGCGGCGAGCGCCACGGTGCCGGCCAGCGCCAGCGCGGCGCCGGTGTGGCGGCGTCTGATCGTTTTCATGGGGCTTCTCCTCGGGGCCTCGGGAGCCTGCCGCCGTGTGGCGCCAGGCCGTGCGGGCCGGTCTTATTGCTTGTCTTCCCGTTGCATGGCGCCCGGTTTGTGCCGCCTTGTGCCCGGGTATGACTTACGGCTTGATGTAGGCGTAGCCTTCATCGAATTGCAGCTTGGCCACTTCCACCACGCCAGCCGGCACCACCTTGGCTTCCATCAGCAGGCTGGATTCGGGAATCTTGCGCGCCGTGAGCGTATTGCGGCAAACGCGGAACTCGACGCCGGAGGCGGCCAGCGCACCGACGGCGGCCTCGAACGTATTGCCGCGCGCGTCACGCGCGCCTTCCACGATGAAGTCCACGCCGTAGCCAAACGCCACCACCACGATCTTGGTGTCGGGTGCGGCGTTCAGATGGTTGCGCAGGTTGGCCATGGCGCGCACCGCCTGGTCCGTGCCCTCGGACAGCTGGTAGACCACCTTGACGCGCCCGCCCTTGCCGGCAGCCGCCGGCGCCGCTTGCGCCGCTGCCTTGGCCGTCAAGCCGATCGCCGCCAGTGCCGCCGTTGCTCGAATAAATGCTCGCCGCATGATTGCTATCCTTCCGGTCGCGCCCCGCGCGCACCATGCGCCGGCCCGGGCCCGACATTCGACCTGAACCATAGCAGAGGATGCAGCCGCCCGCTCGGTCAGGCCGGTACGACTAGCCAGTGCCCGGCCCGATCAGGAAATGGTCGCTTCGTCGGTCCGCTTGTCGCCGCGGTTGTCGATCCAGGTCACCGTGACCTTGTCGCCCTTGGCGCCGCCCTTGAACTTGAAGTTCAGGAAGGGATCCTTGGACACCGCCGGGCCGAACTGGGCCTGGAATACGTCCTTGCCCTTGCACTGAGCCGTCACGGTCTGGATATGCCAGGCCGGAATGGTCTTGCCGGACGCATCCTTGCGCTGGCCGGTTTCCATGTCGTGCTTCATCAGGATCTTGACGTCGACCACACCGCCGCTCTCGGCGGCACGTACGCGCATCGGGTCTGCCATGTTCTTTCCTCTTTCAGGTAATGGTGGGGCCGGAAATCCGCTTGGGTGGATGGGAGCGCAGCCTCAGCCGCCGCAGCCGCCCAGCGTCACCTTGATTTCCTTGGACGCCACGTACCATTTGCCGCCGGCCTTGACGGCGGCGTACACCATCGAGGTCTGGCCCATCTTCACCCGCGTGGAGACGAAGGGCTCGGTGCCGGCCGGGATGATGAAATCCGCTGCCAGCGTGTTGGGGTTCTTTTCCACCAGGATGGCGATCTGCTCGGTGCCAGGGATGTTGCTGGTCACGGCGACCGGCACCACGGCGCCGTTCTCGGCGATGTCGGGGGCGGTAAAGACAATGGCGGTGCTCTTGTCGGTTCCGCTGCCGCCAAACGCCTTGATGACGTCGGCCACGCTCTTGCCGTCGAAGGCGGTCTTGTTCCACTCCGCCGCCTGCGCCTTGCTGATCAGCCCGGTGGCGGCCATCAGTGCGAGCACGGAGGTGACCCGCAATACGTCTCGTCGTTTTGAATGCATTGTTTCCTTTTCTCCTGCGTTTTCCGTTCCGGCTTGGTTTTCTGTTAGCTTGCCGCGCCTTTTTCGCACGGCAGCGGGCGGTGCATTGCCGCCCTTGCATGGGGGCGCCATCGGCGCCCCCTGGGTCCCGAAGCCGTAACCGGTCCGGGCAGGGCTTGCCCTGGCTGTGCTTACTTGGCCGGGGCGCCTGCCAGCACCCACTCCACGACCGTCTTCAGGTCGGCATCGCTCAAAGCGGCATTGGCGGGCATCGGCACCGGGCCCCAGACGCCAGCACCACCGCTCTTGACCTTCTTGGTCAGCGTTGCCAGCGCGTTCTTGTCGCCCTTGTACTTGGTCGCCACGTCCTTGTAGGCCGGGCCAACCAGCTTCTTGTCGACCTGGTGGCAGCCCATGCAGGCGTTCTTGTTGGCGATTTCCTGGGCCTTGGCGGCATCGACCGCAGCGTTGGCCGAGGCGGCGCAAGCCAGCATCAGCGTTGCGATGACAAACTGCTTCATGGATATGCTCCGAACTATGAAGAGCCGTGGGGACGGCGAAAAGCCCGCTCGCTGCCAGTGTTGCCTGTCGGCACGGCCGGCGCGGCGGCGCGCTGGCCGCGCCACGGGGCATGGGGCGGCCAGTCCGCTATTTTGCCTCAAGAATCCACCCCACCACGGTGCGCAGGTCGGAATCGGGAATCTGCGCTTGCGGCGGCATCGGCATGCTGCCCCAGGCGCCCTGCCCACCCGCCCGGATCTTGTGGGCAAGCACGTCCTGCGCATCCTGCCCCTTGTACCTGCGTGCGACCTCGGCAAAGCTCGGGCCGACCAGCTTGCGATCGGTGGCGTGGCAGGCCATGCACTGGTACTGGCTGGCCAGCTTCGCGCCCGCCGTCTCGCCGGGTGCGGCCGGAATGGCTGCCGCGGGCGCGCTGGCGTCGCCACCGGCAGCCCAGCCCCGCGTGGGCCCCACGGTGCGCTGCTGCGCCGCCAGGTCGCCATGGGCATCGCGGGCGTAGGCCGGCATGGTCGAGACGACCTTGACCGTGGGCGTGCAATCCTTCATGCACGCCGTATTGCGCGTATCCGCCTGGCCGCGCCCGGGCCACAGGCCATGCTGCAGCGTCATGCCGTTGCGGTTCGGCATTCTTTGCTGCACCTCGGCGATATTGCGATCCGACAGCGTAAAGTCCGCCGGCACGATATCGCCCAGGTTGAGCAGGTAGGCCGTGACTGCGTAGACGTCGTCGGCGGACAAGCTCCTGGGTGCGTTCCACGGCATCGCGCGGTGGATGTAGTCCCACAGCGTGCTGACCGTGCTGACTTTCATCAGCGTGGTGCGGTACGGCTGGTTGCCGGTGAGCGAGGCAACGCGTCCGCGCTTGATGTCCTCGGCGGTGGTGCCGCCGACGATGGGCGAGAACACCTCGTTGGATTCACCGAAATCGCCATGGCACGATGCGCATTTGCCGTCCCAGACGGCCTGGCCCTGCGACACCGTGCCGCGGCCCTTGGGCAGGCCCTGGAAGTCGGGGCGCACATCGATATCCCACGCCTTGACCTCGGCCGGCGTGGCGGTGCGGCCGAGCGCCGCGCGCGCGCTGTCGGCCGGCGCGGCGGCCATCGCCGCTTGCCCGCACAGCGCGGCAGCGCAAACAAGTAATGCCGCGCGCCCGGCGTTGGTCAAGTTAATCAACGTGGACATTGGAGACCTCGCCGCTATCGGCCACCTGCCAGCTCTGGATGGCGTTGTTGTGATAGATCGAGCGCGCGCCGCGCACCGCGCGCAGTTGCGCCAGGCGGGGCTGCACGTAGCCGGTCTCGTCGACGGCGCGGCTTTGCAGGATGGCCGGAGAGCCGTCCCACACCCAGTCCAGGTTGAAGCGCGTCAGGCATTTGGACAGCACGGGCGTTTCCAGCCGCGCGGTGCGCCAGTTGCGCCCGCCGTCGACGGAGACATCGACGCGCTTCACGCGCCCGCGCCCGGACCACGCCAGCCCGCTGATGTTGTAGAAACCGCGCCCCACCAGTTGCTGCCCGCCCGAGGGCGTGGTGATGACGGACTTGCACTCCTGGATCGAGGTGTACTGGCGCAGCATGCCGTCGGGCATCATGTCCACGTAGTGCACGGTCTCGTCCTTGGTGTTCCACGGCTGGTCGCCGAGCTCCAGCCGCCGCAGCCACTTGACCCACGACACGCCCTGCACGCCCGGCACCACCAGGCGCAGCGGGTAGCCGTTTTCAGGGCGCAGCATCTCGCCGTTCATGCCCCAGGCCACGATGATCTCGTCGGCCAGCTCCATCGGGATGGTGCGGGTCATGCCCGAACCGTCACCGCCTTCGGCCAGCAGGTAGCGCCCGCGCTTGAAGTCCGCGCCGGCATCGTCGAGCAGGACCTTGAGCGGCACGCCGGTGAATTCGCAGCACGACAGCATGCCGTGGGTGTATTGCACCGTGGGCACCGCCACGTTGCCCCACTCCATGCCGGTATTGGCGCCGCACTCGATGAAATGCATGCGCGACACCGCGGGCAGCCGCATCAGGTCGTCCATGGTGTAGACGCGTGGCGCTTTCACCAGGCCATTGATCATCAGGCGGTGGCGAGCCGGATCCATGTCCTGCCAGCCTTGATGATGGCGCTCGAAGTGCAGGCCGTTGGGCGTGATGATGCCGAAGAAGCCTTGCAGCGGGGCGAAGGATACCGAGGCTGCCGACACCCGCGTAAGGCCGGGGGACTCGCGGCGCACCAGGTTTTTCTCGAATGAAGAGGGCTGGCCGTAGGGATGCGCGGCAACCGGCTGGCCGAGTGTGGTGGCCCAGGGTTGCGGGGTGAGGATGGCGTCGTCGCCGGCAGCGCCATCCGCTGCGCGAGCCCCGCCGGCGACGCTGGCGGCCAGCGCGGCTGCTGCGCCCAGGAAGCTCTTGCGCAGGAAGTCGCGGCGAGGGCTGTCGGACGCGCCTACGCCATGCTGCGTGATGTCTTGCTGCAGCGAGGCGCTGACGAAATGCTCCGGCGCACGCACGATGCGCCCGGGGCGGCTCTGTTCCGGCACTGCGGTCTCCTCCGGATCGCGCGTGCGGCGCCAAAGGCGCCGTCGGCGAACCTGTTGTGGGTCAGCGCCCGCGCAAGCGGACGGCTGCCGTCAAACCTGTGTGCGAGCGTGCCAGCCCGGCCGCCCGGCGCGTTGCCTTAGCGGCTGCGCCGACGCGGTGCCGGAGTGGCCTGCGGCATGAAGCGATCGACCATGCTTGCTGGCAAAGCGTTGTCTTCCAGCCGGCTGGCCACCTGCACGCAGACCGTGCGGCACAGCTCGATCACGCTCTCGTCCTCGATGGCGTAGAAGACAAGGTTGGCCTCCTTGCGGCGCGACAGCACGCCCGCGCGGTACATCGCGGTGAGATGGCGCGACACATTGGTCTGCGACGATCCCACCGTCTCCACCACGGTGCCCACCGGCTTCTCGCCATCGCACAGGGCGTGCAGGATCTTCAGCCTGGTGGGCTCCGCCAGCAGGCTGAAATACCCCGACACTTTCTCGAACACGCGATCCATCTCATCCATGCCGTTCAATATATTCGTATATGCGTAATTGCGCATATAGTGTTTACCCCTTTGTGCGGTGCTTCCAGAGCCAGGCTGCGCTGCAACCTCGGGGACATAAGCAGAACGCACCGTTGCCGGTGCGCACAGACTGCTGACAAACCCAGTACATCAGCCGAAGCCGCCGAACGGGCCAACACCGCGCACCATGACGACGGCTGTCTCTCCCTCTCCCCTCAGGGGGCCGGGGAGAGGGGTGGCTTAGCTAGGGGCTACTTCAAGCGAAGCCCATGGTGTTGTCCAGCACGCAGGCGTAACCAGCGCCCGCCCTCTCCCCCAGCCCCTCTCCCACAAGTGGGAGAGGGGAGCGAACCGGCGGCATTGAACGGAGCCGACGAGGGGGCCAATGCCGCGCACCATGACGACGGCTGCCTCCCTCTCCCCTCAGGGGAGAGAGGGGAGCACGACAACGCAGATCGGACTTTATCAGCAGCCCTAGCGCGCCGTTGCCGGTGCGCATCGTGACAGCGCCGGGCTTCTTGCCTCAGCCCAGCATATCGGTCCAGATGGCATCCGCCCACGCCTGCGCATAGGTGCCTTCCAACGTGTTCGGCGCGGGCGACAGTCCGCCCGATCCGGGCACCGTGACCATGGTCTTCTGCGCGGCATCGTAGCGATGCACGCTGGCGACATGGATGGCCTCGCGCTCGGAGGTGAAGCTGTAGCAGGTGTTGTTGTACAGCGGCTCGGGGTTGGGCCCGTGACCAGCGAGCAGCGACACGATGGCGGCGGCCGCCACCTTGCCGTGCTGGTTGGCCATATGGCCCGACTTGGGCATCAACGGCGCGATCTGGATGGCGTCGCCCAGCACATGGATGCTAGGCGCGGCCTTCGACTCGAAGGTGAGGAAGTCGACCTCGCACCAGCGGCCGTTGGCGGTGGCCAGCCCGCTTGCCACGGCGATGGCTCCGGCGCGCTGCGGCGGCAGCACGTTGAGCACATCGGCCCGCTCGTCGTCCTGCACCTCGAACTTGAGCGTGCGGGTGGCGGGGTCCACGTCGACGGTGTTGTACTGCGGCCGGTACTCGACCATGCCCTTGTAGCGCGTGGCCCAGACCTGCTTGAATAGCGCGCCCTTGGAGGTGACGTCGGGATTGGCGTCGAGGATCAGCACCTTGCTGCGCGGCTTGGCGCGGGTGAAATAGTCCGCGACCAGGCACGCGCGCTCGTAGGGGCCAGGCGGGCAGCGATACGGCGCAAGCGGAATGGTGATGGCGAAGGTGCCGCCGTCGCGCATGGCCTCGAGCTGGCGGCGCAGGGCCACCGTTTGCGGGCCGGCCTTCCAGGCATGCAGGATCTGGTCGCCGCCGGGCTCGGCCAGGCCCGGGACTTCGCTGGAGAGCACGTCCACGCCGGGCGACAGCACCAGCTTGTCATAGGCCAGCGTACCGCCGCCGGCCAGGCGCACCTCGCGGCGCGCGGCATCGATCGCGCTGACATGGTCGCGCACGACCTTGACGCCGTGGCGTTTTGCCAGCGCGTCGTAGGACAAGGTGATGTCGCCGATGCGCTTGCTGCCGGCCAGCACCAGGTTGGACAGCGGGCAAGACACAAAGCTGGCGTTGGGCTCGACCAGCGTGACCTCGATGCCCTGGCCGCTCCATTCGCGCAGGTAGCGCGCGGCAGTGGCGCCGCCATAGCCGCCGCCTACCACCACCACTTTTGCCTTGCGGGTCGCAGCCTGCGCGCCAAGCGTACCGAACATGGCCGTGCCGGCCAGCGCGCCGAGAAATTCGCGTCGTTGCATCTGGATGTCTGTTCCATAAAATCTGCTCAAAGTTGAGCATTGGATTTATCCGCACTTCGTTGACGCGGCTTGCGCCGCCCAACTGAAGCCCCTTGACGCTCAGTTGCGCCGGAGGAGCGCGCGAGCAGAATCTGCTTCACCTGGAGGTGAGGCATATACCGGGTAATGTCGCGGTCGTGAATCCTGTCCCGCACGTTCCGCGCTGCATTGGTATCCGCCTGAAGAACGTCCCCGTTGGCACGGTAAAACTTGTCGCCCTCGCGCTTGCCTTGCAGCAAGCCCGTGAACGAGTCCATTTGCGACGTATAGGCGGCGTTGACGACGACGTGCGTCGCCCCACGCTGCGTGCAAACTTCATCGAGCGCTTGAGCCAGTACCCCCTTGGCCCATGCGCTCATGCGGCGGTTGTAGTTCCGCCACTGACTCCTCCCCTTGATGGGGGACGTCAGATCTTCCGAACCGACCACTGCCGCCTTGTCCACGATGGTATGGGCGGACTGGTAGGCCATCGTGCGCAACCGCTGCTTCGTGCGGTCCCTGCGCGCCTGCAGTTTCACGCGTCCGAGGTTGCACTTCCTGATGCGCTCGGCCTTGGCGATGCGACCAGCTTTGCGATGGGCTTTTTCGAGGGCATGCAGCCGGTTCCGTACTTTGCCGGTCTTCGAAACCTGGTCGCTGTAAGCGCTCAGCACGGCGCCGAAGGTCTGACCATGACGCTCGCCATCGGAGTCGGCGAAGGCCTCGGTATAGCCTTTGTCGACGCCAATTTCCCCTGTGCCGCAGGGGCGCCCTTCGGCCTTCGAAGTAGCGTAGTGGATTTCGACCGCGTCACCCTTCACGATCACACGCAGGTTGCAACCCGTGAGGTCCACGTTCTTGCCGTTGCTGTCGTCGTGAGCTCGATCGAAGGGCCATACTGCCTGGCGATGTGGATGGTGATGACCAGCTGCCCGTCGCTGACGCGGCTCTGATGCTTGTCCGAGCGGACGATGAACTGATTGTCGCAACGCGAAACGCCGTGCCGAAAGTACTTGCGCATCATCCGGTGCAGGTACTTGTCTTCGAGCCACTTGTCACTTTTGAGCAGGGTATAGAGCCGCTTTCGCTCTGCCTCGTCGGAGGTCCGCTTCGCGATGGCTTGTCGCACCTTCGCGCAGGCGGCCGCCTTGTATGTCAGGATGTCGTTGACGGCATCCTTCGTGGTCTCGGCTCGGATCGTGCCGTCCACCGCGAGCGACGCATACCAGCCGCCAGCAGTCACTTCCTTGCGGATGTCGGCCGCACTCTTGCCGACGTTCCCCAGCGCGCCGTAGCGACGCCAGAGGTCCGCTCGGACGAACGCCGTCGCCCTGCACACCGCGCGAAGCGCAGGCACGCACGACGACGTCCCATAGAGAGTGCGGGTGACGGTTGTCATTCCAGAATTTCCTTCGGTACCTTGCTACCCGGATAGTCTTCCTTGATCTGCTTTTTGTACTTGCGCATGCCGTCCAGGCGGCATGAGAACGTATGGACGATGGCAAGCAGGTCCTCAACCATTTCCTGCTCTGGCGACAGCGATTCCTGATTAACCACGATGATCTCGCAACCGTTCTCGCGCGCGAGATGGTCGAGCAGGTCGAATCCGAAGCGAACGAGCCGGTCCTTGTGGGCGATGAGAACTCGCTCAATCTCACCACGCTGGATGCGCTCAACCAGCACGAGGAAACGCTTGCGCTTGAAGTTCATGCCGCCGCCGACTTCCTGAATCCACTCGTCAACAGCAATTGCGCCAGCCCGGCAGTATTCCTCCATCGCCGCCACCTGAGATCGCAAGTCGTCGCGCTGCCCAGCGCTACTGACGCGGCAGTACACGATTGTCGATCGCTTCTCAGGCCCGCCGCCAAGCATCGCCCGAACATCGGACTCGTCAAAGTACCGATGTCCGGAAGGCAGGCGCTTAGCCGCCAGGATGCCTTCGCGCTCCCAGCGGCGCACCGTACTGGGAGCCCGTCCGATGCGCTTTGCGAATTCGTTGATCCGATAAACCTTGGTCATGGCGAGCAATTATAGATTCTGAGCAAGAATGGAGTATCAGTCGCTCGCTCCTTGCCGGGTTTCCGGATTGCAGGGTCAGCGCACGGCGGCGAACCAGCCCGCGATGGCCTCGATCTGCTGGTCGCTGTAGCCCTTGGCGATCTGCTGCATCACGGTGGCCTCGCGCTTGCGTTGCTTGAAGTCCTGCATCTGCCGGACCAGCTCGGACTGGTCGCGCCCGGCCAGGCTTGGCACCACGCTGCCCGCAGGCGCGCGGCCTGCCGGGCCGTGGCAGCCGGCGCAGGCGGCGGCCCAGTTGCGCGCCTGCAGCGCGGTGGCGTCGGGCGCCTGTGCGCGCGCGCCGGCTGGCCAGGCCAGCAGCGCCATCGCCATCAGGGCAGCCAGTGTGGGGGTCTGGTTCATGGTGTTCGCTCCGGGGTCGCGCCGCGAGGGCGTGCCAACCCTAACACAGCGCAGCGCGCGCATGTGATGCGAAATCCGCAGATCGAACTGCGCCGGCTGCTGCCAGGCGCGGGCAGCGTAGGCAGCGTAGGCAGCGTAGGCAGAGTAGGCGAGACGGCACTGCGCGAAAAGCCGGAGCCCGTTGGCCCGGCTTTTCGCGCCGGTGCGTTCAGGGCAGGTTGCGGCCGGGCGGCAATGCCACCGGCGAGGCCACGGGCGATGTTACCGGGCTGGTCGTAGCGTCGGTGGCGGCGGGCGCCGACTGCACCGGCGCGGGTGTGCCGGGCGCTGCGTCTGGCGGTGCGGTCCGCCCGGTGGAGGCTGCGTCGAGCCTGGCGGCCTCGGCTTCGGTCACGTAGTCGAATGCCTTGACCACCTTGGCCACGCCGCTGGCATTGCGCGCCACATCGGTGGCGCGCTCGCCCTCGGGCGGCGTGACCACGCCGAGCAGGTAGACGACGCCCTTCTCGGTAACGATCTTGATCGAGTTCGAGGGCACGCCATCCGCGGTGACCAGCATGGTCTTGACCTTGCTGGTGATAAAGGCGTCCTGGCTCTGCGTGACGAACGACGGCGACGAGACGATCTCAAGCTCGTTGACCACCTCGCGCGCATTGGGCAGCCCCTTTACGTATTGGTCGATCTGCTGCTTGACCGTGTTGTCCTTGGCTTCGCCGGTCAGCAGCACCTTGCGGTTGAAGACCGACACGCTCACGCGGGCCTGGCCGTTGTAGCGCGAGTTCAGGGTGTTCTCGGCTTCGAGCTGCAGGCCGCGGTCGATGGTCTGGGTGGCGGTAGGCCGACGGTCGGTGGCCATGGTCACGCCGCCTGCCATGCCGGCGGCGATGACCGGGAAGCAGCCGGCGAGCTGCGTGGCCGCGACGGTCAGGGCCGCCACCATGGTGGCAGTGCGGGCCAGGCGTGGCAGGTGCCCGGTCAGCCGGGCGGCGCGGGATTCACGCGAGTTGGGCAGAGTCGTCATGCGGTCCTTGCTGAAAGCGGTGAGGCAAAAAAGGGCGGTGGTGGCAAAAGGCGGCAGCACCGCGCGGCAGGCTTGGGTGGGCGCAGGCCTCACCCCTCGCCCAGCAGCGCTTCGTCGATGCCGTCGCACAGGCAATGCAGGGTCAACAGGTGCACTTCCTGGATGCGCGCCGCGCGCTCGCTGGGAACGCACAGGTGGACGTCGAACTCATCGAGCAGGCCGGCGAGCTCGCCGCCGCCCTGGCCGGTCAGCGCCACCACGCTCATGTCGCGCTGCTTGGCGGCCAGCACCGCGGCGATCACGTTGGCGGCGTTGCCGGAGACGGACATGGCGAGCAGCACGTCACCCGGCTGGCCGAGCGCTTCCACCTGCTTGGAAAACACCACGCTGAAATCGTAGTCGTTGCCGATGGCGGTGAGGATGGAGCTGTCGGTGGTCAGCGCGATCGCCGCCAGGCCCGGGCGCTCGCGCTCGAAGCGGCCGATCAGGTCGGCCGCGAAATGCTGGGCATCGGCGGCGGACCCACCGTTGCCGCACGCCAGGATCTTGTTGCCGCTGGTGAGCGCGCCCACCAGGCGTTCGATCGCCGCGGCGATGTGCGGCGCCATCACGGCGGCGGCCTGGCGCTTGGTCTCCGCGCTGTCAAGGAAATGCTGCTGGATGCTATCGATATGCATGGCTCGATTGGCCTTCTTGTTTTCAAACGCTTTTCAAATACGGCATGCGCCGCAAGATACCGCGCATTATGACGCAGGCGTCCGGGCTGCCTGCCGCTTCATTGCGCCGCGCCGGCATCGAACGCATCGCGGATCCATTCGAGCCGGCCCGGCTCCAGCGCGACGACATCCAGCCGGCAGCGCGGCTCAAAGCCCTGCCCTGCCTGCGCGGCCAGGTAATGCGCCGCCGCCAGCAGGACGCGCCGCTGCTTGGCCGGCGTGACGCTGGCTGCCGCGCCGCCATAGGCGCGGCTGGCACGCTGGCGCACCTCGACAAAGACCAGCGTGCCGTCGGCCTCGCGCATGATCAGGTCGATCTCGCCGCCTTTGCAGCGATAATTGCGAACCACGAGCGCCAGGCCTTGCCCCTCCAGGTAGTCCAGCGCGCGCGACTCGGCCCGGGCTCCCCGCGCCTGCGTCGGCGACATCGTGGATTTGAATGATGGTTTCAACGGAAGTTCTCAAGCATGACTGACTGGATCTCCCTGGCGGCCGGCCAGTCCTACCCGTCCGGCACCCTGTATGTGGTTGCCACCCCGATCGGCAACCTGGCCGATCTCTCGCTGCGGGCGCTGCACGTGCTCGGCCTGGTCGACGCCGTGGCTTGCGAGGACACCCGCAATACCGGGCAACTGCTCACGCGCGTGGGGCTGCACCGCCCGCTGCTGGCGGTGCACGAGCACAACGAGCGCGAAGCGGCCGAGCGCATCAACGCGCGGCTGGCGGCCGGCGAGCGCATTGCCTATGTGTCCGATGCGGGCACGCCCGGCATCTCGGATCCGGGCGCACGGCTGGTGGAAGCGGCCCGCGCCGCCGGCCACGCGGTGGTGCCGCTGCCCGGCCCGAGCGCGACGGTGGCGGCGTTGTCGGTGGCGGGCGCGATGCTCGACAGCGGTGACGGCCGCTTCACCTTTGCCGGCTTCCTGCCGCCCAAGGCGCGTGCGCGCGCCGACGCCATCGCCGGGCTGGCCACGCTGGACCATGCCTGGGTGGTGTATGAGGCGCCGCACCGCATCGCTGACACGCTGGCGGCGCTGGCCACTGCGCTGCCGGCCGGCCGGCGGCTGCTGATCGGCCGTGAGCTGACCAAGCTGTTCGAGGAAATCAAGGTGCTGCCCGTGAGCGAGGCGCCGGCCTGGCTGGCCGCCGATCCGTCGCGCGCCAAGGGCGAGTTCGTGCTGGTGGTGGAAGGCGCATCGCCCGTGGCGGCGGAGGCAGGCCTGCCCGACGCCCGCGCCCAGCAGGTGCTGGGCCTGCTGCTGGCCGAGTTGCCGGCCAAGCGGGCCGCCAAGCTTGCCGCCGCCATTACCGGCGCCCCGACCGATGCGCTGTACCGGCTGGCGCTGGCCCAGCGCGCCGAAGACAGCGCCGACGACGAAACCACGGAGTAAATCGAACTGGAGAGTGAGGCTGGCGCCGACGGCGTCGCGGACCTGGCTTGGCTGCATGGTCCGCGCCCCGGCTCAGCGGCTCTTGCGCTTGGTGCTCGCCGGCTTGCGCGTTTTGCGTGCCGTGCGCGCTGGCTTGGCCGGGTTGTCGGCCAGTTCGGAACCGGTGTAGGCATCGTCGCCGCCGTCGCCCGCATCGTCGTCGCTTGGCGCGATCTGCGGCCCCAGCGCTGCCACCTCGGAGCGCGACAGGCGCCGGATCTCCACCTGGGTCGAGCCGTGCTCGGTGAAACCGAGTCGCTTGGCGGCGCCGTAGGACACGTCGAGGACGCGGTTGCCGTGATATGGCCCGCGATCGTTGATGCGAACAACCGCTACCTTGCTGTTGCGCAGGTTGCGCACCAGCACCCAGCTATCGAGCGGCAGCGAGGGATGCGCGGCGGTCATCGCGCGCATGTCGAAGCGCTCGCCATTGGCGGTCTTGCGGCCATGGAAGCCCTTGCCATACCAGGACGCCATGCCACGCTGCTCGTAGGAACCGAGATCGGGCCGCAGGCCTTCCAACGATCCCTGGCCCCTGCCTTCGCCCAGCGAATCGCTGCTGCCCCAGCGGAACAGGCCCCAGCCGTTGCCGTTGTCTTTCTGGGCTTGGTCCGTAGGTGCGCCCTTTGCCGCTTTGCCCGGCTTGGCGGGCTTTGCGCTTCCGGGGTGGCGGCGGTGGGCGCGCCCTCCTGCGATTGATCCGCCGGCGGGATCGCACAGGCGGCCAGCGCCAGCGCGCACGAAGCGTGCAGGCACAGGCGGACGATCCGCCCGGGGCGGGAAAGATAGGGGGCTAACCAAGGCATCGCGGGAGTCTAGCATCACGCAGTTACACCTATGGCCCTTGATTATGTTACGAATTGTCTGTAACAGACGGTAAAAACCGTACCCGATTCGGCGGCTGTGGGGCGCAATGCCAGTCCTGGCAAGGCTTTCACGGGTGTGATGCCCGCATGGCTTGATGTCTTTGCCGCGCTGCCTCGCGCAGCACGTTCCAGTGTGCCCGACGCTACAATGCGAGGACTATTCCAATCGCGGGCCCGCCGGCGGCTGCGCCAATTGTGGCGCATCAGGCGCTCGCGGCGTCCCGTATTCCCCTCCCGAATTCCACTCCATGCAAGTCCTACTGATTCCCGTGACGCCTTTCCAGCAGAACTGCGCGCTGCTGATCGACGAGACCACCGGCCGCGCCGCGGTGACCGATCCCGGCGGCGACCTTGACCGCATCCATGCCGCGGTCAAGGAGCACGGCGTGACGCTGGAGAAGATCTTCCTCACGCACGGCCATGTGGACCATTGCGCGGGCGCCGCCTCGCTCTCGCGCGAACTCGGGATCCCGATCGAGGGGCCGCACGAGGAAGAGCGTTTCTGGATCGAGCAATTGCCGGAGCAAACGCGCCGCTTCGGCTTTGGCCACGCCGAGGTCTTCGAGCCGCAGCGCTGGCTGGACACGGGCGACACCGTGCAGTTCGGCAACGAGACGCTGGAGGTCTACCACTGCCCGGGCCACACGCCCGGCCACGTGGTGTTTTTCTCGCGCGCCAACCGGCTCGCCATCGTGGGCGATGTGCTGTTCGCCGGCTCGATCGGCCGCACCGACTTTCCGCGCGGCAACCACGCCGACCTGATCCGCTCGATCCGCACCCATCTGTGGCCGCTGGGCGAAGACGTCACCTTTGTGCCCGGCCACGGACCGGTCTCCACCTTTGGCGAGGAGCGCAAGAACAACCCGTACGTGGCGGACCACCTGATTGATGTGGGCTAGTGGCCAAGTGGACTAAGCCCGCAACCCGCTTTCCCCGGACTTCATTCCCAAGGCAGGACATGGCCAAACGACAGGCACCTGACACCCGTCCCGAAATCTATGTAAGCACCGACGTGGAGGCCGACGGCCCCATCCCGGGGCCGCACTCCATGCTGTCGTTTGCCTCCGCCGCCATGCTGGCGGACAAGACCGTGCTGAGCACCTTCTCGGCCAACCTGGAAACGCTGCCGGGCGCCGCCGGTCATCCGGCCCAGATGCAGTGGTGGCAAACCCAGCCGGAAGCCTGGGCCGCCTGCCGGAAAGACCTGGAGCCACCCGAGCGGGCCATGGTGCGCTATGTGGAGTGGGTGGAAAGCCTGCCCGGCAAGCCGGTCTTCGTGGCCTTTCCGGCTGGCTTCGATTTCACCTGGATGTTCTGGTACATGATGCGTTTTGCCGGCCGCTCGCCGTTTGGCTGGGCCGCGCTCGACATCAAGACGCTGGGGTTCGCCATGACCGGGCTGCCCTACCGCAGGACCGTCAAGCCGGCGTTGCCCGCCGCATGGAAGGACCCGCTGCCGCACACCCATGTGGCGCTGGACGATGCGCTGGAGCAAGGCGCGCTGTTCTGCAACATGCTCGCGGAGCTGCGCGCGCGGCAGGCCACGCTGGCCGCCACCGATGCTGCTGCCAAGGCCGCGTCCGAAGGCGATGCATCGCCGGCCACCCCGGCAGCCTGAGCCTGCTCGCCGGCAGATTGCCGGCGGCCACCTGCGCCAGCTTCGCATCCTGTGTGGCGCCAGCTATAGTTAAGACGTATATGGCATCCGAACCCACCCTGTCTCAGGGCTGCCGCGGTGCCACGCCATATACGGCTTACACGGCCTCGCGAGCCACGCCCAGGAGGTGTCGCCCATGCGTTTCCATCCCGACCTGCACTTGCGCCATATGGTCGGCCGGTTGCACTGGCCGCACGCGACGCCATCTTCGCGCGAGTCCACCCGCCCGCATTCCCTGGAGGAAGACGCCGAAGTCGCCAAGGCCACGGTCTACGTGAGCGCGGTGACGCTGGTGATCCTGCTGGTGGTCCTGGCGGCAATCGCTTTCGGCCAGGAGGCCATGCACTGGCTGGGTGTTCATTAGACGACCCGCCTGAAGCAAATCAGCCTCCCTGACCGGGCCGGCCCCCACCTAGGTGGGGGCCGGTTTTATTCTGGGGCCAAGGTTTGCGGGTGCGCTGCCGGTGCCGGCTCAGGCCAGCAAGGGGGCGACGTTCTCCGGCGGACGCCCGATGGCGGCGCGGCGGTTGCGCACGACCAGCGGGCGTTGCAGCAGGATGGGATGGTCGGCCACCGCGCCCAGCACCTCGGCATCGGTCAGGCCCGGATCGGCCAGGCCCAGCTCCTTGTAAGGCGCCTCGTTGTTGCGCACCATCTCGCGCACCGGCACGCCCAGCATGGTATGGAGCTGCTTGAGCGTGGACAGCGTGGGCGGCGTCTTCAGGTATTCCACGATCGCCACGGGCTCGCCCAGCCGGCCGGCGGCTGCCTCGACCAACGCGAGGGTTTCACGCGATTTCGAGCAACGGGGGTTGTGATAGATGGTGATCATGGCGGTACTCCTGGTTCGACTGATGCCCCTGGCCCGTCCGGTTCCGGGGCTGAAACCCGCACTATACAAGCGGCGCTGCCTGCCCGCATGCCCCCGAGAGGTGGCATATCAGCTCAAGGCGGGCTTTCCTTTTCGGGCGCAAGCCGTAGCAGGGCCGCCACGGTGGCGCGCAGCCCTGCGCGCAGCGGCTTGTCGTGGCGCAGCACCAGCGCCAGCGTGCGCGCCAGCGGCGGGGCAAGCGGGCGCACGGCGATCCGCGCGCGCGGCTGGCCTGGCGGCAACGCCATGCCCGGCAGCACTGAGTAACCCAGCCCGGCGCCGACCAGCTCCTTGATCGCCTCGACGCTATCAAGCTCCATCACCGGGCGCGCGCTGATGCCGGCGCGCAGGAACCATTCGTCCACCAGCCGGCGCGTATTGCCGCCGGGCGAGAACAGCACCAGCGGCCTGCCGGCCAGATCGGCCGGCGTCACTGTGGCGGGCAGCGGAGCGTCGTCGGCCGGGCCGATCGCCACGAACGGGTCTTCCAGCACCGGCGTGATGTCGAACATCCGGCCGGAGGCAGGCAACGTCACGAAGGCCAGGTCCAGGGCGTTGTCTTCCACCCCTTGAGCGCCTCGCCGGTGTTTTCCGTGCTGACCACGATCTCCAGCGCCGGCATGGCGCGGCGCAGGTCGCGCAGCACCGCCGGCAGCAGGTAGATGCAGGCGGTGGCGCCGGTGCCCAGCCGCACCCGGCCGATCACCCCGCCGGCGTGGCGCGCCATGCTGTCGTCGGCGGCGGCCAGCGCCCCGGCCACGCCGCGCGCGTGCGCCAGCAGATCCTCGCCGGCTGCGGTGGGCAGCACATGGCGTCCCACCCGTTCGAGCAGGCGCAGGCCATAGCGCTGCTCAAGCTGGCGGACCTGCAGGCTGACCGCCGGCTGGCTCAAGCCGAGGCGCTCGGCAGCCGCCGAAAAGCTGCCAAGATCGCAAACCAGCGAAAAGGCCTGCAGGAAGTCGGGATTGAGATGCCGCATCACAAAGAATTTTTATGCGCCGCATAAGTCAGCGAAGCTTCCTTTATAGCATCGGCGCAAGGTAAGGTTGCGGCGTGCCCCGGCCCTTGCCTGCTGCGGGGCAACTTGCTGCAACACGGCTTCCATCCCTATTTCGCTTTTCCTCCGGCATCGACTACGCTCGATCCGGCCCACCTGTCCAGACCACTCGCCGCGCCAGCATCATGAACGCCCCTCTCGCCACACTCAGCGCCGCCTCCGCCACGCCGATGGCCGTGGCCAATGCCACCGTCGCCGTCCAGGCCTGCGCCAGTCTGTCGATCCGCGACGCCACCGGCGCGGACATCCCCGCCATCCAGGCCATCTACGCGCACCATGTGCGCCACGGCCGCGCGTCGTTCGAGGAAGTCGAGCCAGGCGTGGACGACATCCGCCTGCGCCATGCCGAGGTGAAACGCCAGGGCCTGCCCTACCTAGTGGCCGAGCGCGGCGGCGAGGTGCTGGGTTACGCCTATGCGTCCGCCTACCGCACGCGCAGCGCCTACCGCTTTGCCGTCGAGGATTCGGTCTATATCGACGAGCGCTACCGGGGCCAGGGCCTCGGCCTGGCGCTGCTAGCCGCGCTGGTGTCGCGCTGCGAGAGCGGCCCGTGGCGGCAGATGGTGGCGGTGGTGGCCTGCACCGCCAGCGGAGAAGGCGCGGGCTCGCTGGCGTTGCACGAACGGGTGGGCTTTCGCACCATCGGCAGGCTGCAATCCGTCGGCTTCAAGCACGGGCAGTGGATCGATACGGTGTTGATGCAGCGGCCGCTGGGGGATGGCGAGGAGACGCCGCCGGTGGAGCGCGCGGCCAGGGCGTGAAGCCTGGCCAGCGCAAGCTGGCAGACAGTCGATTTACGGCGATTAATTCCTGGAAAGAATTTTCAGTAAATCATGGCTAATATCGGTATTCATCCGGTGCATGATCTTGCGATCAAGGCTGACGAGGGAGCGCAGCGAGCGCCCGCCCCCTCCTCTGGCCCCAAGGCTTGAATCCGCCCTGGAACCTTCACACTTCCATCAACCGATCAGGTCCGACAGCGCCAGCGCCACCACCTTGGTGGCACGGTTCAGGTCGTTCAGGCGCAGGTTCTCGTCCGAGTTGTGGCCGCGGGCTTCCATCAGCGTGCGCGGGCCGGCGCCGTACAGCACGGTGGGGATGCCGTACTTGGTGTAGTGGCGGGCATCGGTGTAGAGCGGCACGCCTTGCACCGGAATCTCCACGCCGAACACTTCCTCGGCGCGGCCCTTCAGGGCGCCGATCAGCTTTTCCACGCCCGGCAGTTCCGACAGCGGCTCGGCCAGGATGATGCGCTCGACCTTGACCTCGATGCCCGGACGATCCTTGGCAGCCTTCTCGACCACGGCGCGCAGCTCGCCTTCGGCGTCGAAGCCGATTTCCTCGGGGATCATGCGGCGATCGACGCGGAAGGTCACCAGGTCCGGCACCACGTTGGTGTTGATGCCGCCCTTGATCAGGCCAACGTTCAACGTGGCGGTATCGATGCCCAGCGTCTTCGACTTGCGCGTGGCCAGTTCGGCGCGCAGGCCGTAGATGGCTTGCAGGATGTGGGTGGCGGCCTCGATCGCGTCCACACCGGTGTGCGGCATGGCGGCGTGGCCTTGCTTGCCCTTGACCGTCACTTCGACGTGCAGGCAGCCGTTGTGGGCCGAGGTGATGCCGTAGGAGAAGCCCGCCGAGATGGCGTAGTCGGGCTTGCTCAGGCCTTGGTCGAGCAGGAACTTGGGACCGATGTCGCCGCCGGTTTCCTCGTCGTAGGTGAATTGCAGTTCCAGCGTGCCGTTGAGCTTGGCGCCTTGCTTCTCGGCTTCCATCAGCGCCAGCACGGCGTAGGTGTAGGTGGCGAAGTCCGACTTGGACACGGCCACGCCGCGGCCGTACATGACCGGGCCGTGCTCGCTGTCGGCGATCTCGCCGCCGTACGGGTCCTTGGTCCAGCCCAGGCCCGGGGGCACCACGTCGCCGTGCGCGTTCATGGCGATGGTCGGGCCGCCCGTGCCGAAGGTCTTGCGCACCAGCAGGTTGGTGGCGCTGATCATGCCGGCGGCCTTGACCAGTTCGTCCGGCACCTTGTGCGCTTCGACCTTGAAGCCCAGGCCTTCCAGCAGCACCTTGGCGCGCGCGCCGTGCGCATCGCAGTCGCCCGGCGGGTTATCCGAAGGTACCTTGACCAGCTCGGCCAGGAAGGCTTCCTGCGCGGGGCGCTGGGCGTCGATGTAGTTGGTGAGCGTGGTCTGCAGCGGGTTCACGTTGTCTCTTGCGGTCATGGTTATTCTCGAAAAAGTCTAAGTCTCTCAGGATGACGGATGCGGGCGCTTTACTGCTGCCGCGCGGAGTGCTTGTCGAAATGCTCGACGAAATCGCTGAATACGGCGGCCGCGCTGGCGGCGTCCTCCGCGGTCATGATTTCGGTAGGGTGATGGCTGATGCCACCGTTGCCGCAGCGCACAAAGAGCATCGCCACATCGGCAATGGCCGCAATGGCCATGGCGTCATGGCCGGCGCCGGAAGGCAGGTGCCGCACAGGCAGCCCCTGGCGGGCGATGGCATCCGCCCATTGCGTTTGCAGCCAGGGCGCGCATGGCACGCTGACGGCCTCGTGGGTCTTGCGGATCTGCACCCGCACATTGCGGCGGGCGCACACGCGCTCGATTTCCGCCAGCACGTCGTTGACGGCAGCCTGGCGCACGGCGTCTTCGCCGGCACGGATGTCGATGGAGAAGACCGCGCGGCCCGGCACCACATTGGCGGCGCCGTTGGGCACGTTGAACTGGCCGATCGTGCCGACCAGTCCGGGCAGGCCGCCGCAGCGGCGCTCGATGAACAGGCCGACCTCGGCGCCAGCCATGGCGGCGTCGCGGCGCATGTCCATCGGCACGGTGCCGGCGTGGCCGGCCAGCCCTTCCAGTTCCACGATGAAGCGGCTCGCGCCGGAGATCGCGGTCACGACACCCAGCGACAGCCCTTCATTGAGCAGCACCGGGCCTTGTTCGATATGGACTTCCACGAACGCCAGCACCTGCTCGCGCGAATGCGCGGCGGCCGGCAGCCCGGCGGGATCGAAACCTGCCGCGTGCATCACTTCGCGCATGGTCTTGCCCGAATCGTCCACGTTGTCGAGCACATTGGTGTCGAAGGTGCCGGCAATGGCGCGGCTGCCCAGCAGCGTGGCCTTGAAGCGCACGCCCTCTTCCTCGGCAAAGCCAACCACCTCGATGGCGAACGGGAAGCGCTTGCCCTGGCGGTGCCACTCCGCCACGCAGGCAATCGGCAGGATCACGCCGAGGTTGCCGTCATAGCGCCCGCCATCGCGCACGGTGTCGAAGTGCGAGCCGGTGAGCAGCGCGGGCGCATCGGGCGTGGTGCCGTCGTAGCGGCCGATCACGTTGCCGGCGGCGTCGCGGCGCACTGTCATGCCGGCTTCGCGCATCCACTCGGCGAGCTGCGCGGCGGCGCCGTGGTGAGCCTCGGTGAGATAGGTGCGGGTGAGCATGCCGGGCTGCTCGGTGTGGACGGCCAGGGTATCGGCCCAGGCCATGATCCGCGCCCCGGTTTCGGTAGCGGGCTTGAGGGTTGCTGCCATGCGTGTCTCCTGCTGGAAGTGCGCGAATGCGGTGGCGCCGGATCATGCAAGCCCCGCGCCAGCGGCACCGCGCTGGTGCCGGGCCGGTGCCTAGGGAAAGTCCCAGGGGCGCCGCGACTCTCGTTCGAGAGCTCTATTCTGTGCGATTCATGGTAGCACAGTGAATTCAAAAATTGCATACAAAAATGATATGCACTATATTGGCTTCCACGTTACGACAATTCGCTGCGGACAATCCGATCCGGACAGCGAGTTGCGTGGATTCCGCTCCAACAGGAGGGCCAATCCACGAAGCGCCGCAGCCCTCACCCGGCTTTCGCGCCCGGCACGTCAGGCCGGCCTTCCCGCAAGCGGGCAGCCGGCAATTCCTGCAGCAATGACAGGACGCGCCAGCCACAGACCTGGACGTGTCCGCATGGAGACAACGATGCACCCAGCAGCCCCCTACGGCCCGCTTCCGGCCGCCCCCAGTCCGCTTTCATCCGCTTTACCCGTTCCCTGTTTGGCCAGGTCTTGATCGCCCTGGTGCTGGGCACCGCACTCGGCCTGTTCTTTCCCGAGTTCGCCGCCAAGCTCAAGCCGCTTGGCGATGCCTTTATCAAGCTGATCAAGATGCTGATTGGCCCGATCGTGTTCTGCGTGGTGGTGGCAGGCATCTGTGGCGCTGGCGAGCTGAAGAAGGTGGGCCGGGTCGGCATCAAGGCGGTGCTGTATTTCGAAGTGGTCACCACCATCGCGCTAGCGCTGGGTATTGCCCTGGCCTATATCTTCCACCCCGGCACCGGCATGAACGTGAACCCGGCCTCGCTCGACGCCTCGGCCATGTCCGCCTACGTGGACACCGCCGCCAAGGTCAAGAGCGCGGGCATGGTGGACTTCCTGCTCAAGCTGATTCCCAGCACGATCATGGGTGCGTTCGCCAGCGGCGACGTGCTGCAGGTCTTGCTGGTTTCGATCCTGTTCGGCTGCGCGCTGTCGCTGGTAGGCGAGCGCGGGCGGCCGCTGGTATCGATGATCGACACCTTTTCGCACACCTTGTTCAAGATGATGGGCTTCATCATCAAGCTGGCGCCGCTGGGCGTGCTGGGCGCGGTGGCCTTCACCGTGGGCAAGTACGGCATCGGCTCGCTCAAGCAGCTCGGTTACCTGGTGGTGGTGTTCTACGGCGCCGTGGCCCTGTTCGTGCTGGTGGTGCTGGGGACCGTGATGCGCCTGTGCGGCTTCTCGGTAATCAAGCTGATCCGCTACCTGCGCGCCGAACTGCTGGTGGTGCTGGGCACCGCGTCGTCCGACAGCGTGCTGCCGCAGATCATGAAGAAGCTTGAGTTCATGGGCATCAAGAAATCGGTGGTGGGCCTGGTGATCCCCACCGGCTATTCCTTCAATCTCGACGCCTTCTCGATCTACCTGACGCTGGCCGCGGTGTTTATCGCCCAGGCCACCAATACGCCGCTGGCGCTGGGCGACCTGCTCGGCATCCTGGCCGTCGCCCTGGTCACGTCCAAGGGCGCGCACGGCATTCCCGGCTCGGCCATCGTGATCCTGGCGGCCACGTTGTCGGCCCACCCTGCGATTCCCGCCATCGGCCTGGTGCTGGTGCTGTCGGTCGACTGGTTCATCGGCATCGCCCGTGCCGTCGGTAACCTGATCGGCAACTGCGTGGCAACCGTGGTGGTAGCCGCCTGGGAAAAGGACATCGACCGGGCGCGCGCCCACGATGTGCTCAACGGCAAGATCGACGCCAGCGACCTCGAAGCGGGCTTTGCCCCGGCGCCTCACGAGGCCGTCGCGGCCACCCCGGGGCATCCCCGCTGCCCGGCGCGGCCGCGGGGCGCTAGAATCTCGGCATTCCTCCCACGAGACGCTGCGCAAGTGCGCAACCATGCCTGAGCATATCGACCCTGCCATGACCGCCGAAGCGATCGCCGAAGACATCGTCGCGGCCATCGTTTCGCACCGCCTGCCGCCTGGCACCAAGCTGCGCGAAGAGGCCCTGGCCAGCGTCTACCGCGTCAGCCGCACCAAGGTGCGCGCGGCGCTGCTGATGCTGTCCAAGGACAAGCTCATCCAGATCGTGCCGGACAAAGGCGCCTTCGTGGCCAAGCCCAGCGCCGAGGAGGCGCGCGAAGTGTTCGCGGTGCGCCGCATCCTGGAGGCGGCCCTGGCGCGCGAGTTTGTGGCGCGCGCCACCGCCGCAGATTACAAGCGCATCGACCGGCACCTCGTCGCCGAGAAAAAGGCGCTGGGCGGCAGCGATGCGCATGTGCGCACCCGCCTGCTCAGCGATTTCCACATCATGCTGGCGGAGGTAGTGGGCAATGGCGTGCTGACGGGCATGCTGCAGGAGTTGTCGTTGCGCAGCGCGGTGATCACCATGCTGTACCAGTCCCGCCGCGACGCCGCCTGCTCGTCGGATGAGCATCGCGAGTTCATTGAGGCGGCCCGCGCAGGCGACACCGAGCGCGCGGTGACGCTGATGGTGGAACACCTGAACCATGTCGAAGCGGCGCTGCATTTCGAGCAGGTCCCCGCCGCGCGCAGCAAGGACCTGGTGACGGCGCTGCTGGCCTGAGCCTGGCATGCAGCCGCGCGCCTGACCTGGCGCCTGAGCTGGCGTTGACCCAGGTCAAGGCGCGCCACGCGCCTTTGCGCCATCATCGACCTTGTCATGAAGCTGCGGGGGCGCGCTTCATGACACACTGGCCCGTCCATCGCGGACGGCAGCCCGCACGCCGGCCTGGGTGCGGGCTTTTTCTTTGCGCGCCGCGCGCGCCACCATTGCCAGATCCGCGCGTGATCGAATCCCGTCTTCGGAGTAGGATGTCGGTGGCCCAAGTCAGAGGCCGCTTAAAAGATAAAGCCAGGAGACAGACATGACCCGTTCCAGCCGTCCGGTGGCGACGTCCGTGGCATCGCCAGAGCCTGCCCTCACCATCCTGTTCCCCGCCTTGCCGTCCCTGACGGTCCCGCCATCCGTGCGCCAGCGCGGGCGCGACTGATCTTCCCGCCCGACTCCCGTGCCGGGCCATCCGCTTTCATCATCCAACCCATCCCAGGGAGGGAAACCCATGTCCAACGCGTTCAAAGACGACGTCCTGGCCGGCAAGGTCGTGTTCATCGCCGGCGCCTCGTCCGGCATCAACCTGGGCATCGCCCGGCACTTCGCCAAGGCGGGCGCCAGCCTGGCGCTGGTCAGCCGCGACCCCGAGCGCATTGCCGCGGCGGCGGCCAGCATCGTTGATGCCGGTGGCAGCGCTATTGGCATGGCGGCCGATGTGCGCGACTACGCCGCGGTGGAAGCGGCACTCGCGCGCACGCGCGACGAACTCGGCCCGATCGACATCGTGATCTCGGGCGCGGCCGGCAACTTTGTCGCGCCGGCGCTGGGCATGTCCGCCAACGGCTTCAAGACCGTGGTGGACATCGACCTGATCGGCACCTTCAATGTCTTTCGCGCCTGCTTTGCCTTCCTCAATGCGCCGGGCGCCTCGCTGATCGCCATCACCGCGCCGCAGGCGGTCAACGCGATGATGTTCCAGGCCCATGTGTGCGCCGCCAAGGCCGGCATCAATATGCTGGTGAAGTGCCTGGCAATGGAGTGGGGCCCGGCCGGCGTACGCGTGAACGGCATCTCGCCCGGCCCCATCGCCGGCACCGAAGGCATGGCGCGGCTCGCGCCCACTCCCGAGATGGAGGCGCGCTTCAAGGCACGCCTGGCGCTGCGCGACTACGGCGACAAGGACGATATCGCCAATACCGCGCTGTTCCTGTCCACCGGCAACGCACGCTATATCACCGGCACCATCGTCGACTGCGATGGTGGCAGCAAGCTGGGCGACGCGTCGGCCGATGCGCTGCATCCGCCCAAGGCGCCGGGCAAGGCGGCCTGAGCCGCGTAGCTTTCCGCACATTCAAGCACGCATGCATTCCCACACCTACGACAAGGAGACTCCAGTGACATCCCCCGTGCTCTATCACGCCGCCGAAGGCGTGGCCACCATCACCCTGAACCGCCCCGACGTGCTCAACGCGCTCAACAGCGCGCTGATGATCGAGCTGCGCGCCGCCGTCGAGCGCGCCGCGCAGGACGAGGCCGTGCGCGCGGTGGTGCTGACCGCCAATGGCCGCGGCTTTTGCGCGGGCGCCGACCTGGCCGGGCGCGAGCCCGGGCTGCAGGATTCGGGCGCGCTGCTGCGCGAGCGCTACCACCCGATCATCCTGGCGCTGCGCAATATGCCCAAGCCTGTCATCACCTCGGTCAACGGCGTAGCGGCCGGCGCAGGCATGAGCCTGGCGCTGGCCGGCGACGTGGTGCTGGCCGCGCGCTCGGCATCGTTCCTGCAGGCGTTCTCCAAGATCGGGCTGGTGCCGGATGCCGGCAGCACTTATTTCCTTCCCCGCTACGCGGGCGAGATGCGGGCGCGCGCGCTCGCCATCCTGGCCGAGAAGATCGACGCGGAAGAAGCGCATCGCATCGGCCTGGTGTGGAAGGTGCATGAGGACGACGCCCTGCCGGCCGAGACCGCCAAGCTGGCCGCCCACCTGGCGCAGATGCCCACCTTTGCCTACGGCTTGATCAAGGAAGCGCTCAACGCCAGCCTGGAGAGCGACCTGCCGGCGCAGCTCGAGCGCGAGGCCACGCTGCAGTCGCGCGCATCGCGCAGCGAGGACTTCAAGGAAGGCGTGGCGGCGTTCCTGGAAAAGCGCAATCCGGCCTTCAAGGGCCGCTGACCGGTTTGCTCCCCGTGCCCACTTGTGGGAGAGGGGACGGGGAGAGGGCGGGCGCTCGCAGAAACGATCCGTCTCCCGCTATCACCGACTTCGCATCGCACCACGCTTCGAAACCAGGAGACGCGCATCATGCTAGGCCTCATGCAAGACCGTCCGTTGCTGATTTCCTCACTGATCGAGTACGCCGCGCAGTACCACCCGCTGCAGGAGATCGTGTCGCGCACGATCGATGGCGGCACGGTGCGCTCCAACTACGCGCAGGTGCACCGCCGCGCAAAGCGGGTCGCCAGTGCGCTCACCGGACTCGGCGGACTCGGCATCGAGCAAGGCGACCGCGTCGGCACGCTGGCGTGGAACACGCACCGCCACCTGGAGCTGTACTTTGGCGTGTCGGGCGCGGGCGTGGTGCTGCATACTGTCAATCCCCGCCTGTTCCCCGAGCAGATCGACTACATCATCAATCACGCGGAAGACCGCGTGCTCTTCTTCGACCCCTGCTTCGCGCGGCTGGTGGCGCAGCTCGCGCCGCGCCTGTCCACCGTCACGCACTACGTGGCGATGACCGATCGCGCCGGCACCGACGCGCTCGATCTTGCCGGCAAGCTGCCCAACCTGCTGTGCTACGAGGACCTGGTCGAGGCCGGCAGCGAGGACTACGCATGGCCGCAATTCGACGAGCGCACTGCGTCGTCGCTTTGCTACACATCGGGCACCACCGGCAACCCCAAGGGCGTGCTGTATTCGCATCGCTCCACCGTGCTGCACAGCCTCAAGGCCTGCGCGTTCGACACCTTTGGCGTCAACGTGGACAGCGCGATCCTGCTGGTCGTGCCGCTGTTCCACGCCAACGCATGGGGCATGCCCTACGCCTGCGCCATGACGGGCGCCAAGATGGTATTGCCCGCCCAGCACCTGGATGGCGAAAACGTCTACCGCATGCTGCGCGACGAGCGCGTGACCTTCTCCACCGCGGTGCCCACGGTGTGGCTGATGCTGTTCCAGTACCTCGACGCGCATCCCGAGATCGATCCGCGCTCGCTCGGGCTCAAGCTCGCCGGCGTGGGCGGCTCGGCCGCGCCGGCGGCGATGATCGAGCGCTTCGAGCAACAGTTCGGCGCGCGTTTCGTCCAGGGCTGGGGCATGACGGAGACCAGCCCGATCGGCGTGATCAGCACCTTGCTGCCCAAGCACCAGGCGCTCGGCACGCAAGACCAGTTGAAGATCAAGCTCAAGCAAGGCCGCGCGCTGTGGGGCGTGGACCTGCGCATTGAGGACGACCAGGGCAATGCGCTGCCGCACGACGGCCACGCCTTTGGCCGGCTCAAGGTACGCGGGCCGTGGATCGCCTCCGCGTACTTCAAGGCAGAGCATGACGCGCTCGACGCCGACGGCTGGTTCGACACCGGCGACGTCGCCAATATCGATGCGGATGGCTATGTGCAGCTGGTGGATCGCGCCAAGGATGTGATCAAGTCAGGCGGCGAATGGATCTCCTCCATCGACCTTGAAAACGCCACCATGGGCCATTCCGCCGTGGCGGAAGCCGCCGTCGTGGGCGTGCCGCATCCCAAGTGGCAGGAGCGCCCGCTGCTGGTGGTGGTACGCCGGCCCGGCAAGGACGTGAGCGCCGCCGAACTGCTCGACTATCTCGCGGCGCGCGTCGCCAAATGGTGGGTGCCCGACGACGTCGCCTTTGTCGATTCGCTGCCTCACACCGCGACCGGCAAGCTGCTCAAGGTGAAGCTGCGGGAACAATTCAAGGACTACGTCCTGCCTACAGCGCAGGATCCCAATCAAGCAAGGAGCAACGCAACATGAACACCAGCAGCGAACGCATCGTCCTGACCATCGAAGACGGCGTGGCCGAGGTCAGGCTCAACCGGCCCGACAAGATGAACGCGCTCGACCCCGCCATGTTCGACGCGCTGATCGACGCCGGCCAGCTTCTCGCGCGCGAGCCGGACTTGCGCGCGGTGGTGCTATCGGGCGAAGGCCGCGCGTTTTGCGCCGGGCTCGATATGCAGAGCATGGCCGGGCTGGGAGGCGGCCAGGGCGACGCCATCGCCGCAGGCCGGCTCGCGGCGCGCACCCATGGCATCTCCAACCGCCCGCAGTTTGCCTGCATGGTGTGGCGCGAATTGCCGGTGCCGGTGATTGCCGCCGTGCATGGCGTGGCCTTCGGCGGCGGCTTGCAGGTCGCGCTCGGCGCGGACCTGCGCTATGTCACCGCGGACACGCGCCTGTCGGTGATGGAGATCAAGTGGGGGCTGGTGCCCGACATGGCCGGCATGCTGCTGATGCGCGGCCTGGTGCGCCCCGACCGCCTGCGCGAGCTGATCTACAGCGGCCGCATCGTCACCGGCGAAGAAGCCTGCGCGCTGGGCCTGGCCACTGCCGTGGTGGAAGATCCGCGCGCAGCCGCGCTGGCCACCGCGCGCGATATCGCCGGCCGCAGCCCGGACGCAATCCGCGCCGCCAAGCGATTGATGCAGGTGAGCGAGCACGGCGACGGCGCCGCCATCCTGCTGGCCGAATCGGTCGAGCAGGACCGGCTGATCGGCGGCGCCAACCAGCGCGAAGCAGTGATCGCCAATATGGAAAAGCGGGCACCGTCGTTCAAGCCGGCGTCGTAGCGTTGCGTGGCGCCGGGCCGGTTGCTGCGTTGCGTTTTGTGCGCTCAGGCGTCCTGACGCGTCCGCTGGCGCCGCATCCGGCGAAAGAGTGCCACGTAGACCGCCAGGTTGAGCGCCAGCACCACGGCCCCGAGCACGATCTGGATCTCCCGCGTGAGGCCCTCGGGATAGATCAGCGCCAGCACGTAGTGCTGCACGAAATCCCCGCCGTAGGCCTGCTGCCCCGCGCGCAGGCGCAGCGCGCTTTCCAGCGGGGTGAGCGGGCAGATCCACCCGCTCCACTCCACCACCACGCCCCACGCCACCGCCGGCAAGTGCAGCCACGCCATGCGCGGCCAGCGCAGCACCAGCAAACCACCCAGCATCACAAAGACGATAAAGGCGAGGTGAAACAGGACGATGGCGTCCGCGAGCCAGGCTGCCATCATCGTCCTTGCCGACCGGTCCAGTAGCCCGGCACCGCGAACGCCGCCTTCAGGTGTTCGATAAAAAGCGGATCTTGGCCGGCACCGGCCGCTGCTGCGGGTACACGGCAAGGATGTCGTAATCCGGCAGCGCGTACTCGTCCAGCACGGTGATCAACTCGCCGCTCTCCAGCTGCGGCAGGATCTCCCAGGTGGAGCGCCAGCCCAGCCCCAGGCTCTCGCCGGTCCAGCGATGCAGCAACTCGCCATCGTTGCAATCGAGGTTGCCGCTCACACGCACCGTGACGGTCTTGCCATCCTGCTGGAAGTACCAGCCGCGCTGCTGGCCGCCCTGCAGGTTGAAGGCCAGGCAGTTATGCTGCGCGAGATCGTCCAACGTCTGTGGCACGCCATGGCGCGCGAAATACGCGGGCGTGCCGCACACCACCCGCTTGTTGGTCGCCAGCTTGATGGCAACAAAGTTCGGGTCGATGGCCCCGCCGATGCGGATGCCCACGTCATAGCCCTCGCGCACCAGGTCCACCACGCGATCGGTCAGGTTGAAGGAAATCTGCACCTCGGGATTCGCCGCCAGGAACGCCGGCGCATGCGGCGCCACATGCTTGCGCCCGAACGCCGCCGGCGCCGACACGATCAGGTGGCCGGTCGCCTTGTGCTTGCCTTCGGCGATCAGCATCTCGGCACGGTCAAGGTCCGCCAGCGCCTTCTTGCACTGCTCCATGAATGCCGCGCCCTGCTCCGTCACCACGATGCGCCGCGTCGAGCGGTGCAGCAGCTTCACGCCGATGCGCGCCTCCAGCGCATTGATGCGACGCCCGATCATCACCGGCGTCACCCCTTGCGTCAGCGCGGCGGCAGCCATGCTGCCGTGTTCGACGACGGCGATAAAGGCTTCGATCTGTTTTAGCTTGTCCATGCTGTGTGTCTCCTGGGCGTCATTGTGGCGCATTTGGAGGCGGGAGGCATGTGCTGGGGGCTATGAGGGCGATTTGGGTGGGGGTATGAGTGGGGAGTGTGGTTTTGTCTAGCGGGCTTTGATGGTGAACGGTTTGATGGTGTAGTTTTTGCCGTGGGTGGCACGGTCGTTCGATGGCGTGCCATGTGGCATGCGTGACCAGGCAAGTACTGCCCTGAATCAAGCGCTCAGGCCATTCATCACTGCACTCACCTGCCCGCGCGCACCGCGGGCCGCCCTCGCGGCATGGCTTGCGCGCCGTGCCGCACCTCCTTGCTGAACTCGGCACAGGCGTGAGTCATCAGGTCTTCCGAGCGGTAGACGAGGAACACGCGGAACTCGGGGAGTTCGTCGCTGATCGGCAGCCGTGCCAGTGACGAGGGATCGAGCCGCAGCGGGCCGGTGCCGTCGAACACGAAGTCCGACCACATGCTGATCAGGTCGGTGCGCGTGGCGAGTTGCAGGCCGAGCAGGTTGGAGGCGCTCTGCACCACGCGCTTGGGCATGTCGAGCCGGTGCAGGCGCATCAGGCTGGCGAGCGGGCTGCCGGGGTCGTCGAGCGGGTCGAGCACGAGCCAGTCGGCGTCGAGCAGGGGACGCAGCCGGCGTACCCGCCGCAGCGGATGGCCGGCGCGCACCGCCAGCGACATGCCGGTGGAAAACAGCGGTTCCCACTGAAACGCGCCGGTGCCGGGGCCGCTGTTGGTGGAGATCAGGCCGAGGTCGAGCCGGCCCTCGCGCAGCCCTTCGAGGATCTGTTGCGGGCGCAGCTCGAAGCCGCGCATGGCGACGTTGGGAAAGCGCTTGCGAAATGCGGCCATGGCGTCGGGCAGCGGGCCGCTGGAGGCCACCGCGGTGAAGCCGATGTTGAGCTGTGCGTCGGCGTGGCCGCGGATGGCTTCGATGTCTTCCAGCGCATGCCGCAGTTCCTGCTCCACCAGGCTGGCGCGCTTGACCAGCGCCACGCCGTAGGCGGTGAGGCTGATGCCGCGCACGGAGCGCGACATCAGCGTGACGCCAAGCTCGCGCTCCAGTTCCGCGATCGCCTTGGACAGCGCCGGCTGCGACACATGAAGGCTGCGCGAGGCTTCGTGGATGCTGCCGTGCTGGGCCACCGCCAGCAGGATGCGTAGTTGCTGCAGCTTCATCTTTGGCTTCTCCTTTTCGGGTTTTCCCGGACGCCCCGCAACGGTGCGGCCCGCCCCGGCGCCGTGCGCGAGCGCCGTTGGCGGCACTGCCGCGCGTACCCGGCCCTGCGCCGCGAATGCCCCATGGCACAAGGGTTCTCGGTACTTGTACCGATAGCGGCGCAGTCCTGGTTATGACGGCGATGCCATTTGGTTATCAAGATGAAAATATATGATTTTTGGCTTGCCGTGTTTGCCTCAATACTTCATCGCCAGGGAGTCCCCACCTTCCCCGCGATGGATGCCAGGCAACCGCCGGTCTCCACGTCCCCCTCAACCAGTTCGTGGAGAAACCGACATGAACGATGCCACCCTGCCTGCGGCGCCCTCGCTGGCCCCTTCCCAGGCCGCGCCCGCAAGCCCGGCGCGCCAGAGCCAGTCCCGCCTGATCGCTGCGTGCTCGATCGGCAATGCGCTGGAAATGTACGACTTCACCGTCTACAGCTTCTTCGCGCTGCTGATCGGCAAGCTGTTCTTTCCGTCCGACAGCGCATATGGCTCGCTGCTGCTGGCGGTGGCGACCTTCGGCATCGGCTTCGTGATGCGGCCGCTGGGCGGCTTCGTGATCGGCAACTACGCTGACCGCCATGGCCGCAAGGCGGCGATGACGCTGACCATCGGCCTGATGGTGCTTGGCACGATGTGCCTGGCCTTCGCCCCGACCTACGCGTTCGCTGGCTTGTTCGGGCCGGTGATGATCGTGGCCGGGCGCCTGCTGCAGGGCTTTTCCCTGGGTGGCGAGATTGGCGCTTCCACCGCCATGCTGATGGAGGCCGGCGGCCTCAAGGGCCGTGGCTTTCGCGTCAGCTGGCAGCTCGGCAGCCAGGGCATCGCGGCGACGCTGGGCGCGCTTACGGCAGCCATCCTTTATGGCGTGCTGCCGCAGGCTTCGCTGGAAAGCTGGGGCTGGCGCGTGCCCTTCGTGCTGGGCCTGCTGATCGCGCCGGTGGGGCTGTATATCCGCTCTCACCTGGACGAGACGCACACGGCCGAGGCGCATGCGCCGAGCCCGCTCGGCACGCTGTTCCGCGAGCATGGCGGCACCGTGGTCAAGGGCATCCTGACCATTATCGGCGGCACGGTCGCCACCTATCTGGTGGTTTATTTCATGCCCACCTACATGATCCGCGAACTGCATCTGCCGCCGTCGCTGTCGCTGCTGTCGGGCTGCGTGACGGGTGTGGTGTGCCTGGTGATGTCGCTGGTGGCCGGCACCCTGGCCGACCGTCTGCCGCGACGCAAGCCGCTGGTGCTGGGCTCGATGGCCTTTACGCTGGTGTGCCTCTATCCGGCGTTCTGGCTGATGACCCATTACCCGAGCGTGCCGCTGGTGCTGTCGCTGTCCGCTCTGCTGACCGCCAGTGTCTACCTGGGCTCCACGCCGATGCTGCTGATGATGATGGAGCTCCTGCCGGCCAACGTGCGCGCCAGCGGCCTGTCGGTGATCTACGCGGTGGGCGTGACGGTGTTCGGCGGCTCCTGCCAGTTCATCGTCACCTGGATGCTGGCCAAGACCGGCAACCCGATGGCGCCCGCCTTCTACATGATGGCCTGCGGTGCCGTGACCATCCTGGCAGTGCTGACGATCCGTGAAAACCAGGAGCATTGAGCGCTCCCTCCTCGACCTGGCCAGCCTGGCCAACTGCAGCAAAGGATAAAGACATGACCCGCGAACCTACCCTGACGCCCTTCCAGTTGCTGCCGCACCTGCTGCCGGCGATCCAGATCGATGCCGAGACCTTTATCGGCATCCGCCGCCAGATCCACGCCCAGCCCGAACTCGGCTTCGAGGTCGGCGCCACCAGCAAGCTGGTGGCCACCCTGCTGGAGAGCTGGGGCTACGAGGTGCACACCGGCATCGGCAAGAGCGGCGTGGTGGGGCAGTTGAAGCTGGGCAGCGGCAAGCGCCGCCTGGGCATCCGCGCCGACATGGATGCGTTGCCTGTCGTCGAGGCTACGGGCCTGCCGTACGCCAGCAAGGTCCCCGGCAAGATGCATGCGTGCGGCCACGACGGCCACACCGCCATCCTGCTGGCCGCCGCCAAGGCGCTGGCGGACAGCCGCGATTTCGACGGCACCCTCAACCTGATCTTCCAGCCCGACGAGGAAAACCTCTGCGGCGCGCGCGCGATGATCGAGGATGGCCTGTTCGAGCGTTTCCCGTGCGATGCCGTGTTCGCCTTGCACAACATGCCGGGCGTGCCGGCCGGCACCTTCCGCGTGCTGCCCGGCCCGGTGAGCCTGTCGTCCGACGTGGCCGACGTGACCATCAAGGGCGTGGGCGGGCACGGCGCCATGCCGCACCGCGCGCGCGATCCGATCGCGGCGTCGGCGGCCATCGTCACCGCGCTGCAAACGGTGGTGGCGCGCAATGTGGCGCCCGACGATACGGCGGTGCTGTCGGTGGGCTTTATCCGTGGCGGCGCAACGCACAACGTGATTCCGGAATCGGTCACGCTGGGCCTGAACGTACGCGCGGCGCGCCCTGAGACGCGCGCGCTGGTGGAGCAGCGCATCCGCGAGATCGTCAGCCTGACCGCGCAGGCGCACGGCGTAGAAGCGCACATCGACTATCGCCAGCTGACGCCGCCGATGGTCAACACGGAGGCCGAAACAACGCTGGCGCAGCAGGTTTGCGCCGAGTTGGTCGGCGCCGACAAAGTCGTGACGCAAGCGCCCAAGGGCCTGAACGGCAGCGAGGACTTTGCGTGGATGCTGAACGAGGTGCCGGGTTGCTACCTGATCCTGGGCAACGGCGAAGGCGAGTTCGGCGGCTGCATGGTGCACAACCCGGGCTACGACTTCAACGACCAGGTGCTGCCGCTGGGCGCGGCTTGCTGGGTCCGGCTGGCGCAGACTTACCTGGCGGGCTGAGACAGCGTGGGCGGACCCGCTGCTGCGTGGTCCGCGTCCGCCGCGACATCCTGCTCTCGCGATGTCGCGCCTGCATCCGCGAGCGTGCTCGCCTGGAGGACTTCGGGCGGAACCGGCGCCGGCGATGGGACTGCGGGTGCGGGCGCTGTAACGGGTACGGCAGTTGCCACTGCCGATGCTGCCGCGGGCGGCATCGGCGCCCTCCCCAGTTGCGCGCTGATCTCCGCCGCTTCGCCCAGCACATAGGCAAGCCGGCGCAGCGGCCGGCTGACCTGCAGCTGCAGGTAGACCGCCAGCGCGGCGCCCGACACAAAGACAAGGCCGTACAGCGAGAGCAGCGGCAGCAGGCTGGCGCCCTTGCGCGGCAATTCGAACAGGCCCGTGACCAGCATCAGCGCGGCCGGGCTCACCGCGATCAGCAAGCCGATCGTCTTCGCCATGCCCTCCCACATCCGTAGCTGCACCTCCACGCGCCGGGCCCTTGCGCGCAGCGCCTGGGCGGGGACCCGCGCCAGCGAGCGCAGCAGCGCGCTCTCCGCTTCATCGTGTCGGTCGACCTGGTCGGCCAACGCGCCCAGCGGATCGCGCAGCCTGCGCGCGAGCGCCGGCAGGTGCGTCAGCAGCAGCGCCCCCAGCCCGGCCACGCTGCCGCCCAGCAGCACGTAGACCAGGCGCGCCATCCATGGCGCGGGTGAGTGCCGGAGCTGGTACTTGGTGTAAAGCACCGCGCCGGTCACCAGCAGCGCGGCCAGCGAACAAGCCCAGAACAACCCCAGCATCCCGCGCTGCAGCCGCATCAACCGCATCAGCCGCGCGGCGGCCGGTGGCAGGCCGGTGGCATCGGCGCTATTGGCGACATTGGCGACATTGGCGGTATGGGATACGGCGGGCGGCTTCCGCTTGAGCGCGTCGAGCAATTCGCGGGTGGGAGGAGCCTGGTCAGCATGGTGGTTCAGATGGCAATGGGATTCCTGCGCGGTGTCCGGGCACTGGCGCAATACCCGCACATTGTCGCCATTTAGCGCGCCGCGAGGGCGCCCGGGGCCGCTGGCCGGCCTTTTCCAGCAATTTGCCACGTATCGTTGCCGTCACACAACGTACAGCAATGGCGCGCGCCAGGGCGGGCTGGGTGACCGTATTTTCTGTGCCCGCCACCCTCATTCGATATCAGAGGTATCGAATCAACTGATCTCCCTTCCCTTTATCCCGCACCGCTTGCGGGAATAGCATGGACTCCAACAGCAATTCAATGCCATTCACAAAACATTGCAGCAACATTGGAGACAGACATGCCCAAGATGAGAGCAGTTGACGCGGCCATCGCCGTTCTGGAAAAAGAAGGTATCACCACCGCGTTCGGCGTGCCAGGTGCCGCCATCAACCCGTTCTACTCGGCCATGCGCCGGGCCGGCACCATCGACCATTTCCTGGCCCGCCACGTGGAAGGCGCCTCGCATATGGCCGAAGGCTACACCCGCGCCGAGGCCGGCAATATCGGCGTGTGCATCGGCACCTCGGGCCCGGCCGGCACCGACATGATCACTGGCCTGTACTCGGCCTGGGCTGACTCCATCCCCATTCTCTGCATCACCGGCCAGGCACCGCGCGCGCCTGTACAAGGAAGACTTCCAGGCCGTCGATATCGAATCGATCGCCAAGCCGGTGACCAAGTGGGCCGTGACCGTGCGCGAGCCGGCGCTGGTGCCGCAAGTGTTCCAGCAAGCCTTCCACCTGATGCGCTCGGGCCGCCCGGGTCCGGTGCTGATCGACCTGCCGTTCGACGTGCAAGTGGCCGAGATCGAATTCGATCCGGAAACCTACCAGCCGCTCGCCCCGTACAAGCCGTCCGCCTCTCGCCCGCAGATCGAGAAGGCCATCGCCATGCTCAACGCAGCCGAGCGCCCGCTGATCGTGTGCGGCGGCGGCGTGATCAACGCCGACGCGGCTGACCTGCTGGTGGAGTTCGCCGAACTGGTCAACGTGCCGGTGGTCCCCACGCTGATGGGCTGGGGCGTGCTGGCCGACGACCATCCGCTGCAAGCCGGCATGGTGGGCCTGCAGACTTCGCACCGCTATGGTAATGCCACGATGCTGGCATCGGACTTCGTGCTCGGCATCGGCAACCGCTGGGCCAACCGCCACACCGGCAGCGTCGAGGTCTACACCAAGGGCCGCAAGTTCGTGCACGTGGATATCGAGCCCACCCAGATCGGCCGCGTATTCGGCCCCGACCTGGGCATCGTGTCCGACGCCAAGCTCGCGCTGGAGCAGTTCGTGGAAGTGGCGCGTGAAATGAAGATGGCCGGCCGCCTGCCGTGCCGCAAGAGCTGGGTGGCGGACGTGCAGAAGCGCCGCCGCACCATGCAGCGCAAGAGCGACTTCGACAACGTGCCGGTCAAGCCGCAGCGCGTGTACCGCGAGATGAACCAGTACTTCCCGCGCGATGTCCGCTACGTGTCCACCATCGGCCTGTCGCAGATCGCCGCCGCGCAGTTCCTGTCGGTCAACGAGCCGCGCCACTGGATCAACTGCGGCCAGGCCGGCCCGCTGGGCTGGACCATTCCCGCCGCGATTGGCGTGAAGGTGGCTTCGCCGGAATCGGATGTGGTGGCCATCTCGGGCGACTACGACTTCCAGTTCATGATCGAAGAGCTGGCCGTGGCCGCGCAGTTCAAGGTGCCGTACATCCACCTGGTGGTGAACAACTCCTACCTCGGGCTGATCCGCCAGGCGCAGCGCAATTTCGAGATGGACTACTGCGTGCAGCTGGCCTTCGACAACGTCAACTCGCCCGAGTTGAACGGCTACGGCGTGGACCACGTGAAGGTGGTGGAAGGCCTGGGCTGCAAGGCGATCCGCGTGTTCAAGCCGGAAGACATCGCGCCGGCCTTTGCCGAAGCACGCGACCTGATGGCCGAGTTCTCGGTGCCGGTGGTGGTTGAAGTGATCCTGGAACGCGTGACCAATATCGCGATGGGCACCGAGATCGACAACATCAACGAGTTCGAGCCGATCGAAGACATCGAGGAAGCCATCCTCAAGGAAGAAGTGGAAACGGCGTAAGCAAACGCAGGCTGACAAGCGCGGGCTATGAGCCCGCGCGCTTTCTGCAAACCATTACCGCTGCATTAGCGCGCCCCCAATCACCGCATCCGCGCGAGCGGAAAACACAAGACAAGTCACCCGGAGACTTCAATGCCAAAGCTTGCCGCCAACCTGACCATGCTGTTCAATGAAGTGGCCTTCCTCGACCGCTTTGAAGCCGCCGCGCGCGCGGGCTTCCGCGGCGTGGAGTTCCTCTTCCCCTACGCCTTCCACGCTGACCAGATCGCCGACCGACTCAACCGCTTCCAGCTCGACCTGGTGCTGCACAACCTGCCGGCGGGCAAGTGGGAAGCGGGCGAGCGCGGCATTGCCTGCCACCCGGACCGCGTGAGTGAATTCCAGGACGGCGTGGGCGAGGCGATCAAGTACGCCAAGGTGCTGGGCGTGCGCCAGCTCAACTGCCTGGTCGGCATCCAGCCGCAGAACGTCAAGCGTGAACAGGCACAGGAAACGCTGGTGGATAACCTGCGCTTCGCTTCGCAGGCGCTCGCCGCCGAGCAGATCGATCTGCTGGTCGAGCCGATCAACACCTTTGATATTCCCGGTTTTTCCTGTCGCGCACGCAGCAGGCGCTGGACCTGATCGCTCAGGTCAACGCCCCCAACCTCTACGTGCAGTACGACATCTATCACATGCAGCGCATGGAAGGCGAGATCGCCGCCACGCTGAAAGCCAACCTGCCGAAGATCAAGCACGTGCAGCTGGCTGACAACCCGGGGCGCAATGAACCGGGCACCGGCGAGCTGAACTACCACTTCCTGTTCCAGTGGCTCGACCAGATCGGCTACGACGGCTGGGTCGGCTGCGAGTACAAGCCGCGCACGACCACGGTTGAGGGACTGGGCTGGCGCGCGGAACACGGCGTGCAGTAATTGCGTTGAGCCGCTGTTCATGCTGCGTGCGCACGGCGCTTGTTTGCGCCCCTCTCCCGCGCGGCGGGAGAGGGGCCGGGGAGAGGGCGGGCGGTTGTCATGCCGTCGTGCTGGAAAAACCATTGGCTTCGTTTCCAGTGGCTCCTAGCTAAGCCACCCCTCTCCCCAACCCTCTCCCCCTGAGGGGAGAGGGAGCAACAGCCTGTCGTCATGGCAGGCGGCGCTGGCGCATCCGGTGGCTTCGTTCAACGCCCCAAACATCACCAAAACAGATTTCAACATCCCATCAAGGAGACATCACATGGCAAACCAACGCAACGTCGGCTTTATCGGCCTGGGCATCATGGGCGCACCGATGGCGGGCCACCTGCGCGCGGCCGGCCACACGCTGTTCGTGCATGACGTCAACCCCGCTCCGCAAGTGCTGGTCGATGCCGGCGTCACGGTCTGCACCAGCGCCGAGGAAGTCGCCAAGCGCGCGGACATCATCGTGATCATGGTGCCGGACACCCCGCACGTGGAAGCCGTGCTGTTCGCCGAGAAGGGCGTGGCCGCCGCGCTCAAGAGCGCCGGCAAGGAAGCCGCGCACGGCAAGATCGTAGTCGACATGAGCTCGATCTCGCCGATCGCCACCAAGGACTTCGCCGCGCGCGTCAACAAGCTGGGCGCCGCCTACCTGGACGCACCGGTCTCCGGCGGCGAAGTGGGCGCCAAGGCGGCATCGCTGACGATCATGGTCGGCGGCCCGCAAGAATCGTTCGATGAGGTCAAGCCGCTGTTCGACCTGATGGGCAAGAACGTGACGCTGGTCGGCGGCAACGGCGACGGCCAGACCACCAAGGTGGCCAACCAGATCATCGTGGCGCTGAATATCCAGGCCGTGTCCGAAGCGCTGCTGTTCGCCTCCAAGGCGGGCGCCGATCCGGCGCGCGTGCGCCAGGCGCTGATGGGCGGCTTCGCCGCTTCGCGCATCCTGGAAGTGCATGGCGAGCGCATGGTCAAGCGTACCTTCGATCCGGGCTTTCGCATCGAGCTGCACCAGAAGGACCTGAACCTGGCGCTGCAAGGCGCGAAGGCGCTGGGCGTGGCACTGCCCAACACCGCCACCGCGCAGGAGCTGTTCAACACCTGCGCCGCCAACGGCCTGGGCAAGCAAGACCACTCGGCACTGTGCCGCGCCATCGAGATCATGTCGAACCATGAGATCGCCAAGGGCGGCGCCAAGTAAGCAGCACCACCACGGCCTGCCTGCGTAGGCAGGCCAGCGTCATTCCCCGGCTGTTCGCGGCCGGGGCGCAGCACTTCCGGATCCAGTCATGTACGCCACCGATTCCCACTCCACCCTGTTGGTGCCTGCCCGCCCCGCCGGACTCACCGATCCGCGCGCCCTGCTGCGCGACCTGTTCGATAACGCGGTTGCCGCGGTCAGCGCCAGCCATTGCCTGCCGCCGCAACTGCCCACGCCGCCCAAGGGCCGCACGGTGGTGATCGGTGCCGGCAAGGCCGCCGCTGCCATGGCGCAGGCTGTGGAGGCGCACTGGCAAGGCGAGATCTCCGGACTGGTTGTTACGCGCTATGGACATGGCGCGCCGTGCCAGCGCATCGAGGTAGTGGAAGCCGCGCACCCGGTGCCCGACGAAGCCGGGCAGCGCGCCGCGCAGCGCATGGTGGAACTGGTCAAGGGCCTCACCGCCGATGACCTGGTGCTGTGCCTGATCTCGGGCGGCGGCTCCGCGCTGCTGGCCGCGCCGGCAGACGGCATAACGCTTGCCGACAAGCAGGCCGTGAACAAAGCGCTGCTAAAGAGCGGCGCCAACATCGGCGAGATGAACTGCGTGCGCAAGCACCTGTCGGCGCTCAAGGGCGGCCGGCTGGCATTGCACTGCGCGCCGGCCCGCGTCGAGACGCTGTTGATTTCCGATATCCCCGGTGACGATCCCACGTTGATCGCCAGCGGCCCGACCCTGCCTGACGCCACCACCTGCGCCGACGCGCTGGCGGTGATCGCCAAGTACGGCATCGAAGTGCCCGCCAATGTGCGCGCCCACCTGGAGAGCGGCGCGGGTGAAACGCCCAAGCCCGGCGATGCGCGTTTCAACGGCCATCGCAGCGTCACGCTCGCCACCGCGCAGCAATCGCTGGAAGCCGCGGCAGCGCGTGCGCGCGAGCTGGGCGTTGAAGCCCACATCCTGTCCGACAGCATCGAAGGCGAATCGCGCGACGTGGCACTGGTGCATGCCGCCATCGCGCGCCAGGTTGCGCAGCATGGCGAGCCGTTCAGGAAGCCCTGCGTGATCCTGTCCGGTGGCGAGACCACGGTGACGGTGCGCGGCAGCGGTCGCGGCGGGCGCAATGCCGAATTTCTGCTGGCGCTCGCGGTCTCACTGGACGGGCTGCCGGGCGTGCATGCCATTGCCTGCGACACCGACGGCATCGACGGCTCCGAAGACAACGCCGGCGCGCTGCTAGCGCCCGATACGCTGACCCGTGCCGCGGCACGCGGACTGTGCGCACGCGCGCACCTCGGCAACAACGACGGCTACGGTTTCTTCGCCGGCCTGGACGACCTGATCGTCACCGGCCCGACCCGTACCAACGTGAATGATTTCCGCGCCATCCTGATTGTGTAAGTGTGTAAGCCACGTGTTTGAACAAAGGCGCGCCGTTTGCTGCGCGCCGCCCGAGATTGGAAGAGGAGACAAAATGAGACGCCAGCGCAAAGCCAAGATCGTTGCCACGCTCGGACCGGCCAGCACCGACATCGAAGTGATCCGGCAGTTGTTCGAAGCCGGGGCGGATGTATTCCGCCTGAACTTCAGCCACGGCTCGCACGACGACCACAAGCGCCGCTACGACGCGGTGCGCCAGGTGGAGGCCGAGACCGGCCGGCCCATCGCCGTGCTGGCCGACCTGCAAGGCCCCAAGCTGCGCATCGGCACCTTTGCCGCGGGCAAGGTCGCGCTCAAGGCCGGCGACGCGTTCGTGCTCGACAGCGATCCCAGCCCGGGCGACGCCACCCGCGTGCACCTGCCGCATCCGGAGCTGTTCCGCGTGGCAGCGCCGGGCCAGTCGCTGCTGATCGACGACGGCAAGGTGCAGTTGAGGATCGAGGCGGTGGCCAGCGGCAGCATTGCCACGCGCGTGGTCAACCACGGCACGCTGTCCGACCGCAAGGGCGTGAACGTGCCCGACGCCGTGATTCCGATCCCCGCGCTGACTGAGAAGGACCGCAAGGATCTCGACTTCGCGCTGGCGCTGGGCGCGGACTGGATCGCGCTGTCGTTCGTGCAGCGCCCGGCCGACATTGTGGAAGCGCGCGAGATCATCGGCACCCGTGCCGGCGTGCTGTCCAAGATCGAGAAGCCCGCCGCCCTGCAGCAGCTCGAAGAAATCGTGCGCGTGTCCGACGCGGTGATGGTGGCGCGCGGCGACCTGGGCGTGGAACTGCCGCCGGAGCGCGTGCCGGGTGTGCAAAAGCGCATCCTGCGCATCTGCCGACAGCATGGCAAGCCCATCGTGATCGCCACGCAGATGCTGGAATCGATGATCGATTCGCCGGTGCCCACGCGCGCCGAGGCGTCCGATGTGGCGAGCGCGATCTATGACGGTGCCGATGCGGTGATGCTGTCGGCCGAGTCGGCCAACGGCCGCCACCCGGTGCCAGCGGTGGCCATCATGAACCGCATCATCACCGAGGTGGAACGCGACCCGCTGTACCGCAACCTGCTGGACGCGGGCCACGAAGCGCCGCTGTCCACGCGCCAGGATGCGATCTGCGCAGCGCTGCGCGAAGTCACCCAGATCATCGGTGCGGTGGCCACCGTCACCTACACCTCGTCGGGCTCCACCGCGTTGCGCGCGGCGCGCGAGCGGCCGTGCGCGCCCATCGTCAGCATCACGCCGAACCTGGAGATCGCGCGGCGGCTGGCGCTTGCCTGGGGCGTGCATTCCACCGTCAGCCCGGATGTGCAAAGCGTGGACGAGATGGTGAATGCCGCCACCCGCGCCGCGCTGGTCGAAGGCTATGCGGTACCCGGCGACCAGATCACGATCGCGGCGGGCATGCCGTTTGGCCAGGGCGGCACCACCAACCTGCTGCGCGTGGCTGAGATCAGCGGCGCGGAGCCGGGCAAGACGCAGGCGCTGGGTGCTGCCAGCACGACGCCAGCGGTTACCGCCTGATACACCCCGCGCATGGGCCGGCGGCATTGCCGTTGCTATACTGATCGACACGCCGCGGCCAACTGTTTGCCGCGGCGATCAACCAGTAATGCGGAGCCACCATGCGTCTCGACGACGAAGCCGAAAGCCAGAATGTTGAAGACCGCCGGGGTGAAGGTTCCGGCGGTTTCGGCGGCTTCGGCGCGGGGCCCAAGACGCTCGGCATCGGCACCATCCTGGTGGCGCTGGCAGCGTCTTATTTCTTTGGCATCGACCCCTCCGTGATCATGCAGGGCGCCTCGGTGCTGCAGGGCTCGCAGCAGCACGCGCCGCAACAGCAGCATGTGCCCAGCCATCCCCCGCTAACGACAAGATGACGGTCTTCGTGCGCAAGGTGCTCGGCAACACCGAGCGCACCTGGTCGCATATTTTCGAGACCGATCTCAACCGCCGCTATGCGCCGCCCACGCTGGTGATCTTCTCGGGCGCGACGCCCACCGCCTGCGGCAGCGGCCAGTCGGCCATGGGGCCGTTCTATTGCCCGGGCGACCAGAAGGTCTACATCGACCTGGCCTTCTACGATGAATTGCGCCAGCGCTTCGGGGCCGGCGGCGATTTTGCCCAGGCCTACGTGATTGCCCACGAGATCGGCCACCATGTGCAGAACCTGCTCGGCGTGTCGGGCAAGGTCGACGCCGCGCGCCGGCGCATGGGCGAGGCGCAGGCCAACCAGCTGTCGGTGCGCGTGGAGCTGCAGGCGGATTGCCTGGCCGGCGTGTGGGCCGCCACCGCGGAACGCTTGAACCAGCAACTGCTGGAGCCCGGCGATATCGAGGAAGGCCTCAAGGCCGCCGCCGCGATCGGCGACGACCGCCTGCAAAAGCAAGCCCAGGGCTATGTCGTGCCGGAAGCATTCACCCACGGCACCAGCGAGCAACGTACGCGCTGGTTGCGCCAGGGCCTGACCAGCGGCGACATCCGCAAGTGCGACACCTTCGCGGCCAAGCAACTCTGATTCATCCACCCATAATGCTGCGCTGCGCCGGGGCCCCGGGCAGCGTTCCCCTCGCTTGAGGGGCTATGGTTTGTGCTGAATTCGCCATGTAAACGTTGTTCACAAAGTGCGCGGTGTTTATAATCGCGGCCATGTCCGCCACCCGCCCAACGCAATCCAGCCTGTCGGCCCCGCCCGCGAACGCACCCGCTGCAGCAACACCCGCCACGCCGGTTGCCGCACGTGCCGGCGCGTCCGTTGTGCGGGCCGGCGGCGCCGCGCTGCGGCGCGAAAGCGTGCGCGAAGCCTTTTTCAATGCCGCCCGCGCCTTGTTTGCCGAGGCGGGATTCAGCGGCGTCACGCTGCGCCGCATCGGCGAGCGCTGCGGCTATAGCGCGGCCGCCATCTACCGGCATTTCGAAGACAAGACCGCGCTGCTGTTCGAGCTGTGCGCGCAGGACTGGGTACGCCTGGCCGCGGCGCTGGGCGACGCGCGCGCCGCCGCCGGCACGCCTGCACTGGCGCTGCCGGCCGTGCTCGATGCCTATGTGGCATGGGCCCTGGCCAACCGCCACAGCTATCACCTGATGATGATGATGGGCCTGCCGGCTGACGCCGAGCGCGCGATCGACCTGCGCTGGGGCGAGCGTTTCCCGGAAGACCCGGTAAGCGCCGTGCTGCTGGCGTGCGTGCATGACCAGCAGGCCGCCGCGCTGATCGATGCCATGTACGACCCCGGCGATGTCACCGACGCGCTATGGACTGCCGTGCATGGGCTGGCGGCGCTCGACATCACCTTCGAGCACCTGCCGCGCGAGGACTGGCAGCCCCTGGCGCATCGCCAGCAGGTGCTGCTCGCGGCGGTTCTGCGCGGCTTCACCCGACCGTCCCGCTAGAGCGGCGGCCAAACACACTTCCCCCAGCGTTTCTGCCACGCTGCCCGGCGCGTTTCGCATCTCGCGTTTCGTCTTGCCTGCGCGCCGGATCCATTCCACTGCGCCTGCGCGGCGGCTAGTTGCCGCGCAGGCGCAAATTAATCCAAAAGTGCCATGGCGTCCTTCTTTCTTCGCCGGCCCGCGTTCGCGTGGGTTATTGCCATCCTCACCATGGTGGCGGGCCTGATCGCCCTCACCCGTATTCCCATCGCGCAGTATCCCGCGGTGGCGCCGCCCACCGTGATCGTCTACGCCGACTATCCCGGTGCGTCGGCGCGCACCGTGGAAGACGCGGTGACCGCGGTGCTGGAGCAGCAGATGCACGGCATTCCCGGCCTGCTCTACCTGGATGCCAGCAGCGAGGGCGGCGGCGCCACCATCACGCTGGGATTTCGCCAGGGCACCGATGCGCAACTGGCCCAGGTCAACGTGCGCAACCGCGTCATGCAGGCCGAGCCGCTGTTGCCGGAGGCGGTGCGCCGCGGCGGCATCTTTGTGGACCAGGCCGGCAGCAGTCCCTTCATGTATGTCTCGCTGGTGTCGGGGAACAGCCAGCTCAATGAAACCGCGCTCGGCGATTTTGCCGCCGCCTCGGTGCTGCCGATGCTGCGCCGCCTGCCCGGCATCGGCAAGGCGGAGCCCTATGGGTCCGAGTACGCGCTGCGCATCTGGTTCGACCCCGACAAGCTCAACGCCTACGGCCTCACGGCCGCGGATGTCGAGCTGGCCATCAAGGCGCGCAACGGCGACGTCACCCCGGGCCAGCTCGGCGGCGCGCCGGCGGCGCCGGGCCAGCCCTACCAGGCGCTGGTGCGCCCGCCCCGGCCGCTCGCCGAGCCGGAAGCCTTCGGCCAGATCGTGGTGCGCGCCGGCGGCGACGCCTCGCTGGTACGGCTGCGCGACGTGGCGCGGGTGGAGCTGGGCGCGAGCGACTACCGCTACAGCTCGCGCCACGACGGCCAGGTGGCAGCCTCCATCGGCCTCAAGCTGGCGGACGGCGCCAACGTGCTCGCCACCTCGCGCGCGGTGCGCGCCGCGCTGGACGAAGCCGCGCGCGGCTTCCCCGCGGGCATGCGCTACGAGATCTCTTCCGACAACGCGCAGTTCGTCGAGCGCTCGATCTGGCGCGTGCTGACCACGCTGGGCGAAGCTACGGCGCTGGTCTTCCTGATTCTCTACCTGTTCCTCGGCAACCTGCGCGCCACGCTGATCCCGGTGATCGTGGTGCCGGTCTCGCTGCTTGGCACGGTTGCCTGCCTGTACGCGCTTGGCTTGTCGCTCAACGTGATCACGCTGTTCGGTGTGGTGCTGGCGATCGGCATCCTGGTCGACGACGCCATCGGGGTAGTGGAAAACGTCGAGCGGATCATGCGCGAGGACGGCGTGGACGCCATGGAGGCGGCGACCCGCTCGATGCGCGAAGTGTCCGGCGCGCTGGTAGCGGTCACGCTGGTGCTGTGCGCGGTGTTCGTGCCGATGGCGTTCCTGGGCAGCGCGGTCGGCGTGATCTACCGGCACTTCGCCATCACGCTGGCGATTTCCATCGCCTTCTCGCTGTTCTTCGCGCTCTCGCTGGCGCCGGCCATGTGCGCCAGCCTGCTGCGCCATGCGGCGCATCCGCAGCGCGGCCCGCTGGCCTGGTTCGAGCGCGGCTTCACGGCGTTCACCGCGCGCTATGCCGGCTGGGTACTGGCGCTGCAGCGGCGCCGACTGCGCTGGCTGGGCATCTACCTGACGCTGGCGGTGGCCGGCGGTGTGCTGATGTGGCAGATCCCCGCCGGCTTCCTGCCGGAGGAGGACACCGGCGAATTGGTGATCGATATGGAGCTGCCGGCCGGCGCCACGCAGGAAGAGACACGCGCCGCCGTGGCGGCGCTGGAGACCTGGCTGGAAGCGAGCAAATATCCCGTGCGCTCGACCTTTGCCGTGCTGGGCTGGAGCAATTCCGGCAGCGGCGAGCAACGTGCCAGCATGTACCTGGCGCTGCGGGACTGGTCGGAGCGCGGCGCCGACGAACGCGCGCACGCCGTGCTGGCCAGGCTCCAGGCCGGGCTGGAAGCCTGGCCTGGCCGGGGACAGGCGCAGCTGTACGCGTACAACGGCGCGGCCCTGCCCGAGCTGGGCAGCACCGGCGGGCTCGACATGCGGCTGGTGGCGCAGGCCGGTTCCGGGCGCGAAGCGCTGTTTGCCGCGCGCGACAAGCTGCTTGCCGCCGTCGAGGATGAGCCGTCGCTGGGCGAGGTGCGCGCCACCACTGCCCAGCCGGCGCCAGCGCTCGACCTGCACATCGACTACGAGCGCGCGCGCAGCTTTGGCGTGGAGCCGGAGGCCATCCATCATGCGCTGTCCGCCACGCTGGGCTCGCGCTATATCGACGAAGTGGCGCGCGAAGGCCGTATCCGCCGGGTGATCCTGCAAGCGGACGCGCCCTACCGGATGGACCCGGCCAAGCTGTCCCGCGTGCATGTGCGCAATGCGCGCGGCGGCATGGTATCGCTGGGCGCTTTCGCCGAACTGGTCTGGGGCAAGGGCGAAGCCACGCTGGAGCGGTTCAACGGGCTCACCTCGATGCGCATCAACGCCGGAGTGGCGCCGGGCCACAGCACCGGCACGGCCATGGAACGCCTCACGGCCAGGGTGCGCGACCTGGGCGGCGCCTACGACGCGCACTGGACCGGACGCGCCTTCGAGCAGCAGCAAAGCGGTGCGCAGGCGCCGTGGCTGTTCGCCTTGTCGATGTTGTTCATCTTCTTGTGCCTGGTGGCGCTTTACGAAAACTGGACCCTGCCGCTGGCGGTGCTGCTGATCGTGCCGGCGGGCCTCGTCGGCGCGCTGGTGGCGATCTGGCTGCGCGGCATGCCGAACGACGTCTACTTCAAGGTGGGCGGGGTGGTGATCATGGGGCTGGCGGCCAAGAACGCCATCCTGGTGGTGGAATACGCCGAGCAGTTGCGCCGGGGCGGCATGGACCTGCTGGACGCCGCCGGCCAGGCCGCCCGCCAGCGGCTGCGCCCGGTGGTGATGACCTCGCTGGCCTTTATCCTCGGCGTGGTGCCGCTGGCGATCAGCACCGGGCCGGGCGCGGCCGCGCAGCGCGCGGTCGGCACGGGGGTGCTGGGCGGCATGCTGGGCGCCACCGTGATCGGCTCGCTGGCGGTGCCGCTGCTCTATGTCCTGATCGGGCGCAGGCGTGCCGGGCGCGAACGGGAATGACAAGGCGCGTGCCGGCCAGTGGCGTTCAGGATGGTCGGGGGTCGGGGTGGAGGGTGCTGCGAGACTGCCGGAGGAAAAACGAAAGGCAGCTAAGACGGGGTGCGATGGGGTGCGGCGGGTAAAAATCACCCACCCGGCGGGAGAGAGAAGGAGGAGGAGGTCAGCCGGGCAGGTGGGAGATAAAACGGGGAAGCAAATGTACTACCCAAGCGGCCACCGAAGTGGCCGTCAGATAACACGGGGTCAGGATCAGACCCGGTAGCCGTACAGCGAGCCGTCGCCGCTGCGCGAGTTGTCCAGCGAACTGGCAGCGATCTCGCCACTGAAAGCGGCGCGGGCACCGTCCGTGAACGTATCGAACTTGCCGGCCTTGGCGCCGTCGGTGTACGGATCGAACTTGCCTTGGCGTGCGCCGTCGGTGAACGTATCGAACTTGCCGGCCTTCGCGCCATCGGTGAACGTGTCGAACTTGCCGGCGCGCAACGCATCGGCGTACACGTCGAACTTGCCGACCTTGCTGTTGGCGGGGGCCGCCAGTGCCGCGGCCGACGAGGCCACCATCAACACGGCGAGCGCGCTGCCAAGGATGCGTTTGGCATTCATTTGGGACTCCTTCAACTGATTGTGTAATTCTTGTTTTTAATTTGCTGTACTAGCTGCCCCGGCAAATCTATGTTGCGCTGCAGGCACGGACTGAAGATTAGTGGCTCGGCGGGCAAGGAGAAATACCACTGCGACGAATGGTGCGTTGCGAGTCGTGAAACGCTGGAAAGTCGGACGAACGGCGCGGCTTGGCCGCTGGATGGCGTGGCGGGGGGACGTGCAAGGGGGCGCGGCGGGTGGCCGAAGCGATGCCTGATGGCCCGCCAGCCCAGGCCAGAGGCCGGTCCGCCGGCGCAGAGCCTGCTCGCGGGCTAGCGGTTGGCCGGGTGCGCGGCGCTGATGAGCGCGCGCCGGGACGCCGCGACCGGCACCCGGAATAAGCCTGGAATAGGCTCGAAAATGCCGAGAAAGTGCCGGATAAGTTTTTGGCCAGGCCTTAGACGGTGTACTGACCGTTGGCCTCGGGCTGGAACGACAGCTCCACCACGGTGACGCTTTGCTCACGTCCGTCCGGCAGGCGGTAGCTCACGGTCTGCCCGGCGCGCGCGCCCAGCAGCACACGGCCAATCGGCGACAGGACCGACAGGCGGCCTTCCTCGAAATCGGCGGTATCCGGATAGACTAGCGTCCAGCGGCGCGGCGTGGCCTCGCCCTCCAGCGCACAGAGCAGGCTGGAGTTCATGGTGACCACATCCTTGGGAATGGCCTCGGCCGGCACGATGGCCGCGCGCTCGAGGATGCTGTCGAGCATTTCGGCCAGCGGCGCGGCGCCGGCGCGGCCCGCGATGCGCTCCAGACGGGTCACGTCGAGCTCGGTCAGGTAAAGGGTCGGTTGTTGTTTGGACGATGCCGTCATGATGAATCCTCGCTAAGTGGCGATGCGGCGACCCGGAACAGGCTGGAGCCATCCGTCAGGGATCGGCTCCTGGCGTTACCAGGTCAAGAAATAAGGTGGGCCGTTACCGGCGGTCAGAACCGGCTGGAAAACCGCGAACAGGGAGTGACTAGGCCCGGTTCAGCGTTTGTCTGCGTTGGGGGGAACGTCAGGCTGGGAACCGGGCAGGATCAAGCGGTACGCTGATCCGGCGGCAGGCAATCGCCTGTTTGGCTTGTGCGCGCGGCGCCTGGACTGCGCGCGCGGTCGCGCCGGCCTGCCCGATAGGGGCAAGCTCGACAGCAATCGGCGACAGGCAGCAAGGCGTCATTGGGTGCGGCAGCAATTGGATGGAAATTCGGGAAAGCGCGCCACGCGGTGAAACTGACGAGAGCAATGGCTCACTCAAAGGCTTCGTCGCGGGCTCGACCCGCCGCTTTTTTCACCAGCTTGGTGCGCGGCAGGTAAAGGGATCGTAGCATAGCCGGCACCTTCAGGCACCGGGGCGCAACCCTTAGGCGTGGCTCGCCGGATGCGGATGGCACTCGCAGGCGGCGCCGGCGGCGGCCTGCTGCAGGTTCTGCAGGATGCCGCATTCGCTGGCCGGATGGGGCTGGTCGCAAGTATGGCGAAGTGCCCGCAACTGCCCTTCCAGCCCCTCCAGCGCCACGCGCTGGGCGTGGATCTGCTCGATCTGGCGATCCAGCAGGCTGTTGATATCGTCGCAGGCAAGGGTCGGATCGCGCTCGAAGTCGCGCAGCCGGCGCACATCGGACAGGCTCATGCCGAGGGAGCGGCAGTGCCGCACGAAGTTCAGCTGCAACAGATGGCCGTCGCCGTAGCGGCGATAGCCGTTTTCCTCGCGCTGGGGCGCGTCGAGCAACCCTTCGCGCTCGTAATAGCGGATGGTTTCCACGTCGCAACTGCTGTGCTTTGCAAGCTCACCGATACGCATCCCGACTCCAGGCCAGACCTGACTTCCGCAAATACCCTGTAGTAATTACGGGGTTGCTTGCCAGTGTAGACCATCGCGGCAAACCTTGCCAGCTTCTCAGCCCGGCGCCGGGCCCCGAGCCTGGTCGCGCAGCGTGAGCGTGCGCGGCGCGAAGGCCGTGCGCATGACTTCCACCGCCAGCTCGGGCCGGGCGGCGCCGCACATGAACGCATCCACGGCGGCAAAGCCGTACTCGGGCCAGGTATGGATGCTGATGTGCGACTCCTTGAGCAGCAGCACCCCGGTCACGCCCAGCCCCGGCCCGAAATGCCGGAAGCGCGCATCGACCACGGTGGCGCCGGCGGCCTGCGCCGCCTGGTAAAGCACGCGCTCGACCAGCGCGGCATCGGCCAGCAGATCGCTCGCCACGCCTTGCAGGTCGGCAAGCAAGTGGTGGCCGAGCACGGCCGGGCAAGGCAGGACAGGCGCGTTCATGGCAGCCTGCTCATTTGTGGCCGCCGCCGGAGGACCAGCCGCTGGCGCCGGAAGAACCACCGCTCCAGCCACGCGAGCTCGCGTATCCGGACGAGCCGGAGCCGGTGGCTTCGCCAAGATTGAAGAAGGTCGTGCCGAACAGCACGATGATGCCGTAGACGAGATAAAGCAGGCGCACGCTGACTCAATCCTTTCCGGCCCAGCGCTGGACCAGCCAGATCGGCACCCATAGCAACAGGAAGCCGATGACGATAGTGAACCAGCCCCGATCGGTGACGAGCGCCACCGGGACGTTGAGGATGGCGAGGAGGATGGCGTAGACTTTGGCGCTCTTGCGGCAAAAGGCGAGGTCGGCGCTATTGCCCGAAGCCGGCGCGCGCGCTGCCTGCGGGGCGCGGGCGGCCTCGGCCAGCCCCGGGCTGGACTTGAACCACTGCGCCAGCTGCGCCCGCGCCACGGTGGTGGACAAGGTCCAGACGATCTCCGTGTCGGAGGTCTCGCGCGTGAGCCGGCGCGCCGGCTTGCCGAATTCGGTCAGGCGCGTGGTGTCGCCCACCTTGACCCGCCAGTTGAAGGTGCCGGCCGCGTACAGCACCTCGCTCTCGTAGTCGTAGCCCTGCTGGAAGGTCTGGCCCTGGTAGCTTGCGGCCGTGCCGGAGACCATGCGCGGCCAGGTATCCAGCACCTCGACCCGGTCCCAGCCGCTGTCCTGCTCCACCAGCCACATCAGGCCGCGCTGCTCGTTGAACAGCAGGTACTCGACCCAGGTGGAGGCTTCTTCCTCGTCGTTGTCGGTGCACTGCATCAGGCCCAGCACCGTGTACGGCTTGCCGTCGATGCTGCCGATATCGCCCGGCGACAAGCTGGTCTTGAGCGCATCGAGCTCGCGCTGCTTTTCCAGCACCAGCGCGGTGGAGTTGGAGCAATCGATCTCGCTGTGGCAACTCGGGCAGACCACAAAGCTGGCCACGCCCGCGCGGTAGGCGATCGGTCCGCCGCAGCCCGGGCAGGCCAGCGGCATGGCCTTGCCGCGGTAACGATCGGCGGTGCCGGCGATCTGGTCGGCCTCGCGCAGCAACTGGCATTTGAGCTGGTCGAGCGTGACCGGCTGGCCGGTATAGATGGCGGGCGGATCGCCGTCGGCGTAGTCGAGCGTGAGGAAACGGCCTTCGTCGCGGAAGTCCGCTACCTGCGCGGTCCAGCCCGCGCCCACCGCGAACGGCAGCTCGCCCTGCCCGCCGGTGCAGCGCGCGCTGCGCACGTCGCTGGCGAGGTAGCGATGCTTGTCGAAGTACAGAGGCGTGCCGGGCGTGAGCTGCGCATAGCTCGGAAGCGATACGCCGTTAAGCTGTGCGGCGGACTGTTCCGCCGTGACGCGCCGGGTCAGCATGTACTGGCCGGAGGCATCCGCCAGCCAGCCGTCGCTGCCGTCGTCGAACAGCAGGTACCACTCGTTCCACAGGCCGGAGTCGTAGCGCAGCTGGATGCGGCCGACCAGGGTGAAGCCCTGGCCGTCCCACTGGCCCGCGGTGTGGAGCTGCAGCGGGGTGTAGTCCTCCAGCACGGTGGACATCTTGCCGATGTCCTTGACGGTGTCGGCGTCCTTGAGCAGCGTGCTGTGGCAAAACTCGCACACCACCATCACCGCGGCGGACGAGCGGAAGGCCGCCGGCGCGCCACAGCTTGGGCAGTTGATTTCTTGCATGCTTAAGGGATAAGGGTGCGCTCAGCCGATCAGTTTCTTGAGGATCTCGGCCTTCGCGGTGTCGAACTCAGCCTGGGAGATCAGGCTCTTGTCGAGCAGGTCCTTGAGCTTTTGCAGGCGCGCGGCGGGATCGTCGGCGGGCGCTGCTGCCGGCGCCGCTGCCACGGCGGGTGCGGGTGCGGCAGGCTGGACGCCCGCGGCGGCGCCCAGCCCGCCCGCCATCGCCTGGCCCATCACCGCGCCAGCCGCCAGGCTGGCGCCAAGTCCGGCCACGCCGCCCTCGTTCTGCGCGGCCAGCGGGATCGAGGTGGCGACCTGGTACTGCGTGAACTTCGCCATATCGCCCATCATGCCCATGGAGATGCGGGTGTCGATGGCCTTTTGCAGTTCCTCCGGCAGCGACACATTGGTCACCGCGAAATTGTCCAGCGCCACGCCATAGCGCTCGAACTCGGGCACCAGCTTGTCGCGGATGGTCTGCGACATCAGCGCCTGGTTGGCGGCCATGTCCAGGAAAGGCACCGAGGCGCCGCCCAGCGTGGCGGTCATGGTGGCGATCAGCAGGTTGCGCAACTGCTCTTCTACCTCGTCGCGGGTGTACTCGGCGCGCGTGCCGCTGATCTCGGTATAGAACCTGGCGGCGTCTGCCACCTTGTACGAGTACAGGCCGAAGGCGCGCAGCCGCACCATGCCGAAATCGGCGTCGCGGATGGTAATCGGCTGGGCGGTGCCCCACTTGCGGCCGATCTGCAGGCGCGTGCTGAAGAAGTACACGTCCGACTTGAAGGGCGACTCGAACAGCTTGTCCCAGTTCTTCAGGTAGGTCAGCACCGGCAGCGTCTGCGTGGTGAGCTTGTGCATGCCGGGCCCGAACACGTCGGCGATCTTGCCTTCGTTGACGAACACCGCCATCTGCGACTCGCGCACGGTCAGGCTGCCGCCGTACTGGATTTCCATATCCTCCATCGGATAGCGCCAGGCCAGCACGCCGTCGGTGTCCTCCGTCCATTGGAGGATGTCGATAAACTGCTTCTTGATGAACGATCCGATGCTCATGGCAATCCCCAGGTTCTCAGCGTTGTTCCAGCATGTTCGGTCCAATCAGGACAGGCAGGCGGCGTTGATCGCGCCCACCGTCACCGAGATGGCGCCCATCAGCCCACCCATGCCGATATTGTTCGATTCGATCGCTGCGTCCATGTCGGGCAGCGCGCGCGCCAGGCCCGCATAGGCCAGCGCCTGCACCAGCATCGCACCCACCGACCACACCAGGAACAAGAGGAAGGTGTCGTTGTGCTGGATGCTGGACGACAGCGTAAAGCAAAATCCGATCATCGCCCCCGACAGCGAAAGCGCCGCCGCGAGGTTGCCCTGGCGGATCAGCGCGAACTCGCGAAACGGCGTGATCCTGGTGTAGACTCCGACGAACACTGCCAGCAAGGCAAGGCCGGCCAGCAGGTGCAGCACGTAGGCGTAGATGGCTTGCATCCTGGTTGTTCTCCGGCTGGTTCTACGACGGTGTTCCGGGCTGCGGCAACAGTAAGCGGTGAAGCCATATTGGCAATATCAGCATTGTTGGCAGTTGGCGCCCAAGTATATCCGTTGTCCATTTCGGTTCATCACAACTTTTTTCAGCGTTCTGTCCTGCGCTTTTCCGGTTTGCCAGGCGTGCTGCGCATCGCGCGGCGGCCCGTCTGAGCGTCACGCCTGCCCTGCCCGGCTTCTTATCCGATCCCCGATCCCCTACCCCCGATGCGCGACCGTACCCTTGTTCTTTCGGTGTTGATCGTGGCGTCCTGCGGGCTCGGCTACGAGCTGATCGCCGGCGCCCTGTCCAGCTACCTGCTGGGCGACTCCATCCTCCAGTTCTCCTCCATCATCGGCTGCTACCTGTTCGCCATGGGCGTGGGCTCGTGGCTGTCGCGCTATGTAAAGGACGAGGACGTGCTGGCGCGCTTCATCGATATCGAGATCCTGATCGGCCTGCTCGGCGGCATCTCGGCGGCGCTGCTGTTCGTGGTGTTCGCCTGGCTGTCTGCGCCCTTTCGCACCGCGCTCTACGCCATGGTGTTCGTGCTCGGCGTGCTGGTGGGCATGGAGATCCCGCTGGTCATGCGCGTGCTCAACACGCGTCGCACCGCCTTCAGCGAACTGGTCAGCCGCGTGCTGACCTTCGACTACCTTGGCGCGCTGGCGGTATCGCTGGTGTTCCCGCTGGTGCTGGCGCCGCGCCTGGGGCTGTCGCGCACCGGCTTTCTGTTCGGCATGCTGAACGCCGGCGTGGCGCTCGTCACCATCCATATCTTCCGCGATGAGCTCAAGCCAGTGATGTCGCGCATGCTGCGCGCCTCCCTGGTGCTGGTGCTGCTGGCGGGCGGCTTCCTGGCTTCCGGGCGCTTGACCCACTGGGCCGAGCGCGGGATGTTCGGCGACGAGATCATCCATAGCGAGAGCACGCCGTACCAGCGCCTGGTGATCACGCGCTGGAAGGACGACATGCGCCTCTATATCAACGGCAACCTGCAGTTCTCCTCGCGCGACGAACACCGCTACCACGAGGCGCTGGTGCATCCGGTGCTGCAGGCGCTGCCGTGGGCGCGCCGCGTGCTGGTGATCGGCGGCGGCGACGGGCTGGCCGTGCGCGAGATCCTGAAGCACAAGAACGTCGAGCACGTCACCCTGGTCGACCTCGACCCTGCCATGACCACGCTGTTCTCGCGCAGCGAGCCGCTGGTGGCACTGAACCAGGGCTCGCTCCAGGACGCGCGCGTGCAGGTGGTCAATGCCGACGCCGCGCAATGGATGGAGCAGCACAACGAGATGTTCGACGCCATCATCGTCGACCTGCCCGACCCGTCCAACTTCGGCCTGGGCAAGCTGTACTCGGTGCCGATGTACAAGCTGATGTCGCACCATCTCGCCGAGAAGGGCTATGCGGTGGTGCAGTCCACCTCGCCGTACTTTGCGCCGCGCTCGTTCTGGGATATTGACGCCACGCTGCGCGAGGCGGGCCTGCACACCTGGCCCTACCACGCCTACGTGCCGTCCTTCGGCGAATGGGGCTTTATCCTTGCGGCCAAGCGCGACGACTACACGCCGCCCACGCGCTACACCGTGCCGCTCAAGTTCCTCGATGCCGACAGCACCGCGCTGATGTTCCGCTTCCCCGCCGACATGGCGCCGCGCGAGGCGCGCGCGAACCGGCTCAACGAGCAGTCGCTGGTGTTTGATTTCGAGCAGGACTGGCGCAATGTCATTCGCTGATCTGCTTTGCCTGCAAAGGGAGCCGGCATGGATCGCCGCCGCTTCCTGATCGCCGGCGCGGGCACGGCCGGCCTGAGCCTGTTGCCAGGCTGCGACCGGCTGGGCGACGATGCCAGTCGCTTCCTGGCTGGCGTCGGCCTGCGCGAGCCCACGCCCGTGGTGCTGCGCCCGGGCATGGCCGAGGGCCACGCGCTGCGCGATGCCGCCAGCTGGCCGTCGGGCGTATCGCCGCTGGACGAGATCGCGACCGACGTTGCCATCCTCGGCGGTGGCGTGGCCGGGCTCAGCGCTGCTTGGCAGCTGGCGCGCGGCGGGCTGAAGGATTTCCTGCTGGTGGACGGCCCGGAGTTCGGTGGCAATGCTGCGGCCGGAAGTTTCGGCGGCGACCTTGCCTTCCCGCGCGGCGCGCACTATCTGCCGCTGCCCTCGCCCGAATCCACGCATATCCGCGAAATGCTGGCCGACACCGGCGTGATCCAGCGCGACCCGTTCACCGCGCGGCCCGAGTTCGACGAGCGCGCGCTGGTGCATGCGCCGGATGAGCGCCTGTTCTTCGACGGCAAGTGGCACGACGGCCTGCTACCCAGCGACGCCGCACCGGACGAAGAAGCGGCGCAGCACGCGCGCTTCCTCGCGCGCGTCGAGCAACTCAAGAGCGCGCGCGGCAGCGACGGCCGCAAGGCCTTTGCCATCCCGCTGGCGCTGGCCTCGCAGGATCCGGCCTGGACCGTGCTGGACCGGCAAAGCATGCGCCAATGGATGCTGGCCGAAGGTTTTACCGCGCCCACCTTGCACACCTATGTGGACTACTGCTGCCGCGACGACTACGGCGCGGGGCACGACCTGATCTCGGCCTGGGCCGGCCTGTACTACTTCGCCAGCCGCGCGGGCCATGCAAGCGATGCCGCCGACGGCGCCGTGCTGACCTGGCCGGATGGATTGCATGCGCTGGTGACGCGGCTCTCGGCGCGGATCGATGCGTACCTCGGCGTCAAACCTGCCGCCCAGCCCTGGCGCCGCCCCGGCATGGCGCTGCAAGTGCAGGAGCAAGGCCGTGGGGTGTCGGTCCTGTGCGCCTGGTGGCCGGACGGCGTTGGCGCCGAGCCGCCGCGCCTTTGCCGCATCCGCGCGCGCCGCGTGATCTGCGCCATGCCCCTGCATGTGGCTGCCCGCGTGGCGCCGCTGCGCGAGTTCGGCTTCGACCCGGGGCGCCACCTGCCGCCCACCGCGTCCTGGCTGGTGTCCAGCTTCCGCCTGCAGGGCTTCCCGCCGGAAGCGCCGGGCGTGCCGCTGGCCTGGGATAACGTGGTGCATGGCGGACGCGGGCTGGGTTATGTGGTGAGTACCCATCAACTGATCCGGCAGGCAAAGCCAGCGGCCACGGTCTTTACCGCGTACTGCCCGCTGGACGCTGCGGCCAGCCCTGGCGCCGCGCCGCGCTCGCTCACCGGCACCCGCCGCTGGCTGGCCGAGGCCAGCGCCGCCGATCTGCTGGACTACGCCACCACCGATCTGCGCACGGTCTACGGGCGCGCCTTCTGGCACCACGCCGACGCGGTGGAGATCACGGTGCGCGGGCACGCCATGGCCTCGCCGCGCACGGGCTTCTTGGGCAACGCCGGTGCCGCGGCCCTGCGCGCGGCCGATGGGCGCATCCTGTTTGCCCATGCGGACCTGTCCGGCGTGTCGGTGTTCGAGGAAGCGGCGTGGTGGGGTACGCATGCCGCGCGGAAGATCCTCGGCTGAGGGCTCCCAAGTGGCGCCTTCGTCATAACATGCCGCGGCGCGGCATCCTGTAGAATTCTTTGCTCGATTTCGTGTCGAACCTCCCTGACACGCGATCCCAACCCCAATTTTTTGTGCGCGCAATCCGCTTCCTGCTGCTGCTCCTGATGCTTGCCGTCATGCCCTTCCAAAGCTGGGCAGGCGCGCGCACGTGCGCAGTGGGCAACGCGGTGCAGGCGGATTCGTGCAGCGCGTTGGCGCAGGTGGCACAAGACGAAGCCGCTTGCGCCACGGCGGACGAAGCGGCTCATGCTGCCGCCATCGATACCAGCGCAGCGCCCGGCCCCGTTGACGCCGGCGACGCCGGCGACGCCAAGGATCCGTCGCAGCCCGGCGCCGACCTCGCCGAATCCCTGTTGCCGGCCTCGCCCCTGCGCTTTGCCGCGGGGCTTGCCCGCAGCAGCGCGCCCACGCACCGCGCGGGCGCCATGCCGGACCCCGACCTCCCGCTCCAGCAGCGCCCTCCCAGCGCCTGAGTTTCCCCCGCGCGCGAGGCTGGCCTTGCGCGCCCTCGTTGATTGTTCCCAGTTTTCTTGTCGTTAGTCTCCTGCACGCGGCGCGCCTGGCATGGCGCTGCGCGTGCTCGCGATGCGCGCCCCCGTTTTCACCATTGCATTGATCACTTCCTCACATAAAACATGAAACGCGTCCTGCTCTTCCTGGCGACCAACCTCGCCGTCATGCTTGTCCTCAGCTTCACGGCCAGCTTGCTGGGCGTGAACCGCTTCCTCACCGGCAATGGCCTGAACCTCGGCATGCTGCTGGCATTTGCCGCGCTGATGGGCTTCGGCGGTTCCTTTATCTCGCTGCTGATGTCCAAGACCATTGCCAAGTGGTCGACCGGCGCGCAGGTCATCACCCAGCCCAGCAACGGCACCGAAGTCTGGCTGGTGCAGACCGTGCAGAAGCTGGCCGACCGCGCTGGCCTGCCGATGCCCGAAGTGGCCATCTATGAAGGCGAAGCCAATGCGTTTGCCACCGGCGCCACCAAGAAGAGCTCGCTGGTTGCCGTATCCACCGGCCTGCTGCAGACCATGTCGCACGACGAAGTGGAGGCCGTGCTCGCGCACGAAGTCGCCCACATCGCCAATGGCGACATGGTCACGCTCACGCTGATCCAGGGGTGGTCAACACCTTCGTGATCTTCCTGGCGCGGATCGTGGGCTACTTCGTGGATTCGATGCTGCGCAAGAACGATGAAGAATCGAGCGGCCCCGGCATCGGCTACATGATCACGGTGGTGGTATGCGAGATCGTGTTCGGCATCCTGGCCAGCATCCTCGTGGCCACCTTCTCGCGCCATCGCGAATACCGTGCAGATGCCGGCGCGGCCAAGCTGATGGGCAGCCCCACGCCGATGGTGGCAGCGCTGCGCCGCCTGGGCGGGATGGAAGCCGATGGCCTGCCGCAGAATATGCAGGCGATGGGCATCGCCGGTGGCAAGTCGTGGCTGTCGCTGTTCTCCAGCCACCCGCCGATCGAGCAGCGCATTGCCGCGCTGCAAGCCCGGGGCTGAGCGCGGGACACTTTGTGGATCGAAGAAAGCCGAGGGCTCCGCTTCAAGTGGCTCCTAGCTAAGCCACCCCTCTCCCCGGCCCTCTCCCCCTGAGGGGAGAGGGAGAAACAGCCGTCGTCATGGCAGACGATTTTGGCCTGTTCTTTCGGCTTCGGCCAATGCTACCTCCGGGCGCACCCGGAACGCCGCCCGGTAGCGCTCCGGCGTGGTCTGCACATGACGCTGGAACGCCTGCCGCATTACATCGGCGTTGGCAAATCCCGTCGCGTGGGCGATGCCATCCAGGCGTCGCCCGTCTTCCTCCAGCATCCTGCGCACCGCTTCCACGCGTAGCCGCTCCACGTAGCGCGCCGGCGTCTCGCCGACCTGCCGCGCGAACACGCGCGCGAAGTTGCGCGGGCTCATCGCTACGCGCTCGGCCAGCACCTGCACCGAGAGGTCGCGCGCCAGGTGCTCCGCCATCCAGGCCTGCAATTCACGCAACTCGGGGCTTTGCGCGCTCTGCGCCTGCAGCAGCGTGGAGAACTGGGCCTGGCTGCCGGGGCGGCGCAGGAACAGCACCAGTTCGCGCGCCACGGCGAGCGAGGCGGCATGGCCGAGATCGTCCTCGACCAACGCCAGCGCCAGGTCCATGCCCGCGGTAACGCCGGCCGAGGTGTACAGGTCGCCCGCGCGGATCCAGATCGGGTCCGGATCCACCTGGACCCGCGGATGGCGCTCGGCCAGCCGCGCGGCGTGGCGCCAGTGCGTGGTGGCGCGATGGCTGTCCAGCAACCCGGTGCGCGCCAGCACGAACGCGCCGGTGCAGACCGCGCCAAGGCGGCGCACGTGAGGCGCCTGCTCGCGGAGCCAGCCGATCAGGCGTGCGTCATCGGCGGCCGCAGCGTGGCCCGAGCCACCGGCAATCAGCAAGGTATCGATGGGCCCGGGCAGCATGTCGCCGATGCGGTGGTACGGTGCGTCGGCCAGCAGCCGGATGCCGCTTTCGGTGCACACCAGGCCATCGTCGCGCACGCTGGCGACGCGGATGTCGTAGGCGGGCGAGGTCGTGCCGGGGAGCCGGTTGGCATGGCCGAAAACCGCGCTGGGCCCGGTCACGTCGAGCTCCTGCGCGGGGTCCGGCGCGACGAGTACGACGATGCGCGGCGGATCATTCGGCAAGGGATGGCTGGCAGGCATGGACGGTGACTCAGGGCGAGAATATGAGTGCGCGAATGCGGTTGCCGCCGATCATACCGGCGCCGGCCCTTATCCGGCCAGCACCGCCGCGCGCGGTGTGCTGCGCTGCCAGCCCAGCGTGACCAGCAGTGCCACCGCCAGTGCCGGCAGCACGGCGAGGTTGACCGCCTGCCAGCCGTAGCGGTACAGCACCTGCCCGGCCGCGAGCGTGGCCAGCGCGGTCAGCGAGGCGGCGGAGAATTCGGCCAGTGCCTGGGTACGCGCGCGCTCGGCGGGCCGGTAGCTCTGCGTGAGCAACGTGGTGCCGCCGACAAACATGAAATTCCAGCCGACGCCCAGGCACAGCAAGGCGACATAGAAGGCCGGCAGCGCCGTCGATGCCAGGGCCACGAGCGAACCCATCGCAGCGAGCGCGATGCCGCACATCAGCATCGGCCCGCGCCCAAAGCGCTGCGGCAGCCAGCCCGAGAAAAACGACGGCGCGTACATGCCCACCAGGTGCCACTCGATGATCTGCGCGCCCTGCGTGATCGTATGGCTGCACGCCACCGCGGCGATCGGCGTGGCGGTCATCACGAACATCATCACCGCGTTGCCGATGCCGTTGTTGGCGAACGCCGCCAGGAACACCGGCTGGCGCGCGATCTCGGCGAGCGGGCGCGCCGGCAGCGCGGCGGCGCCGTGATCGGCCGAGGCGGCAGCGGCGTGTGGTTGCGGCTCCCGATAGCCAAACGCCAGCAGCAAGACCGTGGCCATCCCGAACAGCGCGACCACCGCATACGATCCGGCGAAGGGCTGTGCCACCATCAGGTCGCTGCTCCACGCGGCAATGGCCGGCCCGCACACAGCGGCCACCACGCCGCCGGTGAGCACGGTGGAAATCGCGCGCGGCTTATCCACAGGCGCGGCGGCGTCCGCGGCGGCCAACCGGTAGAAACGCGCGAACGCCTGGAACATGCCGACCAGCGCCGTGCCCACGCAGAACGCCACGAAGTCATGGTGAGCGATGGCCCACACCGACACCAGCCCGCCCGCGCAGCACGCCAGCCCGCCGAGGGAAAAGCGATGCGGCGCCCCAGCCGTTCGATCAGGAAGGCGGCCGCGATGGCGGTGAGCGCCGACGCCACCGTGATCAGCGCAAACGGCAGCGTGGCCAGCGCCTTGTCGGGCGCGAGCGTGTAGCCGACCAGCCCGGTCAGGGTCAGGTCGACCGACAGGGCCGAGGTGAACAGGGCCTGGCAGATTGCCAGGACCCGGGCTTGGGACATCGCGGGACGTGCCATCGGGCGCTCCGGTGAGAAGAGGCGGGGATGACACCGAGCGTACGAAAAGCGGGACCATGGCGGCTGACAATGATCCGCAGAATCCTGCCAACCGGCTCCTGGCTGGGCTAGTTGAACACGTCCTGGCGGTAATGCCCCTGCGCCACCATGCCCGCCAGCCAGTCGGAAGCTGCCGCCTCGCTCATGCCGCCCTGCTGCGCCGCGATCTCGATCAGCGTGCGCCGCACCGCCGGCGCCATCTGCCGCCCGTCGCCGCACACATAGAGCGTGGCGCCGTCCTGCAGCAGCGTCCACACGGCTTCGCGATCGCGCCAAAGCAGATGCTGCACATAGCGCTGGTCGGGGGCAGCGGTAGTGGAGTAAGCCGAATGCGCCTGCACCACGCCCTCGGCCTGCCAGCGCGCCACATCAGCGCGGTAGAGCCAGTCGTGCTCCGGATGGCGGCAGCCGTAATAGAACTGGCTGGCGGCTACCGCCTGGCCGGCTGCCTTCTGCGCCGCGCGCTCTTCCAGGAAGCCGCGGAACGGCGCGATGCCCGTGCCAGGCCCGACCAGGATCATCGGCCGCGCCGGATCGGGATCGGGCGCGAAGGCCGGATTGGGCGTGCGGATCGCCGCCGCCACCACGGCGCCCGGCGCGAGCCCATGCAGCCAGGTGGATGCCACGCCACGGAACATCCCACGGCCAGAGAACGCCGGCGACCACACGGTGCCGACCGTGATCGTCGCCACGTCCGGTGTGACCGCAGGCGATGAAGCGATGGAATAGAAGCGCGGGCGCATCGGCACCGTGCAGGCCAGCAGGCCCGGCAGCGTGAGCTCAATGGCTGGGTGGCTCACCAGCACATCCACCAGCCCCAGCCGCTGCGATGCCACGCGCGCCGCGTAGCCGTCTTGCGCGTGGTCCGAGCCGAGCCGCTCCAGCGCCGCGCGCGTGAACGGGCAGCGCGTGTATTGCAGCAGCGTGCGCAGCGTCTGGCGCGACACCACATCTTGCAGCTCGATGAAATGCGTCAGCAGCTCGCGCACCGGCAGTGCCTCGTCCAGCGGCAGGCCGCGCGCGGCGGATGCATGCACGGCCGACAACGTCACCATGGCCTCGGGATCGAGATCGAGCCGCTCGCACAGGTCCCGCACGGTGGCGGGATGGTTCTGCGGATACACCGCAAGATGATCGCCGGTGGCGTAGCTGGCACCCGCCGGCAGGCGCAACTGGATGTCGCGCGTGGAGGTGCGCGGCGCTTCCAGCGTGAAGTCCCACAGACCCGCCGGATCGTTGACCAGCTCCGTGTTGGCCAGCACGGTGAAGGCTTGCGTCGACGGCGGCAGCGTGCTGGCGCGGATGGTGGCGATATCGCGCAGCCGCACCTCGATCTGGCTGGCGCCCGCCGCATCGGGTGCGGCGCCCCGCTCCACGCGCAGCGCCTGCAGCGATTGCCACAGCGCGGCGAGCCACGACTCCGCGGCCTGGTCGAAGTCGCCATTGCCATCCGCCTCGCCGCGCGCGAGCAAAGGCACCGCGCCAGCCCCGCTGAAAAATTCATGCAGGCGCTTGGGAAATGCCTGGTACGTGGCCCATTGCGAATTGCCGCAGCCGAGGAGCGCAAAGCGCAGGCTTTCGGCGCGATAGCCAGCGCCGTCGCTGCCGTCGAGCATGGCTTCGAAACGCCGCGCTGAATCGGGTGCGCGCCCGTTGTAGGTGGCCGCCACGATCACGGCGAGCCCGTCGGTGGGCAGCGCCCCCACCGCTTCGTCAAGGTCGCGCAGCGTGGCGGCAAAGCCGGCCGCCAGCGCGCCGGCATGGATCTGCTCGGCCAGCTCGCGCGCGGTGCCCAGGCTGGAGCCGCACAGCACGGCGAGGGGCTGGCCATTGCCGCGCACCGCCGGGGGTTGCGATTGCACGCTGGCAGCATCGGCCGCAGCCGCAGCGACGATGCGCTCATGCGCGCGGCGGCGGCGCGCGCGCAGCGTGAACGCATCCGGCTTCAGGGTCAGCGTTTCCTTGATACGGAACTGGTAATCGTGCGGGTCGCTGAACTGGAAGTTGCGCAGCATCAGGGCCAGCGCGAGCTTGGCTTCGGTCAGCGCGAACTGGCGGCCGATGCAGGCGCGCTCGCCATTGCCGAACGGCTTGTAGGCGTGGGGATGGATCCTGGCCTCGTTCTCGGGCAGGAAGCGGTCGATGTCGAAGGTCTCCGGATCGGCCCACACTTTCGGGTCGCGGTGCAGCGCGGTGAGCACCACCGAGACGCGGCGATCCTTGGCGATCAGGTAGCGCCCGCCGATCACCGTGTCCTCGAACGGTGCCACTGCAAAGGCAGGCGCCGTGGGCCACAGGCGCAGCGTTTCCTTGAGCACGCGGTCGATCACCTGCAGCTTCGCCAGGTCGGCATAGACCGGCGGCGCGTCGCCCGGCAGCACCGCGTCCACCTCGGCATAGGCTTGCGCCAGCACGCCGGGATGGCGCAGCAGCTCATACAGCGCGAAGGTCAGCAAGCCGCTAGTGGTCTCGTGCCCCGCGATCAGGAAAGTGATGACCTGGTTGCGGATATTGACGTCGTCCAGGCGCTGGTCGGTGTCGGGGTCGCGCGCCTCCAGCATCAGGTTGAGCAGGTCGTGCGCGGGCGGCTGTCCGGCGTCCTTCCCTGCCGCGGCGCGGCGCTGCCGCACCACGTCGTCCACCAGTTCGCGCATGTACTGGATATCGTCGGCGAACTTGCGGTGCGCCTTGTGCATGAACTTGTCCTGCAGCGCAAAGCGCGTTAGCTTGCCCATGGCTTCCTCGAGCGCGCCGACCATCGCGTCGATAAAGGGATGCAGCTGCTCGCGCGAGAACGAATCGAAATCATAGCCGAAACCCGACAGCGCGATGGTGTCCAGCGTGAGCCGGGTCATGTCGTCGGCGATCGGGATGTCGGTGTCGGCGCCCTGGCGGTCCCACTTGTCGACCAGCCGGTTGGCCACGCGCAGCATCACGTCGAAGTAGCCCTTCATGGCGCGCTGGCTGAAGGCGGGCATCAGGATGCGGTGCGCGCGCCCCCAGTTCTCTTCTTCGGCGTGCGCGGTGAACAGGCCGTCGCCGGCCAGGTCGCGCAGGTACGACAGCGGCGGCCCGACGATCTTGCGAAAGTGCTGCCCATCCGACAGCTCGCCCACCAGCGCGGCGTCGCTCACGAACGCCACGCGGCGCCCGGCGAAATCGAGCTCGAAGATGCCATCGAAGGCGCGGCTGCGCGCCAGCAGATGCTGCCCGACCTTGCCCGGCGTGACCTGCAGCAGGTTGCCGACCAGTGGCCAGCCCGGGTCGCGCGGGATCGGTTCGAGCTTGCGTGCGGGCTGCGCAGCCGGCATGGTTGCGGCCGGAGCGGCGGAGGCGGGAGTGGAGACGCGCTGCATATTCAGGTCACCAGATGGTAGTCGGCGGGCGAAACGCCTGGGTTGGGCCAAGGGGCTCAGGGGCCGCCTTGTGTCTCTTGTTCGTTTTTCTGTTTTCTGCCGGGTGCATGGCTATCCCCTGCAAGCCGACGTAGACAACCGTCTACTTTTGCAGCAAAGTAGACGAATGTAGACCGAGTGTCAATTCCAAACCGGATTCACTCACGCCGGCGTATCCCGGCTTCAACTTTTGCCTGACACCATGGAAGACGTTGCCGGCGGCAAACGCAAACTGATCGACGCAGCGCTGCGCCTGGCCGCAGCCAGGCGCAGCTTCGCCGGCCTCGGCCTGCGGGAGCTGGCGCGCGAGGCGGGGCTGAACCCCAACACTTTCTATCGCCACTTCCGCGACATGGAGGACCTGGCGCTGACCGCCGTGGCCGAGGTCGGCAACGAGTTGCGTCCCATGCTGCGCGCGGTGCGCTGGGCCGTGGCGCACGACAACCCCGGAGAGGTCGCCACCCGCGCCTGCGATGCCTTCTTCGCTTACGCCGATGCCCATCCGGACGCCTTCTTTGTCGGCGTGTGCGGCAGCACCGGCCCGCAGCCCGCGCTGCGCCAAGCCGTGCGCCAGGTGCTGGCGGATATCGCCGGCGAGATGGCGGAAGACATCGAACGGCTGGAGCTCTGCCCGGGGCTGTCGCGCCCCATCATCGACGACCTCTGTGGCTACGTGGTGTCCTACCTGTTCCACCTGTCGACGGACTACCTCGAAGATAACGCCAAGGGACGCCGCCTGCGCATCCAGCAATCCAAGCAGCTGATCAGCTGGCTGCTGCGCGGCGCAGCCGAACAACAGCGGGCGCAGGATCAACCGGCCCCCGTACCCGCACCTGCGCGCAAGCGCAAGCCGACGGAGCGCCGGCCGCACTGAGCGCGGCAAGCCACACCCAGTCCTGACCACCAAGCGAGGAGACCGATGAGCCTGCAGAACCTGTTGCTGTCTTATGGACTGAGAAAGCGCCTGAAGCGCGGCGCACCACCCGAGCACATCGACGTGGCCGGCACCCGCCGCGCGATGGCGCAGTTCGGGCAGAACGCGCGCGTGCCCGCGGGCTGGCGCATCGAGCGCTCCGAGGATCCCGCGCTGCCGGGGAGTGGACGCGGCGCGAAGGCGGCAACGCAACGGCGGATGTTCCCACGATCTTCTACCTGCACGGCGGCGGCTACTACTTCTGCACGCCCCAGACGCATCGCCCGCTCACGCTGGCACTGGCACGCAAGGCCGGCATGCCCGCGTTTTCGCTGGATTACCGGCTCGCGCCCGAGCACCCTTTCCCCGCCGCGCTGGACGATACGGTCGACGCCTACGTCGCGCTGCTCGCGCTCGGCATCTCGCCAGGCCATATCGTCATTGCGGGCGACTCCGCCGGCGGCGGGCTGGCGCTGGCCACGCTGCTCGCGTTACAAGCGCGCCACATGGCCCTGCCCGCCGGCGCGCTGCTGTTCTCGCCGTGGACCGACCTGGCGGCCACGGGTGAAACCTTGCGCAGCAACGATCGCCACGACGTCATGTTCCACGGCGACTCGATCTCCCGCGTCGCGCGCCTGTACCTGGGCGACACCGTTGCCACGGAGCCGCTGGCATCGCCGCTCTACGCGGACCCGGAAGCGCTGGCCGCGCTGCCGCCGCTCTATGTGCAGGCCAGCGACAAGGAAGTGCTGCTCGACGATTCGCGCCGGCTGGTGGAACGCGCCAAGGCGGCGGGCGGCGACGCCGAGCTGCATATCTGGCGCGGGGTGCCGCACGTGTGGCAGCTCTACCATCCTTTCCTGCCGGAAGCGCGCCGCGCGCTGGCCGATGCGGCTGCGTTTGCCACGCGGGTGACAAGCGGCTGAACGCCTGCCTTGTCTGGTTTCCTCGGTATTTTCCCTGAGCCAGCCGCGCAACGGCGGGAAAGCTGGATGAAGGCTTGCCAAGCCTACGATGCAGGGGCTGGCTCATGGCCGTGACACGTGTCCGGCCCGCGAGCAGCCTGAATCATCGACAAGACTAGCGAGCCCCGAGGAGATCAACTTGAAAACCAAAACCACAGCCCTCGCGCTGGCGATCGGCGCGGCCTTTGCCGGCCACGCCAACGCGCAATCGAACGTGACGCTCTACGGCCTCATCGACACCACCATCAGCACCATCAGCAACGCCAATGCAAAAGGCGATCGCCTCACCGGCTACCACCAGCCCGCCTGGTTCAGCGGCAACCGCTGGGGCCTGACCGGCGCGGAAGACATTGGCTTTGGCACCAAGGTGATCTTCAAGCTGGAGAGCGAATTCCAGAGCTACAACGGCGCGATGGACACCCCCGGCGTGCTGTTCAACCGTGACGCCTGGGTCGGCATCAACAGCGATGTCTTCGGCAAGCTGACCTTCGGCCGCCAGAATGCGCTCGGGCGCGACCCGATGGCCTCCGGCCTCTATGGCGATCCCTACGGCCCGGCGGCCATCACCACGGAAGAAGGCGGCTACACCAACAACAACAACTTCAAGCAGCTGGTGTTCTACGCAGGCAGCGCCACCGGCACCCGCATGGACAATGGCGTGGTGTGGAAGAAGCTGTTCGACAACGGCCTGACCGCCGGCGCGGGTTACCAGTTCGGCGAAGTGCCGGGCGCGCCGTCGCGCAACACCACGGAAACAGTCACCCTGGGCTACAACGGCGGCAATTTCCACGTCTCGAGCTTCTTCACGCAGGCCAACGTGAATGGCCAGCGCAACCGTACCTATTCGGCTGGCGGCAACTATGTGTGGGGCATCGTGCGCGCCAGCGCGGGCTATTTCCACTACACCGCGGAGCAGGGCGCGCTGGGCCAGCGCAAGGACGACGCCTACACCGTGTCGCTCAAGGTCGATCCGGCAGGCGCCTTCGACTATGAGATCGGCTACCAGATGATGAAGGCCGGCCACGCCGCCCTGAATGCCGATGGCTTCACGATCAACGCTTACGGCAACACCGCTAGTTCGACCGCAACCGACAGCGGCCGCAAGAACACGGTGTACGGCTCGATCTTCTACCACTTCTCGAAGCGCACCGAGGTCTACCTGGCGGCCGACTACATGTTCCTGCAGCACGGCTATCACGCCGCGCAGTCGAACGGCTTCGCGCACCAGAGCGAGTTCGCCGTGGGTATGCGCACGCGCTTCTGATCCCGTTGCATCGGCCCCGTGCCTCGCGGCGCGGGCCTGGCTCCGAACTTTCCTTGTCCCGGCCACAAGCCGGGTTTTTTCGTTCTGGCGGCTTCGTTCCGTGCTTCAGGTTTGCCGCCGTCGCCCACTTGTGGGAGATGGGCCGGGGGAGAGGGTGGGCGCTGGTTATGCCTGCGTGCTGGAAAACACCATGGGCTCCGCTTCCGGTGGCTCCTTGCTAAGCCACCCCTCTCCCCAGCCCTCTCCCCTGAGGGGAGAGGGAGCGACAGCCGTCGTCATGGCGGGCGGTGTTGGCCCATCGGTCGGCTTCGTTCATTGCCACTGGTCTGCTCCCTCTCCCCCTGCCCCTGAGGGGAGAGGGAGCGACAGCCGTCGTCATGGCATGCGGTGTTGGCCCATCCGTCGGCTCCGTTCATTGCCACTGGTCTGCTCCCCTCTCCCACTTGTGGGAGAGGGGCCGGGGAGAGGGCGGGCGCTCGCAGGAAGTCCGGCGAACCAAGTAAAGGCCCACGCCGACGGAGAGTCGGCGTGGGCAAGGGAGATAGCGTCCCGGCGCGTGCGTAGCGCTATTGCGGCGCGCCGCGAAACAAAGCTCAGGCCAGGTTGCCCGGCTTCCATTTGAGCAGGCGGTTTTCCAGCGTGGTCAGCAGGAAATCCGCGGCGAGCGCCACCACGGCCAGCACGATCATGGCGGCGAATACGCCGCTGGCATTGAACGCGCCCTGCGCGGTGGCGATCAGCAGGCCAATGCCCTGCTTGGAACCCAGGAACTCGCCCACCACGGCACCTACCAGCGCGAAGCCAAAGCTGACGTGCAGGCTGGCCAGGATCCAGCTCAATGCCGACGGCACCACCACGGCAAAGGTCAGTTGCCGTTTGGAGGCGCCGAGGATCTGCGCATTGGCGATCAGGTAGCGGTCGGCTTCGCGCACGCCCTGGAAGGCATTGCCGAACACCACGAAGAACACCATCACCACCGCCAGCGCCACCTTGGAGGCCATGCCCAGGCCCAGCGCGATCACGAAGATCGAGCCCAGCACCACGCGCGGGATGGAGTTGGCAATCTGGATGTAGATGCTGAACACATCGGCCAGCAGCTTGTTGCGCCCGAGCACGATGCCGCAGATCACGCCGGCAACCGAGCCGATCAGGAAGCCCAGCCCAGTCTCCTCCAGCGTGACCGCCACCTGCTCCAGCAACGGGCCCTGCGAGGTACCGTTGACGAACCAGTCGTAGATCTGCTCTGCAATCAGCGAGGGCATGGAGAAGAAGAACGGGTCGATCCAGTGCAGCCGGCCCGCCAGCTCCCAGCCGCCCAGCGCCACCACCAGCAAGGCGATGCGCAGGGTGATGATCAGTTGGCGGCGCCGGCGCATGGCTAGCCGCGCTTCCCGTTCAAAGGTGTCGAGTTCGTCGGCAAGGGCCGTGTTTGCTTCCATATTCATTGGTATTGGCATTGGCATTGGCATTGGCTACGGTTGGCGGTGCCCCATCAGTCGATGTGGACTTCCTCGCGCAGATCGGCCCAGATCTCGCGCGACAGTTCGACAAAGTGCTTTTCGTAGCGGATCTCCGAAGTCACGCGCGGGCGCGGCAGGTCGATCTCGTAAACACGCTTGAGGGTGGCCGGACGCGCGGTCAGCACGAAGACCCGGTCGGCCATGGCGATGGCTTCTTCCAGGTCGTGCGTGACGAACACCACCGAGCCGGCGTTCTGCGACCAGAGCTGCAGCAACTCGTCCTGCATCAGGGTGCGGGTCTGCATGTCCAGCGCGCTGAATGGCTCGTCCATCAGCAGGATCTGCGGGTTGTTGATGAAGGTCTGCGCCAGCGCCACGCGCTTGCGCATGCCGCCCGACAACTGATGCGGGTAGTGGTTGCTGAACTTGGCCAGCCCGACCTTGCGCACCCATTCTTCGGCAAGGCCATAGGCCTGGTCGCGGCCGGCGCCGCGGAACAGCGGCCCCGCCGCCACGTTGTGCAGCACGGAGCGCCACGGGAAGACCGCGTCGGCCTGGAACACGAAGCCGATGCGAGGATCGATGCCGGTCACTCGGTTGCCCATCAGCCGCACCTCGCCGGTGCTCGGCTTGAGCAAGCCGGTGATCAGGCTCAGCGTGGTCGATTTGCCGCATCCCGTCGGTCCGACGATGGCGACGAACTCGCCCTTGCCCACGCGCATGGAGAAGTCGCGCAGAGCCACGGTGGCAGTGCCGTCGGGCGCGATAAAGCGGCAGGAGACACGCTCGAATTCGATGGCCGGCACGTCTTGCGGTACGGTATTGGTCATGAAGGTTCCTTGCAGTCCGCGCGCGCCGGCGGCGCGGACCGGTTGTTCGCCTGGCGCCTTACTTTGCGACGCGGTCGACGAACTCGTTGGTAAACGTGCGGCCCAGTTCGATGTGCTTGCCCTTGACAGTCGGATCGAACGAGGCGAGCACCTTGAGCACCGTTTCGGGGCCGCCGGCAGGCATCCTGCCGTCGTCCGTGAACATGGGCAGCGAGGCGCCTAGGGCCTTGACGTAGAGCTCGCGGTTATTCCCGTAGTAGTCCTTGGGCATCTTCTGCGCGATCTCCTCGGCGCTGTGGGTCTTGATAAAGCGCATGGTCTTGACGAAGGCACGCGCCAGCTTCTGCACCTGCTCCTTGTGCCCCTCCACCCAGGCGCGCTGCATATAGAGGCTGGAAGCCGGGTAGAGCCCGCCGAGTGCCTGGGTGGTGCCCTCGGCCGTGCGCATGTCGACCAGCACCTGCGCCTCGCCGGTCTTGAGCAATTGCGAGATGGTGGGCTCGGTGGTCATGCCGGCATCGATGCGGCTCTGGCGTATCGCAGCCATGAAACTGTTGTCGGCACCGACCGGCAGTACCGTGTACTGGCTGGGCGCCACACCCGCCTTGAAGGCCAGGTACTGCGTCAGGAAGTTGGTCGACGAGCCCAGGCCGGTCACACCTAGCGTCTTGCCTTTCACGTCGGCCATGCTCTTGATCTGGCCGGCCGCGCGCGTGGCCACCATCTCCACCTCGCCCGGCACCTTGCCGAACACCACCACGGCCTGCACTTCCTTGCCCTTGCTTTGCAGGTCAATGGTGTGATCGTAGAAGCCCACCACGCCCTGCACCGCGCCGGCCAGCAGTTCGTTTTCGGCGTCGACCCCGGCCGGTTGCGAGAGGATCTCGACGTCCAGCCCCTCTTCCTTGAAGTAGCCCAGCTGCTCGGTCAGCCTGGCCGGCAGGTAGATGATCTTGGTCGCGCCGCCCACCATGATCGATAGCTTGCCATCGGCCGCCTGCGCCGTGTGCGCGACCGCAAGTGCTGCAAAGGCAACTGCGAGCGCGCCTTTCCTGTATGCATTCATCTTTGTCTCCCTTGTTTTGCTGGCGCCAGGTCTTGGTGGCCGGGCCATTATTGGGCTCTGGTGATGGGACGCCTCCGCGCTCGCCGAGGCCATAGCGCGGGGTTCGAATCATTCTAGGCAGCGCAAACCTTCACGCAGCTTTCGCCGCATCTCAGGGAATATCCCGATATGGTGCGGTGTCCTGCGGCGGGGCGGGCAGTGGTAAAAGGAGACCCCGGTAACAGTAGGTCCTCACCAGAGCGGTTCATGAAGGTATTGCTGATCGAAGACAACGCTTCGCTCATCCACTGGCTGGCGAGGCTGCTGAAGGAAGAGCGCTTCATGGTCGACACCGCGCTGGACGGCGAGTACGCCGATCAGTTGCTGCAGACGCAGAGCTATGACGTGGTGCTGCTCGACCTGCAGATCCCGCGGCTGGCCGGCAAGAGCGTGTTGCGCCGGCTGCGCTCGCGCCGCAACAACGTGCCGGTGCTGGTGGTGACCGCAAGCGCATCGATCGACGAGAAGGTGGAGTGCCTCGGCCTGGGCGCCGACGACTACCTCGTCAAGCCTTTCGAAGTGCGGGAACTGGTCGCGCGCATCAAAGCCCTGGCCCGGCGGCAGACCGGAGAGAAGCAAGCCGAACTGGTTTGCGGCGACCTCACCTACAACACCGACACGCGGCAGTTCTACGTGGCAGGAGAGCTGCTTTCGTTGCGGCTGAAAGAACACACCGCGCTGGAAATCCTGATGATGCGGCTGGGCAAGACCGTGTCCAAGGCGAGCCTCATGTCAGGCGTTTACTCGCTCGACGAGGAGGCCAGCGAGGACGCCATCGAGATCTATATCCACCGCATCCGCAAAAAGCTCGAGGGCTGCCAGGCCACCATCATGACGCTGCGCGGCCTGGGCTACCTGCTGCAGCAAAAGCAATGATCCACAGCCTGCGGGTACGGTTGCTGCTATGGCTGCTGGTGCCGCTGGCGGCCTTTGTGGGCATCAGCAGCTACGCCGCCTACTTGAGTGCGGCGGATACCGCAAACCGTGTGCAAGACCGTGCGCTGCAGGCTTCGGCCGATGTCATCGCGGGCCACATCGCTTGGGCGGACGGGCGCATCACGGTGCAGGTGCCACCGTCGGCGCTGTCCTTGTTCGACTCGCCCTATGGCGACCACGTTTTCTACAATGTGGTCGACGATCGCGGCCGGATCCTGGCCGGCAATCCGCGGTTCGAGCAACCGCCGATGGCGGGCGCCTCCAGCCCCGTGTTCTACTCTTCGCGTTTTCAGTCGCAGCCGGTGCGGGTAGTGCAAGCCACCCGCACGATGTTCGACTCCGGAGAGGCCCGCAAGGTCACCGTCACCGTGGGCCAGACGCTGATCGGCAACCACGAGCTGGTCCGCAGCCTGCGCATGCCGGCGCTGCTGCGCGAAGTGGTGATGCTGCTGCTGGCAGTGGGACTGGTGATGATCGGGCTCACGGTGGAACTGAGCCCGCTGCTGCGCGTGAAAGACGAAGTGGCGGGACGCGACCCGATGGATCTGGTACCGGTGAGCGCAATCGACCTGCCGCAGGAATTGCGGCCCATTGTCGAGGCGATCAACCAGTGCATCCAGCGCCTGAACGAATATGTGCGCCAGCAAAAGCGCTTTATCGCCGATGCCGCGCACCAGATCCGCACCCCGCTCGCGGTGCTGGGGGCGCAGCTGGAGTTTGCCGCGCGGGTGGACGATGAGGCGAGGCTGCGCGAGATCCTCGGCTCGATGGAGACCAGCACGCAGGCCATGACCAACCTGGCCAACAAGCTGCTGTTGCTGTCGCAGGCCGAAGCCGCGCGCAGTGCCGGTGCCGCGCAACAAGGCGCGGACCTGGTGCCGCTGGTGACCGCCGTGCTGGAAGACATGGTGGTGCTGGCGCAGCGCAAGGGCATCGACCTGGGCGCCGAGCTGGCGGTCGGCAGTGCGCGGGTGGGCGTCAACGAATGGATGATGGCCGCCGTGGTATCCAACCTGGTCGACAACGCGATCCGCTACACGCCGGCGCAAGGCCAGGTCACCGTGGCCCTGACGCTCGAGGCGAAATGCGCCGTCCTCGCGGTGAGCGACAACGGCCCCGGCATTCCCGCCGAAGCGCGGCCCAAGGTATTCGATCGCTTCTATCGCAACGCGCTGCCGAACCAGGAAGGCAGCGGCCTGGGGCTTGCCATCGTCAAGGAGATTGTGCTGACGGCGCAAGGCCAGGTGAGCCTGAGCGCGGGCATCGGCGGGCGCGGCGTCACGCTGACGGTGCGCCTGCCCCTGGCCGCCTGAGTGCCGGTGCCGGACACCGATGTCGGCGCTGAACGTCGCCCTTAGTCCACCACCTTGCCGCGCTGCGCCTTGACCTGGCTGCGCTGGCTCTTGCCTTCGAGGCGCCGCATCTTCGAGCCGAAGGTGGGCCGCGTGGGACGGCGCGTGCGTGGCGGCGTGGCCACGCTGCGCACCAGGTCGTGCAGGCGCTGCACCGCCTCTTCCCGATTCATCTCCAGGCTGCGGTGCTGCTGCGCCTTGATCACCACTACGCCATCGCGCGTGATGCGGTGGTCATGCAGTTGCAGCAGCCGCGCCTTGTGCCCTTCCTCCAGCGAGGAGGCACGGACATCGAAGCGCAGGTGCACCGCGTTGGACACCTTGTTGATGTTCTGCCCGCCGGCGCCTTGCGCGCGGATCGCGGTGATCTCGTATTCGGTGTGGGGGATGGTGATGTCGGGCAGCATGGGTCGCATGATAGCAAGGGCCGGTGCGGCCTGCTCCCATGCGCTAGCCGTGTCCTAGCGGGCCGACGGCAGCTCGCCCCAGGCCACCAGGATTCGCTGGATGCTGCGCGCGTAAGCGTCGCGCTGGCTCGGCGATTCGGAGTGGTAGGCGCCGATGGCGCGCCAGGTGTTGCCATGCTTCACCATCTTTTGCTTTAGCAGCCAGGCGGCGACATAGACGTTGACGCATGAATCGGTCAGCGCTCGGCTCGGCACGCCCTGGCGTGCCAGGTCGCTGAAATGCACCGAGTTGATCTGCAACTGCCCAACGTCGATCGACCCGTTCGCATTGCGGTTCACCGCGGCGGGATTCCCCTTCGATTCGAACCACGCGATGGCGCGCAACACCGAAGGATTGACGCCCTGGTAGGTGCCCGCCTCCTCGAAGCAATCCTGCGCGCGGGCGGCGCCATGAAACAGCAACAGCAACAGCGACAACGCCAGCACGCAGCCGGCCAGCGTGCCGGCTGGCTTCATCTGCGCGTTAGCGGACACGATTGACGCCCTCGCTTGCCAGACGCTGGCGACGATCGTCCACCGGGCCGGGCGGGGACGATTGCTGCAGGGCCTGGTCAAGCTGATGTGCGATCTTGTCCAGGTACGCACGCGAGGCGTCGGAGACCACCAGCCGCACCACGGGCGCGAGGCTCTTGCGTTCCTGCGCGGGCGGCGCTTTCATCCTGGCCCTGGCGGTGTGCCCCACGTGCGGCGCGCTGAGCTCGTCGTTGCCGCTCGCGGGCGGCAACATGGCCAGCGAAGGCAGGGTGGGTAGACCTTGTCCGCCGCAGGCGCGGCTGCGGCTGCGGGTGCGGACAAGGCAGGACGGGCATCGGCGCCAGGCTCGGCGGCAAAGGCCGGCATGGCCAGCGACAGGCTGGCTGCGAACAGGGTGAGGCGGTGCATCGGCTGCGGCTCCTTATTGCGTTATTGCGATTGCGCCGTCTTGATAGTGACGCTGTACGGCTGGCTTGCGCCGGCCGTCAGGTTCTCGAGGTGAACCGCGGCGCTCCGCTGTGCCGGCACGCCTTTCCAGATCGCCTGGTTGAGGTAGGGCAGATCCTGGCCAAGCGCGGTGACGACGATGGTGGCCGGCTGCTTCTGCCGGGCCGCCAGCGCCCCCGCCTTGGCGAGCACGCCCGCGAGTTGCGCATCGCGCGCGCCAAGCGCGTCCGGCGGGATCACAAAGCTAGCAATCACGTTCTCCGGCGCAGGTGCTTGCGCCGCCGTGAAGGCAGGCAGTTGGGCGCAACCTGCCATCACGAGCAGTGCCGCCGCGCCCGGCAGCGCCATCGCCAGGCGCCTTGCCAATGCGCCCGGCAGCCACGAATGAGCAAGTGCCCGGCAGGCACGTTCGCGGGGCAGTTTGTCTGCGATATTGCACATAGAATGGCTTCCCGAGGCGTTTGATGCGGGCCATTTACGCATTGGGCCGAGCGGGCGAAAAGGCGCAATTAAGGGTGAAAAGCGCTTCTGTTTGCTGATTGACAGTCCCTCCCGCCAGGCAGCCGTAAGGCGCGCGGGCGCGACTATGAGCCGGCTATGGCACATTCGCGCAAGACACGTGCTCGACAGGTCGCCCGGTGCAATTTGGAAATGCGCCTTGCGCCACACCGCCCGCGCCGCCGGAAACCACCTGCAGCGGTCCCGCCGCTACCCGGAATGTGCCGAGGCGCGTTGGGGCTGTATCAACGGCACAACGTGCGCACAGGTGACGTTCGAACCAGCGGGACGCTTCTGCCTTTCGCATCATTCGAATGTCATGGGGATTTCATAGTCTCGACAAAGCCATTCGCTGCACGCTCTGCCTTCACTGCGCCTACTGTTACCTTCTGGGGCCCGCACGCGGCAGTGCAGGATTCCGAAGGATTCGCTTTCCCGCTCCATCCTTTCTTGCACGGGGTTGACGCTCATGAAACCGTTGAACATGTCCCTCGCGGCATCGGCAGGAATCACGCTGGCCTTCCTGCTCACCGGCTGCAGCGGCTACGGCGGCGGCACTCCCGGCAGCACCTCCGCCGCGCCCGGGCGCACCATCATCATGGTGTGGGATGGGCTACGGCCCGACGCCATCAATGCCACCGACACGCCAAACCTGTATGCCTTGAAGTCGGCGGGCGTGGAGTTCACGGACAACCACGCCACGTATCCGACCTTCACGATGATGAACGGCGCGTCCTTCGCGACAGGCGTCTTCCCCAGGACGAGCGGATTCTATGGCAACACGTTCTGGACGCCCCCGCAGGGCAGCGCACACACCATCCCTGCCGGCAAGGCCGCCAGCGGAAGCCCGCAAAGCTACACAACGCCGGTGTTTACCGAGGACTACCAGGTCCTCGCCACATTGAATGCCTACTATGGCAGCCAGCTGCTGCTGGTGAAGAGCCTGTTCAAAGCCGCGCAGGATGCCGGCCTGACCACCGCCGCCATCGGCAAGTCCGGTGCCGCCTATATCCAGGACCTGGCGCGGGGCGGTTACTTCGTGGATGAGAACACGGTGATGCCGCGCGGACTGGTGACCGAACTCCAGGCGGCAGGCTATGCGCTGCCGGCCAACACGGTGCATGGCTATGCCGGCACCGACGCCGTCACGCTCGCCGCCGGCAATGGCAGCCCGACGGCCCGCGCCGGGTACGTGACGTTCAACACCTCCCAGTTCGATCCGGCGGGCGCCATCGCGGTCTCGGCGCGCGACTCCGCCGATCGCACCCAGGGGGCGCCGGAGGATGCCGCGAACCAATACATGATGCAGGTCTACACGGGCTACATCCTGCCGAGGAAGAAGCCCGACCTGTCAGTGATCTGGTTCCGCACGCCGGACAATGTGGAACACGGCTACGGCCCGGGCACGGCCAACTACAAAGCGGGCTTGCGCTCGCAGGACGCGCGCCTGGGTGAGCTGATGGCCGCGCTGCGGAACAACCAGCTCGATAGCAGCACGAACCTCGTCGTGGTGTCCGACCACGGCCACAGCAGCGTGTCCGGTCCGGTCTCCGTCTTCCCGTTGCTCGGCATTACCCCTCTGCCAGCAGGCCGAATGGCGCGAACCTTTCGGCGGCTGCCGTCGGCGCGCCGGATCCGGTGCATGGCTATTCGTTCTCGGGGGACGTGCGCTCGGCGGACCTGCTGTGGTATCGCGGCTTCAAGGCCTATGACGGCGCCGGATGCGCCACCTCGGCCATGGCAGGCATCAAGGCCGATGGCACGGCCAGCTATGCGGTGCAGGTGGATGCCACCGGTGCGCTCTGCGGCAAGCCCAACACACCTTACATGGCCATCAGTGCCAACCCGCCCACCGGCACCGCCCCCAGGGCAAGCTTCGCCGTGCCGGCCGCGGGCACGCTGGAACCCGATGGCATCGTGGTCGCCACCAACGGTGGCTCGGACTACTTCTACGTACCAGGGCACGATCAGGCCACGGTCGCCCGCCTGGTGAGGTTCCTGCAGCAGCGCCAGGAATATGGCGCGGTGTTCGTCGACAGCCGCTACCTGGCTACCGGCCTGCGGCCGGCCATCCAGGGCGTGCTGCCCATGTCGATGGTCAACCTGGAAAGCGCTACCCGTCAGGACAATGGCCAGCCCGACGTCGTGGTGAGCTTCAGTTGGGACAGCGCGCAGGCCATACAGGGCGTGCCAGGCATCGAGTTCGAGAGCTTCGCCGGACAACGGGGCATGCACGGCAGCTTCAGCCCCGCGGATGTGCATAACACGCTGATCGCCAAGGGGCCTGCGTTCCAGTCCGGCCTCAGGGTCGCCATCCCGAGCGGCAACGTCGACGTGGCGCCGACCGTGGCCTACCTGCTGGGCCAGTCCCTGCCCAGGGCCGACGGACGCATCCTCAACGAGGCGCTGGTCGCGCCGGCCAGCGCCCGGACGCCGACGGTCGCGGCCTCCGTGATGCATCCGGCCAGCGCTGCCAGCGGACTGCGCTTCGAAACCTTGACCGATCTGACAGGCAGGACCAGGGATAACACGCTCACCGGCGGCTCGTACACCATCAACCTGAACGTCAAGGACCTGTCGGTCGACGGCAAGACCTACCGCTACTTCGATTCCGCGCAGGCGGTCCGCCAGTAGATGCCGAAGATGCGCCCCAGGATGCGGCTACCCACGTTTCCCTGCGCCCTGCTCGTGCTGTCGGGGCGCCATGCGCGGCTCGCCGCGCTCGCAGTAGCATCTGCCTTTGCACTCCCTGTCTGCGCGGCCGACAGCCTGAAGTTTGATCAGGTGTTCGATACCCGGGGAGAGCCCAGTGCTCTTCATTTCCAGGTCAGCTACGCCAGCGCAGGCAGCGAGCACCGGCTGGAAGTCTGGCGTGAAGGCCTGCAGCGCCTGCGCCGGCGCTCCGACCAGGACGTGGACAGCTTCATCACCCGGCCCGCGGGCTCTGCCGAATGGTCGATGTCCGTACTGGACCATCAGCGGAAGATCCACACGCGGATTTCCCGTACCAACTTGTTCCGGCTAGGCAATTTCTCAGACTGGTTCGATCTGGCGCACGGCCTGAAGCGCCCAATGGGGCCATACAGGCTGCGTACCGCGGCCGCGCCCGGGGGCGCGCCAAAGGCGATCGATAGGTGCAACTGGTACGTGCTGGAGGCTGGCGAGGCGGGCAGCGCCGTGTGCTGGAGCGAGCGCTTTTGCCTGCCGTTGCTGATGCTGGACCAGCAAGGCCATGTGATTTGGCGTCTGACCGCCATTGCCATCGGGCCGCTACCGAGTGACGTCTTCGACATCAAGGACGGCGGCTACGTCCTGAATGACGCCAACGCGGACATCGAGCCTGACTGAGCGGTATCTGATTCAACTGGGAATTTTGGTGCGCCCGGCTGGGATCGAACCAGCAACCCCTGCCTTCGGAGGGCAGTACTCTATCCATTGAGCTACGGGCGCACAGGGTATGACGAGGTACAACACGGGCAGCGCGCGAGTGCCGCTGCCGGAAAGTCCGATAGGATACCGTGTTTGGCGGGAGACGTCCACGGCAGGCTGAAAAGTGCGGCCTGATGACGTCTCTTGCAAGCCGCTTTTGCCTCCATGCGGTAGGTCTTTGAGGCTATAATCGCGAGTTATTTGTGTAAAAACGGGGCTGCGCAACGTCCACATCAGATCCGGGGATGATGGTGCCGCGCCCTGCCGGCTGGCCCGTTTCGGGGCAGTTGGCACCGGATAATAGTCCGATGCGCGCAATTGGCCAGGGGAAATTGGCCACCGAGCAAGCGGCCACATAAGCAGCCGATCGCGAGCGGCCACAGGTTTCCTGCAAAATTGAGAGTTGAGTATGAGCGACGTCCACAACGCACAAGACGAACACGAGTCTCCCATCAAGACCCCCAAGCAGCTGATCGCTGTGGTGATTGCCGCCTTCCTGGTGCCAATCATCGTGATCATCCTGCTGGTCAACTTTGTCGGACACGGTGCCAAGGAAGGTGCGGGCGCAACCGCTACCGCGGAAGCCGTCAATGACCGCATCAAGCCGGTCGCCTCGCTCGAACTGAAGGACCCGAACGCACCGCGCGTCTACAAGACGGGCGAGCAGGTCTATAAGGAAGTCTGCGCCGCCTGCCACGCCACCGGTGCTGCCGGCGCGCCCAAGTACGGCACCGCCGGCGACTGGGCTCCGCGCATCGGCCAGGGCTTTGCCGGCCTGCTGAACTCCGTGCTGCACGGCAAGGGCGCCATGCAAGCCCGTGCCGGCACCACCGCCGACGACTACAGCGATTACGAACTCGGCCGCGCCGTGGTCTACATGGCCGACGCCGGTGGCGCCAAGTTCCCCGAACCCGCCGCTCCCGCCGCTGCGGCTCCGGCTACGGCTGCTGCTTCGGAAGCCGCTGCGGCCGCTCCCGCAGCTGCCCCCGCCGCCGCTGCCGCACCGGCTGCTGCAGCCGCCGCGCCGGCTTCCGCCGAAGTTGGGAAGAAGGTCTACGAGCAAGTCTGCGCCGCCTGCCACGCAGCCGGTGTTGCCGGTGCGCCGAAGTTCGGTGACAAGGCCGCCTGGGCACCGCGCCTGAAGGAAGGCATGGACGCCGTGCACGCCTTCGCCCTGAAGGGCAAGGGCGTGATGCCGCCGAAGGGTGGCTACGCCGGCCCGGACGCCGACGTGATGGCCGCAGTGGACTACATGGCCAACGCTTCGAAGTAAGCGCAAGCAGCTCTCGACAAAAAGCCCGCGGCATGCCGCGGGCTTTTTGTTTTTCGGTGACTTAAACCACCCGCGAGTAGCGCGTTGGCATCGGCAACGGCGTACCTACATCAGCGCTCCGGGTGGCAACCGGCTCCATCCGCCGGCCATCCTCACGCAGGAAACCGTCGAACACCATGGCCAGGCGGCGCACCAGCAAGCGCCCCAGCGGGGTCACCTCGATGCGCCCGGGCTCGCAACGCACCAGCCCGTCCTCGGCCAGCTGCGCCAGTTCCGCAAGCTCTGCCGCGAAATGCGCGGCAAAATCGATGCGGTGGCGCGCTTCGACCGCCGCCACGTCCAGCACGCCATTGCACATCAGGGCGCCAATGACATCGCGCCGCAAGTGATCTTCATCGCGCATGGCGAAGCCGCGCATCACCGGCAGCACGCCGGCGTCGAGGCCACGGTAGTAGTCATCCAGCGTGCGGGCGTTCTGCACGTAGCGGCCCGCCACCGCGCCGATCGACGAGACGCCAAAGCCAAGCTGGTCATGGCCGGCGTGGGTGGAATAGCCCTGGAAGTTGCGCTGCAGCCGGCCCTCGCGCTGGGCCACGGCGAGCGCGTCGTCCGGCAGCGCGAAGTGGTCCATGCCGATGTAGACGTAGCCCGCGGCGGTGAGCTGCCCGATGGTGCGGACCAGGATGTCGAGTTTTTCGGCGGCGGCCGGCAGCGCACGTTCGTCGATGCGCCGCTGCGGCTTGAACACATGCGGCAGGTGTGCATAGCTGTACACCGAGAGCCGGTCCGGGCGCATCGCCAGCACCTGCTCGACCGTGGCGGCAAAGCGCGCCGTGGTCTGGTGCGGCAGGCCGTAGATCAGGTCCATGCTGACCGAGCGGAAACCAAGCCGGCGCGCGGCGTCGACTACCGACTGCGTCTCGGCCAGCGATTGCACGCGGTGGATGGCGCGCTGGACCTCGGCATCGAAATCCTGCACGCCCAGGCTGATGCGGTTGAAGCCGAGCTCCGCCAGCAGCGCCATCTGCGCGTCGCCGATGCGGCGCGGGTCGATCTCGATGGCGTGCTCGCCCTCGGGCAGCAGGCGGAAGTGCTGGTGCAGCGCGTCCATGACGCGGCGCATCTTGGCGGGATCGAGGAAGGTCGGCGTGCCGCCGCCCCAGTGCGACTGCACCACCTCGCGCCGCGCGCCGAGCTGCTGGGCCACCAGCGCCATCTCGCGTGCCAGGTAGTCCACGTAGCGGGCGCTGCGGCGGTGGTCCTTGGTGATGATCTTGTTGCAGCCGCAGTAGTAGCAGATGTTCTCGCAGAATGGCACGTGCACGTACAGCGAGAGCGGCGCGGCGGCATTGGTAGCGTTGGTGGCGCAATCGGCCAGCGCCTGCCGGTAGTCCTGCGCGCCAAAGCCGCCGTGGAAGCGGTCCGCCGTCGGATACGAGGTGTAGCGCGGGCCGTTGACATCCATGCGGCCCGCCAGCGCGCGAAAGTCCGACAAGGCGTGCCGGTCCGGCGCCGCCGCGGCCCGTGCCGCCGACTTGCCGGTGCAGGCGGCGCCGCATTTGCCGGTGCAGGCGCGGGATGGGCTCGACGCGGCGATGGGGATGGACATTGCGTTGGAGAACGGGGCGGGGGCAGTTGCAGCCATGGGGCGGCCTTCGTCGTGGATTCGATGACTCATCGTAGGGCGCGCCGCCCGCGCCTGCGTTGACCGGGGTCAAGCCGCGGCCCATCACACGCCGCGCGCCGCGGCCGGGGCATGTCCGGCGTCATGCCAGCGTCACCTTGGCCGGGTAGGCTGCGCGGCGCTCTTCCCAATCACGCAATTCCTCTGTACCTGGCCTCGCGGGTTCCCATGCAAGTTCCTTCCCTGATTGCCCCCCGGCGCGGCTGCCGCGCCGCCGGGTCCTGGCCGCACTTGGCGGCGCCATGATGGCGCCCGCCTCCCTGCTGGCGCAGTCGCCGCCACGGCGTGCGCTGGTGATCGGCCACCTGGTGGACCGCGGCGGCGCCCAGGCCGACCTCGCGCGCGACTACCTGGCGGGGGCCAAGGTCATGTTCGACGCGGCCAACGCCGGCGCGCGCGAGCCGCGCGTGGTGCATGTGGTGCGCGAGGTCGACGCGGATCCGCGCGCGGCCACCGCGCAGGCGCTGTCGCTGGTCGACGGCGAGCGGGCTGAATTGCTGTTCGGTCCCAGTGACGCCCTGCTACCGGTGCTGGCCGCCTCGCCCGAACTGGCCCGGCGCGGCGTGCAGATCGTGGCGCCGTTATCGGGGCTGTCGCTCGCGGCGGATCACGTCTGGTACACCCGGGCCGATTACCGTACCGAGCTGGACGCGGCCATTCGGCAGTTGCGCAGCTATGGCCTCAAGCAGCTCGTGCTGGCCGTGGCGCCGGATTTTGCGGCCGGCAGCCTGGCGAGCGGCACGCCGTGGCGGCGCCAGGTCGACCAGGAGACCGGACTGCAGGTCCTCACCCTGGACGCCGGAAGAGGCAACGAGGCTGCCGCGCTGGCGCAGCGCATCGCCACCACGCGCCCGGCCGCGGTGATCGTGGCGGGCGATACGCTGGCCTACGGCAATCTCGGCCGCGCGCTGGCGGCGCGGGGCTGGTACGGCTTCCTGGTGGGCTTGTCCGCGGTCAATTCGCTGGCGGCGCGGGAGATTCTTGGCGCCGGCTACACCGGCGGCATCGTGCTGACCCAGATCGCCCCGGGCCCGCAGGATCTGACCCTGCGCGTGGTCAAGGAGCATGTGGGCCGGATGAAGCAGTTCCTGGACGAGCCCGCCTCGCCGGCCACGCTGGCCGGCTACATCGGCGCGGCCTGGCTGGTGCGCACGGCCTTGTCCGGGCCGCGCGGGGCTACCCCGGCGGACCTGCGGCGCGCGCTGCAGGCCCGCGTCGACGTGGGCGACTTCGTGCTGGATTTCACGCACGGCACGCGCGGCTCGCAGTATGTGCAGCTCGCGGCGATGGGCGGCGGCACGGCACGGTAAGCGGTAGCGCGGGCACCGGGCCGCGCGCGGGCTCAGGCACGCGGCAGTACGATGCGCACCCGCAGGCCACCCTCCGGGCGGTTGGCCAGGCTGAGCTCGCCGCCGTGGCGCGAGACGATATCCGAGGCGATCGACAGGCCCATGCCGACCCCGCCGGTGGTACGGTTGCGCGAGGATTCGAGCCGATAGAACGGCTCCAGCACGCGCGCCATCTCCTCCGGCGGGATGCCGGGGCCGTTGTCGCACACATCGATCACCACGCGCTCGGCGCTGTCGGCCAGCTCGATGCGCGCGCTGCCGCCATAGCGGTGGGCGTTCTCTACCAGGTTGACCACCGCCCGGCGCAGTTCGGCCGGATAGGCCAGCAGTGGCTCGGCGTCACCGGACAGGGTGACGTCCTGGCCGATCTCCGTGGCATCGTCTACCACAGCCTGCAGCAAGGCATGCACATCCACCCGCTGGCGCGGTGCGGCGGCGCCGTCGCGCTCGCGCAGGTAGTACAGGGTGGCATCGATCAGCCCGTTCATCTCCGCCAGGTCCTGGCGCAGGCGATAGCGGACCCGGTTGTCGTCGACGCCTTCGATGCGCAGGCTCATGCGGGTGAGCGGAGTGCGCAGGTCGTGGGACACGGCGGCCAGGAAGCGCGATTGCTGCGCCAGCTGGGTGCGGATGCGCTGCTGCATGTGGTTGAAGGCCTTGGCCGCGGCGCGGGCCTCGGCCGGGCCGCTGTCTTCATCCAGCGGCGGGGCATGCACGTCCTGGGCAAGCCGGCCGGCGCTGCTGGCCAGGCGCTGGACGGGCCTGGCCAGCAGGCGCGCGCCCACCCATGACGCGGCCACGATGGCGGCAAGCTGGAACAGCAGCCCCAGGCGGGGTGGCCCCAGACCATGGGTCCGGCGCTGGCGGTGGGGCGGCACGGGAGCGCCGCTTTCACCGTTGTCCGCGCGCGCCCCGGCATCCGGCGGCGGCGGCTCGCCCCGCTGCCCCTGTTCGCCCGGAGGCGGCCCAGGCGGAAGCTCGTCACCGGGGGCGAAGCTGAATCCGGTATGCCCCGGGCGCGGGAACACGCTCTCGATGACCGTCACGCCGAGCAGGTGCACGGCCAGCATGATCGCGGCCATCACCAGGAACAGCCGGATGAACATGGAGTCGTGGCGGGCCACCCAGCCCGCGCGCTCAGGCTTCGACGGCGCCGGTGAAGACATAGCCCTCGCCTCGGACGGTACGGATCAGCGTCGGGTCGCGCGGATCGTCGCGCAGCTTCTGGCGCAGGCGCGAGACCAGCAGGTCGATGCTGCGATCGAAGACATCGAGATCGCGGCCGCGCGCCTGATTGATCAGCAGCTCGCGATCGAGCACGCGGTTCGGATGTTCGATGAATGCCAGCAGCAGCCGGAATTCAGCATTGGACAACGGCACCACGGTTTCCTCGCCATCCACCAGCTGCCGCAGCGTGGTGTTGAGGCGCCAGCTGCCAAAGCGCAGTTCGTGGCCGCCCACCGCCGCCGAGCGCTTCACGCCGCCGCCCCGGGTGCGGCGCAGCACGGTGTGGATGCGCGCCACCAGCTCACGCATCTCGAAGGGCTTGGTGACATAGTCATCGGCGCCCACCTCCAGCCCGACCACGCGGTCGGCCAGCTCGGTGCGCGCGGTGAGCATGATCACCGGCAGGTCGCCGCGCTCGCGGATCTCGCGGCACAGCGCCAGGCCGTTTTCGCCGCGCAGCGAGAGGTCGAGCACCACCAGGTCGTAGTCGCGCGTGGCCATGGCGGCGCGCATGGCGGCTCCGCCCTCGGCGCCATCGGCTTCGATGCCGAAGGTGGCGAGATACTCGGCCAGCATGGAGCGGATCTGCGGATCGTCGTCGACGATCAGCAAATGAAGGGGCGTGGCGGGAGAATGGTCCATCGGGTTTCGTCGTGCTTTGCAGTGGTTTGCCGCGTGGCGTATGGCATGTCGACAGCAGGTTTGCTTCGGTATGGAAGCGGATCGGGGCGGCCCGGCAGGCGGCCGTCGCCAGGGATTGACTCTACCAGCCCGGCTTGGCGGCCCGATAGGCAGGGTGTGGCCGCTTTGTACCGGGCTTGATACAAAGCGGCCCGCCCCGGGGACTCGCTTTGTACGGCATTGCTTGCGCGCGCTGACCAAGCGCTCAAGCAACAGGGGGCTAGCCTTTCTAAGATGTCATGTCGTTATCCCGCCGCTTTTGTGCCTGCAAGTTCCTGACAAGCAGGCAACGGCAGCCCGGCGCCCCGCTATGCTTGAAGCCATCGGCATCACGTCGGCGATCCCGGGCCTCTCCCCGCATGACCTCCATGGAGAATCCTTGTGACCCAGCCCCAAGCCTTACTGCCCCGACTGCGTTCCCTGCTGTCCCTCGCCGTGCTGTCCGGCGCCTGCGCCTTGACACTGCCGGCGCACGCGCTGCAGACCGGCGCGCCGGCCGTTGCCGGCCCCCGCCAGCCGGCGGCACCCGCATCGCTGCGCGAAGCGCTGGCGCTCACGCCTGCCCAGGCCGCCCTCTGGCAAGCCGCCCGGGCCGCGGCGCGGGAAGCGCATGCGCACGCGCTGGAACTGCAGGCACGCTTGATCCGCGAGAGTGGCGGCCCCGCTCTGCCGGAGGGGCCCGAGCCGTCGCTGCGCGCCCGCGCGGAGCGGGAAGACCGCCTGCACGATGCGCTCGACAAGGATCGCCGCACCGCGCGCGATCGCTGGATCGCGTTTGAAGAAAGCCTGGATGCCGGCCAGCGCAAGCGCCTGCGCGACATGCCGGAGGGTCGCATGCCGGGCTCGCCGCCGGGCCCGTTCGGCCCCGGTCCCCACTCCTTCCCCGGCGCCATGGCAGGCCCGATGCCCGGCCACGGACCGGCGCCCATGCCCTGCGCTTTCGGCGCGAACGGCCCGTTCAGCGTACCCGGCGCTGCGGGACCTCACCGACCAGGAGTGCCAGATGCCCAATAAGCCCCTCGACCACGCAGGCCCGATCGCGGCAAACGCAGGCCGCCGCCGCTTCCTCGGCGGCGTTCTGGGAGGATCCCTCGGCGCCGGGTTGATGGGGCTGGCGGGCGATGCCGCCGCGCAACCCGCCACCTGCCTGCTCACGCCGGCCATGACCGAGGGCCCGTTCTATATCGACCAGGCGCTGGTACGCCGCGATATCCGCGATGGCCGGCCGGGCCAGTTGCTGCGGCTGAGGCTGGTCGTGGTGGACACCGACCGCGGCTGCGCGCCAGTGGCCGGCGCGCTGGCCAGCATCTGGCATTGCGATGCCGGCGGCAGCTACAGCGGCTACGACCAGCGCAGCATGCCGCCGCCACCTGCGGGCGGCCCCGGCCCGGGGCCGGAACAAGGCCCAGGCCCGGACGGTGGCGGCATGCCCGCCGTGCCCGCCAGCGCCTCCCGCTTCCTGCGCGGCGTGCAGCCCACCGGCCCCGATGGCGCCACGCAATTCCTGACGATCTACCCGGGCTGGTACGCGCCGCGCGCGGTGCATATCCACCTGAAGATCCATCTCGGCAAGACCGAGGTGCTGACCACCCAGCTGTTCTTCGACGATGCCCTCAGCCGCGAGGTGCACCTCCAGCATGCCGCGTATCGCGCGCGGGGCGCTTCGCCAGTGCAAAACGCACGGGACGGCATCGCCGGCGCGCGCCCCAACCTGCTGCGGGTACGCCGCCTGCGGGACGCGGCCGGCACGCTGGAAGGCGAATTCACCCTGGGCATCGCGCGCGCCTGACAGCCACAGGATCTGGCGGATTCCCTAAAAAAACGCCCCCGGACTTAAGGTGCGGAGGCGCTGAACAGGGAAGAAGTCGGGCGTAATGCCCGGCCACGCCGCTCCGAAGGGACGGAACGACGCGGCACCTGGTCCAGTACATCGGGCCAGGCACCGGCGATGTTAGACGGACATCGGGCGGGGGTCATGTCCCCCTTGTAGGCCAATGTATCGACTTTGTACGTTCGGCACCGGCATGGGGCACTGCACGCCATGCCGGCGCCGGTCATGCCGGGTTCTTGCCTGGCGCGCCGGGCGTTCCCAGCAGGGCCTTGAGCCCGGCCAGGCGATCCTTGGGGCTCATGGCGGGCGTTTCGTCCTTGATCGCGGGCGCCTCCTCGAGCTTCATCTCGCCGATGAAGCGCGAGGGCTCGCACGAATAGGTATCGCGGGCGCGCTTGCGCTTCTTGCACCAGCTCAGGTGCAGGCTGCGCTGGGCTCGCGTGATGCCCACATACATCAGGCGGCGCTCTTCCTCGATCTTTTCGTCGCTCATGTCTTCGTCTTCGCGGCAGTGGGGCAGGATGCCCTCTTCCACGCCGACCAGGAACACGTGCGGATATTCCAGCCCCTTGGAGGCGTGCAGCGTCGACAGGCGCACCGCGTCGGGATCTTCCTCGCGGCCTTCGAGCATGCTCATCAGCGCCACCGTCTGGGTCAGCTCCAGCAGGTTCTTGCCCTCGTCGCCGAAGCCGTCGGCGGTGTCGAAGCCGGTAGCCTCTTCCGCCTCGCCCGTGGCTTCCGGCTTGGTGCCCTTGCGCTTGAGCCAGTCGAGGAATTCCAGCGTGTTGGTCCAGCGCGACTGGGCCTGGCGCTCGTCGAAGGTGTCGTACAGGTAGGCCTCGTAGTGGATGCCTTCCATCATGTCGTCGAGCACCTGCGTGGCGGGATCGCTGGCTGCGCGCCCGGCCAGGCGCACCATGGCCTCGCAGAACACCCGCAGCGGCTCCAGCTGGCGCGGCTGCAGCTTGCCTTCGATGCCGCCCATCATGGCCGCCTCGAACAGCGAGACCTTGGCCTGCCCGGCGAAGGTGCCCAGCACTTCCAGCGTGGTGTTGCCCACGCCGCGTTTGGGCGTGGTGATCGCGCGGATGAAGGCAGGATCGTCGTCCGGGTTGGCGATCAGGCGCAGGTAGGCGCAGATGTCCTTGATCTCGGCCTTGTCGAAGAAGCTCTGCCCGCCCGAGAGCACATAAGGAATGCGCTCGCGGCGCAGGATCTGCTCGAACAGCCGCGCCTGGTGGTTGCCGCGATACAGGATGGCGTAGTCGCGGAACTGCGCGCGCCGCTCGAACTTGTGGGCGGACAGGCGGAACACCACGGATTCCGCCTCGTGCTCCTCATCGTTCATCGGGTTGACGGCGATGGGGTCGCCCATGCCGTGCTCGCTCCACAGCTTCTTGTCGAACAGCTTGGGATTGTTGGAGATGACCGCGTTGGCCGCCTCCAGGATGCGCACGGTGGAGCGGTAGTTCTGCTCCAGCTTGACCACCTTCAGGTCGGGGAAATCGGTCTGCAGCAGCTTCAGGTTGTCCAGCGTGGCGCCGCGCCAGCCGTAGATGGCCTGGTCGTCGTCGCCCACCGCGGTGAAGGCCGGCGCGCGCAGGTGCGAGCCGCCGGCGAGCTGCTTGAGCAACTGGTACTGGCAGGCGTTGGTGTCCTGGTACTCGTCCACCAGGAAGTAGCGCAGCCGGTTCTGCCAGCGCAGGCGCACTTCCTCGTTGCGCGCGAACAGCTCGGCCGGCAGGCGGATCAGGTCGTCGAAATCCACCGCCTGGTAGGCGTGCAGCGTGGCCACGTAGTTGCGGTAGATCAGCGCGGCCTGGTGATCGTCGGGATTGTCGGCCTGGGCGATGGCGGTCTCGGGATCGACCATGCCGTTCTTCCACAGCGAGATGGTGCTCTGCACGCTGCGGATCAGCTTCTTGTCGGTGGAGGCAAGCTGCTCCTGCACCATGCCAAAGCAATCGTCGGAGTCCATGATCGAGAAACGCGGCTTCAGCCCCACGTGCTCCGCCTCGGCCCGCAGGATCTGCACGCCCAGCGAGTGGAACGTGCTGACCGTGATCTGCTTGATGGGGATGCGCTTGCCCTCGCGCGTGGTCTTGCCCTCCATCAGCTTGGCGATGCGCTCCTGCATCTCCTTGGCGGCCTTGTTGGTAAAGGTCACCGCGGCGATGTGCTTGGGCTGGAAGCCCTTGTCCTCGATCAGGTGAGCGATCTTCTGTGTGATCACCCGGGTCTTGCCCGAGCCGGCGCCGGCGAGTACCAGGCAGGGGCCGTCGAGGTAGCGAACGGCTTCGGATTGGGCAGGGTTGAGTCCGTGGGTCATGCGAGGCGGGTAATGACGGATGCGCAACGCGGCATGCGCGATTGCTGGGCGGAGGCTGGATGTTAACACGCGGCCATGGCCAGGCCTTGGACGGAAAAGAGTGTACTCACCGGCACGTAACACTTCGTAAGCCCGGGAGCCGCGGCCTTGCTGGCACGTCTAATTTCTATGTCCGGCCCGAGTGTGAGCCGTGCCGGATGCACTTCACCATACGTTGGAGGCAAACACGCTGGAGGCAATCATGAGCACCCTGCATTCCTTGAGCAAGGCGGTCTTGATCGGTATTGCGGTAGCTGGCATGGCGGGCTGCGCCGATATGACACCAAAGCAGCGAAACACCGCAATCGGTGCTGGCGTTGGCGCAGTGGGTGGCGCAGTCCTGACAGGCGGTGACGCACTAGGCACCCTGGGCGGCGCAGCGGTAGGCGGTGTCATCGGTAACGTTACGACACCCAGCCATCGCGGGCGGTAGTGCACCGCAGCAGGACAGCGACCCCGGCCGGGGTGCGTTGACAAAGCCAGGACGCTCCCGTAAATTGCGCGCATCTGACCGGGAGAGCGCGCATATCTTGCGCCGCCGAAGGGGTATCACCCGAAAACTCTCAGGCACCATGGACTGGTTGGATCGGCTTGCAACATGCACACGATGCACGCCGTACTCTGGAGAGCGGCACCCGCCACTGATCGATTCCATCGACAGCCATGGTGAGCGTGCCCACCGAAGGGGCGCGCAAGGTTTGGGTTTCCAGCAACCGGGATCCGCCTTGTAATCTCTCAGGTATCGAGGACAGAGGGGTCATCCGCCGCAGCGGATTTGGCAGCGCCATGGCGCGCCGAATCCTGCGGTGGATGGCCCTTTTTCGTTTTCGAACCGAGATTTGCCTTCCCCCGAGGATTCCATGACGCTCCAGGCCACGCCCCTCAACGCCATCCACCGCGCCCTCGGCGCCCGCATGGTCGACTTTGGCGGCTGGGACATGCCGGTCAACTACGGCTCCCAGATCGAGGAACACCATGCGGTGCGCAACGATGCCGGCATGTTCGACGTCTCCCACATGTGCGTCGTCGACCTCAAGGGCGCCAATGTGCGCCCCTTCCTGCGCGGCCTGCTGGCCAACAATGTCGACAAGCTGCAAACGCCGGGCAAGGCGCTGTACTCCTGCATGCTGGATGAAAAGGGCGGCGTCATCGACGACCTGATCGTCTATTTCTTCGCCGAGGACCACTTCCGCCTGGTGGTCAACGCCGGCACCGCGAACAACGACATCGAGTGGATCGCCGCGCGCAACGCCGCCACCAATAGCGGCGTGAAGATCACGCCGCGCCGGGGCGACAATGCGCTCGACGGCGTGGCCCCGCTGGCCATCGTTGCCGTGCAAGGCCCCAACGCCCGCGCCAAGGTGTGGAGCGCTTTCCCTCGACCCAGCCCAGCGAAGCCCTGAAGCCGTTCAACGCCGTGGTGGTGCAGGACCCCGCCCTTGGCGAAGTCATGGTGGCACGCACCGGCTATACCGGCGAAGACGGTTTCGAGCTGGTAGTGCCGGCCGAGAACGTGGCCGGCCTGTGGGAAAAGCTGATCGCCGAGGGCGTTCGCCCCGCCGGCCTGGGCGCGCGCGACACGCTGCGCCTGGAAGCCGGCATGAACCTGTACGGCCAAGACATGGATATCCACACCTCGCCGCTCAACGCCGGCCTGGCCTGGACCGTGGATCTGCAAAGCGAACGGGACTTCACCGGCAAGGCGGCACTGGTCGCCGGCGGCAAGACCCAGCAGTTCGTCGGCCTGATCCTGCGTCCGGCTAACGGAAAGGCGGGCGGCGTGCTGCGCGCCCACCAGAAGGTCATCACCCCGGCCGGCGAAGGCGAAATCACCAGCGGCACCTTCAGCCCCTCGCTCAGCCAATCCATCGCTTTTGCCCGCCTGCCGCTCGACGTTGCCGTCGGCGCCGAGGTGCAGGTCGAGATCCGCGACCGCAAACTCGCCGCGACTGTGGTTAAACTGCCGTTTGTGCGCAATGGCAAGGCACTCGTGAGCTGAACGCTCGCACCGGTCACAGCGCGCCTGCCGGCGGTTTCCCGATCGACGATCGACACCCCCGCCCGGCTGGCGCTGAAAAACAAATTGAATCTGGAGCAATCCCATGAATTTCCCCGCCGACCTGAAATACACCGAGTCCCATGAGTGGGTGCGCGTCGAAGCCGACGGCACGCTGACCATCGGCATCACCGACCACGCGCAGGACGCGCTGGGCGACATCGTCTTCCTGGAGCTGCCGGAAGTGGGCAAGTCGGTCGGCGCCGGCGACGCGCTGGCCGTGGTGGAATCGGTCAAGGCCGCATCCGACATCTACGCCCCGGTCGCTGGCGAAGTCATCGCCATCAACGATGCCGCCGCCGCCGCGCCGGAAAGCGTCAATGCCGACGCCTTCGACGCCTGGCTGTTCAAGCTCAAGCCGGCCAACAGCGACGACGTGAACGGCCTGATGTCGGCCGACGCCTATAAAGCCAACGTCGGCGCCTGACGCCAGACCGTCATTCCCGCCGCCACGGGAATGACGGATGAAGATTGACGCGACGCGCCGGGCCGACCACCCGCCGCACCGCTCCCACGAGATCCTTGCCATGAACGCCCCCTGCCCATGACTGCCGCCCAAGTTGCCCGGCCCACGCTGGCCGAACTGGAGGCTCGCGACGCCTTCGCCTCCCGCCATATCGGCCCCGATGCCGCCGAACAACAGCACATGCTCAAGGTGCTGGGCTATGACAGCCGCGCCGCGCTGATCGACGCCGTCATCCCCGCCGCCATCCGCCGCCGCGACGGCATGCCGCTGGGCGAGTTCACCGCGCCGCTGAGCGAAGAAGCCGCGCTGGCCAAGCTGCGTGGGCTGGCCAGCAAGAACCGCGTGCTCAAGAGCTTTATCGGCCAGGGTTACTACAACACGCTGACCCCGGGCGTCATCCTGCGCAATATCTTCGAGAATCCGGCCTGGTACACCGCCTACACGCCCTACCAGCCCGAGATCTCCCAGGGCCGCCTGGAAGCCATGCTGAACTTCCAGCAGATGGTGACTGACCTGACCGGCCTGGACATCGCCAATGCCTCCATGCTGGACGAAGGCACTGCCGCGGCCGAAGCCATGACGCTGCTGCAGCGCGTCAACAAGCACGCCTCCACCACCTTCTATGTGGCGGACGACGTGCTGCCGCAAACGCTGGAAGTGGTACGCACCCGCGCCCTGCCGCTGGGCATCGAAGTCAAGGTCGGCCCCGCTGCTGAAGCGGCCGGCGCCCATGCCTTCGGCGTGCTGCTGCAGTACCCGGGCGTCAACGGCGATGTCGCTGACTACCGCGCCATCGCCGACGCCGTGCACGCTGCCGGCGGCCTGGTGGTGGCTGCCGCCGACCTGCTGGCGCTGACCCTGATCGCCGCGCCCGGCGAATGGGGCGCCGACGTGGCGGTGGGCAACTCGCAGCGCTTCGGCGTGCCGCTTGGCTTCGGCGGCCCGCACGCCGGCTACATGGCGGTCAAGGATGCCTTCAAGCGCTCCATGCCCGGCCGCCTGGTTGGCGTGACCATCGACGCGCAAGGCAACAAGGCATACCGCCTGGCCCTGCAGACGCGCGAGCAGCATATCCGCCGCGAGAAGGCCACCTCGAACATCTGCACGGCACAGGTACTGCTGGCCGTGATGGCCTCCATGTACGCCGTGTACCACGGCCCGCAAGGCCTCAAGCGCATCGCCCAGCGCGTGCACCGCCTGGCCGCTACGCTGGCCGGCGGCCTGGAACAACTGGGCTACGCGCGCACCAATGCCACTTATTTCGACACGCTGACGCTGGAAACCGGCTTCAACACGGAAGCCATCCACGCCTCGGCAACCGCCCGCGGCATCAACCTGCGCCACGCCGGCGCCACCCGCATCGGCATCTCGCTGGACGAAACCACCTCGCGGGAAGACGTGGTCGCCCTGCTGGAAATCTTCGCGCACGGCAAGCCGGTGCCCGACTTCGATGTGCTGGAAGCCGCCGCGCTGGATGCCTATCCCGCTGGCCTGGCACGCCAGAGCGCTTACCTGACCCACCCGGTCTTCAACACGCACCACGCCGAGCACGAAATGCTGCGCTACCTGCGCATGCTGGCCGACAAGGACCTGGCGCTGGACCGCACCATGATCCCGCTGGGCTCGTGCACCATGAAGCTCAACGCCACCAGCGAGATGATCCCGGTGACGTGGCCCGAATTCAGCAAGATCCACCCCTTCGCGCCGCTGGACCAGACGGTCGGCTACCGCGAGATGATCGACCAGCTCGAAGCCATGCTGTGCGCCGCCACCGGCTACGCCGCGGTGAGCCTGCAGCCCAATGCCGGCTCGCAAGGCGAGTACGCCGGCCTGCTGATCATCCATGCGTACCACGCCAGCCGTGGCGAGAGCCATCGCGACATCTGCCTGATCCCGTCCTCCGCGCACGGCACCAACCCGGCGTCCGCGCAAATGGCCGGCATGAAGGTGGTGGTGGTGGCCTGTGATGAAGACGGCAACGTCGACCTGGACGACCTGGCGAAGAAGGCCGAGCAGCACAGCAGGAACCTCGCCGCGATCATGATCACCTACCCGTCCACGCACGGCGTGTTCGAGCAGGGCGTGCAGCAGATCTGCGACATCGTGCACAAGCACGGCGGCCAGGTCTACGTGGACGGCGCCAACATGAACGCCATGGTCGGCACCGCCGCGCCGGGCCAGTTCGGCGGTGACGTGTCCCACCTGAACCTGCACAAGACCTTCTGCATCCCCCACGGCGGTGGCGGCCCGGGTGTTGGCCCGGTGGCGGTCGGCGCGCACCTGGCCGACTTCCTGCCCAACCAGGACAGCGTGGGCTATCGCCGCGACGACCAGGGCATCGGCGGCGTGTCCGCCGCGCCGTTCGGCTCGGCCAGCATCCTGCCGATCTCGTGGATGTATATCGCCATGATGGGCTCGGCCGGCCTGACCGCCGCCACCGAGAACGCCATCCTGGCCGCCAACTATGTGGCGCGCCGCCTGTCGCCGCACTTCCCCGTGCTCTACACCGGCCAGCACGGCCTGGTGGCGCACGAGTGCATCCTGGACGTGCGAGCGCTGCAGAAGACCACGGGCATCTCCAACGAGGACGTGGCCAAGCGCCTGATGGACTACGGCTTCCACGCCCCCACCATGAGCTTCCCGGTGCCGGGCACGCTGATGATCGAGCCGACCGAGAGCGAGGCCCTGCATGAGCTGGACCGCTTTATCGACGCCATGATCGCCATCCGTGCCGAGATCGCCCGCGTGGAAGACGGCAGCTTCGACCGCGAGGACAACCCGCTGAAGAACGCGCCGCACACCGCCGCGGTGATCACCGCCGACGCGTGGGAGCACAAGTACACGCGCCAGGAAGCCGCCTACCCGGTGGCCGCGCTGCGCACGCAGAAGTACTGGCCGCCGGTTGGCCGTGCGGACAACGTGTACGGCGACCGCAACCTGTTCTGCGCATGCGTGCCGATGAGCGAGTACGCTGAAGAGTAAGCTGGTATGAAGGCGGGGCTGCTGCTCGTCGCGGCAACCCCGGCGTTTTGCCAGCGCGCCTTGCCAACGCGCTATGCTCGGTGTGGATGCGCGGCCACCCGGCCGTGCCCGGAAAAACGGAGCACGCATGTGGAATCTCAGCGCCCCATGGTGGGAATTCGTCCTGCGCGGACTGATCGTCTACGGCAGCCTGCTGGTGCTGCTGCGGCTTTCCGGCAAGCGCCAGATCGGGCAGCTGACTTCGCTCGACCTGGTGTTGTTGCTGGTGCTGTCCAACGCCGTGCAGAACTCCATGAACGCCGGGGACAACTCCGTTGCCGCAGGGCTGATCCTGGCGGTGACGCTGGTCGCCGCCAACCTTGTGCTGGCGTGGCTGAGCTGGCGCAGCCGGGGCATCGAGAACGTCGTCGAAGGGCGGCCTGAGGTACTGATCCACGATGGCCTGGTGTTTGCCGACGTGATGAAGCGCGCGCTCGTCACACGCGACGACCTGCACAAGGCGCTGCGGCATGCCGGGTGCCAGCGCGTCGCCGATGTGCATTTCGCGATTCTCGAGAATGACGGCACGATCAGCGTGCTGGTAAAGAAAGACGCGCCCCCACCCCGCCCAACGCGGCAGGCTCGCTGTGGCGCGCCCCCATTAACAACGATATGGACGCGCCGGTCTGAATCCGGCGCCAGCCAGCCCCCAGGAGCCTCCCGTGGCAGTCAGCGTCTTCGATCTGTTCAAAGTGGGCATCGGTCCCTCCAGTTCCCACACCGTGGGCCCGATGCGCGCGGCGCTAATGTTTGCCCAGGGGCTGGCCCGCGACGGGCTGCTGCCGCAGGTGGCCAGCGTGCGCATCGAGCTGTACGGCTCGCTCGGCGCCACCGGCCGCGGCCACGGCACCGACAAGGGCGTGATTCTCGGCTTGCTGGGGGAGGCACCGGACACCGTCGACCCCGACACCATCGACGTGCGGATGGCCGCGCTGCGTGCGAGCCGCACGCTGTCGCTGCTGGGCACCCATCCCGTGCCCTTCGTGGAGAAGGAGCACATCGTCTTCTATCGCCGCGAGGCCATGGCCGAGCATCCCAACGGCATGAAATTCCACGCCTTCAATGCCGGCGGTGAAACCATCCGCGAAGGCCGCTACCTGTCGGTGGGCGGCGGCTTCGTCATCACCGCGGGCGCGGCCAATACGCAGATCCTGGAAGCGGACCATCAACTGCCGCATCCCTTCCGCAGCGGACGCGCCATGCTGGAGATGGCAACCGCCAGCAAGAAGAGCATCGCGCGGCTCATGATGGAAAACGAATGCGTGTGGCGCAGCGAGGCCGAGGTCAATGCCGGCCTGCTGCGGATCTGGGCCGTGATGCAGGCCTGCGTGGCGCGCGGCTGCCGCACCGACGGCGAGCTGCCGGGCCCGTTCAAGGTCAAGCGCCGCGCCCCCGAACTGTTCCGCAACCTGACCGAGCACGCCGAGCGCTCGCTGGCCGATCCGCTTTCGGTGATCGACTGGGTCAACCTGTACGCGATCGCCGTCAACGAGGAAAACGCGGCCGGTGGCCGCGTGGTCACGGCGCCCACCAACGGCGCCGCCGGCATCATCCCGGCCGTGCTGCATTACTACGACCGCTTCGTGCCGGGCGCCAACTCGCAAGGCGTGATCGACTTCCTGCTGACCGCCGGTGCGATCGGCATGCTGTACAAGCTCAATGCCTCGATCTCCGGCGCCGAAGTGGGCTGCCAGGGCGAAGTCGGCGTGGCCTGCTCGATGGCCGCCGGCGCGCTCGCCGCGGTGATGGGCGGCACGCCCGAGCAGGTGGAAAACGCGGCCGAGATCGGCATGGAGCACAACCTCGGGCTGACGTGCGACCCGGTCGGCGGGCTGGTGCAGATACCCTGCATCGAACGCAATGCGATGGCGTCGGTGAAGGCCGTCAATGCGGCGCGCATGGCGTTGCGCGGCGACGGCATGCACTACGTGTCGCTCGACTCCGTCATCAAGACCATGCGCGAGACCGGCGCCGACATGAAGACCAAATACAAGGAAACGGCGCGCGGCGGGCTGGCGGTGAATATCGTGGAGTGCTGAGCGCATCGCCCCGGCAAATCCGATCACGCGCTTTCTGCTACGCTAGCCGCGCATCCACCCCAACCCACTGGAGTCCGGCATGGTCAAGATCAGCATTCTCTACCCGCATAGGAAGGGCGGCAGGTTCGATATGGACTACTACCTGCAACGGCACATGCCGCGCGCCGTCGCGCTGTTCGGCCCGCATCCGGGCTACCACGGTGTGTCGGTGGAGCGCGGCCTGAGCGGCAGCGCGCCGGGCTCGGATCCGGCCTTTACGGTGGTGTTCAGTTTCCTGTTCGAGTCGCTGCCGGCCTTCGTCGCGGCGTCAAAGGCCGTCGGCAACGAGCTGCAGCTCGATATGCCCAACTACACCGATGCGGTGCCCGTGATGCAGATCAGCGAAGTGGTGAATATCGGCTGACACGCCCGCGGGCGGCGCTATCATGTAGCGTTCTTCCCCCATTGGCGGCCACAGCCATGCAGACCTTTCATCAGCTATTTGACGAAACCTCGTCCACCTACACCTACCTGCTGATCGATGCCGCCACGCGCCAGGCGTTGCTGATCGACCCGGTGGACCACCAACTGGAGCGCGACATGGCGCTGCTGCAGGCCAGCGGCGCCACGCTGGCGTGGGTGGTCGAGACGCATGCCCACGCGGACCACATCACCTCCGCCGGCCATGTCGCACTGCAAACCGGCGCGCACACCGCGGCCCCCTCGGGTTGCGACATCCAACCCGCGCAAAAACAGCTGATCGACGGCGACACGCTGCAGTTCGGCACGCAGACGCTGCGCGCCATCCACACGCCGGGGCACACCGCTGGCAGCATGAGCTACCTGTGGGAAGAAGCCACGCCCGCCGGCCCGATGCGCCGCGTCTTCACCGGCGACGCGCTGCTGATCGACGGTTGCGGCCGCACCGACTTCCAGTCCGGCGACGCTGGCACGCTGTACGACAGCCTCACGCAGAAGCTCTTCGCCCTGCCCGACGACACCGTGGTCTACCCCGCCCACGATTACAAGGGCCGCACCGAATCCACCATCGGCTTCGAGCGCGCCAACAACAGCCGCGTGGCTGGGCGCACGCGTACCCAGTTCATCGAGATGATGGGGCAGTTGAACCTGCCCAAGCCGAAGCTGATCGATGTGGCGGTGCCCGCCAACCAGCGGCTCGGGCTGCGGGATGGCGAAAGCGTGCCGCACGGGGTGTGACGCACGCGCGCGAAAAGCAATAAGCTATCGGCCTTCGCAGGCACTTGAATGGAGAAAGAAGACATGGCCCAGTACACCGCAGAGATCCTCTGGCAACGTGGCGAGCAGGATTTCCTCGGCAACCGCTATAGCCGCAAGCACCTGCTGCGATTCGACGGCGGCGTGGAAGTGCCAGGATCCTCATCGCCCCATGTCGTGCCCCTGCCCATGTCGGACGCCGCCGCCGTCGATCCCGAAGAAGCCTTCGTTTCGTCGCTCTCCAGCTGCCACATGCTGTGGTTCCTCTCCATCGCCGCCAAGCACAAGTTCTGCGTGGACCGCTACTTCGATGCCGCGGTCGGCACCATGGCGAAGAACGCGGAAGGCCGGATGGCCATGACGGTGGTCACGCTCAGGCCGGAGGTCGCCTTCTCCGGAGAGCGCCAGCCGACCCGCGAGGAACTGGCGCACCTGCATCACACGGCGCACGAGGCTTGCTTCATTGCCAACTCGGTGAAGTCGGAGGTGCGCTGCGAGCCTGTGTACGTGGGCGCGCAGGCCTGATTGCCCCGCTGCACGCCGCGGGCCTGCCAGCGATTCGGACTGATTCGGACTGCTCCGATTGAGCAAGCATGCAGATTGCGCTATGTTGGGGGCCCGCTGCCCGACCGCTCCTGCAGGTGCCCATTTGCCCGCCACGCCAATATCCGCCCCGGATCGCCAGCGCCGCCGCTTGCTGAAGGCTGCCGCTCTTGCCGGCGCTAGCGCCGGCTGCGCTTGCAGCGCGCCGGACCCATTGGTGGTGGACGACGTCAGCCAGTTGAACCCTATCCGCGTGGCGCAGTTGGCCACGCCGGCCAGCACGGCGCAGATCCAGCAAGCCTTGCGCGAAAGCGCCGGGCCGGTATCGATCGGCGGTGCGCGCTTCAGCATGGGCGGACAAGTGGCCATGGCCGATTCGCTGCATCTGGACATGCGCGGGATGAACCGCCTGGTATGGCTGGACGTGGCGGGCCGGCATGCCCGGGTGCAGGCCGGCATGCGCTGGCGCGATCTACAGGAAATCCTCGATCCGCACGACCTCGCCGTCAAGGTGATGCAGAGCTATAGCGATTTCTCGGTGGGCGGGTCGGTCTCGGTGAATTGCCATGGGCGCTACGTCGGGGCCGGTCCGGTGGTCGAGTCAGTGCGTGCGCTGCAACTGGTGGGCGCCGACGGCAATGTCCGCGAGCTGAGCCGGAATAAGGACGCGGCACTTTTCCGTGCTGTCGTTGGCGGCTACGGCGGCCTGGGGGTGATCTCCGAGGTGGAGCTCGACTTGGCGGTCAATGGCGTGATTGCCCGCCATGCGCAGCGCGTGACGCTGCCTGACTATCCCGCATTCTTTCGCGATCAGGTGGTGGGCAACCCCGCAGTGGTGCTGCATAACGCCGACCTCGCGCCGCCGGACTTCGACCAACCGCTAGCGGTCAGCTGGATTGCCTCCGACGCAAAGCTGACCCAGAGCGAACGCCTGGTGCCACGCAAGCTGAACTACGCACGCGAGCAGAACCTGATCTGGGCCGCGTCGGAATTGCCTGGCTCACAATGGTTGCGCGAGCGCTACGCCGAGGAAAACCTGCTGCGCGAGCGTGCCGTTGTGCACCGCAACTTTGAAGCCAGTCTTGATACCGCCTCGCTGGAACCACGCACGCGAATCTTCTCGACCTATCTGCTGCAGGAGTATTTCATCCCGGTAGCCGCGTTCCTGCCCTTCGCCAGGCGGATGGCGGACATCCTGCGGCGGTATCAGGTCAACGCCTTGAACATATCGATCCGGCACTCCCCGCCAGATACGACCACGCTACTAGCCTGGGCACCCACCGAGGTGTTCTCCTTCGACAAGCAGCGAAGCAGCCAGAGCGCCGATTTCGCCACGCGACAGTGGACGCAGCACCTGATCAACGCAGCACTGGACGCCGGCGGGCGCTACTACCTGCCTTACCGCCTGCATGCGACACCGGACCAGTTCCTGCACGCCTACCCCGAAGCGGCGGCGTTTGCGCGCATCAAGAAGCAGGTAGATCCTGCCTATCGATTCCGGAACCAGCTTTGGGAGAAGTACCTGCCAGCGTAGGGTGCCGGCAACAGGCCCGGTACCGCGCTTGGCTAGCTTAGCTAGCCCAGCTATCGCAGGTCTGCCGCACCGTTTCGCGCAGGCTGCGGGTCGTGCTCTCGATCTGGCGCACGCGTTCCGCGTCGCCGTTGCGGCTTTGCGCCAGCGCGCGGATATTGGCCAGGGCGTCGAGCGAGCCCAGCGCTTCGGCATGCGGCACCAGCGCGTCGCAGATCGAGATGATGTGGTCGGCAATCGGCATCCGGGTCAGTTCGTTGGGATGCACGTACTCGCCTTCCAGTCCGAAGCGGCACGCCTGGAAGCGGTTGAAGGTGTAGACCAGGTAATCGTCTTCCTGCGGCATGAAGGGGCGCGACAGCAGCAGGTAACGCGCAAGCGCCTGGATGTAGGCGGCGATATCGCAGGCGCGCCCGACCGTGAGCGGCGTGTCCATCACGCGGACTTCGATGGTGCCGAACTCCGGCTTGGGACGGATATCCCAGTAGAAGTCCTTCATGCTCTCGATCACGCCCGTGTTGCGCATCTTGTCGAAGTACGCGGTGAAGGCATCCCAGGTGAGCAAGTGCGGCGCGCGCCCGCTCATCGGGAAGGCGGCGACGGAATTCAGCCGTGCCGAGGCGAAGCCGGTGTCCACCCCTTGCACATAGGGCGACGAAGCGGCCAGCGCAATGAAATGCGGCACGTAGCGGCCGATGGCGTGGAGCAGGAACAGCGATTCATCGGCGCTCGGGCAGCCGATGTGCACGTGCTGGCCGAACACCGTGAACTGCTTGGCCAGATAGCCATAGAGCTCGGAAATGTACTGGTAGCGCGGCGAATCGGAGATGGTGCGGTCGGCCCATTGCTGGAACGGGTGCGTGCCGCCGCCGCAGATGCCGAGGTTGAGCGAGCGCGAGGCGTCGACCATCAGGTCGCGCATGGTGCCGAGCTCAATCAGCGCCTGTGCATAACTCTTGCAGATGCCGGTGCTGATCTCGATCATCGAGGGGCTGATCTCGGGCTTGATGTCGCCGGCGTGCTGCGCGCCTTTCAGCGCACGCAGCAAATCCGGCGCGAACGGCGCCAGGTCGTAGTCATGCCGGTTGACGAGCTGCAGCTCCAGTTCCACGCCAAACGTCAGCGCCTCGGAGTGCTTGAACGGTTCGAGTGACATCAGCGTCCTCCTCCATTGCTTCTGACCTCGCCCGCATAGCGAAGTGCCCAGGCCGCCATCGTGGGCCCAAGCAACTGCTCGATCGCCAGCGTGCACAGGATGATGGCTGCCAGTGGCTCACCCGTGGTGGGATACAGCAGCGCGACATCGCTCATCAGCAAGTACGCGAGGCCAGACATGGGTGCCAGTGCAAGCCCGAGGGCCACGCACTGCTTCATGCTCAGCCCCGAGAACGAACCCAGCGAGGCCACGCCTACCAGCTTGGCGAAGTGACGCAGCAGTACCAGCACACACGCGGCGCCACCACCAATGGCCCAGTCGTGCGCGGTCAGCGGCAAGCCGAGCGAGACCACCATCACGATGATCAACAGGCTGCCCGCGCTGCCGAAGTGCGCCGGCCACACGCGCGGCTGGCTGTCCTGGTGCTTGAACACCACACCGGCCAGCATCAGCGTGAGCGGCATCGACAGCTTGAGCACGCGCGTGAGCGCCAGCGTGAACAGCACCAGCCCCACCAGCACCAGGAAGCTGTAGTGATCGTCCGTTTCCATGCGCGCGTAGATCGCGTGGCCAAGCTTGCCGACGACCCAGGCCAGCAGGCAGGAACCCGCCAGCAGGTAGAGCGGATGCAGCAGCGCCGCGCCCAGGTTGCCGTACTCGGAATGCAGCCAGCCGGTGGCGACCTGGACGATCGCGGCGGCGTAGATGCTGTTCAGCGCGGCCATGGCAAGCAGGCGCTCCGTCACCTGGCCATCGGCGCGCAGCTCGTTCTTGAGCTGCAGCACGATGGTGGGCGAGGTGCTGACGGCAATGCCGCCGGCCAGGATGGCGACTGCCGGGCTCACGCCGATCCATTGCAGCACCGCGGCCGCCAGGCCCCAGGTCAGCAGGCTTTCAAAAGCACTGGTGAATAGCAGCCAGCGGTTGGCGCGCAGCCAGGTGAGCGAGAGCCGGTGCCCGAGCTCGAACAGGGCCAGCGCCAGCGCCATGTCGATCAGGATGCGGGTCTGCGCGATCATGTCCTCGTCCACGATGCCGCGGCCGAGCATGCCGGCCGCGAGGCCCGTGGCGGCGTAGCCGACGATGCGGGGCAGCCGCAGGTACGTGCGGCATATCTCGCCCGCCAGGCCGGCGCCCACCAGCGCCAGCCCGACCCAGAAAAGCCCGCCCGGTGCCAGGGGCAGGCTTGGAAACAATTGGCTCAGTCCATTCATGGCTTATATGGTAGCGGAGGCACATGACATTCCATGTCGGAGTTTGTCCGACAGGGCACGGTAGTTGCTGTCAACGTGACGTGTTCACACGTAAAAAAACGCCATCTTACAGGGATGGCGTTTTTTTATCGTGACTGAGTCGCGGATGCGGCTGGCTCCCGAGGCTACACGCCCCAGAACTTCCATCCCGGCCGGGTAGCGCGCAGGCCGGTTTCCATGCGGGCATACAGCGAGCGCGTCTTGCCCTGCGCGGCACCGCTTGCGCGGGCCTTGTCGAAGTAGCCCAGCGCAGTCTCGCGCTGCTCCAGCCCTAGCGCGGCCTCGACGGCGCCGAGGTAAGCCTCGCCGTCCCAGCGGTCGTGCGCGGCAAAGGCGGCCTCGAAATCGGTCAGCGCCTGCGCGTATTGCTTCTCGCCGTTGCGGATCAGCGCGCGCTGCAGGCGCGGGAAGGCCTGGTCCACGGGATCGTCGGCGGTCAGCGCGATGGCTTGCTCGAACAGCGGCAGCGCACGCTCCGGCGCGCCCAGATCGCGCCAGATCATGCCGAACTGATTGCACAGCCACGCGTCCTCGATCAGCAGCGCGCGGCGCTGCAGGGCCTCGATCTCGGCCTGCGCGTCGGTGCGGTCGTGCTGGTCCATGCTGCCGATCGCGTTGCGCAGCAGGCCCGCGAAGTGCGCGCGGGCGTGAGCCAGCGCGTGGGCGGTCTGGCTGCGTTCCTCCACCGGCAAGGCGTCGGCGCGGGCATCCATGTGCGCCAGCGCATCGCGGGCCGCCGACGTCACTTCCGCGCCGCCGATGGCCTTCCAGGTGCTCATCAGCCGGCTGAAGATCCAGCCCACATTGGCGGGGTCGCGCTCCAGCGGATAGCGGTTGAGCACATCGCCGGCGACTTCCACGGCTTTGCCATGCTGCCCGGCTGCCTCGAGGCATTCAAGCAGGTCGATCCAGTGCTCGATGAATTCGCTGACCGCGATGCCCTTCTCGTGCAGCGCGATGCGCTCCGCGCGGTTGCCGTCGCCTTCCAGCCGGGTGGCCAGGTTGTGGCACAGCAACGAAAAATATGGGGATCGGCGTCATCGTAGCCGCCCTCGCCGGTGGCGAAGTAGGCCTCGAAGCGCGCCAGGCCCAGGCGGTAGGCCTGGATCAGGTGCGGGGTCAATGCGGCCTCGGCGGCCGGCACCGCGTCCATGAACTCGGCCAGCGCCACGCCAGCGTTGTAGTAGCCGGTCGCGTCGGTGGCCTTGTCCACAAAGGAGAAGCGCAGCCACGGCTCGGCCTCGCCGGACTGGTGGCGCCATTCCAGCTCGCGCACCTGCGCCTTCGGGTCCGGCGCGTTGCGCTGGTAGGTGGCAAAGTCGTCCCAGGCGCCGTCCAGCTCGCCAGCCCGGTAGCGCAACGGCGCGCGGATGCGGCGGGCGTGCGGGTGGTCCGGCTGGCTGGCCAGCACGATTGCGGCCTGCTCCGCGGCCAGGGCGTCGCCCGCGGCTTCGTCCAGTTCGAGCAGGTCCGGGTTGTCCAGGCCGATCCGCGCCAGGCACAGGCGCAGCATCGGCTCGGCCTGCTCGCCGGCGGCATTCACATGCGCCAGGGCCTGGGCCAGGATGTCTTCGACGCCAAGGTCCGGCGCGCGATAGAGCAGGTCATACCAATAGGCGCCGGCCGCGGCGAAATTGCCCAGCCGGTAGTGCACCAGCCCGGCATGCAGGCGGGCGCTCCACTCGCCGGAGGACAAGCCGTTGCGCAGCGCGGCTTCTTCCAGCCAGGGCAGCGCCTCCTGGAAGCGCTCCATCGCCACCAGCAGCATGCCGTAGCGGTGCGCGATCACGCCGCGCGAGGACCAGCGGTGGGCCGGGTGCAGCGGCAGCCCGGGCAGCTTGGCCAGCGCCGCATCGAGCACGGCAAAGGCGGCTTGCGCGTCGCCGCGATCGAAGTGCAGGCGTGCCCGCAGACAATCGAAATCCACCACTTGAGGCTGCGCCTGCGAAAGCTGGTCGAGAATGACCAGCGCTTCATCGTAGCGCTCTGCGTTGGCTAGCTCGATGGCGTGGTCGTAGCTGACTTCCTGCACGGACACGGACTGCTCCTTCGGGGTGGATGTGCGAGTGCGGGATTATGCGCCATGGAGGCCCCTCCCGCTTGTGAGAACAAGGGGCCATTCCGGCCGCAAGCGCAGCACTAGACATCGGCCTGCTCCCCATGTATGTCACAAACGACAACGCCGCCCGCCAGCCTTGGGAATGCAGAAATAGGGCGTAATATAGGTCTGAATTTAGACCTATCCGGAGCTTTTGATGGAAAACATCCATAGCCTGCTGACCGTCAGCATTTCGGAATTCAAGCAGAACCCCAGCAAGGTTGTTGAGGAGGCCCATGGCCAGCCTGTGGCTGTCCTGAACCACAACCGGCCCGCGTTCTACACGGTATCTCCGGAATTCATGGCCAAGATGGCCGAGCTGTACGATGAGCGACAGCTGGAGAGCCTGGTGCAGACCCGGCTCAAGTCAGTGAGCCGCGCGGTCAAAGTCAACATCGACGACCTGTAAATGGCCCACGAACTACGGTTCGTCCCGGAGGCACTCAAGGATTGGGCGAAGCTCGACGGTTCGGTCAAAGCGCTTTTCAAGGATGCACTGAAGAAGCGCGTGGCGACGCCAAGGATACCGGGCGCCGAACTCCGGCCACCGCTCATTGATTGCTACAAGATCAAGTTGCGTGGCGTCGGGTACCGACTGGTCTACCTGGTCCGCGACAACGAAAACCCGCCCGACATCATCGTTCTGGCGGTAGGCCGGCGCGATGGTGGCATCTACGAGGATGCAGCGGCTGCGTGGGAGGGTGGCCGGGACTTCGACGTCGAGGAGGACTGAGGGCATGTGGCGTCAGGACAGGCCCGCCCCCTTGGGTCACGGCAGATCCTACCTTGGGAAAAGAAACGCCCCAGTCGTTGACTGAGGCGTGTTGCGCCCCTCGAGGGGCGCGATCAACGCTTTGACCGAACGGCTAATCCAGCAGGCTGGCGTTGTCGTTCTATGGCGAGGATGGCTTACTTGCCGCCCACCGTCTCCAGCACGGTCCATTTCCCGCCAACCACCTTGTAGACGGTAATGCCGCCGTCCTTCAGGTCGCCGCGCGCGTCGTAGGCCAGGGTCTTGGTGGTCACGCCTTGCATGTTGGTGGCCGCCAGCACCGGCAGGTAGCGCGCCGGATCGGCCGAGCCGGCCTTGACCATGGCGGTCATCATGGCCGTGGCACCGTCATAGGCGTACGGCGAGTAGGTCTGCACCTTGCCGCCGAAGCGCTTCTCGTACTTCTTCTCGTAGGTGGTGCCACCGGGCATCTGCTCCAGCGGCAGGCCGGCCAGCGACACGACCGTGCCCTCGGCAGCAGGGCCGGCCAGCTTCAGGAAGTTGTCGGTCTTCGACATTTCGCCCGACACCACCGGCGACTTCATGCCGAGTTCCTTGACCTGCTTGGCCATCGGTGCGGATTGCGTCTCGGCGCCGCCGAAGAAGATCACGTCCGGGTTGCTGCGCTTGATGTTGGTCAGCACGGCCTTGAAGTCCACCGCCTTGTCGTTGGTGAACTCGCGGCGCACGATCTTGCCGCCGGCGGCCTTGGCGGCCTTCTCGAACTCGTCTGCCAGGCCTTGGCCGTAGGCAGTGCGGTCGTCGACGATGGCGATGCTCTTGGCGCCCAGCTTCTTCACCACGAAGGCACCGATCACCGAGCCCTGCTGGGTGTCGGAGGTCATCATGCGGAAGGTGGTCTTGAAGCCCTGGCGGGTGTACTCAGGCGCCGTTGCCATGGCGATCTGGGGGATGCCGGCGCGGTTGTAGACCATCGAGGCGGGGATGCTGGTGCCGGAGTTGAAGTGGCCCAGCATGCCCTGGATGCCGTTGTCGACCAGCTTCTGCGCGACCACCGAGCCGGTCTTGGGGTCAGCTGCGTCGTCCTCGGAGAGCAGTACGAACTTGACGTCCTTGCCGCCGATCTTGGGCTTGGTCGCGTTCATTTCCTCGATGGCGAGGACGACGCCGTTCTGCATGTCCTTGCCGTATTGCGCTTGGCCGCCGGTCATCGGCGCGGCAAAGCCCAGCTTGATTTCCTGCGCCTGGGCGAAGGCAGCCGAGGTGGCGCAAAGGCCAGCGACGGACAGGGCAACGGTCAGGGCCGTCTTGTGGAAAGTCGAGTTCATCTGTTCTCCTTGGTGGCTATTCTCTATAGCCTTTGCTGCGTTTTTGGACGCGTCCGGGTGTGGCGCGAAACGCTTCCCGATTTTCAAATACGCGAGGTCTGCGGGATCGCCGCTGCCTCGCGTCGCTTCGATCAACGCCCGGCGGTTAGCCGATCGTCATCAAACTGGCATTGCCGCCCGCTGCCGCCGTATTGACGGACAGCGAACGCTCGATCAACAAACGCTCGATGGCTACATTCGGTTCACCGTGCGCCAGGCCTTGCACCGAAATAATGGGGCCCGGGCGCGTGGCCAGCTGCTCGCACACCGCGCGCAACTGGTCGGAATCGCCATGGTGCAGGACCGCGTCGAAGCCGGTGTCGCTGGCCGACCAGTCGGCCACCAGGCGGACGCGCGATTGTACTGCCTTGGGCAGGCGGGCAAACAGGGCCCGGGCCATGGGGCTTTCAACCCACACAGCCTGGCTGCCGGCCGCCAGTACCGCCGCCAGCTGGACGGCCAGGTCGGCCTCCTGCTGGGCCAGGCACAGCACGGCTGCACGCGGCAGCAGGGTATAAGTGTTGCGCTCTCCGGTGGGGCCGGGCAGCGTGACCGACAGGCCGGCCGCCGAGGCCGTGGCAAAGCGCTCGCACGCCGCCGCCAGTTCGGGCAGCGCCGCGCTCTCGCGCTGCGCCCATTCCTTGAGCGTACCCAGTGCCTCGGTCAGCGTGCGGCGCACCGGGCTGTTCTCGTCGGCGCCGCCGAGGGTGTCGGAGGCGCGCACCACGCGGGCCACGGCGTCCTGCGGGCAGACCGACAACAGGCGATGCAGGTACAGCGGGCCGCCCGCCTTGGGGCCGGTGCCGGACAGGCCTTCGCCGCCGAAGGGCTGCACGCCCACCACCGCGCCCACGATATTGCGGTTGACGTAGAGGTTGCCCACTTCCGCGCGCTCGACGATGTGCTCGATGGTCTCGTCGATGCGGGTGTGGATGCCCATGGTCAGGCCGTAGCCGGTGCCGTTGATCTGCTCAAGCAGCGTGTCGAGGCCAGCGCGCGGGTAGCGCACCACGTGCAGCACGGGGCCAAAGACTTCGCGCTGCAGCTCTTCGATGCTGTCGAGCTCGATCAGCGTCGGCGAGACGAAGGTGCCATTGCGGCAGGCCGCGCTGGCCGCGCCATCCGGGTCGGCCTGGTGGACACGGCGGCCCTTGGCACGCATGGCGTCGATATGGCGCACGATGTTGCCGCGCGCCTCCTCGTCGATCACCGGGCCGACGTCGGTGGACAGGCGGTCCGGGTTGCCCATGGTGAGCTCATTCATGGCGCCTTTGAGCATTTCCAGCACGCGGTCGGCCACCTCTTCCTGCAGGCACAGCACGCGCAGCGCGGAGCAGCGCTGGCCGGCCGAGTCGAAGGCGGAGTTCACCACGTCGCCAACCACCTGCTCGGCCAGCGCGGAGGAGTCCACGATCATCGCGTTCTGGCCGCCGGTCTCGGCGATCAGCGGCACCGGGCGGCCGGCGGCGTCCAGGCGGCCGGCCACGCTACGTTGCAACAGCCGCGCCACTTCGGTGGAGCCGGTGAACATCACGCCCTTGACGCGGGCGTCGCCCACCAGCGCTGCGCCCACGGTTTCGCCACGGCCCGGCAGCAGTTGCACCGCGCCGGCCGGCACGCCTGCCTCGCGCAGCAGGCGCACGGCCTGGGCGGCAATCAGCGGGGTCTGCTCGGCGGGCTTGGCCAGCACGGTGTTGCCGGCAGCCAGCGCGGCCGCGACCTGGCCGGTAAAGATGGCCAGCGGGAAATTCCACGGGCTGATGCAGACCACCGGGCCGAGCGGGCGATGGGTGTCGCTGGAGAACGTTTCACGCACCTGCGCGGCGTAATAGCGCAGGAAGTCCACCGCCTCGCGCACTTCGGCGATGGCATTGGAGAACGTCTTGCCGGCCTCGCGCATGATGATGCCCATCAGGGACTGCATCTGCGCTTCCATCAGTTCCGCGGTGCGTTCCAGCGCGGCGGCGCGCACATCGGCCGGGGTCGCCTGCCAGATCGGCGCGGCGTTGACGGCGGCCTGCAGCGCGGCTTCCACTTCGGCCATGCTGGCTTCGGTGACATGGCCGACCACGTCGCGCAGGTCGGATGGGTTGCGCACGGGCGCCGGCTGGTTGGCGTCCTCGCCGGTGGCGGCTTGCGTGCCCAGCAGCGGCACGGCGGTGACCGCCTCGCTGGTGCCGGCCAGCAGCGCGGACGACAGCGAAGCCAGGCGATGCTCGTTGGACAGGTCGATGCCGGCGGAATTGGCGCGCGACTCGCCGTAGAGGTTGCGCGGCTGCGCAATGCGCGGGTGCGGCAGGCCCAGCGCGCCTTCCTCGGCGTGCATCTGCTCGACCACGGCGACCGGATCGGCCACCAGCTCGTCCAGCGAGATGGTGTCGTCGGCGATGCGGTTGACGAAGGATGTGTTGGCGCCGTTTTCCAGCAGGCGACGCACCAGGTAGGCCAGTAGCGTCTCGTGCGTGCCGACCGGCGCGTAGATCCGGCACGGGCGGTTGAACTTGCCGTCGGCCAGCGGGCCGACCACCTGGTCGTACAGCGGCTCGCCCATGCCGTGCAGGCACTGGAACTCGTACTGGCCAGGATAATAGTTGTGGCCGGCGATCTGGTAGATGGCCGCCAGCGTGTGGGCATTATGGGTAGCGAACTGCGGGTAGATCACGTCCGGCACCGACAGCAGCTTGCGCGCGCAGGCCACGTAGGACACGTCGGTATAGACCTTGCGCGTGTAGACCGGATAGCCCTCCAGCCCGTCCACCTGGGCGCGCTTGATCTCGCTGTCCCAGTACGCGCCCTTGACCAGGCGGATCATCAGGCGGTGGCGGCTGCGGCGGGCCAGGTCGATCAGGTAGTCGATCACGAACGGGCAGCGCTTCTGGTAGCCCTGCACCACGAAGCCGATGCCGTTCCAGCCGGCCAGCTCGGGCTCGAAGCACAGGCGCTCGAGCAGGTCGAGCGAGATCTCCAGGCGGTCGGCTTCCTCGGCATCGATATTGATGCCGATGTCGTACTGGCGGGCCAGCAAGGTCAGCGACTTGAGGCGGCCGTACAGCTCGCTGATGACGCGCTCGTGCTGCGCGCGGCTGTAGCGCGGATGCAGCGCCGAGAGCTTGATCGAGATGCCCGGGCCTTCATAGATGCCGCGCCCGCGCGAAGCCTGGCCGATGGCGTTGATGGCCTGCTGGTAGGAGGCCAGGTAGCGCTGCGCGTCGGCCTCGGTCATGGCCGCCTCGCCCAGCATGTCGTAGGAGTAACGGAAGCCCTCGGCCTCGTACTTGCGCGCGTTGGCGAGCGCCTCGGAAATGGTCTCGCCGGTGACGAACTGCTCGCCCATCAGGCGCATCGCCATGTCCACGCCCTTGCGGATCAGCGGCTCGCCGCCCTTGCCGATGATGCGGGTCAGCGCCTTGGACAGGCCGGCCTCGGTATGGGTGGCCACCAGCCTCCCGGTAAACAGCAAGCCCCAGGTGGCGGCGTTGACGAACACCGACGGGCTCTGGCCCAGGTGGGACTGCCAGTTGGCGCCGCTGATCTTGTCGCGGATCAGCGCGTCGCGGGTGGCCTTGTCGGGAATGCGCAGCAGCGCCTCGGCCAGGCACATCAGCGCCACGCCTTCCTGCGACGACAGCGAGAATTCCTGGATCAGGCCTTGCACCAGCCCTTCGCGGCCGGTGCCGACCTTGCGCTCGCGCAGCCGCGTGGCCAGGGTCCGGGCCATGGCCAGGGCGGCTTCGGCCTGCTGATGCGGCAGCCGGGCCTGCTCCAGCAGCACCGGCACGCACTCGGACTCCGGGCGGCGATAACCGGCTGTGATCGCCGCGCGCAGCACCGACTGCGGCTGCACGCTCTGGGCGAATTCCAGGAAAGGCTGCACGGCGCCGTCGCCGGACGCGCCATCAAAGCCATCGGCGCCGTCCGCCGCGCCCTCGCTCCCCGTACCGGCGGCACTGGTCTCATGCGGGATGTGGCCCCGCTCGACTTGCTCAAGGTAGGTGAAGATCGCCTGCTTGATCAGCCAGTGCGGCGTGCGGTCGATCGACTGGGCAACACGCTTGAGGCGCTCGCGGGAGGCGTCGTCGAGTTTGACGCCGAGGGTGGTGGTGGCCATGCGCTTGATTCTCCGTAAGACGCGGACGCTGGTTTCCGTTACCGCGGGGAAACCTGCAGATTGGCGCGATCATACTCCGGGGCAAATCAAAGGTGCAACTAGGTACAACCACTCATGTCCTGTTGGAAATGTGGTTGCACCGTACCATGTGCTGCGCTGGCCCGAGCGCTTCCGAACGTCACTCAGATTCGCAAGGGATCAATCTCCAGTTGCCAGCGAACGCCCTTGGCATCGGCCAGCGCCTCGCCGAAAGTTTGCACCCACTCGCTGATGAATCGTTGCAACGCAAGGCGTGAAGTGCTTTCCACCAACATCTGCGCCCGCTCCCGGTTAGCCACCCGCACCATCGACATCGGTACCGGATCATGGAGTTGCACCTCCGGCGCCATCCGGCACGCATCGGCACGATTCCGTGCGCTCTGGAGGAACGCCAGCGCACGCTCCAACTCGGCATGGTCGGCCGTGACGAGCACCTGGTAGGCAAACAGGGGCAACCCGGCCTGGCGGCGCTCGCGCAACTGGGTCGCCGCGAATCCATCATAGTCATGGCGTACCAATGCCTGCAATGCCGATGCATCGGGATAGCGGGTCTGGATCAGCACCTCGCCCGCCAGCCCCGCCCTTCCGGCGCGCCCTGCCACCTGCATCAGGGAGGCAAACAAGTGCTCGGCCGCGCGGAAATCGTGGCTGAACATGGCGGCGTCCGGATGGACGATGCCGACCAGGGTCACGCGCTGGAAGTCGTGTCCCTTGGCCACCATCTGGGTGCCGACCAGGATGTCGACCTCGCCCGCGTGGACCTCGTCGAACATGGCCTGGGCACTGCCCTTGCGGCGCGTGGAATCGGCATCGATGCGGGCAATGCGGGCTTGCGGGAAGCGGGCGGCCAGGGCTTCCTCGATGCGCTGAGTGCCTCGTCCAAGCGGCGCCACGTCCACATTGCCGCAATCCGGGCAGTGATGCGGCACGGGGGATTCCAGGCCGCAATGGTGGCAGCGCAGGCGGCGCTCAGGCCGGTGCAGCACCATATAGGCCGAGCAGCGCGGGCAGCCGGAGAGCCAGCCGCAGCTGTCGCAAGCGAGCACCGGGGCGTAGCCGCGACGGTTCAGGAACAGCAGGCTCTGTTCGCCGCGGTGCAGGCGGGCCTCGATGGCGTTGAGCAACGGCACCGACAGGCCTTCGTAGAGAGCGCGCTGGCGCTGGCGTTCCTGGTTGATATCGATCAGGCGTACCGTGGGCAGCGTGGCGTCGGTCTGGGCACGCTCGCGCAGCACCAGCTTGCGGTAGGTGCCCTGCTCCGCGCGCCACCAGGACTCCATGGACGGCGTGGCGGAGCCCAGCACCACGGCCGCGCCGAGCTGCTTGGCCCGCCATACGGCCAGGTCGCGTGCGGAGTAGCGCAGGCCTTCCTGCTGCTTGTAGGAGGTGTCGTGCTCCTCGTCGACCACGATCAGCGCCAGGTGCGGCAGCGAAGCCAGCACCGCCAGCCGCGTGCCCAACACGATGCGGGCCTCGCCGCGGTGCGCGGCCAGCCACTGCAGGGTGCGCTCCTGGTCGGCCAGGCCGCTGTGCAGCACTGCGAGCGGCAGATGGGGGAAGCGCGAGGCAATCCGGCCTTGCAGCTGCGGGGTGAGGTTGATCTCGGGCACCAGCATCAGCACCTGCGCCTGCGCATCGCGCGCCAGCACTTCGGCCATGGCGTGCAGGTAGACCTCGGTCTTGCCGCTGCCGGTGACGCCATGGAGCAGGAAGGGCGCAAATCCCTTGGCCTGCCCGATCGCCTCCACGGCCACGCGCTGCTCTTCGTGCAGCGGCGGCGCGGTGGACGGCTCGGCAGCCGAGGGCGCGCCCAGCAAGGGCTGGTCGGCCCGCTCGGAGGTCACCCAGCCGGCCTCGGCCCACTCCGCCAGGCGCGACGGCGCCGCGCTGCAGAGCACGCGCGCCTCGGCGGCGGATACCGCCTGCCCTTGCCTGGCTGCAGCCACCAGCGCCTGAGCCAGCGCCAGCACGGTGCGGGCGCGCGGCGGCACCGCCGCCAACAGCGCCTCGCCCTGCCCCGGGGCTACGCGGTAGTGTTCGCTGCGGGCACGCAGTGCCAGCCGCGCCCAGCCGTCGGCCTCGCGCAATGCGGGGGGCAACGCGGGCAGCATGACTTCGCCGAGGCAGCGGTGGTAATAGCGAGCAGCAAAGCCCGCCAGCGCGATCCAGTGGGCGCCAAGCGGCGGCAGCCAGTCCAGGCGCTGCGCCACGGCACGCAGCTTGTCGGCGGGTACATCGGAGTGCGCGCAACGCGATACGGCCACGCCGACCAGCGTGCGGCGGCCGAACGGCACCGTGACCAGTTCGCCGGGCTGTACTTCCGGCCCAGCAAGGTAATCGAAGACATCGTCAGCCGGCGTATCGAGGGCCACCTGCACCACGGCAAGCGGTGCGCGGCCGGAGGGCTCTGCGGCGGCCGGACCGGCTTCGTCGGGGATCGCCGGCGACGTCACGCCGCGCCTCCCGGACCGATCGTCCAGCGCAGCAGTGGGTACGGTCCAGATTGGGGCGAGAAAGCCCAATGTGTGTGCAGACCGGGACTGAGCCGCTTTCCAGACAAAATAAGTGTGCGGTGCAACATCAACTTAAAGTAACGCTTCAAATGTGCCCCTAAGTCGATGATAGATGGCTGGTTTTCCCGGCCCCGGGCACCGCCTGTGGATAACTTTGTTGAAAACTCGTCCGGAGTTCCCGCCAAGCCCCGTAAAACAAGGCTCCCACGGGCATTCCAGCCTGTGCGTGGCTAGATGCAATGCCTTGTAAATCAAGGACTTGGCGACCTCCCTCAGATGAGTTAAGGACTAACCCGGTCTTGCACTGCGGAAAACCCATTGATGTGCATAAGTCAAGCCTTGACAAGCGCGAACCGGCACCGAAAGGGCGAAATATTGCAAAATAGTTTACTTGACAGCGCTTCGGGCAAGCCTCCCCCGGCACCCGAGCGTCCCGATGCGGCGCGCGAGGCTGGCTCGCTGCGCCGCACAGGCGGTACCCCCGGGAAGGAGGGAAGACGTGCATCGGCTGTCACCTTGCCGCGGTGCGCAGCTGCCGGCTGTAGCGATGCACCTCGTCCACCAGCACCGTCACATTCTCGGGCGGGGTGAACTGGGAGATGCCATGGCCGAGGTTGAAGACGTGTCCGTCGCAGCCGCCGCCGCTGGCGTAGCTGTCGAGCACGCCACGCACCTGCTCGCGAATCGCGGCCTCCGGCGCAAACAGCACATTGGGGTCGATGTTGCCCTGCAGGGCCACCTTGCCGCCAGTACGGCGGCGCGCCTGCGCCAGGTTGACCGTCCAGTCCAGGCCGAGCGCATCGGCGCCGATCTCGGTGAGCGCTTCCAGCCACAAGCCGCCGCCCTTGGTGAACACGATGGCCGGCACCTGCTCGCCGTTGTGCTCGCGCTTCAGTCCGGCCAGCACCTTGCGCATATAGGCCAGGAGAAGGCCTGATACATGCCGTCTGCCAGCGTGCCGCCCCAGGTATCGAACAGCATCACGGCCTGGGCACCTGCCTCGATCTGCGCATTCAGGTAGGCCGACACGGCCTGCGCGTTGATCTCCAGGATGCGCTGCATCAGGTCGGGGCGGCTGTACATCATGGCCTTGACCGTGCGGAAATCGGAGGAGCCGGCGCCCTCGACCATGTAGCAGGCCAGCGTCCAGGGGCTGCCCGAGAAGCCGATCAGCGGCACGCGCTGGCGGCCGTCCTGCACCAGCGCCCGGCGGATCTCGCTGACCGCGTCGAACACGTAGGACAGCGAGGCCATATCCGGCACCGCCAGCTTCTTGACGTCGCCCTCGGTGCGCAGCGGGTGGGCAAAGCGCGGGCCTTCGCCCTGCGCGAACGAAAGCCCGAGGCCCATGGCATCGGGCACGGTCAGGATGTCGGAGAAGAGGATGGCCGCGTCGAGCGGATAGCGCTCGAGGGGTTGCAGGGTAACCTCGGTCGCGTAGGCCGGGTTCTTGGCCAGGCCCAGGAAGCTGCCGGCGCGAGCGCGCGTGGCATTGTATTCGGGCAGGTAGCGCCCCGCCTGACGCATCAGCCACAGCGGGGTGTACTCGGTCGGTTGCCGGCGCAGCGCGCGCAGGAAGGTATCGTTCTGCAATGCGGTCATGGTCATCCTCGTAAGACCGCCATTTTACGGGATGGCCGGCCGCTGCCGGCAGCTTAGATATCCGCCGCCAGTTCCTTGAAGGCCTGCGCGGCGCGGCGCATCCATTCGCGCGCGCGCGGGGCGTCGGGCTGCAGGCGGGCAAAGCCATGCGTCATGCCGCTTGCCTCCAGCGTGATCACCGGCGCGCCATAGCGCACCAGGTAGTCGGCGTAGGCCAGGCCGTCGTCGCGCAGCACGTCGTGGGCGGCAACCACCACCACGCTGGCCGGAGGCAGGTGCTGTGGCGCGGCGCCCATCAGGTGGATGCGCGTGTCTTCGATGGCGGCGCCGGCGGCAAGGCGCTCGGCGCCGATGAATGCCGTCCAGAACCAGGCCATCTCGTCGCGGGTGAGGCCGGGGCCATCCGCGAAGGCGCGATAGCTTTCGCTGGCCAGCACGGGCGCGGCCACGGGATAGATCAGCAACTGAGCGTTGACCAGGCCGGGGCGCCCGTGCGCATTGGCCCAGCGCGCGGCCTGCGCCGCCAGGTGCCCGCCAGCGCTGTCGCCCGCCACGGCCAGGAAGCCCGCGTCCAGGCGCAACCGGACACGTTGCTCGGCAAACCACAGCACCGCCTGCAGCGCGTCGTCGCACGGCGCGGGGAACGGATGCTCCGGCGCCAGCCGGTAATCAACGCTGGCCACCGCGCAGCCGGTGTCGGCGGCGAGCATCGCTGCCACGCTGTGATGCGTGTCATGCGAGCCCAGCACCCAGCCGCCACCGTGGAAATAGACGATCAGGCGCGGCTCGGCCACGCCCCCGGGCGGAACAACCGCGCCGCCAGCGTGCGGCCGGGCAACGCCAGCTCCATGTCGGTGGCCTGGATGCCTTCCGGGTCGGGCACGACCGAAGTTGCCGCGATCTCGGCGAAGCGCGCGCGGCGGCCCGCGGCGTCGGCCGGCTCGGGCTGGCCGGCGTAGCGTTCGGAGAGCCGGCGGTAGTAGTCGAGAAGCTGGGGATCGATGGCCATGGCTGCTTGGGGCTGGATTGGGAGCGGGATTGGGAGCTAGGGTGGCTAGTTTAGCGGGATCAGGCAGCCTGGCGCATCAGCTCGATCTTGCTGCAGCGGTCCTGCACCGCCAGCAACCCGGCGGCGGTGGCCCGGGCAAAGGCCTCGTCGTTGACGATGCCGAGTTGCAGCCAGACGCCTCGCGCGCCGATCGCGATGGCATCCTCGACCACCGGCGGCACATCGGGGGCGCGGCGGAAGATATCGACCCACTCGATGCGCTGCCCCGACTTGGCCAAGGCCGCAGCGGCCTCGGCCAGGCTGGCGTGGCAGGTCTCGCCCAGGATGCGCTCGCCCGCATGGCGCGGATTGACGGGGACAATGCGATAGCCGTGGCGCTGCAGGTAGGCGGCGACTTCATGGCTGGGCCTGTCCGGGTGCCCGGACAGGCCGGCCACGGCTACGGTCTTCATTGCCAGCATGCTGCGTATGGCTGTCTGCATCTCGCTCACGTCGATTCCTTCTCGTTGGGTTCGGGGGACTGATCGCGGCCGGTGCCCCCGGGCGGGCACAGCTGCCCAGCCGCGCGAACGGCACCGCCACCTGGTAGGAGACCTGCGCAAATGGGCCGACCGCATAAGGGGCGTAGTGCAACACCACGCCACCGCGGTACAGGGTAAACAGGACGCCCGATTCCTGCAGGGCTTGTGCGTCGAGCACGCCACGCGCGGGCTCGGCTGCGCCCTGCCGCTTCAGTGCAGCCTGTATCTCGTCGTTGAATTTTTGCAGGCAGGCCTCGCCCGGCTGCAGGAGATCGGCCAGCCCGACCGGGCGATAGACCGGCTGGGCAGCCGGCGCGGATGCCGTTGCACTCGCAGGGGCATGACGCCGCCAGGTGCCACTCACGTAGTCGAGGCTGCCATGCGCGCCACCGCTGTAGCGCCAGGTGGTACGTAGCAGGCTGACATTACCGGCATCCAGCCGCATCAGCTCGATCGCGCTGCGGCACTCCTGCTCTCCTGGCCGCAGCCGCCGGCACGCAGTGACGTGATCAGCGCGTCCAGGCGTGGGCGGCCGGTTTCGGGATAACGTTCGGTAAGACGCGCACCAGCCACATCCACGGTGCGCTCGCGATAGATTGCCTTGCGCGTGAGCGTCAACGCCTGGCGGCGGGTACCGTCAGTATTCATCCATTCCCCCTGACACTCAACCCATCGGAGGAGAAGATGCCCTCGAAACGTGCACCATCGCGGGCTTCGGGATACTCAACAGGCGCCTGGCCGGTAGCGCGCTCGTGCACACTCAACCGTCCATCGGATGTCAATTGGCCATCGAGTTGACGCGGCGCGGCGGCGAGCATTGAATCGTAACGGGCTATGCCTTCGATCGCTTCGGTCCCCACGCGAGGAAATATCGTCAGCGATACCTGTACGTGGCCGTCGAGCTCCCCTTGCCAGAGCACACCGATGGGGGCTTGCGGCTCGGCTGCGCCAACCTGGCCAGCCGCGACGAAAGACGTGGCCAGCAACGCCGCCAGCCAATGCTGGACAAGGCCTCTCGCGATATGGACGGGGGCCTGGGCAAAGGGGCAAAAGGAGTAAAGGGGAAGGAAAGCGGCATGGCAGTCGGTGGCCGGACCGCAAGGCGGATGGCAGGATCAGCGAAAGCTATCGGACCCGCGCCGCATGGTGATGTTCCCGCCGCCTGGCAGCGAGTGCGGTGACATGTGGTCTAACATGCCTATTTAGACGCTTATTTAGTTACCGCGCTTTCAACTTCTTGCAAACCGATACATTTTGTTACTGCCATCCCCAAAAGTTTCCCCCACAATGCTTTAACACAATCAGTTTTTGTGAAAGGCGTTCCCTCCCCCAAACAGAAAGGGAGGGCGTCAGTGAAGAAAGCCTAAGGAAGAATTCCCACCCAGATTGACCGGATCGCAGGCGATGCCTGTGATCGGTGTACCAGGTTGAGATGATGTTGGCGCTTGCCGGTTCCGGCTGGTTGGATCGTCTGAATGCGATCAATACCGCCTGACCGGGTGCTGGGCCACAAAGAATGTGGTTAGCGCCTGTTGGTTGACCTGGACCTTACCCGTTCCTTCGAATTGACCCCTCGAAGGGATTTTCCCGTCCGCGCGGAGCCTCCCCGGCCCGCGCGCTTTTTTTGTTCTGAGTCGACAGAATAGTCGTTGGCATAAAAAAGGCAGCCTCGCAGCTGCCTTTTTTCGCCGCCGCCAAAAAACAACAGCTGCGGCGGCCCTGCTTTTCTTACCGTTTCCGGCGCAGGCGCGCGATGGCAGCCAGCTGCGCAGTAGCCACAGCCAGCTCGCCCTGCGCACGTGCGAGGTCGAGATCGCCGCTCTGGTTCTGCATCAGCTCCTCGGCGGCGCGCTTGGCTTGCTGCGCCTTGGCTTCGTCGAGGTCGCTGCCGCGGATAGCGGTGTCCGCCAGCACGGTGACGTGCTTGGGCTGGACTTCGAGAATCCCGCCGGCCACGAAGACGAACTCTTCGCTGCCGTCTTCCTTCTCGATGCGCACCGCGCCCGGCTGGATACGCGTAATCAGCGGCGTATGGCCCGGCAGGATACCCAGCTCGCCCGACTCGCCCGGCAGTGCCACGAACTTCGCCTGACCGGAGAAGATCGACGATTCGGCGCTGACGACGTCTACAAGAATGGTTGCCATGTGAATTCCTTTAGTCCCTGAAAGCTTCGGCTACCCGTTGCCAGGAAGCATGTATTCCGCTGCCAGGCTGAGGGCGGCCGCCCCGGACATTGCTGTCCGTGGCTAGACCGCCACTACGGCGCCGGCAGCGAAAGACGCCGCTTACTGGAGCTTCTTGGCCTTCTCGAAGGCTTCGTCGATCGATCCGACCATGTAGAACGCTTGCTCCGGCAGGTGATCGCACTCGCCGTCCACCAGCATCTTGAAGCCGCGGATGGTTTCCTTCAGCGTGACGTACTTGCCCGGCGAACCCGTGAACACTTCCGCAACGTGGAAGGGCTGCGACAGGAAACGCTGGATCTTACGAGCGCGCGATACCGACTGCTTGTCTTCGGGCGACAGTTCGTCCATGCCCAGAATCGCGATAATGTCGCGCAGTTCCTTGTAGCGTTGCAGCGTTTGCTGCACGCGACGGGCCACGTCGTAGTGCTCTTGACCCACGACTTGCGGGTCCAGCTGACGCGAGGTCGAGTCGAGCGGATCGACTGCCGGGTAGATACCCAGCGCGGCGATGTCACGCGACAGCACGACGGTCGAGTCCAGGTGCAGGAAGGTGGTGGCAGGCGACGGGTCGGTCAAGTCATCCGCAGGCACGTACACGGCCTGGATCGACGTGATCGAGCCGGTCTTGGTCGAGGTGATGCGCTCTTGCAGCTTGCCCATTTCCTCGGCCAGCGTCGGCTGGTAACCCACTGCAGAAGGCATACGGCCCAGCAGTGCGGACACTTCGGTACCGGCCAGCGTGTAGCGGTAGATGTTGTCGACGAAGAACAGGATGTCACGGCCTTCGTCGCGGAACTTCTCGGCCATGGTCAGGCCGGACAGTGCCACGCGCAGACGGTTGCCCGGCGGCTCGTTCATCTGGCCGAACACCATGGCCACCTTGTCGAGAACGTTCGAGTCCTTCATTTCGTGGTAGAAGTCGTTCCCTTCACGGGTACGCTCGCCCACGCCGGCGAACACCGACAAACCGCTGTGCTGCTTGGCGATGTTGTTGATGAGCTCCATCATGTTCACGGTCTTGCCGACGCCGGCGCCACCGAACAGGCCAACCTTACCGCCCTTTGCGAACGGGCAGACCAGGTCGATCACCTTGATGCCGGTTTCCAGCAGGTCAACCGAAGGCGACAGTTCGTCGAACTTCGGGGCCTTCTGGTGGATCGAGCGCAGCTCGTCCGATTGGATCGGGCCAGCTTCGTCGATGGGACGACCCAGCACGTCCATGATCCGGCCCAGCGTGCCGTGACCGACGGGCACCGAGATCGGGGCGCCAGTGCCCTTCACTGCCATGCCGCGGCGCAGGCCGTCCGACGAGCCGAGGGCAATGGTACGCACCACGCCGTCACCCAGCTGTTGCTGCACTTCGAAGGTCAGGCCCTTCTCGGCGAACGAGGCTTCGTTGCTGTCTTCCAGCACGAGCGCTTCGTACACCTTCGGCAGCGCGTCGCGGGGGAACTCGATGTCCACCACGGCGCCAATACACTGCACAATATTTCCGATACTCATTTCGTATCTCCGATAGCTTGAATACTTGACGCCTTAGACGGCTGCGGCACCGCTGACGATTTCCGACAGTTCCTTGGTAATCGCTGCCTGACGGGTCTTGTTGTAGACCAGTTGCAGTTCGCCGATCACGTTCTTGGCATTGTCGGATGCCGCCTTCATGGCCACCATGCGCGCCGACTGCTCGGACGCCATGTTCTCGGCCACGGCCTGGTACACCAGCGCTTCGACGTAGCGGACCAACAGTTCTTCCACTACGGTCTGTGCGTCGGGCTCGTAGATGTAATCCCACGAGTAGGCGCGCTTTTCATCTTCGGTCTGGGCAAACTTGTCGGCGGGGAGCGGCAGCAGCTGCTCCACCATCGGCTCCTGCTTCATCGTATTGATGAACTTGGTGTAAGCCAGGTACACAGCGTCCACCTCACCATTGGTGAAGGCGTCGAGCTGGACCTTGATCGCACCGATCAGTTTTTCCAGATGCGGGGTGTCACCGAGGTGCACTACGTGCGAAATCACCTTGGCGCCGATGCGGCCCAGGAACTGCATGCCCTTGGAGCCAATGGCGGTGCTTTGCACCTGCACGCCGCGGCCTTGCAGCTCACGCAGTTCATTGGTCACCGCGCGCAGCACGTTCGTGTTCATCCCGCCGCACAGCCCCTTGTCGGTCGTCACCACGATCATGCCGGCGCGCTTGACTTCGCGTGCCACCATGAAGGGGTGCTTGAACTCGGGGTTGGCTTCAGCCAGATGCGCCGCGATATTGCGCACTTTCTCAGCGTAAGGACGGGCGTTACGCATCCGTTCCTGCGCCTTGCGCATCTTGGACGCGGCGACCATCTCCATCGCCTTGGTGATCTTGCGCGTGTTTTGCACGCTCTTGATCTTGGTTCGAATTTCTTTCGTTCCGGCCATATCTTCCTCTCCATTCGTGCTGCCCCGGCGCCGTCATGGCAACGGCACCGGCGCAGTTTCGTGGAATTGCGCGGTTAGAACGCGGCGGACTTCTTGAAATCCTCGATCGCGGCACGCAGCGTGGCTTCATCTTCCTTCGAAAGATCCTTGGTATCTTCGATGCGGTTGATGAGGTCGGCGTACTTGGTCTTCAGATGGTCGTGCAGGCCCTTCTCGAACGGGAGAATGTCCTTCACTTCCACGTTGTCGAGGAAGCCGTTGTTGGCTGCGTACAGCGACGCGGCCAGCTGCCACACCTGCAGCGGCAGGTATTGAGCCTGCTTGAGCAGTTCCGTCACGCGGCGGCCGCGCTCCAGCTGCTTGCGGGTGGCATCGTCCAGGTCGGAAGCGAACTGCGCGAACGCAGCCAGCTCACGGTACTGGGCCAAGTCGGTACGGATACCGCCGGACAGCTTCTTGATGACCTTGGTCTGGGCGGCACCACCAACGCGCGACACCGAGATACCGGCGTTGATTGCGGGGCGGATACCAGCGTTGAACAGGTCGGTTTCCAGGAAGATCTGGCCGTCGGTGATCGAGATCACGTTGGTCGGCACGAAAGCGGACACGTCGCCAGCCTGCGTTTCGATCACGGGCAGCGCGGTCAGCGAGCCGGTCTTGCCGGTCACGGCACCCTTGGTGAACTTCTCGACGTAGTCGGCGTTCACGCGGGCTGCGCGCTCGAGCAGACGCGAGTGCAGGTAGAACACGTCGCCGGGGTAGGCTTCGCGGCCCGGCGGGCGGCGCAGCAGCAGCGACACCTGGCGGTAGGCCCAGGCTTGCTTGGTCAGGTCGTCATAGACGATCAGCGCGTCTTCGCCGCGGTCGCGGAAGTACTCGCCCATCGTGCAACCGGCGTAGGCAGCCAGGTACTGCATGGCGGCGGAGTCCGAAGCCGTGGCTGCGACGACGATGGTGTATTCCATCGCGCCCAGTTCTTCGAGCTTGCGCACCACGTTGTTCACGGTCGAAGCCTTCTGACCGATTGCCACGTAGACGCAGAAAACGCCCTTGCCCTTCTGGTTGATGATGGCGTCGACAGCGACGGCGGTCTTGCCGGTCTGGCGGTCGCCAATGATCAGCTCGCGCTGGCCACGGCCGATCGGCACCATCGCGTCGATCGACTTCAGGCCGGTCTGCACCGGCTGGCTCACCGACTGACGTGCGATCACGCCAGGGGCAACCTTTTCGATCACGTCGGTTTCTTTGGCGTTGATCGGGCCCTTGCCGTCGATCGGCTGACCCAGCGTGTTGACCACGCGGCCCAGCAGTTCCTTGCCAACCGGCACTTCCAGAATGCGGCCGGTGCACTTGACCGGGTCGCCTTCCGAAATGTGTTCATACTCGCCCAGCACCACGGCGCCGACAGAGTCGCGCTCGAGGTTCAGTGCGAGACCGAACGTGTTGCCGGGGAATTCCAGCATCTCGCCCTGCATCACGCCGGACAGGCCGTGCACGCGGCAGATACCATCGGTCACGGAAATTACCGTGCCGGTGTTGCGCACTTCAGCGTCGGCGCCAAGACCCGAGATGCGGGACTTGATCAGCTCGCTGATTTCTGAGGGGTTCAGTTGCATCACAATGCTCCTAATTCTTCAATCCGTCGGCTGGTGCGCTTCTCGCGCATCATGCGGTCAGCGCCACTTGCATTGCTGCCAGGCGCGCACGCACGGAGGTGTCGAGCACTTCGTCGCCGACCTTGACGCGCACGCCGCCAATCAGCGACGGGTCCACCGCAACCGAGGGCTGCAGCTTGCGGCCGAACTTGCGTTCGAGCGCGGCGACGAGGTCGGTCAGGCTTGCGCCCTCAAGGGGAAGGCACTCGTGATCTCGACATCAGCCGACCCTTCACGGTCGTTCTTGAGCGCATGGAACTGCTCGGCGATTTCCGGCAATACCGACAGGCGGTGGTTAGCCACCAGCAGGCTGACGAAGCGCTTGGCTTCGTCGTTGACCGGAGACTTCAGGGCCGACAGGAACAGTGCGCTCAGCTTGTCGCCGTGCATGTTCGGATCGCCAGCCACCGCCTTCATGTCGGGATTGGCGGCAACGTGCCCCATTTCCGACACCAGCTCGGACCATGCATCCAGATTGCCGCTCGATTCGGTCGCGACGCGGAACAGCGCCTCGGCGTAGGGACGGGCAATGGTTGCGGTTTCAGCCATGATTAGAGCTCAGCCTTGAGTTGATTGAGCAGATCCGCGTGGACCTGCGCGTTCACTTCGCGCTTGAGGATCTGCTCGGCACCCTTGACGGCCAGCACGGCGACCTGGTCGCGCAATTGCTCGCGCGCGCGGGTGACTTGCTGTTCGGCTTCGGCCTTGGCCTGGGCAATGATGCGTGCGGCTTCTGCCTGGGCGTTTTGCTTGATCTCGTCAGCGGTCAGTTGAGCGCGCTTCTCGGCGTCGGCGACGCGTTGAGCACCTTCGGTGCGGGCTTCGGCCAGGGCCTGGTCCACACGCTTGTTGGCGAGTTCGAGCTCAGCCTTGCCTTTTTCGGCGGCGGCGAGGCCATCGGCGATCTTCTTTGCGCGTTCGTCGAGCGCCTTCACCAGCGGCGGCCAAATGAATTTGGCAACTACCCACCACAGGATGAAGAACACGACCATCTGCGCAAAAAACGTTGCGTTCAGATTCATGGTGTGTTCCTTTCGGTAATCAAACTACAGATAAATGCGCAAGGGCGGCCAGGCTAAGTGGCCCGCGCCGCCCGTCAGCATCATGCAGACCGAAAAGAATTACTTGATGACAGCCAGCAGCGGGTTGGCGAATGCGAACAGCATTGCAACGCCCACGCCGATCAGGAATGCTGCATCGATCAGGCCAGCCAGCAGGAACATCTTGGTTTGCAGCGGGTTCATCAGTTCAGGCTGACGTGCGCACGCTTCAATGTACTTGCCACCCATCAGGGCGATACCCAGGCAGGCGCCGATTGCGCCCAGACCGATGATGATGCCGATACCGATGGCGGTCAGACCCTGGATGTTGGCGAGATATGCTTGCATGACTACTCCTTTAATTGAGAAGAGACTTAGAACCAAAAAACCGAAAAACCGAAAATCTAAAAATCAGTGGTGATCGTGTGCCTGGCCGATGTACACCAGCGTCAGCATCATGAAAATGAAAGCCTGGAGCAGAACGATCAGGATGTGGAAGATCGCCCATACCGTACCGGCCAGCACATGACCGACGAAGCCCAGCGCGGAGAGATCCGCACCGAACGTCCAGATGGAACCCAGCAGCGCGATCAGCAGGAACACCAGTTCGCCGGCGTACATGTTGCCGAACAACCGCATGCCCAGCGAAACCGCCTTGGCCAGGAATTCAATCAGGTTCAGGATCAGGTTGAACGGGGCCAGGTACCACTTGGCGCCGAACGGGGCCGACAGCAGTTCGTGGACGAAACCGCCCGCGCCCTTGATCTTGAAGCTGTAATAGATCATCAGCACCAGCACGGCGCACGACATGCCCAGCGTACCGTTCAGGTCGGCCGTGGCAACCGCGCGGTGGTGCGGCAGATGGATGTGGAAGATGCCCAGCAGGCCGTTCAGGCCGGTGACCCAGTCGACCGGGATCAAGTCGATGGCATTCATCACGGTGATCCAGCAGAACACCATCAGTGCCAGCGGGGCGATGAAGGAGCGGTCGCCGTGGATGATGCCCTTGGCCTGGTCGTCGACCATCTCGACGATCATTTCCACGAAAGCCTGGAAGCGGCCCGGCACGCCGGCGGTCGCGCGGCGAGCGGCAGCGTACAGGAAAATCACGGCGATGGCACCGCACAGCACCGACCAGAATACGGTGTCATAGTTGAGGACGCTGAAGTCAACGACGGCGGCTTGCTTGCCACCAACCGTGTTGAGGTTCTGCAAGTGTTCGGCGATATAGCCGGAGGGGGTGAGGGCCTGTTCGGCGCCTTGAGCAGCTGACATGTCGAAACGAACCGTAATATTGCGAAACCAGTTGCCGGCATCTTGCCGGTACGCTTCTTGCACCGCCTGCAGCACACTCTGCTGGTCACCGCGGGCAAGCTCGTTTGAACCTTATCCACGCCGCGCTTCACTGTTGTGACGCGCCACGCAAAAATCTTGATATTCTGTTTTCGTGCCCCACTTCGACGAGAAGCACACTTATCCGACCTACCGCGCCTGGCCTGCCCTGGGGCACACCCTCAGCGAATCGCCAGCGCGACCCAGTAAGTCTTGAGCGCAAGCACGAACGTGACCAGCATCGGTACCCAGCGCAACTCGCTGTACAGCACCACTACCAGGACGAACAGTCCGGCGGTGGCAAACACCTTGATCGCCTCGCCGACCACCAGTCCGCTGACCGAGGGACGCTCGCGCGCCATCCAGAGTCGCAGCGCGAAGAAACCGCTGGGCACGAAACACGCCGCGCCACCGAATAGTGCCGACCAACCCGCCGCGCCGGCGTTGCCGCCAGCAAACAGTCGCCAGGCAATGGCCGACAACAAAGTAACCGCAACCTGCGCCAGCACGACCCTGCCGGGCGTCATGCGCGAAGGGCGCAGCGTGCGCTCGCCGAACAGCGTCTCCGCCTCGACGCGCGACAGCGGATCGACCGCCTCTTCTTCGCGTTCTGCCTCATCTTCCCAGGCATCACGCGCCTGCCGGTCTTTCTTTTGACCAGCATCCTGACGATCTGAAACCACCTGCTCTTGCCTTTGCTTATCGCTTTGCGTCGTTTTGCTTCCCGCTCGGCTTATCGCTTTACTTACGCTTTACTTATCGCTTAATCCGCCCCGGAACTTTTCTGGACCGGCCGGAATTCAAACCGCACGATTTTACGAGGAATGCACCATGCGAGTCAATCTGCTTACAGACGCCTTGCAACAGTCCGCATTTCGCTTGCAATCGCCACGAACCCATAGTGCGCGCGCGGCCGACGCATACCAATAACGCGCCAGGTAATTGAGCTGCCTTGGGCTAGCGGCGCACCATGGTCGTTTATCGGCCTTGCACAGACCTTACACAGGCGTGCGCGCGCCAAGCCAAAACCGGCCGGCACCAAATTGCACCAAGCCGTGGCACAGCCGCACCGACCGTTAATCGCGCACTATTTTTGGGAAATCCCGCTCAGGCGGGTGACTGGCTTTCGCCGGGCTCGCGCAGGCGTGTCAGCACACCGTCGAGCGCATCATTGCTGGTGAAGTGAATGGTGAGCTGGCCTTTGCCCCGCACGCCCAGCTTGATCTGCACCGGCAGGCCAAGCGCGTCGGATAGTTCTTCCTCCAGGCGGGTCACGTCGCGCGCCGGCGCGCCGTTGTTCGGCTTCTGCAACCTGAGGTCAAAGGGCTTGAGGGTGGAGGCTACCAGCTTTTCGGTCTCGCGCACCGATAAACGTTTGTTGACGATCTGATTGGCGAGCGTGATCTGGTTGGCGCCGTCGGCGGAGAGCAGCGCACGGGCGTGGCCCATGTCGAGATCGCCCGCCATCAGCATGGTCTGGACCGGCTGGGCCAGGTTCAAGAGACGCAGCAGGTTGGACACAGCGCTGCGCGAGCGCCCTACCGATTCCGCCGCCTGCTCATGCGTGAAATTGAATTCGCGTACCAGGCGCATGATGCCTTGCGCTTCTTCCAGCGGGTTGAGGTCCTCACGCTGAATATTCTCGATCAGCGCCATCGCGGCCGCGGCTTCGTCGGCCACGTCCTTGACCAGCACCGGCACCTCTTCGAGCCCGGCGATCCTGGATGCGCGGAAGCGGCGCTCACCGGCAATGATCTCGTAGCGGTCCGGCTCGGCAACGCGGCGCACCAGGATCGGCTGCATCAACCCTTGGGCGCGAATGCTCGCAGCCAACTCCTGCAGCGCGCCTTCGTCCATGCGCGTGCGCGGCTGGTATTTGCCGGGCTGGAGCTGGTCCAGGCGCAGCACGGAGGGCGCGCCCTCCTGCTTGACGGCATCGACAATCTCGGCCGGACCACCCAGCAGTGCTTCCAGTCCGCGGCCCAGGCCCTTCTTCTTCGCGGTGCTCATCTCGGTATCCTGTATTCGGTGACTCTCAACCCGGTGACTCTCAACCCGGTGCTCAGTCGAGTTGCTTGACGCGCGCGATCATCTCGGCGCCGAAATCCAGGTAGGCCTTGGCCCCCTTGACGACGGATCGAATGCCACGCCCGGCACGCCGTACGACGGCGCCTCTGCCAGCCGCACATTGCGCGGGATGACGGTCTTGAACACCTTGTCGCCAAAGTGCGACTCGAGTTGGGCCGACACCTGTTGCTGCAAGGTGACGCGTGGATCAAACATCACACGCAGCAAGCCAATCACCTTCAGGTCGCGATTGAGGTTGGCGTGCACCTGCTTGATGGTATTGACGAGATCGGACAGCCCTTCCAGCGCGAAGTACTCGCACTGCATCGGCACGATCACGCCGTGGGCCGCGCACAGGCCGTTGAGGGTCAGCAGCGAGAGCGACGGCGGGCAGTCGATCAGCACGAAATCGTACTCGGCATCGACCTCGGCAATGGCGTTCTTGAGACGTTTCTCGCGCTGGTCCAGCTCGACCAGCTCCACTTCCGCGCCGGCCAGCTCGCGGTTGGCGGGCAGCACATCGTATTTGCCGGACTCGGAATGCTGGCGTGCCTGGCTCACCGTCGACAAGCCAACCAGCACCTGGTAGATGCTGTGCTCGAGCGACTGCTTGTCGATGCCGGAACCCATCGAGGCATTGCCCTGGGGATCCAGGTCGATCAGCAACACACGCTGGTCCTGTGCCGCGAGGCCGGCGGCAAGGTTCACCGTGGTGGTGGTCTTGCCGACGCCGCCCTTCTGGTTTGCGATCACGAATACCTTGGCCATATGCTCCTGCTGCTCCTGCTTGATTTCTACCTGCCGGGGGTGGGCGCCGGCGACAACCACCGGCCGGGTCAGCGGCGCGACAGCACCACCAGGTGACGTTCTGCGTCCAGCTCCGGCACGGTCAGGCGCGGTATCGCCTCGACCTGCCACCCGGCCATCAACCCGGCCGCTTCCATGCGATCGAGTTCGGGCTGAGGATAAACGCCCTTCATTGCAATCAGCTTGCCGCCCGGCGCCAGCAGGCTGGCCGGCGAGCGAAACGAAATCGCTCAGCTCGGCAAACGCACGCGACGTGATGACTGCATACCCCTTGTCGTCTTCCAGCTTCTCCACCGGCCCCCAATGGGCGGCGGCGTTGGAAAGGCCGAGCTGCGCCCGGCACTGCGTCAGGAAGGCGGTTTTCTTTTGCACGATGTCGACCATCAGCACCGACAGGTCAGGGCAAGCGATGGCCAGCGGCAGGCCCGGCATGCCACCGCCAGAACCCACATCCAGCACCCGGCCGCGCGCGCCCTCCTCCACCCCTGCGGCGCGCGCCGCATCCGCCAGCGCCGGCACGGCGGCCAGCGAGTCGAGCATGTGGTGGGTCAGCATCTCGTCAGGATGACGGATGGCGGTCAGGTTATAGATGGCGTTCCATTTGCGCAGCAGTGCCAGGTAGGCAAACAACTGATCGATCTGGCTAGCGGAGACCACCAGGCCGATGGCGGACAAGCCGGCCTCCAGGCGACGGCGCTGATCGGCATCATCCACGGCCGCGTAACGTTGGTTCCTCACTCAGGCGGCCTCTTGGCTGGGGTCGGACTTGGTACGCCCCATGCCCTTCTTTTTCAGATGGACCAGCAGCAGCGAAATCGCAGCCGGCGTCACGCCGGAAATACGCGATGCCTGGCCGAGGGTCTCGGGCCGGTGCTGATTCAGCTTCTGACCCACCTCGATGCCAAGGCCGCGCACTTCCGTGTAGTCGAAGTCTTCAGGCAGGCGGGTGGATTCGTTGGCTTCCAGCTTATCCACCTCTGCGGCTTGCCGGGCGATGTAGCCGTGGTACTTGATGCCGATCTCGATCTGCTCGCGAATCTGCCCGACCAGCAACGGGTCGGCATCGAGTGCCTGGGTGGGTGCGAACTTGCCACCTTGCAATGCCATCAGCGCTTCGTAGGTGACGGCAGGACGGCGCAGCAGATCGGCGAGGTTGTACTCGCGCTCGATCGCTTTGCCCAGCAGCAGCACGGCGTCGGCTTCCGGCAGGATGCTCGGATTGACCCAAGTCCCCTTTAGTCGCTCTGTTTCACGTGAAACAGCATCGCGCTTCCGGTTAAAGGCATCCCAGCGCACATCATCGACCACGCCAAGCTCCCGGCCTGCCTCGGTCAGTCGCATATCGGCATTATCTTCACGTAGGCTCAAACGGAACTCGGCACGGCTGGTGAACATTCGATACGGTTCCGAGACCCCGCGGGTGATCAGGTCGTCGACCAGAACCCCAAGATAGGCCTGGTCTCGCCGGGGAGTCCAGGCGTCGCGCTCCCGCACGATGCACCCCGCGTTGATGCCAGCCAGCAGGCCCTGGGCCGCGGCTTCTTCGTAGCCCGTGGTGCCGTTGATCTGTCCGGCGAAGAACAGGCCGCTGATGGCCTTGGACTCCAGCGAGGCCTTCAGGGCACGCGGATCGAAGTAATCGTACTCGATGGCATAGCCGGGACGCAGGATGTGCGCGTTCTCCATGCCACGGATCGAGTGCACCAGGGCAAGTTGCACGTCGAACGGCAGGCTGGTGGAGATACCGTTGGGGTAGAACTCGTTGGTGGTCAGTCCTTCCGGTTCCAGGAAGATCTGGTGGCTGTCCTTGCTGGCAAAGCGATGGATCTTGTCCTCGATGCTGGGGCAGTAACGCGGCCCTACCCCTTCGATCACTCCGGTGTACATCGGCGAACGATCCAGGCCGCCACGGATGATGTCGTGGGTCTGGCTATTGGTATGCGTGATCCAGCACGGCAGTTGCTGCGGGTGCTGTTCGGCACGCCCCAGGAAGGAGAACACCGGCACCGGATCGAGATCGCCAGGCTGCTCGTCCATCACGGAGAAATCGATGGTGCGTCCGTCGATACGCGGCGGCGTACCCGTCTTCAGGCGGCCCTGCGGCAGCTTGAGCTCCTTCAGGCGCGCCGAAAGCGATACCGAGGCAGGGTCACCCGCACGGCCGCCAGTGTAGTTATCCAGCCCCACGTGGATCTTCCCGTCGAGGAAGGTGCCAGCGGTCAGTACCACGGCGCGTGCGCGAAAGGTGATGCCAACCTGCGTGACGGCACCGACCACGCGGTCGCCCTCCACCACCAGGTCATCCACGGCCTGCTGGAACAGCATCAGGTTGGGCTGGTTTTCGAGCCGCGTGCGAATCGCCTTGCGATACAGCACGCGGTCCGCCTGAGCGCGGGTGGCACGTACGGCCGGACCCTTGCTGGAATTCAGGATACGAAACTGGATCCCCGACTCATCCGTGGCTGCCGCCATGGCGCCGCCCATTGCATCCACCTCCTTGACGAGATGGCCCTTGCCAATGCCGCCGATGGACGGATTGCAGCTCATCTGACCAAGGGTCTCGATGTTGTGGCTCAGCAGCAGTGTCTGGCAGCCCATACGCGCAGCGGCGAGTGCAGCTTCAGTGCCGGCGTGGCCGCCACCGACAACAATGACATCGAACTCTTTTGGGTAAAGCATGGAGGCACCTCCTCCGGGAGGCTAGCGGAAATAAATCGGGATGCCGAATTATAACGGCAATCTCCGGAGCTTCCCTGCGCCGCAGCATGTTTCACGTGAAACATGCTGCATGGATAACCTGGGTGTGTTCCACGTGAAACAAAAAAGCCGGGCGCAATGGCCCGGCTTGGTCGCTACCTTGATCGGCTTCTACGCCTCATCCCCTGCCCTGCTCTCCCAGGTAGACAGCGATGCGTTCGACCAACCGCCCCAGATCGGCCTGAAGCTGGTCGAACCCTGCATTGCGCTCGCGCGTCACTTCGTCCATGTACAGCGGACGCCGAATCTCGATCTGCAGGCTGTTGCGCCGTTCGGCAGGGCGACCGATCTGTGCGATCAGTTGCACGCCCTTGTACGGATCGTTGCGCGCCACGGTGTAGCCGAGCGAACGCAATTCAGCATCCACCAAATCGACAAAGGCAGGCTCGCAGGTCGTGCCATCCCGGTCGCCCAGCACAAAGTCGGCCAGCGGATGGGCGCTCTGGATCTCCAGCCGCTCGTAGGCGTTGTTGGGCATCGAGTGCAGGTTGAGATGCCAGACCGCGCCGAAGCGCCGATACGTTTCCTCGACCGCGCCCGACAGCGCCTGGTGGTACGGGCGGTAGTAGCGATCGATCCGGTTGCGTACCTCTTCCAGCGAGAGTTTGCGGTCATAGATGGGCGTGGCGGCATCGATGTTGCGCCAGATCAGCCCATACCCCAGCCGCGTCTTCTCGCCCGGGGCCAGCGGCTCGGGCCAGGGGCCGTCCAGCAGGCTGGGATCGAGATCGTCCAGCGTACGGTTGGGATCGATGTAGACACGCGGGAAATTGGCGGCAATCAACGCGCCGCCAGCCCGCGGCACGGCTTCCCACAGCGCTTCCACGTGGGTGTCCTCACCGCCGCGCAGTCGCTGCGCCGGGACGGCCGCCCGGAAATCCTGCGGGTAATACGTGCCGCTATGCGGCGAGTCGCACACCAGCGGCAGCGTCTGGGCCAGGGGCGCGAAGTGGACGAAGGGCTCGAAGTTGTCGCTCATGGCCGTCAGTCCAGCTTGATATTGGCGGCCTTGGCCACGCGTGCATAGCGCGCCATCGCCTGCTGGATCTGCACCTTGAAGCCGTCCGGCGTGGTCGGCACCAGCGTGCCACCCGACTCCTCCACCTTGCGCTTGAACTCGGGGTTCAGCATCGCCTTGTGGATAGCGCTGTTGAGCTTGGCGACGACGGCTGGCGGCGTGCCGGCGGGCGCGACTATGCCGAACCAGCCGCCATCGCCCATCTCCTTGTAGCCGAGTTCCGCGTAAGTCGGCACGTTGGGAAGCTGCGGCGAACGGGTGGCGCCCAGCACGGCCAGCGCCCGCAGCCGGCCCGATTTCACGTGGGGCAGCGTGGACGACAGGTTGTCGGTGATGGCATTAACCTGCCCTGCCACTGCATCGTTGAGCGCCAGGCCGGCGCCCTTGTACGGCACGTGCAGCATGTCGATCTTGGCCAGCATCATGAAGTTCTCGATATTCACATGGCCTAGCGAGCCAGCGCCGGGAGAGGCGAAGCTGTACTTGCCGGGGTTGGCACGGACCAGCGCGACGAACTCCTGCATGGTCTTGGCCGGCACGCTGGGATGCACCGCGAACACGCTCGGGATGGCGACCACGTTGGTGACCGGCGCGAAATCCTTGATCGGATCGTAGTTCAGCTTGGGATACACGGCCGGGTTGGAGCCGTGCGTGCTGACCGTCGCCATGCCGATGGTGTAGCCGTCCGGCGCCGCGCGCGCGACCTGCTCCATGCCCAGCGAGCCACCGGCGCCACCCTTGTTCTCCACCACGATGGACTGGCCCAGCTCGCGCCCGCCGAACTCCGCAACCAGGCGTGCCGACAAATCGGTAGAGCCGCCCGCGGCAAAGGGCACGATCAGGCGAATCGGCTTGTTCGGATAGTTGGCTTGCGCCAGCGCGCCGCCGGCTGCGGCAAGGCTGGCGCATGCCGCCAGGCAAGACAGGACAAAATGCCGGCGCGGCAGTTGGGCTCGGATCATGCGGACTTCTCCTTGGATTTCTATGAGTTGGCTCGCCAAGTGTCGGGAGTTTACCGAGTCCGCACAAACGACTATATTGCACGGTTGCATTACCAAAGTGCATTCTCGGCCCACCCTCCCCCACCTCATGCGGCTACGCTCACCCTCGATGTCCGAACTGCATGCCTTTGCCGCCGCCGCGCGGCTGGGCAGTTTCACGCGCGCGGCCGAGGACCTGTGCGTGACCCAGGGCGCGATCAGCCGTGCCATTGCCCGGCTCGAATCGCACTTCGGCCAGCCCCTGCTCCAGCGCAATGCGCATCGCCTGACGCTGACCGATGCCGGCAAGCAACTGCTGGAGGCCGTGGCCGGCCCGCTGGCAGCCATTGAAAACGCCAGCGCCGCCCTCCTCGCCCGTGACCGCCAGCACCACCTGACGCTATCGGCCGTGCCCACGCTGGCCAGCGTATGGCTGGTGCCAAGGCTGCCGGATTTCCACCGCCGCTACCCCGACGTCCGCCTGGACTTTGTGCCCTACCGGCGCGACGAGGACTTCTCAGGCCCCGCGCCCGATGCCGCCATCCTGCCCGGCACCCCGGACCGCTGGCCCGGCCTGCAATGCGACTACGTGATCGGCAGCGAGATGGTGCCCATCTGCCACCCCGAGCGCGCCCGCGCGCGCCTTGAGGCAGGCCGCTGGTCCGAGCCCGCCGAACTGCTCGATGAGCCGCTCCTCTATCACACTACCGCGCCGGCAAACTGGCAGCACTGGCTGTGGGCCGCGGGCGTACCCAGTGCTGCGCCAACGCTCTCGAAAGGCTTCGACCAGGTCTCGATCCTGGTGCAGGCGGTCAAGGCGGATATGGGCGTGGCGGTATTGCAGCGCTGCCTGGTACGCGATGAGATCGCCGCGGGCCGCGTGGTGGCGCCGTTCGATCTGCCGATCCGGCTGACGCGTGGCTACTTCCTGTGCGCGCCACGGGAGCGGCGGGACCATCCGGCGTTTGCGCAATTTCGGGCATGGTTGCTAGGTGTGGCGGCACAGGACCCGGATGTGCTCGAACTCAATCAGGAAGATTCATGGGACAAATAGAAATGCGCTTAATTTGCCAAATTGCATCCATTTGGCGCATTCTTTTTACTTCCCGGCAATCATAGCATCCATATTAGGAATACCAACCCGATACATCTGGATAAATATATTCACATCATGAATTGAAAGCGTACCAACCGCTGCGCTATCCAACCGGCACCAAAGCCAACAGACTGGCTCCACTATAAAATGCATATCGGAAATAATAACGGCGAGCAGAGCTCGCCGTTATTCATCGAGAGAATTATAAGAAGCGGGAAGCGCTAAGCCGCCTTCTTCGCCAACCCCAGATACGTCTCAATCACCTTCGGATTCGCCGCCAGCTCCGCCGCCGGCCCCTCCATCGCCATATCCCCTGTCTCGATCACGTACCCGTAATCCGCCACCTGCAGCGCCGCCCGCGCGTTCTGCTCGATCAGCAGCGTCGCCACCCCCGTCTTGCGCAGGTCATTGATGATGTGAAAGATCTCTTTCACGATCAGCGGCGCCAGCCCCAGGCTCGGCTCATCCAGCATCAGCAGTTGCGGCTTGGCCATCAGCGCGCGGCCCACCGCCAGCATCTGGCGCTCGCCACCGGACAACGTACCGGCATCCTGCTTCGCCCGCTCCTTCAAGCGAGGGAACAGGCCGTAGACCACTTCCATCTGGTCGAGGAAATTCTTCTCGCCGGCGCGCTTGCGGCGATAGGCGCCCAGCACCAGGTTGTCCGCCACGCTCATCGAGCCGAACAGTTCGCGCTTCTCCGGCACCAGGCACATGCCGCGCGCCACGCGCCCTTCCACCGGCAGGCCGGCGAGGTCGTGGCCGAGGTAGGTCACCGCGCCGTTGGACGAACCACTCACCGGCAGCGCGCCCATGATGGCGTTGAGCATGGTGGACTTGCCCGCGCCGTTGGGGCCGATCACCGTGACGATCTTTCCCGCCTCCACTTTCAGGTTGGCGCCGTGCACGGCTTCGACCTTGCCGTAGCGCACGTGGAGGTCCTTTACTTCCAGGATCAGGCTCATTGTTCTTTCCTTACTCCACGCCGCCGAGGTAGGCCTCGAGCACCGCCGGGTCCTTCTGCACGTCCTCGGGCACGCCCTGCGCGATGCGCGTACCAAATTCCATCACCACCAGGCGGTCCGTCAGGTTCATCACGAAGTCCATGTCGTGCTCGACCAGCAGCACGCTCATGCCCTCGCCCTTGAGCTTCTTCAGCAGCTCGGCCAGCGCCTGCTTTTCCTTGTAGCGCAGGCCTGCGGCGGGCTCATCCAGCAACAGCAGCGCGGGATCGCAGCACAGCGCGCGCGCGATCTCCAGGATGCGTTGCTGGCCCAGCGCGAGGCTGCCGGCTTCCATGTACATGCAGTCGGCCAGGCCCACGCGTTCGAGCTGGCGCGCAGCTTCGTGCAGCAGCTTCGCCTCCTCGTGCTTGTTCATGCGCAGGATCGCCGCCGTCACGCCGCCCTGCGACGCAAAGTCGCCGCGCAGGTGCGCGCCGATGGCCACGTTCTCCAGCACGGTCATGGTGGGCAGCAGATGCACATGCTGGAAGGTGCGGCCGATGCCGCGCTTGACGATCTCGCGCGAGGGCAGCCCGGAGATCTGCTCGCCGCGGTACAGCACCTCGCCGCGCGTGGCCGGCAGCACGCCGGTGACGAGGTTGAAGGTGGTGGATTTGCCCGCGCCGTTGGGGCCAATCAGGCCGATGATCTCGCCGGCGCGCACCTGGAAGCTGACGTCGTTGACCGCCACCAGCCCGCCGAACTCCTTGCGCGCCGCTTTCACATCGAGGATCAGTTCGCCGGCGTGCGGCTTCGCGCGCAACGGTAATGCGGGCGCTTGCGCCGGGGCCACCACCGGCGGGCCGTTGGGGAACAGCCTCTTAATGAACGGCCAGATGCCATCGCGCGCGTATTGCAGCAGCAGCACCATCAGCACGCCGAACACGATGGTTTCGAAGTTGCCGTTGGCGCCCAGCAACTTGGGCAACACGCCCTGCAGCACGTCCTTCAGGATGGTTAGAATGCCGGCGCCGAGCACCGCGCCCCACACATGGCCCACGCCGCCGACCACCGCCATGAACAGGTACTCGATGCCGTAGTTCAGCCCGAATGGCGTGGGGTTCACCGCGCGCTGCAGATGCGCGTAGAGGAAGCCCGAGATGCAGGCCAGCATCGCCGCCACCACGAAGATCACCACCTTCATCCACGCGGTGTTCACGCCCATCGCCTCGGCCATGGTGCCGCCGCCCTTCAACGCGCGGATGGCGCGGCCGGGGCGCGAGTTGAGCAGGTTCTGCATGGCGATCACCGACACCAGCACCACGCCCCAGATCAGGTAGAACATCGAACGCCCAGAGGCGAGCTCGATGCCGAGCACGTGCAGCACGGGAATGCCGTTGAGGCCATCGTACTTGCCGAGGAACTCCAGGTTGCCGAACAGGAAGAACAGCGACAGGCCCCAGGCGATCGTGGCCAGCGGCAGGTAGTGGCCGGACATGCGCATGGTGATGAGGCCGATCACGTAGGCCGAGGCCATCGTGATCACCAGCCCGACCAGCAAGCCGAGCCAGGGCGACAGCCCGAACTGCGTGGTGAGATAGGCCGTGCTGTAGGCGCCCAACCCGACGAAGGCAGCCTGGCCGAACGAGGTCATGCCGCCCACGCCGGTGAGCAGCACCAGGCCGATGGCGACAATGCTGTACAGGCCGATGTAGTTGCCCAGCGTGATCCAGAATTCGGGCGTGGGCAGCACCGGCAACAGTGCCAGCACTACCGCGAAGGCCAGCAGGAAGATTCGGTTCTTGAGGTTAGTGTTCATGGCGTGCCCCTTATTCCTCGTCTTCCACATGCTTGCTGGTGAGCGAGCGCCACAGCAGTACGGGCAGGATCAGGGTGAACACGATGACCTCCTTGAACGCACTGGCCCAGAAGGACGAATAGGACTCGAGCAGCCCCACCAGGATGGCGCCCGCGGCCGCCACGGGGTAGCTCACCAGGCCACCCACGATCGCGCCGACGAAGCCTTTCAGGCCGATCAGGAAACCCGATTCGTAGTACACCGTGGTCAGCGGAGCGATCAGGATCCCGCACAGCGCGCCCATTGCCGCGGCCAGCGTGAACGACAGGCGCCCGGCCTGCGTCGTGCCGATGCCAACCAGCCGCGCGCCCAGCCGATTGACCGCCGTGGCACGCAGCGCCTTGCCGGCAATCGTGCGTTCGAAGTAGAAATACAGCCCCGCGATCAGCAATGCCGATACGCCGACCACCCAAAGGCTCTGCCCGGAGATGGTCAGGCTGCCCACTTCAAAGCGCGCCTCCGAGAATGGCGTGGTGCGCGAGCCCTCGGCGCCGAACATGACCAGCCCCAACCCCACCAGCGCAAAGTGCACGCCCACCGAGACGATCAGCAGCACCAGCGTGCTGGCTTCGGCCAGCGGCTGGTAGGCCAGGCGATACAGCATGGGCCCGAGCGGGATCACGATCAGCAGCGTCAGCGCAATCTGCGCCAGCATGGGCATCGACTGCCCGTCGAAGTTCTGCGCCAGCAGATGCACGGCCAGCGGGAAGAGCAGGTATTTGCCGGCCAGCACCGCGACTCGCCTGGGCGCGGTCCGGCGCAGCTCGGCGCTGCGCAGGATGGTGACCGTCTCGTACAGAAAGGTCAGCACGCCCATGACCAGCAGCAGCCAGCTGCTTTGCGGCGCATGGCCGGACTGGATCGCCGCCAGGGTCAGCGCGCCATAGGCGACGAACTCCCCTTGCGGAATGAAGATGACACGGGTCACCGAGAACACCAGCACCAAGGCTAGCGCGAGCAGCGCATAGATGGCGCCCGAGGTGATGCCGTCCTGCGCCAGGATGGCGGCGATCGAGAGGTCCATTGTCTCCTCGTATTGTTGGTGAGTCCGGCCGGCGGAGGGAGGCCGGCTAGCTTGTGAAACTACAAATTACGAAATATGAAACAACTTACGCATAGCGGAAATCCCGAGGAACCCTTAGCTTGCGCAGTGCCGCATCGGTGATTTGACATGAGAGGCGGGAAACTCGGTGTATGACGGGTGCAGCATATCCGCAGCGCACCATGACCGTCATCTCGTTTCGCTCGCCCGGACCAACGCCAAATTCATTAACACGTTAAAGATCACGCATGGCGGATGCGGTGTCAAGTACGGGATTGCCTGTAGTAGCGCAGTAGTGCAGTGGCGTGGGACCGCGTGGGATGGCGCGCAACAAAAAAGGCGCATGGCTGGCCATGCGCCCTCGTTGCATCAATGCAGCCAGTCTTTGCCGCCTACTTGGTCTGCAGCTTCCACTTGCCGTCGGCGATCTCCACCATCACGCGCGCGCGCTGGTCCAGGCCAAGGTGGTCGGTCGGCGTCATGTTCATGATGCCGTGGGAGATCGGCAGCTCCCTGGTTTGCTCCATGGCATCGCGCAGCGCCTTGCGGAACTCCTTGGTGCCCGGCTGGCCCTTCTTCAGCGCCTCGGGAATGGCTCGCTGCAGCAGCAGGCCGGCATCCCAGGCATGGCCGCCAAAGGTTGAGACCTGGCCGCCAAACGCCTTCTCGTATGCCGTCTTATAGCTGATGGCAGGCTTCTTCACCGGGTTGGTGTCGGGCAGTTGCTCGGCCACCAGCAGCGGGCCGGCCGGCAGGAACGTACCTTCGCAATCCTTGCCGCACACGCGCAGGAAATCGGCGTTGGCCACACCATGGGTCTGGTAGATCTTGCCCTTCCAGCCACGCTCCTTGAGCGCCTTGGCAGGCAGCGCAGCGGGCGTACCCGAGCCTGCGATCAGGACCGCGTCGGGGTTGCTGCCCATCATCTTGAGCACCTGGCCGGTGACCGAAGTGTCGGTGCGCGCAAAGCGTTCATTGGCCACCACCTTGAGCTTGCGCATCTCGCCGACCTTGGCGAACTCCTGCGCCCAGCTATCGCCATAGGCATCCGCGAAGCCGATAAAGGCGACCGTCTTCACGTTGTGGTTGGTCATGTGCTCGGCAATGGCGGTCGCCATGTGCGAGTCGTTCTGCGGCGTCTTGAAAACCCAGGCGCGCTTGGCATCCATCGGCTCGATGATGCGGGCCGAGGCGGCCAGCGTGATCATCGGCGTCTCGTTCTCGGCGACGACGTCCACCATGGCCAGCGAGTTCGGCGTGACGGTGGAGCCCACGATCACGTCGACCTTGTCTTCGCTGATCAGCTTGCGCGTGTTCTTGACCGCGGTGGTGGTGTCCGACGCATCGTCGAGCACGATGTACTCGATCTTCTTGCCAGCGATCTCCTTGGGCAGCAGCGAGATGGTGTTCTTCTCGGGGATGCCCAGCGAGGCCGCGGGCCCCGTGGCCGATAGCGTTACCCCGACTTTGACCTGTGCGCTGGCGGTGCCGGCGCACAGGCTGGCGGCAGCGAGAGCCAGCAGGCTGGCGCGCTTGAATGTCATCGTGTCTCCCTCCATTGCGGCAAACGGAAGAGGAATCCGTGTCGGCTCGCGGCCGGTCGGATGCCTCAATCTGGTCTTCTGGTCTGTCTTGTCCTGGCGGATCTTATTGTGCCGGTGCCCTTTCGTTGCTCTTTCAGGCCCGTATCCAGGCGCAACGCTGGCGCCTGCCTGCAACCCCGGGGCGATGGGCGAATCCGAATCCGCCCTGCCCCATCTCCCGTCCGGCGCGTGATCCCCGACGGCGCTCGGCCAGGCTCGCCAAACAGTTCCATGGCGCGCCACGCCGGCGGCTCATTCACCGACCGCTCGGTCGGGAATGCGTAGCGAGTCTAGCAACAGGCATATCCCCGGGCTAGCGGGATTAACCCGCATCGCAGCATGCAAGCGACACGGCTGCATATTGACGCTCATCGGCCGAACGCATCCCAGGCCGTCTTCACGATCAACCCAGCCACCACCACGATGAACACGCGCCGCACGAAAGCGCTGCCGTGCTTGAGCGCGAGGCGGCTGCCGATCTGGCTGCCGGCCACGTTGGCCAAGGCCATGACCAGCCCGAGCTGCCACCAGACATGCCCCTTCGCCGCCAGCAGCAGCAAGGCCGCCAGGTTGGTGGCGAAGTTGACCACCTTGGTCGATGCCGAGGCGTGCAGGAAGTCGTAGCCGAACACACGCACGAACACGATCATCAGGAAACTGCCGGTGCCCGGCCCGAACACGCCGTCGTAAAAGCCGATCACGGCCCCCGCCAGCAAGGCCGCAGCGCGCTCCTTGCCGCCCGAGAGCGACGGTGCGTGCTCGGTGCCCAGGCTCTTCTTGGCCACCGTATAGACCAGCAGGGTCACCAGGATAAAGGGCAGCGACTTGCGCAGCGGCTCCGCGGGGATCAGCGTGAGCGCGTAGGCGCCCGCCATCGAGAAGGCAAAGGCCGACAGCATCGTCGGCAAGGTCGCGCCCCAGTAGATGCGCACGCTGCGCCCATAGCGCAACGCCGCATTGGTGGTACCCGCCAGCGACGCCACTTTGCTGGTGCCGAGCAGCGTGGCCGGCGGCATATTGGGATAAGCCGAAAACAGCGCGGGGATCTGCACCAGGCCACCACCGCCGGCGACAGCATCGATCAGGCCGGCAAGAAAAGCGGCAACAGCAAGAAACGCGAATTCCATGGCCGCGGGGAGACGAAAGAAGAGAAAACGGAGGGAAGGCGGCGAAACAAGCGCGGCAGGCGCGCTGAACGGGTCAGCCCAGCATCTTGGTGGCTGGTGACAAATTGCGATGCCACAGGCCGCTGGCATGCGGCTCGAAGCCCGCCGCCGCCGCCTGCGGCACAGCCAGCAGCGCCGGCGCCAGCAACAGGTGGCGCACGCCGTGCGCGCGGCACCAGTCGGCCAGCAGGCCGCAGCAATCCAGCAGCAAGGCGGCGCCCCTGTCCGCCGGCACGTCACCTGCCCACCATTCGGTGGCAAGCGCCGCGAGGCCGGCAAGTTCGAGGTGAGGCATCAGCGTAACGGGCAGGCAACCGAGCAGATCCGGGCCGGCACTGTCCTGTGCCACCACACAGGCCCCACGCTCAGGCCGGGCAAGCAGCCCCTCCAGCAGCGCCTGCCGGGCACGCGCCGCCGGCACGGGCAATGCGTGCCGTGATTGCAGCCAGGCGCCCAGGCTCTGCGCATCGGCAGTGCCGGCCAGGAGTATCGAGGCCGGGGGAATGGCGGATTCAGGCGAGGAAGGAATTGGAGAGGGGAATCTGAAGGCATGGCGGGCTCGATGGCAAGGCCGCATTGTCGCATGCGCAGTCGGTGTCATTTATCGGCGATTCCGCATGGCGAAAACGTCACGCACCAGAAACGAGCATAAAAAGCGGGCATTAAAAAAGGCGTTGCCGAGGATCACCCAGCAACGCCCTTATCTTATATTGACACTGCAGCCTAGTGACTGCGCGCCTGTCGTCTCCTCGCTTCCGCCTCCATTTAACCTGCGAAAACCGTATATGGAATGTAACGAAGCGGTGCGTTTCGAGCAAGCTAGAAGAAACCCTAGCCCCAAAATCGGGCATGTCGACCGACGATCACTCCCGGGGCTTCCCAAAGCGCGCAAGAAGCTCGCCCATGATGCCGCGGCGGAACGTCAGCACGCAGATCACGAAGATCACGCCGGTCACCATTGTGACGGATTCGCCCAGTGAGTTGAACCACTCGATGCCCGTCGTCGAGGCCAGGAAGCTGCCGATGTCGCCGAGCTTGTTTTCCAGGGCCACCACCACGAAAGCGCCGACCAGCGGGCCGGAAAGCGTGCCCAGGCCGCCCACCAGCGTCATCAGGATCACCGAGCCCGACATCGACCAGTGCACGTCGGTCAGCGTGGCAAAGCCCAGCACCAGCGCCTTGATCGATCCCGCCAGCCCGGAAAGCGCCGCCGACAGCACAAACACCATCAGCTTGAAGCGATCCGTATCGTAGCCCAGCGAAATGGTGCGCGGCTCGTTTTCCTTGATCGCCTTGAGGATCTGCCCGAACGGCGAATGCACGGTCCGCACGATCAGCGCGAAGGCCGCCACGATGATCGCCAGCGCCACGTAATACAGCGTCAGATCGTTGGCTAGGGACAACACCCCGAACAGCTTGCCACGCGGAATGCCCTGCAAGCCATCCTCGCCCCCGGTGTAGGGGACCTGCAGGCAGAAGAAGAACAGCATCTGCGCCAGCGCCAGCGTGATCATCGAGAAGTAGATGCCCTGCCGGCGAATCGCGATGTAGCCGACCACATACCCGATCAAGGCGCCCGCCAGCGTGCCCAGCACCAGCCCGACCTCCGGCGTGACGCCCCACACCTTCATCGCATGCCCGGCCGTATAGGCCGCGCCGCCGAAGAAGGCCGCATGGCCGAACGACAGCAGCCCGGTATAGCCGATCAGCAGGTTGAAGGCGCACGCGAACAGCGCGAAGCACAGCACCTTGAGCACGAACACCGGATACGCCCCGGCCACCGGCGCCAGGATCAGCGCTGCCAGCAACAATCCGTACAACAGTTTCTTCTGCACGCCCCGCCCCTGTCTTGTCTGCCCCGCGGCCACTGCCGCGCCGGTTGGTTGGTTCATCACTTCTCCTCCCGAACAGCCCGGCCGGGCGCAGCATCAGCACGATCACCATGATGAAGAACACGACCGTGGAGGAGGCCTCCGGATAGAACACCTTGGTCAGGCCCTCGATCACCCCCAGGCCGAGGCCGGTGAGGATCGAGCCCATGATCGAGCCCATCCCGCCGATCACCACCACCGCGAACACGATGATGATCAGGTTCTGCCCCATCAGCGGCGAGATCTGGATCACCGGCGCCGCCAGCACGCCGGCAAACGCCGCCAGCGCCACGCCGAAGCCATAGGTCAGCGTCACCATCAGCGGCACGTTGACGCCGAACGCCTCCACCAGCTTGGGGTTCTCCGTGCCGGCGCGCAGATAGGCGCCCAGCTTGGTCTTCTCGATCAGGTACCAGGTGGAGAAGCACACCACCAGCGAGGCAGCCACCACCCAGGCGCGGTAGTTCGGCAGGATCATGAAGCCGAGATCCGTGGCGCCGCTGAGCGCCTCGGGCGCCGAGTACGGCAGCCCCGACACCCCGTAGATCGAGCGGAAGATGCCTTCGATCACCAGCGTGATGCCGAGCGTCAGCAGCAGGCCGTAGATATGGTCGAGCTTGTAGATCCAGCGCAGCATGGTGCGCTCGATCACGATGCCGATCAGCGCCACCGCCAGCGGCGACAGCACCAGCATCACCCAGTAGTTGAGCCCGGCGTACTCCATGCCCATCCAGGCCAGGACCGCGCCGAGCATGAACAGCGCCCCATGGGCAAAATTGATGACGTTGAGCAGCCCGAAGATGACCGCCAGGCCAAGGCTCAACATCGCATAGAAGGCACCGTTGACCAGTCCCAGCAGTAACTGGGACAGCATGGCGGGCAGAGGAATACCGAAGATGTCCATCGCAGGCGTTACCGTTTGCGCACCAGCCGGGATTGGTCGTTCCCCGCCAGGCAGGCGCTGTCAAAATGAAGCGAAGAAAGACACTGGCCCCCGCCCTCGATCCCGCTTAACAGTCAACAGCTAACAGCCAGCGGTCAACGGTCTCGGGCAGGGGCGCCATACCTCAATCAACTCAACGCAACTCAGTTCACACGCTTACTTCTTCATCATCGCGCACTTCGATTCCGCCACCGTGGTGAAAGCCTGCTCACCCGGGATCGTGGCCACCACCTTCAGGTAGTCCCACGGCTTCTTCGATTCGGCCGGCGACTTCACCTGCATCAGGTACATGTCATGGATGCCGCGGCCGTCCTGGCGGATGTAGCCCTTGGTGTAGAAGTCGTTGATCTTCATCTTCTTCAGTTCGGCCATGACCTTGTCCGGGTCATCCGTCTTGGCTGTCTCGACGGCCTTCAGGTAGGTATGCGCAGCGGAGTAGTCGGCGGCCTGCAAGCTGCTCGGCATCTTCTTCATCTTCGCGAAGTAGCGCGTGGCGAACTTGCGGGTATCGTCGTTCATGTCCCAGTACCAGCTGTCGGTCATCAGCAGGCCTTCGGTGTTCTTCAACCCCAGGCTGTGGATGTCGTTGATGAACATCAGCAGGCCGGCGATCTTCATCGTCTTGGTGATGCCGAATTCCTTGGCCGCCTTGATCGAATTGATGGTGTCGCCGCCGGCATTGGCCAGGCCGAGGATCTGTGCCTTGGACGATTGTGCCTGCAGCAGGAAGGACGAGAAGTCGGAAGCGTTCAGCGGGTGGCGAACCGAACCCACCACCGTGCCGCCGTTGGCCTTCACGACGGAAGCGGTATCGCTCTCCAGCGAGTGGCCGAAGGCGTAGTCGGCGGTCAGGAAGAACCACGACTTGCCACCCTGCTTGACCACCGCGCTGCCGGTACCCTTGGCGAGCGCCACGGTGTCATACGCATAGTGCACGGTGTACGGCGAGCACTCTTCGTTGGTCAGGCGAGCCGAGCCCGCGCCGATATTGAAGTAGACCTTCTTCTTCTCCGAGGCCACCTTGTTCATGGCCAGGCCGGTGGCGGAATTGGTGCCGCCGATCAGCGCGTCCAGGCCCTGCTGGTCCATCCACTCGCGTGCCTTCGATGCGGCGATGTCAGCCTTGTTCTGGTGATCGGCCGAAACCAGTTCGATCGGCTTGCCCAGCACCTTGCCACCGTTGTCCTCGATCGCCATCTTGATGGCTTCGAGGCCGCCCGGGCCGTCGATGTCGGCGTACAAGCCCGACATGTCGGTGATGTAGCCGATCTTGACGGTATCGCCCGAGACCTGCGCCGATGCCGAACCCATTGCCACGCCCGTTACGATAGCCGCCAGAGCGACCGCCAGCCGAGTCATCTTCATTGCCTGTCTCCTTAGTTTCGGCGGCACCTGACGCCACCCGTTCCTGCCCTAAAACAATGCCTGCGATTCATGACAGCGCCGCGCGCCGATACGAATCAGACCCCAAGCAGTTCGTTCAGCACCGGCATCTTGGCCTGCAGCTCTGCGGCCGCGAAGCGCTCGACGATGGTGCCGTGTTCCATCACATAAAAGCGATCTGCCAGCGGCGCGGCAAAGCGGAAGTTCTGCTCCACCATCACCACCGTGTAGCCCTTTTTCTTGAGCATCAGGATCATCCGCGCCAGCGCTTGCACGATCACGGGCGCGAGGCCCTCGGAGATCTCGTCGAGCAGCAGCAGGTTGGCCCCGGTGCGCAGGATGCGCCCGACGGCAAGCATCTGCTGCTCGCCGCCCGACAGGCGCGTGCCCTGGCTCTGGCGGCGCTCCTTCAGGTTAGGGAACATCTCGTAGATCTCGGCCTCGCTCATGCCGGTGAGCGCGCTGGTGCCCTGCCCTTTCAACAGCGGCGGCAGCATCAGGTTTTCCTCGCACGACAGGCTGGCGAAGATGCCCCGCTCTTCCGGGCAATAGCCGATGCCGCAGTGCGCGATCTTGTGCGTCGGCATGCCGATGGTCTCGGTGCCGTTGACGCGGATCGAGCCCTTGCGCTGGCCGGTCAGGCCCATGATGGCGCGCAGCGTGGTGGTGCGCCCGGCGCCGTTGCGGCCCAGCAGCGTCACCACCTCGCCGGGATTCACGGTCAGGTCCACGCCATGCAGGATGTGCGATTCGCCGTACCAGGCGTGCAGGTCCTTGATTTCTAGTGCGGGCGTTGTGCTCATCCTGGCTCCTCAGTGCGCGCCCTGCAATTCAGTTTCGACGGTGCCCATGTAGGCCTCCATCACGCGCGGGTCTTTCGATACCTCGGCGTACGGCCCCTCGGCCAGGATCGCGCCGCGCTGCAATACCGTGATCTTGTCGGCAATCGACGAGACCACGTTCATGTTGTGCTCGACCATCAGGATGGTGCGCCCCACCGCCACCTTGCGGATCAGCTCGGTGACGCGCGCCACGTCTTCGTGGCCCATGCCCTGGGTGGGCTCGTCCAGCAGCATCATCTCCGGCTCCATCGCCAGCGTGGTGGCGATCTCGAGCGCGCGCTTGCGGCCGTACGGCAGGTTGACCGTCACCGTCTGCGCGACATCGGTCAGCCCGACCTGCTCGAGCAGTTCCATGCCGCGTGCGTTGAGCGTGTCGAGCGTGCCCTCGCTGCGCCAGAAATGATAGGAAGTGCCAAGTTGCCGCTGCAGCCCGATACGCACGTTCTCCAGCACCGTCAGGTGCGGGAACACAGCAGAGATCTGGAACGACCGGATCACGCCGCGCCGGGCGATCTGCGCCGGTTTCTCGCGCGTGATGTCGATGCCGTTGAACAGGATCGTGCCCGTGGTCGGCTCGAGGAACTTGGTCAGCAGGTTGAAGCAGGTGGTCTTGCCGGCGCCGTTGGGGCCGATCAAGGCATGGATGGCGCCGCGCCGCACCTTGAGGTTGACGTCGCTTACCGCGGTGAACCCCTTGAACTCCTTGGTGAGGTTCCGCGTTTCCAGGATCGTTTCTTGCTGATTCATGATCTCCTGCCCGCCCTCTTGCTGCGGCGCCGGCTTCTGGTCGGCACCGCCAAATGGTCAGAACTGTGGTGCCGGTCGCACCACCACCGCACAGGTCGCGCCAATCCAGTCGCGCTCCAGTGACTGTTGCGGCTTTCGCGCCGCTTGTATTGATTTGCTGCCTTTATTGCTGCCTGGATGTCCGCCGCGCCGCGCCCTCCCGGAACGCGCGACGCGCCCTTGGGGGGCGCGCCAATGTGAGCAGTGCTGCACGGCATCTCGGCGTCTATTGTGTGCGTCTGCTGCGTCGCAAAACATCCGGGTTTGCACTGATTATGAAACATGAACCAGATGTCAGGTCTGTGTCGCAGCTCCCGCTTTGGCATTCGCCGTGGCGCCGGCAGCTGCCGGGCTGGCAATTGCCGTTGCCGCGGCGCTGCCGGCGTCCGTCCCGGCCATGCGCCGGCGCCGGTCTTCGCGGATCATGTCGCTGGCACGCTCCGCGATCATGATGGTCGGCGAGTTGGTGTTGCCCGAGGTGATCAACGGCATGATCGATGCATCGACCACGCGCAGGCCGTCGATGCCGATCACGCGCAGGCGCTGGTCCACCACTGCCTCGGGGTCATCGGGACGGCCCATGCGGCAGGTGCCCACCGGATGGAAGATGGTGGTGCCGATCTCGCTCGCGGCCTGGGCCAGTTGCTCGTCGGTCTCGAACGCCGGGCCCGGCAGCCATTCCTGCGGCTTGTAGGGCGCGAGCGCGGGCGACGCCACGATGCGCCGCGTCAGCCGCAGCGAATCCGCCGCGACCTTGCGGTCGGCGTCGGTCGTCAGGTAATTGGGCGCGATCACCGGCGCGTGGCGGAAATCCGGATCGGCGATGTGCACGCTGCCGCGCGAGGTCGGGCGCAGGTTGCACACGCTGGCCGTGAAGGCGTTGAAGCGATGCAGCGGATCGCCGAACTTGTCGAGCGATAGCGGCTGCACGTGGTACTCGAGGTTGGGCCGCGCATACGATGCATCCGAGCGCGCGAATGCGCCGAGCTGCGACGGCGCCATGCTCATCGGCCCGCTCTGGTTGACCGCGTACTGCAGGCCGATGCCGAGTTTGCCCCACCAGCTGCCCGCGCGCGTGTTGAGCGTGCGCACGCCCTCCACCTTGACCACGCTGCGCAGCTGCAGGTGATCCTGCAGGTTTTCGCCCACGCCGGGCAAGACATGGCGCACCGCGATGCCCAAAGCCTGCAGCCGCTCGGGCTGGCCGATGCCGGACAGCTCCAGCAACTGCGGCGTATTGACCGCGCCCGCCGCCAGGATGACTTCCTCGCGCGCTGCCGCTGTGAACGGCTTGCCCCCGCCGAGATAGTCCACGCCGCTGCAGCGGCGTCCCTCGAACGTCAGCGCGCTCACCTGAGCGCCGGTGACGATGGTCAGGTTGGGCCGCTCGGCCGCGCGGCGCAGGAACGCCTTCGCGGTATTCCAGCGGATGCCGCGGCGCTGGTTGACCTCGAAATAGCCCACGCCAAGGTTGTCGCCGCGATTGAAGTCATCGGTGCGCGGGATGCCGGCCTGCTCGGCGGCATCCATGAAGCGCTCCAGGATGTCCCAGCGCAAGCGCTGCCCTTCCACGCGCCATTCGCCACCCGCGCCGTGGAATTCGTCGCCGCCGCGATGATGGTCCTCGCTACGCTTGAACAGCGGCAGCACATTGTCCCAGCACCAGCCGTCGTCGCCCGCGAGGCGCGCCCAGTCGTCATAGTCTTCGCGCTGCCCGCGCATATAGATCATGCCGTTGATCGACGACGAACCACCCAGCACGCGGCCGCGCGGGTAGCCCAGCGAGCGGCCGCCCAGGCCGGCTTCCGCCACGGTGCGGTACATCCAGTCGGTGCGCGGGTTGCCGATGCAATACAGGTAGCCCACCGGGATGTGGATCCAGTGGTAGTCGTCGCGCCCGCCGGCTTCAAGCAGCAGCACGCTCACTTCGGGGTCCTGGGTCAGGCGGTTGGCCAGCACGCAGCCGGCCGATCCGGCGCCGACGATGATGTAGTCGTAAGTCTCCATGCTGTCTCTTGTCGGGCCTTGCGCCGCGTTTGGAAAGGTTGATGATGGGCCCGCGCGGGAACATCCCGCCAGGATTGCAAATGCGTGCGTCCATGCGCGGCATGCCGAACTTGGGCCGTGGATGCGCGCAATGGTTCAGGTCGCGCCATCCAGGGACACATCATGCACGCTCACGCCGCCTGCGGTTGCAGATGCTTGCGCAGCCAGTCGGTGAGCGCGGCGAATACCTTGCCGCGCAGCGGCTGCGCCTCGTTGAAGAGCTCGTGGTAGCCGGAGTCGAACCAGCGCGCCTCGCGCAGGTCGGGCGGCGCGTTGTCGAAAAAGCGTCGGCTGCCGGCCGGGTCGACGATGCGATCGTCGCCCGCCACCAGCATCAGCGTGGGCGCTTCCAGCAAAGGGGCATCGGTTTGCGCCTGTGCCATGCCGCGCACGAACGTCTCCAGCACGCCGGCGCTGATGGTGCCCTGCACCAACGGATCGGCGCGGTACTGCGCCACCATCGCCGCGTCGTGCGACAGGTAGCGCGCATCGATCGGGTTGGGCACGCGCAGGCGCGGCATCAGCGTCAGCAGCATGCGGTGCAGGGCCAGCATCGGGCCGGACAGCCTCAAGGCCAGCGCCGGCGATGACAGCACGAGCGCGCGGATGGGCCGCACGCGCGCGGTGGCAAAGCGCGCCGCCACCAGCCCGCCCATGCTGTGCCCCAGCAGGAACGGCAGCTCCTTCCACTGGCCCACCGCAGCGTCGTGGATTTCAGTGAGGTCTTCGACAAACACATCCGGGTGCTCCGCCACCATGCGCGGACCGCCGCTCGCGCCATGGCCGCGCTGGTCGTAGCCGCGCACGCGCAGGCCAAGGCCGCACAGCAACTCGGCCACGTGCTGGTAGCGGCCGCAATGCTCGGCCAGGCCGTGCACCAGCAACAGCGAGCCCGTGGGTTCCGGGAACAAGTCGGGATCGGGCTGCCAGGTACGCAAGAGCAGCTCCGTGCCGTCGCGCATGCGCTGGCGGCTTTCGATGGGGGCAACGGGCCGCGCAGCGGCCGCCACGCCAGGGCCGGCGCCATCGGCGACCGGCTGGACGGAGGCAGCGGTACTCGGTCGATCCATTCGGTTGATCTCCATCTGTGTTCCGCTAGTGCCGCTGGCGTCCACCGACTAGGAGGCCGCGGTTCTGTCCTCGCCGTGACGATGGCAGGCCCGCACCGCGCCATCGCCGCCGCCGCCCTTTTCCACTTCCTCCGGCTCCAGGCCTGACCCCGCCTGCGCCATATCCGCGAGGATCGGGCAGTCGGGCCGCGCATCGCCGCTGCAGGCCTCGGCCAGCTGACGCAGCGTGTCGCGCATGGCGGCAAGCTCGGCAATGCGCTGCTCCAGGTCCGCCACGTGGCGCAAGGTGAGCGCCTTGACGTCGGCGCTGGCCCGCGCGCGGTCGTGCCACAGCGACAGCAAGCCGCGTATCTCGTCCAGCGAGAACCCGAGATTACGGGCACGCCGCACGAAGCGCAAGGTGTGCACCGCGCGCGCGTCGTAGCGGCGGTAGCCGCCCTCGCTGCGCGGCGGCGCCGCCAGCAAGCCGATGGACTCGTAGTGCCGGATCATCTTGGCGGAGACGCCGGAAGCCTGTGCCGCTTCACCGATATTCATGCTTGCTCTCCCGCCGGCTTCCAGCGCCGCAGCAGCAGCGCATTGCCGACCACGCTCACGCTGGAGAATGCCATGGCCGCGCCGGCCACCACCGGGTTGAGCAGGCCGGCCGCCGCCAGCGGGATGCCGATCACATTGTAGAAGAAGGCCCAGAACAGGTTCTCGCGAATCTTGCGCACCGTGCGGTGCGAGATCGCCAGCGCGTCGGCCACCAGCGCCGGGTCCCCGCGCATCAGCGTGATGCCAGCAGCATGCATGGCCACATCGGTGCCGGTCGACATGGCAATGCCGACATCCGCCGCGGCCAGCGCCGGCGCATCGTTGATGCCGTCGCCCACCATCGCCACCACGGTGCCGCCCGCCTTGAGCGCGTTCACGCGCTCGGCCTTGTCGGCCGGCAGTACTTCCGCCTGCACCTCGTCCAGCCCGAGCGTCTCGGCCACGCGCGCGGCCGCGCCCTTGTTGTCGCCGGACAGCATCACCGTGCGCACGCCGGCGGCGCGCAGCCGCTCGATCGCGCGCCGCGCGCCGGGCTTGATGGCGTCGCCAAAGGCAACCAGCCCCACCACGCGGTTTTGCGCAGGCGACGCATCCTGCGCGCCCGTCTCGATCAGCCAGGACACCGTGCGGCCCGCTTGCTGCAGTGCTTGCGCCTGCGCTTCGAGCGTACCCGCCGCTGCGCCCAGCGACGCTCGCAGGCGCTCGCTGCCAAGCTGCAACGCCACGCCATCGACCTTGCCGGACAAGCCCATGCCGGGCAAAGCGCGCACATCGGTAGCCGTCGGCGCGTGGATGCCGCGCGCGCGTGCCGCTGCCAGCACCGCGTGCGCCAGCGGATGCTCGCTGCCGGCCTGCAGCGCGGCCAGGCGCGCCAGCAAGCGTTGCTCTTCTACGTCGCCGGCACCCGCCGGCACGGCCAGCGCCACCACTTCCGGCTTGCCTACGGTGAGCGTGCCGGTCTTGTCGAACGCCACCACCATGACCCGGTGCGCCACTTCCAGCGCCTCGGCGTCCTTGATCAGGATGCCGGCGCGGGCACCCGCGCCGGTGCCCGCCATGATCGCGGTCGGCGTCGCCAGGCCGAGCGCGCACGGGCAGGCGATCACCAGCACCGCCACCGCGTTGAGCAAGGCAACCTCCCAGTTGCCACCGAGCAGGCCCCAACCCAACAGCGTGACCAGCGCGATGCCCAGCACCACCGGCACGAACACCGCGCTGACGCGGTCGACCATGCGCTGGATCGGCGCCTTGGCGGCTTGCGCGTGCTCGACCATGCGGATGATGCGCGCCAGCACCGTCTCGGCGCCCACCGCCACCGTACGCGCCACCAGGCGGCCTTCATAGTTGATGGCGCCGCCGGTCAGCAACGCGCCAGGCTCCTTCGGTACCGGCAGGCTTTCGCCGGTCAGCATCGATTCATCGGCATGGCTGCTGCCTTCGATCACCTTGGCGTCCACCGGCACGCGTGCGCCCGGCAGCACCACGATTTCGTCGCCGACCCGCACCGAGCCCAGCGGCACGCTGACCTCAGCGCCGTCGCGGCGCACGATCGCGCTATCGGGGCGCAGCGCGGCCAGCGCGCGGATGGCGTCCGCCGTCTGGCGCTTGGCGCGCGTTTCCAGCCACTTGCCCAGGCGCACCAGCGTGATGACCACTGCCGCACTTTCGAAGTACAGGTGCGGCATGCCGTGCGCGCCGCGCCACATCAGCCACAAGGACAAGCCGTAAGCCGCCGAGGTACCGAGCGCGACCAGCAGATCCATATTGCCCGCGCCCGCACGCACCGCCTTGAAGCCGGCCTTGTAGAAACGCCAGCCAAACACAAACTGCACCGGCGTGGCCAGCAGCCACTGCACCCAGGCCGGCAGCATCCAGTGCACGCCGAACCATTCGGCCACCATGGGCGCCACCAGCGGCAGCGAAAGCGCCGCCGAGATCGCCACCGGCCACGGCCCGGACCAGAAGCCTTCGCCCGGCACAGCCCCAGCCGGCAAGTCGCCCGTCACCGGCACCGCGCCATAGCCGGCGCGCGCCACCGCCGCGGCCAGCGCATCGGCATCCACGGCGCCGCGCAGCACCGTCACCTCGGCCTGCTCCGTTGCCAGGTTGACCTGCGCATCCACCACGCCCGGCACGGCTTTCAGCGCACGCTCGACACGTGCCACGCAGGACGCGCAGGTCATGTCGCTGATGGACAAGGTCATGGCCTGGTGCGGCACCTCGTAGCCGGCGGCCTTCACGGCCTCGGCGGCGGCCGGCAGCACGGCGCCGCTATCGGCTTGCAGCGTGGCTTCTTCGGTGGCGAGGTTGACGGCGACCTGACGCACGCCAGGCACCTTGCCCAGCGCGGTCTCGACGCGCCGCACGCACGAGGCGCATGTCATGCCGCCGATCGGCAGCCGCCATTCGGAGGCCTGCGCGTCTGCTGCGGCGCCGGGCAAGGGAAGGAGTTGGGAATTCGCGGGCATGGCAGGGATCAAGTCCACAGTGATGACAACCACATCATGGACCTTACCATGTTGGGAAGGTCAAGCCCGGATGCAAGCCACGCATTCATCACGCGCCGCGCGCAGGAACGTTTGGAAAAGGGCTTGCGCTTCCCACGGTGGGAAGGTGCAAACTTCAGGGGTAGACAAAAAGTCCGGCCCGGCCAGCGCAGCGACAGGTACGCTTTTTGGACGGCCGGGCGCTTACCTTGATTTCGTACCCCACGTACCAACAGGAGATTCCAGATGATCCAGTTCCAGGTTGAAGGCATGTCGTGCGGCCATTGCGTGGGCGCCATCACGCGCGCCGTGCAAGCCCTCGATCCCGCCGCAAAAGTGTCCGCCGACATCCCCGCGCAGGCAGTTTCCGTAGAGGCCACCGCCAGCGGCCAAGCGCTGCGCGAGGCCATCGAGGCAGCGGGCTATCCCGTCAAGGGCAGCACCCGGGCCGCGGGCTGAGCCGGCAAGCCGCGCAAAGCAAAACGGGCGCCAAGGCGCCCGTTTTGTCATCTGGCGGACCGCTTAGAAGCGGTAGCCGACGTTCAGGTAGGTCACCACCGGATCGATCTTGATCTTGGTATGCGACACAACCGTAGCATTGCCCGCCGCACCCGCGTTCTGGGTGGTGAGCGTGGCCGTGCTGGACAGCGGCAGGTAGGACACCGACAGGCCGACGAACCAGTTATCGGTGACGGCGTAGTTCGCGCCGACATTGAACACCGGATTCCACGAGCTCTTGGCGCTCGCCGTCATCCTGGCGTTCGGGCCAAACTCGGAGCGCACGAAAGTCTGGTTGCTGATGGTCTCGTCGGTGAACCAAGTGTAGTTCGCGCCAAGGCCCACGTAGGGGCGGAACTTGGTCTTCGCTTCCCCGAAGTAGTACTTCACCAGTACCGCCGGGCTCCATTGCTTCACATTGCCCAGCGTGCCGTATTTGGCAAACGTGCCAGCGCCCTCCACATCGTGCTTCGGTGGAATCCCCACGACAAATTCACCTGCGATATTGTCGGTGAAGAAATGCGTGAACGCGATGCCAAGCGTATCCGCGGACTTGATCTTGGCACTCGTGCCGGCTTCGGTCTGGTTGACGGGGAAGCCGCCGATGCTATCGACGACCAGCGCATCGGCCGAACTCGTTGGCATCACGCGGAACCAGCCCAGGCTGACAATATTGCTGCCGGCGCTTTGCGCTTGCGCGGCACCGGCAACTAGCATGGCTACGCTGGCCAGCAGGATCTTCTTGGGGGACATGCCTCTACTCCTTGTTAACTCTCTACCCGAGGCAGGCATTATCCCGTCTGGTGTGACCCCTCTGTTTCAAACGCTTAACACTTTTGTAGAAGCCGGCCCCTAAAGCACGGGTTAACCATTAAAAACACAGGCAAACAAGCCAAACTGGTCGTGCAAACTGTGTGCAATTTGCGACGCTCGCCGGCCAGGAAACCTACTGCGCGGCATAGGCCTACTCGCCACAAGGGAATTACGCCGTGCCAGCGCTCGCCAGCACGCATGCAGCCAGGTCCCACAGGGCGTAACCAACACTCTTGAAGACCAGCGGGCTGCCGCGGCGCGCGCGCAGCGCGTCCGCGGCGAGGATGGCATGCTCGAACGGCTGCACGGTGGCCCAATCGATGCCGGCCTGCAGCAGGTCGCCCGCCTCCTCCTCGATGCCGAACAAGGTGTCGGCCAGCAGCCGGCCATGCGCCGAGGCCGCCTGGCAAAGCGCCGGCGGCAACTCGCACATCTCCGGGCGGAACGCGCCCACCGCAGCGATGAAATGATCGTCGCGCCACAAGCCGCTATCCAGGTCCGGCAGCACCGGCACCAGGCTGGACGTCACCGTCACCACCATCGACACGCGGGGCAATACGGCGCTCACGTCATCGACCGTCTGCGCCTCCACGCCCAGCGTGCGCGCATGCGCGGCGAGGGCTTCGGCCTTGGCAGCCGTGCGCGAATGCAGCCACACGCGGCGCGGCGAAAGGCCGGCGACATAGGCTTCAAGATGGGTCATTGCCTGCACGCCGGCACCGATGATCAACAGCTCGCCAGCGGGATCCGGCGCGAAGCACTGCGCCGCCAGCAACGACACGGCGGCCGTGCGCCGGCCCGTCACGGTGGGCCCGTCCAGCAGCGCCAGCCGGCGTCCGGTATGGGCGTCGGCCACCACCACCTCGCCGAGGATGTTGGGCAGGCCGCGCTGCGGATTGCCAGGGTGCACGGTGATGTTCTTGGTCATCACCAGTTCCCGGTTGCGTGCCGGCATCACCAGCAGCGTGCCTTCGCCGCCGGCTGGATCCCCAACGGCCAACGCAATGCGCGGCGGCGCCATGGCCGTGCCCGCGCGCAGCTCGGCCAGCATGCCGGCAATGGCGCGTGCCAGCGCGGGGTAGGGCAGGCGGGCCGCCGTCTGGGCGGCGTCTAGCAGGGCAACGGACATGGCGGGTGGCTCCGGAGGCGGTTCGCGAAGCTGGATTATCCGTGAACTCGCCGCCGGCCCCACACGCGCGATGGGTTCAGCAGGTTCAGCGCGCCAGCAAGGACATTGCCTATTCCGGATAACGCGTACCCGCTACTGCGTCCGCCGGAAACACGGTGTCGATGGCCGCCATGTCGACCTCGTCCAGCGGCATACGGGCCACATATATCAGCCGCATCGATAAAATTAACGCCGTGATCCATCGCATGATTAATCGTGCGAATGGAATCGGCATCGTCGTGCGCGCCGTAGAACTCGCTCATGCCTCACGATCGGCCTGCCCTTTCAAGCCGGACACGGCGGGATTTCAACCCGGACTCTCCCGGCGGGACAGGAAGTCAACCAGCACCCGCAGCTTCGGCAACATGTGCCGGCTCGATGGCCACAACATCCAGAAGGTGCCCTGCACCACGTTGAACGTATCCAGCGCGGTCACCAGGCGCTTGTCGCGCAGCGCCTCCTGCGCAACGAAATCCGGCACGTAGCAAATGCCCAGGCCGCCGATCGCCGCAGCCAGCACGCCTTCGATGTTGTTCAAGGCAAAGGTGCCTGGCAAACGCACTTCCTCACCGTCGGCATCCTGCGTCAACACCCAGTCCTGCAGTTTCCCGCTGGAGGGGAAACGATAGCGCAGGCAAACATGCTGCTCCAGGTCCTTAGGCCGCCTGGGCATGCCGCGCCGCGCGAAGTAGTCCGGAGAAGCGCATACCACCAGGCGAAAAGGACGCAGGCGCCGCGCCATCAGCTGGGAATCCGTCAGCTCGCCGCTGCGGATCACCATGTCGAAGCCCTCCTCCACCACGTCCACCAAGCGGTCGCTGAAATCCAGGTCGAACTCGATTTCCGGATAAGCGGCGGAAAACGCGGCCAGGTCAGGCAGCAACAGGCGATAGCCGATCGCCGGCACGCTGATGCGCAGCCGGCCGCGTGGCGCCTCCTGCAGCCGCGATAACTCCAGTTCGGCTTCGTCGATTTCCTCGAGGATGCGACGGCAGCGCTCGAAGAAGAGCACGCCCTCATCCGTCAGCCGGATCTGCCGCGTGCTGCGGTGAAACAGCCGGATGCCAAGCCTGGCCTCGAGCCGCATCACGCTCTTGCCGATGGCCGACGGCGAGACGCCGAGAAGCCGTCCCGCGGCGACAAAGCTCCGGGACTCCGCCGCGCGCACAAAGGCGTACAGGCCACTAAGACTATCCATGGCTATCCATCACGATCCATGCCGGCTCATTAGAGAATTTTTGTCCATTAAGAGCGGCAATCAAGGGGCTTTAAGAGGCATTACGGCCATCCTATCATCAGTCCACTTTCGCGGATGGCCGCAGCCACGTCCGACCGACGCCGGCACCATGCAACGCCCCGCCCTCCTATCCGGACTCCCGATGCCCAAACCTGCACCTGACGCCGCGCACACCACGACGCAAAAACCGATGATCCTTGGCGCCGTCTGCCTCGCCGCGCTGGCCATGCCCCTGAGCTTCACCGGGCCGGCGGTGGCCTTGCCCGCGATCGCTGCCGATCTCGGCGGCAGCCCCATCGCGCTGAACTGGGTCACCAACGCCTTCATGCTTTGTTTCGGCAGTTGCCTGATGGCAGCCGGCGCACTGGCCGACCGCTGCGGGCGCAAGCGCGTCTTCCTCGTCGGCATTGCCGGCTTTGCACTGAGTTCCCTCGCCCTCACGGCAGCGCCCGACATCGCCTGGCTGGATTGCCTGCGCGCGGCGCAAGGGGTGGCAGGCGCAGCCGCCTTCTCCGGCGGCATGGCAGCGCTGGCGCAGGAGTTCGAGGGGCAGGCCGCTACCCGCGCATTCAGCTTGCTGGGCACCACGTTCGGCGTGGGACTCGCATTCGGGCCGGTGCTGGCCGGATGGCTGATCGAGCAATCCGGCTGGCGCTCGGTCTTCCTCAGCGCGACCGCGATCGCCGCTTGCGCCCTGGTGCTGGGCGTGCGCTGCATGCGCGAGTCGCGCGACCCGGCCGCGAGCGGCCTTGACTGGCCTGGCGCGGGCACCTTTACCGGCGCGCTGGCTCTGTTCACCTATGCCGTACTGCGCGCGCCCGACAGCGGCTGGGGCAGCTTGCCGGTGGTCTTGCTGCTGGCCAGCGCCGCCGTGCTGATGCTGGCGTTCGTCATGGTCGAGCAGCGCGTGCGCGCGCCTATGCTGGACCTGTCGCTGTTTCGCCATCCGCGCTTTGTCGGCGTGCAATTCCTGGCGGCCGCGCCCGCGTATTCGTACGTGGTGCTGCAAGTGCTGCTGCCAATCCGCCTGATCGGCATCGAAGGCTACAGCGCGATCGAAGCCGGCCGCATGATGATTGCGCTGTCCGCACCGATGCTGGTGGTGCCGCTGCTGGCCGGCCATCTGACGCGCTGGCTCTCGGCCGGCCTGATCTGCGGCCTGGGCTTGCTGGTGTGCGCCGGCGGCCTGCTATGGCTCGCGCAGTGCGCACCGGGCCAGCCGAGCGCCCGGCTGGTGCTGCCCATGCTGGCGATTGGCCTTGGCATCAGCCTGCCCTGGGGTTTGATGGATGGCCTCGCCGTCAGCGTGGTGCCCAAGGAACGCGCGGGCATGGCCACCGGCATCTTCAGCACGACGCGCGTGGCGGGCGAAGGCATTGCCCTGGCCATCGTCGGCGCCATGCTCGCGGGGCTTGCCGAGTCCAGGCTGCACGCCATGGCCGCTGCGCCCTCGGCCACGCTGGCGCAAGCCGCGCACCGGCTCGCCATGGGCGACCTGCCCCGCGCCATGGCCCTGCTGCCGCAGGCGAGCGAGCAGGCACTGATGCAAGGCTATGGCGATGCATTCCGGCTCCTGCTGTATATCCTCGCAGCGATCACCGTTGCGTCGGCGGCATTGGTATTCGGCTTGCTCAGCCATTCACGGTTGCCGCATCCGTCAGGGTCCGCGCCAGAGGTCGTGAGGTAGCGACGCACGCCACGCCACCGTCGATACCGGGGTCGCGCTGATCGCCAGTGACAAGGCCATGCTGCACCAGGCGGCGCACGCCGGGCTCTGGCTGTTTTACGAGTTCGAGGCACTGCTGCTCGCACCGCCAACGCCGGCGCAATCAGCGGCGCGGCGCCTTGGCTACGGCGCCACGCACCTCGATGCCGATGCGGTCGACCACCTTGCCGGCAGCATCCAGCAATTCCACTTCGTGCCGGCCCGGCCAGGGCAGCCAGGAGAGCTGGCCGCCGCGCCCCAGCGGCTTGCCATCGATGCGCCAGCTCACATGTTGCGCGGTCTGTCCGCTGACACCTTCTGCATGGAACCAGACGCGCTGCGCTGCCGGCGGGATATCGGGATCGAGCGCGAACACGGTGCCATCGGCAGGGCTGGCGATAGCGGATACGCGATCCTTGGTGGCACGCACGCTATCCGCGCTGGCCACGTTGACGACCCGCATTGCGGTACCCGCGAGGAACACCTCATCGCGCGCAGGTTCGAGGTCATCGGCGAAGCGCAGCGGCACGCGCTCCACGCCAGCAGGCATGGCCGGCGCCATGCTCGGCACCGAGCGGTGCAGTGCCTCCATGATCTCGTGCCACACCGGCGCCGCGCCGGACACGCCCGAGACCTCATGCATGCTTGCGCCGCTGGCATTGCCCACCCACACGCCAACCGTGTAGCGCTGCGACCAGCCCACGCACCAGTTGTCGCGCATGTCCTTCGACGTGCCCGTCTTGACCGCGGTCCAGAAGCGCGTGGTGAGCGGGCTGTCCAGGCCGAACGTGCGCGCCCGTGCGTGGCGATCCGACAGTACATCGGCAACCAGGTAGCTCGCCGCGGGCGACATCACCGCGCGCGCCGTCACGGGCGGCGCATCGGCGCGCAGCCGTGCGCTCGCATAACGCCCGCCGTTGGCGAACGCGCGATAGGCATTGGTGAGCGCGACCAGCGGCACATCGGCGCTACCCAACGCAAGGCTGTAGCCGTAGTAGTCTCCAGCCTGCGTCAGCGGCAAGCCGAGCGCGGTCAGCCGCTGGTGAAAGCGAAACGGCGTGACCATCACCAGCGTGCGCACCGCGGGTACATTCAGCGACGAAGCCAGCGCGGCGCGCATGCTCACCCAGCCCGCGTATTGCCGGTCATAGTTCTGCGGCACATAGAGCCCCCGCCGCCGCCCGTGGGCAAGTTGACCGGCCGGTCGTCCAGCAGCGACGCCGTGGTCAGCCGCCGCGCTTCCAGCGCTTGCTCATAGAGAAACGGTTTCAGCGTGGAGCCGGCCTGGCGCGGCGCCGCAGCGTGATCGACTTGCGCGGCCGCCGACAACGCACCCGACGAACCGACGTAGGCCAGCACGTCGCCAGTCGCGTTGTCGATCACCACCACGGCGCCATCTTCCACATTGCGCCCGGCAAGCTCGCGCAGATGACGATCGAGGCTTGCCGTGGCGATGCGCTGCAGGCCGGCATCGAGCGTGGACGTGATCGTGGCAGGCACCGGCCCGGCGGCACGGGCTTGCGAAACCAGCAAGCGCGCCAGGTGCGGCGCGAGCTTCGGCGCCAGGCTCGACGTCGATGCATTGCCCACAGCGTTGCTGATGCCCGCGCTGCGGGTACGCAGCAAAGCCAGTTGCGCGAAGCCGTCCAGGCCATCGCATGCCTTCGGCAATTGCTGCTCGCGCAGGATGCCGCAGGCGCGCTGCGCCACTTGCGGCGCACGCGCGTTGGGCGCGCGCACCAGCGCTACCGCCAGCGCCGCCTCGCGTGCATCGAGGCCGCTCGGAAACTTGCCGAACAGCGCCTGCGACAGCGCGGACAAGCCTACCAGTTCGCCGCGAAACGGCACCAGGTTGAGATAGGCCTCGAGGATCTGGTCCTTGCTCCAGTTGCGCTCCAGTGCGGTCGCTCGCACGGCCTGCGCCATCTTCTGGCTCACGCTGCGGCCGCTGTCGGCACGCCGCAGGTCTTCGTCGAGCAAGCCGGCGAGCTGCATGGTCAGGGTGGAGGCGCCGCGCGTGCGCGTGTTCCACAGGTTGGCCCACGCGGCGGCGGCAACGCCCTGCCAATCCACGCCGCTGTGCGCATGGAAGCGCCGGTCCTCGGACAGGACGATGGCGATGCGCACCGCGGGCGATATCTCCGCCAGCGTGACCCAGTCGCCGCGGCGCGCACGGAAATCGTCGCGCACGCGGGACAGGGGTTCGCCGTGGCGGTCGAGCACCACCACGTCCGCGCTGCGCCAACTGGTGCGCACGTTGTCGAAGGACGGCAACGCATGCGCGGGCGCGCTGGCCATGCAGGCCATCACGACGACCGCGCGCAGGCCCGCCTTCATTTGTCCCGCCCGGCCACCACGCCGGCCACCAGCAGCACCTGCGCGGCCGCGTAGGTCCACCAGATGCCGAGCGCAAAGGTATCGAACGGCACGAGAAAGCGCGCGGTGCCGAGCAAGCCGTCGGACACGGCGAAGCACAGCGCACCGAGCGCCGCCAGCGGCGTCGGCAGCTTTGCCAGCAACGCGGCGCAGGCCATCGCCGTGAGCGCGCCCACATAGACCGAGACCGGCACCGCCAGCGTGCCCAGGTTGGGCCAGAAGCGCGCGACCATCACGCCGGCCGCGCCCACCACCGCGCCGCAAGCGATCAGGCGATGCGCGCGCCCGTCGCCCGCCATGGGCACGAACAAGCCGAGGTAGGCGAAGTGCGCGATCAGGAAAGCACCGAGCCCGCCGATGAAGGAGAACGACAGCCACGGCATCGCCAGCAGGAAGTCCCCTAATGCGGAGAACAGCAGCGCCGCCATCAGCCAGCGCCGCTCGCGGCGCACGGGATGGAAGTGCGCGGCGCGTACCAGCAGCAGCGCCATCGCGGTCTTCCACACCGGCTGGAAGGCGATCTGCCCGTTCAACGGCGCGCCGGGTGGCGAGTCCATCGCGACGGTGACCAGCAGGCCGCCGTAGACCAAGCCGGCCATCGTGCCGGCCATCCACCACTCGCGCACCCGCGCGGGCATCATCATTGCAAGCCAGCTCAAGGGCGTGCTCCTACGGTCAGTCTGGCATTGGGTTGCGCGCCGAAGACATCCGGCGCGTACATCGCTTCCACCCGCGTGGGCGGCAAGGCGAACTCGCCGGAGTTGTTCAGGCGTACGGTGTATTCCACCGTGGCGTTGCCGCGCGGCAGGTAGGCGTAGTACTCGCGCAAGGCCTGCGGCGTGCGCTCGGTGAATGCGGGCCATGCGCCCTTGCGCCGCTCGCCGCGCGTGGCGATCTCCGAGTCGCGCCCGAGGCCGCTGCCCAGGATGGTGGCGCCGGCAGGCACCGGGTCACTCACCACCACCCATGTCATGTCGGCCTGCGCATCGATCTCCAGCTTGACGCGATACGTGTCGCCGCGCGACCACTTGCCCGCCACCGCCTGCTCCACCGGCGTCACGCTGCGCGTGATGCGGTAGCCGGCCGAGAGTGGCGCGGCGAGCGGCACTGCCGCCAGCGCGCGCACCGTGGCCCAGGGCTTACCGGCGCCTTGCTGCACGGCCTGCAGCGTGGCGGCCTCGCCCGCACGTGGCCACGGCAGGCTGAGGCTGCCACCCGGCACGCCATCCACCTTCTGTGCGCGCGCCCAGTCGAAGCTGCGCGATGCATCGGGCACGCCCTCCAGCGCCACGCGCGTGGCGCCCGACACCGGCGTCTTCTCGAAGGCTTGCGCAAAGCGCGTGATCGCCAGCGAGCCCCAGGCGTTGGCCGTGGTGGTGCCCCAGGCGCCACGCATCTGACGGCCGAGCAAGCCGGTTGCAAGTTGTGCGCTTTCGTCCCTCCAGCCGGGCAACTCAAGCGACAGCGTCAGCAGGCGCGCGGCATTGAGATCGCCGCCGCTCATCAGCCACCACCAGTTGTCGTCGCGCTCGGTGGAGAACGCCAGCCGCGTGCCTTGCACCGTCAGCCGCGAGCGCAGGATCTGCTGCGCTTGCGCGAGGCGCTCGTCGCGCTGCGGGATATCCTGCACGCGCGACAGCACGGCGATCCAGTCGAGCAGCGCCGAGGTGGGCCATTGCGCCGGCAGGATCTGGATCGAGCCCAGCATGCGCGCCTGCGCGTGCCCGCTGCGCGACAGCGCTTCGAGCGCGGCCAGTTTGCGCACTTCCAGGTCTTGCGTGGGCGCCCAGCGTTCGCGCTTGATGCGGCCTTCGATGAAGGCGGCCAAGCCGCTTTCCATGCGCGCCCGCGCCTCATCAGGCAGGCGCAGCGGCAGGCCCGCGCGCACGGCTTCGTCGGAGACTGCCAGCAGGTAGGCGGTCAGCACCTCGCTACCCGCATCGACGTCGTTTTGCAGCGGGAAATACGAGGCCAGCCCGTCGTTGTCGAGATAGCCGGGCAGCTGCGCCGTCAATGCGTTCCATTGCGCCGCATCACCCAGCCCGATCGCGCGCGAGGCACGCTGCTCCAGGCACGTGAATGGATAGCTGCGGAACCACTCGCGCACGCCCGGCATGCCGCCCGCCAGCGACGCCTGCAGGTTCACCTGCAGGCCTCCGCGAGGCTGGCCCGCAGCATCCGCCAGCGCACCCCGCGGTGCGCGCACCGGCACCGACAGGTTTGGCGCCAGCTGCGCCAGCGTGGCTTGCTGCACGGTGAGCGGCACCGCCGGCACCAGTCGCTGCGAGAGCTTGACGCGGTCGCTGGCGCCCCCGTCTTGCCGGCCTCGGTGGCTTCCACCTCCCACTGCACCGTGCCGTCCTGCACCAGCGAGCCGGCGGGCAACAGCGGCGCAGCCACGTCCCAGCCGATCTCGCGCGATTCGCCCGCGGGGATCTCCACCGTCTGCGCCGCCAGCGCCTGCGGCTGCATGGATTGTCCCGGCGGGCTCACGCGCGCCGCGGCCTGCACCGTCATCGCGCGCTGCGTGGTATTGCGCAGCGCAAACATGGCCCGATAGCGATCTTCCTCGCGCACCAACGGCGGCAGTCCCGAGATCAGCTGCAGGTCCTGCGTGGCAGCAAGAGTAGCGCTGCCGTTGCCGAAGCGGCCCACGCCCAGGTCGGCCACGGCCACGATGCGGAATCGCGTGAGCGAATCGTTGAGCGGCACCGTCAGCGTGGCGCGCCCTTCGCCGTCAAGCTGCACGCGCGGATTCCACAGCAGCAAGGTATCGAACAACTCGCGCGTCGGGCTCTTGCCGCCACCGCCGCCTGCCGGCACGGCCTTGCGGCCGTAGTGGCGCCGGCCGATGATTTCCATCTGCGCGGTGGCGGTCTCCACACCGTAGCTGCGCCGCCGCAGCATCGCGTCGAGCAGATCCCAACTCGTGTTCGGCATCAGCTCAAGCAGTGCTTCATCCACCGCGGCAAGCGCGACTTCGCCGTTGGCGGCAGGCTTGCCGTCCGGCAGCTTCACCTGCACGGCTACCTGCGCCTTGCCGCGCACGGGATAGCTCGCCTTGTCGGGTGTCACCTTCACATCAAGCTTGTAGCCCTCGTTGCCCACGCGGATCTCCGCCAGCCCGAGGCGGAAAGCCGGCTTGGACAAATCCACCAGTGCGCTCGGCGCGGCGTACTCGCGCCCCTCGCTGCGAAACGCCTGCCACCACTCGGTCGGCTGGCGCCAGCCCCAGGTGAAGAACGAATACCAGGGCACCTCGCGCAAGCGCCCGCGCAACGCCAGCACCGACACATACACATTGGGGCCCCACTCCGGCCTCACCTTGACCCGCACCGTGGGGTCGCGCCCGTTGAGCGCCACCACGCTGGTCTCCAGCACGCCCTCGCGCTCCACCGCCACCAGCGCGGTGGCATGGCGGAACGGCATGCGCACCTGGAACACGGCGGTCTCGCCCGGCGCGTAGGCCTTCTTCTCGGGCAGCAGGTCGATGCGGTCGTTGTTCTCGCCGCCGAACCACAGCTCGCCCTGGCGCGTCACCCACACCGAAGTGGCGGCCTGCGATACGCGTCCCGCGTTATCCCGCGCCTGCGCGATCAGCTCCACCTGGCCGGCCTCGGGCAGCGCCACGTCGCATTGCATGCGGCCTTGCGCGTCGGTACGGCCCTCGCATACGGTGCCCAGATCCTTGTTCTCGTTGCGGTTGTCATAGCGATAGAAGCCGCCCACCACGCGCTTGCGCACCGAGGTGGTGATGCGCACCTGCGCGCGCAGCGAGATCGGCACGTTGGCCTGCGGCCGCCCCTGCGGATCGAGCGCCACGGCATGCACGGGCAGCTTCTGCTTGACCGAGACCCAGCTCTGCGTGCGGATGCCCGCCACCACGCCGGCCGGCCACATCGGCACCGTCTGGCGCAGCGTCTGGATCTCGCCGTTGGGGTCGGCAAAGCCCGACTCCACCACCAGGTCCTTGGGTGCGTCCAGCCTCGGCATGTTCTTGAGGGTCAGCGTGCCGCCGCCGCTCTTGTCCAGCTTCAGCGGCAGCTTGTCCGCCACCAGCTTCTGCGCCTCGTCGCGCTGCGCAGTGCCATCCTCGCCCTCGTCCTCATCGCCACTGCTGTCCTTTTGCGGCTTGCGCGGCGCGGCGAAGGCATAGCCATCGTAGTCGGCAAAGCGCACGTACTTGTCGCGCAGCAGCGCCGACACCCGCACCGGCAGGCCTGCCGCGCCGCCGCCCGACACGTAGTGCACTTCCAGGTTGAGCGGCACCTCGGCCGGCGCCACCAGCGCCCCGCCGCTGCCGGCCTTGAGCGTGCCCGCGAGCACCGGCAGGCGGAAGGCCTCCACGCGGAAGCTGCCGCTGTCCATCACGCGATCCTTGGCGTCGCTCAACGACACGGTATAGACGCCAAGCTTCGCTGCCGCGGGAATCGCGAACGTGCTCTCGGCGCTGCGCCCACCTGTGGCGGTGGTGCGCCACTGCACCGGCTGCTCGTAGGTCTGGCCACTGCCTTCATGCTGGATGACCAGCTTCTCCGGCAAGGGATCGCCCGCACCCGGCAAGGCGAAGCCATTCGCGGTCTCGGTGCGGATCACGTGCTTCATCGACACGGTCTCGCCGGCACGCAGCAAAGTGCGATCGAAGATGGTGTGGGCGCGCACGTCCGGCACCGCGCTGGTGTCGGTCGGCACATTGAAGCGCCAGCTCTCGATGCCCTGGTTCCAGTCGGACATCACGAAGGCCATGTCGGCCTGCCCGCGCGCCTGCGGATGATCGGCGGCAATGCGCGCCGAGACGAAATAGCCAGACAGCCCGGTGTCGTCGCAACTGCGCTCGCGCACGTCGTCCAGGCCGTTGAAGCTCGCCAGCCCGGCAGCATCGGTACGGCCCGAGGCCAGCAGCTTGCCGCTGCAATCGCGCAGCGCCACCGCGGCGTTGGCCACCGGCTTGCCGTCGTCGAGCGTGGTGACCCACGCCAGCGCAGTCATTTTGCCGGAGCCGCGCGCGAGCTTGAAATGCACGCCCAGGTTGGTCACCAGCGCGGCGGTGCGCACGTACATGGGGACCGGCTTGCCGAGCAGTGCCTCGCCCAGCATCGGCGACGCGATCTCCACCACATGAAAGCCCGCTTCAGGCAGCGCAATGCCGACCACCTCGAACGGGCGGGGCGCCTTGCCGCCGGGCTCGCCCAGTTGCGGAATGGCGAGCTTGCGCGCACCCGCCACGCCATCGAGCAGCGACACGGAGCGGGTCTCGATGGAAGGCGCGTTGCGCGGGTTGTTGACCGCGGACGGCGAGCGGCCGGCGAGAATGGCGTCGAGCTCGCCGCGCGTCCAGCTGCCTTCGTGCAGCCGGCGCACCAGCCCGTACCAGCGCAGCACCGCGCCGTCGTCGTCCACCTTCAGGCGGCGTACCGTGCCAGCTTGCGCGCGCACGCCTTGCGCCGGCAGGTCGGCCTCGACATTGCGCAGCGTCACCGGCAGCAGCGCCGGATAGTCGGCCGGCGCACGGCCCTTGGGCAACTCGCCAAAGCGCTCGAGCACGCCGAACGGGGCGGCCGAGAATTTCGCCAGCGGCGGCATCACGGCCATGCTGACCTTGAGCGGGAACAGCTCGGCATTGGACAGCACGCGGCCGCTGTCGTCCTTCAGGCCGGCGGGTACCGAAAGCGTGAACTCGGTCTTCTCGGCAAAGGGCGGCTTGAAGCTGACACTGCTGACGGGCGCGTCGCGCGCCGCGTCCGGCTCGAATTGCGGGGCGCGCGGGCCTTTCGGCGTATTGAGCAGGATATGCTCGGCGTCCTTGCGCGAGATCGGGGCGGAGAACGACAGCGAGATAGGCCGCAACGGCGTGCAGGGCGACTGCGCGCGCTCGCGCTCGCAGGTAAAGCTGGCGGTGAAGGGCTCGCGCACGGTGTAGTCGAAGCGCCGCTCGTCGCGCGTGGCCAGCCCCGAAGGCGTGGCGATGCCGCTGCCCAGCACCAGTTGCATACGCGCACCGGACGGCAGGCGCTGCTGGCAGGCCAGCAGGTGCACGGTATCCACCTCGTCGGCCTTCAGCTTCCAGTGCAGCGCGCCCAGCACGGCGTCGCGCTCCTTGCCGGCAACGAGGCGCACGGGGATGCGCTCGCCCAGGCCTTGCGCCTGGCACCATGCAGCGGTGCGCACCGAGTCGGCGGTGGCCGGCCCGTTGAAGCGCAGCGCAAAGACCTGGTCTTCTTCGATCTCGCCGCCGCCGGGTCGCGCGAAGACCACGGTGGGGCCGCCGGTCTCGAAGCGGTACTCCGGCTTGCCGGTGTACGCCTTGCCCGCCTCGCTCTTGAGGCCGGCCACCATGCGCACCGTGCATTTGACGCCGGGAGGCAGGTCGCGCGCAAAATCGAATGCCCAGTTCTTCGCGTCGATCCAGCGTGCCTGCCCGGTGATCGTGCTGCCATTGCAGGACACCGTGGCGGGCGGGCTCGCCTGCAGGTCGCCCAGCGGCACCATCGCTTCATCGAAGCGGATCGCCACCTGCCGCACGCGAGCGACCTCGCCCTCCGGCGAGAAGCGGATCACCTGCGCCGCCTGGCCGGAGCCCGGCAACGTCGCCAACACTGCCTGCAGGCAAGCTGCGGCAGCCCACCAGTACCCACCTCTCGCACGTTGCTCACGCTTGTCCATCCGAGCGACGATCTGCGTCATCCTGCCTCCTCCCGATTACGGCACCCGGCGAGGGTGACATGCGCCGATGGCAAGCGCAAGTCCGCGCGCGCAGCGAGAGGCCCGCTGGCTAGCGCAAATGCGACAGCGGCAACGGCCCGTCGCGCTTGAGCGCGGTCAGCACGATGTTGGAACGCACGCTCTCCACGCCCGGCACGCGCATGAGCTTCTTCATCGTGAATTCGGCCAGCGTCGGCAGGTCGGGCACCATGATACGCAGCAGGTAGTCGGCCTCGCCCGCCACGGAGTAGCACTCCTGCACTTCTTCCAGCAGCAGGATGTCCTCGCGGAAGCGCTCGACGATGGTGTCGCCGTGGTGGGCCAGCTTGACGCTGGTGAACACCAGCACGCCAAGCCCGAGCGATGGCGGCGACAGCACCACGCGGTAGCCGGTGATCACGCCGTCGGCCTCGAGCCGCGCGAGCCGCCGCCCGATCTGGCTGGGTGAAAGATGAATGCGCTCGGCGAGCTGCTGGTGGGTGGAGCGGCCGTCGGTCTGCAATGCCGCCAGCAGCGCGAGGTCGAATGGGTCGAGGTTGATCATGGTCATGTCGCTTCGGTCGCGTTGGTCGCGTTGGTCGAATCGGAATCGCTTCTTGTTGTGCACTACGCTGGCGGGAAGAATGCTACCTCCACCGCCGCCTTGCGGCACGCCGATTGTCGCTAGCAGCGCACCCGCGCATATTTCCCGCATACAATACCAAATTTCTGCGTGATTGATGCATCTCCTGACGAAACCAAGCCGTATTTGCGGGCCATTTACGTCATATCCTCGCTAAACTGTGCGGTAAATCTGCAGGAGATAAAACATCATGGACGCAATGGCTATCGCCACCCAGGCTGGGGACGCCCAGGCCAGCTTTGCCGGCACCTTGACCGACAAGCTCAAGGAACAATTCGACGCCGGCCTGCTGTCCGGCCAGGAGCTGCGCCCCGATTTCACCATCGCGCAGCCGCTGGACCGCTATACGGACACGGACCACGCGGTGTGGGCCAAGCTCTACGACCGCCAGGCCTCGATGCTGCGCGGCCGCGTCTGCGATGAATTCCTGCAAGGCCTGTCCACGCTGGGCATGGAGCGCGACCGCGTGCCCAGCTTCGACCAGCTCAATGAAACCCTGATGCGCGCCACCGGCTGGCAGGTGGTGGCGGTGCCCGGCCTGGTGCCGGATGCCGTGTTCTTCGAGCACCTGGCCAACCGCCGCTTTCCCGCGAGCTGGTGGATGCGCAAGCCCGAGCAGCTCGATTACCTGCAGGAGCCCGACTGCTTCCACGATGTGTTCGGCCATGTGCCGCTGCTGATCAACCCGGTCTTTGCCAACTACATGGAAGCCTACGGCAAGGGCGGGCTCAAGGCCGCCTCGCTGGGCGCGCTCGACATGCTGGCGCGGCTGTACTGGTACACCGTGGAATTCGGCCTGATCCGCACGCCGGAGGGCCTGCGCATCTACGGCGCGGGCATCCTGTCGAGCCAGGGGGAATCGATCTACAGCTTGGACTCGGCCAGCCCCAACCGCATCGGCTTCGATGTGCGGCGCATCATGCGCACGCGCTACCGCATCGACACGTTCCAGAAGACGTACTTCGTGATCGACAGCTTCGACCAGCTGTTCGACGCCACCCGCCCCGACTTTGCGCCGCTCTATGAGGAACTGCGCGCACAGCCCACGCTTGGCGCCGGCGACGTGGGGCAATCCGACCTCGTGCTGCATCGCGGCTCGCGCGAAGGCTGGGCCGACAGCGACGACGTCTGACTCCAGCGCCCCGCGCGCGCTTTGTGAAACAATATCGGCATGCCCGCTCCGCCCCCGCCGCCATGCACATCGCAATGGCCGGAAAGTTGAGCGGGCGGGCTGGTATTCCCGTTTGCCAACTTCCTTTTCGACCATCGAGCCCATCATGTCCCCTGCGCCTGTCGTGCCCCTAACGCTTGAAGAACGTGCGCCGCTGCTGGCCAGCCTGCCCGGCTGGAGCACCGTCGATGACCGCGATGCGATCCACAAGCGCTTTACCTTTGCCGACTTCAACGCCGCCTTCGCCTTCATGACGCGCGTGGCGCTGGCCGCGGAAAAGGCCGACCACCATCCGGAGTGGTTCAACGTCTACAACCGGGTCGACGTCACCCTGTCCACCCATGACGCCAACGGCCTGACCCGGCGCGATATCGACCTGGCCGCCTTCATGGAGCGCGCCGCCGCGTCGCTGTCCAAGGCCTGAGCGCGCGCCTGCGCCTACCCGGGAGACTGTAGGCAAACCGAAAGGACGCAAGCGGCCCTGCGCTGTACAATCGGTGGTTGACCGCTTGTTGCATTCGTCACTTTCCCGACCCCTTTCGAGCCTCCCAGCCTGCCACCATGCGTATCCTTCTGATCGAGGACGACCGTCAGATCGCCAGTGGCGTCGAAGCCGGCTTGTCCCAAGCCGGCCATCAGGTGCGTGTGGTGCATGACGGCGTCTACGCCACCGAGCACCTGCTGCGCGAACAACACGACCTGGTGATCCTCGACCTGGGCCTGCCCGGCATCGACGGCATGACCCTGCTGGCGCGCTACCGCGCCCGCAACCGCACCACGCCGGTCATCATCCTGACCGCGCGCGACGAGCTCGAAGACAAGCTCTCCGGCCTGAACGCCGGCGCCGACGACTACCTGGTCAAGCCCTTCGCCCTGCCCGAGCTGGAGGCGCGCGTGCGCGTCTTGCTGCGCCGCAGCCAGCACGGCGAGGCCGCGCCCGAGCGCGACGTGCGGCTCGGACGACTGCGCCTGTCGGGCAACGACCGCCGCATGTTCATCGACGGCAAGCCGCTGGAACTCTCGCCGCGCGAATTCGCCGTGCTGGAGCTGCTGCTGCAGCGCCAGGGCCGCGTGGTCAGCAAGGCACAGCTGCAGGACCATCTCGCCACTTTCGCGCATCCCGCGGGCGAAGGCGGGGACACGGTTGGCGATACCGCCATCGAAGTCTACGTGCACCGCGTACGCAAGAAGCTCGAAGAATGCGACGTGGAGATCGTGACCGTGCGCGGTTTCGGCTACCTGCTGCAGATCCGCGCCGGCACCTGACGCCGCGCCCAGGGAGAAGCCCGCCATGTGGCTGCGCCCACGTCCTCCCCAGCCTCCCAAGGCCCTGACCGACGCCGCCAGCGGTGCATCCGGCAAGGCCGTCGCAACCGCCGCGGCAACGCCATCCGCGCGCTCGGCCTCCACGCAAAGCCTGCGCGTGCACTTGCTGCGCGCGCTGGCCACGCCGCTGTTCGCGCTGGTGCTGACCAGCGGCTCGCTCTCCTACTGGCTGGCGGCGCACTACACCACACAGGTATTCGACCGCGCCCTGTACGGCGTGGCCAACAATATCGCGCAGCAGATCCGCATTGCGGGCCCCCGGCTGGAGCAAGACATCCCGATGATCGCGCAGACGCTGGTCGAGGCCGAAGGCACCGACCGCATCTACTGGCGCATCCACGGCCCCGACGGGCTGATCGGCGGCATGGACACCTGGCTGGGCTACGGCACCGGGCAGACTTCGCTGCACGATGCGCGGCTTTTCTATGCCTGGTTCAGCGGGCGCCAGGTGCGCGCCGTGCGCCTGCCGGTCAACCTGCCCAGCCCGGCCTCGGATGAACTGGCCACCAGCGAGGCCGGACGCGCCCCGCGCGGGCCCATCGTGGTGGAAGTGGCCGAGCTGCTGGACCGGCGCGAGACCGCCGCCAACGAGATCCTGCTGTCGGTCTCGGTGCCGCTGATCCTGCTGCTGGTGGTGGGCAGCCTGATCCTCTCGCACGTGCTCAAGGAAGAGCTGGTGCCGCTGCAGATCCTCACCGACAAGCTCAATCGCCAGACCGCGCGCTCGCTGGCGCCGCTCGATGAAACCCAGGTACCGGCCGAAGTGGAGCCGCTGATCCGCGCGCTCAACGCACTGCTGGCCAGGCTGCGCGATGCGCTCGACGCGCAGCGCAAGTTCATCGCCGACGCCGCGCACCAACTGCGCACGCCGCTCACTGCCGTCAAGCTGCATGCCGACCGTGCGGTGCAGTCGGTGGATCCCGCGGTGACGGACCACGCGCTGCGCGAGCTGCAATCGGCAGCCGACCGCGCGGTGCGCCTGTCCAACCAGTTGCTGTCGCTGGCCCGCGCGGAGCCCGGGCTATCGCTGGAGCGTCTGGGCCCGATCGAGCATTTCGACCTGGCCACGCTGGCCTTCGAGACCGGCGCCGAGTGGGTGCCGCAGGCGCTCGCGCGCCAAATCGACCTGGGCTTCGAGACCTTGCCCGGTCCCACCTTTACGGGCGCGGCGCCCTCCACGGTGCGCGGCAACCGCCTGCTGATACGCGAAGCGCTCAGCAACCTGATCGACAATGCCGTGAAATACGTGCCGCCCGGCGGGCGCATCACCGTGCGCGCTGGCGGCGAGGCGCTCGGCCATCGCGGCATGGCGGTGGTGATGGTGGAAGACAACGGGCCGGGCATTGCGCTGGCGCGCCGCGAGGAAGTCTTCAAGCGCTTCTTCCGCGGCGACCATACGCCGGGGCCCAATGCGCCGGCGCAACCGCCCGGCGGCGCCGGCCTCGGCCTCGCCATCGTGCATGAAATCATCGGCCTGCATCACGGCACCATCCGCATCGAAGATGTGCCCGCCTCCGGGGAGGAGGCCGAGGCGCGCGGCATGCGCTTTGTGATCCGCATCCCGTGCGAGGCCGCCGGGATCGTCTGAGGTGAGGCGGGACAAGCCGTGCAACTCGTCCCCTTGCAAGACGCCTACTTGGCTTTCTTGTCCTTCGGCGCCAGCATGGTGCCGCGGCACTTCGGGTTGCCGCAACGGCACTCGAACTCCTTCTTGAGCTTCTTGGTGTAGCGCGCGTCGATCACCAGCCCATAATCGTAGAACAGTTCCTCGCCGCCCGCGATGTCGCGCAGCGCGTGGATGAACACGCGCCCCTTCTTCTCGCGTGCCTCGCAATTGGGCGCGCAGGCGTGGTTGATCCAGCGCGCGCGGTTGCCGCCGAACTTGGCGTCGATCACGTTGCCGTCTTCCAGGCTGAAGTAGAAGGTGTGGTTGGGATCCGCCGGATCGTGCGGATGGCGCTTGAGCGCTTCCTTCCACGAAATATGCTCGCCCTTGTATTCGATGATGCGCTCGCCCTCGGCAATCGGCGCGTTCGCATAGACGCCCTTGCCATGCACGCCCGAGCGGCGCACTTCGACGCGGTCGGACGCGGTCTTGCGCTTGCCCTGCCTGGGGCTCTTGACGCGCTCGGCGTCTTTCGCGTCAGTCCCTTCCTGGTTCAATTCCTCTTGCTTTGCCTGTTCCGCCATGTGCCATCCCGTATTGGTCCGCCTTCCTGCCACCCTGCGCGGCTGCGCGCCGCCCGGGCGCGATGGCGATGATACCTGCCCATATTGGCTGCGGCATCCCCTTGCCGGCAAATAGGCGTATACTGGGCGGCCCACCTGAACCTGTAGTACGTCGATCCAGATATACAGCGCACCGGTTAACGGGAAGACCCATCATCGAAACAGCCTCAAGAAGCTCTTCTGTGGCTACCTGTGGCTACGTATACGACCACGAACCCGCCGACAGTTTGTGGATAACCCGGCAAAAATCTGGGGATAAAGACATGCAATTCATGTGGGCTGCCTGGGGTTGGCATGGGGACGCATCAGGCATAAGTCGGAGGGTTGCACCCGACCCCTCATCCAAAAGGCTAAGTCATCCACGTCCGCCAACACCGGGTCCCACCACTTCTGCTTCTTGCAACATCCTGATTTGAAAAGCGTTTACCGGGTTATCCACAGAAAAGGCAGCCGTTTACCTACTACTACTATCTGTATACATTAAAGAAAGAAGTAAACAGAAAGGACTACGTCCTGTTATCGGCGAGCAAAGAGAACCACGCAAAAAATAAAGGGCTGAAAAGCCGCTTCAGGCGTGGCTTCTTTTTTGAGCAAGAGGAATTTGCTGGTCGCTGCACGGTTTACCCCCGTACATCCAAGGATTTTTGACGAGGAAGAGCGCGTATGCAACCGCGTACTACGCGTGGTCTTCCTGCTGGGTCGCCGAGGTATACGCGCCGTTTCGCGGCGGTCGGCGGTATACGTCCGCACTGCCCGGTGACCGGGCTTGGCCGTAAACGCGCACCGTTAACGGCCAAGGCCGCGCATGCATGCCGCGAATAACCTCGAGATTTCGGCCGCGCTTGCTCAATGGGCGCCATGCACAATAGTTCATATCCCTCCCAGGCAGCCTCTCGGCCCTCGCTGCTGCGCTGCAATGGGTACGCGGTCCACGGACCCGGCTCCAGCGAAAGAAACGCCCACAGCGCCTGCAAGGCCCCTTGGCGGGCAGGGATAGTGCTGCGCGGCGGCCAGTTGCCTTTGGCATCTGCCGGAGGCCCCGGCATTTGAGGGATTTCGCCCTGCCCGCGCCGGGCTTCGCTATTGCAATGCAATGCCCCTGGAAGGGCCCACAAGGCCTCTGGAGCCGTTTTGCAGGTGTGGATGCCCTCTGGGACACCTGGGTGCGTTAACTCGCCTGAGGCCCATCCTGACGCTCGCGAAGGCTCGGCTTGCACCCCCGAATCCCCACAAAGCCCCAGCCAGCGCGGCCTGGAGCGGGATGCCCTGTAACAATCTGTTCCCAGTTGGCGTGGCCCGACACGGTATGATGTGGCCCGCGGCGCCTTTGCCGACGCCGGCGCGAAGTGCGCCGGCCCAGCCAGGCGTCCTTGTTTTATCAACTCGACACGGAGTGAAGCATGACGAAAACCGAACTGATCGACGCCATCGCGGCCGGCGTGGACGGCCTGACCAAGGCCAAGGCAGAACAAGCGCTGAACGTGACGCTTGGCGCCATCATGGAAGCCGTGGCCAAGGGCGACACCCTGAGCCTGATCGGCTTTGGCACCTTCAGCCAGGGCGAGCGCGGCGAACGCATGGCGCGCAACCCGCGCACCGGCGAAGAAATCAAGGTCGAAGCCGCCAAGACCGTCAAGTTCAAGGCTGGCCAGAAGTTCAAGGACGCAGTGAACCAGTGAGTCCCGCGGGCGGTCTCGTGCCAGCCCCGTTGGATCAACCCCGCCGTGCCGCCACCGGTTGCCTGATGGCATGGGTGAGCGCCAGGCGGGGCGCGTTATCCACAGTGTTTGACCCGCGGTTATCCTGCCGCTTCGCGGTATACGCCGCACCCTCCGCCAGCCCGGTAAGATAGTGCCCTATCGGCGCCTTCCCTCAGTAAATACAAGGGTCTAGGGTGTCCTGCTCAGTAGGCCTCTCATGCACCTTCCTTCGCCGCGCGGCAGATTTCCACAGCTTTATTCACAACGTTTCCCACAAAATTTTCCACAGGCACGGCGGCTTGGCCTGAGCCTGCTGATGACGCTCGCGCTGGTCTCGGGTTGCACCACGCCTACCCCACCCGCCCGGCCTCAGGCGACCCCCTGCCCGATACGGAAAGACCCGTGACAACGCCCGGCGCCACGCAGCGTCAGCGCATCGTTGAGATCGCCTGGCAGGAATGGCAGCGCTGGGGGGCCAGACCGTGCGCCTGGGGCGCGACGACACCGCGTGCGTGGCCGACAGCCCGCTGCCGGCGCCCGTATTGCCCGGCATGCCGGTGGCCGGACCCGAAGCGGATGGGACGGATGCCGCGGACCGGTCCGCCGACCGTGAGGACGAGGAGAGCAGCGAGGCGGCCTGCCTGCACTTTCCCGACGGCACCGGCATGGAGGCCACGCCCCAGGGCTGCAAACTCGCCCAGCGCTATTGGGCCATCGTGGGCAAGGCCGTCACGTGCCGCCAGGTCACCCAGGGCAACTGGGCCTGGTCTGCCGTGTTCATTTCCTGGGTAATGCGCAAGGCCGGCCTGGACGACCGCCAGTTCCTGACCGGCGATTCGCATTCGATGTACGTGGTGGACGCGCGCGACGGCATTCTGCCCGCGCCGGCGTTCCGCATCGAGCCGTTGCCCGCCATGCCCCGCCCGGGCGATGTGATCTGCGCCGCGCGCGGGCGCGACAGGTACCTCGACAGCGCCGCCGAGATCGGCTTTGGCACCACGCCCATGCATTGCGACATCGTGGTCGAGGTCGACCCGGCGGCACGCCTGGTCAAGGCCATTGGCGGCAATGTCCAGCAATCGGTGTCGATGGAGCTGATCGAGCTGGGTGACTCCGGCATGATCGACGGCGTCACCAACACGCACATGCCGTGGCTGCTGATCATGCGCAACACGCTGCCCTGAGCCTGAACCTGAGGCGTTGCTGGTTGCCCTGTGCCAAGCCGCCGAACGCGGGTAGCCCCCGCTTGACCCGCCTCGCAAAATCATTAACATGGTAATTAATCGGGCGTCGGCATGAGGTTTCTCCGTGTCGGCATCATGGTCCGACCCCACCTGAACCGCACACTGAAAGCGCCCGTACCGACGCGGCGAGCAACCCGAGAGGAGACCCTGCATGGCCATTGCCAACTGTCACCCGGCGGAATGGGAGGCGCGCGTCAAGCTCGCCGCCTGCTACCGCATCTTCGACCGGCTGAGCTGGACCGAGCTGATCTACAACCACATCACGCTGCGCCTGCCGCCCGAGGCGGGTGGCGATGGCGGTAGTCCTCACTTCCTGATCAATCCCTTCGGCCTGCGCTACGCGGAGGTGACCGCCTCCAACCTGGTGAAGATCGACCTGGCGGGGCAGGTCATCGGCGAGAGCCGCTGGCCGGTCAACCCGGCCGGCTTCACCGTGCACGCCGCCATCCACGCCGGTATCCCGGGCGCGCACTGCGTCATGCATACGCACACCACGGCCGGCATGGCGGTCGCCTGTTCGGCGCAGGGCCTGTCGATGAGCAATTTCTACGCGGCGCAATTGTTCGGCAAGGTGGCCTACCATCCGTTTGAAGGCATCACCGTGCACGACGACGAAGGGCCGCGCCTGGTGCGCAATATCGGCGACAAGCCCGCCGTGATCCTGCGCAACCATGGCTTGCTGGCCTGGGGCGACAGCATTGCGCGTACCTTTTCCACGCTCTGGCTGCTCAACCGCGCGTGCGAGATCCAGCTGGCCACGCTGGCCATGGGGGCGGCGCTGCCGGTGCCCGAGGAGATCCAGCGCAAGTGCACGCGCGACTCGTTGCAGTTCAATCCCAAGTTCGGCGCGGGCGAAGATGTGTTCGCGGCACTGACCCGGGAAATTGACGGTATCGATGAATCGTATCGTGAATAGCCAACATTGATTCATAGCGAGAATAAACGAGCAGGAGCAGGCAGTCATGACATCCCTATGCATCGTCGGCGCAGGTGCCGTCGGCGGCTTTATCGGCGCGCGGCTGGCCCGTTCCGGCCAGGCGCTGAACGTACTGGCGCGCGGCCAGACGCTGGAGGCGCTGCGCTCGCAAGGCCTGACCCTGATCGAGGGCGAGCGCAGCGAGACGTTCGCGGTTCACGCGCAGAGCGATCCCGCAGCGCTAGGTACGCAAGATGTGGTGATCCTGGCGGTGAAAGCGCCGGCGCTGCCGCAATTGGCGCAGACCATCGGACCGCTGATCGGCCCCGATACGGTGGTGGTGACGGCGATGAACGGCGTGCCCTGGTGGTTCTTCGAGCGGCCCGGCCCGCATGCCGGCTTGTCGCTGCGCGCCGTGGATCCGCAAGGCGCCATTGCGCGCGCCATCCCGGCGGCACACGTAATCGGCTGCGTGGTGCACCTGACCGCCTCCACGCCGGCTCCGGCCACGGTGCGCCACGGCTTCGGCGCGCGCCTGATCCTGGGCGCGGCGGGCGGCGCTACGGCCATGGCAGCCGGCAAGCTCGAGGCCGTGGCCAGCCTGCTCGCCAGCGGCGGCCTGGAGATCGAGCGCAGCGCCGCGATCCAGCAGGACATCTGGTTCAAGCTGTGGGGCAATATGACGATGAACCCGGTCTCCGTGCTGACAGGCGCCACCTGCGACCGCATCCTCGACGATCCGCTGGTCAATCGTTTCTGCCTGGCGGTGATGGAAGAGGCCAGCAAGATCGGCGCGGTCATCGGTTGCCCGATCGCGCAAAGCGGCGAGGAGCGCAGCCAGGTCACGCGCAAGCTGGGCGCCTTCAAGACTTCGATGCTGCAGGATGCCGAGGCCGGGCGGCCGGTGGAGATCGATGCACTGGTGGCATCGGTGCGGGAAATTGGCGAGCACGTCGGGATCGCGACCCCCAACATCGATGCGCTGCTGGGGTTGGTACGGCTACATGCCCAGGTACGCGGGCTTTACTGACCGGGTTTGGCGGGGTGAATCGGTTTTATTATTCTCCATATAAATCAACTAATCTTGTTGGTTTGTCTGTTGATAAATGGTAAGAATGATTTTGCCGCGCACCGCCAAGCATTGAGGCATTGCTCGCTTGGGTGGATGGCAGCAAAGAGGCAAAATTAATTCGCATGAAGAATGTTCATTTGCAATCAACAATACATTTCATTATTGGTGTAAATATCAAGGGGCCTCCATGAGGCCCCTCTTCATCCTTGCGTCGCCAGCTTCGCCCGCTGGCGCCCCGCCCATATCCCCTCGATCGCATAGACAGCCAGCGATATCCAGATCATCGCAAAGCCGACCTGCTTGCTGGCCGGGAACGGCTCGTTCCAGAGCCACACGCCGAGCAGCAGCTGCAGCGTCGGGCCGGTGTACTGCAGCAGCCCCAGCAAGGACAGCGGGATACGCCGCGCGCCGGCCGCGAACAGCAGCAAGGGGACGGCGGTGACCGGCCCGGCGAGCAGCGCCAGCAACTGCACCCCGCCGCCGACCTCGGGGAAGTCGGCTTGGCCCGTCGCGAACAGGTAAGCCAGCGCGCTTGCCGCCAGCGGGAACAGCAGCATGGTCTCCAGCGAGAGGCCTTCCAGCGCGCCCAGCGTGGCGGTCTTGCGCAGCAGCCCGTAGCCGCCGAAAGTGGCGGCCAGCGCCAGCGCAATCCAGGGCAGCTGGCCCGCGGCCACGGTCAGCCAGACCACGCCTGCCGCAGCCAGGGCAATGGAGGCCCACTGGCCGGGACGCAGCCGCTCATGCAGGAACAGCACGCCCAGCAGCACGTTGAACAGCGGATTGATGAAGTAGCCCAGGCTGGCGTCCACCACCCGACCGTTCGATACCGACCAGATGTAGAGAAACCAGTTGCCGCTCAGCAGCAGCGCACTGGCAACGAAGCCGGCCAGCAGGCGCGGATTGGTCCAGACTCCTCGCAGCCAGCCCCAGTGACGGCGCCAGGTGAGCACCAGCCCCAGGAACACCAGCGACCACACCATGCGGTGCAGCAGGATCTCCATTGGCGCGATGCCGTGGAGGGATTTGATATAGAGCGGCAGCAAGCCCCAGACGATGTAGGCGAGCAGCGCGTAGATGATGCCGGTTTGCATGAAGAGTCCCAAGGAATCGGGGGATTCTACCGGCGTAAAAAAGCCCGTGCTGGGCACGGGCTTATGGCTGGCTTGCGCCACCTCGCGGGAGGCGGCAATGCACTTACAGCTTGCGCGCGAAGCTGAACTGCGAAAATGCTTGCTCGGCCACGTTGAACCACGCTGCTTCGTTGTTGCGGAAGACGCGCCAGTCGTCGTAGATCTTCTTGAACGACGGGTTCTTGGCGGTTTCCTCTGCGTAGGCGTCCTGGGTGGCCTTGAAGCAGGCCTCCATGATTTCCTTGGAGAACGGACGCAGCTTCACGCCGTTTTCCAGCAGGCGGGCCAGCGCTTGCGGGTTGACCGCGTCGTACTTGGCCATCATGTTGGTGTGGACTTCGATGGTGGCCGTTTCCAGCGCGCGCTTGTACAGCGCGGGCAGCTTCTCGTACTCGGTTGCCGAGGAGTAGAAGGACAGCTGCGCGCTGCCTTCCCACCAGCCCGGGTAGTAGTAGTACGGGGCAACCTTGTAGAAGCCGAGCTTCTCGTCATCGTACGGGCCGACCCATTCCGCCGCATCGATGGTGCCTTTTTCCAGCGCGGGATAGATGTCGCCACCAGCGATCTGCTGCGGCACCACGCCCAGGCGCGACAGCACCACGCCGGCGAAACCGGCAATGCGGTACTTCAGGCCCTGCAGGTCGGCAACCGTCTTGATTTCCTTGCGGAACCAGCCACCCATCTGCGCGTTGGTGTTGCCGCCCAGGAAGTTGACGACGTTGTATTCCTTGAAGAACTCGCGCATCAGCTTCATGCCGTTGCCCTGCATCATCCATGCATTTTGCTGGCGCGAGGTCAGGCCGAACGGGACGGTGGTGTCGAAGCACAGCGTCGGGTTCTTGCCGAAGTAGTAGTAGCCGGCGGTGTGGCCGATCTGCACGGTATTGTTCTGCACCGCGTCCAGCACCTGCAGGCCCGGCACGAGTTCGCCGGCGGCGAAGACCTTGATGTTGAATTTGCCGTCGGTGAGTTCCTTGACCCGTTGCGACAGCAGCTCGGCGCCACCGTAGATGGTGTCGAGAGACTTGGGGAAGCTCGAAGCCAGGCGCCATTCCACGGCCGGATTGCTGCCGATCACGGCCGGTGCGCTGGCACCGGCGGCGGCCGGCGCAGCAGCCTTTTCTTCCTTGCCGCACGCGGCCAGCGCACCCGTGGCGGCCACGGCCGATGCCTTCAACAGAAAGGAACGACGTTCCATGACTTCTCCTCTTTTATAGATTTCTAGTGCGGCAGCAGGGGTGGGCACGCCCGCGTCATGCGTGGGCATCCCGCTCTGTACCGTGACGCGCAGGCAGCCGGGGTACGGCGGCCGCGCAACAATGAGCCTGTTACGGAGACATAGCAGGAACGTGGCGTATCCTGGCATGCCTTCGTAACAGGCTCGAGGGCCGATCCGTACCCGTTGGACAGGCCAGGTGATTATAGCGGTGGCCCTTTCGCCACGGGGGCCGTGCAAGTCCGGGTTTTCGCTAGGAAAGTGCAGATTCAGAGGGTGCTGCACATCGTCCTGTCATCCCGCTGCGCTCCCATTGGTACGGCTGCGCCGTGACGTGCCAGGTGACGCAAGCGATGTATTCCATATGGTGAGAACGACGCCCCCGCTGCGGATTTTGTAACCCCGCTTGCTGTCCAATTGGTCGACTGTTAAAAAATCACGCCTTACTGGTCTTGTCCTATGTTGTTTGCCGCCTCGCCCGCCTCCGGCCGCCTGCCGGCGTTCCGCTCGCGTTGCCTCGCCGTTGCCGTGCTGGCCGTCTGGGGACTGAACGCGTGCGCGCAGACCGGGACGGGGCCAAACCTGGCGGCAGCCGATGCGCAGGCCGCGCCCGCGGCGATGCAGAGTCCGGCAACCCCGCCCGAAGCAGACCCGCTGGCAGCCCTGATCGCGGGTGAACAAGCCGCCCCGGCCCCGGTGGCCCCCGACGCCCCTGCCGCGGCTGCCGCACAGGAAGCGCCCGAAGCGCCTGGAGCGCCTGGAGCCGCCGCTGCCGAGGGAGCTTCGCCCACGCCCGCCTCCGCCCTGCCGGAGCCGCCCGCGCCTGCCACCTGGGCCAATGCCGGCCTGGATGACGACGGCATGGAGCTCGCCGGCCCGCCCGATCCACCCCTGCCCCCGGAGCCGGTTGTCGCGCCTGCCCCGCCCGTAGTGTTCTTTCCCAAGCGCCTTGGCGAGTTCGTGGCGGACGCCCCGCCGAATGTCGCCAAGCCCGCCGAGGGCGAGGCTGCCGACACGCCGGCAGCGGCCGGTGAAAGCTATGCGCTGGTTTCCCAGTTGCCCGCCCACGATCCTGCCGGCGAGCAGGTCTGGCGGCTTGGCTACAGCGGGCGCGCCGCGTATGACGATCGCACCACCGCCACCCGTGCCTGCGCTGGCGGTGGCACCTTGTCCACCGGCATCGGCGGCGGGCTCGCGTGCCGCAGCACCGGAGAGGTCAAGGTCAAGGAGTCCCTGTTCTCGCTCGACGGCGGCGCGCAGGTGCAACTGGTGGCGCAGGCCAAGGGGACCGATGCCACTTCGATCAATGGCCGCCCGGCCGCGGTCGATCCCTATGCCCTGCTGCCGCAGATCTATACCTCGGTCAGTGGCCTGTCGGTGCTGGACGGCGCCACCATGTGGGCCGGCCGGCGCGAGAACTCGTCGTTCCTGATGTCGTCTGGGCTGCTGCCGCCCACGTCGCCGGCGATGCGTTTCGGGGTGGACAATGCACGCTTTGGCGACATCGCGCTCAACTACCAGTACACCGCGCGCAATGACCTGAATGGCGCCAACCTGCCAAGCTATCATTCGCTGCGCACCGCGCCCATCGCCACCAACGAGAAAGGCTCGGTGCAACTGGGCTATACGCGTGTGGAAGCGCAGCCGCTGATCCAGCAGACCGGCAGCGCGTGGTGGGTGTCGGCCATGCACGAGCAGCAAGGCGTGCTCGCCGGCACCAACCGCTTCGGCATGCAGTTTGGCGAGGGCAGCCGTAACGCGTTGACGGGCTACACCGGCATGGGGCCCGCCTTGTCGCGCGTACGCGTGGCCGAATCAATGGAGTGGAAGCAGCGCTCGGGGCTGGGCATGGCGGGCTCGGTCGAGTCCAGCATGCAGTTCGACCGCTCGCCGGTTGGCACGCTGCAATGGATGGCCACGCGCGTGCGCCCCGCCTATATCGCCAGTGACCAGTTCAAGCTGACCTTCGAGGTGGCGCACGACCAGATCTCTTCGGGCTTCGGCGCCAGCGGACAGCGCACGGCGGTGACCGTGGCGCCTACCTTCACGCTTGGCAAGGCGGCCGGCAATGCCAACCTGCGCGCCTTCTACACCTACAGCAAGGCCAACGACGTGGACGGCATCGCCTTTGCCTCGCCCACCGATACCTGGGCTTCGCAGACCTCAGGCTCTATCTTCGGCGTGCAGCTCAATCGCCGCTGGTAGGCGCTATAGCCGCTGTGGCCGCTGCTCGCCATGGCGTCTTTCGCGTAATCGGCGCACGGCCCGGCAGCACAGCCGGGGCTCGCAGCAGCCAGTGGAAGACCAGCGTGGCGCTCAGCCCGCCCGCTATCTGCGCCAGCACGAAGCCCGGCACATCGATGGCGCGAATGCCGGTGAAGGTTGCCGTCAGCGCGCACGCAAGGGTCAGCGCCGGGTTGGCGAATGACGTCGATGCCGTGAACCAGTACCCCGCCGTGATATAGCCCGCCACCGCGAACGGCACGAGAGCGGGCCGGCTGCGCCCGGTGCCGATCGCCACGCTGATGAGGCCAAAGGTGGCGACGAACTCGCTCCACCACATCGATGGTCCGGTCCGGCTTTGCGCCGACCAGGCCAGCATCGGCTCGCCAAACATCACATGCGCGCAGGCGACCCCTGCAATGGCGCCGCCCATCTGTACCAGCCCGTAGCGCCAGGCATCGCGCGCCGGCAGCGCGCCGCGCACCATCGCCGAGAGCGTGACGACCGGGTTGAAGTGCCCCCCGAGACCGGCCCCAGCGCGAGCAACAACGCAATCAGCCCGCCTCCCGTGGCCAGCGAGTTCGCCAGCAAGGCCAGCGCGACATTGCCGCCGGCCAACTGCTGCGCGCGAATGCCCGAGCCTACCACCACTGCCACCAGAAGCGCCGTGCCGAGTCCTTCCGCAACCAGGCGCTGACAGAGCGTGCTCGCAGGCGCAGGTACGCTTGCGCGGTGCTGTTCGGCAGCGTGGACGGGTTCGGCCATGGCATCGGGGGAAGGCGCGTGCATCGGGTTTGCAGTGATAGGCAGGACCGCGCAGTGTTTCGTTTTTCGCCTTTCAGCGTCAATGCATGTGCGGCTTGTTTTGAATGAACCGGGAGTATCGAATGCGCAGCGTGTTTTGCTGAATCGCTATCGGGATGGCATGGATGGTGACATGACATCGCGAAAATCGGAGGTCAGGACCAAATGCGAAAGGCGGATTTTCGGGGTAATTGGCGCAATGCCGATAATCGCGGGCGCGATGGCATTGGATGAAGAAATTCGTGCCTGAACATTAGGCGGTGGCAGGCGATATTGCAAGGTCCGGCCTGCGTGAGGCGTGCCCCTGCAAAGGAGGCGATAGACGCGTCCTGGCCGTGTTCTGAGCGGCTACATGCGTGTGGGATGAGGAAGTTGTTGCGCGCGCCAGGCTTCGTCTCTTGGACGCGCCTGAAAGGCCTGAAGGGCAGCGATGAAACCATGGGCACAATGAAAAAAGCCCAAGACCTTTTCAGATCTCGGGCTTTTTTCGTAATGCTGGTGGCCTGGGACGGAATCGAACCGCCGACACAAGGATTTTCAATCCTCTGCTCTACCGACTGAGCTACCGGGCCAAAGAAGCGAAATCATAGCAGCGCTTTTCGACCCGGTCAAGCGCTGCGTGCATCACCGCATCATTGTTCCGCAGGTTCCGGCTTGTTGCGGCCGAGTTCCACGCCAAGCTGCTTGAGCTTGCGATACAGGTGGGTGCGTTCGAGGCCGGTTTTTTCGGCGACGCGGGTCATGCTGCCGTGCTCGCGCAGCAAGTGGTATTCGAAGTAGGCGCGCTCGAACAGGTCGCGTGCTTCGCGCAATGGCATGTCGAAGGAGAAATGCATCTCGGCTTCGGGCAAGCGCTGCGGGCTGCCGTTGGCGGTCTCGGCGGCGCTTTCCGCCGCAATCGCCGCAGTGCCCTCGCCATTGCCGCTCGCGGGCAGCGCCGCGCCTGCGGCCACGCCCGAGCGCGGACGCTCGATGCCACGCGCCAGGCCCTGCTCGACCGCCGACAGCAGCTTTTGCAAGGCAATTGGCTTCTCGAGGAAATTGAGCGCGCCAATCTTGGTTGCTTCCACCGCGGTATCGATGGTTGCGTGCCCCGACATCATGATGACGGGCATGGAGAGCAAGCCTTGGGCCGACCACTCCTTGAGCAGCGTGACGCCGTCGGTATCGGGCATCCAGATGTCAAGCAGCACCAGGTCAGGCGTATTGCCGGCACGGTACTCGCGCGCTTTCTGCGCGTTTTCTGCCACTTCGACCACATGGCCTTCGTCGCTGAGGATTTCCGAGAGCAACTCCCGGATACCCATTTCGTCGTCGACTACGAGGATGGTTGCCATACTTCCCCTCTTGACCCCACCGCGGCTTGCCGGGTTCGGGGCCGCACATTGACTATGCCAGTTTAACGAACAGGATGGAGATCTGCGCCCCGATGATTTCGGAGCCCTCCATGCGATTGCGCAACTCGATGCGTGCGCCGTGTTCGTCAATGATCTTCTTCACCATCGCAAGACCCAGGCCTGTTCCTTTGGCCTTGGTGGTCACATACGGCTCGAACGCGCGACTAAGGATGCGCGGAGCGAAGCCGGGACCATTATCCGCAATGGTGAGCTTGACGGCCTGCCGGTCTTCGCCGGCAGAATCTTTGTATTCTACAGTCTCGGTGTGCAGAGCGATATGGGGCGCCGCCCTAGCCGCGCTTACGTTGTCCGCCACGGCATCCTGGGCGTTTTGCAGCAGGTTGTGGATCACCTGGCGCAGTTGCGTCGGATCGCCCTTGATTTCAGGCGGGCTGCCCGCCAGCGACGGATGGATCACGGCATGCTCGTGCGTGCCCGTGTCGTCGATGCCGTAGAGATGCAGCACTTCGGCGACCAGGCCGTTGAGCTGCAGCGACTGCAACAGCGCTGGCGGCGTGCGCGCGTAATCGCGGAAGTCGTCGACCATGCGCTTCATGGCCGCCACCTGGTTGACGATGGTGGTGGCGCCGCGCTTGAGCACATCGACGTCGGCGCCCTCCAGTTTGGGCGAGAGCTTCATCTGCAGGCGCTCGGCCGAGAGCTGGATCGGGGTCAGCGGGTTCTTGATCTCATGCGCGAGGCGCCGAGCCACTTCGCCCCACGCTACCGAGCGTTGAGCGGAAATCACATCGGAGATGTCGTCGAATACCACCACGTAGCCGGGTTCGTCGCGCTCGTCGCCGCGCCCGCCCGGCAGGCGCGCGCCGCGCACCAGCAGCGTGAGAGCCTGTTCCTCGTCGCCCTGCGGCAGCTCGATCTGCTTTTGCCAGTGCTGCGCGCCACCCAGCATTTCACTGGTGCTCTGCTCGGAGAAGGCCTGCCGCACGATGTCGCCGAACTCGCCCAGGGCCGGGATGCTGTCGATGGGCTGGCCCAGCGCGCCAGTAAACGGCTGGCGGAAAATGCGCTCGGCCCCGGGGTTGGCGGTGATCAGCACGAAGCGGCGATCGAACACGAACACGCCGGCGGTGAGGTTCTGCAGCACGCTCTCGAGATAGGCCGTCGATTTCTCGAGCGCGCTGCGGTTCTGCTCCACCGCGATGCGCGCTTCCGACAGCTGGCGCGTCATCATGTTGAATTGCTGGGTCAGCATGCCGAGCTCGTCGCGGCTCTTGAGCTCGCGCTTGGGCGAGAGGTCGCCCTCGGCCACTTCCTTGGTCCCTTGCAGCAGCATCAGCAACGGCCGCGCCAGCTGCCCGCCGAGCAACAGCGCCAGCATCACGGCAATGAACACCGCCAGGAACAACGTGAGCGTCAGTGTGCCGATATACATCTTGCGCAGGCCGGTGCGGCCGAGCGCCTTTTCCTGGTACTCCTGGTAGGCGCGCTGGACTTCGTCGGCATTGCGCGCCAACGCTGCCGGCACCGGATGCACGACCTGCAGGTAGCGCTCCTCGCGCACCGTGTCGCCCACCAGCCCGAAGCCGGACGATGCGGCGTCCTCGGGGCGGCGCTCGACAGACAGCCCCGAGCCGGCCCAGCGGCTGGCGGCATTGAGGGGCGGCTTGCCCGCGGGCCGGCTGGCGCTATCCGCGGCTGTGGCTGCGTCGGTTTGCGCGGTGGGCGCGGTGGGCGCGGGCCCCAGCGGCACGATGACGCGCAGCAGGTACAGGTGGCTGCCATCGGTACGCTCGGGCTGGTGATGGCTATCGACCGACGGATCGGTGCCCCCTTCCACCGCGGCATAGCCGCCGGCCAGCCGGGCCTGCTCGGCCAGCACGCCAGAGGGCAGGTCCGGCACCAGCGACGCATAGTTGCTCGACGCCGTGGCGATCACGCGGCCGCTGCCGGTGAAGATGGCGGCTTCCTGCACGCCGTATTGCTCGCGCAGCCGGTTGAGCTGCAGCGAAGTGGCGACATTGGGCGAGCTGGTGAGCTGGTCGGCCATCAGCCGCGCCTTGCCTTGCAGGTCCGACAGCGAGCTGTCGATGGTGGAGCGGCCAAGGTTGAGGCCGGCCTCGAGCGCGGTCTCGACCCGCACGTCGAACCAGGACTCGATGCTGCGCGAGACGAACTGCAGGGACACCAGGTAGATCAGCACGCCGGGCAGCACACCCACCACGCCGAAGAACACGGCGAGCTTGGTCATCAGCCGCGTGCCGAACTTGCCGCGGCGATAGCGCAGCCACAAGGTCAGCGCCAGCGCGCCGATGATCAGCACCAGCAGGATGCCGATCACCAGGTTGATCTTGAACAGCAGCGTGAAGTACCGATCGAAGAATTCGGTATTGGCCGAGGCGCCGGCAAGCAGCGCTACCAGCACCAGCGCCAGGAACACGATGATGCCCGCCACGACGCGGTAAAGCACGCGCCGGAACCGGCTGTCCCAAAGGCTGGGGGCGCGCTCATGGCTGGCCTGCGGCCGGCTGCACCAGGGTGGTGGGAGAGAGCACGGTCGATACGGTCTGCGCGAACGGCACCGCGCGCGTTTCGCCGGCCACCGGGGCGGATGCGGCGGACGCCGGCGCCGGCACGGGTGGCGGCACCGGTACGGGCACGAGTTGCGGCGCTGGCGTGGGCGCGGTCGGCGGCGGGAATTCAGTCGGCACGGTGAAGTTGAAGCGCCGCCATTCCGACGCCAGGTTCCACTCGCGCGTGTTGACGGCATTGATCTGGAACGGCTTGGGCAGTTGCGTCAGGTCCAGGCGCATGCGCGCTTCGGCCTGGTAGGTCTCGCCCGGCTTGACCATATTGCGCTCGAACACGCGCCAGCCACGCACGCGCTGGATGAACTGCAGCGCGCCCTTCAGGCGCATGAACGGCAATTGCAGGCCGCCGGTGGAAACGCGGTACTGGCGCGTGAGCGGATGGTAGGACAGCCGCACGCTGCGGCTGGCATTGACGGGCTTTTCGTCGAACCAGTACCAGCGTGGGCGGGTGAGCTGGAAATCGACGACGAAATACAGCGAGATGCCTTTGTTGAGCGCGTCTTCAAGCGGCGGCGGCAGATCGAAATCGAAACTCGCGGCCAGGTCGAAGCCGCCGTCCTGGTACTCGATGCGGGCCTCGTTGACTTCAATGCCGTCGGCCCGTGCCGCGCCCGGCAGCGCGATCAGCGTCATCAGCACGCCGAGCATGATCGTCGCCGCGAGCCACCACGACGCCAGCCGCGCGCGCGCGCTGCATGCCGGGCCGGGGCCGGCTATTGCACCAGCAGCACCAGTTGCACCAGCTGCCGCAAGGGGCACGCACGCACTGTCGTCTGGGACGCGAAGGACGAACAAGCGAAGCGGGTTCGGCATTGGGATCGATTGGGATCGGTCAGGGTCGTTTCTGGAAACGGGCGTAGAAGAAGCCATCGTGATCGGTGGGCAGGCCTTCCTGGCTGCCATTTCCGCCACCGGCCAACTGATCCTTGCTACCGGGCAGCATCTGGCCGGGCGCCTGCAATCGTATCGCATCTGGTAGCTGTGCACCAAACCAGCGCGCCTGCTCTTCGTTCTCCGTTGGGAAAATAGAACAGGTGACATAGACCAGGATGCCGCCCGGCTTGAGCAGGTTCCAGAGCTGCGACACGATGCGCCGCTGCTCGGTGACCAGGCGGGGGATATCCACCTCGCGGCGCAGCCAGCGGATGTCCGGGTGGCGGCGCACGATGCCCGAGGCGGAGCACGGCACGTCGGCCAGGATGCGGTCGTACTGGCGGTTGTCCCACCAGTCCTGCGGGCGGCTGGCGTCGCCTACCACCACGGTGGCTTGCTGGCCCAGGCGCGCGAGGTTCTCGTCGATGCGCGTGGCGCGCTGCGCGTCGCTCTCGAGCGCGGTGACTTCTACGTTAGCGAGTTCCAGGATATGGCCGGTCTTGCCGCCGGGCGCGGCGCACGCATCGAGCACGCGCTGGCCGTCGGCCAGGTCCAGTAGTGGCGCAGCCATTTGCGCGCCGGCGTCCTGCACCGAGACATCGCCCTCCGCAAACCCGGGGATCTGCGACACGGGGAACGCGCGTACCAGCCGCACGGCCTGCGGGCCGATGGCCACGCCCGCCATGCCGGCATTGAGCACGCGCTTGAGGTAGTCAGGCACCGAGACCCGCGCGGTGTTGACGCGCAGGGTCATGGGCGGGCGCACATTGGCGCTCTCGGCCAGTGCGGTCCACTGGTCCGGGTACGCCTTGCGCAGCGCGTCCAGCCACCATGCGGGCAGGTTCCAGCGCGCTTCGTCATCCTGGCGCACCTCGGCCAGGAGTGCCGTGCGTTCACGCAGGAAACGGCGCAGCACGGCGTTCACCAGCCCGCGCGCGTGCGCGGTCTTGGGCTCGGAGGCCGCCGCGCTGACGGCCTGGTCGACCACGGTGAACTCGGTATAGCCGCCCTCGCCCTGCTCGTCCTCGACCAGCAGCGCCAGGGCCACGGCCAGCAGCGAATCCACCAGCGCGCCGGGCGGCCGGGTCACCAGCTTGGTGACCAGCGCGCGCGCCGTGCCGAACTGGCGCATGGTGCGGTAGGCCAGGTCCTGCAGGGCGCCACGCGCGGCGGCGTCGCGCACGCGGTCCAGGCGGTACTGGGCGGCGGCGTTCTCGATGGCCAGCGGCAGCGCGCTGCCTTCATTGACGCCGCGTACGGCAGCCGCGGCGGCGAGCATCTGGAAGGCGAGGGATTCGTGTTGCAGGCGCATGACAGTGGGGCAGTGAGACGGTGAAACGGGGTGGCAGGGGGCAAGCCGCAAGCGGCGAGGACTGGCGGCAAGGCCGGGCGAGGCCAAAACACACTGCCCGCCGCTTCCGGGGAAGCACGGCGGGCAGTTTACCCTGTATGGGGCGGGGGCCGGCGTTTTTGCGCCGGGCTGGCCGCGGCGAGGGGCTAGCGCGGGGGCCTGGATCGCGCTTAGGCCGCGCTTGGACCGCGCTTACACCGGATAGACGCCGGTCTGGGCCATCTGCATCAGCCGCGCCACCCGTTCCTCGGTCGCCGGGTGGGTGGAGAACAGGTTGGCGATGCCGCCGCCAGAGAGCGGGTTCATGATCATCATCTGCGCCGTGGCCGGGTGCTGCTCCGCCGTCTGGAACGGAATCCCCTGCGCATAGCGGTGGATCTTGTCGAGCGCCATCGCCAGCGCCTGCGGGTCGCCGCTGATGGTGGCGCCGCCGCGGTCCGCCTCGAACTCCCGGGCGCGCGAGATCGCCATCTGGATCAGCGAGGCCGCCAGCGGGGCCAGGATTGCCACCGCGATGCTGGCGATGGGGTTGGAGCGGTTGCCGTTCTCGTCGCGCCCGCCAAAGAACATGGCGAAGTTGGCCAGCGCGGCGATGGCGCCGGCCATGGTGGCGGCGATGGTCGAGATCAGGATGTCGCGGTGCTGCACGTGGGCCAACTCATGGGCCATCACGCCGCGCAGCTCGCGCTCCGACAGCACCCGCAGGATGCCGGTGGTGGCCGCAACCGCGGCATGCTCCGGATTGCGGCCGGTGGCAAAGGCGTTGGGCGCATCCTCGTTGATCAGGTACACGCGCGGCATCGGCAGCTGGGCGCGCTGCGCCAGCTCCTGCACCATGCCGTAGAACTGCGGTGCGGTGCTCGCGTCGACTTCCTGCGCGTTGTACATGCGCAGGACCATCTTGTCCGAGAACCAGTAAGAGAAGAAGTTCATGCCCAGCGCCATGATCAGCGCGAACATCATGCCGCTGCGGCCGCCGATCATGCCGCCGATGACGATGAACAGCGCCGTGATGGCGGCCATCAGCATGAAGGTCTTGACCCAGTTGAACATTGTCTTGATCTCCGAAAAAATCATCCTCGCGCGCACACCGGGTGGCCGGGCTGGCCGTGCTACGGAAAGCGTGACGCGGTGCTGTTTAGATAGTACCCCGGCCCGGAAATTCAACCGCAGCCTGCCTAAAAAAGGGCAGCAGGCGCCGCGGCCGTTCGTTGCCCCGGCGTGTTCGGCAACCGTCCCTAGCGTTGGGCGAAGGCCAGGCGCGCGCCCAGCCCGATGAAGGCCACGCCCACAATGCGATCCAGCCAGCACTTGAGAAGCGGCACTTCGCTGGCGCGGCGGGTCAGGGTACCCGCCATCCATGCCACCAGGCTGTTCCATAGCGTCGACATCGCCACCATGACGCCGCCCAGGGCCAGGAATGCCAGGGCCTGGTGCTCGGCGTGGCGATCGACAAACTGCGGGAAAAAGGAAATGAAGAACAGGATCACCTTTGGATTCAGCACATTGGTGAGGAAGCCCTGCATGAACAAAGCGCGCAGGCCGCGCGTGCCCGGCTGCGCGGCCGGGGCCTCGTCTGCGCTGGGGGCGCGGATCGCTGCCAGACCAGGCGTAGCCCAAGCCACACCAGGTAGGCTGCGCCGGCAAACTTGATCAGGGTAAAGGCGGTGGCCGAGGCCGCCAGCAAGGCGGTCAGGCCAAAGGCGATGGCCAGCGAGTGCACGCAGCAGCCGGCACTGACGCCGAGCGCGGAGACCACGCCCGCCGCCCTGCCCTGCGCCACGCTGCGCCCGACGATATAGGCCGTATCCGGGCCAGGCGTCACATTGAGCAGGAATACCGCGCCGACGAACAAGGGAAGGTCAGTAATGCCGAGCATGGTTGGCTGCCGGTGAATGGGACGCAAAGCGCGCTGCCGGCAAGTCAGCCCTGGTGGCTTTGCCGCAAGCGCAGGGCGATTATGCCGTGCCTCCAGGCACGGCGCAGCGGGTACCCGGCGGCAGCGGCATGCTTTGCAGGAACTGCTGGGCCGGCACGCGGCGGCCGCCCGGCTTTTGCAGCTCGGTCACGCGCAGCGCGCCCTCGCCGCAGGCGATCACCACGCCGTCGGCATCCGCCGCGAGCACGGTGCCCGGCGCCTGCGGGTGGCTGGCCGTGGCCGCCAGCGGCTGGGCCTGCCAGCACTTGATGACGGTCTCGCCGACCTGCACGGTGGCGCCGGGGAACGGGTTGAAGGCGCGCACCTGGGCGGCCAGCACCGTAGCCTGGCGGCGCAGGTCCAGCGGCGCTTCTTCCTTGGCGATCTTCTCGGCATAGGTCACGCCCTCGGCCGGCTGCGGCGTGCCGGCGAGCGGCTGGCCCGCGCAGAGGCGGCGCAGCGCCTGCACCACCATGCGCCCGCCGAGCGCGGCCAGCGTGTCGTGCAGGGTGCCGGTGGTGTCATCGGGGCCGATCGGCACTGTTTCGCCCTGGATCATCGCGCCGGTGTCCAGCCCTTCGTCCATCTGCATCAGCGTGATGCCGGTGTGCGCGTCGCCGGCCTCGATGGCGCGGTGAATGGGCGCGGCGCCTCGCCAGCGCGGCAGCAGCGAGGCATGGATGTTCAGGCAGCCGTAGCGCGGCAGCGCCAGCACCTCGGCCGGCAGGATCAGGCCGTAGGCGGCCACCACCATGACATCCGGGGCGATCTGCGCCAGCGTGTCCACGGCGGCGCCGGCCTCTTCGGGATACTTGCCGTTACGGCGCAGCGAGCGCGGCTGCAGCACCGGGCCCAGGCCCTGCTCCAGCGCGTACTGCTTGACCGGGCTGGCCTGCAGCTGCAGGCCGCGGCCGGCCGGCCGGTCGGGCTGGCTGAGCACCGCCACCACCGGAAAACCAGCGGCGTGGATGGCTTCGAGCGCCACGCGGGCGAATTCGGGCGTGCCGGCAAAGGCAACGCGCAGCGCTTGGGATGGGCTTGCGGCTTGGGACATGGCGCGCTCCGGCATAAGCGGCACCGGCCGCATCAGCGGCCGGTAACTTGATTCATCGGGAAGGCAATACGATAGCAGACCGGTACCGGAGCGCGGCCGGCGCCGGCTGCCTTACATGCGGGTGCGCTCGCGCTTGTGCAGCTTGGCCAGCTTGGCCTTGATGCGCTGGAGCTTGAGCGGCGACAGGTACTCGACGAAGACCTTGCCCTTGAGGTGGTCCAGCTCGTGCTGGATGCACACGGCAAGCAGGTCGTCGGCTTCGATCTCGAAGGGCTCGCCCTTCTCGTTCAGGGCGCGCACGCGCACATGGTCCGGGCGCTCGACGCGGTCGTAGACCTCGGGCACCGACAGGCAACCCTCTTCCGCCACCTTGCGGGTGTCGCTGGACCAGACGATCTCCGCGTTGATGAACACCTGCAGCGCGTCGCGGGTCTCGGAGATATCGATCACCACCACCTGTTCGTGCACGTCCACCTGGGTCGCGGCCAGGCCGATGCCGGGGGCTTCGTACATGGTCTCGGCCATGTCCTGCACCAGGCGGCGAATGCGGTCGTCCACCACGGCAACCGGTTTTGCCACGGTATGCAGGCGGGGATCGGGGTAGGTCAGGATATCGAGTTTAGCCATGATGCTGGGGCGCAACGCCTGCGGCTCACACATGTGACCCGCGCGTTGCGGCTACGGGTGTTTACATGCAGAATCGGGGCGCAAGTACAAAAATTCAAGGCGCGCCGCAACAGGCACGCTCTCCAGGGTCAATCCGGCTGTTCTGCCAGCCGGTTCGAGAAAATGCGCGATCTTACCAAAGAATACCAGGCGGCGCCGGGCCGCAGGCCGTACGCGTTTGCCCGTTGGATAATCTGTGCGGCCGGAATCACTGCCCTCACAGGGGCACCAGTGCATGCCGCCGATCTTACCGTCACCCCGGCCCAGCGGGCCCAGGCAACCGTCACCGCGCAACAAGGCATTGCCGTCGCCGACCTGGCTTCGGACGCGCCCCAGCAGTATGTCGTGCGCGGGGGCGACACGCTTTGGGGGATCTCCGGGCGCTTCCTGCGCCAGCCCTGGCGCTGGCCCGAGCTGTGGGGCATGAACCAGCAGCAGATCCGCAATCCACACCTGATTTATCCCGGCCAGGTCCTGTACCTGATTCAGCGCGACGGCCGCGCCTGGCTCTCCACCAGCCCCGATGCCGGCGGCACGGTGCGGCTCACGCCGGGCGTGCGCAGCGAAGGCGCGCCCGATGGCGCCATCGCCAGCATTTCCGCCAAGGACGTCGAGCCATTCCTGATCCGCCCGCTGGTGGTGGACGAGGGCACGCTGGAGACCTCGGCGCGCATCATCGCCCTGCCCGAGTCGCGGGTCTACCTGGGCATGGGCGACACCGCCTACGCGCGCGGCGTCTCCCCGCCCGAGGCGGTGGTCGGCAGCGACTGGCAGGCCTTCAAGCCGGTCAAGCCGATCAAGGATCCCGTCACCGGCGTCGTGCTGGGCTACGAGGCCGAGTACCAGGGCAATGTCCGCGTGTCGCGCCTGCCGGAAGGCTTCGACGCGGTAACCACCGTCAAGGTCACCCAGGCCCAGCAGGAAATGGGCTCCGGCACCTTGCTGATGCCCCAGCCGGCGCGCGAGCCGGTGCGCTATGTGCCGCGTGCGCCGGATGTCATGCTCGATGGCCGCATCGCGGCGGTCTACGGCGGCGTGCAGTTCGGCGGCGCCAAGCAGGTGGTCGTGCTCAATATCGGCACCGCCGCGGGCCTCGAGCCCGGCCACGTGCTCGCGCTGTCGCGCGCCGGCCAGGTGGTGCGCGATCGCACGGACGGCAACCGCGCCATCCTGTTGCCCGACGAGCGCTATGGCTTGGCCTTCGTGTTCCGCGTGTTTCCCGGCGTGGCCTATGCCCTGGTCACCGATGCCTCGAACGCGATCGAGGTGGGCGACCGCGTGACATCGCCGCGTTGACCGGGCTGACCGGTGCCCGCGGCCTGGGCACCGGCGCCTTGCGCCAGTTGCTGGCCATCTTCGGCCTGCCGCACCAACTGCTGGCGCAAACCGTCAGCGCACTGGCGGGTGTCATTCCCGAGAAGCATGCCCGGGCACTGCTGGCACCGCCCGATGCCGTCACCATGGCGCTGGTCGAGCGCACCGTGGCCTGGGCCGCCGAGCCCGGCAACCATGTGGTGACGCTGGCCGACGCCGCCTATCCCCGCCCCTTGCTGGATCTGTCCGACCCGCCGCTGGTGCTGTACGTCAAAGGCCGGCTGGAAGCGCTTGGCGGCCCGGCCATTGCCATGGTCGGCGCGCGCAGCGCCACCGTGCAGGGCGTGGAGGACGCGCGGCGCTTCGCCCGCGTGTTGTCCGGCGCCGGGCTGGCCGTGGTGTCGGGGCTCGCGCTGGGCATCGATGGCGCGGCCCATGAGGGGGCGCTGGAGGGCACTGGCGGCACCGTGGCGGTGATCGGCACCGGCGCCGACCTGGTCTACCCTGCCCGCCACCGCGACCTGGCCCACCGCATCGCGTCCCATGGCGCCATCGTCAGCGAGTTCGCGCTCGGCATGCCCGGGCGCAGCCACCACTTCCCCCAACGCAACCGCATCATCGCAGCGCTCGCGCGCGGCGTGCTGGTGGTGGAGGCGGCGGCGCGCTCGGGGTCGCTCATCACGGCGCGGCTGGCGGCCGAGATGGGGCGCGAGGTCTACGCCATTCCCGGCTCGATCCATGCGCCACTGTCCAAGGGTTGCCACCTGCTGATCCGCCAGGGCGCCAAGCTGGTGGAAACCGCGCAGGACGTGCTCGAGGAACTTGGCATGGCCGGGGATGCCGCCCGGCCGGTGGCGCCGGCACCTATGCCGGCGCTCGACGATGTCCTCGGCCTGACGCTCACCCACGACCCCGTCACGCTGGACGCGCTGTGCGCGCGCACCGCCCTGCCGCCCGAGCAAGTGGTGGCCAGCCTGCTGGCCCTGGAACTGGCGGGCGCGGTGGAGCGCCTGCCGGGCAATGTCTATCGGCGTGTAAGCTAGTGGGCGATCCCAGGACCGCGGGCCAAAATACGGATTTCCTGGCGGCCGCTACAATCAAACGATTTCCCGTGCCTGAAAAGGCTCATGTTTCCTCCGCCATGACCGTTTACTTTCCGGAGCAGGACCAGGGCGCGATCGCCCAGGCGCTGGCAGCGCGTCCGCAAGGCCGCCTGGTAGCCTGCCTGTGCGCAGCCTGGTGCGGCACCTGCGGCACCTACCAGGAGGCGTTCACGGCGCTTGCCGCCCGGTTTCCTGGCGATTGCTTCGTGTGGATCGATATCGAAACCCATGCCGACCAGCTGGGAGACCTGGATATCGACAACTTCCCGACGCTGCTGGTGCAGCCGGCGGCGGGTGGAGCCCCGCAGTTCTACGGGACACTTTTGCCGCACATCGAAGTGCTCGAGCGCATGCTGGCGCGCGGTGCGGCCATGCCGGCGACAGCGGGTGCGGAGGTCCCGGACGTGCTCGAGTGGCTGGCGCCGCACGCTAACGACGTCTAACTCCGGTCATCGGCGCCAGGGGCCGGCCGGGAGCACCGCCGGAAAATGCAGTCAAAAAACGAAGCGGGCAGCGGCTGTTCAGGGCCGGCCCGCATGCCAGCAGCGCCCGTTTGACGGCGACGGCGGAGGCAGCTTGCTTGCACCGCCGTCGGAACCGCGCTTATTATTGGCGCCTCAAAGCCCCAAGCTCGCTGTTTACATATAGTGCAGAGCCCTTAGTGGCAACAATTCGCAGGTCGCCAGAGTGCGGCCAGCAAGGATCCGATCCATGTCAAAAGCCCTCATCATCGCGGAAAAGCCATCGGTTGCGGCCGATATCGCCCGTGCCCTCGGGGGCTTTACCAAGCATGACGAATACTTCGAAAGTGACGATTACGTTCTTTCGTCGGCCGTCGGCCACCTGGTTGAAATCGCCGCCCCGGACGAATACGAAGTCAAGCGAGGCAAGTGGAGCTTCGCCAACCTGCCGGTGATTCCCCCCACTTCGACCTGCGCCCCATCCCCAAGACCGAGTCGCGGCTGAAGGTGCTCAACCGCCTGATCAAGCGCAAGGACGTCACCGGCCTGGTGAACGCCTGCGACGCGGGGCGCGAAGGGGAGCTGATCTTCCGCCTGATCCAGCAGCAGGCCAAGGCCAAGCAGCCGGTGCAGCGCCTGTGGCTGCAGTCCATGACGCCGCAGGCAATCCGCGACGGCTTTGCCCGCCTGCGCGACGATGCCGACATGCTGCCGCTGGCGGACGCCGCGCGCTGCCGCTCGGAAGCCGACTGGCTGGTGGGCATTAACGGCACGCGCGCCATGACTGCGTTCAACAGCAAGGGCGGCGGCTTCTTCCTGACCACGGTTGGCCGGGTGCAGACCCCCACGCTGTCGATCGTGGTGGAGCGCGAAGAGAAGATCAAGAAGTTCGTCCCGCGCGACTACTGGGAAGTGCGCGCCGAGTTCATCGCCGCCGCCGGCCTCTACGAAGGCCGCTGGTTCGACCCCAAGTTCAAGAAGAGCGAGTTCGATCCCGAGACGCGCGAGTCGCGCCTGTGGAGCGAGGCCGAGGCCAAGAGCATCGTGGCGGCCTGCCGTGACAAGACCGGCACCGTCACCGAAGAGTCCAAGCCGTCCTCGCAGCAGTCGCCGGCGCTGTTCGACCTGACCACGCTGCAGCGCGAGGCCAACTCGCGCTTTGGCTTTTCGGCCAAGAACACCCTCGGCCTGGCCCAGGCGCTGTACGAAAAGCACAAGGTGCTGACCTACCCGCGTACCGATGCGCGCGCGCTGCCCGAGGACTACCTGGACACGGTCAAGCAGACCATGGACATGCTGGCCGAGAGCTCGCCGAACTACCTGCCGCACGCCAAGAAGGTGCTGGCCAGCGGGTGGATCAAGCCCAACAAGAAGATCTTCGACAACAGCAAGATCAGCGATCACTTCGCTATCATCCCGACGCTGCAAGCCCCGAAGAACCTCTCGGAGCCGGAACAGAAACTGTATGACCTGGTGGTGCGCCGCTTCCTGGCGGTGTTCTTCCCGGCGGCCGAGTTCCAGGTCACCACCCGCATTACCGAGGTGGCCGGCCATCATTTCAAGACCGAGGGCAAGGTCCTGGTCAATCCTGGCTGGCTGGTGGTCTATGGCCGTGAAGCCCAGGGCGACGAGGCCAACCTGGTGGCGGTGGCCAAGGACGAGCGCGTCAAGGTCGACAAGGTCGACGGCGTGATGCTGACCACCAAGCCGCCCGCGCGCTACAACGAAGCCACGCTGCTGTCCGCCATGGAAGGCGCCGGCAAGCTGGTGGACGACGACGCGCTGCGCGAGGCCATGGCCGGCAAGGGCCTGGGCACGCCGGCCACGCGCGCGGCCATCATCGAAGGCCTGCTCGCCGAGAAATACCTGGTGCGCGAAGGCCGCGAGCTGATTCCCACCGCCAAGGCCTTCCAGCTGATGACGCTGCTGCGCGGCCTGGGCGTGCAGGAACTGACCCAGGCCGAGCTGACCGGCGAATGGGAGCACAAGCTGTCGCAGATCGAGCGCGGCGGCCTCAAGCGCGACGAGTTCATGCGCGAGATCGCGCAGATGACGCAGCAAATCGTCAAGCGCGCCAAGGAATACGACAGCGACACCATTCCGGGCGACTACGCCACGCTGGCCACGCCGTGCCCGCAGTGCGGCAGCCAGGTCAAGGAGAACTACCGCCGCTTTGCCTGCACCGCGTGCGAATTCTCGATCAGCAAGATCCCGGGTGGGCGCCAGTTCGAGATCGACGAAGTCGAAGAGCTGCTGCTGAAGAAGGAAATCGGTCCGCTGCAAGGCTTCCGCAGCAAGATGGGCCGGCCGTTCGCCGCCATCCTCAAGCTGGGCAAGGACGACGAAGGCCATTACAAGATGGAATTCGACTTCGGCCAGAACGACGACGACAACGACGGCGAGCCGGTCGACTTCAGCGAGCAGGAAGCGGTTGGTGCCTGTCCCAAGTGCGGCGGCTCGGTGTACGAGCACGGCATGAAGTACGTGTGCGAGAACAGCGTGGCCGTGCCCAAGACCTGCGACTTCACCACGGGCAAGATCATCCTGCAGCAGGAGATCTCGCGCGAGCAGATCGGCAAGCTGCTGGGCGTGGGCCGCACGGACCTGCTGACCGGCTTCAAGTCATCGCGCACCGGGCGCAACTTCAAGGCCTTCCTGGCCAAGCAGCCGGACGGCAAGATCGGCTTCGAGTTCGAGGCGCGCGAGCCCAAGGCGGGCGCCAAGACCGCGGCCAAGGGCGCAGCGGCCAAGACCACGTCCGCCAAGGCTGGCGGCGAGGATCAGGCTGCCGAAACGGTGAGCAAGGCCAAGGCGCCGGCCAAGAAGGTGGCGGCCAAGAAGGCCCCCGCCGCCAAGAAGGCACCCGCAGCGAAGAAAGCCGCGGCCAAGACGCCGGCCGCCAAGCGCGCTACCGGCAAGTCCCGCGCCGACGACGAAGCCACGGCCGACGCCGAGGAGGAGTGAGCCGCGCGCGGAGCCGGCGTCCTGCCGGCTCCGCGCTTGCCTTTTATCCCTCTATCCCTTTATCCCTCGATCCTGCGATTCCCCTACTGGTTGTCGCTGCGGATCTTGCCCTCTTCGAGCAGGAAATCGATAAAGGCGCGGACCTTGGTCGGCAGGAACTTGCGGCTCGGGTAGACCACGCTGATATCGCGTTTCGGCAACTGGTACTGCGGCAGGATGTGCGTCAGCCGCCCCGCCTCGATATTGGGGCGCGCCAGGTAGGATGACAGCATCGCCACGCCCATGTCGGCCAGCGCCGCCTGGTGTGCCAGCTCGGCATTGCTGCACAGCAGGCCCGGGCGGATCGGCACCGTCACCTCGCCCTCCGGGCCCGACAGCGTCCACTCATGCTCAGCGGTGGGAAGGCGCATTGCGATACAGCGGTGGTTGGTCAGCTCATGCGCGTGGCGCAGCGGCGGGTGCTTGCGCAGGTAGCCCGGCGAGGCGCACAGGATGATCTCGGCGGAGATCAGCGGGCGCGCCACCAGGTGCGAGCCCAGCCCCAGGTCCGACAGCACCACGCCCACGTCGCGGCCCTCCTCCACGATATCGACGATACGGTCCGACAGCTGCACGTCGAATACCACTTCCGGGTACAGGGCCTGGAAGCGCGCCAGCGTGTCCGGCAGCAGGTGCAGGCCGAACATCACCGGCGTCACCAGCCGTAGCGTGCCGGAGAGCGACTGGCTGCGCGCCGTCACCACGGCCTCGGCCTCCTCTACATCCTCCAGGATCTGCTGGCAACGCTGCAGGTAGGTTTCCCCGGCATCGGTCAGCGACAGGCTGCGGGTGGTGCGATTGAGCAAGCGCGTGCCAAGGTGGCTCTCCAGGTCGGCGACGTAGCGCGTCACTACCGCATTGGACATTTCCAATTGTTGCGCCGCACGAGCAAAGCTGCCGAGCTCGACCACTTTGGAAAAGACGCGCATCGATTGCAGCCGGTCCATGACATAGTCTCCAGTCTTGCCCGCGAACTTTTACGGAAAGTGGGTTGTTTATTGTTAAAACTACAACTAATCATTGTCTGGGGCAATATTTATTCATATCAGGGAAATGCCTAATATGAAGCCATCGGATGCCGCATTGCAGCGAAGGCTGCTGAGAAGACTAGGTGTCCTGCCTGTGGAAAGGATTCAATCATGAAAAGCCAACGTTTCGCCCTGATCGCCGCTGCCACCACGCTTGCAGCCGCCCTGACCGCCGCCCCCGCATTTGCCAAGGCCGGTAAGTTCGACCCCTACACCGATGGCGCCCGCGCCACCCAGGCTTCGGTCTACAGCAACGGCGGCAAGGCAGGCAAGTTCGACAGCTTTACCGACGGCGCTCGTGCCGGCAAGTTCGACCCGTTCACGGATGGCGCCCGCGTTGGCAAGTTCGACCCGTACACCGACGGCGCCAAGGCCGGCAAGTTCGACGTCTTCACCGACGGCGCCGCTGCCCTGTAATTCAGGCGCCCTGTCGGCGGGAACCGCTTCTGATGGCGGTTCCATCCCTTTCGGCTGATCTCCACAGGCCGACGGGGAGGGAGCGAAAGCTCTCTCTCCGTACTACATGGAGGACACGCCCGTACCACGCCGGTACGGGCGTGTTTGTTTTTGGGCCGCCCGCTTGTGTTGCTTGTGCCGCGTTCGCTCGCGCGTATCGGGTGATGCATGATACCCCCGGCCAGGTTTTCGGACCGGCGTCGGGGCATAAAAAACGGGCCAGTCATGGCCCGTTTTTGTTGCCGGCGTCGTAGGCCGGCTGCCTGCGGGCGGGAGATGATCCCGCCTGCGCCATGCAGATCAGTCGTCGTGATCGTGATGGTTGTGGCCACGGCCGTGCTTGCGCTTGTAGCCGCTGCGGTAGTAGCGGTCATCGCGGTAGCCGCGGCCGCGTTCGTCCGCGTAGGAGTTGCTGCGCGAGACGTTGCCGCCCAGTGCGGCGCCTGCACCGCCGCCAACCGCCGCGCCCAGCAGGCCGCCGGTGCGCCCGCCCATGGCGTTGCCCGCTGCCGTGCCTGCGCCGCCGCCCAGCGCGCCGCCGATGATGGCGCCAGTGCGCTCGCGGCGATTGGACGTGACCGCCCCGCCTGCGCCGCCGCCAACCGCGCCGCCGATCACCGCACCGGTCGAGCCGCCTAGCGCGCCACCGACCGCCGCGCCGGCGACACCGCCGAGTGCGCCGCCGAGGGCATTATTCATATCGCCCGCAAACACCGGCAGGGCGGATGCCGCCAGGGCGATGGCCAGGGTGAAACTGCGAACGGGGTGCCGAGACATGTTCTTCTTCCTTGGGTTGAGCAACTGTGACGCAAGTGTAGAGATGTAGCCGCGACCTTGCTGTAACCACGTGTAAGGCGCTGTAACCGCTGCAGAAACGTCAAACGGTCCGCCAGTATTGGCGGACCGTTCTTTAACAGCGTGAAGCGCGGAGTTACTGCGGGGTTAGGATGGTTGTGCGGCTATGCGCACTCACATTCCTGTGTGCGTGCCGCATGCCACGTGCAGATCAGCAACATTTTCCCTGCCCCCCGCCGTAGCGGGCCTCCTGCCGTTCGCGAAAGAATGCCTCGTAGGTCATGGGTTCGCGGTCGGGGTGGGTGGCCTCCATGTGCGCCACATAGGTCTGGTAATCCGGCAAACCCACCATCAGGCGCAGGGACTGGCCCAGGTAGCGTCCCATGGTTCCAAGTTGCTCAAGCATGATGGATCTCCTGTCTACAAATCCAAGCCCGATATCGGGTTAGCGCTGGCCGGTGGCCAGCGCACGCACTCAATGCTGCGCCGAAGCCGAAGCCGAAGCCGGCATCGGTTCGAACGGCGTTTCGCGGTCGCTCGGGCGGCTCTGCGTGCGGGCCTTCATCGCGGTCTTGAAACCGTAGAACACGATCGACAGCACCACGAACATGAACAGCGCGCACAGCCCGGCATCCAGGTAGTCGTTGAAGACGATGCGATGCATCTGCTCCATCGACTTGGCCGGAGCCAGCACCTTGCCTTGGGCGATGGCGTCGCTGAACTTGGCCGCGTGGGTCAGGAAGCTGACCTTGGGATCGGCGTCGAACAGCTTTTGCCAGCCGGCGGTCAGCGTGCAGATCAGCAGCCAGATGGTGGGCACCAGGGTGACCCAGGCGTACTGGCCGCGCTTCATCTTGACCAGCACGCAGGTGCCGAGCACCAGCGCCACCGCAGCCAGCATCTGGTTGGAGATGCCGAACAGCGGCCACAGCGTGTTGATGCCGCCAAGCGGGTCAACCACGCCCTGGTACAGGAAATAGCCCCAGAACGATACGGTCAGCGCGGTGGCGATCAGGTTGGCCGGCAGCGAGTCGGTGCGGCGAAACGACGGCACGAAGCTGCCCAGCAGGTCCTGCAGCATGAAGCGGCCCGCGCGGGTGCCCGCATCTACCGCGGTCAGGATGAACAGGGCCTCGAACAGGATGGCGAAGTGGTACCAGAAGGCCATCATGGCCTGGCCGCCCACCACCTGGTGCAGGATGTGGGCAATGCCCACGGCCAGCGTCGGTGCGCCGCCGGCGCGCGAGATGATGGAGTTCTCGCCAACGTCCTTGGCGGTCTGGATCAGCACGTCGGGCGTGATCACGAAGCCCCAGCCCGAAACCACCTGGGCTACCGTTTCCGGCGAGGTGCCGATCACGGCTGCCGGGCTGTTCATGGCGAAGTAGACGCCCGGCTCGATCACCGAGGCAGCCACCAGCGCCATGATGGCGACGAAGGACTCGGCCAGCATCGCGCCATAGCCGATAAAGCGCATATGCGCTTCGCTCTCGAGCAGCTTGGGCGTGGTGCCCGAGGAGATCAGCGCGTGGAAGCCCGACACCGCGCCGCAGGCGATGGTGATGAAGAGGAACGGGAACAGGTTGCCCGACCACACCGGCCCGCCGCCCTTGGCGAACTGCGTGAACGCCGGCATCTTCAGCTCCGGCGCCACGATCAGGATGCCGATGGCCAGCGCGATGATGGTGCCGATCTTCAGGAATGTGGAGAGATAGTCGCGCGGGGCCAGCAGCAGCCACACCGGCAGCACGGCGGCGATAAAGCCGTAGATGATCAGCATCCACGTCAGCGCCTTGCCGTCGTAGGTGAACAGCGGCGCCAGCACGGCGCTCTCATGCACATACTGGCCGCCGATGATGGCGAGCATCAGCAGCACGAAACCGATCACCGACACCTCGCCGATGCGGCCCGGGCGGATGTAGCGCGTGTAGATGCCCATGAAGATGGCGATAGGAATCGTCACCCCCACCGTGAAGGTGCCCCAGGGCGAGTCCGCCAGCGCCTTCACCACGATCAGCGCCAGCACTGCCAGGATGATGATCATGATCATGAAGCAGCCGAACAGCGCGATCATGCCGGGCACCGTGCCCATCTCGGACTTGATCAGGTCGCCCAGCGAGCGGCCGTCGCGGCGCGTGGAGATGAACAGCACCATGAAGTCCTGCACCGCGCCGGCAAACACCACGCCCGCCAGGATCCACAGCATGCCGGGCATATAGCCCATCTGCGCGGCCAGCACCGGGCCCACCAGCGGGCCGGCGCCGGCAATGGCGGCGAAGTGGTGGCCGAACAGCACGGCCTTGTTGGTCGGCACGTAGTCCAGCCCGTCGTTATGGCGCCAGGCCGGCGTCATGCGTTTGGGATCGAGCTGCATCACCTTCTCGGCGATGAACTTGCTGTAGTAGCGGTAGGCGATCAGATAGATGCAGATCGCGGCGACCACGATCCACAAGGCACTGACGGCTTCGCCGCGAGACAGTGCAACGGTGGCAAAGGCAAAGGCGCCAAGGACGGCGACGGCCAGCCACACCAGGTGTTGCCCGATGCGATTCATGATGAGGGTCTCCTCAGACCATTTTTAGGAATGCCGGCGGCGGCAGGTGCCGGAAGCAAGGGGCGCGCGGGTGGCGTCCCCTGGTGGCGGCGGGCGGAGGGTGGGCGGCGGGTTGATTCCTGCCCAGTCTCCGTCGACGCCCGGTATGTCTCGCAAGATCCGGATCTGGTCGTCGCAGGCGGGCGATGCAAACAGCTCAGACGCTAGCCGCACCCACTGCGCAGGACGCATGCATTGCGCCGCCTGTGCGGCACTCGCGCGTCCGGCGTGTAGTATTGACACCCGTCCCTGGCGGCACAAGCGCGGAACTACGCAGCGATGCTGCGTGTTACTACGTAGATCGACGCTCGCATGCCGCTTGCGCGTCATCCGTGTTTACCCCGGTCCCGATGAAACTCCGTCAGAAAATCCTGTTACTGGCCGTCGCGCCGCTCGCCGTGGCCATGTTCGGCATCGCGCTGGCCGTGCGTTACCAGGCCACCCAGCTGGCAAGCCACGAGCGCGCGCTGGTCGAGGCGGCCTACCTGCAGAGCAAGGAAGTCGAGCTGCGCCACTACGTAGAACTGGCGCAAAGCGCGATCGCGCCGATGGTGCGCTCGGGCCACAACGATGCGGCCACCCGCGACGCCGCCATGCAGGCCCTGGCGCGCCTGGACTACGGCCCCGACGGCTACTTCTTTCTCTACGACCTGCAGGGCCGCAACCTGATGCACCCGCGCCAGCCCGAGCTGGTCGGGCAGGATTTGTGGAGCTTGCGTGACCCACAGGGCGCGCTCACCATCCAGAAGCTGATCGCCGCGGCCCGCGCCGGCGGTGGGTCGGTGCGTTATATGTGGAGAAAGCCCTCCTCGCAGCAACTGGCCCCCAAGCTGGGTTACGTGGTCGCCGTGCCGGAGTGGAACTGGATGCTGGGCACAGGCATCTATCTCGACGACGTGGAGCGCACCCTGCGCCAGCTCGATGCGCGGGCGGAGACCGATATCCGCGAGACCATGGCCTGGATCGGCGTGATTGCCGCGATCAGCATCCTGCTGGTGGCCGCCAGCGGCCTGGCGCTCAATGTGAGCGAGCACCGCGAGGCCGACGCCAAGCTGCGGCAGCTGGCGCAGCGCGTGGTGCAGTCGCAGGAAGAAGAACGCGCGCGGCTGTCGCGCGAGCTGCACGACGGCATCAGCCAGCTGCTGGTGTCGGTCAAGCTGCTGCTGGAGACGGCCGCCAACCGTCTGCGCATGGCCCCGGCCGAGGGCGCCTCGGTTGCGCCCGTGCTTGGCACTGCGCTGGTCCGGCTGGATACGGTCTTCAATGAGGTGCGCCGGGTGGCGCGCAACCTGCGCCCCGCCCTGCTTGACGACCTTGGCCTGTTCGCGGCGCTGCAGCACCTGGCACGCGAGATGCAGGAAGGCAGCGGGCTGCAGATTGCGGTGTTGCACACGGGCAAGCCGCGCGAACTCGCCGACGAGCAGGCCACGGCCCTCTACCGCATCGCCCAGGAGGCGCTGACCAATGTGGAGCGGCATGCGCATGCGCGCCATGTCACGCTGGTGCTGGCGTTCGACGCCAACGCTACCCGCCTGACCGTGCAGGACGACGGCGCCGGCTTCGACGTGGCCCGCATGCAGCTCGATCCGAAGCGCGGCATCGGCCTGCGCAACCTGCGCGAGCGCGTCGCCGCGCTGGGCGGCGAGTTCGATATCGTCTCCGGGCCGGGCGCGACCCGGCTGAGCGCCGCGGTTCCGGTAGTGCCGGTGCAGTCGAGCATACGCCACAACCCAAATTTGCCAGATTCACCAGGAAACACCCACTCATGACCCCCGCCCCCGCCCGCGTCCTGCTGATCGACGACCACGCGCTGGTGCGCGACGGCATGCGCATGCGTCTTAGCCTGCAGCCCGAGCTCACGGTGGTGGGCGAAGCCGACGACGGCGAGGCCGCGCTGGCCTGGCTGGCGCGGGCCAGCGCCGAGCACATGCCTGAGCTGGTCATCACCGATATCGGCATGCGGGGCATGGGCGGCATCGCACTGGCCGCCGCGCTGCACGAGGACTATCCCGAACTGGCCGTGCTGATCGTGTCGATGCACGACAACCTCGAATACGTGCGCCAGGCGATCCGCGCCGGCGCGCGCGGCTATGTGCTCAAGGATGCGCCCGCCGACGAACTGATGGCCGCCATCGCCGCGGTGCTGGCCGGCCGCGTGTTCTACAGCGCCCGCATCGCCCGCAGCATGGCCGAGCAAAGCCCGGCCGCCGGGCCGCTCGATGCGCTCACTCCGCGCGAGCGCGACATCTTCAACTGCATCGGCCGCGGCCAGGCCAACAAGGACATTGCCGCCGCGCTGGGCGTGTCGGTGCGCACCATCGAGACCCACCGGCTCAACCTGCGGCGCAAGCTGGGCATCGAAGGCCGCGCCGAACTGGTGAAGTTCGCCGTGGAACATGCCGGCGCCGAGGGCGGACCGGGCGGGCCCAAATGAAAAAGCCCGCCCCGTTTCCGGGGTGGGCTTTCGAGCATCAGGTTTGTCAGCGAGGCCGGGCCTGCCTGCTATTTAGGCAGCCAGACGCTTGGCCAGCGCGGCCTTGGCATCCACCAGGGCTTGCGGCAGGTTGTGCTTGAGTTGCGTGAACAGCTCCTCATGCAGCGCCAGCTCCTGTTGCCAGGCGGCGTGGTCGATCGAGGTGACTTGCTCGAATTGCTGCTTGGTGAAGTCCAGGCCTTCCCAGTTCAGGTCCTCGAAGCGGGGCGAGGTGCCGAACACGTGGTCGGTGCCCTTGCCGCGGCCTTCTACGCGGTCGATCATCCACGACAGCACGCGCATGTTCTCGCCAAAGCCCGGCCACACGAAGTTGCCGTCCGCGTCCTTGCGGAACCAGTTGACGCAGTAGATGCCCGGCAGCTTGGCGCCGGCAGCTTCCAGCTTCTTGCCCAGCGCCAGCCAGTGGCCGAAGTAGTCGCTCATGTTGTAGCCGCAGAACGGCAGCATGGCGAACGGGTCGCGGCGCACCACGCCTTGCTGGCCAGCAGCGGCGGCGGTGGTTTCCGAGCCCATGGTGGCGGCCATGTAGACGCCTTCGGTCCAGTTGCGGGCTTCCGTCACCAGCGGCACCGTGGTGGAGCGGCGGCCGCCGAAGATGAACGCATCGATGGCGACGCCGGCCGGGTTGTCCCAGTTATCGTCGATCGACGGGCACTGCACGGCCGGGGCGGTGAAGCGGGCGTTCGGGTGGGCAGCCTTGGCGCCGGTTTCCTTGGCGATGGCCGGGGTCCAGTCCTTGCCTTGCCAGTCGGTCAGGTGCGCCGGGGCTTCCTTGGTCATGCCTTCCCACCACACGTCGCCGTCGTCGGTCAGCGCCACGTTGGTGAAGATGACGTTTTCCTTGAGCGTGGCCATCGCGTTGAAGTTGGTCTTCTCGCTGGTGCCCGGGGCCACGCCGAAGTAGCCGGCTTCCGGGTTGATGGCGTACAGGCGGCCGTCCTGGCCCGGCTTGATCCAGGCGATGTCGTCGCCGATGGTGGTGACCTTCCAGCCTTCGAAGCCCTTGGGCGGGATCAGCATGGCGAAGTTGGTCTTGCCGCAGGCCGACGGGAACGCAGCGGCCACGTGGTACTTCTTGCCTTCCGGCGACGTCACGCCCAGGATCAGCATGTGCTCGGCCAGCCAGCCTTCGTCGCGGCCCATGGTGGACGCAATGCGCAGCGCGAAGCACTTCTTGCCCAGCAGCGCGTTGCCGCCGTAACCCGAGCCGTACGACCAGATTTCGCGCGTTTCCGGGAAATGGACGATGTACTTGGTCGGGTTGCACGGCCACGCCACGTCTTTCTCGCCGGCAGCCAGCGGCTTGCCCACGGTGTGCACGCACGGCACGAACTCGCCGTCGGTGCCCAGCACGTCGAACACGGCGCGGCCCATGCGCGTCATGATGCGCATGTTGACGGCAACATACGGCGAATCCGACAGTTCCACGCCAATGTGGGCGATCGGCGAGCCCAGCGGGCCCATCGAGAACGGCACCACGTACAGCGTACGGCCGCGCATGCAGCCGTCGAACAGGCCGGACAGCGTCTGGCGCATTTCAGCCGGGGCGGTCCAGTTGTTGGTGGCGCCGGCGTCTTCCTTCTTCTGCGAGCAGATGAAGGTGCGGTCTTCCACACGTGCCACGTCGGACGGATCGGACAGCGCCAGGAACGAGTTCTTGCGCTTGGCCGGGTTCAGGCGCTTCATGGTGCCGGCGGCGACCATCTGTTCGCACAGGCGGTCGTATTCTTCCTGCGAGCCGTCGCACCAGTAGATATTGTCGGGTTTGGCAAGGGCGGCGAACTCGGCGACCCAGGCGACCAGCTTCTGGTGCTTGACCCAGGCTGGAACGTTGAGTGCGGGCGTGCCCTGCATGGCGGGGTGGTTCATACTGCAACTCCAAAGCGTAAAGGAAAATCTTGCAAAGCCTGGCGGTTGCCGCGTCGGGAGACGGCTGGCGGCGGCCCCACGACCAGGGCAGACCGCGGCAATTCGCCGCTGGGTTCCGCACCGGGCCGGGTAGGATGGCTCAGGCCAGGATCGTCACATCCCGTTACAACTCCGCAGCGACCGGAACTGCGCAAAAGGTCGCGACAGGCCCCGCGGCTGCGCTACGGTGGCGCTTCGCCTGTGACAGGGCCGGGCAGGCTTTGTCCGACGTGGCCCGGGTGACGGGAGCAAGGCTCGACCGACAATCTGGGGCGGCATCGGAACCGGCAAGGATACCACCGCCGCACGCCGCTGTTTTTGCTCCGCAGCAATGTTCGTGCGCGATTCCGGGCCATGCCGTATTGTCTGGTTTGCCTGTCCGTCGGCTCACTTTCGCGTCGCGCGGGATTGTTCCCGCGGCGTGCTGCATCCGGTGCGGTGTTGGGCGACAGATGCTAAAACTATAACGTTGATGGGTGCGCCGCAATGTGGGTGTGCGCACCTTGCGATAGCCAAACTAGAGTTTCCCATGAGTTTCCGATGAAGATTGCCGTACTCGACGATTATCAGGATGCCGTTCGCAAGCTGTCATGCTTCAGCCTGCTCGATAGCCATGACGTCAAGGTGTTCAACAACACCGTCAAGGGCGTAGGCCAGCTGGCGGCACGCCTGTCCGACGTGGAAGCCGTGGTGCTTATCCGCGAACGGTCGCGCATCACCCGGCAACTGCTGGAAAAACTCCCCAAGCTCAAGATCATCAGCCAGACCGGGCGCATTGGCGGCCATGTGGATGTCGAGGCCTGTACCGAGCGCGGCGTGGCGGTGCTGGAAGGCGCGGGCTCGCCCGTGGCCCCGGCCGAGCTCACCTGGGCCCTGATCATGGCGGCCCAGCGGCGCATTCCCCAGTACGTGGCCAGCCTCAAGCATGGCGCCTGGCAGCAGTCCGGGCTCAAGTCCACCACCATGCCACCCAACTTCGGCCTGGGCCAGGTGCTGCGCGGGCAGACGCTCGGGATCTGGGGCTACGGCAAGATTGGCAAGCTGCTGGCGGGCTACGGCCGCGCCTTCGGCATGAACGTGCTGGTATGGGGACGCGAGAACTCGCAAAAAGCGCGCGCGAGGACGGCCTGGCCGTGGCCGAGTCGCAAGAGCAATTGTTTACCGACAGCGATGTCCTGTCGCTGCACCTGCGCCTGAATGACGAGACCCGCGGGCTGGTCAAGCTGGCCGACTTCTCCCGCATGAAGCCCACCGCGCTGTTCGTCAACACCAGCCGCGCCGAGCTGGTCGAGGAAAACGCCCTGCTGGCCGCGCTCAACCGCGGGCGCCCCGGCATGGCGGCGGTCGACGTGTTCGAGTCCGAGCCCATCCTGCAGGGCCACGCCCTGCTACGCATGGAAAACTGCATCTGCACGCCGCACCTGGGCTATGTCGAGCGCGAAAGCTATGAGATGTACTTCCGCATTGCCTTCCAGAACATCCTCGATGTGCTGAGCGGCAAGCATGACAGCATCGCCAATCCCAAGGCGCTGACCCCGGCGCTGTCGCGATAAGCGCCAGGCCGTAGACGCTAGCCCCGCCGGCCCCTCGGCCGGCGAGTGCGCTACGCTCAACGCGAACAAGGCAAAACCGCTACACTCGTCCTTCCCGCGCGGCCTCTGGCCGCGCTTTCGTCCTTCCCACCTCCTTTTCCCTGCCCCGGTCGCCATGGATCCCAGGCTCGTGATGCTGTGCCTTGGCAATTTTGTCATCGGTACCGGCGCGATGATCGTCACCGGCATGCTCAATGACATTGCCGGCGATTTCCAGCTCGGCGCCGGCACCGCCGGCCAGCTGATCTCCGTGTTTGCGCTGGCGACCTGCGTCGGCGCGCCCTTGTTCGCCACGCTTGGCTCGCGCATCGACCGCCGGCTGCTGCTGGCGGGCGCGCTGCTGGTCTATGCCGCGATGCACCTGGCCGCGGCCTTCGCGCCGAGCTTTGCCAGCCTGATGGCCATTCGCTTCCTGAGCGCGATCGGCGCGGCCATCTACACCCCGCAAGCCGCTGCCACCTTGCCGTTGCTGGTCAACGCGCAGACGCGCGGGCGCGCCATCAGCTTTGTCTTCCTGGGCTGGAGCGTGGCCAGCGTGGTGGGCGTGCCGATGGGGACGTGGATCGCCAGCACGCTGGGCTGGCGCTTCAGCATGGGGCTGGTGGGTTTGCTGGCGCTGGGCGCATCGGTGGGCGTGTGGCGGGCCTTGCCGCCGCGGCTGTATGTGGAGCCGGTGGGGCGGGCGGCCTGGGGCGCGGTGCTGCGGCACACGCCGATGGTGCTGGTGGTGGCCACCACCATGATCCAGTCGGCCGGGATGTTTACGCTGTTTACTTATATCGCCCTGCTGCTGCGCGACGTGCATGGCATCAGCGGCGGCACGCTCAGCCTGATGTTCCTGGCTTATGGCGCCTGCGGCGTCAGCGGCAATGTGCTGGCGGCTTCGCGCATGGACCGGGCCACGCCCGCGCGCATCGTCCAGTTCGCCATGCTGACGTCGCTGGCGGCCATGCTGCTGTGGCCGCTGGCCATGCTGGGGCCGGTGGCGCTGGTGCTGATCTTCATGTTGTGGGGCGTGGGCGGCTTTGCCACCAACAGCGCGCAGCAGGCGCGGCTGGTGGCGCTGGCGCCGGAGCGCGCGGCGGTTTCGATCTCGCTCAACTCGTCTTCCATCTACCTCGGCCAGGCCCTGGGCGCGATGGGCGGCGCGGCGATCTACGCTACAGCCGGCGCCGACTCCCTGCACTGGGGCGCGGCGGCACTGATGCTGCTGGCGCTGGTGGTATCGCAGCAGGCGCGGGTGCTGGGACGGCGCTGGAGCCTGCACGAGGCAGCGCGGCAGCAGGCCTGACCCAACCTGCCCGGACAAAGCGGCCAGCCGTGCGGCACCGCACACGCGGCAGCCGCTTGATACCGCTGTTCGGAAAATCCCGGGGCTAAGATAAAGGACACAGGATCAAGGAGACGGCATGAGCACATCCAATGGCATGCGCCTGCTCGCCATCAGCGTCGGCAAGGCGGTCCCGCTTTTCGTGGCGGCGGTGGGCACCGAGGCGGTGGTGATGTCGGGCATCCGCAAGCATCCGCTCAGCACCTTGCTGCATCCGCTGTCGGTGGCCGTGCGCCCGCTGGGGCTGGCGGGCGACGAACAGGCCGACCTGAGCGTGCACGGCGGCCTGGACAAGGCGGTCTACGCTTACCCGGCCGAACACTACGCCTGGTGGAACGAGCGCCGCCGGGAAGCGCGCCTGCCCGAGGCCGGGAAGCCGCTCGTCCCCGGCGCCATGGGCGAAAACCTGACCCTGGAGGGTGTGCTCGAGACCGATCTGTGGGTGGGGGATCTGCTGCGCATCGGCGACGTGGTGCTCAAGGTGGAGTCGCCGCGCCAGCCCTGCTACAAGCTCAACGCCGTGATGGGCTACCGCCATGCGATCAAGCATATGGTGCAAAGTGGTTATTCGGGCATTTACCTGAGCGTGGTCATCCCGGGCGATCTCCAGGCCGGCGCCGCGGTGGCCATCGAGCCCGGACCGCGCGATGTGTCGATAGAAAGCATCAACACCCGGCAACGCGATGGCCGCCAGAGCCAGCTTTTCTGATAATGTTTGGCTCTCGATACAAGCAGGTATCCGCTCGCGCTGTAATAGTTTGTAATGGCGCGGATTGCGTGGGTACTGGCCTTCAGCGCCCCTGATCCTGTACTACTAGCGGTTTTCCGCAGCGCGGCACCGGCTTCCCAGAAGGCCGGGCTACCGGGGAGCGGGCGCATTTTGCGCGCACTGTAAGAGAGTCCTCACATGAAAACGAACGGGATCGACCAGGCCAAGGGCTTTGTCGACGCTAAGTGGAGTCCGGCCATGGGTACCGGCAAGGGGGTTTCGCCCTGGTTGCTCGGCGCGGTCTTGATCGCGCTGGCCGCGGGCGGATGGTTCGGCTGGCGTGCCTGGACGGCACCCAAGCCGGCGGCCAAGGCGCCGCCCGTGGTGGTGGTGGCCACCGCCTTGGTGCAGCAGGGGGACGTGCCGCTGCGGGTGACGGCCAACGGCACGGTGAGCGCGCTCGCCACGGTGGAGATCCGCCCGCAAGTGTCGAGCACCGTGCGCACCGTGCATATCAAGGAAGGCCAGACCGTCAAGCCGGGCGACCTGCTCTTCACGCTGGACACCCGCATGGACGAGGCCAACCTCGCCAAGGCGCAGGCCCAGCTGATGCGCGACCAGGCTGACCTGTCCGATGCGCGCCGCACCCTGGCGCGCAGCAAGGAGCTGCTGGAGCGCAATTTCATCTCCAAGAGCGCGGTGGATACTGCCCAGGCCAAGGTCGACGGCTTCGAGGCCACCATCCGCGCCGACCAGGCCGCCATCGAGGCCAGCCGCGTGGCGGTCAGCTATGGCGCCATCCGTGCCACCATCGGCGGGCGCACCGGCGTGATCAATATGTTCCCCGGCTCGCTGGTGATGCCCAACAGCGCGCTGCCGATGGTCACCATCGCCCAGGTGCAGCCGATTGCCGTCACCTTCACGCTGCCCGAGCGCCAGCTCGCCGCGCTGCGCGAGGCCCTGCACGCCGGCCCGGTCGCCGTGACCGCGCTGCCCAACGACGGCAGCAAGGCCCCGGTCACCGGCGAGATCAGCTTTGTCGACAACACGGTTGACCCGCAGTACGGCAGCATCCGCATCAAGGCGCAGTTCGGCAACGACGAGCAGCGCCTGTGGCCGGGTACCTACGCCAACGTGGACGCGGTGGTGCAGACGCTAAAGGGTGCGCTGTCCGTGCCGCCGCAGGCGGTGGTGACGGGACCCGAGGGGCGCTTTGTCTACGCCGTGCAGCCTGACAACCGCGTCAAGCCGATGCCGGTCAAGGTGCAGGTCTCGACCGCCAGCGCCGCCGTGATCGAGGGCGTGCCGCCCGGCACGCGCGTGGTGGTGGAAGGCGCGCAGAACCTGCGCGCCGGCAGCCTGGTGCGCGAAGCGACGCCGGCGGCCAAGGCAGGCGCCGCCAGCGCCGCCGTGGCGCACGCCAAGCCTTGAGCCCAGAGCACTAACACCATGACCCTGTCCGAGCTCTGTATTCGCCGTCCGGTGATGACGATACTGCTGTGTCTTGCAGTGATCGTCACCGGCATCGCGCTCTACCCCACCATCCCGATCGCGGCGCTGCCGTCGTTCAACTCGCCGGTGATCCAGGTCACGGCCACCTTGCCCGGGGCCAGCCCCGAGACCATGGCGGCGTCGGTGGCGACCCAGCTGGAAAAGCAGTTTGCCACCATCCCCGGCGTGTCGGTGATCAGCTCATCCAACACGCTCGGCAACTCCAGCATCACCATCGAGTTCAACAACGACCGCGACATCGACGCCGCGGCCGTCGACGTGCAGGCGGCGCTGTTCCGCGCCCAGCGCGCGCTGCCGATCGAGATGACGGTGCCGCCGTCGTACCGCAAGGTCAACCCGGCCGATGCGCCGGTGCTGCTGCTGGCGATCAACTCGCCGGCCATGAGCCTGGCCGAGTTGAATGCGTTCGGCGACAACCTGATCTCGCCCAGCCTGGCCACCCTGCCGGGCGTGGCGCAGGTGCAGGTGTTCGGGCAGAAGCGTTTTGCCGTGCGCGTGCGCGCCCACCCGGACGCCCTCGCCGCGCGCGGCCTCACGCTGGATGAGCTGGCCACGGCGCTCAACCGCGCCAACGCCAATACGCCGGTGGGCACGCTGGACGGCGCGCGCCAGACGCTCACCATCCAGGCCAACCGCCAGCTCGCCAGCGCCGACGCCTTCCGCAACATCATCGTGGCCAGCCAGCCCAGCGGCGCGCTGGTGCGGCTCTCGGACGTGGCCGATGTGGAAGACAGCGTCGAGACCATCAAGACCGGCAGCTGGCTCAACAACGAGCGCTCCATCGTGCTGGCCGTGCTGCGCCAGCCGGATGCCAATACGGTGGCGGTGGTGGACGCCATCAAGAACGCGCTGCCCCGCCTGATCCAGCAGATGCCGGATTCGGTCAACGTGGCCGTGGTCAACGACCGCTCGCAATCGATCCGCGAATCCATCCACGACGTGCAGTTCACGCTGGCCCTGACCGTCGGGCTGGTGGTGATGGTGATTTTCCTGTTCCTGCGCCGTGCCGCCGCCACGCTGATTCCCACCGTGTCGCTGCCGATCTCGCTGATCGGCACGGTGGCGCTGATGAAGGCCTTCGGCTACAGCCTGGACAATGTGTCGCTGCTGGCCATCACGCTTGCCGTGGGTTTGGTGGTGGACGATGCCATCGTGATGCTGGAAAACATCGTGCGCCACATCGAGGAAGGTGTGCCGCCGCTCAAGGCCGCGCTGGTCGGCTCGCGCGAGATGGGCTTCACCATTCTGTCGATCTCGATCTCGCTGGTGGCCGTGTTCATCCCCATCTTCTTCATGCCGGGCGTGATCGGCCTGCTGTTCCACGAGTTCGCGGCGGTGGTGTCGCTGGCCATCCTGGTGTCGGCGCTGGTGTCGCTCACGCTGATCCCGATGCTGTGCGCGCGCTTCCTGTCGGCCGAGAACGTGCCGATCGACGAGTCACAGCACGCCTACGGCGACCACGCGGGTGCCAGCCACGCACCGGCCATCGTGCAGAAGCAGACCATCGGGCTGCGCTCCACCCAGTGGTTCGAGAACCTGTTCGAGTTCACCCTGCATCGCTACGCGCGCGGGCTCGACTGGTGCCTGGCGCACCGCAAGTCGGTGCTGGCGGTGGCCGGCCTGACCTTCGTGCTGACCGCGGTGCTGTTCGTGATCATCCCCAAGGGATTCTTCCCGGAAGAAGACATCGGGCAGATCCAGGTCAACGCCGAAGGCCCGCAGGATATCTCCTTCGACGCCATGGCCGACCGGCTGCGCGATGCGGCCGAGCGCATGCGCAAGAACCCCGCGGTGCGCAGCATCGTGATCTCGATCGGCGGCGGGCCCTCCCCTGCCATCAACACGGGCCGCATGTTCGTCGAGCTCAAGCCGCTGGGCGAGCGTCCCAAGATGGCCAAGGTGGTGGAGTCCTTGCGCAAGGACGTCTCGGGCATTGCCGGCCTGGCGGTTTACTTCTCGCCGGTGCAGAACCTGCGCTTGGGCGGGCGCCAGAGCAAGAGCCGCTACCAGTACACGCTGCAAAGCGTGAAGGCCGGCCAGCTGCAGGAGTACTCCGACAAGCTGATGGGCAAGATGCGCGCCGATCCGCTGTTCCGCGACGTCACCAGCGATTCGCAGCAATCGGGCCTGGAGGCCCAGCTATCGATCGACCGCGACAAGGCCAACGCGCTGGGCGTGCAGATCCAGGACGTGCGCCAGGCGCTGTACTCCGCCTTTGGCGAGCGGCAGGTGTCCACCATCTACACGCCGATCGACAACTACTACGTGATCCTGCAGGCGGCCGATATCGACCGCGCCGACGAGACCGCGTTCTCCAAGATCTACGTGCGCAGCAAGACCGGGCAGATGGTGCCGATCTCCGCCTTCGCCACCACCGAGCGCCGGGTTGGGCCGATTGCCGTGAACCACCAGGGCCAGCTGCCCTCGGTGACGGTGTCGTTCAACCTTGCGCCGGGCGCGGCGCTGGGCGCGGCCTCCACCAAGATCGATGCCTACAAGCAAGAGATCGCCATGCCCACCGCGATCTTCACGAGCTGGGGCGGCGACGCGGCGGTGTTCCAGTCGTCCCAGGCTACGCAGGTGCTGCTGCTGGTGGCGGCGCTCGCGGTGATCTACACGTTGCTGGGCGTGCTGTATGAGAGCTACATCCATCCGCTGACCATCCTGGCCGGCCTGCCTTCGGCGGCCGTCGGCGCGCTGCTCACGCTTTTCATCTTCAATGTGGAGCTGTCGCTGATCGCCACCATCGGCGTGCTGATGCTGATCGGCATCGTCAAGAAGAACGCCATCATGATGATCGACTTCGCGCTGGCGGCGCAGCGCGAGCAGGGCATGACCCCGGCGCACGCGATCCGGCAGGCCTGCCTGTTGCGCTTCCGCCCGATCATGATGACGACCTTCGCCGCCGTGATGGGCGCGCTGCCGCTGGCGCTCGGCCTGGGCGCGGGCGCCGAGCTGCGCCAGCCGCTGGGCCTGGCGGTGGTGGGCGGCCTGCTGTTCTCGCAGGTGATCACGCTGTTCATCACCCCGGTGATCTACCTCGCGCTGGATCGCTTCTCGGGCACCGGCCCGCTGCAGATCGATGAACAAGGCAATCGTCTGCCGGCCCTGGTGGGCGGCGAGGCTGTGCACTGAGCGTGCCGCCGTAGCAAATCGCGACGCCTCGGGGGCGGTGCCGGATCGGTCGGCACCGCCCTTTTTGTTTCTGCTTCGTTGCGGCATTGCCACCAAGCGCCGCGCTTCGTACGCAGGGGCATGGATTGTGGTGATTCATGCTTTACAAATCGTTACTAATTGATAATAATTCGCATTCTCAATAGTGCGTGGCCGGGTCCGCCGAGCAACGCCTGACCACGCGAGCCAGCCGCCGTTCTTCGCACCCGCCAGCCAGCGTTTCGTTTTTTGGGGAAAATCCATGAAACGCCGCTGTCTGGCGCGCTTGCGCGCCTCTGTCCGAGTCACGCCCGTTGCCGCCGTCTGCGCCGCCCTGGGCGGTCCCGCCCTGGCCGCCGAGCCGGCCGCCGATCCGGCCGGCCGCTTGAGCGAGGTAGTGGTCACCGCCACCCGCACCGAGGAGCGCGCCGACGCCGTTGCCTCCACCATCACCGCCATCGACGCCAGCCGGATCGAACGCGCCCAGCCGGTCGACGAGGCCGCCCTGTTCGCCGATGAACCCGATATCGACGTGCCCCGCGACCGCCGCCGCTTTGGCGCCGGCAGCATCAATGTTCGCGGCATCGAGGGCAACCGCGTGCTGCTGATGGTCGACGGCGTGCGCCTGCCCGACTACTACAACGGCGGCGGCCCTTCCAACCTGTCCAGCGCCACCCGCGACGCGCCCGAGTTCTCCTTCCTCAAGCGGATCGAGGTGCTGCGCGGGCCGGCTTCCAGCCTGTACGGCTCGGACGCCATCGGCGGCGTGGTGTCGTACGTCACCAAGGATCCCGAGGACCTGATGCGCGCTCGCGCGGTGGGTGGCGAGGCCGGCCTGTCGTGGAACGGCATCGACCGCAGCTTCGGCCAGACCGCGGGCGTGGCCGGTGGCAACGAGACCATCAAGGGCTTGTTCATGTACGCGCACCGCAAGGGGCACGAAGTGGAGAGCATGGGCGGCAACGACACCACCTCGACCGGCCGCACCAAGGCCAATCCACAGAACAGCGAGACCAACGCGTGGCTCGGCAAGATCGTGCTCGATCCCGCCGCCGGCCATCGCTTCAGGCTGACCTACGAGCATCGTGACAACGATACCTTCACCGATATCCGCCGGCTGTCCACCGCGCTGCCGCGCGTGACCTCCGCCAGCGGCACCGAGGACCTGTCGCGCAACCGTGTCAGCCTGGACTACGAATGGAAGCCGGCCAGCCGCGTCATCGACCGCCTGAGCGCGGCGGTGTTCTACCAGCAGAGCGAGTCCAACACCGTGACCAACCAGGTACGCAGCAACACCAGCGCCGGATGCTCGGGCTCCACCACGGGCAGCAGCCAGTGCGACGTGAACCTGCTGTTCGGCTTCCGCCAGCAGCAGACCGGCTTCAATGTGCAGGCCGACAAGTCGTTCAACACCGGCATCGTTGGCCACCGGCTGATCACGGGCGTGGACTTCCTGCGTACCCAGACCAGCGAGATGCGCGACGGCACCACCTACAACCGCACCACCGGCGTGGTGTCGAAATCGCTGGCCGGCGACAACTTCCCGATCCACGATTTTCCCAAGGGCGAAACGCGCCAGACCGGCATCTTCGTGCAGGATGAACTGCAGTTCGCCGGCGGCCGCTTCACGCTCACGCCCGGCCTGCGCTTTGACCACTACTCGCTCGGCCCGGACGACGACAAGCTCTACAACAGCGTGGCCTCCAAGCCCGCCATCAGCAAGAGCGATTCGGCCCTGTCGCCCAAGCTCTCCGCACTGTGGCAAGCCACCGACCGCATCAACCTGTGGGCGCAGTACGTGTTCGGCTACCGCGCGCCCAACTACCAGGAAATCAACGGCAGCTTCCGCAACACCATCCAGGGCTACGGCGCCGCGCCCAATGGCGACCTGAACCCGGAGAAGAGCCGCTCGTTCGAAATCGGCGCGCACTATACGGATGAGCGCGTGCAGACCAGCGTCGCGGTGTTCGACAACCGCTACAAGGACTTCATCGAGCAAGTCGCGCTGAGGTGCCCGTCGGACCCCGCCTGCCTCGCCGGCCTGCGCGCGACGTACCAGTACCGCAACCAGAGCAGCGTGCGCATCTACGGTGCCGAGTGGCGAGGCAGCTATCGCTTCCTGCCGCAATGGCGCGTGGACAGCGCCGTGGCCTACGCGCACGGCAACAACGAGCAAACCGGCCAGCCGCTCAACAGGGTCTCCCCGCTGCGCGCCAGCGCGGCGCTGACGTGGGAGCGCGGCAGCAACAGCCAGGGCCAGGGCGCAAGCCTGCGCTGGCGCGGCGCGCGCGCCGTGACGCGCACCGACGACACCTCATTTGCCTACTTCAAGCCGGGCGGCTATGGCGTGGCCGACCTCCAGGGCTGGTGGCGCTTCAACCGCTACGCCAGCCTGGTGCTGTCGGTGAATAACGTGTTCGACAAGAAGTACTGGCTGTGGGGCGATGTGCGCCAGGGCAGCGTGGCCGCCAGCGAGCCGGGCCTGGACTTCCACACGCAGCCTGGACGTACCTTTGCCGCCAGCGTGAAGCTGTCGTTCTGACCGGAAGCGATACGACCCGACATGTCCTCACAAAACAAGATCAAGATGCGATGGCTGCGCACACTCTGCCTGCTGTGGATAACCTGGCTGATGCTCGGCATGCAGCCTGCGTCGGCCGCGCCGCGCATCGCGGTGCTGACCACCTCGCCGGTGCCCGCCGGCAAGTTCGAGCCGCTGCAGGCCATGGCGCGCGCGCACGGCATGGCGCTGGACGCGCGCTATCTCGAGCGCATGAGCGCGCAGGACATCGCGCCGTTCATCGACGGCGCCGGCCTGCTGATCCTGGACGCGCCGCGCGACCATATCGTTACCGAGATGCTGGCCAAGCTCGGGCCGCTGTGGACCCATGCGCGCGTGCCGCGCCTGCTGATCGCCACCGACCGCTTCGAGGCGCACGGCGTGGATAACGCGCTGGGTGCAACGCTGCAGGCGTACTACGTCAACGGCGGCCGCGCCAACTTCGACGCGATGATGCGCACGCTGGCCGCGCAGCAGTTCAAGCTGCGCGCGGACAGCGGCATTCCCGCGCCGGTGGTCTTTCCCAAGGCCGCTTACTACCATCCGCGACTCGCCAGCGTGGTGACTGCCTCGCCGGAAGACGCGCTCAAGGTGTCCGGCCACGCCGGCGAGCCGGTGATCGGCGTCGCCATCCACCAGGCCTACGTGTCCGGTCTCGACAGCGCCTTCATCGACGACCTGATCGCGCGCATCGAAGCGCGCGGCGCGCGTGCCCTGGTCTTCTACAGCGGCGTGATGGATGCGCACGGCGTGCTGCGCATGGCCGCGCCCGGCGCAAAGCGCATCGTCGACGTGCTCATCAGCGGCCAGATCATGCTCAACGCGGCGGGCCGCAAAGCGGAGTTCGAAACACTCGGCATCCCGGTGCTGCAGGTCATGCCCTATCGCAAAGGCGACGCGCAAGACTGGGAGCGCGACCCCCACGGCATCAGTCTCACCGACACGCCCTTCTACCTCGTGCAGCCCGAGCTTGCCGGCGTGAGCGATCCCATGCTGGCCGCCGCCACCTCGGACAAGGACGGCAGCATCGTCAGCCTGCCGGCGCAGCTCGATGCCGTAGCCGACAAGGCGCTGGCGCTCACGCGCCTGCAGCGCACGCCGAATGCGGACAAGCGCGTGGCGATCCTGTTCTACAACTATCCGGCCGGTGAGAAGAACCTGTCGGCATCGTTCCTCAACCTGCCGCGCAGCCTGTCGTCCACGCTGGCTGCACTGCATGCGGCTGGCTACCGTACCGAGGCTGCGGATGCGCTCACGCTGCAGCGCGATCTGGGCGCATTGCTCGCTCCGTTCTACCGCGATGGACAGCTCGCCGCGCTGCTCGACGCGGATCGCGCGGTGTGGATGCCGATGGCGCAATACCGCCGCTGGTACGACGCGCAGCCCGCCGCGTTCCGCGCCGAGGTCAGCGCGCGCTGGGGCGAGCCCGAATCCTCGTCGATGGCGATCAGGCGCAATGGCGTGGCCGGCTTCGCCATCCCGCGCCTGCAGCTCGGCAACGTCGCGCTGATGCCGGTGCCGCCGCGCGGCGAGCGTGACGAAGCCGCCGAGAAAGCGCTCTACCACTCCACCAAGACGCCGCTCAACCACTTTTACATGGCGGCCTACCTGTGGGCGCGCGAAGACCGCGAGGCACTGGTGCACTACGGCACCCACGGCACGCAGGAATGGACGCCCGGCAAGGAGCGCGGCTTGTCCGTGACCGACCAGCCCTACCTGGTGCTGGGCAGCGTGCCGGTGATCTATCCCTACATCGTCGATGACGTAGGCGAAGCATTGCAGGCCAAGCGCCGCGGCCGCGCCACCATCATCAGCCACCAGACGCCGCCGTTCAAGCCGGCGGGCCTGCACACCGATCTGTCGGTGCTGCACGACCAGTTGCACAACTACCTGCGGCAGGACGACGGCGCGGTGAAGGACACGCTGCGCGAGGACATCCTCAAGCGCAGCGCGCGCATGCACCTGCTCGACGACATGGGCTGGCCGCAGGCCCGCGCGAGCGCGCGGTTCACCGAATACCTCGATGCGCTGCACACGCATCTGCACGAGCTAGCCGGCGCGTTGCAGCCCTATGGCCTGCACACCTTCGGCCAGTCGCAGGATCCCGAGCTGCGGCTCTACACGGTGATGGCCATGCTCGGGCAACCGTGGCTCAAGCGCGTGTTTCCCGATGAGCCGGAAGAACTGTTCGCGCTCGACTACAAGCAGCTCGCGCAATCGGCGCCGTATGCCATGCTGCGCAAGTACGTGATCGACGGCGCGCCGCTGACGAACCTGTCCGATCCCAGGCAGCGCGAAGACATGCAGCGCGCCCGCGCGCTTTACGCCAGCCTCGACGCCGCGCCGGAGAGCGAGTCCATCCTCATCGCGCTGGCCGGCCGCTATGTGCTGGCCGGCACCGGCGGCGATCCGGTGCGCAATCCCGATGCGCTGCCGACCGGACGCAACCTGTATGGGTTCGATCCTTCCAAGGTGCCCAGCCGCGAGGCCTGGACAGCAGGACAAGCTGCGGCCGAAGCGATGATCGCCGACTGGCGCAAGCGCCACGGCAAGTGGCCCACCAAGCTGGCCTTCTCGCTGTGGAGCGTGGAGACCATGCGCCATCAAGGCATGCTCGAAGCCCAGGCGATGGCCGCCATGGGGATCCGCCCGAAGTGGGACGGCGGTGGCCGCGTGGTCGGCGTGGAAGCGATTCCAGCCGCCGAGCTCGAGCGGCCGCGCTTGGATGTGGTGCTGTCTGCTACCGGCCTCTATCGCGATCACTTCCCCAACCTGATCAAGTGGCTGGCCGAAGCGGTGAAGCTCGCCGCCGCGCAGCCCGAGCCCGACAACGCGGTTGCCGCCAGCACGCACGCAATCAGCGCGCGGCTGGCACAACGCAAGGCGGCGGACATGACCCCGGAACGCATCGAGTCGCTGGCGCTCACGCGCATCTTTGCCAGCGAGACCGGCAACTATGGCACGGGGCTGAACGACGCTACGCTGGCCAGCGACAGCTTCGGCAGCGGCAAGGAAGCGGACGCCAAGCTGGCCAATCTCTATCTCGCGCGCATGCAATACGGCTACGGGCCCGACGAGAAGACGTGGGGCGAGAAGCTGCCGCAATTCAACCTCTACGCGGAGAACCTCAAGGGCGTGGAAGGCGCGCTGCTGGCGCGCAGCTCCAACCTGTACGGCATGCTGACCACCGACGATCCCTTCCAGTATCTCGGCGGCATCGGCCTGGCCGTGCGCCACCTGACGGGCAAGGCGCCGGAGCTGCTGATCTCCAACCTGCGCGACGCGGGCAATGCGCGCACGCAGACGGCCGCATCGTTCCTCGCCACCGAGCTGCGCACGCGCTATTTCCATCCCGGCTGGATCGAAGGCATGAAGGCCGAAGGCTATAGCGGCGCGCTCAACGTGCTCGACACGGTGAACAACTTCTGGGGCTGGACCGCGGTCGCGCCGGAGATCGTGCGCGACGACCAGTGGACCGAGTTCGCCGAAGTCTATGTCAAGGACAAGCACCAGCTCGGCCTGGACGAATGGTTCGAGAAGAACGCGCCGCAGGCGCAGGCACAGGTGATCGAGCGCATGCTGGAAGCCGCGCGCAAGGGCTACTGGAAAACAGATCGGGAGATGTTGAAGACGCTGGCGGATCGCTGGCAGACGCTGTCGCAGCGGCACGATATCCGCAGCGACAACCGCAGCTTCAATCGCTACCTGCAGCAGCAGGCGACCGCGCCCGGCGCCGCAGGCTATGGCATGCAGGCACCGGCGGCACCGCCCGCCGGCGCGCCCAGGGCAGCAGCCCCGCAGGCGACGCCACGGCCCGCGCCGCAGCAGGCGCAGCCCAAGCCGCAACCAGAGCCGCAACCAGAGCCCCAGCCCGAACCCAAGGCACTGCCGCAAACCGTACCGGTGCAAGGCATGCAACTGGTGGAGAAAAAGCCGCCCACTGCCGTGCTCGTGCCCGTGCTGTCGTGGCTTGCCGCCGGCATCGCACTGGCCGGCGCCATGCTGGGGGCACCATCAGCGCGCGCCGCCGCGCCGCCGATCCGGTTCGGCGCCCTTCTTCCAGACACAATCCAGAACCCACTGAGGCATCATGACTCCCACCCTGCTTGAAACCCTGATGTACGACGTCGGCCAGTTGTTCCTGTTGCCGACGCTGGCCCTGATCGGGATGCTGTTCCTCTACGCCTTCTGGGCGCTCGGCGAGTTCGTCATGCAAGGCTGGCAACGCCGCCGCCACGGCATCGAGACCGGCCGCGGCTATGTGCTGGTGGCGTTCGCGCTGCGCCACCGCATCCAGGACCCGGACACGCTCGACGTGACCGCGCACCGCCTGCTGGAGTGGCCGCGCATTGCCACGCGCGTCGCGCCGATGCTGGGGCTGGTGGCCACCATGATCCCGATGGGCCCGGCGTTGAAGGGCTTGTCCGGCGGCAACCTCGCCAACGTGGGCGAAAACCTCACCATCGCGTTTTCCGCGGTGATTCTTGCGCTGATCGCTGCCAGCATTACCTTCTGGGTGGTCAACGTGCGCCGCCGCTGGCTCGCCGAGGAACTGGTGTGGCTGGGCAAGCATCAACCGCGGTGGGAGGTGGACGCATGAAGTTCCTGGAAGAGAGCGAGGCCGACGACCCCATCCTGTCCGTGGTCAACCTGATCGACGTGTTCCTGGTGGTGATCGCCGCGCTGCTGGTGGCCATCGCGCAGAATCCGATGAACCCGTTTACCCACGCGGACGTCACCGTCATCACCAATCCCGGCAAGCCCGATATGGAGATCGTCTCCAAGCAGGGCGAGAAGGTCGTGCGCTACCAGGCCAGCGGCCAGGTCGGCAGCGGCGATGGCACCAAGGCCGGCGTGGCGTACCGGCTGCAGGACGGATCGATGGTATATGTGCCGGAAGCGGCGGCTGCGCAGTAAAACTGCGCAATAATGAGCACGAGCGAGCCATCGCAACCAGGATTACCTAGCCATGCAGATTCGTCACAGCTTTGCCCGCCTAGCCAGCTTTGTTCCTGCCCGCGCCGCCGGACTGGCGCTCGCGGCCGCCATGTTCGCCGCGCTCGCCGGCTGTGCAGGCACGCCGCCGGCCGCCGTGGCCGGCGATGTCGCGCATCAGTTCACCGGCAAGACCTACGTGTTGCTGGGCGAGGTCCACGACAACGCCGATGGGCAAAAGCGGCGCCTGCTGGCGTTGTCCGACGCACTGGAAGCCGGTTGGCGCCCGGCCATCGCGATGGAGCAGTTCGACCGCGAACGCCAGGCCGATATCGATCGCGCCCGCCGTGAGCGGCCCGGCGATGCGGCGTATGTCGTGGCGCAGGCGGGTGGCAAGAACTGGCAATGGGAGCTTTACACGCCGGTGGTGGCGCTGGCCTTGCGCTACGACCTGCCGCTGGTGGCGGCCAACCTGTCACGCGCGGATGCGAGCAAGATCGTGCGCGGCGGGCTGGATGGCGTGTTCGATGCGGCAGAGCGTAAGCGCCTCGGCCTCGCCGCGCCCTTGCCCACGGACGTGGTGACCGAGCAGACCGCGGTGCTCGACCGTGGCCACTGCGGCAATTTCCCCAAGGCCATGCTGCCCGGCATGCTCGACGCGCAGGCCGCGCGCGATGCGGTGATGGCCGCGGCGATGCGCACGTACGCCGAACGCGGCGCCGTGCTGATCGCCGGCAACGGCCATGTGCGACGCGACGTGGGCGCGCCGCGCTGGCTCGCCGCCCCGCCGGGCGAAATCTACAGCGTGGGTTACCTGGAGCAGGCCAGCGGCCACGAAATCGGTGCCTATGATCGCGTGGTGCTGGTGCCCGTGCACAAGCGGCCCGATCCGTGCGAAGGCGCCAAGCCGGCGGCGATGGCCGAGCCGGCCTGAATCCAGCGCGCGCTTAGCCGAACAGCTCCTCGGCCACGGTCGGATGCAACTGCACCGTGGTCTGCAGGTGCGCCAGCTTCACCCCGAGCCGCACCGCCACGGCAAATGCCTGCACGATCTCAGGGGCGGCGTTGTCCATCATGTGCGCGCCCAGCACGCGGCCGCTGCGCGCATTTACCACCAGCTTCACCATCGAGGCCTGCTCGCTGCCGGCGAAGCGATTCTCCAGCGAGACGAAGCGGCGTACCACGGTGTGGATGCGCTCCGCCTTGCCGGCTTCCTCGATGGCCGCATGCTCCGTCAGTCCCACGCTGCCGATGGCTGGCTCGCAGAACACCGCCGTTGGCACCAGCTCAAAATCCGCGCGGTCGCCGCGGCGGCCGAACAGGCGGTCGGCCAGCCAGCGGCCCTGCGCCCCGGCGACCGGCGTGAGGTGCTGGCCGTCGATGACATCGCCAATGGCATGGATCGAACGCACCTTGGTGCGAAACGAGCGGTCCACCTGGATGCCGCCCTTCTCCGTGCTTGCGATGCCCAGCGATTCCAGGCCCAGCCCGCCCCAATGCGGATCGCGCCCGATGGCGGCCAGCGCCGCCTGCGCGCGCACGGTCTGGATGCGGTCGTTGCCATTGCCACCATTGCCACCATTCGCGCCATTCGCGTGATTGCCATGCTGCCGGTAGCACACATCGATGGCTCCGTTGGCCTGGTTCAGCAGCGTCACCTCGGTATTGAAATGCAGGCGCACGCCCTTGGCGGCGAGCGCCTCGGCCAGGGCGTCGGCCACCTCGTGGTCGAAGCGCGCCAACAGGCGCGCCTCGCGCACCAGCATCTCCACCTTGACGCCGTAGCGCGACAGGATCGAGGCTTGCTCCACCGCCACGTAGCCGCCGCCGATGACCACCAGCGAGGCCGGCAGGCTTTGCCAGGTGAAGATGTCGTCGGAAGTGCAGGCAAGATCAAAGCCGGGCACGGGCAACGCGCGCGGCCGCGCGCCGGTGGCAATCAGGATGCGTTTGGCGCGGATGGTCTCGGCGCCGACCTGTACCTGGTCGGCGGCGCTCACCGTGGCGTCGCCGCGCAGCAGCTCCACGCCGGCTTGCTGCAGCCGGTGCGTGTAGGCCACGTGCAGCCGCGCCATCTCGGCGTTGACGCGCACGATGGCATCGCTCCAGTCCTCCTTGCCGCCGGTATGCGACAGGCAGCCTGACAGGACGGCCGCGAGGCTGGCGCCATACGAGAGCATTTTCTTGGGAACGCAGCCGCGGTTGACGCAGGTGCCGCCGATCGCGTCGCGCTCCACCAGCACCACGCGCGCGCCTAGCGTGGCCGCGCGCCGCGCTGCCGCCACGCCGCCTGAGCCGGCACCGATCACCACGAAATCCGCTTCGCGCTGCGCGCCGGGCTTGCGCTTGCCACGACGGGGGACATGCTCGACCGCTTGCTCGGTGCTAGCCCTGCGGGCGCTCTGACGCTCGGTCGTGGATCTTGCCTGGCGTTTCGACATCAATGCCTCCTGTAGCGGCGCGAAGGCCGCATTGCACATCGTGATGACGGAGCCGCGAGCACGGCCGACGCGCTGGAGCGCTATCCGGCGGTGCCAAGCTCCGTCTTCATGACAGACGGCCAATCACGCAAAAAGGTTTCCCCGTCGCGCCGGCCGAGTTCGTAGGCACCGATCATCGCGCCGGGCTGAGTGTAGTCCCAGCTCGAGATCGGAACCCGTTGCGAAGGTTGCAGGTAGAGCCGGCGCTGCGCGCCGTGTTGCAGTACAAAGCGGCGCGGGCGCGGATAGAGCCGCGTCACCAGCACCAGCACGTTGCCGGGCGTGGGGTCGAGCGCGTCGACCGGCACATTGTCGACCATGCCGCCATCCAGCACGGGCCGGCCATCGCGCCGCAGCACCGGCGTGAAGGGCGGGGTCGAGGACGATTGCAGCAGCAGGTCCGCCAGTTGCTCGGGCGAGCCGCAGTCCTGCGCACGCACGAACTCGGGATGAAAGCCGAGCTTGCGGCCCAGGCGCGGGTGCAAGGTCTTGAGCCAGTGCTTCTCGATGTTGTAGGCGACCAGCCCGGCCATCACCGCCAGCCGCGGGCCGCTCCAGCGCGGGATGTGGGCCACGCCGATGCGGATCTCCGGCGCCGTCTGCAGGTTTGCCAGGCGGCCCTCGCCGAAGATGTTCAACAAGGCGGTGCGGTAGATGCCGTAATGCGGAAACACCCGCTGCTTGCTCAGCAGGTTGCCCCAGTACGCATTGCGCCGGTTGCCGGCGAGCACCTCGCCGTAGTACTCCATCACCTGGCGGGAGTCGTGCGTGTAGATCATGCACGCCGTGGCGGCCCCGGCGGAAATGCCCGCGATCACGCGCGGGCGCAGCCCCAGCTCGGGCGCCACCGTGTCCCACCAGCCTGCCTGCCACCAGCAGCGGTTGCCGCCGCCGGCAAACACCACCTGGTCGAAGGGCGAGGCTGCGGTGGCGGGCTGGATGGGGGCAGGCGTCAGGCTGCGGGGCTCATGCATGGAGATGGCTTGGGAGGGTAGCGTGCAATTTGGTGATGCGCCGCTCACAGCAGCGCGTAGGTGGTGGTAGCCTGCACGGCCAGCTTGCCATCGGTGCCGGTCAGCTCGATCTCGCCGAACACCACGGTCTTGCCCAGGCGCAGCACATTGGCGCGCACCAGCACATCGCCCTCGATCACCGGGCGCATGAAGTTGGTGGTGAGCGTGACGGTGGTCATCGGCCTGAAGGCGCCGAGTGCATTGGCGACGGCCACGATCATGGCGGTATCGGCGGCGGACATCAGCACCTGGCCGCACACCACGCCACCCGCGTGGCGAAATGATTCGTCAAAAGGCAGGCGCAGCGTTACGCCCTGTGCATCAACGTGCTCGGCCCGCAGCCCGAGTTGGCGCACCCATGGCGCCAGGACGCGCTGCAAGGTGCGGTCGATATCGGCAAGCGTGAAGCCGGATTCCGGCTTTGGTTCTAGCGTTGGCTCTGGCATGGCACGCCCGTTTGTCTGGGATGAGGCCGGGCCAGGTTGCTATTCCGTCTCCTGCGGCGCGGCACGATGTTTGAGCCAATGATACAGGGGGCCGGTGCACAGCACCACGAAGGCCATCCGGATCACGTGGAAGGCCGTGACCAGCGGCACGCCAAGCTCCAGCACCTTGGCCGTGATGCACATCTCGGCAATGCCGCCTGGCGTGGTGCCGAGGATGGCTGTTGCGGGATGCACGCCGGACAGCACCGACAGGCCCCAGCCGAACAGCGCGGAGAGCACCAGCGCCACCAGCGTGTACACCGCCACGCCGCCGAGAAAGCGCGGCGCGGTATGGAGGAAGTCGCGCGAGAAACGCGCGCCCAGCGACACGCCGATCATCAACTGCCCGGCGCGGCTCATCCAGGTGGGAATGGCGGACAGCTCGAAGCCCGACGCGGTCAGCACGGCGGCCGCCAGCAGCGTGCCGATCACGAAGGGATTGGGCAGGTTGAAGTGCTTGAGCACTAGCGCCACGCTGACCGTGATCGCGATCAGCACGGGCAGCCACAGGTAGTCCACCGTGCGTGGCCCGGGCACGTAAGGGTCGAGCCCGTGGATGCCGCCGTACTGGAACAGCGCGGGCACGGCTACCACCACCATCAGCACGCGCAGCGAATGCGCGGCAGCCACCTGGTCGATGCGCGCGCCGTTGCGCTCGGCCAGGTTGGCCATCTCCGACGCGCCGCCGATGGCGGTTGAGAAGTACGCCGTCTTGAACGCCACGCCGGTGGTCCTGCGCAGCAGCCAGGCGCCGCCGCAGCCAAGCAGCAGCGCAAACAGCGAGCCCGCGACGATATACGGCAGGAACTCGATCAGCCGCGCCACCACGTCGGACGTGAAGTAAAGCCCGAGCGAGGTGCCGATGGCCCACTGCCCGGCATTGCGCGCCTGCGTGGGCGCGCGCAGGTCGGCGCCGCGCATGCGCGCGATGGCTACCGCCAGCAGCGGGCCGATCATCCACGGCAGCGGTGTGTGCAGCAGCGTGCAAAGCAGCGCGGCGGCCAGGCCGAGCAGCAGCGTCGAGAGGACCGGACGCCAGCGGTGAAGGAGAGGGCATGTGGCAGCGGCCTGGCGCGCGGGCGCCGGCGCGATGTTCTTGTGATGGAGCGCAATGTAGAGACAAAGGCGCCGATGCCATGACGCCACAAATGAAAAGGCCCGGCACCCTGGAGTGCCGGGCCTTGCCCGCATTTTGCGCTAATCAGGTTGTGGCGTCAGCCACTTTGCCGCGCGCCGAGCGCCGGGCCAGCCAGCCCAGGATGCGCGGGATCAGCACCACCGCCACGGTCATGGCCAGGATGGTGGCCGAGATCGGCTGGGTCACGAAGATCGACCAGTCGCCCTGGCTGATCGACAGCGCATTGCGCAGCTGCTTCTCCGCGATGGGGCCGAGGATCATGCCCACGATCACCGGCGCGGTGGGGAAGTCGAAGCGGCGCATGGCCATGCCCAGCACGCCGATGATGAACAGCAGCAGCAGGTCGAACCACGACTGGCGGATGCCGTAGGCGCCCAGGCCCGCGAAGATCAGGATGCCGCCGTACAGCAGCGGCGTGGGGATGCGCAGCATGCGCACCCACAGGCCGATGGCCGGCAGGTTCAGCACCAGCAGCATCACGTTGCCGATGTACAGCGAAGCCAGCAGGCCCCACACCAGGTCGCCCGAGGTCTGGAACAGCATCGGGCCCGGCTGCAGGTTGTAGTTCTGGAACGCCGCCAGCAGGATCGCGGTGGTGTTCGAGGTGGGGATGCCCAGCGTCAGCAGCGGGGCCAGCGTAGCTGTCACCGCGGCGTTGTTGGCGGCCTCGGGGCCAGCCACGCCTTCGATCGCGCCCACCGTGCCGAACTCATCCTTGTGCTTGGACAGCTTTTTCTCGGTGGCGTACGACAGGAAGGTCGGGATCTCCGCGCCGCCGGCCGGGATCAGGCCGAAGGGGAAGCCGATGATGGTGCCGCGGATCCACGCCGGCACCGAGCGCTTCCAGTCCGACTTGGTCATCATGACCGAGCTGAGCTTGTTGAAGCCGCCCGCGGGCTGCGGGAAGAAGGCGTTGAACAGCGCCTCGCCCACCGCGAACAGGCCGACGGCGACCACCACGATGTCGATGCCGTCGTACAGCTCCTGCACGTTCATCGAGTAGCGCGTCTGGCCCGACAGCGAGTCCATGCCGATCAGGCCGATGCCCAGGCCCAGGAACAGGCTGGTCATGCCGCGCAGCAAGGACGAGCCCAGCACCGCCGACACCGTGGTGAAGGCCAGCAGCATGATCATGAAGTATTCGCCGGGACCGAACTGCAGCGCCACGTCGGCCGCGACCGGCGCGAACATCGACAGCAGCACAGTGGCGATGGTGCCGGCGGCGAACGAGCCGATGGCCGCGGTGGCCAGCGCCGGGCCGGCGCGGCCGCTCTTGGCCATCAGGTTGCCCTCCATCGCCGTGACCATGGTCGACGACTCGCCCGGCGTGTTCATCAGGATGGAGGTGGTGGAGCCGCCGTACATGGCGCCGTAGTAGATGCCGGCGAACATGATCAGCGCAGCGGTGGGTTCCACCTTGGCGGTCAGCGGCAGCAGCATGGCTACCGTGAGCGCGGGGCCGATGCCCGGCAGCACGCCGATGGCGGTGCCCAGGAAGCAGCCCACCAGGGCCCACATCAGGTTCATCGGCGTGATCGCGATGGCAAAGCCATGCATCAGCAGGTTAAGAGTATCCATGGATCAGCTCCGTTCAGAACCCGGCGACGGGCAGCAACGGCAAATTGATGCCGAGCAGGAATTCAAACAATGCCCACATTGGCAACGTAATGCACAGGCCAATCAGGCCATCGCGCAGGAAGCGCTTGCTGCCGTAGCCGCGTGCCACGCAGATCATCAGCAAGGTCGACGCCAGCACGAAGCCCAGCGTGCCGATCAGCGCCATGTTGGCTACCAGGCCGACAGCCACCCACAGGAAGCCGCGGAAGTTGTGCGGAGCGTTGGGCAGTTCGGCGTCTTCTTCCGGCATGTTGCGAAAGCCGCCGCGAATGCCTTGCCAGGTCAGCGCCGCGCCGCATGCGGCCAGGCCGATGGCAACCAGCGTGGGCATGAAGCGCGGCGACAGGCCGGCATAGCCCTCGTCGCCGGAGATGCCCGACAGGCCCACGAAGTAGAAGACGGAGAGCAGCAATACGGCAATGCCGATCGCCAGGTGTGAGGGTTTCATGATTGGAAGTGGCTCCTTCAAGCGGTGCCTGCGGCCGTGTTGTCCGGCCCTTGGCGTCCCGCGGTTTGTCGTCCCCGCTTAAGGCGGGGGCCCGGCGATTTGTAGTTTGGTTTTTGGGTATCGCAGGTGGACACCGGACCCCCGCCTGCCGCATGCGCACCGAGCGTTACGGTGCGCCGCAGGCAGGGCCGACAGGTAAAACGCTGAAACGATCAAGCAGTGAAACGGGGCGGCGGCGTTGCTTACTTCGCCACGCCCAGCTCGCGCAGCGAACCGCCCAGGCGGGCCGACTCGTTGTCCACGAACTTGCCGAACTCGTCGCCGGTCAGCAGGAACGGGGTCCAGTCATTCTTGGCAAGCGTTTCCTTCCACAGCGGGGTTTCGGTCGCCTTGACCACCGCATCCACCAGCGCCTTGCGTTGCTCGGCGGTGATGCCCGGCGCGCCATACACGCCGCGCCAGTTGTAGATCTCCACGTTGATGCCCTGCTCCTTGAGCGTCGGGATATCGGCGGTGCGCTCCTTGGAGGTCACGGCCAGCGCGCGCATCTTGCCGCTCTTGATGAAGGGCAGGAACTCGGACACGCCAGCAAGGCCGACGGTCACGTGGCCGCCCAGGATCGAGGCCGACGCTTCACCACCGCCCTGGAAGGGCACGTAGTTGATCTTCTTCGGGTCCACGCCGCTTTCCTTGGCGACCAGGCCCGCCAGGATGTGGTCGATCGAACCCTTGGAGCCACCGCCCCAGCTCACGCTGCCCGGGTTGGCCTTGAGCTGGGCGGTCAGGTCCTTCATGGACTTCAGCGGCGAATTCGCCGGCACGGTGATCACCATGGTGTCGGCGAACAGGCGAGCGATCAGGGTGGCGTTCTTCAGCGTGACCGGCGGATGGTTGGTCTCGATCGCGCCGACCATCACCGCGCCGGTGACGATCATCGCGTTGGGGTTGCCCTTGTCGGTATTGACGAACTGCGTCAGGCCGATGGTGCCGCCCGCGCCGCCCTTGTTGTCGTAGGAGGCCGTCTTGGCCACGCCGGCGGAAACCAGCGCCGCGCCCAGCGAGCGGCCGGTCTGGTCGAAGCCGCCGCCCGGATTGGCGCCGATCATGAACTTCACGCTGTCGAGCGCGAATGCGGGCGCGGCAGCCACGGTGGCGGTGATCGCGGCCGAAGCCATGACAACATGGGCAAAGCGAGTAATCGAACGACGCATAACGGTCTCCTGTTCTTTTTCAGAGGATTGCCGGTGAACGGTCGCCGACGATGCTGGCGAGGACCGACCCGGAGGTGTCCGGCTGGCACCGAGGCTGGCTGTCGGGGGCGGGAGAGTCGTGCGATGCGTCCGGGCGCTGAGTGCGTCGACCGGCCGGCTAGGCGTTGTCTCCTGTCCCTGGCAGCGCTTGCATGCCGGACTTGTTCTTTGGCTTTCTGGCTTGGTCTGGCCAGTACGGCGGCCATGGCGCGATTCTAGGGGTAGAAACTGTCAAAAGGCTGTCAATTTGCCAGGGAATGGGGTGGGGTTTACGTGGGGTCGGATGTATGGACATTTGACGCTTTTGGATCTTTTGGTCTTTCCAGCGTGCCCTTTCATTCCCCGATCGGCAGCGCCAGGACCGCCCGAACCCCTTTGCCCTGCGCCGCAATCCCCAGCTCCACGGTGCCCCCGAAACGCGCGGCCATCTCGCGGGAAATGGCCAGGCCCAGGCCCGAGCCCGGCTCCAGGTTCCCGACCCGCCGGTAGAACCGCGCAAAGACCTTCTCGCGTTCCTCGGCAGGAATGCCCGGCCCATCGTCCTCCACCACCAGGCAGGCGGCATCCCCGATGCGCGCGGCCGAAAGCGTGATGCGGCTGCCGCGCGGCGAATACTGGATCGCGTTGTGGACAAGGTTGGCAAAGGCCTCGCGCAATAGCGCGGCATCCGCGCGTACCGGCAGCGCCAGCCCCTGCGGCCGCTCCCAGCCAAAATCCTGCTGCTTGCCGCGCGCCAGCGGCAGGTAGTCCAGCGCCACCTGCTCGGCCACGGCCACGGCGTCGATCAGCTCCAGCGGTTCGGCGTCGCCTGGCGCGTCGCTGCCCGGGTGTTGCCGGACCCGCGCCAGCGCCAGCAGCTGGTTGGTCAGGCGCGCGGCCTGCTCCAGCTGCGTGACGATGCCGCCTACCGCTTCCCCGGCCGCATCGCGCGCGCGCGCCGGGTCGGCGCCGGCGCATAGCTGGCGCTGGGCGAATTCGGCTTGCGTCTTGAGGATGGCCAGCGGCGTGCGCAACTGGTGCGCCGCGTCAGCGATGAATTGTGCCTGGGCCTGCGTCATCGCGGCGGAGCGCGAGACGTGCAGGTTGACCGCATCGACCAGCGGGCGGACTTCCATCGGCACATGGTCGAAGGCCAGCGGCGTGAGGTCGTCGGCGGAGCGCGCCTGCACGTCGTCGCGCACGCGTGCGAGCGGGCGCAGCACGTAGGTGATGCCGGCCACCAGGATCCCCGCGCTGATCAGGATCAGCAGCACGTCGCGCGCCAGTGCGCCGCGCCACACGGTGGCGATCAGCGCAAAGCGCGGCTCGGCGGTCTCGGCCACCTGCACGATCACGCGCATGTGCGCGTTGGGGCGATACACCGGGTGCGCCAGCACGGCGATGCGCACCGGGTCGCCGCGATAGTCGGCGTCGTAGAAGCGTGGCTGGTTGCTGGCGATGTCCCCCTTGGGCAGCGGCAGGTCGTCGTAGCCGGTGACGGTTTCGATCTTGCCGTTGCGCTCCAGCGAAACGCGGTAGAAGACATGGGTCTGCGCCGCGGTCTCGAACATCTCCATGGCGGCGTCCGGCAGCGCGATCTGCACGCTTTCGCCGGCCATGCCGATGGCGTTGTCGATGGCGCGCACCGAGCCATACAGCGAGCGGTCGTAGGCGGCGTTGGCGGCGTCGCGCAGCGTGCCGTAGGTCAGCCACGTATCGAGCGCCATCATGGCCGCCAGCGCGGGCACCAGCAGCAGCAGCAACTGGCGGCGCAGGCTGCCCTGCAGCCAGCGCCGCAGCCAGTGCCGGGGCAGGCGGCGCAGCATCAGGGCTGTCCTTCCGGTTCCAGCAGGTAGCCGAAGCCGCGCAGCGTGACGATGGTCACGCCGTGGCCCGAGAGCTTCTTGCGCAGCCGGTAGACCAGCACTTCGATGGCATCGGGGCTGACGTCGGCATCGAGCGAGAACACCTTGTCGAGCAGTTGCGCCTTGGTCAGCGGCTGGCCGCTCTTGGCCAGCAGCGCACCCAGCAGGGTCGATTCACGCGGGGTCAGCGCGAGCGGCGCACCTTCGAGCGTAAAGCTGCGCGTTTCGCCGTCGAACACCAGCGTGCCGCACTGCAGGCGCGGATGGGCGCGGCCGCGGCTGCGCCGGATCAACGCCAGGATGCGCGCTTCCAGCTCGGCAATGGCAAAGGGCTTGGGCAGGTAATCGTCCGCGCCGAGGTTGAGGCCGCGCACGCGCTCGTCGAGCGTGTCCTGAGCGGTCAGGATCAGCACCGGGGTGCGGTCGTCGCGCCCGCGCATGGACTTGAGCACGGCCAGGCCGTCCTTGCCGGGCAGGCGCAGGTCCAGCACCACCACATCGTATTCCTCGGCCATCAGCCGCGCTTCGGCCTGCAAGCCGTCGGCCACGTGCTCGATGACGAAGCCGCCCTGCTCCAGGGCGCGCGCCACCCAGCGCGCCAGTTCAATCTCATCTTCCACCAGCAATAGGCGCACGGCGGTCCTCCCCTGCTCGATAAGCGTCCGTTTCCAAAAAGCGCGGGTGGCCTTGCCGCCATGGCTGGCAAGGCCGCCGCCGCCGCGAGGACACGCCGCGGGCGCTTATAATACCTCCGCCCCGGGCTGCGCGCGGCGAGCGCGCCATGGCCCTTTTGGCCACCGATGTCACCACCGATGGTTCCCGCCTTGCGCAAGCTGCCCCCTTCCCGTCCAGGCTCCCCCTCCCGCCATCGTCGCCGAACCACCCGCGAGCTTGAGCCGGCGGCGCGTCGTGGCCGGTGCGGCCGCAACCGCGGCCACGCTGGCGGCGGGGCTAAGCCATGGCGCGCATGCCCAGGCCGCGCCGCCGGTGCCGGCGGGCTATCCGGCCAGCTACGCGGAAATCATCGCGCGGGCCGTGCAGGAAGGCTCGGTCACCGTCTATGCCTCCACCGACACGGAGGTCGCGCGGCCGCTGCTGGCCGCGTTCGAGGCCCGCTATCCCGGCATCAAGGTGCGCTATCAGGACCTCAACACGCTGGAGCTGAACGGCCGCTTCCTGGCCGAGAGCGCCGCCCTGGGCGCGGGTCAGGTGGCCGGCCCCGACTACGCCGACGTGCTGTGGAGCACGGCAATGGACCTGCAGATCAAGCTCGTCAACGATGGCCACGCCCTGCGCTACCCCTCGCCCGAGCGGGCCGGCCTGCCGGCGTGGGCCGCCTGGCGCGACGAAGCCTGGGGCACCACCTTCGAGCCCGCCGTGATCGTCTACAACCGCCGCCATTTTGCCGGCATGCGCACGCCGCGCAGCCGCACCGGCCTGGCGCGCCTGCTGCAGGAGAACACGCCGCGCTGGCGCCAGCGGGTGGTGACCTACGATGTGGAAAAGTCCGGGGTGGGTTACCTGCTGGCGCAGCAGGACGCACGCATGGGCGACGAGTTCTGGTACCTGGCCCAGGCGCTCGGGCGCTGCGGCGTGCAGTTGTCGGCGTCCACCGCGAACATGATCGAGCGCATCGCCTCCGGCGAATTCGTGATGGGCTACAACCTGCTGGGTTCGTACGCGCTGTCGCTGATGGAGCGCGGGGCGCAGATCGATGTGATCGCGCCGCGCGACTACACGCTGGTGATGTCGCGCGTGGCCTTCATCGCGCGCCGCGCGCCGCATCCCAACGCGGCGCGGCTCTGGCTGGATTTCCTGCTGTCGCGCGCGGGCCAGACGCTGCTGGGGCAAAGCGCCTCGCAGCTCTACACGATCCGCACCGACACCGACAGCGTGCACACCGCCGCGGCGCTGTCCGAGCGGCTGGGCTACGCGCTCAAGCCGATCAGCGTCGGTCCCGGCCTGCTGGCCGCGCAGGACACGCTGCGCAAGCGGGCCTTCCTGGCGCGCTGGCGCGAGGCCATGCGGAGCTGAGCGTGGGTGAGCTCGGGTGAGCGTAGTCCCCGCGCTGCAGCGGGATCAGCCGACCTGCGCTTTGCCCGCCAGTGTTTGCGCGGCCAGTTCGGCGTCGGCCTTCTTTTTCGCTTCCTGGCACATCGACGCGACTTCGTCCTCGAGCTTCGGCACGGGGCGCGCCACATAGCCCTGGCGCAAGGCCGGGGAGAACTTGAGGGTGTCGATGAAGGCATCGGCCACCCGCTCGGCATTGCTCTCCAGATCGAAATCCTCGGGAGCGAACAGCCAGTGCGACAGCATGCCCCCGATCGAGGCGTGGAACACGTTGACCGCCAGGTCCAGGTCGAGGTCGGCCGGCAACTGCCCGCGGTCGACCGCCATGCGCAGGTGCTCGCGCATCTTCACCGTGCCTTCCTGGTGCGACTGGCGCTGGCGCTCGAAGATGGCGCCGTTGTCCGCCACCATCTCGCATTTGTGGAAGACGATCTCGAGCACGCGCCGCCACTGCGGGTTTTCCACGGTCTGGCGCATCACAAAGGCGCAGATGTCGCGAATGCTGCCGAGCGGGTCTTCCTGGCTTGCGATGCGTCCCGGCTCGCACAGGGCCTCGAGCGGCAGGTGGACGCGGTCGGACATGGCCGCGAAGACGTCGCTCTTGTTCTTGAAGTGCCAGTAGATCGCGCCGCGCGTCACGCCGGCGGCCTCGGCGATGTCGGCCAGCGACGGGCGGGCCACGCCGCGGGCGTGGAACACGGCCTCGGCCGCGTCGAGAATGCGATGGCGCGTTTCAAGCGCCTCTTCCTTGGTGCGTCTGACCATGATGCTCTCTGGTGCCGGCCACGAAGGACCGGTCTGGTTCTGTCTCCCTGAGTGCTGGCGATGGGACTCGCCGTGCACTATGCGCGCCCTGCTGGCGCGTTAGGACGTAGTTATATAGGGCGACGACTGCCGCAATGCAACAAGTTCTTACATACATGCTTGGATGTATATATAATACGCGTTCGCCTGACTTTCGGCCAGCCCATCGGTTGCTGGGGGGCAGATGGCGGCGCCCCGCACGGTTCGCGCTGCCATGTCGGCTTGTCGTTACTAATTTGTTGCCTTTCGTCGCATGTGCCACGTCAGTGTTGCAAATTGTGGCTAGCATTACTCTTTTTGCCTGCCTCTGTGCCATCGCCAGCGGTGGGCCGCGCCGTATCCGGACACGACACCGGGAGCATATGCGGCCGATCTCAAATTGCCATCATGGGGTTATCGATGAGGAAGTCCCAACGTATCACTTGCGTTGCCGCTGCCGTGTTGTCGGCGCTTGCGCTGTCCGCCTGCGGCGAGAAGAAGCCGCAGGGCGGCGCCATGCCGCCGCCGGAAGTGGGTGTCGTCACCGTCACGCCCACGACGATCGCGGTTATCAATGAACTGCCGGGCCGCCTCGAAGGCGTGCGCACCGCCGAAGTGCGGGCGCGGGTCGCCGGCATCGTGCTGTCCCGTAATTACACGGAAGGCGGCGAGGTCAAGGCAGGCCAGCTGCTGTTCAAGATCGATCCCGCGCCCTACCAGGCGCAGCTCGAATCGGCCAAGGCCAGCCTTGCGCGCGCCGAAGCCAACGCCGTAGCCGCGCGCCAGAAGGCCGAGCGCTACAAGCCGCTGGTCGCCGTCAATGCGGTGAGCAAGCAGGAATATGACGAAGCCGTGGCGGCCGCGGGCCAGGCCACCGCCGACATCGCCTCGGCCAAGGCTGCCGTCAGCACTGCCCAGATCAACCTCGGCTACACCGCCGTCACCGCGCCCATCAGCGGCCGCGTGGGCCGCGCGCTGGTGACCGAAGGCGCGCTGGTCGGCAGCGGCGAAGCCACCAAGCTGGCCACGGTCGAGCAGGTCGACCCGATCTGGGTGACCTTCACCCAGCCCGCCAGCGAAGTGATGAAGCTGCGCCGCGCCATCGAGAGCGGCAAGGTCAAGGGCGTCGACGGCGGCGCCCGCGTCCACCTGTTCATCGAGGACGGCCGCGAGTACGAGCAAACCGGCAAGCTGCTGTTCTCCGACATGACGGTCGACCCGACCACCGGCGCCATCACGCTGCGCGCGCAGTTCCCCAATGCCAAGCGCGAGCTGCTGTCGGGCACCTTCGTGCGCGTGAAGATCGAGCAGGGCATGGACGAAAACGCGCTGACCGTGCCGCAACGCGCGCTGATCCGCAATGCACAAGGCGCGTCGGTGATGGTGGTGGGCGGCGATGGCAAAGTCGCGGCGGTGCCCGTCAAGGCGCCCCAGGCCATCGGCGAAGACTGGATCGTCACCGAGGGCCTGAAGGGTGGCGAGCAGGTGATCGTCGAGGGCTTGCAGAAGGTCAAGGTCGGCGCGCCGGCCAAGGCCGTGCCATTTGTCTCGAAGACCGCCGCCGCCTCGGCTCCCGCCGCGCAGCCAGCCGCCAGCGGAGCCCCGGCTCCTGCCGCGGTGACCGCTGACAAGGCCGACGCCAAGCAGGGCTAATCACAGCGCAAATCGAAGGGAGCCAGTGTTATGGCCAAGTTTTTTATTGACCGGCCGGTGTTCGCGTGGGTGCTTGCGCTGATCATCGTGCTGGGGGGCCTGCTGTCGGTCGTGCAACTGCCGATCGCCCAGTACCCCAACATCGCCCCGCCGACGATCTCGGTGACGGCGACCTACCCGGGCGCTTCCGCCAAGACGCTTGAAGACTCGGTCACCTCGGTGATCGAGCAAGAGCTCAACGGCATTCCCGGGCTGCTGTACTACAACTCCACCAGCGAATCCACCGGCCTGTCGACGATCACGATCGCCTTCCAGCCGGGCTCCAACATCGACCTGAACTCGGTCGAAGTGCAGAACCGCTTGAAGCGCGTGGAAGCGCGCCTGCCGGCCGAAGTGCGACAGCAAGGCGTGCGCGTGGACAAGGCCGGGAACAACTACATGATGTTCCTGACGGTCACGTCCAAGTCCGGACAGGCCGATGCCATCCAGTTGGGCAACTACGTCTCGGCCAGCGTGATCGATTCGATCCGCCGCGTGCCGGGCGTGGGCCAGGCCGACCTGTTCGGCACCGAGTACGCCATGCGCATCTGGGTGGACCCGGCCAAGCTGACCGGCTTCAACCTGACTCCGCAGGACGTCACCGCTGCCATCTCGGAGCAGAACGTCCAGGTCGCCGTGGGCGAGCTGGGCGGCACGCCGTCGCCCAAGGGCACGGAGCTCAACGCCACCGTCACCACCGAAAGCCGCCTCTCCACGCCGGAGCAGTTCGCCAACATCCTGTTGCGCACGAACCGGGACGGCTCGTCGGTGCGCATCAAGGATGTCGGCCGCGTCGAGCTCGGCGGTGCCGACTACTCCACGCTGGCCCGTACCAACGGCAGGGCGTCGGCGGCCATCGCCATCAAGCTGGCCCCGAGCGGCAATGCGCTGGCCACCGCCACCGCGGTGCGCGCCAAGATGGAAGAGCTCTCCAAGTTCTTCCCCGGCGACTACCAGTACACCGTGCCTTACGACACCTCGGCCTTCGTCAAGATCTCGATCGAGGAAGTGATCAAGACCCTGGTCGAAGCCGTGGTGCTGGTGTTCCTGGTGATGTACCTGTTCCTGCAGAACATCCGCGCCACCATCATTCCGACGGTGGTGGTGCCGGTGGCCCTGCTGGGCACCACCGGCATGCTGCTGGCGTTTGGCTTCTCCATCAACGTGCTGACGATGTTCGGCATGGTGCTGGCGATCGGTATCCTGGTGGACGATGCGATCGTGGTGGTGGAAAACGTCGAGCGGATCATGAGCGAGGAAGGACTCTCGCCGCGTGACGCCACGCGCAAGGCCATGGGCCAGATCACCGGCGCCATCGTCGGCATCACGCTGGTGCTGACCGCGGTGTTCATCCCGATGGCGTTCTTCTCGGGCTCGGTGGGCAACATCTACCGCCAGTTCTCGCTGTCGCTGATCTCGTCGATCGCGTTCTCGGCGCTACTGGCACTGACGCTCACGCCGGCGCTGTGCGCGACGCTGCTCAAGCCGGTCGAGGCTGGGCACCATCACGAGAAGACGGGCTTCTTCGGCTGGTTCAACCGCACCTTCGCGCGCGCCGCCACCGGCTACCAAAGCACGGTGGCGCGCATCCTGGCGCGTGCCGGCCGCTACCTGATCATCTACGCCCTCATCGTCGTCGGCATGGTGGTGCTGTTCAAGCGCCTGCCTTCGTCCTTCCTCCCCGAGGAAGACCAGGGCTACATGATCACGGTGGTGCAGCTGCCCAACGGCGCCACGCAGGAACGTACCATCGGCGTGCTCAAGCAGATCGAGGACTACTACCTGCAGAAGGAATCCAAGGTGGTGGACCAGATGATCACCGTGGCGGGCTTCTCCTTCTTCGGCCGCGGCCAGAACGGCGGTATCGCGTTCGTGCGCCTGAAGGACTGGAAGGAGCGCGGCGGCAAGGACGAGACCGCGCAGGCACTGGTTGGCCGGGCGTTTGGTGCGCTGTCCTTCATCAAGGACGCCATCATCTTCCCGCTTAACCCGCCGGCGATCTCCGAGCTGGGCAACTCCTCGGGCTTCGACTTCCGCCTGCAGGACCGCACCGGCCAGGGCCACGCCAAGCTGATGGAAGCACGCAACATGATGCTCGGCATGGCCGCGAAGGAACCTGCCCTGGCAGGCGTACGCCCCGAAGGCCAGGAAGACGCGCCGCAGCTGCAGATCGACATCGACCGCGAGAAGGCACGCACGCTGGGTGTCTCGGTGGCCAACATCAATGCGACGCTGGCCATCGCGTTCGGCTCCTCCTACGTCAACGACTTCATCTATGAAGGCCGTGTACGCAAGGTGATTGCCCAGGCGGAAGGCAACGACCGCAAGCTGCCCGACGACCTGACCAAGCTGCGCGTGAAGAATAACAACGGCGACATGGTTGCATTTGCCGCCTTTGCCACTTCCAAGTGGATCATGGGCTCGCCGCGCCTGGAGCGTTACAACGGCTTGCCGGCGGTGAAGATCGCCGGCCAGGCCGCACCGGGTCGCAGTACCGGCGAAGCCATGAAGATCATGGAAGACAACTTCGCCAAGCTGCCGCCGGGCTTCGGCTTCGAGTGGTCGGGCCAGTCCTATGAAGAGCGCCTGGCCGGCTCGCAAGAGCCGATGCTGTACACGCTGTCGCTGATCATCGTGTTCCTGTGCCTGGCCGCGCTCTATGAGAGCTGGTCGATCCCGGTCGCGGTGCTGCTGGTGGTGCCGCTGGGCGTGCTCGGCGCGCTGCTCGGCGTGACCCTGCGCGGCATGCCCAACGACGTGTACTTCAAGGTGGGCCTCATCGCGACGATTGGCTTGTCGGCGAAGAACGCCATCCTGATCGTGGAATTCGCCAAGGATCTGCAGGCGCAGGGCAAGAGTGTCATCGACGCTACGCTCGAAGCCGTGCACCTGCGGTTCCGCCCGATCCTGATGACCTCGATGGCCTTTATCCTGGGCGTGCTGCCGCTGGCAATCGCCACCGGCGCGGGCTCGGGTGGCCAGCGCGCCATCGGTACCAGCGTGATCGGCGGCATGATCACCGCCACGGTGCTGGCGATTTTCCTGGTGCCGGTGTTCTTCGTGGTGATCCGTAGCCGCTTCAAGGGCAGCAAGCGCGAGCAGTTGCTGAACGAGCAAGGGCTCGAACCCAAGGAAGGAATCTGACATGACAAAGACACTGACCACGCTGTTGCTGGTGGCGGGAGTCCTCTCGGGTTGCACACTGGCACCCGTCTATGAGCGCCCTGCCCCGCCGGTGGCCACCAACTACCCGGCCGCGCCGGAAGGCTATGCGGCCGCCGAAGTGAAGACCGGCGAAGCCCGCCGGGCGAGCGAGATCGGCTGGCGCGAGTTCTTTCGCGACCCGCGCCTGCAAGTGTTGATCGCCACCTCGCTGGAGAACAACCGCGACCTGCGCACTGCCGCGCTGCGCATCGAGGAAGCGCGCGCGCTGTACCAGGTGCAGCGCGCCGACCTGCTGCCCACGGTGAACGCCACCGGCGGATTCAACCGTTCGCGTACCCCGGCCTTGCAGTCGGCCACGGGCAAGCCGTTCGTCTCCCAGTACTTCCAGGCGGGCGCCGGAGTGACCTCGTTCGAGCTGGACTTCTTCGGCCGCGTGCGCAGCCTCTCCAACGCGGCGCTGTCGCAGTATTTCGCCACCGAGGAAGCACGCCGTTCCGCGCAGATCTCGCTGGTCTCCGAAGTCGCCCAGGCCTACCTGTCGGAGCGTTCCTTCGCCGAGCAATATGAGCTCGCGCAGAACACGCTGAAGACGCGCGATTACACGCTGAGCCTGTCCAAGCAGCGCTTCGATGCGGGCGCCACGTCGGCGCTGGACCTGCGCGACAACGAGTCGCTGGTGGCGCAGGCCCGCGTTTCCGCCGCGCAGCTGGCACGCCAGCGCGCGCAGGCGCAGAACGCGCTTGAGGTGCTGGTGGGCAAGCCGCTTGGCACCATCGAGAACCTGCCCGAGGCGATGCGCCTGTCGGACGAGCGCATCATCAGCGACATCCCGGCCGGGCTGCCGTCGGACCTGCTCGAGCAGCGTCCCGACATCCGCCAGGCCGAGCAGTTGCTGCTGTCGGCCAACGCCAATATCGGCGCGGCGCGCGCGGCCTTCTTCCCGCGCATTACGCTCACCGCCAACGCCGGCGCGATCAGCCCGACCTTCTCGAGCCTGTTCGATTCCGGCACCGGCGCGTGGTCGTTCGCACCGCAGCTGGTGCTGCCGATCTTCGACTACGGCCGGAACCTGTCCAACCTGGACCTGAGCAACGTGCGCAAGAACATCCAGATCGCCAACTACGAGAAGACCATCCAGACGGCCTTCGCGGAAGTGGCCGATGCACTGGTTGCGCGCGGCACGCTGGAAGAACAGGTGACCAGCCAGCAGCAGGTGCGCGACGCCGAGTTCGCGCGCTACGAGCTCTCGACGATGCGCTTCAGGAATGGCGTGGCCAGCCAGCTCGACCAGCTCGACTCGCAGCGTCAGCTGTTCGCTGCCGACCAGGCCCTGATCCAGGCGCGGCAACTACGCCTGAACAATGCCATCGACCTGTACCGGTCGCTTGGCGGTGGCCTGACGGAAACCGGACCGGTGGCCCAGGGCAATGGCGTCAAGCCGGCGGTTTCGACGCAATAAGACAGTCTTTTCGTCCTGCCATCCGGCGCGGTAACCGGGTGGCCTCGAAGCGAAGCGCCAAAAGCGCTTCGCTTTTTTCTTTCCCGGCCTCGTGCCCGGTGCCATGGCGCAGGTGGCTTTTTTCCGAATCACAGTTCCCTGCGTTAGGATGGCGGTGCGCGCCGCGCCAGTTTCACGCCGACCACCCACCGACCCGCTTACCCACAACCCGAAGGAAGCCTGCCATGGAAGTCCGTCCGCTTGGTGCCGATGATGTCGAGCTGATCTGCCGCCATCGCGAATCCATGTTCCGCGAGGCCGGGCGCAGCGAGGAGGTCCTGCAGGCCATGACGCAGCATTTCCGGCCGTGGCTTGTGCCTCGCCTGCGCGATGGCAGTTACTTCGGCTTCGTGCTGGTGGACCGGGGCCAGCCCGTGGGCGGCATCGGCCTGATGGCGATCGACTGGCCGCCGCATCCGGCCCATCCCATGCAGGACAAGCGTGGCTATGTGCTGAACGTGTATGTGGAGGCGACGCATCGCAAGCAGGGGCTGGGGCGCCGCCTCATGCAGCTGGCGGAGGACGAGTTCGCCAGGCGCGACCTCCAGTACGCGATCCTGCACGCCACCGAGATGGGGCGGTCGTTGTATGTGGCACTGGGCTGGCATGCGACGAGCGAGATGGCCAAGGTCATGCGCGTGTAGCGCGGGCTAGTGCTGGTTTTCATGCTTCTGGCTGCTGATGCAGAATAGCGTGAGTGGGCGGTGTTTTAGCGCTTCTAGCTGCTGGCGCGGCTGTACGGGGTTGGCCGTTTTAGAACGTGTGAGATGTCACTTTTCTTTACTCGTAAAGAAAAGTAACCAAAGAAAGCGATCCTTGCAGGAGGCTGGCGTGTCGGGGTTGCGCAGCCCAAGGGTTTCGTCGTCGGGCCCCGGGTTCTAATGGACTCGTGCCGTTACCAGTTTAGACCCATCTCCTTATACAAAAGTCCAGCGTCCTGACCGGGCGCAGTGCGACCAGAATTTGATGGGACTTGGGCGGGAGGGGTTGTAAACTCGTGCGGATTCGCGTTTACTCCTGGCTGCAATCCTGCAGACTGGCTGATACGTTCCCAACACAACCGCAGCCTTGGTGAGGCAGGCAAGCTGTGGGACACGGTAGACGCCAGCGAAGCTCTGGGAGAGATCGGCTTCATCCTGCCGGGGCGCGCAGGCCAAAAGGCGCGCGAGGTCAAGCAGGAGTTACGTGCGCAACGCGTGAAGCTGCCGGGTAAGACGGGGCCAGCCGTCACCTGCATAGTGGCCCAGGAGATCGGCGCTCCGGCAGGCGTTACCCCTGTCGTGTGGCGACTGCTGACCAACCGGGAGGCTCAAGATACAGATGCCGTCGTCGAGCTGATCGATTGGTATCGAGCCCGGTGGGAGATTGAGATGTTCTTCAATGTCCTGAAGAACGGGTGCAAGGTGGAAGCTTTACAGTTATCCCACATGGACCGCGTGGAACGGGCCCTGGTGTTTTACATGGTGGTGGCGTGGCGCATTGCCCGACTGATGCGTTTGGGCAGAACCTGCCCTGACCTGGACGCGTCGCTATTCTTTGATGCCGATGAGATACGAGGCGCGTATCTACTCGCGAAGAAGGCGCGCCCAAAGACGCCCGTCACGCTCAATCAAATGATCCGCTTGATCGCGTCACTGGGTGGTTTCCTGGGCCGCAAGAGTGATGGCGAGCCCGGCGCCAAAACGATCTGGATCGGCATGCAGCGAACCATGGATGCTGCGTTCATGATCCTGGCGCTACGGGCTGAGGACTCATGACTTCTGTATAAGGAGATGGTTTAGACCACCACGACTCAGCCAATGCCCAGGGATTCGTGGTGGTCCCCCCGGTAGCTGTCACCACTTGCTTCAAGCCGTCTGTCGCTCGCGGCGCGGGCGGCCACGAAGTTGCAAGCATCCCGTTTTCGTCGTGGGCGCGGTGGCACCGCCGGAATAGTTTTGAGGGATTCACCACCGCGCCCACCCCACCACGAAACCATCACGGCGTGATATATCGTGATGCTACCGATCTGGTAGCGGCAGATGGGCGAATGGGCAGGGATGCTACTACCGGGGGCCTCACCACGAAACCAGCGTCATTAACAGGATCGTGGCCATTTAAATCGGTAACGGCACGAGTGAATTAAAACCCGGGGCCTGACGACGAAACCATTGGGGTCCCCAATGACGCCACGCCAGCCTCCTGCAAGGATCGCTTTCTTTTGGTTACTTTTCTTTACGAGTAAAGAAAAGTGACATCTCACACGTTCCAAAACGGCCAACACCGTACAGCCGCGCCAGCAGCTAAACATAGCGACATAAATATTGCAGCATGTATCATTGCGTGGTTACTCTTTTGGAGATGCAGCCATGCGCAAGCTCGAAATTGCAGACGCGCAGATCATGCAGTTGGCGATTCGACAGGAGATCGAGCGAAGCGAGGAATCGCGATATGACCACCGCCTTCACGGGGTTCTGCTGGTGAGCAGCGGTTACTCGTGCACCGAAGTGGGCCAGTTGTTCGGTCAGGCGGCCACGACAGTTCAGCGATGGGTCCGACGTTTCGAGCGTGGCGGTTTCGAGGGATTGCGGGAAGGTGAACGCCCCGGACGTCCGCGTGCGTTGGATGAGTCGCAATGGGCTCGCATTGAAGCGGATCTGCGTAAGACCCCACGCGACTTCGGATTTGAAGCAGGCCTGTGGGATGGACCCGTTCTGTCGGAGCACTTGCGTCAGCGCTATGGCATCAAGCTGGGCGTGCGTCAGTGCCAGCGGCTGTTTCGCCAGATGGGCTTTCGGCTGCGCAAGCCGCGCCCGCAGGTCGCTCAGTCTGATCCCGTTCGCGTTGCGGCGGTAAAAAAACTGCGGCGACTGGCAAAGCGCGACGACATTGAGCTATGGAGCCTGGACGAATGCCATTTCCAGCAACACGGATCGCGCTGTCGCATGTGGGTGGCCCCGGAGCTCCGCGACCCGGTGTTGATGCATGCGCCCACGCGCAAGTCGGTGGCGTGCTTTGGCGCCGTCAGCTTGAGCACAGGCCGCTTCGTCTGGCAGGCATGCCCTGTCTTCAACGCAGAAACGTTTGCGTCCTTTCTGCGCCAGCTACTGCGCCATCGACGTCGCGGCAAGCGCATCGTCGTCGTGCTGGACAACGCCAGGTACCACCATGCCATCTTGCTCAGGCCGCTACTGCGCAAGTACAGGCGGCACCTGACGCTGTTGTTCCTCCCGCCATACAGTCCGCAATTGGCGCCTATCGAACGCGTCTGGAAGCTGACACGACGTCTGGTGCTACATAACCGGTACTTCTCCACACTCGCTGAAGTCCTCTCGGCGGTCGACGCCTGCTTCCAGTACTGGAAGAGACCAAACGAAGTGCTGCGAAGACTATGCTGCATTACTTAAGACGCTGTGTTTAGAAGCGCTAAAACACCGCCCACTCACGCTATTCTGCATCAGCAGCTAGAAGCGCTAAAACATCGCCCACTCACGTTATTCTGCATCAGCAGCTAGAAGCGCTAAAACATCGCCCATTAACGCTATTCTGCATCAGCAGCTAGAAGCGCCAAAACACCGCCCACTCACGCTATTCTGCATCAGCAGCCAGAAGCATCAAAACCCCGCCCTAAAGAGACACCCCCGCGTCTAGCTGGCCCAGCGCAGCGCCAGGAAATCATCCGCCGTCCGGATCATGCGCGTGCCTAGCTTGCCGCCTTCGCGATCGAGCGTGGCGCGCAGCCATGACACGCCTTCCCGTGGCGCGCGGCGCAGGCTGAAATGTCGGATCTGCATCGGCACGGCTGACAACGCGCGCAATGCGCCGGTCGCGGCGTCGATGTGCGTGAAGTACATCAACGCCAGGTCCGGCCGATAGGGCTGGTGCCCGCCAATGCCTTCGTAATCGTTGAGGCAGTCCCCGCAACCGTAGAGAATCAGGCGGTCGCGATACACCTCGATGCCTTTCACGTGATGGGATGAATGCCCGTACACGATATCGGCGCCGCCGCCGTCGATCAGCCGGTGCGCGAAGGCCCGCTCTTCGTGCGATATATCGAAGCCCCAATTGCCACCCCAATGCAGCGACACCACCACGATGTCGCCCGCCTGCCGTGCAGCCGTCACGTGGCCAGCAATGTCATCGGCGGCGCGCGCCGAGATGGAGGGCAGGAAATTGACGCCGGCCTGCCCCGCCGCCGCGGCCCAGTCCGCCGGCACACCGCTGGTTTCGGTCGCGTAGGCAAAGACGAGCACCCTTGCGCCTCGCGCAAGTCCGATCACGGCGGGCGCGGCGGCTTGTACCGCGTTGCGTCCGGCGCCCGCGGTCCGCATACCGGAGCCGCGCAGCACGGCCAAGGTTTCGTAGAGCCCGGCGCGGCCCCAGTCCAGCACATGGTTATTGGCAAGCACGCAGCAGTCGAGCCGCGCGCTGGTGAGGCACGACACATTGCCAGGGTGCATCCGGTAGTGGATGCCCTTGCCCGGCTGTGCATCCTCGCTGGTGGTCACGGCCGTTTCCAGGTTGACGATGCGCGCATCCGGCTGGCATTGCTCGAGCAGCGCGAGCGCGTCGCCCCAGGGATAGGCCGGATCGACGGGCCGCGGTATCGCGCCTGTCGCGCGCTCGGCCAGTTCGACGTAGCCGATCGCCGAATGCAGCCAATGCTCATACAGGTGCGGCTTGCCAGGGTGCGGCAGGATCTGGTCGATGCCGCGGCCCGTCATCACATCGCCGCACAGGAACAAGCGCACGCATGCGCCGCTGGCCGAAGCCAGATCGTCGGGTGTTGTCCGAGTCGCATTGTCCATCGCGCACGTCCTTTCTCCCCACCGGTGGGCACGCGAGAACCGCATGCCGGACCGCCGTCTCCATTTTGCGCCGTCGCTCGAACCATGTGCAGCCCAGGGCGGTGCGCGAGTGCCAAATGTGCAGCAAGGCACGCAAAAAGGTGGCATGCCTGCGGTCAATGACTAGAATGAACCTGGCCGGCGCCGACGGCCGGGCCCTCGTGCCCAGACGATCTCCAGGAGAGCAGGATGACTGTCACCAATGCCCGGTCGGGCACCAACGTCCATGAAATCGCGGACGGGATCTATCGGATCAATACCCCGGTCCACATCGAGGGCGGCCCGGGCGGCTTCTCCTTCAACCAGTACCTGATCGTCGACGACGAGCCGCTGTTGTTCCATACGGGGCTGCGCAAGATGTTCCCGCTGGTGCACGAAGCCGTGGCCAGCGTGATCGCGCCGGACCGGCTGCGCCACATCGCGTTTTCGCACGTAGAGGCGGACGAGTGCGGCTCGCTCAACGAATGGCTTGCGGCGGCGCCCCACGCTTCGCCCCTGTGCGGCACCGTCGCCGCCATGGTGTCCATCAACGACCTGGCCGACCGGCCCGCGCAGGGCCTGGCGGACGGGCAAGCCGTGCAGCTTGGCCGCCACACGGTGCGGTGGTTCGATACGCCCCACTTGCCGCATGCCTGGGAGTGCGGGCTCATGATGGAAGAGCGCACCGGCACCTTGCTCTGCGGCGACTTGTTCAGCCAGGGTGGCGCCGACCTCCCTGCCCTCACCGAAGCCGACATCCTTGGGCCGAGCGAAGCGTTCCGGCGCGGCATGGACTACTTCTCCCACACCCCGAGCGCCGGCGCCATGCTGGAGCGCATGGCGCTGCTGGAGCCAACCACGCTGGCCTGCATGCATGGCAGCGCCTGGCGCGGCGACGGCGCCGGCCTGCTGCGCGCGCTTGCGCAGGCCCTGGCGCACCAGGCCTGACGGGCGCGGCGGGCCTGGATCACACCTGTGGTGTGTCCTTGAACGCGGCAAGGCGCTCGGCGGCGGCACTGAACGCCGTCAGCGCCGGATACGCTGATGCATCCACGCATGCCGGCAGCATCATCTGCGTGAAGCTCCACGCCACGGCGGCGCTCACGTCTGCCTGCGTGAGCAAGCGCTCGTCCGCGGGAAGCGCGGCCCCCGCCAGTTCCGTCTCCAGCGCCCCGTAAGCGGCAAGCAACTGCCCCTGCACGCGTTCGATCCACGGGGCGTGCTGTTTTTCCGCCGGGCGCAGGTTGCGCTCGTACACGATCTGCACCGTTTTCTCGCACGCCGCCAGCGCCAGGCCGGTCACGCGCAATGCATGCTGGCGCTGTTCGCGCTGCGCGGGCATCAGGCTGCGCGTGGCCAGCGTTTCGATGTAGTCGAGGATCAGGCCGGACTCCATCAGCACCACGCCGTTGTCGCACACCAGGGTGGGCGCTTTCACCACGGGATTGATCGCGCTGAACTGTTCGAACGTGCTGAACACCGAGACCGCCCGATGCGCGAACGGCAGGTCCAGCAGCCGCAGCGAGATGGCCACGCGGCGCACATAAGGTGAGTCGAGCATGCCGATGAGTTGCATATATTGCCTCCGGAAGGATATCGGGCTCTACATCGAGCCGCGCTGGGTTCCAGCATAATCGCGGCACGCCATTGCCATGAATGGCGAGGCATCGAAAATCGGCACCGCGCACCGATGAATCATCGGCGGCGCGCGACTGTGTCATAGGAGGATGGGATGGAGCTGGACAAGAAAGACCGACTGATCCTGGAGGCACTGCAGGCCGATGCCCGGCAGAGCCTGGCAGCGCTTGGCAAGCGCATTGGCTTGTCGCAGCCAGCCATGAGCGAGCGCGTGCGAAAGCTGGAAGACGCGGGCGTGATCGAGGGCTACGGCGCGCGGGTGAATCTGCGCACGCTGGGCGTCGGCCTGCAGGCGATCATCCATATCGAGACCACGCACGCCTATATCCAGAAGTATGTGAAGCTGTTCGAGAGCATGCCCGAAGTGCTGAGCGCCGATCGCGTGACCGGGGCGCATTGCTTTATCGTGCGTTGCGCCATTGCCGATCCGGCCGACCTGGAGCACGTGGTCGACACGCTCGCGGCCCACGGCTCGGTGACCACCTCGCTGGTGCTCTCCAGCCCGGTGCGCAAGACGGTGACGGTACCGGCCGCAAGAGTTCGAACGGCTTGATCTGGCGCTGGTTTGCTCCCCTCTCCCACTTGCCCTTGTGGGAGAGGGAGTGACTGCCCTCGTCATCGCAAACGGCCTTGGCCCTTTCAAAACTTATACGTCGCCGCCACGAACATGATCAGAGGGTTCGGGCTGATGGTGGCCTTGGAGGTGGACAACACCGTGCCGTCCGACGCCTTGATGACCATCGACGAGGTCGTCTTGAGCGGAATGTAGGTGACCGATGCGCTCAGGCCCCATTGGTCCGTGATCGCAAAGGAGCCACCGATGTTGAACACCGGCGCGAACGAGTTCGACGCCTTGGCCTGCACGGAAGTCGGCCCCGGCTTGCCGGCGCCGGCGGCCAGCGTGGCGCCCAGGTTGTTGTTGATCGACGCGGCGAAGGCCGGGTTGAGCTCGATGTTGGTGAAGAAGTTGTACGACACACCGATGCCCAGGAAAGGACGCACGCGCGCGGTAGGTTCGAAGAAGTGGTACTGCACCATCGTTGCCGGGCTCCACTGGCGTGCGCTGGTGATGATCGGGTTCAGGCCGGGGTCGCCCAGCGGCTGTTGCCCCAACGCGCCCGCGGGGCCCGGCGGGATCAGGTTGCCGTGGCCGTAGAGCTTGAACTTAGGCGGAATGCCGCCCACCGCCGTCAGCGCGATGTGGTCCGTGAAGAAGTGGCTGAAGGTCAGCCCCAGCGTGTCCGCGTTGGATGTGCTGATGCTGCTGCCCGGCGCCGTGAATGACGACGGCAAGCCCAGCGGGCCATTGATGGGCGCATCGATCACGCTGGTGGTGAATGGGCTGCTGTGGCCGCTGGTGCTGATGTGGAACCAGCCGGCGGCGACGACGTTGTCACCGGCCTTCTGTGCAAGGGCGGCGGGCATGCCGCCCAGCCAGGCGAGCGCGGCGATCAGCAATGGCGCCGCCAAACGAAAGGCATTGATCGTCATCTTGTCTTCCCGGAATAAGTTGGATCGCATGGCCGTCATTGCACGAAGGCGCCGATGGTGAAGTACGGGCTGCCGCTGCGCGACTCAAGGAAGCCGAACACACCGCCGGTGAAGATGAACTTGCCGGTGGGGCTGCCTGCGGCGCCATCCTTGCGCGTGGTGGTGACCACGCCGGCCAGCTGCTGCGAGAAGTCCAGCTTGAGCGCCGTGGCGAGCGAGGCGTCGGATGGGTGGAACGGGTCGAGCATGGCCGCATCCGCTGCCACCAGCGCGGTGGTGCGGTAGTCGAAGTTGCTGTCCACGCCGACGTACTCACCGTTGACCGTGCCCTGCGTGAGCGCGACGGCCGGCGCCATCATGCCGATGCCGATCTCGTCGTCGGCACCCAGCGGCATGCCGTTGGTGACCGAGCCGTTGGCGTAGCCCACGCGGATCATCACCGGGACCAGCTGGCCGCGCAGCTTGCCCACGATCAGGTACGCGCGGCCCAGCGTGGCGCCGAGCGTGGGCGGATCGATCTCACCCTTGTAGTTGGCCGACATCAGGCTGCCGTTGGCTTGCGCAACGAAGTTCTTGCCCTTTTGCGAGCAGGTGCCGCCCGTCTTGTTGTCGCACACCTGGAACGAGCCGTCGGCCGCCAGCGCCATGCGGTAGTCCTGCGCCACCGTCTGGAAATTCTTCGACGGCACCTCGTGGAAGCCATAGCCGTTGTACTGGCCGGCGATCTTGGTCAGGTCGGTTTCGGTCTGCGCAAAGCCGATGAACTGGAAATACGGGAAGGTGGTATCCGGCACCTTGCCCGCGCTCAGCACGCCGTCGAACTGGATGCGCGCACCGGGGATGGTGCCGCCCGCCACGCCCTCGCCCACGAACAGCCGCGCCGGGCGATTCGGGTCCAGGCTCGCGCCGTTGAGCTGGAACGCGCACTGGTTGAGCTTGTCGGTGGGCAGGCCGGTTTCCTGCGACAGCGTGCCCGTCATCACGTTCTGGCCGCCGGTGGTATCGCTGCGGGTCGGCATCACCGTGCCCGTGGTGCGCGGTACCGAGGAGTCGAGGAAGGTTACTTGCCAGGTCTTCTTGGTGGTGTCGATCTGCACCTTGACCAGCTCGCCCGAGCCGGTGCCGCCAGTGAAGGTGGTGGTGTAGTCGAGCGACGCGGGACACAGCCGCACCGGTATGGCCGGGGTGGAGCTGGTGCTCGCGGTGGTGCCGCCACCGCCGCCACCGCCGCCATCGCCGCCGCAGGCGGCCAGCATCGCGGCGCCTAGCAATGCCGCGCCGTAGCGCAGGATCCGCTGTCCATGATGATTCGTCCACGGCGTACGCTGCCGATCCTGTCCGTGCTGCAAAGGATGCTGTTGCATGATGCTGTCTCCTGAAGCGCTGTTTCGCGCGTGGTGCTTCTCTGTTTATTCTTCGTGGTTTGCGGGGCCGACTAAGGGGCCGACTAAAGGGCCGACTAAGGGGCCGCGAATACGCTCACGCGGAACGTCGGGTTGCTGCCGGCGGCGCCGGCAAGGTGGGCGAACACATGGCCGGTCGAGATCAGCGCGCCGGGCGTGCCGCTGTTGTCCACCGTGGTCACCACGCCGGGCTTGGCCTGCGTGAGGTCGAGCTGGTAGCCGCCCTTGGCGTTCATGGTGAGCGGATCGATCAGCCCCACCGCGTTGCCCTGCACGATCGACGAGGTGTAGACCAGGTCGCTGCCCGAGCCCACGTAGCCGCCGTTGAGCTGCGCGTTGGTGAGGTTGGTGGTGGGCGCGAGCATGGCCAAGCCGGACTCGTCGTCGACGTTGACGCTCAGGATGGAGTCCGCCTGCGCAAAGCCGACCCGGATCAGCAGCGGCACCAGCGCGCCGTTGAGCTTGCCGACCACCAGCACGCCCTTGGCGCGGCTGCTGTTGCCCGATGTGATCGCCTTGTTGTAGAAGGCCGGGTAGCGCAGGTTGCCGCTGGCATTGTTGCTCTCGAACGCGCCATCGTTTTGCGCGCGCGCCGCCCAGGGGTTGCCCGTGGTCACGCAGCTGCCCGCGCTGGCGCTGCAGCTGCCGTCCGCCTTCAGCACCTCAGTGGTCTGCGCGGTGGCGGGCGCGAAGTTCAAGCCGCCGCTCAGGGCGCCGCCGGACGGGACCTGGTGGTAGCCCAGCACGTTGTAGGCGCCGGCCACCTTGGCGAAGTCGGTCTCGGTCTGCGCGAAGGCCAGCACCGGATAGATCGGGAACGTCTTTTCCGGAATGACGCCGAAGCCCAGGATGCCGTCGAAGGAAATCGTCGCGCCCGGCACGCCGCCGCCCGCCACCCCGTTGCCGACGAAGATCACCGGCGGACTGTGCGGGTCGATGATGGCCTGCGAGGCATTGTCGGACGGCGTGGCGCTTTGCAGCACCAGCGCGCAGCGGTTCTGCTCCGCGGTGGGCAGCGATGTGAGGTGCGCGATGGTGCCGGTGATGGTCACGCCGGCGCGCGTCGGACTCACGCTCTTGGTCGCCTTGGGCACCGGGGACTCGATCACCTGCAGCCGGTAGGTCATCGCGGTGGTGTCGAACTGCATCTTGACGAACTCGCCCGCGCCGGTGCCGCCGGTGTATACCGTCGAGTAGTCCAGCACGGCCGGGCACAGCGGCGCCGGCGCGGAGCCCGTCGTGGTCGGGCCGGAGGCGGCGCAGCTATTGGTGCTCGCGCAGGACGCGACATCGGCCTTGCCCGGGGTGGGCGTGCCGTCGCCGCCGCAGGCGGCGAGCATCAGTGCGAGGCTCGTGCCAGCCATCGCTGCAAGGCCTTTGGATACATGCAAACGGGCCATGACTTGTCTCCTTCTTGTCGGTTTTGTTTTTGTGTTGCGTGCCGGTGTTGGCGGCTATTCACTGTCCTATCAGTGCAGCGACTCTCGCCTCCGGGCCGAGCGAGCGTCAATAGAGCGCGCGTTCCAAACATGGCGCGCCAAGCCCCTGCCACGGCTGTGCAAGCGCTCGCGCCGTCTGTTCAAACCGCTGCGCGCGTGCCCGCGCAAGCGAATTCAAACGGCGCGCCGCGTGTGAAGCACGCCCGGCGCTGCCCCGTCCGGCGCAGTGATGCAGCATCAGAACTTGTAGTCGCTGTTCTTCACATCGAACGCGCTTGCGTCAAATGTCTTGCGCACCGCCTTCTCGAACACGATCTTCTCGGCCATGTTCCCGTCGGCGTCCCAGGCGGTCTCCACGCGTGGCCAGGGATTCTTCAGGTCCAGCATCAACTGCACCCGCTTGGCGTAATAGCGCGGTGCGCCGGCCGGCAGATCCCAGGTGAGCGCGACCATGCGCATGCCCTGCTCCTGCACGATTTCCGCGCGCGTGAATTTCTCCGTGAGCCCGGCGGCGCGCAGCGATTTGGCATCGCGATCGAGCATCGACACCACATACTGAAAGCGCCAGGTCGCGCACGGTGTGGTTGGATTGCGCGCGCGCGATGGCGCCGTCGAGCGCGATCCACATCGAGGTGAAGCTCAGCATGCCGCCGAGGTGGCCATACATCTCATCCCTGCGCTGCGTCTCGTCGTAGATGATTTCCTGGCCGGCCTGGCTGCCGCCCGGCAGCCACTTCGCATAGAGCTGGCGCGGCGCGTGGCGGTAGCGGATCATCATGCGCGCGGGCTGGTCTTGCCACTGGCCGTTGAGGCGCTCCTGGCGCGTCATCCAGTACTCGTACTCGGGGTAGCGGTTCATCTCGGTCTTGGCCCACAGCAGCGCGGCCTCGGGCTGCAGCGCGTTGATGGACGCAAGCAGTTGCTCGTCGGGCAGCTTCGCCAGTTCGCCGCTGGCTATCTGCTTCGACAGCAGCGCGGCCTGCTGCTGGGCCGTGAGCCCGTCGAAGGCTGTGCCGGCGCTGGCGGAGGCCTGTGGCTGCGTTTGTGCGAGCGCAGGCAAGGCGAGCGCAAAAACGCAGGCGGTTGCGAGATGGCGCAGCAAGGGCAATGGCTTTCTCAGTGCGGATACGGGTGCGCTCAGCGCATGGGAGTACAAGGCGTTCACGATGCGGATCTCCGGTTGTGGCGCCGGCCCGCGCGCAACGCGGGCGACAGCGGTCCACCGCGTGCGCTTCGCGCACGCGTGGTGTCGTTGAGAACGGAATGCCTGAGTGCGGATTGCTGCTGGAAAATACCGGGCAATAGACGATAGACGGCCGGGTGCCTGGCTCAAGCGAGACGGCGCAACTCGGGTTCCTGGAGGCGGCTTGGCATGCACCGGCGGTTGACCGGCGCTGCCGCGCCGCTAGGTTCTGGAGCGGGTACGCATCCAGTCGTCGAGCGGATTGCTCGGGAAGACGATGGGGTGTTCGCGCGCGCCACGCACCGCCATGCTGGTGACGGCGGCGCGCGTCGTGCCCTCGTTGCGTGCCGCGCGGCGTGTCTTGCGCACGGCAACGGAAAGGGTGTCGGCGCGTTGCGCCTGTTCTGCCACCAGCGCATGGAGCGCGGCTTGCTCAGCATGCTCTTTTGCGTGCTGGGCCTCGCCGATCTGGTACACGTCCTGCAGCGCGCACAGTTGCTGGCTGGCGGGCACGGGTGCCTTGAGCGCAGCCACCACCATCGCGCTCAACTGCGCAAGCACGTGCGCGTCGCTCAGGTCCTTGCCTTGCGTGAAGGCCGGCAGCAGATTGCCAAGCTCTTCGCCGGCCAGCACGCCGGCCAGCGCCTTGAGCGCGAAGTTCAGGCGCCAGCCCAGTTCCTGCGGCGGGATCTCGGGCAGTGCGCGGGCGAAGGCGTCGGAGAAGCGGCCGAACACCGGTGCGTAATGCCCTTGCAGGTACGACTGGATAAAGGGAGAGGTATCCGAATACACGCGCCCCAGCAGCCGCAGGAACGACGGGCCACCCGCCTCGGGCTCGCGCGCCATTTGCAGCGCGGGCACGAACAGCGCACCCATCACGTGTTCACAGCGGATCTGCGCGCCCGGCCAGCGTGCCTCGCAGGCATCGAGCAGCGCCAGGCGGCGCATATTGAGCGGATCGAGCCGGCGGCCCAGGACCGCCTGCATCATGATTTCTTTACTGCGAAAGTGGTAATTGACCGCGGCCAGATTGACGATCGCGCGCGATGTCACTTGCCGTAGCGAGGTGCCTTCGTAGCCAACCTCGATGAACAAGCGCTCGGTGGCGTCGAGAATGCGGGCCTTGGTGTCTCCTGCTGTGCCTTTTCCGGTCTTCATAGGGGGCGTCTCTCTTATGGTCATGCCGTACAACCCCAGCAAAACTCTACCCACTGCAGCAGCTCCGTGCTCTGACGGCAAACGGATGCTTGAAACAGTTGTACGGAGCCTAGCGAGCGCTGCGAGCGTTTCACAAGTGCAATTTTGGAGCGTTGCCTCTAATGTGGTTGGATTGTGCCTGCATGCCGCGCGCGCCGTTCCGGCTTTTGCTTCCCTGCTTAAGGGGGCGCGGCCTTGCGGGCCAAGGCCCGCGGCCGCGCGGATCGGCGCGCGGCGCTCATCGGGCCAGCTGCCCCGCCAGCGCCTGGGCGTTCTGCGCGCTTAGTGCGAAAACAGACAGTTGCGGATTCGCCCCGATGCTCGTCGGAAACACGGAGCCGTCCAGCACCGACAGGTTAGCCAGCTGGTGATGGCGGCCATGGCTGTCGACCACCCCGCCCTGCGGCTGGTCGCTCATGGCGCAGCCACCCATCAGGTGCGCGGTAAACAGCGCCGCGCGGAACTTGGCCAGCGGCAACGTGGCAATGCCCTGCCTGGCTTGCGCCCAGCTGTCGTAGTACGGCGCATCCAGGTGGGCCGGCCGCACCCGCAGCGCGCCCGCCGCGAACTGCGCCTCGGCCATGCTCAGCCAGGCGCGCCGCATGCCATCCCAGACATAGTCGCTCACGTCGTAGTCGAGCACCGGGCTGCCATCGTCGGCAAGGCGCACGCGCCCGCCCTCGCTCTGCGGCACAAAGCCATCGCGCAGCAGCGCCAGCATGGCGTTGGTATGCGGCAGCGCGGCCATGTCGGCGCGCAGCGCGTCGCCCACCTGGTTGAACACGCCCGCGCTGATGCCGGGGAACAAGGGCGGCACTTCCAGCTTGTAGCCCATCGGGCCGGTGGCGCCGTCCCTCCACTGGAAGTGATCGGAGGCGATCGATTGCGGCGCGCCGTAGTACGGATCGACCTGCTCGGGCATCACCGCCACGCTCAGGTTGACCGGATGGATGAAGGTGCGCACGCCAACCCGCTGATACGGGTCCGGCACGCGCGAGCGCAGCAACAGCGCCGGCGTGTTGATGGCGCCGCCGGCCGCCACATAGTGGCGCGCGCGCACGGTCACCGCGACGCCGGTGGGCGTGCGGCCATCGGCTCCCAGCGCAACGCCTGCGAGTGTGGTGACCGTTTTGCCATCGTGCGCCAGCGCACGCACCCGCACGCGGTGGACCAGCGTGGCACCCTTGGCCAGCGCGGCGGGAATGGTCGAGACCAGCATCGATTGCTTGGCGTTGACCGGGCAGCCCAGGCCGCAATAGCCGGAGTTCCAGCAGCCCTTCACATTGCGCGGGATCACGTGCGACTCCCAGCCCAGCTTGTCGCAGCCGCGCTTGAGCACATCGTTGTTGTTGTTCGGCGGCATGCCCCACGGCGCTACCGACAGCCGTGCTTCCATGCGCTCGAACCACGGCGCCATGTCCGCGGCGCCGTGGCCGCTCACGGCGTGGTGCGCGGCCCAGTGCGCCAGCGTTTCCTTGGGCGTGCGAAAGCTCGACGACCAGTTCACCGTCGTGCTGCCGCCCACCGAGCGCCCTTGCAGGATGGCGATGGCGCCATCGGAAGTGGCGCGCGCCGCGCCCTCCTGGTACAGCTCGCGATAAGCGCGGCCCTCGTCCATGTCCTTGAAGCTGGCGGAGGTGCGCAGCGCGCCCTCCTCCACCAGCACCACGCGCAAGCCGGCGTCGCTGAGGATCTCGGCGGCGACGCCGCCACCAGCGCCGCTGCCGACAATGACCACGTCGGCGTCGAGCGAAAGCGGCGCGGTGAGCGCGGCGCCGTCCACCACGTTCCAGCCGGCGGCAATGCCGGCGCTATAGATATCGGGAATGGCCATGAGGGTTTCGCGTATGGGGTAGCGGGTATCGGGAATCGGGTATCGGTTCGCATCAGGCGTGCAGCGCACGAAAGACCGCGGGATTTGGGCCGGGATATCCGCTGCCCGCCCACGCCGCCGGCAGCAGGTAGTAGCCCACGCTGCTGAGCTTGACCAGCACCACGGCGCCGGCATTCAAGGTGGCGAAGCGGCTGGCGCGCCAGCGCGCGAGAAAGCGGCGCGCCTGCTGCGTGTCGGTCTCCCTCCAGTCCTGGCCCACGCCGGCGAGTGCCCAGCGCAAGGGCCCGATGGCGAGCAGGTCGAGCAGCTTGCGCAATTCCGCGCGCGCGTTGGCATCCATCGCGGCGCATGTGGCGTCGACGTTGGCCACGGCATGGCCGAGCAGCAGTTCGCGCTGGCCGCGCTCGCGCTCGGCGAGCTCCGCCACCACGGCGGGCAGCAGCGCGGTGAACAACGCCACATCGCCCTCGCGCAGGAACTGCATGCCGGTGGCGGGCTGCTTCTGCGCGGGCGAGCAGCCGGACAATGCCGGGACCAGGCCGGCGCATGCGAGCGCGGCGGACAAGCCGAAGCCAATCATGAGAAAGCCGCGCCGCGACAGCGCGGACGCGGGCGGCTCGGTCAATGGGACGGGCATGTTGTCTCCTGTTTTGTTTTGCTTCTAGCTCAGCGCTCAGCTGACCTCCGGGCGGGTCTGTTACGGCTGGCTTGCTCCCAGGGAGTAAACACCGTCGTCGTTCCAGAGGGCGTTGGCGCATCTTGTCGGCTTCGGCTCACGTCGTTGTCCGTTGCGGATAGCCCGCATTGACGCTCGCCGCAGTTTGGATAAAGATCGGTCCCCGGTCTTGATCCCGCATGACAGGTGATTTGATGCCACGCGCCAACGCGGCGCTCCCCGCCGCCATCACCGACATTGCCTGCGCATCGCCCGGCACCGTGTCGCTGCCTTACCTGCGCAACGTGCTCGACTATGGCGAGGCCGCCGGCATTGCGCCGGCCGACCAGCTCGCGCTCGCCGGGCTCGATCCCGCCCTGCTCGAATGCGCGGCCGGCCCCGCCACGCGCATCGGCGCCGCGCACTACCTGACGCTGCTCGATGCGCTCGCGCGCGCTGCCGGCGATCCGCTGGCTGGCCTGCACGCGGGCGCGGCGTTCCGGCCGCGCCACTACGCCGAGATGGGCTACGTGGTGCTGACCACGCCCACCGTGCGCGAGGCCATCCTGCAGGGCATCCGCTACGAGGTGCTGGCCAACGATATCGGCCGCACCCGCCTGTATGAAACGGCGCAGGGCGCTTGGATGACGTGGGAAGCCCTGCACGGCCCGCTGTCGCGCCACGCGCACGAACTGCACATGGCCACGTGGATCTGCTTTGCCCGCTGGCTGCTGGGCGACGGCTTCTTTGCCGAGCGCATCGAGTTTCCCCACGCGCCGCCACCCGGTGGCCACGCCGACGATTACGCGCAGGTATTCGGCTGCCCGGTGGCCTTCAACGCCGGCCGCCACGCCATGCACATCGATCCCGCGCTGCTGGCGCGCCCTCGATGCAGGCCGATGCACAAATGCAGGCGCAGATGACGCGTATCGCCCAGGCCCAGTTGCGCGCGCTGGAGGCGGACGGCGCCGGCGAGATCGCGCAGGCGCGTGCCTTTATCCGCGGCGCGCTGCATCGGGGCGAGGTGCCGATCGCGGCGGTGGCGGCACACCTGCGCTTGCCGGTGCGCACGCTGCAGCGGCGGCTGCAGGCGCAGGGACTGAACTACTCCGCGATGGTCGAGGGCGTGCGCCGCGCGCAGGCCGAGCACTACCTCGCGGACCCCGCCATCAGCCTCGCCCAGCTGGCCATGCTGCTCGGCTTTTCGGAGCAGAGCGCGTTCAGCCATGCGTTCAAACGCTGGACGCAGGAAACCCCGAATGCCTGGCGCAAGCGGTTGCTGGGGCGCGCGCCGGGATAGCAGCCGCCGCCTTTCGGCAATGTTCGGTAGATCGGTGCCGGTTTCAAACGCAGCGGTGGGTACGCCCGCCAGTGCGGAAAAGCGCGCTTTCTGCTTGTTTCATGCGCTCAAAGCGCCACTAAAATCCGCTAAAAATTAGAAGAACGATTCAAATCCCCGTGTTGACCCGGGGCGCTGGCGTGCCTACGATGACATCCATCAATGTCACAATCAATGATGTTGCGACGCGGTACGGCATCCCGCCGTGCACGCCAGCGACACGAGAGACAGCCCATGAACGCGCCAGCGGACCTGCCCCCAGAGTTATCCACAGCCGGGCCATCGCCGGAGGGCCACGGCCCCACCGAGTACTGCGATATCGCCATCATCGGCACCGGCTTCGCCGGGCTGGGCATGGCGATCCGCCTCAAGCAGGCAGGCCTGCACAACTTCGCCCTGTTCGAGAAAGCCGGCTCGGTGGGGGCCACCTGGCGCGACAACCACTATCCGGGCTGCGCCTGCGATGTGCAGTCGCACCTGTACTCGTTCTCCTTCGCGCCCAACCCCAACTGGTCGCGCATGTTTTCGCCGCAGCCGGAGATCCGCGCCTACCTGGAGCGCTGCACCGACCAGTTCCGCCTGCGAGCGCACCTGCGCCTGAATCACGAACTGCGCCGCGCCGCGTGGCACGACGCCAGCGGCACCTGGCAGCTCGACATGGCCGATGGCAAGCGCGTGCGGGCTCGCGTGCTGGTGTCGGGCATGGGCGGCTTGAGCCGGCCAGCGTATCCCGATATCCCGGGCCTGGCGCGTTTTCGCGGCGAGGCGTTTCACTCGCAGCACTGGAACCATGACTACGCGCTGGCGGGCAAGCGCGTGGCGGTGATCGGCACTGGCGCCAGCGCCATCCAGTTCGTGCCGCAGATCGCGCCGCAGGTGGCGCACCTGGACCTGTTCCAGCGCACGCCCCCGTGGATCATGCCCAAGCCCGATCGCAAGGTGTCGGCCACCGAGCGCTGGCTGTTCCGCCGCCTGCCTCTCACGCAAAAGCTGATGCGCACCGGCATCTACTGGGCGCTGGAGTCGCGCGTGCTTGGCTTCGTGGTGCATCCGAAGCTGATGACGGTGGTGGCGCGCATTGCACGCCGCCATATCAAGCGGCAGGTCGCCGACCCCGCGCTGCGCGCCACCGTCACGCCGGACTACACCATCGGCTGCAAGCGCGTGCTGATCTCCAACGACTACTACCCGGCGCTGGCGCGCGCCAATGTGGATGTGGTGACCCAGGGCATCGACCATGTAGAGGAAGACGCCATCGTGATGCGCGACGGCTCCCGCCGCCCGGCTGACTGCATCATCTTTGGCACCGGCTTCCACGCCACCGATCCGATTCCGCGCGGCGCCATCCTCGGCCAGCACGGCGCCGACCTGCTCGACGCATGGCGCGATGGCGCCGAGGCGTATCTCGGCACCACCGTGGCCGGCTTCCCCAACCTGTTCCTGGTGGTGGGCCCCAACACCGGCCTCGGGCATAGCTCGATGGTGTTCATGATCGAGTCGCAGGTGAACTACATTCTCGGCGCGCTCAAGGCCATGGGCCGGCACCGCGTGCAGGCCATCGACGTGCGAGCGCCCGCGCAGCGCGACTACAACGCCGGGCTGCAGCGCAAGCTGGCGGGCGCGGTGTGGTCGGAGGGCGGCTGCGTGAGCTGGTACCTCGACCCCAAGACCGGCAAGAACACCACGCTGTGGCCCGGATTCACCTGGCAGTTCCGCCGCGCCACCGCGCGCTTTCGCATGGCCGACTACGAGATCCGTCCGCTGACGCACCACGCGCTCGCAGCCAGACCGGCGACAGCAGGTGCGACGGCCAGCGAAGCCACCCAGGCCACCCAGGCGTGAGCGCGCTGCGTGCCCGGCCGAGAACAAGACCAAAAGAACACCAGAAGAACACCAGAAGAACACCGAGGAGACAGCGCATGAAGGATTTCAAGAACAAGGTGGCCGCCATTACCGGCGCAGGCTCAGGCATGGGCCGCTCGCTGGCGCTCGCGCTGGCACGCGAAGGCTGCCAGCTGGCGCTGTCGGACCGCAATGAAAAGGGCCTGGCGCAGACGGTGGCCGAGGTCATGCGCACGGCGCCAGGCCTGGTCTTCACGCAGCACTGCGTGGATGTATCGAACCGCGCCGCGATGTACGCCTGGGCCGAGCAGGCCGCGCGCACGCACGGGCGCATCAACCTGATCTTCAACAACGCCGGCGTGGCGCTGTCGAGCACCATCGAGGGCATGAGCTACGAAGATCTCGAATGGATCATGGGCATCAATTTCTGGGGCGTGGTGCATGGCACCAAGGCATTCCTGCCCTACCTGAAGGCCAGCGGCGAAGGCCACGTGATCAATACGTCGAGCATCTTCGGCATCTTCGCGCAGCCCGGCATGAGCGGCTACAACGCGAGCAAGTACGCGGTGCGCGGCTTCACCGAATCGCTGCGGCAGGAACTCGACATGTTCGACTGCGGCGTGTCCGCGACCTGCGTGCACCCGGGCGGCATCAAGACCAATATTGCGCAGGCCAGCCGCATTTCGGCGAACGTCACCGGCTTCCTGGTGCACGACGAGCAGCAGGGCCGCGACGAGTTCGAGAAGTACTTCATCACCACGGCGGACAAGGCCGCGCGCGTGATCCTCAACGGCGTGCGCCACAACCGCCGCCGCGTGCTGATCGGGCCGGATGCGGTTGCCGCCGACATGATGGCGCGGCTGCTGCCCGCCGCCTACCAGAAGCTGGTGGTGTTCGACGCGCGCCGCAAAGGGCCGCTCGGCAAGCCTGCCGCGGACGTGCCCAACACGGTGCCGGCCAAGGCCAGCGGCAACGGCGGAGACGCGCAATGAACCGCGTCGCCATGCCGGCGGACAGCCGCCTCTCGCAGCCACCCGGCGCGCTCACGCGCTGGTTCGGCCAGGGCCGCGTAGGGCTGTTCAGCTTGTCACGTGAAACGCTCGCCAGACGCTACGCGCTGCCCGCTTCGCGCTGGGTGCAGGTGATGGGCACGCTGGTGCATTACACCGATGAAGGCGTGCCCGACGGCGAGCCGCTGCTGCTGATCCACGGCTTCGGCGCCTCGCTGCACACCTGGCAAGGCGTGACGCCGGCGCTCGCGCAACGCTATCGCGTGCTGCGCGTGGACCTGCCGCCGTTTGGCCTGACCGGGCCGTTGCGCGATGCGCGCGGGCGCATTCTTACCATGGACGTCGACACGTACCGCCGCTTCATCGACGCCTTCTGCGATGCCATCCACCTGCAGCGCGCCAGCGTCATCGGCAACTCGCTGGGCGGCCTGATCGCATGGGACATGGCCGCGCGCCATCCCGGCCGCGTCGACAAGATGGTGCTGATCGACGCCGCGGGTTTCCCGATGAAGCTGCCGCTCTATATCGCCTTGTTCAACCACGCGGCGGTGCGCTGGTCGGCACCGTGGCTGTTGCCGGAGTTCGTGATCCGCGCCGCCACGCGCGACGTCTACGGCGATGCCTCGCGCGTGGACGAAGGCACCTTCCGCCGCCATGTCGATTTCTTCTACGCCGAGGGCAGCCGCGAAGCCGTCGGCCGCATGGTGCCCAAGCTGGATTTCGATGCGCTCGACACACTGGCGCTCAACGGCATCCGCTCGCCCACGCTGGTGCTGTGGGGCGAGCGCGACCGCTGGATCCCGCCGGCGCATGCGCAAGCCTTTGCCGGGCGCATTCCCGGCGCGCGGCTGCAGCGCTACGCGGGCCTTGGCCATATCCCGATGGAAGAGGATCCGCAACGCGTGGCTGCGGACCTGCTGCCTTTTCTCGACGGGTGCTGAAGCCACCGCCGAAACCCCCGACGCACCCGACGCACCCGACGCATTCCACGAATCGACAGGAGTACCCATCATGATGCCAGTCCGACGCGATGTGCATCCCCACTTGCCCGCCAGCCGCATCAGCGACTGGCACGTACGGGGCCGCCATGTCACCCACTTCGTCAACGCGCTTTCGATCTTCTTCCCGGCGGGCGAGCGCTTCTTCATGGACAGCGTGCGCGCCTATCGCGACGACGTGACCGACCCCGAGCTCAAGCGCGCCATCGTGGGCTTTATCGGCCAGGAGGCCATGCACACGCGCGAGCATATTCTCTACAACCGGCTGATGACGGATGCGGGCCTGCCCGCCGAGCCGCTCGACCAGTTCGTGGCCAAGCTGCTTAAACTGCTGCGCAAGATACTGCCCAGGTCATGGCAGCTCGCGCACACCATTGCGCTCGAGCATTACACCGCGATGCTTGCCGGCGGGCTGCTGGCGGACCCGGACCAGATGGGCGGCTCCGAGCCCGGCTATCACCAGGTGTGGATCTGGCACGCGCTGGAAGAGACCGAGCATAAGGCTGTGGCCTACGACGTCTGGAATGCCGTGATGAAGCCTGGGCTCTATCGGTATCTGCTGCGCACCTTCACCATGCTCACCACCACCGTGACGTTCTGGGCGATGGTGTTCGTGTTCCACATCCGGCTGGTGATGGCGGATCGCGAGTGCCGCAACAAGCTCGGTGGCTTTGGCGGCGTGGTGCGGTTCCTGTGGGGCAAGCCTGGTGTGTTGCGCAAGATGATGCCGGAGTGGTTTGATTATTTCCGGCCGGGGTTTCATCCGTGGGATCACGATAATCGTGCGCAGCTGGCGCGTATCGAGCCGTTGATTGCGGAGATCGAGGCGACTTCGGTGCGGGCTGGGGTATCTGGTCGGGCGCCTTCGGTGAGGGGGGCGGTGTAGGTTGTTGGTGGTTTGGGGGCTGTTGACTTCAAAGTCAAAGTCAAAGGCTTAAAGTCAAAGGCTTAAAGTCAAAAGCCGTTTCACCTCCCCTGCGGGGAGGCGACCTACTTTCTTGTCTCGCCAAGAAAGTAGGCAAAGAAGGCGACCCGGATGGGGCGAAAGACTCCTCGTCGGCAGGCAAAAAGAGCGGCCGGGACCCAAACTCACATCGCCTTAGGGCGATGCTCAAACATGGGTCCCTCTTTTCCGCTCTTTTTGCCTGCCGACGAGGCGCCCCATAACGGGAGATGAAAACCTTGACGGCTCGCTTCGCATCGCGCTGGGGTGCGGCCCGCCCTTCAGGCGCTCCGCACGTCTACCAATCTACCCTGGTCCAATCTACGCTGGTTTGCTCCCCTCTCCCGCTTGCGGGAGAGGGGCCGGGGAGAGGGCGGGCGCTTGATGTTGCGGCTTCGCTCGCGTACCTGTATCAGCGCTTTGTCTTCCGGGCCGCGCCCTTCGGTGCATTGCCCTTGCCGCTCTCTTCCGGTTTATCGTGCAAGTGCTCGATGATGGCTGCCACGCGGTCGCCGAGGTATTTGTTGGCCGACTGCTCGAGCGCCCGCATCATCTCCGCTTCTACCGCCACCATCGCCAGCGGGCGAATGCGCCAGAGGATATCCACCAGCCGGGGCACGTCCTGCGGCGGTGGCAGCTTGCCTTCGCCGAAGCGGTCCAGCTCGCGCACCACCATCGCCACGATCCGGTCCGATACGGCCTCGAAGTGCCCGCGTGCGTGCTCGATGATGGACAGCACATCCTCCAGCGCAAACCCCGCGCGTGCGATCTCGGCGCCGGCGGCCAGCGTGCGCGGGCTGCGCGCGAGGTAGCCCATGCCGTCCGGCTCCAGCAGGCCGAGCGCGATGGCCTTGGCCAGCGCCGGGCGCGACACCGCGCGGCCGAACAGCTTGGCCAGCGCCAGGTAGGAATAGTGGCGCGGCGCTTCGTCCGTCCACGGACTGCTGATGGCGGATTCCAGCCCGAGGATGGAGCGCAGGTCGTGGCCTTCCACGATGGCCTTGAGCAGCTCCTGGATATTGTTCAGCGTATAGCCGCGCGCCAGCAGGTGGTTGATCAGCCGTAGCCGGCCCAGGTGCGCCTGCGTGTAGATGCCCACCCGGCCGCGCCGCTCGGGCGGATCGATCAGGCCGCGGTCCTGGTAGGAGCGCACATTGCGCACCGTGGTGCCGGCCGCGCGCGCAAGCTCGTCGATGGTGTATTCCGGCGGCGTGCCATTGCCATTGCCGGAGCCGGCGGCATCGTGGGCGGCGGATGCGGATGAAGACGCGGATGAAGACGGGGAGGTGGGCGCAGGGCTGCGCTTGAAGAGGGCCATGGCAAAAATTCTACCCGAGTCGTGCCGCCGCCGTGTGTCGCATCCCGCGCGCCGGGGCACGTCCAGCTACAGCTACAATATTCGCAGCGCCGCTCCCGAGACGGCGGCATTCACCTTGATCGTCCCCCTTCAACTTCGCAACGCGCCCCGGCGCGAGTCCTTATGCATATCCGCTGGCTTGAGGATTTTGTATGCCTGGCCCAGGCCGGCAGCCTCGCGCGCGCGGCGGAGCTGCGCAACGTCACGCCGCCGGCATTCGGGCGCCGCATGCAGGCGCTGGAAGTCTGGGCGGGCGCACCGCTGATCGATCGCAGCGTGTTCCCGGTGCGCCTCACCGATGAAGGGCGCCAGTTCCTGGAAGCCGCGCAGAGCGCGCTGCGCACGCTGGACGAGACGCGCTTGTCGCTGCGCGCGGCGCATCGGGCCGATGCCAGTACCGTGGTGATTGCCACCGGCAAGACGCTCGCGCGTTCGATGGTGCCGGCGTGGCTGGCTGGCCTGCGCCACACGTTGCGCAAGGATCCGGTGGCGGCCAACTTTCGCACCCGGCTCTCCACGTTTTCCACGCATGACGCGCTGGCGATGTTCACTGAGGGCGACGCGGATTTCCTGCTCTGCTACAACTCCCCGGAGCAGCCGGTGACGCTCGACAGCGCGCGCTACCAGTACTACCTGGTGGGTGAGGAACGCCTGGTTTGCGTGAGCGCGGCGGCGGACGGCGGCGGGCCGCTGTACAAGTTGCAAGCGCGCGGCCAGCGCGCGCCGGTGCCGATGATCGCCTACGCCGAAACGCTCACCCTGGGACGCATGGTCAACGGCGAGATCGCGCGGCGCGGGCTGGCCAGCCGCCTCGACGTGATCGCGGTAAGCGACTTCGCCGAATCCGTGCATGAAATGGTGCGCCAGCGCATGGGCCTGGCGTGGCTGCCCGCCAGGTTGATTGCCGATGACCTGCACGCGGGGCGCCTGGTGCGCGCCGGGCTGGAGGTGGGCGGCGAGACGGACCTCGCCATGCAGATCCTGCTGTATCGCCCGCGCGCGCCGATGCGGCCGCTGGGCGAGGCCTTCTGGAATGCGGCGGTGGCAGGCTAGCCGTCAGCAATCAGCGCATCAACGCATCAACGCCACCACCGTCAGGACCAGCAGGATCGCCGCCATCGACACATTGATCAGGCGCACTCACCGGATCCTGCACGAAGCCGCCCGCTCCTCCTCCCCCACCCCCTTGCCAAAACGGCAAGCGCCATTGCCAAAGCCGCACGTTGTTGCAGCCGCACGCTCTTTAAGATCGCCGCATACCTGCCTACGGCCAAATCTAAAAACGGAGAGACCTGCCATGAACAAACTGCTGCGCGCGGCTGCTGCCGCATCCTTCTGCCTGCTTGCCGGCGGCGCTGCCGCCTCGGGCTGGCCGACCAAGCCGATTTCCCTGGTGGTGGGCTACACCGCGGGCGGCAGCGTCGACCTGGTGGCGCGCACCATCGCGCCGGAGCTGGGCAGGCGCCTGGGCCAGAGCGTGGTGATCGAGAACCTGGGCGGCGCGGGCGGCACCATCGGCGCGTCCAAGGTGGTCAAGGCCGACGCCGACGGCTACACGCTGCTGATGGGCTCGGGCAGCGAGGTCTCGATCGCGCGCCTGACCAACCCCGCCGTGCGCTACGACGGCGAGCGCGACCTGGCGCCGATCACCTTCGTCGGCACCCAGCCGATGGTGCTGGTGGGCAAGTCCGCGCTGCCGGCCAAGAACGCCGACGAGTTGATCGCGCTGGCCAAGGCGCAGCCGGGCAAGCTGGCCTATGCCTCGTCCGGCGTGGGCACGCCGCTGAACCTGGCCGGCGAGCTCATCAAGCAGCAAGGCAAGGTCAACATCACCCATGTGCCCTATAAGGGTGCGTCCGCCATGTCCACCGACCTGCTCGGCGGCCAGATCGACCTCGCCGTGATGGTGCTGTCGTCGGCGCTGCCGCATATCCAGGCCGGCCGGGTCAAGGCTTACGGCGTGACCGAAGGGCACCGCGCCCAGGTGGCGCCCAACGTGCCCGCGCTGGCGGAAAGCAGCGCGCTCAAGGGCGTGGACATGGGCGTGTGGTTTGGCCTGATGGCACCGGCCAATACGCCGCGCACCGTGGTCGATCGCCTGAACACCGAGATGCAGGCCGTGCTGGCCATGCCCGACGTGAAGAAGAAGCTGGCCGAGGCCGGCGTGGAAGTGGCGCCGGGCGGCCCGGGCCAGTTCGGCAGCTTTATCAAGCGCGAGACGGTGAAGTACAAGAGCATCGTCCAGACCGCCGGCATTCACGAATAAGGGGAAGGCGGCAGGCGTACCATTTGCTTGTTGTCCGCTTGTTGTTTGCTTGCCGCAAGTGGCGGTGCCGGCATCGGCCGCCCGCCTTTCCTCGCTTGTTCGTTGCTTCTTCATTGTTAAGTCGAACCCACTGGCAACCTCCCCGACCCAAAAACATGACGACCACTGCCCCCAGCTTCCACGCTTACCCGGTTGAAGTCGAATTTCCCGATATCTCCGCCTACGCCACCGGCAACGCCGGCGTGCCCTACGTCCACACCTTCGACAGCGGCGTGCCCGGCCCGCACGTGATGGTCAACGCGCTGACCCACGGCAACGAGGTGTGCGGCGCCATCACCGTCAAGGCGCTGCTGGACCTCGGCCTGCGCCCGCGCCGCGGCCGCCTGACGCTGGCCTTTGCCAACGTCGACGCGTATCACAGCTTCGATGCGGCCCGCCCGGATGCGTCGCGCTATGTCGACCAGGATTTCAACCGCGTGTGGACGGCAGCCGTGCTGGACGACACCACCCGTGACTCGTCCGAGCTGCGCCGCGCGCGCGCCATGCGCCCGGTCATCGATACCGTGGACCTGCTGCTCGACCTGCACTCCATGCACGAGAAAAGCCTGCCGCTGATCGTTTCCGGCCCGCTCGACAAGGGCATCGCCTTGGCGCGCGCCGTGGGCGCGCCGGCCAACGTGATCGTGGACGAGGGCCATCCAGAAGGCCGCCGCATGCGCGACTACGAAGGCTTTGGCGACCCCGCCAGCGCCAGGAACGCGCTGCTGGTCGAATGCGGCCAGCACTGGGAAACCGCTGCCGTGGGCGTGGCCAAGGACAGCACCGCGCGCTTCCTGCTCAATGCCGGCGTGATCGACGCTGGCGACGTGCCTGCAGGCTGGCTCTTGCCCGTGGCACCGCAGCGGGTGGTACGCGTGACCGAGCCCGTGGTCGCCAGCAGCATGGATTTCCGCTTCGCCGGCTCTTACACCGGGCTGGAAACCTTCGCCGAAGCCGGCACCGTGATCGGCTGGCGCGACGGCGAGCCGGTGGTCACGCCTTACCCGGATTGCGTGCTGGTGATGCCGTCGTTGCGGCAATTGCGCCCGGGCGTGACGGTGGTGCGGCTGGGTCAGCTGGTGGGCTGATCGGGTGATCGGTTAATCGGTTAAGCGATTGATGGATGGGCGCGACGCGCACGGAAGGTGTCCCCTGAAGGTGTCCCCTGATGGGGCACCACTCGCGCGCGTCTGTGCACTCCGCAAGGGAACAAAGCTGCACTTCTAGCTGTAATGGGTACGCCCTTGTCAAGGCGACCTGCGTCAGGCGGTGGAGGTCTTCAGGCTGGCGTGGCTTGCGAGGTGGGATAAGCCGGCGCGGCGGGCGCGGCCGGTGCGCCGGCAGTGGACGGCTTTGGCCGCATGCCGGGCAGCAATTGCTCGAACAGCTCGTCGATCTTCATCTCGGGCGGGACCAGGTTGCTCAGGTTGAGGCCGCCGGCGCTGCGCAGGGCGTCATAGTTCGCCTTGCCGGCGCGCTCACCATTGATGTAGACGATGATCTCCGCCGTACTCAGGAAATCGCGCCAATAGGTCTGGCGCTGCATGTAGACCGTGGCGGTATAGGGGCACGACGCCACCGACGAGCCGGGCGACAGCATCTTGAACTCAAAGCCGCGCTGCTGCACCGAGTCGCGGATGAATTCCGCGTAGGCATTGCCGCTGCCCGCGTTGGCAATCACGCAGAACAGCGTGCCGTCGGCGGGCTGCATGGCGGCGATACGGTCGCCGCGGTCGACCGGGACGACGGCCTGGTACGTGGCGCAGCCGGTGACCAGCAAGCCTAGGCTGGCGGCTAGCAATGCTTTTTCATGATGCTCCTGGAAACGCTGCTGCAAGGGTGCCGAACCGTGTTGTCGGCAGGCGCGCCCGCCAACTTTAGGCCATCGCGGCGTTGGCAATCGTTGGAACAGAGCGGGTAAACCGGTCCTGCGCCGGTCCTGCGCCGGTTCCGTGGAGCGCGGTGGCCGCCGAGGCAAAAAAACGGCCAGCCGGAGAGGCTGGCCAAGAGGGGGTACTACCCTTGGAGACTACTAGCGTTCGGATTGGCTGCGCGGGTGAGTCTCAGAGCACAAAAGCCTGGCGGCAGCGCAGCGCCATCACCTGCACCTCGAAGGCACGGGCGGCGCGCTGCGCGAGCGGGTCGCGGCGGCGCTGGCGGGGTTTGGGGGCCGACAGGCCAGCTGGCTGGTCCTTGCTGGTGCCGTCGCGGCGGCCGCCCGGGTGGCCATGACCCACGGCGAGGGGGCCGAGCCCTGTCACCTGCCACTCGCGGCGCGTAATCGCGAGGATGTTGGTAAGTGCCTGGGCTTGCGGCGCGGTCATACTGCCCGGGAGGGGGACGTTCATCATGATATTCAGCGCGGCCCGGGCTCCTGGGAGCTTGCGGCCTTGTAGCGTCGTTGACGTTTGTTGGTATCGTGATGGAAAGATACACAGCGCCGGAGCGCGCCATTATCGACGGCGCACCGATCTTGCTGTGGGATGTGTCCTACAAGGCGCCGGAGAGGCGATTGGACCACTGGTTTGCTCTGCTCTCCTGCCTGGCTGGAGGGGCCGGCCGGATCTGCGTTGTCGTGCTCCCCTCTCCCGCGTGCGGGAGAGGGGCTGGGGGAGAGGGCGGGCGCTCGTTACGCCGTCGTGCTGGAAAACACCACGGGCTCCGCTTCCGGTGGCTCCTAGCTAAGCCACCCCTCTCCCCCTGAGGGGAGAGGGAGCGACAGCCGTCGTCATGGCGCGCGGCTTTGGCCCGATCGGCGGCTTCGTCTGTCGCGTCAGGCGCTTCAGGTGCCTCAGGCCTTTGCCGCGCCCCCGCTGGCCATCGTGCCCACCACCATCAGGCAGATCGCGGCAAGGAACACTCCCACCAGCAGGATCTGCAGGCGCCCCACCGGGCGGCCCTTCAGGAAGGCGTTGCTGATGAAGGGCGGTGAGACCAGGCCCACCACGGTAACGATCAGGATGGTCAGGGCGAGTACGGAAAGCAGGGTTTGCATGCTGGATATCGGTGTGGGTAAGTCAGTGCTCGCGCTCAGTTGGCGCCGCCACGCACAAGGCAACCCTCGAGAACTGGCGAGCCTTCCACCTGGCCGGCGCCGGTACATTCCACCGCCACCTTCTGCCCGCGCCGGACCATGGTGCCGCGCGCTTCCACCTCGCAGGTGCGGCCGGCGGGGCCGCAGATCTGGATCGGCAGGAGCTTGGCGCGCACCACCAGGGTCGGGCTATTGGAGCGGATATCCAGGAAGACCGTGTCGCCTCCCTCGCGCCGCACGCCGCTGGCTATGCCCTCCACGATGAAATACTTGCCCAGGTAGCGGTCGTTGGCCGCGCCGCTGTTTTCCTGGTAATCGTCGACGAGGGTGTCCGCCTGGTATTGCGGCAAGATGTCGGTGGAGCGGTTCGGGTCGATGCTGATCGGGTCCAGCGTGCCGTTCTTGGGCACGCCGCGCGCGCCGGCGTTCGGCTCCGGCACCGCCGCGGACGCCGCCCTGACCGGCTCGGCGGCTGGTTCTTCCTGCTGCTCTTCATGGTTGCCGGTGAGCCACAACATGCCAAGGACGGCAAGGGCGACAACGCCGATAAGGATTTGCTGGTTACGGTTCAACATCCGGGGTTTCCTGCAATAGAAATAGGCCATTGCGCTGGCAGGCACCAGCTCGCGCAGCGCGCGCGCCGCACTGCGTGCCGGCGCGCTCGGATCGGCTGCCAGCCCGCCTGTGGCAAGGGCTGGCGGTGCCAGTCCAGGCGCTCGGGAGGGACCTGCCCAAAAAGTTGCCCACAGCTTTGCCCACAGGGTTGTTCGGTCTTCTCCACAGACTTGTCCACAGCCTGGACGGGGTGTGGTGTGGGGATCCGGGTGGGGTTGCGCATGCACTTCATGGCGAGGGTGTGGCGTAAGGCTGGCTTTGGCGGCGCCGCCAGGATGCCTCGCATCACGCCGCAACCGGCAAGCAGCGATCAGTGAAGGTGCCGCAGCCCGGTTTCGTCGTCGTCGTCTTCGTCCCAGTCCTCGTGCTCGACCGGGGTGTCCGGCGCCATGTCGAACACCATCGAGTGGTGCTGCACGGTGAACCAGTCACGGAACTGCTCCAGCGTCAGCGTTTGTGGCCACAGGCTTTCGTCGAACCACTCCCCCAGCATGAATTCGAAGAGGGCGCGCCAGCGCTGCTCCACCCACTGCAGCGCTTCTGGCGTGGTCGCCACATCGTCCGGCACCAGGAACACACTCTGGTCCTCGCGCACATGCTCAAGGGTCAGCGTGGCTACCGGGTCGATATCCACGGCCATGATCCAGTCGAAGAAAGGCTGCTGCGGCACCAATACGACGAGCGAGCGATTGAGGGTAAAGCGGGGATGATCGGTCATGGCAGGGGCTCGTTCGCTGAAACGGCCCATTGTAGCCGTTGGCCGTGCCCGCATGCGATTCATCGGTGGGCCAGCGGGCCGGCACTGCCAGGCCGCCGCCCGCCGTGGACCGGCACGCCTAGATGATGGGCCGTCCCCCCTGGCAGGGTCGGCCCCGAATGCGTCCCGCGCCGGCAAGGCGGCCGATGGCAGGGGCGGTGCCGGCGTGGGGACCCGGTTGGGGAACAGCACGTCCTTCAGCCCCAGGAAGCGTTTTTCGATCAGGTGCCAGCTGAGCAGGGCCGCTGCGATGGAGGCGCACAGGCACGCCGCCGAAAAGCCCAGTTGCCACGGGATCTGGCTGCCAAGCAGCAGGCGCGGCTCGCCGAACGCCTTGACCGCCACCACGCGGATGATCGGGTGGAACACGTAAAGCGCGTAACTGTACTTGCCTAGGAACACCAGGTACCGGTTGCTGAACACGGCGTGCCGGTCCGTGGCGCAGGCCGCGTAGATCAGGCCCACCGCCACCACGGCAACCACCGAGAAGCCCACGGTGTAGATCAGCGGGCTGGATTCCAGCCGGGAACCCATGGCCGCGAGCCCGCCCACCAGCACCAGCAGCGCGAACGGCGCCGCTTTCACCAGCCAGGGCTTGAAGTGCAATCCGCGCCGGACCGCCATCGCCAGCAACGCGCCCCCCACCAGGCCATCCAGCCGGGCCGGCGTGAACACCGAAATGGCGTCCGCGCCGAAGCCCTGCATGACCATGCCGACGCGCACCGCCAGCGTACCCGCCAGCAGCACAAAGCACAGCCGGCGCATGGCGGCCAACGGCAGCAGCAGCACCAGCAACGGCCACACGGCATAGAACTGCTCTTCGATGGCGAGCGACCACAAATGCCCCGCGCCCGCCCCGAAAAACGTGCCGGTCAGCGCCTGCTTGAGGTTGGACAGATACAGCACGAACCACGGCCAGCTGGCCTGCACCGCCTCCAGCTTGGCCTGCTCGTTGTCGCCGAGCCGGTGCGAGATCAGCGGAAACAGCAGCACGAACAGGACCGCCAGGTAGAAGTAGTACAGCGGAAAGATGCGCAGCACGCGGCGGCCGTAGAACGCGCGCAGGTAGTTGGGCGTGCCCTTGGTGCGCAGCAGGATGCCCGTGATCAGGAATCCCGACAGCGCAAAGAAGATATCCACGCCGATCCATCCCGTCATCGACAGTTGGTAGAACACCCGGTCGAGCGCCAGGTCCGACACCAGGCCCACGTGGGCAAAGTGATAAAGCATGACGATCAGGACCGCCAGGCCCCGCACACCGTCCAGCGCGGATAAGTGTGTACCGTCTCTGTTCATGTTCACTCCCTGCTGGGGATGGACACGGCCCACGCGGGCGTGCCCCCGGACTGCCGCGGCGCAATGTCACAAGGTACCGCCAGGCCCTGCCTGCGTTGGTGTGGCAGCCAACAGAAACAGGGGCCAGCTCCGCTCAACTGCGGCTTACAAGGCTTGTTGCGGCAAGTCCTGGAGCGGTTCGGCCTCGACGCTGCGCGGGTGCGCGCCGCCCTCCTCGCTCCCCGCCTCCAGGGTTGCCGCCTGCGCTCGCTTGCCAAGCCAGCTTCTGAGGCGCAGGAAAGGCGCTTCGACCAGCGCGTAGCTCAGCGCCGCGGCCGCCAGCGCCTCCAGGATGCAAAAGGGAAGCGCAGCGCCAGCGGCGATGCCGCGCTGGTAAACAATTGCTGCCAGACGTACAGGCTGAACGAGATCGTGCCGACGAACACAAAGGCCTTGCTCCTGAGCAGTCGCGATATCCACAGTTCCGGGCGCTCCACCACGGCGAGGATCAGCAAGCCGACTGCCGCCGCCAGCGCCACCGGGCCATAGGTCGCCGTCCAGATGCCGCCGGCCAGGGTGCCGATGACAGGCAGGCCAAGCAGCAGTACCAGGATCAGCGCCGGGAGCACGAACGCGCCGGCGAAGCGCGCGTTCAGTTGTGCCTTCAGGCGCTCGCGGTCCAGCGCGATATAGCAACCCATCAGTACCGGGTCCACGCCCGTGTGCAGCATCAAGCCCAACTGCCCGCGCAGCGAAGGTGTCGCGAAATAGCAGAGCACCCTGAGCAGCGGCATCAGCATGATCACCAGCACCAGCCAGCGCGGATCCCTGCGGCGCAGCAGCAGCAACAGCACTGGCGGCCACAGCCAGTAGAACTGCTCGTCCAGCGCTAGCGTCCAGAAATGGCCGAGCAGCCACGCGCCGACGGGATGCGCCATGTTGACGTTGCCCAGCCCGAGCATCTCGGAGTAATTCCAGAGGTGCGCTGCCGCAAACAGGATTTGCCGCACATCCACGTCGATCAGCCCGGCGATGCCAAACAGGCCCAGCGCGATGAGATAGACATAGAAAGCCGGCCAGATGCGCAGCGCGCGGCGGCCATAGAAACGCATCAGCTTGATGGAGCCGCAGGCGCGCCACTCAGCCTGCAACAGCTCCGTAATCAGGAAGCCGCTCAGCACGAACGAGATAAACACGCCAACGCCGCCGTTCGCGAAATACCGCAGTGGCGCAAGCAATCCCGTGTACCCCCTTGGTCATGTGCTCCGCATGGCTGATGACCACCAGCATCACCGCAACGCAGCGAAGCCCGGTCAGCTCTAGAACGCGACGGCTCATTTTTCTCACCCCTCAAAGTCTCGGGGGGCGCGGTACTCTGCCATGCCTCCCTGCCGCCACGCCACGACGCTCTCCGGCATCGCGGTGGCTCTCGCGCGACACGCGTAGCCGGTGGGCATGCGAGATGAATCTAGCCTGCCTCGCGCCCGCTCTCTGTGCGCAGGCATACCAAGTGCGTGCTAACGTGAAAGGATGACGAACGCGCGGCTACCGGTTCGGCAGCAAGGAGGCAGGCGCCATGGGTTTCAAGGTCGGGTTCACGCTAGCGGTGGAAGGCCTGCTCTTTGCGGCCTTGCTGTTTGGCGCCGCAGGCACGCTGGCCTGGCCCGCCGCCTGGGCCTATCTCATCCTGTTTTTTGGTGGCGGCTTCTGGCTCACGGCGCGCCTGGCGCGGCACGATCCGGCGCTGCTCGCCGAGCGCATGAAAATGCCGCTGCAACCCGGCCAGCCGGTCTGGGACAAGATTCTGCTGCCGTTCGTGGCCGCGGCGTGGATCGCCTGGATGGTGTTGATGGGCCTGGATGCGGTGCGCTTTCACTGGTCCGTGATGCCGCTCTGGCTGCAGTGCCTGGGCGCGGTGCTGATGGTGCTGTCATTTTTTGCGATCGACCGCGTGTTTCATGAAAACACCTTCCTCGCGGCCGTGGTCAGGATCCAGGCCGAGCGCGGGCACCGGGTGGTGTCGAGCGGCCCTTACGCCGTGGTCCGCCACCCGCTCTACGCCACCATGCTGGTGTTCCTGCCCGCCAATGCGCTGATGCTCGGCTCCTGGTACGGCGTTGCCGCCTCGCTGGTGCTCATTGGCGCCATCGTGCTGCGCACGGCAATGGAAGACCGCGAGCTGCAGCGCGGCCTTGCAGGCTACGCGGTGTATGCGGCCCGGGTGAGATACCGGCTGGTTCCGTTCGTCTGGTAGGCGTCTGGTAGGCGTCTCGTAGGAGTCTGGAAGGCAGCCGGTCTTTTCTGGCTATCGCAGGTTATCGCTGGCTATTGCCGGCGATCTACGCAGCGAAGCCTCAATGGATCTGCATCCCGCGCATGGCGTGGATGCGATCGTGATGCCACTGTATGCCCTCGTACTGGCGCTGCACCACCGCGCGGATCTCAGGCGGCATGTCCTTCATCAGGGCCGACTGGTATTCGCGTTTTGCCGTTTCCTCATCGCGTTCGCAGAGTTGCAACACCGCATCATCGTTGTGCGGCGCGATCACGTGCAGCACCTCCATCCAGCCGCGATGCAGCGTGCCGCCCATGGTGCCGCGATCCCGCGGCTCCGCGCCCAGCGATGTCACCAGTGCCTGCAACTCCATCACGGACGCGCGGCACGATTCCGCCGTGCCCGCCAGGATGGCGCGTATCTCCGGGTTATGCACTTCACGGGCGCCGGTTGAGCAGCTGAGCTCGCCGTCCTTGCCGACCTCGATCAGGTGGTTCAGGGTGCCGACGATTTGTCCTTGCGCGTTGGTCATGACGATCTCCTTGCCGGTCTTGCATGGACAGGAGCCTGTATGCATCCTCATGTGAATCCCCGCGTACATCGGCGCCGCACGCTACACGCCTGGCGTCGATGCCGGTCCGGGATTCAGGCCCCTGCTCCCTGTGCTTGCCTTGATTGCCGCGCGGCACTTATGCGATGGCTCGCACGCTGGCAGCCGCGTGGACCAGCGGCGGGCGAGGGTTTGGGATTTCAGTATAGGAGGGGTGTGCGGACTCGTTGAGGATGCTGGCCGGTTTGTGTGCTACAGATCACCGGAATCCGATTCTCCACCCAGCGGGTGGTGAATCAACGCGTTTAGAAATCAATGAAAATCAATGGAAATCAACCTCCGACCCGCGCTTGCCGACACCCCGCGCCACCTGACCCACGCAAAACCGCAAAATCTGCAAACCGCCTCCCGGTACCTTGCGCTCCATGGAGATCACTTGATGAAACCCGAAACCCGAATCCAGTACGCCCAACGCATGGAACCCGTCCTGCGGTGGCTGGCAAGCCACCCTGACGCCGACCCGGATCTGTACCAGTTGGCCGACCTGGCCTGCCTGTCGCCGTATCACTTCCATCGCGTCTACCGCGCGATGATGGGAGAAACGGTGAACGCCACGGTACAACGCATCCGCATGCACCGTGCGGCGATCGCGCTGGCGGGTACCGAAGCGGCATTGCGTGATGTGGCGCTGCGCGCCGGCTACGAGTCGGACGCGGCGTTCAACCGGGCATTTGGCGCGGCCTTCGGCATATCGCCGGGGCGGTATCGCGCAGCCCGCTCCAGTCCCTTCAACCCTCAGGAGCTTGGCATGTATCCCATCACGATCGAAACCTTTCCCGGCACCGTTCTGGCCGCGCTGCCCCATCGTGGCAGCTATCAGGAAATCGGCCCGGTATTCACCCGCGCCTTCATGCTGGCGGCCAGCCGCGGCCTTGCCAGCCCGGACGCCACCGGTTTTGGCGTGTACTTCAGCGATCCCGAGCAGGTGCCGACCGCACAATTGCGCTCGCTGGCCGGCATGTCGGTTGCGCCGGATGCCGACCTGGGCGAGGAGCTCGAGCGATTCGAGATCCCGAAGTGCCGCTGCGCGATACTGACCTACACAGGCCCCTACAACGAGATGAGCAAGGCCTATAACTGGATGTTCTCGGAGTGGCTGCCGAACAGCGGGGAGGTGCCGGCGGATTTTCCGATGTTCGAGCAGTACGTGAACGATCCCCGCATCACGCCGCCCGCGCAATTGCAGACGCGGATCTGCATGCCGGTGAAGTAGGTCTGCAAAGGCCTACTTGCCAATACAAAACCGCGTAAAGATCGTCCCCAGCAGATCATCGCTGGTGAACTCGCCGGTGATGCTGTTGAGATGGTCCTGCGCCAGGCGCAGTTCTTCCGCAAAGAGGTCCAGCGCCTGCGCTTGCTGCGCCGCGCGCTCTTCGGCAAGGTCCAGGTGCGATTGCGCGCTGCGCAGCGCGGTGAGGTGCCGCTCGCGCGCGAGGAAGGTGCCTTCGTTGCCCGATTGCCAACCCACCAGCCGCAGCAATTGCCCGCGCAGCAGGTCGATGCCGGCACCGGTACGTGCGGAGATCCATACCTCGGCCGGGTTCGGGCCGATGGCGGCGACCACGTGAGGGCGGTCCGCGCTGAAGTGGCGCTCGCCTACCTTGGGCGCCAGGTCGATCTTGTTGACCACGCGCAGGATCGGGGAGCCCGGGGGCAAATGACCGGAGAGGCGGTCGTCGATGGCGCCGTCGATCTCCGACAAGCCGTGTTCCACGTAGTCGGCCGCGTCCACCAGATGCAGCACCAGGTCGGCGCGGCCCACGGCTTCCCAGGTGCGCGCGATGCCGATGCGCTCGACTTCGTCGGTGGCGTCTTCGCGCAGGCCGGCGGTGTCGATGATATGCAGCGGGATGCCTTCGATCTGGATGGTCTCGCGCACGCGGTCGCGCGTGGTGCCGGGGATCGGCGTGACGATGGCGAGTTCCGCGCCGGCCAGCGCATTGAGCAGCGACGACTTGCCCACGTTGGGCTGCCCCGCCAGCACCACCGACAAGCCCTCGCGCAGCAGCGAGGCCCTGCTTGGCCTGCGCCAGCACGCTGCACAGTGCGTCGCGGATATCGGCCAGCTGGCCGCGCGCGTTGGAGGCTTCGAGGAAGTCGATCTCTTCCTCGGGGAAGTCCAGCGTGGCTTCCACCAGCATGCGCAGGTGGATCACCTGCTCCACCAGCGCGCGGATGGCGTCGGAGAACACGCCTTCCATGGAGCGCGCGGCCGAGCGCGCGGCGGCTTCGGTGCTGGCCTCGATCAGGTCGGCCACGGCTTCCGCCTGGGCCAGGTCGAGCTTGTCGTTGAGAAAGGCGCGGCGCGTGAACTCGCCCGGCTCGGCCAGACGCAGGCCAATCTCGCGGCCCGCATCCAGGCAGCGCGCCAGCAGCATCTGCATCACCACCGGGCCGCCATGGCCCTGCAGCTCCAGCACCTCTTCGCCGGTGTAGGAATGCGGCGCGGGGAAGTACAGCGCCAGGCCATGGTCGATCGCCTTGCCGCGCGCATCGAGGAACGGCAGGTAGGTGGCGTGGCGAGGTTTAAGCGCCTGGCCGCACACGGCCTGTGCAATCGCGCTCACGTCGGGGCCGGACACGCGCACCACGCCGATGCCGCCGCGCCCGGGCGCGGTGGCAATGGCAGCGATGGGAATGGCGGAAGTGGAGCGGGTCTGGAGGGAGTGGGTTGCGGTCATGGCGGTCGTGGCAGTCATGGCGATATTGTCGCAGATCGATCCGGCGCAACCGCCGCGCCCGGCACATCCGTCGTACCCGCTGCACCGGCGGCATCCTTTGCGGGCATGTTCAGGCACTCCATCATCAGCCGGCGTGCCACCACGCCGTCGATCAGGCCGCCCAGGCTGCCCTGGCGCTTCACCAGCTTGCGGTGCAGGCGCTTGGCATAGCGCGCGGGCAGCACCGGCTTCAAGGCCTCGATCACATAGCGCAGCCGCTTGCTGCCAATGCGAAAGCGATGCACGCGGGCCAGGTCTTGCGAGCGCGCGGCGCGCGCCAGCGATTTCACGCGCTTGCGCCCGCGGCACACCCGCCGGCTGGCGAACTCCGCCAGGTGATCCTTTGCGGCGGAGCCAGCGCCCTGCACGCCGCCACGGTTCAGGTGCGTGAGATCGCGGTGCAGCACGGGCAGCGGCCAGTGCTGGTATTCGGTGAGCTGCGCCAGCATGGTGGCGCGTGCGTAGTGGCGGCGCGTAATCGCGGTGTCATGCACCGCCAGCAGCACCGGATCCTCCGGCTCCAGGTCCAGCGCCGGGCGCAAGGTCTCGCTGACGAACACGTCCCAGTCGCGCACATCGCTGGCAGCCTGCGCCAGCTTGCGCAGGCAGTCATCCCAGCGCGCGCGGATGGCCTTGGGCAAGGCCGGGGCAAAGGCCCAGCACACGGCGCGCAGATGCCGCACCGCCACGCGCAATGCGTGCACATCATCGGGATGGTCACGCCGGTGCAAGGCATCCAGCTGATCGGCAACCGCCACCAGGCCCGCATCGCCGAGCGCGATGAAGGCATCGATGGCGGGCATGCGGGGGTGCAACTGGATGGGAAGGTTGGCAGCGCGCATGGCATATCGGCATTGGCATATGTACCGGCGTACCTACCGGAACAGCCTGATCTACGCAGGCCAGGTTCAGGGCACGATTCAGGGCACGTCTATTCAGTGTAGGCCATTGTGCCGGGTGCGCCGCACTCCATTGACAGCCTGCGCGCTTCGGGTTGCAATGGGTGCTGGCAACGCCGGCCGGCCAGCCACCACCCAAGCCGTACCCGACCACCACTAGTGCGAGGAGCAGCGCCATGTCCACCGAACAAGAACGGCTTTTGCTGCGGGACACCATCGAGGCCGGCTTTCGCCAGGCGGCCTTCGTCGCGGACGTGGGCATCCGGCTGGTGGATTGCGGGCCGGGCTGGTGCGAGAGCGAACTGCTGGTCACGCCCCGCCACCTGCAGCACGGCGGCATCGTCCACGCCGGCGTGCAGGCCACCATCGCCGACCAAACCGCGGGCGCGGCCGCCTCCACCATGCTGGATGCCGGGCGCCATGTGGTCACCGCCGAATTCAAGATCAACCTGCTGCGCGCCGCCCGCAGCGATCGCCTTACCTGCCGCGCCGACGTACTGAAATCCGGCCGCGCCATCATCGTGGTGGAGGCCGATGTCTTCGCCAGCGTGCACGGCGAGGCGGTGCTGGTCAGCCGCTTCAACGCCACCATGAGCGTGCTCGACCTGGCCTGAGACGGCGTCTTCGTGCCGGATCCGGACGGCCACAATATCGAGGCGGTGTGCCACGCGCCTGGGTGAGACGAGGGGAACGCAGACAAGCACGCATCGCATGCGGTACCGAAAATCGGTAAATTGTTACCTGTTTTAGGTATCCGGCAAAAACCGGCAAGCCATGGGCTTGGGCTGCTCAGAACAACAGCGTCAGCAAATCAAACAACTCCTGATCCGCCGCTGCGGCGGAACGGGCACGCCGCCTGATCACGGCCAGCAGGCAATCCACGAAGCACTGCGCGGCCGCGCCGCGCATCGCGCTGCGGCGCGCGATGATGCCCAGCTGGCTGGTTTCGAAGCGCTCGGCCACCGGCACCGCCTGCACCCAGCCGCGCATCGCGTCGGTGAACATCAGCGGCCGCGGGCAATAGGTGAGCATGCCCGCGTGCCGCACCATCTCCAGCAGCAACGAGGTCGAATGCGCGCGATGCAGATGGCGCGGCTCGATGTCGGCGCCGTGTTGCCAGAACAGGTTCTGCATCATCGCTGGGTAGGTGGCGGGCGTGTAGTTCACCACCCAGTCCTGGTCCAGCAGTTGATGCAGCGAGGTCTTGCCGGCGCAAGGATGGTCGCGGCTGGCTACCACGCGGGAGTCGTAGGCCAGCAGGAGCTCGCAGTCGAACTCCTGGCCCGACATGGTCCGCGTGAACGGACCCACGACAAAATCCAGCAGGCCCTCGCGCAGGCGCGGCAATGCCACCGCGGTCAGGCCCTCGAACACCTCAAGCTGCACGCCCGGCATGCGCTCCCGAAAACGCAGCATCGTCTCGGACAGGAACGTCAGCATGACCCAGGGCGTGACACCGATCGACAGCCGCCCGCCCACCTCGCCACGGAGCTCCGCCAGTTCCGCGTTGGCGCGCTCCAGCTGGCCAACCACCAGGCGTGCATGGCCCAGCAGCCGTAGCCCCGTCTCCGTGAAGCCAACGCCGCCCGCGGTGCGCAGCAGCAGCGGCAGCCGCTGCTCCGCTTCCAGTTCGCGCAGCGCCTTGGTCACGGCCGCTTGCGAATGGTCCAGCAGGCGTGAGGCGGCACGGATGCTGCCGGCGTCGGCAACGGCAACCAGAGCCTGGAGTTGATGGAGTTTCATTGTGGGGCTGAGGGGGAAAATGGAGACAACCAACGGTTGTCAGGATAACAAGATTGCGGCTTCCCGCGGCGGGTGGGCGCTGCCTATGATCGGTTCCCTGTTCCACGGGGGCGCCGCCGGCATGGCGTCTGCCACCCGGCACCCACAAGGAGACCCGTCATGCTGCAAGCCGCCCAACCCGCAGAATCCCCTGTTTTGCCCGGCATCCGCGCCATCGAAGCCGAGATGGTGGCCTTGCGCCACCGCATTCACTCGCATCCCGAACTCGGCTTCGAGGAGTTCGTCACCAGCGACCTGGTGGCGGAGTGCCTGCAGGCTTGGGGCTACGCGGTGCATCGCGGGCTGGGCGGCACCGGCGTGGTCGGCACGCTGCACCACGGCGAGGGCCGCGCGCTGGGCCTGCGCGCCGATATGGACGCGCTGCCCATCCAGGAAGCCACCGGCCTGCCCTACGCCAGCAAGCTCGACGGCAAGATGCACGCCTGCGGGCACGACGGCCACACCGCCACCTTGCTCGCCGCCGCCAAATACCTGGCCGAGCACAAGCCTTTCAAGGGCACGCTGCACCTGATCTTCCAGCCCGCCGAGGAAGGCATGGGCGGGGCCCGTGAAATGATCAACGACGGGCTGTTCACGCTGTTTCCCTGCGATGCCGTGTTCGCCCTGCACAACATGCCCGGCCATCCGGTCGGCAAGTTCGGCTTCCTGCCCGGGCCCTTCATGGCCTCGTCCGATACCGTCACCATCCGCGTGAGCGGGCGCGGCGGCCACGGCGCGGTGCCGCACAAGGCGATCGATCCGGTGGTGGTCTGCGCCTCCATGGTGATGGCGCTGCAAAGCGTGGTGGCCCGCAACGTCAACCCGCTCGACATGGCCATCGTCACCGTCGGCGCCATCCAGGCCGGCAAGGCGCCCAACGTGATTCCCGACAGCGCCGAGATGCGGCTGTCCGTGCGCGCGCTCAAGGCCGAGGTACGCGACCTGCTCCAGGCCCGTATCACCGCGCTGGCGCACGCCCAGGCCGAGAGCTTCGGCGCACGTGCCGAGGTCCACTACGACCGCCGCTACCCGGTACTCGTCAACCATCCCGCCGAAACGGAACTGGCCCGCGACGTGGCGCGCGAATGGCTGGGCGACGAAGGACTGATCGACAACATGGTACCCCTCACCGGCAGCGAGGACTTCGCCTTCCTGCTGGAGCAGCGCCCCGGCTGCTACCTGATCATCGGCAACGGCGACGGCGAGGGCGGCTGCATGGTGCACAACCCGGGCTACGACTTCAACGACGCCTGCCTGCCGCTCGGCGCCACCTACTGGGTCAAGCTGGCCGAGCGCTTCCTGGCCTGAGCCCGCGCGCGCACGACAGCGCAGATTGAGATTTGGCAGTAAGCAGAGACCGGACGCATGCCCGCCAGGCATCTGACAAGGCTGCAAAACCAGCCGGTTTGCTCCCCTCTCCCGCGCGCGGGAGAGGGGAGCACGACGGCGTAGATCGAGCTTTGTCAGCAAGCTGACCGGGCGCATGCCCGGCAATAACGATTCAAGGAGACCGGACCATGTCCACCACCACCGCCGCCCCGGCGCAGGCGCCAGCCGCCGCGCCCGCCCTGCCTGCGCCCACCCGGCGTGCCATCGCCGCCATCACCATCGGCAACGGGCTCGAGTTCTACGACTTCACCGTCTACAGCTTCTTTGCCGTGATGATCGGGCGGCTGTACTTCCCGGTGCAAGGCGCGCTCGGGCAGTTGATGTTGTCGCTGGCCACCTTTGGCGTGGGCTTCGTGGCGCGGCCGCTGGGTGGCGTGCTGATCGGCCTGTACGCCGACCGCGTCGGCCGCAAGCCGGCCATGACGCTGACGCTGTGGATGATGGGACTGGGCTCCGCGCTGTTCGTGGTGGCGCCCACCTATGCCCAGATCGGCCTCGCCGCGCCGGCGCTGATCGTGCTGGCGCGGCTGGTGCAGGGCTTTGCCATTGGCGGCGAGATGGGCGCATCCACGGCGCTGCTCATGGAGTACGCCGACGACAACTCGCGCGGCTACTTCGGCAGCTGGCAGTTGTTCAGCCAGGGCGTGAGCGTGCTGCTGGGCTCGCTGGTGGGCCTGCTGCTGACCAATGCGCTGCCCCCTGCGGCGCTGGAAAGCTGGGGCTGGCGCCTGCCCTTCCTGCTCGGCATCCTGGTGATTCCGGTCGGCCTGTATATCCGACGGCATCTCGACGAAACCGGCGAGTCCGCCACGGGCACCCACGGCGCCACCAGCGAGCGCGCGGGTCTGTCCGAGGTATTCCTCGGCCACGGCCGCGCGGTGGTGGCTGGCGTGCTGATCACCATTGGCGGCACCTCCGCCAACTACATCGTGCTGCACTACATGGCCAGCTACGCGGTGACGGTGCTGAAGCTACCGCTGTCGGTCGGCATGGGCGCCAGTTGCCTAGCCGCGCTGGTGCAGGTGGCGCTGTGCGCCTATGCCGGCCGCCTGTCGGACCGCATCGGGCGCAAGCCCGCCATCCTGTGGTCGCGCGTGGCGATGTTGGTGCTGATCTATCCGGCCTTCCTGCTGATCAACGCGCACCCGTCGCTTGCGGTGCTGCTGGCTGCGGTGGCGTTGCTGGCGCTGACGCTGGTCTTCAACACGGTGCCGTCGGTGGTGCTGCTGACCGAACTCTTCCCCCGCAGGATTCGCGCCACCGGCCTGTCGGTGGTCTATTGCATCGGCGTGCTGGTGTTCGGCGGGTTTGCGCAGTTCCTGGCGACCTGGCTGATCGACCTCACCGGCGACCGCAACGCGCCGGCTTTGTACGTGATCGGCTGCGGGATTGCCTCGCTGGTGGGTTTGGTGATGGTGCGGGAGACTGCGGGCAAGCGGCTTGATTGAGGAGACGGTCGCTTACGCCTTGCGCCTGGCCGTGCCTGCGCTCTCGGGATGGCAGGCTTGGCCCTCATCCCCGAGCGTTGCGCACCCGTGCTCGCAGGGCCTCGAAGTAGTCCCTATCGACCGGAGCCGTGGGCGCTGAATCGGCACCCGCCAATAACAGGCCGCGAAGGTGCTGGCGATCCTGATCCTTGCAGATCAGCTCACGCACGTACTCGCTGCTGGTGCCGTAGCCGCGTTGGTTGACTTGCTCATCGACAAAGGCCTTGAGCGTGTCAGGATGGGAGATATTCATGGTGCTCATGGTTTCATGCTAGCGAGTTTGGCAAGATTTGGCCAACCAACTTTCTGCGTGGCGTCTTGCTGCCACGATCTCCAGGGCCCGCTGCTGGCCCCGCCAAGCCTTCGTGGTGTACCCCAGCTCGTCGGCACGGCACGGGTTGGGCGCGTCTTGGCAACGCCACCGGGGCGACAGCCATCGTCATTCCAGACGGTTTTGGCCTTTTCAGTCGGTTTCGTTCAAGGCAAAAAAAGCCCGGTGCATCGCACCGGGCTTTTCTATTGCCAGCGGGTTTGCCACCCGCCAGCCTCTATGCACTGCAACTTCAACTTCAGCTCTTTACCACCGCAGCGGTCTTCACCTTGTTCTTGCCAAGCATCCGGTTGATCTGCCATTGCTGCGCGATCGACAAGACGTTGTTGGTCACCCAGTACATCACCAGGCCGGCCGGGAAGAAGAAGAACATGAACGAGAACACCAGCGGCATGATCATCATGACCTTGGCCTGCACGGGGTCCGGCGGGGTCGGGTTCAGCTTGGTCTGCACGAACATCGACACGGCCATCAGCACCGGCAGGATGTAGAACGGATCCGGCACCGACAGGTCATGGATCCAGCCCAGCCACGGCGCACCGCGCATCTCAACCGACGACAGCAGCACCCAGTACAGCGCAATGAACACCGGGATCTGGATCACGATGGGCAGGCAGCCGCCCAGGGGATTGACCTTCTCGGTGCGGTACAGCGCCATCATCTCCTGGTTCATCTTCTGCGGATCGCCCTTTAGGCGTTCGCGCATTGCGGTCATGCGGGGCTGCAGGTCCTTCATCTTGCCCATGGACTTGTAGCTAGCCGCCGACAGCGGGAAGAACACCAGCTTGATCAGCACCGTCAGCAGGATGATCGACCAGCCCCAGTTGCCCAGGAAGCCGTGCAGCTTTTCCAGCAGCCAGAAGATCGGCTTGGCCAGGATGGTCAGCCAGCCATAGTCCTTCACCAGTTCCAGGCCCGGGGTGATCTTCTCGAGCATGCGCTCTTCCTGCGGGCCGGCGAACAGGCGCGCGTCGGTGGTCACCGTGGCGCCCGGGGCGATGGCGCCCAGCGGCTGCTGCACGCCCACGCGGAACAGGTTGTTGTCGATCTTCTCGACGTAGAAGCTGTGCTCCTTGCCCAACTGCGGAATCCAGGCCGAGGCAAAGTAATGCTGCACCATCGCCACCCAGCCGCTGGTACCGGCCGAGGGGACCGAGGCCTTGCCCTTGCCGATGTCGTCGAAGGTGATCTTGTGGTACTTGTCGGCGTCGGTGTAGATGGCCGGGCCGGTGAAGGTGCTATAGAACTGCGACTGCTCGACCTTGCTGCCGTCGCGCGTCAGTTCCATGTACAGCGTCGGCGAGACCGGCTTGCCGCTGTCGTTGGTCACGGCAAATTGCGTGTCCACAACATAGCTGCCCTTGTGGAAGGTGTAGGTCTTGGCCAGCTTGACCCCGTCCTTCTCCGCCGTCAGCGTGATCGCCACCTTGTCCGAGCCGGCCAGGTCACGCGGGCCCTCCGAAGCGGTGAACACCGTGGTGTGGTTCGGCAGGTCGCCACCGATCAGGCCGGAGCGGGCCATGTAGGTGCGGGTCTGGTCACGCTCGAACAGCACGACCGGCTTGCCGTCATGCTCTTTGTGGTTCAGCAGTTCCAGGCGCGTCAGGATGCCGCCGGCGGTATCGATCTGGGCACGCATCACGTCGGTGCTGACCACGATCTTCTCGCCGCTCGGCTGGGCCACGGCTACCGGGACGGACGCCGGGGCGCCTGCGTCGGTGCCGGCAGTGGCATTGGCCTTGGGCACGTCGCCTTGCGGGGCCGAAGCGCCGCCTGCGGTTGCCGGAGCCTGCTGCGTCGCGCTCGGGAAGAACATCGACTGGTGACCGTTGGCGCGCTGCCAGTTGTCGTAGAGCAGCACGAGGGCCATCGAGAAGATGACCCAGAGTATGGTGCGTTTGATATCCATGTCTCGCTGTGGTCGGGGGAAATCAGGGGCGGGGTAGCCGGATCGTGACTGGATGGCCAGTCGCGGGGCGAGCCCGGTCTTGCTTTGTTGCCGATGCCGGTGGCACCGGATCATACCCGCCATCCGTGAACGGATGGCATCGGCATAGCCGGCAAGCGGCCAGCCAGCTGCCGCGCCCTGCGCCATGGCACAGGATCGCTTCGCGGGCGTAATCGGAACAGGTAGGCAGGAAGCGGCACTGCGAGCCAAAAAACGGGCTCAGGGCGATCTTGTAGATACGCAGCAGGGCAAGCAGGATTCGCTTCATGGCAGCGGGCTGGGGGCGGTCAACAAGCGGGAGCGCCCGAGGGCGGGACTTCTGTGGGCGCAGCCTCGGCGGACGTTGGCGGCGACACCCCGGAAGGGGCAGCAGGGCGCGGGGCCAGCGGGCGCACCGCTACCTCGAACAAGCCAGTCAACTCAGCCAGGCACGCCCGGCGTATCGCGGTGCGGCTGGCAAACTCCGCACGCGGAAACTTGGCCTGCAGGCGCAGCAATACATCGCGGCCCGCGAGTTTGTCCTGCCGCGCGCGGAACAGTTCCCGCACCATGCGCTTGACCAGGTTGCGCTCGGCGGCGCGCGCTGCGAACTTCTTGCCAACCACCACGCCCAGGCGGGCTTGCGGCAGGCCGTTCTCGCCCACATACAGCACGAAATGCTGGCTGCGCCTGCGCGGGCGCAATGCAAAAACGGATGAAAACTCATCCGTTTTTGTGAGCCTCGCGGCTTTAGGGTAGGCAAAGGTAGTCACGCTAGGCAAAGCGAGCGGAAAAGCTGTGCTTGGCTGCTGGCTACCGGCCGTCCAAAAGGCGAGGCGAGTGGCCAAGGCGGCGCAAACTGCAGCACCGCCAAAGCCGGTCGCCAGGCCCTTAGACTGCCAGGCGCTTGCGGCCCTTGGAACGACGCGCGTTGATGACGGCACGGCCGCCGCGGGTCTTCATGCGCACGCGGAAACCATGGGTACGCTTGCGGCGGGTAACGGAAGGTTGGTATGTACGTTTCATGTTGCACTCTCTGGTTGATCTGGGCTCGCCCGGCTTCCGGCGTTAAGCCGGGCGCCGCCGCGTATGGTTCGCATGGGGCTGCCGCGGTTTGCGGTGTTGCCGACTGCTGTGGTGATCTTGCTGCCGGCCGCGTGTATCTCCATCTCGCGAATCGATGGCACCGACGAATCGGTACTCGACGCTCGCGAGGCAGCGAGGCAGATGAGGGAGGGAATCTTGCCGGAGCGGATCGTAAATCAACCCATCCGTTCCAACCCCATCAGCCTGCCCGGCCCGCTGCCTGTTCCGGCCAATCCAGCTATTTCCGGCACGCTTTGGCTCGGTGAAAAGCCAGCTTAGTGAAAAGCCAAACGCACCAGTCTTGCACGGAACAGGTCAGACCCGGCGATGCGCATACGTGATCCCCTGCGGCATCGCAGAACCCGCCATTTAACTGAGTTTCGCGCGACGTGTCAAGACTGCAGATGGATTAGAGCCTTCTTCTGCACCCCTGCCTGAAAAATACGCAACAGCCCGTTGTATTTCATTGTCCACAATCGCCAGTGGGTAAGTTTTTTCTTCTGGGGTGTCACCCGGGGTCGGTGAGGGTGAGCGAAGTCTCTGTTTCCACTAGCTTTTCCTGCGTTTTGCCTACCCGGAAACCCGCGCCAGAACTAGGGTTGTGCACAACAATTCACTGCTTTTTCACAACTTATCCACAGACTTATCCTTTGTGGATAACTTGGGGCGGGGGTACAATCCGGGTCCAAACACCACACGGGCTGCGTGGCGCAAGCGCAACCCGGGCAACACCCTGGCATGCCGGACAACGGACGCGCAACGGGCAGCGACGATTTCGTCGCCTCGCTCGTCAGCGACTCCCGCTTGTCGCGTCGATCACCATGGGGGCCCGGGCTGCGGGGTCATTGCGGATCGCTTTGCGATCGTTTTCAGGTTGAACGTACCTCTGGCAGGGATGCCTCACCGATCCTTGCCTGTCGTCCATTCGGCCGGACTGTCCATGCACCGTGGCGAACACCGAACAACAAAACAATGCAAGATTTCTGGCAGGCAGCAGCCGCGCAACTCGAGCGCGAACTGACGCCGCAACAGTTCAAGACCTGGATCAAGCCGTTGGCGCCTGTCGCCTTCGACGAGGAAGCGCATGCGCTGCGCATCGCCGCGCCCAACCGCTTCAAGCTCGATTGGGTAAAAGCCAGTTCTCCGGCCGCATCACCGCGCTCGCCTGCGAATACTGGGAAGCCAACGTTAGCGTTCACTTTGTCCTGGACCCCGCCGCCTCGGGCCGGGCGGCTGCCGGCTATCCGCAACAACCCGGTCAGGCCGGCCAGCCCGGCATGGCGCCCGCGCACGCCGGCCCCGGCTATCCGTCGGGCCAGCCGCTGTCGCAACACTTCGGCCAGCCCGGCATGCAGCCGGGCCAGGGCGGCCAGGGCTACGGCCCCATGAACCAGTCCGGCCAGCGCGGCGGGCAAGCGCCCTACCCCGGCAATTCTGGTGGCGGCGGCAACTATCCCGGCAACGCCAGCCAGAGCAACATGGGCGGCATGGGTGGCGAGATCGTCGATATCGACGTGCCGCAACTCGACCCGGCCGAAGCCAGCGCCCGCTCCTACCGCGTGCAGCCGTCCCAGCAGCCCATGCAGGGCGGCCACCCCGGTAACCAGGGCGGCGGCAATCAAGGTCACCCAGGCCACCAGGGGCACCCGGGCCAACAAGGTCACCAAGGCCACCAAGGCCACCAAGGCCACCCCGGCAACCAGCTCGGCGGCCAGCAGCAGAACGATTCGGTGCACGAGCGCTCGCGCCTGAACCACATCCTCACCTTCGACAACTTCGTCACCGGTAAGGCCAACCAGCTCGCGCGCGCCGCTGCCATCCAGGTGGCCAACAACCCAGGTAAGTCTTACAACCCGCTGTATCTATACGGCGGCGTAGGCCTGGGCAAGACCCACTTGATCCACGCCATCGGCAACTTCATGTTGCTGGAGAACCCGCGCGCCCGCATCCGCTACATCCACGCCGAGCAATACGTCTCCGACGTGGTCAAGGCCTACCAGCGCAAAGCGTTCGACGAGTTCAAGCGCTACTACCACTCGCTCGACCTGTTGCTGATCGACGATATTCAATTCTTCTCCGGCAAGAACCGCACGCAGGAAGAGTTCTTCTACGCCTTCGAAGCCCTGATCGCCAACCGGGCGCAGGTGATCATCACCAGCGATACGTACCCCAAGGAAATCAGCGGCATCGACGATCGCCTGATCTCGCGCTTCGATTCCGGCCTGACCGTCGCCATCGAGCCGCCCGAGCTGGAGATGCGCGTGGCCATTCTGATGAAGAAAGCCGCCGCGGAGAATGTGAGCGTGCCCGAGGAAGTCGCCTTCTTCGTGGCCAAGCATTTGCGATCGAACGTGCGCGAGCTGGAAGGCGCGCTGCGCAAGATCCTCGCCTTCTCCAACTTCCACGGCAAGGACATCACCATCGATGTCACCCGTGAAGCGTTGAAGGACCTGCTGACGGTGCAGAACCGCCAGATCTCTGTCGAGAACATCCAGAAGACCTGCGCGGATTTCTACAACATCAAGGTCGCGGACATGTACAGCAAGAAGCGGCCCGCCAATATCGCGCGGCCCCGCCAGATTGCCATGTACCTGGCCAAGGAACTCACGCAGAAAAGCCTGCCGGAAATCGGCGAGCTGTTCGGCGGACGCGATCACACCACCGTGCTGCACGCGGTGCGCAAGATCGCTGATGAGCGCAGTAAAGATGCGCAGCTCAACCACGAGCTGCACGTGCTGGAACAGACGCTCAAGGGCTGACCTGGAGCGTGAAATCGCAGTGAAGCAGCATTTGCCAGCCCGGTCACGCGGGGCTGGCATACTGTAGGGTACGCGCCGGGCAGGATCCGGCGCATGAATCAATCGGAAAGCAACACCGGGGCATTGCGGAACATTGCCATGAAAACGGCCTGGGCTAAGGCTTTGCGGTGAGTCGGGACGAGCGGGCGGAGGGGGCGGCCAGCGACAAAAGTCGCCAGCAGCCGAAGAAGTCTGAATTTGTGTCGCTTTGAGCACAAATTCACCCTCCGATCGCGCTTCTCCCGCTTCACCGCAGCGGCTTATCCTTGGTACAATGGCAAATTAACTCGTTGATTCCAAAGTCATTTTGGAAATACACGCAGCGAGTTAGTGCCAGTCAGTGCGCACCCGCGGTCGCTTACTACAAACGACGAAGGATAAATTCAATGCAATTGGTCAAAACCTCGCGAGACAATCTGCTGCGTCCGCTGCAAATCGTGAGCGGCATCGTGGAGCGCCGCCACACACTCCCGATCCTGGCCAACCTGCTGATTCGCAAGTCCGGGTCCAACGTCTCCTTCCTCTCGACCGACATCGAGATCCAGATCACCACGCACGCCGAATGCGGTGTGGGCAGCGACACCGTGGCCACCACCGTGGCCGCCCGCAAGCTGCTCGACATCCTGCGCGCCATGCCCGACGGCGAAGTCGCCCTGTCGCTCAACGACAAGCGCATGACCGTGCAGTCCGGCAAGAGCCGCTTCGCGCTGCAGACCCTGGCCGCCGAGGAATTCCCCACGGTGGCGGAAGCCAGCGAGTTCGGCGCCTCCGTCAGCCTGCCGCAAAAGACCTTCAAGCACCTGCTCGCCATGGTCCACTTCGCCATGGCCCAGCAAGACATTCGCTACTACCTCAACGGCATGCTGCTGGTGGTGGACGGCAAGAAGGTCATGGCAGTCGCCACCGACGGCCACCGCCTGGCGTACTGCGGTGTTGAGCTGGATACCGAAGCCACCAGTGGCGAAGGCGCCCCGTCGCGCCAGGAAGTCATCATCCCGCGCAAGACCATCCTGGAACTGCAACGCCTCTTGGAAGACAACGACGATCCCGTGAAAGTGCAACTGGCCGCCAACCAGGTCAAGTTCACCTTCGCCAACATCGAGCTGATCTCCAAGCTGGTCGAAGGCAAGTTCCCGGATTTCCAGCGCGTGATCCCCAAGGGCTACAAGAACGCCTTCGCCATCGATCGCGTCAAGCTGCAGCAAGCCCTGCAACGCACCGCCATCCTGACCACCGACAAGTTCAAGGGCGTGCGCTGCATCCTGGATACGCACGTACTCAAGATCAGCTCCACCAACGCCGACCAGGAAGAGGCGCAGGAAGAGCTCGAACTTGATTATTCGGGGGACGCCCTCGATATAGGTTTTAACGTTACCTACCTGCTGGACGTGCTTGCCAACCTCAAGAGCGAGCAAGTCCAGGTCAGCCTCGGCGACTCCAATTCGAGCGCGCTGATCACCGTGCCGGAAGACGACAACTTCAAGTACGTCGTCATGCCGATGCGCATTTGATGAGCCGGTAAACAGGACCAAAAGATACGCAAAACCGGAGCATCTAACGGCACACCACGGCTTGCGCAGGCGCCCCAAGGGGCCCGCGCAAGACCCGCCGCACCAGGGGCCGGATCGTTAAGATCCGCCCCTTTTGCCGTTTTTATGTAACCCGCTATGCGGCCCGATCCGGGCGCGCCCATCCGGGCGTGACGAGAGATCGCCGCATTCGCCGTGAGTAAGAGAACATGACCGAAGAGCAACAACCGCAATCGCAACCGCAACAGCAAGACAGCTACGGCGCAGGCTCGATCCAGATCCTGGAAGGCCTGGAGGCGGTGCGCAAGCGTCCGGGCATGTACATCGGCGACACGTCCGACGGCACCGGCCTGCACCACCTCGTATTTGAAGTGCTGGACAACTCCATCGACGAAGCCCTGGCCGGCTGGTGCACGGAAATCACCGTCACCATCCACAGCGACAACTCGATCTCCATCACCGACAACGGCCGCGGCATCCCCCGCTCGTCAAGTTCGACGACAAGCACGAACCCAAGCGCAGCGCGGCAGAAATCGCAATGACCGAGCTGCACGCCGGCGGCAAGTTCAACCAGAACAGCTACAAGGTCTCCGGCGGCCTGCACGGCGTGGGCGTGTCCTGCGTGAATGCCCTCTCCAAGTGGCTGCGCCTGACCGTGCGCCGCGACGGCCAGGCCCACCTGCTCGAGTTCGCCCAAGGCGCCGTGCAGAACCGCGTAGTGGAAACCGTGCCCGGCCCCGACGGCGTGCCCGTGGAAGTCTCGCCGATGAAGGTCATCGGCCCCACCGACAAGCGCGGCACCGAAGTCCACTTCCTCGCCGATGAAGAAATCTTCACCAACGTCGAGTTCCACTACGAGATCCTCTCCAAGCGCATCCGCGAGCTCTCGTTCCTGAACAACGGCGTGCACATCCGCCTGACCGACCAGCGCACCGGCAAGGAAGAAGACTTCGCCTTCTCCGGCGGCGTCAAAGGCTTTGTCGAGTACATCAACCGCGGCAAGAGCGTCCTGCACCCCAACATCTTCTACGCCAACACCGAAAAAGACGGTATCGCCGTAGAAGTGTCCATGCAGTGGAACGACGGCTACAACGAACAAGTACTCTGCTTCACCAACAACATCCCGCAGCGTGACGGCGGCACCCACCTCACCGGGTTGCGCGCCGCCATGACGCGCGTGATGAACAAGTACATCGAAGAAAACGAGATCGCCAAAAAGGCCAAGGTAGAAACCACCGGCGACGACATGCGCGAAGGCCTGGCCTGCGTGCTGTCTGTGAAGGTGCCCGAGCCCAAGTTCAGCTCGCAGACCAAGGACAAGCTCGTCTCGTCAGAAGTGCGCCTGCCCGTGGAAGAACTCGTCGCCAAGGCCCTGGGTGACTTCCTGCTGGAGACCCCGGTCGACGCCAAGATCATCTGCGGCAAGATCGTAGACGCCGCCCGCGCCCGCGAAGCCGCCCGCAAGGCCCGCGAAATGACCCGCCGCAAAGGCGTGCTCGACGGCATGGGCCTGCCCGGCAAGCTGGCAGACTGCCAGGAGAAGGATCCGGCCCAGTCGGAACTCTTCCTGGTGGAGGGTGACTCCGCAGGCGGCTCCGCCAAGCAAGGCCGCGACCGTAAGTTCCAAGCCATCCTGCCGCTCAAGGGCAAGATCCTGAACGTGGAACGCGCCCGCTTCGACAAGATGCTCTCCAGCCAGGAAGTGCTCACGCTGATCACCGCGCTAGGCACCGGCATCGGCAAGGACGACTACAACCTCGACAAGCTGCGCTACCACCGCATCATCATCATGACCGACGCGGACGTGGACGGCTCCCACATCCGCACGCTGCTGCTCACGTTCTTCTACCGCCAGATGCCCGACATCATCGAGCGCGGCCACGTGTATATCGCCCAGCCGCCGCTGTACAAGATCAAGCACGGCAAGGAAGAGCGGTATATCAAGGATGACACCGAGCTGAATGCCTACCTGCTGCGTCTGGCGATGGAAAAGGCTGCGCTGGTCAATCCAGACGGCAGCGAAGTCTCTGGTGATGCGCTGACCGAGCTGGCTCGCCAGTACCAACTGGCCGAAGCCGTGATCGGCCGCCTGTCCCGCATCGTGGATAGCGATGCGCTGCGCGCTATTGCTGATGGCATCGAGCTGGACCTGGACAGTGCTGCCGCGGCTGAAGCCTCAGCTACTGCGCTGAAGGCTAAGTTGTCGGAGATGCACTCCAAGACTTTGCTTGGCGCCGCGGTCAATGACGACGGCACGGCGGATGTCTATGCGCAGTTTGATGAGAAGACGGACAAGCATCGCCTGATGATTGCTCGCCGGCATCATGGCAATGTGCGGTTGTCGCATCTGGATGCGGACTTTGTCCACGGTGCTGACTACGCTGCGCTGTCGCTGGCTGCCAAGACCTTCCAGGGGTTGATTGCGGAAGGCACCAAGGTGCGCCGTGGCGAGGGTGAGAAGCTGCGGGATCAGACGGTGAATGACTTCCATGCTGCTATGCAGTGGTTGTTGTCTGAGGCCGAGCGTGGGGTTTCTCGTCAGCGGTATAAGGGGCTGGGGGAGATGAATCCTGAGCAGTTGTTTGAGACGACGCTGGACGTTACTCAGCGCCGATTGCTGAAGGTGCAGATTGAGGATGCTATTGCGGCTGATCAGATCTTTACCACCCTTATGGGGGATGAGGTTGAGCCGCGTAGGAATTTTATTGAGAGTAATGCGTTGGTGGCTCGGAATATTGATGTTTGAGGATTGCTGTAGATTCTCAGAATAGTTGAGAGAATTCACAAATAAATGATTCAGCTTCTCCAGAGGAATGGAAATACCTGGTGTCGGGACATCGCTATTGAACTTTGATCAGTCTAGGAGGCTGAAGGCACCGAAATCGTGAGACTGCTCGGATTGGCAAGTAGCAGACTAGTGGGATTGGTCGCAGTGAACGTAAGAATCAGGAGGGGCCCGCGGAAAATGCTGGAAACCTTGAGATAGCCGTTGACTGAAGCACGCACTCGCCAGATTGAGTTCCTCAACGCAATCCGGGGCTTTCAAGGTGCTCGTCGTACTAGTGGTTAATGTCCTTTTCGTGTCTCCCGAATAGGAGCATGCGCTAATGGAAGTTGCTTTGTAATCATCAGGTGGCGGGTTCGAGTCCTGCAGCCGGCACCAGCAAATTCAAAGGGTTACAAGCGTTCCGCTTGTAACCCTTTTTCGTGGTGCGCCCGGCAGGGCGCACTCACTTGAGGGTGCAAGTCCCTTACACACCCGGCAAGGGGAAGTGTTAGCCAGAGACAAGGGTTTCCCGGGCGACTGGGAGTCTGAAGGAAGTCCGAGGCAAAGCGCTGGCCTGACGAACAGGAAGCGGATGAGGCGTCGTATCGGGGTGAGGTAGCCATAATTGCCAAAGCCCGATACTTGCACGGAACGATGCGGCGTAGATCCGACAGGCATAAGCGTGAAGGTGGGTGCGTCATACCCGGGGAGATCTGCACCGCTGCCACGGTGCTACCGACGTCGAGAGGCGTCGGGACGGCGGTGCAGAAGTCAGCAGAGGCCATATTAGGTGCGCGGTTGGCACTGAAGGGCCAAACATGAATGAGCGCGATTAGGACGACAGACCTCGATGCTTACCGACGAAGCCCAAATGCACGAACGAGTGCAGCCCACAGCGGAGGAAGGCGGGCGGAACCTGCCTGGGGCCGATGGGGGTGCGGAGGCTGGCACGGCGGCTGTCGGGCAAACGAAAGCGCGGGCGCCATCGCTGATGGAGGCGGTGGTCGAGAAGGGCAACATGTGGCTGGCGTACCGGAAGGTGGTCAGGAACGGTGGCGCGGCCGGGGTGGATGCCCTGGCGGTGACGGCGTTGCGGGACTGGCTGAAGGTGCACTGGCCGAGCGTCAAGGCGGCGCTGCTGGCCGGCCAATACATCCCGCAGGCGGTGCGCGCGGTGGACATCCCCAAGCCTGCGGGCGGGGTGAGGACACTGGGCATCCCGACGGTGATGGACCGGCTGATCCAGCAGGCGCTGCTGCAAGTTCTCCAACCGATCTTTGAGCCGGGATTCTCCGAGTCGAGCTACGGCTTCAGGCCGGGGCGCAGCGCTCAGCAGGCGGTCTTGCAGGCACAGCGGTATGTGCGGGAAGGCCGGCGCTGGGTGGTGGACATCGACCTGGAGAAGTTCTTCGACCGGGTCAACCACGACATCCTGATGTCGCGGGTGGCACGGCAAGTGAGGGACGCCCGGGTGCTCAAGCTGATCCGGCGGTATCTGGAAGCGGGGCTGATGCGTGGCGGGATGGTCGAGGCAAGGAGGCAAGGCACGCCGCAAGGCGGGCCGCTGTCGCCGTTGCTGTCGAACATCCTGCTGACGGATTGGGACCGTGAGCTGGAAAGGCGGGGCCTCGCGTCCTGTCGTTACGCGGACGACTGCAATATCTATGTGCGTAGCAAGACGGCAGGACGGCAGGTGTTGGCTGGCATGACAGCGTTCCTAGCGGAGCGGCTGAAGCTGCGGGTCAACGAGGCCAAGAGCGCGTGTGCGCGGCCGTGGGCGCGCAAGTTCCTGGGCTATAGCCTGACAATGCACCGTCAGGCGCGGTTGCGCATTGCGCCGGACAGCCTGCAAAGGCTGAAGGAGCGTGTGCGGGAACTGGTGCGTCCGGGACGAGGAGGGAACCCGGCCCACACGATAGCAGTGTTGAATCCGGTACTGCGCGGGTGGATGGGGTACTTCCGCTGGACCGAAGGCAAGCGTGCGCTGGAGGAGTTGGACGCCTGGATCAGACGGCGGCTGCGCTGCTTATTGTGGCGGCAAGCCAAACGTCGTCGGACCCGGGTGGTGATGCTGCGTCGGCAGGGGCTATCGGACGAGCGAGCGTACAAGTCAGCCTACAACGGGCGCGGCCCGTGGTGGAATGCTGGCGCGATGCATCTGCGCGATGCCTTCCCGAAACGCTACTTCGACGCCATGGGGCTGGTCTCGCTGCTGGATACTCAGCGGCGCTTGCAGTCTCGTTCGTGAACCGCCGTATGCGGAACCGCACGTACGGTGGTGTGAGAGGGCTGAGGGGGTAACCCCTCACCCTACTCGATTGCGCCCAGCATGGGCGCACTCCTGTGGGTGCAAGTCCCACCGTAAGTTGATCACAGCGATCGAAGCGAAGCGCAACTGCGAAAGGGCGACCGATCGTGGGGAGGAAGCGTGGAGCGAAGCTGCGAGCCGAGGAACACGAACCGGATAGAAGGCGGTGCCGACCAGGACGAGCGGGCATGAAACCGCGAAGTTCTCGTGATCAAGGGGAGGCGGCGTAAATCCGGCGGTTGTGCAGCGAAGGAGTGCGTTCTTACCTGGGGAGATCTCGCCTCATGCCTGAAAGGGCGACGGCGTCGAGCCGGAGCGAGAAGTCAGCAGAGGTCGAAGTAGTTGGGGGTAGCGCCGGCAAGGCTCGAATCCGCCGACGAAGGACCGAACGAGAGGGAGTGTTCGAAGCCATGTCGATACCGAAGGCATTGCGTCAGAAGCCCGCGCGAGCGGGGCGGGAGGGAGTAGCGGGCGGTGAAGCCGGCCGTGAACCCGCCTGCGACGAAGCCGGCGGTCCGCGGCGGGGACCGGAGGACACGGGGTCGGCGCTGCTGGCAGCGGCGCTGACGCGAGAGAACCTGAAGCAGGCGTTCAGGCGGGTCCGCCGCAACAAAGGCGCCGCTGGCGTGGATGGTCTGGATATTGATCAGACCGCCCGCTATCTGGTGTCGGCGTGGCCGGAGATCCGCCAGCAACTGCTCAAGGGGACGTACCGGCCCAGTCCGGTACGGCGGGTAACGATTCCGAAGCCGGACGGAGGAGGCGAGCGCGAGCTCGGTATTCCGACGGTGACGGACCGGCTGATCCAGCAGGCGCTGTTGCAGGTGCTGCAGCCGATGCTGGACCCCACCTTCAGCGAGCACAGCTACGGCTTCCGGCCTGGGCGGCGTGCGCACGATGCGGTGTTAGCCGCGCAGTCGTACGTGCAGTCGGGGCGGCGAGTGGTGGTGGACGTGGATCTGGAGAAGTTCTTTGACCGGGTCAACCACGACATCCTGATTGACCGTCTACAGAAGCGCATCGGGGACGCCGGGGTCATCCGGCTGATCCGGGCGTATCTGAACAGCGGGCTGATGGATGGCGGGGTAGTGCTGCAGCGGTACGAGGGCACGCCGCAAGGCGGGCCGCTGTCACCGCTGCTGGCTAACGTACTGCTCGATGAGGTGGACAAGGCGTTGGAGCGTCGAGGTCATTGCTTCGTGCGCTATGCCGATGATGCGAACGTGTACGTGCGCAGTCGGCGGGCGGGCGAGCGAGTGATGGCGCTATTGCGGCGCTTGTACGGCAGCCTGCGCCTGAAGGTCAACGAGGCAAAGAGCGCGGTGGCGAGCGCGTTTGGCCGCAAGTTCCTCGGCTACAGCTTCTGGGTGGCCGCAGGGGGAGTGGTCAAGCGCAAAGTGGCAGTTAAGCCGCTGCTGACGTTCAAGCAACGCATCCGCGAACTGACTCGCCGCTCAGGCGGGCGGAGTCTGCAGGCAGTCGTGGATCGGGTGAGGCCATATGTTCTGGGATGGAAGGCCTACTTCCGGCTGGCGCAAACGCCCCAGGTCTGGCGCGAGCTGGACAAGTGGATGCGCCACCGGCTGAGGGCCATCCAGCTCAAGCACTGGCGCCGTGGTCGGGTCATTTACCGAGAGTTGCGTGCGCTGGGTGCTACAGCGGATGCCGCCAGGCAAGCAGCGGCGAGTAGCCGGTGCTGGTGGCGCAACAGCGGCGACACGCTGAACCGGGTCCTGACCATCGCCTACTTCGATCAGTTGGGCATGCCCCGTCTCACTTAACCTCAACCTCTCGAACCGCCCGGTGCGGACCCGCATGCCGGGTGGTGTGGCAGGGGCGCAGCCAGTGGGCTGCCCCCTATGCCGATTCCTGATGCCGTGTAACCGCTGTGTAAGCGAATTCTGTCAACGCGGCTTCCTTACAATCCACCCCGCCCCATTAAAATCTAGACGCTGCGCCTGGCAGGTGGAGGCTAAAGGCCACGGTGGCTAGTCAAAAAGTGGATGATGTGGTCTGGGTGCCCACCGTGTTCAGCAAGAACCGCGAACGGCTGATCAAGCACGACGCGGTAATCGAGTTCTTCAATGAAGTGTTGGCGACCACGAAAACGCCTGATCAGCTCAATTCACTGACTTTCGACTTGTTCGCCAAGGGTCCGCTTGTCCGTGTACCGGATCTAGGCTCCAGACCCACTCATGCAATTCCTGCCGACGCTGTAACTATGCGCAGATGGTGCCGGCCAGAATCCTCCCTGAATCCAAGCCGGTACCGTCAATCTCATGGCATGTGCACATAGTTGTGAACTGTGCATAGGGGTCGATCAGAGCCATCTGGCCTTGACCGCGACTACCCTACCGGGCCTGTACGGGATTTTGTGTGCAGGGCATAACATGTCGACAAGGAGCATGTAATGCCACGCAAACCAAAGGCCATACCCAGGGACCTTCCGACCATCCCTAAGGAGCTGATCGATCAGTTCGTTAAAGGTCCGATGACTGCTGAGGCGGTGCAAGACGCCGCCATGGCGTTCAAGAAGGCCCTGATCGAGCGGGCGATGGGCGCGGAGCTGGGCCATCACCTGGGCTACCCGGCGGGTGCCGAGCGCCCCGAGGATGCAACCAACCAGCGCAATGGCTCCAGCGCCAAGACCGTGCTTACGGACACGGGACCCTTGCGGCTGGCGATCCCGCGCGACCGCGACGGCAGCTTCGCGCCCATCCTGATTCCCAAGCACGACCGGCGTTTTACTGGCTTTGACGACAAGATCATCGCCATGTATGCGCGCGGCATGACGGTACGCGAGATCCAGGCGTTCCTGGTCGAGCAGTATGGCACTGAGGTGTCGCCCGCGTTCATCAGCTCGGTAACGGATGCGGTCATGGAGGAAGTCACCGCCTGGCAGGCCCGTCCATTGGAGGTCATGTACCCGGTCGTGTTCTTCGACGCGCTGCGGGTCAAGATGCGCGAGGATGGCGTCGTGCGCAGCAAGGCGGTCTATCTGGCGCTGGGCGTGCTGCCCGATGGCACGCGTGACATCCTGGGCCTGTGGATCGAGACCACCGAAGGGGCAAAGTTCTGGATGAAGGTGTTCAACGACCTGAAGACGCGAGGCACCCAAGACATCCTGATCGCGGTGACCGACGGCTTGAAGGGCATGGAGCAGGCCCTGAACGCGGTGTTCCCGAGCACGACACTGCAGACTTGTGTCGTGCATCTGATACGCGGCAGCCTGGACTACGCGAGCTGGAAGGACCGCCGTGTGGTGGCGGCCGCGCTCAAGCCTGTCTACACGGCTGCCACGGTTGAGGCCGCCGAGGCGGCGCTGTTGGCCTTCGAGCAAAGCGACTGGGGCAAGCGCTACCCACCGATTGCAGCCTCCTGGCATCGCGCCTGGGACCGGGTGATTCCATTCTTTGCGTTCCCGCCGGCCATCCGCAAGATCATCTACACCACGAATGCCATCGAGAGCATCAACGCGCAACTGCGTAAGATTATCAAGACCCGCGGGCACTTCCCGAGCGATGAAGCGGCCACCAAACTGCTGTGGCTAGCCTTGCGCAACATCACCGGCAAGTGGGGCAGCGCCACGCACGACTGGAAAGCCGCCATGAACCAGTTCGCGATCCTCTACGAGGATCGCTTCACACAACCCCATCGCTGAGATAGGATCAAAGGCCTGCCTGCCGGGCAGCCTGCCCGGCAGGCAGGTTTTTAGCCTTGCACACAAAAATCCTGACACCCCCACCCTACCTGCCTGGTTTCTGGTCCGCAGCCAATTGCCTCAGGGCGCCAATCATGATCCAAGGCTCATGGGGTACCGGGGTCACTCTTACTTCTTCCTGAAGATTCGTGCAGCCTTCCCCGGAAATCGGAGATCGCAGCCTGACGAAGGCCCTTAGCGGACCCCTATCCCTCCTCCGCTCTAACCTTCTCCAAATCCCGCGCAATCCGATCCCGAATCGGCGATGTATGCCCATGCTCCTCGTCCGTCTTCCCGGTGACAAGCCAGTACGCATACTGAGGCCACACCGCCCCAATAGCCTCCACCATCTCCTGGGTCACGCGTTGCTGATTGCGGCACGTGTTCTTCCAGCTATCTGACTTCACTCCGGTCAGTTCCTCCATGCGCTTGAAGCGCCGGTGTCCGCTCGCAACGAAATCTATCAATTCTTCTACCCGATCGCGCATTTCAATTGGGCTATTTAAGCGTTACTAGGTAAATTTAGCCTCATTCGCTGACTTCACTTGGTGAGCGAACGGGCGACTTGCGAACAGGGGCGGGCCGCCGTGCACGCACGTCGGTTGTCGCTTCTTCGTTCGCGACATCTTGGCGCGAGCCCACCTTGCAGCGCCGCACGATGGCGACCGCCGCTACTTGCCGTCCTTCTGTGAGGCGGCAAGTGTTGGCTCGCGCTGAGAATGATCAGCCGCATTATGGACCATGCGGAGGGGTCCTTGCGTCCCTCTGATTGTGGTGGAAGCCTTCGCCATGCCAGGAGCGGCCAATCTGCTCACGTCATGGCGTGTGTCGCTGTCGCGAATTTTTGAGCGCGCGCACCTGAGCCCATCTTCGACAGGAGGAATATTGGACTTGCCAATTTACTTCGGCCCGGAATCTGGTCAAACCGTCGTAAAAATTAGTGCCGCGCAGCACTTGTGTATGGCTGCCGCGCGCGATGACGTCTTTTCTCGCCTCCCGGTGAAGGGACTGCAGATCCTAAAGCCGTCACTCCTTTCGTATTGCGTGGCCTGTTCAATGACATGCCAGGTGGCGCGGAGACTGGGCCAGCGTTTTGGTCTTCGCGATCTAATGCTTGAGGCCCATCCGTCCGAGCTACACGCTGCATCGCCTGATCGCATTCCGGCTCCCGAGCAGCACAGGTTGACCTACCCTGTTGACGACCGTGAAAACGCGGCCACTCAAAGCTTCGCAACCGCCATCAACTCCGCAACCGTAACCTCTAGCGCAGTCGCAATTCTCAAGAGATGCATCACCCCCAGGTTCTGCCCTCCCCGCTCAACTGAACTCATATACGAGCGGTCGATGCCAGCCCGATGGGCGAGCTCTTCCTGGGACAGGTCTTGCCTGAGTCGGACTTCGCGGATCGCGTTGCCCAGTTGAACAAGAGGGGCGGCACCACCGTGCCTTGGGGAAGCTATTGGCATCTCGCCATGCTCGGTCTATGATGACGATAAGACCACGGACGATATTACCCAAGCGAGCCACGCTTTCACGTGAACAAGGCCTCTGAACACGCTCGTCAGATTTCGCGATATCGCTACCCGTGCGCATCGCTTCGGATGCCTCCGACACGCTGCCACTGATGGAGTCGCTGATGCCACAGCACGCACCTGAGACGGACCCCGCAGCCGCCATCCACCAAAGCTGCCACGAACTGTTGCGCGTCAGCGCAGGCCTTGAGTCTCTCCTGGTCCTGCTAGAGCTGCAGGCCGGCGAGCGCGCCGGCAATTGCGGCCTGCATGCCTTGCTGGCTCCGCTGAAGCAGCAGTTGGACCACGTAGTGGACCGGGTGCAAGCGCAGTACTGAGGTTCATCTGTTCTCCACACCTGCGTCGCGGCCCGCGAGGCCGGGGCCGGTGGGGATACACACACCGATCGAGGCAAAACTCGCTGTTGCCCCATGCTGGAGACGATGGTTGTTGAATCTGCCGATCGAAATTCTGGCGCCGGCATCCTTGCCGGCGCCGAACCGGAGCACACTCTCACCATGAGCGGCATGTTTGTCCTCTGGCAAACGGCACGCCACGCCGGCGATCTCGCCCGGACGGCCGCGCCGTACCACGCCCTAGGCGCCACCCTGGCGCAGCGGCCGTTTCGCCTTCCGGCTCCCCAGCAGGCTGCCGCGCTGCAACTGCAGGGGCTGGTGGCGGCCTACCTGCAATACCAGGAGGGCCAGCTGGCCCACTACCAGGCAGCCGTACAGTGCGTGGCCGCCTGTACCGCCTACTGGCAGGGTAGAGGCGCGCTGCCGTGCCATTGGCGCCGGATCCGCAACCAGGTGCTGCGCTTTGAATTCAGCCTGGCACCTCCACTGTTTCTGTCGAGCCGCGTCCACGCGGTCAGGCAGGAGTTAGATCCCTATATCTCACACTGTAGTCTGGGAGCATCGCTATGACGATCGGCCTAGCCGTCTTGGCCGTGGGCGTGCCCATCGCGGCCTTCTTCATCTGGGTTGCCCGGAACAGTCTTCGCGCACAGGAGGCGAAACGGGCGGAGCGCCGTGGGTGCAGCTGCCACTGCGGGCGCCGGCAGACCAGCGCCGACCACCAACTGCCTCCATAGCCCTCTGGCAAGAAGGACAGCCAAGGCTTATCGGTGTCAGATCCACCCCAGGGCACACTCGCCCGGCGCGAGCAGCGCAGTGCCCAGCGGGTGGGCTCCACTATCCCTCCCGTTTTCATGTCTTCTACCGTTCCTTCGCAACTTTCCTGAACCGTATCCGCGCAATATACGAAACGCCGCGTGGCAATTGGAAGAGTATCGGCTGTCCAAGGAGGACGCGGGTAGCACCGCCTTTTTTGTCATCGCGGGGCAACTTAGCGCTGGGGCACGGGACATCTTGTGCGAGCGCAACATTGGCTATTTCGACGCCAGTGGAAGTTTGTACTTCAAGCACAAGGACTGGCTGATCAACATCGATCGCCCGGCGAAACCTGTTTCGCCCCGGCGAGCGGGATCACTCTTCACCGGCGCGAGGGAGCAAGTCGTACATGCCCTGCTCCATTCCAACCAGAGATGGCTGACCGGACTCGAGATTGCTGACCTGGCCGAAACCTCCGCCTATACGGTGTCACTCACCCTGCGTGAATTGGAGCGCCTGGAGCTGGTAGAGTCCAGAGGCAGTGGGCGAACCCTGCGCCGGCGCCTTATACAACCAGGCGTGCTGCTTGATTTGTGGGCCGATGCCTGGCGCGTTCGGAAGGAACATAAAACCCGCTGGTTTGCGTACACCCGCAACCCGAATGCGATACTTTCGGCCATCACCGACAAGCTGGAGAGCGAGGCGCTAACGGGCTGGGCCTTCACCGGCACCGCCGCGGCGAACGCGGTGTCGCCACTGCTTACGCACGTGGAGAGCGCGGACACAATCGTTCCTCTCGGCAGCACGCCCGACTACGCAAAGGCGCTGGGGTTGCAGGAAGTCGAGAAAGGCTCGAATGTCACCCTCATCGAGCGTGGCGGTGCGAGCTCCCTATTCACCCGGGAACACTCGGATCATCCCTCGCACCTTGCCAGTGCGTTCATCATGTACCTGGACTTGCTGGACGGCCGTGGCCGCAACAAGGAACTCGCTTCGCAACTTCGCTCGGACATCCTGAAAATCTGACCTCATGGACTTCTCCAAACCGGCAACCGCCGACGGTTACAACGTAGAACACACCCTTGCGTGCGAACGGGCACCGATCGCCCTGCTCGGTAAACTGGTGAATCCCGAGCAACGCCAACGTGCGGCGACATGCCGCAGCAGCGGTCGATGTACACCTTCAAGACTTGAATCGGCGATCTATTTGCGTTCAGCCAGAAGCTTGCGGATGGCGGCTTCCGTTTCGGCATAGCGCCCTTCCCCAAAGTGCTGGTAGACGATGCGGCCCTCGGCATCGATCAAGTAGGTGGCAGGCCAATACTGGTTGTGAAACGCCGACCACGTGGCGTAGCTGTTGTCCTGCGCGACCGGATAGCGGATATCGAAGCGCTTGAGCGCCCGTTGTACGTTGGCGGTGGACTTCTCGAGCGGGTATTCGGGAGTGTGCACGCCCACGACGACAAGCCCCTGGTCCTTGTACTTCTCATGCCACTGCTTCACATAGGGCAACGTGTGGATGCAGTTGATGCAGGAGTACGTCCAGAAATCGACCAGTACCACCTTGCCGCGCAGCGCCTTCATCGAAAGCGGCGGCGAGTTCAGCCATTGGTCGATGCCGGCGAACTCGGGCGCTGCGCTGCCATCCGCAACAGTGGCGCTGAAGGCGGGCGCGCCCGTTCCGACGACATAGATGGCGGCAATGCCGGCGGCAACCAGGGCGGACAGTAGAAGTGTGCGCATGATTTCAAATGCTTCAAATGCAAGTGCGTAAGGAGTGGGAAGCCGTGCCAACGGCGCTGGCACGCTTGCGATCCGCCCGACGGCATCGGGCGGATCGCGGCACGGGTCAGACCAGATGCAGTTCGACGTGGATGTTGCCGCGCGTGGCTTTCGAATACGGGCAGAGCTGATGCGCCGCTTCAACCACCGCCTGTGCCACTTCCCGGTCGAGACCCGGCAGGCTGACGTTCAGGCGGGCCTGCAGGAAAAAGGCGCCGTCGGTGGTGCCGAGGTCCACCTCGGTATCCACTGCAAGGTCCGCTGGCAGCTTGATCTTCATCTGGCTGGCGGCGCGGCCCATTGCCCCGATAAAGCAAGCCGACCACCCTGCGGCAAACAGCTGTTCGGGGTTGGTGCCGGCGCCGCTGCTGCCCGGTGAGGACAGCTTCAGATCCAGCCGGCCATCGTTGCTATGGGCTTGGCCATCGCGGCCGCCGGTGACGTGGACCTTGCCGGTGTACAGGACGTTCTCGATGCGGGTCATGATGTTTTCCTTGAGATGGGTTTGCGCGGAGAATTGCGCGGCCGGAGATCGCTTCGCTTGTGCTCGGCATCGGGCCACGGAACGTATTAAAGGCGGTCGATGTATCAGGCGCGTAGCACGTCGCGGCCTGTTCTGTCTGGATGCGTATCCCGATTGCCGCGTGATACAGACGCATACAAAAATCCCGCGGCAAGTGGCGCAGACGCGGCGCAGGACGGCGCTGTCGGATGCGGCTTTGTATCGCTCTGTATCCGGTGGCCTGCCGGATACGCAACGTTTCAAATCAGAGGGTTCGGGAAACAGGCGCGATACGTCGCTCGCCAATACTTCCCATCGTCATCATTCCCAATGGAGAGAACCATGTCCGAACCGATCAATCAAAAACGGCGCCGCCTGTTTGGCACGGCCGCGCTCACGCTGGCCGCCGCGCCACTTGGCCTGTATGACCTGGCGCACGCGGAATCCGGCAAGACGGCGGCACGCCTGCCGACCGCACGCCCGGGTACGCATGCCCAATTCACGACGATCAAGCAGGTGACTGCCGGCGAACTCAATATCGGCTATGCCGATGCAGGTCCTGCCGATGGGCCCCCCGTCATCCTCCTGCATGGCTGGCCGTATGACATTCACAGCTTTGTCGACGTCGCGCCGGCGCTGGCGGCGGCGGGGTACCGCGTGATCGTGCCGTATGCACGTGGCTATGGCAGCACACGGTTCGTTTCCGACGCGACGGTTCGCAATGGCGAGCAGGCGGCGCTCGCGCTCGACACCGTCGCCCTGATGGACGCGCTGGGCATCGGCAAGGCGATCCTCGCCGGCTACGATTGGGGCGCGCGCACGGCATGCATCGTCGCGGCGCTCTGGCCGGAGCGCTGCAAGGCGCTGGTTTCCGTCAGCGGCTACCTGATCGGCAGTGTCGAGGGCAACCGAAAGCCGCTTGCGCCGCAGGCCGAACTCCAATGGTGGTATCAGTTCTATTTCGCCACCGAGCGCGGGCGGGTCGGTTATGAGCAGCACCGGCATGCGTTCACGAAGCTGATCTGGCAACTCGCCTCGCCGAGATGGAACTTCGACGACCGCACGTTCGATCGCAGCGCCGTGGCGTTCGACAATCCGGACCACGTGAGCATCGTGATCCACAACTACCGCTGGCGGCTCGGCCTTGCCGAGGGCGAATCCCGATACGCCGATCTGGAGCAGCGGCTTGCTGCGTTTCCGAGCATTGCAGTTCCAACCATCACGATGGAAGGTGACGCCAATGGCGCGCCGCACCTGGAACCGAGTGCCTACGCCAGCAAATTTTCGGGCAAGTATCAGCATCGGCTGATCACAGGCGGCATTGGCCACAACTTGCCGCAGGAAGCGCCGCAGGACTTTGTCAGAGCCGTGATCGACGCAGACCACCTCTGAGCGCAGGTTGCCTGGTCAGGCTCGTTGCCGGGAAGCGTGGCCAGGCTGCTTCGAGGTGGACAGCGACGCATTGAAACCGTGGCCCCGCCGGGCAACCGAGCAGGTCACTACCCTCCCCTTTGGTCAGCCTAGCCTGACGATCGCCGCCAGCCCGCCCCCTTCGCGGTTGCGCAGCTTGAGCGAGCCGCCAATGGCCACCGCAAGCTGATGTGCAATCGCCAGTCCCAGGCCGGAGCCGCCGGTCTCGCGGCTGCGCGAGCTTTCGAGCCGCACGAACGGCTGCAGCACGGCTTCGAGCTTGTCTTGCGGGATGCCCGTGCCGCGATCGAGCACCTCGATGATCACGGTGTCGTGCTCGCGGTCCACGCGCAGTTCCGCCGCGCCGCCGAACTTGATCGCGTTGTCGATCAAGTTGGTCAGGATCCGGCGCAGCGCATGGGGGCGCGTCACGATGGCGCCGCCGATGTTCTGCTGGATGGTCACCGCCTTGCCGATGTCCTGATAGTCGTAGGCCAGGCTCTCGATGAACGATCCGAGGTCGATTCTCGATGGCTTCTCGCCATCGCCATGCGTGGATCGCGCGTACGCCAGCCCTTCCTGCACGAGCCTTTCGATCTCGGCCAGGTCCTGCACCATCTTGCGCTTCTCCTCGGAGTCCTCTGCCAGCTCGGCGCGCAGTTTCATGCGCGTGATCGGCGTCTGCAGATCGTGCGAGATGGCCGCCAGGATCTGCACGCGCTCCTCGATGAACTGGGCGATGCGCTCGCGCATGGCATTGAACGCCCGCGCGGCGCGGGTCAGCTCGGCGGGGCCTGTTTCGGCCAGCGGCGGCGTCTTCATGTTGGGATTGAGCGTATCCGCGGCATCGGCCAGTGCCACCAGCGGCCTGATCGACACGCGTACGGCGAACCAGCAGCACCCGACCAGCAACAACAGTTGGATCACCAGCACATAGGGCAGCCACTGGGCGATCGGGAGCATGCGCGGATGCACGTCGATGGTCAGGGGCTGCCGTCGCTCAGCGTCAGGTGCGCCTGCACCTGCTTGCCGTCGCCTGGGATCGACTCCACCGTGACGGGAAAGCGGCCCTCGCTGGCTTGGGTGATCCGCTGGGCAATATCCTTGCCGCGTTGCGTCATCTCGGGCACGCCCGGCGAGCCCGGCCCCAATATGTATTGATAGTTGCCGCGATTCACGCGCGGCAGCCATTGCGCACGCTCGGCGGCGGGAACGCGGTCGAGGATGGCAATCGAGGTGGCCACGTCGGTTTCCAGCGTGCCGAGCATGACTTCGCGCGCTGTCATGTATCGCTCGGAGAACAGCACGCCAAACGACAAACCATGCGCGATCACCAGCCCGGCAAGCAAGATCAGGAACAGGCGCGAACCCAGCGAGCGCGGCCAGGGCCAGAGGCGCGTGCTCATTGTGCTCGTTGTGCTCATGGTGCTCATTGGCGGGCCTCCTTGATCTCCACCGGCATCGCAAGCACGTAGCCCTCGCTGCGCACGGTCTTGATGTAGCTGGGTTCGCGTGCGTCGTCTCCCAGGCGCTGGCGCAGGCGGCTGACCAGCAGGTCGATGGAGCGCTCGAACATGTCCGCCTCTCGGCCCTGTGTGAGGTTGAGGAGTTGATCGCGGTTGAGCACGCGCTGCGGATGGTCGACGAACACGCGCAGCAGCCGGTACTCCGCGCCGCTGAGCGTGACGATGGTGCCGTCGCTGTCGATCAGGTGGCGCGCGGTGGTATCCAATTGCCAGTGACCGAACGCGAGCATCTGCCCTGCTTCGGTGATCTGCAGATTGGGCGGCAGCATCCTGGTGCGGCGGAGCACGGCCTTGATGCGCGCCAGCAGCTCGCGCGCGGCAAAGGGCTTGGCGACGTAATCATCCGCGCCCATTTCGAGGCCGATGATGCGATCCGTTTCATCGTCGCGCGCGGTCAGCATCAGCACGGGCGTGGCCTTGTGCTTTCCGGCACGCAATTCGCGGCACAGCACCAGGCCGTCATCGCCCGGCAGCATCAGATCGAGCACGATCAGGTCGACGGCATTGGCCTCCAGGAACGAGCGCATGTGGCGGCCATCCGGCGCCACCGTCACGCGCAAGCCGTTCTTGGTGAGATAGGTCGAAACGAGTTCACGGATTTCCCGGTCGTCATCGACGATCAGGATATGGTCGACGTGCGATTCCATCGGGTTCACCTCGGTAGGATTGGGAATGTTCGGCCAGTCAGTTTCGTCGCCATTGTATGGGGCCTTCGGCCCCGCGTGTATCGCAATGTATCCGGGCGCCGCGCTGCCACACAGAGGTACAAACTCGCTTGTTTGCGGCACATGTTTGCGACACATCCGGGCGACATCCGCGGCGCCTGATCGAGGGCAACCCAGCCACGCCAACAGACCCGATCATACCTCTGCTGCTACTTGCTTGCCCGGGTGGCGCACTGACCATCCTGAGCCCGTGCATCCTGCCCGTCCTGCCCGTCGCGCCATTTGTGCTCAGCGGCGACGCGCCCACTGAGCCAGTCCGGCGCAGGCGACCAGCAACCCACCCGTGACAAAGAACACCGAATGCAGGCCGAGGCTCACACCGATCTGACCGCCGATCACCGGCCCGATCACCTGGCCGCTGAACTGCGCCGATTGCAGGTACCCCAGCATCTGCCCCGTCGCGTGTTCGTCAACCGATTGTCTCGTGAGCTTGCCGATCGCAGGCAGCAGGCCAGCGAGCGTCATGCCCATCAGCATGCGCAGCGCGGCCAGTTGCCACCAGTGCGTGACAAACGCTTGCGGCAGCATCGCAAGCCCCGTCAGCACCAGGCAGCTGATGATCACGTTCCAGCTACCGATGCGGTCGGCCAACGCGCCGAGCCGCGCCGCCGTCAGCACGCTGCCGAGCGCCGAACACGCCATCACCACGCCCGCGATGCGGGTCAGGTGATCCGCGCCCACGCCCAGGCTGCCGATATAGACCGTGATGATCGGCTCGATCGACATGTTGGCAAGTAGCACCATCATCGCCGTCACCAGCAGTGCGGTCACGACAGCGTAGTTCGTGCGGCGCACCGCGCCCGCCGCCGGACTGGCCGTGCGGCCCCTAGCGTCGCTGGCCGGATGAAAGTCCTCCTTGACGACAAAGATTGTCAGCAGCGCGGTGACCGCGATCATCGCCCCGCCCGCGAAGAACGTGCCCCGGATGCCGATCCATTCCGGCAGCAGCCCGCCGACCAGCGGCCCGACGAGGTTGCCGGCGAGCGCGCCGGTCGACAGGATGCCGAGCGCCCAACCCGCGCGCTCGCGCGGCGCCTGGGTGCCGACCATCACCGTAGACGCCGACGCATAGCCGCCCACGAGGCCGGCGATCAGCCGCAGCGCGACGAGCTCGTAGACGTTGTGGGCGACGCCGATCAGCGACATCACCACGGCCATCCCGACCGCCGCCCGAATGAGCATCGGCTTGCGGCCGAAGCGATCGGCCAGCCGCCCCCAGAGCGGCGCGGTCAGCGCCGTGCCGAAAAACGTCGCGCCGAACGCAACGCCCGACCACTGAATCACGCCCGACTGCGATTCGACGCCAAGCTGCCTGACGTACACGGGCAGGAACGGCAGCAGCATGCTCAGGCTGACCAGCGTTGTGAACGAGCCGAACACGCAGACCGCAAGATTGCGCCGCCAGTAGTGTTTGTTGCGCTCGGCGTAACCGATGTTGCTCGCCCGGCCAGGCGCGGCGGACGTCGATTGGGCGGCCTGGTTCATTTTTGCGGATTGCATGGCTACCCCCGAAGTCGGTTGAGCGCGTGATGGATTCCCAAGCCCCGATCTCTCTGCCCAAGGCCCTGAGGCGCGCCTCGACAAGCCGCCGGGCGTCGTCGCCGAGCAGCAGATGCGTCGGCGGATCCTCAGCGTCGACAATGCGCAGGAGCGCGAGGGCCGCCTTGGCCGGATCCCCCGCCTGGTGGCCGCTGTATTCCTGCCGGCGCTGGCGCACCGGCTCGAACACGGCGTCGTAGTCGGCAATCGAGCGGCCGGAACGGACCATCGAGCGTCCTGCCCAGTCGGTGCGGAAGGACCCCGGCGCGACGGCCGTGACCTTGATGCCAAGGCCGCTGACTTCCTTGGACAGCGCTTCGCTGATGCCTTCGAGCGCGAACTTGCTGCCGTTGTAATAAGCGACGCCGGGCAAGCCCACGTAGCCGGCCATCGACGTGATATTGACGATGTGGCCACGGCGCCGCTGGCGCATGGCTGGCAGCACGGCCTTGATCATGGCCACCGCGCCGAACACGTTGACCTCGAACTGGCGCACCAGCTCGGTCAGCGGCGACTCCTCCAGGATGCCCTCGTGGCCGTAGCCCGCGTTGTTGACGAGCACGTCGACCGGGCCCCAGTCCTGTTCGATCCCGCGCACGGCGGGCTCGACGTCATCCAGCCGGCTGACATCCAGGATGACGGCCTTGGCGCGCGTGCGATGCAGGGCCTCGAACGCGGTGCGATCATCCTCGCGCCGCACGGTGCCGACCACGCGGTGCCCGGCTTCCAGCGCCGCCTCGGCAAAGGCGCGGCCCAGGCCGCCGCTGACGCCGGTGATGAGAAAGGTCTTCTTGATGGTCTTCATTGCAGACTCCACGGACTCCAGGTAGGGGCTGGCGCCGCCCAAGGCGGTTTATCGGCTGTCCTGCGCACCGGGGGCTGAAGCGGCATTCGACTGCTTGCGAATCTCGGTGGTCGTCCGGCCCCCGAAACCCCAGTTGTCGGTATCCACCTCTTCGATTGCGATGTGCGTCCATTCGGGCGGTTTGTGCAGCACGCGCTCCAGGGTCTCGGTCACTTCCTTGATGACCTGGGCTTTCTGCTCGGCGGTGGTTCCCTCGCGGGTAATGCGAATGCTGACGAAAGGCATGGCGGCCTCCTGCATGGATTGACGTTTTGAGATGAGAGCAATGGATTCGGGGCCGCGGCGGGACACACGTCCGGCCGCGGCTGCCGGCTTCAGCGGCCTGCGCTGAAGCCGCCGTCCACCGGCAGCACGGTGCCGGAGACAAAGTCGGCCTTGGCCAGGTAGAGCACGGCGTCGCTGATCTCGGCGATGTTGGCGATGCGGCCCAGCGGGTGCAGGCTGCCGAGTGCCGCATGGGTTTCGGCGGCATGCATCGGGGTGTCCACCACGCCCGGGGCGACCGCGTTGACCGTCACGCCGTGGGGCGCCAGTTCCAGCGCCAGCGCGCGCGTCGCCTGGTTGATGCCGCCCTTGAGGGCCACGGCCAGCAGCGCTGGCACACCGCCGTGCGGCTGAAGCGCCAGGGACGCGGTGATGTTGATGATCTTGCCGCGCTTGCGTTCGCTCATGTGCCTGGCCGCTTCCTGCGACGGATACAGCACGCCCTTCAGGTTGGTGGAGATCTGCTCCTCCACTTCGTCCGGCGTGAACTGCACAAACGGCTTGGCCGTGAAGATGCCCGCGTTGTTCACCAGCACGTCGACCTTGCCGTACTTGGCAATGGCCTGCGCGAAGACCTGGCGCGCCGATTCGGGCTTGCCGACGTCGCCCGCGACGCCCAGGAAGCGCTCGCCGGCGTTCAGCCGTTCAGCGGCGGCTTGCAGGCGCTCGGTGGAACGGCCGGTGCCGACGACGTTGTAGCCCGCCTTGAGGAAGGCTTCGGCCAAGCCCAGGCCGATGCCGCTGGTGGCGCCGGTGATGATGACGGTGTTGTCGGTGCTGTGGGTGCTGTGGGTGTTGCTCATGATGGTCCTCCGATGGATCCGGGTTCAGATTCAGGTTCAGGGTCCGGTGTCGGACTCCAAAGCCGTCACCGGTGTGGAGGTACTATATTGCTGCTGTAGAACGCAATAAACGGGGTTTCCTGCACTTTTCCTATTACATGGTGTAAAGAATATGCACCGGCAATTCGACGACATCCTGCTCGGCAGCATCGAGCTGTTTTGCCTGGCCGCCGAGGCCGGCAGCTTCACGGCGGCCGCCAATACCGCAGGCGTCACGCCTGCCGCCGTCAGCCGCTCGATCTCGCGCCTGGAAAAGCGCCTGGGCGTGCGCCTGTTCGTGCGCTCCACGCGTAGCATCCGGCTGACTGAAGGTGGCAAGGAATACTTCGAGCAATGCCGCGCCGCGCTCAATCAGCTGGCCGAAGCCGAGCGCAAGGTCACCGGCGAGCAGGTGCAGCCTTCGGGCACGATCCGCATCAGCGCGCCGACCACCTACGGGCACCATCGCCTGTTGCCGCTCCTGCCCGCGTTTCGCGCCAAGTACCCGCTGATCAAGGTGGAAGCACATATCAGCAACCGCAACGTCGACTTCCATGAGGAAAACTTCGACGTGGCGATCCGCTTCCGCGCGCAGCCGGACTCGCTGATGGTCTCCCGGCACCTTGAAGACGCGGCGCTGGTGGTGGTCGCGAGCCCCGCCTACCTGAAGCGCGCAGGGGTACCCAAAACGCTGTCGGACCTGGACCAGCACGAGTGCATCCAGTTCGATCTACCGAGCAGCGGGCGGCAGATCTCGTGGCTGTTCAAGGAAGGGGGCACGAGAAGGAGATCTTCTCGACGGGCAACTACATGTGCGCGGAAGACGTGCTGGCCGGCGTGACGCTGGCCAAAGCGGGCGCAGGGCTGTTCCAGACCTACCGATTCGTCGTCGAGCGGGACCTGGCGCAAGGCGAGCTGGTCGAGGTCCTGCAAGCTTTTGCCGGGCGCATGCGCCCCGTCAGCCTGATGTATCCGCACGGCCGTTTGCTGCCATCGCGCGTGCGGGCGTTCGTCGAGTTCATGATGGAACAAGCGCGTGGGCCAATTGCTGATCAAAGCGGGGCTCGCCGACGTTGAAGTCCGGCGCAGGCGTAGCAAGAGCGCTCGCGTGCAATCTCGCGCAGGTGTAGCTCTTCACCTTGAGCTAGCGCCCACCCTCTCCCCGGCCCCTCTCCCATTTCATGGGAGAGGGGAGCAAACCAGCGCATTGCATCGTGTCGCTCTCGCTCGGATGGAGGACCCACACGAAAGTCTGATGAACCCATACAAAGATCTGGCCAGGCGGTTGCCCTCGCTCCAGCTCCATTGATCTGCCAACACTCGTTCTGCACGGTCGCCGAGACGTCATCGCGCCACTCTCTAAACGGGAGAAAGCGCTAGCTGCCTGAGCCCGACGCATGCCGGCACCCCCCAAAAAAATTACACTTCAGCCCATCAGATTTCTGTGTGGGTCGCCGGGCGAAGTCCGGCGCAGACGTAGCAAGAGTGCTCGCGTGCAATCTCGCGCAGGCGTAGCTCCCTCTCCCGCGCAGCGGGAGAGGGGTTGAGGGAGAGGGCGGGCATCCGCAAGAGCGAGGCGCTTCACCTTGAGCGAGCGCCCACCCTCTCCCCGGTTGCTCTCCCATTTCATGGAAGAGGGAGCAAACCAGCGCATTGCATCGTGTCGCTCTCGCTCGGATGGAGGACCCACACGAAAGTCTGAACTTGCAAGTGTTCGCCGCCGGCGGTTGCCCTCGCTCCAGCTCCATTGATCTGCCAACACTCGGTCTGCCCCGTCGCCGGGACGCCATCGCGCCACTCTCTAACCGGGAGAAGGCGCTAGCTGCCCGAGCCCGATGCATGCCGGCAACGCCTCCCAAAACAAATTACACTTCACCTCATCAGATCAGGTCGCGAGAACAGCGGCCACGGGAGACAGCATGGACCTGTTCATGTCGATGGAGGCCTTCGTGCGGGCCGCTGAGGCGCAGAGTTTTGCCAGTGCCGCGCGCCAGTTGGGCGTCGCCAAATCCGTGGTGACCACGCGCGTCAAGCAACTGGAAGAGCATTTTGGCGTGCCGCTCTTTCATCGTTCGACACGGGCGGTGCGCCTCTCGGAACTCGGTGAGACCTATTACCGCGATTGCGCCGAACTGGTCAACAGGGTCCACGATCTGTCGGGGCGCTCGCGCGGCGAGCCCCATTCGCTATCCGGTACGCTCAACATCCACGTGCTGCCCGGTTTCGCTCTCGGGCATTTCTCGCAGACGTTGATCGAATTTCGCGCGGCGTACCCGCGCGTGGAATTCGTCGTCACGGTCAACGACCGGGTTATCGATCCCGTCCAGGAGGGTTTCGATCTCGCGCTCCAGATCTATCCGCCGGCGTCGAACCTGCTCGTCGAGCGGCGGCTGTTTCCGGTGCGCGGCGTGCTGTGCGCGGCGCCCGGTTACCTGAAGGAAGAGCCCGTGATCGAGACACCGCTCGATCTGCTGCGGCACGACTTCGCGCGCTATTCCTACTACCCGTGGGGCGACAAGTGGCCGCTGATGCGGGGCAACGAGTGCTTCGAAATCGCCCTTAATCCGGTGCTGAAAACCAATAGCGTGCATCTTCTGCTCGAGTTCGCGCGAGCCGGCGCGGGCGTGGTCTATCTGCCGACGATGGTCGCCGCCGCCGATCTGCTCGAGCGGCGCCTGGAGCGCGTGTTGCCGGAGTATGCGGCGCCGCCGTTGTGGCTCTCGGCCGTCTACCCGGCGTCGCATCGCTCGACGACCAAGGTGAAGGCGTTTGTCGATTTCCTGCGTACACGCTACCCGCGCGAGCCGCAGTGGGACAAGGCGCTAGGCATTGCGCCGCCGGACGACGAGACGAAGAGCGTCGGCGAGGAACTGGCCGAGGATTGACCTTCTGCCTGCCTCCTGGGGTTACCCTCTAGGTACTTTCCCTGGGGCCTTTTTGACGCACTCGTGGTTCGCGATTCCCGACCCTCGGATCATTGCTGTCCAGCCTGTCGCCACTTAATCTTCGATGCAAGCAACAACGCATTCAAGGATCAACGGAGGCAGACATGCAACAGACCTGGTTCGGCAGCCTGGACAATTTTCGGAAGGGCTCCATCGAAATCATCAAGGGCAAGCCGGAGCATTACGCGATGTCGAACGTGTTCGAAGTCGCGAGCCGCGCGCAGCCCTATCAGAAAGTCGTGGTCGGCAAGAATCTCAAGTACGTGATCGAGACGCTGCGCGCGGAAGGTTCGTCGCCGTGGTTTGCTGCATCGCACGATGAGTTCGCGGTCGTGCTCGACGGCGAGATCGACGTGCACTTCATCAAGCCCTCGGGCGGGCCGCTCGTCGACGCAAAGACGGAAGGCACGGTGCGCCTGGACGGACAGCCGGCGGGCCAGCCGATGGGCTACGTGCGCCTCAGGCGCGGCCATCAGGCGCTGCTGCCGACGGGTGCCGCGTACCGTTTCGAAGCGGTGACGAAGGGCGTGCTGCTCGTGCAAACGATCCTCGGGCAATGCTCGGTCGAGAAGTGGGCCGAGATCTGCATCCAATGACCCTCTCTACGCGATCTACGCGATCTATCAACGACTGGAGTCAATCATGGACAAAGTAACCGGGCTGCAAAACGTCACCGCGACCGAGCCCGATCCGACCACCGGCTATCGCATCTTCCATCTCGGCGATTTCGAGTTCAGCCGCGATGCGTATTTCGCCACCGTCAAATGGCCCGCGAACGGCCAGACGCGTTCGCACCAGATGCACGCCGACGACTTCCTGCGCGCGATGATGCGCGACGTGGCGTGGGGCTTCTTCTACGGCTGGGTCAATTTCGACGAAGTGATCGGCACGCGCAATCACTACGGCAAGGTCGACATGTATGCGGGCTCGTACAACGCGAGCTACAAGGATGCGGGCATCGATCATACGCAGCAGTTCGATACGCCGCTCATCATGGCAACGTTCAAGGCGATCCTGCGGGACTGGGTCAACGAGGGCTTCGACCCCTTCGCCGCGCCCGAGGAGACCGGTTCCGCGTTCGGCGCGAAACATGGCGACAACATCGCGGCAATCGAGCGCACACGCATCGCCACCAAGCGCATGCCGGGCCTCGAAGGTGATTCGCCGTTGCGCGACGACCTGCCGGTCAATCGCCAGTTCGCGGACGTGGTCCAGGACGAGCCGGAGATTCATGCGGAGCCGGGCTTCGAGGGCGCGCTGCATGCGTTCAGCCTGTTCAAGTACCTGTCGCGCTCGGATGTGACCTGGAATCCGTCGGTCACGTCGGTCTGCCAGCAGAGCCTGTTCTGCCCGACCACCGAGGAATTCGTGCTGCCGGTGTTTCACGGCAACGACCGCGTCGAGTGGTTCCTGCAACTGTCCGACCAGATCATCTGGGACGTCGCCGACAAGGATAGCGGCGAGCCGCGTGCACGCATCACGATGAACGCGGGCGACATCGCCGCCATGCCCGCCGACATCCGTCACAAGGGCTATTCGCAGAAGCGTTCGATGTTGCTGGTCTGGGAGAACGCCACGCCAGATCTGCCGAAGCGCTACGAAAGCGGCGAGCTGCCGCCCTACCCGATCCAGATCTAACTCTCCGGCATTCCCCCGATCGTCGATCGAACGGCGCCAGACCGCTGGCGCCGCGGGGATGTCACGTCCAGGTTTTACTGTTTTACTGTTTTCCTAGTGCAGGACCAACATGCAAACTCAACTCTTCATCGGCGGCCGCTTCGTGCCGGCTGCAAGCGGCGAAACCCTCGCCACCCTGAATCCGCACGACAACTCGGTGATCGCCGACGTTGCGATGGCCGGAGCCGCCGATGTGGACCGCGCCGTCGCGGCCGCGAAGGCGGCGTTTCCGAAGTGGAGCAATCTCGCCGCGATGGAGCGCGGCCGGCTGCTGCTGAAGCTGGCCGATGCGATCGAGGCGAATGCCGACGCGCTGGCCCGGCTCGAATCGCTCGACACCGGCCATCCGATTCGCGATACGCGCAATCTCGATGTGCCGCGCACGGCCGCCACGTTCCGCTATTTCGGCGGCATGGCCGACAAGTTCGAAGGTTCGGTGATTCCGGTCGAGCAGGGCATTCTGAACTACCTGACGCGCGAGCCGGTGGGCATCGTCGGGCAGGTGGTGCCGTGGAATTTCCCGCTGATGTTCACGAGCTGGAAGATGGCGCCCGCGCTCGCCGCTGGCAACTGCGTGATCATGAAGCCGGCGGAACTGACGCCGCTGTCGAGTCTTGCGATTGCCGAGCTGATGACCGAGGTGGGGTTTCCCGCCGGAGTCGTCAATATCCTGCCGGGGTTCGGCAGTGTGGCCGGTCAATACATCGCGGAGCATCCTGAGATCAGCAAGATCGCCTTTACGGGTTCGACTGCGGTGGGCCGCAAGATTGTGCAGGCATCGAGCGGCAACCTGAAGAAGGTGCAGCTCGAACTCGGTGGCAAAGGCGCGAACATCGTATTCGGCGACGCCAACATCGATGCCGTTGTGCAAGGGTCCGCGTTCGCGATCTTCCACAACCAGGGGCAGGCGTGCATCGCGGGTTCGCGGATGATCGTGCATGAGTCGATCGCCGACGAGGTGCTGGAGAAGTTCACTGCGTTGAGCCGCACGATCAAGATCGGCGATCCGCTCGACCCATCGACCGAGATGGGCCCGCTCACCTCGCGCCAGCATCGCGACCGCGTGCTCTCCTACGTGGACATTGCGCGGGAGCAGGGCGGCCGCGTGTTGGCCGGCGGCAAGGCACCGGAGGCGGCGGCGCTGGCGAACGGCTGCTACGTGGAGCCGACCATCGTCGCGGCGAAGCCAGAACATCGGGTGTCGCAGGAGGAGGTGTTCGGTCCGTTCATGACCGTCACCACGTTCCGCACGGACGAGGAAGCGCTCGCCATCGCGAACGGCACCGAGTATGGTCTCGGCGCGGGTCTCTGGACTCGCGATCTGCAACGCGCGCACCTGGTGGCCCGCGAGATCCGCGCTGGCATGGTGTGGATCAATTGCTACAAGCGCGTCAGCCCAGCATCGCCGTTCGGCGGTGTCGGCGCAAGCGGCTATGGCCGCGAGATGGGCTTCGAAGCGATGCGCGAATACACGCAACCCAAGTCGGTCTGGGTCAACGTGGATGCGCAGATACCGCCGTACTATCCGCGCTGAACCACGCTGAACCGCCATGAACCCCTTCGTCTACAACGGCTTGCCATCGCGCGTGGTGTTCGGCGCGGGCAGTCTCGACCAGCTGGGCCGCGAGATCGAGTTGCTCGGCGCGACGCGCGCGCTCGTGCTGTCCACCCCGCAGCAGCGCGCGCAGGCGGAAGCGCTGGCCGCGCAACTGGGCGCGCGTGCTGCCGGCGTCTTTGCCGAAGCCGTCATGCATGTGCCGGTCGAGACCGCCCGCCAGGCGCGCGCTTTCGCGGCAAAGGTCGGCGCCGATTCCGCGATCGCGATAGGCGGCGGATCGACGACCGGGCTCGGCAAGGCCATTGCGCTCGAAACGTCGCTGCCGATCATCGCCATCCCGACCACCTATGCGGGTTCCGAGATGACGCCGATCTACGGCCTCACCGAGGGCGGCGTGAAGAAGACCGGGCGCGACCTGCGCGTGCTGCCGAAGACGGTCATCTACGATCCGGCGCTGACCACCTCGCTGCCGCCCGCGCTGTCGCTCACCAGCGGCATCAATGCCATCGCCCATGCGGCGGAAGGACTGTACGCGCAGGACGCCAACCCGATCATCAGCCTGATGGCGGAAGAGGGCATCCGGGCACTGGGAAACGGTCTTCCACGCGTGATGGACGAGCCAGCCGATCTCGCCGCGCGCTCGGACTGCCTGTATGGCGCATGGCTGTGCGGCGCCGTGCTCGGCAGCGTCGGCATGGCGCTGCATCACAAGCTATGCCACACGCTCGGCGGCACGTTCAATCTGCCGCACGCGGAGACGCACACGATCGTGTTGCCGCATGTGCTGGCTTACAACCGCGACGCCGCCCCTGAAGCGATGAAGCGCATCGCCCGGGCCCTGCGCGCCGACGATGCCGCGCAAGCGGTGTTCGATCTCGCACACGACCACGGCGCGCCGACTGCGCTAAAGGACATCGGCCTCACCGCGGCGGATCTGGACGTGGCGCTCGATCTCGCCTTGAAGAATCCCTACTGGAACCCGCGGCCGGTCGAACGCGCACCGCTGCGAGCGTTGCTGGAAGCCGCCTTCGAGGGGCGACCACCGACGTAGCTGCACGCACTGACATATCGACACATCGACACAATAAGACAGGAGACAACCATGGACGGACATTCCTTCGATGCCGGACGCCGCCGCTTCGTCACGCTGGCGGCGGGCGGCGCGCTCGCCGCCTCGACCTCGGCGCTGTCGCCGCTGGTGTTCGCGGCCGGCCCGCGTACCTTGAAGATCGGCTATGTATCGCCGCAAACCGGCCCGCTCGCGCCGTTCGGGGAAGCCGATCGCTTCACGATCCAGCAGATGCAGACGGCGCTGAAGAGCGGCATCGTGATCGGCGGCAAGCCGTACCCGGTATCGATCGTGGTCAAGGACAGCCAGTCGAATCCGAATCGCGCGGGCGAAGTGGCGAACGACCTGATTCTCAAGGACAAGGTCGACATCATACTGGTGTCAGGTACGCCTGAGACCGCGAATCCCGTCAGCGATGCGTGCGAACTGAACGAGATGCCGTGCGTGTCGACCGTGGTGCCGTGGCAGCCGTGGTTCTTCGGCAGGAAAGGCGATCCGAAGAAGGGCTTTCGTTTTACCTATCACTTCTTCTGGGGCCTGGAGGACGTGATCGCCGTCTACACCGGCATGTGGCAATCGGTGCAGACCAACCATAGCGTGGGCGCCCTGTTCCCGAACGACGGCGACGGCAACGCATGGGGCGATGCCAAGCTTGGGTTTCCGCCCGTGCTGGCGCAAAGGGTTTCACCCTGAAAGACCCGGGCCGTTTCCAGAGCATGACGCAGGACTTCTCCGCGCAGATTTCGGCGTTCAAGCAGGCGAATGCGCAGATCGTCACCGGCGTCGTGATCCCGCCCGACGCGAAGAACTTCCTGGTCCAAGCGCGCCAGCAAGGCCTGAAGCCCAAGGTGATCTCGATCGGCAAGGCGCTGTTGTTTCCGACCTCGATCGAAGCGCTGGGCGATCTTGGCGACGGTCTGTCGACCGAGGTGTGGTGGTCGCCGTCGCATCCGTTCAAGTCGTCGCTGACGGGACAAAGCGCGCGGCAGGTTGCCGACGATTACGAGCGCGTGACGTCGAAGCAGTGGACGCAACCGATTGGCTTCGCACATGCCCTGTTCGAAATCGCGGTCGATGCGTTGAAACGCGCCAAGGATGTCGACTCGAATGAAGCGATTCGCGACGCGGTCGCGTCGACCAAGCTCGATACGCTGGTCGGCCATGTCGCGTGGGGCAGCGGTCCGGTGAAGAATGTCGCGAAGACGCCGCTCGTCGGCGGCCAGTGGGTGAAGGGCCAGAAGCATCGCTTCGACCTGGCGATCGTGAACAACCAGCTCGCGCCGACCGTGCCGCTAAGCGGCCCGCTCAAGCTGATCGCGTGACCTGTGCGTGGAGAACTGCCATGAGCCCTGTCCTGAAACTGACCGGCGTCTCGAAGCGCTACGGCGCGTTGCTGGTCACCGACGATATCAGCTTCGCGGTCGAGCGCGGGGAGACCTACGGCATCCTCGGCCCGAACGGTGCCGGCAAGACGACCCTGTTCAACCTCGTCAGCGGCGACGTGCGGCCCGATAAGGGCGGTGTGGAGTTCGACGGTGCCGACGTCGGGCACCTGCCGCCGCATCGCCGCTGCGCGGCTGGCATTGGCCGCTCAGACCAGGTGCCGCGGCCGTTCGGCGGCATGACCGTGTTCGAGAACTTGCTGGTGGGAGCGACGTTCGGCGGTGAGCTGACGGAGCACGCCGCTTACGAGGTTTGCGTCGACGTGCTGGAGCGCACCGGCCTCAAGGCCCGCGCCAACCAGCTCGCCGGAACGCTCGGCCTGCTCGATCGCAAACGCCTGGAACTGGCGCGGGCGCTCGCCACGCAGCCGCAATTGCTGTTGCTCGATGAGATCGCGGGCGGCTTGACCGAACCCGAAACGCACGAACTCGTCGATGAAATCCGCCGGGTGAAGGAGCGCGGCGTGACCATCGTGTGGATCGAGCATGTCGTGCATGCGCTGCTCGCGGTGGCAGACCGGCTGCTGGTCATCAATTTCGGCAAGCGGCTCGCCGAAGGACTGCCCGCCACCGTGATGGAAGACCCCGAGGTGCGGCGGGTGTATCTCGGACTGGAGGCATGACCATGTCGACACTATTGGAGACGCGCGCCCTGACCGCGTTCTATGGCGATTTCCAGGCGCTGTTCGGGATCGACGTGACGGTAGCGCAAGGCGAAGTGATCGCGCTGATCGGCTCGAACGGCGCGGGCAAGTCGACCTTCCTAAAAGCGGTGGCCGGGCTGCTGCGCGCGCGCGCCGACCAGATCCTGTACCGCGGCGAGCCGCTCGGCGGGGCGGCTGCGGAGAGCATCGTCGGCAAGGGCATCGCGCTGGTGCCGGAAGGGCGACGTCTGTTTGCGAGCCTCACGGTCGAAGAAAACCTCCTGCTCGGCGCGTATTGCAAGCGGCCCGGACGGTGGAACCTGCAAACCGTCTATGGGCTGTTCCCGGCGTTGCGGGAACGCCGCCACCACGCCGCCACGGCACTGTCTGGCGGTCAGCAGCAGATGGTTGCCATCGGCCGCGCGTTGATGAGCAACCCGGATCTGCTGATGTGCGACGAACTCTCGCTCGGTCTCGCCCCGGTGATTGTGCGGGAGATCTATGCGGCGTTGCCGGAGATTGTCGCGGGCGGCATGAGCGCGATCGTGGTCGAGCAGGACGTGCAACTTGCACGCCGCGTGTCGTCGCGCTTCTATTGCTTCCAGGAGGGGAGGGTGTCGCTGTCGGGCGTGTCGGCCAACGTCTCCGACGAGGCGATCACGCAAGCGTACTTCGGAGCCGTCGCATGAATACCTTGATCAACATCGTCGTCCAAGGCGTGCTGCTGGGCGCGCTATATGGGCTCTTCGCCATGGGCCAGTCGCTGGTGTTCGGCGTGATGCGGCTGACCAATACCGCGCACGGCGACTTCATCGTGCTGCTTGTCTTCGTGCTGTTTGCGCTGACGGGCCTGGCGCATCTGCCGCTCGCCGCCGCGATCGTGCTGCTGCTCGTGATCGCATTCGGTGCGGGCTACGCGGTGCAATACACCATCCTCAACCGGGTCAGCAGCCGCGACCCGCTGCCGTCGCTGATTGTCACCTTCGGGCTGTCGATCGTGATCCAGAACGTGCTGCAGCAGGTGTTTTCCGCGGACCCGCGCTCGATCGCGACGGGTAGCTTCGAAGCGAAGAGCATCACGCTCGCGGGCGGCATCACGCTCGGCTATCTGCCGCTCGCCGCGCTGGCCGCAACCATCGCGCTGGCGTTTGCGATGCAATGGCTGTTTGGCCGCACGCCGCTCGGCCGGGCTTTTCGGGCGACCTCCGACGACCGCGAGATTGTCCAGTTGATGGGCGTCTCATACCGCCGCACCTACGCGCTGGCGATGGGCATCGCGTTCGTGTTGATCGCCGTCGCCGCCGCGCTCTATTCGATGCGCACCGCGGTCTCCCCGACGGATGGGCCGGCTTTGCTGCTGTACGCGTTCGAGGCCGTGATCATCGGTGGGATGGGCTCCTTCTGGGGCACGTTCGTGGGCGGCATGGCGCTGGGCATCGCGCAACAGGCGGGCTTTTACTTCGACCCCGGCTGGGGCATCTGGCTTGGCCACGTGGTGTTTCTTGCCGTGCTGGTGGCCCGGCCGCAGGGCTTGCTGCCCAAAACCGCATAGAGGTATCGACATGACCACGTACTTGAACAGCGCCGCGCCAGGCTTCGAGGTGCAGCGCGCGACCCGCTCGAGCCGGGTGGCCGTAGCCGGCTTGCTGATCGTCGCACTGGCGGTCGCCAGCGCGCCCTGGTGGGCCGGGCGCGATGCGTTGCGCGATTTCGTGCAGCTTGCGTCGTATCTCGTCTTCGCGATGATGTGGAACCTGCTCGCGGGATACGGCGGCATGGTGTCGATCGGCCAGCAGGCGTTCTTCGGCATCGGCGGCTATGGGATGTTGATACTCGCGAACTATTGCGGTGTATCGCCGTTCATCGCGGTGCCGCTCGCCGCGGGAATCGCCACGGTCGTGGCGATTCCGGTGTCGCTGGTGGCGTTCCGTCTCGAAGGCGGGTACTTCGCGATCGGCACGTGGGTGATCGCCGAAGTGTTCCGCCTGAGCGTGGCGAACGTGTCGGTGTTGGGCGGCGGCTCGGGCACCAGCCTGACCGCGCTGCGGGACGTGCCGCGCGCGCTGCGCGAATCACTCACACTCTGGCTCGCGCTTGCCATCGTCGCGGCCGCGGTCGGCCTGCTCTACGTGTTCCTGCGCTCGAAGGCTGGCCTTGCGTTGACCGCGATGCGCGACAACGCGGTTGCGGCCAGCAGCCAGGGCGTGGACGTGAAGCGCGTGCGGCTCATCGTCTATCTGGTATCGGCATGCGGCGCGGCCCTGGCGGGTGGCCTGTATTTCCTTGGCAACCTGCGCATCTCGCCTGACGCCGCGTTCTCGGTGAACTGGACCGCATTCGGCATCTTCATCGTGATGATTGGCGGTTTGGGGACGCTCGAAGGGCCGATAGTCGGCGCGCTGATCTTCTTCGTCTTGAACAAGTTCCTGTCCGACTACGGCACCTGGTACCTGATCGGGCTCGGGGTGCTGGCCATTGTCGTGACGATGTACTTTCCGCAGGGCCTGTGGGGCTTCGTGTCACGCCGCTTTGGCCTGCAACTGTTCCCGGTGGGCCGGCGCGTGGTGTTCGACGAGTCCGCGCCGCCGCAGAAGCGATCGCCCGGCGGCATGGCGGACTCGCTCGATACGCCGCCGGCCACGCATCGCGCATGAGGTGAGCGATGAACACGGCCGTTCCCGAACCGCAGCCCGGCTTTCTGTGCGCGCTCGACGACATTCCCGACGGCGGCGCGCTGGAAATTCCGGCCGGGCAGGCCGGCGTGCCTGGCATCGTCTTGCTGCGCCGGGGCGATGACGCCTGGGCGTATCGCAACGTCTGCCCGCATTTTTCGATTCCGCTGAACTACGAGCCGAACACGTTTTGGGCCTATGACCCTGGCTTGCTGATGTGCGCGCACCACAGCGCGATGTTCCGCTTCGAGGACGGGCTGTGCGTGGACGGGCCATGCGAGGGCGCGGCACTCACGCCGGTTGCCATATGCATTGAGCAAAGACAGATCTTCAACCACGACAAGTGCGGACAGGCCTGAAGCATGCGCGGCGCGCCTCGACATCCGCGGGCGCTTGCGGGCAGTGCGCTACGACTTTGTCCTGGCCGGGGAGGGGCAATGATGGGTTACTACTTCGCGGTATTCGCCACCGACAAGCCAGGCATGGGCGCCGTGCGCGAGCGCGTGCGCCCGGCGCACCGGGCCTATCTGCGGGCGCCATCCGCCCAGCGGGTGATCGTGCGGCTGGGCGGGCCGACGCTCACCGAAGACGGTGCCGGCATGAACGGCACCCTGCTGGTGGTGGAAGCCGAAGCGCTGGCTGACGTGGAGCGCTTTGTCAACGCGGATCCCTATGTGCGCAACGGCATCTTTGAGCGCGTCGAAATCCGCCCGTGGCAATGGGGGTTGGGAAATCCGGACAAACCAGCATGAGCGGCACCGCTGCAACGCTTCGTACCGTCGGCGAGAGTCCGGCGGCGACGCGCCGCGCAAACCAAAAGAACCCATATCGGGACACCACAATGGAGGAAGCAATGAAGGGCTCACGGATTGAATGGCGCATTGCCTTGCGCCGCGGCGTGCTGGCCGCCACCCTAGCCGCCGCCGCGGGCGGCGCAACGGCTACCGAGAACGGCGGCTCCATCTACCCGATGGGCGCGGAGAACTACATGACCGGCGCGCTGCCGCCGCCGGGCCTCTACGGCATGGTATTCCTGAACCGCTACGAGGCGGATTCACTTCGGGACAACAACGGCAATCGCGTGCCCCTGGACTTCAGTGTCCGCGCCAACGCGATCTCGCCACGCCTTGTGTGGGTGCCCGGCGTGAAAGTGCTGGGTGGCGACGTGGTGCTGCACACGATCCTCCCGCTGGTGAACCTGCGGGTGCAGGCCGGCAACGCCAGCCAAACCAAGACAGGCATCGGCGACATGGTGTTCGGCACCGGCCTCGGCTATCACTACAGCCAGAACCTGCACGCCGTGTTTGGCGTGGACGTGTTCGCCCCCACCGGCCAGTACAACAAGAACGATCTGGCCAATATCGGCCGCAACTATTGGGCCGTCCAGCCGCTGGCGAATTTCACCTACGTGGATCCCACCGGCCTGAACGCCGATATCAAGGCGATGTACACCTACAACTTCAAGAATCCTGCGACCAATTACAAATCGGGGCAGGAATTCCACTTCGACTACGCATTGGGATGGGGCGTAGGCGGCGGGTGGGTGCTCGGCGCGGGCGGCTATGCCTATTGGCAGGTCAGCGATGACAAAGTCAACGCCCAGACGGTGCCGGACAACAAGGGACGCGCCTTTGCAATCGGCCCCTCGCTCAAGTACGACAGCGGCAAAGGCTGGTTCGTCACGGCGAAATGGCAGAAGGAACTGGGCGTGCGCAACCGGGCGCAGGGCAACGCGTTCTGGGTCAAGGTGGTGTTTCCTTTGTGAGCTTCGCTGTGAACAAGGGGGATGCGGCAGCAGCCGTACGCCCCCATCTCTCACGGCGCCTCACGTCTCAAACACCAGCTCCGGCACCACGATCTCCCACTCCTTGCATCGTATGTGTTGCCTGAAGCCGTCCTCCTCATCGTCCAGCCGCCGTACCACGATGGCATGCACATGCCCCCTGACGCGCACAACGCGCAATGGCGATCGATAGCGGCGCGACAGGCGCCCCACCACGATGCCGGAGGGGCTCAACAACTCCCACCTGTCATCGTCGCGACGCACCTGGAGCGCATCGCCGGGGCGCAGCGCCGCGATTGCGAGGTGCATTGGGGTCGCCTGGCTCGCGACGCCCGGGGAACCCCAGATCCACGTCGCCAAGCGTAAGGCGTTGATATCGGGTCGACAGCGCAGCGACAGGGCTCGGCAGCTGCACCGGCGCGCGTCGCATCGTGCCGTCTGAATCCGCGAGCGCATCGATGAACTTGTTGCCGCCGGACAGGCGGCACAGAAACAGCAGGCTCCTTGCCCGCGTCATGGCAACGTAGTACAGCCGCCGAGGCGCATCGGCGTCTTCGTTCTTCCCAACCTTATCCCAGCCACCATCAAGCACTACGACGTGCTCAAACTCAAGACCCTTTGCGCGATGTGCAGTGAGAAGAAGCAGGCCGGTCTGGCGCCGCTTGGTTTCGCGGCCCCATTCGGCAAGCCACTCGGTGAAGTGGTCCTTTGGCAGGTCCGCGCCCGAAATCTCCAGCTCGTAGCTGTTCACTGCCTCCCGAAGCAGCGCCCACCAGGGGCCATCCTCTTGCTTGCCAAGCCAGCTCAGCATGGCAGCGACATCGACCAGGTTGCCGGGGTGCTACGCAGCCATGCCAGCATCGCCTGTGTTTCACGCAAGCGCCAGAAATTCGTGGATTCCTCATCGGCCATCTGTACCGGGATACCCAGGAACTCGCAGTAGGCGCGAACCGGTTCCAGATAGCTCCATCCCCGGGCGATGACTGCGCAGTTGCTCCAGCTCCACGCTCTGTCGAGGGAGGCGATGCGCTTGAGTTCCGAGATCGCCGCGAGCGCCTGCGAGGCGATTGAGTCGGCGGCGGGCAATATCTGAACCCGGCCCTGCCCGACGGGGTCGCGAGACTGCCACTCACCGCCGGGCGGAACCCTCCGCCTGGCGCGGTCGACGGTGATGGGTTGCGCCTTCTTCATGCGCTCGGATGCCGGTTCTATGACGGCATTGGCCGCGTCGATGATGTGCGCTGTCGACCGGTAATTCTCGATCAAGAACTCCGGCTTGGCCTGATAGTCGTCGGCGAAGCGGCGGATGAACTCGACCGAGGCGCCATCGAACGCATAGATGTTCTGGTCGTCGTCGCCCACGGCGAAGATGCTGAGCTTGCTCTCTTCATCCTGGAGCGTGCGGCCCGCGAGGGCGGAGATGAGTGCATATTGCTCGGGACCGATGTCCTGGTACTCGTCGACAAGGATCCAGCGGAAGCCGGCCAACAGCCGCTGGCGTTGCTCATCGGCCTCGTCCGGCGGGAGATCGCTTCCGTCGAGCAGCTTGATGGCTTGCTGCAGCACTTCCCTGAAGCGGTCGCTGTCGGCCTTCTCGGCCTGTCCCGCGAAGCTCGCGCCGACAAGCCGCATGGCCAGCGCGTGGCAGGTCAATACCGTAACGCTCCTGGCATCATCTCCGATCAGGACCGACAGGCGCTTTCGGATCTCCACCGCCGCGTGCCGGTTGTATGCGAGCGCCAGGATGCCGTGGGGATTCTCGCGCCTGGCCCGCACCAGATAGGCAATGCGGTGTACCAGCACGCGAGTCTTGCCGGAGCCCGGGCCGGCGAGTACCAGGACATTGATTTGCTCACGTTCGTCGGTGACGATGCGTTGCTGGGTCGGGTTGTTGAGTGCTTCGACGACCCGACGCCAGGAGTCCGGCGTGGTTTGCCGGGACAATTCCTTGTCGCGTCCCGGAAGCCAGCGCAGCAGGAATTCGTTCCGTGCCAGGCTGAAGTATTCCATTGCCAGCTTCGACGCATCGGCGATGGCCTGCAGCCCGCGCTGGGCGTACTCGGACATCACGTGAATCTGCGTGACCTGTTCGTCGTAGTGGATCTGCAGCGGCACGAAATCCGCCTTCACGAAGGCGCGCTTTTCCTTGTCGAGCAGAATCGTCATGGCGGGCCGGAACACCGCGAGGCCTTTGTTGAGGCGGATGATTTCCTGCTCGTGCAGCCACAACAACGCGCGGTCGAGCAGCTTGGTTGGTTCCTTGACCTGTGCCCGGAGCACCAGGTCGGATTGCATCGCCGATAGCATCTTTCCGAGCGTCGTCTCTGCAAGTACGTCTGTGCCGCGTGCCGCGGCCGGAGTACAGGACAGAAGATGTGTTAGCAGGCGTTCGGCTGCGGTGCGCCGCAGCTCTGCCGTCTTGTCCAGGCTGTCCCAGGAGCGCTGAAGCTGGATCCCGATGCTCTCCGCATCCAGGCGCCGTACGAGCATGCTACCCATGCCCCCTTCGTCCGTGCGGCCATCATTGGCGATGCTCCGGATAAGGCGCCAGACCTTCTCGGGCAAGGCAGTGGGGTGGCCCTCGTCCTTCAAGCGCTGGGCCGCGCGTCGTAGCTGCAGCATGGACCACTCGCCCTTGCCGAGATCCGGTGCCGCTTCGCGCAGCAGCAGGATCAGGGCCCGTTCGATGGACTGGGCTTCTTCCAGCCGCTTGGTGGAGGAGCGTTCCACCGCGACGTGAACGAATGCCGTCAACGCGGTGTCATTGCTGGCGATACCAAGGTGTTCCAGGTCGAAGAGCGCGGCGCGCACCTTTTCGGCACTGAGGCCCGATATCCCCATCAACTCGTCCGTCGAGATGCCCTCGTCCGCGTTCGCGCCTAGCAACGCTTCGACCAGGGTCATCAGCTTCTGGCGATAGGTGTCGTTCAATTGCGCTGCGGCCAGCTTCTCTTTGGCTTCCTCGCTAGAGCCCACACGTAGTGAGGAGGGGAAGATCTGTACCTGGTTTTCCTCGCGCGTCAGCAGCATGGCCTCTTCGAGCCAGGAGATCGCGGTGCGCACGCGCGTGTCGTCGGTGGCCGAGTCTCGCTCGAATTTTCCGTCCTGGTCTTCCGCGAGTATCTCGCCCGGCGTAGCGATGACCTCGCCGCCCAGGCGCTTCTTGCGATCCAGGCTCCGGAGCGATCGGAGAACCGTTTGTATCTCCGCGCGAGTCAGCCGGGAACGGGCAGACATGCTGAACTGCCGCTCCACGTCGTCCGTCGTGTAGAGCAACACGCACCGGGCCGCGCTGCGGTCGCGCCCTGCCCGGCCTGCCTCCTGCAGGTAGTTCTCCAACGAACCCGGGATATCCGCATGGACTACCAGCCGGACGTCGGGCTTGTCTATGCCCATGCCAAAGGCATTGGTGGCCGTGATGACGCGCAGGTCGCCACGGATGAATCGCTCCTGGACGCTCTTCTTGGTTTCCGGCGCAAGTCCCGCATGGAAGTACTCGGCCTGGATATCCTTCTCGCGCAGGAAGCTTGCTACCTCCTCGGTTCTTTTCCGGGTTGCACAGTAGACGATCGCGCCATCTTTGCTCTCCGGGGAGAGCTCGGACGCGAGCACCCGGGAAATATGATCGAGCTTGGCCTCGGACGTGGTGGGTATGACCGAGAACTCAAGATTGTCGCGATTGGCACCGCCGTTGAACAGCCTGAGGCCGACGCCCACTTTCTCGCGAAAGTGCTCGAGGATGTCATTCATGACATCCGGCTTCGCCGTCGCGGTCAGGCAGAGCACGGCGGGTACCGGGCCTTGGCCGGCCCGCTCCTTGATGAAGCGGCCCACATAGCGATAGTCCGGGCGGAAATCATGACCCCATTTGGACAGGCAGTGCGCCTCGTCCAGGACCCAGGCGCCAATTTCACGCTGCGCCAGCGCTTTGCGAAGGGCGCGGTTGCGCAGTTGTTCGGGCGAGACAATCAGGATGCCGATATCGCCCAGTCGAACCCGGTCCAGGACGTCCGCCCTCTCTGGCATGGAAAGCAGGCCGTTTACAGCGGCGCAGCAGGTGATGCCTTTTGCTTCCAGGCCGGAAACCTGGTCGGCCATCAACGCAACCAGCGGGGAAATGACTACCGTCAGCGCGCCCGTCTTTTCAAAGCGCGAGAGCGCCGGGATCTGGTAGCAGATCGACTTGCCGGTGCCAGTAGGCAAGATCCCGAGCACATGCTCGCCGCGCATCGCCGCCTCCACGATGCTCTGCTGCAAGGGCCTGCCATTCTCGTCCATCGGCTCCGGGCGAAAGCCGGTAAGCGCCGGAAACCAGCGAACCAGCTCCTTGACCGCGTTGTGGCGCTCCTGGCACCACGCGCATGCGGGATCCTCGCACGGCGTGTCCCGGAGCAGCTTGACCAGCCGCCCCGCCTCAGGAAACTGGTGGCGTACCCAGGGCGGCATCACGGAATTCCCGCCCGCCACGGAGAGCCACGCAATCGCATAGGCGAGCGCCCAGCCATCCCGCTTCGCATCCGCCAGGATATGGCGGCGATGCGTACTGCACGTATCACGTCCCAACAGGGACTCGATTGCCGCCGCGGCCTCCTCGCTTGTTGGCCTGAGCTTGCGGCGCACGGTGATGAAGAAGGCATTCAGTCCGGAATCCGGTCCGTCGATCGTCGTCAGCCAGTGCCAGGCGGCGAGATAGTCCGGATTCGTGGCATTGAGCGACTGCAGGGCCCGGTGCTGATCACGAAACACCTCCAGCGTTAGACGCGCATCCAGCTCCGGATCATTAAGCCGGCCCTGCTTCAATTGTCCATCCTGGTAGTGCTTGACCAGATGGTGATAGGGATTGCGAGGGAATGCCAGCGGATTGATTCGCAGCGTGTCAACCGCAGGCATTTGGAGCAGGTGCAAATTGGGATGCGCAGCCGCCAAATGGGGCAGATCGAAGGCGATCAGGTTATGGCCAAGAATAAAGGCGCCACCACGGGAGAATGCATCGAGTTTCTCCAGTGCTGCAAACAGCTCGCCATGCCGATGGACGAGAGATTCCCCTGTATCGCCACGCACGGCTGCAAACTGGTGAATGCGCTGATCGTGGACCCCGACTTCGAGATCGATCGAGACGCAGCGTGGTGAGAAACTGGCTTCCCCCTCGACTTTTGCTTCCTGGCCCTGCATCAACATCAACCCCTCGGTACGTTATTGTTATGGGTTCAGTGGCGCGTCCCGTTATCTCGGCGCGCCATGCGGTAGTCAGGTGATAACCGAGCAGACTGGCGGCATAATGTGTGCAATATTGCACCAAAATGTGTCTGCGTGGGATAGCCTCGTGGTGAGGGGGTAATGTCGGCTACGGCGCGCATGGCATGCATGGCGACCGCCGGGAAGGTAAGAGCCCAAAATGGGGCGCCATCCGCACGCTAAATCTGGATATCGGACATGAGACGCCTGAGCGGCAATATGGCCGAGCTTGCCATGGCCGACTGATCGGGCTTGTACAGAACACGCGGCCGTCCGGACATTGGTCAAGCGCGAACGCGCACGCATGTCGTACGACAAGGGATTTTCAATTGAAGTGCCTTGAGTGCGTACACGATAGTATTGGTTATTGGTTCTAGGATCAAATTCGACGATGGCCAGCCACGTAGAATGGATGCTCTCGGTGATGTCGCAAAATCAAACCTCCAATAAGGGCAAAAAGCATCTCCCGCCTCCTCTGGGAACTCCATCTCGTTCCCGCTGACAACGACGGGCGTCTGCACTCCAACGTTGGCCGTCCTCACATCGATGACCTGGGCCAGTTTGGAGGCTTCGAAGGAGAGGGTGTCGTAGCCAGTACCATCGCCGAGCCGGTCAGATGGCTAATCGATTCGTGCATTTGCGAAGCCTTGACCCAGTAAGGCTGGAACGATCGGGTCACTGCGCGCCGTCGATCGGGCGGCCAGCAGCCTCGCCGACTTTGCCGCTAGCGACTGCGTTGCTAACGACAACGCCCGAACCGCACCTCCGCACGTCACAAATCGGTCACGATCCCTTCCTATGCTGGCAAGGCTCGGATGCATCGTTGCGCGAGCGCCCACATCGCCGGAGAGCCATCGTGTCGATCAGCCAGGACAGAAGCCGCAGGCGGCGAAGCATGGGATTGTCAGCGGCGTGCCGACACGGCCTGGTGGTGTCGGTCATCGCGTTCGGCTCGGCGATCGTCGGTGCGTGCGGCGACCGCGGCAGCGCGCCCACCGCAGCATCTTCTGACATCACGCAGGGCGCGCCCGCCATGCGCGCGCCAGCGGATGCCCAAGCGGCACCCGAGCCGCCGGTCTCCACCACGAACCAGCCGAACCAACCGTTTGACACCACCGCCGCACCCGCCTCCGGCGGACTCGCTCCGCCTGTGATTCACAGCGCTGACTGACCACGTTTGCGCAGCCTCCACGGACGCATGCCGCCCGCCGGCAGGTTCGTGTCCTTCCTCCTCACCTATTTCGCCGGAAGACCGAATATGACATCCAACAGCCGACGTGATTTTCTGCGCTCTGCCGCCCAGGCGGCGGGAGCCGCCGCCGCGATGGGCGTACTGCCCGAGGGCATTCGCAAAGCGCTAGCGATCCCTGCTCACGATGCGAGCCGCAGCATCGAGGATGTGAAGCACATCGTTGTGCTGATGCAGGAGAACCGCTCCTTCGATCACTATTTCGGCACGCTCAAGGGCGTGCGTGGTTTTGGCGACAAGCGCACCATCACGCTGCCCAACGGCAAGCCGGTGTGGTACCAGCCGATCGCCGGGGGCGCTGGCTATGTGTTGCCGTTCCGGCCCAGTGCGCCGGACCTGGGCATGCAGTTCCTGCAGGATCTGCCGCACGACTGGAATACCACGCACACGGCGTGGAACGGTGGCCGCTACGATCAATGGGTGCCGAGCAAGGGCACGACGACGATGGCGTACCTGACACGCCAGGACATCCCGTTCCACTACCAGCTCGCCGACGCATTCACGATCTGCGACGCCTATCATTGTTCCGGGATGACGCCGACGGATCCGAACCGCTATTACATGTGGACCGGCGGGCTCGGCAATGACGGCAGCGGCGGTGGGCCCGTGATCGACAACGCGGAGGCCGGCTACGGCTGGTCGACCTATCCGGAAGTGCTGGAGCGCGCGGGCATCTCGTGGAAGATCTATCAGGACATCGGCACCGGGCTGGACGCCAAGAACTTCTGGGGCTGGACGGACAATGCCTACATCGGCAACTACGGCGATAACGCGCTGCTCTATTTCAACCAGTACCGCAACGCGCAGCCGGGCAGCGCGCTCTATGAGAAGGCTCGCACCGGCACCAACGTCTCGGCAGGCGAAGGCTATTTCGACATCCTGAAGCGCGACGTGCAAAACAACACGTTGCCGCAGGTGTCGTGGATCGTGGCGCCGGAGGCTTACACGGAGCATCCGAACTGGCCGTCCAATTATGGGGCTTGGTACATCGATCAGGTGCTGCAGGTCCTGACGTCGAATCCCGAGGTATGGAGCAAGACCGCGCTCTTGGTCACCTACGACGAGAACGACGGCTTCTTCGATCATGTGGTGCCGCCGTTTGCGCCGGCGTCGAATGCGAACGGCTTGTCGACGGTAGACACGACCGGCGAGATTTACCCGGGGACGCCAAGAACCTGGCCGGGCCCTATGGTGTCGGGCCGCGTGTGCCGATGATCGTCGTCTCGCCGTGGTCGAAGGGCGGGTGGGTGTGCTCGGAAGTCTTCGATCACACCTCGATCATTCGTTTTATCGAAAGGCGCTTTGGGCGCCATCACGATCTGGCGGAGCCGAACATCACGCGCTGGCGCCGCGCGATTTGCGGGGATCTGACGGCTGCTTTCGATTTCGCCAACCCGAACGACACCATCCCTGCATTGCAGGGCACAAGCGCCTATGCGCCGCGTGACCAGCTACGCCATCCTGACTATATGCCGCTGCCCCCGGCAGTCCAGGCGGTGCCGAAGCAGGAGCCGGGCATGCGGCCAGCGCGCGCGCTCCCCTACGAGTTGTTCGTTCGCTGGCGGCCGGACGAGTCGCTTGGCAAGTTCCAGCTCGCGTTCATCAACACGGGCCGTGCCGGCGCAACGTTCCTCGTCTATGCGGCAAATAGTCTCGAAGCGCCGCGCGCCTACACGGTTGAAGCGGGCAAACGCCTCGCGGATCGGCTGCTGCCCAGCCCCGGCGGCATTTATGACTTCACGGTGCACGGGCCCAACGGCTTCGTGCGTCGCTTCGCGGGCCGACTGCCCCTTGCAGGCGCATCGATCAAGGGCGAGCGTCCTATGCCGGAGGTAACGGAGGGATACGACGTGGCCAACGGTAACATCCGGCTGCGTCTGAAAAACCCGGGCGACGTGCGCTGTGAGTTCACCGTGGTCAACGCCTATGACCCACAGACCACGATCAAGCAAGCGGTGCCCGCGGGCGACAACTTCGACCTGTACATCGATCTGCGGCGGTTCTACGGCTGGTACGACTTGTCCGTATCGGTCAGTTCAGACGTAGAGTTCAGGAGGCGACTGGCTGGGCATGTCGAAACCGGCCGCAGGAGCATGAGCGATCCGGCGCTTGGGGTGTGACATGAAGCGCCACGGCGTTTGATGCGTGGCTGAGGTGGTGGGCTGATGGTGGCGCCAGCGGCCCCTTGGGTTCGATGACGATGACTGGCCGGGCAGTTTGCGCATTCCCGGCGGTGTTCAGATCGTCGCTGTCGATGCGCAAGCCGCCCGTACAGCTTTCACCGGATGCTTTTCTTGCACGCGTTGATGTGACGCTGCTTCAGTTTCGCCGGCGACATTTTTGGCATGTCGTACGCAATGTTCGTAGCCTCGGTGGTGGTCGTCAGATAGATCAGGTCGCCCCCGCCGAGCTCGCTCACTCTCTTCAATACATCGTCCCTGGGCACCCCCATGTCGCGTAGTTGCGCGGCCATGAACAGAAGGTCGGCGACGCACTGGCAGACCGACATCTTTTCCGCCTTGCTTGCCTCGCTTTGCCGCTGCTGCATTTGCGCATGGGCTTCGGCAGCGGCTAGCAGGGCGAAGGCTGCAATCACTCCGGCTCGTACAGCTTGGTGTTGCATGCTGTTTTCCCCCTTCTTCTTATGAGGGGTCTGGTCTTGTCAGCCGGATTCCCCCTTGTGACTGTTATTTTTTCTCATGTGCAGGAAGCGATCTGTTTGGAACCGAACATTGGGTGCAGCGGCTTACGCGGAAGCCGAAAAGGCCCGGGAGCACGATCGACTGCGGTCGCTCGCAAGGGCCAGAATCCTCAAGGGAGATTCTCGGCCTTATCCATTGCCACCGCGAATAACTTCTGCTGTCGCAGAGGCGTCATCGCTTTCACGGAGTTCAGACACACCAGTCCTGCATGCAATGGCTGCCGCGCGTGGTGACCACCTGGTGGTCCACCGAGCGGCCCGCGAAAATCCGCGGGGTTATGCGTGACGAGCGTGTAATCGTGATCGACTGCGTACCGGATTAAGTCATGGTCCTTCATTCCACGCAGGTGGCGATCGCGAACACAGGTCGTGTCCCAGTGGCCTCTTCGAACCGCTTGCTGAACGAGATTTGGCCATAGGCACTCGTCGATCCCGTCACCCGTTGTGCCCTCGCGCCGGCCCGCTGGAGGCTTCGGTTGCAAGTCGCAAGTCAGGATGTGCCTCAGTCAAACGCCGCGGCCGTCCGGGGCGCGGATGCGCTTTGAGATAGATCTCCGCGTCCTCGATCAGTCGCTCCGTCAGGAACGGATAGCGTAGGGGTCCAGTCCACTAGAACGACCCGTCCCGGGCGATGCCCCCGCATGCCTTTGCGAGCCCGGGCCTGTGCAAGCGTTCCAGTTTCCATTATCCCGGGTCTGACAACCTCTCGCCGCCACGGTTGTGGTGCGGCACCGCACCACAACCGTGCCTCCCCCGCGCCATTCCTGCGCGCAACGAGCTTTTCCCCCGCCGGCCTGCCCTCCAAATGCCGCCTACGACTGGCACGCTTGTTGCATCGCAAAATTCAAGTAACTTGAATTTAGAGAAAGTCACATGTAATTTTGCTCGAGTTACTTGAATACCAACCGTTTGTCCACGTGTCGAAGGGGATGAGAGTGCGCAAGAAGAACACCGTAGTTGCCGCAGCCATGTTGCTGGCCTCGGCCGGGTTGGCGGGGATGTCCGCGCCGGCTGCAGCCAAGGACGTCGTCAAGATTGCCTTCGTGGGGCCGCTGACTGGCGGCGTGTCGTCCGTTGGCCTGGGCGGGCGCAACTCCGCCGACCTGGCGGTTCGCTTGCGCAATGCTGACCCGAAGTCCAAGTACACCTATGAGCTGGTCACGCAGGACGATGAGTGCCGCCCCAACGTGGGCGTGCAGGTGGCCACCAAGATCGCTGCCGACAAGAGCATCGTGGCGGGCGTGACGCATTTCTGCTCGGCCGTGGCGATGGGTACGGTTGGCGTGTACAACCGCTTTGGCATGCCGGCCGTGGTGTGGGGCGCGGTGCTGCCGGATGTCACTTACGGCAATAACTTCAAGGAGATCCATCGCGTCAACGGCACGATGATCAACCAGAGCGAGGTTGCCGCGAAGTTCATGACGGGCCTTGGCTACAAGAAGTGGGCGATCATCCATGACACGACCGATTACGGCAAAGGCCATAACAAGTACTTCAGCGAGTTCCTGAAGAAGGATGGCGGCACCGTGGTGGGTACCTTCGGCGTGACGGCCGACCAGCAGGATTTCACGACGGAGCTGACCAAGATCCGCGAGCTGAAGCCGGACGTTGTCTACTTTGGCGGCCTCACGCCGCTGGGCGTGCGCATCCGTACGCAGATGGAGAAGCTGGGCATCAAGGCGCAGTTCGAGGGTACTTCGGGCATCAAGTCCGACGCTTACATCCAGGGCACGGGCAAGGAGCAGGCCGAGGGCTCGCTGGCCTTTATCGAGGGCGCACCGTGGGAGAAGCTGCCTGGTGGTTTGTTCTTCGCGGGCAAGTATTCCCAGCAGAAGTACAGCGATCCGCCTGAGGCGTATGGCCCGTTTGCGTTTGCCGCGGCCAACCTGATCATGGATGCGGTGGAGAAGGTGGGGCCGGATCGCAAGAAGGTGCGCGATACGCTCAACGCGACCAAGGATGCCGACACCATCATCGGCAAGGTTACGTTCGATGACCATCGCCAGAACATCGTGCCGCTGGTGACCAAGTATGTGGTCGAGGACGGCAAGTGGGTGATCTGGGAGGACAGCACCTACGGCAAGGGCAAGAAGAAGCTCGCCGGTCTGTAGAACACCGAAGCGCTAAACCACTTGAAGCACGATCCCACGGGTCCGCGGCCGCATGGCGCGGCGGCCCGTGGCCGGTTGCGCGTGGCGTCTGGCTATTTGCCAGGATGGGGAAGGGGAACTCGATGAGTGTGATTGGCCAATACGTTTTCAACGGTTTGATGCTCGGCATGATCTATGCCATGGTCGCCGTTGGATTTACGCTGTTTTTCGGCGTGCTTGACGTGATCAAGTTCTCGCACGGCGACACGTTGATGGTCGGCGCCTTTGCCGGCCTGGCGGCGTCCACCGGCGTGCTGATGCTCGACATCCAGTCGCCGTGGATCCGCTTGCTGGCGGTGGTGCTGTGCGCGGTCTGCGTGACCGGCTTGCTGGGCGCGGCGATTGCTAAATTCCTGATCCTGCCGCTGCGCAAGGCGGCACCGCTCAATACGCTCCTGGCCACGCTGATGCTGGGCACGGTGATGCGTGAATCCGTGCGGCTGTTCTATCCGGATGGCTCCAATCCCAAGCCTTTCCCCGCGCTGCTGCCGACGGCCTCCATTGAGCTGGGCAGCCTGTCGCTGCGAGCCGACAACCTGATCCTGCTGGCCACCGGCATCGCGATCATCGTCGGCGTGCACCTGCTGATTACGCGTACCCGTTTCGGCATGGCGATCCGCGCCGTGGCGCAGGATGGCGAGACGGCGCGGCTGATGGGCATCAACTTCGAGGCGGTGGTGCTGATGACGTTCGCGCTGGGCTCGGGCATGGCCGCGCTGGCGGGCGTGATGAACGGGCTGTACTACAACGAGATCAACTTCAATGTGGGACTGCTGCTTGGCGTGATCGGCTTTGCCGCGGCCATTCTGGGCGGGCTGGGGAATATCTACGGCGCCATCCTCGGCGGCTTCCTGTTTGCCGCGCTGCAGGTGCTTGGCAGCGCCACATTGCCCGCGTTGATTCCGGATATCCCTAGTGCGTACAAGGACGTCTTCGCTTTCGCCGTCGTGATCGTGCTGATGGCTTGGAAGCCGACCGGCCTGATCGCAGAAAAATCCAGTGAGCGGGTCTGACACCATGAACACCATGAAGCGTCACAAATCAAGCAAGCGTAATCCCGCCGTGGTGCTGGCGCTGGCCGGCATCGCGCTTACCGTCTACATGGGGTTGTTCCTGCATGCGGAGTCGCAACTCAGCGTGGCCATCTTGCTGGCCGTTGCCATCGCGGCCGTCATCGTTGGCCGCAAGCTGGGCGCCAACCGTTCGCTCGAGGAGGCTGGCGCCAGCCGTCCCGGCCTGGCTCGCCTGTGGGCGGTGGGCGGCTCGCTGGCGCTGATCGCTGCGTTTTACGACTCGCACTTCGCGCTGCTGATGATCTGCTCGGTGCTGCTGTACACCACGGCCTGCCTTGGCCTGACGCTGCAGTTCGGTTTCTCGGGGGTGGCCAACTTTGCCGGCGCCGCGTTCTTTGGCATCGGCAGCTATGCCACCGCGGTGATGGCCACGCACACCGGTATCCCGCATTTGCTGATCATCGTGATCTCGGGCGTCATCGCCGCGCTGGTAGGCTCGATGCTGATCACGCCGGTGCTGCGCACACGCGGCCACTATGCGGCGTTGGTGACCATTGCCTTCGGCATCCTGTTCAAGACCTTCATCGAGGTCAACGACGTGCTGGGCGGGCCGCAGGGCCTGCAGGTGCCGGGCATGACGATCTTTGGCTACGCGCTTAACGACGGCTTTTCCGTGTCTGGCGTCGACGTGTCGTTCTACGTGAGCTACGCCTTGATCAGCCTCGGCATCTGCGCCGGCGTGTTTGCGACGGTGAAGGCGCTGGAGCGTTCGTGGGTAGGCCTGAGCATGGACGTGGTGCGCACGGACGAGACGGCGGCCGCCACGTTCGGCCTGCATATCGCGCGCTGGAAGGTGGTGGCCTTCATGCTGGGCAACTTCTTCGCGGGCATCGCGGGCAGCCTGTACGGGATGATCACCGGCTTCGTGGCGCCGAACAACTTCACGTTCTCCGATTCCCTGCTGATGCTGTCGATCGTGATCCTGGGCGGGCTGGGCAATGCGGTGGGTCTGATCCCGGCGGCGATCATCGTGCTGGTGCTGCCGGAGAAGCTGCAGTTCATCCAGGAGTACCGTTTCCTGTTCTATGCAGCGCTGGTGATTGCGATCCTGCTGTTCCGCCCTGACGGGCTGCTGCCGCGCAAGACGCGCTTGTTCTTTGGCCGGGAGACTTCGCGATGAGCGACAAGACCATGATCGAAGTCAGGGACCTGACCATGCGGTTCGGCGGCCTGACGGCGCTGGACAGCCTGAACATGACGATCCGAGAGGGCGAGATCCTCGGGTTGCTGGGCCCCAACGGTTCCGGCAAGACAACCTTCTTCAATGTACTGACTGGCCTGTACAAGGCGAGCAGCGGCACCATCACCTACAACGGCGAGAACGTCATCGGCAAGACGCCGCAGGACATCTACCGCAGCGGCGTGGCGCGGACCTTCCAGCGCTCGCGCTTGTCGTTGCCGCTCACGGTGTTCGACAACATTGTCATCGGCGACTACCAGCATATGCAGCACGGGCTGGTGTTCAACCTGTTCCGGCGCAAGGCTTTCCGCGCGGAGTACGACGCTTATGTGGAAAAGGTGAAGGCGCTGCTGAATATCTTCAGCCCGCCGCTGGTGGCGCGGCTGTTCGAGCCCGTGGAGACGTTCACCATGATCGACCGCCGCCGCATCGAGGTATGCCGCGCGCTGATGAGCCAGCCGCGCCTGCTGTTGCTCGACGAGCCTTCCGCCGGCATGACCCATGACGAAACGCATGCGCTGATGAGCGATATCCTGGATGTGCGCGGCAAGCTGCCCAACTTGTCGGTGGTGCTGATCGAGCATGAGATGAATGTGATCGAGCGCATCACAGACCGCTGCGTGGTGCTGAACTATGGCAAGAAGATCGCCGAAGGCACCTACACGGAAATTACCGCCGATCCCAATGTACAGACCGCCTACCTTGGAGAGGAAGCCGCATGAGCACGCTCAATTTCCCCGGCACGCTCAGCGTAAAGGGGCTCACCACCGGGTATGACAAGGTCAACGTGCTGCACGACGTTTCCATCGACGTGGCCCCTGGCAAGATCACTTGCATCCTCGGCGCCAACGGCGCGGGCAAGAGCACGCTGATCCGTGCCATCCTCGGCCTCACGCCGCCGCGCCAGGGCCAGGTCTTGTGGGATGGCAAGGACCTTGCCGGCGAGAAGACGCACAACATCATTGCCACCGGCATTGCCTGCATTCCGGAGGGCCGCAAGATATTTCCGCGCATGACGGTGGCGGAGAACCTGGCGCTGGGCGCGTACCTGGAGACCGATGCGGCGCGGGTGCGCGAGCGGCTGGCCAAGGTCTACGATATCTTTCCGCGCCTGAAGGAGCGCGCTGCGCAGCTGGCGGGGACGATGTCGGGTGGCGAGCAGGCGATGGTGTCGATTGGCCGGGGCTTGATGGCGGAGCCCAAGCTGCTGGTGATCGATGAGCCGTCGCTCGGGTTGTCGCCGCTGTATGTGAAAGAGAACTTCAAGGTCATCAAGCAGATCAACGCGCTGGGCATCACCGTGCTGTTGGTCGAGCAGAATGCGCGGCAGACGCTGGCGATCTCGCACTACGGCTATGTGTTGTCGCAGGGGCGCGTGGTGGCGCAGGGCACGGCTGAGGCGCTGGCCAGCAACGACGAAGTGCGCTCGGCGTATTTCGGCTGACGGAGAACTGGCATGGACGATTTCCTGGCATTGCCGGCGCGCGAGCTGGCGGCGCGCATGGCGCGGCGCGAACTCAGCGTGGAGACACTGGTGCGCGCGTATATCGAGCGCATCGAAGCCGCGGAGGCGGGCATTCTGGCCTGGCAGCATTTCGATGCGGCGCAAGCGTTGGAGCAGGCACGGTGGCTGGATGCCGGGCCTGCTAGGGGCGCGTTGCATGGCTTGCCCATCGGCGTGAAGGACCTGATGGACACCGCCGACATGCCCACCACCTACGGCTCGCCGATCTACGCGGGGCATCGGCCCGGCATGGATGCTGCCTGCGTGGCGATGGCGCGCGCTGCGGGTGCCGTGGTGATGGGCAAGACCGTGACCACCGAGTTCGCGACCTTCCAGCCGGGACCAACGCGCAACCCGCGCGCCCCTGCAGATGCGCCGCGCACGCCAGGCGGCTCATCCAGCGGATCGGCGGCGGCAGTGGCCGCGGGCATGGTGCCGATTGCCTTCGGCACGCAGACCGCCGGATCCATCATCCGCCCTGCAGCCTATTGCGGCGTGGTGGGCTATAAGCCGACCTACGGCACGCTGCCGTCGGCCGGCATCAAGTCCCTCGCGCCCAGCCTGGATACCGTGGGTGTGCTGGCGCGCTCGGTTGACGATGCGGCGTTCTTTATCGGGGCGTTGGCGCGCTTGCCGCTCACGCCGCAGGAGACCGGGCAGGCGCGGCCATTGCGCGTTGGCATTTGCCGCACGCCGCACTGGGAGCGTGCGGGGGATGACAGCCGGCGCGCGCTCGATGCAGCCGCGCGCTTGCTCGAGGGCCAGGGCGCCGTGTTGAGCGACCTGATGCTGCCCGCCGAGTTCGACGAACTGACGCAGGCCCAGATCGACATCATGGCCTACGAAGCCGCCGCCGCCTTTGCGCCGGAAATGCGTGCGCGGCCGGATGGTTTCAGCAGCGGCTTTGCTACGTTGCTGGCGACAGGCCGGGGCATCGACGGCAGCCGTTTCTTTGCCGCGCAAGCGCTTGCCAGTTCCGCGCGCGGGGCCTTCGAACAGAGGTTCGGCGCCGTCGACATCGTCCTGGCACCAAGCGCGCAGGGCGAGGCCCCCGCCGGCCTGGACGCCACGGGCGATCCCATTTTCAACCGCATGTGGACGCTCCTTGGCAATCCCTGCGTCCATGTGCCCACCGGCACGGGTACGCATGGCATGCCGGTGGGCGTGACGCTGATCGGCCCGCACCGGGGCGATGCGCGCGTGCTGGCGGCGGCGCATGTCCTTGAGCGCAGCGTGGCTTGATGTGACGCGATGTGACGTGATGTGACAGACCCGAATCCCAGGAGAATCGATTGACTCAACAAGAGCAACTGGCGCAGCACGCGGCAGAACAGGCGCAGGACCATGTCAACAACGGCCGCTTGCAGGCAGCCATCGCAGGGCTGGCTGCTTTCGGCGGACGCGACGATGGCGGCGTCTCGCGTGAAACGCTGACCGATATCGATCTTGCCGCGCGGCGCTACCTGATCGAGCAGGCGCGCGCGCTGGGTTGCGAGGTGAGCACGGACGATTGCGCCAACCTGTTCTTCCGCCGCCCGGGCAAAGCCGATCTTCCGCCCGTGCTGACCGGCAGCCATGCCGACACGCAGCCGGTCGGCGGCAAGCTGGATGGCGCCTACGGCGTGCTGGCCGGCCTGGAAGTCATTGCCGCCCTGAACGACGCCGGTATCGAAACGCTGCGCCCGATCGAAGTGGTGGCATGGACCAACGAGGAAGGCAGCCGCTTCGGCCCCGGCGCGATGGGGTCGAGCGCGTTTGTGGATCCGGCCTGCCTGCCGGCGTATCGCGCGTCGGTGGACGGCGCCAACGTCCGCTTTGGCGATGCGCTGGACGCCGCGCTTGCCGCCACGGATGATGTGCCGCGCCGCCCGATGCAACGGCCCATGTCGGCCTGCGTGGAGTTGCACATCGAGCAGGGCCCGGTGCTGGAGCGCGCATCGGTACCGCTGGGCGTGGTCACCGGCATCCAGAGCGTGCGGTGGTACCGCGTGGAATGCACCGGCATGATGGCGCATGCGGGCACCACGCCCATGGACGAGCGTAGCGATGCCATGGCCACCGCGGTCGGCATTGCCCACCCGTTGTACGCCTACGCCGCCGCCGAGGCCGCCAGCCAGCTGCGGCTGACGCTGGGCCGCTGGCAGGTCGGCCCCAACTCCGTCAACACGATTCCCGGCAAGGTAGAATTCACGATCGATGTGCGCTGCGTGGATGAGGCGGTGCTGGAGCGTTTCGAGGCAAAGCTGGATGCCGTGATCGCGCAGGCTCGGCCGCGCCAGGGCGGTATCACGTACGAATGCTTTTTCCGCCGCCCGCCCACGCACTTCCCCGCAGCCATGCTGAACCTGATCGAGCGGGCTTGTGCGCGGGCCAGCGAGCAGGCATCGCAGGGCAAGCCGCTGCACCTGACGTCTGGCGCGTTCCACGATGCCATGTACCTGGCGCAGCATTGCCCAACGGCCATGATCTTTGTGCCCAGCAAAGGCGGGATCAGCCATAACGCAGCAGAGGAAACCGCGCCGCACGAGCTGTTCCTTGGTGCGCAGGCGCTGGCCTATACGGTGGCCGCGCTCGCAAACCAATAGCCCCCGATGGCCCCCAATTGCCCGGGTTCTTCATCTTCAACTTGTCTTGCACGGAACGTGATTTGAAAGCCAAAAGCGCCCTGGCGGTTGACCAGAACGATCCAAAAGATCAAAGCGACCCGAACCTCCAGAACGACAAGAAGACGCCCGCCGCCAGCCTGGGCGTGCGGCTGCGCCATGCGCGCCTGGTGTCCGGCTACACGTTGCTGCAGCTGGCGCAGAAGGCCGGCTGCTCGGAAAGCCTGATCTCCAAGCTGGAGCGCGGCCTCGCCTCCCCGTCGCTCGCCATGCTCCACCGGCTCGCGGTGGCGCTGGACACCAATATCGCCGCGCTGACGAGCGAGGACAACCCAAGCGAAAGCCCGATCAAGCGCCAGGGCGAGCGCCCGGTCATCAAGGCCGGCGGCATCGCGCTGGAGCGCCTGGTGCTGGCCAAGCGCGGCGGCTTGCTGCAGGCCAACATCCACATTGTGTCGCCGGGCGAAGCCAGCGATGGGCAGATCGAGCACGTCGGCGAGGAAGTCGGCTATGTGCTCGAAGGCACGCTTGAGCTGACGCTGGGCGATACGAGCTACACGATTGGCGTGGGCGATGCTTTCACGTTCCCTAGCAGCGTGCCGCACGGCTACCGAAACGTCGGCACGGGCGTGGCGCGGGTGTTGTGGGTCAATTCGCCGGCGACGTTCTGACTACCACCTTGACACCCCCAACCCCCATGTTCCAATCCGCCCACATTCTGATTTGGGTCGACGCCCAAGCCAACCTGCCTTCCCGGGCAAGGTGGATCGCGAAAGCGGATGTGGCTCCTTGCGGAGCAACCAAACGGGCCATGCGTCGACCCTCCTTGCACGGAGGGTTTTTGTTTTCTGCCTCAGTCTCAGTCATTGATCGCGATATCACACGCAGCCGCTTCCAGGGCTGCCTGCTCGGCGGCGCTGTGGGCGACGCACTGGGCGCTCCCGTAGAGTTCCTGTCTTTAGCGGAGATCCGCGAGCGCTTCGGCAAAGACGGCATCACCGACTACGCCCCCGCCTACGGCGGCATCGGCACCATCACCGATGACACGCAGATGACGCTGTTCACGGCGGAGGGCTTGCTGCGGGCATGGGTGCGCGGCGCGAGCCGGGGCATCGGCAGTGTTCCTGGCGTGGTCTCGCGCGCTTATCTGCGCTGGTTGCTGACGCAGGGGATCCAGCCTGCGTTCCAGCGCGACGTGCTGTCGGACAAGCCGGGATGGCTATACCAGCAGGCGGCGCTGCACAGCCGGCGCGCGCCGGGAAACACTTGTTTATCGGCGCTGGAGGCCATGCTCAAGCTGGGAGAACCCGCGCGCAACGACAGCAAGGGCTGCGGCGGCGTGATGCGTGTGGCGCCGGCCGGCCTGTTTGTGTGGCGGCGCGCCGGGCAGCGATCCCCTCAGGATGCCTTTGACCTGGGAACGGCGCTGGCCGCGCTTACCCATGGACATCCAAGCGGATCGCTGACGGGCGGCGTCCTGGCCGTGTTGATCCGCGAGCTGGCCGACGGCGCGGCGTTGCCCGCTGCTTTGTCGAGCGCCAAGACGTGCCTGTCCGCACAGCCGGATCACGAGCAGACGCTGCTGGCCATCATCCACGCGGAGGCGCTGGCTGTCTCTGGCGTGGCGCATGATGACGCTATTGCGCGGTTGGGTGAGGGTTGGGTGGCGGAGGAGGCGTTGGCGATCTCCGTGTACTGCGCGCTGGTCGCGCGTGATTTCCGTCATGGTGTTGTGCTGGCGGTGAACCATGATGGCGACTCGGATTCGACTGGCGCCATCACGGGCAACCTGTTGGGCGCGCTGCTCGGCGTGGAGGCGATCCCGCCGGAGTGGCTGGCGCCTTTGGAGTTGCGTGAAGTGATCACCGAGCTTGCTGACGACCTGAGCGTGTTTCCTGAGTGGGACGTGGGCATCGATTCGGCGGACGAGGAACTGGTTCAGCGGATCTGGACGAAGTATCCTGGGTGTTGAATTTTTGAGTGCTTCGGTTTTCTCTTCTCCGATGAAATGGGAGAGGGGCCGGGGGAGAGGGCGGGCGATTGCTCAACGTGATGCGCCTCGCTCTTGCGAATGCCCGCCCTCTCCCCCAACCCCTCTCCCGCCGCGCGGGAGAGGGAGCTACGCCTGCGCTGGATTTCGCTCAGGCGTCATGGCTGTGCCGGTTTGTTTCCCTCTCCCACGCAGTGGGCGGGGCCGCGGGAGAGGGGGAGCTGGATTTCGCTCAGGCGTCATGGCTGTTGCCGGTTTGCTCCCCTCTCCCACGCAGTGGGAGAGGGGCCGGGGGAGAGGGCGGGCGATTGCTCAACGTGATGCGCTTCGTTCTTGCGAATGCCCGCCCTCTCTCCCAACCCCTCCCGCCGCGCGGGAGAGGGGAGCTACGGCGGCGCCGGATTTAGCCCAGCGAGGAATCGACCAACGCCGAAGTCCCATGAACCAACTTCAAATCGCCGATCCCATGAATCAGGAAGAAGAACTCAGGGTCGCCAAGCGTAAGGCATTGGCTTTGCTGCTGTTCGCGTTTGCCGTCTTCGTGGCCACCATCCTCCTGCCGCGCGTGCCGCTGACGGATGGCGTGCGGGCGGCGGCGGAGGCGGCGCTGGTTGGCGGGCTGGCGGACTGGTTTGCCGTGGCGGCGCTGTTCCGGCGGATTCCGTTGCCGGGCTTTGCACGCCACACCAACATCATCATCCGCAAGCGGGACGATATCGCGGATGGCCTTGCGGTGTTCGTGAAGGAGAAGTTCCTGGATGTGCAGTCCGTGGTCGCGCTGATCGAGCGGCACAATCCGGCGCTGGTGGTCACCCAGTGGCTGGACTCCGCCGCCAACGCGCGGCAGATCGGCGACATGGTGGTGACGTTCGCAAGCGGCATGCTGGATGTGATGGACGAGCGGAACATCCAGTCGCTGTTGAAGCGGGCGGTGGATACGATGATCGACAAGGTCGATCTGTCGGAGTCCGCGGCGACGATTCTCGATAGCCTGACCAAGAACGATCGCCACCAGGCGCTGCTTGATGAGACCATCGCGCAGTTGATCGCCTTGCTCAACGAGCCTTCCGCGCGCGCCTTTATCTCGGAGCGGATCGTGGAGTGGCTGAAGAGCGATCACCCGATGAAAGAGCGGCTTCTTCCCACCGAGTGGATCGGGAGCAATGGCGCGGACCTGATTTCCGAGGCGCTGAGCCGCGTTCTGACCCAGATTGAAGAGGATGCCAATCATGAACTTCGCAAGCGCTTCGATGCAGCCGTGCAGCGCCTGATCGCGCGGCTGAAGCATGATGCGTCGTTCCACGCCAAGGCCGAGGAACTGAAGGCGCACCTGAAGCAGGATGGGGCGCTGAATGCCTACATCGGCGGGCTTTGGGCCGAGTGGCGCGATTGGCTGAAGCGCGACCTGGCGTGCGAGGATTCCGCCACGCACCGCAAGGTGGTGGCGGCGGGCCAATGGATCGGCGCCGAGCTGGCGCGCAACGAGTCCCTGCGCGCGTCGCTGAACGATCACCTGCGCGAGGCGGCTCGCAACATGGCGCCGGACTTCGCGGAGTTCATCACGCGGCATATCAGCAACACCATCCGCAGCTGGGATGCGCGCGACATGTCCCGGCAGATCGAGCTGAACGTGGGCAAGGACCTGCAGTACATCCGCATGAACGGCACCGTTGTCGGCGGGCTGATTGGCGCAGCGCTCTACCTGCTGGCGCAATTTCCGGCCTTCCTGGGGCGTTAGGCAACCCCGGCTCCCGAACGTCATGGTCATGCCGATCGCAGAGCCAGAACGTGGTTCAATACGCGCAGTACCGATTCCTGCGCAGTGACCCATCATGACCCTGATCGACATCAAGAACCTCCAGCAAGCCGCCGCCGCATTTGGCGAGGCGCGCGGCTGGGGCAAATATCACAGTCCCAAGAACCTCGCCATGGCCCTCAGCGTGGAAGTGGCCGAGCTGGTCGAGATCTTCCAGTGGAAGACCGAGGGCGAAGCGCGCGAGATCATGTCCACCGACGAGCGCGAGCATGTGGAGCAAGAGCTGGCGGATATCACGATCTACTTGTCGCAGTTGCTGAACGCGCTGAATGTGGACCTGGATGCAGCGGTGAAGGCCAAGATGGAAGTGAACGCGCTGAAGTATCCGGCGAAGACGGGTGGCGCGGCTTGAGGTAGCGAAGCGCCTAAGGCAAGGGCGCCGCCCTTTGGGGCTGCGGCGTTTCTTCTGAACGATGGAGGGGGAGGCCAGCGGCTGCTAGCCTCCCCCGCTTCGTTCAGAACGCGTACAGGCGTGCTGGATTTTCCACCAGGACCTGCTGCCTGAACCTAGCCGTGGGAAGCCAGTCCCGGAGGGAACGCGCGAGCGTTCCCTCCGGCAAGGTCTCTCGGCAGTCGCGGCGCGTCCGAAGTGGACCTGCGAAGTGCAGCATGTACCGGCGCTAGTGAGCTTGATCGAAGCCGGTATCGGGGTGGGTGCCGTGCCCGCCTACGCGGTGCCCGGCGGTCATCAGGCCAGCCTGGTCAGCGTCTCGCTGGTCGAGCCGGAGATTTTTCGCACCATAGGCATAACAAGGCGTCGCGGGCGGCCACTGACTCCGGCCGCGCAAGCCTTCCACGATATATTGGTCGCCTCCCATGGGCAGCCTACCCATCAGGGAGCTCGCAAGAAGAGGGAGGGGGCCACGGGGGCAGGTTTGCAAAAATGACTGCAAATTTATAGAATGCATGCAATGAAAGCATTGCTATGAGGTGAAGTATGCCAGTCATTACCGTTCGCAACGTACCCGACGAAGTGCATCGCGCGCTGCGGGTGCGCGCAGCGATGCATGGGCGCAGCACCGAGGCGGAAATCCGTGACATTCTCGAGCAGGCCGTGCATCCAGAGGGGCGCGTCAAGCTGGGTTCGCTACTGGCCGAAATCGGCCGAGAGGTCGGCGGCGTCGATCTCGAGATCGAGCGCGACAAGATCGCGACTGAGCCGCTGAGCTTCGAATGATCCTGCTCGATACCAATGTCGTATCCGAACCGCTGAGGGCGGTCGGCGATCCGTCGGTGCTGGCGTGGATCGATGCGCAGAATATTGAAACGCTCTACCTGGCGGCGATCAGTCTGGCGGAGTTGCGTTTCGGTATCGCCGCGATGCCGGCGGGCAAGCGTAGGGAGATCCTGCAAACGAGCCTGGAACGGCGCGTTTTGCCATTGTTTGCAGGCCGAATCCTGTCATTCGACGCCGCGGCATCGAGTGCCTATGCGGAAATCCGCGCGCGAGCAAGGGCCCAGGGCATGGCGATCGCGACCGCAGACGGGTATATCGCTGCCACGGCTGCCGCCAATGGCCTGACTGTGGCGACGCGGGATACCGCCCCATTTGAGGCGGCTGGCCTTGAGATAATTAATCCCTGGGCCAACGCTTAAGTCCGCAGCAGCCCCCATCCCAATGCTGGCCGGCAATTCCGGCCACTTCCATGCTGGAGCACTCGCACCGCCATGAAGATCCTGATCGCCAGACTGAACCACGAAACCAATACCTTCTCGCCGGTGCCGACGCCGCTGTCGTCGTTCCATCCGCACTATGGGGAGCAGGCGTATCGGGCCAGCAAGAACACGCGCACGGCAATTGGTGCCTTTATCGATCTGGCGGAGGCGGCGGGTGCCGAGTTCGTGGTGCCGGTCTCGGCTGGCGCTAACCCGAGCGGCCGCGTTGCGGCGCAGGCCTATACCGCGCTATGCGATGCCATCGTCGACGCGGCGCCCGGCTGCGACGCGGTGATGCTGGACCTGCACGGCGCCATGGTGGCGGAGAACAGCGACGACGGCGAGGGCGACCTTCTCGAGCGGCTGCGCGCAGTGCTGCCCGACGTGCCGATCGCCATCGCGCTCGACCTGCACGGCAATGTCACGCAGAAGATGATCGAGCATGCCGACATCGCGGTCAGCTTCAAGACCTACCCGCACGTGGACATGTACGAAACCGGCGAGCATGCCGGCCGCCTGCTGATGCGCATGCTCGAGCAAAAGACGCGGCCCGCGCTGGCCTGGCGGCGCCTGCCGATGGTCACGCACACGCTGCGCAGCAATACGGGCGAAGGCGCGATGCAGCGCGCGGTGGCGGCGGCCAGGCAGGCCGAGGCCGATGGCATGCTGGCAGTGTCGGTGCTGGCCGGCTTCGGGCTGGCGGATATCGCGGCGCCCTGCCTGAGCGTGCTGGTGGTGGCCGACGGCGACCAGGCCGCGGCGCAGGCGGCAGCCGACAAGCTTGCCGCGCAGATCTGGGCGGAGCGCGCGGGCTTTGTCTATGAGAGCGAGCCGCTGGCTGAATCGATTGCGCGCGCCGGGCAACTGGCCGCGCAAACCGGCAACGGGCCGGTGCTGCTGCTGGACCATGGCGACAACTGCATGTCTGGCGGCACCTGCGACGATATGCAGGTCCTGCGCGAAGCCTTGCAGCAAGGCTTGGCCGGCATCGCGGTGGGACCGGTGTGCGACCCGCAGGCCGTGGCCGTGATGATCGAGGCTGGCCTGGATGCCACCGTGACCTTGCCGGTGGGCAACAAGGTGCCGCTGACCCAGCTGGGCATCTACCCCACGCCACTGACGCTGACCGGCCGGGTGGCCGCCATCAGCAACGGCGAATACGTGATCAGCGGCCCCACCTACACCGGCGAGCGCATCCGCATGGGCCGCACGGCGCTGCTCGATATCGGCGCGGCGCAGGTGGTGGTGACCGAGACGCCGCAGGAGCACTGGGACCTGGGCATCTTCACGCATATCGGCGTGGATCCGCTGGCGCAGCGTTTCCTGCTGCTGAAATCGCGCATGTACTGCCGGCCTGTGTTCGTGCCGATCGCGAAAGCGGTGGTGGCGTGCGATGGCGGCGGCGTGACGAGTTCGCGCTATGCGCAGTTCCCGTTTCAGCGATTGGCGCGGCCGGTGTATCCGCTGGAGGCGGACGTTACCTTGCCCGCGTAGCCAGCCGCCCGACCCGCTCACGCGATATACGAAACCTCGGGCAGCGCGAACGTTTCGCGCACCAGTTCCGCGCGCCGCGTCACTTTCTCGCAGGATAGTTCGAGGTGGTCGCGCAGCAGGTCGGCCGCCTTGCGCGGCGCGCCATCGGCGGCGGCCTGCAGCACGGCGATGTGCTCGGACATGAACGGGTCCGCTTCGGGCATCGGCGTGGAGACGCCCAGCACGTGCTTGCTCAGTGTGAGGATGCAGCGCGTGCGCTGCAGGCTGCTGAGCAATTCCTTGTTGGGGCACTGCGAGAGCAGCTGCACGTGCAGGTCGTGCTCCAGGTTGTCCATGGCGGTGCGGCTGACCTTGGGGTAGACGCGCTGCACCTTGTGCAGGTCGCCGATCATCCGCTCGATCTCGGCCCGGTCGGTGTGGCCGATGGCGGCGCGCAGCGCGGCGGGTTCCACCAGTGAGCGCAGTTCGTAGAGATCATGGATGCGCTTGGCGTCCAGCGGCGTGATGACCCAGCGCAGGCGCTCGTCTTTTTCCAGGATGCCCAGGCTTTCCAGGCGCAGCAATACGTCGCGCACCACGGTCCGGCCCACGTTGAAGTGGCGGGCCAGTTCAATCTCGTTGACGCGATAGCGGCCGAACACCGACAAGTGCACCAGGTCGCGCTCCACTTCGTCGTAGATCACCTCCCAGCCCAGCGTCTTGCGCGCGACATCCGGCTCGCGGTCCACGCCCAGCATGGCGGGATCCAGCGGGATGCGCCGGGGCGTGGTGCCCGCGGGCCCGGCCACGAAGCCGCGCCCTTCAAAGCGGCTGACCACGCCATCGGCTTCCAGCTCGCGCAGGGCCTGGCGCACCGGCGAGCGGGTGGAGCGCAGGATCTCGGCCACATGGCCTTCCAGCAATACCGTGCCCTGCTCCAGCGAGCCTTCCACGATGGCCTTGCGCAGCAGCTCGACGATGACGGCGTAGATCGGCGCGTGCCGTTGCGCTTCGTCGGCTTCCTGCATGAGTGCGAAGGGGGCGGTGCGCTTGTCTTGTCGCGCGGCCGTCGATGGACTCGGCACGTTGTCTCCGGATCGGTTGGCGGGTTTGGGTGGTGTTGGGTATTTCGTCAGGTACTTCGTCAAGTACTTCGTCGGATGCGTCGCTCGTGGCGTCGGCATGGTGCCAAGTATCGGGCGGCGCATGAACGCATGAACATATGATACACGGGTATCTCCACATATTGACGATTGTCGGCAATAGTCATATATTTCGATCCATGCCGGCGCAAGGCCGCATCGAGACGAGAACAAAACACCGAGACAGGGTGGCGGCCAAGGCCGGCGCTGCCCACAAAAGAGCGATAGGGCGCATCCCCGATGGACTACCAGTTCGATTTCAGCTTCCTGTCCGCCAACTGGCGAGAACTGCTCGACGGGGCATGGCTGACCCTGCGCATGTCTGTTGCGACCATCGTGCTTGGCTTTGTGCTGGGAACGGCGCTGGCGGTGGTGCGCACGCAAGGCCCGGCCTGGGCGCGCCGCTGCGTCACGGGCTATGTGGATGTGATTCGCAATACGCCGCTGGTGATCCAGGCGTTCTGGCTGTTCTTCGGGCTGGCGGCGGTGCATGTGCGCGTGCCGGCGATGGCGGCGGCGGTGCTGGCGCTGGTGGTCAACGTATCGGCCTACACCACGGAGATCGTGCGCGCGGGCATCGAGTCGGTGCCGCGCGGCCAGTTGGAGGCCGCATCGTGCCTGGGGCTGTCGCGCTGGCAGGTGCTGCGCCTGGTGGTGCTGCCGCAGGCGGTGGAGCGCATGTACCCGGCGCTGATCAGCCAGTTCGTGCTGATGATGCTGGCCACTTCCATCATGTCGCAGATCTCGGCGGAAGAACTCACTGCGGTGGGCTACCGCATCCAGTCGGAGACGTTCCGCGGCTTTGAGATCTACATCGTCATTGCCGTGGTGTACCTGGTGCTGTCGTGGCTGTTGCGGCTGTCGATGGCGGGCGTGGGTGCCATCGCTTTCACCCGCCGCCGGCGCCTGAAGACGGCGCTCTGATTCCGCACGCTTCCTCTTTTCCCTTCTTCCACTTTCCTACTTCCTTTCGACGCGGAGCCAAGCATCATGTCCAGCCTTTCCCTGGATCAAGTCTTGTTCATCCTGCGCGGCGCCGGCTGGACGCTGTTGCTGTCAGCTATGGGCTTTGTCGGCGGCGCGCTGGTGGGCCTGCCGCTGGCACTGGCGCGCAGCCGCGGCGGCCGCGTGCTGCGCATGGTCACCGGCGCCTTCGTGCAGCTGGTGCAGGGCGTGCCGCTGCCGGTGATCATGTTCGTGGTGTATTTCGGCATCAGCGTGGGCGGCTTCGACCTGCCCGCGCTGGTGGCCGCCGGCATCGCCATGACGGCGTATTCCAGCGCCTACCTGGCCGAGATCTGGAAGGGCTGCATCCAGGCCGTGCCGCGCACGCAGTGGGAGGCGGCCGAGTGCCTGGCGCTCTCGCCGCTGCAGCGCGTGGTGCACGTGATCCTGCCGCAGGCCGCGCGCATCGCGGTGGCGCCCACGGTGAGCTTCCTGGTGCAGATCGTGAAGAACTCCTCGTACGCGGTGGTGATCGGCTTCTTCGACCTGACCTATTCGGCACGGGTGGTGAACAACTCCACCTTCGAGCCCTTCGTGGTGTTTTCCATCGCGGCGGTGCTTTATTTCGCGATCTGCTATCCGCTGTCGACGCTGTCGTACAAGCTGGAGCGCCGCTTCAAGCGGGTTTGAGTGCGAGTTTGAACGTGGCTGTGAGAGCGGACCCGAATCAGCGGGAAACACAAGACATCATGGAGACAAGCATGGAAGACATCGTCCGCTTCGACAAGGTGAGCAAATCCTTCGGGCAGGTGGAGATCCTCAAGGGCGTGAGTTTCTCGGTGCGCGCCGGCGAGGTGGTGGCGCTGATCGGCCGCAGCGGCTCGGGCAAGAGCACGGCCCTGCGCTGCATCAACGGCCTGGAGCGCGTGAACGGCGGCGCGTTGCATGTGTGCGGCCGCGCCATGCACGAAGACAACGTGCCGCTGGGCGAGCTGCGCAAGGAAGTGGGCATCGTGTTCCAGAGCTACAACCTGTTCCCGCACCTCACCGTGGAAGAAAACGTCATGCTGGCGCCGCGCAAGGTCAAGGGCGTTGGCAAGAAGGAAGCGCGCGAGCTGGCCATGCACGTGCTCAAGCAGGTTGGCATGGAGGAGCGCGCCGGCTACTACCCGGAGCAATTGTCCGGCGGCCAGCAGCAGCGCGTGGCGATTGCGCGCTCGCTGGCGATGCGGCCGCGCCTGATGCTGTTCGATGAAGTCACCTCGGCGCTGGATCCCGAGCTGACCGGCGAGGTGCTCAAGGTGATCGAGCGGCTGGCCGAAGACGGCATGACCATGGTGCTGGTCACGCACGAGATGGCGTTCGCGCGCTCGGTGGCGGACCAGATCATGTTCATGCACCAGGGCATCGTCTGGGAAGGCGGCAGCGGCAAGCTGCTGGATGAACCTTCGACGCCGGAGCTCAAGCAGTTCGTCGGCAACGGCCTTTGATTTCCCGCTAGCCGGCACGACTCAACCTACACACCCACGGAGACACCCCATGCACCTCAACCGCCGCCTGCTCGGCTCGCTCGCCGCCCTGCTGCTCGTTGGCGCATCCGCCAGCGCCTGGTCCGACACGCTCGACACCATCAAGCAACGCAAGAAGATCCTGGTCGCCGTGGATATCGGCGCGCCGCCCTACGGCATGCTCGACAGCCAGGCAAAGCAAAGCGGCTCCGATGTGGAGACCGCCCGGCTGCTGGCCAAGGACCTCGGCGTGGAACTGGAGATCGTGCCGGTGACCGGGCCGAACCGCGTGCCCTTCCTGCTGACCAAGAAGGCGGACGTGGTGCTGGCCTCGTTCTCGGTCACGGACGAGCGCAAGAAGGTGATCGACTTTTCCGATCCCTATGGCGTGATCCCGGTCGTGGTGGGCGGGCCCGCGAAGGCCGGCCTGAAGAGCTTTGCCGACCTGTCCGGCAAGACCATCGCCGTCACGCGCGGCACCACCAGCGACCAGGAACTGAGCCGTGGCGCCAAGGAAGTGCCGGGCGTGAATATCGTGCGCTACGAGGACGACGCCACGACCAACACCGCCGTCTCCACCGGCCAGCAGGACTATCTCGCCGCCGCCATCAGCGTGATTCCCGCGGTGAAGAAGAGCAATCCCACGCGCGACCTGGAAACCAAGTTCGTGATGAAGGCCTATCCCTATGCGATCGGCCTGCGCAAGGGCGACACCGCGCTGAAGGCGTGGCTCGACAACTGGGTCAAGGCCAACCTGAAGAACGGCAAGATCAACAGCATCTACAAGCAGTACTTCGGCATCGCGCTGCCGGACGAAATGATCAAGTAAAGCCCGCACGAATCGGCAGGGCGACCATTCAACCGCGAGAAACCACCCCATGAGCACAGAGAGCATTGTCGCCGCCCCCGCGCAGCTTCCCCGCACGCCGCGCACCATCCGGCTGCATCCCGATGACGACGTGGTCATTGCCCGCGACCAGATGGTGGCCGGCACGCCGCTCGCCGACGAAGGCGTGACCGTGATCGGCCTGGTCCCGCCCGGCCACAAGATCGCCACCCGCGCGATCGCCAGTGGCGAAGCGGTGCGGCGCTACGGCCAGATCATCGGCTTTGCCAGCCAGGACATCCGCGCCGGCCAGCACGTGCATACGCACAACCTGGCCATGGGCGATTTCACGCGGGACTATGCGTTCAGCGCGGAGGCCCGCGCGGTGCAACCGGTGGCGCAGCCTGCCACGTTCGATGGCATCAAACGCGCCGACGGCGGCGTGGCCACGCGCAACTACATCGGCATCCTGACCTCGGTGAACTGCTCGGCCACGGTGGCACGCGCCATCGCGGACTATTTTCGCCGGGACATCCATCCGGAGGCGCTGGCCGCCTATCCCAATGTGGACGGCGTGGTGGCGCTCACGCACGGCGTGGGCTGCGCGGTCGATCCGCAGGGCGAGGGGCTGGCGGTGCTGCAGCGCACGCTGGGCGGCTATGCCTGCCATCCCAACTTTGCCAGCGTGCTGGTGATCGGCCTGGGCTGCGAGACCAACCAGATCTCCGCGCTGCTGGCGACACAGGGGCTCACGCACAGCGACCGGCTGCAGACCTTCACCATCCAGGACACCGGCGGCACCACCAAGACCATTGCCCACGGCATCGAGCTGATCAAGGCGATGCTGCCGAAGGCCAACGCGGTGGAACGCCAGCCGGTGCCGGCGCACCATCTGGTGGTGGGCCTGCAATGCGGTGGCTCGGATGGCTACTCGGGCATTTCGGCCAACCCGGTGCTGGGCGCGGCGGTGGATTTGCTGGTGCGCAATGGCGGCACCGCGATCCTCTCCGAGACGCCGGAGATCTACGGCGCCGAGCACTTGCTGACGCGCCGCGCGCAAACGCCGGAGATCGGCCAGAAGCTGGTGGCGCGCATCCGCTGGTGGGAGGCCTATTGCGAGCGCCACGGCGCCAGCATGGACAACAACCCCTCCGCCGGCAACAAGGCGGGCGGCCTGACCACGGTGCTGGAAAAATCGCTGGGCGGCATCGCCAAGGGCGGCTCCACCAATCTCGCCGAAGTGTACGAGTACGCGCAGCCGGTGCGCGTGCGCGGCCTGGTCTTCATGGATACGCCGGGCTACGACCCGATCTCCGCCACCGGCCAGGTGGCGGGCGGCGCCAACCTGATCTGCTTCACTACCGGGCGCGGCTCGGCCTACGGCTGCGCGCCCTCGCCCTCGGTCAAGCTCGCCACCAACACGGCGCTATGGCAGCGCCAGTCGGACGACATGGACCTGAACTGCGGCACGGTACTGGACGGCAGCGCCACCATCGCCGAACTGGGCGCGGCGTTGTTCCAGCTGATGCTGGACACGGCCTCCGGCAAACGCTCGCGCAGCGAGCTCCATGGCTACGGGCAGAATGAGTTCGTGCCCTGGCAGCTGGGGGCGATTACCTGAACGTGGTTGGCTGCCCGGGCGTGCCCCGGGCAGCAGCCGGCGCGCCGTGCGAGCCCGGTTGCCGGCGTGGCGGACCGGCTCGGTCGCCATGTGCCTGGCCTGCTCAGACCGTTCTACGCCCGCCGCTTGCGGCCGCGCGCCGCGCGGTCTTCGAGGCCGGCTTGCCCGCGTCGGGCACCGGCTCATCAAACGCATCGGCCGCCAGCAGCACGCCCGCTGAGACGATGTACTCCGCCGCGCTTTCGATATCTCCCTGCAGCGCGGCCCGTGCCGCAATGCCATCCCTGCGCTTGAGCGCCGCAACCAGCCGCGCGTGATGATTGACCGCTACCTGCTCGCCCACGCGGCGGGAGCCGGAGCGCAGATCGTGATTCAGGATCGGGCCGATACGCAGCCACAGCGCTTCAATCATCTGCAGCAGGATCGGCATGCCGGCGCCCTTGTAGACGGCGAAATGCAGTTCCTTGTTGACGGAGATCAGCTTTGAGCTGTCCGGCCTGGACCGGGCCATCTCCTCCGCGAAGCGGTCATGGAGGGCGGTGACCTGCACGATCGCGGCGTCGCTCAGGTGCTCGGCCGCCTGCTCTGTCGCCAGTCCTTCCAGATTGACCCGGATACTTGTGATCTCCCGGAACTGGCTCACGCTCATGATCGGCACGCGCAACGCGCGGTTAGGCGTCAGTTCCAGTGCCTGCTCCGCCACCAGGCGATGCACCGCTTCGCGCACCGGCATCACGCTCACACCCAGCGCAGCGGCAGTGCTGCGCAGCGAGATTTGTTCGCCGGGCATCATGTGGCCGCTGATCAACAATTCTCGCAATTGCGCGTAGACGTCTCCACTCAACGTCTGGCGCTTCAAAGGGGTCACAAGTTCGGGTAGGGACATGCGGAAATCATAGCACTTCATAGCACATAGGGTATTCCCGATTTGAGATCTGTGATCACAGATATAACATGGCGGCCATGGAGGTAAATCGCCTCATGCATGGAGCTGACCAATATGTGGAATGACAACTCTCTCGCGGGCAAGCGAGTCCTGGTGACCGCTGGCGCCGACGGCATCGGGCTGGAAATCACGCGGGCCTTCGCGCAGGCGGGCGCCAGTGTGCTCGTTTGCGATGTCCAGGGCGCCAGCCTGGAGCGCCTCGCGGCCGAGCTGCCGGCGGTGCATGGATGCCGGGCTGATGTGTCGAGCGAGGCCGACGTGGCCGCCATGTTCGAGACCGTCGATCGCACGCTCGGCGGCCTCGACATCCTCGTGAACAACGCCGGCGTGGCGGGCCCCACTGGTGGTGTCGAGACCCTGGCCCTGGCCGATTGGGAGCGCACGCTCGCGGTCAATATCACCGGTCAGTTCCTGTGCACCCGCCTGGCCGTGCCGCGCCTGCGCCAGGGAAAGAGCCCCGCTATCGTCAACCTGTCATCGGCTGCCGGCCACCTCGGCATGCCCGGGCGTTCGGTCTACTCGGCGTCCAAATGGGCGGTCATCGGATTCACCAAATCGCTGGCACTGGAACTCGGCGCCGACGGCATCCGCGTGAATGCCATCCTGCCCGGCGCGGTCGATGGCCCGCGCATCCGCGCGGTCATCGCGGCAAAAGCCGAGGCGCTGGGCAAGCCCCTGGAAGACGTCACGCGGGCCTACACGTCGCAAGCCGCGCTCGGGCGCATGGTGACGGCGCGCGATATCGCCAACATGGTGCTGTTCGCGTCCTCCGACCTGGCCGCCAACGTCACCGGCCAGGAGCTGGCGGTCGATGGCCTGACGCAAGCGCTTAGCTGACCTCACCTCCACCAACCGATTTCACACGGAGCCCGCCATGGCCGCCCGATCCAAAGCCATCATCACCTGCGCCCCCACCGGCGCGATCCACACCCCCAGCATGTCGCCGTACCTGCCGGTGACCGCCGACGAAATCGCCGCCGCCGCCATCGATGCGGCCAAGGCCGGCGCGGCCATCCTGCACCTGCACGCGCGCGATCCGAAGGACGGCCGGCCGTCGCAGGACCCGGCGCTGTTCCGGCCGTTCCTGTCGAAGATCAAGGCGGCCACGAATGCCGTGATCAACATCACCACCGGCGGCAGTCCCCACATGACCGTGGAGGAGCGCATGCTCCCCGCCACGACGTTCAAGCCGGAACTGGCCTCGCTGAACATGGGCTCGATGAACTTCGGCCTGTTCCCGATGCTGGATCGCTTCAAGGAGTTCGCGCACGAGTGGGAGCGCGAGCACCTGGAGAACAGCCGCAACCTGATCTTCAAGAATACCTTCAGCGATATCGAGAACATCTTGAAGATCGGCAACGCCAACGGCACGCGCTTCGAGTTCGAGTGCTACGACATCAGCCACCTGAACAACCTGAAGCATTTCCTGGACCGCGGCCTGGTCAAGGCGCCGGTGTTCGTGCAGTCGGTCTTCGGCATCCTGGGCGGCATCGGTGGCGATCCGGAAGACCTGATGCATATGCATCGGACCGCGAACCGGCTGTTCGGCGACCAGTACCGCTGGTCGATCCTCGGCGCCGGCCGCAACCAGATCCCGCTGGCCACCATCGGCGCGGCGATGGGCGCCAACGTGCGCGTCGGCCTGGAGGATTCGCTGTGGATAGGCCCGGGCCGGCTGGCGGCATCGAGCGCCGAGCAAGTGCTGCGTATCCGCAGCGTGCTTGAGGCGTTGAACATCGATGTCGCGACGCCCGACGAGGCTCGCGAGATCCTCGGTCTGAAGGGCGCGGCGAACGTGGCCTTTTAAAGGCCCGCGCCGCGAGCGCAGGCACGCAAGACAACATGCGCACGCCGGAGGCCTTGATGCCTCCGGAACATAAACAGATACCGCCGACAGGAGATCCAGGCCATGTCCACCACTTATGTGCAAACCGCGCGAGAAGCGCCGCTAGCCGATCAGCGCTCGTTGAACGCGCTGTTGTTCAGGAAGCTGATGCCGCTCCTGGTGATGGCCTACGTGATCAGCTTTCTCGATCGCACCAATATCGCGCTGGCAAAGAGCCATATCGCGGTCGACCTGGGCATCTCCGCGGCGGCCTATGGGCTGGGTGCGGGCCTGTTCTTTCTCAGCTACGCGCTGCTGGAGGTCCCCAGCAACCTGATCATGCACAAGGTGGGGGCGCGCTTCTGGATCACGCGCATCATGATCACCTGGGGCTTGCTGTCCGCGGGCATGGCCTTTGTCAGCGGCGAGACCTCGTTCTATGTCATGCGCCTGTTGCTGGGCGCGGCGGAAGCGGGACTGTTCCCCGGTGTGATGCTTTACCTGACCTATTGGTTCGGCCGCAAGGAGCGGGCGCGCGCGACGGGATACTTCCTGCTGGGCGTGTGTATTGCCAACATCCTTAGCGGGCCGCTCGGCGGCGCGCTGCTGCAGATGGACGGCGTGCTGGGATGGCGGGGCTGGCAATGGATGTTCGTGCTGGAAGGCCTGCCGGCGGTGGCGTTTGCCTTCGTCGTGTGGAAGAAGTTGCCGGACGGCCCCGCCAGCGCGACCTGGCTGTCGCCCGAGGAAGCCCGCGAGGTGGAGCGCCGGCTGGCGGCGGAGCAAGCCGAGGAAGCGGCTGCCGGACACGTCGGCCACTCGTTCCGGGGCTGCCTGGCCGATCGCCAGATCTGGCTCGCGATCTTTGTGTACTTCTGCCACCAGATCAGCATTTACACAGTCATCTTCTTCCTGCCGGGCATCATCGGCACCTATGGCAAGCTGTCGCCGCTGCAAATCGGCCTGCTCAACTCCCTGCCATGGATCGCGGCGGCCATCGGCGCCGCGGCGCTCCCGCGCTTCGCCAGCAACCCGCAGCGTTGCCGCCGCATGCTGATTGCGGGGCTTGCCGTGATGTCGGCCGGCCTGCTGCTCGCGGCCTATGCCGGCCCGGTGGTCGCCATGGTGGGCTTCAGCCTGACGGCATCGATGTTCTTCGTGGTGCAGTCGGTCATTTTCCTTTTTCCGTCGTCGCGTCTTGCTGGCGTGGCGCTGGCGGGCGGGCTCGCGCTGGTCAACACCTGTGGGCTGGTCGGCGGATTTATCGGCCCGTCGGTGATGGGCGTGATCGAGCAGACCACGGGCAGTACGAAGAATGGCCTGCTGATCATTGCGGGGATGCTGGTCCTTGCCGCGCTCGTCAGCTCGCGGCTGCGACAGGGGCAGGAAGGGAAGTCGCGCCTGAGCGGCGATCGCTGAATGCCATGCGCCGCACTGCCGGATGCATTGCGCTGCAATTGTGCGGGCCGTGGCCGGATTGCACTTCAATAGCGTTTCTTGCACCGTAAAAAAGCGATGTCGCGATGATGCGGTGCGTTAGTGGGGAAATGCAGTGTAATTAGTGAAAGTACCTACGCCAAAAGCGAAACCTTATGCTATAAATCCTCCTAGACGAAATTTCGTCATTCGACATTTAGCGCTCGCTGCCAATATCGCCAGCGGAGTGCAAGGCAAAAAAGCCCGACCCGGTTCTCTACCGGTTCGGGCTTTTTGCGTTTTGTCGTTTCAATTGGAATTTTTCGAATGGACGCCAAGGCGGCCAGTGGCGGCGCTTTGCCTGAAGAAAACGTATCGAGCATCCGGTTTGGAGTCGCATTGCGTGCGTTTAAAAAAGCACGAGGGTGCTTTCTCTGAATAGTACATCAATCGCCATTTATACGGACCAAGGAGCATCTAATGAGCCAGTTCAATCGCCGGAGATTCGTGCAAGCCGCCGGATCCATGATCGCCTTCGGTGCCGCGTCCAGCGCACTGCTTGTACCTCGCCTCGCCAGGGCCGACGGCCCCGTCAAGCTCGGCCTGCTGCACTCGCTGTCAGGCACCATCGCCATCGCCGAAGCCTCGCTCGTCGATGCAGAAAAATGGCGGTCGACGAGATCAACGCGTCGGGTGGCGTGCTGGGCCGCAAGATCGAAATCGTGGTGGAAGACGGTGCGAGCGAGAACCCGATCTTCGCCGAGAAGGCGCGCAAGCTGCTGGAGCGCGACAAGGTCGCGGCAATCATCGGGTGTTATACATCCGCCTCCCGCAAAGCGGTGTTGCCCGCCCTGGCGCGCGCCAACGGGCTGCTCTTCTATCCCACCTACTACGAAGGGCAGGAGCAGGACAAGCACGTGATCTACCCCTCGCAGGAGGCAACGCAGTCGGTCGTGGCCGCCGTGGACTGGATGGCGCGCGAGAAAGGCAAGACGATCTTCCTGGTGGGTTCGGACTACATCTATCCCCGCACCTGCAACAAGATCGCCAAGGCGACGATTGCGCGCCTGAATGGCAAGCTCGCGGGCGAGGAGTACGCCCCGCTGGGCCATACGGAGTTCTCCTCGATCATTAACAAGATCAAGGCGGCTCGCCCCGATTGCATCTACAGCACGGTGGTGGGCGGCTCGAACGTGGCCTTCTACAAGCAGCTGCGCGCGGCCGGCCTGGACGGCAGCAAGATCACCCTGCTATCGACCGTGGTGTCCGAGAACGAAATCGAAGGCATCGGCAAGGACAACGCGGTTGGCTACTACGCATGCATGGGCTATTTCCAGAGCCTCAAGAATCCGGCCAACGAGCGTTTCGTCAAGGCCTTCAAAGCCCGTTACGGCCAGGACCGCGTGATCGGCGATCCGATGGAGGTGGCGTACAACAGCGTCTACCTGTGGAAGCTCGCCGTGGAGAAGGCCGGCTCGTTCGATACCGACAAGGTGCGCGCGGCGGCCGCCGGCATCCTCTTCGAGGCGCCCGAAGGACCCGTGCGCATCCATGCCACCAACCAGCACGTCTGGAAGAAGGTCCGCGTGGGCAAGGCGCGGCCGGATGGCCAGTTCGACATCGTCTGGGAATCTCCTAACCCGATCGAGCCCAACCCGTTTCCGAAACTCTGAGCCCGCCGGCCCGGCCGTGCCCCGCCATAGGTGGCGGCACGGCGGCAACCCGCTGGCGAGGCCCCCTTTATTTCCAGAGAACGAGCATGGACATAGACATCGTAGCGATGCAGGTCTTCAACGGCATCAGCTTGTTCACGATCCTGTTCCTGATGGCGATTGGCCTGGCCATCGTGTTCGGGCTGATGGGCGTCATCAATATGGCGCACGGCGAGCTGATGGCGCTTGGCGCCTACATGACCTACCTGACCGCAAGGTTCTTCGAGATGCATGCGCCGCAGTGGATGGACGGCTATCTCTTCGCGGCCATTCCGGTTGCATTCTTGAGCACCTTTGCGCTGGGCTATGTGCTGGAACGCGGCTTTATCCGATTCTTCTATGACCGGCCGCTGGATACCCTGCTCGCCACGTGGGGCCTGAGCCTGATCCTGCAGCAGACTTACCGCTCGGTGTTCGGGCCTCAGGAAGTCAGCGTGCCGCTGGCCACCTGGCTGAGCGGGGCATGGGAGCCGGTCCAGGGGATACAGCTGCCGCTGACCCGCATCTTTGTGATCGGCCTGACGGCGCTGGTGTCGCTGGGTGTGTACCTGCTGCTCTACCGCACCCGCTGGGGCCTGCGTGTGCGGGCGGTGACGCAGAACCGGGCCATGAGCAATGCGGTGGGCATCAACACGAACCGGGTGGATGCGGCGACGTTCGCGCTCGGATCGGGGCTGGCAGGGATCGCGGGATGCGTCTTTACCATGATCGGTTCGACCAACCCCGGCACCGGGCAGCTCTACATCGTCGATTCCTTCATCGTGGTCGTCTTTGGCGGTGTGCAAAGCCTGATCGGCACCGCACTGTCCGGATTCGCCATCGCGCAGTCCCAGACCACGCTGGAGTACCTCATGAGCGGTTCGATGGCGAAGGTGGCAATCCTGCTGCTGGTGATCACGGCGCTGTATTTCCGGCCGAACGGCCTGTTCGCAAGAAAAACCCGCGGGTGATGCCATGACCTTTCCCTTAAGAAAATCGGACGCGTTGCCGCTGGCATGCGTGGTACTGCTACTGCTGGTCGTCCTGCCGCTTGGCCTGGATGATTTCCGGCTGAATCTGGTGAGCAAATACCTGTGCTTCTCCTTCGTGGCGATCGGGATCGTGCTGACATGGGGCTACGGCGGCATTCTCAGCCTCGGGCAGGGGATCTTCTTCGGGCTGGGGGCTACATGATGGCGATGTTCCTGAAGCTCGAAGCCTCGGCGCCGGAGTTGCCGGATTTCATGGTCTGGAGCAGCGTCGACAAGCTGCCGTTCTGGTGGGAGCCCTTTCATGGCATCGGCTTTACGCTGCTGATGATCCTTGTGGTGCCGGCGCTTCTTGCCTATGGCTTGTCGTACGCGATCTTCAAGCGGCGCGTCAGCGGCGTGTACTTCGCCATCGTGACGCTTTGCCTTGCCATGACGCTGACGGTGCTGATCATCGGCCAGCAGGGCGACACCGGCGGCGCCAATGGCATCACGGACTTCCGCACCTTCCTTGGCATGGATATCGTCGGTGATGCCGCCAAGCGCAACCTGTACTTCGTGCAAGCCGCGGCGGTCTCCGTGCTGATGCTGCTGGCGGTGCTGCTCCTGCGCAGCCGCTTCGGAAAGATCCTGATCGCCATCCGCGACAGTGAGGACCGGGTTCGCTTCAGCGGCTACAACACGGCGCATATCAAGGCCTTCGTCTTCATGCTGGCGGCCGTCCTTTCTTCCATCGGCGGCGCGTTCTACACGCTGCAGGTCGGATTGATCTCGCCGAACGTGGCGGGCGTCGTGACCTCGATCGAGATGGTGATCTTCGCCGCGGTGGGTGGACGGCTCTCGGTGCCGGGGGCGGTTGTCGGTGCCTTGCTGGTTGGCTTTCTCAAATCCTACCTTTCCGAAACCTTCCCGGAGATCTGGCTGTATTTCCTGGGGGCCGTCTTCATCCTTGTGGTCGTCGCCATGCCGAACGGACTGGCCGGGCTGATGGCCGGCATGAGCAAGGCGCAGCCGGATGCAGGAGGTGTCAAATGAACGCGGAGCTTGATATGGACCGTCTAGCGCCTATGCCAGGCGGCGTGCAGGGTGTCTCTACCGATATTTCCACCATCCTGAGAGTGGATACGCTTACGGTGTCGTTCGATGGCTTTCGCGCCGTCGATCAGTTGAGTTTGCAGGTTGATCCTTGCGAGTTGCGAGTGATCATCGGCCCCAACGGGGCGGGGAAGACCACGCTGCTGGACATGATCTGCGGCAAGACCCGCCCGTCTTCCGGCAAGGTGTGGTTCGAGGGGAAAGACCTGACCCAGCTCTCCGAGCACGAGATCGTACGCGCTGGGGTGGGGCGCAAGTTCCAGACGCCTTCGGTGTATGAAGATCTGACCGTCTTCGAGAACTTCGAAATCTCGATGCCCAACGGGCAGGGCGTGTTGCAGTCGATCTTTTTTCGCCGCAGCCAGGCTGTGATCGAGGAGATCGAATCCTTGGCGGATCTCGTCTTCCTGCGCGATCACCTCGACCAGAAGGCCGGCAGGCTCAGCCACGGCCAGAAGCAGTGGCTGGAAATCGGCATGCTGCTGATGCAAGGGCCGAAGCTGCTGCTGCTGGACGAGCCCGTTGCCGGCATGAGCCCGCGCGAGCGCGAGCTGACGGCCGAATTGCTCAATCGCATCGCGCAAGGCAAGGCGGTCATCGTGATCGAGCACGACATGGATTTTGTCAAGCGGATTGCGAGGAAGGTGACCGTGCTGCATCAAGGGCGCTTGCTCAGCGAAGGCACGGTGTCGGAAGTCCAGGACGATCAGCGCGTGATCGACGTGTATCTGGGTCACTAGGAGTACGCCATGCTTGAAATCAATCGGTTGAATGTTGCGTACCGTGAATCGCATGTCATCAAGGACATCTCGTTCTCGCTGAAGGAAAGGGAATCCGTCGCCATCATGGGGCGCAACGGCATGGGCAAGACCACCTTGCTCAAGGCGCTGATTGGCATGTTGCCGGCCAGGTCAGGGAGCATCCGGCTGAACGGCAAGGAACTCATCGATGCGCGTGGATACGAGCGGGTGCGGCATGGCCTCGCGTTCGTGCCGCAGGGCCGGATGATCTTTCCGCAGCTGACCGTGGAGCAGAACATCCTGACCGGCACCGAGTACTCCGGGTATCGCGCCGTGCCGGAATACATTTATCGCTTCTTCCCCGTGCTGGAAGAGATGAAATCCCGCAAGGGCGGAAACCTGTCCGGCGGGCAGCAGCAGATGCTGGCGATCGCGCGTGCGCTGGTTTCCGATCCCAAGGTGCTGATACTCGACGAGCCGACCGAAGGCATCCAGCCGTCGATCATCAAGGACATCGCCCGCACGCTCAACATCCTGCGCAAGGAGAGGCAATTCGCCATCGTCGTCTCCGAGCAGGTCCTCAGCTTCGCGCTCGATCTTGCCGATCGCTTCCTGGTCATCGATGGCGGAAGGATCGTCCATGAGGAAGCGCGCGCCACTCTCGATCAGGACAAGGTCAGGTCATTCCTGACGGTTTGAATTTTCCCCCCACTGGACAGGAGCATTGCAATGAGACACGGAGATATTGGCAGCACCAGCGATTGCGTCGGCGTAGCGGTCGTCAACTACAAGATGCCCCGCCTGCACACAAAGGCCGAGGTGATCGATAACGCGCGCAAGATCGCGGACATGCTGGTTGGCATGAAGCAGGGCCTGCCGGGCATGGACCTGGTGGTGTTCCCGGAGTACTCGACCCACGGCATCATGTACGACGCCCGCGAGATGTACGAAACGGCATCCGAGATCCCCGGCGCCGAAACCGAGATCTTCGCCGCGGCATGCCGCAAGGCCAACGTCTGGGGCGTGTTCTCGCTCACCGGCGAGCGCCACGAGGAGCACCCCAACAAGGCGCCGTACAACACGCTGATTCTGATGAACAACCAGGGCGAGATTGTGCAGAAGTACCGCAAGATCATGCCCTGGGCGCCGATCGAAGGGTGGTATCCGGGCGACTGCACCTATGTCTCGGAAGGGCCGAAGGGGATGAAGATCAGCCTGATCATCTGCGATGACGGCAACTACCCTGAGATCTGGCGCGACTGCGCCATGCGCGGCGCCGAGTTGATCGTGCGCTGCCAGGGGTATATGTATCCGGCCAAGGAGCAGCAGGCCATGGTGGCGAAGACCATGGCCTGGATGAACAACGCCTATGTGGCGGTCGCCAACGCGACGGGCTTCGACGGTGTGTATTCCTACTTCGGCGGCTCCTCGCTGATCGGGTTCGACGGGCGTGCGTTGGGCGAATGCGGTACCGAGGAGATGGGCATCCAGTACGGGGAATTCTCGCTCAGCCTGATTCGCGATGCGCGCAAGAATATGCAATCGAACAATCATCTGTTCAAGCTGCTGCATCGTGGCTACACCGGCAAGCTCAACTCCGGGGAAGGTGCCCAGGGCGTGGCTGCCTGCCCCTTCGAGTTCTATGGCAAGTGGATCAACGACCCCGACGGCACGCGCAAGATGGTCGAGTCGCTGACGCGCTCCACGCTGGGAACACCCGAGTGCCCGATCGAGGGCATTCCGCACGAAGCGGCGGCCCACCGCTAACCCCTGCGCGCCTGACAAGGCGGCCGGCGCCGGGCGCGCTGGCCGCCGCCTCGAATAAGGATTCTCCCGACGTGTCATCCCACATCGATTCGTACCGGATAGAAGAAGAGCCACATTATCGATCGTCCAGCGACGAGATCGCCTGGTTCGAGCACGCGTATGCCCACCGGCTGCCAATGGTCCTGAAGGGGCCGACCGGCTGCGGGAAGACGCGTTTCATCGAGCATATGGCCTGGAAGCTTCGCAAGCCGCTGATTACCGTGGCATGCAATGAAGACATGACGGCCTCCGACCTGATCGGACGCTACCTGCTGGATGCGCAGGGCACAACCTGGCACGACGGCCCGCTGACCACGGCCGTGCGCCATGGCGCAATCTGCTACCTCGACGAAGTCGTCGAGGCGCGGCAAGATACAACGGTGGTGATTCATCCCTTGACCGACGCGCGCCGCATCCTGCCGCTCGACAAGAAGGGCGAGATCGTGCACGCCCATCCCGATTTCCAGTTGGTGGTGTCCTACAACCCCGGCTACCAGAGCCGCTCCAAGGACATGAAGCCGTCGACCCGGCAGCGCTTCGTGGCAATGCAGTTCGAGTATCCGGAGAAGGAAGTCGAAGCGGCTATCGTTGCCGAGGAGGCACGGGTGCCGATGGAACTCGCGGTGCGGCTCGTCGATATCGCGCATCGCTCCCGCGCACTGAAGCACCGGGGACTGGACGAGGGCGTGTCGACCCGGATGTTGATCTATGCGGCCATCCTCATCGGTGCGGGCGTCTCGCCGCGGCAGAGCTTGCGAGATGACGATGACCCAGGCGTTGACCGACGACCACGATATCACCCTGGCGCTGCGTGGTTTCGTCGATGCCTATTTTGCGTGAGGGCGGCTGCCATGCGTTCAACCTTCCCTCCGGATGCGTATGGTGCCGGCCCCATCGGTGGCTCGCTTGCATGGTCTTTCCCTAAGGACGGCTCCGGCGCCGCCGGGGGCGTCAGCGCGCCGATGCCGCATGGCCAGTCCGGCCCGGGCGAGCCCGTGGCCGATGGCGTGGCCGCACGCTGGCTTGCGGCGCTGAACGATGAAGATGCTGCCTGCGCGCAAGCGGTTAGCGTACGCATGGGTACGCTGCTTGCCCGGCTCTCCGGAGATGCCTTCGGGCGCTGGGTGCTGACCGGCGTGCGACTGTATCCGAACGAGCCGGCCCGACGCCAGCAATATTTCCGGCTGGAAGATGCCCGGGCGATCGCGGCCTTGCATGCCGAGGGCGGCGCAGGAGATCTGTCATCAGCGATGCCGTCGCTTACGCTATTGCTGGAAGGACTGTGCGGCCGGCACATGCATATCCAGCCACGGAGCCAGACCGAACTGCATGCCGCGCCGCTCCGGCCTGTCCTGACTGGCGGCCACCTGCTGCTGCCCGATGATTACACCTCGCTGGATGCGCCGGATCGTTACCAGCTCTACCGCGCCGCGGTCGCGCATGCCGTGGCCCATCTGCGGTACTCGCCGGCCGCCCTGCCAGTCCAGACGCTCAAGCCGATGAGCCTGGCAGTGATCGCGGCAGTGGAGGACGCACGCGTGGAGCGTTTGCTCGTGCGCGACTGCCCGGGCACGCGCTCCTGGTTCGTCCCCTTGCTGATGCAAGGCCTTCAGCCCCATGGGCTGAGTTTCGCGGCCTTGATATCGCGGATGAGCCTGGCCTTGCTGGATCCGGCTTATCAGGACGATAACTACTGGGTGAACAAGGCGCGGACGTTGTTCGAGTCCCTTGGCGAGGACCTGGGCGACTACGCGGCATGCCGGCGGGTGGCTTCGGTCCTGGCGAACGACCTGGGCCAGATGCGGGTTCGCTTTCACCCGCAGCAACATGCCGTGCCGGCAGCGTACCGAGACGACAACTCCTACCTCTGGGACTACGGCAATCCGGCAACGCCGCCGCAGGCGCAGGCGCTGGAGCTCCAGTCTCATACCGCCGTCTCGGTCACGCCGCAGGAAGAAGCCAGTGACGATGCGCAGGAACCGGTGGCGGTGACCGCGGTCGAGTTGCGCAGGGAGTTGTACCCGGAGTGGGACTATCGCCTGGCGCTATCTCGTAGCGACTGGTGCACGGTCATCGAGCGGTCTTTCACCGCGCCCGCGCGCGCCGCCGGGCCGGCACCCGCACCGGGGGTTCCGCTCCTGCGGCTTTCCCGCCGCCGGCGTCTCAGCCGCGACGCGCGCCTGCGCCGGCAGCTCGAGGGCGAGCAGCTCGACCTCGACGCGGCCATCGAGCTTGCGGTAGAACGCAGGCTCGATCTCTCCCCGAGCCCAGGTTGTTCATTCGTCCCGCGAGCAGGGAGCGTGCTTCGAGCATCCTGCTGTTGCTGGATGTTTCCGCGTCGACCAACGACGTGGTGCCCGGCGCGCAGCGCTCGGTGCTCGCTATGGTAAAGGAGGCCGCCATCGTGCTGGCCCGCGCGGCGAGCGCGAGCGGTCATCGCATTGCGGTGCACGGCTTTTCATCGGATACGCGGGCGTGCGTGAACTACTATCGCCTGCTCGATTTCGGTGTGCCCTTCGACGACGCGAGCGAACACGCGATCTGGTCGCTGGCCGGACAGTACTCGACGCGCATGGGGGCCGCGCTGCGCCACGCAACCAACTGCCTGCGCGCTGAAGTGAGCGATCATCGCGCCATCATCGTCATCACCGATGGCGCGCCTTCCGATGTGGATGTGTTCGACAAGGACTATCTGATCCAGGACGCGCAGGCTGCCGTCCACGACGGTCTGCGCGCGGGTGTGGCCAGCTACGGTATTGCCATCGATCCCGGCGCTGCCGCGTATATGCGGACGATCCTGGGCCATGCCAATTTCCGCATCGCCAACGAACCTTCTGCGTTGCCCGCGCAGCTGGCCGCGCTATACGCCAGGCTGGCGGCGGCATAGCCGCGCCGGATGCACAAATCGCCCTGGAAATCGGCATTTCCGGGATGCCAGCAAGTCTGCGCCCGAAGTGCTTTAGAGTAGAATCATTCACAGAAACCACGGATTGCCAGCTGCTCTTGTTGTTGCCGCCAGTTAGGTCCGACCGGGATCGGTTGGCGCAATCCAGGCGACGGTGATCATCGCGATGTTGCACTAGCGGCATCGTTACCTACAGGGATGTCTTCGAGCATGTATTTGCCAGCACCTTCAGTCGGGATCGAAACAGGCCTGCGCTGCGCACAGCGCGGGTCAAGTCTGCGAAGGAGCGTTCGCCATGGCGAATAAGGACCCGGTCCGAATTGGCGTGCTCTTCTCCGAAACCGGGGTGACTTCCACCATCGGGCGATCGCAGATACAAGGCACGCTGCTTGCCATCCAGGAGTTGAACGACACGGGCGGGATCAACGGGCGCGAGATCGTGCCAGTCGCTTACGACGCATGCTCGTCGCCGGCAGTCTATGCACAGATGGCCGAGCGGCTCATCGTCCACGACAAGGTCAACGTCATCTTCGGCTGCTATATGTCCAGCAGCCGGAAGGCCGTGCTGCCGGTCGTGGAGAAATGGAACAAGATCCTGTTCTACCCGACCTTGTACGAGGGCTTCGAGTTCTCGAACAACATCATCTACACGGGCGCCGCGCCGAACCAGAACAGCGTTCAGCTTGCGGAATTCATGACCGCGAATTTCGGCGCGCGGGTGTACCTGATCGGCTCCGACTATATCTATCCCTATGAGTCGAACCGCATCATGGGCGAGCTTGTGCTGCAGCGCCAGGACAGCGAAAAGGTCGGCGAGCGCTATGTGCCGCTCGATGCCACGGAGAAGCACTTCAAGCCGATCATTGCGGATATCCTCGACAAGCGGCCGGACTTCATCTTTTCCACGGTGGTGGGTGATTCGACCGCGAGCCTCTATCGCGCTTACGCCGATGCAGGGCTGGACCCGAAGGTGATGCCGATCGGCAGCCTGACCACTTCCGAGGCGGAGATCAGGCAGATGGGTGCCGATGTGGCCACGGGGCATTTCACTGCCGCTCCCTACTTCCAGTCGATCCAGTCCGACGCCAATCTGCGCTGCCTTGAGCGTTTGCGCCGCAGGTTCGGGGAGGATTCGGTGCCGAATCTATGTTGGGAGGCGGCCTACTTCCAGGTGCATATTTTCGCCAACGCATTTTCCCAGGCGGGCGACGATGAAATCCTGAACATCATGCCGCACATACTCGGCAGCGAGTTCGAGGCGCCCCAGGGCCGTGTGCGCATCGAGCCGTCCAATCACCATACCTGTCTTTACCCCCGCATCGGGATTGCCAATTCGAAAGGCCAGTTCACCATCGTGCGCGAAGCCACTCGTCCGGTCCATCCCGATCCCTACCTCGTCACGCATTCGCTGGGCGACTGGACTACCACTCTCAGTACGCTGGAGCTTTGACGTGGACGGCGGCAGCCAAAGGCGGACCATTCGGGCGACGCCCCCTTTACTGAAAGACCTGCGCACGCTGCGGGTGCTGGTGTTTCATCCGGACGATACGGACGGGAAGCAGCTGACCCAGCAGTTGCAGCGGATCGGGTGCCAGGTGCAGGCCTTCTGGCCGCCGCTTCCCACCCTGCCAGAAGGTGTCGACGTGATCTTCCTGGCGGTACGGCCCGACAGCATCGACGTGGGTTTCGAGTGGCTCAAGACGGAGGAAGTGCCAACCATCATCGCGGTCGTCACCTACGAAAATCCGACGATCGTGGAGACGGTCCTTCATATCGGCTCGCAGGCGGTGCTGCCTTCGCCGGTACGCTCTTTCGGCCTGCTGTCAGCCCTGGTCGTCGCGCGGCAGGTTCATGGCAAGATGAAAGCGCACGTGCGCAAGGTGCGCAAGCTCGAGGGGAAGCTGCTTGGCGTGCGGCGCATCGCCGAGGCCAAGAGCATCCTGATGCGCACGCGCCAGATCAGCGATGGCGCCGCGTACGACCTGATCCGTGACCAGGCCATGAGCAAGCGGGTGACGACGGAGGAAATCGCGGCGGCAATCATCAACGCCAACGAGATTCTGTCATTGGGGAAGCTGTAGCCGGTCCGTGCAAAGAAAGCGGGCGTTCCTACATGTCAGGCCGCCCGCTTTTTTCACGCAAGAACCCAGTCGATCAGTGGCCCTTGCTCAACGCCGCATCGATCGCCTCGAGCAGGCGCGGATCGTTCGCGGCCACGTCCGGCGCGAAGCGCGCCACTACCTTGCCTTCCCGGTCGACCAGGAACTTCTCGAAGTTCCACAGCACATCGGTGGCGTTTTCCGGGTTCACGCCGTAGCCCTTCAACCGTTCACGGAAAGGGCCGTCGCCGATGGCGGCCGGCTGGGCTTCGGTCAATGCCGCGTACAGCGGATGCTGGTCCGCCCCAAGCACCGAGACCTTCGAGAACATCGGGAAGTGCACGTCGTACGTCAGCTTGCAGAACTCCTGGATCTGCGCCTCGTCGCCCGGCTCCTGGCCCTTGAAGTTGTTGGCCGGGAATCCCAGCACCTCGAGGCCCTCGGCGCGCTTGGCCTGGTACAGCGATTCGAGCCCTTCGTACTGTGGCGTCAGGCCGCACTTCGATGCCACGTTCACAACCAGCAGCACGCGCCCGCGGAAATCCGCGAGCCGGCTGTCGGCGCCGTCGATGCGTTTCAGGGGGATGTCGTACAAGGTGCTTGCCATCTTTCGTCCTTACGGGAGCGCTACGGATTGCATGGAGCAGACAGTATGCAGGCCTTGGGTGATTCTTGCTCGGCACGACATCCGTGCCCGCAACACGGCCCCCTGGCTGATGGTCAGGCCACCACGCGAGGGTCTTGCTTGACTTCCATGTCGACGTTATTCGAGTTCCTCGCTTACCGGGCTATCGCTGGCGCGTGTCCGCCGCTCCCGGCCAAAAAGCGCCGAAATCAAATGAAAGCTGCCTGTGATGTTTGATGGACAGGAGGTTGATTACGGTAGGGGATACCGCATAGAGAATGAGATAGCTGGAAAGTACATACTGCCTGAGCTGTGCATCACCCGCCTTCTCGCGGAGCGCCTCTTGCGCGCGCCGCGACTCGATCGATCCGGCTCGCAACCCTAGAAGAGGCGACCCTAGTTCCGGAAAGCGCTCCAGGGCCGGAATCACGTTGTCCAGCAATTCGTCGAGCAGCGCATCGAATGCCTGTGGCGCATCTGCCTCAAGCAGAAACTGCTCAAGGCGCTCCAGGTTGCGCTCGAAGTTTGCCGTTAGCCTGACCGTTATGTTCGACGTCACAAGCGGCGCTCTCTAGTCTGGCTCAGGGAGTGTTGCGCCGCCGCATGAGGCTGCGAATGGTAGCTTTGGCGTCCTTGGTGCGATCGGCGCTGACATCGTCCAGGCCTTTCGACGCTTCATCTAGCAGTAGCAGGTGCACCCGCTCGCTCTCAAGGCGGTGATAGTAGTCCAGCCGCTGCGCGTCAATTAGTGCGACATAGCTTTCACCGTTCTTGGTGATGATCTTTTCCGCGCCTGCCTTTACTTGCTCGGCCAGCTCGGATAGCGTGGCACGGGCTTGCGACAGGGGTATCACATCACTCGCAGAGAATCCCATGGCGACCTCCGATCGGTTGGACTGTACAGAATATTGTACGTTATAGAAGTCAGACCGTCGCACGGAACCGGGGGCTGTGGGCTTGCCCGTGAGGTATCTAGCGCGCCACCACCGAAACCACCGCCACTGAGTGCAACCGCACACCCATTTCCCCGTGGTATTTCCTAAACTGCAAGACACTCGCCAACTCCGCCGGTCCCCCGCCGGCCGTCCCGCCATGCCGCGCCTTGTCTTTGCCTCTGCAATCCAGCGCCATATCCCGAGCCCGGAGCGGGAAGTGCCCGCGGCTACCGTCTGCGCCGCGCTGGAGGTGGCGTTTCGGGCGCAACCGGAGTTGCGCGGTTATATCCTGGATGACCAGGGCCAGCTGCGCCGGCACCTCGCGGTGTTTGTCGATGGCTCGGCTATTCTCGACCGCCGGCGCATGAGCGATCGCGTGGGTGCCAGCAGCCAGATCTTCGTGGTGCAGGCGTTGTCCGGTGGTTGACGGCAGGCCGTTGAAGGGGGCTGAAGCGAGGAGTCCTGCATGAACAATCAGCTTCTCATTGGCACGCGCAAGGGCTTGTTGATGTTGCAGCGCGATAGCGCGGGCGCGTGGAACCAGGAATCCGTGCATTTCCTGGGCGAGCCCGTCAGCATGGTGCTGGCCGATCCGCGTGACGGTGCCTTGTATGCGGCACTTAACCTTGGCCACTTTGGCGTCAAGCTATGGCGGCGCAGGGCGCGCAATGTGGAGTGGGAGGCTTGCGCGGTGCCGGTATATCCACCCCAGCCGCAGCCGGATCCGGCACAGGAACAGGCCGTGCCAGGCGTACCCATCCCTGCGCAGACAGGCGATCCCGTGGCCTCCGTGCCACCGGTGCCATGGTCCTTGCAGCAGATCTGGTCGATGGAAACCGGCGGGACGGATGAGCCTGGCGTGCTGTGGGCCGGCACCTTGCCGGGCGGCTTGTTCCGCTCCGGCGACGGCGGCGCCAGCTGGGCGCTGAACCGGCCGCTGTGGGACCGCCCCGAGCGCAGCGAGTGGTTTGGCGGCGGCTACGATGTGCCCGGCATCCACTCCATCTGCGTGGATCCGCACGATAGCCGCCACGTCACCGTGGCCGTGTCGTGCGGCGGTGTGTGGCAGACGCGGGACGGCGGCAGGAACTGGGCCTGCACGTCGAGCGGCATGGTGGCCGACTACATGCCGCCGGAGCGGCGCGAAGATGGCAATATCCAGGATCCGCACCGGCTGGCGCAATGTGCCGGCCATCCGCATGCGATGTGGGTGCAGCACCACGGCGGGATCTTTCGTTCCGGCGATGCCGGCATGCACTGGCAGCGCCTGCATGCCAAGCCGTCGAGCTTTGGCTTTGCGGTGGCGGCGCATCCGCGCCGGCCCAATACCGCGTGGTTCGTGCCGGCGGTGAAGGATGAATGCCGGGTGCCGGTGGACGGCAAGCTGGTGGTCACCCGCACGCGTGACGGCGGGGTGAGTTTTGAGGCATTCTCCGAGGGGTTGCCCGCGGCGCCGTCCTATGACCTGATCTACCGGCACGGGCTGGCGGTGGACCATACCGGCGAGCGGCTCGCCATGGGCTCCACCACCGGCGGCTTGTGGATATCGGAGAATGGCGGGGAGCGCTGGAAGCTGTTCTCGGCGCATCTGCCGCCGATCTACTGCGTGCGCTTTGCTTGAGATGCCGGTGCGCGCTCAGGGCCCATCGATTACCTGAACAGGACGCGAACGCATGGCTGAAGCAAGCGCTAAGAAGACAACCAATGCCACCAAGGCCACCAAGGCCCCCACTGCTACCAAGACCACCACTGCTACCAAGACCACCACTGCTACCAAGACCACCACTGCTACCAAGACCACCACTGCCACCAAGACCACCACTGCCACCAAGACCACCATCGCCCGCGTCGGCATAGGCGGATGGAATTTCGCCCCCTGGCGCGACAACTTCTATCCCGCCAGCCTGACGCAGAGCCGGGAGCTGGAATACGCCAGCCGCCAGCTCACCGCCATCGAGATCAACAGCACCTACCACGGCACCCAGAAGCGTACCTCGTTCGCCAAATGGCGCGACGCGACGCCGGATGGCTTCGTGTTCTCGCTCAAGGCGTCGCGCTTTGCCACCAACCGCCGCGTGCTGGCCGAATCCGGCGAGTCCATCGAGCGCTTTGTCGACAGCGGCATCGCCGAGCTGGGCGACAAGCTCGGGCCCATCGTCTGGCAGTTCGCGCCCACCAAGCAGTTCGACCCGGAAGATTTCGAGGCCTTCCTGGCGCTGCTGCCGGCATCGGTCGAAGGCCGCACGCTGCGCCATGTGCTCGAGGTGCGCAACGAGAGCTTCATGACGCCGGACTATCTCAAGCTCGCGCGCAAGTACAAGGCCGCCACCGTCTTCACGGACTCGGACAAATTTCCGTCCTTCGCGGATCTCACCGCGGATTTTGTCTATGCGCGCCTGATGCGCAGCGCGCAGACGCTGAAGACCGGCTATGCACCGACGGCGCTCGATGCGTGGGGCGAGCGGGTGAAGACGTGGGCGGCGGGCGGCATGCCCGAGGACCTGCCGCAGGTGGACGACAAGGCTGCGGCCAAGCGTAAGCGCGAGGTGTTCGTATTCTTTATCAATGGCGCCAAGGAGCGCGCGCCAGCGGCGGCGCAGGCGCTGCTGGAGCGGCTGGGGTGGGCGCCGGGCTGAGGCGCGCGCCCGATCCGTGCGGGCCTTGTGTGTGGCCAGGCCACGCGCGGCCCGGCTCAGGCCACGCTGGCGCTGCGCATCTGCGTTGGGGTCATGGCAAAGCGCGCGCGGAACACGCGCGCGAAATGGGCCTGACTGGCGAAGCCGCGGCGATAGGCGATTTCCGCCACGCTGTAGCGCCGCAGCGCGGGGGCACGCAGGTCGGTGGCAGCGCGTTCCAGCCGACGCTCCAGGATGACCTGGGAAACGGTGAGTCCGTCGGCGGCAAAGAGGCGGTTGAGGTGGCGCAGCGATACGCCCGCGGCTTGCGCCACTTGCTCTGCGCACAGCGCGGCATCGTGCAGGTGGTCGTCGATGAAGCTGCGCGCCACCAGCATGTGCGAGGCACGCAAGGCGCTTACGCGTGCACCGCCGATCTGGTCGAGCAGCATGGCGCGCAGCAATTCGCAGGCTTCCTCCGGCACGCTCGCCGCGTCGGCGGCGGCGGGGCGACGCATGACCCCGGCCAGCAGCTTGCGCAGGGCGACGCTTAGCACGCGGCCCGAGCCGGTGCCGGCGTGGATCTTGACCGGACGTGCCGGCGTGTCCCGCACGCAATGCGTGTGGAACCAGGCGCTCGGCATGTCGAGCAGCAACAGGCGCATATTGCCGGTGAAGCCGAACAGGTAGGCGTGGCGGGTGTCATAGACGAGCAGCTCGCCGGGCTCGACCTGCTCGCAGGCCTTGCCCTGGTAGAAGAAGGCGCTGCTCTCCAGCACCAGCGAGGCGAATACCGAATCCTTCGGGTGCATGCGCGCCAGATGCGGCGTGCGTTCGATCACGTGCTCGTTGCCGCGGATCTCGGCCAGCCGGACCACGCCGAGATCGACATTGCTTTGCGTCGCGCGCAGCCCGCCTTCGGCGAACGAGGAGCATTTCAGGCCGACCAGCACGGAGGCGTTGTAGGCCTCCCAGTAGTCCAGCCGCTGGCTGGGCGGGACGGCATCGGTCGAGATCTGCGTGAACGGGGGAGGGCGTTGAGTTGGCACGGGTGTCTCCTTCTTCCGGCCGGCCGGCGTCTTCCTTCGTGCGCCTTGGCCGCCCACGCAGTATAGAGAAGTCGCGCGCCGCGCCAGCTTGAGGAAATCCCGGATGCCGTGCATGGGCTCGGCCAGGCATCTCAGCCGAGCATGAAGTCCGCGCAGCGTTCGGCGATCATGACAGTGGGGGCGTTGGTGTTGCCCGAGACCAGCTTCGGCATCACCGAGGCATCGCACACCCGCAGGCGCCGCACGCCGCGCACGCGCAGTTGCGGATCGACCACGGCGCGATGGTCGCTTCCCATGCGGCAGGTGCCGCTAGGGTGGTACACGGTCTTGGCGCGCTCGCGCACGTAGTTTTCCAGCTCGGCTTGCGGCAGCTCGGTATCCGCGCCCGGCAGCAGTTCGCCCTCGACCACCCTCGCCAGCGATGGCATGCGCAGGATGGTGCGCGCGAGCCGCACGCCGCGAACCAGGGTGGCAACGTCGTCCTCGTGGCTCAGGTAGCCTGCATCGAAGTGGATCGGCGAGGCCGGGTCCGCATCGCGCAGGCGGATGGCGCCGCGCGAGCGCGGTCGGAGGAAGCTCGGGTTGACCGAGATGCCATGCCCCGGCAGGGGCTCGCGGCCCACATCACCCACCAGCACTGGCAGTACGTGGAACTGCACGTCGGCCCGGCCGCTGCCGCTGGTATCGAAGAAGCCGCCGCTTTCGACCACGTTGGAGGTCAGCAGCCCGGTCCTGAACAGCGAATACGCAAGCCCATGCCTCAGCGCCTTCAGGCCGCGGTCGTTGCCGAGCATGCTGATGGGCTCGCGCGCGCGGCCGTAGACGGAGACTTCGAGGTGATCCTGGAAATGCTGGCCGACATCGGGCGCATCGTGGGTGATGTCAATGCCGAGCGAGCTGAGGTGCGCGGCCGGCCCGATGCCGGATAGCATCAGCAGCTTGGGGCTGGCCAGCGCGCCGGCGGCCAGGACGACTTCGAGGCGGGCGCTGGCCGTGGCCTGCGTGCCGTCCGGGCGGCGGTAGGCCACGCCCGCGGCCGCGCCGTTCTCGAACAGGATGCGGGTGACGTGGCATCCCGTGGCCACGGTCAGCCCCGGATACCTGCGCGCCGCCGCCAGGTAGGTCGAGGCAGTGCTGCCGCGCTGGCCGTCGAGCGTGGTGGTCTGGTAGAAGCCCACGCCGTGTTGCCGGTTGCCGTTGAAGTCGTGGTTGTAGGGGATGCCCATTTCCTGGGCTGCCTTGACGAAGGCCAGGCTGAGCGGATGGCGGTAGCGTGTGTCGCTGACCGGCAGCATGCCGTCGGTGCCGTGGTGGTCGCCGGCAAGGCGTTCGTTGCGTTCTGCCCGGCGAAACACCGGCAGCACGTCATCCCAGCCCCAGCCGTCGCAGCCGGCGTCGCGCCAGTCGTCATAGTCAGCCGCTGTGCCCCGGATGTAGATCATGGCGTTGACCGAGCTGCCGCCGCCGAGCGTGCGCCCCTGCGGCACATGCATGGTCCGCCCGGCCGCCGCGGCCTGCGGCTCGGTCTCGTAGAGCCAGGTGCGCTCGGTACCGATGACCCGGACGAACGTTGCCGGCATCCGCACGAAGCGGCTGTCGTCGGCGGGTCCGGCTTCGAGCAGGAGCACGCTGTATCCGGCCGCCGCCAGGCGGTATGTCACGACGCAGCCCGCCGAACCGCCGCCGACCACCACATAGTCGAATGCCTCGTCCTCGCCACGGTGCCTTTGCATGGATTGTCTCCTCGTTCCTGGTCGCCTTCCGTTTTCGTTTTCGCTTTCGTTTCCGTTTCCGTTCGCTCACACGCGGGCATCGGCGCGACGGCGCCCGCTGCCGCCGGACAGCCAATCCTCCCATGGAACATGCCCGCGGCGCACAGGCTGCGGCGCGTGTGTCCAATCCCATCAAACGTTGTGTCCACCCTGGACAAATTGCCTGCCTGCGCGGTTGCTAGAGTGGCGGCCACGAACGCGCAAAACGATAACGACAACGGCAGCGACAACGACAACGACAACGACAACGGCAGCGACAGTGACAAGGAGACGACGATGCCCGAGCTGGCAATCAGCGAGTCCTGGAAGGACCTCAAGCCGATCCCCGACTGCTTCCAGCCGGACCCCTGCCGGAGGTGTACCTGCCGGACGCGGCCACCGCCGACGAGCGCTACTACGTGCAGCGCCACCCGACAAGTCAAGACCAGGGCGGCATCGCGCCCGTTCGCAGGAGCTGAGATGGCCATTCGCAAGCTTGCCACCTACGAGAACACGCTGCTCGCGGTGCTGTTCCTGACCTTTGGCTTTGTCTTCTTCGACCGCCTGGCGCTGTCCTTTCTCTTTCCGTTCATGGCGCAGGAACTGCACCTGAGCAACAGGCACCTTGGCATGCTGTCCTCGGTGCTGGCGCTGATGTGGGCCGTGTCCGGCGCCTTCATGGGTGCCTATTCGGACCGGCGCGGCGTGCGCAAGCCCTACCTGATCGCCGCGGTGCTGCTGTTTTCGCTGTTCTCCGCCTTGTCCGGCATGGTGACGGGCTTCGTCAGCCTGTTGGTGTTCCGCGCGGCGATGGGATTGGCCGAGGGGCCGGTGCTACCGCTCTCGCAGTCCTTGATGGTGGAGGCTTCCGCGCCGCATCGGCGCGGCCTCAATATGGGTTTGCTGCACGGCTCGGCTGCCGGATTGCTGGGCGCGGTGGTGGGTCCGCCCGTGCTGGTGGGGCTGGCGGGCGCCTATGGTTGGCGCACAGCGTTTTATGTCTCCTGCCTGCCAGGATTGTTGATCGCGTGGCTGATATGGCGCCATGTGCGCGAAGCGCCTGCGCAACGCCATGGGCGGGCCGAGGCAGCGCCGCGGGCCGACGGGCCGGGCGCGTCACCGCTGGCCGTGCTGCGTCAGCGCAATATCCTGCTGTGCGTGCTGATCAGCTGCGTGTTCCTGACGTGGTTCGTCATCATCATTTCCTTCGCGCCCACCTACCTGGTCTCGGTCAAGCACTACAGCCCCGGCACCATGAGCGCGGTGATGAGCTGCCTTGGCGTGGCCTGGGTGGTGTGGGGATTCGCCGTCCCCGCGATCTCGGACCGCGTCGGGCGGCGTCCAGCCATGGTGGGCTTCTCCCTGCTGGCAGCGCTTTGCCCGTTGGCGTTTATCTACGTCGATTCGCCAGTGGCGCTGGGCGCGGCGGTGCTGCTCAGCTACACCGGCCTGGGATGCTTCACGCTGTTCATGGCGACCATCCCGGCCGAGACCGTCTCGCGCGGTGCCATGGCCACCGCGCTAGGGTTGATCATGGGCGTGGGAGAACTGGTGGGCGGCTTCGTTTCGCCGACCGTGGCCGGCTTTGCGTCGGATCGCTTCGGGCTGCCGGTGGCGATGTGGATGTCGGCCATCGGCGCGCTCGTGGCCGGCGTGCTGTCGCTCGGGCTGGTGGAAACCGCGCCCGCGCGCACCAGGGCACCGGATATCGGTGTTGACATCCCTAGCCCGTTATAATCCGGCATGACCTCAAGCCCTACCCAATCCGCAGCGCCCGCCGCTGCCGGCGCCTCTTTCTCCAAACTGCCTCTTTCGCCTGCCACGCTGGCGACGCTGGAGCAGCTCGGCTACCAGACCATGACCCCGATCCAGGCGGCCAGCCTGCCGATCGCGCTGGCCGGCCAGGACCTGATCGCGCAGGCCAAGACCGGCAGCGGCAAGACCGCCGCCTTCGCGCTGGCGTTGCTCAACCGGCTGGATGCGCGCCGTTTCGACGTGCAGGCGCTGGTGCTGTGCCCCACGCGCGAGCTGGCCGAGCAGGTCACGCAGGAAATCCGCCGCCTGGCGCGCGCGGAAGAAAACATCAAGATCCTGACGCTGTGCGGCGGCTCGCCGATGCGCCCCCAGGCCGACAGCCTGGCGCATGGCGCACATATCGCCGTGGGCACGCCCGGCCGCATCATGGATCACCTGGAGCGCGGCACGCTGAACCTGGAGGCGCTCAACACGCTGGTGCTGGACGAAGCCGACCGCATGCTAGACATGGGCTTCTTCGACGACATCGCCTATGTGGCGAGCCACTGCCCCAAGGAACGCCAGACGCTGCTGTTCTCGGCCACCTATCCGGAAGGCATCGCCAAGCTCAGCCAGCAGTTCCTGCGCAAGCCGCGCGAGGTCAAGCTGGAAGAGCAGCACGATGACAGCAAGATCCGCCAGCGTTTCTTCGAGGTGGACGACAGCGACCGCCTGAACGCCGTGGGCCTGCTGCTGAATCATTTCCGCCCGGTCAGCTCGCTGGCCTTCTGTAACACCAAGGCGCGTTGCCGCGACCTGGTCGACCTGCTGCGCGCGCAAGGCTTCGAAGCCCTGGCGCTGCACGGCGAGCTGGACCAGCGCGAGCGCGACCAGGTGCTGGTGCAGTTCGCCAACCGCAGCTGCTCGGTGCTGGTTGCCACCGACGTGGCCGCCCGCGGGCTGGACATCGCCCAGCTCGAAGCGGTGATCAACGTCGACGTCACGCCGGACCCCGAGGTCTACGTCCACCGCATCGGCCGCACCGGCCGCGCGGACGAGGACGGCTGGGCGCTTAGCCTGGCGAGCATGAACGAGATGGGCCGCGTGGGCAATATCGAGCAGGCCATGGGCGCCGAGATGGAATGGCAGCCCCTGGCCGACCTGACGCCCGCCAGCAACGAACGCCTGCTGCCCCCCATGGTCACGCTGCAGATCCTTGGCGGGCGCAAGGAAAAGATGCGCCCGGGCGATGTCCTCGGCGCGCTGACCGGCGACGCGGGCTACGCCAAGCACCAGATCGGCAAGATCAACGTGATGGACATGTCCACCTACGTGGCGGTCGAGCGCTCCATCGGCCGCGAGGCAATGCGCAAGCTGAACGACGGAACGGTGAAGGGCAAGCGCGTGAAAGTGCGCATGCTGACGGAATAACGGTGGCCGCGACGCAGTTGTACCCGCGCGGGCTGCGCCTGCCGGGCTTGCCTGGCGTGTGCCGATGAAAACGCCGAAGCGGCTGCAGCCGCTGGTCGAAGACGGCCTGGTCGATGAAGTGCTGCGCCAGCTGATGAGCGGCAAGGAAGCCACCGTCTACGTTGTGCGCTGCGGTGGCGAGATCCGTTGCGCCAAGGTCTACAAGGACGCCGCGCAACGCAGCTTCCGCCAGGCCTCGACCTACCAGGAAGGGCGCAAGGTCAAGAACAGCCGGCAGGCGCGCGCCATGGAAAAGGGCACGCGCTACGGGCGCAAGGTGGCGGAAGAGGCCTGGCACAACGCGGAGGTGGATGCGTTGTACCGCCTTGCCGCCGCGGGCGTGCGGGTGCCCACGCCGCATCTGTGCTTCGAGGGCGTGCTGCTGATGGAGCTGGTGGTGGATGCCGAGGGCAATGCCGCCCCGCGCCTGAACGACGTGGCGCTGAGCCCGGAGCAGGCGGTGGCATTCCACGACGCGCTGATCGAGCAGGTGATCCTGATGCTGTGTGCCGGCGTGGTGCACGGCGACCTGTCCGAATTCAACATCCTGGTGGATGCCGACGGCCCGGTCATCATCGACCTGCCGCAGGCGGTGGATGCCGCCGGCAACAGCGAAGCCAGCGCCATGCTGGAGCGCGATGTGGATAACCTCGCGTTCTACTTCGGCCAGTTTGAGCCGGCGCTTAACGGTACGCAGTATGGCAAGGAAATCTGGGCGCTGTACCAGGCCGGCTTGCTGCATCCCGGCGTGAAGCTGACCGGCCAGGTTGCCGTGGACGACACCCCGGTGGATGTGGAAGCCGTGCTGGCGGAAGTGGAAGACGTGCGTCTGGAGGAAGAGGCGCGCCAGCGCTACCTGCAAAGCGCAGAGTGACCGGATCGTCCGGGCATCCGGGCATCCGGGCATCCGGTCATGATCATGGTCATCCGGTCGCCAGCTTCAACCGAGCCGTACGACGTACCCCGCCTTCGGCTCGCTCCCACCTGCCACCAGGCTCGCAATCCTCTCCTGCGCCGCGCCGAAGCCCTGCTCTTCGATCAGCGTCAGCCAGCCGTTCGCCGGCTCCTTCACGTAATCGATAAATGCGCGCTGCGCGGCGTTGAAGCGCTGGTTCACGCCTTCGGGCCCCCAGTCGGCGTTGCGCTTGCGGATCTGCACCGGCGCGAAATAGAACTCGGGCTTGGGCCCGGGCAGGCCGGTGTCGCGCAAAAAGCCCGTGTTCTGCGCCGAGCCGGCAAAGCAGTCGTACACCAGCGCGCCGCCAAAGTGATGGTGCACGCGTGCGCGCAGCGCTTCGTCGCCGGAGAAGTCCACGTAGAGCGTGGGCACGTCGGTGGCGAGCGTTTCCAGCCTGTCGTAGCTGACCACTTCCTCGTAGCAGCCAAGGCCTTCGACAAAGGCGCGGTTGCGCTCCGAGGTGATGGCGGCCAGCGAGATGCCGGGGATGTCGCGCAGGCAGAAGGCGGTGCCATAGGCGGTCTTGCTGGAGGCGCTGGACACCACCAGCCGCGTGGCGCTGAAAAAGCGGTTGTCCTCGAGGAAGTCGGCCAGCATGTATGACGTGATGAACAGCGGCCGGTACAGCATCTGGTAGTTCTCCAGCTCGGGCGCGTAGGCGGCGTCATGGGTCACGCGGGTGTACTGGTTGTAGGCGGAGGTCAGGGCCCGGCGGTGCTCGAGGGCATCGTAGAAGCCGCGCTCGGTCACGCGCTCGGGCTGCATGCGGATATGGCTGGCGATGGGAAAGTAGCCGTAGAAGCGCTCGCCTGCCGCCACGCCGGGCACCTTGGAGTCCAACACATCGGCAAAGCCCCACACCGGCATATGGCCCCATTCCTGTTGCCCGGTGGGAAAGAACTGCCAGTAGTTCATGGCGTCGCCAAAGGCGGCGTAGGTGATGTTGTTGGTGGTGAGCGCGAAGCGGTCGAGCTTGAGCAGGACTTCGCCGGGGGCGGCGTCGGTGCGTTCCTGGCGCGCTTCCAGCCGGCTTTCATTTAGGGCATGCTTGCGTGTCAGCAGGCGGGTGACCGTGAGCGCTTGTTCGGCGGCGCTATCGTTGTGAGCGCCGTGGTTGCTGTGCTTCGTCAGATCCATCTTCTGTCCCATCTTCTGTCCTTTTTTCACCGTCAAGGTCGATGCCACCAATGTATCGCCGCAAGCCGGCCGCCGGGTTCGGAAACGCGGGTGCCGCGGCCGAGCCCGCGCGGGCGCCTGCCAGGCCGCTGAAACGCCCGTCGCAGCAGCGCGCGCGCTTTACCGTGGACGCCATTTACGAGGCTTTTGTTCGGATATGGCGGGCGCGCGGCTGGGACGGCGTGACCACGCGCGCGGTGGCGCTGGAGGCCGGCTGCTCCGTGGGCACCTTGTACGAATACTTCCCCAACAAGGAGGCGCTGCTCTCCGGCTATGTGCGCCACACCATCGAGCTGCTGCTGGCGCGCATCGAGGCCGAGGTGGCGCTCGCGCCCGGGCTGGACTGGCGCACGCGCGTCCGGCGCCTGGTACGGCTGACCTGCGGCGCCGACGATGCCACGCTGGAGGGTTTCGAACGCGAGATGCTCATGCTGGAAGCGCGCATCGCCGAGACCAAGCATCATCGCCGTGTGTTCGATGAGCTGTACGGGGCCTGGCAGCGCGCGCTGGCGGCGTGCCCGGATCTGCCGGGCGCGCCGGACGCCGCCGCGGTGCGAAGCCTGCTGGAGGCGGTCTGGGGCGCGCGCCGGTATCGCCTGCTGTTGCAGGCTGCCGAACCCTCGCGGGCGGCATGGGTGGCGCAGATGGAGCGGCTCTGCCTGCTGGCGCTGGGCGCGGCGCCGTTGTCTTTGGATCTTACGGATCCTATGGATCCTGCGGATCGCTCCTGAACCCCACCTTCTTGTGCGTGCCGTCGCAGAACGGCTTGTTGCCCGACTGGCCGCAGCGGCAAAACCAGGCCTCGGTCATCCGGGTGATGGTCCTGCCGGTGCCGCTGATCACTTCAAGATTGCCTTTGACGCGCAGCGGTCCGTTGGGGATGGGATGGATTTCGAGGGGCCCGTCGCGCTGCGCCAGGGGTTCCGATGCCACGGTGGCGGCCTCGCCGCTGGCGACGAAACCCGTGCTGGCGTGGCTGCTGTCGCACAGGGGCTTGTTGCGCGAAGCGCCGCAGCGGCACAGCGTCAGGCGAAAGCCTGCGGGCTGGCCATCGATGGTGATGGCGGCGCGCAGCGCCAGCGGGCCGTTCTCGAGCACGCGTACCACATTGACCAGGGGCGCCGCCTCGCCGGGGGAGCCGTCGATGTTCTGGTAGGAGATGGCGCCCGATGGACAGTTGTGCGCAATCTCCGCGATTTCCTCGGCGGTGGCGTTGTCGGGGTGGATCCACTCGCCCTGTACGCCGGGCTCGAACACGTCCGGGCGGTCCAGCACGCAGTGGCGCGAATGGATGCAACGGCTGTCGTCGAAGAGCACGATGACGCGCTTGCCGGCAACGGACTCGGTGGCCATGGCTGGCCCTCCTGCGTAGTGCGGCGCGCCGGGCGGCGCGCTCCTTCCCTTTATAGCGCTTGCCGGCGCGTTTGCGCAGTGCTTTTCAGCGGCTTTGTCTTTTTACAAAGATTCGTGTGCGTCACCCTGTAAGGCATGCGCGCGTGGTGCTAATCTGAAAGCTATTGGCAGCGGCGCGGTGCGCAGGTGCCCTGCCAGGCGCTCCCGCCAGTGCGCGCGGGTCGTGTTGCAATCCGTTGGGATCGAACAAGGAGTGGGTGATGAAAACTGCACGGCAGGTTCTTGAGTCCAAACCGACCCAGGCTATCTATAGCATTCCCCGGGTGCCACCGTTTATGCTGCGCTGCAACTGATGGCGGAGAAAGGCATTGGCGCGCTATTGGTGATCGAGCGCGGCGATATCGTTGGTATCTTGAGCGAGCGGGATTATGCGCGGAAGGTGATCCTGATGCAGCGGACATCCCGGGAGACCTTTGTTCGCGACATCATGACGTCGGCGGTGATTTATGTGCGGGGGGATCAGAGTACCGATGAGTGCATGGCGCTGATGACGCAGCACCGTTTGAGGCACTTGCCGGTGATGGACGGGGACACCCTGGTGGGGATGTTGTCGATTGGGGACCTGGTCAAGGATATTATTTCCGAGCAGAAGTTTATTATTGAACAGTTGGAGCATTACATCAGCGGGACGCCTCATGCCAAGGTCTGATCTCCTTGCCCGGGGATTGCTGATTGATGGCAACTGATTCGAATTCAGGATCAAGGGGTTAGAGTCAAAAGCTTGTAGTCATCACCCCTGCGGGGAGCGTTCATTTCAACTTTTTTGCCTTGCCAGAGAAGTAGGCAAAAAGGGCGCCCCAACCTGCTTGGCACACCTTCACGGTTCGCTTCGCTTCGCCTCGTGTGACGGGTGGCCCCTCGGGGCCCACTCCACTTGGCCCTGCTGTATTGGGTACGCTCGCGTTCCTGCCTGCAACAAAAAAACAGAAGATTCCGTTTTTTCGCTTCGTGTCGGCTTGCTGGCAGATGGCTGCTCGTACTGGGCAGAAGTACGCACGTTCGGGCAAAAGGCGCGTCTACGCCGCATCACAAACCAACTTGGCGCCGCACTCCATATTTGGTATCCGCATATAATTACGCGTTCACTGAATTAGGCCCGCCCGGGCCGTGCAGGCGGCTTCTGCCATCTCGTGGCAGTTCTCGAGCTTGCGCAGTACTGGGTACGCGTCCAATCGGTTGATTTCAATTTTGTGGCCATGTTCCCCGATGTAGGCTGACAAACGAGGTGGTTTGTTGGTGGTTGGGCGCAACGTTGGTTGCTCATGACTACGCGCCCTGCTGCCTCCGATGTCTTCCTCTGCTTCTGCTTCTGCTTCTGCTTCTGCTTCTGCTTCGTCCGCTGTTGCCACCCCTGCTCTGAGCCACCAGGCCATCATGCGAGTGATCGGCGGGATCATCCTTTGCATCTTGCTGGCCGCGCTGGACCAGACCGTGGTGATTCCGGCGGTGCCGGCCATTGCCAATGACCTGAACGGCTTTGGCCATTTGTCGTGGATCGTGACGGCTTACCTGATCACGTCCACCGTTTCCACGCCCTTGTACGGCAAGTTGTCGGATACCTATGGGCGGCGCCGGCTGTTGATGCTGGCGATCGGGCTGTTCATCCTGGCTTCGGTGGCGTGCGCGATGGCGGCTACGCTGGAGCAGCTGATCCTGTTCCGTGCGCTGCAAGGCATTGGCGGTGGCGGCTTGATGGCGCTGGCGCAGGCGGCGATCGCGGATGTGGTGGCGCCGCGCCAGCGTGGCCGTTACCAGGGTTACCTGGCGACCGTGTGGGCGGTGGCTTCCATTGCCGGCCCGCTGGTGGGCGGCTGGACCTCGGATCACCTGTCGTGGCGCTGGCTGTTCTGGATCAATGTGCCGCTGGGGCTGCTGGCCATGTTCATGTGCCATCGCGGGCTGAGCCAGTTGCAGGTGCGCGGCGGCTCGGCGCGGGTGGACTGGGGCGGCGCGTTGCTGCTGACCGTCTCCATCGTGGCGTTCCTGTTGGCGATGAGCTGGGGCGGCGATGTCTATGACTGGATCTCGCCGGAAATCGCTGGCCTGGCGCTGCTGGCCTTGGTGGCGGTGGCCGCGCTGGTCTGGCAGGAGCGCCGCGCGGGCGACCCGATGCTGCCGCCGCGGCTGTTCCGCAACCGCGCCTATGTGCTGGGCGTGGCGGCGTCCGCGATGGCGGCGCTGAATATCTTCTTGTGCATCTTCGCGCTGCCGCTGCATTTCCAGCTGGTGCGCGGCGCAGATGCGTCGGAATCCGGCTTGCTGGTGGTGCCGTTCCTGCTTTCCACGGTGGCGGGCAACTTTATCGTGGCCGGGCTGGCGCCGCGCCTGGGGCGGATGCGCGGCATCCTGACCGGCGGCTTCATTGCGGCGGCGCTGGGCCTGGCGGCGCTGGTGGCGGTTGCGCCGTCCACGCCGCTGGCGCTCGTGCTGCTGGCAATGATGGTGGCCGGCGTGGGGCTTGGCATGACCATGGTCGGCACCTTGATGACCGTGCAGAACGTGCTGGAGCCCCGCGATACCGGCGCCGGCACCGGCGCGCTGCTGGTGCTGCGCTCGCTCGGCAGCGCCTTTGGCGGCGCGCTGGCCGGCACCTTGCTGACGCTGGAATTCCGCAACGCCCTGCATGCCTCCGGCGTGACGCAGGCGCTGGACCTGGGCGCGCTGCGCCACGGCAGCGAGGCGCTGGCCCATCTCCTCCCGCGGTGCGGGACGTGCTGACGGGCGGCGTGGAGTCGGGCTTCCGGCTGATCTTTGCCGTGGGCGCCGTCGCGGCCTTGCTGGCGCTGGCGATCGTGCGCCGCATGCCCGACGTGGAGCTGCGCAGCAGCGTGACCGAGCACGCGGCGACGCTGGCGATGGAGTAAGCGGGGGCCTGCGCATCCATTGAGCGGTCAAGGGCGTAAACCAGGGACAGACCATCTCCGGAGTTTCCTTCATGCGCAGCCTTCCCGAACAGCGCTCACGCGCCTTGCAACGCATCGCCTTGTCGGGTGCGTTGGTCCTGGCCGCTGCCGCCGCTGTCGTCGCCACCCCGCGTCTTGCGCAAGCCGCCGATGCCCCCGCAGCGGCAGTAGCCACGGCCGCCAAGCCGGCCGGCGCCTGCCCGGCTTCGCTCAACTTCAAGTTCCCCCGCCTGCAGGACGAAGCGCCGCAAAACCTCTGCCAGTACGCCGGCAAGGTCGTGGTGGTGGTCAATACCGCTAGCTATTGCGGCTTTACCCCGCAGTACGAAGGGCTGGAGGCGCTGTACGCCAAGTATCGCGAACGCGGGCTGGTGGTGCTGGGCTTCCCCTCGAACGACTTCTCGCAGGAGCCCGGGTCTTCCAAGGAGATCGCGGACTTTTGCTACAACACCTACGGCGTGAAATTCCCCATGCTGGGCAAGTCGCATGTGCGCGGCAGCGATGCCAATCCCATGTATGCGCTGCTGGCCAAGCAGTCCGGCACCACGCCCAAGTGGAATTTCTACAAGTACGTGATCGACCGCAACGGCCAGGTGGTGGGCAGCTACAACAGCATGACCAAGCCCGACGACAAGCAGTTCGTCAGCAAGATCGAGCAGCTGCTGGACGGCGCACGCTAAGCCGCTAAGCGACAATCCTCACCGCACGGCTTCGCATCATGAAGCCGTGCGCCACCAGGTTGAGCGCGGCAAAGCCAATCCCGGCCAGGCACACCGCTTGCCAGCCCCCAACCGCCCAGGCGGCGCCACCCACCAGCGCGCCCGATGCGCCACCCACGAAGAAGATCCCCACGAACAAGCCGTTGAGCCGGCCGCGCGCGGCCGCGTCCAGCAGGTTGATCTCGCGCCGGCCAAAGGTCTGGTCGGCGGTGACGCCAGCGTCCAGCACGATGGCGGCCACCACCAGCAGGCCAAGCGCCAGCGCCCGGTGCGCCTCGGCCGCGAAGCCGAACCAGCCACCGGCCGCCGCCCCCGCCAGCAGCAACGCGGCCAGTACGGCCAGCTGCGACACCACCGTGCCGGCCCGGCCATGGCCATGATCGCCCAGGCGGCCGGCCACCGGCGCCGCCACCGCGCCTGCCGCGCCGGCCAGCGCGAACAGCGCCAAGCCATGGCTGCCTAGCGCAAACGGCGGCTGCGCCAGCCGCAGGGCCACCGCGGTCCAGAACGCGCTGAAAGCCGCCATCGACAGCGCTGCGGTCAGTGCGTGCTGGCGCAGCACCGGCTGGCTGCGCAGCAACTGCCACATCGAGGCAATCAGGCTGGCGTAGCGATGGCCGCTGGCCGGCCTGCGGCTTGGCAGCCAGCGCAGCAGCACGGCTGCCAGCAAGGCATCGAGCCCCGCCAGCATGGCGTAGCAGGCACGCCATCCGCCCGCGCCGGCCAGCAGGCTGGCCAGCGGGCGCGACAGCAGGATGCCCAGCATCAGCCCGCTCATCACATTGCCCACCGCACGCCCGCGCCGCGCAGGCGGCGCCATCAGCGCGGCCAGCGGCACCAGCATCTGGATGGCGCAGGAGCCCGCGCCGGCGGCAAATACCGCCAGGAAGAACACCGCGCCCGACCACGCCATCGCCGCCAGCGCGAGCATGGCCGCGCACATCAGCAGCGTGCCGGCCACCAGTCGGCGGTTCTCCAGCAGGTCGGCCAGCGGCACCAGCAACAGCAAGCCAGTGGCATAGCCAAGCTGCGGCAGCGTCGCTACCAGCCCGCGCCAGGCGGGCGGCAGGCCAAGCGCGGCGCTGACGGGCCCGGTCAGGGGCTGGGCGGCGAACAGGTTGATCACCATCACACCGACGGCGGCGGCGAAGAACAGCGTCAGCGCGCCGGTCAGCTCGGGCGTGCCGGGCGCGATGCCTGGCGGGGCCGTGTTCAGGGTGGAAGCGGGGCAAGACATGTGGGCTCCTGTTGCGCCGGGCCGGCGGGGCATCACGTTGCCGCGCCGGCGGGCAAGGTTGAGTCGCCAATGCTAGGATTGCGCTGTCTATGCGGCAATTGAAAGATTGGGATAATCTTTATGCGAGTTTGTTTGCATCATTCGCGGCTGCCCGCTCAGCCTGCCTAATAAAGAACCAAAGAACTAAAAGAACCCGCCATGAACACCCGCGACATCGAAGCCTTTATCGCCGTAGTGGAAGCCGGCTCGATGGTGCGCGCCGCCACCCGCCTGCACCTGACCCAGCCGGGCTTGACCCGCCGCGTGCAAAGCCTGGAAGCGCTCATCGGCGTGGCCTTGCTGGACCGCCAGGCCAAGCCGCTGCGCCCGACCGCCGCCGGGCAGGAGGTCTACGAGCTGGGCAAGCGCGTGCTGCACGCCACCGACGACCTGATGTCGCGCGCCGCGCGCGGCGCGCAGGTGGTGGGCGAGTTGCGCCTAGGCGTGCCGCCGTTCCTGTCCGAGATGGCGCTGGACCGCCCCATAGACCTGCTGCGCGAGCAGTTCCCCACGCTGACCGTGCGCGTGAGGGCAGGCTGGACGCCGGGTTTGCTCGATCAAGCGGAAAGCGGCAAGGTCGATGTAGCTGCCGTGCTGCTGCCCGATGGCGTGGCGCCGCCGGCCGCGCTCACCGCGCGCGAGCTGGGCCGCTACACCACGCTGATAGTGGCCGGGCGCGGGCTGGCGTTCCCGCCCAAGGGCGTGAGCCTGCGCGACCTCGCCGCGTACCCTTGGGTGCTCAACCAGGACGGCTGCGGCATGCGCTCGGCGCTGCGCCACGCGCTGGATGCCGCGCACCTGCCGTTCAACGTGGCCGTGGAGGCCTTCGGCGCTGAGTTGCAGTTGTCGCTGGTGGCGCGGGGCATCGGCATCGGCGCGGTCACGCCGGAAGTGCTGGCGGGCAGCGCGCACCGCGATGCGGTGCAGGTGGTGCCGGTGCGGGATTTTCGCGCGGGGCTCACCGCCTGGCTGCTGCACGCGCCGCTGCCGCGCAGGCTGGGCGCGCCGCTCGAGTTGTTGTTCAACGCGCTGCGCGAAGAAATCGCCTCGACGGCGATCGCGTCAGGTCTCGCGGCACCTGCCGCACCTGTCGCATCTGAGCACGACTGAGCACGATTCGATCGCGGCTTGACCGGCGTCAAGCCGCCGGGGCGCCGCCATCGCTACTTTCGCCGCTTTGGGGAGAGACAGGCGATGGCCATCACGCGCTACGACGCCGGCGGACACGTGCCGCACCACGGCCCGTCGATTCGCGGCAAGGCCATGGTGGCGCAGTTGATCGACTGGCGGCAGCCTTTCGGCACAGCTTGCGCTATCAATCGCGCGCCAGCCCTTCGGCCACCAGCGCTTCGTGCACCTTGGGCCGCGCAGCCACGCGCGACAGGTAGGCCTGCAGCGCGGGGTAAGGGTTGAGCGGCATGTTCAGGAAATTGGCCCAGTTGGCCACAGCGAAGCAGTAGGCGTCGACCACGGTGAACTGCTTGCCGCACAGGTAATCGCGGGTGGCCAGGTGCCGGTCCAGTTCGGCGAAGCGCAGGGCCACCTTGGCCTTGCAATCCTCGCGCGTGCTTTCCGCGGTTTCCTTGTGCCAAAGCCACGGACTGAAGACCTTGTGCAACTCGGTTGAGACCAGCGTCAGCCAGCCCACCGCTTCCAGGCGTTCCCGGGTGCCGGCCGCCGGCAGCAGCGCCTTGCCCGGGGCGAGGTCCGCCACGTATTGCAGCAGCGACGCGGCTTCGGTATGGCGCGCGCCATCGTCCAGTTGCAGCAGCGGCACATAGCCGCGCGGGCTCACCTTGTAGAAGTCATCGCTGCCGTGTTCCGGCTCGGCCAGCTTGTGCTGTGCCAGGTCGACCTTGGCGAGCGTGAATGGCAGGCCTGCTTCGCGCAATGCGATATGGACGGCCAGGGAGCAAGCGCCAGGGGAGTAGTAGAGCTTCATCGGGTTGTCCTCGCTGTTTTGGGTTCGGAGTTTCGGGGTTTGCCGCCACGGCTTGTGGTGGCAGTGCAGGCAGTCTAGGATTGCGGCAGTGCAATCGCAATGCGCGCTGGTGCAAGTCATGACTGCAAATTTGCAATGAATATGCCCTACCAACTCTCTTCCCCCGATCTCGACGTGGTGCTGGCACTGGTGCGCGGCGCCACGCTGGCTGAAGCCGGGCGCCGGCTCGGGCTCGATGCCTCCACCGTGTTCCGCGCGCTCCAGCGCATCGAGAAAGGGCTGGGGCGGCGCTTGTTCGAGCGCAGCCGCGCGGGCTACCTGCCGACCGAACTCGCACAGCAGTTCGCGCAGCATGCCGAACGCATTGAGGCCGAGCTGGAGGCGGCGCGCGCGCATGCTTCGGTATCCGCGGGCACGGTGTCGGGCCTGGTGCGCATCACCACCACCGATACCGTGCTGCATGGCATGGTGCTGCCGGCGCTGGCGCCGCTCGGGCGCCAGCATCCCGGGCTGAGCTTCGAGCTGATCGCCACCAATGAGCTGGTCAGCCTGACCCGGCGCGACGCCGACATCGCCGTGCGCGCCACGCGGCATCCGCCCGACCACCTGATCGGCAAGTGCCTCGGCCCCTGCGTGTGGCGGTGTTCGCGGCGCGGGGGCTGGTGGAGGCGGCGGGCATCGCGCTGCCCAAGCCCGGCGGCTGCGTCGACCTTGCCGCGCTAGCGGCCCTGCCCTGGATCGCGCCGGACGAGGCCATGCCCGATCACCCGTCAGTGCGCTGGCGCCGCAAGCACCTGCCGCGCGTGGCGCCGCAGTACCGCGTCAACAGCATCGCCGGCGTGCTGGAAGGCGTCGAGGCAGGGCTCGGCGCCGGCATTGTCTCGCTGATGATCGGGCGGCGCAGCGGCAAGCTGGTGGCGCTCACCGGCACGCTGGACGAGTGCGACACCGACCTGTGGCTGCTGACGCATCCCGAGTCCCGGCATTTGCGGCGCATCGCCACCGTGGTCAGTCATCTGGCGGAGCATGTCAGGCTGGATGAGTAGGGCGGTGAGAGCGTATGCTCACGGCGCTGCCAGCGCGGCGGGAATGGCGCTGGCCAAAAATCGTAGACCGCGCGGATGCGCGCGCTGCCGCGGATTTCCCTGTGCACGGTGAGCCAGACCGGCAGCGGCGGAATGGACAGCGCCGGCAGCACGGTGCGCACGCGCGCATCGCCGGCGGCGATATAGCGCGCCGCAAAGCCCACGCCCAGGCCGGCGCGGATCGACTGCCACAGCACGATATCGTCATCGCTGCGCACCGCAAACGCCTCGCGGGCGACCTCCACGCCCATGGCGCGAAAGCCGCGCAAGATCGTGTCGTCGTGGTCATAGCCGATCAGGTCAAAGCGCAACAGGTCTTGCGCCGTGCGCGGCACGCCCTTGCGCCGCAGGTAGTCCTCGTGGGCGCAGGCGCATAGCGCCACGGACGCCACCTTGCGCGCGATCAGCGAGGCCTGCGTGGGCCGCACCATGCGGATGGCGATATCGGCCTCGCGCCGCAGCAGGTTGCTGACGACGTTGGACGACACCACTTCGATGGCGATTTGCGGCTCGTGCAGGCGCAGGTCCGCCAGCAGCGGCGGCAGCAGGTAGCTCGCCACCGCGCGGCTGGCGGAGATGCGCACCGTCCCCGCAATGCCCGCCTGGTCGCGCGCCAGCGTGCGCGCTACCGCATCGGCCCCTTGCTGCATGGCGCGCGCGTGCCCGGCGATGGCGCGCGCGGCATCGGTGGGCTGCAGGCCGTGGCCGGTGCGCTCGAACAGCGGCACGCCGAGCTGCGCCTCCAGTTGCGCCACGTGGCGCCCAAGCGTGGGCTGGCTGCTGGACAGCTGGCGCGCCGCGCCCAGCAGGCTGCCGGCCTCCATCACGGCCAGGAAGGAGCGCATCAGCGCCCAGTCGAATTCTTCGGCCATTCTCTCTATCGCTCCTTGCCTGGCGGGCTATTCAAAAATGAATTCGTGAATTGCCAAATCGTACAATTGTGGAGGAGCGAAGGATCGCCCACAATGGTCTTCAGGCGATGCCACAAGGGGAACGCGATGCAGGAGAACGTGATGCGCGACACCGTATTGATACTCGGCGCCAACGGCCGGCTCGGCCGCACCTTGGTGGACGCCTTTGCCGCCGCCGGCTGGACCGTGCTGGCGCAGGCACGCCGTGCGCTGGCCGGCACTGTGCCGCAAAATGTGCGCGGCCTGGCCATCGACGTGGCCGACACCGCGCAACTGCTCGCCGCGGCGCGCGGCGCCAGTGTGGTGGTGAACGCGCTCAACCCGGTCTATACCGAGTGGGAGCAGCACGCCGAAGCGCTGGCGCGCAGCGCGATGGCGGTGGCGCAGGCGCTGGACGCCCTGCTGCTGTTTCCCGGCAACGTCTACAACTTCGGCGAGTCGATGCCTGCGCTGCTGCGCCCCGACACCGCCGAGCGGCCCAGCGCGCGCAAGGGCGAGATCCGCCGCGCCATCGAGGCCGCCATGCGCGAGCGCGCGCCCGGGCTGCGCAGCGTGATCATCCGCGCCGGCGACTTCTTCGGCGGCCCGGGCCGCGGCGCATGGATGGACCTGGCGATCGCCAAGTCGCTCGATCAAGGCAAGGTGGTCTATCCCGGCCCGCGCGACCGCGCGCATGCCTGGGCCTACCTGCCCGACCTGGCGCAGGCCTTCGAGGCGGTGGCACGGCGCCACGCGGATCTGCGGGGACACACCGTGCTGCATTTCGCGGGATATACGCTAACGGGCGATGAACTGGTGAGCGCGCTGGCCGAAGCCAGCGGCATGCCGCACGCACCGCGCGTGGGGGGCATGCCGTGGTGGCTGATCCGCACCGGCGCAGCGGTGGTGCCGATGTGGCGCGAGCTGGCCGAGATGGCTTACTTGTGGAAGGTGCCGCACGCGCTCGATGGCACGGCGTTGGCAGCCTTGGTGGGCGAGCTGCCGCGCACGCCGCTCAAGCAAGCGCTGCGCGCAAGCCTGGGCGAACTGGGTTTGCGGGTGGCGGCCTGAGCGCGGGCTAGGCTTGCGCAATGATGTCGGCGCGTGTCACCACGCTGCCGAAATGATGCCGCCACAGCTTCGCGCCCAGCGCACCGGAAGGATCGAGAGAAGACCCGACGGTGAGGTCGGAGATCAGCGTAGGCTGCAGGCCCGCATCAAACAGCGCGAAGCCCGCAGCCAGCACGCAGGTCTCGGTCTGGATGCCTGCAACAAGGACACGTTCCGGCGCCAGCTCGCCCAGATACGCAATCGCGTCGGCGGACGGAAGATAACCATGCTTCACGAACACGCGATCCGCCGGAATCAGGGACTGGTCGCCGGTGCCGGGTGCCCAGCCGAGCTGGCGCATGAATGGCGTGCGCGATTCGTCATGGTGTTCCACGGTCGCCACCGAAGGCATCTGGCCGATCAGTGGCAGCAGGCCATCGATCAGCCATTGCGGCGGCGAGAACGTGGGCTGGACATCGACGATCAACAAGGCTTGTCGCAAGATATCCTCTCCGGCGGTCGCATCGAAATGCTTGGCCGGGAGATTATAGGAGACGGAGCCCGCGCCCGACAGCGCGCATTAGTCCAGCATCGCCGCCAGCGTAGGCGGCAACCCGCGATTCGGCTTGCGCGGCGGCCGCGCAAAGCTGCCCTCCGCCGCGCCTGTGGGCGCTAGCGCAACCAGGCTCTCGCAATGCCGGATCGCGCTCGACACGCCATCCACCACCGGCACCGGAATCCGGTCCTTGAGCGTACGCGCCAGCCCGGCCAGCGGCGCGCCGGCCACGATGATCACATCCGCGCCATCCTCGCGCACCGCCTTCAGGCTTAGCTCCTCCAGCCGCGCCGCGTGATCCTCCTGCACGCTGCCGATATCGCGCAACGGCTGCTGCAACGAACGCACGCTGGCCAGCCGCGAGGTCAGCCCGTTGGCCGCCACGCACTCGCGGTACCAGGCCTCGATCCGGTGCGAAATCGCAATGATGGAGAAGCGCTGCCCAAGCAGGCACGCGCTGGCCAGCGCCGCTTCCGTCATGCCCACCACCGGCACGTTGAAGAGTTCCTTCAAGCCCGCCAGGCCCGGATCGCCAAATGCCGCTACCACCAGGCCGTCGAACTGCCCCTGATGCTCGGCGGCCGCGCAAGCCGTCGCATAGCCGCCCACCAGCGCCTCGAACCGCGTCTCGATATAAGCCACGCCGAACTGCGCGGTAGCCATCGTCAGCGAAGTGCCAGGCGAAGCGGTACGCGTGGCCTCCGCGCGAATCAGCTCGGTAACGCTCTCTGAAATATTGGGATTAACAACAAGAATACGCATGATCGTGTCCGCAAAAATCAAACCAGCGAAGGCGCCCCCGCCGGCAAGAACCTTCCCCGCCCCGGCGCCGGCTCCAGGTACTTCCCATCCTCCACCAGCAACTCCCCACGCGAGAAGCAATGCACCGGCCAGCCGGTGACTTCGATGCCTTCATAGGGCGTGTAGTCCACCGCATGATGCAGGTCGCTATTGGCGATCCGCACCTTGCGCTGAGGATCCCACAACGCGATATCCGCATCGGCGCCCACGGCAATCGTCCCCTTGCGCGGATACAAGCCATACAGCCGCGCCGGCCGGTACGAAGTCAGCTCGACAAACTGATGCAGCGAAAGCCGGCCTTGCGCGATGCCGTTGAACAGCAGCGGCAGGCGCGTCTCGATGCCGGGCACGCCATTGGGAATGTGGTCGAACGGCTGAGCCGTGCCGCCCAGCTTCTTGCCTTGCGGATCGTCATAATTGAACGGCGCATGGTCCGAGGAAAACACGCTGAACACGCCATTGGTCAGCGCACGCCAGACCGCCGCCTGGTTCTCGGGATCGCGCGGCGGCGGGCTGCAGACGCACTTGGCGCCCTCATAGCCATCATCGCCAGGCAACCCCATATCCTCGGCGGTCAGGTACAGGTACTGCGGGCAAGTCTCCGCCAGGATCGGTAGTCCCCTGCCCTGTGCCCAGCGAATCTGCTCGATCGCTTCCTTGCCGGAAACATGCACGATCAGGATCGGCACATCGACCAGCTCGGCGAACGTGATCGCGCGGTGCGTGGCTTCGCGTTCCACCAGCGCCGGGCGCGCCATGCCGTGGAAACGCGGCGAGATGCGTCCTTCCCCGACCAGCTTCTCGGTGAGCCAGGAAATGCAGTCCGCGTTCTCGGCATGCACCATCACCAGCGCATCGTTGCGCTTGGCCACGTCGAGCACGTCCAGCATCTCGCGGTCGGACAACTTCAGGTCGTCGTAGGTCATGTAGACCTTGAACGAGGTGTAGCCCTTGCGAATCAACTCGGGCAATTCGTTTTGCAGGACTTCCGGCGTAGGATCCGCCACGATCAGGTGGAACCCGTAATCCGCCACCGCGCGGCCTTCGGCGCGGCGATGGTAGTCCGCCACCGCTGCCTTGAGCGAGCCGCCCTTTTCCTGCGCCGCGAACGGGATCACCGTGGTGGTGCCGCCGCACACCGCCGCGCGCGTGCCGGTGAAGAAATCATCCGCCATGCGCATGCCGTCGGGCATGGGCTGGTCCAGGTGGACGTGGCCATCCACGCCGCCCGGCAGCGCCAGCAGGCCGGTGGCATCCATTTCGCGCGCGGCGCGCGGCAGGTCGTGGCCCAGCATGGCGATGCGGCCGTCGCGCACGCCGATATCGCAAGTGAAGCGGTCGGAGGCGGTGACCACTTCGGCGTTGCGGATGACGAGATCGAGTTCGGTGTTCATGCGCCCTGCTCCTTCATTCCACTTCGGCAAACAGGCGGCCCCAGCCGCGCAGCGCGCGCGTGTCCACGCCGGCCAGGCGCAGCGATTTCCACACCACGGTGGAGATGGTGTCGTAGACGGGGATGCCGGTCTCGGCTTCCAGTTCTTGCACCAGGTGCGCGGCGCGCAGGTTGGTGCAGAAGGTGGTGATGGCTGACGGCTTGTGCTGCGCCACTTCGCGCACCATGCGGCGGATGGTGTCTTCTTCCACGTCGGCGAAGCTGTAGTTCACGTGCAGGTCCAGGTGACGCTCGGCCGTGCAGCTAAAGCCGTTGCGCTTGTAGTTCTGCACGATGCGTTGCTGCACGTCGTCCAGGTAAGGCGTCACCAAGGCGAAGTCGCCCGCGCCGGTCTTCTCCAGGATTTCGTTCAGCGCCAGCACCGAGGTGGTGGCGGGAATGCCGGTGGCTTCGGTGATCTGGCGGCACAGTGCCTGGTCTTTCTCGAAGCCGAGCCAGCCGGACGAGGTGCCGTTCCACGCGATCACGTCCACGCGCGCATCGGCCAGCAGCTTGGCCGCGCCGATGATCTTGTCGAGATCGAACTGGCCCAGCGCCTGGTCGCGCAGCGAGATCTCGGTGACGGTGAAGCGCGAGAAATGCGCGCTGACGTTTGGCAGGCCGCTCACCATGGCGCTGGTGATGGGCTCCAGCGCGGTGTTGGAAGACGGCGTGAGCATGCCGAGGAGGGTGCGTTTGGTCATGGGAATAAAGCTCTCAGGAGATGGCGTGGCCCGATGCGATGCGCCGCCCGGGCCATGCTCGTTATTGTTCGGGCTTGTCGTTGAAGGCGAGGGCGGTGCCGGGCTTGCCGTGGCTGGCGCGGGCCAGCACCAGCTCTTTCTGCAGCGCCGCTTGCCGCGCTGCGTCCGGCCTGACCTTGTTGCCGGCTTGCAGGGCAGGCAGCACGTAGTCGTTGACCATCTTGCGGTAGAGATCCAGGTAAGCCGCGTCGCGCAGGCCGCCGGCGGTGGACATGATGCTGTTCATCACCACCACGGTGTTTTGCTGCGGCAGCACGGTGATGAACTGGCCCTTGAAGCCCATCGCGCTGAACTCGCGCTCGCTCTTCACGATGTTGTTGACCCAGCAGTAGTAGCCATAGTCGGCGGCCGGACCGGCGGGCGTGGTCATGCGCGCCACCCAGTCAGCGGGCACGATCTGCTGGCCTTGCCATTTGCCCTGGTTGAGCATCAGCAGGCCGAGCTTGGCCATGTCGATGGAGCGCAGCCGCAAGCCCCAGCCGCCCGAGACCGCACCCTTGCCGTCGGCGCCGTCCCAGCGGTAGTGCGACATGCCGAGCGGCTTGAACAGGCGCGCCTCGGCATAGCGTTGCTCGGGCTGGCCGCTGACCTGCGTGATGGTGGCGCCCACCAGGACGGGGTTGACGTCGATGTAATCAAACTCCGTGCCGGCCTTGGTGCGCACCGCGGCGGAGGCGGCGACCTTCAGGCGGTCGGGCACGCCGTAGTAGAGCGTATCGGTGCCTTCCACCAGCTTATAGGACAGGCCGCTGGACATCGACATCAGGTGGCGCAGCTCGATGTCCTGCTTGTCGGCCAGCGCCGGCGCCAGGTCCGGGCGCGCCGCGGCCAGCAGCGGGGCGGGCTTGTCCTGCGGGGTGAGTTTGCCGTCGCCCACCAGCGTGCCGACCAGCAGCGCGCTGATGAACTTGGTGACCGAGTACAACTCGTGGTTGTAGTCGCGGCCGAGTTCGTCGCCATAGCGCTCGAACACCAGCTTGCCATCCTTGATGATGAGCAGGCTGCGCACGTCGAGCTGGTCGCGGCGGATCCATTGGGATAGCTCGATGAGCTTGCGCGAATCGACGCCGACGGCTTCGGGCTGGGCCGTGGGCAGGTCGGCGGACTGCGTGGCGGTTTGCGCTGCGGCCGGCGGCGCGGCGTTTTGAGCGTGGGCGTTGCCGAGCAGCAGCAGGGCGGCCAGCGTGGCGGCGCGCGCCAGCTTGCGTTGACTTGCTTTCATGAGGTGTCTCCTCCACCGCCCGGCGCGGGGTGCGCTGCCAGGACGGGAGCGGTTCATGCCGCGACGCTGCCGGTAGGTGCCGGCGCGGCGCGGGCTTGGGGTGGAACGGGTCGTGGAGATCGCGCCGGGCTCAGACCGGCAGCTTCTTCTCGTAGTCGATCGCGGTCGAGGACAGCAGCAGGCCCACGCCGGCGGCGGCAAAGAACATCAGCGCCAGGAAGTACGAGCCGGTGAACTGCACGATCATGCCGACGATGATGGGCACGGTGATGCCGCCGATATTGCCGCCCAGGTTCATGATGCCGCCCAGCACGCCCACCTTGTTGCGGGTGCCGAGGATGGACGGAATGCACCAGAACAGGCCGCACCAGCGCAGGAAGAACAGCGTGCAGGAGAGCAGGACCACCACGACTACCGGATCCTTCACATAGGCCACCGAGAAGATCGACACGGTAGCCACCACGGCGGCGATGCCAAACAGCGTGCGCATCACCAGGTTGGGCCTGCCGCCCGCCGCCTTCCACTTGTCCGCGATCCAGCCGCCGACCAGTTCACCAACGAAGCCGGAGAAGAAGATGATGAAGCTGGCGCCGCCCATCTGCTTGATGTCGAAGCCGTGCACCTTGTTCAGGTAGTTGGGCATCCACGTCAGCAGGCCGTAGAACACGCTGTTGAAGCACATCCAGCCGATTGCCATGCACCACACGGAGCGGTACTTGAGGAAGTCGAGCGAGCGGCCCGACAGGTTGGCCGGCTCGGCGCGATGCTCGGTGGCTTGCGCGGCTTCGATATAGCTGGCTTCTAGCTCATTGACGCCACGGTGCTCGCGCGGGGAGTTGCGCACGTAGTACCACGCTGCCAGGCCAGCCAGCACGGTGCCCACGCCGGCGACCACGAAGGCCAGGCGCCAGGAACCCAGCGCGGTGATCAGCCAGGTGATGATGATGGCGCCGAGCGCCGCGCCCAGCGGCGCGCCGCCATCCAGCAGGGTGGCGCCGCGGCCGCGTTCGTTCTGCGTCATCCAGATCGCGTTTAGCTTGCCGCCGGCCGGGTAGATCGGCGCTTCAGCCGCGCCCAGCCCGAGCCGGGTCAGCAGCAGGGCGCCGGCGCTGGTGCACACCGCCGCCAGGGCCTGGAAGGCGCCCCAGAAGATGGTGGCGATGGCGATCACGATGCGCGGCTTGTACTTGTCCGCCAGCATGCCGCCGGGAATCTGCATGACCGCGTAGGTCCAGAAGAAGGAACTGAGGATCAGCCCCTGCATGGTGGGGCTGAGGTCGAACTCCTTGGCGATCAGCGGCATCGCTACCGAGAGCGAGGCCCGGTCGATGTAGTTGATGGCGATGAGGAACAACATCATCAGGAAAATCTTCCAGCGTACGGAGCTCTTCGTCTCCGTTAGCGCTGCAGCCCGGCTTGTCGTTTGCATGACGCTTGTCTCCTTTGGGGGAATGGTAGAGCGGTTTGTGTTGTGTGTCGCGCAACTTGGACGGAGTATAGGATACGTAATCTGTAATTACAACTGTCGTAAGTCATTGATTTTATTGTTAAGAAAACGCACAATTTTGGGATGTGTTAGCCTTCTTGTGGTGCATGTTCCCCATCCCGATGATGTCTGTGACTCAAACGCTTCCTAAATCCACCCGCCTGCGCACCCTCGGCATGTCGGCCGAAATCGCCGCCCGGCTGCGCACCATGATCGAAGAGGGCGAACTGCCCCCGGCGCGCGCATCGACGAGCGTGCCTTCTGCGAGATGTTCGATGTCTCCAAGACGCCGCTGCGCGAGGCGCTCAAGGTGCTGGTGTCCGAAGGCCTGGTGCTGCATCGGCAGTACATCGGCTACCGCGTGGCGCCGCTCGACTTCGATGAGCTGCGCTCCACCTTCGAGACCCTGCACGGGCTTGAAGCCACGGCCGGCGAACTCGCTGCGGCGCGCCTGTCCGAGGCGGCCATGGCGCGGCTCGAGCGCAAGCACCAGGCCATGCTGGAGGCCCATGCCGCCGGGCGGCGCACCGAGTACTTCCGCACCAACCAGGAAATTCACCAGCTGATCATCGACGGCGCCGCCAATCCGGTGCTGGCCGGCATCTACGCCACGCTGATGAGCAAGGTCCACCGCGCGCGCGGCGCCGCCAATGCGGATATGCTGCGCTGGCAGGAGTCGCACGAGGAACACGAGGCCATCATGGCCGCGCTGCGCGAACCGGGCCGCCTGCGGCTGGCGCAGGTGCTGCGCCAGCATTCCGAGAACACTGCAAAAGAAGTCCTGACCGTGGTCGCGCGGACCCTTTCCGAGCCCGCCGGCCGCATCGCCACCGAAGCCAAGGGGAAACGATGAAACTAGTACGTGTGGGTAAGCCGGGCGCGGAGCGCCCGGGTCTGATCGATGCCGAAGGCCGCGTACGCGACCTGTCCGGCGTGCTCGACGGCCTCGGGCCGCGGGAGCTGTCCGCCGAGGCGCTGGCGCGCCTGGCCAAGCTGGACCCGGCCACGCTGCCGGTGGTGCAGGCAGAGCGCTTCGGCGTGCCCTGGACCGGCATCGGCAAGATCGTGGCGATCGGCCTGAACTACGCCGACCACGCCGCCGAGGCCGGCATGGCGCTGCCGGCCGAGCCCATCGTCTTCCTCAAAGCCAACAGCTCGCTCAACGGGCCCAACGACACGGTGATGCTGCCGCGCGGCTCCGAGAAGACCGACTGGGAAGTGGAGCTGGGCGTGGTGATCGGCAAGGTCGCGCGCGACGTCCCGCTCGCCGATGCGCTCTCGCATGTGGCCGGCTACTGCGTGGTGAACGACGTCTCCGAGCGCGAATTCCAGATCGAGCGCGGCGGCACCTGGGACAAGGGCAAGGGCTGCGACACCTTCTGCCCGGTCGGCCCGTGGCTGGTCACGCGCGACGAAGTGGCCGACCCGCAAGCGCTGGGGCTCTGGCTGGAGGTCAACGGCGAGCGCGTGCAAAGGGCAGCACCGCCACCATGGTGTTCGACGTGGCCACGCTGGTGAGCTACGTCAGCCGCTTCATGACGCTGCACCCCGGCGACCTGATCTGCACCGGCACGCCGCCGGGCGTGGGCATGGGCTTCAAGCCGCCGCGCTTCCTCAAGGCGGGCGACACCATGCGCCTGGGCATCGACGGCCTGGGCGAGCAGGGCCAGACGGTGGTGGCGTACGCGTAGGCTGGGTTATCCGAAAGACGCGAAGAAGGGCGGCCAGCAATGGCCGCCCTTCTTGCTTGTTGGCAAGCCTGGGGCATTAGCCGAAGCCGACAGGCCGGGCCAAAGCCGCGCGCCATGACGACGTCTGTTTCTCCCTCTCCCCTCAGGGGGAGAGGGCCGGGGAGAGGGGTGGCTTAGTCAATATGACTCCCCTGGGGCAAAGAGGGCTGGCCCGCCGCGAGGAATCAAACGCGGGTTAGCATGACTGCCAGAGCCGCATGGTGTGGACAGCGCCACACCCGGCGATTTCCAGCGCGGAGGCCAGCATGGAACACGATAGCACTTTGTACGTGGGTCTTGACGTCCATAAGGACTCGATCACGGTCGCCTACGCACTCGGCGCGGGCGAGGTCGAACTGCTTGGCAAGATCGGTACCTCGAAGGCCGATATCGATCGCCTGTGCAAGCGCCTGCAGTCTAAAGCGAGCCGGATCCGCATCGTCTACGAGGCAGGCCCTTGCGGCTATGGCCTTTACCGGCAGCTTGCAGGGAAGGGATTCGAGTGCATGGTGTGCGCGCCGTCGCTGATCCCGAAGAAACCCGGCGAGCGCGTCAAGACCGATCGGCGCGATGCGGTCAAGCTCGTGCGATCGCTGCGCGCCGGCGACCTCTCGGCGGTGTACGTGCCCAGTGTGGAGGACGAAGCGTTCCGGGATCTGTCACGCGCGTGGGTCAGCGCCAAGGACGATCTGAAGCGCGCCCGGCAACGGCTGAAGGCCTTTCTGCTTTCACATGGGGTGCGCTACAGCGGCAGAGCCGACTGGGGACCGGCGCACCGGCGCTGGATCAGTACCTTTGCGTTCGACACCGTGTGGCAGCAACTTGCCTTTGACGAATATCGACGTGCCATCGAGGATCGGCTCGCGCAATGCAGCCGTCTCGAAGCGGCCTTGCGCGAAGCCGTGGTCAACTGGCGCTTCTATCCGGCCGTACTGGGCTTGCAGGCCATGCGCGGCGTGCAGTTCACCACGGCGATAGGCATGCTCGCCGAATTGGGCGATCTCTCGCGCTTTGTGCATCCGCGCCAACTGATGGCCTGGCTCGGGGTGACGCCCGCCGAACATTCATCGGGGGAAAAACGGCGCCAAGGCAGCATCACCAAGAACGGCAATAGTTATGCAAGAAAGCTGCTAATCGAAGCCGCCTGGAGTTACCGGCACCCGGCACGTGTGAGCCCCGAGATTCAGCGACGGCACGAAGGCATCCCGAAGGCCATCGTTGACCGGTCCTGGGACGCCCAGGTTCGACTGTGCCGGCGCTATCGAAGACTTGCCGCGCGCGGCAAGAACCCGAACATTGCGGTGGTTGCGGTGGCCCGCGAACTGAGCGGGTTCATCTGGGACATCAGCCGGCTCGCCATGTCGCTTGCCATACCGAACGCGGCGCAGACAACGTAACCCAGCGCCAAGGTACCAACCTATCTGCCACCTACTGTGGAGCCAGTTTCCTGAAGGGCGACGTAGCCCGGCACACGAGCAACCCGCGACCTAGCTAGGCAACGGATTTCATCCGACTTGCGGCCTTAGATAGCGGCAGGCTCATTGGGCGGACCTCTGTAATGCGGTAACCAACCCGCGGATATCAGCGTGATCCACCGTCGAGACTTACTGCTACGTCGCCCTCCAGGAAATTGGGGAACAACCATGCAACCGTGAAACTGAATCAAACCAATCTCGATTGACACGGGGAGTCATATCAGCTAGGAGCTACTTGGAGCAAAGCCCGTGGTGTTTTCCAGCAAGCAGGCGTAACGAGCGCCCGCCCTCTCCCCCAGCCCCTCTCCCGCACGCGGGAGAGGGAGCATGACAACGCAGATCCGGCTTTTTGCCTGTCGCTTGTACCGCTGTCGACACCGGCGCCGCACACCTGCACCGCACGCCTGCAAATCTCCCCGCTATCCCTTTGAGCGCGGGATCGTCCCCCGTTCGCAACAGTTGTTCCCCTGATTTCGCTACAAAGGGTTAAACCGTTTGCGCTCTGCGCCCAGCGTGAAATACTGTTTTCTATACGCCCCGCAAAGGCCTCAGAAAAACGAGTACTGCCATGTCAGAACACGCCCCCGAACTGATCGAGTCACTTCTTGCCGACTCGCACGCGACCCGATCCGCCGCCGCCTCTCCCTCCACCTCCCGCGCTTCACGATTCTGTGAGCTGGCCGACACCATCGACAGCCGCGCCGAGCTGGAAGCCATCCGCCACAGCATCCACCAGCACCCCGAGCTCGCCTTCGACGAAGTGCGCACCGCCGAGCTGGTCGCCACCTGGCTCGAAGCCTGGGGCTACGAGGTGACGCGCAGCGTCGGCGGCACCGGCGTGGTCGGCACGCTGCGCGAAGGCGGTGGTCCGCGCAGCATCGGCGTGCGCGCTGACATGGACGCGCTGCCCATTCATGAGCGCACCGGCTTGGCGTACGCCAGCATCCACGCCGGCAAGATGCACGCGTGCGGCCACGACGGCCACACCACCGTGCTGCTGGGCGCGGCCCGCCAACTGGCCCGCACGCGCAACTTCAACGGCACCGTCAACCTGATCTTCCAGCCCGCCGAAGAAATCGGCTCCGGCGGCGGCGCCGAGCGCATGCTTGCCGACGGCCTGTTCGAGCGCTTCCCCTGCGACGCGATCTTCGGGCTGCACAACCACCCCGGCGTGGAAGCCGGCACCTTCATGTTCCGCGCCGGCCCGTTCATGGCGGCCTGCGATACGGTCGCCATCACCATCCGCGGCAAGGGCGGCCACGCGGCCCGCCCGCACCAGTCGATCGACCCGATCCTGGTCGCCGGCAGCCTGGTGATGGCGCTGCAGAGCATCGTGTCGCGCAATATCGACCCGAACGAAACCGCCGTGGTCACCATCGGGACGCTGCATGCCGGGCATGTGCCCAATGTGATTCCCGAGAGCGCCAAGCTGGAGCTGAGCGTGCGGTCGTTCAGTCCCGATGTGCGGCGCACGCTGGAAGATCGCATCCGCAAGCTGGTGACTTCACATGTGGAGGGCTATGGCGCTACGGTGGAGATCGATTACATCCGGGGCTACCCGGTGCTGGTCAACAGTGAGCGCGAGACCGAGTTCGCTCGCCAGGTGGCTGAGGAACTGGTTGGGCCTGACAACGTGGTGGCGAATTTCCCGCTGATCGCCGGGAGTGAGGATTTTGCTTACTTCCTGCAGCAGCGGCCGGGGTGTTTTGTGCGGATGGGGAATGGGGCGGGGCAGCCTTTGCTGCATAACGCTGGGTATGATTTTAATGATGAGAATTTGACGGTTGGGGCGGCTTATTGGGCTAGGTTGGTGGAGAGGTATTTGGAGGTGTAAAGGGGGATGGTTGGGGTGGTTGGGGGCAAGGGCAGACCAGTTAGCTCTTGTTGTATTGGTTGGTGTCTTTTTTGGGCGGCGTTGGTTTTTGGACCCAAGAGCCGTACGACATCCCCCTGCGGGGGCTGCCGGTCACTTTTCTTTGCGCGGCAAAGAGGGTGGAGACAAAAGAAAGAAAGACCTATTCTTCCTAAACTGAACATGGAGATGCAGTCATGGGGAAGATGGGAAGGCCCTTGGCCATAGACGAGGAGCATCACGCGCAGTTGCGGGAACTGGTGAGAGGCCATCCGAACGCGACGATGAGGGAGTTGGCCCAAAGCCTTGCCGAGCAAGGTGGCCCCAGGGTCAGCACGGTCACGCTGGCGGCGGCTTTGCGCCGCGCTGGATTGAAGCGAGTTGCGCAACCCAGCGCTGTACTCTATGCAAAGCCCAGTGAGCCCGCGCATTACGGCTACAGCGATTCTCATCGCCTGGAGCCGGCCGATCCTGGCAAGTACACCAGTTGCCTGACCGATGCCGAATGGGCGCTGGCGGCCGACCTGTTCGAACGGCCAGAGGGACATCGGGGACGACCTGCGGTGTACGAGAGGCGCCGCATGGTCAAGCGCACCCATGCCTGGAACGAGCGCTCGCGCCGCCTGATCATGCATCACGATCGCAGCATCGCCAGCGCAACCGCCTGGGTCTGGCTATCTCAGGCACGTTTGCTCGTACGCCGATTGACCAATGCCTGAATTTGTCCTCACCCTCAAAGAAAACTAACGAAAGAAAGCCGCCCTGCCGGGGGCAGAGCAATAAGGCTTATGTGGGGCCGGTGGTTGCGTCGTACGGCCCTGAGTGTTGGCTGGCGTGTCCTACCGGCCTGGAGGTCATCGCACCTGCATGACCCACGGGTTTCGTGGTGCGGCCCCTGACCTCGCGTGCGGTGACCATTCCCACATCTGCCGTTCGCGGTGCGGAGGGCCGCGATGCAGCCCACGTTTCTGGTTTCGTGGTTTTGTCTCTGGCGGCGAATGCCCGGCCATTTGATGCCCTGCCGTACCGGCGCTGCCGGCAACTTGCTATCAGTCCTCCTGGTTTCGTGGTGGGCACCGTGGCCCGGTCCGCGAGGGTTCACGCTCGAACACCACCGCGCTTGCCCTCCGAGACAAAACCACGAAACCAGCCACACCCGAAACAGGGCAGCCCCTCGCGCCGCGAACGGCAGATGGCCGAACGCGCACCGCACACGAGGTCAGGGGCCGCACCACGAAACCCGTGGGTCATGCAGGTGCGATGACCTGTGGGCAGGTAAGGCACGCCAGCCAACACTCAGGGCCGTACGACGCAACCACAGAGGCAAAAACAGCCTTATTGCTCTGCCCCCGGCAGGGCGGCTTTCTTCTCGTTAGTCTTCTTTGCCGCGCAAAGAAGAGTGACCGGCAGCCCCCGCAGGGGGATGTCGTACGGCCCTTGGGTGCAAAAGCCAACGCCGCAAAAATCAAAGCCCAACCACAAGACAAGAGCCCTCGAACATCACCGCGCTTGCCCTCCGAGACAAAACCACGAAACCAGCCACACCCGAAACAGCGCAGCCCCTCGCGCCGCGAACGGCAGATGGTCGAACGCGCACCGCACACGAGGTCAGGGGCCCCACCACGAAACCCATGGGTCATGCAGTTACGATGACCTCCAGGCCGGTGGGACACGCCAGCCAACACTCAGGGCCGTACGACGCAACCACAGAGGCAAAAAAAGCCTTATTGCTCTGCCCCCGGCAGGGCGGCTTTCTTTCGTTAGTTTTCTTTTGCCGGTCAAAGAAAAGTGACCGGCAGCCCCCGCAGGGGGATGTCGTATGGCACTTGGGTGCAAAAGCCAACGCCGCAAAAATCAAAGCCCAACCACAAGACAAGAGCCCTCGAACATCACCGCGCCTGCCCTCCGAGACAAAACCACGAAACCAGCCACACTCGAAACAGCGCAGCCCCTCGCGCCGCGAACGGCAGATGGCCGAACGCTCACCGCAAACGAGGTCGGGGGCTGCACGACGAAACCCATGGGTCATGCAGTTGCGATGACCTCCAAGCCGGTAGGACACGCCAGCCAACACTCAGGGCCGTACGACGCAACCACAGAGGCAAAAACAGCCTTATTGTTCTGCCCCCGGCAGGGCGGCTTTCTTCTCGTTAGTCTTCTTTGCCGCGCAAAGAAGAGTGACCGGCAGCCCCCGCAGGGGGATGTCGTACGGCCCTTGGGTGCAAAAGCCAACGCCAACAAACAAAGCCCAACCTCGCAGCAAGAGCCAAATGTGCTGCGCTTGGGCCCAAAAACCACCATCGATCCAAAAGCGCCCAAAGCCCCAAAGCCCCACGCCTAAAAAGCCCCACCCCACCCCCAAAATTCACCGAAAAAACCCACTAGGCGGCACCCCAAACTGCCTCCTAAACATAGTAGAAAACGCACTAGGACTCTCATACCCCAAATCCAAAGCCACATCCACCACCTTAGCCCCGGCGGCCAGCCCCTCCAACGCCGACAGCAACCTCGCCTGCTGCCTCCACTGCCCAAACGTCATCCCCGTCTCCCGCGCAAACCGCCGCTGGATCGTCTTGGGATCCACCCCTAGCCGCTCCCCCATTGCGCCAAAGTCAGCGCCGTATCGGGCGCCCCGACAATCGCATCGCAGATCTCCCGCAAACCGGCATCCGCAGGCCGCGGCAAGTGCAACGGCAACGTCGGCACCAGCATCACTTCATCCAGCAGCAGCCGCATCAGCCGCCCGTCGCGCGATTCGGCCGCGTAGGGTGTCGGGATATCGATCGCGGCGAGGATGAGCTCGCGCAGCAGCGGCGTGATGCCAAGCACGGTGCAGCGGGTGGGCAGGTTGGCGGCGGCGTCCGGCCGGATATAGGCGGTGCGCATGCGCACGTGCCCGACCATGCGGATCCAGTGCACCGTGCCCCCAGGCATCCACATGCCGCGGGTTGGGGGCACGATCCATTGCCCTTCGGCGGTGGCGACCACCATCACGCCATGCACCGCGTGGATGAGCTGCGCGTTGGGATGCTGGTGCGGCTTGGTGACGTGGCCGGGCTGGTAGTCGGCGGCCATGGCGGTGACCGGCATGGGGCTGCGGTCGTATTGCAGGTAGGCGGGCGATTTGGAGTAGGTGTCGGCGCGGTCCATGCCGGGCGGGGAGGGGATCAGGCGGGGCGTGGGGTTTTCGTCGTGCCGGGCGAGCGGTGTGTCGTCTAGCCCGTTGTTGCGCTGCGAAAGGTGCGTGACGGGACGGGGCATGTCCTTTTCTCCAAGGTTCCGGCCCTATTCTCGCAGGACAGGCGGATTTGCGCCATTTAGCATGGTCGCCACGATTCCCTAGTTGCCTTTTCAGCCCCTTAATTCTTCTCCAACATGAGCAGCCGCATCGATACCGCGCCCGGCGGCGCGAATGCCTCGCCGCAAGGCCAGGCGCAGACTTCTACAAGCGCGCAGGCCGCCGAGCGGACCGGTTTTCGCGTACTCGGGGCGATCAGTTTTTCGCACTTCCTCAATGACATGATCCAGTCGCTGATCCTGGCCATCTATCCGATGCTCAAGGGCGGCTTCAACCTCAGCTTTACCCAGATCGGGCTGCTTACGCTGACGTACCAGATCACTGCTTCGCTGCTGCAGCCGGTGGTGGGCCTGTACACGGACAAGCATCCCAGCCGCAGTCGCTGTCGATCGGCATGGGCTTCACGCTGTGCGGCTTGCTGCTGTTGTCGGTGGCGCCTACCTATGGCGTGCTGCTGCTGGCGGCCGCGCTGGTGGGCACCGGGTCGTCGATCTTCCATCCGGAGTCGTCGCGCGTGGCGCGCATGGCGTCGGGCGGGCAGCACGGGCTGGCGCAGTCGATCTTCCAGGTTGGCGGCAATGCGGGCAGCGCTACCGGGCCGCTGCTGGCGGCGTGGATCGTGCATCAGCAAAGCAGCGTGGCGTGGTTTTCGCTGGCGGCGTTGCTGGCGATTGCCGTGCTGTGGCAGATCGGCAGCTGGTACGGCCGCGAGCTGGCGCATACCACGCGCAAGCGCAAGGCTGCCGTCACCGCCGCGCCGCTGCCGCGCAGCACCGTGGTGCGTGCCATGGTGGTGCTGATGGCGCTGGTGTTCTCCAAGTATTTCTACATGGCGAGCCTGAACACCTATTACACCTTCTACCTGATGGAGCGCTTTGGCCTGACGCGGCAAAGCTCGCAGCTCTACCTGTTCGTATTCCTGTTCGCGGTGGCGGCCGGCACCATCCTGGGCGGCCCGATCGGCGACCGTATCGGCCGCAAGCGCGTGATCTGGGCGTCGATCCTGGGCGTGGCGCCGTTCACGCTGATGCTGCCGCATGCCAACCTGTTCTGGACCGGCGTGCTGTCGTTCATCATCGGCTTTATCCTGGCCTCGGCGTTCTCGGCGATCCTGGTGTTCGCGCAGGAACTGATCCCGGGCAAGGTGGGCATGGTGTCGGGGCTGTTCTTCGGCTTTGCTTTCGGCATGGGCGGCATCGGCGCCGCGGTGCTGGGCAAGCTGGCCGACGCGCATGGCATCCAATCGGTTTACCAGCTGTGCGCCTTCCTGCCACTGCTGGGCTTGCTGGCCATTTTCCTGCCCGACCTGGGCGGGCGAAAAAGCAGGCCTGAGCCTGCGCGCAGCGGCCCGCGGCCATATCGCTGTTCGATTTCATGCACCGTCGTGGTGCCAATGCGCCACATTGCAGCAACCCCACGCGGTGCGTGGCGCACCCGTGGGGCTGCCGTCTCAGCATCAAGCCTGTCCTGCAGGATGCCTGCCGCCTGGCGGATGCTGGACGATCACGCCGTACCACCCCAGCCCCGGATAGGTCTCGTAACCCGGCGTGCGGGCAAACGCCACCAGCGCGCCGTCCGGCGCCTCGTACCAGCCGGTGGGGTTGTTGTCGTCCTTCAGGGCGAAGGTCTCGGCCAGCAAGCCCACGCCATCCGACGCGGCGATGACGCGGTGCTTCGCGTCCACCAGCAGGCAGCGCGTGCGCTGCCAGTCTTCCGGGGATAGCCGCACGCCCTTGACCACCGTCTGCGCCTGCGGCGCCCAGTTGAAGAAGATGGCGAGCACGCCGGCGGGCTCGCCGTTGGCGCGGCCGCCTTCGCGGATGGCGGTGGCGTAGGTGGCCACGCTGGCGTTGTCGAGAAAGCGCGACACCGCGACATCGTGCGCGACATAGTCGTCGCCCGACGTGGTGGCAATCGCGCGCTTGAACCATTCCACGCCCGAGACATTGCGCCCTGCCACGCCGGGGTAGGCGTGCGGGCGGCCATTGGCGAGGACGCGTCCCTGCGCGTCGATGACCCACAGGTCGAGGTAGACGGTGTAGCTGTTCAGGATGACGCCAAGGCGTTCGCTCGCATGGCTGGCGGTGGTGCGCTCGGGGCTGCTCACTGCCTCCACGAGGGCGGCGTCGGTGGCCCACCAGCGCACGTCGCAGGAGCGCTCGTAGAGGTTGCGGTCGACCACGTCGATCATGTTCAGCGCCATGTCGGCCAGGCGCTGGCCCTGGTGGCCGCGCATCTGCCGGATCATGGCGTCGCCGAGCTGGGTGAGCTCGGCGATGGAGCCGCCCAGCTCCGTGGTCAGCTCGCCGGTGATGCCGGAGATGCGCTCGGAGACCTGCTTGACCTGATTCGCCACGACGCTGAAGCCGCGGCCCGCATCGCCGGCGCGCGCCGCCTCGATCAAGGCGTTCAGGGCGAGGAACTTCGTTTCCCGGTTGATCTCCGCGATGCTGGAGATCTTGTTGTCCGCGATATATCCAACGTGGTGAGACAGCTCGACGATGCGGTCTGCGCTTGCCATACGGTATCTCCCATTACAGATCCAGTGACCAGTCAGGAGCCCGGCGTGTGCTGTCGAAAACGGTCCGCACCATGTTTGTTCTGCGTCGCTCCTGTCGTTCTGCATAGGCGAGAAGCGTGCCAGCCTGGCATCAGGCTGGCATCAGGCTGGCACCAGCGACAGGATGAGCGAGCGGATCAGCGGCCGGTCTTGTCCTGCGACACGTCCATGATCATGCGCGTGAGCAGGTACAGGCGCGGCGTGACAGAGTTGAGGTCGACGTATTCCGCATCGTTGGAGTGTGCGCCAAAGCCGCGCAGGCCGAAGCGCTCGATCACCGGTGCCTTGGTGGCGGCCGCGGCGAACGCGGCATCGGTGCCGCCGCCCTCGGCGGTGTCGTACACGGCCAGCTTCTCGCCGATCTCCGCATACACGCCTTGCGCGTGCGCGGCCAGCTTGCGCGCGGCGTCGGTGACTTCCAGCGGCGGGCGGCGGCGTTCGAACTTGACCTCGACCTTGGTATCGGGGATCAGTTGCTTCTTCACGCGTTCGGCCAGCGTGCGTTCCAGGCTGTCGTAGTCGGCGGTGCGCAGCACGCGCACATCGGCCTGGGCCGTGGCGATGGCGGGGATCACGTTGCGGTTGGTGCCGGCGGAGGAAATCGTCCAGTTCACCTTGAGCCCGCTCTCGGGGTTGGACAGGTCGCGCATCTGCAGGATCTGGTGCGACAGTTCATACAGTGCGTTGCGGCCGTTCTCGGGCGAGCTGCCGGCGTGCGAGGCCTTGCCGTGCACGGTCAGCGAGATGGCACCGATGCCGCTGGTGGCGAGCGACAGGCGGTCGCCGGTCACGCGCGTGGCTTCGCAGGAGAACACCGCGTCTTGCTGGCTGCCCATCCTGGTCAGCATGGCGCGCGCGCCCGGCGAGCTGATTTCCTCGTCGCCATTGATCAGCACGGTGAGCGTGCCGTAGTCCTTGAAGCCCATCTTCTGGAGGATGGCCACCGTATGCAGGATCACCGCCACGCCGTTCTTGTCGTCGGCGATGCCCAGGCCATAGGCGCGCTCGCCGTCGACGCGGAACGGCTGCTGCGCCAGCATGCCGCGCAGGTAGACCGTGTCCATGTGGCCGATCAGCATGATGTTGCGCTTGCCCGTGCCCTTGAACTGCGCCATCACCATCTTGCCCACCTGCTTGGGCGTGTCTTCCATGCGGTAGACCTCGGTGGGCTCGATCAGCTGCGCGTCGCCGCCCATCGCGGCCAGGCGGTCGCGGATCAGCGTGGCAATGCGGTCCAGCCCTTCGATGTCCTTGCTGCCGGATTCGATCGAGACCAGGTCTTTGAGCGTGGCGATCAGTGCCGGCTTTTCTTGCTGGGACAGCTGGTAGGCGGGCTCCACCGGCGCCGCTTGCGCGGCAGCAGCGCAAAGCAGGGCGGCGAGCGCTGCGGCCGCCTTCAAGGAGGGACGAGGGGAAAACGCGCTGGTGCGCGGGGTAACGGTCAAACGCATGCGGTGGGCTCCGTGGTGCAGTGAGGAAAAACGCAGTGAGGGGAAACGGGTAAAGGGCAAGGCGGGGTGCAGGGTTCGTGCCAGCCGGGGCGCAAGCATCGCTGCGACGCGCCTTTCGGCCGCGCTATTCGTCGGCCGCCTCGAAGCCTTGCAGCCAGCGCCGCAGCAGGCTTGCCAGCTGCTTGCGCTCGGCGGCCGAGAGCCCTTCGAGCAAGCGATGCTCATTGGCCACGTGCACCTCCAGCGCGTGGTCGATGCGGGTGCGGCCCGGCTGGGTCAGCTCGATCAGCAGCCCGCGCCGGTCGTCCGGGTTGGGGCTGCGGCGCACCAGCCCGGCGCGCTCGAGATGGTCGATCCGGTTGGTCATGGTGCCCGAGGTGATCATCAGCGAATCGATCAGCGCGCCCGGCGACAGCGCATAGGGTGGCCCGGAGCGGCGCAGTGTGGCCAGCACGTCGAACTCCCAGGTATTCAGGCCGGTCGGCGCCAGCGCGGACTCCACCGCGCGATCGGTGTGGCGCGCCAGGCGCCAGACCCGGCCGATGATGCCCATCGGCGCGGCGTCCAGGTCAGGGCGCTCGCGTGCCCACTGGGCCAGGATGCGGTCGACGCGATCGCCCCCGCCTTCGGGTGCATCGTCGCTGCCAGCTTTAGGGGAGGGCGCCGTCGCGCTGCTTGCCTTGGGTTTGCCGCGAGTGGCCATGGTGGGCTGCTGTTTATCCTGGATGACGAGAATCTTGACATCAAGGCGTCCGGTTCGTAAAGTGAGATTTATATCTTGATATCAAGAATATTTGTCTGAAGAAAAATGGAGGCATGACGACATGAAGCCCGACGCCCAGCCCGCCTCGCCATCTCTGCTCGCGGCGCTCCCATCCTCGTCGTCCTGCACGTCCACCACGTCGTCCTCCACGGCTGCGCCGCAGGTCCAGGTACGCACGGCGGATGTCCTGCTGACCGCTTCGGCGCCCCTGATCTGGGGCAGTACCTACCTGATCACCAGCCAGTGGCTGCCGCCGGGACAGCCGCTGCTGTCCGGCGTGATCCGCGCGCTGCCGGCCGGCCTGGCGATGCTGGCGTGGGGCCGGCAACTGCCGCGCGGCGGCTGGTGGTGGAAGGCGGCGGTGCTGGGCGTGCTCAACATTGGCCTGTTCCAGGCCATGCTGTTTATCGCCGCCTACCGGCTGCCGGGCGGCGTGGCGGCCACCGTGGGCGCAATCCAGCCCTTGCTGGTGGTGCTGCTGGCGTGGCTGCTGCTGGGCGCGCGGCCGCATCTGGCTGCGTGGCTGGCGGGGCTGGGCGGCATTGGCGGCGTGGCCTTGCTGGTGCTGGGGCCCGCCGCGCGGCTGGATGCCGTGGGCGTGGCGGCGGCTGCGGCCGGCGCGGTGTCGATGGCGCTGGGCACGGTGCTCGCCAAGCGCTGGCGCCCGCCGGTCACGCCGCTGGTGCTCACCGCGTGGCAGCTCACCGCGGGCGCCTTGTTCCTGCTGCCGTTTGCGCTGGCCTTCGAGACGCTGCCGGCGCGCTTGACGCTGCCCAACGTGCTTGGCTACATGTGGCTGTGCGTGGCCGGCGCCGGCGTGAGCTATGCATTCTGGTTCCGCGGCATCGGCCGCCTGCCGACCGCCGCGGTCTCCGCGCTTGGCCTGCTCAGCCCCGTTAGCGCGACCGTGCTGGGCTTCCTGGTGCTAGGCCAGACCCTTAGCCCGGCGCAGATGGCCGGCGCACTGCTGGTGCTGGCTAGCGTGTGGCTGGGGCAGCGCGCGCCGAAGGCGGCGCAGGCCGTTGCCGGGGGCTCCGATAAGGCGCATCCGCCGTTGCCGCAGCGGCAAGGGTGAATGACAAGGGTGAATGGCGCGCCGATTTTGCGGCATCATGGCGGGCATGACGCCTGCCGTACCTTCCCCTACCCCCACCCGGCCCGCTTGCGATCACTGCCTGGCGCTAGCGGCGGATTCCCGCCGGCGCGAGCCGCATGAGCGGCTCGTGCTCAAGCACACCGCGCCGCTGGTCAGCCAGAGCGCCGCCGGCGTGCCGTTCAGCATGCTCACGTTCACCTGCCGCGAGTGCGGCACCGTATGGCGCCTCTATGACCGCGCCAACGAGCTCTTTGTCTCGTGGGTGCCGGACCGCCCGTTGGGCCGCGGCGCCGATCGGATAACATAGCGCCTGTTTCCTGCAGGCGTGCTGACGGGCCAGCGCCCGGTCCCGGGCCGCCCGGCGGCGCCAGCGCGGCCAAGTTCCGTTGTTCCGTCGTTCCGTCTCCCAACCGTTGTCCTCGTCGTTCCCTCCATGTCCGCTTCCCACCGAATTCCCCTGCTGGCTGCTGCCTCCGTGGTTGCCGCCGCCCTGGCGAGCCCGCTCGCCAACGCCGCTGACGCCGCTAACACGTATCCCGCGCGCCCGATCCGGCTGATCGTGGCCTATCCCACCGGCGGCATCAGCGACACCGTGGCGCGCGCGCTCGGCGAGCGCCTGTCGGCCCAGATGGGCGCCTCGGTGGTGGTGGAAAACAAGGCGGGCGCGGGCGGCAGCATCGGCATCGACGCCGTGGCCAAGGCCGCGCCGGACGGCTATACGCTGGGCTTTGCCTCGACCAGCCCGCTCACGCTCAACCCGCACGTGGGCCACGTCAACTACGATCCGCAGCGCGACATCGCGCCGGTCATGAGCGTGATGTACTCGCCGGTGCTGGTGATCGCCACGTCGAGCTTCGGCGGCAAGTCGTTCCAGGACCTGCTGGCGCAAGCCAAGGCCAAGCCCGGCTCGGTGCGCTGGGCCACGTCGGGCCTGGGCACGGTGGGCCATGTCATGCTGGAGCAGATCAAGTCCAAGGCCAAGGCCGACCTGACCCTGATCCCCTACAAAGGCGCGGGCCAGCAGATGAACGACGCCCTCGGCGGCCAGTTCGAGGTGATGAGCACCAACGCCAGCCCCATGCTGACCCAGCATATGCAGGCTGCCCGGCTGCGCCCGCTGGCGGTGGGCGCGCCCAAGCGCATCGAGTCGCTGCCCAATGTGCCGACCCTTGCCGAGCTGGGGTATCCGAAAGCCAACCTGACTTCCACCTTCGGCATCTTCGCGCCCGCCCACACGCCGGTGGCCATCATCACCAGGCTGAATGCCGAACTGAACAAGGCCCTGCAAGAGCCCGAGGTGCGCGAGCGCCTGCTCAAGGGCGGCGAAGTCCCCACCGGCGGCACCGCCGCGCAGTTCGCCAAGGCCATCCATGCGGAATACGACGACAACGCCCGCATCGTGAAGGAAGCGGGCATCAAGGCGGACTGACGGGACAAGGCTGGCGAAAAAGGACGGGCAGCCGCATTGCCGCATCACGGCTGCTCGATCAGGTCCAGCCGGCAGCCGGTGGCATACACCGCCGACAGGCGTACGCCGTTGCGCGGCTCCAGCGCCAGCTTGGTGCGCACGCGCGACAGGTGGCTGTCCACCGTGCGCGATGCCGGCGGCACGCCGCGGCGCCAGACCGATTCCTCGATGGTCTGGCGCAGCAACAACTGGCCGGCATGGCGGAACAGCAAGACCGCCAGCTCATACTCCTTGGGCGCCAGCTTGACCAGGCGGCCATTGACGAAGGCGCGCCGCTCGGCCAGCACAAAGCGGTAGGCGCCCAGCTTCAGGTCACCGCAGGCCGGCGCCACCGGCGCCATGCGCCGCAGCAGCGCATCGACGCGCGCCGCCAGCTCGGCGCGGCGCACCGGGGCCGGCAGGAAGGCATCCGCGCCATGGGCGAAGCACCGGGCGATATGTCGTCGTCATCGTGCTGGCTCAGCAGCATCACCGGCAATTCATTGCCGAGGGTACGGCGTATCCACAGCAAGACGTCGCGCGCCGGGATGCCGGGAATCTCCCAGGCCATCAGCAACAGCGCGTATGGCTCGTTGCGCAGCGCCTGCATCAGCGCGCCCCCTTCGCGAAAGCGCACCGCCTCATGGCCGCCGAGCCTGAGCGTCTGCTCCAGCAGGATGGCTCTTGCCGGGTTGTCCTCCAGTACTGCGACTCGCATGAACTCTCTCCTCGTGCGCGGCATTGCCAGGGCATCTTAGCGTCGCGGCCCGCGTCGCGGACAGTTAAAGGAAGCCTCCGCCGCAGATTACGAAAATTCTCATCCGAAAGACTTCTCCCGCGGTTTTTAATGACGGATAGCCCCGCATCGTCGGGTCATTCCCTGGCGCCGACCGCGCCAATCACCGCGAGACCGGCAGGCGTCCAAGCCTTTCCGGCCAAATTGCATGGGTATGAAGATCGCTTCACTGGAAGACGAACCCGCCGAGGCGGCCCTGATCCGGCAGATACTCGGCGAGGCCGGGCATGCCTGCACCACCTTCACGCGCAGCCGCGACCTGCTGCTGCAACTGCGCGAGGAAAACTTCGACCTGCTGCTGCTCGACTGGCAGATGCCGGATCTCTCCGGCAAGGAGGTCCTGACCTGGGTGCGCGCCAACCTGGACCGGCGCGTGCCGGTGATGTTCCTGACCTGCCGCGTGGCGGAGGAAGACATCGTCGATGGCCTCGCCACCGGCGCCGACGACTACATGCTCAAGCCAGTGCGCCGCGGCGAGCTGCTGGCGCGCACCCATTCGCTGCTGCGCCGCGCCTATCCGGACCCCGGCAGCAGCTGCGCGCAGGTAGCGCTGGCCGATTACGTCATCGACTGCGCCGCGCGCACGGTGGCGCATCGCGCCCAGCCGCTCAGGCTGACCCCCAAGGAGTTCGACCTGGCCGTGCTGCTGTTTCGCAACGAAGGCCGCATCGTGTCGCGCGACCATATCGTGGCGGCGGTCTGGGGGCGCGAGATCTCGCCGCTGTCGCGCACCATCGATACCCATATGTCGCGCGTGCGCAGCAAGCTGGCCCTGCATCCGGAGCACGGGCTGCGGCTGCTGCCCGTCTACACGCATGGCTACCGTCTCGAACTCACCAGCGCGGCGCGATGACGGCATGGCTGCGCTGTGAAATCCTGCGGTGGGTGGCTGGCCTGCGTGCTGCCGCGCGCTACCTGGAGCGTCTCGCTCACAGGATGGGGGCGGGCATGGAGGAGGGCAGGCGCGACAAGCCCACGGGCATGGCCGCCATCCGCGCCATGCTGCCTGCCGGCGGCGCCGTCGATGCGGCGGCCTGCGACAGCGCGGCGCTGGCATCCTGGCAAACCGCCATGCGCGCGCTGTCGCACGATTTGCGCGCGCCGCAGAGTGCCATCCTGGCGCTGGCGCAATTGCAGCAGGACGTGCCGTGCGCACACGCGTTCGAGGCCTTCGCCGCGCAGGCAGCGGGCTATGCGCAGGCGTCGCTGCGCCTCACCGACGACATCGCGCGGCTGTTGCGCGAGCTGGCGCATGATTACCGCATGGAGGTCCTGGAGCTGACGGCGCTGCTACGCGAGTCCGCCGACACGCTCTGGCCGCATGCCGGGCCCGCGCCCGAACTCGACCTGGCAGGCCGCAAGGCCTGGATACGGGCCGATGCCGCCATGCTGCCCGAGGCCCTGCGCGTGCTGATGGCGCTGGCCATGTCGGCAGCCGGGAGCACGCCGCCGCGGGTGCGCCAGCGGCTCGACGGCCGCCTCTGCCGGATCTCCATCGCCTTCGTGCCCGACCCCGATGCCGAGGCGTGGCAGGCGGCGCGCGGCGATGCGCCGGCCCTGCAGTTCTGCCGCCGCGTGCTGCTGCGCCATGGCGGCGCGCTCGACGCCGGCGGCAGTGCCGAAACCGATGCCGATCGGCGCGTCACCTGGCATCTGCGCCTGCCGGTGCTGCCATGAAAAACAAAAAGCACCCGAAGGTGCTTTCTTGTCGTCTGACGTGTCCCCCGCGCGAGCGGGGTCAAGCCTGAAGGGACAATCAGAAAATGTGGCGAATACCGACGGCCGCACCGGTCTGGTTGTTCTTGCCCGGCAGTTCGGTCTTCGTTCCGCCGGTCAACTTGTTGTAGTCCACGGTGCCGTAGACCTGGGTGCGCTTGGACAGCGAGTACTCGGCCAGCAGCACGCCGGTGTAGCGGTTGCCTTGGTTGTTGGACACGCCGTTCGCGTTCTTGACATGGTCGCCGTAGAACACGCCGGTCAGGGCCAGCGCCGGGGTGAGCTGGTAAGTCAGGCCCAGGTAACCGATGATGTCCTTGCGCGGGTTCGAGGTGAAGCTGCCCACCGGGACCGGGTTGGCGGTCCCAGCGGCCAGGGCGTCGCCGTTCAGGCTGGCGTCGACGGAACCGGTGCGGTCCTTGCCACCCACGTAGCCCAGGAATACCTTGGCCGGGCCGATACTGTACCGACCTGCCGCGCCCCACATTTGCTGCTTGTTGCCGTTCGTGTCGCGGGTTTCCTGGAACACGCCGCCGAAGCCGAACGGGCCGACGGTGTACGCAGCGCGGGTGCCCCAGTATTGCGAAGAGGTGAAGGAGCCAGCCTTTTCGCCAAAGCCGTAGCTGGCGCCCACGTTCAGGCCGCCGAACTTGCCGTCATAGCTGACCACATTGTCATTGCGGAAGTTCGTCAGGAAGAACGGCCAGGCATTGGCGGTGTAGTTGCCGATGGTCAGCGGATCGTAGTCGCCGAAGAAGGTAAAGCCCTCGGTGTACTGGCGGCCCAGCTTGATAGTGCCGAAGTCGCCGGCCAGGCCCACATATGCCTGACGGCCGAACAGACGACCACCTTGGTTAGCCCTGCCGGTATCCGGATCGAAGCCGTTTTCCAGTTGGAAGATCGCCTTCAGGTTGTTGCCCAAGGCTTCGGTGCCCTTGATGCCCCAGCGGCTGTTGGTGATGGCGCCGTTGGTCAGCTGGTACAGGCTGTCATTGTTGGCGTTCGAATTGTTGGTGTAGCGCAGGCTCTGGTCGACGATACCGTACAGGGTCACCGACGATTGGGCGTAGGCGCTGCCGGCCAGCAGCGTACCAAGTGCAAGGGTGAGGGCTGATTTCTTCATATGGCTCCTTTTCTATTCTGTGGTGTCCGCGGCCGGATCGCGGCGGCGGACGAGTTTACGTTTCGTGTAAACGCCCGCGAAAATTTAACAAAACAGAAAAGATTTAGACACTAATGCACACCGTTGACAGCCTCTAAGCCGGCAATTGGTGCAAAAGCGTTGCGACGCCGCGACAAATTTACATAATGGTGCATCGCGAGATGAAGCCAGCACTACTCGTGCACCCCACGGCCGTGGGGATGGTGCCGGCACTGCGAGCGCGCTCCGGTTGCCAAGGCTGGCCAGGCGGGCGTTTCATGGTGAAGCGCCGCCGCTTGAAGCGCGGGCCGGCGACCGCTGGCCCGGCTCAGGGTTATCCCTGTGGAATCTCGATCTTGACCTCGAGCACCTCGAGATTGTCCTGGCGTTCCAGGCTCACGCGCAGGTCCTGGTCGCTGATCTTGACATACTTCGAAATCACCGCGACCAGCTCGCGCTGCAGGGCGGGAAGGTAATCGGCCGGCGCGGAATGGCCGGTGCGTTCATGGGCGAGGATGATCTGCAACCGCTCCTTGGCAACCGAGGCGGACTTCTTCTTCTCGCCGAGCAGGAAGGACAGAATCGACATGATGGTAGACCCCCTTACTTGTTGCCGAAGATGCGCGAGAGCAGCCCCGGCTTTTGATAGTCGACAAAGCGCATCGGCTTGTCCTTGCCGAGGAAGCGGTCCACCAGGTCGCCATAGGCGTCGGCCACGTCGGAGCCTTCCAGGTGGATGGCCGGCGTGCCCTGGTTGGACGCGTGCAGCACGGCTTCGGATTCCGGCACCACGCCGATCAGCTTGATGCGCAGGATTTCCTGGATGTCGGTAAGCGACAGCATTTCGCCGCCGTGCACGCGCTTCGGGTTGTAGCGCGTGATCAGCAGGTGTTCCTTGATCGGGTCGCCGCCTTCGGCAGCGCGCTTGGTCTTGGACGACAGGATGCCCAGGATGCGGTCCGAGTCGCGCACCGAGGACACCTCGGGGTTGGTCACGACCAGGGCCTCGTCGGCGAAATACATGGCCAGGAGGGCGCCGGACTCGATGCCCGCGGGCGAGTCGCAGACGATGAACTCGAAGCCCATGTCGATCAGGCCATTGATGACCTTCTCCACGCCTTCCTTGGTGAGCGCGTCTTTGTCGCGCGTCTGCGAGGCCGGCAGGATGAACAGGTTCTCGCACTTCTTGTCCTTGATCAGCGCCTGGTTCAGGTTGGCTTCGCCCTGTACCACGTTGACCAGGTCATACACCACGCGACGCTCGCAACCCATGATCAGGTCGAGGTTGCGCAGGCCGACGTCGAAATCGATCACGGCAGTCTTGTGGCCACGCAGGGCCAGGCCGGCGGAAAAGCTGGCGCTGGTGGTGGTCTTGCCTACGCCTCCCTTGCCGGAGGTCACAACGATGATTTTTGCCATGGCTCTTGGATCCAGTAATGGTTGAAGCTTGCGCTGCTTTTGGTTTGGGCTCTGCGGCGGGTGTTACTTCATCCGGAGCGGTTCGAGAATCAGTTTCTCCCCGGACAGCCGCACCTGGGCCGACTTGCCCAGCACATCGGCGGGCAGCGGCAGTTCGGCGGTGCGGTAGATGCCGGCGATGGAGAGCAGTTCGGGCTCCAGGCAGGTGCAGAAGATGCGCGCCTGCGCGTAGCCCTTGACCCCCGCCAGCGCGCGGCCGCGCAGCGGGGCATAAATATGGATATTGCCTTCGGCGATGACCTCGGCGCCGTAGCTGACCAGGTCGAGGATCACCACGTCGCCGGCAGCGTAGATCTGCTGGCCGGAGCGCAACGGCTTGTCGATCAGCATGGTGGGCAGGCTGCGCGACGCGGCTTCGGCGATGGCAGCCGCGGCGGCGGCTTCCACTTCGGCGGCCGCGGCCTTTGCCTCGGCCTGGGCCGCAGCCTGGGCGTCGGCCAGTGCTTCGGCGGGCGAGGGCCTGCCGGCGCGGCGGGCTCGGCCTGCGGGGCCTCGTCCCGGCCGCCGCGCCGGCTCTGGCTATCCAGCAGCGGCAGGCCGAACGACTCGGCCCAGCCCCGCTGTGCCTCGCGGGCCACCACGCCGATGGCGCGGGCCTTGAGCAGGGCCAGGGTCTCGATCACCGTGTCCAGGGCTACCTGGTCGTCGCCTTCCAGCCGGCGCAGGTCCAGGGCCACCACATCGTTGGAGAAGAAATCGGGGGTCGATTCGAAACGGGACAGGAGATCGTCACGCAGCGCCGCGATGTCAGTGGTCTTGAGAGCGAGAAGGAGGGCGTCGACATTGCCACTGCGCAGCTCGAAGCGTGGCGATTTCTTCTGGGACATAGTCGGTGACCGTGGAAATGGGACATTCTAACTTCGTCTGGGTGCAGAACTGTAACAAATGCCGGATGACAGGAGACCAGTGCCGGATGCGGCGCGTTGACGGCGCTCTTGTTACGATTGCGCCATCTGAACAACGGAGCAATCATGGGCGCGATCGTCAACAGTGTGGCCTACCGCAGCGGCAAGCGCGTGGGCGATGTCGCCCTGGACCAGATCAGCGACGCAATCGCTGTCCCCGGCACCTTCGTCTGGCTGGGCTTGCACGAACCGGACCTGCCCCTGCTGCGCAAGGTGCAGCAGGAATTTGGCCTGCACGACCTGGCGGTGGAGGATGCCCTGGACGCCCACCAGCGCCCCAAGCTGGAGACCTACGGCGACTCTATCTTCATCGTGCTGAACACCGCACAACTGGTGGACGAGGAGGTGGTGGTGGGCGAGACCCACCTGTTCGTCGGCCCCAACTATGTGGTGTCGGTCCGTCACGGCGTGAGCAGCAGCTACGCGCCGGTGCGCGAGCGCTGCGAAAGCGACGCGCGCGCGCTGGCCAACGGCCCGGGGTACGTGCTCTACGCGCTGATGGATTTCGTGGTGGACCACTACATGCCCATCGTCACCCGGCTCGAGGATGCCTTCGAGCAGCTTGAGCAAGGCATCTTCCGCGACGAGTTCGACCGCGCCGCGATCGAGCACCTGTACCACATCAAGCGCCAGGTGCTGCGCCTGCGCAATGCGGTCTACCCGATCGAGGAGATCTGCGGGCAACTGATCCGCTTGCACGAGGACCTGGTGCCCAAGGAGCTGCGCGCGTACTTCCGCGACATCGAGGACCATGCCAGCCGCCTGGTGCGCACGCTCGACGTGGTGCGCGAGATGCTGACCACCGCGGTGCAGGTGAACCTGGCGCTGGTCACGGTGGGCCAGAACGAAGTGGTCAAGCGCCTGGCCGGCTGGGGCGCCATCCTGGCGATTCCCACCGTGGTGTTCAGCTTGTACGGCATGAACTTCAATTTCATGCCGGAGCTGAAGTTCCACTATGCCTATCCGGTGGTGATCGGGGTGACCGCGCTGGCCTGCGGCGGGCTCTGGCGCAAGCTGCATAAGTCCGGCTGGATCTGACCCGCGCGGCGCGGCCCTGCTGCCACGCCTGCCGTCCCCACGGAGCCCCCGTTTTTCCCTGCCATTCCTCCCCGCGCAGTCCGGGGCGGGACGCCATGCCATGTTTATGGGATTCCCACCTGCTGGCCGGCTGCTTAGTCTTGCCCGTGCCGGGGGACGCAAGCCCGCTGCCATCGGCCGGCTAACGAATAGCAAGGTCCTGCCGTAAATCAAATTGCCGGCACGGCGCTGGCAAAAAAGAAAAGCAGAAGAAACACCGGAATCCATTCTCAGGGGAGAAATCCAATGAAGCTTCAACTTCAGGCATTCGGGGTCGCGCTGAGCGGCGCGGCGCTGCTGGCGCTGGCCGCTTGCGGCGGCGGTGGCAGCGATAGCGCAAGCAGCGGTTCCACCGGCGACAAGCCGGTCCTGGCCGCGGCCGCGGTGACCGGCACGGCCGCCACCGGCGCCGCGCTCGCCAACGCCAACGTGGCCATTACCGATAGCGCGGGCGCGTCGCCCTGCCAGGAGGCCGCGATCACCACCAGCGCCCTGGGCAGCTACACCTGCACCCTGAAGACGGGCGAGGTCGCGCCGTTCTTCGTGGTCGTCACGGATCCCACGGGCAACACTGCCCCGCTGGTCAGCGTGAGCACCGTCACGCCGGTTGCCGGCGCCAAGCTGACCATCAACGCCACGCCGCTGACCACCGCCATCGTGGCGCAGCTGGCCGCCGACGGCAATCCGCTGACGCTCGTCAGCGGCAAGACGGTGGATGCGGCCGCCCTGCAAAAGGTCACCGCCAACGTGGTCGCGCAGCTCGCCAGCGTGCTCGCCGCCATCGGCGCCCCCGCCGGCTACGACCCGTTCTCGACCGCCATCACGGCCGCAACGTCAGCCGGCGTCGGCAATACCGCCGACCAGTTGCTCGATATCGTCAAGGTGGTGACGGACCCGGCCACCGGCAAGCTGGCGCTGGCCACCGTGGATAACCCGACGCCCGTGGCCATCGCCACCGCCACCAGCACGGGCGGCACGCTCGCTGCGCCGCCCGCCGCCGTCGCGGCCCTGCCGCAGGCAGCCCAGGCGGTCGCCAAGGCGTTCTCGGCCTGCTTCGCGCTGCCCGTCTCGCAGCGCGTGACGTCCTCCGATGCCACGCTGCCCGCCTCGCAAGGCGGCCCGGAGGTCAACGGGGTGGCATCCGCGTGCCAGAACATCGCTGCTGACATCAGCAACGCGGCCGCAGTCGATTTCCTGCACAACGGCTACTACTTCGGACAGCTGCTCTATGGCATCCTGACCAGCGATTCCATGACGAACGCCCAGTTCAGCGTGCCGGAAATCATGGCGTTCTATCCCGCCGCATCGACTGCCTCGGGGCGCGACGAAGCCATCCTCAACCTCAAGTACCTGGACGCCAGCGGCAATCCCGGCAACATCATCACCACGGCACGCGATATCGCGGGCGGCGCGACCAGCGCGCATCCGTCGAGCTGGTGGCTGGTCGGCAACCAGCAGCCGGTGGATGTCACGCTCAAGCTCCAGATCCGGCGCGTCGAGCAGCTCAACCCTGGCTTTAACAAGAACAACAACAACTACAGCCACTTCCAGAGCGGCATCCAGTTCCTGATCAACGCCAAGGGTCCGGGCAGCGTTGTCAACAACGCCCCCTGAGCTATGCGCGTGTGACCGGGCCCGGCTTGCCGAGCAATGGCATCGTCTATATCGCGCCGGTTTCGGCCGAGGTGGGCCAGACCTACATGGACGTGAGCAACAAGACCGGCACGGTGCCCGTCACCGCCCAGTGCGGCAACGAGTTCAGCCCACCCACGCCGTCGTACAACTGCCCGAACTTCTGGTTCTCGCGGACCGTCGGCCTCAGCGGTAGCGCAGCCAGCACCCTGGCGGGCAATCCCGCCAACCTGGTGTGGGCGCAAGCGGCGGACAACGCCGATGCCTCCAAGGTGGTCAAGGGTGCGAAGTACCGTATCGAGCTGTTCCACGGCACCAACACCTCGCCGACCTACAGCTACACCAAGACCCTGCTGAGCGACCTCGTGCCGGCCACCCAAGGGGTGAACCTGCCGTGGAACACGCTGGGCAGCAAATCGCTGGCCGCGCTGGACCCGTCAAACGCCAGCCTGGCCGGTGCGCAGTCGTCGCTGACGGCGGACTGGGTGCAGAACGTGGCCGCCCAGCAGATCGGCAGCGTGGCCGCCTCGGTCGACAGCATCGGGACCTGGAGCACGTCCACGCCGGCGCCCAAGGGCGCGACCTCGATCGTGGTCAATGCGGCGGTGCCGGCCTTCACGGCCACCACCACGCGCGGCCTGCTGTTCGGGTATCGCATGCTGGATAACACCAACAAGTCGGCGGTCTATACGTACAACTGATCTACAACGGATCTACAAGGGATTCTACGTATTCAACGGATCAGGCGCTCCTGACGCGGCCGGCGCCACAGCCGGCTTCGGCGTCCTGCATAGCCCCGCAAGGCCAAAAGCCTGCGGGGCTTTTTTTAGCCGGCACATGCGCCGTGCGGCGGCGCCGCCACGCGCCTTCGCGCCGTTTTTACGCGTTCTTTATATTTTCTTTACACCTCAGCCTCCCTCTCTACCCCGTTTTTACCGCTCGATCCCTAATCTGCCATCTGTGAATCACTCACGGTGTGTTGCCATGGACGGGATCTATTTCATTGGTTTGTTGCTGTTTGGTGCGCTGACTGGCGCACTGCTGCTCTTGTGCGCCGCGCTCGCAGGCAAACCGCCGGGAGCGTCCGAGGGACCGGGCGCAGACGCCGCCGACGCGCGCCGCAAGGACAGCGCCACGGACAGGAGGCTGTGATGGACTGGGCTGACCTCTTGGGCGGCGTGCTCGCCGTTGCTGTCTTTATCTACCTCCTGATCGCCCTGTTCCGGCCGGAGAAATTCTGATGTCCACCGAATTCCTGGGACTACTGGTCCTCTACCTTGCCATCCTGCTGGCGCTCGCGCCCTTCGTGGGGCGCTATATCCGCCGCGCGATGGAAGACGACCGCTACCGCGCCACGGCCTGGGGCCGCCCGTTCGAGCGCGTGCTGTATCGCTTGGCCGGCGTGCGCGCCAATGCCGAGATGGGCTGGAAGCAATATGCCATCGCGGTCATCGCTTTCAACATGCTGGGCGTGGTGGCGGTCTATGTGCTGCAGCGCGTGCAGGTCTGGCTGCCGCTCAACCCGCAAGGCTTCGGCGCGGTCTCGCCGGATTCCGCCTTCAATACCGCGATCAGCTTCGTGTCCAACACGAACTGGCAGGGCTACGCGGGCGAATCCACCATGAGCTATCTCACGCAGATGCTGGCGCTCACGGTGCAGAACTTCTTCTCGGCGGCCACCGGCATCGCCGTGGTGTTCGCGCTGATCCGCGGCTTCGCGCGCCAGAGCGCGGCCACCATCGGCAACTACTGGGTGGACATGACGCGCTGCACGCTCTACGTGCTGGTGCCGATTGCCGCCGCGATCGCGCTGGCGCTGGTCAGCCAGGGCGTGATCCAGAATTTCGACAGCTACAAGGAAGTCAGCCTGGTCACGCCCATCGAATACAGCCAGCCCAAGGTGGACGCAGCCGGCCAGCCCGTGCTCGACGCCAAGGGCGCGCCGGTGATGGAGGCCATGAAGACCGACAAGCAGACGCTGGCAATGGGCCCGGTGGCTTCGCAGGAAGCCATCAAGATGCTCGGCACCAACGGCGGCGGCTTCTTCAACGCCAACTCGGCGCATCCCTTCGAGAACCCGACCGAGCTCGCCAACCTGATCCAGATGCTGGCCATCTTCCTGATCCCGGCAGCGCTGTGCTTCACCTTCGGCGAGATGGTCAAGGACCGCCGCCAGGGCGTGGCGATCCTGGCCTCGATGGCGGTGATCTTCATCGTGATGGCATGCGTCGCGGCGGCCTCCGAGCAGCAGGCCAACGCTGCGCTGGCGGGTTTGCCGATCGACCACGCGGCCAGCGCGCTGCAGGCGGGCGGCAATATGGAAGGCAAGGAAACGCGCTTTGGCATCGCCGCCACCGCGCTGTTCGCCACCATCACCACGGCAGCGTCGTGCGGCGCGGTCAACGCCATGCACGACTCCTTCACCGCCATCGGCGGGCTGGTGCCGATGCTGCTGATACAGCTTGGCGAGGTGGTGTTCGGCGGGGTTGGCTCGGGCCTGTACGGCATGCTGGTGTACGCGGTGCTCGCCGTGTTCATCGCGGGCTTGATGATCGGCCGCACGCCGGAGTACCTGGGCAAGAAGATCGAAACCTATGAGATGAAGATGACCGCGGTGGCGATCCTCGTCACGCCGCTGCTGGTGCTGCTGGGCACGGCGGTGGCGGTGATGGTGGAGCCCGGCCGCGCGGGCGTGTTCAACCCCGGCACGCACGGCTTCTCGGAAATCCTCTACGCGCTCTCGTCGGCGGCTAATAACAACGGCAGCGCCTTCGGCGGCTTGTCGGCGAACACGCCCTTCTACAACGTGCTGCTGGCCGCCGCGATGTGGTTCGGCCGCTTCTGGATCATCGTGCCGATCCTGGCCATGGCGGGCTCGCTGGCCGCCAAGCGCAGGCTGCCGGTGACGGGCGGCACCATGCCCACGCACGGCCCGCTGTTCGTGGTGCTGCTGGTCGGCTCGGTGCTGATGGTGGGCGCGCTCACCTATATCCCGGCGCTGGCGCTGGGCCCGGTGGCGGAGCAGCTGCAGGCGCCGGTGGTCTCGGCTGCGAGCAAGTAATGGAGAAACGCATGCAACAAGAATCCATGGTGACGGGCGGCAAGAACGCCGGCGTGGCACCGGCAAACACAACCCAGGCAACCAGCGTGGTCACGCCGGGCCTGGCCGCGCAAAAGAGTGGCGGCCATCATCGCCCGGCGCGCGGCGGCATGTTCGCGCCCGAGCTGGTCAAGCCCGCCCTGCTCGATGCGGTGAAGAAGCTCTCGCCGCGCGACCAGTTGCGCAACCCGGTGATGTTCGTGGTCTATGCGGGCAGCATCCTGACCACCATCCTGTTCTTGCGCGCGCTGTTCTCGCCCGCCACGGCGGGCGGCGAGAGCGCCGGCTTTATCCTGGCCGTGTCGGTGTGGCTGTGGTTCACCGTGCTGTTCGCCAACTTTGCCGAAGCGCTGGCAGAAGGGCGCAGCAAGCAGCAGGCCGAAGCGCTGCGCGGACTCAAGACCACCGTCACCGCCAAGCTGATCAAGGAAGGCCGGCGCGACTACCGCGCCGCCGGCGCCACCGAGCCGCGCGGCGCTGCCGCGCTGCGCCGTGGCGACGTGGTGCTGGTCGAGGCCGGCGACATGGTGCCCGGCGACGGGGACGTGATCGAGGGCGTGGCCTCGGTGGACGAGAGCGCCATCACCGGCGAGTCGGCTCCCGTGATCCGCGAATCCGGCGGCGACTTTTCTTCGGTCACCGGCGGCACGCGCGTGCTGTCCGACTGGATCGTGGTGCGCATCACCACCAATCCGGGCGAGAGCTTCATCGACCGCATGATCACCATGGTGGAAGGCGCCAAGCGCCAGAAGACGCCGAACGAGCTGGCGCTGACCATCCTGCTGGTCGGGTTGACCATCGTGTTGCTGCTGGCCACCGCCACGCTGCAGCCGTTCTCGGTGTACAGCGTGTTCGTCGCCAAGGCCGGCATGCCCGTCACCATCACCGTGCTGATCGCGCTGCTGGTGTGCCTGATCCCGACCACCATCGGCGGCCTCTTGTCGGCCATCGGCGTGGCCGGCATGAGCCGCATGATGGAAGCCAACGTGATCGCCACCTCGGGCCGCGCGGTGGAGGCCGCCGGCGACGTGGACGTGCTGCTGCTCGACAAGACCGGCACCATCACCCACGGCAATCGCCAGGCTTCGCGCTTTATCGCCGCGCCCGGCGTGTCGGCGCAGCAACTGGCCGAAGCCGCCTGGCTGTCGTCGCTGGCCGATGAAACGCCGGAGGGCCGCAGCATCGTCACGCTGGCGCGCCAGCAGGCCGGCGCCGCCACGCCCGATATCAGCGCGCTGCGCCCGATCTTCGTGCCGTTTACCGCGCAGACCCGCATGAGCGGCGTGGATGCCGGCGGCCGCAGCGTGCGCAAGGGCGCCGCCGACGCCGTGCGCAAGTATGTGACCGAACGTGCCGGCAAGTTCCCCGACGCCGTGATGCTGGCCGTGGACGACGTGGCCCGCGCCGGCAGCACGCCGCTGGTGGTGGCTGAGTCCAGCACCGACGGCAATGGCGAGAACGTGCGCGTGCTCGGCGTGGTGGAACTCAAGGACATCGTCAAGTCCGGCATTCGCGAGCGCTTCGGCGAGCTGCGCAAGATGGGCATCAAGACGGTGATGATCACCGGCGACAACCGCCTCACCGCCGCGTCGATCGCAGCGGAAGCCGGCGTCGATGACTTCCTCGCCGAAGCCACGCCAGAAGCCAAGCTCAAGCTGATCCGCGACTACCAGGCCGAAGGCCGCCTGGTGGCGATGACCGGCGACGGCACCAACGATGCCCCGGCGCTGGCGCAGGCCGACGTGGCGGTGGCGATGAACAGCGGCACGCAGGCGGCGAAAGAAGCCGGCAACATGGTCGACCTCGACAGCAATCCGACCAAGCTGATCGAGATCGTCGAGATCGGCAAGCAGATGCTGATGACGCGCGGCTCGCTGACCACCTTCAGCGTGGCCAACGACGTGGCCAAGTACTTCGCCATCATCCCGGCCGCCTTCGCCACCACGTACCCGCAGCTCAACCAGCTCAACGTGATGGGCTTGTCCACGCCGGCCTCGGCCATCCTGTCGGCGGTGATCTTCAACGCGCTGATCATCGTGGTGCTGATCCCGCTGGCGCTGCGCGGCGTGGTGTATCGCCCGCTCGGTGCGGCCATCTTGCTGCGGCGCAACCTGCTGGTGTACGGCCTCGGCGGCATCCTGGTGCCCTTTGTCGGCATCAAGGTGATCGACATGATCCTCACGCTGTTCGGCTGGGTCTGAGCGCAGCATTGAACGCATCGCAAGCATCGCACGCGCTGCACATAAACGGAGCAATCCATGAATACGCAAGTCCAACCCGCCCAGCCCGCCACGCCCATCCAGGGTGGCCTGCTGCGCCCCATGCTGACGATCTTTGTCGTGCTCTCGGCCGTCACCGGCCTGCTGTACCCCGGCGTGATCACCGGCATCTCGCGCGCCGTGTTCCCGCATGAAGCGGCCGGCTCGCTGATCGTCAAGGACGGCCGTGCCATCGGCTCGGAACTGATCGGCCAGCCGTTCTCGGACCCGAAGTACTTCTGGGGCCGCTTGTCGGCCACCGCGCCGATGCCTTATAACGCGGCGGCTTCCGCCGGCTCCAACCTCGGCCCGAGCAACCCGGCCCTGACCGATGCCGCGCGCGCCCGTATCGACGCGCTGCGCGAGGCAGATCCCGGCAACAAGGCGGCGGTGCCGGTGGATCTGGTCACGGCGTCCGGCAGTGGCCTCGATCCGCAGATCAGCCCTGCCGCGGCGCAGTACCAGGCGGCACGCGTGGCCCGGGTGCGCGGCTTGCCGCTGGAGCGCGTGCAGGCGCTGGTTGCGGCCAACACGGAAAAGCCGCTGCTCGCGGTGATGGGCGATCCGGTGGTGAATGTGCTTAGTTGAATCTGGCGCTGGATGCGGAGAAGCGATGAGTTTGGGGCTACTGGTTCGCTCCGCCATCGTCATGGCGGCTGCGCTGGCCCATCCGTCGGCTCCGTTCAATGCCGCCGGTTCGCTCCCTCTCCCACTTGTGGGAGAGGGGTTGGGGGAGAGGGCGGGCGCTCGTCATGCCGTCGTGCTGGATAAAACCCGGGGCTCCGCTTCAAGTGGCTCCTAGCCAAACCGCCCCTCTCCCCAACCCTCTCCCCATGAGGGGAGAGGGAGAGACAGCCGTCGTCGTAGCGCGCGGTTTTTGGCCTGTTCTGCTGCTTCGGCATGCGCCCCGGGCGCGCTATTCGCGCGGCGTTTGACCGCAGGCGTGGCACAATCGTTTTCATCCATCCTGCTCTGCGGGCAATGACCCCCACCATGCCTGACACCGCCCAGCGCGACGCCCCCGACCGGCCCGATCCCGATGCCCTGCTGCAACGCATGCAGGAGGAGGGCGAGCGCGCCGCGCGCGGCAAGCTGCGTGTGTATTTCGGCGCTTCCGCCGGCGTCGGCAAGACCTTCGCCATGCTCACCGCGGCGCGGGCGCTGCGCGAGCAGGGCAGCGATGTCGTGATCGGCGTGGTCGAGACCCATGGCCGCGCCGAGACCGAGGCGCTGATCGCGGATCTGGAGCGGCTGCCGATGAAGGCCATGCCGCATCACAAGCTCGACGATCGCGTGCTGCTGGAGTTCGACCTGGACGGCGCGCTGGCCAGGCGCCCGGCGCTGATCCTGGTCGACGAGCTGGCGCACTCCAACGCGACCGGCAGCCGCCATCCCAAGCGCTGGCAGGACATCGAGGAATTGCTGTCGGCCGGCATCGATGTGTGGACCACCGTCAACGTCCAGCACCTGGACAGCCTCAACGAGGCGGTGGGCGGCATCACCGGCATCCGCGTGTGGGAGACGGTACCCGACACGGTCTTCGACGACGCCGACGAAGTCATCCTGGTGGACCTGCCCGCCGACGAATTGCTGCGGCGGCTGCGTGACGGCAAGGTCTACCTGCCGGAGCAGGCGCGCACCGCGGCCACCAATTTCTTCCGCAAGGGCAACCTGATCGCGTTGCGCGAGCTCGCGCTGCGCCGCACCGCCGACCGCGTCGACGATGACGTGCGCGCTTACCGCCATGCCGAATCGATCCGCCCGGTGTGGCGCACGCGCGAAGCGGTGCTGGCGTGCATCGGCACCGGCGACGATGCCGGGCAGGTGGTCAAGAGCGCGCGCCGGCTAGCCGGGCAACTGGATTGCGACTGGCATGTGGTCACGGTGGCCACGCCCCGCCTGGCGCCGTTTGCCGTGCATGAGCGCACCAACGTGCAGGAGGCGATGCGGCTCGCGGAAGAGCTCGGCGCGCGCACCGAAACCCTGGCCGGCAGCGATATCGTGCAGGCGGTGACGGGCTATGTGCGGCGCCACAACCTGACCAAGGTGGTGGTGGGGCGCGCACCCGGCAACTGGCGCCCCGGCGGCGGCGGCCTGCTGGCGCGTGGCCGCGCGTTGATCGCGCTCAGTCTGGCGCCGTTCCTGGGCGCGCGCGCATGGCTGTTCGGGCGCCATAGCTTTGCCGATTCGCTGGCCCTGGGCTGCCCCGAGATCGACGTGATCCGCGTTGCCGCCGATGCCATGGGCGCCGACACGCGCGGCCGCGCGCAGCCGGAGCTGGGGCGCGCCGACGTGCGCGAGGACCCGGCCCGCAACGACGTCAGCGGCGTGGTGGCGCACCGCGTGGACTACCTGTGGGCGATCGCGTGGTGCGCGGGCGCCAGCTTGTTGTCGGCGGTGGCGCGCCCGTGGTTCGAGCTGGTCAACATCGCCATGCTGTTCCTGGCCGCCGTGGTGGCGGTGGCGCTGCGCCACGGGCGCGGGCCCGCCGCGCTGGCCTCGGTGGTGTCGGTGGCGGCCTTCGACTTTTTCTTCGTGCCGCCGCGCATGTCGTTCTCGGTGAGCGATGTGCAGTACCTGGTGACGTTCGTGGTGATGCTTGCCGTGGGCCTTGTGATCGGCCAGCTCACTGCCGGCCTGCGCGAGCAAGCGCAGGTGTCGGTGGAGCGCGAAACCGATGCGCGCACCCTGTACGAGCTGGCGCGCGAGTTGTCCGCCGCTTTGATGCCCGAGCAGATCATCGACATCAGCAGCCGCTTCCTGCAAGCCGCGCTTGGCGCGCGCTCGGCATTCTTCCTGGTCTCGGCCAAGGGGCGGCTGATGCCGCCCGTGATCGATCCCACGCAGCGCGGCAGCGACGCGATCGATCCCGTGCTGGCGCAATGGGTGTTCGATCACGGCCAGCCTGCCGGCACCGGCACCCACACGCTGCCGGGCAGCACCGTGCTCTACCTGCCGCTCAAGGCGCCCATGCAGACGCGCGGCGTGCTGGCGGTGGAGCCGCAGGAGTGGCGCGCTTTCGCGCGGCCCGAGCGGCGCCGGCAGATCGATGTGTTCGCCACGCTGATCGCGATCGCCATCGAGCGGCTGCACTATGTGGCGGTGGCGCAGCAGGCGCTGGTGTCGATGGAATCGGAGCGGCTGCGCAGCTCGCTCTTGGCCGCGGTCTCGCATGATCTGCGCACGCCGCTGACCAGCCTGATCGGCATGGCCGAGACCATGCAGCGCGCGGAGCCGCCGCTGCCGCCGTCGCTGTCGGAAACGGTCGGCGCGATGCGCGAGCAGGCGCTGCGCATGCGCACCATGGTGGTCAACCTGCTCGACATGGCGCGCCTGCAAAGCCGCGACGTGCGCATGCAAAAAGAGTGGCAGTCGCTCGAAGAGCTGGTCGGCGCGGCGCTTGCCGGCATGCGCGATGCGCTGTCGCGGCACCGCGTGTCGGTCGCTGATTTATCGGCGCTGCCGCTGGTGGAGTGCGATGCGGTACTGATGGAGCGCGTGCTGTGCAACCTGCTGGAGAACGCTGCCAAGTACACGCCGCCGGGCACCGGCATCCGCATCTCCGGCGAAGTGGTCGAAGCGGAGGTGCGGCTCGCGGTGGCGGACGACGGCCCCGGCGTGCCGCGCGGGCAGGAGCTTTCGATCTTCCAGAAATTCACGCGCGGCGAGCGCGAGTCCGCGACCGCGGGCGTTGGCCTCGGCCTGGCCGTGTGCGAAGCCATCGTGCAGGTGCACGGCGGGCGCATCTGGGTGGAGAGCGTGAACGCGGACCACACTGGCGCACGCTTTGTCGTGGCGCTGCCGCGCGGCAATCCGCCTGCGATCGAGCCCGAGCCATCCGAGTCGCTTGAGCCGGAGCTACACGCCACGCACGGAAACGGCGCTGGGCTGGTCGCGCACGATGCGGCGAACAAGGAGTCCAACTGAAATGGCATTTGAATTTTCGCCGACTGTCCTGCTGGTCGAAGACGAGCCGCATATCCGGCGCTTCGTGCGCGAGGCGCTGCAGGCAGAAGGCTGCGCCGTGCATGAGGCCGAGACGCTCAAGCGCGGCCTGATCGATGCCGGCACGCGCCAGCCCGACGTGGTGATCCTCGACCTGGGCCTGCCCGACGGCGACGGCATGACGCTGATCCGCGAGATGCGCACCTGGACCGAAGTGCCCGTGCTGGTGCTATCGGCACGCTCCGGCGAGGACGACAAGATCGCAGCGCTGGACGCCGGCGCGGACGATTACCTGACCAAGCCTTTCGGCGTGGGCGAGCTGATCGCGCGCGTGCGCGTGCTGCTGCGCAGGCATGCCAAGACCAATCCGCAAGGCACGCCGCAGATCGCCTTTGGCGAGGTGCAGATCGACCTGGCCAACCGCGTGGTCACCCGCGCCGGGCAGGATGTGCACCTGACGCCGATCGAGTATCGCTTGCTTGCCGTGCTGATCGCGCATCGCGGCAAGGTCATGACGCATCGCGAACTGCTGCGTGAAGTATGGGGGCCGGCGCACTCGGAGAGCAGCCATTATTTGCGGGTGTATATGGGGCATTTGCGGCACAAGCTGGAGGCTGATCCGGCGCAGCCTTCGCATTTGATGACTGAGGTGGGGGTGGGGTATCGGTTTGTGGGGTGAGGGAGTGGGGGAGTGGTTGTTGGTTGCAAGATTAGCTGCAACTGCAACTGCAACTGCAACTGCAACTGCAACTGCAACTGCAAAATCAGCTTCAAGTTCAACTGCTTAACGTCAAGGGCAACTGCAGTTTCACCTCCCCTGCGGGGAGGCGACCTACTTTCTTGTCTCGCCAAGAAAGTAGGCAAAGAAGGCGACCCGGATGGGGCGAAAGACTCCTCGTCGGCAGGCAAAAAGAGCGGCCGGAGGCCAAACTCGCATCGCCTTAAGGCGATACTCAAACATGGCCTCCTCGTTTCCGCTCTTTTTGCCTGCCGACGAGGCGCCCCATAACGGGAGATGAAAACCTTGACGGCTCGCTGCGCATCGCGGGCGGGTGATTGCCGCCTAGGGGCGGGAATCACGGCTACACCGAATGGTGATTTGAGGACATCGCTCTCCCACTGGTTCGGCCGTGTTTCCCGCCCGAGGGGCGGAAACACCCACGCGCGATGCGCAGCGAGCCGTCAAGGTTTACCTAGGCCGTATGGGGCGCCTCGGGACTTCACGAAAAGAGCGGCCGGAGGCCAAACTCACATCGCCTTAAGGCGATGCTCAGCTGCGCATCGCGGGCGGGTGATTGCCGCCTGGGGGCGGGAATCAAGGCTACACCGAATGGTGATTTGAGGACATCGCGCTCGCGCTGGTTCGGCCGTGTTTCCCGCCAGTCAGGCGGGAAACACCCATGCGCGATGCGTAGCGAGCCGTCGAGGTTTACCTAGGCCGTATGGGGCGCCTCGGGATTCGACGAAAAGAGCGGAAAAGAGGGACCCATGTTTGAGTATCGCCTTAAGGCGATGCGAGTTTGGGTCCCGGCCGCTCTTTTCGTCGAATCCCGAGGGGTAGTCGCCCCATCCGGCGCGCCTTTTTTGCCTACTTTTTTGGCAAGCGGCGTGTGTCAAGGTAGTTGTCGGTGTGCCAAGAAGGAAAGCGACAGTACGTCGTCGTACATGCTGTATCTGTGATGAGGGTAGGCCCCTCGGTTTCGCCGATCAGGCGGTGATACCAAACCACCCTGAGCTGCAGCCGTTAAGAGCGGTTGTGGTGAGCGTCAAGGGAAAAGGCGGGATGAATCTCGTCAGGTAGGCAAGGAGGAGGCGAACGCAAGTGAACCATCGAAGAAGTGTCGAGAATTGCAATGATGTCAAAACCGAGGGCTCGACAACACCTCGGGATAAGTCAGACGGCAACCTGGAGGTGGGTCTGACGGCATCCGGCATAGAGATGGCGCGACCTTCCTGCAGGCATGGATACGGAACTTGGGAACCTGTCGTCTCGATGCTAAGGGAGAAACTCAAGCGGAGAACCCGTGAGAGTCAGAGTACCAATGCGAGGCACAGGGGCGGAGTCATGCGTAGTAGCGGTGAAAGGGTTGTAATGACCTCTGGAGCGAAGGCATGACCTTGTCCGGCAGAGACCATAGAACAACCGCGATGCGGGAGGATTCCAGGGTCGACGCCAAGTCGTTCGAGATACCCAAGCGGTTGATTTGGGAAGCCTGGAAGCGTGTGGCCGCCAATCAAGGCGGGCCGGGCGTGGACAGCGAAAGTATTGAAATCTTCCGAAATCGTTTGGCAAGGAATCTATACGCCCTGTGGAATCGAATGAGTTCGGGGAGTTATTTTCCCCAGCCGGTCAAAGAGGTGCTGATTCCGAAGGGGAGCGGGTTTCGTCCTCTCGGGATACCGACCATCACTGACCGAGTGGCGCAGATGGCGGTCAAGTTAATGGTGGAGCCGAGAATCGATGCGATATTCCATGCATCATCGTTCGGTTATCGGCCGAACAAATCGGCGAAGCAAGCTGTGGCGCAAGCGAGAAGGAACTGTTGGCGCTACGATTGGGTAGTCGATATTGACTTGAAATCCTTCTTTGACACCATCGACCACGAGCTTCTCAGGCGTGCGGTAGAAAAGCATGTCACGGAGCCATGGGTACGACTCTACATTAGACGCTGGCTAGAGAGCCCGGTGCAGAAGCAAACCGGGGAATTGGTTGCTCGGGATAGAGGCACTCCGCAAGGCGGGGTGATCAGTCCATTGTTGGCTAACCTCTTTCTTCACTATGCGTTTGATCGATGGGTCCAGACCGAGCATCCGGAGGTGCCGTTTGAACGGTATGCCGACGATGTGGTTTGTCATTGCAGGACGAAGCATCAGGCGGAACAGTTCTTGTCTGCCTTGAGGGAACGGCTTACCGATTGTGGGCTTTCGCTACACCCGGAAAAGACGCGCTTGGTTTACTGCAAAGATGGACGACGTCGAGAGGACCATATCCATACAAAGTTCGACTTCCTTGGATTCAGCTTTCACGCTCGGACGGTACAGGACCGAGCGGGAAATTTGTTCAACGGATTCGGACCTGCGGTAAGTCAAAAGGCACTAACGCGCATGTCTCAGGCCATCCGAAGCATGAGTCTCAATCGAAGTACCTCAATGACGCTGCGCGAACTGGCGCAGCGCATAAACCCAATGGTACGGGGATGGGTGAATTACTACGGTGCTTTCTATCCAGAGCGGCTGAAACAGTTCTTGATCAGAATAGACTTACGGCTTGGCAGGTGGGCGCGAAATAAGTACAAGCGGTTGAGAGGACATAAACGAGGATCTTGGGCGTGGCTCAAACGATGTCGGGAAAGTCTTCCTCAGCTGTTCGCGCACTGGGATTTCTGTTTCGAAGAACGGCGGACAAGAAGAGCCGTATGAATCGAGAGATTCACGTACGGATCTGTGAGAGCCTGAGGGGGCAGTTCCCTCGGGCCACTCGACCCTCAGCCGTTACGCTGCTTTCTTGCAATCCCCCACGTTTTGCTGCGCTCGTTCCGGGTTCAGGTACACGGCATCGACTAGCTGCCAGTTACGGATGCCCGCAGCCCAACGCTGCGGGTTCCGGGCTCGCGCGGCCTGATACAGCGCCGTGCGCTGCGCCAGCAGGGCAGTGGCTTTGCCCTGATGCCGCTGGCTTGGCGTGACGTATTTCAGGCTGCTGTGGCGGTGCTCGTCGTTGTACCAACGCACGAAGCTCAGCACCCAGGCACGCGCTTGCTCCAGGCTCTCGAACGGGCGCTCCGGCCACAGCGGGCAGTACTTCGCCGTGCGGAACAACGCTTCGGCGTAGGCGTTGTCGTTGCTCACCCTGGGCCGGCTGTAGGACGGCACCACGCCCAAGTCATACATCGTTGCCAGCATGCTCGCCCCCTTCATGGCCGTGCCATTGTCCGAGTGCAGCACCAGCGGGCGGCCCGCCGTCTGCTCGCGCAAACAACCGTGCATCAGCAGACGGCTGGCATGCTCGGCCGACTCGCTCTCATGCACCTCGTTGGCGACCAGTTTGCGGCTGTAAATGTCCTTCATCATGTACCAGTAGAAGAACCGTCCCTTGACTGTGGTCGGTAGCCAAGTGATGTCCCAGCACCAAACCTGATTCGGACCTTCCGCCCGGTGCGTCGTCAACGGACGAGCGCTCGGGGCCTTGCTGCGGCCACGCCGTCTGCCTTGTCCCGCCGCCTTCAGGACCCGGTAGAACGTCGATTCCGACGCCAGGTAGATCCCTTCGTCCGCCAGCTTCGGCACGATCTGGTGCGGCGTCAGGCTGGCATAGCCAGGCTGGTTCGCCGCCGTCAGCAATGCCTGCCGTTCCGCTTCGCTGAGCTTGTTGGCAGGCGCGTCGCGACGCGCCTCAAGCCGCTTATCGGCAGGGGCATGCCGCCAGCGCTGCAAGGTTCGCTCGGTCAAGCCCAGCGCTTCGCAGGCCATTGCCTGTCGCGCCCCGGCGCTCACCGCTTCATCGATCAACTGTATGGCTTCAAAGCGATCCGGGGTGCTGATCAGTCTTCCTCGTCCCGTCCCCAGATCGCTGCGGCTTTTTTGCAGTACCAGCAGCGCTGCCGTTTCCGCCAGCGCCGCATTCTTGCGCTTGAGCTCGCGCTCCAGTTCTCGTACACGCTTCTGCGCCGCTTCGTCTTCCCGGCGCTGCGCCAGGCTTCGCTTGGCCGGTGCCACCGCATTAGCCTGCTCGCACGCCTCGCGCCATTGCCGGATCTGCTCCGGCTGGATGCCCTTCATCCGGCAGTATTCCGACAGTTCCGCCTCACTCAGTGGCGCCGTCTCCAGCACCACGCGAAACTTGTCCGCACTGGACCATTGATCACTTTGCTTCCCGTCACCCGGCACAATTCTTCCTGCAGCTCTCGCCATCTCGCGCCAAGTCCGCAAGGTCACTGTCGTGATCCCCGTGGCCTTGGCCAACTCCACTACCGATCGGTTAAGCGGAGGCATCATCTGCTCGACCGCCCACTCCCGGCGCTCGGCCGTATATCGTTTCATCTTCCAGTCGCACACCACCCTCCATTTTGCTTCATCAAAGAAGACGGAGACGACAAGTATCCTGACATGGAGGGCAAGACAAAAAAGTAGGTCGCCTCCCCGAAGGGGAGGTGAAACTGCAGTTGCTTTTGAAGTTAAGCCGTTGAATTTGAAGCTGATTTTGCAGTTGCAGTTGCAGTTGCAGTTGCAGTTGCAGTTGCAGTTGCAGTTGCAGTTGCAGTTGCAGTTGCAGTTGCAGTTGCAGTTGCAGTTGCAGTTGCAGTTGCAGTCCACACCCTCCCCCTACCCTCACCACACCCCAAAAACACCCCCGCCTGCTTATAAACATTAGTCTTGGCCACCACCTCCCCATGACTAACCGTAGTGCGCGGCTTGAGCGTGCAAAACCATTCCAGCAGGTGCAGCCGCATCGCCGAGCGGATGGCTTCGTGGCTGGCATCCTCGCCCAGGTCGAAGAACTCATCCGGGTCGCGTTCCAGGTCGAACAGCTGCGGGCGGAAACCCTGCCAGTGCACATACTTCCAGCGCGCATTGCGCACCATCCACGCCCGGCACTCGCCCGGTTGCCGGCCCAGCGCAATCCGCGCGCCGCGATAGGCGTAGTCCAGCTCCGACACCACGAAGTCCCGCCACTGGCCATTGCCGCGCTCGCGCGTGAGATCCAGCAGCGAGCGGCCTTCCACGCGATGGTCGGCCGGTGGCAGGCCCAGCGCGTCCAGCACCGTCGGCACCACGTCCACGGCCGAGACCATGCGCGCATCCGTGCTGCCGCGGGTGGCGTCGGCCTGGGCCGAGGGGTCGTAGACAATCAGCGGGATGTTCTGCACGGTGTCGTAGAACTGCTCCTTCTCGCCGAGCCAGTGGTCGCCCAGGAAGTCGCCGTGGTCTGCCGTGAACACGATCAGCGTGTCTTCCCAGCGGCCCAGGCGCTCCAGTTGTTCCCACAGCTCGCCGAGCCGGTCGTCGATCTGCTGCACCAGGCCTTGATAGGCGGGACGCACCGTGTCCGAGACTTCGCTGCGCATGAAGTTGGCGCACTCTTCCTGCGTGCGGTACGCGTCGAGCACCGGATGCGGGTTGTCCAGCTCCGCGTCGTGGCGCTTGAGCGGCAGGCAGTCGTCCAGCGAGTAAGCCGCGTGGTAGGGCGCGGGCGCCATATAGGGCCAGTGCGGCTTGACCAGTGACAGGTGCAGCACCCAGGGATCATCGCCGCGCGCGGCGATGTACTGCATTGCCTGGCCCACCGTATAGGCCGTCTCCGAATGCGGCTCCGCCACGCGTGCCGGCAAGCCCGCATTGCGCATCTGCCAGCCCGACACGATCTCCCTTGCGCGTTCTCGGCGCTGATCACGTAGTCCGTCCAGGGGTCCGCGCTGTCGTAGCCCTGCTTGCGCAGCCACTCGGCGTAGGCGCCGTGCGGCTCGGCGTGGTGGCCGTCGTGGCGGTCGACTTCAACAAAGTGCCCGCTTCGCAGCAACGTTTCCAGCTCGCTGCCACCGTCGAGGTGCAGGCGCTTCATGTTGGCGTTGTCGGGCATGACGTGGGTCTTGCCGGCCAGCGCCAGGGCACGGTGGCTGTCCTTCAGGTATTCGCCCAGCGTCACTTCGCCGACGGACAGCGGCACGCGGTTCCAGGTGGCGCCGTGGCTGCTCGGGTAGCGCCCGGTGTAGAAGCTCATGCGGCTCGGGCCGCAAACGCCGGAGGTGACGAATGCCTTGGTGAAGCGCACGCCGCGCGCGGCGAGGGCGTCGATATTCCTGGTGCGCAGGGTGGGGTGGCCGTAGCAGGCCAGGTGGTCCTGGCGTAGCTGGTCGCACATGATGAAGAGGGTGTTTCGTGTGGACATGGTTTTGTTGAAGCCGGTCAGGCCGCTGACCTGATCGGCATCAATTCAATAGATAACTGAGCGAATACTCATGAGGATTTCATCCATGCATCAAATAACATTCATGAAATGAATAATCTGTATGAAATCTGCCGGAACATTTTCAATCGCCGGTATAGCCAGAGGCCTTGACCACCGGCCCCCACCGCCCGGCATCCGCCGCCAGCACCTTCCCGAACTGCTCCGCGCTCCCGGTTTGCGGCTCCAGCCCCAGCTTCAGGAACCGCTCCTTCAGATCCGCCGACTGCACCGCATGCACGATCGCCGCATTCAGCCGCTCGATCGTTGCCTTCGGCACGCCGGCCGGCGCCAGGAACCCGTACCGGCCCAGCCCTTCGATGTCCTTATAGCCAAGCTCGGTAAACGTGGGCACATCCGGCAATGCCACCGAGCGCTGCGTCCCTGAGCTTGCCAGTACGCGGATCTTGCCCGCGCGATGCATCTCGGTGAGATCGGCGAGCGTATCGACCGAGGCCGGCACCTGCCCGCCCACCAGCGCATTCATCAACGGTGCCGAGCCGTTGAATGGCACGTGCAGCATCTCCACGCCAACCTGCTTGCCGATCAGCAAGCCAAAGAAGTGTGGAATGCTGCCTAGCGCCGGCGAGGCGTAGGAATTGTTCTTGGCAGGGCTGGCCTTGAGCCACTCGATGTATTCCTTGAGCGTCCTGGCCGGCGTGCCGGGGCCGGTGGCCAGGGCCAGCTGGAAGTTGGCGGTTTGCGCCACCGGCGCGAAATCGCGCTGGATGTCGTAGTTCAGCTTGCGGTAGACCAGCGGGGCGATGGTCATCACCGCGGAGTTGGCGACCACCAGCGTGTTGCCGTCGGCGGGCAGGGTTCGCGCATAGTCCATGACCAGGCGGCCGCCCGCGCCGGGCTTGTTCTCGATGACCACGGTTTGCTTGAGTTCCTCGCGCAGCTTGTCGCCGATCAGGCGGGCGGCCAGGTCGGCGGTGCCGCCGGCGGGGTAGCCCACCAGGATGCGCAGCGGGCGGTCGTTCTGGGCCCTGGCCGGCGCGCTGGCGAGGCACATGGCGGCCAGTGTGGTCATGGTGGCGAGGGTGGGGACTAGCGCGCGCAGCAGTTTGGCGGGTTTCACGGGTTCTCCTGTTCTGTTGGTTCGGCAGCGGCGGGAAGCCGGCCAATTTATCGATACGGCCCGCGGGCGCCAAAGAAGGATTTCGCGCATCGATGTGCGCGTTTCGTTCCTGGGTTCATCCTGCCCGGCTGTACCCCGGCGGGTGCGCTTTGCGCGCGGCCCGCCGGTTCTTATGTAGCGGCACAGACGCTAACACCCACCCATATAATTGACAAAATCAACTAAATTTGCGGGTGCGGCATGAATGGCAGCGAAGTGGGCGAGCAGGCGCGGGAGCCAGCGCGGGACGCAGGTCAAACGCTGCAGCATCCCGCCCGGCTGGCGGATTTCCTCAACTACCGCCTCTATCACCTGACCCGCGTCGCCCTGCAAGCCAGCGGGCATCACCTGCGCGCCGCGGCCGGGGTGAGCCGGCGCGAGTGGCGCATGCTGGCCTTCCTCGGCGAGCAGCCGGGCACGCGCCTGACGGAGCTGGCGCAAAGCGCAGGGCTGGACAAGGTGCTGGCCAGCCGCGCCGTGCACGCGCTGATGGCGCGCGGGCTGGTGCAGCGCGCCACGCGCGAGCAGGACCGGCGGGCGGCGGCGTTCGTGCTTAGCGACGAGGGCGAGGTGGTCTACCAGCTTGCCTTTGCGCAGGCGCAGGCCTTCAACGCCCGCCTGGCCGCCTGCCTGGATGCGGAGGAGGCGCGGGTGCTGGCGCGGTGCCTGTCCCGGCTGCATGTGCAGGCGGAAGCCTTGCTCGCCGAGGCGCAAGCGCTGCCCAGCAGCGTACCTGCGCCCACGCAACCGGCGCAGGACTGGTGGCGCCAACCGTAAGGTTTGGCCGGCCGCTTCCGACTGCACCTGGCGACTTTCGAGTCTTACACTTGTACACTTGGAGTCAGCGCGTGCCCTGCCTGGAGCCTGCCATGCCGCTTGTCCGTCTCTTTCCTTCCCGCTTTCCTTCGCGATTGCGCGCTGCCTTCTTTATTGCCGCTCTTCCCCTGTACCTATTGGCCTCCCAGCACGCCCAGGCCGCGCGCCAGCCCCCGGCACCAGCGCAGGAACTGACGCGCCAGGCGGTGACCGCCTACGACGCCGGCGCCTTCGATTCGGCCTTGCGGGATTTTGCCAAGGCGGCCCAGCAGGGCAACCGGCTCGCGCAGTACAACTACGCCATGATGCTGCTGCGCGGCGAGGGCACGCCGGTGCGCCAGGAGGAGGCGCTGATCTGGCTGCACCGCGCGGCCGAGAACGACATGACGCAGGCCCAGTTCACCTTTGGCGAGATGTACGAGCATGGCGAACTGGTGCCGCGCTCGCTGGAGTCCGCCAACCAGTGGTACCGCCGCGCTGCCGAAGGCGGCCATGTGCAGGCGCAGGTGGAACTGGCGACCAACTACTTCACCGGGCGGGGCCTCGCGCGGGACTATGGCAAGGCCTTCGAGTGGTACACGCGCGCCGCCACGGCGGGCGACGGCGGTGCCCAGTACATCGTCGCCAGCTATTACGAGCGTGGCGAGCCCGGCGTGGTCGAGAAGGACATCGAGCAGGCCAAGATCTGGTACGCGCGCGCCGCCGCGCACGGTGACCCGGGGCGCTGGCCAAGCTGCGCTCACTGATAGAGCAGGGACTGAAGGCAAAACAGGCTGGCGCGATGTAATGCTGCGGTAGCCTGAGCATGATGCCATGGAGGGTCCGCTGCCCAGGCGTACGCCGCGCATGCTGTGTGTGCATCCGGGGGCGGTACAACTCTTGCTTGAGACAACAACACGAAACCTGCGCCAATGGGAGGCACTAGTGGCAACACACGTCGCACTGAACCATGTCACCCACTACCGGTACGACCGGCCCGTGAAGCTTTCGCCGCAGGTGGTCAGGCTCCGTCCTGCCCCGCACTGCCGCACGCCGATCCTTTCGTATTCGCTGCGCATCGAGCCCGAGCAGCACTTCGTGAACTGGCAGCAGGACCCGTTCGCCAACTACCTCGCCCGGCTGGTGATCCCCGAGCCGACCACTGAGTTCAAGATCACCGTCGACCTGGTGGTCGAGATGGCGGTCTACAACCCCTTCGACTTCTTCCTCGAGCCCTACGCCGAGAATTTTCCTTTCACCTACGAGCCCGGCCTGGCGTACGAGCTGGCGCCCTACATGGTCAAGGGCGAGCCGACGCCGCGCTTTGCCGCCTTCGTGGAGAGCATTCCGCGCAACAAGCAGACCACGAGCGATTTCCTGGTGGCGCTAAACCAGCGCCTGCAAGAGGACATCCGCTACCTGATCCGCATGGAGCCGGGCGTGCAGACGCCAGAGCAGACTCTTGCGACCGGTGCAGGCTCCTGCCGGGATTCCGGCTGGCTGCTGGTGCAGACGCTGCGCCACCTGGGGCTGGCCGCGCGCTTCGTGTCCGGCTACCTGCTGCAACTGGCGCCCGACGTGAAATCCATCGACGGCCCCAGCGGCACCGAGGTGGACTTCACCGACCTGCATGCGTGGTGCGAGGTCTACCTGCCCGGCGCGGGCTGGATCGGGCTTGACCCTACCTCCGGCCTGCTGGCCGGCGAGGGCCATATCCCGGTGGCATGCACGCCCGAGCCGGGCAGCGCGGCGCCGGTCAGCGGCGCGGTCGACGAGAGCGAGGTGACCTTCCACCACGAGATGTCGATCACCCGCATCTATGAATCGCCGCGCGTGACCAAGCCCTATACCGAGGCGCAGTGGCAGGCGGTGGCGGCCGTGGGCGCCGAGGTCGACCTCCAGCTCAACGCGCAGGATGTGCGCCTGACCATGGGCGGCGAGCCGACCTTTGTCGCGGTCAAGGATCGCGATGGCGCGGAATGGAACACCGATGCGCTCGGCACCACCAAGCGCGCCTATGCCACCGAACTGGTGCATAAACTGCGCGCGCGCTACGGCAAGGGCGGCTTCCTGCACTTCGGCCAGGGCAAGTGGTACCCGGGCGAGCAATTGCCGCGCTGGGCCCTGTCGATCTGCTGGCGCGCCGATGGCCAGCCCTGCTGGCAGGACCCGTCGCTGTTCGCCGACGAGCGCGAGCCGGCCGACTATACCGAGGCCGACGCGCGGCGCTTCCTCGATAGCCTGGCCACCCGCCTCGGGCTGAACCCCGGCTTTGTGCAGGCGGGCTATGAGGACACCTGGTATTACCTCTGGCGCGAGCGCCGCCTGCCGGTCAACGTCGACCCGCTGGAAGCACGGCTCGACGACGAGATGGAGCGCATGCGCCTGCGCCGCGTGTTCGATGGCGGCCTGGCGCGGCCCACCGGCTACGTGCTGCCGCTGCGGCGCACCGGCGAGGAAGACGGCCCGGCGCTGGCCGCCCACCGCTGGATCAGCGGGCCGTGGTTCTTCCGCGACGACCGCATGTACCTGCTGCCCGGCGATTCGCCGATGGGCTACCGCCTGCCGCTGGACGCCCTGCCCTGGGTGAGCGAGGCGGACTACCCGTGGCAGTTCGACCAGGACCCGTTCGCGGCGCGCTCGCCGCTGCCCACCGGGGCCCAGTTGCGCGCGCAACTGCCGGGGCTTGGCGCCCCAGGCGCCGAGCCTGGCCAGGCGGCGGAGTTCCGCGCCAGCACCGCGGCCTACCCCGCGCCCGGCTCGGCAGCGGCTGCGCGTGCCGGCAGGCTTGCCGGGGCCAAGCCGGGGACAGGCACGATCGGCGGCACGGTCGCGCCCGCCGCCCTGGCGGCGGACCTGGCGCGGGTGCCTGAGCGCGGTGAATCCGCGGGCTGGATCACCCGCACGGCGCTGTGCGTGGAAGTGCGCCATCCCAGCCGTGCCGCGGGCCCCAAGGCCGAGAAAGCGGCAGCGGGCGACAAGCGCGGCATGCTCTATGTGTTCATGCCGCCGCTGACCGTGCTGGAGGACTACCTGGAGCTGCTGGCCGCGGTGGAAGCCACCGCCGCCGGGCTGGGCGTGAAGATTGTGCTCGAAGGCTACCCGCCGCCGCGCGACGTGCGCCTCAAGCTGCTGCAGGTCACGCCCGATCCGGGCGTGATCGAGGTCAACATCCATCCCGCCGCCAACTGGGACGAACTGGTCGACCACACGGAATTCCTCTACCAGGCCGCCCACGAAACCTATCTCAGCACCGAGAAGTTCATGCTCGACGGGCGGCACACCGGCACCGGCGGCGGCAACCACTTCGTGCTGGGCGGCGCCACGCCGGCCGACAGCCCCTTCCTGCGGCGCCCCGATGTGCTGTCCAGCCTGATTGCGTACTGGCACAACCATCCCTCGCTGTCCTACCTGTTCTCGGGCATGTTCATCGGCCCGACCAGCCAGGCGCCGCGCGTGGACGAGGCGCGCAACGACCAGCTCTACGAGCTCGAGATCGCCTTTGCCGAACTGCAGCACCAGCTCGACCGGATCTCCGGCCCGGAGGGAGGGGTTGGCGCGCACATGCCGCCCTGGCTGGTCGACCGCGCACTGCGCAATATCCTGATCGACGTCACCGGCAACACCCACCGCAGCGAGTTCTGCATCGACAAGCTCTACTCGCCCGACGGCCCCACCGGCCGCCTCGGCCTGCTGGAGCTGCGGGCGTTCGAGATGCCGCCGCATGCGCGCATGAGCCTGGTGCAGCAGTTGCTGCTGCGCGCGCTGGTGGCGCGCTTCTGGCGCGAGCCCTATCGCGGGCGGCTCACGCGCTGGGGCACGGAGCTGCATGACCGCTTCCTGCTAGGCACCTTCGTGCAGATGGATTTCGAGGACGTGCTCACCGAGATGCGCGAAGCCGGCTTTGCGTTTGACAACGCCTGGTTCGCGCCGCACTTCGAGTTCCGCTTCCCGCGCGTGGGCGAGCTCGCGGCCGGCGGCCTGTCGCTGACGCTGCGCACCGCGCTCGAGCCCTGGCATGTGATGGGCGAGGAGGGCAGTGCCGGCGGCACCGTGCGCTATGTGGATTCGTCGCTGGAACGCATCGAGGTGCGCGTGCTGGGCATGAACGACAGCCGCCACGTGGTTACCGTCAACGGCCGCGCGGTGCCGCTGCAGCCCACCGGGCGCGTCGGCGAGTTCGTGGCCGGGGTGCGCTACCGCGCGTGGGCGCCGCCGTCTGCGCTCCATCCCACCATTGCCTCCCATGCACCGCTGACTTTCGACGTTGTCGACACATGGATGGGGCGCAGCATCGGTGGATGCCAGTATCATGTTTCGCATCCGGGCGGGCGTAGCTATGAGACCTTCCCGGTCAATGCGTACGAGGCTGAGAGCCGGCGCCTGACACGCTTCTTCACACTTGGCCACACGCCGGGCGTGATGCGCGTGGAACCGCCCCGGCGCAGCCTCGAGTTTCCGTTCACGCTGGATTTGCGACAACGCTGATCCGGCACGCCCCCAAAGTCGCGCCCCGTGCCTCTCCAGCCGTCACTGCCTTTTGATGAAACCGCCCCTGCCGTCGACGCGGTGATGCACCGCGCGCGGCCGGTGCCACCTGGGCATCTTGATGAGCTGGGGGCATGCGGGGACGGGTTGCGCGAGCCCTGGGCGAGCTTTTTCAAGGTGCTGGGCGAGGAGGGCGTCGAAGGCCTCGACCAGCAGGCCGTCGCCATGGCGCGCCAGATCCGCGACAACGGCGTGACCTACAACGTCTACGCCGACTACACGGACAAGGCCGGCGCGCGCGCCTGGGCGCTTGACCTGCTGCCTTTCCTGGTTGCCGAGGAGGACTGGCAGAAAATCGAGCGCGGCGTGGCGCAGCGCGCGGAGCTGGCCAACGCCATGGTGGCCGACATCTACGGGCCGCAGACCTTGCTGTCCAAGGGTTTGCTGCCGGCCGGCCTGGTCTTTGGCCATCCCGGCTACCTGCGCCCGCTCAAGGGCTACCAGCCGCCGGGCGGCAACTTCCTGCATATCGTGGCGGTGGACCTGGCGCATACCGTGGAGGGCGGCTGGACGGTGATGGCCCACCGCACGGAGACGCCTTCCGGGATGGGCTACGCGCTGGAGAACCGCCTCATCATCTCCAGCCTGTTCGCCGACGCCTTTCGCGAGCTGCGCGTGCGGCGCCTGCCCGCCGCATTCTCGCAACTGGTGGCCACGCTGGCGCAGCAGCCCGCGGCGCAGCCACCCGCGCCGGAATCCGCGGTCAACGCCGCCGCCACGGTCAGCAAGCACATCGTGCTGCTCACCCCGGGGCCCTATAACGAAACCTATTTCGAGCACACCTTCCTGGCCCGCTACCTCGGCATCACGCTGGTCGAGGGCAAGGACCTGACGGTGCGCAACGACGTGGTCTACCTGAAGACGCTGGCCGGGCTGGAGCGCGTCGACGTGGTGCTGCGCCGTCTCGACGATTCTTATTGCGACCCGGTCGAGCTGCGCCAGGATTCCACGCTCGGCGTGCCCGGGCTGTTGCAGGCGATGCGCGCGGGCAATGTGCTGGTCTCCAACGCGCCCGGATCCGGCTTCCTGGAGACGCCGGCCATCCACGGCTTCCTGCCGGCCATTTCCCGCGCGTTGCTGGGCGAGGAGTTGTTGCTGCCGGGCGTGCCCAGCTGGTGGTGCGGCGAGGCCACGGCGCGCGAGGAGGCACTCGGGGAATTCACCGAAGCCTTCCTGATGCCAACCTACCCGCGCGGCATGGCGCAGCCGTTGGGAAGGCCCGCGCCTGGGCATGGAGCGCGGCCTGCAGCGCCTGGCGGGCTGGCGCGAGCGCATCGAGCAGGTGCCGGATCTGTTCACCATCCAGGCCGACCTGCCGCTGTCGCACGCACCGCGCTGGGAAGGGCCGCATATCGGCTCGCGCGCCGCCATGCTGCGGGTCTATGCCATTGCCGACGGACGGGGTGGCTGGCAGGTGATGCCCGGCGGCTTTACCCGGCTCGCGGGGAAGGCCAGCCGGCCGTATCGATGCAGCTCGGCGGCTCCAGCACTGACACCTGGGTGTTGTCGAGCCAGCCGGCGCAGCCGGGAGGCGCGCCGCTGCAGTTCCCCATGGCCGGCGCGGCGCCCGGTCCGGCGGCCAAGCCGCTGGCGGTATCCAGCCGTGCCGCCGAGAACCTGTTCTGGGCCGGCCGCTACGCCGAGCGCGCGGAAAACAACGTACGCCTGTGCCGCCTGGTGCTGGGTTCGATCGAAAGCAGCGACGACCGCGACGACAGCGCGCTCGACGTGATCGGTGAACTGGTGCGCGCCTGCGGCCTGTTGCCGACCGGCGCCCCGCAGCCGCGCGCTTCGCTGCGCGTGTTCGAGCGCAGCCTGGTGTCCGCGCTGGCGGAGAGCGCCGGCTGGACCAGCGTGGGCCAGAACCTGGCCAGCCACGTGCACGCCGCCACCGAGATCCGCAACCGGCTGTCCAACGATCACTGGCGCACCATCCTCGCCGCGCGCAACGATTTTGGCGACGCCATGGAGGCGGCCTGCGCGGGTAGCCCTGGCGGCGCCGGCAGCGACGCGGGCAACTACGACCGCCCGCGCGTGCTGGCGGCGCTGGATCGCCTGTCCATGCAGCTCGCCGCCATCAGCGGCGCGCAGGGCGACCGCATGACCCGCGACGAAGCCTGGCGCCTGCTGTTCATCGGCCGCCATATCGAGCGCGTGGCCACGCTCTCGACCTTCCTGCAGGTGTTTGCGCACAACGGCGCGCTGCTGCACCGGACCTGTTTCGATCTGCTGCTGCACCTGTTCGACAGCACGCTGACCTTCCGCGCGCTGTACCCGGGCCGCTCCGATGTGCCCGCGCTGGTCGACCAACTGGTGATCGAGCCCACCAACCCGCGCGGGCTCTACGGCTTGCTGGCGCGGCTGCGCGTCAAGCTCGGCCAGATCTCGCCGCCGGCCAGCCCGGCCGGCACCGGGCGCGTGCCGCTGCCGCAATGGCTGCCCACCGTGGAGACGCTGCCCGGCTGGGAAGCACTCTGCCAGCGCGGCGCCGACGGGAAATACACCAATCTGGTGCAACTGTGCGAGCAACTGACTGACATGGTGGTGCAGCTCTCGGACGAAATCAGTGCGCGCTACTTCAGCCATGCCGGCATGGCCGGCACCCGCGTCGGGGCGCAACCATGAATGCGACGCTGAACGACACCATGAACGCGACGATGCGCCAGGCTGAGGAAGTTGCCGTGCCCGCGCCAGGACGCGCCGCCTCCGTGCTGACGATCCATCACAAAACCATCTACGACTACTCCTCCCCGGTGGAAAACGCCCAGCAGCGCGCCGTGGTGTTCCCGGTCAGCTGCCCGTGGCAGGCCGTGCACGCGCACAGCACGCAGATCGAGCCGCCGCCGTCGCACCAGCATGCGGACGTCGACGCCTTCGGCAACCACGTGCTGTACTTCACCATCGACGTGCCGCACGACTACATGCAGCTCGCCTGCGAGAGCACGGTCAGCCTGACGCCGCGCTGGGCCGCGCTCGACCCCGCCGCCAGCATGCCGTGGGAAGCGGCCGTCGCCGCGCTGCGTTTTCGCGCCGGCCAGCCCTTCCTGCCGGAAAGCGAGTTCTGCTTCGCCTCGCCCAACGTGGCGCTGCATCCCGACCTCAAGGCCTACGCGCTCGCCAGCTTCGCGCCCGGCGTGCCGGTGGTGGCCGGCGCCATCGACCTGATGCACCGCGTCCACGCCGACTTCGAATACCAGACCACCGCCACCGAAGTCGACACCCCGGCGCTGCAAGCCTTCGGCCTGCGCAGCGGCGTGTGCCAGGATTTCGCCCAGGTCATGATCGGCTGCCTGCGCTCGCTCGGCCTCGCCGCGCGCTACGTCAGCGGCTACCTGTGCACCAAGCCGCCGCCCGGCCAGCCCAGGCTGATCGGCGCCGACGCCTCCACGCCTGGCTGTCGGTGTACTGCCCAATGGCCGGCTGGGTCGACCTCGATCCCACCAACGACGTGCTGGCCGACACCAGCCACGTCACGCTGGCGTTCGGGCGCGACTACAGCGATGTCTCGCTGCTGCGCGGCGTCATCGTGGGCGGCGGCGCGCACGATGTGGAAGTGGAGGTCAGCGTGCTGCCGGTCGGGTAGGCACTGCGCCGCGGTCAGCGCCTGGCAAGCCAATTGCTTGTCAGTGGCCTGGGTTTGCCGAGAAAAGGGGAATCATCATGCTAAGCCGCACCGCCGACCACCTGTTCTGGATGGCCCGCTACACCGAGCGCGCGGAGAACACCGCCCGCATGCTCGACGTCAACTACCAGGCCTCGATGCTGCCGCAATCGCCCGAGGTGGCGCAGCAGGGCTGGCTGGCGATGCTCGACGTGACGGAGCTCACGCCGGTATTCGCCGCGCATCACGGCGCGGTGGTGCACGAGGAAGTGATCGACTTCATGGTGCGCGACCTGAGCCACCCGGCGTCGATCATGTCCTGCCTGCGCGCCGCCCGCGAAAACGCCCGCGCCGTGCGCGGCGCACTCACCACGCCGCTGTGGGAAACCATCAACACCACCTGGCTCGATGTCCAGCAGATGGTCGTCGATGGCATCCTGCGCCACGATCCGGCGCGGTTCTTCGAGTGGGTCAAGTTCCGCTCCCACCTTACGCGTGGTGTGGAAGCCGGCACCATGCTCAAGGACGAAGCCTATTGCTTCATGCGGCTAGGCACCTTCCTGGAACGCGCCGACAACACCGCACGCATTCTCGACGTCAAGTTCCAGGCTACCGACCTTAGCCAGCAGCAAGACGACTTCTACCAGTGGGCCGCGGTACTGCGCTCCGTGTCGGGGCTGGAGATGTACCGCAAGGTCTATCGCTCGGTGGTCACGCCGGAGCGCGTGGCCGAGTTGCTGATCGTGCATCCGGATATGCCGCGCTCGCTCGCCGCCAGTTTGCGGGAGGTGATTTCGTTGCTGGCGCAGGTGAGGAATGCGCGGTCAGTGGAGACGGAGCGGCGTGCCGGCAAGCTGCATGCCGAGCTGAAATTCACTCGGATCGAGGATATTTTTTCGGTTGGGATTCATGGGTGGCTTAGCGATTTTCTGCGGAGGATCCATGAGCTTGGGGGTGGGGTTAGTCGGGATTTTTTGATGAAGGGGGGTAGGGGGAGGGGCGGGTTGCAAGATCAGCTGCAACTGCAACTGCAACTGCAACTGCAACTGCAACTGCAAAATCAGCTTCAACTTCAACTTACTTAACGTCAAAGTCAAAGGCAGTTTCACCTCCCCTGCGGGGAGGCGACCTACTTTCTTGTCTCGCCAAGAAAGTAGGCAAAGAAGGCGACCCGGATGGGGCGAAAGACTCCTCGTCGGCAGGCAAAAAGAGCGGCCGGTGGCCAAACTCACATCGCCTTAAGGCGATGCTCGGACATGGCCCCCTCTTTTCCGCTCTTTTTGCCTGCCGACGAGGCGCCCCATAACGGGAGATGAAAACCTACACGGCTCGCTTCGCATCGCGCATGGGTGATTGCCGCCTGGGGGCGGTAATCACGGCTACACCGCATGGTGATTTGAGGACATCGCTCTCCCACTGGTTCGGCCGTGTTTCCCGCCCGAGGGGCGGGAAACACCCATGGCGATGCGAAGCGAGCCGTGGAGGTGTGCCAAGGCCGTATGGGGCGCCTCGGGATTTCACGAAAAGAGCGGAAAAGAGGGACCCATGTTTGAGTATCGCCTTAAGGCGATGCGAGTTTGGGTCCCGGCCGCTCTTTTCGTGAAATCCCGAGGGGTGTCGCCCCATCCGGCGCGCCTTTTTTGCCTACTTTTTTGGCAAGCGGCGTGTGTCAAGGTAGTTGTCGGTGTGCCAAGAAGGAAAGCGACAGTACGTCGTCGTACATGCTGTATCTGTGATGAGGGTAGGCCCCTCGGTTTCGCCGATCAGGCGGTGATACCAAACCACCCTGAGCTGCAGCCGTTAAGAGCGGTTGTGGTGAGCGTCAAGGGAAAAGGCGGGATGAATCTCGTCAGGTAGGCAAGGAGGAGGCGAACGCAAGTGAACCATCGAAGAAGTGTCGAGAATTGCAATGATGTCAAAACCGAGGGCTCGACAACACCTCGGGATAAGTCAGACGGCAACCTGGAGGTGGGTCTGACGGCATCCGGCATAGAGATGGCGCGACCTTCCTGCAGGCATGGATACGGAACTTGGGAACCTGTCGTCTCGATGCTAAGGGAGAAACTCAAGCGGAGAACCCGTGAGAGTCAGAGTACCAATGCGAGGCACAGGGGCGGAGTCATGCGTAGTAGCGGTGAAAGGGTTGTAATGACCTCTGGAGCGAAGGCATGACCTTGTCCGGCAGAGACCATAGAACAACCGCGATGCGGGAGGATTCCAGGGTCGACGCCAAGTCGTTCGAGATACCCAAGCGGTTGATTTGGGAAGCCTGGAAGCGTGTGGCCGCCAATCAAGGCGGGCCGGGCGTGGACAGCGAAAGTATTGAAATCTTCCGAAATCGTTTGGCAAGGAATCTATACGCCCTGTGGAATCGAATGAGTTCGGGGAGTTATTTTCCCCAGCCGGTCAAAGAGGTGCTGATTCCGAAGGGGAGCGGGTTTCGTCCTCTCGGGATACCGACCATCACTGACCGAGTGGCGCAGATGGCGGTCAAGTTAATGGTGGAGCCGAGAATCGATGCGATATTCCATGCATCATCGTTCGGTTATCGGCCGAACAAATCGGCGAAGCAAGCTGTGGCGCAAGCGAGAAGGAACTGTTGGCGCTACGATTGGGTAGTCGATATTGACTTGAAATCCTTCTTTGACACCATCGACCACGAGCTTCTCAGGCGTGCGGTAGAAAAGCATGTCACGGAGCCATGGGTACGACTCTACATTAGACGCTGGCTAGACCGAAGTTTGACTCGGAGAGCAAGCTAACCTGTTGAAGCGCCGAGAGATTTTCAAGCGGCAGGGGTTGGCTACTGGGAACAGCCGGGGTCGATGCCGAGCAGCGCAAAGGCTTTGCGCTGCAACGGCGTGGGACGGGTCGTGATGACGATCTTGGTCTGTGGGTTGACCGAGGTCGAGGTGATGTTATAGGTCAACGTGGCGAGGTCCTGCAGCAGCGTCTGCAGGCTATGCACGGGCAAGTCGTCGTCGGTCCGGTGGCGCGCGGCTTTGACGTCGGCCGCCTCCGAGCGCGGCGTTGGCATGACCGGATTGGCACGCTGATCACGCAGCGTTGCCAGGTCCTCATCGTCATGGAGCAGCGGCTTAAGCGCTTGGCGCAGATGCCACTCGACGTAGTAGGCCAGCATGCATAGAAACACGTGCGCGCGCACGCGCGACTCGCTGAAGTGATAGATCGGACGCACCTGCAGATCGACCGTCTTCATCGAGCGGAAGGCGCGCTCGACCTGTGCCAGGCTCTTGTAGGCCAGGACCGTCTGGGTGTCGGATAGCCGTTCACTCGGCACATTGGTCCGCAGTACGTAGAGTCCATCGAGAGCCGTCTCGGCATCGATTTGCTCTTGCTTGCGGGTGAACGTAAAGCTCGTCTCGGTGATGACCAGCTCAAAGTGCTTGGCCATCCGATAGCGCTCGATCACACGACCCACGCGCAAGCCAATCTTGTCTTGGCCGCGCAGGCGATTGCGGGTGCGCTCGGTGGCCTGCGCGATCGCGGCCAGCTCCACTTCGGTGGCCGCCAGCAGCTCGGCGCGCTTTCTGGCGCGCTCCTCGGCCAACGCCGGGTTGCGGCAGACCAGCAGCCGCTCGCCCGGATAGCGCGCGCTGTCCAATGCGATCAGGCCGCGCTCGTCGAACAGCGAGGGCTGCCAAGGGCCGCGCTCCTCGATCAACTCGGCGATCTGCGGCGAGCGCAGCGCGGTGATCCAGCTCATGCCGGCCGGGCGCAGCACCTGCTCGATTCGCGCTGCGGTAATCATGCCGCGATCGCCCACCCACACCACCTGAGACAGGCCAAAGCGCTCCTTGAGCTTGCTAATCTGCGCCGCTAGCGTGGCCGGATCGGCGGTGTTGCCGGCAAACACCTCGACCGCCACCGGACACCCGTCGGCGGCGCACAGCAAGCCAAACACGATCTGCGGGTCATCGCGCTTGCCGTCGCGCGAATAGCCGTAGCGGGCAAGCGCGCAGTGCCGGCCGGTGACCCATGTCGAGGTGAGGTCATAGAGCACCAGCACGCCGTCACTCAGATGCTGGCGGGCGAGGCTGCGTTCAATGCGCGGCTGCGCTTCGCCGAGCCAGTCCAGCGCGGCGTAGAGCCGCTCGACCTCGAACGCGCCAAGTCCCAGCACCTGCGACAGCGAATGGGTTGCACACTCCGGCTGCAACATGCGCCAGGTGGCGAGCTTGGAGCCCGGCGCCAACACGCGCGCCACCACCAAGGCCAGCACCAGTGAGCGCACCGGGGCGGGTGCCGGGTCAAGCAGCTTGGCCAGGCCGCAGCGCCGGGCGATGCCCAGCACGGCGGCCACATGGCCATGCGGCAGCGACCGCTCGATGCTCATCAGCGCCTGGGTTGACGCAACGGCGATGCCGCCCTTGAGCAAGATGCGCAAGTGTTCGATGAGTTGCGGATCCCAGTGCGACAGATTGGCGAGGGTGCGTTTGACGACCTTGCCGCCCTCACGATAGCCCTCACGCAGAAGGATCGCGGGCGGGGATTTGCGATTGGGGACGGTCTCGATATACATGGGCTAAAGCATAGCCAACGAGGCCTCCAATTCAAGGTAAATCTCACCAAACATTGAACGATTTACATGGGAACAAATAGGACGCAAAAAATGGCGCAAAGGCGCGTCATCTCTTGCTTAGCTGCGTTTCAGGCCCTCAAACTTCGGGCTAGAGAGCCCGGTGCAGAAGCAAACCGGGGAATTGGCTGCTCGGGATAGAGGCACTCCGCAAGGCGGGGTGAGTACGCCGCTTACAACGTTGCATACTTTTCACTCCGTCGTCTGAATCATTCGAGTTTTCGCTGTCAAAAGCCCCAGGCTGTGGGTCAACCCTGAACACAACGACGATTTCATCCTTGTGGATTTCGACGCGCTTGACCAGACCCAATACGATCCTGCGCTTTGTCTCAAGATCAATCGTGTCCAGTTTTTCGGTGACGGCGCCTGCAAATTCCTCGATCCGATTGATGACCAGAAACAGCTCGCTTTGCACCGCGCCTTGCTGCCTGGATTCAAGGATCTGCTGGTCAATCTGCTCAAGCCGATTCCTCAACTGCTGCATCTTCGGTTCGAAGTCGGACTTATCGAGGATGCCGTCCGCATAGCTATCGATCAGCCGGGACTTTCCCTTCTCCAGCTGCAGCCGCTGCTTTTCAAGGTTGCTTGTGTCGAAGGCACTCTTCTCGTTGCGCTCCATCATATCCAGTCGACGCTCATATTCGCTCTTCAAGCGTTCTGGATGACTGAGCAATTCCACAACCTGCTGCCATACCAGCTCATCGAGCCTGTCTGTTCGTACCTGCAGATTGTCACAGATGCGGTGGCCACCGAAACGGTAGGCATCAGTCCCAACACAGCGGTAATAGGCGTAGTCCCGCTGATGCCCCTTAGCTGCAACCTTGCTCACCTTCTTGGCGTAATAGGCGTAATGGCACTCGCCGCATACCGTCAACCCTTGCAGCAGGCGTAGCGGTGCACTCTCGCGCCTCTGGCGCGCCAGCTTGCGGTTCTCGGCAAGCTGTTCCTGAGCCGCCTGGAACAGCCCCTCGCTCACGATGGCCGGCACCGGAATCTCGATCCAGTCCTGCGGTTCGGTTCGTGTTGTCGAGTACGGCTTTCTGGGCACGTCAGCACTGTGGCGCTGGGCGCGCACGCGTACCTGCAGGTGATCGCGCGACTGCGTCTTGCCGAACGCAGCTCGCCCCATGTACGCAGGATTGCGCAATATGCCCCACACCACACTACGGTCCCAGTATGGCTTGCCCGACGCTGTCACGGTACCCGACTCGGCAAGGCGGCGTACCACATCCCCTATGCTCAGGCGGTCCATCCCCACCCACTGGAAGATCGCCCGGACCGTTGCAGCCTGGGGCAGTTCGATAACGTACCGGGCCGGCGTTCCGTCGAGTTGCCGGCGAATGTAGCGGTAGCCGTAGGGCGCCCCGGACAGGACATTGACACTGCCGCGTTTTGCGCCGTGAAGCTTGCCACGACGGTGACGCTCGGCGATCTTCGCCCGTTCGTATTCTGCGATCATGCCCTGCATCTGCAATAGCAGCGACTCTTCCGGCGTCGTACCGATCGCGTGATTGAGGAAGACCACCTGGACACCGCAGGCGGAGAACTCTTCCATCAGCAGCGCCTGGTGCGCATATTTGCGCGCCAGCCGGTCCGGTGACAGGATGTACAGCTGATCGATCGTACCGAGCGCGGCACAGTCCCTGAGGCGCTCCAATTGAGGCCTGATCAGCGTCGCACCGCTCACGCCAGCGTCAACGAAACACATGTCGTCGACGATCTGCGCGCCGTCAGCTGAAATACGCTCCTTCAGTGCAGCGATCTGGCTTTCAATGGTGCCGCGTTTGTTTTGCTGTTCGGAGGATACCCGCGCGTAGAGTGCAACCATCGCAGCTTTGCTCATCGTCTACCTCGCTTGATGGTCGCTTGCTTGGACTCTGCAGACCACGTAGCGGACGGCTGTGCCGTCGCGCGTGCTTCGATCGGACTAATCTGCTCGTAAGCCTTTTGCAACTGCTCTTGGGCATAGCGGTTCGGCTCGAAAGCCAGACGCACGCTCCACTTTTTACGTCTTCGGGTCATCGCTGCACCTGCCTGTCAGCGGGAGCGACCGTCTCAAGGACAAGATCCACATTGACGTCAGCACAGCTTCTGGACCAGGGCGCCAGACACTCCCTCGAAATGCGCAGGCCCAATTTTATCCGGCAGTTTGCTCTATTGTTGGTGGCGTTATCAGTCCATTGTTGGCTAACCTCTTTCTTCACTATGCGTTTGATCGATGGGTCCAGACCGAGCATCCGGAGGTGCCGTTTGAACGGTATGCCGACGATGTGGTTTGTCATTGCAGGACGAAGCATCAGGCGGAACAGTTCTTGTCTGCCTTGAGGGAACGGCTTACCGATTGTGGGCTTTCGCTACACCCGGAAAAGACGCGCTTGGTTTACTGCAAAGATGGACGACGTCGAGAGGACCATATCCATACAAAGTTCGACTTCCTTGGATTCAGCTTTCACGCTCGGACGGTACAGGACCGAGCGGGAAATTTGTTCAACGGATTCGGACCTGCGGTAAGTCAAAAGGCACTAACGCGCATGTCTCAGGCCATCCGAAGCATGAGTCTCAATCGAAGTACCTCAATGACGCTGCGCGAACTGGCGCAGCGCATAAACCCAATGGTACGGGGATGGGTGAATTACTACGGTGCTTTCTATCCAGAGCGGCTGAAACAGTTCTTGATCAGAATAGACTTACGGCTTGGCAGGTGGGCGCGAAATAAGTACAAGCGGTTGAGAGGACATAAACGAGGATCTTGGGCGTGGCTCAAACGATGTCGGGAAAGTCTTCCTCAGCTGTTCGCGCACTGGGATTTCTGTTTCGAAGAACGGCGGACAAGAAGAGCCGTATGAATCGAGAGATTCACGTACGGATCTGTGAGAGCCTGAGGGGGCAGTTCCCTCGGGCCACTCGACCCTCAGCCGTTACGCTGCTTTCTTGCAATCCCCCACGTTTTGCTGCGCTCGTTCCGGGTTCAGGTACACGGCATCGACTAGCTGCCAGTTACGGATGCCCGCAGCCCAACGCTGCGGGTTCCGGGCTCGCGCGGCCTGATACAGCGCCGTGCGCTGCGCCAGCAGGGCAGTGGCTTTGCCCTGATGCCGCTGGCTTGGCGTGACGTATTTCAGGCTGCTGTGGCGGTGCTCGTCGTTGTACCAACGCACGAAGCTCAGCACCCAGGCACGCGCTTGCTCCAGGCTCTCGAACGGGCGCTCCGGCCACAGCGGGCAGTACTTCGCCGTGCGGAACAACGCTTCGGCATAGGCGTTGTCGTTGCTCACCCTGGGCCGGCTGTAGGACGGCACCACGCCCAAGTCATACATCGTTGCCAGCATGCTCGCCCCCTTCATGGCCGTGCCATTGTCCGAGTGCAGCACCAGCGGGCGGCCCGCCGTCTGCTCGCGCAAACAACCGTGCATCAGCAGACGGCTGGCATGCTCGGCCGACTCGCTCTCATGCACCTCGTTGGCGACCAATTTGCGGCTGTAAATGTCCTTCATCATGTACCAGTAGAAGAACCGTCCCTTGACTGTGGTCGGTAGCCAAGTGATGTCCCAGCACCAAACCTGATTCGGACCTTCCGCCCGGTGCGTCGTCAACGGACGAGCGCTCGGGGCCTTGCTGCGGCCACGCCGTCTGCCTTGTCCCGCCGCCTTCAGGACCCGGTAGAACGTCGATTCCGACGCCAGGTAGATCCCTTCGTCCGCCAGCTTCGGCACGATCTGGTGCGGCGTCAGGCTGGCATAGCCAGGCTGGTTCGCCGCCGTCAGCAATGCCTGCCGTTCCGCTTCGCTGAGCTTGTTGGCAGGCGCGTCGCGACGCGCCTCAAGCCGCTTATCGGCAGGGGCATGCCGCCAGCGCTGCAAGGTTCGCTCGGTCAAGCCCAGCGCTTCGCAGGCCATTGCCTGTCGCGCCCCGGCGCTCACCGCTTCATCGATCAACTGTATGGCTTCAAAGCGATCCGGGGTGCTGATCAGTCTTCCTCGTCCCGTCCCCAGATCGCTGCGGCTTTTTTGCAGTACCAGCAGCGCTGCCGTTTCCGCCAGCGCCGCATTCTTGCGCTTGAGCTCGCGCTCCAGTTCTCGTACACGCTTCTGCGCCGCTTCGTCTTCCCGGCGCTGCGCCAGGCTTCGCTTGGCCGGTGCCACCGCATTAGCCTGCTCGCACGCCTCGCGCCATTGCCGGATCTGCTCCGGCTGGATGCCCTTCATCCGGCAGTATTCCGACAGTTCCGCCTCACTCAGTGGCGCCGTCTCCAGCACCACGCGAAACTTGTCCGCACTGGACCATTGATCACTTTGCTTCCCGTCACCCGGCACAATTCTTCCTGCAGCTCTCGCCATCTCGCGCCAAGTCCGCAAGGTCACTGTCGTGATCCCCGTGGCCTTGGCCAACTCCACTACCGATCGGTTAAGCGGAGGCATCATCTGCTCGACCGCCCACTCCCGGCGCTCGGCCGTATATCGTTTCATCTTCCAGTCGCACACCACCCTCCATTTTGCTTCATCAAAGAAGACGGAGACGACAAGTATCCTGACATGGAGGGCAAGACAAAAAAGTAGGTCGCCGCCCCGAAGGGGAGGTGAAACTGCAGTTGCTTTTGACCTTAAGCCGTTGAATTTGAAGCTGATTTTGCAGTTGCAGTTGCAGTTGCCTAACTTCACGCTCCAGAGCAACTACATGATTACCGCCCTACCGGGCGACCTACCGAATCGTCACGATTCTCGGATCTCGAGCGCGGGGTGCTTTTGCTCTCGGCGCGCGGGCGGCCGCGCTGTCCAAGGCGCTTCATTTTCTTGATGCCCTCAGTTGACACTTCGAAGGTGTCGGGGTCCGCGGCGATGCCGCGATTGATTGCCGCGTCCTCTTCGTCCGTCGGCATGATGATCTCAGGCTTGGTCGACATAGAGTCTCACCTCTCGCTTGTTGGCCTTGCGCAGGCTGATGATGTGCATCGAGTCGCCTCGCTGCGTGATCACCACGCAGTAAAGACGCGCATCAATCACACCAAAGCCAATTTCGGGCAACTCGCGGTAATCGCGACGGGTATCAACGCCGGCCATCACGCCGGGCCAGGCCAGCCTGAAGGCCAAGGTCAGCGATACGCCGTCATCATCGCCACCTACCCCACCAACTCCCGATGCAACGCCAAATACTCCAACGCCAGCTTATGCCGCGGATCCAGGTGAATCATCGGCATCGCATGCTGATGCGATTCCCGGATCTTCACGGACGACGACAACCGTGAATTCAGCACCGGCAACCCTTCGCTGACCAGTTCCTCCACCAGTTGCAACGGCAGGCTGGCGCGCGGCTGGAACTGGTTGATCACGATCCCTTCGACTTCCAGGTCTGCGTTGTGGTCGTGCTGGATCTCTTTCACGTTGTCGAGCAGCGTATAGAGCGCGCGGCGGGAGAAGTCGTCGCAGTCGAACGGAATCAGGCAGCGCTCCACGGCGATCAGCGCGGAGCGGGTGTAGAAGTTCAGCGCGGGCGGGGTGTCGATGTAGATGGCGTCGTAGGCCGCTTCAAGTTCTTTCAGCGCGTCGCGCAGCTTGTAGATCTTGTAGCGGGATTCGAGCTTGCCGTGCAGCGTGTCGAGCTCGGGATGGGCGGGCATCACATCGAGGTTTTCGAACGGCGTGGCGTGGATGAACGCGGTGACATCCAGCGGCTTGAAGCTGTATGTGAGCGCGGTCTCGAAGAAGTCGGCCACGGTCGGGGTGGCCTCGGCGGCGTGCGCGCCGAGCAGGTACTGGCTGGAATTGCCTTGCGCATCGAGGTCGATGACCAGGGTGCGCAGGCCTTCGCTGGCACTGATGGCCGCCAGGTTGCAGACGATGGTCGACTTGCCGACACCGCCCTTCTGATTGAATACGACGCGCCGCATTTGAGCCCTTGGAGGTGAACGTTCCAAAGGAGAGAGGATACCTTAGCGAGGTGTCATTGCAGCGGCCAAATCGGCCAAATCCGCAAGAAAGCCTACGTCTGTATCAGCCGCTTTTGCCGCGAGATACTCATCAGGATCCCGATGCCCATGCCCAGCGTCACCAGCGCCGTTCCCCCATAGCTCATCAGTGGCAACGGCACGCCCACCACGGGCAGGATGCCGCTCACCATGCCCATGTTCACAAAGGCATAAGTAAAGAAGATCAGGGTGATCGACCCCGCCAGGAGCCGCGAGAACAGCGTCGGCGCGTTGGCCGCGATGTACAGCCCGCGGAAGATCAGCAGCAGGTAGAGCACCAGCAGCACGGCATTGCCGATCAGGCCGAATTCTTCGGAGAACACGGCGAAAATGAAGTCGGTGTGCTTCTCGGGGATGAACTCAAGGTGCGTCTGGGTGCCCTTGAGCCAGCCCTTGCCGAAGACGCCGCCGGAGCCGATGGCAATGATGGACTGGATGGTGTGGAAGCCCTTGCCGAGCGGGTCGGTGGTGGGGTCCAGCAGCGTGCAGATGCGGTGTTGCTGGTAGTCGTGCAGGATCGGCCAGTTCACGCCGGGGGCGCACATATCGTGCTCGAAGCTGACGAGCGCGGTGATGGCAACTACCACGATGGCAAGCAGCGGCAGGATGATCTTCCAGGAGAGGCCGGCGAAATAGATCACATAGAGGCCGGCGGCCATCACCAGCAGTCCGGTGCCGAGGTCGGGCTGCTTGGCGATCAGGCCCACGGGCACGAGGAGCAGCACCAACGCCAGCACAAAGTCGAACCACTTGACCGAGCCCTCCCGTTTCTGGAAGTACCACGCCAGCATCAGCGGCATGGCGATCTTCATGATCTCGGAGGGCTGGATCACCATACCGACGTAGAGCCAGCGGCGCGCGCCCTTGCGGATCAGGCCGAACATGGCCACCGCCACCAGCAGGGCCACGCCGACCGTATAGAGCGGCACCGCCACCCGCATCAGCGTCTGGGTTGGCAGGTAAGCGATGACCCACATCACCAGGTAGGACAGCAGGATGTTGCGCAACTGGTCCTCGACCCGGCCGGGCATGTCGATGGCGGCCGAGTAGAGCGCCACGATGCCGGTGGCGAACAGCAGGAAGACGATGAGCGCGAGCGGCTTGTCGAAGCCGGTCAGGGCCGTCTTGATGAACGATAGGACGCGGCGGCGATCCATGGCGCGTCTCCTTCAGCGTGAAGCGTTGCCGCCGGCCGCGGGCGCGGCTGCCGGTTTGGCGCGGGGTTTTGAACTGGCGGGCGCCACGACGGGCGCCGCGGACGGGGCGGGGGCGGCGCCGGGCGGCTGTGGCCGAGGGCCTGCGCCATGCGCTCGTCGAGCGTCTGCACCGCGGAGGCCGGTGGGATGGCGGCGGGGTCGATCACCGGCGCCACCACGGCGGAGGCGGCCGTGGCGGACGCGCCGGCGCGGGCTGCCACCCGCGCTGCCGGCACGCTGGCGGCTTCGCTGGTGGCGGCGGCTTCGCTGGCGCCCATGACGGTGGCGCTGGCGATGCTGGCGGTGTGGCCGGTGGTAAACACGCTGGGCGTATCCACGGGCGGCTTGCCGCCGGCGCGTTCGGACGCGGGCGGGGCGATGTTCGCCAGTTCCTCCGGCCACTTGCCGGTCAGGTAGTAGTCCATCACCTTGCGCGCGATCGGCGCGGCCACGGCGCCGCCGAAGCCGGCGTTCTCCACGATCATCGCCAGGGCGATCTTGGGATTGTCGGCGGGGGCGAATGCGGTATAGAGCGCGTGGTCGCGCTTGCGTTCGTCCAGCGCGTGGTGGTTGTACTTCTCGTTCTTGCCCATGGTGAAGGTCTGGGCAGTGCCGGTCTTGCCGGCGGACTCATAGGCGGCGCCGGCGAACGCGCGGGCGGCCGTGCCCGAGTGCGTCACGCCCACCATGGCGCGCTTGATCACGTCGATATCCGACTGCTTGAGCGGCAGGCGGTAGCTTTCCTTGGGCACGGTGAGCTCGCGCTCGCGGCTGACCGAATCCTCCACCGCCTTGACCAGGTGGGGCTTCATCGCGATGCCGTTGTTGACCAGGATGGAAGTGGCGTTGGCCAGCTGCAGGATGGTGAAGCTGTTGTAGCCCTGGCCGATCCCCAGCGAGATGGTTTCGCCGTCATACCACTTCTGCTGCTCGGGCTTGCGGTAGGCGCGGCGCTTCCAGTCGGTGGAGGGCAGGATGCCGCGGCTCTCGCCTTCGATGTCGATGCCGGTGACCTGGCCGAAGCCCAGCGGCTTCATGAAGTCGTGGATGGCGTTGACGCCCATGTCGCGCGCCAGCATGTAGTAATAGGTGTCGCACGACTGAATGATGGAGGCGTTCATGTCCACCCAGCCGTGGCCGCCCGGCTTGTCATCGCGGAAGGTATGGTTGCCGAGCGTGAACGAGCCCGGATCGTGGAAGCCCCACGCCGCGGTGCGCTTGCCGGTGGTGAGTGCCGCCAGCGCCATGAACGGCTTGTAGGTGGAGCCTGGCGGGTAGGTGCCGCGCAGCGGGCGGTTCAGGAGCGGCTTGTCGGGCGAGCCGTTGAGCTCGTTCCAGGTATTGGTGTCGATGCCTTCGACGAACAGGTTGGGGTCGTAGGTCGGCTTGGAGACAAAGGCCAGGATGTCGCCGGTGGCCGGCTCGATCGCCACCAGCGCGCCGCGCTTGTCGCCGAAGAGCGCCTCGGCAGTTGTTGCAGGCGGATGTCGAGCGACAGGATCAGGTTGTTGCCGGGCGTGGCGGGGGAGGTGGACAGCGTGCGGATGGGGCGTCCGCCCGCGCTGACTTCCACTTCCTCGAAACCGGTCAGGCCGTGCAGCTCGGTCTCGTAGCTTTGCTCGATGCCGATCTTGCCGATGTAGTTGGAGCCCTTGTAGTTGTCGGCGTCCTTGCGCGGATCGTACTTGGCGCCTTCGGCGCTGTTGGCCTCGTCCATGGCCTCGATGCGTTCCTGGTCGCGCTGCGAGATGCGGCCCAGGTAGCCGATCACGTGCGAGGCGGACTCGCCCAACGGGTACTGGCGGAACAGCCGGGCGCGCACGTCCACGCCGGGAAAGCGGAAGCGCTGGGCGGAGAAACGCGCCACTTCTTCATCGGTGAGCTGGCTGCGGATCGGCAGGCTTTCGAAGCTGCGCGATTCTTCCATCAGGCGCTTGAAGCGGCGGCGGTCGCGCGGCTGGATGTCGATCAGCTGGGCCAGCTCTTCAATCGTGTTGTCGAGCGTGTCGGACAGCTTGGACGGCGTGATTTCCAGCGTGTAGGCGGAATAGTTGCGCGCCAGCACCACGCCGTTGCGGTCCATGATGATGCCGCGATTGGGCTCGATCGGCGCCACCGAGATACGGTTGTCCTCGGCCTTGGCCGAGTACTGGTCGTGCTTGTACCACTGCAGCCAGAGAAAGCGCGTGAACAGCAGGCCGAAGCAGATCACGGCGAACAGGCCCGCCGCCGCTACGCGGATGCGGAAGCGGCCGAGCTCCTGTTCGACATTGCGTATTTCGGTCATGGTACTGCGTCAGCCTTGCGGTTTGCCGCGCGCCCGGGTGGGGCGCGGCGGGACTCGGATGGAGGTAAAGCTCAGATCGGCCGGGTTTCGTCCACGTCGGCGCTGCGGCGCTGCGGCGCCAGCAGCATGCTGGTGGCCAGTGGCCATAGCAGCGCTTCGATGCCAGGGGCCAGCAGCAACTGCCAGCCGGGCAGCGGCGCGCCCATGGCCAGGCGGATCAGCACCGGCACCGCATGGGCGATGAACAGCAGCGGCAGCACGTGCAGCGCCTGGGTATAGACCGTGAACCACAGCACGCGGCGATGGATGGTGATGGCGAAGTACGCCAGCAGCGAGTACGCCATGGCGTGCTCGCCCAGCAGGCGCGCGTCATGCACGTCCATCAGCAGGCCGAGCGCGAAGGCCACGCCCATGCCGACCTTGCGCGGCTGGTGGATGTTCCAGAACACCAGCACCAGCGCCACCACGTCGGGCACCCACAGCGTGGTGCCCCAGGGCATCAGGTTGAACAGGAAGGCCAGCACGAAACTCAGCGCGATAAACGCGGGGTTGACCGGGCGCAGCAGGTATTGGGGATTGGTCAACGCTTGGGCTCCTTGGCGGGGGCGGGCTTGTCCGCGGGCTTTTCGGCCGGCTTGTCAGCGGGCTTTGCAGCGGGCTTGTCGGCCGGCCGCTCTCCTGAGCGTTCGGCATCCCGGACACCCGGGCGGTCCGCCCTGACGCTGCGCGCTTCCTTGGCGTCGCGCGGGCCGTCGATGGACTCGCGCGGCGGCAGTTGCGCTTCATAGCGGATCACCAGCAACTGGCGGTGCGAACGCACGCCGGCCACCGGTTCGCAGTACACGCGCGAGAAGGCGGTATCGGCCTTGCGCTCGATCTGCACGATCTTGGCCACCGGCAGGCCCGGCGGGTAGGTGCCGTCCAGGCCGGAGGTGACCAGCAGGTCGCCCTGTTGCAGGTCGGCCGAGGCGGCCATGAAGCGCAGGTCGAGCAGGCCGGCGCGGGCGCCGCCAAGGCCACGCTGCGCAAGCCGTTGCGCACCACTTGCACGGGAATGGCCTGCTCCTTGTCAGTCAGCAGCGTGACTTCCGACTGGAACGGCGAAACGCGCGTGATCTGGCCGATCACGCCGCGTTCGTCGATCACGGGGTAGCCCGCGCGCAGGCCATGCTGGCTGCCACGGTCGATCACGATGCGCTGGCTGTAGGGGTCGCGGGCGTCGTACAGGATCTCGGCCGCCGTCACGGGCGTGGCCGATTGCTGCACCAGGCCAAGCAGCTTGCGCAGCTGGTTGTTCTCGGCCTCGAGCTGGGACTGGCGCACCGAGCCCTCGGCCTCGGTCACCATGCGGCGCCTGAGCTCGCGGTTCTCGCTGGCCAGAGCGGCGGAAGACTGGGCGTAGTCGAAGGTGGCGCGCAGCGCGTCGCGTGGCACCAGCACCGTGCGCTCCACCGGCATCAGCACGGTGGCGGCAACCTGGCGCACCACGCGCAAGGCGTCAAAGCGCGCATCGACGATGAGCAGCGCCAGCGCGATCGTCACGTAGAAGACGAGGCGCGCAACGGCGGAAGTGCCCTGCTTGAAGAGCGGCGGCGGAGTGTAATCCATTTACCCGTGCGCTGGCAGAAAGGTCCCACGGTCCCGCAGGCACGACCGCGCCGCGGCACGCCAGCCGGGGAGGCTGGGGTGTGCCGGCGCGGCGTGGTGCACGGGGGCGGGCCGGGTCGGGAGGGTGGCGAGGCAAGGCGCGGCCCCGACCAGGTAGTCCGGCAGGCCGCGTCGCGCCACGAGCGATTCCTCTGCTTACGTATTATTCGTAGGAGAAGATGCTGCCGAGCTTGTCCATGCGTTCGAGCGCCATGCCGGAGCCGCGCACCACGCAGGTCAGCGGGTCTTCGGCGACCAGCACGGGCAGGCCGGTTTCCTCGGCCAGCAGGCGATCCAGGTCGCGCAGCAGCGCGCCGCCGCCGGTCAGCATCATGCCGCGCTCGGCGATGTCCGCGCCGAGTTCCGGCGGGGTCTGTTCCAGCGCGATCTTGACGGCCGACACGATCTGGTTGAGCGGATCGGTCAGGGCTTCCAGGATTTCGTTGGACGACACCGTGAAGGCGCGCGGGATGCCTTCGGACAGGTTGCGGCCCTTGACTTCCATTTCACGGACTTCGGAGCCGGGGAAGGCCGAACCGATGGCCTTCTTGATGGCTTCGGCGGTCTGCTCGCCGATCAGCATGCCGTAGTTGCGGCGGATGTAGTTGACGATGGCTTCGTCGAACTTGTCGCCACCCACGCGCACCGAGCCCTTGTAGACCATGCCGCCCAGCGAGATGATGCCCACCTCGGTGGTGCCGCCGCCGATGTCCACCACCATCGAGCCCGACGGCTCCGACACGGGCAGGCCGGCGCCGATCGCGGCCGACATCGGCTCCTCGATCAGGTACACCTGGCTGGCGCCGGCGCCCAGCGCCGATTCGCGGATGGCGCGGCGCTCGACCTGGGTCGAGCCGCAGGGCACGCAGATGATGATGCGCGGCGAGGGCGCAGCAGCTTGGTGTCGTGCACCATCTTGATGAACTGCTTGAGCATCTGCTCGGTGACCGTGAAGTCGGCGATCACGCCGTCTTTCATCGGGCGGATCGCTTCGATGTTGCCCGGCACCTTGCCCAGCATCTGCTTGGCTTCCTTGCCCACCGCCTGGATCGTCTTCTTGGCGTTGGGTCCGCCTTCCTGGCGGATGGCGACCACGGACGGCTCGTCAAGGACGATGCCCTTGTCACGCATATAGATCAGGGTGTTGGCGGTGCCGAGGTCGATCGCGAGATCGTTGGAGAAGTAGCTGCGGAGAAATCCGAACATCAGGAATCCTGTTTTCTGGTGGTTCGCGAGTATGCGAAGTGGCCGGCGCCGCTGCGGGGCCAGCCACGATATTCATAGCGACGGGTAGTATTAAGGCCCCCGGTCGTCCGGTGGGGCCGGCGCCGTTGCCAGCTCGCGTTGTCATACGCTGCGAACTGCCAGGGCCGGGGCCGCCAACCAAGGCCGCTTTGCCGGGTGGCGAAAACGGCCTCTACGGGAACCTTTGATTAGACCACGCGCGAAAGTTCGGTGGAACGGCGCCGCAATTACAAATTAATTGCTGGCGGGGGCGGCCTAATCGGAGGAACCTGTCTCTCATCATCCCTTGTGTACCTTCGACCCCGCACCGGCGCCGGCCGGTCCGGCAGCGCGGCCAGTGCTGGCTGGCCCGGGTGCCCGGAGTACGCCCCCCGCCGGTGTGTCCCGCCAGGGTGTCCCGCTGGGGTGCCCTAAAAGGCTCCGGGGGAGGCGGTTCTGCACCAATGTGACGAAGGCGCGGCCAAAGGATGGCAACGCGCAATGATACCTTATAATTCCCCCTGTTTCGGGGGCTTCTTCCTCGAAAAAACCTGTAACTTTGACGATTCCCGGGCGCTCCCGGCAGCACTTGCCCGGCCCGCCCCGGCCGCGCCCGCATCGTCTTTCGCACCGACCCCAAGCCATGGCTCTCGACCTATCCGACGTCAAGCGCATCGCCCACCTTGCCCGCATCGAAATCAACGATGACGAGGCCGGGCAGACGCTTGTGCAGCTCAATCAATTCTTCTCCCTGGTCGAACAGATGCAGGCGGTCGACACCACCGGCATCGTGCCGCTGGCCCACCCGCTGTCCGCGGTGCGCGAGATGTCGCAGCGGCTGCGTGACGACGTGGTCACCGAGCCCAGCCGCCGCGAGGACTACCAGCGGCCCGCCCCGGCCGTCGAAGGCGGCCTCTACCTGGTGCCCAAGGTCATCGAATAAAGGTCAAGCGCACCCCGGCCCTCGACCCAGCGGCTGCGCCGCGCCGCCCCCAGGCTGCGCCGGCAGCCATCACCTGCCAAGCCAAACCGACCGACATGTCCTTTTCCGCATCTTCCGTGACCTCCCTGCGCGAGCTCTCCGACGCGCTGGCGGCACGCACCGTCTCCGCCGAAGAACTGGCGCGCGATTACCTGGCCCGCATCGCGCAGGCCGGCGCGCTCAACGCCTTTGTCGACGTCAACCCCGAACTCACCCTGGCCCAGGCCCGCGCCGCCGACGAGCGCCGCGCGCGCGGCGAAGCCGGCCCGCTGACCGGCGTGCCGATCGCCCACAAGGATGTGTTCGTCACCCGTGGCTGGCGCGCCACCGCGGGCTCGCGCATGCTTGCCAACTACCAAAGCCCGTTCGACGCGGCCGTGGTCGAGCGCCTGGCCGCCGCCGGCATGGTGACGCTGGGCAAGACCAACATGGATGAGTTCGCGATGGGCTCGTCCAACGAGAACTCGCACTTCGGCCCGGTCAAGAACCCGTGGGACGCCAGCCGCGTGCCGGGTGGCTCCTCGGGCGGCTCCGCCGCCGCAGTGGCCGCCGGCCTGGCGCCAGCCGCCACCGGCACCGACACCGGCGGCTCGATCCGCCAGCCGGCCTCGTTCTCCGGCATCACCGGCATCAAGCCCACCTACGGCCGCGTGTCGCGCTACGGCATGATCGCCTTCGCCTCCTCGCTCGACCAGGGCGGCCCGATGGCGCATACCGCCGAGGATTGCGCCATGCTGCTCGGCGGCATGGCCGGCTTCGACGAGCGCGACTCCACCAGCGTTGCGCCCGCCTTGGGCGGCGTCGATGAGGACTACACCCGCCTGCTGGGCCAGGCGCGCGTCGGCGCCAGCGCTGGCAAGCCGCTGTCCGGGCTGCGCATCGGCCTGCCCAAGGAGTATTTCGGCAAGGGCCTGGCTGCGGACGTGGAGCTAGCCGTGCGCGCCGCGCTGGCCGAGTACGAAAAGCTGGGCGCCACGCTGGTCGAGGTGTCGTTGCCCAAGACCGAGTTGTCGATCCCCGTGTACTACGTGATCGCCCCGGCCGAGGCATCGTCCAACCTGTCGCGCTTTGACGGCGTGCGCTTTGGCCATCGCGCCGCCGAGTACCGCGACCTGATGGACATGTACAAGAAGACCCGCGCCGAAGGCTTCGGCCCCGAGGTCAAGCGCCGCATCATGGTGGGCGCCTATGTGCTGTCGCACGGCTATTACGACGCCTATTACCTGCAGGCGCAAAAATCCGCCGCATCATCGCCGACGATTTCCAGCGCGCCTTCACCCAGTGCGACGTGATCATGGGCCCGGTGGCGCCCACGGTTGCGTGGAAGCTTGGCGAAAAGAGCGCCGATCCGGTGCAGATGTACCTGGCCGACATCTTCACGCTGTCGACCAGCCTGGCCGGCCTGCCCGGCATGAGCGTGCCCTGCGGGCTGGGCGAGGGCGGCATGCCGGTTGGCCTGCAACTGATCGGCAACTACTTTGGCGAGGCCGAGCTGCTGCAGACGGCGCACGCCTTCCAGCAGGCAACGGACTGGCATCTGCGCCGGCCCGCGCAGGCATGATCGCGCGGCGCTGGCTGGTCCGTCTCGCGCTCGGCATCGGGCTGGCCGCCGCCTTGGCGGCCTGCATCCCGCTGCCCCGTTTCGGCACCCGGCCGCCACCGATCGCCAGCCGCGACATCGACCTCGCCGGCGACTGCCGCCGCACCGAGGAAGACGGCTTTCGCGAGGATGCGCAAGTGCGCGTGGCGGACAACACCGTGCAGCAGCTGTCATGGAAGCTGTGGGTGGGCAAGCGCGGCTCGTGCAGCTTCAACCTGGCCGAATTCCGCCAGACCCAGAAGAAGCCGCATATCGAGCTGCGCGCCAATGACGGCAGCGCCTGCAAGCTGATGATGTGGCAGGATCCGCGCCGGGTCACGCTGGCGCACGCCAACTGCCAGGCGCGCTGCTCGCCGGGCATCTATGAAGAAGCCTGGCCGGTGATGTTCGAGCCTGGCGGCGGCGGCTGCGCGCAGACCCGATGAACCCGCTCAGCGCCATGTCCGGCCCCGCCCACCGTTGCATCGCCGCTAGCCTCAAGGCCTTCAGCCTGGGCGCGTGCGCCTTGCTGCTGGCAAGCCACGCCGTGCCCGCGCGGGCCTTGGTGCCGGCAGCTGGCGAACAAGCCATGCCGGCGGCGCAGACGGTGAGTTTCCCAGGCGCCGACGGCGGCAAGCCGCTCAGCGGCTACTGGTTCGTGCCGCAGCGCGGCGCGGCGGCCCCGGCCGTGCGGGTGGTCATTGCGCTGCACGGCTGCACTGGCCTGCACCGCAGTGGCGGCGCGGATGCGGCGGCGCTCCAGGGCCGCTATCGCGAGTACGTGCAGTGGCTGACCGCGCGCGGCTACGCGGTGCTGCTGCCCGACAGTTTCGGCCCGCGCGGCAAGCCGGGGGCATCTGCACCGAACGCCTGGACAGCCGCGACATCGACGACGCCACACGGCGCGGCGATGTGCTGGCGGCGCTGCTGTGGCTCGCGCGGCAGCCCGGGGTGGACACGGCGCACATCGTGCTGCTGGGCTGGTCCAATGGCGCGCAGGCGGTGCTCAGCGCCATCGACGCCAGCCGCGACTGGCCGGCGGGCGCACCGGCGATCGAGCGCGCCGTGGCTTTTTACCCTGGCTGCAAGAGTGCGGTGCAACGGCACGAGTACCGCCTGCGCACGCCCCTGCTGCTGCTGACCGGCGGCGCCGACGACTGGACCCCCGCCACCCGCTGCGCCATGCTGCGCGAGGCGGTCGCGGCGCGCCAGCCGGACGCGCGCTTTCGCCTGGAGATCTACCCCGGCGCGTATCACGGCTTTGACGGCACCGAGCCGCTGCGGGTGCGGCGCGACGTGCCCGACGGCTTGCGTCACGGCCAGGGCGTGACCGTGGGCGGCGACCCGATCGCGCGCGATGCGGCGCTGGCGCAACTGGATTCGTGGCTGGCCAGCCCGAATCCATGACAGAACACGTAGCAGTACATAGCCACACGTAGCAGACTCGTAGCAGACACGTAGCAAACACGTAGCAACATATACAGCACACGAACAGGAATACCGCCATGCAATGGGAAGTGGTGATCGGCCTCGAGACGCACACGCAGTTGTCGACGGCCTCCAAGATTTTTCCGGTACCTCCACCGCCTTCGGCGCGGCGCCGAACACGCAAGCCTCGCCGGTTGACCTGGCGCTGCCCGGCGTGTTGCCGGTGCTCAACCGCGGCGCCGTCGAGTGCGCGATCCAGTTCGGCCTGGCGATCGGCGCGACCATCGCGCCGCGCAGCATCTTCGCGCGCAAGAATTATTTCTACCCCGACCTGCCCAAGGGCTACCAGATCAGCCAGTACGAGCTGCCGGTGGTGCAGGGCGGCAGCATCAGCATCCAGGTCGAAGGCAAGAAGGGCGAAACCTACGAGAAGACCGTGCAGCTCACGCGCGCCCACCTCGAGGAAGACGCCGGCAAGTCGCTACACGAAGATTTCGCCGGCATGACCGGCATCGACCTGAACCGCGCCGGCACGCCCCTGCTGGAGATCGTCACCGAGCCGGACATGCGCAGCGCCGCCGAGGCCGTGGCCTACGCCAAGGCCCTGCACGCGCTGGTGATGTGGCTGGGCATCTGCGACGGCAACATGCAGGAAGGCAGCTTCCGCTGCGACGCCAACGTGTCGGTGCGCCCCTACGGCAGCCCCAAGCTGGGCACGCGCCGCGAGATCAAGAACCTGAACTCGTTTCGCTTCCTGCAGCAGGCCATCGACTACGAAGTCCAGTGGCAGATCGCCGAGATCGAGGACGGCCGCGAGATCCAGCAGGCCACCGTGCTGTTCGACCCGGACACCGGCGAGACGCGCGCCATGCGCACCAAGGAAGACGCGCACGACTACCGCTACTTCCCCGACCCCGACCTGCTGCCGCTGGAGATCGACGCCGCCTGGATCGAGCGCGTCAGATCTGGGCTGCCGGAGCTGCCGGTGGCCATGCAAGCGCGCCTGGTGTCGCAATACGGCCTGTCCGCCTACGACGCCAGCGTGCTGACCGCCTCCAAGTCGCTCGCCAGCTACTTCGAAGCCGTGGTCGCCGAGGCCGGCGCGGCCAACGCCAAGCCCGCCGCCAACTGGCTGATGGGCGACGTCTCCTCGCTGCTCAACCGCGAAGGCATCACCCTGGAAGCCGCACCCGTCAAGCCGGCGCAACTCGCCAAGCTGCTGGTGCGCATCGCCGACGGCACGGTGTCCAACAACACCGCCAAGAAGGATGTCTTCCCGGCCATATGGGCAGGCGAGGAAGGCGGCGACGCCGATGCCATCATCGCGGCCAAGGGCCTCAAGCAGATGTCCGACTCAGGTGAGCTGGAGAAGATCATCGACGACGTATTGGCCGCCAACGCCAAGTCGGTTGAAGAATTCCGCGCCGGGAAGGAGAAAGCCTTCAATGCGTTGGTCGGCCAGGCCATGAAGGCCACCAAGGGGAAGGGGAATCCGGCACAGGTGAATGAGTTGCTGAAGAAGAAGTTGGGGGCATAGAGGGGGGCGTAGGGGCTTTTGGGGGGCTTTCGCTGTTTATTTCGTCGGCGATGGCTGTTGAACCCAACAGCCATACGACATCCCCTGCGGGGGCTGCCGGTCACTCTTCTTTGCGCGGCAAAGAAGACTAACGAGAAGAAAGCCGCCCTGCCGGGGGCAGAGCAATAAGGCTTATGTGGGGCCGGTGGTTGCGTCGTACGGCACTGAGTGTTGGCTGGCGTGTCTTACCGGCTCAAAGGGCATCGTAACTACATGACCCAATGGTCACGTGGTGGTGCCCCTGATCGCTTTGCGCGGTGAGCGTTCGGCCATCTGCCGTTCGCGGAGCGTCTTGCCACGATGCTGCCTGCCTTGCTGGTTTCGTGGTTTTGTCTCTGGCGGCGGGTGCCCGGCCATTTGATGCCCTGCCGTACCGGCGCTGCCGGCAACTTGTTATCAGCTCCCCGGTTTCGTGGTGGGCACCGTGGCCCGTCCGCGAGGGTTCACGCTCGAACATCACCGCGCTTGCCCTCCGAGACAAAACCACGAAACCAGCCACCCCCGAAACGGCGCAGCCCCTCGCGCCGCGAACGGCAGATGGTCGAACGCGCACCGCACACGAGGTCAGGGGCCCCACCACGAAACCAATGGGTCATGCAGTTGCGATGACCTCCAGGCCGGTAGGACACGCCAGCCAACACTCAGGGCCATACGACGCAACCACAGAGGCAAAAACAGCCTTATTGCTCTGCCCCCGGCAGGGCGGCTTTCTTCTCGTTAGTCTTCTTTGCCGCGCAAAGAAGAGTGACCGGCAGCCCCCGCAGGGGGATGTCGTATGGCCCTTGGGTGCAAAAGCCAACACCGATCAAGACCAATCAAGGAGCCCGCGCATAAGAGCCCTTGCGCCCGAAAGCCAACACCGATCAAGACCAACCAAAGAGCCAGCACACCCGAGCACTTGGGTGCAAAAGCCAACACCGAGCACTCCCCCCAGCCTCCCCCAACCTTTTGCTACACTGCCCCCCAAACATTCCGGTTGAAGCCAATGAACGCCCAAGAAGTTGCCTCCTACCTGCAGACCAATCCCCAGTTCTTCGAAGACAACGCCGAACTGCTGGCCGCTGTGCAACTCACCAGCCCCCACAGCCACCGCGCGGTGTCCCTGCAGGAGCGCCAGATGGAAATCCTGCGCGAGAAAAACAAAGGCCTGGAGCTGAGGCTGGCGGACCTGGTCCGCCACGGCCACGACAACGACCGCACCCAGCAGCGCATGCATGCCTGGCAACTGCGCCTGCTGGCCGAGGTGGACTCGCACGCGCTGCCGTATGCGGTGCAGGACGGGCTGCAGCAAGTGTTCGACGTGCCGGGCGTGGCGCTCAAGCTGTGGAATGTGGCCGAGGCCTACGCGCATATGGAAGTGGCCCAGGGTGCAAGCGAAGACGTCCGCCTGTTTGCCGAGGGCCTGCGCGCGCCGTATTGCGGCGCCAACAGCGGCTTCGAGGCAGCGGCCTGGCTGGAGCGCGACGATATCGCCTCGCTGGCCATGGTGACGCTGCGCGTACCCACGCGCGAAGCCGGCACGCTTGGCGCGGCCTTTGGCCTGCTGGTGCTGGGCTCACCCGAGGCGAGGCGCTTCCATGAGGGCATGGGCACGGCCTACCTGGCGCAGATCGGCGAAGTGGCCGGCGCCGCGCTGAACCGCCTGCGCGACTGATGACCGCGAGCCGCGCGCGCAAGGCCGCTTCGCCTGCGGCGAAGAAGCCGGCCGCGCGCAAGGAAGCCGCCGAGGCGCCCCTGGACAAGCAGCCGCCCGACCCGCTGGTGCTGCGCTACCTCGACTGGCTCGCCAGCAGCCGCAAGCTGGCTGCCCACACCCTGACCAACTACGCCCGCGACCTGTCGGTGCTGCAGGCGCACGCCGCGCGCCATGCGCCGGGCATTGCGCTGTTGTCGCTGCAGACCCACCATATCCGCGCCTTTGCCGCGCGCATGCACGGCGGCGGCCTGGCCGGCACCAGCATTGCCCGCACGCTGTCGGCGTGGCGCGGCTTCTTCCTGTGGGCCGCGCGTCATGGCCTGGGCGTGGAGGCCAACCCGGTCGACGGCGTGCGCGCGCCAAAATCCGGGCACCGGCTGCCCAAGGCCTTGTCGGTGGAGCATGCAGTGGCGCTGGTCTCGCACAACGCCGGCGACGGCGCCGAGGGCCGGCGCGACCAGGCCGTCTACGAGTTGTTCTACTCCAGCGGCCTGCGCGTGTCGGAACTGGTGCAACTGGACGCGCGCTATACCGAGGACGGGGAATACCGCTCAGCCGGCTGGATCGACATGGACGGCGCCGAGGTCACGGTGATCGGCAAGGGCTCGCGACGGCGCACCGTGCCCATCGGCAGCAAGGCCATGGAAGCGCTGCGCGCGTGGCTGGCGGTACGCGCGGAACTGTTGCGCCCCGGCGCGCTGCCGGATGACGCGCATGCGCTGTTCCTGAACGTGCGCGGGCGGCGTTTGCCCGTGCGTACGGTGCAGTTGCGCATCAAGCAGCAGGCGATCCGGGCCGGCGTGCCGACCGACGTGCATCCGCACATGTTGCGGCATTCCTTTGCCACCCATGTGCTGCAATCCTCGGGCGACCTGCGCGCGGTGCAGGAGATGCTCGGGCACGCCAGCGTGGCCACCACCCAGATCTATACCGCGCTGGATTTCCAGCACCTGGCCAAGGTCTACGACAAGGCGCACCCGCGCGCGGGCAGGGCGCACTCGGCGCCCGCGCCGGTTGTTGCGCCGGTTGTTGTGCCGGTTTTTACGCCGAAGGCCGTGGATGACGGCAAAGACGCCGAAGACACCGAAGACGCCGAAGACGGGAAGGACGACTAGCCCTCCCACTGCGCCAGGATGCCGCGGAAGGCTTCCATCTCCGGCAGCAGCCAGGCGCGGAACGCCTTCACCTTGGGCGCCTCCAGCATGCCGGCCGAGCAGACGAAGTAGAGCAGCCACGGGCAGGTAATGCTCACATCGAAGAGCCGCACCACGCGCCCCGACAGCAGGTCGTTATAGGCCAGCGACGAGCGGATCAGCGCAATGCCCTGGCCCGCGGCGGCTGCCTGCAGCAGCAGCGAGGAGTCCTCCAGCAGCAGGCCCTTGCGCGGCTCCGGCCAGTCCAGGCCGGCGGCTTCGAACCACGGCTTCCACGGGTCGCCCTCGCCGCGCAGCAGCGACATGCCTTTCATGTCCTGCGGCCGCCCCGGCAGCTTGCCGCCGTTGAAGGCAGGGCTGCAGACCGGGAAGAACACATCGTCCAGCAGCTTCTCCACATACAGGCCGGGATAGTCGCCGCTGCCCATGCGCAGCGCGATGTCGACTTCCTCGCGCCCGAAATCCACCAGCGTGTTGGACGACAGCAACTCCACGTCCAGCTCGGGATGCTGTTCGATAAAGCTGCCGATGCGCGGCGTGAGCCAGCGCGCGGCAAACGACGGCATGGTGCTGATGGTGAGGCGCTTGTCCCGGTTGCCGGCCTGCAGCGCGCGGGTGGCGTCGGCGATCTCCAGCAGGGCTTCGCGCACGCGCCCGGCGTAGGCCCGACCGCCCGGGGTCAGGGTCACGCGCTTGCCGTTGCGCTCGAACAGGGCCTGCCCCAGCTCTTCCTCAAGCGCGCGGATCTGGTGGCTGACCGCGCCATGGGTGACGAACAGCTCGGTGGCCGCGCGTGAAAAACTCTCGTGGCGGGCCGCCGCCTCGAACGCGCGCAGCGCGGTCAGCCCCGGCAGGCGCGGCAGCTCGCGGTGCCAGCCACGTGGCAAATCTCTCTCCCATGCTCCCTTCAGCGCCATCATCTACCTCGTCTTATGTGAGCTCACCTAACAAGAACAAGGAAAATATATCGTTTTGGAAGAGGACCGGCAATCACTAGAATGCAATGCATCGGGGCGCTACCCGCACCGGTGCCGATCCAGTACCAGGCAAGACCAAGCATCAGCCTGCCAAGGCTGGCCTGATCGGCGGCCGCCCATTCCGGGCAAGCGGGCGAGGCAGCCGACGATGTCAGCGAAGGATGCCCAACATGAAAACATTGCTCACAACGACCCTGTTCACCCTGAGCCCGGGCGAAGTTACCTCTCTTTCCATCCACGCCGCCCAGCGCCTGCGCGTGGAAGAGGCCACGGGGATCGACGTCTGGGTCACCCGCGAAGGCGATTCGGAAGATTACTGGCTGCGTTGCGGCGGCAGCCTGCTGCTCGCCAGCGGCGACGAAATCACGCTCAGCGTGGACCCGCGCGCCGCCGAGCCGGTACGCCTGGCCCTGATCGCCGAAGCCCGCCGGCCGGCGGCAACCAGCGTGTCGCACCTGGTGGCGCGCATGGCGCGGCGTTTGGTTCGAGGCACCGAGTGGACGCCTAACCAGGACCAGGTCACGGCCTCCTGAGCCAGCGCGGGAGGATGCGGATGGCCGTGCACGCGGCCATCTGCGGCTGGTCCATTCCAGGCCGGCAAGCAGGGACGCAACAACAGCGTCATGAAGACACACCGAAAGACACACCAAAAAAGGGGCGGCCTCCTGTGAGATCCGCCCCTTTTCGCTAAACTGCCGGGATGCAATCGATACAAGTCATCGAGCAGGGCCGACAAGCCTACGAACCCTGTTTCGACGCGATGCGTGCCTTTACCGCCGCACGCACCCCCGATACCCCTGACCAGATCTGGCTGGTCGAGCATCCCCCGGTCTACACCCTTGGCCAGGCGGGAGATCCCGCGCACCTGCTCGCCCCTGACGAGACGATTCCCGTGGTGCGGATCGATCGTGGCGGACAAATCACTTATCACGGTCCGGGGCAGGTCGTGGCCTACCTGCTGCTCGACCTGCGCCGCCGCCACCTGATGGTGCGCGAGCTCGTCCATTCGATCGAGCAAGCCGTGCTGGACACGCTCGCGTCGTATAATCTCGCAGCCGAACGCAAGCCCGGCGCGCCTGGTATCTACCTTTCCGAAGGCCAGCACCAGGGCGCCAAGATCGCCGCGCTCGGCCTCAAGATCCGCAATGGCTGCAGCTATCACGGCGTCAGCCTCAACGTGCAGATGGACCTCGCGCCCTTCCTGCGCATCAACCCCTGCGGCTATGCCGGCCTGGAAACGGTCGACATGGCAACGGCGGGCGCCACCGTCAACGTGGCCGATGCGGCGGGTGCGTCCCGCCTGCCCGTGACCGCGGCACAACAAGCCGATATCGCGCGGCGCCTTGCGGCGGCGCTGTGCGAAGTGCTGGCAGAGGCGCAAGAGCGCGCCCTGGCCGCCCAACGGAATACCGCCGCGGCCCTGGCCACTTAGTCATCCAGCCGAATATGCACGCACCGCGCGTGCGGAGAACACTATGAGCGACGCCCTGATCGCCACTTCCAGCGAAGCCCCGCAACCCCAGGCGGAGCAGTACGACCCGACCCGCAAGCAGAAGTCGGCCGACAAGACCGCGCGCATCCCCATCAAGATCGTGCCGGCCGAGAAGCTCAAGAAGCCCGAGTGGATCCGCGTCAAGGCGGCCACCGGCAGCTCGCGCTTCTACGAGATCAAGGACATCCTGCGCGCCAACAACCTGGTGACGGTCTGTGAGGAAGCCAGCTGCCCGAACATCGGCGAATGCTTCGGCAAGGGCACGGCCACGTTCATGATCATGGGCGACAAGTGCACCCGCCGCTGCCCGTTCTGCGACGTCGGCCACGGCCGCCCCGATCCGCTGGATGCCAACGAGCCGGGCAACCTGGCCCGCACCATCGCCCAGCTCAAGCTGAACTACGTGGTGATCACCAGCGTCGACCGCGACGACCTGCGCGACGGCGGTGCGCAGCACTTTGTCGATTGCATCACGCTGACCCGCGAGCTGTCGCCGGCCACCCGCATCGAAGTGCTGGTGCCGGACTTCCGTGGCCGCCTGGACAAGGCGCTGGACATCCTGCAGGCCGGCCCGCCGGACGTGATGAACCACAACATGGAAACCGTGCCCCGCCTGTACAAGCAGGCACGCCCGGGCGCTGACTACGCGCACTCGCTCAAGCTGCTGCAAGAGTTCAAGCGCCGCAACCCCACCGTGGCCACCAAGTCCGGCCTGATGGTGGGCCTGGGCGAGACCGACGAGGAAATCCTCGAAGTCATGCGCGACATGCGCGCCCACGACATCGACATGCTGACCATCGGCCAGTACCTGGCGCCGTCGGGCCACCACCTGCCGGTGATGCGCTACGTGCATCCGGACACCTTCAAGATGTTCGAGGCCGAGGCCTACAAGATGGGCTTCACCCACGCCGCCGTGGGCGCCATGGTGCGCAGTTCCTACCACGCCGACGAGCAGGCGCATAAGGCCGGGTTCGCCTGAGTCCGGCTGCGCGCCATCGCGCGCGCCTGCCGGTTTGCTCCCCTCTCCCGCGTGCGGGAGAGGGGCTGGGGGAGAGGGCGGGCGCTCGTTACGCCGTCGTGCTGGAAAAAACAGCTGGCTTCGCTTCAGGTGGTTCCTAGCTAAGCCACCCCTCTCCCCAGCCCTCTCCCCCTGAGGGGAGAGGGAGCGACAGCCGTCGTCATAGCGGCTGCGTTGGCCCATCCGTCGGCTCCGTTCAATGCGGTCGGTCAGGAGTCTGGGCCGGTATCCACCGTTTTTGCCTGCGGCACCTGGCGTTGCATGCACGCCACGGCCTCACATTTTTCCCCGATTTTTTCTCCCCCGCACTTCGGCGCCGGCGACCCCGCGCGCACCAGAATCGCGCCGGCCACGCGCATCGCGGGAGCCCTCCCTAGCGCTCCTGCACCGGATGCAAACGTTGTTTCCCGCCCCCGCACCGGGGTGGTGCGCCAGCGCCATCCCGCGTGAAGACGTGGCTCGCAACGCCTAGGGTCAACACCTAGCCACAGCATCTTCTTGTTTGGTTATTATTAATTTATCGATAAATTGTCGATGAAATAGAGATCTCACTCCCGAACCGGTCGCAGCCGGCACCGCGCCTGACTAGTACAGCGCGCCCGCCTACACTGCAAGACAGGTCCCCCGCTGGTGCCGCCCATGACCCGATGTTCCGTTCACCGCCTCGCCGAGCAAGCACTGCTGTGCAGCGTGCCACCGCCGGCCTCGCTAGATGTACAGCGACGTATCTGGGCCATGGCTCAGCGTGCGGCAGAGTGGCGCGGCGTGGTCGATGCGGTGCCGGGCATGAACAATCTCACCGTGGTGTTCGACCGCGAAGCCGATCCCGAAGCGCTGGAACGCAACCTGAAGCTCGCCTGGGCTTCAGGCGAAGCGCGTGCCGCCACCGGCAAGCTGGTCGAGATCCCGGTGCGCTACGGCGGCGAGCATGGCCCCGACCTGGCCGAAGTCGCGGCGCATACCGGCCTCACAGCGCAGGAAGTGGTACGTCGCCACAGCGCAGGCGAGTACGTCGTCTACTTCCTCGGCTTCCAGCCCGGCTTTGCCTATATGGGCGGCCTGGACCCGGCGCTGGCCACGCCGCGCCGGCGCGAGCCCCGGCTGTCCGTGCCCGCCGGCTCGGTCGGCATCGGCGGCGAGCAGACCGGCATCTACCCGGCTGCCGCACCCGGCGGCTGGCAATTGATCGGGCACACCGCCAGCCAACTCTTCCTGGCAGATCGAGATCCGCCCTCCCTGTTTGCGCCCGGGGATACCGTGCGCTTTGTCGTCGAGGCGCTGCTGCCATGATCGAAATCACCCGACCCGGCGCACTCGCCTCGGTGCAGGACCATGGCCGTCCCGGCTTTCGCCGCTTTGGCGTGGGCACCGCAGGCGCGCTCGACACCGTCGCGCTCACCATCGGCAACCGCCTGCTCGGCAATCCGGCGGGAGATGCCGCCATCGAATTCACGCTGGGCCGCGCCGCCGTGCGCTTCCATGCCGACATGCGCGTCGCGCTGACCGGCGCCGAATGCAGGGCCAACCTGGACGGCGTGCCGGTGTGGTCGTGGCATGCCTTCGACGTGCGCCGCGGCGAAACGCTGACGCTGTCGGCGGCGCAGGGCGGCACCCGTACCTATCTGAGCGTGGCGGGCGGCATCAAAGTGGCGCCGGTGATGGGCTCGCGCAGCACCGACCTCAAGGCCGGCTTTGGCGGCCTCGGTGGCCGCGCGCTGCGTGAAGGCGACCGCCTCGACGCGGGCCGGCCCGGCGTGGCCGAGGACAGCGACTGGCTGGGCGTGCAGGCGCCGGCCTGGGCGCTGCCGGTGAAAAAGCTCGGCGACGCGATGCCGATCCGCATGTTGCCCGCCATCGAATACGAGGATTTCGATGCCGCCGCGCGCGAAGCGCTGTGGCAGTCCGACTGGATCGTCACGCCCAACAGCAACCGCATGGGCTTGCGCCTGCAAGGCCCGGCCCTTGCGCGCCAGCCCGAGCGCGCCGCCGACCTGCTCTCGCACGGCGTGCTGCCGGGCGTGGTGCAGGTGCCGCCGGCCGGCCAGCCCATCGTGCTGATGGCCGATGCGCAGACCACCGGCGGCTATCCCAAGATCGGCGTGGTGATCGGCGCCGACCTGTGGCGGCTGGCGCAGGTGCCACTCGGCGCGCCGGTGCGCTTCGTGCGCGTCACGCTGGACGAGGCCGCCGCCGCGCAGGCCGAGCTGGATCGCTACCTGCAGCAACTGGACCAGGCGCTGCAGTGGCAGGGCAACGGCATGGCGATCGCCTCGCGGCGGCGCACGCGTACCCGCGCGGCCGTGGCCTGAGCGGCCACACGAGCAACGGCAGCAACCCCCAAAGCAACCCCCAAACCTCAACACAAGCCGCAAGACCGGTGAGGAGCAATGCAATGCATATCGACCTGAACGCCGACCTCGGCGAAGGCTGCGGCAACGACCGCGAATTGCTGGGGCTGATCAGCTCCGCCAACGTGGCCTGCGGCTGGCACGCCGGCGACGCCGCCACCATGCTGCAAACCGTGAAGTGGGCGCTGGAGCGGGGCGTCGCCATCGGCGCGCATCCGAGCTATCCCGACCGCGAGAACTTTGGCCGCACCGAGATGCAGCTGGATCCCGAGGTGGTGTACGCGAACACGCTCTACCAGATCGGCGCGCTGGCGGCGCTGGTGCGCGCGCAGGGCGGGCAACTGGCTCACGTGAAGGCGCACGGCGCGCTCTACAACCAGGCCGCCAAGGATCCCAAGCTGGCCGACGCCATCGTGCGCGCGGTGCGCGACTTCGACTCCGACCTGGTCTTCTTCGGCCTGGCCGGCAGCGTCATGGTGAAGGTGGCGCGCGAAGCCGGGCTCAAGGTGAAGGAGGAAGTCTTTGCCGACCGTGGCTACAACCCCGACGGCTCGCTGGTCAAGCGCGGCACGCCCGGGGCGCTGCACGAGGACGAGGACGTGGCCTTGGGCCAGACGCTGCAGATGGTGCGCGAGCAGCGCGTGCGCGCCATCGACGGCACCTATGTACCGATTCGCGCCGAAACCGTGTGTCTGCACGGCGACGGCGCACATGCGCTTGCCTTTGCGCGCCGCATCCGCGAGCGGCTCGGCGCCGAAGGCATCGCAATCCGCGCCGGAGTCTGAGGGGCACGCCACACCTAACGCACGCGCCCCCAAGCATCCGGCTTTCACTGTGCCCCGCGCGACGTCGAGCAGCATGAGGCGACGCAGGGCACTCGCCTCCATCACACTCTATTGGTGTCTCTCATGGAACAGGCAGTCAACCTCTGGCCCCTAGTTGGGGTCGGCATCATCATCCTCGGCTTCGTGTTGCGCTTCAATCCCATGATGGTGGTGGCGCTCGCCGCCATCGCCACCGGGCTGGCGGCAGCCATGCCGGTCATGCAGATCTTCACGGCGATCGGCACCGCCTTCGTCAAGACGCGCAACCTGCCGCTGATCATCCTGCTGCCGCTGGCGGTGATCGGCCTGCTCGAGCGCCACGGGCTGCGCGAGCATGCGCAGGCGTGGATCTCGCGCATTGCGTCGGCCACGGTCGGGCGCCTGCTGATCGTCTACCTCGGCGTGCGCGAACTCACCGCCGCGGTGGGCCTGACCAGCCTCGGCGGCCATCCGCAGATGGTGCGTCCGCTGCTGGCCCCGATGGCCGAAGGCGCGGCCGAGACCCGCTTCGGCAAGCTGCCCGAGCCGATCCGCCAGCGCGTGCTGGCCTTCTGCGCGGCCACCGACAACGTCGGCCTGTTCTTCGGCGAAGACATCTTCGTGGCCTTCGGCGCCATCGCGCTGATGCACACCTTCTTGCTATCGTCCAACATCGACGTGGAACCGCTGCATATCGCCGTGTGGGGCATTCCCACCGCGATCTGCGCCTTCCTGATCCACGCCGTGCGCCTCAAGCGCCTGGACATGTGGCTGGAACGCGAAATGCGCGGCAAGTCTGCCGCAACGCCCGGCGCTGCCGCCACGGCCAAGAGCGGGGAGTAAGCCATGATCATTTCCATCGACTATCTCTACTGGCTCGCCGGCCTGGTGCTGGCCATCACCGCGTTGATGACCTTCGCCGACCGCGACCATCCGCGCCGCCTCAGCACGGGTTTGTTCTGGGCGCTGTACGCGCTGGTTTTCCTGATCGGCGACAAGCTGCCGCCGGCCATCGTCGGCATCGGCGCCGTGGTGATGGCGCTGGTCGCGGGCTTTGGCGGCGTTGGCCACGGCAAGCACGGCACGCTGCCCGAGGCTGAGCGCCGCGCTTCGGCCAAGCGGCTTGGCAACAAGCTGTTTATCCCGGCGCTGCTGATTCCGCTGGTGACCGTGATCGGCACGCTGCTGTTCAAGGACGTGAAGGTCGCCGGCCTGGCGCTGCTCGATCCCAAGAACGTCACCTTCGTTTCGCTGGGCATCGGTTGCCTGGTTGCGCTGGGCGTGGCGTGCTGGCTCACCCGCGACACGGTGGTGCAGGGCGTGCGCGAATCGCGCCGGCTGACCGAGTCGCTCGGCTGGGCGCTGGTGCTGCCGCAGATGCTGGCCATGCTCGGCCTGGTGTTCGCCGATGCCGGCGTGGGCAAGGCGGTGGCGCACCTGACCACGGCCTATATCAACATGGACTACAAGCTCGTGGCCGTGGTGGTGTACTGCGTGGGCATGGCGCTCTTTACCGTGATCATGGGCAACGGCTTTGCCGCCTTCCCGGTGATGACCGGCGGCATTGGCGTGCCCATCCTGGTGAACATGTTCCACGGCAACCCGGCGGTGATGGCGGCTATCGGCATGTTCTCCGGCTACTGCGGCACGCTGATGACGCCGATGGCGGCCAAGCTTCAACATCGTGCCGGCCGCGCTGCTGGAACTCGACGACAAGAACGCCGTGATCCGGACGCAGGTGCCAACCGCGCTGATGATCCTGGTGGCCAATATCGTGCTGCTCTATTTCCTGATGTAAGCGCTAGTATCAATCGTTGGTCATGGCTCCGCACCCGGGCAACCCGGGCCGCGGGCCGGGAGTTCCTGCCATGCGTACCGTGCTGCTGACCGGCTTCGAGCCGTTCGAGAGCGAATCCATCAATCCATCCTGGGAGGTCGTGTGCGCGCTCGACGGCGAGCGCATCGGCGGCACGCCCGATGGCGCCGACGCGGCCGTGATCGTCGCGCGCCAGTTGCCATGCGTGTTCGGCGCGGCCAACGACGCCATGGCGGACCTGCTCGATGCGCTGCAGCCCGTGCTGGTGATCGCGGTGGGGCTGGCGGGCGGGCGTCCGGAGATGTCGGTGGAGCGCGTGGCGATCAACGTGGACGACGCGCGCATTGCCGACAACGCCGGCGCGCAGCCCATCGATTCCCGCATTGCCGAGTACGGACCCGCGGCATATTTTTCCAGCCTGCCGATCAAGGCCATCGTGCGCCGCATGCGCACGGCCGGCGTGCCGGCCTCGGTGTCGCAGACCGCCGGCACCTTCGTCTGCAACCACGTGTTCTACGGCCTGATGCACTTGCTGGCGACACAGAGCGTACCTGCGGGGGTGCGGGGCGGCTTCATCCACATTCCCTATCTGCCGGAGCAGGCCGTGCGGCATCCGGGCCAGCCAAGCCTGGCGCTGGCCACGATGATCGACGGTATCCGCTGCGCAGTGGAGACCGCGCTGTCGACGCAGGACGATATCCGCGAGCAGGGCGGCCAGACGCACTGAGGCGCCGTTCAGGCGCCCGGCGGCGGGGCATCCTCGCGATGGTTGCCATCGCCATCGCCGCCGACGTCGCCATCGGTTGTGCGAGCCGCCGCCAGCCGCTTCGCCTTGCGCCGCGCGCGCCGCACGCTGCGGCGATCCAGCTGGAATTGCTCGAAGCGCCAGATCAGGTAGAACAGCGCCACGAACGGCCACATCCACCCCAGCCATTGCGACAGGCTGTTGAAGTGGATGAAGCGGCCTAGGCGCCAGCCTTGCTCCGAGATCCAGGAATACGGATTGGCGGGCAGCAGGTTGGACAGCATCACCAGCAGCATCAGCGTGGCGAGCGCCAGCGCGCCGCGCAGCCAGCGCGGCAGCCGCAGCAGCAAAACCAGCGCCAGCGAGCCCGTGAGCAGGGCAAAGCGGCCGCCTTCGGACAGCCAGTTGAAGGCGTTGTCGTCCGGGAACTGCATCTCGGCCACCACCGCCTTGAGCAGCAGCGCGCTGGCCAGCAAGGCCGCCAGGATGCGCAGCATCGGCGCCTGCCTGCGCATGGCGATCGAGGCGAACAGCCCGGTGCCCACCCAGCCGCATCCGGTAACGAGTGACTCCAGCAATTGCTGCCCTTGCACGTCGTCCGGCCGCAACAGGCTGATGTTTTCAATCAGGTCGGGCAGCCCCGGGAATACGCCTTGCAACCACTGCACGGGCCAGGAGTCGGGGTCGGTCAGCCACTCGCGCACGATCGCGCCCATGCCGAACAGGTGATCCTGCGGGAAGATCTGCGCGAACGGCCACAGCAGGATCAGGATGATGGCAAAGCTGGCGTGCGGCTCGAACCACGCCATGCGCAACTGGCGCAGCGAGCCGCGATCGATCAGCGCGGCCGAGAAGGGCGCCACCGCGGCGGCCCCCAGCAGAGCACCCAGCGCATTGGTCATCAGGTCGATATTGGACGAGACGCGGTTGGGCAGCCAGGTCTGCAGCGCCTCCATGGTGCCCGACAGCAGCGTGCCCGCCACCAGCGCCAGCAGCACGGCGCGCACGCCGGAGATGCGCGGGTGCAGGGACAGCACCACCAGCGCGCCAAGCGGGCAGTAGCCCAGCACGTTGGTGATGAGATCGAACCCGGTCAGGTAGCGGGGCTTGGGCGCGGTGAGGAAGGCCAGCGCAGAGATGCCGTTGTCGGTCCAGCCCGTGAACGGGTACAGGCTGCCATAGACCACCAGCAGGGTAAAGCAAAGCAGCCCCACCCGCGCCAGCGGCGAATGGCGCGGCGGTGGCGGGACGAGCGGCGCGGGAGCCAATGCCATGCGCGACCCGCTTACTGCAGCGGCAGCGTAGCCACCCAGTCCAGGATCGCCGCAATGGCGGCATCGCTACCGGTGGCCAGTGCCTTGACGCCGCCGGCGCCGTCGGCCGTGGCGGCGGGCTGCGCCACCACGAAGGTCTTCTGCCCGATCAGCCCGTTGCGAAACACCGTGGCACGCACCCGGATCACGCCGCGGCTGGCGCTGGCGCTATCGAACACCTGCTCGAACTCCAGCACGTCGATCTTGAGCGCCGGCGCGGCGGTGTCGCCGAACCAGGTCAGTGCGCCGCGCGAGGCCACGGCTTCGCGCAGGCGGTCGTCGAACAGGCGCACCGGCGACATCACCCAGCGCTGCGTGGCATAGGGCTGCAGGCGTTCCGCCTGGGCGTAGTGCAGGCGGTAGTAGAGCGCGTTGCCGTCCAGCCAGGTGGGGCCGTCGGTCTGCGCCACGCGCATCTTGGGCAGGTGCACGGCGTCGGGCGCCGCGCCGGCGGGCGGGCCGAGGTCATAGGTGACGGTGGGCGTGGAAGGCGTGAGGGCGCAGCCGCCCAGCAGGAGGCAGGCCAGCGCGACGCCGGTGGCGAGCCGGCGCGGCAGGGCGAAGGTGCCGACGCCGGCGGTGCCGGTCACGTCCGGCCGATCTTGGGCATTGCGCATCATGGTTTGCCTTGGTTTGCTCGAAGGGTTCGCCGCGCCCGCCTGGCGAGCCAGGCATGGCGCGAGCGCGGCATCACGGCGTCCACTGCGTGTCAGCGAGCCTGGAAGCCAGGTTCGCCCGGGCCCGGCATGGCGGCGGGGCCGCCAAACAGCACGCTGCGCGGGCTGTCGTTGAACTGGCTGGCGGCGCGGTCGATGCTGCGCACGGTCTGGCGCGCATCGCGCGCGAGTCCGTTGATCTGCGGCAGCGTGTCTTGCGAGACGCCACCGGCGGCCGACTGTACGGAATCGGCGGCGCCTTGCAGGTCACGCCCGACGCGGTCGACGGTGCGCATCACGGTGCCGTCCGGGCTTGCCAGTTCCTGGGTGAGGCGCCGCGTGGAGGCCAGCGTGGCGTTCAGGTTTTCGGTCACCTGCGGCAATTGGCGCACGGCCGGCGCGATCGAGCTGGCCAGTTGCGAGTAGTCGTCGGCGGTCTTGTGCACCGAGCGGATCGCCTCCATCAGGTCGCGCCGGTTGTCGGTCTGGAACATATCAGTGAGCGAGCCCATGATCGTCTCCAGTTGCGAGAGCAAGGTGTCACCGCGCTTTTCCAGCTCTTCGAAGAAGCCGGCCCGCATGATGATGCGCGCCACCGACTTGGAGGAGGTGGCCAGGTGCGGCGACGGCGTGCCGCCTTCCTGCGCGGTGGTGTCGTCGAGCTGCACGTAGCCGATCCCGGTCACGCCCTGGAAGCCGAGCGTGGCATAGGTGGTGTGGGTGATCGGAGTGTCCTGGTTGACGCTGATGCGCACGATGATCTGGCCCGGCACGGTGGGATCGAAGCGGATCGACACCACCTTGCCCACCTCCAGGCCGCGGTACTTGACGTCGGCCTGCGGTCCCAGCCCGTTGACGGTGGAGCGGGTGATCAGGTCATACGGCACGCGCACCGCGTGGTCGCTGCTGAACCAGAAGATCGAGAACAGCACCAGGATGGCGAGTCCGATCGTAAACACGCCGGCCAGGAAGGCGTTCGACTTGTTTTCCATCATGCTTCTCCAGATTGCGGGCCTGCGGGTGTTGCCGCATGCGTTGCCGCGCGTGTAGCGTCCGGCAAGGCCGGGAGCGCCTGCATGGCGCGCTGCCCGCGCTCGCCCAGGAAATACTCGTGGATGAACGGGTGATCGATATGCACCAGTTCCCGGATCGGCAGCGCGGCTAGTACCTTGTGGTCCGCCAGCACCGCGACGCGATCCGACAGCGCCACCAGGGTGTCGAGGTCGTGGGTCACCATCACCACGGTCAGGCCCAGCTCGCGGCGCAGTTCGCGGATCAGCGCCACGTAGTCGTCCGAGGCCATCGGGTCCAGCCCGGCCGTGGGCTCGTCCAGGAACACCAGCTCGGGCTCCAGGGCCAGGGCCCGCGCCAGCGCCACGCGCTTGATCATGCCGCCGGACAGGTCGGACGGCATCTTGTCCGCGTCCCGCGCCGACAGCCCCACCAGTTGCAGCTTGAGCAGCGACGCCGCGCAGATGAGATCGTCGGGCAGGGTGCGAAGTTCACGCAGCGGCAGCGCGATGTTGTCGATCACAGACAGCGCGGAAAACAGCGCGCCGCGCTGGAACTGCAGGCCCCAGCGGTTGCGCAGGGCTTGCAGCCGCGCCGTGTCGAGCTCGGTCAGGTCCTCGCCGAACACACGGATGGTGCCCGAGGTGGGCCGCTCCAGCCCCACGATCTGGCGCAGCAGCACGGTCTTGCCGCTGCCCGAGCCGCCCACGATGGACAGCACTTCGCCCCGGTACACGTCGAGGTTGAGGTGGTCGTGCACCACCGCCTCGCCAAAGCGCTTGACCAGGTCGCGCACCTCGATCACGGTGGTGCGCGGGGCGTGCTGCACGGAGCCGGCGGGAGGCGCGTCGGTGGCGGTGGCAGGAGCGAAGTTGGTCATAAGCCGATGTCCTTGAACAGGATGGCGAAGATGGCATCGGCCACGATCACCACGGTGATCGAGGTCACCACCGAGGCGGTGGTGCCTTCGCCCAGGCTGCGCGTGTTGGGCTCGATGCGCAAGCCGAAGTGGCAGGCGGTGAGCGCGATCAGGATGCCGAACACCACGCCCTTGCCCAGCCCCATCCACAGGTTGGCCACCGGCACCGCATCGGGCAGCGCGCGCAGGAAGAAAGCCACGCTGATGTCCAGCTGGAAGTGGGCGGCCAGCATGCCGCCGGTCAGCGCCAGCACGTCGGTCCACGCCACCAGCAGCGGCATGGCGATGGCCAGCGCGATCACGCGCGGCATGATCAGCCGGAAGCCGTGCGAGATGCCCATCACGCGCATCGCGTCGAGCTCCTCGGTGACCCGCATCACGCCGATCTGCGCGGTGATGGCCGAACCCGAGCGCCCGGCGATCAGGATGGCCGCCAGCACCGGGCCCAGCTCGCGGATCACCGCCATGCCGAGGATGTTGACGATAAAGATGCTCGCGCCGAAGGTGCGCAGCTGGTTGGCCGACAGGTACGACAGCACGATACCGATCAAAAAACCGACCAGCGCCGTGATGCCGAGTGCCTTGTAGCCGACGTTGTAGATATTGGCGGAGATCTCGCGCCAGGGGCCGCGCTGCGGCGCGCGCGCCAGGCGCAGCAGGTCGAAGGCCAGCTGGCCCAGCATGGTCACGCCATTGCCCAGCTGCGCGAACATCGACAGGATCGAGGCGCCGAACAGGGTCACCGGATTGAACCGGTCCACCATATGCTTTTTCCAGTTCTCGCGGCGCAGCCCGGCGATACGGGTAAAGACGCGGCGCTGGGCTTCATTGGCCTCCAGCTTCTCGGGCAGCTTGCCGCCCCAGGCCTGCCACATCAGCTGCGCGCCGATGTGATCGAGCCGGGCGAGGCGCGCCAGCGACCAGTGCGCGTGCGCGTCGATCTTGTGCAGCTCGTTGCGCAGTGCGCGCGCACGGTGGCAATCGGAGAGCGCAAGCGCTGTCCAGTCGCCGCGCAGTTGCACGGTTTGCGCTCCTTCCGCGCGCGTCACTTCTATGGCTGGCGTGGTTGGGCTTTCCAAAGGAGGGGAGAAGTGATGGGCAAGTCCCGATTCTATGCCACCCGCGGCGTCAGCGGGCGTCCGGAGCGCCTCGGCCTGGGATTCGCACGGCTACAATGCGTAGCTGCCTATCTGCCTATACCCTTTGTGTTGTCCATCGTCGAAACGCATGTCCGCTGACAAATCCTTGCCCACGCCAGATCCGCTCCCTGCGGCCGCCGCTCCCGCGCAAGCCTGGCGCATCGACCCCGACCGCCTGCGCGCCGCGCTCACCGGCGCCGCGCGCGGCTGGGCCCTCGACGTGGTCGACGAGACCGGTTCCACCAACGCCGACCTGACGCTGGCCTGCCGCACCGCGCCGTGGGCCGAGTCCGCCACGCTGCGCCTGGCCTACCGGCAGACCGCCGGGCGTGGACGCCAGGGGCGTCCCTGGCAAGGCCAGGCCGGGCTGACGTTCTCGGTGGCGCTGCCCTTGCCGCTGGCGCCCTCGCAGTTGAGCGGGCTGAGCCTGGCGGTAGGGCTGGCGCTGGCCGAGGCGCTGGGCGACTGCGACGCGCGCCTTGGCGCCGCCATTGGCCTGAAATGGCCTAACGACCTGCAGATCGACGGCCGCAAGCTGGCCGGCATCCTGATCGAGTCGGTGCCGGCCGGCCCGCAGGGGATCTGGGCGGTGGTCGGCATTGGCCTGAACCTGGTGCGCGATGCGCAGATGGAAGCCGCGCTCGGGCGCAGCCTGGCCGGCGTGACCGAATTCCTGCCAGGCTGCGACCCCACCACGCTGCTGGCTGCGGTGCTGAACCGGCTGGCGGTGATGCGCGAGGATTTCCTGGCGCAGGGCTTTGCGCCGATGGCGCCCCGCTGGTCCGCGCGCGATGCCTTTCGCGATCAGCCAGTGCGCCTGCTGCACGATGGCCGCGTGCAGGCCGAAGGCCTGGCGCGCGGCGTGGACGGCGACGGCCACCTGCTGCTGGAAACGCCCTCGGGCCTGGAGCGCATTGCCAGCGGCGAAGTGTCGCTGCGCCCGGCGGACAACGGAGCGGGCGCATGAGCGGCGCCAGCGCCGGCATGCCGCGTGTGCCGCAACTGCTGATCGATATCGGCAACACCCGCCTGAAATGGGCCTGGTGCGACGATGCCTGGTCCGGCGCGGTGCTGCACGGGGCCCCGTTGCCCACACCCTGGCAGCACGGCGGCGCAGTGGCCCATGGCGAACTGGGCACGTTGGTGGCGCAATGGGCATCGCTGCGCGCGGCCAACGCCAGTGGCGCGCAGCCCATGGTGTGGGTCAGCAACGTGGCCGGCGCAGCCATCGCCGCCGGCCTGCAAGCCGCGCTCGACGGTGGGTTCGGCCCCGACGTCGGTGTGAACTGGGTACGCTCGGGCCCGCGCTTCGGCGGCCTCGTCAACGGCTACCGCGAGCCCGCGCAGCTCGGCGTGGACCGCTGGATCGGCAGCATCGGCGCGCGCTGCTACCGCCCCGAAGGCGCGCTGCTGATCGTCACCGCCGGCACCGCCACCACGCTCGACGTGGTGAGCGCGCAGGACCGTTTCGAAGGGGGTTTGATCCTGCCCGGGCTGGACCTGATGCTGGGCGCGCTCGCGCGCAACACTGCGCAATTGCCGTCCCTGGACGTGAGCGATGCCGGGCTGGCCACGCCCTGGGCCGACAACACCCGCGACGCCATCGCCGCCGGCTGCCTGGCGGCGCAAGCCGGTGCCGTGGAGCACACGTGGCGCGCGCTGTGCGAGCGCGGGCCGGTCCGCTGCCTGCTCTCCGGCGGCGCCCGCCATGTGCTGGCAAACGCGCTCTCCATGCCGGTCGAGCAGCACGATAATCTCGTGCTGCTCGGCCTCTATGTGATGGCCTCGCAAAGCCCGGTCGGCACAGCGGGCTGAGCCGCCTCACACCCCATCGCCGTCTTCACCCGTCGCCCCACCCCTGCATCGCCCCCAATGTTCCAACGAAGCCTCTTCATCCTGCTGGTCCCGGTCAACGCGCTGCTGTTCGCTGCCGTGCTGGGCGCGTTCGGCCCACAGCCGCTGGCCGGCTGGATGGAAAGCGCGCGCGAGCCCGAACGCGCTGCCCAGCAGACGCGTGCCGAACGCTTCCGCCAGATGCCGCAGGCTAGCGGCAAGCGCCCGGCATCCACGCCCGCCGCTGCGGCTGCCGCTACCCCAGCCGCTACCCCTGCCGCTACCCCAGCCGCCTCGCCAGCCATGGCTTGTGTCGAGATCGGTGGCTTCAACGGGGAGCTGGTGCGCAAGGTGGCCGATGAGCTGGCTGGCGCACCGCCCGGCGCCTGGCGCGTGGAACAGTTCGAGCGGCAGGAGCAGGCGCGCTGGTGGGTCCACCTGCCTCCGCAGGCCTCGCGCGAGAACCTGCAGCGCAAGCTCGGCGAGTTGCGCCGGCGCAATATCACCGATGTGTCGGTGGTCAGCACCGGCTCGCCGGAAACCTATACGGTGTCGCTGGGCTTGTTCCAGGAGCGCGAGCATGCCGAGCATTTCCTCGACAACCTGCGCGAGCACGGCGTGCGCACCGCGGTGCTGACCGATACGCCGCATCCGCTGACGCGCCAGTGGCTGCGCGTGCGCAACGCCGACGCGGCACTGCGCACGCGGCTGGACGAGATGCGCCAGCGCTATGGCGCGCAGGACTTGCTGACCTGCAGCTGAGCGCGCCTTGGCCGCTTTTCAGGCGCCCTGGCGCACCTTGGACAGCAGCTTGGTGGTGGAACGGTCGTGCAGGAACGCAATGGCATGCGCCTGGCCGCCCCAGCTGCGCACCAGGCGGGTTTCTTCCAGCGTATCGATGTCGTAGTCGCCGCCCTTGACGTAGATGTCCGGGCGCACCAGCCGGATCAGCTCGACCGGCGTCTTCTCGCGGAACATCACTACCAGGTCCACCGAGGCCAGCGCTGCGATCAGCGCCATGCGATCCGATTCGTGGTTCAGGGGGCGGTCGTCGCCCTTGCCGAGCATGCGCACTGATGCGTCGCTGTTCACGCCCACTACCAGGCTGGCGCCCAGGGACTTGGCTTGTGCGAGGTAGGTGGCGTGGCCGCGGTGGAGGATGTCGAAGACGCCGTTAGTGAAGACCAATGGGCGCGGCAGCGCGGCTAGTTTTTCTGCTAGGGCGGCTGGGTTGTCGGGAGGGACCAGTTTGGATTCAAAGGTGGGCATGGTGGGAGGGAAAGGCGTTGTGTTTGGGCGGCGGTGGGTTCTGCGATTGTGTTCGGGTGGGGGCTGAACTTCAACTGCAACGGCTTAACTGCCACGTCAAGGTCAAAGGCCTAAACTCAAAGGCAGTTTCACCTCCCCTGCGGGGAGGCGACCTACTTTCTTGTCTCGCCAAGAAAGTAGGCAAAGAAGGCGCCCCATAACGGGAGATGAAAACCTTGACGGCTCGCTGCGCATCGCGGGCAGGTGATTGCCGCCTGGGGGCGGAAATCACGGCTACACCGCATGGTGATTTGACGACATCGCGCTCGCGCTCGCGCTGGTTCGGCCGTGTTTCCCGCCAGTCAGGCGGGAAACACCCACGCGCGATGCGCAGCGAGCCGTCAAGGTTTACCTAGGCCGTATGGGGCGCCTCGGGATTTCACGAAAAGAGCGGAAAAGAGGGACCCATGTTTGAGTATCGCCTTAAGGCGATGCGAGTTTGGGTCCCGGCCGCTCTTTTCGTGAAATCCCGAGGGGGTGTCGCCCCATCCGGCGCGCTTTTTTGCCTACTTTTTTGGCAAGACAAAAAAGTAGGTCGCCTCCCGAAGGGGAGGTGCAACTGCAGTTGCTTTTGAAGTTAAGCCGTTGAAGTTGAAGCTGATTTTGCAGTTGCAGTCACAGCCAAACGCCCACCAAAACCCAACACCCCAAAAAACAAAACCCCATCATCCGATGGGGCCCGTCCTGCCGAAGGCGCCAAAACTACACCCCCAGCAAAACCCAACTTTATGCCTGCGCCGGCTGCGCACCACCCGCCGCCTGCAACCTCACATTCAACTCCTTCCGATACCGGTTCAAATCCTGCACCGTCTCGAAAGTGCGCTCGAACAGCAGCGACATGTTGTGCAGGATCCGCTCGATCACCTTCTTCTCCCAGCCTTCGTCGAAGCGGATCTGCTCGTCGAGCCAGTGCTCGAGCCAATCCGGATCCGGCAGGCGCGACTGGATGGTGTCGTTGGGGAACAACGCCTTGTTGACGTGCAGGTTGGTCGGGTGCAGCGGCTTTTCAGTGCGGCGGGCGGAGGCCATCAGCACGCCGATCTTGGCGAAGGCCGAGCGGGCGCTGTCGCCGAACTGGTTCAGGTATTTCTTCATGTAGCGCAGGTAGGCGCCGCCGTGGCGGGCTTCGTCCTGCGACAGGGTGCGGTAGATCTGCTTGATCACCGGCTCGGTGTGCCATTCGGCGGCACGGCGATACCAGTGGTTAAGGCGGATCTCGCCGCAGAAATGCAGCATCAGGGTTTCCAGCGGCGGGGCCGGGTCGAACTCGAAGCGCACGGCGTGCAGCTCTTCTTCGGTCGGCACCAGGTCCGGGCGGAAGCGGCGCAGGTATTCCATCAACACCAGCGAATGCTTCTGCTCTTCAAAGAACCAGATGCTCATGAAGGCCGAAAAGTCGGAATCGTGGCGGTTGTCTCGCAGGAACATCTCGGTGGCGGGCAGGGCCGACCATTCCGTGATGGCATTCATGCGGATCGTCTTGGCCTGGTCGTCCGTGAGCAGGCTCGGATCGAAGGAATCCCAGGGGATGTCCTTGTCCATGTGCCAACGTACCGCTTCCAGCGATTTGAACAGTTCGGGGTAGAGCATGGTAAGCCTTTGAAATTACGGGCAGATTCTACCAGATGCGAATTATTCCCAATGCCCTTTTTAAGCGCAAAGGACAGGGGTGTTTGTGGTTGAACCTGCGCGATGCCCAATTTATGGGCGAATATCGCGCCTTTCCCTTCTTTTGTTGACGCGGAAAAGAGGCCCATACGACGCTCTTGGACGGGCCCGACGATGCGGCAAGCCTGCCGTGCCTTTAAGTCAGGCCGTCACACCGGCGGGTGGTTCGACATCAAGTGTAACCGTCCGTGGGGGCGTTGAGTTTGTGTCGTCGCCTTGATCGGGCGGGATGATGTCATAGAGGAACGCCGCGAGCTCGTGCTGTTGCGCCAGGACGTCTTTCTCGCCTAGGGCGATCAGTGCCTGTGTGAACTCGGGCTCGAACAGCAGGTAGCTGGCAAAGGCCGCGCCGCGCGCCTCGGTGCCGCCCAACGGCGCCAGCAGGGCGCGCACGGTGCGGGGCAGTTGTTGCACATGTGTCGCGGCAATGGCTTCGATGGGCTCGCTGGGCGAGATCGTCATCACCTGCACCGGGCGCCAGCCTTCGCTGTCGTTGGCGATCTCCGGCATGCGCGAGAGCAGGCTGTTGATGTGCTGCAACCGTTCCAGGTCCGCCGAAAGGCCGTCGAGGAAGATGCTGGCCAGGGCCTGGCCGCCTACCTGCGCCAGCGACGGGTAGCCGCCGGTCGGCACGGTGTCGAACCAGCCGGGACGCTGGCGGGAGGCGGCGCCGATGGCCAGGATGCGCGAGGCGCCCAGGTGGATGGCGGGCGACAAGGGCGACATCTGGCGCATGGTGCCGTCGCCGAACCACTCATGGTGGCCTTCCAGCTCCAGCGGCAGCGCGGGGAACAGGAAAGGGATGGAGGACGACGCCAGCAGGTGGTCCACGCCGATCTTGGCTTCGACGGCCAGCCGCTGGCTGCGGCGCCATGGGTGGATGCGGCGATGGGACTGGTAGAAGGTGACGTGGCGCCCGGTGGTGTAAGACAGCGCCGTCACGGCAAAGGCCTGGAGGTCGCCGGCGTCCAGGCTGGCCTGCACCCGCTCGGGGTCGAACAGCTCGCCGAGCAGGCCGCCCAGCGGCGCGTTGTCGAACAGCGCCCGCGGCGCGCGCCGGATGGCCCAGCCGAAGGTCAGCGCGGAGAGCCACCGCGCGCCGGATGCGCCCACGCCGACGATGCCGGTGCGGTAGACATCCTCGGCATGGATGCCGCTCCACAGCGCGGCCAGGCTGTCGGCCGCGGCACGGAAGTTGGCCGCGTTGATCGCCAAGCCGGCACCGTTGATGGCGCCGGCCGATGTGCCGCAGATGATGTCGAAGGGAATGCGGCCACGATCGCGGCCGTGCTGCGCGGCGATGCGGGCAAGGCCGCGCAGCACGCCAGCCTGGTAGGCGGCGCGGGCGCCGCCGCCCATCATGATCAGCGAGGTGGTCTTCACTACAGGCGTTGGCTCCGAAGTTGGATCACGGGGGGCCCTGGCGTCGCGTGGCTCGGGTGCGGGTGCGGCTCCGGCTCAGGACGGATCGCCGGAAGTATCGGCCGCGCCGTTGGCACTGCCTTGCGGCTCGGCGGGCTTGGCCGCCGCGGATTTCTTGCTGGCAGGGCGCGTGGCCTTGCGCGCGGGTTTGGCGGCCGGCTTGGCCGCAGCCTTGGTGCCGGCTGCCTTGCTGGCCGGCTTGTGGGCTGGCCTGGCCTTGCTGGCCGGCGCCTTGCCGTCCGGCCTGGCGGCGGGTGCGGGCGCGGCTTCCGGCGTGGCCGCGCCGGGCATGCCAAAGGCGCCCAGCTTCCCGAATGGGGACATGCTGGCCGTTGCAGCGCTGCTGGCAATCTGGTTGAACTGTTGCTGCAGCACATCCCACCAGAGGTTGGCATCCGGCGGGGAGTGCCGTTCTGGCTGGTTTCCGGGCCGGACGCGGTGGCCGGCCCTTGCGCCTCGCCGGCTTCGGGCGCATCGGGGCCGTTGTCTTCCTCGTCCTCGTTTTCCTCGACCGTGGGCTCGGGCCAGACGCGTCGGGCTGCCGGGGGCTCCGCGGGTTGCTGGCGCGGCGCGGCGCTGGGCGAGTTGGCCGCGCGCGCCACGTTTTCCATTGCGCTTTGCATCGCCTCCGGCGAGAGCGCGGTACCGATGGTCTGCAGCGCCACCAGGGTGGCGCGCTGCACCTCCAGGCCCTGGATGGTGGTGCGCAGCAGGTTGGTGTTGAGCTGGAGCCAGCCTTCCACGGCCTTGAGATCGTGGATGCGCTTGTCGACGTCCTCCAGGTTCATCGGCGGGGTCATGGCCTGCAGGCCAGGCATCAGCCCGCCCGGCATGCCGGCGGCGCTGCCCCACATCTTGCGAAGGAACTCGAAGCCGTTGGTGAAATCTGGAATCTGGCCGAACATGGTCTCGCCTCCGGGGGTGGCAGCCGGCGGCGCCGGCTGCGGAACTGCATTGATCGGAACTACGTGCGTTACTCGAACTGCGGCGGCCGCTTTTGCCGCAGGCTGGCTACGCCTTCCTGCACATCGGGGCCGGCAAAGCCCATGAATTCCAGCGCCAGCGAGGCATCGAACGAGGGGCCCGCCATGCGCAGCCAGTTATTCAGCGCGTACTTGGTCCAGCGGATCGCCGTCTGCGACCCCGCGGCCAGCCGGCGCGCCACGTCGAAGGCGCGCTCGACCAGTTCCTCTTCGTCCACGGTCAGCGACACCAGCCCGATGCGCTCGGCCTCTTCGCCGCTCACCGACTCGCACAGCATCAGATAGTACTTGGCCTTGGCCATCCCGCACAGCAGGGGCCACACGATTGCGGCATGGTCGCCCGCCGCCACGCCCAGGCGTGTATGGCCATCGACGATGCGCGCGGTCCTGGCCGCGATCGAGATATCGGCCAGCAGGCCGGCCACCAGCCCGGCGCCGACCGCCGGGCCGTGCATGGCCGACACGATCGGCTTGTCGCAATTGATCACGTTGTAGACCAGGTCCCGGGCCTCGTGCCACACGCGGGTGCGGGTGGCGAAGTCGTTGGCCATGTCTTCCACCAGGGACAGGTCGCCGCCGGCCGAAAAGCCTTTGCCTTCGCCGCGGATCAGCGCCACGCGCACGTCCGGATCGGCCGACACGTCGCGCCAGATTTCCGCCAGCTCGCGGTGCGTATTGGCGTCAGCGGTGGCTAGCTTGCGGTTGGCGGACTGTTGCGCACCCATCACGATCTCGAGGATGGGACCATGCCGGCGCAGGGTCAGTGCCTGGTAGCGGTCGTAGCGTGGCGACAACGGCGCGTTGTCCGCCTCGGACGGATTGGAAGAGGGCGGGGAGGATTCCGGCGGGATAGCGGTCATGAGGCAGCGATGGCCGTGGCCATTCCTTGGTGACGCTTGGGGGCCGGGCCGCGAGGGGCGGCCCGGGGCTCCGCCGGCAGCTGCCTGGGGCAGTCGATGGCAATTAGCCAACCGGGCGGTCGGTCAATTATAAGCACTCCCATCCACGCGCGGCCAGCGGCTGCCCGCCCAGGCCCGGTCTCAGTTCTTTGCCGACACCAGCTGGTCGATCGCGCCGAACACCGAGCGGCCTTGCGCATCGAACATCTCGATCTTGACCGCGTCGCCGTACTTCATGAAGCCGGTGACCGGCTGGCCGCCGTCGATGATCTCCAGCATGCGCTTCTCGGCGATGCAGCAGTAGCCCTTGCTGCGGTCGACGTTGGAGATCGTGCCCGAGCCGACGATGCTGCCGGCGCGCACATTGCGGGTCTTGCAGATATGGGCGATGAGCTGCCCGAAATCGAACACCATGTCGGTGCCGCAGTCGGGCGCGCCCACCTTCTTGCTGTTCCAGTGGACGGTCATCGGCAGGTGCACGCGGCGCTCGCGCCAGGCCTCGCCCAGTTCGTCGGGCGTGACCGCCACCGGCGAGAACGCCGTGGCAGGCTTGCTCTGGAAGAAGCCGAAGCCCTTGCCCAGTTCGGCGGGGATCAGGTTGCGCAGTGACACATCGTTGGCAAGCATGATCAGCCGGATGGCGTCGGCAGCCTGCTCGGGCTTGGCGCCCATCTTGACGTCGCCGGTGATGACGGCGATCTCGGCCTCGAAGTCGATGCCGAAGGCTTCGCTGGCGCACACGATATCGTCGTGCGGGCCGATCATGTCGTCGGAGCCGCCCTGGTACATCAGCGGGTCGGTCCAGAACTCCGGCGGCATCTCGGCGCCGCGCGCGCGGCGCACCAGCTCCACATGGTTCACGTAGGCGGAGCCATCGGCCCACTGGTAGGCGCGCGGCAGCGGCGCCATGCATGCCCTGGGGTCGAAGGCGAAGGGATGGCGCGCGCGGCCCGCGTTCAGGGCATCGGAGACGTCCTGCAACTGCGGCGCGTAGAAGTTCCAGTCGTCCAGCACGGTCTGGAGCTTGCCGGCGACATCGTTGGCGTAATGGGCGGTCTTCAGGTCGCGCGAGACAACCACGAGCTGGCCGTCGCGCGAGCCGTCCTTGAGGGTGGCGAGTTTCATGTAAGCAGTACGTTAAGGAATGAGCAGATCAAGCAGATCAAGCAGATCAAGCGGAAAAAGCACGGAAAAAGCATAAAAAGCAGCCCGCTAGTCTACCGTGATGCCCTTGGCCTTGATCAGTTTGCCCCAGCGCTCGGCTTCGGAGCGCGCGTACTGCGCGAATTCCTCAGGCGTGCTGGAGACCGGCTCCACGCCGATGCCCTCGAAGCGCTTTTGCACGTCGGCGCTCTTGAGCGCCTTGACCAGTTCGGCGTTCAGGCGGGTCACCACCGGCTTGGGGGTGCCGGCCGGCGCCACCACGCCTTGCCAGGCATAGGCTTCGAAGCCGGGCACGCCGGCTTCGGCCACCGTCGGCACCGCGGGCAGGGCCGTCAAGCGCTTGGGCGTGGCCACGCCCAGCGCGCGCACCTTGCCGGCCGCCACGTTTTGCTGGCCGGAGGCGAGGTCAAGGAACATCAGTTCGACCTGGCCGGCAAGCAGGTCCTGCACCGCCGGCGCGGCGCCCTTGTAGGGCACGTGCGTCATCCTGGTCTTGGTCTGATCCATAAACAGCTCCATGGCCAGGTGGTGCGGGCTGCCCGCGCCCGGCGAGGCGAAATTCACCTTGCCGGGGTTCTTCTGCACGTATTCGATGGCTTCCTTGAGCGTGCGCGCCGGGAAGTTCGGCGTTGCCACCAGGATCAGCGGAAAGCGCGCCACCATCCCCACATGCACGAAGTCCTTGTCGGCGTTGTACGGCAGCTTCTTGTACAGCGACGGATTGGCCGCCAGGGTGGCGGTATCGGCGGTCAGCAGGGTGTAGCCATCGGGCTTGCTGTGCGCCACCGCGTCGGCGCCGACAATGGTGGCCGCGCCCGGGCGGTTGTCGATCACCACCTGCTGGCCCAGCGCCGGGGTGATGGCCTGGCCCAGCGTGCGCGCCACCACGTCGGTGCCGCCGCCGGCCGGGTAGGGCACTACCCAGCGGATCGGCTGGGTGGGCCAGTTGTCGGCGGCACGGGCGGGCTGGAACGCGGCGGCGCCCAGCGTCAGCGCGGCTAGCAACGGCGCGGCGCAGGCGCGCCATGCTTGCAGGGCGGGGCGTTGGCCGAAGGGGGAAAGGCGGGTTATCTTCGTCTCCTGTAGAAAGCGGCCGCGTCGCGCCATCTGGATTGCATGGCGGCATGCCCGCGCCGGTGTTGGCCGGTGCCGAAGATATCGATTCGCCCCGACCTGTATTTGTGCGCTCAAAGTCTACCGACGGTTTAAAAATTGGTAAATCGATTTCGCTATAGTAAATTCATGGGCCGGCCAGCATGATTGCTTTGCGTGCGCGCAGCCGGAAATGTGAGTTATGCATTTCTTTTCTAATCTCTTGCCTCCGTTGCCGCATGACCGAACTTGAAGAGGACGATTCCAAGCTGCGTTCCGGCATCCAGTCGATCGAGGTTGGCTTCAAGCTGCTGCAGGCGCTGGCCGCATCGCCGCGCGCCATGATGCTGCGTGACCTCGCCGCCGCCGCCGACATGAACCCGGCCAAGGCGCACCGTTACCTGGTCAGCTTCCAGCGGCTCGGCATGGTGGTGCAGGATCCGGTTGGCGGGCGCTACGACCTCGGGCCGTTCGCGCTGCAACTGGGCCTCGCCGGCCTGAACCGGCTCGATCCGGTCAAGAAGGCCCGCCCGATCCTGTCGCAATTGCGCGACGAGATGGACCAGACCATCGGCATCGCCGTCTGGGGCAACCACGGCCCGACCATCGTGCACTGGGAGGAATCCAGCCACCCGGTCACGGTCAGCCTGCGCCTGGGCGACGTGATGCCCATGCTCAACTCCGCCACCGGCAGGCTGTACGGTGCCTACCTGCCGAAACAACAAACGCGGCCGCTGGTCGAACGGGAACTGGCGGAGCGCGGCCATGACGATATTCCGGACCTGCCACGCTCGCTGGCCGACTATGACGTGGTCTGCGAAGACGTTCGCGCCCACGGCGCGGCGCGTGTCAAAGGCGGCGTGCTGCCGGGCATCAATGCGTTCTCGATGCCGGTGTTCGACGCCAACGGCCACGTGGCGATGGCGCTGATCGTGCTGGGCGCGCAGAGCGTATTCGATGCAGAATGGGGCGGTGCGGTCGACCGTCATGTGCGCGATATCGCCTGGCAGATTTCTTCGGAGCTTGGTTATCTTGGCGGCAGCCCGACGAGCGGGCCGAACGGCCCTCACCCGTAAGCCTACCTCGCGCCGCCTGCGCTGGGCGGTTGCGCTTGCGCTGGTGCTGGCCGCCCACCTGCTGGCAGTGCTGGGGCTGCTGCATATGCCCGGGCTGCCGCGGGACCCGACCGCGCTGCCGCCGCTCGAAGCCATCCTGCTGCCGCCGCCGGAGCCACCGGCTCCCGTGGCGCCGCCACGCCCGGCCCCGGTCGTGCAGAAGCGGCCCCGGCGGCGCGCGCCGAGCCCACGCCCACGCCTGAGTCCCCTGTTGAAGCACCCGCCGCCCCTGAGGCGCCGCCGCTGCTTGCCACGCCGGGCGCCGGCCCTTCCATGGCGAGCGCCGCTGGCGAGGCCGGGACCAGCGCGGCGCCCGCATCTGCGCCGCCTGCCACGCAGGCCGCGGCGCCCCCCGACAACGTTCGCTATTCGGCGCCCCCATCCACGCTGCTGCATTACGCCAGCTTCGTCAACGGCGTGCAGAACCCGGATGGCCTGATCCGCTGGCAGCACGACGGCGCGCATTACCAGCTCGCGGTGGAAACGCGCGTGTTGTGGTTCCGCTTCGCTTTTCACAGCACCGGCGCGCTCAGCGAGCGCGGCCTCGCGCCCGAGCGTTATGAGGAGAGCCGCCGCAACCGCGTCGAGGCGGCACGCTTCGATCGCGCCGCCGGGTCGCTCGTCTTCGAGGGGCGCGGCAAGCAGGAGCCGTTGCCCGCCGCGGGCCAGGACCGTTTCAGCGTGTTCCTGCAACTGGTGGGGCTGGTGCGGGGCAATCCGCAGCGCTATGCCACGCCCGGCGTGACGGAAACCTTCGATGTGGCGGATACGCGTGACCTGGAGCCCATGCAGGTGCAGTATGTGGGGGAAGAGGATGTGGATACCGGCCGCGCCACCGTGCGGGCCAAGCACTTCGTGCGCCTGCCGCGTCATGCCAACGATCGCCGGCGCGTGGAGGTGTGGCTGGCGCAGTCGCTGCAATGGATGCCGGTCAAGCTGCGCCAGACGGAGCCCGACGGCACCCAGATCGAGCTTGTCTATCGCGACAGCGAACCGCTGCACTGAGTCTTGAAGCCGTGCTCGGGCCGTCCTCAAGCCGTCCGCAAGCCGCGGCATCGGCCGCCGCTGTGGTTCACCGTGTTTTCACCAACAACCGGAGACCCGTCATGAGCGCCACCCTGCCACCATCCGAAACCCGCCGCGTGCGCGTGGGCGAAATCAGCCTGCACGTTCGCATCGACGGGGGCGACGGCCCCTGGGTGGTCCTGGCGCATGCGCTGGGCGCCAATCACACCTTGTGGGACGCCACGGCGCGCCACCTGGCGCCGCGCTACCGCGTGCTGCGCTACGACCTGCGCGGGCACGGCCAGAGCGATGCGCCGATCGGCGCCTACTCGATGATCCGCCTGGCCGACGACGTGGCCTGCCTGATGGATGCGCTGGAGGTGCCCGCCGCGCATTTCGCCGGGGTCTCGGTGGGCGGCATGATCGGCCAGACCGCGGCCGTGCGCCATCCCGAGCGATTGCTGTCGCTGACCCTGGTCGCCACCGTCAACCGCACGCCGCTGGATGCCCACCCGATGTGGCATGAGCGCATCGGCCATGTGGAAGCGCACGGCATGGCGGGTGTTGCCGACAGCACCATGCAGCGCTGGCTCAGCGCGGCGTTCCGGGGCGCGCATCCGCAGGAGGCGGCCCGCGTGCGCGAGATGCTGCTGGCCACGCCCGTGCACGGCTACGTGGGAACCAGCCAGGCCATCATGGCATTCGACCTGGCCGGGGCGATTCCGCGCATTCATTGCCCTACCCTGGTAGTGGCCGGCGAGGAGGACCTGGGGGCGCCGCCGGCGATGGCACGTGAGATTGCCGCCGCCATTCCCGGTGCCCGGCTCGAAATCCTGCCGCACGCCGCGCACCTTGCCCATATCGAGCAGGCCGATCGATTTCACGCCGTGCTCGATGCTTTTCTCGGCAATGCGGCTTGCGGCGCACAGTGTGATGTACCCTGAGACGAACCGTCGCTAGCAGGGCAGAACAGCGGGCGATATCTTTCCCACCAAACTCAAGAACTTGCTGGGGTGGCCGTTGCCCAACGTAGTGAGGGAACGCTTAAAACCTGCGGTTTGCCGAAGCAGAACTTGAAAACACGGCAAACACCCTCAGCTTGGAGGTGAAATCGCGGAGGGCAACCGGCCAGTGTGCCGGTTATCGAAATAATCAGTCGCCCGCCGCTTGACCCATGACAGCCAGGAGGTATGCCATGCAAATGATCTACAACAGCGACAATTACTGCATTGTCGAGTTTGGTGCGGATGTCGAGCATGCGCCTCTTGCCTCTGGCGGCTATGAAATCGTGGACAAGAACCTGAAACGCGAGATTTTCCTCGGTGGCCAGATGGCCGAGAGCTTTCGCGCGGACGTGGCGCGTCTGATCGAAAGCGAGCCGTCGGTGGAAGAGGTGGATGATTTCCTTGGCAAGTTCGATACAGTGATGATTCACCCGCTAGTGATGCACTAGGCTCCGCGGTTGCCTTTGCCGGCTTTCCGTCGTGCGACGGGCCGGCAAGCCAAGCCATAGAGAAAATAGCAAGAAGCCCGCGCACTGCGCGGGCTTCTTGCTTTCAGGATCCGTTCCCGGCCACTTCCCAGCCATTCAATACTGTTCCCAGGGCAGCCCGGCATGGCGCCAGCCGTTGAGCGTGTTGCGGTGGCGCTCGGCGTCGAGGTCGCCTTCGAAACCATGCAGCACGTTGTAGACGGTAGAGAACCCGGCACCCTCCAGGGCCCGCGCGGCGGCCGTCGAGCGGTTGCCGCTGCGGCAGATCAGCAGCACCGGGCGCGCCGAGGCCTGCCCCGCGAGCTTTTTCACCGACTGCACGAAATGCGGGTTCACCTCCCAGTCCGGGCCATCGTTCCAGGGCACGTTATGCGCTCCCTTGGGGTGCCCAACGAAGAGGTACTCCATTTCGCTGCGGCAATCGATGAAGAGCGCGTCGGGCGACTCGCTGAGGAGCGTTTGCGCGTCGCCGGGGCTGAGGTGTTGCATGGGCAAGGCTTTCCGTTAATGGGAATGTGGGGGCATGTGCCCCAGTGTAGGGCCGGGCGGTGCCGCGCTGCAACCCGCGAGCGCCGTTGGCTGCACCGGCGGGCTGTTGCCGTTATTCCGCAAACCATTGATGCAACTGATAAAATCGCAGTCTTTTCTCTTGCTGTCGAGCCCCACATGAGCGCCGCCCCACGTTCCGCCTCGCTTCCTCCCGCGCGCCCCTACACCCGGGCGGCCAACCTGCCGGCCCTGCTGCGCGAGCGCATCCTGATCCTGGACGGTGCCATGGGCACCATGATCCAGCGCTACAAGCTGACCGAGGCGGATTACCGCGGCGAGCGTTTCGCCGGCCACCATGTCGACGTCAAGGGCAATAACGAGCTGCTGCTGCTGAGCCGCCCGCAGGTCATCAGCGAGATCCACGAGCAGTACCTGGCCGCCGGCGCCGACCTGATCGAGACCAACACGTTTGGCGCGACGGGCGTGGCCCAGGAAGACTACAAGATGGCGGACCTCGCGTACGAGATGAACGTGGTCGCCGCCCGGCTGGCGCGCGAAGCGTGCGACAAGTACAGCACGCCCGACAAGCCGCGCTTCGTGGCCGGCGCCTTCGGCCCCACGCCCAAGACCGCCAGCATCTCGCCGGATGTGAACGACCCGGGCGCGCGCAACGTGACCTTCGAAGAGTTGCGCCATTCGTACTACGAGCAAGGCAAGGGCTTGCTGGAAGGCGGCGCCGACGTGTTCCTGGTGGAAACCATCTTTGACACGCTCAACGCCAAGGCCGCGCTGTTCGCCATCGACCAGCTGTTCGAGGACACCGGCGAGCGCCTGCCCGTGATGATCTCCGGCACGGTCACCGATGCCTCCGGCCGCATTCTCTCCGGCCAGACGGTGGAAGCCTTCTGGAACAGCCTGCGCCACGCCCGCCCGATCACCTTCGGCCTGAACTGCGCGCTCGGCGCCACGCTGATGCGCCCCTACATCGCCGAGCTGGCCAAGATCTGCGACGCGGGCGTGTCGTGCTACCCGAACGCCGGCCTGCCCAACCCGATGAGCGATACCGGCTTCGACGAAACCCCGGAGGTCACGTCGTCGCTGGTGGAAGAGTTCGCCGCGTCCGGCCTGGTCAACCTGGTGGGCGGCTGCTGCGGCACCACGCCCGAGCACATCGCCGCCATCGCCGAGCGCGTGGCCAGCAAGAAGCCGCGCACCTGGCCCGGCCAGTACCGCGACGATAGCGGCAACGGCAGCGACCGCGCCGCCGCCTGAACATGCATCGCGAGCCCACAGAACAAGATCAAGCCATGACCAACGATACCCTGCCGCCGCGTCCGATGCGCCTGTCCGGCCTCGAGCCTTTCACCATCGACGAAGACACGCTCTTCGTCAACGTCGGCGAGCGCACCAACGTCACCGGCTCCAAGGCCTTCGCCCGCATGATCCTGAACGGCCAGTTCGACGAGGCGCTGGTGGTAGCCCGCCAGCAGGTCGAGAACGGCGCGCAGATCATCGACATCAACATGGACGAGGCCATGCTGGACTCCAAGGCGGCCATGGTGAGGTTCCTCAACCTGATCGCCTCCGAGCCCGATATCGCGCGCGTGCCCATCATGCTGGACTCGTCCAAGTGGGACGTGATCGAGGCCGGCCTGAAGTGCGTGCAGGGCAAGCCCGTGGTCAACTCGATCTCGCTCAAGGAAGGCGAGGAACAATTCCGTCATCACGCCGAGCTGATCCGCCGCTATGGCGCGGCTTCCGTGGTGATGGCCTTCGACGAGAAGGGCCAGGCCGACACCTTTGCCCGCAAGACCGAGATCTGCAAGCGCAGCTATGACATCCTGGTCAATGAAGTCGGCTTCCCGCCCGAAGACATCATCTTCGACCCGAACATCTTCGCTGTTGCGACCGGCATCGAGGAGCACAACAACTATGCGGTGGACTTCATCGAAGCCACCGCCTGGATCAAGCAGAACCTGCCGTACGCCAAGGTCAGCGGCGGCGTGTCCAACGTGTCGTTCTCGTTTCGCGGCAACGACGCGGTGCGCGAGGCCATCCACACCGTGTTCCTGTACCACGCCATCAAGGCGGGCATGGACATGGGCATCGTCAACGCCGGCCAGCTCGGCGTGTACGACCAGCTCGACGCCGAGCTGCGCGAGCGCGTGGAGGACGTGGTGCTCAATCGCCGCGAGGACAGCACCGACCGCCTGCTGGAGATCGCCGACCGCTACAAGGGCGGCGGCGCGAAGCGCGAAGAAAACCTGCTGTGGCGCGGCACGCCGGAGAACCCGGTGCCGGTGGCCGACCGCCTGTCGCACGCGCTGGTGCATGGCCTGACCACCTTCATCGTGGAAGACACCGAGGAAGTGCGCCAGCAGGTGGAAGCGCGCGGCGGCCGCACGATCGAGGTGATCGAAGGCCCGCTGATGGACGGCATGAACATCGTGGGCGACCTGTTCGGCGCCGGCAAGATGTTCCTGCCGCAGGTGGTCAAGAGCGCCCGCGTGATGAAGCAGGCCGTGGCCCACCTGCTGCCCTACATCGAAGAGGAAAAGCGCCTGCTGGCCGAGGCCGGCGGCGACGTCAAGGCACGCGGCAAGATCGTCATCGCCACCGTCAAGGGCGACGTGCACGACATCGGCAAGAACATCGTCTCGGTGGTGCTCCAGTGCAATAACTTCGAAGTGGTCAACATGGGCGTGATGGTCCCGTGCAACGAGATCCTGGCGCGCGCCAAGGTCGAGGGCGCGGACATCGTCGGCCTGTCTGGGCTGATCACGCCGTCGCTCGAGGAAATGGCCTACGTCGCCTCCGAGATGCAGCGCGACGACTACTTCCGCATCAAGAAGATCCCGCTGCTGATCGGCGGCGCCACCACCTCGCGCGTGCACACCGCGGTCAAGATCGCGCCGCACTACGAAGGCCCGGTGGTCTACGTGCCGGACGCCTCGCGCTCGGTCAGCGTGGCATCCAGCCTGCTGTCCGACGATGGCGCCGCCAAGTACCTGGACGAGCTGAAGACCGACTACGAACGCATCCGCCACCAGCACGCCAACAAGAAAGCCACGCCGATGGTGTCGCTGGCGAAGGCCCGCGCCAACAAGACGCCGGTGGACTGGAGCGCCTACGTCCCGCCCAAGCCGAAATTCATCGGCCGGCGCATCTTCCGCAACTACGACCTGACGGAGCTCGCCAACTACATCGACTGGGCGCCGTTCTTCCAGACCTGGGACCTGGCCGGCAAATTCCCCGACATCCTCAATGACGAGATCGTCGGGGAATCCGCCCGCCGCGTGTTTTCCGACGGCAAGGCCATGCTGTCGCGCCTGATCCAGGGCCGCTGGCTGACGGCCAACGGCGTGCTGGCCCTGCTGCCGGCCAACGCCGTCAACGACGACGATATCGAGATCTACACCGACGAGACCCGCAGCCAGGTCGCGCTGACCTGGCACAACCTGCGCCAGCAAAGCGAGCGCCCGGTGATCGATGGCGTGATGCGCCCCAACCGCTGCCTCGCGGACTTCGTCGCGCCCAAGGACAGCGGCATCGCCGACTACATCGGCGTGTTCGCCGTCACCGCCGGCATCGGCGTGGACAAGAAGGAGGCCCAGTTCGAGGCCGACCACGACGACTACAGCGCCATCATGCTGAAGTCGCTGGCCGACCGCCTGGCCGAAGCCTTTGCCGAATGCCTGCACGAGCGCGTGCGCAAGGACCTGTGGGGCTACGACGCCGGCGAGGTGCTGACCAACGAGCAACTGATCGCCGAGACCTATCGCGGCATCCGTCCGGCGCCGGGCTATCCGGCCTGCCCGGAGCATACGGTCAAGGCGCCGATGTTCGAGTACCTCAATGCCGCCGAGATCGGCATGGGCATCACCGACTCGCTGGCGATGACGCCGGCCGCATCGGTGAGCGGCTTCTACCTGGCGCATCCGGAGTCCACCTATTTCTCGGTGGGCAAGATCGGGCAGGACCAGCTCGACGACATGGTGGCGCGCCGCGGCGAAGAGCGCAGCGTGCTGGAGCGGGCGCTCGCGCCTAACCTGTAACCGCGTGCGTCGGCGGCAGTGGCGGTTTTCGCCGCTGCACCGCCGCAAGCCATTGGGTAAGCAGGGAAAAGCTCCTCCGGGCGCGTCCATGTGGCGTCGGGCGTTCTTCACCACTCCTTACAAGGCATTACATCTCCTAACAGACCGCGCGGGTCCGCATCCATAGACTGAAGGCTCACTTCAAGTGAACACCGCAGCGAATGCTTCGCCGCGGCGCAAACTGCAAGGAGCCTCTCCATGAACAAACTGCTGATCTCCCTTTCCGCTCTCTCGATCGCTGCCGCTTCCTCGCTGGCCATGGCGCAAGGCACCGGCGTTGATGCGAAGGCTGGCGCCACCGGCGCCATCGCGGCGCCCGCGGTCAGCGCGCCCGCAGACAAGGGTGCAGCGGCCGGCGCAGGTGCCAACGTTGGCCTGGGCGTCTCGGCCAGCGCCGACAAGGGCGTGGACGCCAAGGTGGGCGCCGATGCCGACGCTGCTACGCCAGCCAAGTCGACCGCCAAGACCAAGAAGCACAGCAGCCACGCCAAGAGCAAGAAGGGCGAGGCTTCGACCGACACCAGTGCAGAAGCCGGTGCCGGCACGTCGACCAAGCTCCAGTAAGCCGAAGCGCTGACAATCCTGAGGCATTTGCCGAAGCCGCCGAACAGGCCAAAACCGCGTGCTACGTCGACGGCTGTCTCACCCTCTCCCCTCAGGGGGAGAGGGCCGGGGGTAGGGGTGGCTTAGCCGGGAGCCACCTGAAGCGAAGCCCATGGTTTTTTCAGCAGGGACGGGTTCACCCCCGTCCCTTTTTCATGTGCGCCCAGCATGGGCGCACTCCTGTGGGTGCAAGTCCCACCGTAAGTTGATCACAGCGATCGAAGCGAAGCGCAACTGCGAAAGGGCGACCGATCGTGGGGAGGAAGCGTGGAGCGAAGCTGCGAGCCGAGGAACACGAACCGGATAGAAGGCGGTGCCGACCAGGACGAGCGGGCATGAAACCGCGAAGTTCTCGTGATCAAGGGGAGGCGGCGTAAATCCGGCGGTTGTGCAGCGAAGGAGTGCGTTCTTACCTGGGGAGATCTCGCCTCATGCCTGAAAGGGCGACGGCGTCGAGCCGGAGCGAGAAGTCAGCAGAGGTCGAAGTAGTTGGGGGTAGCGCCGGCAAGGCTCGAATCCGCCGACGAAGGACCGAACGAGAGGGAGTGTTCGAAGCCATGTCGATACCGAAGGCATTGCGTCAGAAGCCCGCGCGAGCGGGGCGGGAGGAGTAGCGGGCGGTGAAGCCGGCCGTGAACCCGCCTGCGACGAAGCCGGCGGTCCGCGGCGGGGACCGGAGGACACGGGGTCGGCGCTGCTGGCAGCGGCGCTGACGCGAGAGAACCTGAAGCAGGCGTTCAGGCGGGTCCGCCGCAACAAAGGCGCCGCTGGCGTGGATGGTCTGGATATTGATCAGACCGCCCGCTATCTGGTGTCGGCGTGGCCGGAGATCCGCCAGCAACTGCTCAAGGGGACGTACCGGCCCAGTCCGGTACGGCGGGTAACGATTCCGAAGCCGGACGGAGGAGGCGAGCGCGAGCTCGGTATTCCGACGGTGACGGACCGGCTGATCCAGCAGGCGCTGTTGCAGGTGCTGCAGCCGATGCTGGACCCCACCTTCAGCGAGCACAGCTACGGCTTCCGGCCTGGGCGGCGTGCGCACGATGCGGTGTTAGCCGCGCAGTCGTACGTGCAGTCGGGGCGGCGAGTGGTGGTGGACGTGGATCTGGAGAAGTTCTTTGACCGGGTCAACCACGACATCCTGATTGACCGTCTACAGAAGCGCATCGGGGACGCCGGGGTCATCCGGCTGATCCGGGCGTATCTGAACAGCGGGCTGATGGATGGCGGGGTAGTGCTGCAGCGGTACGAGGGCACGCCGCAAGGCGGGCCGCTTACGCCGCTTACAACGTTGCATACTTTTCACTCCGTCGTCTGAATCATTCGAGTTTTCGCTGTCAAAAGCCCCAGGCTGTGGGTCAACCCTGAACACAACGACGATTTCATCCTTGTGGATTTCGACGCGCTTGACCAGACCCAATACGATCCTGCGCTTTGTCTCAAGATCAATCGTGTCCAGTTTTTCGGTGACGGCGCCTGCAAATTCCTCGATCCGATTGATGACCAGAAACAGCTCGCTTTGCACCGCGCCTTGCTGCCTGGATTCAAGGATCTGCTGGTCAATCTGCTCAAGCCGATTCCTCAACTGCTGCATCTTCGGTTCGAAGTCGGACTTATCGAGGATGCCGTCCGCATAGCTATCGATCAGCCGGGACTTTCCCTTCTCCAGCTGCAGCCGCTGCTTTTCAAGGTTGCTTGTGTCGAAGGCACTCTTCTCGTTGCGCTCCATCATATCCAGTCGACGCTCATATTCGCTCTTCAAGCGTTCTGGATGACTGAGCAATTCCACAACCTGCTGCCATACCAGCTCATCGAGCCTGTCTGTTCGTACCTGCAGATTGTCACAGATGCGGTGGCCACCGAAACGGTAGGCATCAGTCCCAACACAGCGGTAATAGGCGTAGTCCCGCTGATGCCCCTTAGCTGCAACCTTGCTCACCTTCTTGGCGTAATAGGCGTAATGGCACTCGCCGCATACCGTCAACCCTTGCAGCAGGCGTAGCGGTGCACTCTCGCGCCTCTGGCGCGCCAGCTTGCGGTTCTCGGCAAGCTGTTCCTGAGCCGCCTGGAACAGCCCCTCGCTCACGATGGCCGGCACCGGAATCTCGATCCAGTCCTGCGGTTCGGTTCGTGTTGTCGAGTACGGCTTTCTGGGCACGTCAGCACTGTGGCGCTGGGCGCGCACGCGTACCTGCAGGTGATCGCGCGACTGCGTCTTGCCGAACGCAGCTCGCCCCATGTACGCAGGATTGCGCAATATGCCCCACACCACACTACGGTCCCAGTATGGCTTGCCCGACGCTGTCACGGTACCCGACTCGGCAAGGCGGCGTACCACATCCCCTATGCTCAGGCGGTCCATCCCCACCCACTGGAAGATCGCCCGGACCGTTGCAGCCTGGGGCAGTTCGATAACGTACCGGGCCGGCGTTCCGTCGAGTTGCCGGCGAATGTAGCGGTAGCCGTAGGGCGCCCCGGACAGGACATTGACACTGCCGCGTTTTGCGCCGTGAAGCTTGCCACGACGGTGACGCTCGGCGATCTTCGCCCGTTCGTATTCTGCGATCATGCCCTGCATCTGCAATAGCAGCGACTCTTCCGGCGTCGTACCGATCGCGTGATTGAGGAAGACCACCTGGACACCGCAGGCGGAGAACTCTTCCATCAGCAGCGCCTGGTGCGCATATTTGCGCGCCAGCCGGTCCGGTGACAGGATGTACAGCTGATCGATCGTACCGAGCGCGGCACAGTCCCTGAGGCGCTCCAATTGAGGCCTGATCAGCGTCGCACCGCTCACGCCAGCGTCAACGAAACACATGTCGTCGACGATCTGCGCGCCGTCAGCTGAAATACGCTCCTTCAGTGCAGCGATCTGGCTTTCAATGGTGCCGCGTTTGTTTTGCTGTTCGGAGGATACCCGCGCGTAGAGTGCAACCATCGCAGCTTTGCTCATCGTCTACCTCGCTTGATGGTCGCTTGCTTGGACTCTGCAGACCACGTAGCGGACGGCTGTGCCGTCGCGCGTGCTTCGATCGGACTAATCTGCTCGTAAGCCTTTTGCAACTGCTCTTGGGCATAGCGGTTCGGCTCGAAAGCCAGACGCACGCTCCACTTTTTACGTCTTCGGGTCATCGCTGCACCTGCCTGTCAGCGGGAGCGACCGTCTCAAGGACAAGATCCACATTGACGTCAGCACAGCTTCTGGACCAGGGCGCCAGACACTCCCTCGAAATGCGCAGGCCCAATTTTATCCGGCAGTTTGCTCTATTGTTGGTGGCGTTATGTCACCGCTGCTGGCTAACGTACTGCTCGATGAGGTGGACAAGGCGTTGGAGCGTCGAGGTCATTGCTTCGTGCGCTATGCCGATGATGCGAACGTGTACGTGCGCAGTCGGCGGGCGGGCGAGCGGGTGATGGCGCTATTGCGGCGCTTGTACGGCAGCCTGCGCCTGAAGGTCAACGAGGCAAAGAGCGCGGTGGCGAGCGCGTTTGGCCGCAAGTTCCTCGGCTACAGCTTCTGGGTGGCCGCAGGGGGAGTGGTCAAGCGCAAAGTGGCAGTTAAGCCGCTGCTGACGTTCAAGCAACGCATCCGCGAACTGACTCGCCGCTCAGGCGGGCGGAGTCTGCAGGCAGTCGTGGATCGGGTGAGGCCATATGTTCTGGGATGGAAGGCCTACTTCCGGCTGGCGCAAACGCCCCAGGTCTGGCGCGAGCTGGACAAGTGGATGCGCCACCGGCTGAGGGCCATCCAGCTCAAGCACTGGCGCCGTGGTCGGGTCATTTACCGAGAGTTGCGTGCGCTGGGTGCTACAGCGGATGCCGCCAGGCAAGCAGCGGCGAGTAGCCGGTGCTGGTGGCGCAACAGCGGCGACACGCTGAACCGGGTCCTGACCATCGCCTACTTCGATCAGTTGGGCATGCCCCGTCTCACTTAACCTCAACCTCTCGAACCGCCCGGTGCGGACCCGCATGCCGGGTGGTGTGGCAGGGGCGCAGCCAGTGGGCTGCCCCTATGCCGATTGGCGCCGCCATCCGGGAGCGTGTCAGTCTTACACCGACATTCGCGCCGCATTGTAAGCACTACAATGCATTAGCCCGGCCGCTCCTGAGAGCTGGGGCATCCATGCCCAGGGAGAATTCCATGATTCGCGTTTTGATCGCCGACGATCACCAGATCGTGCGCGCCGGTCTGCGCCAGTTCATTGCCGACGAGCCGGATATCCGGGTGGAAGGGGAAGCTGCCAGCGGCGACGAAGTCATGACGCGGCTGCGCGAGCTCGAGTTCGATGTGGTGGTGCTCGATATCTCGATGCCTGACCGCAACGGCATCGACGTGCTCAAGCTGCTGCGCCAGCGCCATCCCGACCTGCCGGTGCTGATCCTCTCCACCTACCCGGAAGAGCAGTACGCCATCAACCTGATCCGCGCGGGCGCTTCCGGCTACCTGACCAAGGAAAGCGCACCGGACGATCTCGTCAAGGCCATCCGCACCGTGGCCCAGGGCCGACGCTATGTCAGCGCAACCGTGGCGGACCTGCTCATCGGCGGGCTGGACAAGCCCACCAACCAGCCGCTGCACCAGACCTTGTCCAAGCGCGAGTTCCAGATATTCTGCAAGCTCTCGCGCGGGCAGTCGGTCTCGGTAATTGCCGAGGAGTTGTTCCTGAGCGTCAAGACGGTCAGCACCTATCGCTCGCGCATCCTGGAAAAGATGGGCATGAAGACCAATGCCGACCTGACCTACTACGCGATCAAGAACGGCCTGGTGGAGTAGGCGCAGCCAAGGCAAAGCGCATTACCAGGCATTCTGCCGCGTTTGCCTGACGCTGCTGTAGGACGGACGCCGATAGTCCGTCCCTATACTCTGTTGCTAGCATGGAATCATGTTGGATCAAGCTGCGGCCCCTTCGTATCGCGCGCTGCGGGTCCTGCTAATCGAGGACTCAGCGGTACTGCGGGGTATGTTGCTTGAATACCTGAACGCTTTTCCGTTTATCGAAGTCGTGGATTGGGCGGATACCGAAAGCTCGGCGCTGCGCCTCTACGAGGCGGGCAAGTACGAGGTCGTCATCGTCGACCTGCAGTTGCGGCAAGGCAACGGAATCAATGTACTGCGCGCCTTGCAGAAGACCAGGGTGTCGGGCATCCGCATCGTGTACACCAATCATGCCCAGGTGCCTACATACCGGCGGCAGTGTGCCGAGGCCGGCGCGGACTATTTCTTTGACAAGTCGCTCGAGCTCGAGCAGGTGTTCCGGGTGATCGAGGAGTACGCGCAGGCAGGGGCTGAATCCGTATTGAGTGCGTATCGAGTACGTATCGAGTACGTCAAATACTTCGAATACTTCGAATACGTATAGACCCGTATCAGTAGTACCAGCCGTTCCAATCGCGGCCATGCCGCGTCAACCTAGAGCAAGGAGAGAGTCATGAGAAAGCTGATGGCGCTGTGTGCCCTGGCAGGTGTGGTCCTGGTGACCGGTTGCAACACGATGGCCGGTGCCGGCAAGGACATCGAGAAGGGCGGCGAGAAGGTGCAAGGCGCCGCCGAGAGCACCAAGCAGAAGATGTAAGGTACCAACCGGCGTGCCGTGTGCATGGCAGCCGGACAAGAGGAATGGAAAAGGGGCTCCGCGGAGCCCTTTTCCATTTTCATGTGCGCCCAGCATGGGCGCACTCCTGTGGGTGCAAGTCCCACCGTAAGTTGATCACAGCGATCGAAGCGAAGCGCAACTGCGAAAGGGCGACCGATCGTGGGGAGGAAGCGTGGAGCGAAGCTGCGAGCCGAGGAACACGAACCGGATAGAAGGCGGTGCCGACCAGGACGAGCGGGCATGAAACCGCGAAGTTCTCGTGATCAAGGGGAGGCGGCGTAAATCCGGCGGTTGTGCAGCGAAGGAGTGCGTTCTTACCTGGGGAGATCTCGCCTCATGCCTGAAAGGGCGACGGCGTCGAGCCGGAGCGAGAAGTCAGCAGAGGTCGAAGTAGTTGGGGGTAGCGCCGGCAAGGCTCGAATCCGCCGACGAAGGACCGAACGAGAGGGAGTGTTCGAAGCCATGTCGATACCGAAGGCATTGCGTCAGAAGCCCGCGCGAGCGGGGCGGGAGGGAGTAGCGGGCGGTGAAGCCGGCCGTGAACCCGCCTGCGACGAAGCCGGCGGTCCGCGGCGGGGACCGGAGGACACGGGGTCGGCGCTGCTGGCAGCGGCGCTGACGCGAGAGAACCTGAAGCAGGCGTTCAGGCGGGTCCGCCGCAACAAAGGCGCCGCTGGCGTGGATGGTCTGGATATTGATCAGACCGCCCGCTATCTGGTGTCGGCGTGGCCGGAGATCCGCCAGCAACTGCTCAAGGGGACGTACCGGCCCAGTCCGGTACGGCGGGTAACGATTCCGAAGCCGGACGGAGGAGGCGAGCGCGAGCTCGGTATTCCGACGGTGACGGACCGGCTGATCCAGCAGGCGCTGTTGCAGGTGCTGCAGCCGATGCTGGACCCCACCTTCAGCGAGCACAGCTACGGCTTCCGGCCTGGGCGGCGTGCGCACGATGCGGTGTTAGCCGCGCAGTCGTACGTGCAGTCGGGGCGGCGAGTGGTGGTGGACGTGGATCTGGAGAAGTTCTTTGACCGGGTCAACCACGACATCCTGATTGACCGTCTACAGAAGCGCATCGGGGACGCCGGGGTCATCCGGCTGATCCGGGCGTATCTGAACAGCGGGCTGATGGATGGCGGGGTAGTGCTGCAGCGGTACGAGGGCACGCCGCAAGGCGGGCCGATAACGCCACCAACAATAGAGCAAACTGCCGGATAAAATTGGGCCTGCGCATTTCGAGGGAGTGTCTGGCGCCCTGGTCCAGAAGCTGTGCTGACGTCAATGTGGATCTTGTCCTTGAGACGGTCGCTCCCGCTGACAGGCAGGTGCAGCGATGACCCGAAGACGTAAAAAGTGGAGCGTGCGTCTGGCTTTCGAGCCGAACCGCTATGCCCAAGAGCAGTTGCAAAAGGCTTACGAGCAGATTAGTCCGATCGAAGCACGCGCGACGGCACAGCCGTCCGCTACGTGGTCTGCAGAGTCCAAGCAAGCGACCATCAAGCGAGGTAGACGATGAGCAAAGCTGCGATGGTTGCACTCTACGCGCGGGTATCCTCCGAACAGCAAAACAAACGCGGCACCATTGAAAGCCAGATCGCTGCACTGAAGGAGCGTATTTCAGCTGACGGCGCGCAGATCGTCGACGACATGTGTTTCGTTGACGCTGGCGTGAGCGGTGCGACGCTGATCAGGCCTCAATTGGAGCGCCTCAGGGACTGTGCCGCGCTCGGTACGATCGATCAGCTGTACATCCTGTCACCGGACCGGCTGGCGCGCAAATATGCGCACCAGGCGCTGCTGATGGAAGAGTTCTCCGCCTGCGGTGTCCAGGTGGTCTTCCTCAATCACGCGATCGGTACGACGCCGGAAGAGTCGCTGCTATTGCAGATGCAGGGCATGATCGCAGAATACGAACGGGCGAAGATCGCCGAGCGTCACCGTCGTGGCAAGCTTCACGGCGCAAAACGCGGCAGTGTCAATGTCCTGTCCGGGGCGCCCTACGGCTACCGCTACATTCGCCGGCAACTCGACGGAACGCCGGCCCGGTACGTTATCGAACTGCCCCAGGCTGCAACGGTCCGGGCGATCTTCCAGTGGGTGGGGATGGACCGCCTGAGCATAGGGGATGTGGTACGCCGCCTTGCCGAGTCGGGTACCGTGACAGCGTCGGGCAAGCCATACTGGGACCGTAGTGTGGTGTGGGGCATATTGCGCAATCCTGCGTACATGGGGCGAGCTGCGTTCGGCAAGACGCAGTCGCGCGATCACCTGCAGGTACGCGTGCGCGCCCAGCGCCACAGTGCTGACGTGCCCAGAAAGCCGTACTCGACAACACGAACCGAACCGCAGGACTGGATCGAGATTCCGGTGCCGGCCATCGTGAGCGAGGGGCTGTTCCAGGCGGCTCAGGAACAGCTTGCCGAGAACCGCAAGCTGGCGCGCCAGAGGCGCGAGAGTGCACCGCTACGCCTGCTGCAAGGGTTGACGGTATGCGGCGAGTGCCATTACGCCTATTACGCCAAGAAGGTGAGCAAGGTTGCAGCTAAGGGGCATCAGCGGGACTACGCCTATTACCGCTGTGTTGGGACTGATGCCTACCGTTTCGGTGGCCACCGCATCTGTGACAATCTGCAGGTACGAACAGACAGGCTCGATGAGCTGGTATGGCAGCAGGTTGTGGAATTGCTCAGTCATCCAGAACGCTTGAAGAGCGAATATGAGCGTCGACTGGATATGATGGAGCGCAACGAGAAGAGTGCCTTCGACACAAGCAACCTTGAAAAGCAGCGGCTGCAGCTGGAGAAGGGAAAGTCCCGGCTGATCGATAGCTATGCGGACGGCATCCTCGATAAGTCCGACTTCGAACCGAAGATGCAGCAGTTGAGGAATCGGCTTGAGCAGATTGACCAGCAGATCCTTGAATCCAGGCAGCAAGGCGCGGTGCAAAGCGAGCTGTTTCTGGTCATCAATCGGATCGAGGAATTTGCAGGCGCCGTCACCGAAAAACTGGACACGATTGATCTTGAGACAAAGCGCAGGATCGTATTGGGTCTGGTCAAGCGCGTCGAAATCCACAAGGATGAAATCGTCGTTGTGTTCAGGGTTGACCCACAGCCTGGGGCTTTTGACAGCGAAAACTCGAATGATTCAGACGACGGAGTGAAAAGTATGCAACGTTGTAAGCGGCGTACTGTCACCGCTGCTGGCTAACGTACTGCTCGATGAGGTGGACAAGGCGTTGGAGCGTCGAGGTCATTGCTTCGTGCGCTATGCCGATGATGCGAACGTGTACGTGCGCAGTCGGCGGGCGGGCGAGCGAGTGATGGCGCTATTGCGGCGCTTGTACGGCAGCCTGCGCCTGAAGGTCAACGAGGCAAAGAGCGCGGTGGCGAGCGCGTTTGGCCGCAAGTTCCTCGGCTACAGCTTCTGGGTGGCCGCAGGGGGAGTGGTCAAGCGCAAAGTGGCAGTTAAGCCGCTGCTGACGTTCAAGCAACGCATCCGCGAACTGACTCGCCGCTCAGGCGGGCGGAGTCTGCAGGCAGTCGTGGATCGGGTGAGGCCATATGTTCTGGGATGGAAGGCCTACTTCCGGCTGGCGCAAACGCCCCAGGTCTGGCGCGAGCTGGACAAGTGGATGCGCCACCGGCTGAGGGCCATCCAGCTCAAGCACTGGCGCCGTGGTCGGGTCATTTACCGAGAGTTGCGTGCGCTGGGTGCTACAGCGGATGCCGCCAGGCAAGCAGCGGCGAGTAGCCGGTGCTGGTGGCGCAACAGCGGCGACACGCTGAACCGGGTCCTGACCATCGCCTACTTCGATCAGTTGGGCATGCCCCGTCTCACTTAACCTCAACCTCTCGAACCGCCCGGTGCGGACCCGCATGCCGGGTGGTGTGGCAGGGGCGCAGCCAGTGGGCTGCCCCCTATGCCGATTTTTGGGGCCGAACAAGACAGCTGCGATTCAAGGCCAATTCCCTCGTGGACCGGTGCTGCCTGGTGGCCCCAGTCGAAGCATATTCGGCTACAATCGTAGCCATTTATGCTTCGATCCATTTCCGAGACTCTTTTCAGCGACTACCGTCGCCGCGTGCTTGGCCTCCTGCTTCTGCGTCCGGAGGAGGCGTACCACGTGCGCGAAATCGCACGTTTGACCGGCACCACCGCGGGAACCCTTCACAAGGAGCTGAGCAAGCTTGCTGAAGCGGGCGTGCTCTCCCGTGAACGGCAGGGCAATCAGGTGGTTTATCGTGCCAACCGAGCCTGTCCAATTTTCGAGGAGCTGGCTAGCATCATGCGCAAAACATCCGGCATTCGAGATGTGCTGCTTTTGGCACTTGAGGCCTGCTCGGAGCGGATTGATGTTGCGTTCGTGTTTGGTTCTGTGGCTCGTGCTCAGGAGACGGCGAACAGTGACGTGGATGTGATGGTGATCGGTACCGTCAGTTTTGGCGAAGTGGTAAGGCAGTTCTATGAGACCCAAGCCATCCTAGGCCGCGAAATCAATCCCAAGGTGCTGACGGCGGCAGAGTGGCGGGACGGCATTTTGAACCAAGCGCCGTTTCTGCTGGAAGTCCAAGCAAAGCCCAAGATATTTCTGATCGGAAATAACGATGACCTTGCAGAACTTGCTGGGAATTAGCCTAGACGCGGTACAGCCGAGTCGCGACCAAGTGACAAGGTTGCTGGCGGCCGCCGAGCGGAATCTCGCGGACGCGCAGCTGCACGGCTTGAGCAGTGAGAACCGGTTTGATGCTGCGTATAAAGCCATCATGCAATTGGCGATGCTGGCGTTGCAGGCAAATGGATATCGAACGTTGACCAGCCGACCGGGCCATCACCAGACCGCGATCCAGACGCTGCCGGCGACTATCGGCATGTCCAAGGATCGCATGATCGTGCTGGACGCACTGCGCAAGCAGCGCAATTTGTCTGACTACTCGGGCGATCTGGTGCCTGAATCGACTTTAAGTGAGTGTATGTCGAGCGCGTTCAGTTTGCTGGCCGACGTAAGAGCTTGGCTTCAGGCAAACAAACCGGAGCTTCTTTGACGATCAGTATGAGTGACACGCTGCGAGCTCCGCAAAGCTAAGCCTCGATTTGCGTGCGAGGCAGTCGCCATACTCACCGACCCGATTCGCGCACATCGGCGTGTACGATGCCGGTTGCTAAACCTGCGCCCGTCATCCAACCCGAATACCTTACCCCTTTCGCGAAACTGCTCAAGATCCATCCATCCTCAGCCGACGACCGCACAGAGCCCCAGCCCCCACCACCCGTTTCATCACCCCAACAGCAGCAATCCAAAAGGAAGAACATCCGTGAATCGGAAACTTGCACGCATCGCATGGATGGCCTCGTTCGCCTGTCTGTCGGCCTGCGGAGGCGATGGCTCGTCGGCGCAGACGGATGCTTCCGTCAAGTCCGTGTCGGCGGTGAATGCGTCGGCCGCGACCTTGACGCTCTCGGCGCAAACGCTGGCGGTCTCGCGCTGGATGCCGGCGGCAACCGATACATGGCAGTTGCAGTTGACGGGTACGGTCAACACGAGCTATCCGGCGCAGGTCTTCGATATCGACCTGGTGGATACGCCGCAGGCGACCATCAATGCCTTGAAGGCGCAGGGCAAGCGCGTGGTCTGCTATTTTTCGGCGGGTAGCTCGGAGAACTGGCGGCCGGATTTCAAGCAGTTTGCCGCGGCGGATATGGGAAAGGCGTTGTCGGGGTGGGCGGGCGAGCGTTGGCTCGATACGCGCTCGGCCAACGTGCGCCAGATCATGCAGGCGCGCATGGACCTGGCGAAGTCGAAGGGCTGCGATGGCGTGGACCCGGACAACGTGGATGGCTATACCAATCAGCCGGGCTTCCCGCTGACGGCGGCTACTCAGCTGGACTACAACCGCTTCCTGGCGGCCGAGGCGCATGCGCGGGGCCTGGCGGTGGGCTTGAAAAACGATGTGGATCAAGTCTCGCAGCTGGCGACGGACTTTGATTTCGCGGTGAACGAGCAGTGCTTCCAGTACAGCGAGTGCGCGAGCTACAAGCCGCTCACGGCGCAGGGCAAGGCGGTGTTCAACGTGGAGTACGCTCCGAAGTACAAGACCGCATCGACGCGCGCCACGCTTTGCGCTTCGGCCAAGGCGGCGCACCTTCGTACGCTGGTGCTCCCGCTGAGCCTGGATGACGCGTTCCGCTACGCTTGCGATTGAGGTGGCGGGATCGGCCGCAAGGCGCAGGCCGGGAGCCGGCGTTTTTGTCCTACAGCGCGGCCTCCAATCCGCCGACACCCGGCATCGCGCATGCGTTCTATAGTGGAGCGGACAGCGCACGCCGACGGGGCGACGCGCCGCCTTTCCGGAGAGCCGATCATGCCCTTGCAGCGATTGTCCATTTTGACTCTCTGCCTGCTGATGGCGGCGGGCTTGACCGCATGTGGCGACACCGCGACCCTGCCGGTCTCCGCCGGCACCGGCTTGAGTCCGCAGTTACCATCGCCAAACAGGACCATGCTGCCCACGGTGAACATCGCCCCTGCCAAAGGCTGGGCCGATGGTGCCAGACCGGTTGCAGCGGACGGCCTGTCCGTCGTGGCGTTCGCCGGCAAGCTGGACCATCCGCGCTGGATCTACGTGCTGCCCAACGGCGACGTGCTGGTGGCCGAAACCAATGCGCCGCCCAAGCCGGATGATGGCAAGGGCATCCGGGGCTGGGTCATGACGCAGGTGATGAAACGCGCGGGCGCCGGCGTGCCAAGCGCCAATCGCATCACGCTGCTACGCGACACCAATGGCGATGGCGTCGCCGATGCGCGCTCCGTATTTCTCAAGGACCTGCATTCGCCCTTCGGCATGGTGCTGGTGGGCAATGACTTCTATGTGGCGGACACCGATGCCGTCCTGCGTTTCCCCTACCAGCCGGGGCAGACCCAGATCACTGGGCCCGGCGTGAAGGTGGTCGACCTGCCTGCCGGCCCCATCAATCACCACTGGACCAAGAACATCATCGCCAGCAGGGACGGCAGCAAGCTCTACGTCACCGTCGGCTCCAACAGCAACGTCGGCGAGAACGGCCTCGACAAGGAGGAGGCGCGGGCAGCCATCTGGGAGGTCGATCCCAAGACCGGCGCGCACCGCGTGTTTGCCAGCGGCCTGCGCAATGCCAACGGCATGGCCTGGGATCCCGACAGCGGCGCGCTATGGACTGCGGTAAACGAGCGCGACGAGATCGGTAGCGATCTCGTGCCGGACTACATCACTTCGGTCAGAGACGGCGCTTTCTATGGCTGGCCCTTCAGCTACTACGGCCAGCATGTAGACGAACGCGTAAAGCCGCAGCAGCCGGAGATGGTGGCCAAGGCCATTGCGCCCGACTACGCCGTCGGCCCGCATACCGCGTCGCTTGGCCTGGCCTCGGCGCTAGGCAACGCGTTGCCCTCCCGCTTCAGGAACGGCATGTTCGTAGGCCAGCACGGGTCGTGGAACCGTAAGCCGCACAGCGGCTACAAGGTGATCTTCGTGCCGTTCGCCAACGGCAAGCCGGCGGGCGACCCGGTCGACGTGCTCACCGGCTTCCTGACGAAGGACGGCGACGCGCAAGGGCGCCCGGTGGGCGTTGCCATCGACAAGCGCGGCGCGTTGCTGGTGGCGGATGATGTTGGCGATGTGGTCTGGCGGGTGACCGCGGCGAAGTAAAGGTGCGTTGCCAGGGCGCCGCCGCACGATCGGCGGCTGCCCCGCAATCAAGCTGCGCGCGTGACCTGGCCCGCTGCTTCGCAGTGACGATGACCATCTGCACGATCTGCACGATTAGCTTGAACAACTCGGGCCGGCAGTCCTCCGCTTCACCACGCGAGCGCGGTACGCGTCGTGCACCGCGACGCGGCATGGACACACTAATGTGGGGCAGCTTCGCTAGGGCTGCTGCGCATGCGCCCTGCGGTGCGGGCTCGTTCTCGGTACCCTGAGGCGCTAATGCAAACATCTGAGGACAGTGGCGCGTTCGGCACATGACCCCTTGCATGGCCACGTTTTACGGATGGCGCATTTGGCCGGGCCATCGACAGGCGCAGCGGGAGCGCGGTCGAATATGTCAGAAATGGCATGGATGTTGCGTGCGCTATTCGGCGCATCGCGCTGCCGTACCGTGCCTGGTGACGTTAGCGGTGTGAAATGCGCAACCCACAAAGACTCCTCGACAGCCTGAACATGACTTCAATTGACAGTAAGGCCTTCAGCCGCCGCGACTTGCTTGCGCTCGTCGGCAAGGCAGCAGGTGGCGCGGCAATGTACCAGGCGATGACTTCGCTCGGCCTCGCGGCGGAATCCGGTTACACGGGCCCGCCGAAACTCCAGGGCGCAAAGCGCGGTGCCTCGGTGCTGATTCTCGGCGCGGGACTGGCTGGCATGGTGGCCGCGCTGGAGTTGCGGCGCGCTGGCTACAAGGTGCAGATCCTGGAATACAGCGGCCGTGCCGGCGGCCGCTGCTGGACCCTGCGCGGCGGCGATGTCTTCACCGAGATGGGCGGCGCCGTGCAGCGCTGCGAGTTCGCCAAAGGCGAATACCTGAACCCGGGGCCGTGGCGCATCCCGTATCACCACCATGCGGTGCTCGACTATTGCAAGCGGCTGGGCGTGGCGCTCGAGCCTTTCGTGCAGGTCAATTACAACGCGCTGGTGCACTCGACCAAGGCCTACGGCGGCAAGGCGCAGCGCTACCGCCATGTGCAGGGCGACTTCCAGGGCTACGTGGCGGAGCTGCTCGGCAAGGCCGCCACGCAGGGCAACCTGGACACGGCGCTCACGCGCGAGGACAAGGAGAAATTGCTGGAGGGCCTGCGCAAATGGGGCGCGCTCGATGCGCAGATGCGCTACCGCGAAAGCGCGCTCACCAGTGACCGGCGCGGTTACGAGATCGATCCCGGCGGCGGCCTGATGCCGCTGGCCAAGCCCTCCAAGCCGCTGGAACTGAGCGACTTGCTGCAATCCGGGCTGTGGCGCTATATCGCCAGCGGGCAGGAGTACGAATTCCAGAGCACCATTTTCCAGCCGGTGGGCGGCATGGACATGATTGCGCAGGCCTTCCAGCGCGAGGTGGGCAGCCTGATCCGCTACCACGCCAAGGTGACGAAGATCGCGCAGGACGAGCGCGGCGTCACCGTGACCTATACCGATGACGCGCACGGCGGCGCGGTCGCCCAGGCCAAGGCCGACTGGTGCCTGTGCACCATCCCGCTGTCGGTGCTGAGCCAGCTCGACGTGCAGGTCGGCGACGCCATGCAGCAGGCCATCAACGCCGTGCCCTATGACGCCTCGATCAAGATCGGCCTGCAGTTCAAGCGCCGCTTCTGGGAGGAGGACGAATCCATCTACGGCGGCATCAGCTATACGGACCAGCCCATCACGCGCATCTCTTACCCTTCCACGCGCTACGGCGCCAAGGGCAAGTCGGTGCTGCTGGGCGCCTATGCCTTCGGCCCCAATGCCTATGAGTTCACCGCCATGACGCCGCAGGAGCGCGTGCGCCGCGCCGTGGAGCAGGGCAGCCAGCTACACCCGCAATACGCGCGGGAGTTCGACAACGGCATTGCGGTGGGCTGGCACCGCGTGCCGTGGTCGCAGGGCTGCTACGGCTTGTGGACCGATGAGAGCCGGGAGAAGCACTACAAGAACCTCTGCCAGATCGATGGCCGCATCGCGCTGGCGGGGGAGCATGCTTCCTATATCCCGGCCTGGCAGGAGGGCGCGCTGTTGTCCGCGCTCGACGCGATCGAGCGCCTGCATGCGCATGCCGTCTCGTGATCCGCTCCCACAGGAATCCACATCCATGAATGCCATGATCTTCCAACGCACGCTCGCCGTGCCCGCCCTGCTGCTGGGACTGGCGTTTTGCCCGTTCGCGCAGGCGCGATCCGATCCGGTCTTCTCTGCCGGCCCCAAGTTCCAGCAGACCTCCGGCGAGGCGATCTTCCATGCCATCTGCCAGGGCTGCCACATGCCGCAGGCACAGGGGGCGAAAGGCGCCGCCGCATACCCCGCGCTGGCCAGCGATCCCCGGCTGGCGGGAGCGGACTATCCACTCTATGTGGTGTTGCACGGCCAGAAGGGCATGCCGTCCTTCGGCAAGATGCTCGACGATGCGCAGATCGCCGCTGTGGTGGGCTACGTGCGCACGCATTTCGGCAACCAGTACACCGATGCCATCACCGCGGAAAACGTCGCGAAGCTCCGGCGCTGAGTTCAGCGCTGAATGCGTTGCCAAGCGACAGGCGGCATGGCACACATTGCGCCATGCCGCACCCATCCATTACAAGGAACCCAATATGCCGTTCTTCTTTCGTCAGTCACTCCTGGCACTTTGCGCGTTGTCTGCCCTGGCAGGCGGCGCGGCCCGCGCGGCCGACGACGTGATTCGTCACCGCATCCCGAATTCCACGTTTCCCATCGCCGCCGCTGTCGAGATCCCGACAACGGTTTCCACGATCTATCTGTCCGGGCAAGTCCCGCCGGTTCAGGACGCCACCCAGCCGCGCGACAATCCGCTTGCCTATGGCGGCGATACCAAGGCGCAGACCGTCGGGGTACTCAAGTCCATCGAGAAGAGCCTGGCCGGCCTGGGCCTGGGGCTGGGTGATGTGGTGAAGATGCAGGTGTTCCTGGTGGGCGATCCCGCCAAGGACAACAAGATGGATTTCGCCGGCTTTATGGAGGGCTACACGCAGTTCTTCGGCACCAAGGAGCAGCCCAACCTGCCGACGCGCTCCGTATTCCAGGTGATGGCGCTGGCGAACACGGCCTGGCGCGTGGAGATCGAAGTGGTGGCCGCGCGCCGCAAGTAGGGCCGGCCGCGCCTGCGATGGCGTGGTGTTCCTGTCTAGCTGGATTCCAGCTCGCGCCACGCCAAGAACAGGCGCGTATCGAATTCCAATTGGTGATACGCCGGCTCCATGTATTCGCACAGGCGGTAGAACGCTTTGTTGTGATCGCTTTCCTTCAGGTGCGCGAGCTCGTGCACCACGATCATGCGCAGGAATTCGGGTGGCGCTTCCTTGAACAGCGACGCCACGCGGATTTCCTTCTTGGCCTTGAGCTTGCCGCCTTGCACGCGCGAGATGGCGGTGTGCAGCCCGAGCGCGCGATGCACCACGTCGATCTTGGCATCGAACGCGACCTTGTGGATCGGCGGCGCGGTGCGCAGGAATTCCTGCTTCAGCTCGGCGGTGAAGTCATACAGCGCGCGGTCGGTCTGCACGGTGTGCCGCGCGGGGTATTTCTTCGCCAGGTGCTCGCCCAGGCGGTTGGTGGCCACCATCTGGCGCACCTGGTCGAGCACGCCGTCGGGATACGCGCTGAGAAAGCGCAGCGGATCCTTGACGCCGGGGCGCCAGGCCTCGCTGGTGGGGGCGGGGATGCTACGGGTGCTCAATGGTGATGGTGGTGATGGTGGGCCCAGCTGCCGTCGACGGAGCTGACAAAGGACTCCACGGCGTCCTTGTCGCCGGTGGCGTGGCGCACCAGTTCACCGCACTTGCAAAAGCCCTGGTACGGCGTGATGTGCGAGCAGGCGGACACCTTCTGCAGAAACAGCGTGACGGGCTTGGTGCACTTCTTGCACTTGAAGGTGAGGGTGCGGGCGGGTTTGGGGCTCATCTGATCTGGCTTGAATATGGCGTGATTCGGCAGTGCCGGCGATAACCGGCAGAACAACGCGCATTTTAACCTGCCCTTGCCAGGCGTTCACGCTCTGCACCGTTGCGCTTTCCGCCGGCTTGGCCGCTGGCTTTCCGCCTATTCCTTGACCGCTCCGGTCATGCCCGATACGTAGTATTCGACGAAGAACGAATAGATCAGCGCCACCGGCAACGAGCCCAGCAATGCACCCGCCATCAGCGCGCCCCAGTGGTAGACATCGCCCTCGACCAGTTCGGTGACGATGCCCACCGGTACCGTTTTCACCTCGGACGAGGAGATAAAGGTCAGCGCGTAGATAAACTCGTTCCACGACAGCGTGAAGGCGAAGATGCCGGCCGAGATCAGGCCCGGCACGGCCAGCGGCAGGATGATCTTGACCAGGATTTCCCAGCGCGTGGCGCCGTCGATCAGCGCGCACTCTTCCAGCTCGTAGGGGATGGAGCGGAAGTAGCCCATCAGCAGCCAGGTGCAGAACGGGATCAGGAAGGTGGGGTAGGTGAGGATCAGCGCCCAGCGCGTATCGAACAGGCCGAGCTGGAATACGATCGACGCCAGCGGGATAAACAGGATCGAGGGCGGGATCAGGTAGGCCAGGAAGATCGCCAGCCCGACCTGCTTCGCGCCCTGGAAGCGCAGCCGCTCGATGGCATAGGCGGCCAGCACGCTGGCGGCCAGCGAGGCGAAGGTGGAGATCGTGGAGACGATCACGGTATTGAGCAGCCAGGCCGGGTAGGGCGTGTCGAGCAGCAGCTTCCTGAAGTGCGCGAGCGTGGGTGCCATCACCAGGAAGGGGTTGGCGCTGCGCATCAGCAGTTCGCCGTCCGGCTTGAAGGCGGTGATCGCCATCCAGTAGAAGGGAAACAGCAGCACGAAGACGAAGATGCCCAGCGGGATGTAGATGGTCACCCAGCGCCGCGGTATCGATTGCAGGTAGTCCATCCCCTGCGCGGTGTCCTGCTGCTCAGCTGCGGCAGTCGCTTTCATTTGTCGCCTCCCTGTTGCCAGCCGCGCCGCTGCAGGCCGAAGTATGAGAACAGGATGGCGGCCAGCAGGAAGGGCACCATCATTGTGGCGATCGCCGCGCCTTCGCCTAGCGAGCCGCCGGGAATCGCGCGCTGGAACGACAGCGTGGCCATCAGGTGCGTGGCATTCAGCGGGCCGCCGCGCGTGAGCACGTAGATCAGCTGGAAATCAGTGAAGGTGAACAGCACGGAGAAGGTCATCACCACCGCGATGATCGGCGTCAGCAGCGGCAGTGTGACGTAGCGGAACTGCTGCCACGGCGTCACGCCGTCAATGGACGCGGCCTCGTACAGCGTGGGCGAGATCGTCTGCAAGCCAGCCAGCAGCGAGATGGCGACAAAGGGAATGCCGCGCCAGACATTGGCCGCGATGGTGGACAAGCGCGCCAGCCACGGGTCTCCCAGGAAGTCGATATAGCGGTCGATCAGCCCGAGCTTGACCAGCGTCCAGCTGATGATGGAGAACTGCGCGTCATAGATCCACCAGAAGGCCAGTGCCGACAGTGCGGTCGGCACGATCCATGGCAGCAGCACGATGGCGCGAAAGAAGGACTTGAACGGCAGGTTCTTGTTGAGCAGCAGCGCCAGCCACAGGCCCAGCGCGAACTTCACCACGCTGGCCACCACGGTGTAGAAGATCGTATTGAACAGCGCCAGTTGGGTGAGCGAGTCGCCGGCCAGATAGGTGTAGTTCGACAGCCCGATCCATTCGCCGGTGCCGCCGATCTTGGTATTGGTGAAGCCGAGCCATACGCCGAGGCCGAGCGGGTACGTCAGGAAGACCAGCAGCAACAGCGCGGTGGGCAGCATGAACAGCAGCCCCAGCGCATGGCGGTTGTTCAACAGGCGGGAAATCATGGTTTACCTCGCATGGCTCACCTCGCAGGGTTCGGCTTTTGCGGGCGCGGCGGTGCTGCCGCGCCCTCGTCTCGCTTCAGGCGTTGGCCATTAGTTGGCCAACTACGCCTTGTAGTACCGCTGCGCCCGCTCCGCCGCGCGCGCCGCCGCCTCCTTGGGCGTCTTGGAGCCGCTGGCCGCCTCCGCCACCATGTCGACCACGATGTAGTCGGCCATGGCCGCGGCCGACGCGGTGCCCAGCGGGCCAGCATGGCCGTTGTCGAGCATCAGCGCGGCGGCGTCCCGATAGACGGTGTGCTTGGGATCGGCCGTCCAGATCGGGTTGGCCTCGTAGGCCTTGAGCGGCTGGCTGACGTAGCCGATGGCGGCTTCCATCCAGGGGTTGTACTGTTCCGGCTCCATCATGAACTGCAGGTAGGCCTTGGCCGCGTTCGGATACTTGGAGTATTTGAACAGCATCATCTGCGTGATCTGCATCAGCTCGGTGGGTTTGCCTGACGTACCGATCGGGAAGTGCGCGTGCTGGATGTCGCGCGCCATCTCCTGCAGCTTGGGCTCCTTCGAATTCTTGGCCGCGTAGTAGATCGAGATGCCGTTGGCGGTCAGGCTGATCTGTCCATCGAGGAAGGCCTTGTTGTTCGACGGGTCCTGCCATGACAGCGTGCCCGGCACAAAGGTGGCGTAGAGCTGCTTGGCATACTCCAGCGCGGCCCAGGTCTCAGGCGAGTTGACCACCACCTTGCCCTTGGTGTCGACCAGCATGCCGCCGTGCGACCACAGCAGCCAGTGTGCCCAGTTGTTGCCATCGCCCACGGCCTTGCCGAGGGCAAAGCCACACGGCGTGTTCTTGGCCTTGAGGCCCTGGCACAGCTTGAGGAAGCCGGCGATGTCCTTGGGCACGGTGTCGAAACCAGCAGCCTTGATGTGGCTCTCGCGATAGACGAGCGCGTTGCCGACCACGCCCAGCGGCAGGCCAATCCACTTGCCGTTATGCGTCCCATACTTGCGGCAGACGTCATACCAGCCGCCATATTTGCCGCCCAGGTAGGTGGCCAGGTCGGTCAGGTCGACCAGCTTGTCGGGATATTGCTGCGGGTCATCGAACCAGCCGACGATGACGTCCGGCCCGCTGCCCACGCTGGCCGCCACCGCGGCCTTGGGGCGCACGTCTTCCCAGCCTTCGTTGTCGACGCGTACCTCGACGCCGGTCAGCTCGGTGAACTTCTTTGTGTTGGCGTTCCACAGGTCTTCATCGCCCTGCACGAAACGCTTCCAGCGCAGCACGCGCAGCTTGGCGCCGGCTTCCGGCTTGTATTGCAGTGCAGCCGGCGCGGCGAAGGCATTGCCGATCGCCGTGGTGGCGGCAACCGCCGCCGTGGATACCAGGAAATCGCGTCTCGTGAAGTTGCTCGGTGTGCTCATCGCTTTGTCTCCTCCGTGGTCAGGGGCTCCGCCCCGTGCTGGTCATGCCTGCTTCCCGGATCCTCCGCCGGTGCCGCCGGGCCGCGCCGCAATAGCGTCTGGCCTGAATCGGCATCGAACAGATGCGTGTGCTGGTGGTCGGGCACCAGATTCAGGATGTCGCCCGCCGCGAAGTCATGGCGCTCGCGGAAGATCGAGATGAACTCCGTCTCGCAAAAGCGGGAATAGATCTCGGTGTTGGCGCCGGTGGGCTCCACCACCGATACACGGTTCTGCAGGCCCTGGCCGGGCGCGCCCAGGCTCAGGTGCTCCGGCCGCACGCCGTAGATCACGCGCTGGCCGTCGGTCCCCGCGCTGGGGTCCAAGCGCGCGGGGGCGGGCAGGCACGTGCCGTCGGGAAACTCGATCACGGCATTGCCGCCCTGGAGGCGCAGCACGCCGGGCAGGAAGTTCATCGCCGGCGAGCCGATGAAGCCGGCCACGAAAAGGTTGTCGGGATGGTCGTAGAGCTCGAGCGGCTTGCCGCGCTGCTCCACGCGGCCGTCGCGCATCACCACGATCTGGTCGCCCATGGTCATGGCCTCGATCTGGTCGTGCGTGACATAGACCGAGGTGGTGCGCAGGCGCTGGTGCAGCTCCTTGATCTCCGCGCGCATCTGCACGCGCAGCTTGGCGTCCAGGTTGGAGAGCGGCTCGTCGAACAGGAACACCTGCGGATCGCGCACGATGGCGCGGCCCATGGCCACGCGCTGACGCTGTCCGCCCGAGAGCTGCCGCGGGTAGCGCTCCAGCAGGCTGTCCAGGCCGAGAATGGCCGAGGCCTTGGCCACTTTTTGCTTGATCTCGTCCTTGTCGCCCCTGGCGAGCTTGAGCGAGAAGGCCATGTTGTCGTAGACCGTCATATGCGGGTAGAGCGCATAGTTCTGGAACACCATGGCGATGTCGCGCTCCTTGGGCGGCAGGCGGTTGACCACGCGCTCGCCGATGGAGATCTCGCCGGTAGTGATCTCCTCCAGCCCGGCGATCATGCGCAGCAGCGTGGACTTGCCGCAGCCGGATGGCCCGACCAGCACCGTGAACTGGCCATCGGCGATATCGATGTCCACGCCGCGGATGACCTGCGTGCTGCCGAAGTATTTCTGGATGCCGCGAATCTGGACCGATGCCATGGGTGGTGTCTCCGTGAGCCGCTTATGCCCGTTCATGCCGGGGGCGGCAGTGCGTCGCGAATGGAAAGCCGTGTGTGGCGACGGCGCGCCTCAGTGGTTGTCCTTGGGCACGGCGGCGCCGCTCTTGCCTACCAGGAAATCCAGGTCGGCGCCCAGGTTGGCCTGCTGCACATGCTCGACATACAGGCGCGTCCAGCCGCGCTCCATCGGCAGCGCGGGCGCCCGCCACGCGGCGCGGCGGCGCTGCAGCTCGGCCTCGTCGACATGCAGGTGCAGCTTGCGCGCGGCCACGTCCAGCTCCACCATGTCGCCGTCCTGCACCAGCGCGAGCGGGCCGCCGGCGGCGGCTTCCGGCGCCACGTGCAGCACCACCGTGCCGTAAGCCGTGCCGCTCATGCGCGCGTCCGATATGCGGACCATGTCGGTGATGCCCTTGCGCAGGACCTTGGGCGGCAGCGGCATGTTGCCGGCCTCGGCCATGCCGGGGTAGCCGCGCGGGCCGCAGTTCTTCAGCACCAGCACGCAGGTCTCGTCGACGTCGAGCAATTCATCGTCTAGCCGCTGGTGCATGTGCTCGCTGTTCTCGAACACCACTGCGCGCCCGGTGTGCTTGAGCAGTGCCGGCGTGGCGGCCGATGGCTTGATCACCGCGCCGTCGGGGCACAGGTTGCCACGCAGCACGGCGATGCCGGCGTTGGCCTTGAATGGCGCGTCGAAGGCGTGGATGACTTCGCGGTTCCAGTTGGGCGCGTCCTTGCAGTTGTCCCACAGCGTCTTGCCGTTGACGGTGAGCGCGTCGTGCGCGAGCACCGATTGCAGTTCGCGGATCACCGCGGGCAGGCCGCCGGCGTAGTAGAAATCTTCCATCAGGTGGCGCCCGGATGGCTGCAGGTCGAGCAGGCATGGCAGCTCGTGGCCCAGCGCATCCCAGTCCTCCAGCTTGAGCTGGACGCCGATGCGCCCGGCGATGGCCAGCAGGTGGATGACGGCGTTGGTCGAGCCGCCGATGGCCGCGTTGACGCGGATCGCATTCTCGAACGCGTCCCGGGTCAGGATCTTCGACATCACCAGGTTGTCCTTCACCATCTCCACGATACGGCGTCCGGAAGTCCGCGCCAGCACGTTGCGGCGGCCATCCACCGCGGGAATCGCGGCGTTGCCGGGCAGGCTCATGCCCAGCGCCTCCACCATGCTGGCCATGGTCGACGCGGTGCCCATCGTCATGCAGTGGCCGTGCGAGCGGTGCATGCAGCTCTCGGCCTCGAAGAAGTCTTCCTGCGACATCTGCCCGGCCCGCACTTCTTCCGACATCTTCCACACATCGGTGCCGGAGCCCAGCTCGCCGCCGCGGAACTTGCCGCTCAGCATCGGGCCGCCGGAGACGCCGATGGTGGGCAGGTCGCACGAGGCCGCGCCCATCATCAGCGCGGGCGTGGTCTTGTCGCAGCCCATCAGCAGCACCACGCCGTCGATCGGGTTGCCGCGGATCGATTCCTCCACGTCCATGCTCGCCAGGTTGCGGAACAGCATGGCGGTGGGGCGCAGCATGGTTTCGCCGAGCGACATCACCGGGAATTCAAGCGGAAAGCCGCCGGCTTCCCACACGCCGATCTTGACCTGTTCGGCCAGCGTGCGGAAATGCGAGTTGCAGGGCGTGAGCTCGGAGTAGGTGTTGCAGATGCCGATGACCGGACGGCCATCGAACTGGTCGTGGGGGATGCCGCGGTTCTTGAGCCATGAGCGATAGATGAAGCCATCGCGGTCGAGGCGGCCAAACCAGGCTTGGCTGCGGCGCGTGGGGGGCGTCGGCTTGTCGTCGTTCACTCGGGTCTCCTGCGTTTTCGCGGGGGCCGCGTAGCGACGGCTGGCGCGTAGGCGCTACGTGTGCTGATGCCCGCTTTATTGTGCGCTGCAGATACGGATGCCCACGACCAATTGCACTGCCTTGCCGCATGCATGCCGAGTGAGCGGAGTCTAGTTCACGAGTCTGGACAGGTAAACTGGTATTACCAATTAGTGGTCTTTACCGATGCCGCAGCGCATGCTGCAGCGCGCGATGAATCCGCCTGGACATTCGCTAGCGCGCTGCCTAGACTCCAGCCGGCTGGACAAATGGTCAAACCAATTCGCCAGACGCTCGGGCCGCACATGCCTATCCATTCGATCGAACCGCAACGCCTGTACCGCCAGATCAGCGCCCAGCTGCGCACGCTGATCCAGGCCGGCGAGTTTCCGGTGGGCCTGCGCCTGCCGGCGGAGCGGGATTTGTCGGTGCAGCTCGGCGTCAGCCGCCCATCGCTGCGCGAGGCGTTGATCGCGCTCGAGGTCGAGGGCTATATCGAAGTGCGGATGGGCTCCGGCATCTACGTGTGCGAGCCGCCGTCATCCGTCGACGGCGGCTTCGACCTGTCCGGCGAGGAAGGGCCGCTCGAGCTGATCCGCGCGCGTGCGCTGGTGGAAGGCGAGGTCGCCGCGCTGGCGGCCAGGAGCGGGCGCAAGGCCCAGTTCGACGCGATCGAGGAGGCCATTGCGCAGATGGCCGCTGAAGCTGCCGCCGGCATCAAGCCGCTCGATGCGGATCGCCTGTTCCATGTGCGGGTGGCGCAAGCCACCGGCAACAGCGTGCTGGTGGGCGTGGTGCGCCGGCTCTTCGACCTGCGCCTCGGGCCGCTGTTCGATCAGCTGAACAGCCACTTCGAGACGCCCGAGGTCTGGGCCCAGGCCATCGCCGAGCACCGCGAAGTGCTGGCGGCGCTGCGCGGCAAGGATCCGGAGCTGGCGCGCGCGGTCATGCAGCGGCATATGGACATCGCTTACCGCCGCCTGACCTCCAGCTTGACCCGCGCGCGCAAGCGCGCAGCCGGCACGCCGAGCGCCGCGCCGCGCGCCCGGAAAGCGTCCTCAGGGGCGTCATGAAGGGCCTTGTGCGGACCGGCTTTGCTACACTTGGCCGATTCCCCCAATTTCACCCGGATCCGCATGGCACAGTACGTTTTCACCATGAACCGCGTGGGCAAGATCGTCCCGCCCAAGCGTCACATTCTCAAGGACATTTCCCTGTCCTTCTTCCCGGGCGCCAAGATCGGCGTGCTGGGCCTGAACGGCTCGGGCAAGTCGACCGTGCTGAAGATCATGGCGGGCCTCGACAAGGAAATCGAAGGCGAAGCCACGCCCATGCCCAACCTGAACATCGGCTACCTGCCGCAGGAGCCGCAGCTGGATCCCGAGCAAACCGTGCGCGAGTCGGTGGAAGCGGCGCTGGGCGGCGTGTTCGAAGCCCGCAAGAAGCTCGACGAGATCTATGCGGCTTATGCCGAGCCGGATGCGGATTTCGACGCGCTGGCAGCGGACCAGGCCAAGTACGAAGCCATCCTGGCGGCCAGCGACGGCAACAACGCCGAGCTGCAGCTGGAGATCGCAGCCGACGCGCTGCGCCTGCCGCCGTGGGAAGCCAAGGTGGGCAACCTGTCGGGCGGCGAGAAGCGCCGCGTGGCGCTGTGCCGCCTGCTGTTGTCGCGCCCCGACATGCTGCTGCTCGACGAACCGACCAACCACCTGGATGCGGAATCGGTGGAATGGCTGGAGCAGTTCCTCACGCGCTTCCCCGGCACCGTGGTGGCGGTGACCCACGATCGCTACTTCCTTGACAACGCGGCCGAGTGGATCCTGGAGCTGGACCGTGGCCAAGGCATTCCCTGGAAGGGCAACTACAGCTCCTGGCTGGACCAGAAGGAAGCGCGACTGAAGCAGGAAGAATCGAGCGAGTCGGCCCGCCAGAAGGCGCTGCACAAGGAACTGGAATGGGTGCGGCAGAACCCCAAGGGGCGACAGGCCAAGTCCAAGGCGCGTCTGGCGCGCTTTGACGAACTGAACAGCCAGGAATACCAGAAGCGCAACGAAACCCAGGAAATCTTCATCCCCGCGGGTGAGCGCCTGGGCAACGAGGTGATCGAGTTCAACGGCGTGAGCAAGGCCTACGGCGAGCGCCTGCTGATCGACGACCTCAGCTTCAAGGTGCCGCCCGGCGCCATCGTCGGCATCATCGGCCCCAACGGCGCCGGCAAGTCGACCTTCTTCCGCATGCTCACCGGCAAGGAACAGCCGGACAGCGGCGAGATCAAGGTCGGCCCGACCGTGAAGATGGCCTACGTGGACCAGAGCCGCGATGCGCTCGACGGCAGCAAGACCGTGTTCGAAGAGATCTCCGGCGGCGCCGACGTGCTGGCGGTTGGCCGCTACGAAACTCCGTCGCGCGCTTACATCGGCCGCTTCAACTTCAAGGGCTCCGACCAGCAGAAGCACGTGGGCACGCTCTCGGGCGGCGAGCGCGGGCGCCTGCACCTGGCCAAGACGCTGATCTCCGGCGGCAATGTGCTGCTGCTCGATGAACCGTCGAACGACCTCGATGTGGAAACGCTGCGCGCGCTGGAAGACGCGCTGCTGGAGTTCGCCGGTTGCGTGATGGTGATCTCCCACGATCGCTGGTTCCTGGACCGGATCGCCACTCACATCCTGGCCTTCGAGGGCGAGTCGCACGTGGAGTTCTTCCCGGGCAACTACCAGGAATACGAGGCGGACAAGAAGCGTCGCCTGGGTGAAGAGGGTGCCAAGCCCAAGCGTATTCGTTACAAGCCTATCGTGCGATAAGCCGGATCTCGGAAGGCGGCGTACGGTTGCGCGCCAACAAAGGACAAGGGCCCCGCTCGCGCGGGGCCTCAGCTTTCTGACAAAGCCGGATCTGCGTTGTCGTGCTCCCCTCTCCCGCGCGCGGGAGAGGGGCTGGGGGAGAGGGCGGGCGCTGGTTACGCCTGCGTGCTGGAAAACACCACGGGCTTCGCTTCAAGTGGCTCCTAGCTAAGCCACCCCTCTCCCCCTGAGGGGAGAGGGAGAGACAGCCGTCGTCATGGCGCGCGGTGTTGGCCTGTTCGGTGGCTTCGGCTAATGCTTCAGGTCTGTCAGCTTTCTGACAAAGCCGGATCTGCGTTGTTGTGCTCCCCTCTCCCGCGCGCGGGAGAGGGGCTGGGGGAGAGGGCGGGCGCTGGTTATGCCTGCGTGCTGGAAAACACCACGGGCTTCGCTTCAACTGGCTCCTAGCTAAGCCACCCCTCTCCCCGGCCCTCTCCCCCTGAGGGGAGAGGGTGAGACAGCCGTCGTCGTAGCACGCGGTTTTGGCCTGTTCGGCGGCTTCGGCTTGTGCATCAGGTTTGTCAGCGCGCGCCCGATCTTTACGCCAGGTTCGCGTTGCGCGGCGGCCCTGCCTTGGGCACCAGCCGCAGCTTCGTAATCTCCGAGGGCGCGCCAAAGCGCTTGGGCGGCCCCCAGTAGCCGGTGCCGCGGCTCACATACACCCACATTGCCTCATGCCGGTTGAGCCCGGCGGTATAGGGCTGCTGCATTGGCACGAACAGGTTCCAGGGCCAGAACTGGCCGCCGTGCGTATGCCCGGAAAGCTGCAGGTCGAAGCCGGCGGTGGAAGCGGCTGGCGCGGTGCGCGGCTGGTGCGCCAGCAGCACGCGCGCTGCCACCACCGCCGGCGCGCCGTCCAGCGCGCGCGCCGGGTCGCTGCGGTGGCTTTCGTCGAAGCGGTGGGCGGAGTAGTCGGTCACGCCGGCCAGCACCAGCGCTTCCTCGTCCTCGCCGATCACCACATGCTCGTTCATCAGCACGCGCAGGCCCAGCCTGCGCAGCTCGATGATCCACGGCTCGGCGCCGGCGTAGTACTCGTGGTTGCCGGTGACGAAGAACGTGCCATGGCGCGCCTTCAGATCGCCCAGCGGCGCGGTGTGCGGCGCCAGCTCGCGCACCGTGCCGTCGACCAGGTCGCCGGTGATGGCGATGGCGTCCGGCCGCAGCCCGTTGACGCGCGCCACGATGCGCTCCAGGTAGGCGCGCTTGATGGTGGGGCCGACGTGGATATCGCTGATCTGCACGATGGTGAAATCGTGCAGCGAGTCGGGCAGGCCGGCGATCGGCACTTCCACCTCCACCACCTGCGCCAGCCGCCGCGCATTGAACAGCCCCAGCGCGGTGACCAGCAGCGCGAGCACCGGCACCGCCACCGCGGTGCGGGGCAGCAGCCAGTCCGGCTGCCAGCTTGCAACGGCGCTTGCCAGCAGCACAACATCGCGTGTCAGCGTCAGCACCAGCAGCGAGGAGAAGAAACCCATTGCCAGCATGCCCACCCAGGTAAGCGCATCGGACCACGGCTGGTCAAGGCGCCGCGCCAGCAGGCCGGCTGGGATCAGCGGCCAGGATAGCGCCAGCCACGCCACGGCAAGTGCCTTGACGACATAGGATACGGGCAGGTCGGGTAGCAGCCGCAGGCCGATGTAGCCATGCAACAGCCCAACCACGATGGCCGCGACGAAAACGGTGGTGCGAGGGGGCATGCCACCTCCAGGAGAGCGAACGCCAGGAACATTCCTGCGTCCAGTTTTGTTTTAGTGCATTCCGGCACCACGATGCAGGCGGAACCGCAGGTGAGAGGCAGGTCTTCCGTGCCCGTGCGCCTGTTGTCGCGCAATGTCCGTTTGGCGTCGCTTTTTCGCCGCACCATGCAAGAGGTATATAGCTGAGGCTGCCGCCAGGCACATTCAAGACCCAAGCCGTGTTTTAGCTGCATGGCCGAACCCACCGAAGCAAGATGCGCAGCTCGCCGCGATTCGCCGCCCGCCTCAGCCTCAGCGCGCCGACCAGTTAGCGTCGCGCACGCCGAACGCCGTCACCACGCCGTAGGCAGTGATGCCAAGCGCCACGCCCAGGAAATGCCCGTCCAGGCCCATGCCCGCGACATTGGCCAGCATCCAGCCGCCGCCGGCGGCCAGCGCGATGCGCGAGATGCCGGCCGCGATCGGCCAGCCCATGCGGCCGGCGCCCATCGACGCAAAGTACAGCGCCATGCCTAGCCCGAAGCCGCCGAAGGCCGGCGCTACCCAGGACAGGGCGCGCGCGGCGATGCTGGCCACCTCGGCATCCTTGGTGAAGAACCCGACAAAGGTATCCGGCGCCAGCCCCACCACGGCACCGACCGCACCGGCCAGCGCCAGTGCCATCAACGCACCGGCCCACGCCGTGCGGCGCGCGCTGGCCCAGTCGCCCGCGCCCACCGAGAGGCCCACCAGCGCGGTCAACGCCGAGCCCACGCCGAACGCCAGCGGAATCATCAGGAACTCCAGCCGCGCCGAGATGCCGTAAGCGGCTACCGCGGCGGTGCCGTAGTGGCGCAGCTGTGCGGTCACCAGGATGGTGGACAGGTTGGCTACCGAGGCCAGCGCGCAGGCCACCAGCCCCACCGACAGGATGCGGGTGAACAGCGCGCGCGACGGGCGGATCCGCAGCATCGGCACGAACCCCGCGCCGCCCCGCAGCACCACCCAGGCCATGGCCAGCGCTGCCGCCCACGACACCGCCGCCAGCGACGCGCCGATGCCGGCCAGGCCCATGCCCACCGGTTCGGCCAGCGTCCAGGCCAGCACCGGGAAGACGATCCACATCAGCGACAGCACCCGCGCCGCCAGCGCATGGCGGCCACCACCGCGCAGCACCGATGCCAGCGTGTTGGCCAGCCAGGCCGGCACCGCGCCGGCGCCGAACAGCCAGATCGCATACGTGGCGGCCGCGTCGGCCGCGGTCTGCCCCGCCACCGCGCCCAGGATGCCGTGCGCGAAGCCGGCCATCGTCACGGCAAACGCCAGGCCCGCCGTGAGCGCGATGATGAGCGCGTGCAGCACCAGCGACGAGGCTTCCTCGCGCTTGTTCGCGCCCAGCGCGCGGGCGATGGCCGCCACCACGCCGCCACCCATGGCGCCGGTGGACATCTGCTGCAGCAGCAAGGCAAATGGCAGCACCACCGCCCAGCCCGCCAGCGCCGCCGTGCCTTGGCGTGCCGCCAGCCAGGTCTCGATCAGTTGCGCGCCGGCCTGAAGCAAGGCGATCAGGCTGGTGGGCGCGGCCAGCACCAGGATGCGGCGCATCAGTTCGCGCATCAGCGGGTGTGTGGGGGTGGCAATGGGGGTGGCAATGGGTGCGGCCGTGCCTGCGGCCGGCGCCATCGCGGCTGCGGCCATGGGATTGGCTTGCGGCTCACTCATGGCTGGAGTCCGATTCTTCCGTCAGCGGGTCGTTCGTGGCTTGCGGGTCGGCAGCGGCGCCAAAGCGCCGCCGCAGATAGCCGCCCGCGCCCGGGCCGGGGGCCACGCGCAGGTCGTCCAGCGTCAGCGGGCTGCCGTCCGGGCGGGCCAGCGCCGGCGTGGCGATCTCCGCGCCGGTGTGCTTGTCCTGCAGCAAGGTGAGCGGGCCGCGCTCGTCGGTCATCCAGCGGTCGGCCCAGGCCTTCAGCGCCACGAAGGCGGGGAAGAAGTCGCGGCCTTTTTCTGTGAGGTGGTAGACGTGCCGCGCGCTGTCGGGTGCTGGCACGCGCTCCAGCATGCCGTGTTCCACCAGGGTCTTCAGGCGCGCGCTGAGGATGTTGGGCGCGATGCCCAGGTGGCGCTGGAATTCGTCAAAGCGGGTGCTGCCGTAGAACGCCTCGCGCAACAAAAGAATGGCCCAGCGCTCGCCCAGTACCGCCATCGAGCGGGCAATCGGGCAAGGCATGCTGGCAAAGTCGGTATGTCCCATGGTCTCCTTTCGCGCGGCTTGCCGGGTTGGCTCGGATTTTTTACTTGCATTTTGCAAGCCAGCGGTTCCGGCGCATCCTAACTTGCTAACTTGCAATTTGAAAGTTCGCTGGCGTGCTGCAAGTGGCGCGCGGGGAGACCCGCGCCAAAGCGGATCAGGGTGCGCACAAAGCGGCATCGCCCGGGCCGCTGAAGACATCCAGCGCCGGAATCCGCTCGCGCAGGAAGTCGATCAAGGCGCGCGTGGCCATCGACGGATGCAGGTTGGGTGTGGTGATGATGTAGAGCCGGCTGCCCAATCCTTCCGGTTTCCATCCGGTCAGCACCGGCACCAGGCGGCCTTCGCGCACATCGTCCCAGCCGGCGTAGACGGGCAGCAGGCCCACGCCGTGGCCGTCGCGTACCGCGCGCATCAGGAAGGGGAAATGCTCGGATTGCAGGTGCGGGCTCAGTTCCACTTCCTCGCGCTGCTCGCCGCGGTTGAGCGTGAGCACGAAGCGCCGCGCGGGGTAGGGCGGGCACAGGAACTGGCAGCGCGCCAGGTCGGCCGGGGTTAGCAGCGGGCCGTGGCGCGCCAGGTAGCCGGGCGAGGCGCAGAGCTGCCAGTCGATGGCGCAGATGTCGCGCGCCACGTGGTCCAGCGGTGGCTGCGAGGTGACCTTGAGCGCCACGTCGATCTCCGCGGCGATCAGGTCCACCACGCGGTTGGCAAAGAACACCCGCAGCGAGATGCCGGGATGCCGCCCGGTGAATTCCAGCAGCAGCGGCGCGAGGAAGGTGTCGCCCAGCCCAGTCGGCACGCTCACCCGCACATGGCCGCGCAGGGTGGTGCCCAGGCTGTCGATCTCCGCCTGGGCCGCCGCCACTTCCTGCAGGATGCGCAGGCCGTGCTGGTAGAGCGCGCCCCCGGCTCGGTCAGCTCCAGCCGGCGCGTGGTCCGGCGCAGCAACTGCGCGCCGGCCTGGTGCTCCAGCTCGCGCAGCTGGCGGCTGACCTGCGAGCGCGTGACGCCGCGCCGCCGGCCCGCCTCGGACAAGTTGCCGGCCTCGACGATGTCGACGAAGGCCTGGATCAGGTTGAGGTCCATCCGGGATTCCATGGAGAATTGTCGCGTCTGACGCAACATTGTGAGTTTCCACGAGGGAATTGTCGATGCCGGGAACCGGGGCTACAGTGACCATGCCCTGGCGGATTGCCACGGCGGGGCCAGGCAGGCGCCACGCCGCCCTACAACAAGCAGGAGACACCATGTTCAAGAACGATCTTTTCGCCGGCCAGCGCGTGCTGATCACCGGTGGCGGCACCGGGCTGGGCCTGATCATGGCCGAGCGCCTGGCCGGGCTGGGGGCAGAGTTGCACCTGTGCGGGCGCCGGCTGGCGGTGCTGGACGAGGCCGCCGAGATGCTGCGCCACCAGCACGGCACCAAGGTCGTGACCCACGCGGTGGACATCCGCGACGCGGCTGCCGTCGACGCCATGATCGAGACCATCTGGACCCGGCACGGCCCGCTCGACTGCCTGGTCAACAACGCCGCAGGCAACTTCATCAGCCGCACCGAGGACCTGTCGCCCAACGCCTTCCACGCCATCTCCGACATCGTCTTTCGCGGCACCTTCTACACCACGCAGGCCGTGGGCAAGCGCTGGATCCGCGACGGCCATCCTGGCTCGGTGCTCTCCATCGTCGTGACCTGGGTCTGGACCGGCTCGCCCTTCGTGGTGCCCTCTGCCATGTCCAAGGCGGGCGTGGATGCGATGACCAAGTCGCTGGCCGTGGAGTGGGGCCGCCACGGCATCCGCTGCAACGCCATCGCGCCGGGCGTGATCCCGACCGAAGGCGCGGGCTCGCGCCTGCGTCCGCAGGATTCGCAGCAAGACGCCATGAGCGGCCAGAACCCCACGGGCCGCATCGGCCAGCCGCAGGATATCGGCAACCTGGCCGCCTTCCTGCTGGCCCGCGACAACTCCTGGATCAACGGACAGACCATTGCGCTGGATGGTGGCGATTACCTCGCCAACGGCGCTTATTTCAAGCAGTACCTGGATTGGGGCGACGCCGAGTGGCAAGCCGCGCGTGAGCGCATCGCGGCCAGGAACGCCGCCGATCGTGCCGGCCGCACCGTCAACGCACCGACCCCGACCACCCCTACCACCAAGCCTAGCCAGGCTGGAGACAACTGATGGCCGCTGACCTCTGGTTTGAAGACACCCACCGTACCGGCGCCGAACTGAGCGAGCGCGGCGCGCGCCTGGCCGGCGGCCTGCGCGCGCTCGGCCTGGCCGAAGGCGACGTGGTCGCGGTGCTGCTGCGCAATGACCCGGTCTTTGCCGATATCGTGCACGCCTGCCGCACGGCCGGCACTTACTATTGCCCGATCAACTGGCACTTCACCGCCGAGGAAATCCGCTTCCTGTTGACCGACAGCGGCGCCTGCGCCTTGATCGTCAGCGCCGACCTGCTGGACGGCGTGCGCGCCGTGGTGCCCGCAAGCGTGCAGGTGCTGGCCGTGGCCGCGCCGGGCCAGGGCAGCCCCGCGGGCGCCACCGACTACGAAAGCTGGCTCGCCGCGCAGCAACCGTATGACGGCCCGCGCGTGGCGCCGCGCGGCCACATGGCCTACACCTCCGGCACGACCGGCCGCCCCAAGGGCGTGCTGCGCGCCGCGCCGCCGCTGGCCATGCTGGACGAGCAGCTCGCGCGCATGCGCTCGGTGGTGGCGCAGACCATGGGCATCGTACAGGGCACGCGCGCGCTGATGGCCGCGCCGCTGTATCACAGCGCACCGGGCGTGTTCATCCAGAACGCGCTGCAGCTCGGCGAGCGCCTGGTGCTGTGCGCACGCTTCGATCCGGAGCACGTGCTGGCGCTGGTGGAGAAGCACCGCATCGACGTCCTCTACCTGGTGCCGATCATGTACGTGCGCATGCTCAAGGTGCCGCCCGAAGTGCGCGCCCGTTACGACTTGTCTTCGCTGCGCTTTGTCGCATCGACTGGCGCGCCGTGCGCGCCCGAGGTCAAGCGCGCCATGCTGGACTGGTTGGGCCCGGTGGTCCACGAAACCTACGCTTCGAGCGAGGCCGGCATGATTACCGTGGCCACCCCGCCGACGCCGTGGCCAAGCCTGGCACGGCGGGCCGCCCAGTGGACCAGGGCGAAGTGCGCATCCTGGATGAGCAGGGCGTTGCCTGCGCGCCCGGCGAGATCGGCCTGGTCTATGTGCGCCAGCCCGCCTACCCGGACTTCACCTATCGCAACAACGAGGCCGCCCGCCGCGCCATCGACCGCGACGGCCTGGTGAGCCTGGGCGACATGGGCTACCTGGATGCGGACGGCTACCTCTTTATCTGTGACCGCGCCTCCGACATGGTGATCTCCGGCGGCGTGAACATCTACCCGGCCGAGATCGAGCACGAGCTGGTGCGCTATCCCGGCTTGGCCGACTGCGTGGTGTTTGGCGTGCCCGACGACGAATACGGCGAGCGCCTGCTGGCCATGGTGCAACCCGTGGCGGGGGCCACGCTGGAGGAGGGGGCCATCATCGAGTGGCTGCGCCAGCGCCTGTCCGGCTTCAAGGTGCCGCGCACCATCGTGGTGGAGGCGCTGCTGCCGCGCGACGATACCGGCAAGCTGGCCAAGCGCCGCCTGCGCGACAAGTACTGGGAAGGGCGCACGCGACGGGTTTGAGCCGGGCACCAGACATCAGAAAAACCAAGGAGACTACGCAATGCATAGCTGGAAAACCGGATGGCGCGCCTGGGCCGGCGCGGCCCTCTTCGCCTGTTCGCAACTAGCGGATGCCGCCTATCCCGACCGTCCCATCAAGTTGGTGGTGCCCTACACGCCGGGCGGCTCCACCGACCAGTTCGGGCGTGGGCTGGCTGATGGCATGAGCCGTGTGCTCAAGCAGACGGTGGTGGTGGAGAACCGCCCCGGCGCCGCCACCATGATCGGCACGCAAAGCGTGGCGCGCGCGCCCGCCGACGGCTACACCATGGTGTTGGCCACCAACGGCAGCATGGTGCTCAACCCCATGCTCTACAAGAAGATCGCCTACGATCCACCGCGCGACTTCCGGATCTTCACCGTTGGTGCCGAGGCGCCGCTGGTGGTGGTGACCAACAGCCAGGTGCCGGCGACCAGCATCCGCGAGTTCGCGGCCTACGCCAAGGCCAGCGGCGGCAAGCTCAACTACGCCTCGGTCGGCCTGGGCAACGCGCTGCAGCTCGCCACCGAAATGCTCAAGACCGAGCTCGGGATCGCGGTCACCCATGTGCCGTACAACGGCAGCGCACCGGCGCTCTCGGCGCTGCTCGCCAACGACGTGCAACTGATGGTGGACGTGGTCAGCACCTCGCTGCCGCACATCAAGGGCGGCAAGCTGCGCGCGCTGGCGGTCACCGGCCGCACCCGGCTGGAAGTGTTGCCCAATGTACCGACCGTGGCCGAAGGCGGCTATCCCAACTTCCAGGCCGCAACCTGGTTCGGGCTCGCCGTGCCGGCGCAGACGCCGCCGGACGTGGTGGAAAAGCTGCAGGCCGCAGCCGCGCAGGTCCTCAAGGATCCGCACTTCCGGGCGACCTTCAGCGCATTGGGTCTGGTGATCCAGCCGCCGCGCAGCCAGGCCGAGATCGACCGCTACGTGGAGGCGGATCGCGAGCATTGGGGCAAGGTCATCCGCGCCAACAGCATCAGCCTGGACTGAGTGGAGGGCGTCTGGCGCGCGCTTTGTGCGCGGCATGCCTGGAGGCGATCGGCGTATAGTTCCATCACGCCGTGATGATTCCGGCCCTCGGGCTGGTCACGGCATTTCTTCGCCCACGCCTGCCGCTCCATGAACGACGTCACGCCAAATCACAGCCAAGGTCCCGAGCCGTCCGATCCTGGCAACGCTTCCGACCGCGTTTCCGAGCGCGCCTCCGACCGCGACCGGCTGCGCGCGCTGCGCCGCCGCGCCCGCATGGCCGCGGGCCGCAAGTCGCGCCAGATGTGGCGTATCTCCCGCACCACCCTGCGCTACGCCGTCTTCATGTGCGGCGCCGGCGGCGTGGCGCTGTTCTCCCTGATCTTCGCGTGGATTGCCGAGGTGGCCCTGCGCTGGAACGCGCAGCTGGCGGCCGCCACGCCCTGGCTGGCCTTCGTGCTGCTGCCCCTCGGGCTGGCCGCGCTGCGCTGGCTCACGATCCGCCTGGCGCCGCAGGCGCGTGGCAGCGGCATCCCGCAGGTGATCGCCGCGTTCGGCCTGCCTCCGGCGGGGCCGGCGCAGACCCTGCTGGTGTCGTTCCGCCAGTCCATGTGGAAAGTGCTGCTGACCACTGGCGGTCTGCTGGCGGGCGCCTCCATCGGCCGCGAGGGGCCGTCGGTGCAGGTGGGCGCCGCGGCGATGCTCGCCTGGGGGCGCTGGTGCCAGGAGAAGCTGCGCTTTCGCATCGGCTTTCATCCCAACGCGCTGATCGCCGCCGGCGCCGCCGGGGCTGGCCGCCGCCTTCAATACGCCGCTGGCGGGCGTGGTGTTCGCCATCGAGGAGCTCGGCCGCGGTACTGCCGTGCGCTGGGACCGGCTGGTGCTGTCGGGGGTGCTGACCGCCGGCTTTCTCTCGCTGGCGATTCTTGGCAACAATCCCTATTTCAGCGTCAAGACGCCGATCCTCGCACTGCACGATGCCTGGGGGCCGGTACTGCTGTGCGCCCTGGTCAACGGCGTGCTGGGCGGCCTGTTTGCCAAGCTGCTGATCGGCGGCGTGCCCGCGTTGATGCCGGCGCGGCTGCGCGCCTGGCCGTTGCAGCATCCCGTGCTGGTGGCCTTCCTGTGCGGCCTGGTGGCCGCGGTGATCGGCTGGTCCACCGGGGGCGCCACCTTTGGCACCGGCTACGAGCAGGCCGCCGGCCTGATCAATGGCGAGCCGCACGCCACGCTGTGGTTCGGCGTGGCCAAGCTGGCGGCGACCGTGGTCTCGTATTTCGCGGGCATTCCCGGTGGCATCTTCACCCCTCGCTGGCTATCGGTGCCGGCATCGGCGCCAATGTGGCGGACTGGGTCGGCCACCTCTTCGGCGGCATGACCGAGCCGCGCGTGCTGGCGCTGGTGTCGATGGCCGCCTTCCTGGCTGCCGCCACCCAGGCGCCCATCACCGCCAGCGTGATCGTGATGGAGATGACGCGCTCGCAGGACCTCACCCTGTTCCTGCTGGCGGCGTCGCTGCTGGCCTCGTTCCTGGCGCGCCAGTTCTGCCCGCACCCGTTCTATCACCACGTGGGCCATGCCTTCCGGCGCGAAGCCCTGGCAGCCACGCGCAAAGTGGCCCCCGCCACATAAAGAGCCGTGGCCATGGTGCCGGCTGCCGCTTTGTCTTACCATGGGCGGCGCCCGGGCCATGCACCCGGCGCTGTGTACCGGCGGCACAGGAGGATCCGCGCCGGCACCACGAACCGGGGAGCACAGATGGCCACAAGACGACCGTCGGGCAGTGACGCCGCATCACGCCCGCAGCCGCAGAAGTCCCATAGCAAGGAAAGCACCGCTTTGCGCGACCTCGGGCCGGACACCGTCTGGCATACGCGCGGCCTGCATGGCCATACCCGCCCGCGCGCGCCGTTACCGTCGTCGGCGCGCTCGCCGCGGCGGCAGTTGCCGCCCAGCCGGGTGCCGCGCCTGATGCTGTGGGGCTTGCTGCTGGTGTTGCTGGCGGTCATGGCCAACGCAGTGATGAATATGACGCATTAACCCCCGGCAATGTGCCTGCCATGCCATCTTGTGGCGGGTGGCAGGAACCACGCGCGCAGGGGGCGCTCCAACCCGGAGCTTTTCTCAGGAGTCTGGATGAAATACCCCTCGCCGGGCTGGCCGTTGCCAGCTTGCTGCTGATTTCGCCTTGGGCCGGCGCTGCCCCCAAGGATGGCGCCGCCGACAAACTGGCGCCGATGCTGGATAGCCTGGAGATTGGCAGCCCGCTGCCCACGCTGCCCGATTGCGCCGACAAGCGCACCCCCGACGGCCGCGACGTGACCGCCCTGTGTGTTGAAGTGCGTGGCGACGGCGTGATGCGCCAGGTTGGCGTGCCGCGCGACAAGCGGCCCGCCTTCATGGACGGTCCCCACGTGGTGGCCTTTGTCGACCGCAACGCCCTGGTCGGCGTGATCGTGCCCACCGACGGCGTACGCTCCGAGAAAGACGTGGTGGACAGCCTCACCGCGCGCTACGGCAAGCCGTTCCGCTCCGAGCAGACGAAGATGAAGGACAAGGCCGGCCAGCCCATCACCAGCGTGCATGCCGGTTGGATGAAAAAACCACTGACCGTGGAGCTCTATGCCATTCCGGAGGATCCCGCTACCGGCACCATCGAGCTGCTGCTGCCCCAGGCCCGCGTGCTGATGGCCAACCAGGACAGCGCGATGGCGGAACAGCTCAACCCCAAGGCGGCGTCTGCGCCGCAAGCGGCGCCGAGCGGCAAGGCCGGGGAGAAGAAGGGGAAGGACGGCAGCTGGTAGCGTTTGTGGCTTTGCGGCGCTGCGCGCGCCGCAAAGTCCTCAAAGCCCTCAAAGCCCTCAAAGCCCTTCCATCACCTTGTCCAGCCCGCGCACCAGCCCGGTCAAGGTATGCACCTTGCGGATCGCCAGCAGGGCGCCCGACACATAGGGCTTGGAGCCGTCGCCGGACTCGTGCTTCAGATGCAGGCGCTGCCCGTCGGCGCCGAAGATCACCTCCACGCCCAACTGATATCCCGGCAGGCGCACGGCGTGCACCTGGCTGCTGGACATCGTTGCGCCACGCGTTTCCTGGGGGCCCTTGACCTGGTCGATGGGCACCACCTGCTTGGCTTCGCGGACCTGCCCCAGGCGGTACGCCAGCTCGCGCACGGTGCCGGAGGGTACGTCGATCTTGCCGGCCTTGGCGTAGTCGATGATTTCCCAGTGCTCCAGGTGGCGCGCGGCCATCTCGGCGAACTTCTGCAGCAGCACCACGGTAATGGCAAAGTTGCCGCAGGCCAGCACGCCGCGCCCGGCCTGGCGCGCGGCGGCGTCGATCTCGGCATAGTCCTCGTCGGATAGCCCGGACGTGCCCACCACCACGTGCGCGCCCTTGGCCAGCGCCTGCAGGATGTTGCGCTTGGCAATATCCGGCTTGGTGTATTCCACATAAACGTCGAAGGCGCCTTGCGCCAGCTCGTCGATGCTGGCGACCGCCACGCCGGGCGTGCCCTTGTGCGCGGTCAGCGCCGCCAGGGTCTGGCCGGCCGCGCCGCGCGACAGCCCGGCCACCAGCGTCATGTCATCCGCGTGCGCCACGCCGCGCGCCAGTTCGCCGCCGGCCCAGCCGGTCACGCCGCCCACGGCGACTCGAATGCGATTGCTCATGGTCTTGCTCTCCTGATCTGGATGGTTTTCCGGGGTGCCCGGTTGGCCGGGCTGGCTGCCAAGCTGTGCAGCATAAGCCTTTTGCGTGCGCGCCGCTGGCTCAGCCCGCGGCGCGGCGCCGGTCGATCTTGCGCGCCAGCACGATCGACGTGGTGGTGTGGTTGACGCCATCCAGCGCGCCGATTTCGTCCAGCAGCTTGTCCAGCCGGGCATGGGTGTCGCAGCGGATCACCGCCATGTAGTCCACCGGGCCGCTGACCGAGTTCAGCTCCTCGATTTCGGGAAAGCGCTGCAGCGCCCGCACCACCGCCGGGGCGCTCTTCGGCATCACCGACATGCCGCAGAACGCCAGGATGGCGTTGTCCTCCATCTGCTGGCCCATCCGCACGCCGTAGCCGGCGATCACGCCTTCGCGCTCCATCCGCGCAATGCGGGCCACCACGGTGGTGCGGGCAATGCCGAGCTTGCGCGCGAGGTTGGCGGCATTCTCGCGCGCGTTGGCTTGCAGCAGGGAGAGCAGGTGGCGGTCGGTCTGGTCGAGGTCGGTCATGGGCGGCGGGGGCTGTGGCTGGACGAGGGCTGCGAAAGGGTGTTTCGTCGATTTGGCAGTTATTTTCGTCGAATCGTTCGATTGTGAGGCTCTTTCGTCAATCTTGTCCCTTCATTCTGACTGTGGTCGCAACCATACTTGAGTCACGGAACTTCCATTCGCGATCCACGAGGGACATCATGACCTACAAAATTCCAACCGGCCATCTGGACCAAACTGGACAGAACACCCAAGCCGCGGCACTCACCACCCAGCCCGGCAACCCAGGTACCGTCACTCCGGCCGCCACCGCCACGCGCACGCCGCGGCAAACGCCGATGCGCGTGGTCGTGCTGGGCGCGGGCAAGATCGGCCGCACCATCGCGGTCATGCTGCATGACAGCGGCGACTACCGCGTGACCCTGGTCGACCGCGAGCCCACCCATCTCGAGGGCATGCCTGAAGGCATCGCCGTGCGTGTCGGCGACCCGGACCAGACCCAGGATTGCGCCTGGCTGCTCGGCGGCGCAGATGCCGTGCTCAATGCGCTGCCGTTCCACGCCGCGGTCGGCGTGGCCACGGTAGCGGCCAGCCTGGGCGTGCATTACTTCGACCTGACCGAAGACGTTGCCGCCACCCACGCCATTCGCCGCCTGGCCGATGGCGCGCGCTCCGTGCTGATGCCGCAATGCGGGCTGGCCCCCGGCTTTATCGGCGTGGTCGGCAATGACCTGGCCCAGCGCTTCCTGCGCGGCGGCGGCGAACTGCTCGACCTGAAGATGCGCGTCGGCGCGCTGCCGCGCTACCCGAGCAATGCGCTCAAGTACAACCTGACCTGGAGCACGGAAGGGCTGATCAACGAATACTGCAACCCGTGCGAGGCCATCGTCGGCGGCCGCCGCGTGGAAGTGCCGGCGCTGGAAGGGCTGGAGAGCTTCGCGCTGGACGGCATCGAGTACGAGGCCTTTAATACGTCAGGAGGGCTCGGCACCTTGCCCGAGACGCTGGCGGGCCGGGCGCGCGACGTGGACTACAAGTCGATCCGCTATCCGGGCCACTGCGCGGTGATGAAGCTGCTGCTCAACGACCTGCGCCTGCGCGAGCGCCGCGACTGGATGCGGGAAATCTTCGAGAGCGCGATCCCCGCCACGCAGCAGGACGTGGTGATCGTGTTCGCCAACGCCACCGGCTATGCCGCCGGCGGCGGCAAAGGTGGGCGCGGTCCGCTGACGCAGGCGTCGTTCTCGGTGCGCATCGGCGGCGCGGATACGGCTGCCGGCCACGTCAATGCGATCCAGCTCACCACGGCGGCCGGTATCTGCACCGCACTGGACCTGGTGGCCAACGGCGAACTGCCGCAGGCCGGCTTCGTGCCGCAAGAGGCGATGGCGCTGGACACTTTCCTGGCCAACCGTTTCGGCCGACACTACACCCGTCATCCGCTTCAAGAGGCAACGGTATGAAAGCAAAGGAATTCGCGGCCTGCTGGCAGGCCATCGGGCTGACGCCGCCGTGGCGCGACGGCGAAGGCCCCACCGGCGCCTTGCCGGTACGCTCGCCCATCGACGGCGAGGCATTCGGGCACCTGCCCGCCTGCAGCCTCGCCGAGGCCGACGCGCGCATCGAGCGCGCCCGCGTGGCGCAAGCCAGCTGGGCGCTGGTGCCCGCGCCGGTGCGCGGCGAGGTGGTGCGGCGCTTTGGCGAAGTGCTGCGCGAACACAAGAAGCATCTCGGCGAACTGGTCTCGCTCGAAGCCGGCAAGATCCTGCAGGAAGGGCTGGGCGAGGTACAGGAGATGATCGACATCTGCGACTTCGCGGTCGGCCTGTCGCGCCAGTTGCATGGCCTCACCATCGCGTCCGAGCGGCCCCAGCATGCGATGCGCGAGACCTGGCATCCCTATGGCCTGTGCGGCGTGATCTCGGCCTTCAACTTCCCCGTGGCGGTCTGGGCCTGGAATGCGGCGCTGGCACTGGTGTGCGGCAACGGGGTGATCTGGAAGCCGTCGGAGAAGACCCCGCTGAGCGCGCTGGTCATGCAGAGCCTGCTTGACGGCGTGCTGGAGATCGCCGCGCCCCAGCACGTTGGCATCGCCACCGTGCTCTCGGGCGGGCCGGCGCTGGGCCAGCATCTGGTGGAACACGCCGATGTGCGGCTGGTGAGCGCCACTGGCTCTACCCGCATGGGCCGCGCCGTGGGCATCGCTTGCGCCGAGCGGTTCAAGCGCACCATCCTGGAACTCGGCGGCAACAATGCCGCGATCATCGCGCCCTCGGCCAATCTCGATCTCGCCGTGCGCGCCATGACCTTTGCGGCGGCAGGCACGGCCGGGCAGCGTTGCACGTCGCTGCGCCGCGCCTTCATGCATGTCGATGTGCTGGAGGCCGTGACCACGCGCTTGGTCCAGGTGTTCGGCCGCCTGCCAGTGGGCGATCCGCTGGCCGAGACAACGCTGGTCGGCCCGCTGATCGATGGCGCCGCGGGGGCCGCCATGGCCGCCGCGCTGCTCCGCTGCCGCGAGCACGGCAACACCGTGCACGGCGGCGAGCGCGTGCTGGCCGAAAAGTACCCCAATGCCGAGTACGTGCGGCCCGCGCTGGTGCTGACCGATCGCCAGCACGAGATGATGCTGAGCGAAACCTTCGCGCCGATTCTCTATGTGATGCCGTACACCACGCTGGACGAAGCCATCGCGCTGAACAACGCTTCGGAGCATGGCTTGTCGTCCTGCATCTTCACCGAGTCGCTGCGGGAGGCGGAACGCTTCATGTCGGCAAGCGGCAGCGATTGCGGGATCGCCAATGTGAATATCGGCACCAGCGGGGCGGAGATTGGAGGTGCGTTTGGTGGTGAGAAGGCGACTGGCGGCGGACGTGAGTCGGGCTCGGATGCCTGGAAAGGGTATATGCGGCGCGCTACCAATACCGTGAACTATGGGGATGCGCTGCCGTTGGCGCAGGGGGTTCGGTTTGAGGTTTGAGGCCTTTACGTTCACCCAAACGTTGCGATTCGTAACAAGGGTTACAGCAAGTTGACCCTGTATTACCAAACCGCTCCGTATAACGTTCTTATGGCTAAACAAGCCACAAGGACGATGAGATGAAAACATGGATGATGGGACTCGCGGTGGCTGGCGCCGCCATGCTTGGCGGCTGCGCCGTCTACCCGGCTTATCCCGGCTATGGCTATGGTGGCGGCGAGGTCGCAGTGGCGCCGGCGCCGGTCTACGCCGCGCCGCCGGTAGTGGTAGCCCCCGGTTTTTATGGTGGCTACTATGGCTATCGCGGCGGGTACTACGGTGGCCGCCGCTATCGCTACTGGCACTGAAGCGAGAGCGGTAGCACGGGATAGAACGAGGGAAAACCTGTGGGTCAGGCCTGGCCGTTGAGCCCGGCCCAGCTTGGCGCCAGTGTTTGCGGTACGTCGATCAGGTCGAGCACGCGGCCGACGGTATGGTCGACCAGTTCCGCCACGCTCTGCGGCTTCTGGTAGAAGCCGGGGACCGGGGGAAGATGATGCCGCCCATCTCGGTGACGGCGATCATATTGCGCAGGTGCGCGAGGTTCAACGGCGTTTCGCGCACCATCAGCACCAACTTGCGGCGCTCCTTGAGCGTGACGTCCGCGGCGCGGGTGATGAGGTTGTCGGACAGGCCATGTGCCACCGCGGCCAGCGTGCGCATGGAGCAGGGCGCCACCACCATCGCGTGGGCGGCAAAGGAGCCGCTGGCAATGGTGGCGCCGATATCGCGCACGTTGTGGACCACGTGGGCAAAGGCTTCCACCTCGGCCTTGCTGATGTCGAGTTCGTGCTGCAGGTTCATCACGCCCGCCGCCGAGATCAGCAGATGGGCCTCCACGCCAGGCGCGGCGCCTAGTATCTGTACCAGGCGGACCCCATAGACCGCGCCGGTGGCGCCGGTGATCGCGACAACGATGCGCCGCGGCTTGCCATCACCCGCTGCACCCGCTGCGGTCATGTCGCGCTCAGGCCTTGAGCAGCGATTGCAGTTCGCCGTTCTGGTACATCTCCATCATGATGTCCGAGCCGCCGATGAACTCGCCGTTCACATAGAGTTGCGGAATGGTCGGCCAGTTGGCGTAGGTCTTGATGCCCTGGCGGATGCCGTCGTCTTCCAGCACATTGACCGTGGTCGGTGCGTCGACGCCGCAGGCCTTCAGGATCTGGATGGCACGGCCGGAGAAGCCGCACATCGGGAACTGGGCGGTCCCCTTCATGAACAGGACCACCGGGCTGCCCTTGACGATCTGGTCGATCTTTTGCTGCGCGTCACTCATGATGTCTCTTTTCAGTTGCTCGCGGTGCCGGTAAAGGCCGGCGCCGCTATCGGGAAATCGGAGGGCGCGCGTGATGCGCGCGCCTTGATGCAATCAATCCATTGATTTTACCGGAATCGGCCGCTTGCTTCAGGCGGCCGCCCCGGCCGGCGTTGGCAGGCGAGCCCCGCTGCAGCGTTCATGGCCGGCGAGGTCGCGCGCGGTGAAGATCTCGGCCATGCCGGCGGTGGCCAGCAGGTCGCGGGCGGCCTGGCCCTGGTCATAGCCGTGCTCCATCAGCAGCCAGCCGCCCGCATGCAGGCGCGCGGCGGCCCCGGCCACGATTGTCCCAAGGTCCGACAAGCCATCGCCGTGATCGGTCAGCGCATCGATCGGCTCGAAGCGCAGGTCGCCCTGGCCCAGGTGCGGATCGCCGGCGGCGATATAGGGCGGATTGCTCACGATCAGGTCGAAGCGCAGGCCATCGGGCAGCGCGGCGTACCAGTCGGAGGCAAGAAAGCGCACATTGGCGGCGCCAAGCGCGCGCGCATTGTCTTGCGCCACCTGCAGTGCGCCGGGTGAGATATCGGTGGCCCAGACCTCGGCGTCGGGCCGCTCGCAGGCCAGCGTGACGGCCAGCGCGCCGGAGCCGGTGCCCATGTCGAGCACCCGGGGGCGGGCAGCGGCGCCAGCAGCTTCAAGGCCGCTTCCACGGCGATTTCCGTATCCGGGCGCGGAATCAGCACATCCCGGGTGACGCGGAAGGCGCGTCCGAAGAATTCCCGCTCACCCAGCAAGTAGGCCACCGGCTCGCCGGCCAGGCGGCGCCCGAGCAAGGCGGCAACGCTGTCGCGCTGGGCCGGGGCAAGCGTCTCGTCGTCGCGCGTGATCAGCTGTGTGCGGGTCAGCCCGGTGACATGGCTCAGCAGCAGGCGCGCCTCCAGCGCTGGCAAGCCGGCTGCAGCAGCCAGCGCCAGGGCATCGCGTACCGTGGCCGTCTCAGGCAGTGGGACCGGTGCGGCGGCATTGGGGCTGGGGGAGGCGGCGGTGGGCGCGGTGCTGGGCATGGAGAAGGCAAAAAACAAAACCCCGTCGGGAGGTGCCCTGACGGGGTTTGCAGTGTAACGCGCTTGGCTGGCCGGCGGTGCCTGGTCGCGGTGCGCCAGCCCCTTCCCGCCGTGGCGTGCAGATTACTTGTTGACGGCGTCCTTGGCCTTGTCGGCGCTGGCGTTGACGGCGTCCTTGGCGGCTTCCTTAGCCTTTTCCATGGCATTGCCGGCGTCTACTTTGGCCTTTTCGGCGGCAACGGAGACATCGGCGGCAGCGCTGCTGGCAGCGGCCTTGGCAGCATCAGCGGCATTGCTGGCGGCGGATGCGGCGTCGCTGGCGGCGGCCTTGGCGGATTCGGCGGCGCTCTGCATGGCGCTGTCAGCGCTCGGCGTGGCGGGGGCTTCTTCCTTCTTGCTGCAGGCAGCCATGGCGGCGGTGATCATCAACAGCGCGAGCAATTTCTTCATGATTTCGTCCTTTTGTCCGTTTTCGAGTGGCGACACGCCGACCTCTGTCTGGCGGCTCAGTCGAAATCGATTATAGACAGCGAAAAATGGCGCGCCAGTGCTGTTGCAAGCATTTACAACAGATACAAAGGTTTTCGTTCAGAAATCGCGATTTATGCAGCGCGATCCAAAAGTTTGCCTTAATGACCGCTATATCGTCGCAATAATCTGTTATTGCCGAGCGATTAATGCCCTTCGCCCAGCGCCGCCAGTTGATCCGCCTGGTGTTCTGCGGACAATGCGGACAGGAGCTCGTCGAGATCGCCATCCATGATCATGTCGATCTTGTAGAGCGTCAGGTTGATACGGTGATCCGTCACCCGCCCCTGCGGGAAATTGTAGGTGCGGATACGGTCACTTCTGTCGCCGGTGCCGATCAGGTTGCGCCGGGTGCTGGCCTCTTTCGCCTGCGCCGCGCGCAGCTTCGCGTCCATCAGCCGGGCCGCCAGGACCTTCATGGCCTTGTCTTTGTTGCGGTGCTGGCTGCGGTCGTCCTGGCACTCCACCACTATGCCGGTGGGCAGGTGGGTAAGGCGCACGGCCGAATCGGTCTTGTTCACGTGCTGGCCCCCGGCGCCGGATGCGCGGAAGGTATCCACGCGCAGGTCGGCCGGATTGATTTCTACCTCGGTCACCTCGTCGGCCTCGGGCATGACCGCCACCGTGCAGGCCGATGTGTGGATGCGCCCCTGCGCCTCGGTGGCCGGCACGCGCTGCACGCGGTGGCCGCCGGATTCGAACTTCAGCCGGGAAAAGGCCGCATCGCCGGCAATCCGGATGATCACTTCCTTATAGCCGCCCAGGTCGGACGCGGATTCGCTCATCACCTCCACCTGCCAGCGCTGGCGCTCGGCGTAGCGCGTGTACATGCGCAGCAGGTTGGCGGCAAACAGCGCGCTTTCCTCGCCGCCGGCACCCGCGCGGATTTCCAGCAGCAGGTTGCGCTCGTCGTTGGGATCCTTGGGCAGCAGCAGTTTCTGCAGGCTGCCTTCCAGCGTTTCCAGCCGCTCGCGGGCCGCGGTGATCTCATCGGCCGCGAACTCCTTCATCTCGGGATCGTCCAGCAACGCCTGCGCGGTGGCCAGGTCTTCCTGCGCCTGGCAGTACTGCGCGTACTGCTCGGCCACCGGCGTCAGTTCGGCGTGCTCACGCGTGAGCTTGCGGTACTGGTCGATCTTGGCGGTGGCATCTTCGCGCGCAAGCAGGGCGTTGACTTCGTCGAGTCGCTCGGACAATTGGTCGAGCTTGGCAAGCATGCTGGCTTTCATGGAGATCCGAAGGGGCGCGGTGAAACGGGTGGGGGCGAATGTTTGCTGCCGGGGATGCGTGCGGGCCAAAGGCCGGAGGCAACGCAAAGGTGGCCGCGCGCAGGACACGCACGGCCGAGGTGAGCGCGGCTAGCGCTCGGAGTGGCTGCTGTGGCGGAACAGGCCCGGCACCAGGCGCAGCAAGGTCTCGCGGTCGTCGCCCTGGGTGTGGTTCAGGGCGTGGGTCGGGCCGTGCAGGAATTTGCGGGTGAGCGCGCCGGAGAGGGCTTCAAGCACGGCTTCCGGGTCGTCGCCGCGCGCCAGCATGCGGCGCGCGCGTTCCAGCTCGGCCTGGCGCATGGCCTCGCCTTGCGCCTGCAGGTCGCGGATGACCGGCACCACACTGCGGGTTTCCAGCCAGTGCATGAAATTCTGCACGCGGCTCTCGATAATGGCTTCCGCCTGGGCCACGGCGGCCTGGCGCATGGCATTGCCCTCGCGCACGATGGCGCCGAGGTCATCCACGGTGTACAGGAAGACGTCATCCAGGCGTGCGACTTCGGGCTCCACGTCGCGCGGCACGGCCAGGTCCACCATCATGATGGGGCGGTGGCGGCGCAGCTTGACGGCGCGCTCCACCGCGCCCAGCCCGATGATGGGCAGGGAACTGGCGGTGCACGACACCACGATGTCGAACTCATGCAGGCGCGCGCCCAGGTCCGACAGGCGGATGGCCTCGGTCGTCAGGCCCTGGCCGGCCAGTTGCTCGGCCAGCCGTTCGCCGCGCTCGACCGTGCGGTTGGCCACCACGATTTGGCGCGGCGTTTGGGCTGCAAAGTGCGTGGCGCACAGCTCGATCATCTCGCCCGCGCCGATAAACAGCACGCGCTGGGTGGAGACGCTTTCAAAAATCCGCTGGGCCAGGCGCACCGCGGCGGCGGCCATGGACACCGAATGCGCGCCGATCTCGGTCTGGCCGCGGACTTCCTTGGCCACCGCGAACGTGCGCTGGAACAACTGGTTCAGGTAGGTGCCAAGCGCGCCGGCTTCACCGGCGGTGCGTACCGCATCCTTCAACTGGCCCAGGATCTGGGTCTCGCCCAGCACCATCGAATCCAGCCCGCTGGCCACGCGGAACGCATGGCGCACGGCTTCGGACTGCGGCAACGCGTACAGGTGGGGAGCGAGCTCGCCGGCCGGCACGTTATGGTGCTGCGCCAGCCAGCGCAGCGTGTGCTCGAAGCCTTCCGAGCCCGATACCAGCACATCGGTGGCGCAGTAGATCTCGGTGCGGTTGCAAGTGGAAAGGATGGCGGCTTCGGTGCCGTTTTTGCCGGCCAGGTGGGTGCGCAAGGCGCCCAAGGCGGGTTTGATCTGCTCAAGCGGAAACGCCACTCGCTCGCGCAGCGAGACGGGCGCCGTGGTGTGATTGATACCGATCGCGAGCAGTTGCATGGTGGGGAGCATGTCTCTCTGGCCGGGCTCCGGGCAGCGGCTTTGCAGGCTGCAGCGCGGGAGTCAGGTGCAATCCGGGCATGAATTCAAGCGCGGATTCCGGCGCAAAGCGCCGCCGAACCGGGCTACATTATACCGCCCGGCGCGGATCTTGCCGGGGCACGGTCGGGTTTACCGTATTGTTACGGCCACGCGCGGCGCCTGGCGAGCCTAACCAGACAGCGCGCCAGATTCAGATAATCAGGAGAAAGTGATGTTGGGTACGCTGGTGGTAGGGGTGCTGGTTGGGCTGGCGGCCCGGTGGCTGCACCCTGTGGGCCGGGTCAGCCTGCTTGCGGCGGTGGTGTTCGGCGCACTGGGCGCGCTGGCCGCGTTTTACGGCGGCCAGGGGCTGCACTGGTTTGCCGACGGGCAGATGGCGGGTTGGTTCGCCGCCATCCTGGGCGCGGCTGTGCTGGTCGGAGTCGGGGGCGTGGCCAGGGGACGGTGAGATTGAATTAATACCCGCGGAGCCCGAATGCCGAATTAACCGCGCTGCTCCAAAAACCGTTGCAAAACCCCGCTGGAATAATGGCTGGCCACGTCCGTCAGGAACGCCGCAAAATCCACGTGCGCGGTATCGTCGGCCCGATCGGATACCGTGCGCATCACCGCATGCCGCACGCCATATTCATGGCAAACCTGCGCCACCGCGGCGCCTTCCATTTCCACTGCCAGCACGCCGGGCAAGCGCTCGCGCAACTCGGCCGCGGCGGCGGGCGAGCCGATGAACTGGTCGCCGCTGGCGATCATCCCCACATGCAGCCTGGGCGCGCTTACCCCGAAGCGGGCCTGCACATCGGCCGGCACCGAAGCCGGCAGGTCATCCCGCAGGTAGCCCGCCACGGCCTCGCGCAGCGCGGCGGTCAAGCCCGGATCGGTGGGGAATTCCGCGCGCTCCAGCAGCGGCACCTCATGCCGGGCAAAAAACGGCCGCGCGTCCAGGTCGTGCTGCAGCGTGCGGTCCGCCACCACCACATCCCCGACCCGGGTCTCGGCACCGATGCCGCCGGCCAGGCCGGTGAAGACGATCTCATCCACACCGAACTCGCGCACCAGCGTCACCGTGGTGGCCGCCGCCGCCACCTTGCCCATGCGCGCGAGCACCAGCACGCAGCGCTGGCCATGGAGGTGGCCGACGTGATAGTCGCGCATGCCGATGCGCTGCACGGTGGCGCGCGCGTCGTCGTGGCGCATGGCGGCGATCAGGCCGTCGACTTCATCGTGGATGGCGGCGAGGATACCTAGGGTCATGGCGGGGCGCGACTGGATGGGAAAAACGCACAGCATACCGGGCAGGGGCACGGCCGCAAAGCCTCGCCGCGAAGGGCGGCACCCCCGCTGTCCTCGCGCAAGGAAAGCTGCGCAGAGGGCGGCGCCTTTGCTACAGTGCACTGGCGTATCCATCACATAGGGCTCCTATGCAGCCAACCTCGATGCATGGCTTTCAAGACCGGCGGGCGACGCGCCAGGCGCTGGCGGACTGGCGAGAGCAGGGCGCGCTTGGCGCCGAAGGCGTCGCCAGCGCCTGGCCGGGCACCGAGCCCGACGCGGCCCAGTGGCGGGCCTGGCTCGACCGCACGTTGCTGATGCTGGGCGCGGCGCTGCTGTGCGCCGGCGTGATCGTGTTCTTCGCCTTCAACTGGCAGGACCTGCACAAGTTCGCCAAGTTCGGCCTGCTGGCCGGCGCGCTCACCCTGCTGGCAGGATTCGCCTGGCTGCGCCCGCCTGCCGACATGGCGGGGCTGGCGGCGCTCTGCGGCGCCCAGGTGGTGGCCGGCGTGCTGCTGGCCGTGATCGGGCAGGTGTACCAGACCGGCGCCGACGCCTGGCAGCTGTTTGCCCTGTGGGCACTGCTGGCGATCCCATGGGCGCTGGCGGCACGCGCGGCCCCGCACTGGTGGCTGGTGATCGTGCTGGCCAATGTGGCGCTGCTGCGGTATTTCAGCGTGCGTCTTGGCGTGGGCGCCATGTTCGACCTGCTGTTCGGCGCGGTCGGCGAGCGGGCCACCACGCTGTCGCTGGTGGCGGCCACGCTGGCGCAGCTGGCGCTGTGGTTCGCGCTGCGCGCACTGGCGCCGGGCTACGGCTTTCGCGGGCTGGCCGGCGCGCGCATCCTTGCCGCGCTGGCGTGCGCCTACGCGGGCTGGCTCGGCCTCGCCAGCATCGTCCACAACCGCTTCGACGCCGCCATGTTCGGCGTGGCCATGCTTACGCTTGGCGCGCTGCTGGCCTGGTTCCGGCTGCGGGCATTCGACTTGGTGGCGCTCAGCCTGGCCAGCTTCTCCGTCATCGTGCTGCTGGTGACCGGCATGGCCCGGCTGCTGCTGGAGGGTAACGGGGCCGGGTTCGGCGCCTTCCTGATCCTCGGGCTGCTGACCATCGGCCTGTCCGCCGCGGCCGCGGCATGGCTGCTGCGCGCCTATCGACACCACGGGCAGGCCCCGAGCGGCGCGCCCAACGGAGAGCCGGCATGACCAGCGATCGTCTCGCAGTACAAGCGCTGTGGCAGGACCTGGCCGCGCGCGGCCTGGTGCAAGGGCAGCCGCAGGCCGCGCAAGCGCGCACGCCCTGGGCCGTCAGGCTGCTGATGGGCCTGGCGGGCTGGCTCGGTGCGGTGTTCTTCCTCGTCTTCCTGCTCGGCTCGGTGTTTGTGGCCGCGCGCGACAACGCCACGGCAATGGCGTCCTGCGGCGCCGCCATGATCGCGCTGGCCGCGGTGCTGTACCGGCGCCGCGCGGCCGCCACCGCGCTCGAGCAATTCGCGCTGGCCGTCAGCCTCAGCGGCCAGGGCCTGCTCGTGTACGGCGCGAGCCAGGCCTACGGCGGCGCCCGCCTGCTCGATTCGGCCGCCTTCTGGGGCGCGCTGGCGCTGCTGGAGGCCGTGCTCTACGTGCTGGTCAGCAACCGGCTGCATCGCTTCCTGGCCGCGCTGGGCGTATGGACGGCGGTGGCGCTAGCGCTCCACCTGGCCATGACGCCCGGCTTGCGCCACGGCTGGCAAGCCATGAGCTTCTCGCTGGGCTGGCTCGCGCCACTCGCCATGACGCTGCTCACCGGCTTCGTGCTGGCGGAGGGGCGGCTCTGCGCCGCCGGGCTGCACAACTGGATCGAGCCCGCCGCCGACGCCACGCTGCTGTTCGCGCTTGGCGCCGCACTGGTGGTGACCGGGCTCAGCCAGCCCGGCGCACTGTGGTTCGACGCCGACACCGGACGCCAGGCCGGCAACTACTGGCTGGCCGGCGCCTTGTTCGGCGCGGTGCTCGCGGCCTTTGTCCTTGCCGAAGCAGGCCGGCTGCGGTTAAGCCCGATGGTGCGGGGCATGGCGTTGGCCGGCGCCGTGCTCTTCAGCATCCTGCTTGCCGGCGCGCCGGCGGTAGTCGCCGCCGCCGTCGCGCTTGGCCTGGCATTGCGCCGCGGCTCGCTGCCGTGGCTGGGCCTGGCCGTCGCCGCGCTCGGCAGCGGCTTCGTCTGGTACTACAGCGCACTGCACTGGACGCTGCTGATCAAGTCCGTCACGCTCGCCGGCGCCGGCATCGCCGTGCTGCTGCTGCGCATGGCGCTGCATCGCGACGGCGCAAGGAGACAAGCATGAAACGCTGGATACTGTTGGCATGGGTGCTCACGCTCGGGCTCGCCGCCTTAGCCATCACCGGCAAGGAACGGCTGCTGGCGCACGGCGACATCGTCTACCTGCGCCTGGCGCCAGTCGATCCGCGCTCGCTCATGCAAGGCGACTACATGGCCCTTAACTTCGCCATCGCCGATGCCATCCGCGAGGCGCTCCGCCAGCAAGGCATCGAGCCCGCGCGCGAGCAAGTCGCCGTGATCCGCCGCGATGCACGCGGCGAAGCCACGCTGGTGCGCCTGCACACGGGCGAGGCCCTGGCTGAGGGTGAGCAACTGCTGCGCTTCCAGACCGTGCCGTCGCGCTGGGGCGGCGTGCAGGCGCAGGTGTCCACCGATGCGTACTTCTTCCAGGAAGGGCAGGCGGCGCGGTTCGAGAAGGCACGCTATGGCGAGTTCCGCGTGGGGCCGGATGGGCAGGCGCTGCTGGTGGGGTTGCGGGGGAGGGATCTGGAGGCGTTGTGAGTGGAGTGGCTTGGTTGCCGTCGGCATGCCGCTGTGCGCCAACCATGTCTGGATCGGCTGGAACGTCAGAGCCGATTCACGTTGCTGCGTCACTGCAAATTCAACTGCCTAACTTCAAAAGCAACTGCTTAACGTCAAAAGCTCAAAAGCTCAAAGTCAAAGGCAGTTTCACCTCCCCCGCGGGGAGGCGACCTACTTTCTTGTCTCTCGCCAAGAAAGTAGGCAAAGAAGGCGACCCGGATGCGGCGAAAGACTCCTCGTCGCATAACGGGAGATTCAAACCTTCACGGCTCGCTTCGCATCGCGCTTTGGTGATTTCCGCCTGGGCGACGGAAATCACGGCTACACCGAGTGATGCTTTGACTCTCCCGCTGGTTGGCTCCCTCTCCCACTTGTGGGAGAGGGGCCGGGGAGAGGGCGGGCGCTGGCTACGCCGCTGTCCTTGCGCCTGTTTAATTCCAATGACATTTGTTGGATTTACCTTGCAAATATTCCAGTAGTCTCTAGTTCACCAGGGGGTGAGCCTGCGATGGGCCTGGCAAGTCCGGGACTCGGTGGCCCCCAAGCTTTGTACATCCAACCAAAGGGGGTGTTGGATGTGTCCCCGGCGGTCGATAACAAATTCGGTATCCGGATTTCCGTGGCCGCTTCCAAGCGCGCGGAAATCTTTTGCTTCATGACCCGCGACTAGTAGGAGAAATCTTAGTGAAAAAAGCGACCGCAATCCCTCTGGTAGGGGCAACGGTGTTGCTCGCCATGCTCGGCGGGTGCGCCACGGAGACATCGACCGCCCTGCCGGTGCAGAAGGTGGAGAGCGCCAGCCGTTCCTATGCCGGCGTGCGGACCCCGATTGCCGTTGGCAAGTTCGATAACCGTTCGAGCTATATGCGAGGCGTGTTCTCCGATGGTGTCGACCGGCTGGGCGGCCAGGCCAAGACCGTGCTGATCACGCATTTGCAGCAGACCAACCGCTTCAACGTGCTTGATCGCGACAACATGGAAGAGATCAAGCGCGAAGCCGCGATCAAGAGCCAGGCACAGCGCCTGAAGGGCGCCGACTACGTCGTCACTGGCGACGTGACCGAATTCGGGCGCAAGGAAGTTGGCGACCAGCAACTCTTTGGCATTCTCGGCCGAGGCAAGTCGCAGGTCGCCTACGCCAAGGTCGCGCTCAACGTGGTCAACATCGCCACCTCCGAGGTCGTCTTCTCCGCCCAGGGCGCTGGCGAGTACGCGCTGTCCACGCGGGAGGTCGTCGGCTTTGGCGGCACGTCTAGCTACGACTCCACGCTCAACGGCAAGGTGCTCGACCTGGCCATGCGCGAGGCCGTCACCAGCCTGATCACCGGCATCGAAAGCGGCGCGTGGAAGCCGGGCAATCCGTAATGCGGGTTTGTTGAAGAGGAGAAGAAGTGAAAAAGCAAAAGATGTATCGGCCATGGCGCCCAGCTGCGCTGGCCTTGACGGGAACCATTCTGCTGGCGGGCTGCACGGCGCCCAAGACCCTGTATCAGTGGGAAAGTTACCAGCCGCAGGTCTATGAGTACTTCAAGGGTGAGCCGAAGCAGGCGCAGATCGAAGCGCTCGAGCGCGACATGCAGAAAATCACGGCCGCAGGCGCTACGCCGCCACCGGGCTACCACGCCCACCTGGGCTTGCTGTATGCCGGCATCGGCAAGGACGACCAGATGGCGCAGGAATTCCAGACCGAGAAGACCTTGTTCCCCGAGTCGGCAGCTTACGTCGATTTCCTGATGAAGAACGTCAAGCGGGGAGAGGAAAAGAAATGATGTCTCTATTCAAACGGCTATTCGCCGCCGCGGCGGTCGCCGTGCTTGCAGCCGGCTGCGCTGCGCCCCGGCAGAACGTCGACTACAGCGCCTTCAAGGAAAGCCGCCCGCGCTCGATCGTGGTACTGCCGCCCCTGAATGAATCGCCCGATGTGAAGGCGACCTACAGCATGCTGTCCCAGGTCACCTATCCCCTCGCCGAATCCGGCTACTACGTGCTGCCCGTCACGCTCGTGGACGAGACGTTCAAGCAGAACGGCATGACCACCGCCGGCGACATCCACCAGGTCCCGCCGGCCAAGCTGCGCGAGATCTTCGGTGCCGACGCCGCGCTCTATATCACCGTATCGAAATACGGCACGTCGTACATGGTCATCAGCAGTGCGACCGTCGTCACCGCCAGCGCCAGGCTGGTCGACCTGAAGACCGGGGCCACCCTGTGGAGCGGCAGCGCATCGGCCTCCAACAACGAAGGCAACAACAATGCCGGCGGCGGGCTGATCGGCGCGCTGATCACGGCAGCGGTCAAGCAGGTGTTGAACAGTGTCACCGAAGCCGGCCATCCCGTGGCGGGGGTGACAAGCGCGCGGCTGTTGTCGGCCGGGCGTCCGGGCAGCATCTTGTATGGGCCGCGCAATCCCAGGTACGGGACGGATTGAGGGTGTTGGTGCTTGCGTGAGAGCGGTTGGCGTGAGCTGCCGCTTGTGTCTGGGAAGCCCCGCGGGTTGTGGCCTGGCGGGGCTTTTTGTTGGGTGGGTGGCGCGGCGACGGCGCCTATCGCTGCAGTCCTAGAGCTTGACTTGTTCGAACTGCCCTTTGCCTGAGAAGTTGAAGGGAAGCCTGAAGGCGGCACCGCCTTTGATACCTTCAGATTGCTCGATGATCCGTGGCCACCACCGCACCAGATTGTGCGCAATGTCCCAGAACCTATGGTTTGACCAGCTTTTGTCGAGAAAGAAGGCAATCAGCCCCGCACGGCGCAATGCCTCTCGCTCGAGGCCCTTGTTCAGCTTGTCGTGCGTGATGACCGCCCATCCACCTTCTTGCGAGAGAGCGTCGATCCAGGCTGCATCCGTTGTGTCTTGTGGGAAGCGGTCTCGCAAAGGAGCAACGGAGTGCCCGTATGGTTCGGAAAGCGAGTGGAGTGCCCGTGCCAGCGCCGGAGAGAGATTGTTGTCAGCGAAGAACTTCACGCTACCAGGCGTTCTTCAAAGGCGACTGCTGCCTCCACCGAGGCAACAGGCACTTCATACAACCTGGCAACAAGCTGCTTGTCGCCTTCAGCCTGGAATGCCTCGGCGAGGATCGAAGTTCTGATGGCGCCATCGGTGACAATGGGCTTGCCGAAGGCGATTTCAGGATCCAATACCACGGCTTTGCTGCGCAGCGTCGGGTACCAACGTGCAGCGGCATCGTCCGCACCGAATTCGATGCCACGATACAAAGAGGGCTCGATGATCTTCTGAAACGCGTACTGGCTTTTCACCAAGTCCAGCAGCTCAGTCTCACCAGATTCCTGTATTGTCGACGCGAAGATCGTGCGGCCGTCCGTCTGAAACCGGCGGGAGGTAAAGGGATGCGGCAGGGCAAAAAGCTCGCGTGCCTTGCGGCTGGCCAAGCGAATCGTTTGCAGGCTGACGCCGTGCTGGCGAAACGCTCGGACGAATCGGGCTTCCAGCAAATCATGAAAACTGATGCCATCCACGTCCGCTTCCGCCAGTTCGGACTCCCAAAGTGGAGCAACCGGAACCGCACGCCGGGTCGTCTTGTCCCGATATGCATAGCCGTCTAGCCAGCGCCGCAGGTCGCGCACGGGGATGCCGGTGAGCCTCGCAGCTTCATGGAAGGTGTAAAGGCCAATGCCAGTCAACTTCATCATTGCCCTTCCTTCCATCGTAGTGTCCTGCCAGCTGAATGCCGGCGACGAATCCGGATATTTTAGCGACTTAGTGGACCTGCTGTTGTCATGTTTTCGTTAACACTCTCCAGTGCATGACTCGCGTAAGTCTATCGGGGAGGAGCCCCAAGCTTTGTTTGCGGGTCTTCGTGGAGTCGGCAGTCGATGCCTCAGGAAAGCGCAAGATCATCGCGGCCAGCGCTATACTAGATGAGTCGCTGCAACCACAGCGACCGGGATTGGCGTCCCGAAAACGTAGGCGGATAGCCGCCGCCAGGCGGTTTTTCCGTCGTGCCTTCGCACGTCCCTATGGGCGGGCCTGGGCGGGGAGCCTTCGGGCTCGCCGGTTCCTACGTTCTGGTACGCCAACCCTGCCTTGCGCCCGCCCACCCCGATTGGCGTCGGGGAGCGGAGTTGAAACCGCAACGTAGGAGGCATCTGCATGCCCCAGTTTTCGCTCGCCCATTTAGGGCAATCTGCATTTCCCAAAACTCCTCTCGTCTGTCAGCGCGAGCGCGCATCCCAGCGGAGGGCATCCAATGTGTAAGCACCCGCACTACAACATCAGCGCCGAGCAGACCGGCCGCGATATCTTCGTGACCGCGCACGCTGCATCCGAAAGCCCGCTTAGCCTCGCCGCTGAAAAGGCTGCCCAGCTCAACGCGCTGCTGTCGGTCGCCATCGAGAACGCTGCCGGCGGCACATTGGCCAATCTGACTGAAGAGACTCAGGGCCATCTGCTCTCGCTGGCGGCCGTGCTTGCGAAGGAGACGCTGGTGTTGAGCGAACTCGCGGTCCTGCGGGACCTTGAGGGGGACGCGTGATGGGTGATCCGATGGCGGGCTTCCACGAGCGGGCTGCGTCAGCAGTCTCGTGAAATAAGGAGCCCCGCAGGCGTTTGGTCGCCCCGGGGCTTCCGTTTGTTTTCGTGCGCATGGATTCTCACCCTGCCGGCGAGCCATCCCGCCTATTTGGCCAATTCGCGCGGAAGTGGCGGTCCCGAGTCGCTACACTGGGCGAAGCCAAGCCTTGATCGAGCCGATCAGCCCGGCAATCTGCAAGTTCTCCGTCTCGGCTTGTTCTCAAAGGGTGCTCATGTCGGGCACAACCCCGCATCGCGCAAGCGGCGCAACAGGGCGCCGCGCTTGGCGTGGGAAGCCAGGAGTTGCCGCAGCGCGATCTCGAATGCTTCAGTGCTTGACGTGAGCGCATAGCCGTCCGCCAGCTCTGACAGCGCCTTCGTTGCCTCGTCATAGGCCGACGCCGTGCCCCTCTGCACCTGCGCATCAATGGCTACCCAGCGCTTGTCCACATCGTTCATCACCAGCCTCAGTTGCATTTCGCGTTTTCGGCGGCGTGCGGCCTCCTGCTTGGCTTGCGCCTTCGCTTCGCGCTTCAGGCGCGCAATGCTGGCCGCTTCGGCGAGTTCCCGCAGATGGCCAAGGGTGCGCTGCGCCGAGGAAGACGGTGAAACGCGCTGTGCTTTCAGCCAGGCCGCATGACGTAGCCGCACCTGGCGTTCGGCCTGGTGTACCAGCCCTTGGGCGAGCAACTTCATCACGGCAGTCATTTCCTCTCGCTGCCATTCGTCTAGCCACGCGTCGATGCGATCATCCTGCTCGGCGTCGCCCGGCGAAACGTCAGCACTCGCTGCCGCGGCGGCGGCCAGCAGGTCGGGGTCGATCTCCAGGAATTCGACGAGCGCCTCCTGCGGCGGCGACAGTGTCGCCAGGCCGGGTGGCACCTCCGGCTCCAGCGCGTCGTCCTCAAGGTCAGGGGATCCGGCCAGCCAGCCCAGGTAAAGCGGGCGCAGGTCGCCGCGCATCAGCTCGGCGCGCAGGGGGCCAGGCGCTGCATCCAGCCGCTACCGTCTTCCATGTCGAAACGGTCATACTCTTCGCTGTCGTTGTGCGACCAGCCAAAGATCCAGTGCTCTCCGTTTGCCTCAACGGTCGAGGCATGCCGGATAGTGAAAGGCTTCAGTTCCGCCTTGCCAAACGTGGAGAGCGGTACGCGCAGCGCCAGCCGGCAGCTGCGCCAGTTGGCCGTGTAGACGAAGACGTCGAAATACTGCCGCATCCAGTCAGCCGGATCGGCCTTCAGGTCGCCCCACTCATAGTGATTGACGAACCCCGTGGGGCTGATCTGGGCACGCGTGGAGACGGTGCGCAACTGCGCCATCTCGGCGCGAGTCAGCGGCCGGTCGATGGCCGCGAATTCGTAGTATTGGTATTCGCTCATGCTGATTGGATCAAATAGGGATCAGTCTACTTTGCGCTTGCGCGCAGGATTCCCTCCTGAGACGCACTGGGGCTGAATAACTCCTGATCGATGAAGCGGCCGTGGCTGCGCATCACCGGCGCGCAGCACGGCTGCGCACAGTTCCCGGTCATCGTGGGTCAGTGGGCGGAAGAAGTGTTCGCGAGGCGGGGTGAAGAACAGCATGAGCAGATCGCATCCTATAGCCAGTTTTCAATGTTGCTGTGCTCGGGTTCATGATCAGGGCGGGCCCGGGTCCCCAAGGTGCGGGACGGAATCAGCCCTCCGCGAGCGGCGGTTGCTCAAGGGAGTCATGCGCGGCCGGAAACAAAAGCTCCCGCGGGCGTCCGGTCGTGCGAGGGCACTTTCTTAATAATGGTAACGGCAAGCGACGATGTTGATCCGGTCCTCGATCACGTCATAGACGAGGCGATTGGTGTCATCAATGCGCCGTGACCAGAAACCTGTGAAATTGCCCACCAGCGGTTCGGGCTTCCCGATTCCCTCGAACGGCGTGCGTTGCGCATCTTTGATCAACTTGCTGATGCGTTTGAGGGTCTTGCGATCCTGGCCTTGCCAGTAGAGGTAATCTTCCCAGGCATCGGGCGTGAAGAGCGCGGGCCGGCTCACTCATCTTCCTCGGGCCGGGGACGCTCAATGGCCTGCCCGCGCTGGAGTTGCCCGATGGAGCGGGCCAGCCGTGCTGCGTTGGCAGGCGAACGCAGCAGGTGCAGCGTTTCTATCAGGCTGTCGTAGTGCTCCTGCGACATGATGACGGCGTTGGGTGCGTCGCGGCGGGTGATCAGGATCGCGTCCGCGTCGTCGATGGTTTGGTCGATCACAGCTTTGAGATTGTTGCGTGCATCGGAGAAATGTACAGTGCGCATGGTCACTCCAACTTGTACAATTACACGTACAAGTATAGCTTGCGTTAATGACTGAAACCAGCGCCCGTAAGTCAACCAGCTTCCAAGAAACCCCGCCGCATGCACGTCTTGCGGGCCCTTCGTCGCCTGCCGGACCCAGCCAGCGGCGCTCGCCGCGAAAGGCACGAACAGACTGGTCGTCGTCATTGGCGAGATGGGCCCGGCGGCCTTGCCGTGCCGGAATTGCCCAATGGAATCGGCGCTCATTATTGGAGTATTCGAAAACACATCGATCCTTGCGTTGTTCCCAATCTCCTCTTGTCCTTGACATTCGTATCCAATTGGATACGATTGGAGGCCATGACCACGCTCAACCGCACAGCTGAATTCAGCGCTTGGCTCCTGGCTCTTCAGGATCTGAAGGCCAGGGCCAAGATCCTTACACGTCTCAAGCGGGCCGAACAAGGCAACTTTGGCGATTCGGAGCCGATCGGCGAGGGCCTGTCGGAGATGCGGATCGATTTGGCCCTGGCTATCGCATCTATTACGGCCGTGAAGGCGCTGTGGCCTACCTGCTCATTTCGGGTGGCGATAAGTCGACTCAGAAAGCCGACATCAAGCGAGCTAAGGAAATGTGGAAAACGATCAAGAAGGAGTCATCATGAATAAGGTCGAAGTCGCACGCTTCGATGCCTCGGACTATCTCGACAGCGAGGAAATGATCTCCGAGTACCTGAATGCAGCCCTGGAGGAGGGTGACACTGCAGTGCTTATCTCCGCTATTGCGGACATCGCCAAGGCGCGTGGCATGACCAGAGTGGCGGCCGACTCCGGCCTTGGCCGCGAGAGTCTTTACAAGGCACTCGCTCCGGGTGCCAAGCCGCGTTTCGACACCATCATGAAGCTCCTGCATGCTCTCGGCGTGAAGCTTACGACTTTGCCGGACGCCGGCACTCACGCATAGCAGACCGACGCCTCAAAAACAAAAAGCCCCGCAGGCACACATGCCTTGCGGGGCTTTTTGCCATCCGCCGAATCCAACCGGCAGACAGCAGATCAGGATCTTAGACGTTGAACAAGAAGTTCATCACGTCCCCATCCTTCACCACATACTCCTTCCCTTCCGCGCGCATCTTCCCGGCTTCCTTCGCGCCTTGCTCACCCTTGTAGGTAATGAAGTCCTCATAGGCGATGGTCTGGGCGCGGATGAAGCCGCGTTCGAAGTCGGTGTGGATCACGCCGGCCGCTTGCGGGGCGGTGTCGCCCACGTGGATGGTCCAGGCGCGGACTTCCTTCACGCCGGCGGTGAAGTAGGTCTGCAGGCCGAGCAGGGTGAAGCCGGCGCGGATCACGCGGTCCAGGCCGGGTTCTTCCATGCCGAGGTCGGCCAGGAATTCGGCCTTGTCGGCGTCGTCGAGGTCGGCGATCTCGGCTTCGATGGCGGCGCAGACGGCCACGACCGGCGACTTGGTCTTGGCGGCGTGGGCGCGCACGGCATCCAGGTGGGGATTGTTCTCGAAGCCGTCTTCACGCACGTTGGCCACGTACATGGTGGGCTTGGCGGTGATCAGGCACAGCGGCTTGATGGCGGCCCATTCTTCGTCGGACAGGTCGAGCGTGCGCACGGCCTTGGCTTCGTTGAGCACGGCCTGGGCCTTGTCCAGCACGGCCACCAGGCGCAGCGCTTCCTTGTCGCCGGCGCGGGCGGGCTTAATGTAGCGGGCGTGGGCTTTTTCGACGGTGGAGAGGTCGGCCAGCGCCAGTTCGGTGTTGATCACCTCGATGTCGGACAGCGGGTCGACCCGGCCGGAGACGTGGATCACGTTTTCGTCTTCGAAGCAGCGCACCACGTGGGTGATGGCGTCGGTTTCGCGGATGTTGGCCAGGAACTGGTTGCCCAGGCCTTCACCCTTGGACGCACCCGCCACCAGGCCGGCGATGTCGACGAATTCGACCACGGCCGGCAGGATGCGCTCGGGCTTGACGATCTCGGCCAGCTTGGCGAGCCTCGCATCCGGCACTTCCACCACGCCCACATTGGGCTCGATGGTGCAGAACGGATAGTTCTCGGCGGCGATGCCGGCCTTGGTCAGGGCGTTGAACAGCGTGGACTTGCCGACGTTGGGCAGGCCGACGATGCCGCATTTGAGGCTCATGGTAAACCTTTAAAAATCAATGGGTTGCGGTTCACCCTGGGTGCGTCCGGCGCGCTCTGGCAGCGCAGCGGTGAAGGACGCAGAGGGGGAAAGCTCAGCACGAGACAAGACAGCCAAAGCGGGGCGATGCTCACCGGTTTTGTGCTGGAATTGCCATCGGAAAGATGGCTATTGTAACCGCGCCGGAGGTTGCGCTGAACTGGGCGCGAGGGCGCACCAAAGCCGTCATGCCGGGGTGGCTATAATCCACGCATGACTCGTCCATCTCCCTCCCATTTCCAGGTTGCCGTGGTTGGCGGCGGCATCGTCGGCAAGGCTTGCGCGTTGCTGCTGGCCCAGCAGGGCATGCAGGTGGCGCTGGTTGCGCCGCGCTTGCCTGCATCCGCTGCTACGCCGGATCCTGGCCAGTGGGACAGCCGTATCTACGCCTTCTCGGCGAGCTCGCAAGCCTTGCTGGAGCAGTTGCGCGTATGGGAGGCGCTGGACCCTGCGCGGATGCAGCCGGTGTGCGACATGCGTGTCTTCGGCGATGCAAGCGCCGCACAGGCGGATGCCTCGGGCGCCGGTGATCTCCATTTCTCGGCCTACGCGGCCACCGTTGCGCAACTGGCGTGGATCATCGAATCCGGCCATGTGGAGCGCGTGCTCGATACCGCGCTGCGCTTCCAGCACCAGGTGCACTGGCATGACGATACCGCCGCCGCGTTCGCGCGCGACCATGACGGCGTGACGCTGACCCTGGCCGGCGGCGGCAAGGTGCGCGCGGCTTGCGTGGTGGGCGCCGATGGCGCGCGCTCGTGGGTGCGCGAGCAATGCCATATTCCTGTCACCAAGCGGCACTATCGCCAGCTTGGCGTGGTGGCCAACTTTGAATGCGAGTTGCCGCACCAGGACACGGCCTGGCAGTGGTTCCTGGGCACGCCGCCCAAGCTGATGGCTGACGAGGAGCCGGCCAACGGCGAGATCCTGGCGTTGCTGCCATTGCCGGGACGGCGCGTGTCGATGGTGTGGTCGGCTGACGATGCCCACGCGAGCGATCTGCTGGCGCTGTCGCCCGAGGCGCTGGCCGACACCGTGATGCAGGCCGCCAGCGGCGCCGTGGGGCGCCAGTTTGGCGCGCTGCGCTGCGTGACGCCGGCCCAGGGCTTCCCCTGGTGCTGCAGCGCGCCGATCAGTTTGTGCAGCCGCACGTGGCGCTGGTGGGCGACGCCGCCCATGTGGTGCACCCCTTGGCAGGTCAGGGCATGAACCTCGGTTTGCGCGATGTCGCGGAACTTGGCCGCGTAATGGCCGACAAAGAGTCTTTCCGCGCAGAAGGCGACTTGCGCTTGCTGCGACGCTACGAGCGGGCGCGCGCCACCGATCTGTTGTCGCTGACGGCGGCTACCGATGGCCTGCATCGGCTGTTTTCCTTGCCTGGCGGTGTGGCGCGCACGGTGCGCAATACCGGCATGCGGGTCGTGGGTGGCCAGTCGCTGCTCAAGCGTTTTCTTATCGGCCGCGCGCTGGGCTGAACCCCGCCCACGCGAACCGAATCACCCGAATTACTGGAGTCATCATGTTGCAATTCCTGCGCCGCCGTCCCGCCTTGTCCGCCACCATCGTCGGCGGCATCGCGGCTGCCGGCTTCGCGCTGCACGCCATGGCGGCGGGCGAGCCCGGCACCGACCGCATCAAGGAATCGATGCAAAAGATGCTGGGCGGGCGCGCTGAAGTGAAGAGCGTGGCCAAGACTCCCGTGCCCGGCCTGTTCGAGGTCAATATCGGCGGGCAGGTGGTCTACACCGATGCTACCGGCCGCTACATCATCAACGGCGAGATGGTGGACTCCAAGACCGGCACCAACCTGACCGAGGAGCGGCTGGCCGACATCAACCGCATCAAGTGGTCGGACCTGCCGCTGGCGCGCGCGATCAAGTGGAGCAAGGGCGATGGCAGCCGCCAGGTGGCGGTGTTCTCCGACCCCAACTGCGGTTACTGCAAGCGCATCGAGCAGACGTTCCAGCAGATGGACAACATCACGGTCTACACCTTCCTGTACCCGGTGCTGTCGCCGGATTCGTCGGTGAAGGCCAAGCAGGTGTGGTGCGCGGCAGACCGCACCAAGGCCTGGCGCGACTGGATGATCAGCCACGTGGCGCTGACCGGCAACGGCAGCTGCAAGACGCCGGTGGAAGACAACCTGGCGCTCGGCCAGAGCCTGAACATCACCGGCACCCCGGCCGTGTTCTTCATGGACGGCACCCGCATTCCCGGCGCTGCCGACGCCGCCACGCTCGAGCGCAAGCTCGCCAGCCTGAAGAAGTAAGCACATCGCGCCGGAGGCCTTCCCGGTGCTGCGTGCCGGAGCCGACCGGTCGTCTTTGATCACAGATCCAAAGGAGACTCCATGACGTTCCAGGCATTGCTGCTGACCCAGGCCGACGGCGCCACCCACGCCGCCGTTACCGCGCTCGAAGAATCCAGCCTGCCCGCCGAGGGCGATGTGCTGGTGGCCGTCGACTACTCCACCATCAATTTCAAGGACGGGCTGGCTATTACCGGCCGCTCGCCGGTGGTGCGCAAGTGGCCGATGGTGGCTGGCATCGACGGTGCCGGCACGGTGCTGGAATCCACCCATGCGCGCTGGAAGGCCGGGGACAAGGTCGTGCTCAACGGCTATGGCGTGGGCGAGACGCACTGGGGCTGCCTGGCGCAGCGCGCCCGCCTCAAGGGCGACTGGCTGGTGGCGCTGCCGGACGCGTTCACCACGCAGCAGGCCATGGCCATCGGCACCGCCGGCTATACCGCCATGCTGTCGGTGCTCGCGCTGGAGCGCGCGGGCGTCAAGCCGGCCGATGGCGAGGTGCTGGTGACCGGGGCCTCGGGCGGCGTGGGCTCGGTGGCCATCGCCATCCTGTCAAAGCTGGGCTATCGCGTGGTGGCCTCCACCGGCAAGACGGCCGAGGCGGATTTCCTCAAGGCGCTGGGCGCGGCCGAGGTGATCGACCGCACGGAACTAGGCAAGCCCAACAAACCGATGCAGAAGGAGCGCTGGGCCGCGGTGGTGGATTCGGTGGGCTCGCACACACTGGTCAATGCCTGCGCGCAGGTGCGTTACGGCGGCGCGGTAACGGCGTGCGGGCTGGCGCAAGGGCTGGATTTCCCGGCCTCGGTGGCGCCCTTCATCCTACGTGGCATTACGCTCTATGGCATCGATAGCGTGATGGCGCCGATGGCCCTGCGCGAGCAGGCCTGGCAGCGGCTGTCGCAGGACCTGGTGCCGGATCGCCTGCGCGCCATCACTCGCGAGATCGGCTTGTCGGAGGCGATCGAGGCCGGGCGCAAGATCGTCGACGGCGGCATGCGCGGCCGCGTGGTGGTGAACGTCAACGCCTGAGCCGGCGCGGGGTCGGGCCCGGGCATGGCGCTACAATCACGCTCATGAAGCCGATCCATTACGCCATTGCCCCGCTTCAACCGGAAGCGCACCTGTTCGCCGTCACCGTCACGGTAGACGCCCCCATCCCGCCGGCCAGCTGTTCTACCTGCCGGCGTGGATTCCCGGCAGCTACATGATCCGCGACTTCGCACGCAATATCGTGCGCATCCGCGCGGATGCCGGCGGCAAGCCGGTGGCACTGGCCAAGCTGGACAAGCAGAGCTGGCAGGCGGCACCGGTGGACGGGCCGCTTACGCTCAGCTATGAGGTCTACGCCTGGGACCTGTCCGTGCGCGCCGCGCACCTGGACGCCACGCACGGCTTCTTCAACGGCAGCTCGGTCTTCCTCTGCGCCGAAGGGCAGGAAGACCAGCCTTGCACGGTCGACATCCATGCACCCGACGGCGAGGCCTATGCCGGCTGGCGTGTCGCCACGGCCATGCGCGAGGCGCCAGGCCGCGGTGGTGCCAAGCGCTACGGCTTCGGCCGCTACCAGGTGGCAGACTACGACGAGCTGGTCGATCACCCCGTCGAGATGGGCAACTTCACCATGGGCAGCTTCCGCGCCTGTGGCGCCCAGCACGACGTGGTGTTCACGGGCAATGTGCCGCAACTCGATCTGGAGCGCGTGTGCCGCGACCTGAAGCAGATCTGTGAAGCGCAGATCCGCCTGTTCGAACCCAAGACCGAGGCCGCGCCCTTCCTCGACAGCAACCGCCGCTACGTGTTCATGACCATGGTCACGACCGATGGCTACGGCGGCCTGGAGCATCGCGCCAGCACCGCGCTGATGTGCGCGCGCGCCGACCTGCCGGCGCGCGGCAAGGAGGAGGCCACCGAGGGCTATCGCACTTTCCTCGGGCTGTGCAGCCACGAGTATTTCCATACCTGGAACGTCAAGCGCATCAAGCCCGCGGCGTTCGTGCCGTACCGGCTGCGCGAGGAAACCTACACGCCGCTGCTGTGGCTGTTCGAGGGTTTCACCAGCTATTACGATGACCTGATGCTGGTGCGCAGCGGCCGCATCACCGAGAAGCAGTACGTGGAGCTGCTGGCCAAGACCTGGAACGGCGTGCTGCGCGGCAACGGCCGCACCAAGCAGAGCGTGGCCGACAGCTCCTTCGATGCCTGGACCAAGTACTACCGCCAGGACGAAAACGCACCCAACGCCATCGTCAGCTATTACACCAAGGGCTCGCTGGTGGCGCTGGCACTGGATCTCACCATCCGCACCAAGACCCGCAACCGCCGCTCGCTCGACGACATCATGCGCGCGCTGTGGCAGCGCTATGGCAGCGGCTTCTACGCGCTGGGCGCGCAGCAGCGTGGCGTGACCGAGGCCGAGGTGCATGCCTTGTTCGACGAGGTCAGCGGCCTGCGCCTGGGCGCGCTGCTGCGCTCGCTCACCGAAGGCACCGGCGAGCTGCAGCTCGCCGCGCTCCTCAAGCCCTTCGGCATCAAGGCGGTGCCGGCCAAGCCGGAGCGCAACGCCGCGCTCGGCATCAAGACCAAGAACGAGGATGGCTGGGTGCGCGTGACCCAGGTGCTCGACGGCGGCGCGGCCCAGGGGGCCGGGATCTCGGCGGGAGACCTGCTGGCCGCGGTGGATGGCCTGCGCGTGGCCCCGGGCCAGCTCGATAAATTGCTGGCGCGCTACCGTACCGGCGATAGCGCCGAGTGCCATGTGTTCCGTCGCGATGAACTGCACGTGCTGCCGCTGACCTTCGCGCGCGAGCCGGCCGTGCAGTACACCGTGACGGCCGAAGGCGGCCGCCAGGCCATGCGCGCGCGCTGGCTGGGCCGGTAGGCCAACAGGCCAGCAGGGAACACAGGACCTACGCAGCCACATGCAATACGCGCACGACGCCCGCACCTTCGTTTATTCGCATTACGTGGCTCGCGGCCTGCGTTCCGCGACCGGGGTGATCGGCGCCACGCTGATCGCCCTGCAGTTCGCAGACCTGCCCACCGCCATGGTGGTCTCGATGGGCGCGCTGTGCACCAGCCTGATGGACCTGCCCAGCCCGTTCAACCACAAGTTCAACGAGATGCTGGCCAGCGTGCTGCTGTGCACGGCGGTGACCTTGCTGGTGGCCATGGCCACGCCGTTCCCGCGCGTGATGCCACTGGTGCTGGTGCTGGTGACCTTCATGGCCGGCATGATGACGGTGTACGGCAACAAGACCTTGCCATTGCAGTTCTCGGCCTTGTTCGTCATGACGCTCACCATCAACGAGGATTTCGTGGTGCGGCGCGCGCTCGAGCATTCCTTGCTGTTCGGCATCGGCGCGGTGGCGTACATGGCCTACGCGATGGTGGTGAGCTGGGCCACGCAGCGGCGCACCAAGCAGCAGGTGCTGGCCGAGGCGTTGTATGAGATGGCGGGCTACCTCGAGATCAAGGCGGGCTTCTACGATGCCGGCTACGACTACGAGGCGCAGTTCAACCAACTGGTGCGCCAGCAGATCGTGGTGGCCGAGCGCCAGCAGGCCGCGCGGGACCTGGTGCTGCGCGGCAACCGCACTCCGCACGACGGGCTGCTGGTGCAGGTTCACATGCGCATGCTGGACCTGTACGAGTACATTCTCTCCACCAATACCGATTACCCGCTGCTGCGCCAGACCTTTGCCGGCACGCCGGTGCTGGATCACTTGCGCCGGCTGGTGCAGCTGATGTGCGAGGACGTGGAGGGGATCGCCTACGACATCACGCGCGGCCGGCCCTCCTACGCTTCCGTTGAGTACCGGCAGGAGCTGCGCGCCGTCGAGCACGAGATCGCGCAGCTGCGCCATCACCACATCAACGCGGCGGCAATGACGGCGGTCGCGGAGACGCTCGACATGATCAAGGGCGCCATCGTGCTGGTGGAACAGTTGCACGAGGCGTCGCGCACGCCGGTGGAGCCCAGCAAGGTGCTGCCCGGGCCCGACATGACGCCATTCCTGACGCGCCAGCGCTACGAGCTCAAGGTGCTGCGCGACAACCTGAACTGGAAGTCGCCGGCGTTCCGCTATGCGCTGCGCATCACCATGGCGGTGGGCGCGGGCCTGTGGATCGCCGATCATCTGCCTTATGTCTCGCACAGTTACTGGATCCTGCTGACCATCATCGTCATCCTGAAGCCCAACTTCAGCATGACCAAGCAGCGCTACAACGATCGCCTGATCGGCACGCTGATCGGCTGCGTGATCGCGGTAGGCGTGCTCAAGGTCGTGCACCAGCCGCTGATCCTGCTTGGCGTGCTGTTTCTGGCGCTGGTGGCCAGCACGGCGTTCTCCACCATCAAGTACCGATATACCGCTGTCGCCGCCTGCGTGCAGGTGCTGATCCAGATCAACCTGCTGATGCCGGGTAGCCCCACTGTCGCCGGCGAGCGGCTGATCGATACGGTGATCGGCGGGCTGATCGCCTCGGTGTTCAGCTTCGTGCTGCCCAGCTGGGAATACCGCGCGCTGCCTGCGCTGGTGGAGAACGTGCTGCAGGCCAACCGCCGCTACATCGCCGCCACGCGCGACCTGCTGCTGCGCGTGGCCAAGGACGATTTCGCCTACCGGGTGCAGCGCAAGCAGTTCATGGACAGCCTGTCGGCGCTGATCGGGGCGTTCCAGCGCATGCTCGACGAGCCCAAGAGCCGGCATCGTGCGGTGGACAACCTGAACCGCTTTATCGTGCAGAACTACCTGGTGGCCGCACACGTGGCCGCGGCGCGCATCCAGGTGCGCGAGCACTATGGCGAGCTGGACCTGCCGGCCGCCGAAGCCGCCATCCGCCAGGCCACCGATGCCGCGGCCAACAGCTTGCAGCTGGCGAACGAACGGCTGGCCGAGGACGATCGTGCCGGTGGACGGGGGCGGGTTTCATTCGCGCGGTGAAGGATCCAGCGAAGGGGAAGGCGCAGGCGAAAGCGCCGGTGAAAGCCACGGAGACAGCGGACCTGGCGAACGATAGCGTGGATGCCAAGGGGGCGGCCGGCGCTGGTGTTGCCGAGCTGGCCGATGTTGCCGTTGCGTCCGCGGCGTCCGCGGCGTCCGCGGCGTCCACGGCGTCCACGGCGTCCACGGTGTCTGCTGCGTCCAATGCGCAGGCCGTGCGCGCCGCCGATGCCGCGATCGCCACGGAAGCGCTCATCGCGCCGCCCGCGGCCGAAGACGCCAGCGAGCGTCGCGCTCGCCTGGCCGATTCGGCCGACCGCCGCCGCGCCGACGTGCTGGTGCAGGCCGCGGCCTCGGGCGAGCTGACCCGGGCTGCCAGCGAAGCCGGCGGCACCGCCAGCACGGCGAGCTCCACCGGGCGCACCGCCAATGCCATCCTGGAGCGCCGCCTGCGCGCGCTGCGCGAGGACACCGCCAAGATCGCCCTGCGTACCGGCGCGATCGGCCGGGCCATGCGCGAGCGCTAGGAACCTAGGAAACCAGAACGCCGGGCCGCGCCAATCAGGACTGCGTGCCCGCGCCCGGCGCCGGCTGCTCCTCGCGGGGCAGCGTCAGCATGCCGCTGTTGTAGCTGTATTCGTACACCTCGCCATAGCGGCCCCATTCGATCGCAAGGGTCAGCACGCGCTCGGCTTCGTCCGGCTTGAGGAAGGCTTCGAGCTCGCGCAGCGCATGTTCCTCGCGGATCTCTCCGTCCTCCGACTGCTCAAGCTCGCGGCGGATATGCGCGGCCAATGCCACGTGCTGCAGCAACTGCTTGCCGAACAGCACCTTGCGCTCGGGCGGTTCCGTCTCGTAGTACGCGCGGCCCAGGCCGGTGGCGCTGATGTCGCCGCGCTCGATGGTGGCCAGCTGCAGCAGGTGCAGCGCTTCGCAGGCCGGGAGCAGGTCATCGTCGGTGAGCCCGGCCTCCTCGGCCAGGTGCGGCAGGTCGGCCCGGCCGAAAAAGGGCGCTTCGCACAGCAGGTCGAGAATGGCTTCCATCTGGCTGATGTCGGCATCCGGCAGGCGGTAGCCGATATCGCTCGCGGCCGCCAGCGCGGTGACGCGCGGGCCCATCGCGGCGGGCGACGTCATCAGCGTGTAGACCTCGTCGATCAGCCCGCGCACCTGGGAAGAGTCGCGGTTGCGCGGGCGCGGGAATGGAATCTTCACCTCGGCGCGGATGCGGCCGGGATCGCTCGACAGGATCACGATGCGGTCGGCCATCATCACCGCCTCCTCGATATTGTGCGAGACGATCAGGATGCACTTGATATTGGTGCGGCCGTCTTCCCACAGGTCGAGCATTTCGTCGCGCAGGGTCTCGCCGGTCAGCACGTCGAGCGCGGAGAAGGCCTCGTCCATCAGCAGCAGGTCGGGCTCGGTCACCAGCGCGCGGGCAATGCCCACGCGCTGGCGCATGCCGCCGGAGAGCTCGCGCGGCAGCGCGCTGTTGAAGCCCGACAGCCCGATCATGTCGATCGCCGCCTCGGCCCGGCGCGCGCGTTCTTCCTTGTGCACGCCCTGGGCTTCCAGCCCGAGCTCCACGTTTTGCTGCACGGTGAGCCAGGGAAACAGCGCGAACGACTGGAACACCATGGCGATGCCTTCGGCGGTGCCGTGCAGCGCCTGCCCGCGAAAGCGCACCTCGCCGCGATCGGCGCCGACCAGCCCGGCCATGATGCGCAGCAGGGTGGACTTGCCCGAGCCGGACTTGCCCAGCATGGCGACGATCTCGCCGCGCTTGAGGGTCAGGTCCACGCCCTCGAGCACGGCGCGGTCGGAGCGGTCCGCGGTGCGGAAGATTTTCGAGACGCCGCGTAGTTCGACTACGGATTCGGCTGCGTCTGCGGTGGGGCTTGCCATGATGGAATTCCGTTCAGATTCAGGGCTTCAAATGGGCGGCTTCTTGGCGGCGTATGGGCGGCTCAAAGACGCGTGCGTTCTTGCGCGAGCAGGTAGAGGCGGTTCCACAGCAGGCGGTTGAAGCCCACCACGAACACCGCCATCACGCCGATGCCCAGCGCGATGCGGGGAAGTCGCCCTTCGAGGTCATCTCCGCGATATAGCTGCCAAGGCCGGTGGCAACCAGCGTGCGGTCGCCCCAGGTGACGTATTCGGACACGATACTCGCATTCCACGAGCCGCCGGCCGCGGTCACCAGGCCGGTCAGCAGGCTGGGAAACACCGCAGGGACCAGGAAGCGTTTCCACAGCAGCCAGCCGCGCAGGCCAAAATTGCGCGCGGCCAGCTTGAGTTCGGTGGGGATGCCGGAAGCGCCGGCAATCACATTGAACAGGATGTACCACTGCGTGCCGAAAATCATCAGTGGGCTGAGCCAGATCTCCGGGTTCAGCCCGAAGCGCACGATCAGCATCACCACCAGCGGGAACATCAGGTTGGCCGGGAAGGCGGCCAGGAACTGCGCCACCGGCTGGGCGATGCGCGCCACCTTGGGGTTCAGGCCGATGCGGATGCCGATGGGTACCCAGATCACCGCGGCCAGCGCGATCAGCACGATCACCCGCACCATGGTCAGCGTGCCCAGCCACAGCACATGGCCCACCTCCGCCCAGCCCACCTCGGTGCGCACGAAGTGCATCACGCGATACAGGGCCAGCATGGCAATCACGATGATGATGACATTGCCGGCGCGTTCGATCCACATTGCGCGCCGGCTATCGTTGGCCTTCGGCGCTACCGCCTTGCGCCCGGATCCCCAGGCCAGCGTGCGCTCGGCCAGCGCTGCCGTGCGGCCCAGCAGCACGCGTACCCATTCCGAGCGGCGCAGCAGGTTGAGCAGCCACGATTGCGGCTCGGTTTCCTGCGCCATGATCTCGAAGCGGAAGCGGTCGGCCCAGGCAATCAGCGGCCGGAACAGCAACTGGTCATAAAGCACGATGCCGATCAGCATGGCCAGGATGGCCCAGCCGATCGCCGCCAGGTTCTGCTGCTGGATCGCCAGCGAGATATAGGAGCCGATGCCCGGCAGCCGGATGTCGTTGCCAGACACTGAGATGGCCTCGGACGCGACCACGAAAAACCAGCCGCCGGACATCGACATCATCATGTTCCATAGCAGGCCCGGCATGGCGAAAGGCACTTCGAGGCGCCAGAACTTCTGCCACGGCGAGAGCCGGAACATGGCTGCCGCTTCCACCAGGTCGGTCGGGATGGTGCGGATCGACTGGTACAGGCTGAACGCCATGTTCCAGGCCTGCGAGGTGAAGATGGCGAAGATGGCGGCGCATTCCACCCCGACCAGGCTCCCGGGGAACAGGGCGATGAAGCCTGTCACCGTAATCGACAGGAAGCCCAGCACCGGGATCGACTGCAGGATGTCGAGCGCCGGCACCATCACTTTCTCGGCGGTGCGGTTCTTGGAGGCGAGCGCCGCGAAGGCGAAGGAGAACAGCAGCGAGGCGCCCAGCGCAATCATCATGCGGATGCTGGTGCGCATGAGATAGTAGGGCAGATAGGCGATGTCCAGGTGCACGTCCAGCGGCTCGCCGGGCTGGTAGGGCACGTTCATCTGGCGGGCGGCAAAGGCCACCAGCACGATCACCGCCAGGATGATGGGCAGCAGCGCCAGGTCGAAGCGGTTCGGCGGCGCGGTCAGCAGCTGGCTGGCGTAGCCACGGGAAGTGACCGAGCTGGCCTGGTCGTGTTCGGCTTGCTGCATTATCTTGGCAGTGGAAACGTTGGCTGCGGTTGCCGGACGGGGCCGGGCGGTCCGGGGGCCTGGATGAATCGGATCGGCGGTGGCCGGCCAGGGCGTGGGCGCCTTGCGCTGCGCTGGCTCGGGTTATTTCGGGTTACGTCGGCTTGCTAACAGGGCTTTCGGGTTGTCGACAGAGCGCGACTCGCGCGTCGTTGTGCTGCGGACGTTACCTGCGTTGGCCTGCCCCTACTGGTAACGCTTGGCAGGGCGGTCTGGTTTACCTGTTATGCGTGTCGTAACCGTTTCAACGGTTGTTTCAGCGCTCGCGCGCGGCAAGGGGAAGCCAGATGGAAACGTGGCACATCGTGGTCAAGGGGCGGGTGCAGGGCGTGGGCTACCGCGTGGCGTGCGCGGGGCAGGCCGGGGCGCTGGGCATCAACGGCTGGGTGCGCAACCGGCGCGATGGCTCGGTCGAGGTGATGGCCTATGGGCCGCCGGATCGGCTGGAAGCCCTTTGCAACTGGATGCGGCGCGGGCCGCCGGACGCGCAGGTCAACGCGCTGGTGGCGCTGCCCGGCGCGGGTGAGTTCGAGGATTTCGACTGCCTGCCGACGGCCTAAAGGCGGGCAGGCGCGCCCGGCAGGGTGAACAGGCTGCCCGGCGGCTCAGGTGGCGCGCCAGTCCACCGGCGCGGCACCGTGCTCTTGCAGCCAGTCGTTGGCCAGCCGGAAGTGCCCGCAGCCGAGGAAGCCCCGGTGTGCCGACAGTGGTGACGGATGCGGCGCTTCCAGCACGCAATGCGTGCCGGCCAGCAAGGGTTTCTTGGCCTGCGCGTGGCTGCCCCACAGCAGGAAGACCAGGTGCGGGCGCGCGGCGGACAAGGCCTGGATCAGGCAATCGGTCACCGCTTCCCAGCCGCGCTTGGCGTGGCTGGCGGCTTGGCCCTGCTCCACCGTCAGCACGGTGTTGAGCAGCAGCACGCCTTGGCGTGCCCAGCCCTCCAGGTTGCCGGAGGCCGGGGCTGTTGCCCCGCCGTCGCCATATTCCGCGGCGATTTCCTTGAAGATGTTGCGCAGGCTGGGGGCACGCGCACGCCATCCGGCACCGAGAAGGCCAGGCCATGCGCCTGCGGAATCTCGCTGCCGTTGACCACCCCGGTGCCGTGATACGGGTCCTGGCCAAGGATCACCACCTTGACGGTCTCGGGCGGCGTCAGGTGCAAGGCGTGGAACACGTCATGCGGAAAGACCGGCTTGCCGCTGGCGCGCTCGCCGTCGACGAAGGTGGCCAGTTCCTGCCAGCCGGCTGCGTTCATGCAGGGGGCCAGCAATGCGCGCCAGGCCGCTGGCAGCGCCGCGGCTTGCTCCGACAGGCTGGCGGCGGGCGCGGGCGCGGTTTCGGCTGCGGCAACGACCGGGGCTGCGAACAGGTCGGCCTGTGCGCTGTTGTGCTTGCTCATGCTGGAGGGATACCTGGTTCTTGAAGTAGGGGAGAGGCGGGCGGGGCGCGCCAACTCAGGCGCGGCCCGCGCCGCCGGCGAGCCGGTAGCCGCGCGCGGCTTTGCTCTGGTCGGACGGTTTGAGGGGCGCGACGTGCTGCAGGCGCAGCGCCAGCGCGCGCAGCGCGGCCTCGGCCCGTTCCTGCGTGGGAGCTTGTCCGGCGTCGCCGGGCAGCCATTCGAGCTCGAGTTCCTGGATCGTCTCTTGCGCGGCGCTGGCCGGTACTGAAATCGTCCCGACGTCGAGCGCGGCCTCGATGCTGACGCCATCCTGTTCGACCAGCCAGGTGCGCCGCGCGAAATCGGTGCGGAAGACCGGCGCCAGGGTTGCGGCCAGCGGCGCCAGCAGGGCACGCGCCTCGGGCGGGAAGGCATCGAGCTCGATGGCTTCGGCCGCCACCTTGGTTTCCCACTCGTGGCGGGCGGCCAGCCCGGCTTCGCTCTTGCCCGCGGTCTTCAACGTCTGCAGCCATTGCTCGCCACGGCGGCGCAGCCGCAGGGCGGCACGGGCGCCGGCCAGGTCGCGGGCCGGGGTGTCGAGGTAGACGTTGAGCAGCGTGTGCTCGCCGCACGCCTGCCCTTGTGCATCCAGCCAGGCCGCTAGCGCCGGCATGGCACCGTCGGGCACCGCCAGCTTGAGTTCGATTTCCTGGGCCATTTTTTCGTGCTCCCGCTCAGGCGAACAGGCGTGCCAGCTCGACACCCGGGTCGGGCGCGCGCATGAAGGCCTCGCCCACCAGGAAGGCGTGCACATTGGCGTCGCGCATGCGGTGTACGTCGTCCGGGCCGATGATGCCGGATTCGGTCACCACCAGGCGGTCGTCCGGGATGCGCGGCAGCAGGTCCAGCGTGTTGTCGAGCGAGACCTCGAAGGTGCGCAGGTTGCGGTTGTTCACCCCCAGCAGCGGCGATTTCAGGCGCAGCGCGGCGTCGAGCTCCTCGCCGCCGTGCACTTCCACCAGCACGTCCATGCCGAGCTCATGCGCGCAGGCTTCCAGCTCGGCCATCAGGCCCGGGTCCAGCGCGGACACGATCAGCAAGATGGCGTCGGCGCCCCAGCAGCGGGCTTCATAGACCTGGTACAGGTCGATCATGAAGTCCTTGCGCAGCGCGGGCAGCGGGCAGGCGCCGCGGGCGCGCTTGAGGAAGTCGGCGTGGCCCTGGAAGAAGTTCACGTCGGTCAGGACGGACAGGCAGGCCGCGCCGTGCGTGGCGTAGCTCTCGGCGATGGCCTCCGGCACGAAATTCGCGCGCAGCACGCCCTTGGAGGGCGAGGCCTTCTTCACCTCGGCGATCACCCCGGCGTTGCCGGCGGCGATCTTCTCGCGCAGCGCGCGCGCGAAGCCGCGTGGCGCCAGGCCCGGCTCGGCGCGCAGGCTCTCGGCCTCGGCGCGCAGGCTGGGCAGGTCGCGCTTCTTGCGCGCCGCGTTCACTTCGTCGGCCTTTACGGCCAGGATTTTCTGCAGGATATCGGACATGCGGGAATTCTCTCGCTCGGCTTAATTTGCTAGACGGACCAGGCCGGCTTACTTGAACTGCTGCGTGGCGCGCACGAACTGGTCGAGCTTCTCGCGTGCCGCGCCGCTGGCGATGGCCTCGCGCGCGCGCTGGATGCCGTCCTCGATCGAGGTGGCCACATTGGCCGCGTACAGTGCGGTGCCGGCGTTGAGCGTGACGATCTCGCGCGGGGTGCCCGGCACATCGGTGAGCGCTTCCAGCAGCATTTCCTTGGACTCGGTGGCATCGGCCACCTTCAGGCCGCGGTTGGAGATCATCTGCAGGCCAAAGTCCTCGGGATGGACTTCGTACTCGCGCACTTCGCCGTCCTTGAGTTCACCCACCAGCGTGGCAGCGCCCAGCGAGACTTCGTCCATGCCGTCCTTGCCGTAGACCACCAGCGCGTGGCGCGCGCCCAGGCGCTGCATCACGCGCACCTGGATGCCGACCAGGTCAGGATGGAACACGCCCATCAGGATATTGGGCGCGTCGGCCGGGTTGGTCAGCGGGCCCAGGATATTGAAGATGGTGCGCACGCCCATTTCCTTGCGGATCGGCGCCACGTTCTTCATGGCCGGGTGGTGCGTGGGCGCGAACATGAAGCCGATGCCGGTCTGCTCGATGCAGTGGCCAACCTGTTCCGGCGTGAGCATGATGTTCACGCCCAGCGCTTCCAGCACGTCGGCGCTGCCCGACTTGGAGCTCACGCCGCGGTTGCCGTGCTTGGCGATGCGCGCGCCGGCAGCGGAGGCCACGAACATCGACGCGGTGGAAATATTGAACGTATGCGAGCCGTCACCGCCGGTGCCGACGATATCGACGAAGTTCTCGCGATCCTTGACGGGCACCTTGTTGGCGAACTCGCGCATCACCTGCGCCGCCGCCGAGATCTCGCCGATGGTTTCTTTCTTGACGCGCAGCCCGGTCAGGATGGCCGCGGCCATCACCGGCGACATCTGGCCCTGCATGATCTGCCGCATCAGGTGCAGCATCTCGTCATGGAAGATCTCGCGATGTTCGATGCAGCGGGTGAGGGCTTCCTGGGGCGTGATGGACATGGCGGTCTCGGTCTTGGCGTTGGTGTGGGCAGCGCCTGGCGCGGGCGCGTTGGGCGTATCGAGCAGTCTCATCGGGGCGCCTTGATGAAGTTGGCCAGCAGCGCATGGCCATGCTCGGACAGGATGGACTCGGGGTGGAACTGCACCCCTTCAATGGCGAGCGTCTTGTGGCGCACGCCCATGATCTCGCCATCCGGTGTCCAGGCCGTCACTTCCAGGCAATCCGGCAAGGTTTCGCGCTCGATCGCCAGGGAATGATAGCGCGTCACGTCGAAGTGCTTGGGCAGGCCGGCGAACACGCCTTCCTGCGTGGTCTCGATGCGGCTGACCTTGCCGTGCATGACCTGCTTGGCGCGGATCACCTTGCCGCCGAAGGCTTCGCCGATGGCCTGGTGGCCCAGGCACACGCCCAGCATCGGGATGCGGCCGGCAAAGTGCTGCAGCACCGCCACCGAGATGCCGGCTTCCTTGGGACTGCACGGGCCGGGCGAGACGCAGATATGGTCGGGCTTGAGCGCCTCGATCTCTTCCAGCGTGATTTCGTCGTTGCGATAGGTGCGCACGTCGGCGCCGAGTTCGCCGAAGTATTGGACGATGTTGTAGGTAAACGAATCGTAGTTGTCGATCATCAGCAGCATGGCGGTTCCCCTGTTCCCTTTACCTTAGATATCCGAGTCCAGGCCGTCCTGGACCTGCTCGGCGGCGCGGATCACGGCGCGCGCCTTGGCTTCGGTTTCCTCCATTCGGCTTCGGGGTCCGAGTCGGCAACGATGCCGGCAGCGGCCTGCACATAGAGATTGCCGTCCTTGACGATGCCGGTGCGGATCGCAATGGCCAGGTCCATCTCGCCGCCGAAGGACAGGTAGCCCACCGCGCCGCCGTAGATGCCACGCTTGCGCGGCTCCAGCTCGTCGATGATCTCCATCGCATGCACCTTGGGCGCGCCCGACAGCGTGCCGGCCGGGAAGGTGGCGCGCAGCACGTCCAGGTTGCTCATGCCGGGCTTGAGCGTGCCTTCCACGGAGCTGACGATGTGCTGCACGTGGGAGTATTTCTCGATCACCATCTGGTCGGTGACCTTGACCGAGCCGATCTCGGCAATGCGGCCGATGTCATTGCGCGCCAGGTCGATCAGCATCACGTGCTCGGCGATTTCCTTGGGGTCGTTGAGCAGTTCGGTGGCCAGCTGCGCGTCCTTCTCCGGCGTGTTGCCGCGCGGGCGGGTGCCGGCCAGCGGGCGGATGGTGACGATGTGATCCTCGCGCTGGTCGCCGTTGCTGCCGACGCGGCGGGTTTCCTGGCGCACCAGGATCTCGGGCGAGGCGCCCACGATCTGGAAGTCGCCGAAGTTGTAGAAGTACATGTACGGCGACGGGTTCAGCGAGCGCAGCGCGCGGTACAGCGTGAGCGGCGAGTCGCGGTACGGCTTGACCAGGCGCTGGCCGATCTGCACCTGCATCATGTCGCCGGCCATGATGTATTCCTTGGCCTTATGCACGGCCGCAAGGTAGTCGGCCTTGTCGAACTCGCGGTAGACGTCGGTCTGCACCGAGGGGCTGGTGATGGGCACATCCACCGGCTGGCGCAGCTTCATGCGCAGCTCGCGCAGGCGCTGGCGGGCGCGGGCGTAGGCTTCCGGGGTGGTCGGGTCGGCGTAGACGATCAGGTAGAGTTTGCCGGACAGGTTGTCGATCACCGCCAGCTCTTCGCACAGCAGCAGCTGGATGTCGGGCAGGTTCAGGTCGTCCGGCTTTTGCGTGTTGGCGAGCTTTTTCTCGATATAACGCACCGCGTCGTAGCCGAAGTAGCCGGCCAGGCCGCCGCAGAAGCGCGGCAGGCCGGGGCGCAGCGCCACCTTGAAGCGCTTTTCGAAGTCGGCGATGAAGTCGAGCGGGTTGCCTTCATGGGTTTCCACCACGCGGCCATCGGTGACCACCTCCGTGCGCATGCCGCAGGCGCGCAGCAGGGTGCGGGCATGCAGGCCAATGAAGGAGTAGCGGCCGAAGCGCTCGCCACCCACCACGGATTCCAGCAAGAAGGTGTTGACCCCGCGCGTTTGCGATTGCGCCAGCTTCAGGTACAGCGACAGCGGCGTTTCCAGGTCGGCGAAGGCTTCGGTGATCAGGGGGATACGGTTGTAGCCCTGCTCGGCCAGCGATTTGAATTCCAGTTCGGTCATGTCGATCCTCTTGTGCAGCGGCGCCAGTCGTTTCAGTATGGCGCACGTCGCGATGTCGGCAACTTGGGGCTGGAAGGTCGTCAGACCCGCCCCGGAGAGACCATGGCGCGGACGAGTGTCCACGCACGGCCGGGGTGGGCGTGCAGCGCGTTCGGATGACACCGGCGCAAGGGCTGGGATGTCGGGCGGCTGGAAAATCAGTGAAGGTCCGGCAACCTGCCGGTCTGGCCGGCCCCATCCTGGTACGGATGCATCGCGGGGATGCGGGAAGGGGGCGGTCAGGAGACTCGCGAACGCACTTTACGCCTGTTGGGAGGCGCGCCAGCGACGCCAGGGCCAGGCCTGCCGATCACTGCCAGAAGAGATGCGTTTGCGGTTCAGAAACATGAAATCGTGTTCAGCGATTTATGGTTTGGATGTTTGGTGGTGCTTGTACTTCTTTTTGTACTTCTTTTGCTTGTTTGGCGGCCGTGGCCGCCAGGGTCATGCCCGGTGTGCCGCAAACAGCTCGGCAACGCGAACAATGGAATCGACTATACCATCGGCGTCGACGCCTTGTACAGGATTGCCATGGTTGTAGCCATAGGGCACAAGCAGCACTCCCATGCCCGCCGCACGGGCCGCCTGCGCATCGTTTTCCGAGTCGCCGATCGCGGCCATTTCAGCCGGCTCCAGCCGGAACGCCTCGGCCACCTTGAGCAGCGGCAGGGGATCCGGCTTGCGCAGGGCGAAGGCGTCGCCGCCGTAGACCAGCTCGAAGAACCGGCCAAGGCCGGTCTTGGCCAGCAGGGTCCGGTGAAGTTGTATGGCTTGTTGGTCACACAGGCCAGCCGTATGCCGGCTGCCTTCAGCGCCGCCAGCCCCTCGGCGACACCAGCGTAGACCTGCGAGAACTGGCCGTTGATGCGCAGGTATTCGCGGTCGTACAGGGCCAGCGCATCGGCAAACATGCCATTGGCGTGGGCGGGGAGAAGCGCGCATCCAGCACCCGCCGGATCAGGTTTTCCGAGCCCTTGCCGACAAAGCTGACGATCTCCTCCTTGCTCATCGGCGCGGCGTTGCCAAGCTGCCGGTGCAGGTGGACCAGCGCCTTGAGCATGGCGTTGACCGCCGCATGGAAGTCGCCGGCGGTGTCCACCATGGTGCCGTCCAGGTCCACGATGACGCCGCGGATGCCGCGCCAGTCGGTGCGCTTAAGCTGGGTCACGCTCATTGGCCGACCTTGGCCAGCTCGCTGCGCATGGCCGACAGCACGCCCTTGTAGCCGCCGTCCGCGTCCGGCTTGCTGAACACGGCGGAACCGGCGACAAAGGTGTCGGCCCCGGCTGCGGCGATTTCGGCGATGTTATCGATCTTCACGCCGCCGTCCACTTCCAGCAGGATGCGGCGTCCGGTGCGCTCGGCGTACGCGTCGATGCGCTTGCGGGCAGCGCGCAGCTTGTTGAGCGTCTCGGGGATGAACGACTGGCCGCCGAAGCCGGGGTTGACCGACATCAGCAGGATCACGTCGATCCGGTCCATCACGTGGTCCAGGTGGTGCAGCGGCGTGGCCGGGTTGAATACCAGGCCGGCCTGGCAGCCGTGTTCGCGGATCAGCGCCAGGGAGCGGTCGATATGCTCGCTCGCTTCCGGGTGGAAGGTGATGATATTAGCGCCAGCCTTGGCAAAGTCCGGGATGATGCGGTCTACCGGGCGCACCATCAGGTGCACGTCGATCGGGGCGGTCACGTGGGGGCGGATTGCCTCGCACACCAGCGGGCCCACGGTCAGGTTCGGCACGTAATGGTTGTCCATCACGTCGAAATGGATCCAGTCGGCGCCGTCCGCGGTCACGCGCCGCACTTCCTCGCCCAGGCGGGCAAAGTCGGCGGACAGGATGGACGGGGCGATGCGGTAGGTGGGCGTGCTCATGGCGGGGCTCGAAAGGGGGAGTGCTTCAAGGGGAAGCCGGTATTTTACCCTCCCCGCGCAGGGCGCCGCTGCCATCGGGCAGGCAGCTTGCGGCGGCTTAGCTTGCCGCCCCCGAGCCTTGCCGCACAATGCGGCTACCCTGATCCCGCCCCTTATGTGTCGACTATGAGCGAATACGCGTTTTCCGTGGCCGTACGTACACAGTACCTGGCCGACCAGTCCGACCCTGAGCGCGGGCGCCATGCCTTCGCCTACACCATCACGATCCACAATACCGGCGAGGTGGCTGCGCAGCTGATCTCCCGCCACTGGGTCATCACCGATAGCGACAACGGCACCCAGGAAGTGGCTGGCCTTGGCGTGGTCGGGCACCAGCCCCTGCTCAAGCCGGGCGAGCATTTCGAGTACACCAGCTGGGCCACCATCTCGACCCCGGTGGGCTCGATGAAGGGGGAGTATTTCTGCGTGGCCGAGGATGGCCATCGCTTCGAGGTGCCGATTCCCGAGTTTGCGCTGGTCCTGCCGCGCATGTTGCACTGAGAGAAGCCGGCGGAACCTATTGGCCCGGTGTGCTGTCCTGATCCTGTTGGGTACGCGCCGAGCCTTGTTCTGCATGTCCCGCACGCGACGGATGATCGTCCGGCGCGCGGCTGGGGCGCGGGTTCTTCTTGGCCGTGCCCATGGTCCAGACGACGATGAAGATCAGCAGGAAGAGCGCCAGTCCGGCCTCGAGGGCGAACAGCAGCATGGGATGGGCTTCAAAGAACTTGCTCATGACAGGGCTACGTGGAGGCGACGGTGGGCATTGTAGGCCATCGGCAGATGCGTCCGGCCGCGATACGCTGAGTTTTCACCCAATCAAGATGGCACACCTGCATTCCTTTTTCCGCTTTCCTGTTTTCTCTTCCCGGGCCCCGCTGCGCGGCTCGCCAGGCGCCGGGCGCCGCCTTGGCTGGCTCGGGCTTGCCGCTGCGGCCACGCTGCTGGCCGGCTGCATGAGCGGCCCGCCGCCGCGCATCGAAGGCCCGGGCACCCGTCCCGTGACGCCACCGACCGGTTCCACCCAGAAGGGCGTGCTGCAAGCTGCCAACTGGGCCGAGATCGGCGGCTGGAGCCAGGACGACGTGCGCGCGGCCTGGCCGGCGCTGCAGGCCAGCTGCCAGGCCCTGAAGAAGCGCGCCGAGTGGAACCGCGTCTGCGCGCTCGGCCTGATGGTCGACGCCGGCGACCTGGACGCCATGCGCTCCTACTTCGAGTCCAACTTCCAGCCCTTTCGCGTGGTCAACGGCGACGGCACCGACAGCGGGCTGATCACCGGCTACTACGAGCCGATCCTGCACGGCGCGCGCCAGCGCCAGGGCCAGTACCAGGTGCCGCTGTACCGCAAGCCGGCCCAGTGGGGCAACCGGCCGCTGCCGGCGCGTGGTGAGCTGCTGCAGAACCCGGCCCTGCGTGGCCAGGAGCTGGTCTGGGTGGATGATCCGGTGGAAGCCGCGTTCCTGCAGATCCAGGGCTCCGGCCGGATCCGCCTGCAGGACGGCAGCGTCATGCGGGTAGGTTTCGGCGGCACCAACGACCAGCCGTTCCGCTCCTTCGGCAAGTGGCTGCTCGACCGCGGCGAGATCACGCCGGCGCAGGCCACCATGCAGGGCATCAAGGCCTGGGCTGGGGCCAACCCGGGGCGCGTTGATGAAATGCTCAACGTGAACCCGCGCTTCGTGTTCTTCCGCGAACTGCCGCCTAATAACGATGGCCCGGTCGGCGCGCTGGGCGTGCCGCTGACTGCCGAGCGCTCCATCGCGGTCGATCCCGCCACCATCCCGCTGGGCGTGCCGGTTTTCCTCTCCACCACGCGGCCGCTGTCGTCCGAGCCCATCCAGCGCCTGATGTTCGCGCAGGATACGGGCTCCGCCATCAAGGGCGGGGTGCGCGCTGACTTCTTCTGGGGGCTGGCGACGCTGCCGGCGAAACCGCCGGGCGGATGAAGCAGGGCGGGCGGATGTGGGTGCTGATGCCGCGCAGCTAAGGCATGAAAGCAAGAGAGCCGGCCATTCCTGGCCGGCTCCTGCACTTTCTTGCACTTACCTCTCTATCTTCAGCGCGGGCGCTGGTCGACAATGCGCCGCGCCTTGCCCACCGAGCGTTCCACGCCGCCGGTAGGCAGGATCTCGATGCCAACGGTGACGCCGATAAAGGCTTTGATGTCGTAGGTCAGTTGCGCGCTGGCCTGCTGCGTGGCCGCCGGGTCGACGCCATGCGCGCATTCCACGCGCACGGTCAGTACGTCGAGATGGCCATCCTTGGTCAGCACGCACTGGTAGTGCGGCGCTAGTTCCGCGTGCTTGAGGATCAGCTCCTCGATCTGCGAGGGGAACACGTTGACGCCGCGGATGATCATCATGTCGTCGGAGCGGCCGGTCACCTTCTCCATACGGCGGAACGCGCCCCGAGCGCTGCCAGGCAGCAGCCGCGTGAGATCGCGGGTCCGGTAACGGACGATCGGCAGGGCTTCCTTGGACAGCGACGTAAAGACCAGCTCGCCGAATTCGCCGTCGGGCAGCACCGCGCCGGTGACGGGATCGACCACCTCCGGGTAGAAATGATCCTCCCAGATGGTCGGGCCATCCTTGGTCTCGGCGCACTCGCTGGCCACGCCCGGCCCCATCACTTCCGATAGCCCATAGATATCCACCGCCGAGATGCCCATGCGCTTCTCGATGGCCAGGCGCATCTCGGGCGTCCAGGGCTCCGCGCCGAAGATGCCGACCTTGAGCGAGCTGGAAGTCGGGTCGATGCCTTGGCGCTCGAACTCGTCGGCGATGGCCAGCATGTAGCTCGGCGTGACCATGATCACTTCCGGCTTGAAATCCTGGATCAACTGTACCTGCCGCTCGGTCTGGCCGCCACCGAACGGGATCGCGGTGAGCCCCGCCTTTTCCACGCCGTAGTGCGCACCAAGTCCGCCGGTAAACAGTCCGTAGCCGTAGCTGATATGCACCTTGTCGCCGCGCCGTGCGCCGGCGGCGCGGATCGAGCGTGCCACCACCGTGGCCCAGGTATCGATGTCCTTCAAGGTGTATCCCACCACCGTGGGCTTGCCGGTCGTGCCCGACGAGGCATGGATGCGCGCCACGCGGTCCTGCGGCACGGCGAACATCCCGAACGGGTAGCTATCGCGCAGGTCCTGCTTGGTGGTGAACGGAAAGCGGGCGAGGTCGGCCAGAGTCCGGATCTGGTCCGGGTGGACGCCGGCGGCATCGAACTTGCGGCGGTAGACCGGCGAGTTCTGGTAGGCGTGGTTGAGCGACCATTTCAGGCGTTCCAGCTGCAAGGCCTGCAGGGCTTCGCGGCTGGCGGTCTCGATCGGCTCGAGCGGCAGATCTGTCAGGCGCGTCATGGTGTCTCCTGCGCGGGGGCTTATGTTTGCGTGGTGGAATCCGGGTCCGGCATCACGCCGCCGCGCCCGGCGGCGGGACGACATGCCCTTTGATCTGCGCGGACTTGCCGCGGAACATCGCCACCGGCTCGCCGGCGCGGTTGGTCACCCGGATATCGTAGATGCCATGACGGCCCGACAGGACCTGCTCCGTGGCTTCTGCCGTCAGCACGTCGCCGCCCTGCACGGGTTTGAGGAACTCGATGCTGCAACCCGCCGCCACCGTGTTGATATTGTGGCTGTTGCAGGCGAAGGCAAAGGTCGAATCGGCCAGCGTGAACATTAGTCCGCCGTGGCAGATGCCGTGGCCGTTGAGGAATTCCTGCCGCACCGGCATGGACAAGCGCGCATAGCCGGGCCGCACGGCCTCGACGGTGATGCCCAGCCAGCGGCTGCAGGCATCGGCCTCGTACATGCTGGCAGCGGCCGCTTCGGCGAGGGCCTGGGGATTGTGGGTCAAGCTGGTCTCCTGTTCGGGCTGTTGGCTGCGGTGCGTACAGGCGATCCTAGCGCCCCGTGAAGCGTGGCGCGCGTTTTTCCAGGAAAGCGTTGACGCCCTCGGCATAGTCCAGCGAGGCGCCCAGCTGGCGCTGCAGGTCGCGTTCCAGGTCGAGCTGGGTATCGAGGCCCTGGCTTGCGCCGGCGTACATCGCCTGCTTGATCGCGGCCAGGGCGCGCGTTGGCTGCGCCGCCAGGTGCGTGGCCAGGGCCAGCGCCTGCTCGGGCAGCAGGGGGTCGTCCATCGCCTCCCAGATCAGCCCCCATTTTTCGGCCTCGTCGGCGCTGAGCTTGTCGCCCGTCATGGCCAGTCCCATGGCGCGGGCCATGCCGATGCGCTTGGGCAACAGCCAGGTGCCACCGGAATCCGGGACCAGCCCAATCTTGACGAAGGCCTGGATGAAGCTGGCCGAGCGTGCCGCCAACACTATGTCGCAGGCCAGCGCCAGGTTGGCGCCGGCGCCGGCCGCGGTGCCGTTGACGGCGGCAATCACTGGCAGCGGCAACTTTGCAGGCGCCGGACCAGCCGGTTGAACCATACATCGATCAACTCGCCCAGGTCGGTCATGGCGCCGGGCGTGAAATCCAGGTCGGCCAGGTCCTGTCCTGCGCAGAAACCGCGCCCGGCACCCGTCAGCAGCAGGGCGCGGGCGCCGCCGGCCTCCACATGGTCTAGTGCCTGCTGCAGCACGGCATGCATGTCGCGGGTAAAGCTATTGAGCTTGTCGGGGCGATTCAGCGTGATGACGGCAACCTTGCCGTGCCAGGCGAGCAGTATCGGGCCGGAAGTCAGGCTGGCCTGCGGGGGCGTATCTGGCATCTTCGTCTCCTGCCGTGTCTGTTAGGGGCAATGTCTGGCGGCACCCGGTCACTCTCTTATATATAGCTATGCATATAGCCATGCAGGAGAATTCGGATCGCCGTTTAAATTAACCGACCAGTCGGTCGGCGAATGGTAGCACTAATTTCCGCGCGCGAGTATCGTCTCGCTGGTAACGAATCGATCCACTTTGTACTTCCCCACTTCCTATTCCAAGAGGAGAACACATGCCGTACGAGAACATTCTGGTGGAGACGCGCGGGCGCGTTGGCCTGGTGACGCTGAACCGCCCCAAGGCCCTGAACGCGCTCAACGACGCGCTGATGGATGAGCTGGGCGCGGCGTTGCTCGCTTTCGACGCCGACGAGGCCATCGGCAGCATCGTGATCACCGGCAGCGAGCGCGCCTTTGCCGCGGGCGCCGATATCGGCATGATGGCCAAGTACACCTATATGGATGTGTACAAAGGCGATTACATCACCCGGAACTGGGAGGCGATCCGCCGCGTCCGCAAGCCGGTGATCGCGGCGGTGGCCGGCTACGCGCTTGGCGGCGGCTGCGAGCTGGCGATGATGTGCGACATCATCATCGCTGCCGATACCGCCCGCTTCGGCCAGCCCGAGGTCAAGCTGGGCACCATGCCGGGCGCCGGCGGCACCCAGCGCCTGCCGCGCGCGGTCTCCAAGGCCAAGGCCATGGACCTGTGCCTGACTTCCCGCATGATGGACGCGGCGGAAGCCGAGCGCGCCGGCCTGGTGTCGCGTGTGGTTGCAGCCGACAAGCTGCTCGACGATGCGCTGGCCGCCGCCGAGACCATCGCCGGGTTCTCCTTGCCGGTGGTCATGATGATCAAGGAGTCGATCAACACCGCTTACGAGACCAGCCTTTCCGAAGGCGTGCACCTGGAACGCCGCTTGTTCCACTCGACCTTCGCGACGGAGGACCAGAAGGAAGGCATGGCCGCATTTGTGGAGAAGAGAGCGCCCGGGTTCAAGCATCGCTAAAGCTTGATAGGCAAATACCCGAGTAGCTTCATCGGGTATTCATCTTTCGATGCGGGGTAAGAAAGCGGCATTTTCTTTATAGATCAATGGGTTGTTCCTGGCCCCTCGGAGGGCCCCGCATACTCATGTGACAAAACGATTGCCAAGGTCGGATGGGGCGCTTACTATTCGCCCCCTCGCAACACAAAAGACCGCTGCAAAGCAGACGGGACAAGGGTTGCGGGGTTGGCAGGGGGTGGTTGGCGACGCGCATGGCGAAGCGAACCGAAGTAAAAAACCTGTTGACGAAACGATGATCACGCTTCATAATCTCGTTTCTCTGCTGCAGGCAAAGCAGCGACGCGGTAAGCAAAGCGAGCCGCGGCCAGTTCTTTAACAAACAAACAACCGATAAGTGTGGGCGCTTGATAGCGGATGCGGAAGACTTCGGTCTTTTAGCTTACAAGTTATAAAGTGCTCGCACAGTAAAACATGTTGGTTATGTCTTCGGACGTAGCCAGTCAGTTTTCTGAGAGTGAGCGACCGCTCGAAAGAGCGAGATCCGTCGGGAAACCGAAGGGTCACACAGGTATTAAACTGAAGAGTTTGATCCTGGCTCAGATTGAACGCTGGCGGCATGCCTTACACATGCAAGTCGAACGGCAGCACGGGAGCAATCCTGGTGGCGAGTGGCGAACGGGTGAGTAATACATCGGAACGTGCCCTGTCGTGGGGGATAACTAGTCGAAAGATTAGCTAATACCGCATACGACCTGAGGGTGAAAGCGGGGGACCGCAAGGCCTCGCGCGATAGGAGCGGCCGATGTCTGATTAGCTAGTTGGTGGGGTAAAGGCCCACCAAGGCGACGATCAGTAGCTGGTCTGAGAGGACGATCAGCCACACTGGGACTGAGACACGGCCCAGACTCCTACGGGAGGCAGCAGTGGGGAATTTTGGACAATGGGGGCAACCCTGATCCAGCAATGCCGCGTGTGTGAAGAAGGCCTTCGGGTTGTAAAGCACTTTTGTCCGGAAAGAAATCCCTTGCCCTAATACGGCGGGGGGATGACGGTACCGGAAGAATAAGCACCGGCTAACTACGTGCCAGCAGCCGCGGTAATACGTAGGGTGCGAGCGTTAATCGGAATTACTGGGCGTAAAGCGTGCGCAGGCGGTTTTGTAAGACAGGCGTGAAATCCCCGAGCTCAACTTGGGAATGGCGCTTGTGACTGCAAGGCTAGAGTATGTCAGAGGGGGTAGAATTCCACGTGTAGCAGTGAAATGCGTAGAGATGTGGAGGAATACCGATGGCGAAGGCAGCCCCCTGGGACGTCACTGACGCTCATGCACGAAAGCGTGGGGAGCAAACAGGATTAGATACCCTGGTAGTCCACGCCCTAAACGATGTCAACTAGTTGTTGGGGATTCATTTCTTCAGTAACGTAGCTAACGCGTGAAGTTGACCGCCTGGGGAGTACGGTCGCAAGATTAAAACTCAAAGGAATTGACGGGGACCCGCACAAGCGGTGGATGATGTGGATTAATTCGATGCAACGCGAAAAACCTTACCTACCCTTGACATGCCACTAACGAAGCAGAGATGCATCAGGTGCCCGAAAGGGAAAGTGGACACAGGTGCTGCATGGCTGTCGTCAGCTCGTGTCGTGAGATGTTGGGTTAAGTCCCGCAACGAGCGCAACCCTTGTCTTTAGTTGCTACGCAAGAGCACTCTAGAGAGACTGCCGGTGACAAACCGGAGGAAGGTGGGGATGACGTCAAGTCCTCATGGCCCTTATGGGTAGGGCTTCACACGTCATACAATGGTGCGTACAGAGGGTTGCCAACCCGCGAGGGGAGCCAATCCCAGAAAACGCATCGTAGTCCGGATCGTAGTCTGCAACTCGACTACGTGAAGCTGGAATCGCTAGTAATCGCGGATCAGCATGCCGCGGTGAATACGTTCCCGGGTCTTGTACACACCGCCCGTCACACCATGGGAGTGGGTTTTGCCAGAAGTAGTTAGCCTAACCGCAAGGAGGGCGATTACCACGGCAGGGTTCATGACTGGGGTGAAGTCGTAACAAGGTAGCCGTATCGGAAGGTGCGGCTGGATCACCTCCTTTCAAGAGCGTGCATCCAACGTCGAGCGTTCACACTTATCGGTTTGTTTGCTGTTACAGCCAAGGGTCTGTAGCTCAGGTGGTTAGAGCACCGTCTTGATAAGGCGGGGGTCGTAGGTTCAAGTCCTACCAGACCCACCAAGTTACGGATGGTGGTTCGACGATGTGAGTCGATGTTGAGCCTCCGGACAGAGAAGTAAAGGGGGATTAGCTCAGCTGGGAGAGCACCTGCTTTGCAAGCAGGGGGTCGTCGGTTCGATCCCGTCATCCTCCACCACTTACTTCAGTAACCTTGGATTGGTCGTCAAAGGCAAGCGCTTAGTCTTGAGCGTTTGCCTTTGGCCTTGGCCAAGACGATGCGGGACCAAGTCTCGCTCGGCTGTTCTTTAACAATATGGGATGTAGTAAAGGTGTCGTGAGCGTTGATGAGACGCTGCAGTAAAACACGATACCGGGTTGTGATTGTATCAACCAAAATGTATTTAAGTGATCGAAAGATGACTTGGAATACGGCACAAATGCGAGAACTCATCCTGTAGCGAGCACGTACTTGGACGCAAGTTTGAGACACACTCGTTATAGGGTCAAGCGAACAAGTGCATGTGGTGGATGCCTTGGCGATCACAGGCGATGAAGGACGCGGTAGCCTGCGAAAAGCTTCGGGGAGCTGGCAAACAAGCTTTGATCCGGAGATGTCCGAATGGGGAAACCCGGCCCGTATGGGTCATCCCTGACTGAATACATAGGTCAGGGAAGCGAACGCGGCGAACTGAAACATCTAAGTAGCTGCAGGAACAGAAATCAACCGAGATTCCCAGAGTAGTGGCGAACGAAATGGGAAGAGCCTTGTACTCTTTAGCAGTGTTGTTAGCAGAACGGGATGGAAAGCCCGGCCATAGCAGGTGATAGCCCTGTATGCGAAAACAGCGTTGTGGAACTAGGTGTACGACAAGTAGGGCGGGACACGTGAAATCCTGTCTGAAGATGGGGGGACCATCCTCCAAGGCTAAATACTCGTGATCGACCGATAGTGAACCAGTACCGTGAGGGAAAGGCGAAAAGAACCCCGGGAGGGGAGTGAAATAGATCCTGAAACCGCATGCATACAAACAGTCGGAGCCTGGAAACGGGTGACGGCGTACCTTTTGTATAATGGGTCAGCGACTTACATTCAGTGGCAAGCTTAACCGATTAGGGAAGGCGTAGCGAAAGCGAGTCCGAATAGGGCGTTCAGTCGCTGGGTGTAGACCCGAAACCAGACGATCTATCCATGGCCAGGTTGAAGGTGCGGTAACACGTACTGGAGGACCGAACCCACTAACGTTGAAAAGTTAGGGGATGAGCTGTGGATAGGGGTGAAAGGCTAAACAAGTCTGGAAATAGCTGGTTCTCTCCGAAAACTATTTAGGTAGTGCCTCGTGTCTCACCTTCGGGGGTAGAGCACTGTCATGGTTGGGGGGTCTATTGCTGATTACCCCGCCATAGCAAACTCCGAATACCGAAGAGTGCAATCACGGGAGACAGACATCGGGTGCTAACGTCCGGTGTCAAGAGGGAAACAACCCAGACCGCCAGCTAAGGTCCCTAAGATTGGCTAAGTGGGAAACGAAGTGGGAAGGCTAAAACAGTCAGGAGGTTGGCTTAGAAGCAGCCATCCTTTAAAGAAAGCGTAATAGCTCACTGATCGAGTCGTCCTGCGCGGAAGATGTAACGGGGCTAAGCCAGTCACCGAAGCTGCGGATGCACGTAAGTGCATGGTAGGAGAGCGTTCTGTAAGCCTGTGAAGGTGTCTTGTAAAGGATGCTGGAGGTATCAGAAGTGCGAATGCTGACATGAGTAGCGATAAAGGGGGTGAAAAGCCCCCTCGCCGTAAGCCCAAGGTTTCCTACGCAACGTTCATCGGCGTAGGGTGAGTCGGCCCCTAAGGCGAGGCAGAGATGCGTAGCTGATGGGAAGCAGGTTAATATTCCTGCACCGTCGTATGATGCGATGGGGGGACGGATCGCGGAAGGTTGTCCGGGTGTTGGAAGTCCCGGTCCCTGCATTGGAGAAGGCGCTTAGGCAAATCCGGGCGCGGAATTCAAGGATGTGGGGCGAGCGGCCTAGTGCTGCGAAGCAATTGGAAGTGGTTCCAAGAAAAGCCTCTAAGCTTCAGTCATACGAGACCGTACCGCAAACCGACACAGGTGGGCGAGATGAGTATTCTAAGGCGCTTGAGAGAACTCGGGAGAAGGAACTCGGCAAATTGGTACCGTAACTTCGGGATAAGGTACGCCCTTGTAGCTTGACTGGCCTGCGCCAGGAGGGTGAAGGGGTTGCAATAAAATGGTGGCTGCGACTGTTTAATAAAAACACAGCACTCTGCAAACACGAAAGTGGACGTATAGGGTGTGACGCCTGCCCGGTGCCGGAAGATTAAATGATGGGGTGCAAGCTCTTGATTGAAGTCCCGGTAAACGGCGGCCGTAACTATAACGGTCCTAAGGTAGCGAAATTCCTTGTCGGGTAAGTTCCGACCTGCACGAATGGCGTAACGATGGCCACACTGTCTCCTCCCGAGACTCAGCGAAGTTGAAGTGTTTGTGATGATGCAATCTCCCCGCGGCTAGACGGAAAGACCCCATGAACCTTTACTGTAGCTTTGCATTGGACTTTGAACCGATCTGTGTAGGATAGGTGGGAGGCTTTGAAGCGTGGACGCTAGTCTGCGTGGAGCCGTCCTTGAAATACCACCCTGGTTTGTTTGAGGTTCTAACCTTGGTCCGTGAATCCGGATCGGGGACAGTGCATGGTAGGCAGTTTGACTGGGGCGGTCTCCTCCCAAAGTGTAACGGAGGAGTTCGAAGGTACGCTTGGTACGGTCGGACATCGTACCTAAAGTGCAATGGCAAAAGCGTGCTTAACTGCGAGACCGACAAGTCGAGCAGGTGCGAAAGCAGGACATAGTGATCCGGTGGTTCTGAATGGAAGGGCCATCGCTCAACGGATAAAAGGTACTCTGGGGATAACAGGCTGATACCGCCCAAGAGTTCATATCGACGGCGGTGTTTGGCACCTCGATGTCGGCTCATCTCATCCTGGGGCTGTAGCCGGTCCCAAGGGTATGGCTGTTCGCCATTTAAAGAGGTACGTGAGCTGGGTTTAAAACGTCGTGAGACAGTTTGGTCCCTATCTGCCGTGGGCGTTGGAATCTTGACGGGGGCTGCTCCTAGTACGAGAGGACCGGAGTGGACGTACCGCTGGTGTACCTGTTGTCTCGCCAGAGGCATCGCAGGGTAGCTATGTACGGAAGAGATAACCGCTGAAAGCATCTAAGCGGGAAACTCGCCTGAAGATGAGGATTCCCTGGAGCCTTGAGCTCCTTGAAGGGTCGTTCGAGACCAGGACGTTGATAGGCTGGGTGTGGAAGCGCAGTAATGCGTTAAGCTAACCAGTACTAATTGCCCGTAAGGCTTGATCCTATAACCAGTGTGTTTCTCCTGGTTGAGTATCGCGTGCCGCTGCGACAGCCACACAGCAGCTTGGCCGATACCTCGCAACCTACTACTACATCCCTATTCGCTGCGTTGACCAAGTCAACGCGGCCACCGTTTATGCCTGGTGACCATAGCGAGTTGGAACCACCCCTTCCCATCCCGAACAGGACCGTGAAACGACTCCACGCCGATGATAGTGCGGATACCCGTGTGAAAGTAGGTAATCGCCAGGCTCTCCTTGAAAACCCCCAGTACGAAAGTACTGGGGGGTTTTGCTTTTGTGGCGGCGGTTTGCGCTGCCGCTACACCAGGAATCCCGCGTCAGGGTACTGGAGCCTTTCTTCCCCCATATCCTTCTGTTACCGTTTGTCTCAAGCCCCGGCTTGGCCGGACGTGACGCGGTTCGATGCATTGACGCAGTTCGAAAGATTGAAAAAAGCCCGGGCCGGTGCGCGCCAGAACGCGCGACCTGGCGGCGGCATCCAGGTTTGGGGGATGAATGGCGGCCAGATTTTGCCTGTCGGTGCTGACCGGCGTGGTAGGTGCGCTTGTTTTGGCGGGTTGCGGCACACTCGGAACGGCGTCCACGCCGCGGGGACCGATCCCGCTGTCGGGTCCAGGCGCCATGGCCGCGGTCTCGTCAAACGATTGCAGCAGCTTTGCCGCGCACATCGAGCAACTCAAGCTCGCCCCGCCGGCGCAGACGCCGGTTTCCGCCGAGAACCTGACACCAGACCAGATCGCAACGAGCCAGAATCCAGCCGAAGCCGATCACGCCAGTGAGCCCAGTGAGCCGGAAGAGCACCCTACGCTGAAGCCCCTGCCCTTGTTCTCCGCAGCGCCAAGCGGGCTTAGCAAGCCGGTAGGCTGGCAGCCCTGGACCGTCAACCGCAACAAGATTCCCACACGCTATACCCTGACAGAAGTCGACCAACGCATGGTGTTGCATGCCGAAGCCGACAATTCGGCATCCGGCCTGTACGTACCACTGGTCGGGCGCGAGCCGGGCATGCTGAACTGGACGTGGAAGACGCGCGACGTCATCCGTAGCGCTGACAACTCGCTGGCCCCTCGCGAGGACGCGCCGCTACGCATCTTCGTCGCCTTCGATGGCGACAAGGGCAGCCTCTCGCTGAAGGATCAACTGATGTACGAGATGGCACGGCTGACAACGGGGCGCGAGATGCCCTATGCCACGCTGATGTACATCTGGGGCGGGCGCAAGCCGGAGGGATCCGTGGTGTCGAATCCGCACACCGACCGTGTGCGGATGATCGTGGTCGACTCAGGTACCCGGCATACCGGCGAATGGCGCTGCCATCGGCGCGACCTGCGTGCCGATTACCGCAAGGCCTTCGGTGCCGATCCGGGCAAGGTGGTGGCGATCGGCATCATGACCGATACCGATAACACCAAGAGCCGCGCCGAGAGCTGGTACGGCGATATCGCGCTGGACTGACGCGCGTTCAGGCCGGCGCGAGCCATTTCTCCACCAGCTTCACAAAGAAGGTCGAGCCGACCGGCAGGATCTCGTCATTGAAGTCGTAGCTGGGGTTGTGCAGCATGCAGGGGCCGAGGCCGTGGCCGGCTTCGCGGTGCACGCCTTCGCCATTGCCGATGAACAGGTAGCAACCGGGCTTTTCCAGCAGCATGAAGGAGAAGTCCTCCGCGCCCATGGTCGGCTCGATCTTGCCGTCGACATTGCCCGCGCCCACCAGCTCGCTCGCCACTTCGACGGCAAACGCGGTTTCCGCTGCGCTGTTGACGGTAGGCGGATAGTTGCGGTGAAACTCGAATTCCACGGTGCAATCGAAAGCGCTCGCCACGGCCTTCGAGACTTCCTCCATGCGGCGCTCGATCAGGTCCAGCACCGGCAGCGTGAAGGTGCGCACCGTGCCACCGATCCAGGCCTGGTCCGGCACGATATTGGTGGCATCGCCGCCATGGAACTGCGTGACCGAGATCACGGCGGCATCGATCGGGCGCTTGTTGCGGGTAATGATGCCCTGCAGCGCGGAGACGATCTGCGCGCCGGTGAAGACCGGGTCGTTGCCGTTGTGCGGCAACGCAGCATGCGCGCCCTTGCCGCGCACGACGATGCGGAATTCGTTGCTCGACGCCATCAGCGGGCCGGGGGTGGTGCCGAAGCTGCCGGCCGGCATGCCGGGCCAGTTGTGCATGCCGAACACGGCATCGCACGGGAAGCGCTCGAACAGGCCATCCTTGATCATCTCGCGCGCGCCGCCGCCGCCTTCTTCGGCGGGCTGGAAGATCAGATTGATGGTGCCGTCGAAATTTCTGTGCTCGGCCAGGTAGCGTGCCGCGCCCAGCAGCATCGCGGTGTGGCCGTCATGGCCGCAGGCATGCATGCGGCCGTCGTGCTGCGAGCGGTGGCCGAAAGTGTTGGCCTCCTGCAGGGGGAGGGCATCCATATCGGCGCGCAGGCCGATGCTGCGCTTGCTGCTGCCGTTGCGAATCACGCCGACCAGGCCGGTGGTGCCAAGGCCGCGATGGACCTCGATGCCCCAGGCAGCGAGGTTCTGCGCCACCACGTCGGAAGTCCGTTCCTCCTTGAAGCAAAGCTCCGGATGGGCGTGGATGTCGCGTCGGATGCTGCGGATCTCGGACTGCGCCTGAAGAATTTCGGGGATGAGTGTCATGATGCCAGTTGAGGGCGTGGGATACCCCGATCATACGACGCCTTAGTCCAAAGCGCCAAAGCAGGCACCTGGCAGGACACTTCCGCCACTTTCACAAGCGCTCCCGAGGCGGATGACCGCCAACCAGCGCGGGGGTTTCCCCGCATTGCCCCGCATGGTGCACTGCTGGAACAGTTCATGCTTGATGTGCTTGCCTGGCAACGTTGCCGCCTGCCGCGTCCGTAGCCGCACCAAAATGCGGCGCCTGGCGCGATTTGCCTGCGCTGCCCCTAGTCGTCATTTGCTACATTTCTTCCCGGGAGAGTTGCGCGATGTCCCTTCGCACATGCAAGAAGGCATTCGGTGCCATGGTGGTAACCGCGGCCATGAGCTTCGGTTTTGCCAGCCAGGCCCACGCGGTCGATTTCAAGCTGGCCATGAGTTCGCCCCCGACCTCGATGGATCCGCACTTCTACAATCTGTTCTCCAACATCAACGTCTCGGAGCACATGTTCGAGTGCCTGGTGAAAATGGATGCGGACAGCAAGATCATTCCCGGCCTGGCCGAGTCCTGGAAGCTGGTGAACAACCTGACCTGGGAATTCAAGATCCGCAAGGGCGTGAAGTTCCACGACGGCTCGGAACTCACCACCGACGATATCGTCTGGTCGCTCGAGCGTCCGTCCACCATCCAGAACAGCCCCGGCAAGTTCGACGTCTACACCAAGGCGATCATCAACAAGAAGGTGATCGACAAGCACACCATCCAGCTCACCACCAACACGCCGTACCCGCTGATGCTGAACGACCTGACGTCGATCTTCATCGTGCAGAAGAAGGCTACGCAGGGCCTGACCTCGGACGACTTCGCGCAAGGCAAGGGCATGATCGGCACCGGCCCCTTCAAGTTCGTCAACTACGCGCGCGACGACCGGGTCGAGCTGGTGAAGAACCCCGACTACTGGGGTCCCAAGCCCGCCTGGGACAAGGTGACGCTGCGCTTCATCCCGAACCCGGCCACCCGCATGGCGGCGCTGCTGTCCGGTGACGTGCAGGCCATCGAGAACGTACCGACGCCGGACCTGCCGCAGGTGCGCAAGGATCCGAAGCTGTCGTTCTTCTCCAAGATCTCGCACCGCGTGATCTACCTTTACACCGATGACAAGAAAGACAAGTCGCCTTTTGTCACCACCAAGGAAGGCGCGCCGATGGATAAGAACCCGCTGAAGGATGCGCGCGTGCGCAATGCCATCAGCATGGCCATCAACCGCCAGGGCATCAAGGACCGCCTGATGGAAGGCCTCGCGGAGCCGACCAACAACCTGGTGCCACCCACGCTGTTCGGCTACAACCCGAACCTGAAGACGGTCAAGTACGACCCGGAAGGCGCCAAGAAGCTGCTGGCCGAAGCGGGCTACCCGAACGGCTTCGGCATCACCTTGCACACGCCTAACAACCGCTACGTCAACGACGAGAAGATCGCCCAGACCATTGCGCAGAACCTGACCCGCATCGGCATTGCGACCAAGGTCGAGGGCATGCCGATGGCGACCTATTCTTCCAAGGGCATCAAGCACGAATTCTCGTTCGGTTTGCTGGGCTGGGGCGCGCAAACCGGCGAAGTGAGCTCGCCGCTGCGCGCGCTGCTGGCTTGCGAGGATCCGAAGAAGGGCTTTGGCACGACCAACTGGGGCGAGTACTGCAATCCCAAAATGGACGTAGTGCTGGAAAAGGCGCTGGCCACGGTGGATGACGGCGAGCGCTCCAAGCTGCTGCAGGAAGCTACCGCGATTGCCATCAACGATGGCGGTATCATCCCGATCCACCAACAGGTGACCACCTGGGCCACCCAGAAGGGCATCACCTATGTGCCGCGTACCGACGAACGGACCTACGCGCACAATTTCAAGCCGCAGTAACTTGAAGGCCTGACGTTGCGAGGGCCTGAGCAGTAAAAGGTGAGGCTAGGGAGCGCGGCCACGACGTCGCGCCCCCGGCCAGGCATTTGCAGGCATTTGCAGGTAAAGGCGGGAAGCGTACGCGGTCTGGGCGGCCGCTTCCCGACGAATCATCCCCGGACGGTAGCCGGGCCTAGCCACGAGCCGACTGCCGGTGCAGCTAGGCGGCGCCTACAGGCGCCGTGGCCTGTCATCGGCGAAGGAAAGCTTCCGAACATGCTGGTTTTCATTATTCGGCGCCTGATGCAGAGCGTAGTCGTGCTCTTTGTCATGTCGCTTTTGGTTTTCCTGGGCGTCTTCGCCATCGGCAACCCGGTCGATATCCTGATCAATCCTCAGGCCGACCAGGAGGACATCAAGCGCACCATCGCGGCGCTCGGGCTCGACAAGCCCTCTGGGAACAGTACTGGATCTTCCTGCGCAACGCGCTGCACGGCGATCTCGGCACCTCGTTCGCGCATGGCACGCCCGCGCTCAAGCTGATCTTCGAGCGCATGCCGGCCACCATGGAGCTGGCCGTGTGCGCCATCCTGCTGGCCGTGCTGCTCGGCATCCCGCTCGGGCTGTGGGCCGGCCTGCGCCCCGGCGGCGTGGCAGGCAAGACCATCATGGGCGTTTCCATCCTCGGCTTTTCGCTGCCCACCTTCTGGGTCGGGCTGATGCTGATCATGGTGTTCGCGGTGCAACTGGGCTGGCTGCCGTCCAACGGGCGCGGTGAAACCAGCACCTTGCTCGGCATCCCCGTCAGCTTCCTCACGGTGGACGGCTTGCGTCACTTGCTGCTGCCCGCGGTGACGCTGTCGCTGCTCAATATCGCCATGGTGATCCGGCTCACGCGGGCCGGCACGCAGGAGGCGATGCTGCAGGACTACGTCAAGTTCGCGCGGGCCAAGGGCCTGTCGAATACCCGGATCGTGGGCGTGCACGTGCTCAAGAACATCATGATCCCCATCGTCACGGTGATTGCCCTGCAGTTCGGCTCGATCATCGCCTTTGCCATCGTGACCGAATCGATCTTTGCCTGGCCCGGCATGGGCAAGCTGATCATCGATTCCATCCAGTTGCTCGACCGGCCGGTCATCGTGGCCTACCTGATGGTGATCGTGACGCTGTTCATCCTGATCAACCTGCTGGTGGACATCATCTACAGCGTGCTCGATCCGCGCGTGCGTATCGCCGACAACAAGGGCTGAGCTCATGACAACCGCAACCGAAACCACCGCGGCCCCGCCGCTAGCCGAGCAGACCCCGCTGCGGCGCTTCGCCAGCCAGTTCTTCTCGAGCAAGATCGCAGTGACCGGCCTGACCTTGCTGATCATGATCCTGCTGATCGCGCTGCTCGCGCCCTGGCTGTCGCCGCAGAACCCATATGACCTGGCCACGCTCGACGTGCTCGACGCGCGCATGGCCCCTGGCGAGCAGTCCGGCAGCGGCATGACCTTCCTGCTCGGCTCGGACGAGCAGGGCCGCGATATCCTCTCGGCCGTGATGTACGGCCTGCGCATCAGCATCGGCGTGGGCGTGGTCAGCACCGTGATCGCGCTGCTGCTGGGCGCCACGCTTGGGCTGATCGCCGGCTTCCTGGGCGGCCGCGTCGAGGCCATCATCATGCGCGTGGCCGACCTGCAGCTGTCGTTCCCGCCCATCCTGCTGGCGCTGATCCTGCTGGCATTCCTGCGGCCGGGCATCGGCAATATCGTGATCGCGCTGGTGGCGGTGCAGTGGGCTTACTACGCTCGCACCACGCGCAGCGCGGCGCTGGTGGAGCGGCGCAAGGAATATATCGAGGCCGCTACCTGCCTGGGCCTGCCGCCGGGGCGGATCATGTTCCGCCACCTGCTGCCCAACTGCCTGCCGCCGCTGATCGTGATCGCGGCGCTGCAGGTGGCATCGGCGATCACGCTGGAGGCCACGCTGTCTTTCCTCGGCCTGGGCGTGCCCATTACCGAGCCGTCGCTGGGCTCGCTGATCGCCAACGGCCAGCAATACATGCTGTCCGGCAAGTACTGGATCAGCTTCTTCCCGGGCATTGCGCTGGTGGTCACCATCGTGGCCATGAACCTGGTCGCCGACCAGCTGCGCGATGTACTCAATCCGCGCCTGCAAACGCAGTAACGCAGCACGACAGGAGCGAATATGAGCAAACCGACCCTTGTGGTGGAAGGCCTCAAGACCCAGTTTTTCACGCGCGGCGGTATCGCGCGCGCCGTGGACGATGTCTCGTTCTCGGTCGACCGGGGCGAGATCATGGGCCTGGTGGGCGAGTCCGGCTCGGGCAAGTCGATGACCGGCTACTCGATCATGGGCCTGATCGATTCCCCGGGCAAAGTGGTGGATGGCCGCATCGAGCTGACCAGCCGCGACGGCGTCACGCGCGACCTGCGCAACCTCACGCCGGCGCAGATGCGCGATGTGCGCGGCAACCGCATCGCGATGATCTTCCAGGATCCGATGATGACGCTGAACCCGGTCCTGCGCATCGACACGCAGATGATCGAGGCAGTGCTGGCGCATGAAAAGGTCGACAAGGCGGTGGCGCGCGAGCGCTCGCGCAATGCGCTGGCCCGCGTCGGGATTCCTTCGCCGGACGAGCGCCTGCGCGCCTATCCCCACCAGTTCTCGGGCGGCATGCGCCAGCGCGTGGCGATTGCTATCGCGCTGCTGAACAAGCCGGACCTGATCATCGCCGACGAGCCCACCACCGCGCTGGACGTCACCATCCAGGGCCAGATCCTCTACGAGATGCAAAAGCTGTGCCGCGAGTCCGGCACCGCGCTGATCTGGATCACCCACGACCTGTCCGTGGTGGCCGGCCTGGCCGATACGGTGTGCGTGATGTACGCGGGCAAGATCGTGGAAGCCGGCGATGTGCGGCAGGTGCTGGAGCGGCCCGAGCATCCCTACACGCACGGCCTGATCAGTTCCGCGCCGTCGCGCAATCCGCGCGGCGCGCCGCTGCGGCAGATTCCCGGTATGACGCCTTCGTTGTTGAACCTGCCGGCCGGCTGCGCTTTCCGCGAGCGCTGCGCCTACGCCACCGATGTATGCAAGACAACGCCGCCGCTCGACACCGCGGCAGACGGGCGCCGCCTGCGCTGCTTTCATCCGGTCCTTGCCCAGCAGGAGGCCGCATGAGAGCCGCCGTCGTTGATCCCGCACTCGCCGCCATGACGACCGAACCCATCGCCGAATCCACGCCCAACGCGCCCATCCTCGAGCTGAAGGGCGTGTCCAAGCGCTTCGTCAAATCGCTCGACGTCGCGGCCAAGATCGCCAACCTCTTCGGCGCCGGGGCGAAAGAGGAAGTGGTGCATGCGGTCGACCGGGTCGACCTGTCCATTCGCGCGGGCGAGGTGGTTGGCCTCGTCGGCGAGTCAGGCTGCGGCAAGTCCACGCTGGGCCGCATGGCGGTGGGCCTGCATTCGCTGACCGAAGGCTCCCGGCTGTGGCGGGGCGTTGACCTGGACCGCCTGCCGCCGGAGAAGAAGCGCGAGAAGCAGCTGGCGATCCAGATGATCTTCCAGGATCCGTATGCGTCGCTGAATCCGCGCCTGCGCGTGATGGACATCGTTGGCGAGGCGCCGGTCGTGCACGGCATGGTGCCGGCCAGCGAGCAGAAACGCTACGTGGAAGACATGCTGGTGCGAGTGGGCATGGACCCCACCGTGCTACGCCGCTTCCCGCACCAGTTCTCGGGCGGGCAGCGCGCGCGCATCGGGATTGCGCGGGCGCTGGCGGTCAAGCCGGAATTCCTGGTGTGCGACGAGTCGGTGGCGGCGCTGGATGTCTCGATCCAGGCGCAGGTGCTGAATCTCTTCATGCGCCTGCGCGAGGATCTCAACCTGACCTACCTGTTCATCAGCCATGACCTGGGCGTGGTCAAGCACATCAGCGACCGGGTGGTGATCATGTACCTGGGGCGGGTGGTGGAGTCGGCGCCGGCGGAAGATGTCTTTGCCAGCCCCAACCATCCCTACACGCAGGCGCTGCTGGCCGAGGCCCCCAAGCTGGAAGTGGGCAAGAAGACGTTCGTGGCGATCAAGGGCGAGATTCCCTCGCCGCTGCATCCGCCGCCGGGTTGCCATTTCCATCCGCGCTGCCCGCATGCGATGCCGCGCTGCCGGGAGGAGCAGCCGCTGCTGAAGGAAGTCGCACCGATGCGGTTTTCGGCTTGCCATTTGAACGACATGGCGTAGTTGGTTAGCCCGGCAGCGCTGGACGAAGCTGACAGGATGCGCCAACGGCGATTGAAATGACGACGGTGCTACCCCCTCTCCCCTCATGGGGAGAGGGGGAAGAACCCGGCCGCGGCGGAAGGCCAGTGGCTGACTTCAGCGGATGACCTGCCCCCGCGAATTGATGATGGTCATCTCGACGAATTTCGAGCCGACGTGGCTCTCCGGGCTGAAGTTGATGATGTAGCCGCCGAGGTCGACGTTTCTCATGCTTTCCAGCGCGGTGATCAGCTTTTCCCGGGTGAGGTCCTTGCCGGCGCGGCGCGTGCCCTCGACAAAGGCCTTGGCGGCGATGAAGCCTTCGATGCTGGCATAGTCGAACTCGTTGGGCTTGCCGGCTGCCTGCAGCAGGCGCAGGTATTCGCGCACCACCGGCAGCGTGGCGTTGCCTGGGTGGGGCATGACTTGCGAGATGATCACGCCGCTGCCCTTGGCGCCCACTTCCTTGGCAAGCGCCTGGGTGCCGACGAACGAGACGTTGTAGAACTGGCCGTTGAAGCCGCGGCGCAGCGCTTCCTTGACGAAAGCGCCGGTGGTCCGGTACGCGTTGATCATCACCACCGCGTCGGGCTTGGACTTCATCGAGCCCTGCATGGCGTCGCCGATTTCCACCGTATTGCGCACCACGCCTTCGCGGGCGACGATCTGCACGCCGCTGTCGGGCGAGGCCTTGAGAGCGCGTTCCAGCGCCTCCAGGCCGGCCTTGCCGTAGGCGTCCTCGTTGTAGACCACAGCGACCCGCTTGAGGCCGGTGACGCGGACCTGGCGCAGGATGGCCGCGGCTTCCTCGTTGAAGCCGGCGCGCACATGGAACGCATAGCGGTTGAACGGCTCGCGCAGCGACTGGGCGCCGCTGTAGGGGGCGAAGAACGGCACCTTGGCCTGGGTGGCAAGCGGCAGCGAGGCCTCGCCGGTCTCGGTGCCCACGTAGCCGAACAGCGCGAAGGCGCGGTCTTCGTCGATCAGCGCGCGGGTGTTCTTGGCGGCGGATTCGGGCTCGTTGAAGTCGTCCAGCACCTTGAGCTCGATCTTGCGGCCGTAGATGCCGCCGTGCTGGTTGACGTAGTCGAAATAGAGCTGCGCGCCGGAATTGAGCTGCTTGCCGAGCATGGCGGTAGGCCCGGTGAGCGCAGCCGACTGGCCCAGCAGGATGGTGTCCGCGCTGACCCCGTTCTCGGCGCTGGCATTGGCAACGAATGAGCCGATGGCGCATGCCACCAGCAGGCCGGCAATGCGCCAGCTCCTGACCCCAGAATGCACTTGCATGGTTTCCCCGTGAAAAACGGTGTGTTCTTTACCCGTGAATGCCTTGCCGGTCTGTGCCGGCGCTGCCCTGGCGCCATCCCCCGGCGCAGCGTCGGGCTATCATAATCGAATACAATCGGAGCCTAACAATTTCCCCGGCGGCGCCCGTCGGGGCGACGCCGGCATACAACACGCGATGCCATCAGGTCAGCCCGGCAACGGCCTTTCCTGCACGGTAGCCAGGTCCCGCCGCGTGTGGCCGCCCAGCCGCCCCGATGCATGGTTCCCATGCCAGTCGCGCCGCCCGCCCCCAATTGCTTGCCAGGAGAATCCATGGCTTCCCGCATCGTCCGTGCCGCTTGCCCGCACGATTGTCCTGATACCTGTGCCTTGCTCGTCACCGTCGAAGACGGTCGCGCGACCAAGGTGGCGGGAGATCCCGATCACCCCGGCACCCAGGGCGTGCTGTGCACCAAGGTCTCGCGCTACACGGAGCGCACTTACCACCCCGACCGCTTGCTCACGCCAATGAAGCGGGTCGGCCGCAAGGGCGAAGGCAAGTTCGAGCCGATTTCCTGGGACGAGGCGCTGGACACCGTGGCCTCCCGCTTGTCCGCCATCGCCGCGCGCGACCCGCAGGCCATCCTGCCATACAGCTATGCGGGCACCATGGGGCTGGTGCAGGGCGAGAGCATGGCGGCGCGCTTCTTTCACAAGCTGGGCGCCTCGCTGCTTGACCGCACGATCTGCGCCAGCGCCGGTGCCACCGCACTGCGCTACACCTACGGCGCCAGCATCGGCATGGACATCGAGCATGTGCCCGATGCCAAGCTCATCATCATCTGGGGCGGCAACCCCATCGCCTCCAACCTGCATTTCTGGACGCGGGTGCAGGAAGCCAAGCGGCGCGGCGCCACCCTGGTGGCGATTGACCCGTACCGCTCGCTGACGGCCGAGAAATGCCATCGCCACATCGCCCTCATGCCCGGCACCGACGGCGCGCTGGCCCTGGCGATCATGCACGTGCTGATGCGCGACGACCTGCTCGACTTTGAGTACATCGCGAGCCACACGGTGGGCTTCGAGGCGCTGCGCGAGCGTGCCCAGGCTTACACCCCGGCGCGCGCGGCCGAACTGTGCGGGATCGGCGTCGACGACATCGAATGGCTGGCCGGCCTCTACGGGCAACTCGCCGTGCGCGAGCGCCAGCCGGTGGCGATCCGCCTGAACTACGGCATGCAGCGCTCCCATGGCGGTGGCCAGGCGGTGCGCGCGGTGGCCTGCCTGCCGTCCCTGGTAGGTGCCTGGCGCCACGCGGCCGGCGGCCTCCAATTGTCCACTTCGGGCTTTTTCCCGGTGGACAACCTGGCGCTGCAGCGCCCCGACCTGCTGCCTGGCCTGCCGGCGCTGCCGCGCACGGTCAATATGAGCACCATCGGCGACGCGCTGCTCGATGCCGGTGACGGCGCGAGCAACCCGAAGATCGAGGCGCTGGTGGTCTACAACAGCAACCCGGTGTCGGTGGCGCCGCAATCGACCAAGGTGGCCGAAGGCTTCGCGCGTGAAGACCTGTTCACCGTGGTACTGGAGCAGTTCCGTACCGATACGGCCGACTATGCCGACATCCTGCTGCCGGCCACCACCCAGCTCGAGCACGTGGATGTGCACAAGGCCTACGGCCATACATACTTCCTGGCCAACAACCAGGCTATCGCGCCGCTGGGCGAGGCCTTGCCAAACACCGAGATCTTCCGCCGCCTGGCCCAGCGCATGGGCTTTGTCGAGCCGTGCTTTGCCGATAGCGACGAGGACATCGCTGCCCAAGCCATCGTGGCCACGGACCCGCGCGCGGCAGGCATCAGCTGGGACTCCCTCAAGGCGCAGGGGTGGCAAAACTCAACCTGCCGGCGGCGCCGCTTGCCGAGGGCGGCTTTGCCACGGCGTCCGGCAAGTGCGAGTTCTACTCGGAGATCATGCGCCGCGACGGCCTCGATCCCTTGCCCGACTACGTGCCCCTGTACGAGACACCCGCGACCGCGCCGGAACTGGCAGCGCGCTATCCGCTGGCGATGATCTCGCCGCCGGCGCGCAACTTCCTCAACAGCTCGTTTGTCAACGTCGACAGCCTGCGCGCCACCGAAGGCGAGCCGCACCTGGACATCCATCCCGAGGACGCCGCCCCGCGCGGCATCGCCGACGGCAGCATGGTGCGTGCCTTCAACGACCGCGGCAGCATGCTGGCGCGGGCCCGCGTGACCGACCGGGCTCGCCGCGGGCTGGTGGTGGGGCTGTCGATCTGGTGGAAGAAACTGGCGCCGGACGGCAAGAACGCCAACGAGCTCACCAGCCAGCGCCTGACCGACCTGGGCCGCGCGCCGGTCTTCTACGATTGCCTGGTGCAAGTGGAAGCCGCGCCGGCCACGGCTGTCGCCGCCTAGCCGCCATGAACCTGCGCCCGGCACGCACGCTTCAAGCCCTGGCTGCGCTGGGGCTTGCCGCGCTGCTGTCCGGCTGCGACACGGTCGGCTACTACGCGCAGTCGATCGGTGGCCACCTTGGGGTGATGGCGGATTCCCGGCCATTGCCCGACGCCATTGCCGCGGCGCAGCAAGCCAAGGACACGCGGCTGGCGCAGCGCCTGGCTCTCGCCGGCACCATCCGCGACTTTGCCTCCCGTGAGCTGAAGCTGCCGGACAACGGCAGCTACCGCCGCTACGCCAACCTGCACCGGTCGTATGTGGTGTGGAGCGTGTTCGCCACCCCCGAGCTGTCGATGGAGCTGCACAAGTGGTGCTTCCTGGTGGTGGGCTGCATCAGCTACCGCGGTTATTACGCGCAGGCCGACGCCGACGGCTACGCGCAGGGCCTGCGCAAAGAGGGCCTGGAACCCTACGTCGCCGGCATTCCGGCGTATTCCACGCTGGGATACTTCGACGATCCGCTGCTCAATACCTTCGTCTACCAGCCCGAAGGCGAGCTGGCCCGGCTGATCTTCCACGAACTGGCGCACCAGGTGGTCTATGTGCGCAATGACACCACCTTCAACGAGTCCTTTGCCACCGCCGTGGAAACGGCCGGGGTGGAGCGCTGGCTGGCGCTGGCGGCGTCGCCCGATGCTCGCGCCAGTTACCGCCAGTACGACATGCGCCGCCAGCAATTCCGCGCGATGCTGCTGGACGCGCGCGATCGGCTTGATGTGCTCTATCGCTCGCCCTTGCCAGACGATGCCAAGCGCGCCGGCAAGGCGGAGATCTTCGCCGGCTTGCGTGCTCGCTATGCAAAGCTCAAGGAAGAGTGGGGCGGCTACAGCGGCTACGACCGCTGGTTCGAGCGGCCGCTGACCAACGCGCAGCTCGCTGCCGTGGCGACCTACCAGCAATGGGTGCCGGCCTTCACGGTGCTGCTGGCGCGAAGCGGCGGCGATTGGACAGCGTTTTATGCCGAAGTGCGGCGCATCGGCGAGCTGCCGCGCGCCGAGCGCGACGCCCGCCTGCGCCAGCTGGCGCCGCCGGCCAGCGGCAGCGATGCGCTGACCGCTGGCGAGAGCGGGACCGCGGTGGGTGCCGCGATCGGCGCGGCACGCGCCAGCGGCGCGCCCGACACGCCCCCGCGCCCCCGCACCCGCAGCGGGCGCCAAGCCTGGAAGCCCTGACTAGGCGCCCGGTGGGCGCTTCATCCGGCAGACCGATGGCAGGTTCAGGTCTCCCCCAGCCGTGGTGCTGTCGAGGCGGAAGCCGTATTGTGTGCCTTCCACGCCAACCTTGACCGTCTTGCCGTCCACCGGCGCGATGGTCGAGACCACCTGTGGCAGCAGCAACTGGTGATCGCTCTTGCGCATCAGCACGTCGCCCACGGGCGAGCGGTACTGCATGCCCTCGAGGGCAAACGCGATGCTGGTCGGATCGTCGGAGTTGGCGCGGCGGATCGCCTCGCTGAGCATCTGCACGGCGATCAGCACGCGCGGGGCGAAGTACTCGCCCGCCGGGGTTTGCCTGACCCGCGCCGCCAGCGCAGCCAGCACCGGATCGTCGCCGTTGGGCAGGTACTCGGCCACCCAGGTCAGGTGCGCGTTCTTGGCCTGCGACACGGCCAGCACCGTGCCGGGCGCGCCGCCGCCGCTATGGTTCAGGTAGTTCAGCTCATAGCCAGCCTCGCCGCCGGCCTTGATCAGCAGGCTGAGATCCTGGCCCCAGTTGCCCGTGACCACGGTATCGGCGCCGCTCTCCTTGATCCGGCTCATGTAAGGCGCGAAGTCCTTGACCCTTGCCAGCGGGTGCAGCGCCTCGCCGACGAACTGCACATCGGGCCGCGCTCCTGCGATCATCTGCCGGCCCAATGCTGCCCAGATGCGGCCCTGGGTGTAATCCTGGTTGAGCAGGTAGACCTTGTGCATGCCCTTTTGCTGGCGCGCGAAGTTGGCCAGCGCGCGCATCTTCATTGCCGTGTTCGCCTCGGTGGCGAAGTGCCAGAAGCTGCAGCGAGCGCCCGTCAGGTCTGGGTCGAGCGAGGCGTAGTTCATGATCAGGACGCGCTGCCTGGGGTTGCGCTCGTTGTGGCGGTTGACGGCCTCCACCAGCGCCGTGACCACCGGCGAGCCAGATGCGCCGGTGAACACCACGTGCACACCCGCGTCGATCGCGCTTTGCAGCGCCGTCAGGCTTTCCTGCGCAGAGAGCTTGTTGTCGTAGCTCACCAGGGCGTAGTCGCGCCCGAGCACGCCGCCCTGGGCGTTGGCGTCATCGAGCGCGAACTTCAGGTTGGCCTGGAAGATCTGGCCGACGTTGGCCAGCGGCCCGGACAACTGGTCGATGAACGCCACCTTGATGGGCGCGGCGGCGCTGTCCTGCGTTTTTTCCTGTGCCTGCAGCGGCAGCGCGCTGACCAGCGCAAACGCGGCAACGGCGACGCTGCGCACGAACACGCCACGCGCCAGCGCGGCGATCCTGGCGGCGGCGCGTGGCGCGCGCCTCAAGTCATGGGACATCGATCCTCTCCTTGTTCTCGTCACCACGTGTCGATGAAACGGCGCGATTCGGCCGCAGGCGTATCGCGCGCGCCCGGTGCCGAGAGCGCCGAGGCCAGGCCGCGCAGCAGCCAGTGGCGTGTGTCGGCCGGGTCGATGACGGCGTCGATTTCCAGGTGGCTAGCCATATTAAGCGCTCGGCCGCGCTGGTAGGCCGCCTCGATCATGCGCGCAAACAAGGCTTCGCGCTCGTCCGGGTCGGCCACGGCTTCCAGCTCCTTGCGAAAGCCTAGCCGGATCGAGCCCTCTATGCCCATCGCGCCGAACTCGCCGCTGGGCCACGCTACCGTAAAGAACGGTGCGCTAAAGCTGCCGCCCGCCATGGCTTGCGCGCCCAGGCCATAGCCCTTGCGCAGCACCACGGTGAAGAAGGGCACGCGCAGCGCGCCGGCGGTGACGAACAGGCGCGAGACGTGGCGCACGGTGGCGGTCTTCTCGGCCTGCGGCCCCACCATGAAGCCGGGCGTGTCGCACAGCGAGACGATGGGCAATCCGTGCGCATCGCATAGCTGCATGAAGCGCGCGGCCTTGTCGGCGGCGGCGGCATCGATGGCGCCGCCCAGGTGCCGCGGGTTGTTGGCGATGCAGCCGAAGGCGCGGCCTTCGATGCGGATCAGCGCGGTGATGATGCCCGCCCCAAAGGCGGCGCGCAGCTCCAGCACCGAATCGTGATCGGCCAGCGCCGCGAGCACGCCGCGCATGTCGTAGCTGCGCAGCCGGTTCTCCGGGATCAGGTGGCGCAGCGCGCGGGCGTCGCCGGCCTGCCAGAGGGCCAGGTCGCCCTGGAAGTAGGACAGGTAGCGGCGCGCGGCTTCCACCGCGGCGACCTCGTCGTCGACCAGCACGTCGATCACGCCGTTGGGTGCTTGCACGCTCACCGGGCCGACCTCCTCCGGGGCGAACACGCCGAGCCCGCCGCCTTCGATCATGGCCGGGCCGCCCATGCCGATGGTGGCGTTGCGCGTGGCGATGATCACGTCGGCGCAGCCCAGCAGCGCGGCATTGCCGGCAAAGCAGCGCCCGGAGACGATCCCCACCAGCGGCACCTGGCCGGACAGCCGTGCGAGCTGGATGAAGGAGGTGCAATCCAGCCCGGCCACCACCGGGGTGTCGGTGTCTCCGGGCCGCCCGCCGCCGCCTTCGGCGAACAGCACCACCGGCAGGCTCCACTGGCGCGCCAGCGCCAGCATGCGGTCCAGCTTCTTGTGGCCGTAGAAGCCCTGGGTTCCGGCGAGCACCGTGTAGTCGTACGCCAGCACCATGCAGCGCGCATCCGTTGCCGGGAAGCGTTCGGCGTTGACGGTGCCGATGCCGGTGACGATGCCGTCGGCCGGTGTCGCGCGCTCCAGGTCCTCCACGCTGCGGCGCTGGCGTTGCGCGGCGATGGCCAGCGCGCCGTACTCGATGAACGAGTTGGCATCGCACAGCTGGGCGATGTTCTCGCGCGCGGTGCGCCCGCCCCGGGCATGGCGCTTGTCCACCGCTTGCGCTCGGGCCGCATCCAGCGTGAGTGCGTGGCGGGCCAGGGCGTCGCGCAGGTCCGCGCGGATATGGGCGGGATCCACGGCGGCGCCGGCCTGCGCCGCATGGTGGCCGCCTGCATCCATCGACAGCACGATCACCGGCGCGCCCGCGCGCAGCACGTCGCCGGGCGCGGCCAGCACGCGCAGGACTTCGCCCGCGCCCGGCGCTTCCAGCGGGTGCTCCATCTTCATGGCTTCGATGATGGCCAGCGGCTGCCCGCGCCGCACGCGGTCGCCGGGGCGCACCTGCACAGCCGCCAGCGCGCCGTCCATGGGCGCGCAGAGCAGCTCGGCGTCGTCCGGCAGATCGTCCGGCAGCGTGGATGCGAGCGCTTGCGGGCTGCCGGCCGCGCCCACCGCATGCAGCGCCGGATGGCCTGGCTCGCTATCCTGGGCTTGCGCCGCGAGCGCCGGCAGCGCGGCATCCAGGTATTGGGTGTGGACCGCGTTGCGCCGTACGTCGTCGCGCAGCAGCAGGTCCTGCAGCAGCCTGCGGTTGGTGTCGATGCCCTCGATGCGGAACTCGCACAGCGCGCGATAGGCCTGGGCCAGCGCGCGCTCGTAGTTGCCGCCGGGCTCGTGCACGATCAGCTTGGCCAGCAGCGAATCGAAGCGCGGGTTGACGGTCATGCCGGCATGGCCCGCGCCGTCGACGCGCACGCCGGGGCCGCTGGGCGGCTCGTAGGCGTCGATGCGGCCGCTGGCGGGGCGCAACTGGCCCTGCGCGTCGAGGTGCTCCGCGTTGATGCGCAACTGCACCGCGATGCCGCGCGGCGCTGGTGCTTGCGCCAGCCCGAGGTGATCGAGATCCTGGCCGCCGGCGATGGCCAGCTGCACCTGGACCAGGTCCACGCCGGTCACCATTTCCGTGACGGTGTGCTCCACCTGCAGGCGCGGGTTGGCCTCCATGAACCAGAACTCGCCATCGGCGCCCAGCAGGAATTCAAAGGTGCCAATGCCGCGATAGGCGCTGGCGCGTGCCAGCGTGATCGCGGCCTGCGCCAGGCGCGCGCGCGTGCCGGCATCGAGCGAAGGGCTGGGCGCCACTTCCACCAGCTTCTGGTGCCTGCGCTGCAGACTGCATTCGCGCTCGCCCAGGGCCATCACGCCACCGGCCGCATCCGCCACCACCTGGATCTCGATATGGCGCGGCGCGTGGACGATGCGCTCCACGTAGACGGCGCCGTTGCCGAACGCGGCCGTGGCTTCGGAGACGCAGCGGGCATAAGCCTCGTCGATGTCCGCTGCCGCGTGCACCGCGCGCATGCCGCGCCCGCCGCCGCCCGCCAGCGCCTTGATCATCATGCCGGCCGGCTTGCCCGGCGCCTGCAGCGCAGCAAAGAACGCGTGCGTGGCAGCCAGGGTCGTCGGCCCGGTCGAGCCCGGCACCACGGGCACGTTGCACTCGCGCGCCAGTGCGCGCGCCCGCGCCTTGTCGCCGAACAGGCGCAGCACATCGGGCGCGGGGCCGACGAAGGCCAGGCCGGCATCCAGGCAGGCCTGGGCAAACTCGGCGTTCTCGGACAGCAGGCCGTAGCCCGGGTGGACCACGTCGCAACCACTGCGGCGCGCGGCGTCTACCACCTGCGCGATGTCAAGGTATGCGCGCGGTCCGGTGCCGGGCAGCGCCACCGCGCCATCGGCCTTGCGCACATGGAGGGCGTCGCGATCGTCCTCGCTGTACAGGGCCACGCTTACCAGGCCCGTGGCCGCGGCGGCGCGGGCGATGCGGATGGCGATTTCACCGCGATTGGCGATCAGTAGCTTGCGCAACGTCATGATGTGGAGGAGGTGAATAGGGCGGAGGTGAGGGAGAGAGGCATCGCGGGTTCAGCCAAGCTGTTCGGCAAGCGGCGCCAGGTCCTGCTTGCGCACCTTGCCCGTGGCGGTCAGCGGCAGGGCGTCGACGATCTGCACCAGCGGCACCTTGTAGACCGCCATATTGGCGCGGCACCATTGCACCAGCGCGGCGTTGTCCACCGTGCCGATGGCCTCGGGCTTTAGCATGACAAAGGCCACCGGCAACTGGCCGCGGTCTTCATCCGCGCGGCCCAGCACCGCCGAGCCGAGAATGGCCGGATGCTGGCCCAGCAGCGCCTCGATCTCGGCCGGGAAGACGCTCATGCCGTTGACCTTGAGCATCTCCTTGCGCCGGCCCAGGTAGTGCAGGTAGCCGTGCTCGTCGATCAGGCCGATGTCGCCGGTGTGGAACCAGCCGTTGCGCAGCGATTCGCGCGTGGCGTCGGGTTTGTTCCAGTAGCCTTTGAGCAGGGTCGGCGTGCGCACGCACAGCTCGCCCTCGGCGCCCGGCGGGAGCAGTTCGCCGCCTTCGAAGTCGCAGATCTTGAATTCGGTGCCGGGCACGGGCAGGCCGACAAAGATGGGTTGGGCGCGCAGGTCCAGGTCATCGTCCTGCATGCCGTAGGCAAAGGTGTTGCAGGTCTGGGTCTCGGTCATGCCCCAGGCGGTCTCGGCGATGACCGAGCCGGTCAGCGCCTGCCATGCGCGGCGATAAGGCAGGTTGAGCTTCTTGACGAAGGACGATACGCCCACGTAGCGCAGCGAGCGCAATGCGTATTGCGCCGCGCGCGGGTGCTCCATCACCTCCACCGCGTTGTCCACCAGCATCGAGGCGTTGGTGACGCGGTAGCGCTGCACCGCCGCCATGAAGGTCTCGGGATCCCAGCGCGCCAGCAGCACCAGCGGGATGCCGAAGAAGGCGGGGAAGATCAGGCAGAGGTTTTCGCCGGCGATCCAGAACTCGGGGAAGAAGCCCAGCATGACGCTGTCGTTGGCGATATCCAGCGAGACCGCGCCGAACGCGGCCGCCATGTCCACCATATCGCCCTGGGTATGGATGCAGCCCTTGGGCAGGCCGGTGGTGCCGCCGGTGTAGTTGAGCGCGGCCACGGCATCGAGCGATGCCGGCGTGGCGGGCGCCGGGTGCGTGCACGCGGCCATTGCGGGCAGCAGGTCGATGGCGTGGTCCTGCGCTTCGCCGTGGTAGCGCGGTGCCTGCATCATGGGCGGCAGCGGCAGCGTGGGCTCGGCGGGAATCACATCGGCAAAGCTGGTTGTGAACAGCAGCGCTAGCGGATCCTGCGTGCCCAGCGCGGCGCGCGTTTCGCGCACCAGCGGCACCAGTTGGTCGAGCGCGATCAGCGCGCGCGGCGTGCTGTCGGCGAGCGCGTGCTGCAACTCGGCGCGCTGCGAGAGCGGGCTGATCGGCACGTACACGGCGCCCAGCTTGAGGATGCCGAAGAACACGACGTGGAATTGCGGGCAATTGGGCATCAGTACCGCCACGCGGTCGCCGGCGCCGATGCCGTGCGCTGCCAGCAGCGCGGCGCAGCGGTCGCTCTGCGCGTCGAGCCCGGCATAGGTGGTTTGGTGGCCGTAGACGATCACTGCGGGGCGGTCCGGCCGGGTGCGGCCCCAGTGGCGCAGCATGTCCGTGAGCGGCTGGCGCCCCAACGGATATTGCGGCGCGCGCGGGGTGTGCTCGGGCCATGCGCGCTGCCAGCGCGCATGCATGTCGGCCAGGTAGGTCGTCTCGTCCATTGGCGGTGTCTCCTTGCTGGTGGGCCGCCAAGCCGGCTTGGGTTGGCGAAATTTACTCTTTGGTATATTTACTTACCCTTGGGTATGATCGTATTGGCATTGCCGTCACGCGTCAAGCCAGGCGCCGGCTGCGTGAATCAGTGGCAGCCAGGGGTAGCGGGTCAACGCCAAAACGGACTGCCGGGCCTTCCAGGCGCGGCGCCATGCGAGAATCGCGTCATGCCGACTGCACAGAAAACCGCTCCTGCTCCCGCCGCCGAGGCCGTCCCGGAGATCGCTCTGGACGCCGTACCCGCCCGCTCGCATATCGCCGAGCGGCAGGAAGCGCGCCGCCGCCAGATTCTCGATACCGCTGCCCAGCTGTTCTATACCAAGGGCTATCCCGGCATGACGATGAACGACCTGTGCCGCGCGCTGGGCGTGACCAAGCCGGCGGTGTACTACTACTTCACCGACAAGTACGAGATCTTCGACATCCTGTGCCGCGAGTCCGCGCAGACTTGCCTGCCGGTCATCCGCGAGACCGCCGATCCGGCCCTGCCGGTGCGCGAGCGCCTGCATGCCTGCCTGCTGGAAATGGCGCGGCGTTGCATCGCCTGCTACGTGCCCGCCACGCTCAGCTTCCGCGACAACCAGTACCTGCGGCCGGAAACGGTGACTTGGCTGGGCAATATGGCGCGTGCCTTCTACCGCGACCTCTATGCGCTGCTGGAGGAAGGCAAGCGCGCGGGCGTGTTCAGCTATGGCGACGCACGCGTGACCGCTCATGCGATCGGCAGCGTGGTTGGCTTCATGTACACCTGGCACCAGCCCGAGCGCATGGAGGCGCAGACGCTGGCGGAAGAACTGGCCACCAACATGATGAAGATGGTGCTGCCGGTGAACGCCTGACTTCGGCGAGGCTTTTCGTGGCGGCCTGGCGAGAAGCCGCTAGGGGAATTCCCGAGTCCGGGTTGAACTGTGCGCTAAACTTCACGTCAGAAGGTGGAGAGGGTCCAGAGGACTTCATCTAACGTGTTGTCTTAACCGGGTCGCGCGTTTAGCATCTGTCGAAAATCGAACGACCATTCAGAAAATCAGGAGACGGTGCATGGAAAGACTGTGGCTGAAGCATTACCCGGCCGGCGTGCCTGCCGAGATCGATAGCAGCCAGTTCCGCTCGCTGGCCGAATTGCTCGAGGCATCCTTCCGCACCTATGCTGATCGCCGTGCCTTTGTGTGCATGGACAAGTCGATCACCTACGGCGAGCTCGACCGCATGTCGCGGCAGTTCGCGGCGTGGCTGCAGTCGCGCGGGCTCAAGGCCGGCGCGCGCGTGGCCATCATGATGCCCAACGTGCTGCAGTATCCCGTGGTGCTAGCCGCCGTGCTGCGTGCCGGCTTTGTCGTGGTCAACGTCAATCCGCTCTACACCCCGCGCGAACTCGAGCATCAGCTCAAGGACAGCGGCGCCGAGGCCATCGTCATCCTCGAGAACTTCGCCACCACGTTGGAGCAAGTGCTGCCCGCCACGCCGGTCAAGCATGTGGTGGTGGCCAGCATGGGCGACCTGCTGGGCGGCCTCAAGGGCGCGATCGTCAATTTCGTGGTGCGCAACGTCAAGAAGATGGTGCCGGCCTGGGAGCTGCCCAACTGCGTGCGCTTCAATGCGGTGCTGGAGGAGGGCCGCGGCATGCAGTTGCAGCCCGCCACCACGGGCCCGGACGATGTTGCCTTCCTGCAATACACCGGTGGCACCACCGGCGTGTCCAAGGGCGCCGTGCTGCTGCACCGGAACATCGTCTCCAACGTGCTGCAGTCCGAAGCCTGGATGCAGCCGGCGCTGGCCAAGGGCGCGCCGATCGACCAGGTGGTCACCATCACGGCGCTGCCGCTGTACCACATCTTCGCGCTGACGGTCTGCTGCCTGCTGGGCATGCGCAGCGGCGGCCTGAGCGTGCTGATCCCCAACCCGCGCGATATCCCCGGCTTCATCAAGGAGCTGCAGAAGTACAAGTTCAACATGTTCCCGGCGGTCAATACGCTGTACAACGCGCTGATCAATAACCCGGAGTTCGACAAGGTCGACTTCTCCGGCTTGCGCGTGGCCAACGGCGGGGGCATGGCGGTGCAGGAAGCGGTGGCCAAGAAGTGGCTGGCCAGGACGGGCTGCCCGATCATCGAGGGCTACGGCCTGTCGGAGACCTCGCCTTCGGCTACCTGCAACCCGACCGATTCCGACGCGTTCTCCGGCACCATCGGCCTGCCGCTGCCGTCGACCGACATCGCCATTCGCGACGACGACGGCGCTGACGTGCCGCTTGGCCAGCCCGGCGAGATCTGCATCCGCGGCCCGCAGGTGATGGCAGGCTACTGGAACCGCCCGGACGAGACCGCCAAGGTCATGACGGCCGACGGCTTCTTCAAGTCCGGCGACATCGGCGTGATGGACGCGCGCGGCTACACCAAGATCGTCGATCGCAAGAAGGACATGATCCTGGTGTCCGGCTTCAACGTGTATCCGAACGAGGTCGAGGGCGTGGCCGCCGAGTGCCCGGGCGTGCTGGAGGTGGCAGCGGTGGGCGTGCCCGACGAGCATTCGGGCGAAGTGGTCAAGCTGTACGTGGTCCGCAAGGATCCCGCGCTGACCGAGGCCGAGCTGATTGCCTTCTGCAAGGAACGCCTGACCGGCTACAAGCGGCCCAAGTTCGTGGAGTTCCGCAGCGAGTTGCCCAAGACCAATGTGGGCAAGATCCTGCGCCGCGAACTGCGCGACAGCCGCAAGGCGGCCTGAGCGAAGCGCGAAATCCAGCTGCGCGCGCCGCAGTAAGAACGGCCTCCCGCAAGGAGGCCTTTTTCATGTGCGCCCAGCATGGGCGCACTCCTGTGGGTGCAAGTCCCACCGTAAGTTGATCACAGCGATCGAAGCGAAGCGCAACTGCGAAAGGGCGACCGATCGTGGGGAGGAAGCGTGGAGCGAAGCTGCGAGCCGAGGAACACGAACCGGATAGAAGGCGGTGCCGACCAGGACGAGCGGGCATGAAACCGCGAAGTTCTCGTGATCAAGGGGAGGCGGCGTAAATCCGGCGGTTGTGCAGCGAAGGAGTGCGTTCTTACCTGGGGAGATCTCGCCTCATGCCTGAAAGGGCGACGGCGTCGAGCCGGAGCGAGAAGTCAGCAGAGGTCGAAGTAGTTGGGGGTAGCGCCGGCAAGGCTCGAATCCGCCGACGAAGGACCGAACGAGAGGGAGTGTTCGAAGCCATGTCGATACCGAAGGCATTGCGTCAGAAGCCCGCGCGAGCGGGGCGGGAGGGAGTAGCGGGCGGTGAAGCCGGCCGTGAACCCGCCTGCGACGAAGCCGGCGGTCCGCGGCGGGGACCGGAGGACACGGGGTCGGCGCTGCTGGCAGCGGCGCTGACGCGAGAGAACCTGAAGCAGGCGTTCAGGCGGGTCCGCCGCAACAAAGGCGCCGCTGGCGTGGATGGTCTGGATATTGATCAGACCGCCCGCTATCTGGTGTCGGCGTGGCCGGAGATCCGCCAGCAACTGCTCAAGGGGACGTACCGGCCCAGTCCGGTACGGCGGGTAACGATTCCGAAGCCGGACGGAGGAGGCGAGCGCGAGCTCGGTATTCCGACGGTGACGGACCGGCTGATCCAGCAGGCGCTGTTGCAGGTGCTGCAGCCGATGCTGGACCCCACCTTCAGCGAGCACAGCTACGGCTTCCGGCCTGGGCGGCGTGCGCACGATGCGGTGTTAGCCGCGCAGTCGTACGTGCAGTCGGGGCGGCGAGTGGTGGTGGACGTGGATCTGGAGAAGTTCTTTGACCGGGTCAACCACGACATCCTGATTGACCGTCTACAGAAGCGCATCGGGGACGCCGGGGTCATCCGGCTGATCCGGGCGTATCTGAACAGCGGGCTGATGGATGGCGGGGTAGTGCTGCAGCGGTACGAGGGCACGCCGCAAGGCGGGCCGCTGTCACCGCTGCTGGCTAACGTACTGCTCGATGAGGTGGACAAGGCGTTGGAGCGTCGAGGTCATTGCTTCGTGCGCTATGCCGATGATGCGAACGTGTACGTGCGCAGTCGGCGGGCGGGCGAGCGGGTGATGGCGCTATTGCGGCGCTTGTACGGCAGCCTGCGCTTGAAGGTCAACGAGGCAAAGAGCGCGGTGGCGAGCGCGTTTGGCCGCAAGTTCCTCGGCTACAGCTTCTGGGTGGCCGCAGGGGGAGTGGTCAAGCGCAAAGTGGCAGTTAAGCCGCTGCTGACGTTCAAGCAACGCATCCGCGAACTGACTCGCCGCTCAGGCGGGCGGAGTCTGCAGGCAGTCGTGGATCGGGTGAGGCCATATGTTCTGGGATGGAAGGCCTACTTCCGGCTGGCGCAAACGCCCCAGGTCTGGCGCGAGCTGGACAAGTGGATGCGCCACCGGCTGAGGGCCATCCAGCTCAAGCACTGGCGCCGTGGTCGGGTCATTTACCGAGAGTTGCGTGCGCTGGGTGCTACAGCGGATGCCGCCAGGCAAGCAGCGGCGAGTAGCCGGTGCTGGTGGCGCAACAGCGGCGACACGCTGAACCGGGTCCTGACCATCGCCTACTTCGATCAGTTGGGCATGCCCCGTCTCACTTAACCTCAACCTCTCGAACCGCCCGGTGCGGACCCGCATGCCGGGTGGTGTGGCAGGGGCGCAGCCAGTGGGCTGCCCCTATGCCGATTGCCTAGTTGGCCGGCGGCGTGCTGGTGGGCTCGTCCTGCGGCTGCCCGCCGGGGTCACCCAGCCCGTCCAGCCCGTCCTCATCATCGCGCGGCGGCGTCACGATGGCATCGGTGAGCGGCACCACTACCCGGATGGTTACGCCGGCGCCGCGCTCCGATTGAGCTCCAGCGTGCCGCCCAGCGCGATCATGCGCTGCTCCATGCCCAGCAGGCCATGGTGTCCCACCGAGCGCCGCAATTCGAAATCCGCCGGCAGCCCGCGCCCGTTGTCGCTGATTGCCAGCGAGAGCACGCCGTCGGCGCAATCGAGCTTGATGGACACGCGCTGCGCTTCGGCGTACTTGCTGGCGTTGGTGAGCGACTCCTGCACGATGCGGTAAAGGGCGATGGCCGCGTCGTCGCGCAGCGGCGGCACCGCCTCTGCCAGCTGCACATCCGCCTCCCACCGGTTGCGCGCGGCGACTTCCTCCACCAACTGGCCGATGGCTTCCTTCAGGCCCAGGTTGAGCAGCACGGTGGGCCGCAGGTCCTCGATCAGGCGCCGCTTGATCTGGATCCCCTGGTCCACATGCAGCATCACGCGGGTGAGCTTTTCCGCCACATCCGGGTGCGTGTCCTGGATGCGGCGGCGTACCCAGTGCATATCGAGCTTGGTGGCGGTCAGGATGGCGCCCAGCTCGTCGTGCAGCTCGCGCGCCAGCCGCGTCTTCTCGTCCTCGGTCACGCGCTGCAGGTGGGATGCCAGCGCCGATAGCTGGCGCGTGCGCGAGCGCACCATGTTATCCAGGCGCGCACTTTCTTCTTCCAGCTCGCTGCGCGCGGCTTCCGATACCGCCATGCGGCGCGAATGCTGCAAGCCCACGACGATCAGCAGCACGATATTGATGGCGGTCAGCAGGCCGATGCCGTAGCGCGACAGCGCGAGATCGCGGTCGGCGTACTCCAGGCTTTGCGGCACCAATGCCGCCTCGCGCTGGAGCAAGGCTTCCAGCCCGCGCCGTGCGTTGTCCATGGTCTGCTTGCCGAAGTCCGTGCGCACCAGGTCGAGCGCGACCTCCACGTCGCGCTTGCCGTAGATCAGCGTCAGGTCCATCTCGGTCAGCTTGCGGTTGACGGCGGTGGAAGCCTCGGTGAACAGCTTGAGCGCCTCCGGGTCGTCCGCGTAGCGGTTACGCAGCGCGCTCATCAGCGCATTGATGCGCGGCACAGCCTGGTAATACGGTTGGAGGTAGCTTTCCTTGCCGGTCAGCAGGAAGCCGCGCTGGCCGGCTTCGGCATTGACCAGCTCGCCAAGCAGGGAGGTGATCTGGCCCTGTACCTGCTGCGACTGGATGACTTGCGTATAGCCCTGGCGCAAGCGAATGTTGCCCGCCTCGGAGGCGATCAGCACCACCACGGTAAGCACGATGCCGCCCGCCAGTAGCAAGGTTGAGCGCAACAGTGACTGCTTGAACATGTTCGTTTCCCGATATCGGGCGCTTGGCCGGCGCGGCGTTCCCGCGCCGCCGCGCCTGGCCTGCACCTGTCTGCGTCGATGGAAGCACATCGACGGCCCACGGTCAACCTGCCGCCTCCGTGGTGCTGCCCGCGAGGCCGCGCCAGCGCTTGGGCTGTAGGAATCGGCTGACAAGCGAATCGGTGCGGCTGCGGTGTCTGCAGGGAGGTCTGATTTCTACCATGGTTCCATGAGCTTGCGCACCCTGCGTCAAGCCAGCTCGGGAAGAACGAGGGAGAACGTCAATGCTGAAATGGGCGCTGATCTTTGCAGTGGTCTCCGTGGTCGCCGGCTTGCTGGGGTTCACAGGCATTGCTGCCGGTGCGGCCGGCATTGCCAAGATCCTGTTCTTCATCTTCCTGGTGCTGTTCGTGCTGTTCCTTGTCCTGGGCGTGACCGTGTTCAAGGCGGTGAAATAGCGAATAGCAGTCGCCAGCCGCTGTCACTTGCCAAGCGCGTGCCACCTGGCGCCGCAGCCCCATCCACTTAGGGAGCCATCACCATGTTGCACTATGCACTCGTATTTTTTGTCATCGCCCTGATCGCCGCGGTCTTCGGTTTTGGGGGCATCGCGGCAGGGGCGGTCGAGATCGCCAAGATCCTGTTCTTCATCTTCCTGGTGGTTGCGCTGGTGACGTTTGTGATCAGCCTGGTCAGGCGTTAGGGGTGTCAGGCGCGGCTTGCGCGATGGCAGCGAAAGCCGCGGGCGGGCGGGGTGGCGGTCGGCAGGGCCGCCGCCCCGCACTGCGCATGCCGTCCCGGCATCCTGACAGACAGCATGAACCGAATCACAGCGAGTCATCAGACGAAACGGAGATAAGCGATGCTGACCAACAATCCGAAGATCCGAAAAGAAGTGAGTCACCTGGCTGACAGTGCCGAAAGCACGGTGCGCCAGATCCGGCATGCGGCGCGCGATGCGCGCGGCGCCGCCCGCGAAGCCGCCAGGCCCGTGGCCGGCGAGGTCAGGGCGTAGATCGCCCAGCTCGAGCAAACGATGGAAGTGCTGGGGCGCGAAGGCTCGTCCGAGGCAGTGCAGGCCGGACGCCGGCTGCAGGACCGCTCACGCGCCCTGGCCGACCAACTCAAGGCCCGCGCCCGCGAGCGTGTCGACCACGCAGTGGACGGCGTGCAGCAACGCGTGGTGGCGTCGCCGCTGAAGGCGATCGGTATCGCGGCGGCGGTAGGCGCTTTCCTCGGCTTGCTGCTGGCGCTGGCGGCCAATGGGCGCAGCGGCAATGACTGACTGAGCCACATTGCGCCCAGCCCGATTGAATAGGGCAGCAGGCCCGTCAGAGGCCATCCCCGAATCCACAGGAGCATGACTGCCATGGATAACCCCGTGAAAGAGAAGCCGGAGAAGCCCGTCGGCGGCAAGGGCAAGGATCAGCAGGTCCAGAATGGGAAAGGCGCAAGCGGGGCTTCCTGTCGGACGTCAAGACGCTGCGCGAACGCGCCCGCAAGCACATTGAGGACGGTGCCGTCACCCAGGACTACGACGCGGACCGGACCACCGTGCTGAAGCTGCTCAATGAAGCCCTGGCCACGGAGCTGGTTTGCGTGCTGCGCTATCGGCGCCACTTCTTCATGGCCAAGGGGATCCACGCGGAACCCATCGCGGCCGAGTTCAAGGTGCACTCCGACGACGAACAGGGGCACGCCGACCGCATTGCGGCGCGCATCGTGCAACTGGGCGGGGCGCCGGATTTCTCGCCGGACACCCTGACCTCGCGCAGCCATGCCGAGTACGTCGAGGCCGGATCGCTGACCGACATGATCAAGGAAAACCTGGTGGCCGAGCGGATCGCCATCGAGAGCTACCGCGAGATGGTGCAGTACCTGGGCGAGCGCGACCCGACCACCCGCCGCATGCTGGAGGAAATCCTGGCGGTCGAGGAAGAACACGCCGACGAGCTCGCGGAAATGCTGGACAAGGGCTAGCGCTACGGCGCCAGCCGGGCTGGCAGTGCTGCATGCGCCGCACTCGCCACGTGGGTCGCACCCCACAACACAATTCTTCCCCCTTCCGGATCCCCTCCCTGATCCGGCATGCCCGGCCCGAATCATCGGCCGGGCCATTTTTTCCGGAAGCGCTAGCAAGCAGGAGAATGGAAACCAGGCGGGGCGGGAAGCTGGCCGAAGTGCGGCGAGCGGAAGGGTGAGCGGAAGGGCGGGCAAGGCCGCCGGCTGGCGCCGGCCACCTTGTTGTCTATCTACGGGGATGCGGCGCGCTGCCTACACCCCCACATCACCTCGGTGTTCTCGCGCTGGGAAGCGCGCAGCATGTCGAGGAAGGGGTAGGCGCGTTGGCCCAGGTGCAGGGGCTCTTCCTCGATGTCGTCGTCATTCTTGCCGGGGTGGACCGACGATACGGCCGGGTGCACCTTCTTGGCGTCCGTCACAGCGGCTTCCAGTATATGGATGCAGCGGGGCAGTTCCTCGATGGTGATCACCCCGCGCTCTCCCAGGTGCTTGCCGATAATCCCCAGGAGCGTCACGGCAAGGTCTCTCATCATGATGAGGTCTTGCGACGCGTGGGATTTGAAGGTGATCAGCATGATATTTCCTTTCCTTGGCGTACAGCGAAGTACATGGGCGAAAACCATGGCCGCGCGGCTTGTCCCGGGATCGGGCAAAGGGCTCGCAACAGCCGGTTTTGGGCTTGCTGCATGATGTCAGCATAGCACCTGATAAAATTCCGCGTTCTGCAATTCATTGCCTGCCACGCGGCGCGGCCTCCACATGCCGCCCGTGACGGTGCCGCCGCGGCAGAACCGCCGCTACGGCACCAGACAACCGCCTCAGGGCCACGACATCCATGCTGCCAGTTCAGACCACCAATCTTGCCGCTGCGTTCAATGACGCGGTGCGCGCAATCGCTCCGGCCGACGCCGCCCTGCCCGACGCCGTCTTCGAGCGTCCGAAGGTCGCCGCCCACGGCGACCTGGCTTGCAACCTCGCCATGCAGGTTGCCCGCGCGCTCAAGCGCAACCCGCGGGAGCTGGCCCAGCAGATCGTCGACGCGGTCAAGGCCGACGCGCGTACCGCCGGGCTGGTGGCCAGCCTGGAAATCGCCGGCCCCGGCTTTATCAACCTGCGCCTGACGCCGGCCGCCAAGGCCGACGTGCTGCGCGCGGTGCTGGAGCAGGGCAACCGCTACGGCGCCAAGGACAGCGGCGTGCACGGCAAGGTGCTGGTCGAGTTCGTCTCCGCCAACCCGACCGGCCCGCTGCACGTCGGCCACGGCCGCCAGGCGGCACTGGGCGACGCACTGGCCAACCTGCTGGACTGGCAGGGCTTTGCCGTGCATCGCGAGTTCTACTACAACGACGCTGGCGTGCAGATCCAGACCCTGGCCGTATCGGTGCAGGCACGCGCCCGCGGCTTCAAGCCGGGCGACGCCGCCTGGCCGGAGTCGGCCTACAACGGCGACTACATCGCCGACATCGCCGCCGACTTCCTGGCCGGCAAGACCGTGCGCGCCTCCGACGGCGACGCCGTGACGGCCTCCGGCAACGTCGAGGACATCGAATCGATCCGCAAGTTTGCCGTGGCCTACCTGCGCAACGAGCAGGACATCGACCTGCGCGCCTTCGGCGTCAAGTTCGACCACTACTACCTGGAGTCCTCGCTGTACAGCGACGGCCGCGTCGAGGCCGCCGTGCAGTCGCTGGTGGCCAAGGGCAAGACCTACGAGAACGAAGGCGCCCTGTGGCTGCGCACCACCGACGACGGCGACGACAAGGACCGCGTCATGCGCAAGACCGACGGCACCTATACGTATTTCGTGCCGGACGTGGCCTACCACACCAGCAAGTGGGAGCGCGGCTTCGCCAAGGTCATCAACGTGCAGGGCAGCGACCACCACGGCACCATTGCCCGCGTGCGCGCCGGCCTGCAGGGGCTGGACATCGGCATCCCCAAAGGCTACCCCGACTACATCCTGCACAAGATGGTCACCGTCATGAAGAACGGCGAGGAGGTCAAGATTTCCAAGCGCGCCGGTTCCTACGTGACCGTGCGCGACCTGATCGAGTGGAGCAACGGCGCGGAAGGCGGCGAGACCATCCGCGGCTGCCTGGAAGCCGGCGTGGCCGACTGGCCCGAGCACTTCACCCGCGGGCGCGACGCGGTGCGCTTTTCCTGCTGTCGCGCAAGGCCGATACGGAATTCATCTTCGACGTCGACCTGGCCCTCAAGCAGAACGACGAGAACCCGGTGTATTACGTGCAGTACGCCCATGCCCGCATCTGCTCGATCTTCGAATCCTGGGGCGGCGCGGACTGGGAGGCCAGGCTGCCTGCCCTGGCCGGCACCGACCTGGCGCCCGTAACTGGCGCCGACGCCACCCCGCAGGCGCTCGCGCTGGGCCAGCGCCTGGCCGATTTCCCGGACATGCTGGCGGCGGCGGCGGGTGAGCTGGCGCCGCATGCGGTCGCCTTTTACCTGCGGGACCTGGCGGGCGATTTCCACGCCTTCTACAACTCCGATCGCGTGCTGGTGGATGACGAGGCGGTCAAGCTGGCTCGCCTGGCGATGCTGGCCGCCACCCGCCAGGTGCTGCGCAACGGGCTGGCGGTCATCGGCGTCTCGGCGCCGCAGCGCATGTAAGCCATGCCGGCGCCATGCCGGGGGCAAGCCCCGGCATGGCGCGCCTTATCCGTATCGCCCTGACCACAGACAGTGATGCCGGGATCGGCGCAGGCTCTATAATCGCGCCATCACGCTAGAGGAATTCATGCAACAGCAACGCAAGCGCACCCCGCGCAATGCCAGCCGCGCCCCGCAGCGCGGAGGTACGTTCCTGGGACTGGTGCTGGGCCTGATCGTCGGCCTGGCGATCGCGGTAGTGGTCGCCCTGTACATCACCAAGTCACCGGCGCCATTCCAGCAAAAGGGCGCACAGAAGCCGGCCGAGCCCGGCAATGTGGTCAGCAACCTGCCCGCTCCGGCGCAGGAAGCGCCAAGCGATCCCAACAAGCCGCTGTGGAGCAAGACGCCGGCCAAGCCCGTCGGGCCCGCCGCCGAGCCGGAGCAGCCCGCCGGCCCGGCGCCGACCACGGTGAAGCCGCCCGAGCGCCAGCCGCCGGTGGCCGTCAACCGGCCCGCGGAACGCCCCGCCGAGAAGCCCGCTGAAAGACCCGTGGACAAGCCCGCGGAAAAGCCTGCCGAAAAGCCGGCGCAGAAGCCTGCCGAGAAGCCTGCAGAAAAGCCAGCCGAGAAGCCCGTCGCCGACCCGATCGCCGAGATCGCCCAGGCCGATGCCAACAAGGTGGGCTACCTGCTGCAGGTAGGCGCCTTCCGCTCGCAGGACGACGCCGACCGCCAGAAGGCCAACCTGGCCATGCAGGGGTTCGAAGCCAAGGTGACCGAGCGCGACGTCAACGGCGTCAAGCTCTATCGCGTGCGCCTGGGGCCGTTCAACAAGATCGACGACATGAACCGTTCGCGCGACCGGTTGCAGGCGTCGGGCTTCGAAGCTTCGGTCATTCGCTTTACCAAGCAGTAACAAGCAGTAACGGTAACCCGGGGCGATCCGCTGAACCGGATCACCCCGCCGCTGTCATACGCTCATTGCCCATTCTCGAAAGCCGCGCCACATGAAGAAACTCGCCACCTTGTTTGCCACGCTGGTCGCTGTGACCGGTTTCCTGATGACCGCGCCCGCCCAGGCAGCCGCGCCCACCTCGGGCAAGGAATACCAGGTCCTGAAAGCGCCGCAGCCCGTCTCGCCGGGCAAGATCGAAGTCACCGAGTTCTTCTGGTACGGCTGCCCGCACTGCTTTGACTTCGAGCCCGAGCTGGAAGCCTGGGTCGGCAAGCAAGGCAAGGACGTGGTGTTCAAGCGCGTGCCGGTTGCCTTCCGCGACGACCTGCTGCCGCACACCAAGATCTTCTACGCGCTGGAAGCCATCGGCAAGCTGGACGCCATGCACACCAAGGTCTTCAACGCCATCCACGTCGACCGCAAGCGCATGCTGGACCCGAACGAGATCGCCGACTTCATGGCCAAGAACGGCATCGACCGCAAGGCCTTCCTCGACGCCTACAACTCGTTCTCGGTGACCACCAACTCGCAGCGCGCCAACAAGATCGCCGACGCCTACAAGGTCGACGGCGTGCCGACCATTGTGGTGCAGGGCAAGTACGTGACCTCGCCGTCCATCGCCGGCACGAAGGGCACGGCCATCCAGACCATGGATTACGTGGTCGGCCAGGTGCGCGACAAGAAGATGTAATTCCCGGGCTGCGGCCGCCAGCCTTTCGGCTCGCCACGCGCGAGCCGGCTGACGGCCACCAGCGGTCGTCCGGCACCGCCGGCGCCGGCGTGGCGTCGCGGCGTCCGGCGCGCGCCAGGGCGGGGTCGGTCGGCATGAACCATGTTGCGCTTACCCCTGGACCCTCCCGATGCGAGCACAGAAAGTCTTCCTTACCGGCGCGTCGAGCGGACTCGGCCAGGCCCTGGCGCGCGAGTACGCCTCGCAGGGCGCCATCCTCGGCCTGGTTGGCCGGCGTGAAGAGGTGCTGCGTGAATTCGCCCGCACCCTGCCCAATCCCAATGCGGTCCGCGTTTATGCCGCGGATGTGCGCGATGCCGATGCCATGCAGCGCGCCGCCCAAGACTTCCTCGATCATTTTGGTTGCCCCGATGTGGTGATCGCCAATGCCGGCGTATCGGTTGGCACCGTCGCCAGCGAGCGCGAGGATCTCGAAGCCTTCCGCATGGTGATGGACACCAACTGGTTCGGCGTGCTCACCACCTTCCAGCCCTTCATGCAGCCCATGCGCGAGCGGGAACCCGGCGCTGGCGGCTGGCGCGGCACGCTGGTCGGCATCGCCAGCGTGGCCGGCGTGCGCGGCCTGCCGGGCGGGGGCGCCTACAGCGCCTCCAAGTCCGCCGTGATCAAGCTGCTCGAAAGCCTGCGCCTGGAGCAGCGCCGCGAGCGCATCCGCGTGGTCACCATCGCGCCCGGCTACATCCGCACGCCGATGACCGAGCACAATCCCTATCGCATGCCCTTCCTGATGGACGCCGACGTGTTCGCCCGCAAGGCGGTGCGTGCTATTGCCGCAGGGCGCCGCTTTGCCGTGGTGCCATGGCAGATGGGCCTGGTCGCGTCCATCCTGCACCTGATGCCGCGCTGGCTCTACGACGCGATCTTCTCCCGCGCGCCGCGCAAGCCGCGCGCGCAGGACAAGCAGCCATGAGCTGGCAGGACGCAGCCGGCGTCCTGCACCGCCCGGCCACGGGCGAGGTGCGCATTGCCTCGCTGGTGCCGTCCGTTACCGAACTGCTGTTTGCGCTGGGGCTGGGGCCGCTGATGGTGGCGCGCACCGGCTTTTGCATCCATCCCGAGCCTGCCGTGCGTGCCGTTGCCAAGGTGGGTGGCACCAAGGACGTCAAGCTCGAGCGCCTGCGGGCGCTGGCGCCCACGCATGTGGTGGTCAACATCGACGAGAACCGGCGCGAGACGGTGGATGCGATCCGCGCGTTTGTGCCGCATGTGATCGTCACCCACCCGTGCGCGCCCGAGGACAACCTGGCGCTCTATCGGCTGCTGGGCGGCATCTTCGGCCGCCTTGCCCAGGCTGAGCCGCTCTGCAAGGCGCTGGAAGTGGAGCTGGCGCAGGTGCGTTCCCGCCAGTGGCCTGCGCGCAAGGTGCTGTATGCGATCTGGCAGGATCCATGGATGACGGTGTCGCGCGATACCTATATCAGCCGGATGCTGGCGCTGGTGAACTGGCAGACGTGGCCTTCGGCTGACGCCATGCCGCAGGCCTGTGTCGACGGCGATTGCAGCCGGCCCAATACGCCGCAGACGCGGTATCCGAGCTTCCGGTGGAGCGATGCGCTGGTGCGGGAGATTGACCTGGTTTTGCTGTCCAGCGAGCCTTATCGATTTACCGAGGCACATGTGGATGCGCTGGAGCGGCAGATTGGCAAGGAGGTTTTGCTGATTGATGGGGAGATGGTTTCTTGGTATGGGAGTCGGGCTGTGGAGGGGGTGGGGTATTTGGCGCGGTATGCGGAGGGAGTTTAGGGGGTGGTTGCAGCGGCTTAACTGGGCCTGTACGGGATTTTGTGTGCAGGGCATAACATGTCGACAAGGAGCATGTAATGCCACGCAAACCAAAGGCCATACCCAGGGACCTTCCGACCATCCCTAAGGAGCTGATCGATCAGTTCGTTAAAGGTCCGATGACTGCTGAGGCGGTGCAAGACGCCGCCATGGCGTTCAAGAAGGCCCTGATCGAGCGGGCGATGGGCGCGGAGCTGGGCCATCACCTGGGCTACCCGGCGGGTGCCGAGCGCCCCGAGGATGCAACCAACCAGCGCAATGGCTCCAGCGCCAAGACCGTGCTTACGGACACGGGACCCTTGCGGCTGGCGATCCCGCGCGACCGCGACGGCAGCTTCGCGCCCATCCTGATTCCCAAGCACGACCGGCGTTTTACTGGCTTTGACGACAAGATCATCGCCATGTATGCGCGCGGCATGACGGTACGCGAGATCCAGGCGTTCCTGGTCGAGCAGTATGGCACTGAGGTGTCGCCCGCGTTCATCAGCTCGGTAACGGATGCGGTCATGGAGGAAGTCACCGCCTGGCAGGCCCGTCCATTGGAGGTCATGTACCCGGTCGTGTTCTTCGACGCGCTGCGGGTCAAGATGCGCGAGGATGGCGTCGTGCGCAGCAAGGCGGTCTATCTGGCGCTGGGCGTGCTGCCCGATGGCACGCGTGACATCCTGGGCCTGTGGATCGAGACCACCGAAGGGGCAAAGTTCTGGATGAAGGTGTTCAACGACCTGAAGACGCGAGGCACCCAAGACATCCTGATCGCGGTGACCGACGGCTTGAAGGGCATGGAGCAGGCCCTGAACGCGGTGTTCCCGAGCACGACACTGCAGACTTGTGTCGTGCATCTGATACGCGGCAGCCTGGACTACGCGAGCTGGAAGGACCGCCGTGTGGTGGCGGCCGCGCTCAAGCCTGTCTACACGGCTGCCACGGTTGAGGCCGCCGAGGCGGCGCTGTTGGCCTTCGAGCAAAGCGACTGGGGCAAGCGCTACCCACCGATTGCAGCCTCCTGGCATCGCGCCTGGGACCGGGTGATTCCATTCTTTGCGTTCCCGCCGGCCATCCGCAAGATCATCTACACCACGAATGCCATCGAGAGCATCAACGCGCAACTGCGTAAGATTATCAAGACCCGCGGGCACTTCCCGAGCGATGAAGCGGCCACCAAACTGCTGTGGCTAGCCTTGCGCAACATCACCGGCAAGTGGGGCAGCGCCACGCACGACTGGAAAGCCGCCATGAACCAGTTCGCGATCCTCTACGAGGATCGCTTCACACTAACCCCATCGCTGAGATAGGATCAAAGGCCTGCCTGCCGGGCAGCCTGCCCGGCAGGCAGGTTTTTAGCCTTGCACACAAAAATCCTGACACCCCCGCTTAACTGCAACTGCAACTGCAACTGCAACTGCAACTGCTTAACGTCAAAGTCAAAGGCAGTTTCACCTCCCCTGCGGGGAGGCGACCTACTTTCTTGTCTCGCCAAGAAAGTAGGCAAAGAAGGCGACCCGGATGGGGCGAAAGACTCCTCGTCGGCAGACAAAAAGAGCGGCCGGAGGCCAAACTCGCATCGCCTTAAGGCGATACTCAAACATGGCCTCCTCTTTTCCGCTCTTTTTGCCTGCCGACGAGGCGCCCCATAACGGGAGATGAAAACCTACACGGCTCGCTTCGCATCGCGCATGGGTGATTGCCGCCTGGGGGCGGAAATCACGGCTACACCGAATGGTGATTTGACGACATCGCGCTCACGCTGGTTCGGCCGTGTTTCCCGCCAGTCAGGCGGGAAACACCCATGCGCGATGCGTAGCGAGCCGTCAAGGTTTACCTAGGCCGTATGGGGCGCCTCGGGATTTCACGAAAAGAGCGGAAAAGAGGGACCCATGTTTGAGTATCGCCTTAAGGCGATGCGAGTTTGGGTCCCGGCCGCTCTTTTCGTGAAATCCCGAGGGGTGTCGCCCCATCCGGCGCGCCTTTTTTCCTACTTTTTTGGCAAGACAAAAAAGTAGGTCGCCTCCCCGAAGGGAGGTGAAACTGCAGCTGCTTTTGACGTTAAGCCGTTGAATTTGAAGCTGAATTTGCAGTTGCAGTTGCAGTTGCAGTTGCAGTTGCAGCTGTAGTTAAACCCCAACGCCCACCCCTAAACCCTAAACCTCACAATCCCATCCCCCCAATCTCCCGCCTGACTTCCCCCGCATGCCACAACACATGCAAGTGCGCCAGCGCCTCGCCCATCGCAAACGTCATCTGGTGAATATCAAACTGCCGGTTGAAAATCACCCCAACAATGTCATGCGCATTGCAGGCCTTCTCCACGCAGGCCGCCCGCGTCTCGGCAAGCCGCTCCACATGGTGCTGGCGCAACTGCTCGATGCGGATATGCAGGTTCCGGAACGGCCGGCCGTGCGACGGCAGGATCAGCACGTCTTCCGGCAGCGGCTCGTACTTGCCCAGGGAATCCAGGTATAGCTTGAGCGGATTGGCTTCCGGCTCCATGTCGAACACGCTGACATTGGTGGAGATGCGCGGGAGCACCATGTCGCCGGAAATCAGCACATCCAAGGCGGCGTTGTAGAGGGCGACGTGCTCGGGCGCGTGCCCGAAGCCAGTGATCACTCGCCAGCCCGACTTGGCCGGGTCGGTGCCGATATGCACGATGTCGCCGTCCATCATGCGGCGGTACTGGGTAGGCAGGTCCGGCACCAGCGACGGGTAGTAGCTCTTGCGCGCGCGCAGCTTTTCAAGGCTGTCAGGGTCCGTCAGGCCGTGGCGGGCGAAGTGGCTGGCCGCGAAGTCGCCGCCGGCATTGGAGCCGACGCCGCTGCCGCCACCCATCACGCGGGCGTTCATGTAGTCGCCCAGGCTCATCCACAGGCGGGCGTCCCAGCGCTTGCACAGCCAGTGCGCCAGCCCGATGTGGTCGGGGTGGCAGTGGGTGGCCATCACGCGCAGCACGGGCAGGCCATCGAGCTCGTTGGCGAACACGGTTTCCCAGTGCGCCTTGATGGTGTCGTTGGTGACGCCGCAATCAATGATGGTCCAGCCGTCGCGGCCTTCGAGGCGGTCGCGCACCAGCCACAGGTTGATATGGTCCAGCGCAAAGGGCAGCGGCATGCGCAGCCAGTAGACGCCGGGGGCCACTTGCTGCCGCGCGCCGCCTTCAGGCAGGGTTTCGCCAAACGGATATTGGAGTTGGTGTTCGAGTGCGTTCATGAAGAGTCTCTCGGGGTCTGAAGCCCTGTGCGCGCGGTGCCGGGCGCAGGCGGGCTTTCTCGTTGTCACGGTAGCCGTCGCAAGATGGCGGCTTGCACGTCACGGTTGCATGTCAAGGTTGCCATCGGCTTTGCTTGACGCTAACGTTAACGTCAATTGGGGCGGGCTTTTTCAATATTAAGCGAAAACTTCATTCCATACCGAACGACCGTTCACTTTTTTACCGGGCCACCATGCCAGACTCGCCAGCCACGCCAACCTACACCATCACCGATCTCGCCCGCGAGTTCGACGTGACGCCGCGTGCGATCCGCTTCTACGAGGACCAAGGCTTGCTGTCGCCGGAGCGCGAAGGGCCGACCGGGCGCAAGCGCGTCTATAACGGGCGCGAGCGCACGCGCCTGAAGCTCACGGTGCGGGGCAAGCGCCTCGGGCTGACGCTCAACGAAATCCGCGAGATTCTCGACCTGTATGAGTCGCCGCGCGACACCGCGCCGCAACTGGAGCGCTTCCTGCACGCGCTGGCGCATCACCGCGGCACGCTGGAGCGCCAGCTCGAGGACCTGCAGGCGCAGCTAGCCGAGATCGACCAGCACGAGCGGCAGTGCCGGGCGTTGCTGGCGACGCATGCGTGCGAAGCATCACCGCCGGTGGCGGAAAAAAGCGCCTGATAAACCATTAATCCGGTTTCGGTATCGGATTTGATTGACGTTTACGTAAACGTCAATAGAATAGTTTCTCAATCGAGGAAAGCCCATGCCCCAAGCTGTCGATGCCACGCCTTTGTCCGCCGAGCGCGCGGATGCCATTGCCACCAGCTTCTCCCGCCAAGGCCTGATGACCACCTTCGGCGCGGCGCTGACGCGGGTTACGCGCGGCGAGGTGGAGATCGCCATGCCATGGTCCGAGGGCGTGACCCAGCAGCACGGTTTCTTCCACGGCGGCGCCGTGGGCGCGCTGGCCGACAGCGCCTGCGGCTACGCCGCGCTGTCGATGGTGGGGGACGGGGAGGCCGGGCTGACCGCAGAATACAAGATCAACCTGCTCTCACCCGCCCAGGGCGAGCGGCTGGTGGCGGTGGGCCGCGTGCTCAAGCCGGGCCGCACCCTGATCGTGGCGCAGGGCGACGTGTATAGCGAAACCGACGGCGTGCGCAAGGCGGTGGCCACCATGCTGATGACCCTGTGCGTGGTGCGCACGCTGGGCCACGTCTGAGCGCCAACTACAAAACAAGAAGACAAGAAGACCGATTCCACCAGGAGACCGCCATGACTGACCTGCCAGGCCTGAAGTTCGACTTGGGCGAAGACATCGAGATGCTGCGCGAATCCGTGCGCAACTGGGCGCAAGCCGAACTGGCCCCGCGCGCGGCAGAGATCGACCGCACCGACCAGTTCCCGATGGACGCCTGGAAGAAGATGGGCGACCTCGGCGTGCTCGGCATCACCGTGGCGGAGGAATACGGCGGCGCCAATATGGGCTACCTGGCCCACATGATCGCCATGGAAGAAATCAGCCGCGCTTCCGCATCGGTCGGCCTGTCCTACGGCGCGCATTCCAACCTGTGCGTCAACCAGATCCACCGCAACGGCACCGCTTCGCAGAAGGCGAAATACCTGCCCAAGCTGGTCTCCGGTGACTGGATCGGCGCGCTGGCCATGAGCGAGCCCAATGCCGGCTCCGACGTGGTGAGCATGAAGCTGCGCGCGGACTTCAAGGGCGACCACTACGTGCTCAACGGCACCAAGATGTGGATCACCAACGGCCCGGACTGCGACGTGCTGGTGGTCTACGCCAAGACCGAGCCGGACCTTGGCGCGCGCGGCATGACCGCCTTTATCGTCGAGAAGGGCATGAAGGGCTTCTCGGTGGCGCAAAAGCTGGACAAGCTCGGCATGCGCGGCTCGCACACGGGTGAGCTGGTGTTCCAGGACGTGGAAGTGCCGGTGGAGAACATCCTTGGCGGCGAGAACCTGGGCGCCAAGGTGCTGATGAGCGGGCTGGACTATGAGCGCGCGGTGCTCTCCGGCGGCCCGGTAGGCATCATGCAGGCGTGCATGGACGTGATCACGCCGTACATCCACGACCGCAAGCAGTTCGGCCAGAGCATCGGCGAGTTCCAGCTGATCCAGGGCAAGGTGGCCGACATGTACACCACGCTGCAGGCGGCACGCAGCTACCTGTACACGGTGGGCAAGAATCTGGACTCGCTCGGTACCGAACACGTGCGCCAGGTGCGCAAGGACTGCGCCGCAGTGATCCTGTACACCGCCGAGAAGGCAACCTGGATGGCCGGCGAATCCGTGCAGATCCTGGGCGGCAACGGCTATATCAACGAGTACCCGGTGGGCCGCCTGTGGCGCGACGCCAAGCTGTACGAGATCGGCGCCGGCACCTCGGAAATCCGCCGCATGCTGATCGGGCGCGAGCTGTTCTCGCAAACCATGTGACGCAGGCGCTGCACGCGGCCGGGCGCGGTGGCGCGAGGCGGCAGCGCCAGCCTAAGTGCCCTGCCGCCTGCGCCGAATTGACCGAAAGAGCACTCGCCCTACCGCCGAACCAATTTACAATCTCCGGAACCACCTCTAGCTTTAGTCACCGGTCTGCGACATGTCCCACTTCCCCAAGCTGCTGTCCTCGCAGATCGCCTACGACGTGGCCCGGACCATGCTGGACGGGTTTGACAAGCACTACCGGCTGTTCCGCGAGGTGAGCCATCAGGCCAAGCTGAAGTTCGAAGCGGCCGACTGGCATGGCCTGCTGCAACTGCAGCGCGACCGCATCGACTTCTACAACGAGCGGGTACGCGAAACCAGCGTGATCCTGGAAGACGAATACGACGCGGAAAATATCGAAGACGAGATCTGGCAGCAGATCAAGCTGCACTACATCGGCCTGCTGACCAATCACCACCAGCCCGAACTGGCCGAGACGTTCTTCAACTCGGTATGCACGCGCATCCTGCACCGCTCGTACTTCAACAACGACTTCATCTTCGTGCGCCCGGCCGTCTCGACCGAGTACATCGAGAACGAGGAGTCGCCCACGCGGCCGACCTTCCGCGCCTACTATCCGGGCAGCCGCAAGGGCATGGCGGCGTGCTTCGAGCGCATCGTCCACAATTTCCAGCTTGAGCGCCCGTTCGACGATCTCACGCGCGATATCGGCTATGTGGTGCGCGCCGTCACCGAGTATTTCGGCGACTTGCGCATTGCGCCGAATTTCCAGATCCACGTGCTGTCGTCGCTGTTCTTCCGCAACAAGTCGGCCTTCATCGTCGGCCGTATCCTGAACGCCGACCGCACCTACCCGCTGGCGATTCCCATCGTGCACACGCCAGGTGGCAAGCTGTCGCTCGACACGGTGCTGCTAAAGAAGGTGCAGCTGCTGATCCTGTTCTCCTTCACGCACTCGTACTTCATGGTCGACATGGAGATCCCGTCGGCGTACGTGACCTTCCTGCGCGACATCATGCCGCGCAAGCCGCGCGCTGAAATCTATACCTCGCTGGGCTTGCAGAAGCAGGGCAAGAACCTGTTCTACCGGGACTTCCTGCATCACCTGCAGCACTCCTCGGACAAGTTCATCAGCGCGCCCGGCATCAAGGGCCTGGTGATGCTGGTGTTCACGCTGCCGTCGTACCCTTACGTGTTCAAGGTGATCAAGGACTACTACCCGGCGCCCAAGGAGACCACGCGCGAGCTGATCAAGTCCAAGTACCAGCTGGTCAAGCAGCACGACCGCGTCGGGCGCATGGCCGATACGCTGGAGTACTCCGACGTGGCCTTCCCGCTCTCGCGCTTCGACGATGCGCTGGTGCGCGAGCTGGAGCTGCATGCGCCGTCGATGATCGAATACCAGCGCGGCAAGGATGGCGGCGAGGAAATTGTCGTGCGCCACGTGTATATTGAGCGCCGCATGACGCCGCTGAACATCTGGCTGCAGGAAGGCTCGGATGCGCAGGTCGAGCACGGCATCGTCGAGTACGGCAACGCCATCAAGGAGCTGATCGCCGCCAATATCTTCCCCGGCGACATGCTCTACAAGAACTTCGGCGTGACGCGCCACGGGCGCGTGGTGTTCTACGACTACGACGAGATCGAGTACATGACGGACACCAATGTCCGCCACGTGCCGCAGCCGCGCAACGAGGAGGAGGAAATGTCGGGCGAGGTCTGGTTCAGCGTGGGACGGCACGATATCTTCCCCGAGACCTATCGCACCTTCCTGCTCGGCGACGCGCGCGTGCGCGCTGCTTTCCTGCGGCACCACGAAGACTTTTTCGATCCTGCCATGTGGCAGGCTCACAAGGACCGGCTGCTGGCCGGGCAAATCCATGACTTCTATGCCTACGATGTTTCTGAACGCTTTATCCATCGCTATGCCGCCGGCAGCGGCGACGCCAAAGCGCGCGCGCACGGCAACGAACATGCTCCAGCAAGGAGAGTCGCATGAGTGACGCCATCGCACAGCTATTCCGCAACAACCGCGAGTGGGTGGACCGCGTCAATGCGGAAGACCCGAGCTTCTTCATGCGCCTGGCCAACCAGCAGGCGCCCGAGTACCTGTGGATCGGCTGCTCCGATTCGCGCGTGCCGGCCAACCAGATTCTCGGGCTGGCGCCTGGCGAGGTGTTTGTCCACCGCAATATCGCCAACGTCATCGCCCATAGCGACCTCAACGCGCTATCCGTGATCCAGTTCGCGGTGGAAGTGCTCAAGGTGCGCCACATCACCGTGGTGGGCCACTATGGCTGCGGCGGCGTCAAGGTGGCGCTCAAGCGCCAGCGCATCGGCCTGGCCGACAACTGGCTGCGCCATGTGCGCGACGTGGCCGACAAGCACGGCGCCTACCTTGGCACCATCACCCGCGAGGAAGACGCGCACACGCGCCTGTGCGAGCTCAACGTGATCGAGCAGGTCAACAACGTGTGCCAGACCACGGTGCTGCAGGACGCGTGGGACCGCGGGCAGGCGGTCACGGTGCATGGCTGGGTCTACGGCGTGTCCGACGGGCTGCTGCGCGACCTGGGCATGGCCGCCAGCAGCAACGACGAACTTCACGCCCAGCTTGAGGCCGCCTACCGCCAGTTCGGCGATCCGCCGCAAGCATCGATCCGCTAGCCATTCGTCATCAGCCAGGCAGCAAGCACAGAGAGATTTCCGGAAAGAGCCAACATCGCCGCCAGTCAGCGCCCCAATCATTGGAGACATACCATGCATGATCCCGTTGTCATCGTATCCGCCGCCCGCACCCCCATGGCGGCTTTCCAGGGCGAGTTCGCCGCGCTGACGGCGCCGCAGCTTGGCGCCACCGCCATCCGCGCCGCAGTTGAGCGCGCCGGCCTGACCCCGGAGCAGATCGAGGAGGTGGTGTTCGGCTGCGTGCTGCCTGCGGGCCTGGGCCAGGCGCCGGCCCGGCAGGCTGCCCTGGGCGCCGGCCTGCCGCTTGGCGTGGGATGCACCACCGTCAACAAGATGTGCGGCTCCGGCATGCGCGCCGCCATGAATGTGCATGACGCGCTGATCGCGGGCGCGTTCGAGATCGGCATTGCCGGCGGCATGGAGAGCATGACCAATGCGCCGTACCTGGTGCCCAAGGGCCGCGGCGGCTACCGCATCGGCCATGGCATGATCTTCGACCACATGATGCTGGATGGGCTGGAGGACGCCTACATCAAGGACGAAAAAGGCGGCGGCCGCTCGATGGGCACCTTCGGCGAGGACTGCGCGGCCAAGTACAACTTCACCCGCGAGGCGCAGGACGCGTTCGCCATGGAAAGCGTGCGGCGCGCCCAGCAGGCCACCGAGCGCGGTGACTTCCGCTGGGAGATTGCGCCGGTGACGGTGCCGGGGCGCGGCGGCGACACCGTCATCGACACCGATGAAGGCCCGCGTCGCATCAAGGTCGACAAGATCCCTTCGCTCAAGCCTGCCTTTGCCAAGGACGGCACCATTACCGCCGCCTCATCGTCGTCGATCAACGATGGCGCGGCCGCGCTGGTGATGATGCGCGAATCCACCGCCAAGCGGCTTGGCCTGGAACCGCTGGCCCGCTTGCTGGGTCACACCACGCATGCGCAGGCGCCCGGCTGGTTCACCACCGCGCCGGTGGAGGCGATGAACAAGCTGTACCGCAAGCTTGACTGGACCACCGACAGCGTCGACCTGTTCGAGATCAACGAAGCGTTCGCCGTGGTGCCAATGGCCGCGATGCACGACCTCAAGATCCCGCGCGACAAGGTCAACATCCACGGCGGCGCCTGCGCGCTGGGCCACCCGATCGGTGCCTCGGGCGCGCGCATCATGGCTACGCTGATCGGCGCGCTGCGCAAGACCGGCGGCAAGCGCGGCGTGGCCAGCCTGTGCATCGGCGGGGGCGAAGCCACCGCCGTGGGGCTGGAGATCGTTTGATCTAGCAACGCCGGCTGCATCGACAGCCATGGAGCGGCTGCCGCCCCGTGCGGCAGCCAGGCCGTAACCAACATAGAAGAAGGAGTACCGCCTTGCCAACTGCTCTCATCCTTGGTGCCTCGCGTGGCATCGGTCTCGAATTCGTGCGCCAGTACCGCGCCGACGGCTGGCGGGTACTGGCCGTCGCGCGCAGCGACGATGGCGTAAAGGCCATCGAGGCGCTCGGCGCGGAGGCGCTGCGCGCCGACCTGACCGACGCGGGCCAGGTCGCCGGGCTGGGCTGGAAGCTGGACGGCGAGTCCATCGACGTGGCGATCTACAACGCGGGCGTGATCGGCCCGCGCACCGAAGGCGCGCAGCCGGTGACCCGTGAGGACTTCGACAAGGTCATGCATGTCAACGTGCTGGGGCCGATGATGGCGCTGCCGTTGCTGCTGCCGCTGGTCGAGGCCGGGCGCTCGGGCAAGGGCGGCGTGCTGGCGGTGCTGGCCTCGCGCATGGGCAGCATCGGCACCATGGACAGCAACCGCAGCTGGCTCTACCGCGTCAGCAAGGCGGCCGCCAACGCGGCGCTCAAGGCCGCCTCGCTCGACGCGCGCCACGCCACCTGCCTGGCCTTCCACCCGGGCTGGGTGCAGACCGAGATGGGCGGCAAGGAAGCCGATCTCACGCCGCAGCAGAGCGTATCCGGGATGCGCAGCGTGATTGCCGGCGCGACCCGGCAGGACAACGGCGGCTTTCGCAACTACGATGGCAGCGTGATCCCGTGGTGAGCACCGCTTCTGTTGTTTTCTTTGCCACGGCCGTCGCCGCTACCCGCTTGGTGATCTGACATGCTGCTCACGCCAGAACAGGAAATGATCCGCGACGCCGTGCGCCAGTTCGCGCAGCAGGAGATCGCGCCGCACGCCGCCGCATGGGATCGCGACAAGACCTTCCCGCAGGCGGTGCACCGCGAGCTGGCCGCGCTGGGCGCGTACGGCGTGGCGGTGCCCGAGCAGTACGGCGGGGCCGGACTCGACTATCTCTCGCTGGCGCTGATCCTGGAAGAGATCGCCGCCGGCGACGGCGGCACCTCCACCGTCATCAGCGTCAACAACTGCCCGGTTTGCAGCATGTTGATGGCCTTCGCGAGCGAGGCGCAGAAGCAGCAGTGGCTGGTGCCGCTGGCGCGCGGCGAGATGCTCGGCGCCTTCTGCCTGACCGAGCCGCACGTGGGCTCGGATGCCGCCGCGCTGCGCACCAGCGCGGTGAGGGATGGCGACGACTACGTGCTCAACGGCGTCAAGCAATTCATCACCAGCGGCAAGAACGCCGACGTGGCCATCGTGCTCGCGGTCACCGACAAGGCGGCGGGCAAGCGCGGCATCAGCGCCTTCCTGGTGCCCACCGCCACGCCCGGCTATATCGTCGCGCGGCTCGAGGAAAAACTCGGCCAGCATTCGTCAGACACCGCGCAGATCCTGTTCGAGGATTGCCGCGTGCCGGCAGCCAATATGCTGGGCGAGGAGGGTGCCGGCTACAAGATGGCGCTGTCCGGCCTGGAAGGCGGACGCATCGGCATTGCCTCGCAAAGCATCGGCATGGCGCGCGCGGCGTTCGACGCGGCGCTGGCCTATGCCAAGGAACGCGAGAGCTTCGGCCAGCCGCTGTTCGCGCATCAGGCCGTGCAGTTCCGCCTGGCGGACATGGCGACCAAGATCGAGGTGGCGCGGCAGATGGTGTGGCACGCCGCGTCGCTCAAGGACGCGGGGCGGCCTTGCCTGAAGGAGGCCGCCATGGCCAAGCTGTATGCCAGCGAGATGGCCGAGGAGGTCTGCTCGGCCGCCATCCAGGTCTTCGGCGGCTATGGCTATGTCAGTGATTTCCCGGTCGAGCGCATCTACCGGGATGTGCGCGTGTGCCAGATCTACGAGGGCACCAGCGACATCCAGAAGATACTGATCGCGCGGGCGCTGGCCTGAGGGCGGCTCGCGTGCAGCACGGAACCAACCAGTTGGCGCATCATCGAATCACCGAAGTATCGAACCCAAACGGCCAGACGCCAGGAGCCCCCAGATAACAATGACTGCTGCCATCGATTTCTACTTCGATTTCTCCTCGCCCTATGGCTACTTCGCCAGCACGCGCATCGACGAGCTGGCGCAGAAATACGGGCGCATCGTCGCCTGGCATCCGATCCTGCTTGGCGTGGTGTTCAAGACCACCGGCAGCTCGCCGCTGCCGCAGGTGCCGCTCAAGGGCGACTATTCCTGGCGCGATTTCGAGCGCACCGCGTGCTTCCACAATATCGAGTACAAGCGCCCGACGCACTTCCCGCTGCCCACCACGCAAGCCGCCCGCGCCGTGCTGTGGCTGCAGAACCATCATGGCGACGATATCGCCACCGCGTTCGCCAAGTCGGTTTATCACGCCCTGTTCGTGGACGACATCAACATCGCCGAGCCGGCCGAGCTGCTGAAGCTGGCCGAGCCGCTCGGCATCGACGCGCACGCCATGGATGCCGGCGCCAGCAGCTTCCAGATCAAGGACCAGCTCAAGGCCGAGATCGACGTGGCCATGGCCAAGGGCGTGTTCGGCTCGCCCTTCGTGATCATCGACGGCGAGCCGTTCTGGGGATTCGACCGCTTCGACCAGATCGAGGCACACCTCAAGAGCAAGCGCCCCACGGAACTGCGTGCCGTGCCGGGCAAGGACAGCAACACAGACAGCAGCACAGACAGCAGCAAGGAAAAGAAACCCGCATGAATGCCAGCATCAAGCCGATCCGCCATCCCCGCTTCGATTGCGTGATTTTCGATTGCGACGGCGTGCTCGTCGACAGCGAGCCCATCGTCAACCGCGTGCTCAACGAGATGCTCAATGAGCTTGGCATCCGCATCTCGATCGAGGAATCCACCAAGTGGTTCCTTGGCCGCGCGGTGCGCGAAGAGCTCGACAACATCGCCAGCCGGCGCGGCTCGCCGCTGCCGGAAAACTGGCTGTCGGAGTGGTTTGTGCGTCGCAACGCAGTCCTTGAGGCGGAAGTGCAGGCGGTGCCGCATGTGCGTGAAGCGGTCTGCGCGATCGTCGCGGCAGGCTTGCCGATCTGCCTGGCCTCGGGCGCGGATCGCATCAAGGTCAAGCTGCAGCTGATCCGCACCGGCCTGGTGGAGCTGTTCCAGCAGGACGAGCGCGAGCATATCTTCTCGTCCACCGAGGTCGAGCGCAGCAAGCCCGCGCCCGATGTCTACCTGCTGGCGGCGCGCACCATGAACGTGGAACCGGCGCGCTGCGTGGTGATCGAGGATAGCCCGACGGGCGTGACCGCAGGTGTTGCCGCGGGCATGACCGTGCTCGGCTACGCCGCGCGCAACGCGGCGCAATCGCTGATGGCCGCCGGCGCTGTAGCGACCTTCACCGATATGCGCGAGCTGCCGGGGCTGATCGGATGAAGGCGCGCGCGTCCGGCACCGGCGGCTGCCCATGCGGCGGGGGCGACTATGCCACCTGCTGTGGGCGCTTTCATCGCGGCGAGGCGCTGCCGTTCAACGCCGAGCAACTGATGCGCTCGCGCTATAGCGCCTATGTGCTGGGCGACGTGGACTGGCTGCGCCATACGTGGCATCCATCCACCTGCCCGGCCGATCTCGCCGCGGACACGGACACGCGCTGGCTCGGGCTGGCCGTCAAGGCGCATGCGCAGCAGGACGAGACGCATGCCCAGGTGGAATTCGTGGCGCGCTACAAGGTGGGCGGGCGCGCCTGGCGGCTGCACGAGCGCAGCCGCTTTGTACGCGAGCCGCGCAGCGCCGGCGAGGCGCCGCGCTGGCTCTATGTCGATGGCGAAATGCTGGGGGAGACACCATGACGGAATCGATGGCTGCCGGCACCGCGCAGGAGACCGCGCAAGGCACCGAATACCTGCTGTATGGCTTCGCGCAGTCCGGCAACACCTACAAGGTGGCATTGCTGCTGGAAACCGTCGGCGTGCAGCGTGGCCGAAAGCTGTGGACGCCGCGCTTCGTCGACTACTTCAACGGCGAGACGCACACGCCGGAGTACCGCGCCATCAACGAAATGGGCGAGGCGCCGGTGCTTGAGTTCGATGGCCGCCGCCTGTCGCAATCGGGCGCCATCCTGGACCTGCTCGCGCAGCGCCTCGACATCTACGGCCCCGCCAGCGAGGCCGAACGCACCGAGGTCTTGCGCTGGCTGCTGTTCGACAATCACAAGTTCACGTCCTACACCGCAAGCTACCGCTTCCTGTGCACCTTCGCCAAAGCGCCGGACCCGGCCGTGCTGCAGTTCCTGCGCCAGCGCTGCGAGGGCGCGTGGAATGTGCTCAACACGCATTTGTCCGGACGGCCCTACGTGCTGGGCGAGCGCTTGACCATCGCCGATTTTTCGCTGGCAGGGTACGTGTTCTACGACGACGAGATCGGCGTGCACTGGCGCAAGGAGTATCCGCATATCCACGCCTGGACCGAGCGGCTGCGTACGCTGCCGGGCTGGCGCCATCCCTACGATCTGTTGCCGGGGCATCCGTTGCCCAAGCGCACGGGCTGAAGCGGCGGCAGCGGGCAGCGGGCAGAGCAGCGACGCCGCGCACGGCGGTGGCAACCAAGGAGCAGGCAATCATGAGATGGATGCATCGGCTGGCCCTGGCCCTGCTGTTGACCCTGCCATTCAGCGGGGCCATGGCCCAGCCTCCATCCACAAAGCAGGCCCAGGCACCTGCGACGATCGCCGCCATCATCCCCGGCGCCTCGGAGCAGATTGCGATGGTTCCCAAGCCCGGCATCATGTTCTCGCTGGAGCTGGAGACTACCGTCTTCAAGCCACCCGGCGACGGCCCGTTTCCGCTGGTCGTGATCAATCACGGCAAGGCGGCCGGCAAGCCGGCCTTCCAGTCGCGCGCACGCTACCTCGTGCAGAGCGCGGAGTTCGTCAAGCGCGGCTACGTCGTGGCGCTGCCGATGCGCCAGGGCTTTTCCAAATCCGGCGGCGCGTATATCGGCGGCGGCTGCAATGTCGAGAGCAACGGCGTGGTGCAGGCCGAGGACGTGGTGGCCACGCTCGAATACATGGCCGGGCAGCCCTATGTGGACAAATCGCGCATTGTGGTGATCGGCCAGTCGCATGGCGGGCTGACCACCATGGCCTTTGCCACCATCGCATATCCGGGCGTGCTGGGCGTGATCAATTTTGCCGGCGGCCTGCGCGACGAATCCTGCAGCCGCTGGGAATTCAACCTGGTGGACGCGTTCAGCGACTACGGCAAGAAGGCGCGCTATCCCTCGCTGTGGCTGTATGGCGATAACGACAGCTACTGGCCACAGCCCCTGCCGGCAAAATTCTTCGAGGCCTATACGGCGCAGGCGCATGGCCCCGCCGCCAACGCCCGCATGGTGGATTTCGGGACCTTCGCAAGCGACTCCCACACGCTGTTCGGCGCACGGGCGGGGGTGCCGGTGTGGCTGCCGGAGGTCGAGCGGTTCTTCAAGGAGATCGGGCTTTCGTTCGATCCGCAGCCGTGACGGGCGATTTTTTTCGATAGGTGGATGGAATCGCCCGCCGCATGCAGCGACGCGAGGTGGAGATAGGCGCACGCAAGCGTCAGGATACGAGGCGGTTACGTACTTCTTCGCGTTTTGTCGCTCAACGTGTTGCCAACGTGTAAATCCGGCGCTGTTTGCCAATTCACCAGGTAGCTCCCTACCATGACTCTCCCCAACCCGCACGCAAGTGCCGCCACGCCAGGCTCCGCCCGGCCGGGCAGGCTAGCGCGCGGTCAACAAAGGAGGGTTTCCTTGGAAGACCAGTCCAATTCCGCGTCCCTGGCGCCGAACGCGCATCCCGCCCAGCCCACGCTCGGCGAGCGCAGCTTGCGCGCGGTATGGCATCCGTGCACGCCGCTGCGGCCCGATGCCGGCGAGCCGCCGCTTGCCATCGCCCGTGGTGAGGGCCCCTGGCTGCACGACACCGACGGCCAGCGCTATTTCGACGCTACCAGTTCCTGGTGGGTCAACCTGTTCGGCCACGCCAACCCCGACATCAACGCTGCGCTGCGCGCGCAGCTCGACACGCTCGAGCATGTGATGCTGGCCGGCTGCACGCATGCGCCGGCGGTGGAGCTTGCCGAGCGCCTGTCAGCGCTCACCGGCGGCGCGCTCGGCCATGTGTTCTATGCCAGCGACGGCGCATCCGCCGTCGAGATCGCGCTGAAGATGAGCTTCCACTACTGGCGCAACACCGGCCTGGGCGGCAAGCGCGAATTCGTCTGCCTGCGCCATGGCTATCACGGCGAGACCGTGGGCGCGCTGGCGGTGACCGACGTGGCGATCTTCCGCGATGCCTACGATCCGATGCTGATGAGCTCGCATGTGGTGATGTCGCCAGATGCACGCCAGGCCGCGCCGGGCGAAAGCGCCGCGCAAGTCGCGCAGCGCGCGCTGGATGCGCTGGAGGCGCTGCTGCAGGCGCGCGGCGGCCAGATCGCTGCGCTCATCATCGAGCCGCTGGTGCAGTGCGCCGCCGGCATGGCGATGCACGATCCGGTCTACCTGGAAGGCGTGCGCGCGTTGTGCGACCGCTACCGCGTGCACCTGATCGCCGACGAGATCGCGGTGGGCTGCGGGCGCACCGGCACCTTCTTCGCGTGGGAGCAGGCGCGCGGCGCGGGCGAGCCCGGCGCAGCGCTGCCGGCGCACCTGTGGCCGGATTTCCTGTGCTTGTCCAAGGGCATCAGCGGTGGCTACCTGCCGCTCTCGCTGGTGCTGTCGCGCAGCGCGATCCAGCAAGCCTTCGTGGCCGAAGCGCGCGACCCGGACCGCGCCCGCAGCTTCCTGCACTCGCATTCCTATACCGGCAATCCGCTGGCCTGCCGCGCCGCGCTGGCCACGCTGGACCTGTTCGCCAGGCAAGACGTGGTGGCGCAGAACCGCCAGCGCGCGCAGTGGCTCACGCAAGCCATGGCGGGGCTGGCGGCGGATGCGCGGCTGCACCACGTGCGCCAGCGCGGCCTGATCTGGGCCGCCGACGTGCGCGAGGAATACGCGGCCAACGCAGGCGAGTTCGCCGCGCGCTTCCATCATGCCGCGCGCGCGCACGGCGTGCTGATCCGGCCGATCGGCCGCACGCTTTACATCATGCCGCCGTACGTGTTCGATGCGCAGCTTGCGCAATGGCTGGCCGGCCAGTTGCAAGCCACGCTCGACACGGTGCTCGCCGGCATGGACCAGAACGATAGCGCCGACAACGGTACCGGCGCACCCACGGAGATATGCCATGCTGCTTGAGCACCTGACCCTGGCCGCCGCCGAGCGCGACGAAAAGGCACTGACGCGGCGCCGCCGCACCGCGTACTCCGCCTGCGCGCCGCAGCAAGCCGTGAGCGATGCCTGCGGCGGCGAGTTGCACTCGTTGCTGACGTTCTGCAGCAACGACTACCTGGGCCTTGCCAACCATCCCGCGCTGATCGCGGCCATGGCCGAGGGCGCGCGCCAGTTCGGCGCGGGCAGCGGGGCGTCGCACCTGGTGAGCGGCCATTCGCTGGCCCACCACCGGCTCGAGGGTGAGCTGGCGGAGTGGTTCGCGCCGAACATTCCGCACGCGGCTGCGCTCTACTTCAGCACCGGCTATATGGCCAACATGGCGGTGCTGACTGCGCTTGGCAGCGCCGACGCCACGCTCTTTGCGAAGAGCTCAACCATGCCTCGCTGATCGACGGCGCACGCCTGGCGCGTGCCGAAGTCCGCCGCTATGCGCATCGCAATGTGGCCGAGCTGGAAGGCCTGCTGAGCGCCAGCACCAGCCCGCTCAAGCTGATCGTCACCGACAGCGTGTTCAGCATGGACGGCGATTTCGCGCCGCTGGCCGAGCTGCTCACGCTGGCCGAGCGGCACGACGCGTGGATCATCCTGGACGACGCGCATGGCTTCGGCGTGCTGGGCGAGCAAGGCCACGGCGTGCTGGAGCATCTCGCGCTGACGTCGCCGCGCTTCATCTATATCGGCACGCTGGGCAAGGCCGCCGGCGTGGCGGGCGCCTTCGTGGCCGCGCACGAGACCATCATCGATCATCTCGTCAACACCGCGCGGCAGTACATCTACACCACGGCCGCGCCGCCGGCGGTGGCGCACGCCTTGTCCGCCAGCCTGGCGCTGATCGCCGGCGACGAAGGGCGGCAACGCCGCGCGCAGCTCAACGAGCTGATCCGCACGCTGCGTGGCGGCCTGGCCAGCTTGTCCCGTGCGGCCGGCTGGCGGCTGGGCGAGAGCTCGACCGCGATCCAGCCCGTGATCGTGGGCGACAACGTGGCGGCGCTGGCGCTGTCCGCGGCGCTGGAGGCAGATGGCATCCGCGTTGGCGCGATCCGCCCGCCCACCGTGCCCGTCGGAACCGCGCGCCTGCGCATCACGCTGTCGGCCTCGCACACCGTGGCCGATGTCGAGCGCCTGCTCGCCAGCCTTGCCAGCGTGGTGCGGCGCAAGGAGGCGTCATGATCGCCTGTTTTGTCACGGGCACCGACACCGGCATCGGCAAGACGCACGCCAGCGCCACCTTGCTGCACGCGCTGCGCGCCGCCGGCCATCGGGCCGTCGGCATGAAGCCGGTGGCAAGCGGCAGCGAATGGCGCGATGACCATTGGCACAACGATGACGTGGCGCAACTGCGCGCCGCCAGCTCGGTGATCGTGCCGCAAGCGCTGACGTGCCCGTTTTTGCTGCGCACGCCGGCCTCGCCGCACCTGGCCGCCGCCATCGAAGGCGCGCGCATCACGCGCGAGCCGATCCGCGCCGCCTTTGCCGCGCTGCAGGCGCAGGCCGACGCGGTGGTGGTGGAAGGCGTTGGCGGCTTTTGCGTGCCGCTGGACGGCGCGCCGCGGGAGCAGGGCGGCTGGGACACGGCCGACCTCGCCGTGATGCTCGGCCTGCCGGTGGTGCTGGTGGTTGGCATCCGCCTGGGCTGCATCAGCCACGCGCTGCTCACCGCCGAAGCCGTGCGCGCGCGCGGCCTGCACCTGGCCGGCTGGATCGCCAACCGCATCGATCCCGGCATGGACCTGGCCGACGAGAACATCGACACGCTGCGCGCGGCGCTGGGCGCGCCCTGGCTCGGCACACTGCCGTGGCAGACCGCGCCGGCCGAAGCCGCCAGCCAGCTCGCGCTGGCGCCGCTCTTTGCCGCTTGCCATGCCGCCGGCACCGGCATTGCCGCCTGAGCGCGCAACGAACAAAGACTGAAAACACCGAACGAATCACCGGACAAATAACCACCATGACCGCAACCACCCACGCTGGCCAGACCGTCGCCACCATTTCCGCCGACACCCTGCGCCAGACCGCCCGCCGCTTCACCGAGTCCACGCCCGCGACCAAGCCGGGCGACTGGAGCGTAGCCGAGGTCGCCGCGCTGTACGCGCTGCCGTTCAACGATCTGCTGTTCCGCGCCCAGCAGGTGCACCGCGAGCATTTCGATCCCAACGCCGTGCAGCTCTCCACGCTGCTGTCGATCAAGACAGGTGGCTGCGAAGAGGATTGCGGCTACTGCCCGCAGAGCGCGCACCACGATGCCGGCGTCACCGCGGGCAAGCTGATGGCGCTCGACGAGGTGCTGGAGGCCGCGCGCGCCGCCAAGGCCAGTGGCGCTGGCCGCTTCTGCATGGGCGCCGCCTGGCGCAGCCCGAAGGACCGCCACCTTGAGCCGGTGATCGAGATGGTGAAGGAGGTCAAGGCCATGGGCCTGGAGACCTGCGTCACGCTTGGCATGCTGGAGGCCGAGCAGGCGCAGCGCCTGAAGGACGCGGGCCTCGACTACTACAACCACAACCTCGATACCTCGCCCGAGTTCTACGGCGAGATCATCGGCACCCGCACCTACCAGGACCGCCTGGACACCATCGGCCATGTGCGCGAGGCCGGCATCAACGTGTGCTGCGGCGGCATCGTCGGCATGGGCGAATCGCGCGAAGCGCGCGCCGGGCTGATCGCGCAGCTCGCCAACCTCGACCCGTACCCCGAATCGGTGCCCATCAACAACCTGGTGGCGGTCAAGGGCACGCCGCTGGCCGACACCGCGCCGATCGACCCGTTCGAGTTCGTGCGCACCATCGCCGTGGCGCGCATCACCATGCCCAGCGCCATGGTGCGCCTGTCCGCCGGCCGCGAGACCATGGACGACGCGCTGCAGGCCCTGTGCTTCATGGCCGGCGCCAATTCCATCTTCTACGGCGACCGCTTGCTGACCACGGCCAACCCCCAGGCAGATCGCGATCGCGCATTGCTGGCACGGCTGGATATCCGCACCGAGGGCTACGCAGGGTAAGCTGGCGGAAACGGCGGCGGCCAACGGCCAATGGTCAACGGCCGCCGTCCCCGCAACCGCGCTGGCTGCGGACAGAAGTCCATCAGGGGGACGCCATGTTCAACAAGATCCTGATCGCCAATCGCGGCGAAATCGCCTGCCGCGTGGCAGCCACCTGCCGCCGCCTCGGCATCCGCACGGTGGCCGTCTACTCCGACGCCGACGCCAATGCCCGCCACGTGGCACTATGCGACGAGGCCGTGCATATCGGCGGCGCCGCCGCGCGCGACAGCTACCTGCGCGGCGACCACATCATCGAAATGGCCAAGGCCACCGGTGCGCAGGCCATCCATCCGGGCTACGGCTTCCTTTCTGAAAACGATGGCTTCGCCGAGGCCTGCGCCGAAGGCGGCCTCGTCTTCATTGGCCCGCCGGCATCGAGCATCCGCGCCATGGGCAGCAAGAGCGCCGCCAAGCGCCTGATGGAACAAGCCGCGGTGCCGCTGGTGCCGGGCTACCACGGCGAGGATCAGGACCCCGCCCTGCTGCGCCGCGAAGCCGACCGCATCGGCTATCCGGTACTGCTCAAGGCCAGCGCCGGTGGTGGCGGCAAGGGCATGCGCGTGGTCGAGGCCAGCGAAGGCTTCGAAGCCGCGCTGGCGTCCGTCAAGCGCGAGGCCAGCGCCAGCTTCGGCGACGACCGCGTGCTGGTGGAGAAATACCTGACCCGTCCCCGCCATATCGAAATCCAGGTGTTTGCCGACACGCACGGTAACTGCGTCTACCTGTTCGAGCGCGACTGCTCGGTGCAGCGCCGCCACCAGAAGGTGCTGGAAGAAGCGCCGGCCCCAGGCATGAGCGAGGCGCGCAGGCGGGCGATGGGCGATGCCGCCGTGGCCGCCGCGCAGGCCGTTGGCTACGTCGGCGCCGGCACCGTGGAGTTCATCGCCAACCAGGACGGCTCGTTCTACTTCATGGAGATGAACACCCGCCTGCAGGTGGAGCATCCCGTCACCGAGATGATCACCGGGCAGGACCTGGTGGAATGGCAGCTCCGCGTGGCTTCCGGCGAACCGCTGCCGCTCAGGCAGGATCAGCTTCACATCCACGGCCACGCGCTGGAAGCCCGCGTCTATGCCGAGAACCCTGACAAGCAGTTCCTGCCCTCCACCGGCACGCTGCGCTACCTGCGCACGCCGGCGGCGGTGACGTTCACGCTGGGCCAGGACGGCAGCGGCCCGGCGGGCGTGCGCATCGACTCCGGCGTGCGCGAGGGCGACACCATCAGCCCGTACTACGACCCCATGATCGCCAAGCTGATCGTGTGGGGCCGCGACCGGGACGAAGCGCTGGCGCGCATGGTGCAGGCGCTGGCCGAGTATCACGTGGTGGGCCCGTCGACCAACGTCGCCTTCCTGCGGCGGCTGGTGACCTCGCAGGCGTTCCGCACCGCGGATCTCGACACCGGCCTGATCGAGCGCAACCAGGCGGCGCTGTTTCCCCGCCCGCGCCGGTAGGCATGGAGGTGATCGCCCTGGCGGTGGCGGCGCTGCTGGATGCGCAAGCCCGCGCGCGCCGCGTCGATCCGGCCGACGCGCATTCGCCCTGGCAACATGCGGGCGCATGGCGGTTGAATGGCGGGGAGCGGCGCGCCCTGCGTTTTTCCGTAGTCGGCGTGGCGGGCAGCCATTTCGCTGATGTGACGCTCGCCACCGATGCGCGCGGCAGCACGCTGTTCTTCGCCGACCAGGCCGCGCCGTTCCGGGCGCAGTGCGCGGCGGACGACATTCGTGTCGATCTCGGCACGCGGCGCGCCCGTGGGCAGGTCCATGCGGAAGGTGATACCTTCCATGTGTTCAGCGGCCACCGCCATGTGGCCCTCACCTGGATCGACCCGCTCGCGCATGCGGCCGAGGGCGAAGGCGAGGGCGGCAAGCTCACCGCGCCCATGCCCGGCAAGGTCATCGCGGTGATGGTCCAGGCCGGCAGCCGGGTCGCGCGCGGCGCGCCGCTGCTGGTGATGGAGGCCATGAAGATGGAGCACACCATCAGCGCGCCGGCCGACGGCGTGGTGGGCGAGGTGCTGTACGGTGTGGGCGAGCAGGTTGGCGAAGGCGCTCAGTTGCTGTCCTTCGAAGCCGGAAACGGCTGAGCTGCCACCCTGGTGTGCGCCTGCAGCAAGAAAACCGCAGGCCATGCCCATCCTCTGCGAAAATGGAAGAGAAAGAAGACCAGAGTGGAGATGAGATGAAGTTGCAGTTGTATGTACCGGATGGCCGTTACCAGCCCTGGATCGACGGCTTTACCGAAGCCCTGCCCGAGGCGCAATGCCTGACCTGGGAAGACAGCAAGAACGAGCAGGTCGACTACGCCGTGGTGTGGCGCCCGCCGCTCGAGATGCTGCGCGCTCGCACCGACCTGAAAGCCGTGTTCAACCTGGGCGCCGGCGTGGACGGCATCCTGAGCCTGCGCGACACCGCCCCGGATGCACTGCCGGCCGGCGTGCCCATCGTGCGCCTGGACGATGCCGGCATGGCCGCGCAGATGATCGACTACGTGACGCACGCGGTACTGCGCTACTTCCGCCGCCTGGACGAATACGCGCTGGCCCAGCAGGCCGGCACCTGGCGCTTTCTCAAGCCGCATCGCCGCGCCGATTTCACGGTGGGCGTGATGGGCGTGGGCACGCTCGGCGCGCAGATCGCGCAGGCGCTGGCCGGCTTCGGCTTCCCGGTGCGCGGCTGGAGCCGCACGGCGCGCGATATCGAAGGCGTGCAGGGCTTTGCCGGCGAGGCCGGCCAGGCGCCGTTCCTGGATGGCCTGCGCGTGCTGGTCAATGTGCTGCCGCTCACGCCGGAGACCGAGAACATCCTCGATGCCGGCCTGCTCGGCAAGCTTGCCAAGGGCGCGTACCTGGTCAACGTGGCGCGCGGTCCGCACCTGGTCGAGGAAGACCTGCTGGCCGCCGTGCAGTCGGGCCAGATCGCCGGCGCCACGCTCGACGTGTTCCGCACCGAGCCGCTGCCCGCCGAGCATCCCTTCTGGGCCGAGCCGCGCATCACCATCACGCCGCATATCGCGGCACTGACGCTGCGCGAAGACAGCGTCGCCCAGATCGCGGCCAAGATCCGCGCGCTGGGCGCGGGCCAGCCGATCGCCGGCGTGGTCGACCTGCAGCGCGGCTATTGAGCAAGCCGGGTGCCGGGGCGGAGCGTTTGCGCCAGGTGCCCGGGCCCAATGTCCGTACATTAGTTAAATGGCGCGCGGCAAAGCGCGTGCGCCGCAACCAGACAGCGAGGAGACATCGTGACCCTGCCCCACTATGTAAAAGTCGTAGAAGTCGGCCCGCGCGACGGCCTGCAAAACGAGAAGGCCTTGGTGCCGACCGAGGTCAAGGTCGACCTCATCAACCGCCTCAGCGACGCCGGCTTCGTCAATATCGAAGCCGCATCGTTCGTCTCGCCCAAATGGGTGCCGCAGATGGCCGATGGCGCCGACGTGATGGCGCGCATCCAGCGCCGGCCGGGCACGCTGTACTCGGTGCTCACGCCCAATATGAAGGGCTTCGAAGGCGCGGTGGCGGCCAGCGCCGACGAGGTCGTGATCTTCGGTGCCGCCAGCGAGGCGTTCTCGCAAAAGAACATCAACTGCTCCATCGCCGAGTCCATCGAGCGCTTTGCGCCCGTGGCCGCCGCCGCCAAGGAAAAAGGCCTGCGCCTGCGTGCCAGCATCTCCTGCGCGCTGGGCTGCCCCTACCAGGGCGAGGTGCCGGTGCACGCCGTGGTGGACGTGGTGCGCCGCATGCGCGATCTCGGCTGCGACGAGATCGACATCGCCGACACCATCGGCGTGGGCACACCTGGCCGGGTGCAGGAGGTGATGCACGCGGTTGCCGCCGAATTCCCCATCGACCGGCTCTCCGGCCATTTCCACGACACCTACGGGCAGGCGCTGTCCAATATCCTGGCAAGCCTGCAGGTCGGCATCTCGATCTTCCACGCCTCGGTGGCCGGCCTCGGCGGCTGTCCTTATGCCAAGGGCGCCACCGGCAACGTGGCCACCGAAGACGTGCTGTACATGCTGCACGGCATGGGCATCCACACCGGCGTGGACCTGGAGCAGGTGGTGCGCGCGGGCGACTTCATCTCGCAATCGATCGGCCGCGCCAACGGCTCGCGCGTGGGACGCGCGCTGCTGACGAAGTGGGGCGCCGCTGCGGACGCTGCGCCTGCCTGCGTATAAGGCCTTCCATCCGAACCCTATCGACATGAACGCTCACTCTCCCGACAACGCCAACGACACTGGCGCGTTGCCCGAAGCGGCGCAGCGCGTGGCCGGCCTGCTGGCCGGCCTTGGCCACGACAAGCCCGTGGTCATGCTGCCCGCCACCGGCAAGACCTCGGCCGAGGCCGCGGCCGGCCTCGGCTGCTCGGTGGCCGAGATCGCCAAGTCCATCATCTTTCGCCGCGTCGCCGACGACGCGCCGGTGCTGGTGATCGCCAGCGGCAGCAACCGCGTCGACGAAGCCAAGGTAGCCGCCGTGGTGGGTCCGCTCGGCAAGGCCGACGCAAGGTTCGTGCGCGAGAAGACGGGCTACGCCATTGGCGGCGTCTGCCCAATCGGCCACGCGGTGGCGCCCGTGATGCTGCTCGACAGCGGCCTGTTCCGCTACGACAGCCTGTGGGCCGCCGCCGGCCATCCGCACGCCGTGTTCAACCTCACGCCCCAAGAGCTGCAGCGCATGACCGGAGCCGAGGTGGCCGACGTGGCGCAGCGCCATTGCGCATGAAGCCGCTGCTTGCACCCGGCATCAAGGGCGAGGGCTGAGGCGATGTCGCAAGCCACCCGCCTCGCCGCCGAGCTCGCGCGCGGCGCGCAAGCCGCCCAGCGCGCGCAGCCCGTGCCGTCGCCGTGCCGCAACGTGTGCCGCATGGATGCCGCGAGCGGCTTGTGCGAAGGCTGCCTGCGCACGATCGACGAGATCGCCGCGTGGTCCGGCAGCGACGAGGCCGGGCGGCGCAGGATCTGGCTGCTGCTGCCGCAGCGCGCCGCGGCGCTTGCCGCAAGGACAGCGCCATGATGCATCCCACCCACAACACAGCGTGACCCGGCCATGACCACCGCCATTGACTGGTACTTCGACCCGATCTCGCCGTTCGCCTACCTGGCATTCGAGCGCTTGCCCCGGGCGTTGCCAGCCGATGTGACGGTGCGCTACGTGCCGCTGCTGTTTGCCGGGCTGCTGCGCCATTGGGGCAATGTCGGCCCGGCCGAGATCGCGCCCAAGCGCCGCTTTACCTTCGAGCACGTTGCCTGGATCGCGCACCGCGACGGCACGCCGCTCGCCATGCCCGCCGTGCACCCGTTCAATCCGCTGCCCCTGCTGCGCCTGGCGGTAGCGCTGGAGCTCGAAGGCCGGCTCTCGCACGCCACGCTGGCGCCCATTTTCCGCTTCGTCTGGCAGCAAGGCCACGTGCCCCAGCAGCAGGCCGAATTCGATGCGCTGTGCGGCGCGCTGGGCGTACCTGCCGCTGCGCTGGCACAGGATGCGGTCAAGGCGCGCCTGCGGGAGAACGGGGACGAAGCGCTGGCGCGCGGCGTGTTCGGCGTACCTACCGCTGCGCTGCAGGAGGATGCCGAGGGGCAGTTGTTCTGGGGCCTGGATGCGCTTGACATGCTCGCCGCGCGGCTTGGCCAGGATCCCTTCTTTGCCTCCGAGGCATTCCGTGCCGCCGCCGCGTTGCCGGTTGGCGCGGGGCGTGCCGACGCGCCAGCGGGCAACCCAGCGGCCGCCGGCCGCTGATCAGCTGATTTGCCGACACCCCGATGCCAACTACCTTCACATCTTCCACCCTGCCTCCCACCCTGCCTGGCACCATGCGCGTCTTCGAGCGCGGCTGGCTATCCGCAAACAACATCCTGTTTGTCGACGGCGATGACACCGCGCTGGTCGACTCCGGCTACGTCACGCATGCGCCACAGACGCTGGCGCTGGTCGAGGCCGGCCTCGGCGGCCGGGTGCTGCGGCGCCTGGTCAACACGCACCTGCACTCCGACCACTGCGGCGGAAACGCCACGCTGCAGCGCCGCTGGCAGCCGCGCACGCTGATCCCCGCCGCGCAGGCCGAGGCGGTGCGCGCGTGGGACGTGGACGCCCTCAGCTACCGCGCCACCGGCCAGCAGTGCGACCGCTTCACCTTCGACGACGTGGTGCAAGACGGCGATACCTTGCGCCTGGGCGGGATCGAGTGGCAGGTAGTCGGCGCGCCCGGCCACGATCCCCATGCCGTGATGCTGTTCGCCCCGCAGGAAGGCATCCTGATCTCGGGCGATGCGCTGTGGGAGAACGGCTTTGGCGTGATCTTCCCGGAACTCGAAGGCGAGAGTGGCTTCGCCGAGCAGGCGGCCGTGCTGGCGCGCATCGCCACGCTGGATGTGCGCGTGGTGATTCCCGGCCACGGGCGGCCGTTCACCAACGTGGCGGCCGCGCTCGACGTCGCCGGCGGGCGGCTGGCCTACCTCAGCGCCGATGCCGGGCGCAACGCCACGCATGCCATCAAGGTGCTGGTGAAATTCAAGCTGCTGGAGCAGCAGCGCATGCCACGCGACGCGCTGCTGGCGTGGATGGCGCAGGCGCCGCTGATGCAGCGTATCCACGCGCGCTTCATGCCCGCGCAGGACATGGCGGCCATCCTCGACCGGGTCCTGGCGTCGCTGGCCGCCGCCGGCGCGCTGGCGCTGGAAGGCGGCGAGGTGTACAACCGGGATTGAGCGGTAACACCGGTAACGCGGGCGCCACCATGCCCTGGAGCCTGTCCCCGACCCTGACCCTTTGCGAGGAAACCGTCCATGCCTGCCTTTCCCGTCGCACTGCTTCACCCCCTGGTCGCGCATCTCTCTGCCTCCACCATTCACGCGCACGGCGCCGATCTCGAGATCGAGCTGGCGCCGTTCGTCCTCGGCGGCGCGCCGGTGCGCACGGCGATCCGGCTTGATGGCATGAGCCTACCTACCTTCAGCCTTGAACAACTGGCCGGCAAGCGCCTCGTGTTCCCGCTCAACCCGGAGCCCGGCTACATCGACGGCACGCTCTACTTCGACGGCCGCCACCACGCGGTCGACATCCGCGAGTTGCGCTTCGGCAAGCTCGACCAGTACGGCCTGCCTGTGAGGATCGAGGGTCGCATTCATTTCGACGACGGTGCCCGCTTCGACGACACGGCACTGAGCCTGGCCGCCCGCATCGCCCGCCCTTTGTCCGAGATGGAGATCGACGTGCTGATCGACCGCGCCGCCGCCGAGGCCGGCGTTGGCTCGATCCAGCAATCCGGCAAGGTGATGGCCGCGCTAAGCCGCCACCCGAGCCTGCGTCATGCCGACATGGCGCTGCTGCATGCGCGCGTGCGGGCCAGGCTGCTTATTGGCGAAGCCATGAGGCCGAGATGAGGCTGCGTGGCCACTACACTCGCTACACTGGCGTGCAGGCCGGGCGTGTCGCGCCGCACGATGCCCGTGCCGGCAAGTTCCTGCGCTGACCGAGTCCCAAGGACGCACCATGCAAGCCCTTCACGGCCAAGGCTTCCTCCTTCGCCCCTTTCGCTATCCCGACGTGCCCCAGTTCGTGGCCGCCGTGCACGAGTCGCTCGAGACCGTGGGCAAGTGGCTGCCGTGGTGTCGTGCGGGCTATAGCGTGCGCGACGCCGAGAACTGGGTCGGCATGTGCACGGAGAGCATGGCCATTGGCGAGGCCTACGACATCGGCGTGTTCGCCCCGGACGGCAGGGAGCTGTATGGCGGCGTTTCCATCAACCAGATCAACCGCGACTACAACTTCGGCAACCTCGGCTACTGGATCCGCCAGACCCGGCAGCGGCAGGGACTGGGCGCGCGCGCGGCCGAGCTGATGGCGTGCTATGCCTTTCACCGCCTCGGGCTGACGCGCCTGGAAGTGGTGGCGGCCGAGCACAACATGGTCAGCCGCGCTGTTGCGGAGAAGATCGGCGCGCAGTTCGAATGCATCGCGCGCAACCGGCTGGTGCTGCACGGCGTGCCGTGCTCGGCCGCGATGTATTCGCTGGTGCCGCCGTGGTACGGCAATGCCGGGCCGGCCAGGGATGCGGGCAAGGATAAGGACAAAGACAAGGGGAGGTGAGATGAAGGGAAGCTGCCTGTGCCAGGCCATTGCATACGAGATCGACCAGCTCGACGGGCCGATCGTCAATTGCTCCTGCCGGACTTGCCGCAAGGCGCACGGCGCGGCGTTTCCCGCCACGGCGCGTGTGTTGCACGAACACTTTCGCTGGCTCAAGGGCGAGCAACACCTGCGCGCGTTTGCTTCATCGCCCGACAAGGATCGCTTGTTCTGCAGCCAGTGTGGGACGCATCTTGTGGCGCAGCGCGCAGGGCAGCCTTCAGTGATTCTGCGGGTGGCTACGTTGGACGAGGATCCCGGGCGCAGCCCGGAGATCCATATCTGGCGCTCGCATGAAGTGCCATGGGCGGCGTATGGCGAGGGCGCGGTTGGGCATCCGGAAGTTCCCTCTCTGGCGGGGTAGAGCCGGGATTCAGTGGCGCCCCGCTAAATGCCGCTGCATGGCTGCAGCGGCATTCGATAGATCCAGATGACTACTTGGTGATGGCGAACGCGTAAGTCCGCTCATCCTGGCGCGGCACCACCTTGTACCCCTTCTTCGCCGCCCACACGTTGATCTGGTAATACAGCGGGATCACGCCATAGTCCTTGATCCCGATCTCGGTCGCTTCCTGCAGCAGTTTCTCGCGCGCGCGATCGTCGATCGTGGTCAGCGCCGTGGCCAGCTTGGCATCCAGCGCAGGATTGCTGTAGCGGCCGCGATTGGATGAGCCCCAGCCCTTGGCCGGATCGTAGGTTGCCAGGAGCGACTTCAGCGACGAGCCAGCCTCCCCGTGTCCGCGCCCCAGCCGGCCAGCATGAAGGAAAACTCCAGCTTGTTGGCGCGCGTGAAGAAGGTGGCGGACGGCATCGCTTCGACCCGGGTCTGGATGCCGATGCGCGCGAGCATGGAGGCAATCGCCTGCGCGACTTGTTCGTCGTTGACGTAGCGGTTGTTGGGCGCGTGCAGCGTGAGCGCGAAGCCGTCGGGGTAGCCGGCGTCGGCCAGCAGCTTCTTGGCGCCGGCGGCGTCGAAGGTGTCGGGCTTGAGGCCCGGCACATGGCCGAACAGCGTGGAGTTGACGAGCTGCCCGGTGGGCTCGGCGGCGCCTTCCATCACGCGCTCGACGATGGCCTGGCGCGAGATGGCGTGCGAGATGGCGGCGCGCACGCGTGGGTCCTTGAGCGGATTCTTGGCGAGCGGCTTGCCGGCCTTGTCGGTGACGAAGGGCGTGACGTCGCGGTTGGTGTCCAGGTGCAGGTACATCATGCGGAAGGTCGGCACCTTGAACACGCTCACGGCGGGATCGCTTGAGAGCTTGCGGATATCCGAGGTCGGCACGTTCTCGATGACCTGCACGTCGCCGGCGAGCAGCGCCGCCACGCGCGGCGCGTCGTTGGTGAGGATGCGCAGCGACACGGTGTCCCACTCGGGCTTGTTGCCCCAGTAGCCGTCGTTGCGGGTCAGCTCGATGCGGTCGCCCTTGCGGAAGCTGACGAACTTGTACGGGCCGGTGCCGACCATGGCGCGGCCGCTGTTGAAGTCGTCGCCGCTGGCGTTCTCCGCGACCTTCTTCGACAGCATGTAGATGGTGGAGAGGTCATTGGGCACCAGCGGGTAAGGGCCGTTGGTGGTGATGCGCACGGTCAGCTTGTCGACCGCGGTGATGTCCTTGAAGCCCTTGGTGTAGATGGTGTACGGCGACGGGCTGTTCTTGACCGTGGCGGGGCGGTTCAGCGAATAGACCACGTCCGCCGAGGTGAACTCGCTGCCGTCGTGGAACTTCACGCCGGGGCGCAGCTTGATTTCCCAGGTGGTGTCGTCGACCGGCTTCCACGAGAGCGCCAGCGCGGGCTTGAAGCGCATCTTCTCGTCCTTGGCGATCAGGGCCTCGAACATATGCTCGGCCACGTTCGCGTTGGGCGTGACGTTGTGATAGTGCGGGTCCAGCGAGGTGATGTCCCCGGACATGCCGATGGTGAGGCCGGCGGCCACGGCGGTCTGGGAGAGTGCGGCGCAGGCTAAGCTTGTGGCAAGTGCTGCGGCGCCAAGGGCGCGGCGGATGATCGTCATCGATGGGTCCCCGGTAGGCAAGATGCGGTGCAGGCATTGTCAGGAGATGCAGACATCCATGTCAAGGCGGGCAGACCCGCAGCGCCGGATGCACCGGGGCGAGGCGGCCGTGCACAGCGGGCGTGCGGTTTTGCGGGGTGTTTGCCCTGCCGCGCGGCACAAACTTCCGACTGTCAACTGTCAACTGTCAGGCCGCAAACCGGCGCAACTGTGCCTGTGCGGCCCGACAGCCCGGCTTTATATTGGAAGCCATTCTCTTTGCGCCACGCGCGCCTCCCCGCCCATGCTGAAGATCCTTGGAAAGGCCTCCTCCATCAACGTCCGCAAGGTGCTCTGGTGCTGCGACGAACTCGGCTTGCCGTTCGTGCGCGAGGACTGGGGCTCCGGCTACCGCGCTACCGATACGGCGGAATTCCTCGCGCTGAATCCGAACGCGATGGTGCCGGTGCTCGACGACGACGGCTTTGTGCTTTGGGAGTCGAACACCATCATCCGCTACCTTGCGTCGCGCTACGGTGGCGAAGCCATTTACCCGGCTGGCCCGCAAGCGCGTGCGCGGGTGGACCAATGGATGGACTGGCAGGCGACGGAGCTGAACAATGCGTGGCGCTACGCGTTCATGGCGCTGGTCAGGCAATCGCCTTTGCATCAGGATGCCGCGGCGCTCGCTGCGTCCATCGGCAACTGGTCTCGGCATATCGGCATCCTGGAGCGGCAACTGTCAGGTACCGGTGGCTATGTGGTTGGCGATCGCTTCACGCTGGCGGATATCCCGATCGGCCTGTCGGTGAACCGCTGGTACGCCACGCCGCTGGCGCATCCGGACTATCCCGCGGTAGCCGCCTATTTCGAGCGGCTTGGCGGCCGGGAGGGTTTCGTGCGCCACGGCCGCAACGGCATTCCCTGATGGGTGGCTACGCGCGTGGCAGCGTGCGCTGCAGCGACGCAGTCGTCGCGGCGGCAGCCGGCGCGGGCTCGTTCTCCAGCGTCGCGACCCGCAATGGCGCGGCGCCTACCGGCAGCGCGCGCTCGATCTCGATGCCTGCGCCACGCTGCGCCACCAGTGCCTGCAAACGCGTGAATTCGCCGCACCAGATGGTCTCGATATCGCGGTCGCGGCTGGTGTCGCGTACCTCGGAGAAGGCCACGGCGCGCACTTGCAGCCGCGCGCTGTCGCCGGCGCCACCGAGTTCCACGCCATAGCCCGGCGTGGCCGTCTTGCGCAGCGCCACCTTGCCTTGCTCGGCCCATGCGGTAGCCATGCCTTCGCGCACCTCGTAGCCAAGGCTGGCCAGGCCTCCCAGCACGGCCTCGCGGCGGGCGAGCGCGGCCTGCCGCTGGAGCAGGGTTTCGAGCATCGCTTCGCCGTGCTCGCATTGCACGCCGATGGTGGCGGCGTCCGCCGCCTGGCACGCAATGTCGATGACCTTGCGCAGTGCGAGAGCGTCCTGATCCAGGGTGCCGGATCCCAACGTGCCAAGGCCGTCCAGGCGCGCCGCCAGCGCATCCAGGCGCAGCAGCCATCCGGCACGCACCTGTCGCTCCCGCGCAGCCGCGGCAAGGTCCAGCAACAGGCTGTCCAGCAACATGCTGCGACGCGCCGATGCCGTCTCCGCCTGGGCGTTGGCTGCGCGCGCGGCGAAGCTGGCGGCGGCGTCGTGGTCGTCCAGTGCTTCCAGCATGCCGATGTGATGATCGATCTGGCGCAGGCGCGCATCGGTGGCGCCAGGCTGGCGCGCCTGCCATTGCGACAGCGTTTCGGTGGGCACGCCAGCCGACAGGGCGCTGGCGAGCGCGCGTTGCGCATCGCTCAGCGCGGCTCGCTCTTCCGGTGGCGCCATCAGGGTGAAGCCGCGTGCAAGCGCAGCCTGCGCTTGCGGGCCATGCAGGGTGCCGTCTTCGATGGCCTGCAGCGCCGTCAGCAAGTCCGCTGGCAAAGCCCGTTGCGGATCCCGCTGCTGGTCCCGCTGCTGATGCGCGCGGCGCAATGTGGCGGCGTTCTGTATCAACTGCCGCTGCTGCTGGCGGGCCTGTCCGGCTTGCTCCGCGGCGCGCTGCCGGCATGCCTCGAGATCGCCCTGCAGGAAGGCAAGCTCAGCCGCGGCGCCGCGCTGCAGCGCCCCGAACCGATCGGCTTCCAGCAGCGCCTGCAGGCCGGCGCGGCGCTCGCGCGTGGCCGCCAGCGTGGCTTGGTCGAGCTGTCCCAGGCGCTGTCCTTCGCGGCTCCAGTTGGCCATGGCGTGGTCGAGTTGCGCGAGCTGGTCGCGCCCGCGTGCGATGCGCTCATCCCGGGTGACCACCCGGACTACCTTGGGGCCGCTCATGGCGTGGCTCCTGTCGATGCCGCTTCGGCGGCGGCATGCGTGGCGGGTTCGCCCGGCGCCTCGTCCAGCTGCGCCGCCGGGCGCGTGGCGGCTTCGATCGCTGCCTTCAGGCGCGCACGCTCGCTCTCGCCATCGTGGTACCAGCCGTGCGAGGAAACGCGGTACACCCGCGCGATGGCGCGCGCTAGTACGGAAGGGCGCCAGATCTCGCGGGCACGGGCGCGGGCCAGCAGCGCGTGGCGCGGCGCATCGCATTCGATGCCCAGCGCATACAGGCCGGTGCGCGGGTCCTCGATGGCATAGTCCAGCCCGAAGGCGTCGCCTTCGCTGGCCGGCGCGAGCTGCCATCCGAGGCTGCGGACATAGCTGGCTACCGCGGCCTTGAAACCGTCCTGGGGCGCATCGTCGACTTCGCTGCCGGCGCTGCGCGGGCCTTCCGCTCGTTCGCCGTGGAGCCTGCCGAGCAGCCCTTCGCAGGCGGGGAATTCGCCGGCGGACAGCGTGCGGGCGTACTCAAGATAGCTTTGCAGGAAGTCGCGCGGGATGGCCGGCGCGCGGCGCGTGGACAGCATGTCGGAAATATCGGAGATGGGCATCGAGGTCACCATCACCACCTTGCGGCGCGCCCGCGTGACGGCTACGTTCAGGCGGCGCTCGCCGCCCTTCTGGCCGAGCACGCCGAAGTTGCGGCGAAAGCTCCCTGGCCGTTGCGGCCAAAGGTGGTGGAGAACACGATGATGTCGCGCTCGTCGCCCTGCACGTTTTCCACGTTCTTGACGAACACCGCCATGTCCTCGCCGCCTTCGCTGCGTTCGCGTTCCTCGCGGTAGGCGGCGCGGAAATCACCGTCGCGCGAGGCGCGTGCCTCCAGCACTTCTTCGATCAGGTCGGCCTGCTTGCGGTTGAAGGTGACCACGCCCACCGAGGGCCGCTCGGCGAACGGCGCCTGCCATAGCGTGGCGAGCAGGTCTGCCACCTTCTCGGCTTCGGCGGGGTTGGTCTGGTTCTGGTAGAGGCCGTCCACGCGGATCAGCTCCACGGGCTTGTCCTGCAGGATGCGCGTGCGCGGATGGCGCACCGGCACGCTGAGCCGGTTGCCATAGAACGCGGCGTTGGAAAAGCCGATGAGCTCGCGGTAGGCCGATCGGTAGTGGATCTGCAGCGTCGCGCTGGGCAAGGCGGTGCGGGCCAGTTGCAGCAGGTCAGGGCAATCCTTGATCTCGCGCCGGTTCCACTCCTCGTCGAAGGCGTCCTGCACGGCCTCGTCGGCGTTTTCGTCAGGGGCCTCGCCGTCGAACAGCTCGGCCTCGTCGCTCTCGATGCGGCTGGAGAAGAAGCTGGTCGGCGGCATCTGCTTCTCATCGCCGCTGACCACCGCGACGCGGCCGCGGAACAGGGTTGGCAGCGCGTACTCGATGGGCATCTGCGAGGCTTCGTCGTAGATCACGGTGTCGAATAGCCCGGCCTTGAGCGGCAGCACGCGGCTAGCCACGTCGGGGTTCATCAGCCACACCGGGCGCAGCGCCATGAGCCCCAGCGGCGCACCCAGCTCGATGAACTCGCGTAGCCTGCGCGCGCGCCGTCCGGTGAGGCGGGTGATGTCCTCCCATTCCTTGAGCGGGCGCACGCGGCTGCGCTCGATGCCTTGTACCAGCAGCGCGCGGTTGAGCCGGCGCATCTCGACGTCGGCGGCGGCCAGCGCGCTCACGCGCGCCTCGGTTTCGCCGCGTTCGAGTTGCAGCGCCGGGTGGTGCAGCTCAAGCTGCCGCTTCCAGGCGAGGCGCGCCTCCCGGTTGAGCAGGCGCCGCACCTCGGCCTCGAGCGTGTCGGTGGGTATCGCTTCGAGCGCTTGCTGCTTGTCGCGCAGCGTGGCGAACACGGCCAGCTCGTCAGGGCCGAGCTGGCTGGCGCGGCTGCGGAACCGCTGATAGGCCGGCAGCGTGGGCAGTGCCGCCGCAAGCGGCGCCGTCAAAGGCGCGCTGTCCTTGTTGCCGGCAATGGCTTCGTCGCAGGCGGCAATCCAGTCCGGCTCGCACCAGCCGGCCAGGCGCTGCAGCGCGGCGTGGCTGATGCGGCGTGCTTCGCAGCGCGCGAAAGCAGCGTCGAATCCGGCCAGCAAGGCGACCACCGTCTCGCGCCGTCCGCTGGCGAGCGCGGCTTCGACCTGCTCTGCGCGAGGGGCTTGCGCGAGGCGATCGCACATTGCCGCTGCATCGTGCAGGCGGGCCTGCGCGTCGGCGCATAGCGCAGGGAGTGCCAGGCCGGCGTCGGTGGCAGGCGCGGGCAGCGAGAGGTGTTGCAGGATCTCGCGCAGGGCCTGGCGCGGCGCGCGCCATTGCTGTTCCAGCCGCGCCGCCATGGCCAGCGCCCTCAGCCGGCTGGAATCCGCCGCGGCCGCGGCGTTGCCGCTGCAGCGTTGCAGCAAAGCCAGTTGCTTGCGCTGGCGCAGCCAGCGCGCCGGGCTGAGGCGGCCAAGCAGGCCGGCGGGCGTCGCCAGTTGCTCGGCGCGTGAGACCGCTGCGGCGAGTTCGCCTGCGTCGAGTGCGGCCAGCGCGGGCGACAGCACGGCATCTTGTGCGTCCTGCGGGCAGGCGGCGAGTTGCTGTTGCACCTGCGCGAGCTGCGCCAGCAGCGCGGCGCCGCGCGTGGTCGCGCCAGGGGTCGTGTTGGCCGGTGCTCCGGCCAGCGGACGGAACAGTGGCAGCCAGCGTGCCAGGTCGGCGCGGCGCCCGTCGTCGAGCGCGAGCAAGGCGTCGCCATGGCTGGCGAGCCATGCGCGATGCGAGCCGGGATCTTCGACTTCGAATGCCGCGGGACGGTGCGCGAGCACATCGGCGCGCGCTTGTTCGGTTTGCACCAGGCGCTCGAAGTTCTCGCTGAAATCGGCGAGCGTGGCGCTGTCGGTGGCGAAGGGGCGCAGGCGCGCCAGCGGGCTGCCTTCGAAGCGCGCGGGCAGCCAGTAGCGGGCCAGCGGCGCGCAGGCTTCTTCCAGCGCGGCAAGGCTGGCGGTGTCGAGCGGCTCCAGCCTGGCGCGCAGCGCCGGCACGTCCAGCGGCGGTCTGCCTTGTTCCAGCGCCACCAGTTCGCCCAGCAAGCCGCGGTAGCTCAGGCCGATGCGCGCATCGACCTGGTGCAGCGCTTGCTGGTGGCGGTCCAGTTCTCCCTCCAGCGCTTCGATGCGCGCGGCGATGCGCTCGCGTTGTGCGCGCCATGCGGGCGGACCGGCGTCGGGCGTCTTCAACAGCGCCTCGAGCTGCTCGCGCACGCCACGGATCACCGGCTCGCGGTCGCGGTTCACGTCGCTCAACATGACGATGCGCTGCTCCAGTCCTTCGGCAACCAGCCGCTTTCGCACCACGTCGAGCGCGGCTTGCTTCTGGCACACGATCAGCAGGCTGCGCTGGCGGCCGAGCGCATCGGCCACCATATTGACGATGGTCTGGCTTTTGCCGGTACCGGGCGGGCCTTCGACCAGCAGGCCCGGCGCCTGCCGCGCCTGCAACACTGCCGCTTCCTGCGAAGGATCGCTCGCCACGGTGAAGTAGCGCTCGCGCTCCGGCGGCTGCGTGGCTTCGGTGGCGTCGGCCGCTTCGGTTGCAGCGTCGGCATCCGGCGCGGCAGCATGGCCCGCGCCCAGCCGCAACGCGGTCTCCAGCCCCGTACCGCCGCCAGGCAGGGTCTTGAGCTGCCGCAGGTCCTCGCCGACCGCCTGGCCCATGAAGGTGACATGGAACAGCACTGCCGCGCACGAGAGCGCGTCCTGATAAGGCTGCACCTCCGTGTCGAGTCCGGGCAGGCGGCCCAGCACACGCTCGCTCGCGCTGGCCAGCGTGCCGAAGGCGTCCATCACCTCGCCGGCCTTGAGCGCGGAGCGCCCCAGCAGCTCGTCGGCGGCGTCGCGCCAGCGGCGGCTGGCCTCGATGCCCAGCAGCGCTTCCAGCGCCGGGTTCAGGCGCACTTCCTCGCGCTCGCCGTCAAAGGCCAGCGCTACCTGGCCCCGGCTGCCGACTTCCAGCAGCAGCCTGACCGGCCACAACAGCACTGGCGCGATGCGGGTCTTGGTGTTGCCGCGCGCGTCGCGCGTGAGCAGGAAGGGAAAGCCGAGGTAGAGGCCGTCGATGCCGGTATCGCGACGGTACAGCGTGCTGTGCCGGTACAGGCTCTGCAGGCGCAGCTCCAGCTCGGGGCGCTCGCCGAAGAGCGCGGGGTCCAGCGAGACCGGTTGCGCATTGCGCTGGAGCAAGTGGTCGAGCAACGCGCCGGCGGGACGGCGCGCGCTGTCGAGCTCGCGCAGGTCGATGCGCGCGGTGGTCTTGCCGATGCTCATGCGCACCAGCGGCCCGCGCAGCACGGCGGTGGCCACCTTCTTCTGGAAGAAGTCGAGGATGTCGGCCACGTATTGCTGCTTTTGCGGCGCGAGCCATTGCTCCGGCGGCACCGCCAGCAGCACCAGCGCCTGCGCCAGCGGCAGGCGCCGCTCCAGGCGGAACTGCGCTGCCCAGCCGTCGACCGCGGCCACGCTGCTGCGCGCGAAGCCTTCCAGGCGCGCGTCCACCGCCTGCCAGATCGCTAGCCGGCCCTGTTCGAGCCAGGCGCGCGCTGTGTCGTCGCTGAACGCGAGCACGTCCTCGCGCCGGGCCAGCGCCGCGGCTTGCTCGACGATCGCATCGATCGAGCGGAACTGGCCGGGCGCGGCGGACAGCAGCACGATCAGGTCTTCCTCGCCAATCAGCCGGCGCTCGGCCAGCGACAGCACGCCGGCGTGGCTGCTGTCCGGCAGCAGCCGCCGGCGCGCCTCCCACAGCGCGGCGAGACGCGCGCGCGAGCTCGACAACAAGTGGATGCGCAGGCTGTCTTCGTCAAGCTCGATCTCCAGGCTGCGCGCGCGCTGGCGCACCTGGGCCGCGCGGGCCTTGAGGCGGACCAGCCAGTGCTCGTTGTCGAAGCGGGACAGCAGGTCGGGCGCCAGGCCTGCGAGCAGCGCGTAGCCTTGCTGCGGATGCTGCAGCAGCCAGCCCGGCGTGACAATGTCGCCGCGCAGGATCAGCGGCATTTCCGGGTTGAGCAGCTTGAGGGCGAGCATCAGGCGGAAATCGTCTTCCAGGCCCTCGTGCCGCGCCACTTCGCGCAGGCCGGACAGGCGCTGCGCGGGCAGCGCGGCATCCTGCGCCCAGGTCACGATGACGCCGCGCCGCAGGTGGTCGCCGGCCTGGTCCCAGTTGCCGGCTTCCGCGGCGGCGAGTGCAAACTGCGCCGGGCTGCGGTAGCGCCGGCCGCCCAGTTCGATGGCGCTGGCGGCGCCGCTGTCGTGCTCGGTGGCCTGCTCGCCGCTGTCGGCGGGGGCATCGACTGCCTCGCCATTGAGCCATGCCTGCACCTGCGGCCATTGCCAGCGCTGATTGTGGTCTCGCGCCAGCAGGCCGCGCAGCAGCAGGCGCAATTCGGGATCGAGGTCATCGGGCAGCGCCACACCGTTGGCCAGCACGTGGATCAGGAAAGCCTGCGGATGGATGTCCGCGAAGCAGGCGCCGCCGGTGACCTGCTCCAGCAGGATCATGCCCAGGCTCCACCAGTCGGAGGCGGCCGCGACGCCGCCGGCAATGGCTTCGGGCGCCATATAGCGCGAGGTCTCCAGCGGCGAGACGATGTCGAGGTCGAAGTCCGACAGCCGCGCCGAGCCGAAGCCGCTGACCACCAGGTCGAGCGGCTCGCGCTGGCGTACCAGCAGCGTGCCGGGGCGCAGGTCGCGGTGGCGCAGCCCGGCTTCCGAGAACACATGCAGCGCCTCGCCAAGCTCGCGCACGATATGGCGAATCCGCTCGAGGTCGCCGGCGACGATGCCAAGGTCGGCCAGGGTGCCTGCGCTGAGTTCCTCGGCCACTTCATAGGCGCGCTCCTGCCAGCGCCCGGTGGCCAGGATCTCCGGCACGTGGGCGCGCGGCAGGCGTTGCAGCAGCGCGTAGACGGCCGGGTCGGGCTCGGCGCCGGCGCGGTAGAGCGTCAGGACGGCATGGCGCTCGGTATCGACCTGCTGCGCGGCATAGCGCTCGCGCACCCCGTCGGTGCTGGCGATGCGGCGCAGCAGGCGCCAGCCGGCGATGACGTCCGCTTCGGCGTGGGCGCCGGTTTCAGCGTTCGGCACATCGCCTGCCGGATCGGCGCCGCATTGCAGGCAGATCAGGTCGTCGGCAGCCATCGGGTGGCCATTGAGGCAGTGGCCTGGCGCTACGTCGGGCGCCTGCTGCGCGGCGGCAGGCGTAGCGGTGGTTGCCGTTGCGGCAGGGCGCCAGCCCGGCGCATGGATTGCTTCGCCGGACAGGTCCCAGCCGCAGGGCGCCTGGCCGAACAAGCCTTCGCAGAAGATCTCCGCCAGTGAACGTTCGGTCTGGCAGTTGGGGCAAAAACGCATCATGGCTGGGAGTATCCGTTGGGTTCGGCCCGCCTGGCGGCGCGGTCCTCGGTGATGGTGATGGTGTGGCCCTGGGCCTGCAGCAGCGCGCGCAGCCGCCCGAGGTCGCCGCGCCGGGGGATGCCGGCCAGCCACACGGTACCGTCGTCGTCGAACATCAGGTCGAGCGCGCGATCGTGCGCGGCCAGCGGGCGCTCGAAGGCGCCGAAGCGCGCGCGGCCAAGCGGGGTGAGCAGGTGCAGGCGCTGGTTGTCGCTGCCGCGCAGCGCCAGCGTCTGCGGCGCGTGCAGCGCGAACGGGTCGGATATCAGCGCGTCGATCAGGCCGTCGGCGCGCGCCAGCACGGGTGCCAGCGCTTCGATGGGATGGCCGCTGTAGACCAGGATGTCGAGCGGGCTGGCCGCGCGCAGCGCATGCAGCAGCGCCAGCAGGCCCTCGGGCTGCTCGAACGGCTCGCCGCCCGAGATGGTGATGCCCTCGGCCTGTGCCAGCCAGGGTGCCAGCGTCGCCATCAACGTTGTCACGCTCGTGCTGCGCCCGCTACCGGCCTGCCAGGTGTCTGCCGAGATGCAGCCGGGGCAGCGGATCGAGCAGCCTTGCAGCCAGATGCCGACGCGCTGTCCGGGGCCGAGCGTCGTGACGGGGAAATGCAGGCGCGACAAATCCAGCGCTGCCTCGGCGCCGCTCACAGGCGTTGCAGGCTGAGCTGCGTGAAGGCGCCGGTTGTCAGCCCGGCGATCTCGAAGCGCTCGCCCGGCTGCGCGTCCTGGTCGAACAGCGCGCGCGCCAGCGGGTTCAGCAGGTGGGCTTCGACCTGGTTGCGGATGCCGCGCCCGCCGTTGGTGAGATCGGCCAGGCAGCGCTCGCGCAGCGCTTGCAATGCGCCGGCGGCCAGCGTCAGGTGCAGGTCCTGGCGCGCCAGGTCGGCCAGCACATTGTCCACCATCTGCGTGAAGATCTGCGCGGCGATATCGGCGCGGATGAAATCGAACACGATCACGTTCTCGCCGATGCGGTTGAGGATCTCCGGGCGATTCAGCTCCAGCTTGAAGTAGCGCTCGATCTCGCTGCGCACCTTGGCCTGTACCGCTTCGAAGGGCTCGGCCGGGGTGACGTTGGCCACCCGCAGGCCATCCGCGCCGGTGCGGTAGATGCCCAGGTTGGAGGTGAACACGATTAGCGCCTCGGAGAAATACACGCGGTCGCCGCGCCCCGAGGTCAGCACGCCGTCGTCCAGGATCTGCAGGAACTTGTCGAGGATGCGCGGATGGGCCTTCTCGATCTCGTCGAACAGCACCACGGCAAAGGGCTTCTCGCGGATCGCGTTGGTCAGCTCGCCGCCCACGTCATAGCCGACGTAGCCGGGCGGCGCGCCGATCAGGCGCTGGTCGGCGTGCTCGGCGCTGAACTCGGACATGTCGAAGCGGATGTAGGCGCTCTCGTCGCCGAACAGCAGACTGGTGATGGTCTTGGCCAGCTCGGTCTTGCCCACGCCGGTGGGCCCGGCCAGGAAGGCCACGCCGCGCGGCCGTCCGCCGCGCCGCCCGCCGCCCACGCCGGTCATGGCGCGCTTGACGATATCGAGCATGTGCGTGGCCGCATGGCCCTGGCCCTTGACCCGGCGGCTAATGAATTCGCTCGCGCCGCGGATGCGGTTGCGATCGATCTTCAGCCAGGGGTCCTCGGTTACGCCCACCTTGTAGCGGCGCACTGCGTCGGCCACCTGGGACAGCGGCACGCCTTCTACCCGCGCCAGCTGCGTGATGGCGTTCAGATCGAGCAGCAGCATGCCCTCGGTGTCATCGACGAAAGCCTGCTGCGCCTGCTGGATGGCCTGCGCATCGGCGTCCTGCGCGCCCGCCAGGCCGCGCAGCAGCGCCGGCGCCAGCGCGCGGCGGGCGTGGTGATCGGGCTTGGCCACCGGGATATGGCGCAGGCGCGGGTTGCCCACCAGCAGCCAGTCGGGCAGGTCGCCTTCCTTGTCGACCACCCACAGGATGCTGTTGAAGAAGGGCTTGCGCGCCGTGCCGGCCGGGCGCGAGCGGACCTGGTGCGACAGCACCAGCGCGCGGGTGAACAGCTGGTGTTCGGCGGGGCTGGGGTTGTCTGCGCGCGTGAGCAGCCGCGAAGCGAAATCCACCATCAGCGCCAGCGGCTCGCCGGGGTGCGCGGCGAAGCGCTCCAGCGTGGTGCCGAGCAGGTCGATGCCGGCATTGGCGCGGCCTTCGCTCACGGTCAGGCCGAACTGCTGCAGGATGGCCTCGGCCGGTTTGCTGTCTTCGCCGGGCGCGCACAGCGCCTGGAAGCCTGCTACCGGGTCGTAGAGAAAGACGTGGGCGTAGCCCGCTTCGCGCAGGGCGCCGTGCATGGCCAACGCGAAGGACTGCGGCGCGATGACGCCAGGCGCCACCTCGCAGGCCTGCAGGTCGCGTACGTTGCCCGACAGCACGAACTGGCTCTTGAGCGGCAGGAAGCGCAGCAGGTCGCGCAGCCAGCGCGGGCGGGTGAAGGCGGGGGCAGCGGCAGCGGCGGCTGCAGCCGCTGAAGCGTTTGCGGGTTCGGTACCGGACATGGGCGGGCTCGGGAAGATCCAGGGGCGCGCGGCCGTGTGCCGCGCGCGCACCATGCGGATTCTATCCCCCGTGCGCCATCATGCCGGCACCGGTACCAGTTTGTTACCACGCGGGGCGGGCAGGGCCCGCCTTTGCGGTGCTGCTTAGAACGTCGTGCGCACGCCCAGCTTGACGCTGCGCCCTGCCAGCGGCGCGATGTCGCGCAGGATCGAGGTGGCGCTGCGGGCGTCCTGGTTGGTCAGGTTGTCGCCGCGCAGGTAGACCAGCGTCTGGGTGCCCGCCATCTTGAACTTGTACGTGACGGACACGCCAAGCAAGGTGTACGCATCGGTGGGCGTGTCGTTGGACGGCACGCGCGTCTGGCGGGCGGCGTAGGTCACGTCCGCGCGCGCGCCCCACGGGCCGGCGCCGTACACCACCGCGCCGCCCAGGCGCAGCGGGGACAGGCGCGGCAGCGGCTGGCCGGTGTTGCGATTCTCGCCGCGCACGTAGTCCGCGCGGGCCTCCAGATCCACCGTGTCGCTGCCGGTCAGCAGCTTCTGCCACACACGTGCCTTGCCTTCGGCCTCGAAGCCGTACAGGGTGGCGGGCACGCCCATGTATTGCATCACGGGCAATGCGCCGGTGCTGCCGGGCGTGACAAAATCGCCTTCCGCGTCGCGCGCGGTGCCGGTGTTGGTGAGCGCCAGGTAGTTCGCGAAGCGGCTGTAGTAGCCCGACAGGCCGGCGCTGTGCGGGCCCGACTTGAAGCGCACGCCCAGGTCCAGCGAGGTGGCGCGTTCCTTGTTGGCGTTGGGGTCGCCCTGCTCCCACGAGCCGGTAGCCACGTGGGGGCCATTGGCGTACAGCTCGTAGAAGGTCGGGGCGCGCTCCGTGTAGGCCAGGTTGGTGGTCAGCGACCAGGCCGGCGCCAGCTTGTAGAGCAGGCCGGCCGAGGCGCTGCCGGCGTTGAAGCTGCGGCTGGCGTCGGAGAACCGGTCGTTGCCGTTGGCCTGCGCCTTCACGCCGGTGTGGTCCATGCGCCCGCCCAGGTTGAGCTTGAGGTCGCCGCTGGCGCTCAGCGGCATTTCCTCGAAGATGAACAGGGCCGCGTTGTCGGTGTCGGTGCTCGGCACGAAGGCTTCCTCGCCAAGCGCCGAGAAGCGGGTCGAGCCGAACTGGGTGCCGATCACGCCCGTCATGTTGCCGATGCGCGCGTGCTTGGCCTCGAAGCGTGCGTCCCAGCCGTTGTTCTTGAAGATGGTGCCGGTCTGGCCGGAGTCGATCTCCTTGTGTTCGTAGTCGGTATAGCTGAACTTGCCCTTGACCGACTCGATGAAGCCGCCGGTGTTGCCGGCCAGGTTGCGCGCCTCGCCTTCGAGCGCGAAGCGCTGCTGGCGCATCTGCAGCCGCACGGTGTCTTCGGCGGGGGTGCCGTATTCGTTGTGGTATTCGCTGTAGTTGGCGCCGACGAAGCCGTCGGCCCAGGTGTAGGCGCTGCCCAGCGAGCCGCCCGACTGCTGCGCGTTGCTGTTGGGCAGGCGGCCGTAGGCCTCGCTTTCGCCTTCCGGCAGCGGCTGGCTGTTGCGCAGGCTGGCGCTGCGCGCGTAGCCGGGGATGCGCAGGTTGCTGGTCTTGCGGGCGAAGGCGTCGGCGTGGATGGCGATCTGGCCATTGCCGGCCTCGAGCAGGCCGCTGGCGTTGCGCGCGCTGTCGCCGCCGGCGGTGGCGCTGGCGTCCACCGCGCCGCCGATGCCCTGGATCGGCTCCTTCGGGATGCGGTTGTCGATGACGTTGACCACGCCGCCGATGGCGTTGCCGCCGTACATCAGCGCGGCCGGGCCGCGCACCACTTCAATGCGCTCGGCCACCAGCGGATCGATCGGCACGGCGTGGTCGTTGGACAAGGTCGAGGCGTCGACGGTGGTGCCGCCGTTCTGCAGCACCTTGATGCGGTCGCCGTCCAGGCCGCGGATGATCGGGCGGCTGGCATTCGGGCCGAAGTAGCTGGAGGACACGCCCGGCAGCTTGTCCAGGGTGTCGCCCAGCGTGCTGCCCTGGCGCACGGCAAGGGCATCGCCGCTGAGGGTGGAGACTGGCGCCACCAGGTCGGTGAGCTCGCTGCCCAGCGGGTTGGCGGTGATGACCACTTCGCGCAGGGTGGCCGGGGGCGTGGCCGGGGTGCCAGGGGTGGACGCGCTGGCTGCGGCCGGGGCCGCCGGGTTGCTTTGCGCGAAGGCGCCGGTGGAAACGGAGGCGGAAGCGATCAGGGCCGCAATGGCGGCAAGCGGCGTGCGCCGCAGGTTTTTTCTTGTTGGAAACGGAAAGACATGGCTCGCATTGTTCTTGGATGCTATCGAGCGCATGGCGCCAGTGGCCGAACGCCGGCCGCGCGCCGCCTGGCGCAAAATGCGCGGGATGGCGGCGGGCAGGGGTGTTCGGGAGCGTGGCGCGATGCGACAGGCGGCGGGCTGCGGCTTGGCGGCCGCGGCCCGGGCTTCAGGCGAGAGCGTGAACGGCCGGTGGGGCGCGCGAGCGGAAAGGCTGGGGATGCTGCAGGTCGGGCCGGCGCCAGCCTACGCTGAACGGAACCGGCGATTGCAGGTGCGTGAGCGCCGGCATGACTGGCGTGCCGCAATGGCTGGCAGCCACGGTGGCGCCATCGAACAAGACGCAGAAATGTCCCGCCAGCTTGAGCGAGAGGGGAAGGTCGGGAACGGCACCGAAAGCCGTGAGGGCTGGCTCGCCGTCATTGGCGTCGTTGGCGTCATTGGCGGTACTGGCGGTAGCCTGCAGCGCCGGGCTGAGCAGCCCGCCGTGGTGGATGCGGTGCGTGAGCCCGGCATGCTGGGCCAGCACCAGGCATAGCGCCAGCCAGAGCGCCGGCCACAGGCCGAGGCCGCGGGCGCGGCTGCGCTGCAGGCGTTGCCAGGGCACGACGGCGTCAGTGGCCATGCCCGCCGTGGTCGTGGTCATCGCAACCGCAGTCGTCGCCGTGCTCGTGGTCGTGGTCGTCATGGTCCAGGCCGTCGTCCCAGCTCGGGAACGGGTCGGCGTACCGCGCCCAGGCATCCGGGCCTGCAGCCATTTCCGCGTCGGTCAGCAGGCAGGCGTCCAGCAGCGCTTCGAGCGCGGGGCGGTCAAGGTCCTGGCCGATCAGCACCAGTTCCTGGCGCCGGTCGCCAAAGGGAGCGGGTTTGCCGTCCACCGTCATATCGGCTTCGAGCTCGGCGCGGCCGGCCTCGTCGTCCGGCCATTCGGACGAATCCAGCGCGGCCCACCAGGCGCCGGCGCCGCCGTGGCGGCACACGCCGCCGGCCTGGCCCCAGGTGCCGGCCGCGTGCATGCGCGTGGCCAGCCAGAAGAAGCCCTTGGAGCGCAGCACGTTGCCATGCTCGCGCAGCCACTCGGTGTGGATCAGGTCGGCAAAGCGCTGCGGATGGAAGGGGCGGCGGCGGCGGTAGACGAAGCTGCCGATGCCGTAGGCCTCGCTCTCCGGCACATGCTCGCCGCGCAGTTCGGCCAGCCAGCCCGGGGCGGCTGCGGCGGCGTCGAAGTCGAAACGGCCGGTGTCGAGAATGCTCTCCAGCGCAACCTTGCCAAAGCTGGCCGGCACGATAGCCGCGCGCGGGTTGAGCGAATGCAGGATGCCGGTCAGGCGCTCGCGCTCGGCCTCGCTGACGAGGTCGAGCTTGTTGAGCACGATCACGTCGCAGAACTCGACCTGCTCGATCAGCAGGTCGACCACCGTGCGGTCGTCGTCCTCGTCGCGCGCCTGGCCGCGGTCCTGGAGGAAGTCGGCTTCGTTGAAGTCTTGCAGGAAGTGCGCGGCATCGACCACCGTCACCATGGTGTCCAGGCGGGCGATGGCGTCCAGCGCCACGCCTTGCTCGTCCTCGAAGGTGAAGGTCTCCGCGATGGGCAGCGGCTCGGCGACCCCGGTCGACTCGACCAGCAGGTAATCGAAGCGGCCCTCGCGCGCCAGCTTGCCGATCTCGGTCAGCAGGTCCTCGCGCAGCGTGCAGCAGATGCAGCCATTGGTCAGCTCGATCAGGCGCTCGCCAGCCTGCGCCAGCATGCCGTCGCCAAGCAGGCGGGCGTCGATATTGACGTCCGCCAGGTCGTTGACGATCACAGCCACCCGCTTGCCTTCGCGGTTGGCCAGGACATGATTGAGCAGGGTTGTCTTGCCGGCACCGAGGAATCCGGACAGCACGGTGACGGGCAGGCGATCGGCCATGGCATCGAGGCGCGCCGGGGTTGGGCGCGTGTTATTGCAACAAAGTTGCGACTGTATCAGAAAGCAGGGGGAAAGCCGGTAATTCGGGGAGCGCGATGGCCGCACGAATCCAGCCGTTCCTAATGATAGGCCCGTGCCTGTGACACCACAAAGGCGAAAGACGAAAGGACGCGATGCCTGGCGGGGCGTGCCACTCAAACAAAACGGCCCGGAGAACCGGGCCGTCTGGCGCGCGGGGCGACGGCCCCGGGCAGTCGCGGAATCAGTCGCCGAACAGCTTCTGGCGCAGTTCGCGGCGTTGCTGGGCTTCCAGCGACAGCGTGGCGGTGGGGCGGGCCAGCAAGCGCGGCACGCCGATCGGCTCGCCGGTTTCCTCGCACCAGCCGTAGTCGCCGGACTCGATGCGGGCCAGCGATTGCTCGACCTTCTTGAGCAGCTTGCGCTCGCGGTCGCGCGTGCGCAGTTCCAGCGCGTGCTCTTCCTCGATGGTGGCGCGGTCGGCGGGATCCGGCACGATGACCGTTTCGCGCAGGTGCTCGGTGGTCTGGTCGGCGTTTTTCAGGATATCGTCGCGCAGCTGCTCAAGGCGATGTTTGAAGAAGCCGAGTTGCGCTTCGTTCATGTAATCCTTGTCGCCCATCTTCAGGATTTCAGCTTCAGTCAGAAGTTTATTGCTGCTCATGGTTGCTGCTGATTCTCTTGTTGGTGCGACCGGCGGCGTCTTGGTCCGCTCGGGTGCAGTGTCCGGCCGCTTGCGCGGCGCGGAGGTTTCGCTCTGGCTGGCTGCAGACTTGCTGCTGTGCGTGCCTCCCTTGGCCTCGCCCGCACCGGCGTGCGCCGTACTGCCGCGGGGAGCAGGCGCAGCCTCCATGGACTGTGCCTTCAGCGTCTCGGCCGCAGCGCTGCTGCTTTTGCTGCGGCTTTCTTTCGTTTTCGTTGCGGCTACCATGGGACACCTCTCTCTCGCGTCGATCGATGACGGCGCGTGACGGGTGCCCCAAGCGGAGGGCGGTCTCCGCATGAAGCACTGCGACCGCACCTGCCGGCAGCCCGCCTCATGCTGACGACGACCGCCGTCCTGCATTGCGGGTGCCGTCGCCAAAGGACAAAAGGCTACGTTACCCGCACTAAATCCAGCCTATTGTACTTGAACAAAAAATTTGGAGATATGGGAGAAAAGCGGGGAGTTTTCCCTGATATCCCAGCCCCCTCCGACGAGGGGGGCAGGGGGGCGGCGCTGCCCGTCGGCTTCAGGCCAGGCAGGTGGCGAGGCCCTTCAGGATGGCGTCCTTGGGCAGGTCCACGCCAATGAAGACCATCTTGGTGCCGGGGGTTTCATCGCCCCATTTGGCGCCGATATCGCTGCCCATCAACTGATGCACACCCTGGAAGACCACTTTCCGGTCCACCGCGTCCATATAGAGTACGCCTTTGTAACGCAGCAGGTGTTCCCCGTAGACCGACAGGATGCCGGACAGGAATTCCTCCAGCTTGGCGTAATTGAAGGGTTTTTCGCTGCGGAAGACGAACGAGCCGATGCGGTCGGTGTGGTGGTGGTGGTGGTGGTGGTCGTGCTTGTGACCATGGCCGTGATCGTGCTGGTCATGGCCGCAGTCATCCTCGCAATGGTCGCCATGGGCGTGTTCGTGCGCGTGGTCGTGATCGTGCTCTTCGGCCTCGGCACGCAGGAAATCCGGGTCGATTTCCAGCTTTTCGTTCAGGTTGAAGCCCCGAAGGTCAAAGATTGTGTCTATCGGCGCTTCGCCGAAATGCGCCGTGCGCACGGGCGCGCGCGGGTTCATGTGCAGCAGGCGGTGGCGCAGGTCTTTGATCCCGCCCTCCGGCACCAGGTCCGCCTTGGTGATGAAGATGGCGTCGGCAAAGCCAACCTGGCGCTGCGCTTCTTCCTGCTTGTCGAGCTGCCGGTTGGCGTGCTTGGCGTCCACCAGGGTGATCACGGCGTCCAGCAGGTAGCGCTGGGCGATCTCGTCGTCCATGAAGAAGGTCTGGGCCACGGGGCCGGGGTTGGCCACGCCGGTGGTTTCGATCACGACGCGGTCGAAATCGATCTCGCCGGCGTCGCGCCGGGTCATCAGCTGCGACAGCGCCGCCACCAGGTCGCCGCGGATGGTGCAGCAGATGCAGCCGTTGCTCATCTGCACGATCTGCTCGCGGCCATCCTGCACCAGGATCTCGTTGTCGATGTTCTCTTCGCCGAACTCGTTTTCGATCACGGCGATCTTCATGCCGTGCTGCTCGCTCAGGATGCGCTTGAGCAGGGTGGTCTTGCCGCTGCCGAGGAAGCCGGTCAGGATCGTGACCGGGATCAGTTTGGACATTGTTTTCTCCGGGAAGGGATACCGCTTTGGCCTGTCGTACGCGGGGTAAGTGGTGTTTGGATAACTTGTTCGTTCATATAGCGCGCGGGCGGGGCCTTCGCTCAGCCGTGCTTGCCATGGGTGCGTGCGCCGCATTCGGCACAAACGCCGTTTACGGTCAGCTCCACATGCTCCACGGCAAAGCCGCTTGGCACCTTGGGCGCGGCTTGCGCCGGCGCGCTGACGCCGTCCAGGCAGAAAGTGCGGTCGCAGCGGTTGCAATGGAAGTGGCTGTGCTGCCGGTGCACCTGGGCGCGCGCTGCCTCGTGCTCGACCAGGCTGAAGCGGAAGACGCGGTCGTGGCCGGCCCGTTTCTGGGCCAACCCTTGCTCGACCAGCCAGTCGAGCACGCGGTACACGGTCACGCGGTCGATCGCTTCGCCATCGGCCGGCATGCGGTCGATCACGGCTTGGTGGGTCAGCGGTTCATGGCTTTCCATCAGGCAGGCCAGGATGCCAAGGCGCGGCTGGGTCACACGGGCGCCCAGTTCGCGCAGGCGTTCGTGGGCGGCGTCCAGGGTAGCCGGCGCGGGGGACATGGCGGATGCCGGCATGGCCTGGGTGGGGGAGGGGCTGCTGCTCATGGACCGATTTAACCATAGCGCCCCGGGTGATGCAATTCAGTTGCGTCAACTCGTTGCCCTGGCTGCCATGCGCGGCGTGCGTCCCGTCGCGCTCTCGCTTTGCGTCTATCATCGCCAGCAGGCCCCCGAGACGCGAGGAGACACCCCATGCAGAACGACGCCAGCGCCCTGCTGTTTCCCAATTTCGAGTCCATTCGCCTGCACATCGGCGACGTGGGGATCGCCGGCGTGCGCGGCGGCTCCGGGCCGCCCTTGTTATTGCTGCACGGCCATCCGCAGAGCCACCTGATCTGGCACAAGGTGGCGCCGGCGCTGGCCGACCGTTTTACCGTGATCGCCACCGACCTGCGCGGCTACGGCGGCAGCAGCACGCCACCGGGCAACGCCGGCCACGAGAACTACAGCAAGCGCGCGATGGCGCAGGACCAGGTGGCGGTGATGGCGCAGCTGGGTTTCGACCGCTTCGCGCTATGCGCCCACGACCGCGGCGCGCGCGTGGCGCACAGACTGATCGCGGACCATCCGGGCCGGGTCACGCGCGCCATGCTGCTGGACATCGCGCCCACGCTGGCCATGTACGAGCGCACCAGCATGGCGTTTGCCGCCGCCTACTGGCACTGGTTCTTCCTGATCCAGCCGGCGCCGTTCCCGGAAACGCTGATCAATGCGGAGCCCGAGTTCTACCTCAGCAGGCTGATGGGCCTGCGCCACGCCGGGCTGAGCCCGTTCGCCCCCGACGCGATGGCCGCATATACCGCCGCCATGCGCGATCCGGCCCACGTGCACGCGATGTGCGAGGACTACCGCGCGGCGGCCACCATCGACCTGGACCATGACCGCGCGGACCGCGCCGATGGCCGCAGGCTGGATTGCCCGCTACGCGTGCTGTGGGGAGAGCACGGTGTGGTGGCCCGCTGTTTCGAGCCGCTGTCGCTGTGGCAGGAGGTGGCGAGCGAGGTCAGCGGCCGCGCGGTGCCTTGTGGGCATTACATCCCGGAGGAGGCCCCCGAGGTGCTGCAGGAGGAAATGCTCGGCTTCTTCTGCTGATCTTCTGCTGGTCTCCTGTTGTTGTCTTGTTGCTGTCCTGTTGCCTCCCGATTCCCGCGGGCTGCGGCGAGTTCGATACATTTGGCGTGATTTTGCGAAGAAATGTCTTAGCGGGTTATTCCGGATATTTGCCACTTTTCGACATTGATAGCATTGCGCTCCGGTCGCGCGGCCCAAGCCGCGGCGGCCGTATGCGCTGTGCCCGCGTCATGGTCGGCGCTGCCGCCCGGATCGGGCCGGCAGCGCAGGAATGGCAGCGCCCGACAGGGCGCGCCACTCCGGCCGGGGCAGTGTCGGGACGGGAATAGAAGGGTATCCAGGAGATAGCATGAAACGAGTTGCACAGTTTGTGGCTGCCGCGCTGACGGTCGGCGTAATGGGAGTGCATGCGGGCGCGCAGGCACAGGAATTCCCAGGCAGCAAGCCGGTATCGGTGGTGGTGCCGTTTGCCGCAGGCGGCCCGACCGACAAGGTCTCGCGCGAGCTGGTCATGATCATGTCCAAGCACCTGGGTACCACGATGGTGATCGAGAACCTGGGCGGCGCTGGCGGCACCATCGGCGCCAAGAAGGTCGCGCAGTCCAAGGGCGACGGCTACACCATCCTGATCCACCATATCGGCATGTCGACGGCGCCGGCCCTGTACCGCAACCTCGGCTTCGACCCGCTCAAGGACTTTGAGACCGTGGGCGAGATCGCCGACGTGCCGATGGTGATGGTTGGCAACAAGAACCTGCCGCCCGCCAACTTCAAGGACCTGGTCCCCTATATCAAGGCCAATGCCGCCAAGCTGTCGCTGGCCAACGCCGGCATCGGCTCGGCCTCGCACCTGTGCGGCCTGCTGTTCCAGAGCGCCATCCAGACCGAGCTGACCACGGTGCCCTACAAGGGCACGGCGCCGGCGCTGACCGATATCCTGGGCGGCCAGGTCAACCTGATGTGCGACCAGACCACCAATATCGCCGGCCAGCTCAAGGCGGGGTCTCTCAAGCCGTATGCGGCCATGCAGAACCGCCGCGTGGAAGCCTTCAAGGACATCCCGACGGCCGCCGAGCAAGGCCTGCCGGGTGTCGAAGTGAAGATCTGGCATGCCATGTACGCGCCCAAGGGCACGCCCAAGCCGGTGGTGGACAAGCTCTCGGCAGCGCTGCAAAAGGCAGTGACGGATCCGAACTTCCGCGCCAAGATGGCTGAGCTGGGCGCCGAAGCCGTGCCCGCGCAGCGCGCCACGCCGGAATCGCTGAAGGTCTTCCTGGCCGGGGAAATCGGCAAGTGGACCCCGGTGATCAAGAAGGCCGGCGTGTACGCCGACTGACCGGACGCAAAAGAACGGCTCGTCCGCGGGCGCCTGCCCGCGGATGGCGAAAAGGCTACGCGCAATGCGTGGCCTTTTTGTTTCTTGAGGGGGCGCGCGCGGCGGCAGCCACCTCGTCTATATTGGTTTGATTGCCTTCGGTCCGGCAGGGATGCGCACGGTGGGCCGCTTGCGGTGGCCCTTGAATTCACCGCACCCGTCGCCACCTACCTCCCTGACATATTCTTGCGAAGCCATCATGGAACAGTATCACGGCACTACCATCGTCAGCGTCCGGCGCGGCAACCAGGTTGCAGTCGGCGGTGACGGCCAGGTCACACTCGGCAATATTGTGATGAAGGGCACCGCCCGCAAGGTGCGCCGCATCTATAACGGCAAGGTACTGGTTGGCTTCGCCGGCAGCACCGCTGATGCCTTCTCGCTGCTCGACCGCTTCGAGGCCAAGCTGGAGAAGTACCAGGGCAACCTGACCCGCGCCGCCGTCGACCTCGCCAAGGACTGGCGCTCGGACCGCGCGCTGCGCCGGCTCGAGGCCATGCTGATCACCGCCGACCGCGACACCACGCTGGTGATCACCGGCAATGGCGATGTGCTTGACCCCGAAGGCGGCGTGGCCGCGATCGGCTCGGGCGGCGCTTATGCCCAGTCGGCCGCCAAGGCGCTGGTGGAGAACACCGAGCTTTCGCCCAAGGACATCGTCGAGAAGTCGCTGGGCATTGCCGGCGAGCTCTGCATCTACACCAACACCAATTTCGTCATCGAGACGCTGGAATGAGCGTCGGCCGGCCGCGCAAAAGCCTGACGCGCGGCTGCCTGGGCCCGGATGCCGCACCGCTCCGGTCCGTCGTCTTCCTCTGAACGGATACCATGTCGCATACCATGACCCCGTCGGAAATTGTTTCCGAACTCGACAAGCACATCATCGGCCAGAACAAGGCCAAGAAAGCGGTAGCGGTTGCGCTGCGCAATCGCTGGCGCCGCCAGCAGGTGGAAGAACCCCTGCGCCAGGAAATCACGCCCAAGAACATCCTGATGATCGGGCCGACCGGTGTCGGCAAGACCGAGATCGCGCGCCGCCTGGCCAAGCTGGCCGATGCGCCGTTCATCAAGATCGAGGCCACCAAGTTCACCGAGGTGGGCTACGTCGGCCGCGATGTGGACACCATCGTGCGCGACCTTGCCGAGATGGCGGTCAAGCAGGCGCGCGAGTCCGAAATGAAGAAGGTGCGCACCAAGGCCGAGGAAGCCGCAGAGGACCGCCTGCTCGACGTGCTGCTGCCGCCGCCGCGCGATATCGGCTTCAACCAGCCCGAGGAAAAGGATTCCAACACGCGCCAGGTGTTCCGCAAGAAGTTGCGCGAAGGCCAGCTCGACGACAAGGAAATCGAGCTCGAGGTTGCCGCCGGCTCGCCGAACATGGACATCATGGGTCCCCCGGGCATGGAAGACATGACCGAGCAGATCCGCACCATGTTTGCCGGCCTGGGCCAGGGCAAGAAGGCGCGCCGCAAGATGAAGGTGCACGAAGCCTTCAAGCTGCTGATCGACGAGGAAGCCGCCAAGCTGCTCAATGACGAGGAGGTCAAGCACAAGGCAGTGGCCAACGTCGAGCAGAACGGCATCGTGTTCCTGGACGAGATCGACAAGATCGCCAGCCGCAGCGAACTGGGCGGCGGCGAAGTGTCGCGCCAGGGCGTGCAGCGCGATCTGCTGCCGCTGGTCGAGGGCACCACGGTCAACACCAAATACGGCATGATCAAGACCGACCACATCCTGTTCATTGCCTCGGGTGCGTTCCACCTGTCCAAGCCCAGCGACCTGATCCCGGAGCTGCAGGGCCGCTTCCCGATTCGGGTCGAGCTGGAATCGCTGTCGGTCTCCGACTTCGAAGCCATCCTGACCCAGACCGATGCCAGCCTGACCAAGCAGTACCAGGCGTTGCTGAGCACCGAGCAGGTCGAGCTGGTGTTCGCGCCGGACGGCATCCGCCGGCTGGCCGAGATCGCTTTCTCGGTCAACGAGAAGGTCGAGAACATCGGCGCGCGCCGCTTGTACACGGTGATGGAGCGGCTGCTCGAGGACCTGTCCTTCCACGCCACCAAGTCATCGGGCGAGAGGGTCATCATCGACGCGGCTTACGTTGACGAACGCCTGGGCGACCTCGCCGGCAACGAAGACCTGTCGCGCTACGTGCTGTAAGCGTGTAAGCCTTAGCCCGCCATAGGTCTGTCAGGCGGCATCCAACGACAAAGGGCGCACTTCGGTGCGCCCTTTGTCGTTTTGCCATGCGCCCGCTCAGTGCGCGTGCACATGCCCCGCCGGCATCGGCGCGGTCAGTTCCAGTTCCGCCGCCGGCGTCTTCAGCTCGCGCAGGCTCTGGCCATCCGCGGGGATCTGCGTCCACTCGGCACGGCCGTCCTCGCACTCCTGCACCACCGGGAAATACAGCTTGCCGGCCTGCTCCGGCAGCTTCATCAGCATCACGAATTCATCGAAATGCGCGTCGGCCAGCGAGCCGGCAAACCAGCGCAGCGTGCGCACGTCCTCGCTCACGGTCTTGCCGTGCGAGGCATAGGGCTTGGCCAGTGGCGCGCGTTTCACTTCCAGTTGCCAGCCCGCCTTGGGCTGCGGATGGGCGCCTTGCACGCCTTCCGGGATGGTCACGGTGATGGCGCGGGTAGCGCTGCCGTTGCAGCCATGGCCCACCATCAGGGCGCCTTTGAAGTAGCTGCCGGCTGTCGCGGTCTTCTGCTCGAACACGATGTGGGCGAACGCGGCGGGCGTCCAGCTTGCGCCAAGCGAGGCCAGCGCGATGGTCATTGCGGGCAGCAGGCGGGATGCGGTCATGTCGATTCTCCTGGGAAGCGCGCCAGTCTAGCGCCGAAGGCCGTCGCTGGCCCTGCGGCGCAGGGCCGCAGGGCCACGGCGTGGTGTGCCCCGCAAATCATGTCGGAATTGTCTTACGTAGCTTTCGGAGCGTGACGCCTGATTGTAGGAGGTGCCCATGCGTACTCTGTACCTACGGTGTGGGCAAACGCGGATCGCACCGGGCAGGAGCCCAACAGCGAGACCGCCCTCCACAGTATTCCGCCACTGAAATAGGAGCACGACATGATGAAGAAATGGCTGAGCGCAGCAGTGTGTTCGATGATGTTTGCCGGTCCCGCCGCCTTCACGCTGGCGCATGCCGCACCCGCAGGTTCCAAGGCGGACTACGACGCGGCCGTGAAGACCGCTAACGCCGACTACAAGGCCGCCCGTGCCCAGTGCGACAGCCTCAAGGCCAATGCCAAGGACGTTTGCGTGAAGGAAGCCAAGCGCGACGAGGACGTGGCCAAGGCCAACGCCGAAGCGACCCGCGATGGCACGGCCAAGGCGCGCGCCAAGGCGGACAAGGTCAAGGCCGATGCCGACTACAGCGTGGCCAAGGAAAAGTGCGACGACAGGAAGGGCAATGACAAGGACGTGTGCGTGAAGGAAGCCAAGGTTGCCCATGAGCAAGCCCTGGGTTCGGCCAAGGTCGAGAAGGCTGCCGCTACCGGCACCAGCACCGACGTAGCCGAAGCGCGTGCCGATGCCAAGAAGGACACCGTGGACGCCGCCTACAAGGCTGACAAGGAAAAGTGCGATGCCATGTCCGGCGATGCCAAGAGCAAGTGCCAGGCCGACGTGAAGACCAAGTACGCCAAGTAACTTGCCTTCGTACGCTGACTCGATTCGTTGAGTCAGCACGCTGACTTAGCACGTTGACTTAGCACGACTCAGCACGTCACACATCCACGATAGAGGAAACGCCCATGAACTGGGATCAGATCGAAGGAAAGTGGGAGCAGGCCAAGGGTAAGGTCAAGGAAAAGTGGGGCAAGCTCACGGACGACGACCTTACCCAGATCCAGGGCAAGCGCGACCAGCTTGCCGGCCGGATCCAGGAGCGCTACGGCTACACCAAGGAGCGCGTGGAAGAGGAAATGAAGGCGTGGGAGCGGGATTCCCGCTGGTAAAGCACCGGGTAAGACGCGCTGGTAAAGAGAAGAGTAAGACAGGTAAGCATTCGTAAGCACGCTGGTGCGTGTTGCGATGCAATGCCAAAGTGGCGGCCGGCACGATCGAAAGCTCGTAGCCGGCCGGTTAGCACCCGCTTTCCGAACCCGCACCCTCAACCACCAACCAGGCAGGAGAACCGAAATGAAACGCGAGCTACTGTCCTCGTTCGGCGTGCTGTGTGGCCTTGCCGCGGCAACCGTCTTTCTCTGCGTGCGCCCGGAGGCCGCGCCCGTACTGCGCCAGGCGAGCGCGCCCGTTGTGGCGAAGCCCGCCGTGCTGACCAGCATCACGCCGCAAGCCGCGGTGGAGCTGGCCGTGCAGGCCGGCGATCTTGGCTCGCGCGCCGATCGCCATGCCAGTGACGCCCTGCGCGTTGCCGAGCAAGCCCTCGGCCGGGAGAACGATCTGGACTGGGACTACGTGCAACTGCGCCTCTGAAGGTGCGCCTGAGCGTTTCTCAGGCACGGACCGCCTACCGCGATACCGGCCGCTTGCCCAGTTTGCGCTGCAGCGTGCGCCGATGCATATTGAGCGCGCGCGCGGTAGCCGAGATATTGCCTTCGTGCTCGGACAGCACCCGCTGGATGTGTTCCCACTCCAGCCGCGCCACCGATAGCGGCACCGGCTCTTCCATGGCGGCTTCTGCCGCGTCTTCCGATACCCCGGCCATCAGCGCCGTCAGGATCGAATCCACATTGGCCGGCTTGGCCAGGTACTCATCGGCACCATGCTTGACCGCGGCCACCGCGGTGGCGATGCTCGCATAGCCTGTCAGCACCAGGATGCGCGCGTACGGCAATGCCGCACGCAGCGGCGCGACCAGTTGCAGGCCTGACTCGGCCGGCGCGGTGCTGCCCGCTTCCGGCGGCGCGCTCAGGTGCAGGTCCAGCGTGATATAGGCAAACGGCGTTTGCGCGGCGAGCGCAAGCGCCTGCTGGCGGTTGTGCGCGATCTGCACCGCATAACCGCGGCGCGTCAGCGCGCGCGCCAGGGCGCCTGCGAACACGGCATCGTCGTCGACGACCAGGAATGGAGCGGCATCGCTGGCGCCGGGCTGTGCGCCGTCGGCGGCGGGATCATGGTGGGCGTCGGTCATCGCGGGCTCGTTGTCGTTGTCAGGGGTGAGGCAAACGGTGGAGCGGCCGGCAAGGCTGCCGGGGAGGGCGCGGGCAGGCGCAGCTCGGCCACGGTGCCGCCCTCGTGGTGGTCGTGCCAGGCCAGCCGGCCGCCCATCTGCAGGGCTGCGCTTTGTGCCAGGTACACGCCGATGCCCTGGCCGCCATGCATGCTGGTCATCGGTGCTTCGCCCAGGCGCGCGCGCTGAGACTTGGGGATGCCCAGGCCGCGGTCGGTGACGCGAAACGTCAGCGTCGGCAGCGCGCGGTTGTCCTCCAGCGCGATGGCCAGGCGCAGCGGTATCTGTTCGTGCCCCGCGGCCAGCTGGCTGCGCGCGGCGTTGTCCAGCAGGATCGTCAGGATCTGCCCCACGCGCGCGGCTTCCACCGGCAGGGCGGCGGCTTCGCCGATGGCATTGGCTTCCAGCCGGGCATGGGGGTGGCGCAATTGCCAGCGCTCCACATAAGCGTCCAGCCAGGCATCGATGCGCTGCGCCGCCGCGGTCTCGTGGTCGTCGCGCAGGCGGGCCAGGATCGATTTGCACAGCTCGAGCTGCTGCTCCATGGTCTGCAGGTCCGGCAGGTAGGCGGCCACTTGCGTGGCCGCCAGGCGCGGGTCCGCGGCATCGGCGCGCAGCTCGCCCGCGATGACCGCCAGCGTGGCCAGCGGCGTGCCGATCTCGTGGGCGACCGCGGCGGCCTGGTCGTTCAGCGCTTCGATGCGCGCGTCGCGCAGCAACTGTTCACGCGCCAGGTTGAGCTCCGCGTCGCGCTGGCGCAGCACCCCGGACAGGCGCGCCACAAATACCGCGATCATCGTTGCGCTGGCGACAAAGTTGAGCCACATGCCGGCCAGGTGATAGTTGATGGCGTTGTCCGGGTTGTGCAGGTTCAGCGGCACGTACTCGATCAGCATCAGGCTGTAGCAGGCCATCGCGTAGACGGCGAGCGCGATCACATTGCGCCACGGCAGGATGGCGGCGGCAATCGCCAGGCCCGGCAGGTAGAACGAGACAAAGGGGTTGGTCGCGCCGCCGGTGAAGAACAGGTTGGCCGACAGCGCCGTCAGGTCGACCATCAGCTGGCCCATCAGCTCGGCGTCGCTCGGCATGCTGCCGCGGCTGGCGTGCATGCGCAGGCGCAGGCCGGTCAGCAGGTTGAACACCGCCTGCAGCGAGAGGATCGCCAGCAGCGGGCTGTACGGCAGGATCACGCCGGCCACGGACTCGCACGACACCAGCAGCACCGACTGCCCGCCCATCAACGCCCAGCGCAGCCAGAACAGGCGGCGCAGGCTCATCAGGTTGTGGCGGACCGGGGCGATGCTCGTGGCGGAGCCGGGGCGGAGGGGACCGTGTCTGGCGGCACGGCTGCGATGGTATCCATGCCGCGAGTTTAACAACGACCGGCGCCCGGCCCGTCGCGTGCGACACCGTGCCGCATTGGTTGGCGCCAGCGGCGCTGCCAGACTGAACGGTTCGCTGCAGGTTAGCTGCCCGGCCGGCTACCCGAATTGCGCTGCCCGGCTCACGTCGCCAGGGTCGACATGGTCTAATGTTTCTTTTGTGCAGTCCTTTGAATCTCAGTGGAGATAGTCCAGATGCAAGCCAGATTCCTCGCCGCGGTGCCCGCCGCCCTGCTCGCCGCGCTGTGCTCGAACGCGGCTTTCGCCCAGGTCGACGTCAGCAACGCCTGGGCGCGCGGCACCGTGCCCGCGCAGACCGCCACCGGCGTCTTCATGACCCTGCATGCGCACGAGCCCGCCAAGCTGCTCGGCGTCAGCACGCCAGCGGCAACCACGGCCGAAGTGCATGAAATGAAGATGGATGGCAACGTGATGCGCATGCGCGCCATCGGCGCGCTCGACCTGCCCCGCATGCAGGACGTCGAGCTCAAGCCGGGCGGCTACCACGTGATGCTGATGGGCCTCAAGGCGCCGCTGAAGAAGGGCGACACCGTGCCGCTGACGCTCAAGATCGAGCAGGGTGGCAAGGTGATCGAGCAGAAGGTCGACGCCGAAGTGCGTGATCTCACCGCCACGGCGCCGGCCGCCGGCGCGCACGGCGACCACAAGCACTGAAGCGCTAAAGGCAGGCAGCCAGTCTGCCTAGCTGCGCAGGCTGATCGCGTCGTCCGGCTCGTCGCCGGCCGCCACCGCGATCACGCGCTCGCGTAGCCAGCTATGGCCGGGATCGGCGTCGGTACGGTCGTGCCAGATCAGGCTGAAGCCGAAGCCCGGCAGCGGGAAGGGCGGATCGAACACCGCGAAGCGCGGATCTTCCTCGAAGGCGGCCAGGCTGCGCCGCGCCGTGGTCAGGACCAGGTTGGTGCCGGCGATCAGCGCTGGCGCCACGCTCCAGTGGGGCAGCACGCAGGCAATCTTGCGCCGCCCGCCAACCTTGGCCACGGCGACATCGATGGCATCCACGCGCTCGCTGTGGGCTGCCACCAGCACATGCGAGCGGGCCAGGTACGCCACCTGGTCAAGCTTGCCCAGGCCGCGCACCGTGGCCGCATCCACCATGCAGGCATAGGTTTCCTCGAACAGCTCCGTGCTGCGCACGCCTTCCGGAGGCTGCCCGAACACGCCCAGCGCCAGGTCGATCTCGCCATCCGCGACCTTGGCGGTCATGGCTTCGCGGCTGGCCTGGCTGACCACCAGGTCGATGCCTGGGGCGATCTTGCGCACCGCGCGCAGCAGCCCGGGGAGCAGCGCCATCGCGCCATAGTCGGACATGGCCAGGCGGAAGCTGCGGCGCGCCGTGGCGGGCTGGAAGCCGGACGGCCCCAGCAGGATGCGCACCTGCGCCAGCGCCTCGGCCAGCGGGCCCGCCAGTTCGTGTGCGCGCGCGCTCGGCACCAGGCCGCCCTGGCCGCGCACCAGCAGCGGGTCATCCAGCAACTGGCGCAGGCGGCCCAGCGCATGGCTCACCGCAGGCTGGCTGAGGTGCAGGCGCAGCGCGGCGCGCGAAATATGTCGTTCGGCCAGCAGGGCTTCCAGCACCACCAGCAGGTTGAGGTCGATACCGCGGAGATCATTCATGCGGCGCATATTAACGCTATGAAACGAGAATTGGTAATTCGCGGCGCAATATTTCACACTGAGGCATCAAATTTTTTTGCAGGAGATGCCTAGGTGCCCGGTCTCAACAACATTTCGCCGGCGCTTGCCGGCCTCGTTCCCGTCCTGGTGGCCATTGTTTCCGGGGCGCTGATTCCCTTCCAGGCCGGCGCCAACGCCACCCTCGGGCGCAGCCTGGGCCATCCGCTGTGGGCCACCGTGGTTTCGCTGCTGGTCAGCCTGGCGGTGGTGCTGCCGCTGCTGTGGCTGCTGAAGGTTCCGCTGCCCTCGCTGGCGGCGGGCGGGCCGGCCTGGATGTGGGCGGGCGGCGTGGCGGGCGTGTTCTACATTACCGTGGCACTGGTGCTGGCCCCGCGCCTGGGCGCCGGCGGCTTTATCGCGGCGGTGGTGGCGGGGCAGATGGTGGGCGCGCTGCTGCTGGACCAGTTTGGCCTGGCGGGCTTCGCGGCCCGCGCCGTGACGCCGGGGCGCCTGGCCGGCGCTGCGCTGGTGGTGCTGGGGGTGGTGGTGATGCATTTCGCCTGGGCGGGCGCGGCCAGCACGGTGCCGGCGCAGGCGGCGAACTGATCAGCCTTCGGCTTGCGCGTTGCCGCCATCCTTGCGGCGGCGCGCCAGGCAGGCGGGGCAGAGGCAGTGCTGGCCCGGCACGATCTGGCGGGCGGGCAGCAGCGGCTGGGTGGCGCACCAGCAGTGCGGCAGGCCGGCGGCATAGCCGCACACAAAGCCGGCGCCGCAGGCGCTGCAATGCTCCACCGGGCGCAGTTGCCCCGTCAGCACCGTGGCCGGATCGCTCACGGCGTGCCCCGGGGTGGCTCGTCTTCCTGGCCCAGCCGGGACATGGCGGCGCGCATCAGCCGCATCTGGCCCGAAAAATTGGTGCAGGCGTCGCAAATCGCCATGTGCCCGCGCATGCGCACGCGCTCGATCCAGGTCAGCGGCCGGTCCATGCCTTCCATGGTCAGGTGGTGGATCTCCCGGCAGTTTGGCAGCAGCCGGCGGCGGGGTGGCGTATCAGGCATGGCTTCCTTTGGTTCGAGAGGCGGTTTTGGGCCGTGGCAGCTTGCCTGGCTGTCGCGGCCCGCTTACAAGGTCAGGCCAGCTTCAGGCCAAGCTTCAGGCCAAGGTTCCGGCGCTCACGCCTTCTGCCCGAACCAGTTCAGCTCCAGGCACTCGCGCAGGCGCATGCGGGCCCGGTACAGCATGACCCAAGCATTAGTCGTCGTGATCTCCAGTTCCTGACAGATTTCTTCGGTTTCCAGCTCCAGCCATTCCCGCATCATGAAAATCCGGCCGATCTTGGCGGGCAGCTTGTCCACGCACAGTTGCAGGATCTCGAAGAACTCACGGCGCTCCAGGGCGCGGTCCGGGTTGCCCCAGTCGGACGGCGGCGTGTGGTAATGGCCATTCTTGGCGAACAGGGCATCGAAGGCGTCGATATCCGACTGGGCCTCGCCATCGTCGTCGCCGCCGCCCAGCGTCAGGCGCACTTCGCGCCGGCCGCTGCGCAGCGTATCGATGATCTTGTGCTTGAGGATGCCGATCAGGTAGGTCTTCAGCGCGGACTGCCCGCTAAAGCGCTCCGGGTGCTCCAGCGCGGCCACCAGGGTGTCGGAGACGGTATCCTCGGCCAGTGCCTGGTCACGCAGCTGCAGGCGCGCGAAGCGCAGCAAATGGGGGCGCAGGGCGCTAAGATCGTCGGGGTGCAGGCTCATTGTGTTGCCGCTATTCGGTGGTGATGCGACTGTTGGCCAACTGTTGCGTGGATAGAACGCCATGGTGCGCCGCAGTACGCATGCACCGGTTTTGAACCCCGCTGCACCACCGTCTGCACGCGTGCGCCGCGGTTTCTTGTAAAATCGGCGCCTGCCGCGGCCGGAGGTGGCCTAATCGGGGTAAAAACCCCCGTAACCAGTTGCTCACCGCCGGTCAGAATTGCCATGATACCTGTTGAATCTCACGGATGTCCCTTGCCATGAACGCCGACACCCCTGGGCCTGCCGCTACCGCGGTGGCCGCAATTGCCCCAGCCCTCAAGGCCGAAATCCTTGCCGAGGCGCTGCCCTATATCCGCAAGTTTCACGGCAAGACCATTGTGGTCAAGTACGGCGGAAACGCGATGACCGAGGACAAGCTCAAGCACGGCTTCGCGCGCGACGTGATCCTGCTCAAGCTGGTCGGCATGAACCCGGTCGTGGTTCACGGCGGTGGCCCGCAGATCGACGAAGCCCTGAAGAAGGTCGGCAAGGTCGGCACTTTTATCCAGGGCATGCGCGTCACCGATGAAGAGACCATGGAAGTGGTCGAATGGGTGCTGGGCGGCGAAGTGCAGCAGGACATCGTCATGCTGATCAACCAGTACGGCGGCCAGGCCGTGGGCCTGACCGGCAAGGACGGCGGCCTGATCCGCGCCAAGCGCCTCAAGATGCCGGACCGCGAGAGCCCCGGCGCCTTCATCGACATCGGCTTCGTGGGCGATATCGAGGCCATCAATCCGGCGGTGGTCAAGGCCCTGCAGGACGACGCCTTCATCCCGGTGATCTCGCCGATCGGCTTTTCCGACGACGGCCAGGCCTACAACATCAACGCCGATGTGGTGGCGGGCAAGATGGCCGAGATCCTCAAGGCCGAGAAGCTGGTCATGATGACCAACATCCCGGGCGTGATGGACAAGGCCGGCAACCTGCTGACCGACCTGTCCGCGCGCGAGATCGAGGAACTGTTCGCGGACGGCACCATCTCCGGCGGCATGCTGCCCAAGATCTCGTCGGCGCTGGACGCGGCCAAGAGCGGCGTGAATTCGGTCCACATCATCGATGGCCGCATCGAACACTCGCTGCTGCTTGAAATCCTGACCGAACAAGCGTTCGGTACCATGATCCGTTCGCACTAGAACGCATCTCCCGGCAGCGCGCCCATTGCGCGCATTGCGCGCGCTGCCGCCCCACCCTTCATTCTTTCCCGCGTGCCATCTATTTCCCCGCCCTTGCGCCGCAGCCTGCGCGGTGCGCGCCGACGCCGCCCCGCGGGCGACAATTCCGGCCGCACGGTCTGGCTGTTCGACCTCGACAACACGCTGCACGACGCGTCGCATGCGATCTTTCCCGCCATCAACCAGTTGATGACGGCGTATGTCGCGCGCGTGCTGGGCAGCGACGAGGCCACCGCCAGCGAGGTCCGGGTGAAGTACTGGCAGCGCTACGGTGCGACGCTGCTCGGCATGATCCGCCACCACAACGTGGACCCGGCCGACTTCCTGCGCGCCGCGCATGATTTCCCCGAACTGGCGGAGATGGTGCGGGTGCGGCGCGGCCTGGCCGGCCACCTGCGCCGCCTGCCCGGGCGCAAGATCCTGGTGACCAACGCGCCGGAGCAATACGCGCGCGCGGTGATGAAAGTGGCTGGCATCCAACGGTGTTTCGAGCGGGTGGTCGCCATAGAGGACATGTGGGTGCATGGCCACCTACGGCCCAAGCCGGACCGGCGCATGCTGCGCCGGCTGCTGGTGCAGCAGCGGGTGGCGCCGCACCGGGCGGTGCTGGTGGAAGACACGCTGTCCCACCTCAAGCGCTATGCGGGCACGGGCATTCGCACGGCCTGGGTGACGGGCTACCTGCGCACGCTGGCGCCATCGCGCCCGCACGACGTGCCGATGCCCGCGGGCGCTGCCGTGGCGGGCGCCGGCGGCGACGCCGCGGTGCGCAGCACGCTGGACGCGGAGGGCCGGCAGCACGCCGGCCACGCCGCGCAGGAACATTCGGTGACGCTGGTGGCGGCCGAGACGCAGGACCCGCCCGCGCTGGCGGCCGGCACGACGGCGCCGCAGGCGCTGCCGGCATCGGCGCCGCGCGTGCGGGCGCGGATCGTAAATCGCCCCGGCTATGTGAACGTAAAAGTACAATCCATGCATCAACTCCAACGACGAATGCGGAGAATCGGGTCATGATGCACAGTAACGGGCGCCCATCGGGTGCGGCTCCGGCCGCCGCCGGGCAGGGCGCAGGCGTGGACGGGGCGCCGGTACGCAAACGCCCGCGTCCGGGCGAGCGGCAGGTGCAGATCCTGCAAACGCTGGCCGGGATGCTGGAAGTGCCGCGCGGGGAAAAGGTCACCACCGCGGCGCTGGCTGCCAAGCTCAGCGTATCGGAGGCGGCGCTATACCGCCATTTCGCCAGCAAGGCGCAGATGTTCGAAGGCCTGATCGGCTTTATCGAGCAGACCGTCTTCGGCCTGATCAACCAGATCACCACCCAGGAAGAGCATGGCTTGCGCCAGGCGCACGCCGTGGTGCGCATGCTGCTGTCCTTTGCCGAGAAGAATCCCGGCATGACGCGCGTGCTGACCGGCGAAGCGCTGGTGGGCGAGCACGACCGCCTGCAGGAGCGCATCAACCAGCTAGTGGACCGGATCGAGGCCTCGCTGCGGCAGTGCCTGAAGATCGCCATCAGCCAGGGCGCCTTTCCGCCCGACGCCGACGTGCCGGTGCGCGCCGCGCTGATCGTGGCGACCGTGCAGGGGCAGTGGCATCGCTATGCCAAGAGCGGCTTTCGCAAGCTGCCCAGCGAGAACGCGGACGCGCAGTTGCGTGTGCTGCTCGGCTAGGCTGCGCCCATTCTGAAGCATTAGCCGAAGCCGGCCGGACAGGCCAAAACCGTCTGCCATGACGACGGCTGTCGCTCCCTCTCCCCTCAGGGGGAGAGGGCTGGGGAGAGGGGTGGCTTAGCTAGGAGCCACTGGAAGCGAAGCCCATGGTTTTTTCAGCATGACGGCATAACCAGCGCCAGCCCTCTCCCCCGGCCCCTCTGCCACAAGTGGGAGAGGGGAGCAAACCAGCGGCCCTGGACGAAGCCGCCGAACAGGCCAAAGCCGCGCGCCATGACGACGGCTGTCTCTCCCTCTCACCTCAGTGGGAGAGGGAGCAAACCGTGGCATTGTCCTCCGCTCAGGCCTGTATGGTCGCATCGGCGTTTTCGTCGGCCGGGGCCGCAGGCTTGTCGCGCAGAGGTTGCCATGCGGCGCCTGCGGCGTACCAGTCGATGCGCCGGGTCATCACCATGATGGCGGCCAGGATCACGAACATCAGCAGCGAGCCCAGCATCAGCGCATTGTCCTCCGACAGCAGCAAGCCATAGAGCGCGCCGTACAGCACGGCCAGCAGCGTGGCAAAGGCCAGCCCACGCCGCCAGCTCTGCAGCACGAACGACAGGTAGAAGCCCAGCAGCCCGATGCAGCCGGCGCTGGCCGCCAGGTAGGCGAGCGCGAACGAGATATGCTCGGACAGGCTCAGCAGCAGCAGGAAGAATACCGCGAGTGCGAGGCCTACCAACAGGTATTGGATCGGGTGGATGCGCAGGCGCTTGACCAGCTCGAACATGAAGAAGCCGGCGAAGGTCAGCAGCACGAACATGGCGCCGTACTTCACCGCGCGCTCCGCCTGCAGGTAGATGTTGACCGGATCGATCAGCGTCACCGACACCGTTTCGAGCATGCCGTCGCCGGTGCCCGCAAGCTGGCTGCGGGCCTTGGTGTTATACGAGGTCACGCTCCAGTTGCTGCGAAAGCCCTGCGCGCTCACGCTGCGGGTGCGCGGCAGGAAGTCGCCATCGAAACTCGGATGCGGCCACGCGGAATCGAGCGAGATGTCGTTCTGGTCCCCCACCGGGGTGAAGGCCAGCGACTGCGCGCCCAGCAGCGGCAAGGTCAGCGAGAACGGCACCACGCGCTGTGCCTGCGCGGACCTGCCATCCAGGCCGGGCTTGGCGGCTTTGGCGGGCGGCAAGTCGATCTCGGCGTGCAGGCCTTGCGACAGGCTTTTGAGCCGCGCGCCTTGCTCCAGCTTCAGCGCCTTGCCGTCCAGCTCGAACGCAGGTGCCGCCATCAGGCCGCGCGTGTCGCTGATGCCGATCGTGATGTACGGCTGGCCCACCTCAAAGGCGACGTGCCCGGCCGAGCGCGGCAGGTCGGCCGGGTCGGGCAGCGCGATGGTGCCCTGCCAGCGGCTTTGCATCTCGTACACCAGCACCTTGTGGATGCCGCGATAGCGCTCGCTCGGCGTGACCTCGCCCTTGACCCGTAGCATCGTGGGGAAGACCAGCAACTGTCCGACCTCTGCCTGCAGCACGGTGGCATTCGGCCGCTTCGGGTCGCTGCTGTCCGTCACGCGCAGGATCTCCTTGTACGGCAGCACCAGCACCGGGCCGGTCAGGGTCTGCGGGCCGGCGTAGCTTTGCCAGACGCTGCGTACCGCTTCCTCGCGGTAGTGCTTGCGGTCCTGCACGGCATTGCCCACGAGATGCAGCGGGATCAGGATCAGCAGGATCAGGAACGCCGTGATGGCGGATTTGAAAAACAGGATTCGGTTCATGGCGGCAGGCGCGCGGGAGTGACGATGCCGCTAGCTTAGGGTTGCCATGTGAGCCGCCGCGGAAGCCTGCGTGAAGCGATTGGCCCGATTGTGTGCTGAGTGTGAAGTCGCTATGCCGCAGGCAGCGCCAGCGTCGCGCACGCTCCGCCCTCGGCGCGGTTGGCCAGCGTGATTTCACCGTGATGCAGCGTAGCGATCTCGCGCACGAAGCACAGGCCCAGCCCGGTGCTCTTGTCCTGCCCGCCGGGGCGCGGCAGCGAGTAGAAGCGCTCGAACAGGCGCGGCAGCGCATAGTCCGGAATGCCGGGGCCGTGATCGGTGACGCGCACGGCGATCTTCTCGGCGGGATCACTGCCGTGCGCCACGGACACGTCGACCGTGCTGGCCGCCGGCGCGAAGTCGATGGCATTCTCCAGCAGGTTGCCCAGCGCCTGGTGCAGCAGGAACGGATCGCCTTTCACGACCGGCTCGGGCTGGCCAGACGGCATCAAGCGCAGCGTCAGGCCGCGCTGGCGGGCGCGCGGCTCCAACTCATGCAGCAACTGCTCGATCAGCGGCACCAATGCAACCGGCTCGTGGGTCTCCAGGCTCTGGCGTTGCTCCAGCGCCGCCAGCGCCAGCAGCTTGCGGATCATTGCCTCAAGCCGCTGTGCCTGCCGCCGGATATTGGCGACGAAGCGGTGGCGGTCGGCGCCCGGCATGTCTTCCTGCAGCAGCTCGGCGGCGCCGCTGATGGCCGCCAGCGGGCTCTTCATCTCGTGCGTCAGCGTGTGGATGTAGTGCTCGACATATTGCTTGTCCTCCAGCCGCAGGCGCATGCTCTCTACCGAGCGGCCCAGCTCGGCCAGCTCGCTGGCGCCGCGCAGGGGCATCTCGGCGCGCTCGCCCGCCGCCACCGCGCGCGCATAGCGCTGCAGCTGGCGCAGGCCGTGCACCAGCCACAGCGTGCAGGCCAGGCCGATGACGAACGCGCCGCCCATCAGCAACAGGCCGCTCTGCAGGATCTTGCGCTGGCTGCGTTCGATGAACGGCGCCATCGTCACGTTGGGCTTGGCCACGGTCAGCACGCCGATGGTCTTGTTGCCGTCGCGGATGGGGGCTGCCACGTGCATCACCGTGCTGGCATCGTCGTCGGGGTTGGCGCGCGTGCTGCGCGCGCCGTACTCGCCCCGCAGCGTGCGGTAGACATCGTTCCAGCGCGAGTAATCCGCGCCAACCGCCGCCTCGCCGGAATCGAAGCGCACGATGCCGCGCTCGTCCGTGATATAGATGCGGTAGCCCACCGCATCCTTGTGCATACCCCAGACATTGGCATCGACCTTGTCCTCGCGCAGCCGCGCCAGGCGGCGCGCGAAGGCGCCGTCGGCGATGCGGCCGTTCTTCATGTCGTCGGCGGCCAGCACCGCCAGCACATGGGCGGTATCGACCAGCGTGTCCTCCATGGCCTGCCGCACGCCGGGCTTGACCTCCTGCACGAACACCCGCAGCGTAAGGAACGCCGCCAGCCCGACGATCAGGAAGAAGCCGAAGAAGATGCGAAGCCCGATATGCATGCGTGGCCGTGGATAGGTTGTGTATGAAGTGGAGGCGCCGCTCAGCCTTCGAGCGAATAACCCATGCCACGATGGGTGCGGATCGAATCGCACTCCGGATCGAGCGCGCGCAGCTTGGCGCGCACCGTCTTGATATGCGTATCGACGGTGCGGTCGATGGTGTCGAGCGCGTCGTGCCAGACCAGGTCCATCAGCTGCGCGCGCGAATAGATGCGCCCGGGATGCTGCAGCAGCAAGGCCAGGAGCCGGTACTCGTAGCGGGTCAGGTCGAGCCACTGGCCGCGCCAGGCCAGGCGCGCGCCGTCGGCATCGAGCGTGAAGCCTTCAGGCTGCACGGGTGCCGGCGCAAGTCCAGGCGGCGCGGCACGCTTGCCGGCGCGCCGCAGGATCACGCGTACCCGCGCCGCCAGCTCTCGCGGCGAGAAGGGCTTCACCACGTAGTCGTCGGCGCCGATCTCCAGCCCGACGATGCGGTCGATTTCCTCGTTGCGCGCGGTGAGGAAGATCACGGGCACATCGGAGAAGGTGCGCAGCGTGCGGCAGACTTCGAAGCCATTGATGTCGGGCAGGCCCACGTCCAGGATCACCAGGTCCGGCGCTTGCGCGCGCAGGCGCGCAAGCGCGGCGCCGCCGAGCGCGCAGTGCTCGACCGTCATGCCTTCGGTGGATAGCGCATAGAGGATGGTGTCCGCGATGGCGGATTCGTCTTCGATGACCAGGATGCTGGGTGGTTTCGTCAAGGCTGGATTGGCGATTGGTTAGCGTTTGGTTCGTGTTTGGCCCGCGTCGGGCGGCGCGCCGCCGCCGCCGCCATTGTTTGCTCTATAATAGGCGGGTCGCGCCGATTTGATGACTGGCTTGCGGGCGCGCGGCGGCATGGTAACCCCTGGAGGCGTGGTTTTGGGGGTTCCGGCAGCCAATATAAATGCGGCTAAAGAGGTGGGTCGGTTCCCTGCCACGCAAGGCACCGACACGCGGGACACAAGACCCGTGCAAAACCCGATTTGGCTGCGCCGTCGTTGATGCTGTGTTTGATGTCAGGTTCGATGTCATCCGCAGGCAACGTCCACGCAATGCCGGTCGGGTTTTTTGCGCCTGTTTGCCAACGGGCTTATTCCATGACAGACGTAGCTCCGCCTCCTGCCACGTTGGCATTGCCGGCCGATTCGGTCGGCTTCGTCACGCCGCAGCGCATGCATTTCCCCGAGCCGTTGAAGCTGCGCAACGGCACCTCGCTAGCCGACTACGACCTGATGGTCGAGACCTACGGCACGCTCAACGCCGCCCGCTCCAATGCCGTGCTGGTGTGCCACGCGCTCAACGCTTCGCACCACGTGGCCGGCGTGTACGAGCACGACCCGCGCGACGTCGGCTGGTGGGACAACATGGTTGGCCCGGGCAAGCCGCTCGACACCGACCACTTCTTCGTCATCGGCGTCAACAACCTCGGTTCCTGCTTCGGCTCGACCGGCCCGATGAGCGCCAACCCCGCCACCGGCCAGCCCTATGGCGCGATGTTCCCGGTGGTCACGGTGGAAGACTGGGTCAATGCCCAGGCGCGCGTGGCGGACCGGTTCGGCATCACCCAGTTCGCGGCGGTGATGGGCGGCAGCCTGGGCGGCATGCAGGCACTGGCCTGGAGCCTGATGTATCCGGAGCGGCTGCGCCACTGCATCGTGGTGGCATCCACCCCCAAGCTGTCGGCGCAGAACATCGCCTTCAACGAGGTGGCGCGCAGCGCGATCCTGTCCGACCCGGACTTCCACGGCGGCAACTACTACGCGCACGGCGTCAAGCCCAAGCGCGGCCTGCGCGTGGCGCGCATGATCGGCCATATCACTTACCTGTCCGACGAGGACATGGCGGAGAAATTCGGCCGCGAGCTCAAGACCGACGACATCCGCTTCTCCTTCGATGTCGAGTTCCAGGTGGAGAGCTACCTGCGCTACCAGGGCGACAAGTTCGCCGAGTACTTCGATGCCAACACCTACCTGCTGATCACGCGCGCGCTCGATTATTTCGATCCGGCGCTGGCCTTCGGCGGCGATCTCACGCGCGCGGTGTCGCAGACGCAGGCCAGCTTCCTGGTGGCCAGCTTCACCACCGACTGGCGCTTCGCCCCCAATCGCAGCCGCGAGCTGGTCAAGGCCCTGCTCGACAACAAGCGCCCGGTCAGCTATGCGGAGATCGATGCGCCGCACGGGCACGACGCCTTCCTGCTCGACGACCCGCGCTATCACAACCTGATGCGCGCCTACTACGAACGCATCGCCGAGGAGATAGGTGCATGAATGCCGCGGCCAACCCCAATATCCTGGCGCTGCGCCCCGACTTCCGCGCCATCGCGCGCTGGATCGAGCCCAACTCCACGGTGCTCGACCTTGGTTGCGGCGACGGCAGCCTGCTGCGCGTGCTGCAGGACGAGCTCGACGTGCAGGCCTACGGCATCGAGATCCAGGACGACGGCGTGCTGGCGTGCGCGCAGAAGGGCGTGCACGTGATCCAGCAGAACCTGGAAGGCGGCCTGGCGCTGTTCGAGGACAAGAGCTTCGATACGGTGATCCTGTCGCAGACGCTGCAGACCATCCACAACACCGCGCAGGTCCTGCGCGAGACGCTGCGGGTGGGGCGCGAATGCATCGTGTCCTTCCCCAACTTCGGCTACTGGCCGCACCGGCTGTCGGTGTTCCGCGGCCGCATGCCGGTGTCGGAGGCGCTGCCGTACCAGTGGTACAACACGCCGAACGTGCGGGTGCTGACCATCAGCGACTTTGAAGCGCTGGCGTCCAAGGTCGGCCTGCGCATCCTCGACCGCGTGGTGATGCATGAGGGCGTGACGGTCAACTGGGGCTCGAACTGGCGCGGCAGCCTGGCGGTGTACCGGGTTTGCGCCGCCTGAGCCGGCGAGGGCGGGGGCTGTTCAGCCGCACTCCGCGCTAGTCTCGAGCGCCGTCTGCGCCACCAGGTGGTCGACGAAGGCGCGCACCTTGGGGGCCAGGTGGCGGGTTGGCGTGTAGACCGCGAAGGCGGTGCCCACGTAGGGTTCCAGGATCTCCCAGTCGTGAAGCACCGGTACCAGGCTGCCTGACGCCAGCGCCGCCGCGGCCGAGAAATCCGGCACCAGCCCGATGCCGCCGCCGGCCTGCGCCATGGCGACGATGGCCGCGCTGTTGTTGAGCGTGACCTTCGGCGGGATGCGCAGCGCCACTGTTTGCCCGTCGCGCTTGTGCCGCAGGCTCCAGCGTTCGCCGAAAGCGCCATAGCCCAGGTAGATGCAGCGATGCCCGGCTAGCGCCGCCGGCTCGGCGGGCGTGCCATGCCGGGCCAGCCAGCCGGGTGCCGCCACCAGCCGGTAACGCACCGCGCGGATTTGCCGCGCCGCCAGTCCCGGCGCCAGATCGCGCGCAATACGGATGGCCACGTCTATGCCCTCTTCCACCAGGTCCACCAGGCGGTCCGCCAGCGTCAGCTGCAGGTCCAGCGCGGGAAAGCGGTCCAGCAGGGCCGGCAGCCGCGGCGCCAGCCAGGCCTGCCCGAACACCACCGGCGCGCTGATCCGCAGCAGGCCATGCGGCGCGCCGCCGTGGTCGCTGGCCAGCGTGTTCACCTCCTGCGCGGCCGCCACCATGCGCGCGCAGGCGGCGTGCACCGCTTGCCCGAGTTCGGTCAGGGCAAAGGCGCGCGTGGTCCGTTGCAGCAGGCTTGCGCCGATGGCTGCTTCCAGCCGCGTCACATGGCGGCTGACGGCGGAGGGTGTCATGCCAAGCTCGCGGGCGGCGGCGGAGAAGCTGCCGCATTCCACCACCCGGGCGAATACGGCCATGGCATTGAGTTGCGCGACCGGCATGGCTGGCTCCTGGATTTGTGATCACAGGTCAAATAGTAATTGCTAATCTGATGGATTGTTGACTTGATTGCGCGGTGGAACAATGGCGTCCAAGCGTACGAAGCTCCGTAGGAGACATCAATGAATATCGATAGATCTGGCGCCGCCGTGGCTTCCCCGGCCCCACAGGCCACGGAATCCGCCCGGCGCGGCGGCGCCTGGCGCATGGTGGCCGCCATGGCCCTGTCGGGCACCATCGGCTGGTTCGTGGTGACCAGCGGGCAGTCCCCGCTCGACGTGGTGTTTTTCCGCTGCATCTTCGGCGGCGCCGCGCTGCTGGGCACGCTGGCCCTGCGGCGCGGCTGGCAGCCCATGCGCGGCCGCGACTGGGGCTGGATGGCGCTGGGCGGCGTCACGCTGGTCCTCAACTGGCTGGCCTTGTTCTCCGCCTATTCGTACAGCGGCATTTCGGTGTCCACGGTGGTCTATCACACCCAGCCCTTCTTCCTGCTGCTGCTGGCGGCGCTGTTCCAGCGCGAGGCGATCGCGCCCGGGCGCCTCGCCTGGCTGGTGCTCGCCTTTGGCGGCGTGGTGCTGATTACCGGGCTGGAACATGGCGGCGCCACTGGCGGCATGCTGTATGGGGTCGGGCTGGCGATGCTGGCGGCATTGCTGTATGCCATCACCACCATGGCCACGCGCCGCCTCAAGGGGATTCCGGCAGGGCAGATCGCGGGCCTGCAGATGGTGATGGGGGTGGTCATGCTGTTCCCGCTGGCGCATCCGGCGGTGGAAACGTTCGGCGGGCGGACCTGGGGGCGCTGCTGGCGCTTGGCCTGGTGCATACCGGGGTGATGTACACGCTGTTGTACGGCGCCTTCCAGCGCCTGAACGTGCTATCGATCGCCACGCTGTCGTTTGTCTACCCGCTGGTGGCCATCGTGATCGATGTGCTGGTGTTCGGGGTGGTGCTCACGCCGCTGCAACTGGCGGGCATGGCGCTGATCCTGCTGGCGGTGATCGGCAACCAGCTGGGTTGGAATCCTTTGCGGCGGGCGCGGGCGGCACGGGAGGAGGGCTGAGCCGGCGGCGGATTGGAGGGGACGCTCGGTTGACGCGGCGCCAGCGCCCATCTACCGTTTGCAGTATTATCGAACGACCGTACTTTTTTGTCCCCAACATGTCCACCACGCCAGCCAGCCAGACCGTCCATTCCTTCGACCATGCGATTGCGCTGGAGCCGGCAGGCGCAAACCTGTTCCACGGCCGCACCACGCCTGCCTACTGGAACATGATCGGCCCCTTCGGCGGCATCACGGCGGCCACCTTGCTGCAGGCCGTCCTGCAGCATCCCGAGCGGCTGGGCGATCCGTCCGCGCTGACCGTCAACTTCGCCGGCCCGATCGTCGAAGGGCCCTTTGTGATCGAGGCGCGCCCGGTGCGTACCAACCGCAACACCCAGCACTGGACCATCGAGCTGCGCCAGGGCGACGAAGTGGCGACCACGGCTACCGCCTTCTTCGCGGTGCGCCGCGAGACCTGGAATTGCGGCGAGGCGGTGTTCCCGCAGGTGCCGCCGGCAAGCGATGTCCCACCGATGGCCGGTTTCGCGCCGGTGCGCTGGCTGGATGCGTATGAGTTGCGGCCGGTGCGCGGCGCCAAGCCGAATGTCGAGGCCGGCACCGAGAATCCGGACAGCCTGACCCAGTTCTGGCTGCGCGACGCGCCCGCGCGTACGCCGGACTTCGCCGCGATGGCGGCATGGTGCGACACCTTCTACCCGCGCATCTTCCTCAAGCGCGCCGGCTTCGTGCCGGCCGGCACCGTGTCGCTGACCACATACTTCCATGCCGATGCCGCGACCCTGGCCGCGCTGGGCGACGGCCATGTGCTGGGCAGCGCCCAGGCGCAGGTGTTCCGCCAGGGCTTCTTCGACCAGAGCGCGCAGATCTGGAGCCCGCAGGGCGAACTGCTGGCGACCTCGCACCAGATCGTCTACTACAAGCAGTAAGCGTTCGCGCTGCCGGGTATCAGGGTGTCAGGGGGCAGGGGTCAGGCCGCGGCGCGGGCCTGGGCCTCGTAGCGGTGCACGGTGTTGCGCATCGCCCATAGCAGCACCACGCCGGGCACCGCCACCGCCACGGTGCTGAGGTAGAAGGCCGACCAGCCGAAGGCCTCCACCAGGTAGCCCGAGCTCGGCCCCACATAGACGCGCCCGACCGAGGCCAGCGCGGACAGCAGCGCGTACTGGGTGGCCGAGAACGAGCGGTTGCACAGCGTCATCAACAGCGCCACGAAGGCCGCCGTGCCCATGCCGCCGCAGAGGTTCTCCACCGCGATGGTGGCGCCCATGGTCCACAGGTGCGGCGGCGTCACCGCCAGGATCCAGTAGCCGAGGTTGGACACCCCCTGCAGGATGCCGAACAGCAGCAGCGAGCGGTACAGGCCCAGCCGCACCATCAGCGTGCCGCCGAACAGCGCGCCCACGATGGTGGCGGCCAGCCCGAGCGTCTTGTTGACCAGGCCGACTTCGCCGGCCGAAAAGCCCACGCCGCGGATCAGGAAGGTGGTGGACAGGCTGCCGGCAAACGCATCGCCCAGCTTGTAGAGCACGATCAGCAGCAGCAGCCACCAGGCGCCGGGGCGGGAGAAGAAGTCGCGCAGCGGGCCGAGGATGGCTTCTTCCATGGTGCGCGGCGTGCGCGCCGGCGATTCCGCCTCGGGCGCCCACAGCAGGCTGACGATGCCGATGCCCATCAACCCCGCCATCAGCAGGTACATCTGCTGCCAGCCCAGCACGCGGTCGGCCAGCCATAGTGCCAGTCCGCCCGAGACCAGCATCGCCAGCCGGTAGCCCAGCACCTTGACCGCCGCCCCCACGCCGCGCTCCGGCGCGCGCAGCACGTCGGTGCTGTAGGCGTCGAACACGATGTCCTGCGAGGCCGACATGAAGGCCACCAGGGTGGCCAGCGCGGCCAGCGTCCACAGCGCCTCGTGCGGCGGGCAGAAGGCCATGCCCGCGATGCCCAGCACCAGCCCGATCTGGGTCAGCAGCAGCCAGCCGCGGCGCCGGCCCAGCAGCGGCAGCGTATAGCGGTCCATCAGCGGGGCCCACAGGAACTTGAAGATATAGGCCTGGCCCACCAGCGAGAAGAAGCCGATGGTCTTGATATCAAGCCCTTCCACCGTCATCCAGGCCTGCAATGTGCCGGAGGTGAGTGCCAGCGGCAGCCCCGAAGCGAAGCCCAGCGTGAGCATGGCGCCGATTCGGCGATTGCGGAAAATGTCGAGATAGGCTTGAAAGGTCATGAATCAGGATGGCAATCGGGGCAATCGGGGCAATCGAGGCAGTCGGGATGGCGATCAGGCGGGGCAAGGCGCCGTGTATTATTGCATTACCGTCAGCGCCGGCCCCATGCGCGGGATGCGCCGGGCCCGGACCGTGTCCTGGCCGCATCAACCCTTGCTCACCCTGCTTGCAGGAAACCGCATCCAAGGAATCGCACATGTCCGATCGCCAGCGTTGTCAGTGCCGCCACCGGCGGGCCGGGATTGCGTTGCCACGTCGACTGGCCGCGCTGGCGCTGGCAGCCAGCGCCGCGCTGAGCATGGCCGCCGCCCAGGCCCAGGGCCAGGCACAGCCGCAGGACGCTGAAGATGGCATCCGCGTGCAACGCGGCGGTGCGTCCATCCGCCAGATCGTGCCGGTCGAGGTCATCGAGCAGCAGGCCTCGCAGGAGTACGAGCAACTCAAGGAAGAAGCGCAGGCCAAGAAGACCTTGGTCGGCGACAACAACCCGCAGCTGGTGCGCCTGCGCGCCATCGCTAAGCGCATCCTGCCGCAGACCCCGCGCTGGAACGAACGCGCGAGGCAGTGGAAGTGGGAAGTCAACCTGATCAACTCCAAGCAGGTCAATGCGTTCTGCATGCCCGGCGGCAAGATCGCCTTCTACACCGGCCTGCTCGACCAGCTCAAGCTGACCGACGACGAAGTCGCCATGGTGATGGGGCACGAAATCGCCCATGCGCTGCAGGAGCATGCGCGCGAGCGGGCGGCCAAGTCCGAGATCACCAACCTGGGCGCCAACGTGATCTCGCAACTGTTCGGTTTTGGCAACCTCGGCAATATGGCGCTCGGCACCGGGGCGCAGCTGCTCACGCTGCGGTTCTCGCGCTCGGACGAGACCGAGGCCGACCTGGTTGGCATGGACATCGCCGCGCGTGCCGGCTACGACCCGCGCGCCGCCGTGTCGTTGTGGCAAAAAATGGGGGCGGTCTCGCAATCCTCGGCGCAGTCGGGCTCGGAGTTCCTCTCCACCCATCCGTCGGGCCGCACCCGCATCGCCGAGCTGGAGAAGCACCTGCCCGAGGTGTTGCCGCTCTACGCGCGCGCGATCGATTCCAGTGTCGGCAAGCTGCCGACCTATCGGGCCAATATGGCCAACCTGAGCAGCGCGCCGGTCGACAGCGGCGACGACGACCGGCAAAAGCCACTTAATAAGTAAAGACGCCCGAGAGGCGCTCTTTATGGTGGATCCTGCAAGGGCATGGTGGACAAGGCCGGGATCTGATCGAAGGGATTTCCTGGGACGAAAAAAGCCGGCGAACCATCGCCGGCTTTTTCATTCGCGCGCGGCTGGTGAGAGCCGCATTGGCGCTTGAGCGTGTCAGGCGCTCAGGCCAGTCGCCTCGTCCGCGCCGACATGCACGTTCATGCATTGCACGGCAGCGCCGGCAGCGCCCTTGCCCAGGTTGTCCAGGCGCGCCATCAGCACGATGCGCTCGGCCGAGCCGAACACGAACAGGTCCACGCGGTTGGTGTCGTTGCTGGCCTGCACGTCGAAGAAGCCGCCGTCCAGGTTGGCCTCATCGCCCACCGGCATCACGCGCACGAACTGCTCGCCTTCGTAGTGCTTGCGGTAGATATCCGCGATCTGTTCCGGCGTGACCTTGCGCGCCAGGCGATCCGGGTACACCGGCACCGTCACGGCCAGGCCCTTGAGGAAGCTTGCCGACGATCGGGTTGAAGATCGGCGCCTGCGCCAGGCCGGCCTGCACGCGCATCTCGGGCAGGTGCTTGTGCGCGAGGCCGAGCGAGTAGGGGCGCGGGCTGTTGAGCTTGGGGTTACCGCCGGCTTCGAACTCGGCAATCATCTGCTTGCCGCCGCCGCTGTAACCGGTCAGCGAGAATGCAGAGACCGGGTAATCGGCTTGCATCACGCCGGCTTCCACCAGCGGGCGCACCGCCATCAGGAAGGCGCTGGCGTGGCAGCCCGGCACCGCGATGCGCTTGCTGGTGCGGATCTTCTCGCGCTGGCCGCGCGTGAGTTCCGGCAGGCCATAGGCCCAGCTGTCGGTGGTGCGGAACGCCGTGCTGGCGTCGATCACGCAGGTATCGGGATTGGTCACCAGCGCCACGGCCTCGCGGGAGGCAACGTCGGGCAGGCACAGGAAAGCGACGTCGGCGGCATTCAGAAAGCGTGCTCGTTCGGCCGGATCCTTGCGCTTGTCATCGGCGATACGCAGCAGCTCCACATCGGAACGGCCGGAGAGATAGTCGAGCAACCGGAGACCGGTGGTGCCTTCCTGACCATCTACGAACACTTTGAAAACCATGGCGGACTCACTCGGAAATACGAAAGGTCCCACGCCGGAATCGGATGGGAAACAGCATTGTAACTAGGTTGGGGGGACGTGGCAGGGTGCGTGCCGCAATGCAGCGCAAATCCCCTTGTCATGCATAACCTAGTAGGTTAAATTTGATCGAGAAACATACGCCTCACTGCAGGCCTCACTGCCGGCTCTCGGTGATCAGGACCTACGCGGATCACAAGGTATGGCAGGACGTTTACCGGCCAATTGCCGCCGCCCGTGCACTGCATCTGAAACTGATGGTCACCGATGCGGTGCTGATCATGTCATTCAAGGAGCTGGAACCATGAAATGTCCAGAATGCGGGGGTGCGGAACTGGTGCAGGACACGCGCGACGTGCCTTATACGTACAAGGGCGAAACGGTCATCGTTCCCGCGGTCTCGGGCAGCTTTTGTCCGGCGTGCGGGGAAATCGTGCTGGATCCGAATCAAGCGGACCGGTACGGCGAAGCGGCCGCGGCTTTCCAAAAGCAGGTCAACGCCGCGATCGTCGATCCGGCTTTCATCGTTGCCGTGCGCAAGAAGCTGAGCCTGGACCAGCGCGAGGCCGCGGAGATCTTCGGCGGCGGCGTCAATGCCTTCTCGCGCTACGAAACCGGCAAGACCAAGCCGCCGCTGGCCCTGGTCAAGCTGCTCAAGGTGCTGGAGCGGCACCCGGAGCTGCTCGACGAAGTGCGCTCGGCGTAGCCGGCGCGTCGGCTCACAGTGGGAAGTCGTAGTCGATCGACAGCGGCGCGTGGTCGCTGAACTTCTCGTCCTTGTAGATCGAGGTGGCCTGCGCGGTCTCGGCGATCTTGGTCGTGGCCAGGTGGTAATCGATGCGCCACCCGACGTTCTTCGCGTAGGCCTGGCCGCGGTTGCTCCACCAGGTGTACTGCTCGGGGCGCGGGTCCAGCTTGCGGAACACGTCCACATAGCCGTGCACATCGAACAGCTCGCCGATCCAGCCGCGCTCTTCCGGCAGGAAGCCCGAGTTCTTCAGGTTGCCCTTCCAGTTCTTGATGTCGATTTCCTTGTGGGCGATGTTGACGTCGCCGCACAGCACGATCTCGCGCCCGCTGGCCTTGAGTTGCAGCAGGTGGGGCAGGAAGGCTTCCATGAAGCGGAATTTCGCTTGCTGGCGTTCCTCCCCGCTGGAGCCCGAGGGCACGTAGACCGAGATCACGGCAAGGTGCGGATACTGCACCTCGACATAGCGGCCTTCGTTATCGAACTCGGCGACGCCGAAGCCGGTGATCACGCGCTCCGGCTTGTGCCGGGTGTAAAGACCGACACCGCTATAGCCTTTTTCTCCGCATAATGGAAGTAGCCGTGGTAGCCATGTGGCGCCAGGAACGCTTCCGTCATGTCGGCAGCCTGTGCCTTGAGCTCCTGGACGCAGACCATGTCGGCGTCCTGCTTGCCCATCCATTCGAAAAAGCCTTTCTTGGCCGCGGAGCGGATGCCGTTGAGGTTGGCGCTGATAATCCGTAACATCTCGGGAAATTTTGAAATCAGAGAGAAAAGATGACGCAGCAGACGACGCCGCAGCCCGGCGCTGGCGACCTGAGCCAGACCTTCATCCGCTTCGCGCTCGACGCTGGCGTGCTGTCCTTCGGCGAATTCGTGACCAAAGCGGGCCGCAAGTCGCCGTACTTCTTCAATGCGGGCCTGTTCAACCAGGGTGCGATGCTAGGCCAGGTGGCGCAATTCTATGCGAAAACCCTGCTCGCCTCCGGTTTGGACTTCGACGTGCTGTTCGGGCCGGCCTACAAAGGCATTACGCTGGCGTCGGCCACCGCGGTGGCGCTGGCCGGGCTCGGACGTGACGTTGGCTTCGCCTACAACCGCAAGGAAGCCAAGGACCACGGCGAAGGCGGTACGCTGGTGGGCGCCAAGCTGCAGGGCAAGGTCGTGATCATCGACGACGTGATCTCCGCCGGCACCTCGGTGCGCGAGTCGATGGCGATGATCCGCGCGGCTGGCGCAGAGCCGGCGGCCGTGCTGATCGCGCTCGACCGCATGGAAAAGAGCGGCACGGCCGATCAGGTCGGGACGCATTCTGCAGTGCAGGATGTGCAGCGCGAATATGGCGTGCCCGTGATCTCCATCGCCAGCCTGAAGGACTTGCTGGCTTACCTGGACGCATCGCAGGATCCCGCGCTGGGCGCCTCGCGCGAGGCGGTGGCTGCCTATCGGCAGCGCTACGGCGTATAGTCTGGAACCTGTTGCCTGCTGCTTGCAACGCTTTGTCGCAATGCAGCAGATAACGGGGAACCGCGCAGGAAAATCGCCGGTCTGACTGATTTCGCTGGCTGGCCCCTTCTGGATACCCGGGGCCGCCAGGGATTCGCCTTGCCGCCCGGCAAGGCGGCGCAGCATCTCTTTTGGGAGGTTAGCTGGCGATGGACATCAAGACGATCCGCGAGCAGGCATTCGCCATGCCGCTCACCAGTCCGGCCTATCCGATGGGGCCATACCGCTTCATTCATCGCGAATTCTTCATCATCTCCTACCGCACCGATCCCGAGCTGTTGCGCGCGGTGGTGCCGGAACCCCTGGAGATCGCCGACGCGGTGGTCAACTACGAATTCATCCGCATGCCAGACTCCACCGGGTTTGGCGACTACACCGAATCGGGCCAGGTGATTCCCGTCACCTACCAGGGCAAGCCCGGCAACTACACCCATGCCATGTACCTCGACGACCATCCGCCACTGGCGGGCGGGCGCGAGCTATGGGGCTTCCCGAAGAAGCTGGCCAGCCCCACGCTCGCGGTCCACACCGATACGCTGGTCGGCACGCTCGACTACGGCCCGGTGCGTGTCGCCACCGGCACCATGGGCTACAAGCACCGCGAGCTCGACATGGACGTGCTGGGCCTGGCGCTCGCGAGCACGCCCAACTACCTGCTCAAGGTCATTCCGCACGTGGACGGCTCCGCGCGCATCTGCGAGCTGGTCTGCTACTTCCTGAAAGACGTGCAGATGAAGGGCGCGTGGACCGGGCCCGCAGCGCTGTCGCTGTCCCCCCATGCGCTCGCGCCGGTGGCTGCCCTTCCGGTGCTGGAGGTCCTCGGTGCCAAGCACTACGTTGCCGACCTCACCCTAGGTCTGGGCGAGGTGGTGTTCGATTACCTGGCCTGAACGGCCACGCATCCATCGGTTTCCATTGGTTTCCAACGGCCCCGGCCCATCCGGCCCGGCCAACCATCCAGACAGGAGAAACGTCCATGAAGCTCCAAGGAAAATCCGCCATCGTGACCGGCGCCGCCAGCGGCATCGGCAAGGCCATTGCTGACCTGCTGGCCAAGGAGGGCGCGGCGGTCGCCATCGCCGACCTGAATCTCGAGGCTGCGCAGAAGGCCGCCGCCGATATCGAAGCCGCCGGCGGGCGCGCCATCGCCGTGGCGATGGATGTGACCAACGAGGACGCGGTCAACAGCGCCACCGAGGCGGTGGCCAAGGCGTTTGGCGGCATCGATATCCTGATCTCCAACGCCGGCATCCAGATCGTCAACCCGATCCAGAACTACGCCTTCTCCGACTGGAAGAAGATGCAGGCGATCCACGTCGATGGCGCCTTCCTCACCACCAAGGCCGCGCTCCAGCATATGTACAAGGACAAGCGCGGCGGCACCGTGATCTATATGGGCTCGGTGCATTCGCACGAGGCCTCGCCGCTGAAGTCCGCCTACGTTGCCGCCAAGCATGCGCTGCTTGGCCTGGCACGCGTGCTGGCCAAGGAAGGCGCGGAGTACAACGTGCGCTCGCACGTGATCTGTCCGGGTTTCGTGCGTACGCCGCTGGTGGACAAGCAGATTCCCGAACAGGCCAAGGAGCTTGGCATCAGCGAGGAAGAGGTGATTCGCCGCGTCATGCTGGGCGGCACCGTGGACGGCGTGTTCACCACCGTGGACGACGTGGCGCAGACCGCGCTGTTCCTGTGCGCCTTCCCGTCGGCGGCGCTGACCGGACAGTCCTTTGTCGTGAGCCACGGCTGGTACATGCAGTAAGCGACAAGAAAAGCGGCCGGGCGGCGATACCGCCGCCCGGCCGGCATGACCGCATGCAAGGTCGGAAAGCAAAGTCATCAAGGAGGGTTCGTGGCAGGTGGACGTCGGCAAAAGCTGGATAAAGTGGCACAGGAAAATATAGTTGCACTGCAAAAGGGCACGCCGAAGCAGCAGGCTGTAAAAAGCGCGGCCGTGAGAAGCACGGCTGTAAAAAGCGCCGCGGCGGCCGTGGTAGCGAACCCGGCGGCGCCCGCGCTCAAACACGAGGCGCCAAAGCCCGAACCGTTAAGAGAGCCGGAGCCAAATCTCCTGCCTCCCGGCGGCTGCGCGCCGCCGGACCTCGCGCCTGAGGGCGCCGGCCGCAAGCGGCCGGTTCACAATGAATACACGGTCAGGGCTTTGGTGCTGCAAGGCGGCGGCGCGCTCGGTTCGTATCAGGCGGGCGTGTACCAGGGGCTGGCGGAGGCGGGCATCCAGCCTAACTGGGTGGCCGGGATTTCAATCGGCGCGTTGAACGCAGCCGTGATCGCTGGCAATGCGCCCGAGCGCAGGGTCGAGCAGTTGCGCGCTTTCTGGGACTACATCTGCCAGCAGCCGTGGCTGCCCAGCCTGCTGCCCTACGAGGTGGTCGCGGAGACCGCCGCGCACTGGCCCGATCCGCTGCGCATCTGGTTCGACGGCATCGAGGCCGCGCGTGCCATCTTCGAGGGGCAGCGGGGGTTCTTCCAGCCTCGTCCGTGGACCAGCCTGGTGGAGCGCCAGTGCGGCCCCGCCAGCGCCAGCTACTACGACACCAGCCCGCTCAAAGCCACGCTGGAGCGATTTGCCGATTTTGACCGCATCAACTCGCATCATAAGGAGACGCGCGTGTCGGTGGGCGCGGTGAATGTGCGGACCGGCAATTTCGCCTATTTCGACAACACCCGACGCAAGCTGCACGCCGAGCATTTCATGGCCTCCGGCGCTTTGCCGCCAGGATTTCCCGCGGTGGAGATCGATGGCGAGTTCTATTGGGATGGCGGCCTGGTATCCAACACGCCACTGTCCGAAGTCCTGACCGCCCAGCCCCGGCGCGACGCGCTGATCTTCCAGGTGGACCTGTGGAGCGCGCGTGGCAAGTTGCCGCACAACCTGCTGGACGTGGCAGAGCGGCAGAAAGACATCCAGTATTCCAGCCGCACGCGCACCATTACGGATTACATGGGCGAGCAGCAGAACTACCGCCGCATGCTGAGCGAGGTGATGGCGCTGGTGCCGCAGGGGCAACGGGACAATGACTGGTACCGCAAGGCGGCGGAGTACGCATGCGATGCGCGCCGCAATGTGATCCAGCTGGTCTATCGCGACAAGACGTTTGAGGGCAACGCCAAGGATTATCAGTTTGGCTTGCTGACCATGAACGATCACTGGACCAGCGGGCTGGACGACATTCGGGAAACGTTGAAGCATCCGGAGTGGCTGGCCATGCCGACGCACGAGAAGCCGTTTGTCACGCACGACATCCATCGCGGCAACGGGCATGCCTGACCCGACGCGAGGGGGCCGGGGCCGGCTTGACCCTGGTCCCTTCGCTGCCGCCCCGCAGCTTCAGACCACCTTGAGCTTCGCCAACTCCGGCTTTCCCGGCGGATACTCGGGCTTCAGTTTCTCGAACACCGCCATCATGATCTCCGCCACCATCAGGTTCCGGTGCGTCTTCGAATTCGCGGGCACGATATACCACGGTGCTTCCGGCGTGCTGGTCGCGGCAATGGCGGCCTCGTAGGCGGTCTCGTAGTTCTTCCAGTACTGCCGCTCTTCCAGATCCTTCGGGTCGAACTTCCAGTGCTTCTGGGGATCCGCCAGCCGTGCTTCCAGCCGGGCCTTCTGCTCGTCCTTGGAAATATGCAGGAAGCATTTGACGATGGTGGTGCCGGTTTCCAGCAGCATCGTCTCGAAGGCGCGTAGCTGCTTGTACCGGCGCTCGCATTCGGCTTCGTCGATCCACTCGTGCACCCGCGTGATCAGCACGTCTTCATAGTGGCTGCGATTGAAGACTACGATCTCGCCGGCGCGCGGCACCTGGGCATGGATGCGCCACAGGTAGTCGTGCGCGAGTTCTTCGGCGGTGGGGGATTTGAACGCGACGACGCGGATGCCGAGGGGTCGAAGCTGCGGAACACGCCGCGCACGGTGCCGTCCTTGCCGCTGGTGTCCATGCCTTGCAGCACCACCAGCAGCTTGCGCTTGTGTTCGGCGTAGAAGATGTCCTGCAGCTCGTCAAGCCTGGTGCTCAGTTCGGCTATGCGGGCCTGGTCGGTGGCTTTGTCGCCGCTGGAGAGCGGCTTGGCGCCGGCGTTGAAGTCGGCCAGGCGGAAGTTCTTGCCCGAGGTGATGCGGAAATCGGCGAGCGACATTGGCACTCCATGGAGGGCGCGGCCGTGGCTGGCCGCAAGCCCCTATGGTCAGGCAGGCAGCCGGTCCAGGTCAATGCTGCCTTCGAACACCGTGGTGGCCGGGCCGGTCATGCGTACCGACTCGCCTTCGCCGTCCCAGGCAATCGTCAGGTCCCCGCCATGGGTGTGCACCAGTACAGGCGAGTCCAGCAGGCCGCGGCGAATGCCGGCGACGACTGCCGCGCACGCGCCCGTGCCGCAGGCCAGCGTCTCGCCGGCACCGCGCTCGAACACGCGCAGGCGAATCGTATGGCGCTCCACCACCTGCATGAAGCCGGCGTTGACGCGGTTGGGAAAGCTCGCGTGATGCTCGATGATGGGGCCATCCTGCAGTACCGGGAAGGCCTCGGTGTCGTCCACCACCTGCACCGCGTGGGGATTGCCCATCGAGACGGCCGAAATCCATTCGGTGCGGCCGTTGACTTCCAGCCCGTACAGCGTATCGCGGCCTTCGGCCTTGGTCGGCAGGCCGTCGGAGCGGAATGGCACGCGCTCGGGTTCGAGTTCCGGCGCGCCCATGTCGACCGTGACCTGGCCGTCGTCCTGCAGCGTCAGCGTGATCACGCCGTTCATCACCTGCACGCGCACCGAGCGCTTGTCGGTCAGGCCGTGGTCGGTGACGAAGCGCACGAAGCAGCGCGCGCCATTGCCGCAGTGCTCCACCTCGCCGCCGTCGGCGTTGAAGATGCGGTAGCGGAAGTCGACGTCGTCCCGGGTCGGTTTCTCGACCACCAGGATCTGGTCGGCACCCACGCCGAAATGCCGGCTGGCGAGCGCGCGCCACTGCGCCGGGGTCAGGCTCAGGGTCTGGTGGATGCCGTCGAGCACGACGAAGTCGTTGCCGGCGCCGTGCATCTTGGTGAACTGGAGTTTCATAGTGCGATTGTAGTCGGGCCGTCCCGCGCTTGCTGGCGGCGTATCGAGGGTGGCGCGGGCGACATATCTGCCTGGCGATGCCGCCGCCGCGCCCACATGGTCAGTAGTTTTCGCGTTCGCCGTCCGGGCGGTGCTTGAAGCGCTTGTGCACCCAGTAGTACTCGGTGATGCGCGGGCGGATGCAGTCTTCGAAGAAGGCATTCATGCGCCGGGTGTCCTCGGTCACGCTGTCGCCGGGATAGTTTTCCCAAGCCGGCAGGATGCGCAGCACATAGCCCTGGTAGTCGGGCAGCATCTCGGTATAGATCGGCACCACCTTGGCACCGGCCAGCCGCGCCAGGCGGGATACGGACGTCAAGGTCAGGGCCTCCACGCCGAAGAACGGGATGTACTCCGAGTCGCGCTCGCCGAAGTCCATGTCGGCGATCAGTTGCAGGGCCTCGCCCTTGCGCAGGCAGCGGATGATGTCGCGCGCGCTGTCGTTGCGCGCAATCATGTTGGCGCCGAAGCGCCCGCGCGCGTGCTTGAGGAAGCCGTCGAACAAGGCATTCTTCTGCTTGGTGTACAGCGACGCGCCGGAGCGTCCCACATGTTCGCGCAGGTGGATGGTGAGGCGGATGGCGCCGGCCTCGACGCCGGACAGATGCAGCGTGACGAGGATATGGGGCGTGCCGTCCAGCGCCACCAGATCGGCCTGGTCGTCGATCTGGACCCAGCGGCGCATCTGCGCCTCGCTGCCGGTCCAGAAGATGCCGCGCTCCGCAAAGCTGCGAAAGACGGTGCGGAAGGTCTGGCGCGAGAGCGTTTCGATCTCGGCCTCGCTCCGGTCGGGGAAGCACAGGCGCAGGTTGGTCTGCACCACGCGGCGGCGGCTGCTGGGAATCAGGTAGAGCAGGCTGCCCAGGCCTTCGCCGAAGCGCGCCACGAGCGGATAGGGGAGCTTGCCCAGCACGGTCAGCAGGCCGATGCCAAGCCAGGTAAAAATACGGCTCATTTTTGGTCGTTGGAGAGGGTGCCGGTGCCGGTGCCGGCACCTCCAGGGGATTGCGCGAGGCGTCGGCCGCGGGCGCGCGGGGTGGCTGCGCAGGCGGCAACTCGGCGCCGCCCGGATGCTTGTACCGGTTGTAGCCCCACAGGTACTGGGTCGGGGCTTCCTTCACCAGCTTCTCGACCGCCGCGTTGATCACCGCGACGGCTTCTGCCTGGTCGTCGGGCAGCGGATCCTTGATCAATTGCATATGGCCGACGAAGCCGGCGCCGCGCGGCAGGCGCTCCGCGAAGATCACCGCGATGGGCGCGCCCGTGAGTTGTTGCAGGCGCTGCACTAGCGTCATGGTGTAGGCCGGCTTGCCGAAAAACGGCGCCCATGCGCCTTCGCCGCCGGTCGGGACCTGGTCGGGCAGTATGCCGATGGCCTCGCCGCGTTTGAGCGCCTTGACCAGCATGCGCACGCCGCGCGGCTGCGCCGGCGCCATGGCCAGGTTGGGGCGCGTGCGCATCTTGACGATCCAGTCGCGCAGCCAGGCTTGGTGCGGCGGCTTGTACAGCGCCGTGACCGGATGCCGCAGGGCAAATGCCTGAGGAAGCACTTCAAAGCAACCAAGATGCGGCACCAGGATGATCAGCCCGCGGCCCTGCGCCATCAGCTTGTCGAGTTCCGGCCAGAGCCGGGTGGCAAAGCCGTACATGCGGGCCTGGGGATTGCGCCGGCTCCAGAAGTAAGGCATCTCCAGGATCATGCGGCCGGTTGCGCGGGCCGCTTCGGCCAGCATCGCGTCGCTGGCATCGGGATAGGCGTGGCGCAGGTTTTCCCGCAGGCGCGTGCCATAACGTCCCGGCAAGCGTGCCGCCAGCAATCCGAGCGCGCCGCCGATGGCGTGCAGCCAGGAGAGCGGCAAACGGGAAATCAGCCAGAACAGGAAGGTCATCGAATTACGATAGCGGCCCGGCGGGCCGGGTAGGTCATTAATGTTTTGCCGGGCGCTGCCGTTAGTGGGGCAATCAAAATGAATCTCGTGTTGTTACGGGGCCCACCGTACGGCTTGCACTGCCTGCAGGCTTCGCGCCAGGCAGTGCAAGCGCATCGCTCATGCGGGTGGCGCGGCCTGGCCGCGACAGCGTCCGGTATTTGGCAGGCGTGCCAGATAACCGGGGTGCTGCAGCGTAGCTTGCAGGCGCGTATAATAGCGCGTATCGCCGAGTTAACTGACAACTTGCGGGGCGATACCGTTCTACTGGAACGGCATGAAAATACCGCTAAAGCGTCGCCGCCCGGGCTTTGAGGTTGGCGCGCAATAGCCAAACCTGGAGAAAAGTTCGTGGCAAACGACTTCTTGTTCACTTCGGAATCCGTCTCCGAAGGCCATCCCGATAAGGTCGCAGACCAAATTTCCGACGCTGTCCTCGATGCCATCCTGGCCCAGGACAAGTACGCGCGCGTTGCCGCTGAAACGCTGTGCAACACCGGCCTGGTTGTCCTCGCCGGGGAAATCACCACGACCGCCAACGTCGATTACATCCAAGTCGCGCGCGACACCATCAAGCGCATCGGCTACGACAACACCGAATATGGCATCGACTACAAGGGTTGTGCAGTGCTGGTCGCTTACGACAAGCAATCGCCTGACATCGCCCAGGGCGTGGACCGCGCCTCCGACGACTACCTGAACCAGGGCGCCGGCGACCAGGGCCTGATGTTCGGCTACGCCTGCGATGAAACGCCTGAACTGATGCCCTTCCCGATCTATTATTCGCACCGCCTGGTCGAGCGCCAGTCGCAGCTGCGCCGCGACGGACGCCTGCCCTGGCTGCGTCCGGACGCCAAGTCGCAGGTGACCGTGCGTTACGTCGACGGCCGTCCGCACAGCGTGGATACCGTGGTGCTGTCGACCCAGCACTCGCCGGATATCACCCAGGCGCAGATCCGCGAAGCCGTGATCGAGGAAATCATCAAGCCGGTGCTGCCGGCCGAGATGCTCAAGGACACCAAGTACCTGGTCAACCCGACCGGCCGCTTTGTCATCGGCGGCCCGCAAGGCGATTGCGGCCTGACCGGCCGCAAGATCATCGTCGACACCTATGGCGGCGCTTCGCCCCACGGTGGCGGTGCTTTCTCGGGCAAGGATCCGTCCAAGGTCGACCGCTCGGCTGCTTATGCTGCCCGCTACGTCGCCAAGAACATCGTCGCCGCCGGCCTGGCGCGCCAGTGCCAGGTGCAGGTCAGCTACGCCATCGGCGTGGCCCGCCCGATCAACGTGACGGTGTACACCGAAGGCACCGGCAAGATCTCCGACGAGGCGATCGCCGCGCTGGTGCAAGAGCACTTCGACCTGCGCCCGAAGGGCATCGTGCAAATGCTCGACCTGCTGCGCCCGATCTACGAGAAGACCGCTGCCTACGGCCACTTTGGCCGCGAAGAGCCGGAGTTCTCGTGGGAAGCGACCGACAAGGTCGCGCTGCTGCGCGCCGCTGCCGGCCTGTAAGGCTGCCGCGAACCTGGCATCGGAAGAACACCGCCCTCGGGCGGTGTTTTTTGCCCTCGGGGTGGCGTTCCGGGCTTGCCGCCGCCTTGTCCTGGATCAACCGGGGGAGGGCGGGGCGTGGCGCGCCACGGCCACGAGGGTAGAATCCCGGGATGGCAAAGCGGCCCGGCGAGTGGCGTTTTGTTATCCCGGCGCGGCGCGCGCATGCGCGCTCAAGACCGCCGGAGCCCGCATACCGAGGATGCCCATGTCACTTGATTCGACCCTTACAACTTCCACGCCCGGCCCGGCCACTGCGCCCGCGTTCAACCTGATCCGGCCGCAGCCCTATACCGAGTGGGCCCCGCAGGTCGATGCCGATACCAAGGCCAGGCTGCGCCGCGAGCTGGAGCAAGGCGCCGTGCTGTTCTTCCCGCAATTGCGCTTCCGGTTCGAGCCTGGCGAAGAGCGCTTCCTGGATAGCCGCTGGTCGGATGGCAAGTCAAAGAACATCAACCTGCGCGCCAACGACCAGGCCGTGCGCGGCGCGACGGGCGGCGAACAGGACCTGCAGGACCTGTACCAGCTGATTCGCCGCTATGCCGAGTACAGCGAGAAGCTGGTGCTCAGCCTGTTCCCGGAATATGGCCCGCATATGGTGCGCGCCGGCACCTCGCTGCGCCCGAGCGAGATCGCCGGGCGGCCGGTGAGCTGGCGCAAGGACGACACGCGCCTGCATGTGGATTCCTTCCCGTCCAACCCGATGCTGGGCCAGCGGCTGCTGCGCGTGTTCCACAACATTGACCCGCAGGCGCCGCGCGTGTGGCGGGTGGGTGAGCCATTTGGCGATTTCGCCAAGCGTTTTGTGCCGAAGACCAAGGGCATGTGGCCGGGTCAGGCGCGGGTGATGGAGGTGCTGCATATCACCAAGCGCCGGCGCTCCGAGTACGACCATCGGATGCTGCAACTGCATGATCTGGCCAAGGCCGACCTGGAGTATCAGGCCAATGTGCCGCAGCAGGAATTTCATTTCCCGCCGGGCTCGACGTGGATCGTGTTCAGCGACCAGGTGCTGCATGCAGCTATGCGAGGGCGGGCCATGATGGAGCAGACTTATTACCTGTCGCCGAAAGCGATCTCGGACCATACGCATTCGCCGGAGGCGGTGCTGGCGCGGATGCTGGGGCGGCCGATGGTGGTGGGGTGAGGGTGCAGTGGGTTTGACTACAAGGGCAACTGCAACTGCAACTGCAAAATCAGCTTCAACTTCAACTACTTAAGGTCAAGGGCAACTGCAATTTCACCTCCCCTGCGGGGAGGCGACCTACTTTCTTGTCTCGCCAAGAAAGTAGGCAAAGAAGGCGACCCGGATGCGGCGAAAGCCTCCTCGTCGGCAAGCCAAAGAGCGGCCGGGACCCAAACTCACATCGCCTTAGGGCGATGCTCAGACATGGGTCCCTCTTTTCCGCTCTTTTGGCTTGCCGACGAGGCGCCGCATAACGGGAGATTCAAACCTTGACGGCTCGCTTCGCATCGCGCTTGGGTGATTCCCGCCCGTGGCGGCGAGAATCACGGCTACCACAATTGGTTCATCTTGCCGCGGGTTGGCTCCCTCTCCCACTTGTGGGAGAGGGGCCGGGGAGAGGGCGGGCGCTACAAATGCCACCTGCGCGCCGGAAAGAACCGAAAGCTTCGCTTTCAAGTGGCTCCTAGCCAAACCACCCCTCTCCCCAGCCCTCTCCCCATGAGGGGAGAGGGAGCGACAGCCGTCGTCATGGGGCGCGGCTTTGGCCCGTTCGGCGGCCCCGTTCATCGCCGCAGGTTTTCCTCTTCATTCACCGCATCAGCAGCTTGATCATCGTTTCGAACCGCTTGCCGTAGGGCGGCTTCAGCAGCCCGGCGCCATTGATCCCGGATTGGCGGAAGATCGGCTTGAGCTTGGAGAAGGTCTCGAAGCCCGCCTGGCCGTGGTACGCACCCATGCCGCTGGGTCCCACGCCGCCGAAGGGTAGGTTTTCCTGGGCGATATGCAGCAGGGTTTCGTTGATGCTGACTCCGCCGGCCACGGTGCGTGCCATCACGTGGTCGATCGTGCGGCCGTCTTTTTCGAACAGGTAGAGCGCTAGCGGGCGTGGGCGGGCGTTGATGTAGTCGATGGCCTCTTCCAGCGTGCGGTAGGTCACCAGCGGCAGCACCGGGCCGAAGATCTCTTCGCGCATCACGGTGGCGTCGGCGGGCACGTCCAGCAGCAGGACCGGGGCCAGCCGGCGGCGCTCCGGGTCCGAGGGCACTTGTGACAGCGGCACCACGCGCGCGCCGGCGCGGGTTGCGTCGCCAACCAGGCTGTCGAGCCGGGCGAAGTGCCGGGGGCTGATGATGGTGGTGTAATCGGGGTTGCCGGCATGGCCGGGGTGGCCCGGCGGGTCCGGGTAGAGCCGGGCGGCGCAGGCGCGTGCGGCTTCGACGAAGGGCTCGCGCAGCGCTTCGGGCAGCAGCACATAGTCCGGCGCGATGCAGGTCTGGCCGGCGTTTAGCAGCTTGCCCACCAGGATGCGTTCGACCGCGCGCTCCAGGTCCGCGCCGGGGCCGACGATGGCCGGCGACTTGCCGCCCAGCTCCAGCGTGACCGGCGTGAGATTGGCCGCCGCCGCGCGCATCACATGGTGGCCGACCTGGGTTGAGCCGGTAAACAGCAGGTGATCGAAGGGCAGGGCGGAAAAGGCGCTCGCCACTTGCGCGTCGCCATTGACCACCGTGACTTCGTCGGCGGCGAAGGCCTGCTGCGCCAGGTGCGCGAACAGCGCGGCGAAGCGCGGGGTGTACTCGGAGAGCTTGACCATGGCGCGGTTGCCCGCGACCAGCGCGCCCGCCAGCGGGCCCACGGTCAGGTAGAGCGGGTAGTTCCACGGCACCACGATGCCGATCACGCCCAGCGGCTGCGGCATCAGCCGCGACGTGGCGGGCTTGAACCACAGCCCGGTGCGAACTCGCCGCACCCGCATCCAGCGCTTGCCGTGACGCAGTGCATCGTCGATCCCGGCCACGCTGGGAAAGGCTTCGAGCAGCGCGGTTTCCTGGCGGGGGCGGTTGCCGAAGTCGGCGCTGATGGCTTGCGAGATCTCGTCCATGTGCTCGGTCACCAGCGTGCGCAGGCGCCGCAGCCGGTCGGCGCGCACTTCCCAGGCCGGAGCCTGGTCACGCCGCGAGGCGGCGCGCATGGCGTCGAATACGGATGACATCTCGGGCACTTCTCTCATGTCGCGCTCTCCTTGGGGTCGTGCGCTGCCCTTGGCGCGCGCGGCGTTTAGATCCCCGCACCATATGCCATGCGGCTGCGGCTGACAATGGAGGCCGGCCACTAGCCGCGTGCTTCAAACAACCGTATTCAACGCCCCTTCCATCGTCCTTTCCAGTGCCTCGGCAAAGCCCTACACTGATTTCGCGGCATGCTCTTGGCGTGCCAGCCAGACCGGGTTGGCCGGCATGCGCGGCCCGCCCCGAAGCGTTCGGCGCGACCCCGGCACACTGAACTCGGACCAGGCGGGGAGACGGATGGAAACCACCTTTGACTATCTCGTCGTTGGCGGCGGTTCGGCGGGGTGTGCCCTGGCCGGGCGGCTGGCCGACAGCGGCAGCGACAGCGTGGCGGTGCTCGAGGCCGGCGGCCACGATCACCATGTGCTGGTGTCGACGCCGGCGGGCTGCGCGGTAATGCTGCCGCGCGCCGGCAGCCATAATTACGGCTACCGCACCGTGCCGCAGCCCGGGCTGAACGGGCGCCGCGGCTACCAGCCGAGCGGGCGCGGCCTGGGGGCAGTTCCTCGCTCAATGCCATGATCTATACGCGGGGCACGCCGGCCGACTACGACCGCTGGGCCTCGGCCGGCTGCGACGGCTGGGCCTGGGACGATGTGCTGCCCTATTTCCGCCGGGCCGAATGCAACGAGCGCGTGGCCGGGCGCGATGATGATCCCTTGCACGGCGGCAGCGGCCCGCTTCATGTGTCGGACCTGCGCACGCCCAATCCCTTTGGCCAGCGCTTTATCGAGGCGGCCCAGCAGGCCGGCTATCGCCGCAACGACGACTTCAACGGCGTGGACCAGGAGGGCGCTGGCTGGTACCAGGTGACCCAGCATGGCGGCGAGCGCTGGAACGCCGCGCGCGCCTACCTGCACCGAGGCGACGCCGCCGACCGCGCCAGCAACGGCGGGCGCGACAACCTGCATGTGATGACGGGCGCGCAGGTGCTGCGCGTCGAGTTCGAGGGCCGCCACGCGGTGGGCGTGACGGTGCGGCTGGATGGCCGCGAGACCCTGTTGCGGGCACGCCGCGAGGTGATCGTGTCGGCCGGCGCGTTCGGTTCGCCGCAACTGCTGATGGTGTCGGGCGTCGGCCCTGCCTCGCATCTGCGCGAGCTAGGCATTCCCCTGGTGCACGACCTGCCCGGCGTCGGCGCCAACCTGCAGGACCATCTAGACATCATCGTGCATAAGCGCGTGGCGGCGTCCGAGCTGTTCGGCGTGTCTGTTGGTGGCGCGTTTCGCCTGCTGGCCGAGATCCTGCGCTACCGGCGCGAACGCACGGGCATGCTGACTTCCAACTTTGCCGAGGCCGGCGCCTTCCTGAAAAGCCACGCCGGGCTGGACGAACCGGACCTGCAACTGCATTTCGTGGTCGGCATGGCCGATGACCATATGCGCCGCATCCGCCTGGGCCATGGCTACTCCTGCCACGTTTGCGTGCTGCGCCCGAAAAGCCGGGGCGAGGTACGGCTGGCTTCGCCCGATATCCGCGAGGCGCCGGTGATCGACCCGTGCTTCCTGTCGGACCCGCGGGATCTCGACGGCCTGGTGGCCGGCGTGCGGATCGTGCGCCGCATCCTGGCCCAGCCGCAACTGGCGGCGTTCGGCGGCAAGGAGCTGTATTCGGCGCACTTGCCGGCCGATGGCGGCGACGACAGCGCGATCCGCGCCATGATCCGCGCCCATGCCGACACCATCTACCATCCTGTCGGGACGTGCCGCATGGGCATGGACGAATACGCGGTGGTCGACCCGCAGCTGCGCGTGCGGGGCGTGGAAGGCTTGCGCGTGGTGGATGCGTCGATCATGCCGACGCTGATTGGGGGCAATACCAATGCGCCGGCCATCATGATCGGCGAGCGCGCGCATGACCTGATCCGGCACGGTCCTCGGGTGGTATTGCGGATGGCGGAGGTATTGGCGGTGTAAGGGGCGGGGATCCGCCCTCACACCCGTGCTCAGGTTGTCGCCAGGCGGAAGGTCGATACCGTATCGCGCAGCTTGCCGGCCTGGTCATCCAGCGACTGCGCGGCGGCTGCCGCTTCTTCCACCAGCGCGGCATTCTGCTGGGTGACCTCGTCCATCTGGCCCACGGCCTGGTTGACCTGCTCGATGCCCGCGCTCTGCTCATCGGAGGCCGCGGCGATCTCGGCAATGATGTCCGACACGCGCTTCACCGCATTCTGGACTTCGCTCATCGTCTTGCCGGCATCCTCGGCCTGCGCCGAGCCGGTGCGCACGGTGTTGACCGAGCTGTCGATCAGGTCCTTGATTTCCTTGGCGGCGCTGGAAGAGCGCTGCGCCAGGCTGCGCACCTCGCCCGCCACCACCGCGAAGCCCCGGCCTTGCTCGCCGGCGCGCGCGGCTTCCACCGCGGCATTGAGCGCCAGGATGTTGGTCTGGAAGGCGATGCCCTCGATCAGGCTGGTGATCTCCGCGATGCGGTTGGAACTGGTGCTGATCGCGCCCATGGTTTGCACCATCTGCTGCACGGCGGTGCTGCCGTGCTCGGCCACGCTGGCGGCGTTGCCGGCCAGGCCGCTCGCCTGGCGCGCGTTGTCGGCGTTCTGGCGCACGGTGGTGGTCAGCTCTTCCATGCTCGATGCGGTCTGCTCCAGCGAGGCAGCCTGCTGCTCGGTCCGCGCCGACAGATCGGTATTGCCCGCGGCGATCTGGCGTGCCGCCACGCCGACGGATTCCGTCGAATGGCGCACTTCGCGCAGCGCCACCGCCACGCGTTCCAGCAGGCGGTTGAAGGCGGCCGCGGTACGGCCAATCTCGTCCATGCGTCCGACCGGCGCGCGGCGTTCGAGGTCAAGCGACTCGCTGACGTATTCCAGGGTGTGCTCGATCTCGGCCAGGCTGCCGCGGATACGGCGGTACAGGGTGGCGGCGAGGAAACCGGTCACCAGCACCGCCATGGCGATGATCGCCGAGAACGCCGTTACCGCCGTGTGGTATTGCGCGCGGTTGCTCGTCACGGCATGGTCGCCCAGGTCGCCGTTATAGGTAATGTGATCGTCGATCGCTTTGCGCAAGGCGATCGATGCATCGTTCAGCTCGCCGCTCACCAGCATGTCCCGGACTGCGCCGAAGTCGTTGGCGCGCGATTTCTCCAGCATGGCGGCACGCCCTTCGCGGTAGCGCTTGAGCGCGGCGCGGTCGGCGTCGAGCATCTTGCGATCGGTATCGTCGCTGATGTCATCGCGCTCGTACTTGGCGGCCGTGGCGTCGAACTTCTCGTCAGCGCGAGCCAGCGCCGCTTCGGCCTCGCTCTTGGCCTTCGCATCATCGCTCATGGCGTGCCGGTAGAGCGCGCGATGCGCATGGCGTTGACGTTGTCCTTGAGGCTGCCAAGGGTGCGCACGCTGCCCAGGGTGTTGCTGTTGAAGTACTCGAAGCGCTGCTCCGACTGGCTGAGCTGCCAGATGCCGCCGAGGCCGACCACGAGCAAGGCGAGTAAGGCTAGGGATAAGGAAAGCAGCAGGCGTTGGCTGATGTTCATGTCGGGATGTCGGCACCCCGCGTGGCAGGGCGCTCCGCTGATGTGTAAAGGCGATGAAAGGGGATTAATGGGCACCTATGTATTAAATGTATGCCCTTAGTGTCATAGGGTTTACGGCAGGTCTCGTCCCAGTTGTAGCGGGCGAGGCAAATTAATATGTGGAGGGGTTTGGCGAGCCTTGGGGGAGGCCCAGCACCAGGCGCGAGCGCCGCCACGAGCAGACGCGATGCCACCACGCGCCGGCATGCCGGCGCGTTGCCGTGCTATCTGGCAGGGGCCGCCAGTGGTCCAGGCGCTTTGACGCGCCGGTGGCGTCAGGCCGGCCAGGCGCGCGCCACCACGCTTGCCAGCGCGGCGTCATCGCCCTCCAGCGTGCCGAACACGCGGCCGTGCTGGCGTCCCAGCCGGCTGGCGGCGAAGCGCTCGGCATCGTCAGCATCGGCGTGGGCGAGCATCAGCGCCGCCTGCGCGGTCAGCACCAGGCCCTGGGAAAAGCGACGCGCGCCGGCTTCCAGGTGATCCGGCGCGTCGCGCAGCATCGCCTGCAGCGAGGCGAGTTCGGCCCGCACCGCCGGATGGCCGCCGGCGCGCCGGGCGAGGTCCTGCAACAGCCGGGCGGCGTCCTCGGGGTTGCGCTGGAGCGCGCGCAGCACGTCCAGGCACATGATGTTGCCGGAGCCCTCCCAGATCGAGTTGACCGGCGCCTCGCGGTACAGCCGCGCCATCGGGCCCTCCTCGACGTAGCCATTGCCGCCCCACACCTCCATGGCTTCGCCGGTGACCTCGATGGCGCGCTTGCAGATCCAGAACTTGGCCGCCGGCGTGACGATGCGCTTCCACGCGGCGGCCAGCGGATCGGCATCGGCCCGCTCGAAAGCGTGCGCCAGCTCCATCATGAGCAGGGTGGCGGCCTGGCTTTCCAGCGCCAGGTCGGCCAGCACATTGCGCATCAGCGGCTGGTCCGCCAGCAGGCGGCCGAAGGCCATGCGGTGCCGCGCGTGGTGGATGGCCTGCACCAGCGCCGCGCGGATGATGGCGGCGCTGCCGATCACGCAGTCCAGCCGGGTATAGGTGGCCATTTCGATGATGGTCGGGATGCCGCGGCCTTCCTCGCCGATCAGGATGCCAGTGGCCTCAAGGAATTCCACCTCGCTGCTGGCGTTGGAGCGGTTGCCCAGCTTGTCCTTGAGGCGCTGGATCTGCACCGGGTTCTTGCTGCCGTCGTCGCGAAAACGCGGCACGAAGAAGCAGGACAGTGGCCCGTCCTCGGCGCCCATGCGCGCCACCACCAGGTGGGCATCGCACATCGGCGCGGAGAAGAACCACTTGTGGCCGGTGAGCGCATACTCGGCGCCGCGGCCCTCGCCGCGCAAGGGGCGTGCGACGGTGGTGTTGCTGCGCACATCGGAGCCGCCCTGCTTTTCCGTCATGCCCATGCCGATCATCACGGCGTGCTTGTCGCGCCAGGGCAGGTCGCGCGGATCGTGCTCGGTGGCGAACAGCTTTGGCCCCAGTTCCGCGAACAGCGACGCTTCCTTCTGCAGCACCGGGATGCTGGCGAAGGTCATGGTGGGCGGGCACAAGGATCCGGACTCGGCCTGCGCCTGCAGGAAGTAGCCCGCCGCGCGCGCCACCCACGCGCCGTCGCGGGGCTGCGCGAACGGCAGCGCCTGCAACTGCTGGCTGCGCAGCAAGGCCAGCAACGCATGCCATGCGGGCGGAAATTCCACTTCGTCGATGCGCTCGCCGGTGCGGCTATGCGTATGCAGTTCCGGCGAGTGGCGATTGGCCTCGGCCGCCCACTGCTGCACATCGGGTTTGCCCAGGCGGGCGCCGAAGACATCCAGCGCACCGGCGTGCCAACCGCCGCCAAGCCGTTCCAGCGCGGCCCGCAACGCGGGATCGCCGGTGAACAGGTTGTAGTCGGTCAGGTCCGGGACCTGGTTGAACACGCGGTGGGTGGCGGCTTCGGTCATGAGGTCTCCTGTGCAGTCTTCTGCGAGCGTTGCGCATGGGCATGTCTGATTGCATGGTAGAGCAAGCGGCGGGCTATGTGCTGGGGGCGGCAAGCCCGGCAAAGGGGCTTGCCCGGAGTGCCGAGGCCAGCGCTTGACCGTCGTCCTGCACTGCAACAAGGGGATAAGCCCACTGAAACGCACGACACTCCAGATTGAAACAGGGGTGGTCAAGCTCCAAGCCTTGTGCTTAAATTCACCCCGTTGGATGAAACAGGGGTGCCGTACGGATGGGCCGTGCGGCTGAGAGAGTCCCTTCGAACCCGATCCGGCTAGTACCGGCGTGGGAAGTTTCATGGTTACCGAACAGCTCCTGCCTTCTCCAAGGCACATGACCCGGCCACACCGCCGCGGCCATGCTCACAGGGCTCCTGGTTTCGTCCATCCCCGCAAGAGAGAGGACGACACCCATGGCCCGCACAAATACCGCCCCCGCCGCATCTTTCGAGTCGCTTGAAACCGATCTCGACAAAAAGTTTGCCTATCCGGCATCCAGCAAGACCTACCTGACCGGCAGCCGCCCCGATATCCGCGTGCCGCTGCGCACGATCCTGCAGACGTCCACGCGCACGGACAAGGGCGAGATGTCCAATCCGCCGATTCCCGTGTACGACACCTCGGGCCCGTACAGCGATCCGGACATCCATATCGACCTGAAGTCGGGCCTGCCGTCGGTTCGCGGCAAGTGGATCGAAGAGCGCGGCGACACCGAAGTGCTGCCCGGCCTGTCGTCGGAATACGGCCTGGCGCGCGCCGCCGATCCGGCCACCGCCCACCTGCGCTTTGCCCAGCTGACCAACCCGCGCCGCGCCAAGGCCGGCGCCAATGTGTCGCAGATGCACTATGCGCGCCGCGGCATCATCACGCCCGAGATGGAATACGTGGCACTGCGCGAGTCGCTGAACCTGCAGGCGCTGTACGACAAGCCCGAATACAAGGCGCTGCTGCGCCAGCACCCCGGCAATGCGCTGGGTGCGTCGCTGCCGCTGCGTCCGGAAGACATGACGCCGGAATTCGTGCGCCGCGAAATCGCCTCCGGCCGCGCGATCATTCCCGCCAACATCAACCACACCGAGCTGGAGCCGATGGCGATCGGGCGCAATTTCCGCGTCAAGATCAACGGCAACCTGGGCAACTCTGCCGTGACGTCGTCGCTGGCCGAGGAAGTGGAAAAGATGGTGTGGTCGATCCGCTGGGGCGCCGACACCATCATGGACCTGTCCACCGGCAAGCACATCCACGAAACCCGTGAATGGATCCTGCGCAACTCGCCGGTGCCGATCGGCACGGTGCCCATCTACCAGGCCCTGGACAAGACCGGCGGCGTCGCCGAGGACCTGACCTGGGAAATGTTCCGCGACACGCTCGTCGAGCAGGCCGAGCAGGGCGTGGACTACTTCACCATCCACGCCGGCGTGCTGCTGCGCTATGTGCCGATGACCGCGGACCGCGTCACCGGCATCGTCTCGCGCGGTGGCTCGATCATGGCCAAGTGGTGCCTGGCGCATCACAAGGAAAACTTCCTGTACACGCACTTCGACGAGATCTGCGAAATCATGAAGGCGTACGACGTGTCGTTCAGCCTCGGCGATGGCCTGCGTCCCGGCTGTATCGCGGACTCCAACGACGACGCCCAGTTTGGTGAGCTGCGCACGCTCGGCGAGCTGACCGACAAGGCCTGGAAGCATGATGTGCAGGTCATGATCGAAGGCCCGGGCCACGTGCCGCTGCAACGCATCCAGGCCAATATGGATGAAGAGCTCAAGCACTGCTTTGAGGCCCCGTTCTACACGCTCGGACCGCTGGTGACCGACATCGCCCCTGGCTATGACCACATCACCAGCGGCATCGGCGCGGCCAACATCGGCTGGATGGGCACGGCCATGCTGTGCTACGTCACGCCGAAGGAACACCTGGGCCTGCCGGACAAGGAAGACGTGCGCGAAGGCATCATCACCTACAAGATCGCTGCCCACGCAGCCGACCTTGCCAAGGGCTGGCCCGGCGCGCAGCTGCGCGACAACGCGTTGTCCAAGGCGCGCTTCGAGTTCCGCTGGGAAGACCAGTTCAACCTCGGCCTGGACCCGGAACGCGCGCGTTCGTACCACGACGCCACGCTGCCGGCCGAAGGCGCCAAGATCGCGCATTTCTGCTCGATGTGCGGTCCCAAGTTCTGCTCGATGAAGATCACGCAGGAAGTGCGCGACTACGCCGCCTCGCTCAAGCCCGAAGCCGAGCAAGGCATGCAGGAAAAGTCGATCGAGTTCGTCAAGAGCGGCAGCAAGATCTACTCGTAAGGCGTAGGACCATGGTGCGGCGCATGCCCGTGCAGCGCCGCACGCGAAGTACCGTGCCCCTTCCCCGAAGGGGCGCGCCATGACTTATAGGAGGCCGGTGCTCGCCGCGCCGTCGCGGCGAGCACCGGCACAACCATCCCCATGACAGTGCAGTCGTTTGATGTGGCCGTGCTCGGCGCCGGCCTGGCCGGGCGCCTATCCGCCTGGCAACTGGTGCGTGCCGGCCTGCGCGTGGCGCTGGTCGAGCGTGGCGGCCCCGACGGCGTTGGCTCGGCCGCGCATGTTGCCGCGGCGATGCTGGCGCCCCTGGCGGAATCCGCCATTGCCGAGCGCCGCATCGTCGAGCTCGGCACCGCCAGCGTCGACCTCTGGCGCGCCTGGGTCGCCGAAATGCCGGAGCCCGTGTTCTTCCAGGAAGACGGCACGCTGGTGGTATGGCATACCCGCGACCGCAGCGAGATGTCGCTGTTCACCAGCCGGGTGCGCGCCGTGGCGCCGCCCGAACTGGTGGCCGAGCGCATGCGCGCGCTGGACGGCAATGGCGTGGCCGCGCTCGAGCCCGCGCTCGCGGGCCGCTTCTCCCAGGGGCTGCTGCTGGCCGGCGAAGGCCAGCTCGACAACCGCGGCACGCTGCGCGCATTGCTGGCCTGCGCGGTTGCCAGCGGCCTGCATTGCGTCTGGGAAGCCGGTGAAATCGAAAGCGGCGACCTGCCGGAGCTTGGCATCCGCGCACGCGTGGTGCTGGATTGCCGCGGCCTGGGCGCCCGCGCCGCGTGGCCGGGACAGCCCGCCGCGCACGGCAGCATGCCGGGATTGCGCGGCTTGCGCGGAGAAGTCGTGCGTGTGCATGCGCCGGAGGTCAAGCTGCATCGCCCGGTGCGCCTGCTGCACCCGCGTTACCCGATCTATATCGCGCCCAAGCCCAATGACCTCTATGTGATCGGCGCCACCGAACTCGAGAGCGAAGACGATTCGCCGATGAGCGTGCGCTCCGCGCTGGAGCTGCTTTCCGCGGCGTACTCGCTGCACCCCGCCTTTGGCGAGGCGCGCGTGCTTGAACTCAATGTGCAGCGCCGCCCGACGCGGCCGGACCACCTGCCGGCCATCCGGGTCGACCAGCATGCCCGCATCGTGCGGCTCAATGGCCTGTACCGGCACGGCTTCCTGATCGCCCCGGCGGTCACCGAGGCCGCCTGCCAGGTGGTGCGGGCCCTGCTCGACGACGATCCTGCCGCGCATGCCGTGCCCGCTTCGGTGCGCTGGCTAGGCATGATCGCGGCTGTGCTCGATACCGTCGCCGGCTCTCCGGTGCTGCACTGAACGACAATGACCATGGATATCCTGCTCAACGGCCGCCCGCTCGCCCTTGCCGATAACGCCACACTGGCCGACGCAGTCGCGGGCGCGGGCATCGCGCCGCCCTTTGCCGCCGCGCTCAACGGCCAGTTCGTGCCACGCGCCGCGCATGCGGCCACCGTGCTCGCCGCCGGCGATCGTATCGACCTCGTGCAACCCGTGACGGGAGGCTGACCCCAAATGACCTTCAATACCGCTGAACCCCGCCGCGACCTGTTCGCCGACCCCTTCGTGCTCTATGGCGAGTCGTTCGCCTCGCGCCTGTTGCTGGGTACCGCGCGCTATCCGTCTCCCGCCACGCTCCAGGCCGCGGTGGAAGTGGCCCGGCCCGCCATGCTGACGGTGGCGCTGCGCCGCCAGGGCTCGGTCGGCGATGGCGAGGGCGGCCAGGCTTTCTGGCAGATGCTGCGCTCGCTGAACGTGCCGGTGCTGCCCAATACTGCCGGCTGCATGGCGCCGCAGGAAGCCATCACCACCGCCATGATGGCGCGCGAAGTGTTCGAGACCGACTGGATCAAGCTTGAGCTGGTGGGCGACGATTACACGCTGCAGCCCGATACGCTCAACCTGCCCGCCGTCGCCGAGACGCTGATCAAGGAAGGCTTCAAGGTGCTGCCGTACTGCACCGAGGACCTCGTGCTGTGCCGCCGCCTGCTGGATGTGGGCTGCCAGGCGCTGATGCCCTGGGCCGCGCCGATCGGCACCGGCAAGGGCGCCGTCAACCCGCACGCCATGCGCCTGTTGCGCGAACGCCTGCCGGATACCCCGCTGATCGTCGACGCCGGCCTCGGCCTGCCGTCGCACGCAGCCCAGGTGCTGGAGTGGGGCTACGATGGCGTGCTGCTGAACACCGCCGTGGCGCAGGCCGCCTATCCGGTCAACATGGCACGCGCCTTCGCGCTGGCGGTGGACGCGGGCCGCACCGCCTACCTGGCCGGCCCCATGCCGGAGCGCGATATCGCGCAGGCCAGCACGCCGGTGGTGGGCATGCCATTCTGGCACGCCGAAGGCGCGGAGGACCGCGCATGACCCGCAATCTTCTCCCGGCCGGCATCGACGCCGCGCTGCGCGACACGCTGCTGGCACGCTATGGCGCCACCTTCGGCACCAGCGACAAGGCCTGGCGCGCGTGGGCGCGCGGCGATGCGCCCGCAGCGCTTGGCGATGCCGACGTGGTGCTGTTCGACGGCGAAGCCGACGAGGCCACGCTCGCACGCATTGCCGCCGCCGGCGCCATCGCCATCGAGAGCGACCGCGAAGGCGGACAGTGGAGCGACACCGTGCGCTCGCCGATGGGCACCTGGGTCTTCAGCGCGCATGCCGACGACGACACCGCGCATTCGCCGGCCTTCGTCGCCGTGCTACTCGCTTGCCTGGCGCTGCATTTCCCCGCGCACGATGCGCTCTGCCTGGCGCGCGCCTGGCAGCCGGGCTCGCTCGACTGGCCGGTGGGCTTCGCGCGCTTCCCGCAGGTGCGCCACGCCGCCCTGGTAGCGCCGGAGTTGCGTGCGGAGCCGTTTGCGCCATGCCCGCCGCTGGGTTTGTACGCGGTGGTGCCCAGCGCTGAATGGATCGAACGGCTGGTGCCGCTGGCGGTGCCCACCGTGCAGCTGCGCTTCAAGTCCGACGATGCACAGGCCGTGCGCAGCGAGATCGAGCGCGCCGCCAGGGCCGCGCGCGGCAGCGCCTCGCGCCTGTTCATCAACGACCACTGGCGTGCCGCCATCGACTACCACGCCAGCCAGGGTGGCGACAGTGGCATCTACGGCATCCACCTCGGCCAGGAAGACCTTGATGAAGCCGACCTCGACGCGCTGCGCGCCTCGGGGCTGCGGCTTGGCGTGTCCACGCATGGCTATGCGGAGATGCTGCGCGTGGCGACCATCGGGCCGAGCTACCTGGCGCTGGGTGCGATCTTCCCGACCACCACCAAGGTCATGCCGACCGCGCCGCAGGGCTTGGGCCGCTTCCATGCCTACGTCAAGCTGATGCAGCCGGTGGTGCCCTCGCTGGTGGGCATCGGCGGTGTCGATGCGGCGCGGCTGCCGGAGGTGCTGGCTGTCGGCGTTGGCAGCGCCGCCGTGGTGCGGGCGATTACCGAGGCGGCCGATGTGCCGGCCGCGGTGGCGAATCTGGTGGGGATGTTTCCGGCGGCTTGATGTGCGTTGGGTGTGGCGTTGGCGCTCGAACGTCAAAAGGTCAAAAGCTTAAAGTCAAAGGCAGTTTCACCTCCCCTGCGGGGAGGCGACCTACTTTCCTCAACTTTAGACATTCAGGCCCGCTCAACGAGCGGGTTGGAAACGGATTCAAGAAATCGAAAAATGCTTGACATGGGGCAATGATCGTGTGGCCGCCGCGCTGCTTGCGCGGGTTTTAGCGCAAGCAGCGCGGCGGCCAATGAGGATCGTTTTCGGTCCTCTTGCGATTGCCCATGTCTTTGTCCAACCGTGTACGACTGTGTCTGTCCGAATGGATCAACCTTCTGCTTCTGGCCGTGCCAATTCGCTCTCGCGGGAGCTTTGTCGAGCTGCTGTGCGGCTGTATGGTTTCGCCAGAAGGCTGGGTGACGCGCGCTATCAGCGCCATCGCGCGACGCAGGCACTGGACGACCTACTACAAGCTTCTCGGGCGCGGCAGCTTGCGCACCGTGCGTTTGGCCCGCCAATTGTTCTTGCTGGTGCTCACAGTGCTGCCATGCGATGTGCTGACACTGGTCATCGACGATACGCTGGTGCCGCGCTCCTCGGAGCAGGCGCCCGGTTGCGCGTATCGCCACGACCACAGCCGCAAGATCAATCGGCCGCAATTCATACGGGCCCAGTGCTGGGTTACGCTGGGCGTGAGCGCGCTGGGCAACGGCGGGGTCAACCTGGTGCTGCCAATTCTCTCGCGGCTGGTGCCAAACACCGGCAACCGCAACAAGCTGAAAATCGCGCTGGTGCTGGTCCGCTCTCTGGCGGGCGTGGCCAACAAGCCGGTGCGCGTACTGTTCGATTCGTGGTTCATGCGCGCCCGCCTGGTATTGCCTTTGCTGCGCAGACAAATGCACGTGATTGGACAGGCGCGCATCGACACCGCGCTGTTTCTCGTGCCGCCACCGCCAACCACACCCAGACGTGGTCGCAAGCGCATCTATGGCGAGCGCCTGAACGCCGAGGCCATCGAAGCACTGCCCGCGATCGAACTGCGCATGCCGCTCTATGGCAAAGACCAGCAGGTTCGCCTGCGCTCTGCCGAGGCTCGCGCGCGCTTCCTCAAGGGCGCGTTGGTGCGTGCCGTCTGGTGCCAGTTCTTCGATGCGAAGAAACAGGCCTGGACCAAGCCCCGTCTGCTGCTCGCGAGCGAAACGGACTTGAGCGCCCAGGAGATCGTGCAGTTGTACGCGCGCCGCTGGGGCATAGAACCGCTGTTTCACAATCTCAAGCGCTGGTTCGGCGTGAGCAATCTCTGGCAGCAATCGCGCACCGTGCTGGAGTTGTGGATGCAAATTCGCTCGATGGCCTGGACTTTGAACCAACTGCTGAGTCTGGTGCTTGTCGAGACCTTCCCGATGAACGCGGTCGCACCATGGCGCATGAATCAGCCCGTCACGGCCGGTCTGGTCACGCAGTGGCTGCGCATGGAATTTACCGGACTTGCGTTTCGCGATGGCCTGAATCGCAAGTCCCAGAAATTCCAGTGGCCAACGCCACGCAACGACACGCGACCGACCTCGTAGGATTGCCCGCGCGCGCTTCTGACGGCGTCTCATCGCTGTTTCCATTGCCAAATCGCCTCGTTGACGACCACCTTCGCAGCCGGTGAGGCAGCCATTCGCATGTCTAATGTTGAGCTACTTTCTTGTCTCGCCAAGAAAGTAGGCAAAGAAGGCGACCCGGATGCGGCGAAAGACTCCTCGTCGTCAGTCCAAAAGAGCGGCCGGAGGCCAAACTCGCATCGCCTTAAGGCGATACTCAAACATGGCCTCCTCTTTTCCGCTCTTTTGGCCTGCCGACGAGGCGCCGCATAACGGGAGATTCAAACCTTCACGGCTCGCTTCGCATCGCGCGTGGGTGATTTCCGCCTGGGGGCGGAAATCACGGCTACACCGAGTGATGCTTTTACTACCGCCGGTTGGCTCCCTCTCCCACTTGTGGGGGAGGGGCCGGGGAGAGGGCGCGAGCCTGAGCTTGCCACCACCGCACAAACTCCCATGCCATCTCCAGTCATCCGCCTCGCCACCACTGCAGACGTACCCATCCTTGCTGCCATCGAACGCGCGGCCGCCACGCTATTTCCCGAATCCGACTTGCCGGCAGCGCTGCGCGAGCAAGTCACCCCCATCGAAGACCTGCAATGCGCGCAGCGCGAGCGCCGCTTGTGGGTGGCGATTGCCGACGATGGCGCAACCGCCGGCTTCGCGCTGGCCAGCGTGCAGGGACAGAATGCGTATCTCGACGAAATGGACGTCCATCCCGCCCATGCCCGCCGCGGCATTGGCCGCGCGCTAGTGGACACCGTAGCGGACAACGCGCGCCGGCAGGGGTTGCAGTCGCTGAATCTCACCACCTTCGGCCACCTGCCGTGGAATGCGCCGTTTTACGCGCGCCTTGGCTTTCGCCGGCTCGGCGACGCGGATCTGTGCCCCGAACTGGCTGCTGCATTGGCGCGCGAAGCGCAGCTTGGTTTGCGGCAACGCATCGCCATGCGCCTGGTGCTGTAGGCGCTGCACTGCGTTACGATAGTGGCGTGCCCTCCACCGGCGAACCCCATGATCTCGTCCCAGTTCATCAGCCGCGTCACCCTGCGGCGCGACATCGTAGACAGCTTCGAGCGCTATCCGTTCAGCCTGCCCGCGGTGCGCACGCTCGACGCGATGGAGATGCACCCCAAGGTCACCTTCTTGGTCGGCGAGAACGGCTCGGGCAAGTCCACACTGATGGAGGCCATCGCCGTGGCCATGGGCTACAACGCCGAGGGCGGCTCGCGCAATTTCAGCTTCGGCACGCGCCGCTCGCATTCGGAACTGCACGAATACCTGCGCGTCGCACGCGGCTTCAAGCGGCCGCGCGATGGCTTCTTCCTGCGCGCGGAGAGCTTCTTCAACGTGGCCACGGAAATCGAGCGCCTGGACCAGGAGCCGGCCTTCAGCCCGCCCGTCATCCACGCCTATGGCGGGCGCTCGCTGCACGAGCAATCGCATGGCGAATCGTTTCTCGCGCTGATGATGCATCGCTTCGGCGGCAACGGGCTCTACCTGCTCGACGAGCCCGAGGCGGCGCTGTCGCCGCAGCGGCAGCTGGCGGTGCTGTCGCGCATCCACGATCTGGTGGAAGACGGCTCGCAGTTCATCATCGCCACACACTCGCCGATCCTGATGGCCTATCCCGATGCGTGGATCTACAATTGCTCGCCGGACGGCGTGGCGCGAATCGACTATCAGGACACCGAGCACTTCCGCGTGACGCGCGATTTCCTGGCCAATCCTGAGCGGATGCTGTGCGTGCTGCTCGATGGTGAGCAGGGCGAAGCGAGAGAGCCGATCTGAATGCTTCGCTGTCCCACGCTGATCGCTTCCTTGTTGATGCTGCTCGTCACATTCAGTGCAGGGGATGCGCACTGGATGGACGACGCTGGATTTCTCGACCGCGCGATGCAGGGCGGCGCCGTTGTCTGGATCTTCCTGTTTTGCTTCCTGGCCTACATTCCGCTGCTGGTGCTGGCTGCCAGCTATGCGCTGCGGGATCTGATGGCGCTCTACCTCTATAGGAACCGGCGCGCAGTCATCCGCCTGTTCTTGTTTGCCGTCATTCCATCCATTGCGCTTTACCGCTTCAATGCCTGGTTCATCCGGGAGATTCTGTAAGCCACGCAATCGTTCGTGCTCAGCCGCGCGCGCCGCGCTCCAGGAGCTTGTACAGATGCGAGCGTGAAATGCGCAGTTGCTCCGCCGCACGCTTCTTGTTGCCGCCGTGCCGTGCGATGGCCTGCAGCACGGCCTCGTACGCTACCTCCCGCAGGTCCGCCGACGATGCGGCGCCCACATCGAGCGCGGCGTCGTCCGACGCATCGTCCAGTGCCGCGCCAAACGGCAACGCCGGCTCGCTCACGCTGAACGCCGCCGCGCTTTCCTCGCCCCGCGCGAAATCCGCCGCGCGCAGCACGCGGCCGTCGCAGAACACCAGCGCTTCCTCGATCTTCTGCCTGAGCTGGCGCACATTGCCCGGCCACCGCCGCTCGGCCAGATAGCGCGGCACCTCGGACGCCACCTCCGGCACCGGCACCTGGTTGCGCGCGCAGAAGCCGCGCACGAAATGGGTCAGCAGGGCAGGGATGTCCTCGCGCCGCTGGCCCAGCGCGGGAATGCGCAGCACCACGCCGCTCAGGCGGTAGTACAGGTCCAGGCGGAAGCGCCCACCGTCGATCAGCGCCTGGATGTCGCGGTTGGTCGCCGCCACCAGACGGAAGTCCACGCGCTGCGCCTGCCGGCTGCCCAGCCGCTCCACCATATGGTCTTCCAGCACGCGCAGCAGCTTGACCTGCATCTCCATCGGGATATCGGCGACTTCGTCGAGGAACAGCGTGCCGCCCGCGGCCTGCTCCAGCTTGCCGGCCTGGCCGCCGCGCTGGCTGCCGGTGAAGGCGCCGGCCACATGCCCGAACAGTTCGGACTCGATCAGCGTGGCGGGCAGCGCGGCCAGGTTCAGGCTGACCAGCGGCTTGCCCTCGGCCGCGCGGCTGGCGCCGTGGATGGCGCGCGCCACCAGTTCCTTGCCGGTGCCGCTTTCGCCGAGGATCAGCACCGGCACGTCCAGGCGTGCCACGGTGTCGATCTCGCGGCGCAGGCGTTGCATCGGCGCGCTGTCGCCGATCAGCAGGCCGGGGCCCGGGCTCGCTTGCTGCTCGCGCAACGCGTCCAGCTCGCGCTGTGTTTGCGCCAGTTGCGAGCGCAGCTGCGTCATCTCGCGATGCATGCGGCCGATGGCTTCGGGCTCCTTGAAGAGGATCTGGCCGATGGCGCCGACCACCTCGCCGCCCGCGCTGATCGGGATGCGGTTCACCACGCGCGTCACGCCGTTCATCTCCTGCAGCTGCCCGATCTCTGCCTTGCCGCTGGCGGCCACCTGCGCGAGGCGCGAATTGGGAATGACGTCTACCGCGGGCCGGCCCGTGCCCTCACCGGTGCGCAGGCCGAGGAATTTCTCGTGCACCGGGCTGATGAAGCGCATGTTGCCGGCGCGGTCCGCCACGGTGATGGCCTGGTAGGGGTTGGTGATGAAGTGATCGAGGATCGCGCCGGCAAAGGGCACCGCGCCCAGGAAGTCGAACAGGGCAGCGTCGCGCTCGGCCGGGCGCAACAGGATGACCTGCCGCGCGCGGTCCCGAAGGCGCATGGCGATGAAGCGGCGCGCGGGCTTGCCGCCGGCGCCGGGCAGGCTGCACTCGAACAGGCGGCCGGCATCCTGGTGGAGATCGTCGTCACTGGCGAGTTGCGCGGTGGCGGCCAGTGCGGCGGTCGCCAGCGAGGCGTCGGCGGCCAGGCCCAGGCTGGCGAGTACGTCTCCCGCGTGGCTGGCGACCAGCACGCCGAGGCTGTCTTCAGTGCCGGGGAAAGTGTCTTCGGGTGTCGCTGCTGACGACATGCCGTGTCTCCATAGTGGACACTCTGGTGTCCTTATTGCGAACACAATATCAGCGGGCAATAAAAAGAACAATGAAATCAAGGGCTGGCGCGCCTGGCACGTTTGCTGCACTGAGAGAGCCTACGCACATAACGACAGCACTAAGGAGACCGACGTGTCCTGGCAGCCCGAAATCGATGAACTGGCCTATCGCAAGCAACTCGCCGCTCAGCTCGGCGGCCCCGACAAGGTCAAGCGCCACAAGGACGCCGGCAAGCTGACCGTGCGCGAGCGCATCGACGCGATCGCCGATGCTGCCTCCTTCCGCGAGGTGGGCGCGCTCACCGGCAGCGGCCAGTACGACAGCAACGGCCGCCTGGTGGGCCTCACGCCCGCCAACCTGGTGATGGGTCGCGCCAAGCTGGACGGCCGCCCGGTGGTGCTGGTGGGCGACGACTTCACCGTGCGTGGCGGCGCCAACGACGGCGCGGTCGGAGAGAAGCTGATCCACGCCGAGAAGATGGCGCACGACCTGCGCCTGCCCATGGTGCGGCTGGTGGATGGCACCGGCGGTGGCGGCTCGGTGCGCAATATCGAGAACAAGGGCTATACCAACATCCCCACCATGAAGGTCTGGCAGCACGTGGTGGAGAACATGTCGCTGGTGCCGGTGGTGTCGCTGGCGCTGGGCTCGGTGGCCGGCATGGGCGCGGCGCGCGTCGCCGCGAGCCACTACTCGGTGATGGTCAAGGGCACCGCGCAGCTGTTCAACGCCGGCCCGCCGGTGGTGGCGCGCATCGGCCAGGTGCTGGAGAAGAACGAACTCGGCGGCAGCCAGATCCATACGCGCAACGGCGTGGTCGATGATGAAGTGGCGAGCGAGGAAGAAGCCTTCGCGCGGGCGCGCCGCTTCCTGTCCTACCTGCCGGGCTCGGTGCATGAATTGCCGCCGCGCATCGAACCCACCGACGATCCCTCGCGCCGCGACGAATGGCTGCTGTCGGCGATCCCGCGCGACAGCCGCTCCGTCTACAAGGTGCGCCCCATTGTCGAGGCGCTGGTGGACCAGGGCTCCTTCTTCGAGATGGGCCGCCACTGGGGCCGCGCCATCGTGACCGGGCTGGCCCGGGTGGATGGCTGGCCGGTGGCGGTGGTGGCGAGCGATCCGTATCACTACGGCGGCGGCTGGGACGGCCCCACCGCGGAGAAGTTCATCCGCTTCGTGGACCTGGCCGAAGCCTTCCACCTGCCGGTGATCAATATGGTCGATATCGCCGGCTTCCAGATCGGCCTGGAAGCCGAGAAGGCCGGCACCATGCGCTACGGCGTGCGCGCGCTGGCCGCGGTGTACCAGGCCACCACGCCGTGGTGCTCCGTGATCCTGCGCCGCGCTTATGGCGTGGCGGCGGCGGGGCACCAGCATATGGGGCGCTTCAACTTCCGCTATACGTGGCCGTCCGGCAACTGGGGCTCGCTGCCGATCGAGGGCGGGCTGGAAGTCGCCTACAAGGCCGAGATCGAAGGCGCCGACGACCCCGTGCAAAAGCGCGCCGAGATCGAGCAGCGCGTGCGCAGCCTTACCTCGCCGTTCCGCAGCGCCGAAGCCTTCGTGGTGGAAGACATCATCGACCCGCGCGACACGCGCTCGCTGCTGTGCGAGTTCGCCAACCTGGCGGCGCCGCTGCGCGAGCCGGGCGTGCGCAAGTTCGGCATCCGGCCCTGAGACGGGAAAGCGCCAAAAACCAGACACAAACGATCAATGGAGACAGCCTTGCCCAATCACCGACCTTTACTTGCGCACCGTCCCGCCCTTGGCGCCATCGTCACCGCAACGCTCGCCGTTGGCGCCGCGCTGCTGCCCGCCGCCGGCGCGCAGGCGCAGGAGCAATGGCCGCACAAGCCCGTCACCATCGTCGTGCCCTTTCCCGCCGGCGGCATGACCGACCTGCTGGCGCGCCGCATCGCGCGCGACATGCAAGCCGAGTTCAAGCAGCCCTTTGTGGTGGACAACCGCGCCGGCGCCAGCGGCCAGATCGGCACCGAGATCGTGGCGCGCGCCAGCCCGGACGGCTACACGCTGCTGGTCAGCGCCACGCATCAGGTGATCAATCCCGCGGTGCGGCCCAAGCTGCCCTACAACGCGGCCAAGGACTTCACGCCGATCGCGCTGCTGGCGACCACGCCCAACGTGCTGGTGGTGAACAACAACGTGCCGGTGTCGAACCTGCAGGAATTCCTGGCGTACGCGAAGACGCAGAAGGACGGGCTGTCATTCGGCTCATCGAGCATCGGCGGCGCCACGCATATGTCGGGCGAACTGTTGCGGCTGATGACCAATGCGCCGCTGACGCATATACCCTACAAGGGCGCGGCGCCGGCGCTGTCGGACCTGCTCGGCGGCCAGATCCCCGCGCTGTTCCATGACGTGATGACGATGGCGCCGTATGTGAAGGACGGCAAGGTCAAGGCCATCGGCGTGACATCGGCCAAGCGCAGCGAGGCATTGCCCAACGTGCCCACCATCGCCGAGCAGGGCGTGCCCGGCTACGAGGCCACCACCTGGATCGGCTTCTACGGCCCGGCCAACCTGCCCAAGCCGCTGGTGGAGCGCCTGAACCGCGATGCGGTGAAAAGCATGAACACGGCGGAGTCCAAGGCCAACCTGGCGCAGAGCGGCACCACGCCCGGCACGCTGAACGCGGAGCAGTTCGGCGCCTTCGTGCAGGCCGAACTGGTCAAGTGGAAACGCGTGGCGACGCAAGCCAAGGTGAAGGTGGACTGAGATGAGCGACAACATCCTCGAGCTGCTGGCCCCGCGCTCGGTCGCCATCCTCGGCGCTTCCGACAATCCCATCAAGGCCGGCGGCCGGCCCATCGACTACATGCGCCGCTACGGCTTTGCCGGACGCGTGTATCCGGTCAATCCCAAGCGCGCGCAGATCCAGGGCCTGCAGGCGTATCCCGAACTGGCTGCCTTGCCGGATGCGCCCGATCTCGTGGTGGTGAGCGTGGCGGGGCAGGAAGTCGAGCGGGCCATCGACCAGTGCCTGGCGGTCAAGGCACGCGCAGCGGTGATTTATTCCTCCGGCTTTGCGGAGCTGGGCGAAGCTGGCGCCGCGCAGCAACGCAAGCTGGTCGAACGTGCGCGCGTGGGCGGCTTGCGCCTGTTCGGCCCGAATACGCAGGGCGTGGCCAACTTCCGCGATGGTGCCATCCTGCATTTCTCCACCATGATCAATGAGGAAGCGGGCCAGGACGGCCCGGTGGCCATCGTCAGCCAGAGCGGCGCGGGTTCCTCCATTGTCTATGGCGGGCTGCGCCGCAAGGGCATCGGCGTGCGCTACATGGTGGCGACCGGCAACGAGGCGGACATCACGGCCGCCGAGGTGCTGCGCGCGGTCGCGGCCGATCCGGAAATCCGCGTGCTGCTGCTCTATATCGAATCGCTGAAGGACCCGGCGGTGCTCGCGCAGGCCGCGCGGATCGCGCATCAGCGCGACATCCCCATCCTCGCCGTCAAGGCTGGTCGCACGCAGGCCGGGCAACTCACCGCCAGCTCGCACACCGGTGCGCTGGCCGGTGAGGACGCATTGGCCGATGCGTTCCTGCGCCAGCACGGCATCCAGCGCGTGGCGGACTTCCGCGAGCTGGTCGAGTACAGCCAGGTCTTTATCGGCGGGCAGCGTCCGCGCGGGCGCAAGGTGGTGGCCATCAGCAACTCGGGCGCTACGTGCGTGCTGGCGGCCGACGCGGCCGAGGACCAAGGGCTTTCGCTGTGCCAGTTCGAAGGCGAGGGCGCTACCGCGCTCAAGGCGGTGCTTCCTTCCTTCGTGTCGGCCCGCAACCCGATCGACATGACCACCGCATTGCTGGGCCAGCCGCAGATCTACGGCCAGACGCTGGACGTGGTAGCCGCGCAGCGCCAGGCCGACATGATCTTCGTGGGCTTTCCCATCGGCGGCGAGGGCTACGACTTTGCCGACTTCTCCGCGCAGACCGGACGCTTCGCCTCGGCCAGCGGCGTGCCGGTGGCGGTCGGCGCCAACCAGGAATGGGTAGCGCAGGCGTTTCGCGCGCAGGGCGTGCCGGTATTCGACAGCGAACGCGCGGCCATGCGTGCGCTCGGCATGCTGGCGCAGCATGTGGCAGTGAATGCTTCGGCACTGGCGGAGCCTGCCGCGTTGCCGCCATCCGTTCCCAAGGACGGTGGCGCCACCAGCGTATCGCTCGACGAAGTGGCGAGCCTGGCCGCGCTGGCGCAGGCGGGCCTGCCGGTAGTGGCGCATCGCCTGTGCCACAGCGCGGGCGATGTGCGCCGCGCGCTGGCGGAGCTGGGTACGCCGGTGGTGGCCAAGGGCGTCTCGCCCGATATCACGCACAAGTCCGAGCTCGGCCTGGTGCGCCTCGGCCTTGCCGACGAAGCGCAGGCGCTGGCGGCCTTTGATGACCTGGACCGTATGCTGCGCGGGCTGGCCGCGAGCGAAGGCGTCAAGCACGGCGGCGTGCTGATTGCGCGCCAGCAGCGCGGTGCCTTCGAGCTGGCTGTCGGCGCGCATATCGACGACGTCTACGGGCCGGTGGTGATGGTGGGGCAGGGCGGCGTGCTGGTCGAGGCGATCGACGATGTGCAGTTCCTCGTCGCGCCCTTCAGCGCCACGCAAGCGCGCGAGGCCATCGGCCGGCTGCGCATTGCGCGTGCTTTCGGCGCGCTGCGCGGCATGGAGGCGGTCGACGTGGACGCGCTGGCGCAAATGCTGGTGCGCCTGGGCGACTGGATGGTGCGCTCGCAGGGACGGGTACGCTCGGTGGACGCCAATCCGGTCATGGTGAGCCGCGGCAGCGTGGCGCCGGTGCTGGTGGATGCGGTGGTGATCCGCGCGGGAGAGACGTCATGAACGCCACGACGAACGCTTATGAAACGGTACGTCCACTGCGCCGCGTGCTGGTCGCAAATCGCGGCGCGGTGGCGGCGCGCATCATCCGCGCGCTGCGCGGGCTGGGCCTGGAATCGGTCGCGGTGTACTCCGATGCCGACGCGGACCTGCCGTACCTGCGCGAGGCGGATGTCACGCTGCGCCTGGGTGAAGCGCCGCCGCTGGCCAGCTACCTGGACCAGGACAAGCTGCTGGATGCCGCGCGCGCCAGCGGCGCCGATGCGGTACATCCGGGCTACGGCTTCCTGTCGGAAAACGCCGCCTTCGCCGAGCGCGTGGAGGCAGCTGGCCTGTGCTTCATCGGCCCGTCCCCGCACTGGATCCGGCGCCTTGGCCACAAGACCGAAGCGCGCGCCTTCATGGCCGCGCAAGGCATGCCGCTGGCGCCCAGCTCCGAGGTGCTGCCAGACGACATGGATACCGTGGCCGCGGCGGCGCAGCGCATCGGCTATCCGGTGCTGATCAAGCCCGCCGGCGGTGGCGGCGGCATCGGCATGGTGCCCGTGCGCGACGCGGCCGGCCTGGCCGCCGGCTGGCAGCAGGCGCGCTCGGTGGCGCAGCGCAGCTTCGGCCTGGCCGAGCTGTACCTGGAGAAGCTGGTCGAGCAGCCGCGCCATATCGAGTTCCAGGTGCTGGCCGACCGCCGCGGCGGCGTGCGCATCCTGTGGGAGCGCGATTGCTCCGTGCAGCGCCGCCACCAGAAGGTCATTGAGGAAGCGCGCGCGCACGGGCTCGACCGCGCCGAGGTGGAGGCCATGGCGGCCAAGCTCTCGGCGCTGCTGTCCGGCATTGGCTACGACGTGATCGGTACGGTGGAAATGCTGCACACCCCGGCGACCGGGTTCGTCTTCCTGGAGATGAACACGCGCCTGCAGGTGGAGCACGCCGTCACCGAGCAGATCACCGGCGTGGACATCGTGGCCGCGCAGATCCGGCTGGCGCGCGGCGAGCGCATCGATGATGTGCTGCCGGGCGGCGCGGTGCCTGCGCAAGGCCACGCCATCGAGGCGCGCGTGTATGCCGAGGACCCGGTGCGCTTCTTCCCGTCGCCCGGCCCGCTGGATGTGTTCCGCCCGCCGCAAGGCGCGGGCATCCGCGTGGAGACCGGCTACGCCGAAGGCGCCCGCGTGACGCCGTACTACGATCCCATGCTGGCCAAGGTGGTCGCCACCGGCGCCGATCGCGGCGAGGCCATCGCCACGCTGCGCGCGGCGCTGGAAGACTTCGCCATCGCCGGCGTCAAGACCAACATCCCTTTCATCCTGCGCGTGCTTGCGCATCCCGATTTCCTGGCCGGGCGCATCGATACCGCGCTGGCCCAGCGCGTGCTGGCTACGCCCGCCGCAGAGAACCAACAACCTACCCAGAGAGCTGCCTGATGAACAAGATCGAAGCCGCGGTGAGCGGCCATGTCTGCGCCATCCATATCGAAGTTGGCGCTACCATTGCGGCCGGCGACGCCGTGATGATGATCGAGTCCATGAAAATGGAGATTCCGCTCGAATCCGAATATGCTGGCGTGGTCAAGACCATCCTGGTGCAGCAAGGCGACGCCGTCGCCGAGGGCCAGGCGGTGGTGGAACTCGCATAACGCCAATAAGGAAGAACTGTTTTGGAAAGCACCGCTCAGATTGTCCCGGTGGCGCCGGGCACGCCCGAGAAGCCCTATTTCGGCATCGACATCCCGCTGATGCGTCATCTCGGCCTGCAGCCCGTGCAGATGGAAGAAGGCCTGTGCCGCACGCGCCTGCCGGCCAGCCCGTTCCTGGTCAACAGCCGGGGCGACGTGCACGGCGGCACCTTGATGGCCACGCTGGATTTCACGCTCAGTGGCGCCGCGCGCTCGCACGCGCCGCTGGAAACCGGCGTGATCACCATTGATATGTCCACGCACTTCCTCGCCGCCGCGCGGGGCGAGCTGCACCTGGAAGCGCGTTGCATGCGGCGCGGGGCGCGCATCGCGTTTTGCGAGGGCGAAGTGAAGAACGGTGCTGGTGAAGTGGTTTGCGTGGCGCGCGCGGCGTTCAAGCTGGTGCCGCTGAGCAGCGGCGGGAACTGAAGCTTCAGGCCTGGCTCGGTGCCGGCCGGTAGACCTGCGCGAAGCGGGCCTGCTGGACGATGCCGTAGTCGTTCGGCGCGTACTGCATCAGCCAGTCGCCGGCCGCGCCGTGCAGCACGTCGCCTCCGGCGGAGCGGGCGATGCTGAAGGCTTCGTCCATGCGTTTGGCCAGCACCACGCCAGGGATGTTCTGGTAGGCGCCGTCCTGGCCGTGCGTGCCGGCTTGCAGGGGATCGTACTTGGGGTCGAAGCGCTCGCGGGATACGACCCAGCGGTCGCCGGTGGAGCCGGTGATGATCGCGTCGCCGGGTTGGTAGCGGTTGGGGCCTTCGAGGCTGATGAGTTCGCCGGGTTCTTTGGCGAAGGCCACCTGGACTACTTCGTGTTTTTGGTAGAGGGCGGCAGCGGGGTCGGTGCGCAGGTCGATGTGGGCTAGGGTAGGCATGGCGTGGCGGATGTCAGGCTGGGGCGCAAATCATACCGCTGGTTCGCTCGCGCTCCCACTTGTGGGCCGGGGGAGCCCGGAGGGAGAGGGAGCGACAGCCGCCGTCATGGCGCGCGGTGTTTGCCCATTCGTCGACTCGGTTCAATGCCGCTGGTTTGCTCCCCTCTCCCACTTGTGGGAGAGGGGCCGGGGAGAGGGCGGGCGCTCGATATGCCGTCTGCTGGACAAAACCGAGGGCTTTGCTTCAAGTGGCTCCTAGCTAAGCCACCCCTCTCCCCAGCCCTCTCCCCTGAGGGGAGAGGGAGCGACAGCCGTCGTCATGGCGCGCGGCCTTGGCCTGTTCGGCGGATTCGTCCGGCGCCACTGGCTTGCTTCACCCCAGCACCCGCGGCGCAAAGCCGTGATTGAGCGGCCCGTTGCCCGCTCCAAGCGCAAAATCCGCGCCCGCCACAATCGCATCGGCCACGAAATCCAGCGCCACCTCCACCGCATCTTTCAGCGCATCGCCCCGCGCCAGCTGGGCGGCAATGGCCGCCGCCAGCGTGCAGCCTGTGCCATGCAGGTTACGGGTGTCGACCCGCTGATGTGAAAACACGCGCACGGTGCCGTCGGCGCCCAGCAGCAGGTCGTCCAGCCCGGCATCCGCAGGATCCAGGTGCCCACCCTTGAGCAGTACCGCCGGGCAGCCCAGCGCGACCAGGTCGCGTGCGGCCTGCTCCATTTCGTCGCGCCGGGTGATCTTGCGGCCCAGCAAATAGGACGCCTCAGGCAGGTTGGGCGTGACCAGCACGGCGCGCGGGAACAGCAGGCGCACCATGGCCTGGGTGGTGGCGTCGTCCGCCAGGGTGGCGCCGGAGGTGGAGATCATCACCGGGTCCACCACCAGCTGGCGGATGCCATGGCGGTCCACCGCGGCGGCTACCGCTTCGACGATGGCGGCCGTGCCCAGCATGCCCGTCTTGGCCGCATCCACGCCGATATCGCTGGCAACCGCGTCGATCTGGGCCGCCACCATGTCGGCCGGGATGGCGTGCACGCCGGTCACGCCGAGCGTGTTCTGCGCCGTGATGGCGGTAATCGCGCTCATGCCGAAGCAGCCCAGCGCGGCAAAGGTCTTGAGATCGGCCTGGATGCCCGCGCCGCCGCCGGAATCGGAGCCGGCGATGGTCAGGGTGCGCGGGGGGCGGTGTGTCGTCTGGGTCATGTATCGGACGGGCGGCAAATAAAAATCGTGTGGGTGGCAATGCGCGGCGCCTTTTGGCAGGCTACAATACCGCCACTCCGAGGAGCGTTGCAACGAATGGGCCTTATTGTGCCATTCGCCAGGCTCGGACTGTCTTCAACGGCGCTCGCTGATCCGTGGCACACACACGGAGGCGAGTCGACCTATCCGCCCGTTATGCAATGGCCTTGGTTTTCACCATCCTTGCATGGCGCGGCCGTATTTCCCCGCACTCGTCCTTCGTCGCCACTCTTCATCGGAGTGAAACATGAACGCAGTGACTGACCTGAAAAACGATTACCTCGTGGCCGACCTGGGCCTCGCCGGCTGGGGCCGCAAGGAAATCGCAATTGCCGAAACCGAAATGCCCGGCCTGATGGCCATCCGCGACGAGTACGCCGCTGCCCAGCCCCTGAAGGGCGCGCGCATCGCCGGCTCGCTGCACATGACCATCCAGACCGCCGTGCTGATCGAGACGCTGGTGGCGCTCGGCGCCGATGTGCGCTGGGCTTCGTGCAACATTTTCTCCACCCAGGACCACGCTGCCGCGGCCATCGCGGTTTCCGGCACGCCGGTGTTCGCCTTCAAGGGCGAATCGCTGAAGGAATACTGGGACTTCACCCACCGCATCTTCGACTGGAAGGATGGCGGCACCCCGAACATGATCCTGGACGACGGCGGCGATGCCACGCTGCTGCTGCACCTGGGCGCCCGCGCCGAGAAGGATGCATCGCTGATCGCCAACCCGGGCAGCGAGGAAGAGACCTTCCTGTTCGCCGCGATCAAGGAAAAGCTGGCCAAGGACCCGTCCTGGTACAGCCGTAACCTGGACGCCATCAAGGGCGTGACCGAGGAAACCACCACCGGCGTGCACCGCCTGTACCAGATGGCGCAAAGGGCGAGCTCAAGTTCCCCGCCATCAACGTCAACGACTCGGTGACCAAGAGCAAGTTCGACAACCTGTATGGCTGCCGTGAATCGCTGGTGGACGGCATCAAGCGCGCCACCGACGTGATGATCGCCGGCAAGGTTGCGCTGGTGGCCGGCTACGGCGACGTGGGCAAGGGCAGTGCGCAGGCACTGCGTGCCCTGTCGGCCCAGGTGTGGGTGACCGAAGTCGACCCGATCTGCGCACTGCAGGCCGCGATGGAAGGCTACCGCGTGGTGACCATGGAATACGCTGCCGACAAGGCTGACATCTTCGTCACCTGCACCGGCAACTACCACGTGATCACCCATGACCACATGGCCAAGATGAAGGACCAGGCCATCGTCTGCAACATCGGCCACTTCGACAACGAGATCGACATCGCCTCGCTGGAAAAGTACGAGTGGGACGAGATCAAGCCGCAGGTCGACCACGTGGTCTTCCCGGCAGTTGGCGACCAACCCAGCAAGAAGATCATCATCCTGGCCAAGGGCCGCCTGGTGAACCTGGGCTGCGGCACGGGCCACCCGTCGTACGTGATGAGCAGCTCGTTCGCCAACCAGACCATCGCCCAGATCGAACTGTGGCAGGAACGCGAAAGCGGCAAGTACCCGGTCGGCGTCTACACGCTGCCCAAGCACCTGGACGAGAAGGTCGCGCGCCTGCAGCTCAAGAAGCTGAACGCGCAACTGTCCGAGCTGACCGAGCAGCAAGCAGCTTATATCGGCGTGAAGAAGGAAGGCCCGTACAAGGCCGATCACTACCGTTATTGATTCGCTGATCAGCGGTTGATCTGCAGTTGATCTTTGTTTGATCCGTTTCCGATCGACCGCCAGCTCGTCAACCCGCGGCGCCCGCGCGCCGCGGGCCTCCTGCCCCGAATCCGTTATCCGTCTTGCCCAAGCGAAGGAGCCGTCATGAGATTGTTGGCCGTCTGGATCATCAACGCCGCCGCGCTGTTCCTGGTGGGTAGCCTGATCGATGGGATTCATCTTGGCGGCTTTGGCTCGGCCATGATCGCGGCGCTGGTGCTTGGCCTGGTGAACACCTTGATCCGCCCGATCCTGGTGATCCTTACCCTGCCGGTGACGCTGCTGACGCTTGGCCTGTTTATCTTCGTGATCAACGCGCTGCTGTTCCTGTTCGTGGGCAAGCTGCTGGCCGGTTTCGTGGTCACCGGCTTTGGCGCGGCCCTGCTCGGCTCGATCCTCTACAGCGTGATTTCCTGGGCACTGTCGAGCGTGCTGCTCGGCGAACGCCGCAGCGCCTGACGCCGTCCGGCGTCCCATGCCAATTTTTCAGCGCGCCGCGCCATAGGCGGCGCGCCACCATCATGCAAGACCGCTACTTCAGCTTTGAATTCTTCCCGCCCAAGACGGCGGAGGGCGCCGAGAAGCTGCGCAACACGCGTGCGCAGCTCGCTCCGCTGCAGCCCAAGTTCATCTCGGTGACCTTCGGCGCCGGCGGCACCACCCAGCAGGGCACGCTGGATGCCGTGCTGGAGATCCAGCGCGAAGGCATCGAGGCCGCGCCGCACCTGTCGTGCGTGGGATCCTCGCGCGAGAGCATCCGCGATATCCTCAAGACCTACCGCGAGGGCGGCATCCGCCACATCGTCGCGCTGCGCGGCGACATGCCGTCGGGCATGGGCGAGATCGGCGAGTTCCGCTATGCCAACGAGCTGGTGGCGTTCATCCGCGCCGAGACCGGCGACTGGTTCAACATCGAGGTGGCGGCTTATCCCGAGTACCATCCGCAAGCCAAGTCGCCCCGCCACGATCTCGAGAATTTCGTGCGCAAGGTCAAGGCTGGCGCCGACTCGGCCATCACCCAGTACTTCTTCAACGCCGACGCGTACTTCCGCTTTGTCGACGACGTGCGCGCCATGGGCGTGGACGTGCCGATCGTGCCGGGTATCATGCCGATCACCAATTCCTCGCAGCTGATGCGCTTCTCCGAGATGTGCGGCGCCGAAGTGCCGCGCTGGGTGGCCAAGCGCCTGGAAGGCTTCGGCGACGACCGCGAGTCGATCCGCGCCTTTGGCCTGGACGTGGTCACCGCGCTGTGTGAGCGCCTGCTTGCGGCCGGCGTGCCGGGGCTGCATTTCTATACGCTCAACACGGCCAGCGCCACCAAGGCCATCTGGCAACGCCTGAAGCTCTAAGGCACCTGCCTGCCCGAAGCGCGATGCCCGCCCGCCGCCCCGACCCTTTCATCGACCACCTGCTCGAACTGATGGGGCCGCTGGCGGCGCGCATCGGGCCTATCACCGCGCGCCGCATGTTTGGCGGCCACGCGCTGTACTACGACGGCCTGGTGTTCGCGCTGGTGCTGGGCGGGCGCTGCTTCCTGAAGGTGGACGACAAGACGCGCGGCCGCTTCGAGGCCGAGGGCGGCGAGCCGTTTCGCTACAGCCGTAATGGACGCGAGATCTCCATGCTGCATTACTTGAGCGCGCCACCGGCCTGCCTGGAATCGGCCGAGGCCATGACCACCTGGGCACGGCTGTCGGTGGAATCCACGCTGCGGCTGGCCAACCAGGCCGGCTGAACGGCTGAAACGCCGCTACGCAGTGGCATACTTTGGCCCATGGCCACCGTCACCGCCACGTTTCGTTTCTACGAGGAACTGAACGATTTCCTGCCGCGCGCGCAGCGCGGCCGGGATTGCGTATGCGCCTGCGCGCGCGCCGCCACCGTCAAGCACATGATCGAGGCGCTGGGCGTGCCGCACACCGAGGTCGAGCTGATCCTGGTGAATGGCGAGTCATGCGGCTTCGAGCGCCTGCTGCAGGATGGCGACCGCGTCTCGGTCTATCCCCGCTTCGAAGCCTTCGACATCACACCGTTGCTGCGCGTGCGCGCCGAGCCGCTGCGCACCACGCGCTTCGTTGCCGACGCCCACCTGGGCGGGCTGGCGCACCTGCTGCGCCTGACCGGCTTCGACACCCTCTACGACAACCACTACGCCGATAGCGAGATCGAGGCCATCGCCATGCGCGAGGGCCGCATCGTGCTCACGCGGGACCGCGAGCTGCTCAAGCGGCGGGGGTCACCCATGGCTGCTACGTGCGCGCCATCAAGGCCACGCCGCAACTGCGGGAGATCTTCGCGCGGCTCGACCTGGCCCGCAGCGCGCGACCGTTCTCGCTGTGCCTGGACTGCAATGTGCCGCTGCAACGGATCGACAAGGCCGAGGTGGACGGGCGCGTGCCGGCGGGCGTGTTTGCGCGGCAGGAGCGGTTTGTGACGTGCGGTTGCTGCCAGCGAGTGTTTTGGGAGGGGTCGCATTGGCGGCATATGCGGGATCTGGTGGATGAGTTGGTGCCTGGGGGAGGTTTTTAGTTGGGTGCTGTTTGTGTTTGATTGAGCGGTGATGGCTCTTGGACCCAACAGCCGTACGACATCCCCCTGCGGGGGCTGCCGGTCACTCTTCTTTGCGTCGGCAAAGAAGACTAACGAGAAGAAAGCCGACCCTGCCGGGGGCAGAGCCATCGCGAGTGCGCAGGACGCTGGTTTCGTCGTACGGCCACAGTACTGCTGACATCTGCCGTTACCGGCTCGTAGGGCATCGCAATGGCATGACCCATGGGTTTCGTCGTGGGGCCCCTGACCTCGTTTGCGGTGCCCATTCGCACTTCTGCCGTTACCGGTGCAAAGCACCACGACACATCCCCCGTCAATGGTTTCGTGGTGGGGCGGGCGCGGTGGTCAAGGTCTCGGGCTTATCAACCCCGTGCCACCGCGCCCACGACGGAACCGGTGCGCCTGCAACTTCGTGGCCGGCCAATTCGCGAGCGACAGACGGCTTGAAGCAAGTGATGCCTGCTACCGGGGGCCCCACCACGCATCCCGGAGGCTGGCAGGTTCGTGGCAGGTCAAACCGGTACCGGCAGAAGCCCGCCGGCACTCTGGGCCGTACGACGAAACCATCGAGATTCGAAAGCCTTATTGCTCTGCTCCCGGCAGGGCGGCTTTCTTCTCGTTAGTCTTCTTTGCCGCGCAAAGAAGAGTGACCGGCAGCCCCCGCAGGGGGATGTCGTACGGCTTTTGGGTGCAAAAACCAACGCCGATCAAAGAAACAGCGACCAACCCCGCAACGGGATGTATCACCAATCCCTCAAAACACCCCCCTCACTAACCACCCAATCCATCGGCAAATCATGCTCCTGCGGCACCAGCGCAATCCGGCAGGCCTCATGGCCGATGCCGATCGCCACCGGCGCGTTCCCGCCGGCAGCCAGCGCCGCCAGCGTGCGGTCATAGAACCCGCCGCCATATCCCAGGCGGAACTTATCCCCGCTGAAACCGACACATGGAATCAGCAGGACGTCAGGCTGCAAGGGCGGCGTGCCGTCCGGCACCGGAATGCCGTAGTGCCCGGCAACCATCGGCGTAGCCGGCTCCCACAGGTGGAAATCCAGCGGCGCGCCCGGCCGGCTCACCACCGGCAGGGCCGCTTGGCGCCCGGGGGCGCCGGCCAGCCAGCGCGAGACCACGCCACGGGCGTCGAACTCCTGCTGGATCGGCCAGTAGAAGCCAAGGCGATGCACGGGCAGGCGCTCCAGTAGTGCGGCCAGCGCGGCTTCGATGCCGGCGTCGGCGGCGCTGCGCTGCGCCAAGGCGCCGCGCAGCGCCAGCAGCTGGCGCCGCAGCGCCGCTCGCTGCATGCCGGGATCAGGCTTTCCGGACTCGCCGGAGGGGCTGCGAACGTCGTCGCTGGGCATGGCTGCGTGGGATAATGTCTGTAGTTGACCAAACATTGCACGGTCGGATGCGCGCCCTCGAAAGGTGTTGTCCGGCCGTCACAACAAGGAAGAAGAATGCCGAAGGGAGTATATCCGCAGCGTGCGGCCAAGGCCGCCCTGGCGGCGATCGCGTGCGCACTGCTTGCCACGCCGGTATTTGCGCAGAAACGGCCCCAGCCGCAACCCCAATCGCAGTCGCTCGCCATCCCGAGCGACCCCGACGACGCTTTCGTGGCGCTGCGCGACGCCGCGCGCAAGAACGACGTGGCACGCACCGACGCCATCTCGGCCACGCTGGTGGACTACCCGATCTCGTCTTACGTCGAGTACTTCCGCATCAAGCCGCAGATGTTCGATGCCAGCGGCCTGGCCCGCATCGATGCCCCCGACGACCAGGTGCGCGCCTTCCTGCAGCGCTACAAGGGCCAGGCCATTGCCGACCGCATGCGCAATGACTGGCTGCTGGTGCTGGGCAAGAAGCGCGACTGGGCCAATTTCGATGTCGAATACCCGCAGTTCGTGCTCAAGGACGATACGCAGGTCGAGTGCTACGCGCTGCTGTCGCGCGCGCTCAAGGGCCAGAACGTGGCGGCGGATGCACGCGCGGCGCTGAGCGATCCACGCTACTACGGCGAAGGTTGTGTCGACCTGATCGGCTACCTGGCCCAAAGCAAGCAGATCGAGCCGAGCGACGCGGCCTTCCAGGCACGCCAGGCGCTGGAGCAGAACTATGTGACGCTGGCCGGGCGCATCGCCGCCACCGTGCCCGACGCGCGCGGCGACAGCGACGCCCTCGCCACCGTGGTCAAGATGGCGCGCAACGATCCCTCCCAGGCCGCGGCCTACCTCAGCGCCAACGCCGGCAGCCTGTCGCGCGAGGAGCAGGGCGCTGGCTGGGGCGTGATCGGCCAGTTTGCCGCCAAGAAGCTCGCGCCCGAGGCGGCCGGCTACTACCGCCGCCAGATGGACCTGGGCGGCAACCAGTGGCTGTCAGACGAAACGCAGGAGTGGCGCGTGCGCGCCGCGCTGCGCCAGGGCGACTGGAGGCAGGTGCGCCAGGCGGTGGAGCTGATGCGCCCCGAGCTGCGCGCCAAGGACCCGGCCTGGACGTACTGGTACGGCCGCGCGCTCAAGGCGGACAACCGCGGCGCCGAGGCCGAGAAACAGTTCCAGTCGATTGCCGGCCAGTTCAACTTCTATGGCCAGCTGGCCAGCGAGGAACTGGGCAATCGCATCGTGCTGCCGGCACGCACGGCGGTCAGCGATGCCGAGGTCAATGCCATGCGCACCCGCCCGGGCTTCCTGCGCGCGCAGAAGCTCTATGACCTGAACCTGCGCTTCGAGGGCAACCGCGAATGGAACTGGGAGCTGCGCGGCATGACCGACCGCCAGCTGCTGGCCGCTGCCGACTACGCCCGCCGCATCGAGCTGCTGGACCGCGCCGTGAACACGGCCGACCGCACCCAGGCCGAGCACGACTTCTCGCTGCGCTTCCTGATGCCGTACCGCGACATCATGCAGCGCGCCACCGATGACGTGGGCCTGGACATGGCGTGGGCCTATGGCCTGGTGCGCCAGGAATCGCGCTTCATCATGAACGCGCGCTCCTCGGCGGGGGCCCATGGCCTGATGCAGGTGATGCCGGCGACCGCCAAGTGGGTGGCGCGCAAGATCGGCATGAGCGATTTCTCGCCCTCGATGATGAGCGATCCCAATATCAACATCCAGCTCGGCACCAACTACATGAGCATGGTGTTTACCGACCTGGACAGCTCCTGGACGCTGGCGTCGGCCGCCTACAACGCTGGCCCGGGCCGTCCCAAGAACTGGCGCTCCAGTTTGCCGCGCGCGGTCGAGGGTGCGATCTTCGCCGAGACCATTCCGTTCTCGGAGACCCGGACCTACGTGAAGAATGTACTGTCGAACGCCACGTACTATGCTGCATTGATGAGCGGCCGGCCGCAGTCGCTCAAGGATCGCCTGGGCGTGGTGTCGCCGTCGCAGGTCACCACGACCAGCCTGCCCTGAGGTTTTAACGCCTTAGAGGCAGCGCGGTCTGCAGGCCGATGCGGCAGCCGGCGCGTGCTCCAGCCCTGGAGCACGCGCCAGTCGTCCCATGCCACGGAGAGATCCATGCAGACCAGCAACGTTCTAGTGATCGGAGGGGCCGGCTTTCTCGGCAGCCACCTGGTGGCCCGGCTGGCGGGCGTTGCCACCGCGTCGGCCACGCCGCTGGAGCCGGGCACCGTCGTGGAGCCGCCTCTCGACCCCGAGCGGATCGTGGTCGCCACCCGCGACGCCGAGCATGCGCAGCACCTGCTGCTGTTGCCGCGCGTGGAGGTGATCGAGCTGGACGTGAGAAACGATGTCGCGCTGAATGCCGCCATCGGCACGCTGGGCACCGACGGCATCGTGGTCAACCTGGTCGGCATTCTCCACGGCGAACGCGCCGAGCCCTACGGCGCTGCCTTTGCCGCGGCGCACGTGGACCTGCCGCGGCGCATCGTCGAGGCCTGCCGCAGCACGGGCGTGCGCAGGCTGTTGCACATGAGCGCGCTGGGCGCCGACAGCGCCGGCCCGTCGATGTACCTGCGCAGCAAGGGCGACGGCGAGCGCGTGGTGCGCGAGAGCGCTCTGGACTGGACCATCTTCCGTCCGTCCGTGATATTTGGCCCCGACGACCATTTCCTCAATCTGTTCGCCCATATGCAGGAACTGGCGCCGGTGGTGCCGCTCGCCTGCGCGCAAGCCAGGTTCCAGCCGGTGTACGTGCAGGACGTGGCGCAGGCCATGGTCAACGCCATGGCGACCCCGGCCACCATCGGTCACGCCTACGACCTGGCGGGGCCGCAGGTCTATACGCTAGAGGAGCTGGTGCGTTTTGCGGGCCGCGCCAGCGGGCACCCGCGCCCGGTCCTGCACCTGCCCGACGCCCTGGCCCGCGTGCAGGCAGCCATCCTCGAACATATGCCGGGCGCACCGGTGATGACGCGCGACAACCTGGACTCCATGCGGCTCGACAATGTCATGCACGGGACGATTGCGCCCGAGCTTGGGCTGCGCCAGCCGGTGGGGCTGGAGGTGGTGATGACCGATGTGCTGGCGGGCCGCGGGCACGAGAGCTTCATGCTGGGACTGCGGCGCAGCGGGTACCGTTGAGCGGCAGGCAGGGCCGGCGCGGCCCGGTTCGGCCTTGCGCTTGTGACCTGGATTCACATCGCTGCGAGCGTAATTCGCTGGAGGCGCTCTGCGCGGCTGGCTACAATGGTTCGTTCGCCGGGATGTGGTTCCGCCCGCACGCTTCGCGCTGCGGCTTGCCCCGGCCGCTCCCTCCCCCACGTTTCCTGCAAGGATTTTGCGATGAAGCTCGTCATCGGCAACAAGAATTACTCTTCCTGGTCGCTGCGCCCCTGGTTGCTGATGCGGCAGGCGGGCATTGCGTTCGAGGAGGTCAAGGTGCGCTTGTTCGTGGCCGGATTTGACGAAGCGATTGCCCGGCACTCGCCCGCTGGCAAGGTGCCGGTGCTGGTCGATGGCGATATCTCCGTATGGGACTCGCTGTCGATCGCCGAATACCTGGCCGAGGCCTTTCCCGAGAAGCAGCTCTGGCCGGCCGACCGTGCCGAGCGCGCGCACGCGCGCTCGATCTGCGCGGAGATGCATTCGGGCTTCGGCAACCTGCGCAGCCAGTTGCCGATGAACGTCACCGCGGTGCTGCCGGGCATGGGCTGGAACGTAGCGGTACAGCGCGACGTGGACCGCGTCGCCGCGATCTGGTCAGGCCTGCGCGCACGCCACGCTGGCGCCGGCCCGTTCCTGTTCGGCACGTTCACCATCGCCGACGCATTTTTCGCGCCTGTGGTCAGCCGCTTTGCCACCTACGGCATCCACCTGCCCGACGCCGCCAAGCAATATGCGGACTTTATCCTGGCGCTGCCGGCCATGCAGGCATGGATCGCCGATGCCCATGAAGAGCGCGATTTTGTCGCCTCCGACGAGCCCTACCGTCTCGTCCCCGATCGCGCCGACGCGGTCGTGATCAACCATTGAGCTCGTCCATGCAGGTCTATGCCGTAGGCGGAGCCATCCGCGACGCCCTGCTGGGCTTGTCGAGCCAGGACCGCGACTACGTGGTGGTGGGCGCAACCCCGGCCGAGATGGAAGCCGAAGGCTACAAGCCGGTAGGCAAGGATTTCCCCGTTTTCCTCCATCCCAGGACCCGGGAGGAATACGCGCTGGCCCGCACCGAGCGCAAGACCGCGGCGGGCTACAAGGGCTTTTCGTTCTATTGCGCACCGGACGTGACGCTGGAAGACGACCTGGTGCGGCGCGACCTTACCATCAACGCCATGGCGCAAGCGGTGGGCGATGACGGCGCGCTCACCGGCCCCGTGATCGATCCCTACGGCGGGCAGCCCGACCTTGCCGCACGGCTGTTCCGCCATGTGTCGGACGCTTTCGCCGAAGACCCGGTGCGGATCCTGCGCGTGGCGCGCTTCGCGGCGCGTTTTGTCGATTTCACGGTAGCGACGGAGACGCTGGTGCTGATGCGCCGGATGGTGGAAGCCGGCGAGGTCGACGCGCTGGTGGCTGAGCGCGTCTGGCAGGAACTCGCGCGCGGCCTGATGGAGGCGCGGCCCTCCCGCATGTTCGAGGTGCTGCGCGAATGCGGCGCGCTGGCGCGGCTGCTGCCCGAGCTGGACCGGCTATGGGGCGTGCCGCAGCGGGCCGATTACCACCCGGAGGTGGATACCGGCGTGCATGTGATGATGGTGGTGGATACCGCTGCCGCGATGGGCGTCTCGCTGCCGGTGCGCTTTGCCGCGCTGGTGCACGACCTGGGCAAGGGCACCACGCCAGAGGATGTGCTGCCGCGCCATCTCGGCCACGAGCAGCGCAGCGTGGAATTGCTGGAGGCGGTTTGCAAGCGGTTGCGCGTGCCGACCGAGTGCCGTGACCTGGCGGTGGTGGTGGCGCGCGAGCACGGCAATATCCATCGCTCCGAGGCGTTTGGCGCTGCCGCGCTGACGCGTTTGCTGGAGCGGTGCGATGCCCTGCGCAAGCCGGCGCGGTTTGCCGAAGCGCTGCAGGCTTGCGAGGCGGATGCGCGAGGGCGGCTTGGGTTTGAAGACCGGGCGTATCCGCAGACGGCGCGGCTGTTGATGGCGTTGGAGGCGGCGGCTTCGGTGGATGCGGGGGCGGTGGCGCGGGAATGCGCTGGTAATCCGGGCCTGATCAAGGATCGGGTGCATGCGGCGCGGGTGGCGGCGGTGGAGGCGCGGCTCGCGGAGTAGGGGAGGTGTCGTGCTGGACCAAACCGTTGGCCTCGGTTTTCGTGGCTCCTAGCCAAACCACCCCTCTCCGCGGCCCTCTCCCCATGAGGGGATAGGGAGTAAACACCGTCGTCGTTCCAGGCGGCTTCGGCGCATCCTGTCAGCTTCGTTTGGCACCCGGGGCTTGCGCGTTTGCGCTGGCCCGTGGTGTTCAAATCCCAACAGGGTGCTCCCCCTCCGCCTGGCGGGAGAGCAACCGTGTCAAGTGGGGTCGGGGGAGAGGGCGGGCGTTGGATGTGGCGTTGGCCTGCTTGACGTCAAAAGGTCAAAAGCTCAACGGCTTAAAGTCAAAGGCAGTTTCACCTCCCCTGCGGGGAGGCGACCTACTTTCTTGTCTCGCCAAGAAAGTAGGCAAAGAAGGCGACCCGGATGGGGCGAAAGACTCCTCGTCGGCAGGCAAAAAGAGCGGCCGGGGGCCAAACTCACATCGCCTTAGGGCGATGCTCAGACATGGGTCCCTCTTTTCCGCTCTTTTGGCTTGCCGACGAGGCGCCGCATAACGGGAGATGAAAACCTTGACGGCTCGCTGCGCATCGCGGGCGGGTGATTTCCGCCTGGCCGGCGGAAATCACGGCTACACCGATTGGTTCTCTATTCCCGTCGGTTTGCTCCCCTCCCCGCCTGGCGGGAGAGGGGCCGGGGAGAGGGCGGGCGGTCGCAGAGGCGATATCCGCCACCATGCCGCGGCGTCCTCAGGCGCTAGAACAACTTCCCAATCACCAACGCCACCATCGACAATAGAATCGTCGAAGCAAACGGCAACACGAACTCCCGCCCGAACAACCGAAACCGCAAATCCCCCGGCAGCCGCCCCAGCCCCAGCTTCTGCAGCCAGGGCAGCGCCGACGACAGCACGACGACGGCGAGGAAGATGGTGAAAGTCCAGCGCAGCATGGCGGCGTGCCTAGAGGATAAAGGGTGGGATTCGGTGGCAGGACTATAGCGCGTGGCTGCGATCGCCGCGTGCGAAGCCGGCCAGCGGCAGCGCCGCATCGAAGTCGCGGGTCAGCGCGATGACCTTGAACAGTTCGCCCATCTCGGCCTCCGACAGCAGCTTTTGCACAGCGTTGGCGGCGGGCAGGAAGTTGCGCGTGTCGTTGGGGTCCAGCGCCATCAGCAGTTCGGTGATGCCGGCATTCATCAGGAAGCGCGCCTGCGAGGCGAAGCCGGCCACCGTCAGCCCGGCATCAGCCGCGGCGTGGGCGATGCCGCTGAAGTTGACGTGGGCGGTGATGTCCTGCAGGCCGGGGTAGAGGAAGGGGTCCGGGTGGGCGTGATGGCGGTAGTGGCACATCAGCGTGCCGCCGACGCGCTGCGGATGGTAGTACTCGGCGGCGGGGAAACCGTAGTCGATCAGGAACACCGCCCCGCGCGTGAGCATCGTGCCCACCGCCCGCATGAAGCCTTCGGCCTCGGCGTGGGTTTCGGTGACGATATCGTGGTCGCCGGCCACGGCGTGCAGCGCCTCGGGCAGGGCATCTGCCGCCAGGGGGCGGTCGGAGAAGACAAAGGCGGCGTCCGCTGCGTCCGCTTGATCGGCATCGTCATCCCGGCGGGCTACGCCGCGCTCCAGCCAGCGGCCATGGCTGCGGGCGAACAGCCTCACCGGCATGGCGTCCAGCACTTCGTTGCCGACCACGATCCCCTCGAAATGCTCGGGCAGCGTATCCAGCCAGGCGACGCGCGGGGCCAGGTGCGGCGCGCGCGCGGCCAGCGTGGCCTGCTGGCGCGCGCGCAGCTCGCCGGAGAGCTCGACGATGGCGTAGCGCTCGGGCAACTGGCCTTCCTGCTCCAGGGCCAGCAGCAGGTCGGCGGCGAGCCGGCCGGTGCCGGCGCCGAATTCCAGGACCTGCGACAGGCCTTGCGCCAGCAGGGGCGCGAACTGGCGCGCAAGCGTACGGGCGAAATACGGGCTGAGCTCGGGGGCGGTGATGAAGTCGCTGCCATCGCGCGCGTCGCGGCCGAACTTGGCGGCGCCGCCGCTGTAGTAGCCCAGCCCGGGCGCATATAGCGCAAGCGCCATATAGCGGTCGAAACCGAGCCAGCCGCCCGCGTCGTCGATAGCCTGGCCGATGTGCGCGGTCAGCGCGGCGGACGCCGACAGTGCGTCGGCGGGGGAAGGGTAAACTAATGCCTTTGTGCATACCGCGATTGTAGCAATGCCAGCCTCCGAATCCCCTGACTCCGCATCGCCTGCCGGCGCTACCGCCGCCGCAGCCTCCGCTACCCCGCGCGCGGCATCGCGCTTGTCACCGGCGCCGCGCGCCGGCTCGGGCGCGTGATCGCGCTGGAACTGGCCGCGCGCGGCTGGGACGTGGCGGTACACTGCCACCGCTCGCTGGCCGAGGCCGAGGCGCTGGCCGAACAGATCCGCGCCGGCGGACGGCGCGCCGCCGTGCTGCAGGCCGACCTGGCCGACGAGGCGTCCACCGCCACGCTGATCAAGGCCTGCACCGATGCGCTGGGCGTGCCGACCTGCCTGGTCAACAATGCCTCGCTGTTCCAGTACGACGTGGCCACCAGCTTTTCCTATGCCTCGCTCGATACGCATATGCGCACCAATGTGGCCGCGCCGCTGCTGCTCGCGCGGGAAATGCACCGTGCCATGTCGGACACGCAGCGCGGCGTGGTCATCAACCTGCTCGACCAGAAGCTGGATAACCTGAATCCGGACTTCCTGTCGTACACCCTGTCCAAGGCGGCGCTGCAGACGGCCACCGTGCAACTGGCCCAGGCACTGGGGCCCAAGCTGCGCGTGGTGGGCGTGGCGCCCGGCATCACCATGGTCTCGGGCGACCAGTCCAGCCCGGGCTTCCGGCGCGCCCACCGCATGACGCCGCTGGGGCAGTCGTCCACGCCGGAAGACATCGCGCAGGCGGTGGCCTACCTGGCCGAGGCGCGCGCCGTGACCGGCACCACGCTTTACGTCGACGGCGGCCAGCACCTGATGCCGCTGGCGCGCGACGTGATGTTCCTGACTGAATAATCGAATAACGTACCGGCGCGCGCGCCATGACCGCGCGTGCCTTCTCCTTCTTTTTCCTCTCCCCCATCATGACCATGCTCGCCGCCCTCACACACCCCAGCCTGCAAGACTGCCGCCGCATGTTCTTGCGCAACTACGAAGTGCGGATCAATATCGGCGTGCACGAATTCGAGAAAAAGGGCGAACAGCGCGTGCTGATCAATATCGACCTGTTCGTGCCGCTGGCCCAGAGCACGCCGCAGGACGACAAGTTGCAGGAAGTGGTGGACTACGACTTCATGCGCAATACGGTCGCCGAGCGCATGGCGCAGGGCCACGTCCACCTGCAGGAAACCCTGTGCGACGACGTGGCGCGCGCCATGCTCAAGCACCCCAAGGTGCGCGCCGTGCGCGTATCGACCGAAAAGCCGGACGTCTATCCGGACTGCGATTCGGTCGGCGTCGAGGTGTTCCACATCAAGAGCGAGTAAGTTAGTCAGTGAGCTAGTTGCCCTGGCAGGCCACCGGCGCAGGGTGGCGGCTCACGGTAAAATGCCGGGTTCTCCGGCCCCGGCAGCCTGCATGTGATGCAACGGCCGCATTGCGCGCCGCTTTGCCTTTGCTTTGCCGTACCCATTGCCCCATCGCCCCATCGCCCCATCGCCATGACCGCCACCACGCATTCCAAGAACTTCTTCCGTCTGGAGACCTATCTCCAGTCGCAGACGGGCCGCGCCATCGGCGATTTCAAGATGATCGAGGATGGCGACACGGTGCTGGTGTGCCTAAGCGGCGGCAAGGACTCGTACACCATGCTGTCGGTGCTGATGGCGTTGCAAAAACGCGCGCCGGTCAAGTTCAAGCTGATCGCGATGAACCTGGACCAGAAGCAGCCGGGTTTTCCCGCGCACATCCTGCCCGCCTACCTGAAATCGGTGGGGGTGGAGTACGTAATTGTCGACGCGGATACCTATTCCATCGTCAAGGAGAAGGTGCCCGAGGGCAAGACCACCTGCTCGCTGTGCTCGCGCCTGCGCCGCGGCGTGATCTACCGTACCGCCAAGGAGCTCGGCGCCAACAAGATCGCGCTGGGCCACCATCGTGACGACATCATCCAGACCTTCTTCCTGAACCTGTTCTTTGGCGGCAAGATGAAGGCGATGCCACCCAAGCTGGCCACCGACGACGGCCAGCACATCGTGATCCGCCCGCTGGCCTATTGCCCTGAAAAGGACATTGCCAGCTACGCGCGCGCCATGGAGTACCCGATCATCCCGTGCAACCTGTGCGGCTCGCAGGAGAACCTGCAGCGCAAGAAGGTCAAGGAGATGGTGTTGGAGTGGGAGCGGACCAATCCGGGGCGCACCGACAATATCTTCGCCGCGCTGCGCAGCGTGGTGCCGTCGCATCTGGCCGATACCGATCTGTTCGATTTCAACGGGCTGGCAACGGGCCTGGCCAAGGTGGACGAGGCGGCGCTGTTCGGCGAGACCACCTTCTCCCAGCAGCCGCTGGTCTTTGCCGGCGGCATGGAAGAGAACAAGCTGGAATTCGTGCGCTTCGAGAAACCCGCGCCGGCCAACCCGGCGCAGCCTGCCGCCGAATAGGCCACCCGGCGGCCCCCATCAGTTCTCCGCGCGCGCTGGCCGGGCCGCTGCCGCATTGACGGTGCCATCCCGCATCAACGCATTCGCATCCTCAATCCATTTCTGGAAGCGATCCGCCGCGTGGGCCTTCTGCTCCGGCGTGGTCAGGTTGGCGATGGTGGTGGTAAGCGCCAGCCCAGCCTCGTTATTGGCGTCATAACGGGCATTGCGTTCCCGGGTAGGCGGGTTCTGCCAGTGATCGCCATAGCGCTTTAGCATCTCCACGACCTGGGCCTTGGGCGGATGCTCGGCCTGCACCTGGCGCACCAGCGCCAGCCATTCCTGCTGGCGCTTGACGCGCTCCGCATAGCGCGCCTCGGCGCCTTGCACCACGGGTGCCATGGCGCGGCGGATGGTGGCTTCCTGGTCACTCGAGAAGCGGCCATAAACCAGCCGCGCGTAGTCCATTATCTTGTCGAACCGGGCTTCCTCGCGGGCGGCCGGGTCGGGGCGCAGGTATTCCTTGCGGTATTTGGCGTTGGCATCGGCGAACTTCTTCTCCATGCGGGCGATCTGCTCCGGCGTCAGCGTCAGCAACAGGTCGGCCACGTCGGGCGTGGAGCGATCGAAGGCGACGCGTGCCAGGCGCTGGGCGTCGTCCTGGATCTTGCCGACCGCGGCCGCGGAGACCGGTTGCTGTACCTCGCTCCTGGCCTGGCGCAGCAGGCCGACGATCTCGGGCAACTGGTCCTTGCGGTGCCAGGCGAAGAAGCGGGCGATGGCGTCGCGGGTGAGGGGTTCCTGGCTGGCGGAGACATCGACGTAGTTGTCGATCCACCAGTAGGCGAGCCGGTCGCCCTGCTGGTAGCCTAGCTTCATGGCATTGCAGGCCGTCAGGGCGACCACGGCTGTGACCAGAAAGAGACGCCGGAGAAGGTCCCCACGCAGGAAGGGAAAGGCGGTCAAACGGCGCAAAACCCCCATGATAGAATCCTTTTCCGCGCGTTTTGGCAGCTGATCGCGCCCGCGATTCCCGGCCGATGCTGGCTTTGCCGCCGGTTTCGGGGTTCGGGCCAGGATCCTGGCCAACGCTGCCGGCCCCGGGCTCTCCGAGGGGGTGATTCATACTGTTTGCTGTACACACTCACTTAGGATCCTCCTTGTGAATATCGTCATTCTCGCTGCAGGAATGGGCAAGCGGATGAACTCTGCGCTGCCCAAGGTCCTGCATCCCCTCGCTGGCCGGCCGCTGCTTGCTCATGTGATTGAAACGGCACGCAAATTGTTGCCGACCCGGCTCGTGGTGGTGGTTGGGCATGGCGCCGACCGCGTGCGCGAGGCGGTTGGCGCGCCAGACGTCGCTTTTGCCCTGCAAGCCGAGCAGCTTGGCACCGGCCATGCCGTGGCGCAGGCGCTGCCGCTGCTCGACGACAGCCAGCCGACGCTGGTGCTGTACGGCGATGTGCCGCTGACCGAAGCCGCCACGCTGCAGCGCCTGGTGGTCGCGGCCGGCAGTGAGCGCTTCGGCATCCTGACGGTCGAGATGGATGACCCCACAGGCTATGGCCGCATCGTGCGCGACGCGGGCAAGATCGTGCGCATCGTCGAACAAAAGGATGCCAGCGAGCCGCAGCGCGCCATCCGTGAAATCAATACCGGCATCATCCTGGCGCCCACCGGCCCGCTGCGCCGCTGGCTGTCCACGCTGCGCAACGACAACGCCCAGGGTGAGTATTACCTGACCGACGCTGTCGAGCGCGCGGTGGCGGACGGCATGGAAGTGGTTTCCGCACAGCCCGATGCGCTGTGGGAAACGCTGGGCGTCAACAGCAAGGTGCAGCTCGCCGAGCTGGAGCGCATTCATCAGGGCAACCTGGCGCAGCGCCTGCTGGAAGCCGGCGTGACGCTGCTGGATCCGGCGCGCATCGATATCCGCGGCGAGCTCACCTGCGGGCGCGACGTCACCATCGACGTGAACTGCGTGTTCGAAGGCCGCGTGCACCTCGAAGACGGCGCGCATATCGGCGCCAACTGCGTGCTGCGCAACAGCACCGTAGGCGCTGGCGCGCGGGTGCAGCCGTTCTGTCATTTCGAGGATGCCAGCGTTGGCGCGGCCGGCCGCATCGGCCCGTACGCGCGCCTGCGCCCGGGCACGGTGCTGGGCGAAGACGTGCATATCGGCAACTTCGTCGAGGTCAAGAACAGCCAGATCGCCGCGCACAGCAAGGCCAACCACCTTGCCTACGTGGGCGACGCCACGGTCGGCTCGCGCGTCAACATCGGCGCGGGCACCATCACCTGCAACTATGATGGCGCGAACAAGTACCGCACCGTCATCGAGGACGATGTCTTTATCGGTTCCGATACGCAGCTGGTCGCGCCGGTGACCGTGCGCCGCGGCGCCACCATTGGCGCCGGCACCACGCTGACCAAGGAGGCGGCGGCCGACAAGCTGACGCTGTCGCGCTCCAAGCAGATGACGCTCGACGCGTGGCAGCGTCCGGTCAAGCAAGCCAAGAAATAAACCCCGCCACCGTGCGGCCGGGATACGGCCGCACGGCAATGGCAACTCGCGGGAGACGGCATCGCCGTCCTCGCGCCATTCATCCGGTGCGGCCGTGTCCGCGCCCTGTGGGAGAAGAATATGTGCGGCATCGTCGGCGGGGTTTCCTCGCGCAATATCGTTCCTGTCCTGATCGAAGGACTGCGTCGCCTCGAGTACCGTGGCTATGATTCGTGTGGCGTGGCGGTGGTGCGCGATGGCGCGCTCGAGCGCGCCCGCACGGTCTCGCGCGTGGCTGACCTGGACGAGCAGACCCGCGCGTCCGGCCTGTCCGGCATGATTGGCGTGGCGCATACGCGCTGGGCCACGCACGGCAAGCCTGACACCACCAACGCCCACCCGCATTTCTCGGGCGAGTCCATCGCGCTGGTGCACAACGGCATCATCGAGAACTACGAGCCGCTGCGCGAAGAGCTGCGCGCCGCCGGCTACGGCTTCGAGTCGCAGACCGACACCGAAGTGGTGGCCCACCTGATCCACCAGGTCTACACCTACCCGAGCAGCGCCACGCGCGGCGACCTGTTCGCCTCGGTGCGCGCGGTGACCAAGCGCCTGCGCGGCGCCTACGCCATCGCCGTGTTCTCCAAGGACCATCCGGAACGCGTGGTCGGCGCCCGCGCCGGCTCGCCGCTGGTGGTGGCGCTGGGCGACAACGAATCCTTCCTGGCCTCCGACGCGCTGGCCGTGGCGGGTACCGCCAACCGCATCATCTACCTGGAAGAAGGCGACGTGGTGGAGCTCACCCGCGAAGGCGCCACCATCCGCGACGCGCACGACCACCTGGTCGAGCGCGAAGTGCGCGTGGTTGAGACGCACGCCGCGGCGGTGGAGCTGGGCCCGTACCGCCACTTCATGCAGAAGGAAATCTTCGAGCAGCCGCGCGCGCTCGGCGATACGCTGGAAGGCATCGAGGCCATCACGCCGGAACTGTTCGGCGAGACGGCCCAGAGCGTGTTCAGCGAGATCGACAGCGTGCTGATCCTGGCTTGCGGCACCAGCTATTACTCGGGCTGCACCGCCAAGTACTGGCTCGAATCGGTGGCCAAGATCCCGACCCAGGTCGAGGTGGCGAGCGAGTACCGCTACCGCGAGACCGTGCCCAATCCGCGCGCGCTGGTGGTGGTGATCTCGCAGTCCGGCGAGACCGCCGATACCATGGCCGCCCTGCGCCACGCCAAGTCGCTGGGCCACACGCATACCCTGGCGGTGTGCAATGTATCCACCAGCGCCATGGTGCGCGAGACCGAACTGCGCTTCCTGACCCGCGCCGGCACCGAGATCGGCGTGGCGTCGACCAAGGCCTTCACCACCCAGCTCGCCGCGCTGTACATGCTGACCCTGGCGCTGGCCAAGGTACGCGGCAGGCTCACGGCCGAGGCGGAAGCCGCCGCGCTGACCAACCTGCGCCACCTGCCTGTGGCCCTGCACGGCGTGCTGGCACTGGAGCCGCAGATCATCTCCTGGTCCGAGGACTTTGCCCGCCGCGAAAACGCGCTGTTCCTGGGCCGCGGCCTGCATTACCCCATCGCCCTGGAAGGCGCGCTCAAGCTCAAGGAAATCTCGTATATCCACGCCGAAGCCTATCCGGCTGGCGAGCTCAAGCACGGCCCGCTGGCACTGGTGACCGAGGCCATGCCCGTGGTCACGGTGGCGCCCAACGACGCGCTGCTGGAAAAGCTGAAATCCAACATCCAGGAAGTGCGCGCCCGCGGCGGCCGGCTGTATGTGTTCGCCGACAGCGACACGCACATCCAGTCCACGGAGGGCATCCAGGTGATCCGCCTGCCCGAGCACTACGGCGACCTGTCGCCGATCCTGCACGTCGTGCCGCTGCAATTGCTGGCGTACCACACCGCCTGTGCGCGCGGTACCGACGTGGACAAGCCGCGTAACCTGGCCAAGTCGGTCACGGTGGAGTAACGCAAGCGATAGCGATAGCTGCTGCAAGCCGCGCCGCACGGCATGGCCAGGAACGCCTGGCCGGCCGGGCGGCTTGGCCGGCATGGGTAAGCGCGTATTCATGCCAGTTGCCGGTGGAGGGCGCGCGGCCAGACGGCCGGCTTTGCGCCGATACTGGTTTCAGGATGGTCTTTCGGCTCGCCGCACGCTATCGGTGAGTTGCCTACTTTGGTATCGGCCAACGCCGCCGGGGCGCGCCATGCGCTCGTTCACTTCGTTCGCCTCGTTCGTTTGGTGGACTTGAATAGTCCCCGTCAATGGCCAAACATCTCGCACGGCTGTGTTCTCGCCGATTGACGTGCCCGACACAAGGCCTCCTGCAGATCCAGGCAAGCAGGAAGACGATAAAAACCTAAAACACCAATGCGAATATGCGGGCCAGGTGCTCTAGGCGTCCCGCCGCACGTCTTGCCTCGGGAATGACTGAAGATTGGCTTGCCGGGCGGCTCCTACGCCGCCCAGGATGTTGGGGATAACAATGCCTGTGGCCAGCGCCGCGCCTACCTGTGCTCGGCAGACCGGAGGAAGCTCGCCGAGATCTCCCGCGTGAGCAGGCTGATGGCTTCCATCTCCCCATCGGACAGCCCGCCCGTGCAGGCGGTTGGGCCCCAGTCTCCGCAGATCACGGCGACGCAGCGATTCTTGATCATCACGGGCGCCAGCAGGATGGAGCGGGTATCGGGCATCTGTTCCCGATACCAGCGGGGCACGCGGTGCGCCACCTCTTTGTCAAAGGAGTCTTCGAACAGCAGCGGCTTGTTGCCGATGGTGGCGAAGTGAAAGATGTCGGGGACGAATCCTTCCTCGAACGATAGCGCCTCCATTTTCTCGCGCATGCCCTCGCCAAATCCAACCCGTGCGCCGAAGCGCTTGGCCATGGGGTTGAGCAGCATGAGGAAGCAATGCGAGAAATTCAGCGCCTGCATGGTCGATTCGAGCACCAGCGGCGCCAGCTCGGAGACCGGCAGCTCGCTGCCCTCGCGCTGTACTTCCAGCAGGCTTTGCTGAAGGCGCTCGAGGGCATCCTTTGGCTTGCCGGCATTGAGCGCAGGGCTCGCCTGTGCTGTCTCCGGGAACTCGGCATTGGTCATGGAGACGTTCAATGCCTGCGCCTGCCTGACCGCGCATTCGACCGCGGAAGATTGCAACCCCAATGCCTGGGCGCGATCCAGCAGCAGGGCCTGCACGACGTCTGCGGGCGCGTCCCTTGCGAGCAGCACCGCGGCACGCGAGGACACGTCGGCAATGGCACCCAGCCAGTCGGCATGGGATTCCAGGACTGCTTCGGCGTCAAGGCGCTGGCTGCGCATCGAGGTTGCGATCAGGCTGGGCAACCGCCATTTGGCGGCAGCCGCTGCCGCAATGTCTTCGAGGGTGACGCCCAGCACCTGCTGGCACGCTTGGTCTTCCCGCGCGGGGTCGCCCTCGCACAGGGCCTGGATCCGTTCCCACTCCTCGGCAAAGTAGAAGACCAGAAGCAGGCGGCTCATGTGGTGCATCAACGTGCAAACCACGGCTTCTTCCGCCTGCCTGATGCCTTGCGCGTTGCTCAGCGCGCGCGTGAGCTCGCCGGCGACCAGGGCCTGCCTCAGCTCGATGGAAGCCTGCGGGCGATTGATGGCCACGCCGGAAAAATAGTCCAGCAACTGGACCCCGAGCGTGAGGTGGCTGATCGCTTCTACCCCCAGGACCAGGATGGCGCGCGACACCGTCGTGACTTCCCCCGAACGAGCGATACATGGCGGAGTTGGCCAGGCGTATGACCTTCTGCGACAAGCTGAAATCGGAGAGCACGCCCGCGGCCATCTCACCGACGCTGGTGTCGCTGTTCAGCGTCTTGAAGATGTTGTCGATGCAGAACTGCAGCGTGGGGAAATCCCCTTGCTGCGCCATGCGGTTCCATAGTGTCTCGAAGAACGTCTTGTTTGACATGGCGGCGTCTACTTCGAAAACACTTGGGCGCTGCCAAGCTGCAGCATGCCGGCTCGCGCCTGGTCCACGAACTGGGCCGGGCTCATCGCCTTCGCATAGCGCCAGCCCTGCACCAGCTCACAGCCTTGCTCGGCCAGCAACTGGCTTTGCTCGTCGGACTCCACGCCTTCCGCGATGGCCACCAGCCCGAGCTCCCGCGCGAGCGACAGCACGGCAAACACAATGGTCCGCGCATGCGGGAGTCCATCATGTCGGCCACAAAGCTCTGGTCGATCTTCAGTGCCGAGAGCGGGAAGCGGCGCAGGTAGGACAAGCTGGAGTACCCCGTGCCGAAGTCGTCGACCGCGAACCGCACGCCCAATGCGCGCAACTCCGTCAGCAAGTCTTGCGCCGCTTCGGGGTCGGTCATCAACGCGCCTTCCGTAATTTCCAGGACCAGCCGGTGCGAGCTGATGCCGGCATCCTTGATGGCCCGCCTGACGCTGTCCGCGAAGCCGGGGTGCCTGAACTGCACCGGCGAGACATTGACGGATATATATCCCACGTCCAGGCCTAGCGCATCCCAGCTTGCCAGTTGCGCGCAAGCGCACCGTAGCGCCCACGCCCCAAGATGGTTGATGAGGCCGTTATGTTCGGCAACCGGGATAAACACACCCGGCGGGACACACCCCGTCGGGTGTTGCCACCGCATCAGCGCCTCGACCGCGCAGACCTTGCCGGAGCCGGGCCACACGATCGGCTGGTAGTGGAGCAGGAACTCGCCGTTCTGGACGGCCTCGAACATGTTCTGTTCGATCCGGAACTGCTCGTCCAGCCGATGCTCCAGCTCCGGCGTGTAGACGCGGAATCGATTCTTGCCCTGCGCCTTGGCGTCATACATGGCCAGATCCGCCCGCTTGAGCAGCTGCGACTCGGGCTGATGGGCCAGCGTGCCAAAGGTGAGCCCCAGGCTGGTGGTGACGCGGATCTGGCAACCGGCCAGGTGAAAAGGCTGCCTGCAGACATGGATCACCTTCTCCACGATGCCGATGGCGGCCTCTTCCGATGCGATCCCGTCCAGCAGCAGCACGAACTCATCGCCGCCCAGCCGAGCGACCATGTCCGTCGGGCGCACGGCGCCAAGCAGCCGCACGCTGATTTGCTTGAGCAAGGCGTCGCCAAATTCATGGCCGAGCGAGTCATTCACCTTCTTGAACCCGTCGAGGTCCATCAAGGCAAGCGCAAATGGCGCCTTTCCCGTGCCATCTTCGGCAAAGTACCCGGCAATGCGCTCGCGCACCATGGCGCGGTTGCCTACGCCGGTGAGCGGATCGCGAAAGGACGCCTCGATGAGCCGCTCTTCGTTGTCGACCCAGTCGGTCACGTCGTAGCCAGACAGCAGCAAACTCGGGTTGCCATCCTCGTCGGCATAGCGGCACACGCGCAGGTCCAGCCAGCGGCTTTCGCCGACGCCGCCGGAGAAGCGGATGCGGCTGGTCTTGCAGGGCGCGTCTTGCTCGCAGGCACGCAGCAGCTCGGCGAGCCGCTCACGCTGCTCGAACGAGACGACGTCCAGGATCGAGGATTTAAGAAGGTATTCCCGGGGATAGGCAAGCAGCTGCGCCGAGGCTTCGGTTGCCAGGATGATGTTGCCCGCGTCATCGATCTGCAGGGCGAGCCCGCCCGAAGCCTCGAGCAATGCCCAGGCAGCCCGCGCCGATACCCCGGCGGATAGGAGCGGGTTCCGGTCGGAGGATGGCCATTCAGGGGGCTCGTCCGCTAGAACTGCGTCATACGTAAACGACGTCATGGAACTCTGGTTGAAACTCGGGCCGAATTGAGCGTCTGGTGATCGAACGCCGCCAGCGCTGCCGTGCCTGGCTGTCTTGCGCATTAAAGTGATTTTGGATACATGTTACCCATGCTGCGCATGCCAGTTTAACGCTTTACCACGACGTTCGATCACGCGAATGCGTTACCTGGCAAGAGATTGTGGCGCCGTTGCACAGGAGGCCCCTCGATACATCGATGGCCCAAGTCTGGCTGACACGGATTTGCCGGGTACTTCCCGCCCCGCGAACGTTCGCGCACTGGTGCCTTAGAATGCAGCACAAACCAGACCGGAGACCGTGCATGCTGTGGAAATCGACCCCTCCCTGAAAGACCTCCAGGACCGCCACAAGGACACCGCCGTCGAGCAACTCGGCATCGAGTTCACCGAGATCGGCGCGGCTTCGCTCAGTGCACGCATGCCGGTGGACCGCCGCACCGTGCAGCCGTATGGCATCCTGCACGGCGGGGCTTCGGTGGTGCTGGCGGAGACGCTGGGCAGTTGCGCCGCCAGCCTGTGCCTGGATAGCGAGACGCAATATTGTGTCGGGCTCGACATCAATGCCAACCATGTGCGCGCGGCGCGCACCGGTTTTGTGACCGGCACCGCCACGGCGGTGCATATCGGCCGCACCACCCATGTGTGGGCCATCGAGATCCGCAACGACGAAGGCAAGATGGTGTGCGTCTCCCGGATCACCATGTCCATTCTTTCGCGCTGAGCGCCACGGCCCCAAGGCCGGCATGGTGCGATGTCCCGGCCTTGAGCAAGCGCGCTCCCGGCCGCCGCTTCGCGCTCCGTGCAGAGTTTTTCATTTCCGGCTACACTGCGCCCCGCACTGTAAGCGGACGCCAAAACGCGGCGTCCCGGCAGCGGCGGGGTGGCAGAGTGGTTATGCGACGGTCTGCAAAGCCGTACACGGCGGTTCAATTCCGTTCCCCCGCCTCCAGGTTTCCAGTCATGCGGGTGTTCCGCCCGCACTCTCCTGTCAGTCCCTCCTGCCTCCGGCCATCGGCGCCTGGCAAGGCCTTGCCCACTTGTTCCACGCAAGCAGCGGACAAGGCGTCATTTATGCCGTTTTCCCCGCTGGAACAAGTCGCCCGAATCATGTAGTGTGAAGTCAGCGCAGTCCATCCATGACAACCTCCGCCATCGTGCGTGGCGGGGAGATAATTGCAATGACAAGAGATCTGCGTATCCGCGCCGCACAACCGGCCGACTGGCCGGCAATCGCGGAAGTTCTTGAAGCCTGTGGCCTCGCCAGCGACGATCTCGATCCCTCGCTGGCGTTGTTCCATATTGCCGTGCTCGACGGCGGGATTGTCGGTTGCGCCGGCGCAGAAGGCTATGGCGACACCATAGTCGTGCGCTCGGTCGCGGTGTTGCCGCCCTATCGCGATCGCGGCATCGCCTCCCATATGGTTTCCACCGTGCTGATGCGCGCCCGTGCCAGCGGCTGCACGCGCGCCGTGCTGCTGAGCGCCACTTGCCCCAGCTACTTTGCCCGCTACGGGTTCTCGCTGATCTCGGCCGATCGCTTGCCACCGGAAGTGCGCGCGTCGCGCGAATTCCGGCAGCAAGAGGGCGCGCTGCCGCTATGCATGTGTTGCGAGCTGAAATGATCCACCTGACGTGCCGATGACCCCGACGAACACGACGAACCCACTGAACCCGACCCAGCCGGCGAGCGCTGTCCCCTTCGATTACCTGGTCTATATCGGCCGTTTCGAGCCCTTGCACAACGGGCACTTCGCCATGCTGCGCCAGGCGCTGGCGCAGGCCCGCACGGTGATCGTTGTGCTGGGTTCCGCGGGTGGCGCCCGCACCGTGAAGAACCCGTTTACCGCGGATGAGCGCCGCCAGATGATCGAGGGCGCGGTGGCGGCCTGGGACGCCGCGCGCGTTGCCGACCTGCGTTTTGTGGTGGTGCGCGACTACTACGAAAGCGCGCGCTGGACAGCGGCAGTGCGCGCCGTGGCGGGCGCGGTGATCGATGCGCCCGCGCACGGCACGCCGCGCGTTGGCCTGTTCGGGCACTTCAAGGATGCGTCCTCGGGCTACCTCAATGACTTCCCCGGCTGGGAGCTGGTGCCGCAGCCAAGCTTCGGGCAGCTCAATGCTGCCGACGTGCGCCGCCAATGGTTCGAGCAGCAGGGGGCCTGCAAGGGCTGGAGAGCGTGCTGCCGCAGCCGGTGGCCGCGTTCCTGCGCGAGTTCGCCGGGCGCGAAGCGTTCGCGACCTTGCTGGCCGAGTACCGCTTCCTGCAGGACCACGGCCGCCGCTGGGCGGCCGCGCCGTATCCGCCGATCTTCGTGACCGTGGATGCGGTGGTGCGCTGCTGCGGCCAGGTGCTGCTGATCCGCCGTGGCGGACAGCCAGGACGTGGCGCCTGGGCGCTGCCCGGCGGCTTCCTGGACCAGCACGAGCGCGTGGCCGATGCGGTGCTGCGCGAGCTCGACGAGGAAACACGCTTCGGCCTGCCCAAGGCAGCGTTGCAGCAGTCCTTGCGCGACCAGGCGCTGTTCGACCATCCCGAGCGCAGCCAGCGCGGGCGCACGCTGACCCACGCTTTCTTCTTCGACCTGCCGCTCGATGCGCTCCCGGCGGTGGCCGCCGCCGATGACGCGGCCGCGGTGCGCTGGGTGCCGCAGCAGGAGTTGCTGGCGCTGGAAGGGCAGATGTTCGAGGATCACCTGCTGATCCTCGATCGCTTCCTGCATCTGTTCGACGGCGAGGCGCAGCCGGCGGGCTGAGCCGACCCGCCGCCGGGATCAGTGTCCGCTACCACGGCGGTAGATGAGATGTGAACTGGTTGGTCATGCAATAGCGGTGAACGATGCGGCGGCGCCAACCGAGCTGACGCCGCGCGGGCACATCTACGAGAAACTCGGCGTGGAGACCCGCACGGCCGCCGTGGCGGCCGCGCAGCGCGCTCTGGCCTAGGCCAGCCTTTGGCCAGCAGCGCTGGTGTTGCTAATGCGCTTCATCCAGGCCGGCTGTATGGGTGGTTGGCAAACAAGTCGACACAAGCCTCTGCTATCTTAGGCGCCCCGCCTGTCGCTGGCCTCCACTCCCATATTGGCTCCCATGCAAGCTTCGACTACCACGCCGGACACCGCAGCCCCGGCCGCCATCAGCCTGCGCCAGGCTTTCTGGTACTGGCTCAAGCTGGGCTTCATCAGTTTTGGGGGGCCGGCGGGGCAGATTGCCATCATGCACGAGGACCTGGTCGAGCGGCGCCGCTGGATCTCCGAGAGCCGTTTCCTGCATGCGCTCAATTACTGCATGGTGCTGCCCGGCCCGGAGGCGCAGCAGCTGGCGACATATATCGGCTGGCTGATGCACCGCACCTGGGGCGGGGTGATCGCGGGCGGGCTATTCGTGCTGCCGTCGTTGCTGATCCTGATGCTGCTGTCGTGGATCTACATGCGCTTTGGCGAGGTGCCGGCGGTGGCGGGGGTGCTGTACGGCATCAAGCCGGCGGTGACGGCCATCGTGATGTCGGCGGCGTGGCGCATCGGCTCGCGGGCGCTGAAGAACAGCTGGTTGTGGGCGATCGCGGCGGCTTCGTTCGTCGCCATCTTCGCGCTGGAGCTACCGTTTCCGGTCATCGTGCTGGTCGCGGCCTTGATCGGCTACGCGGGCGGCCGGTTTGCGCCCGCGCGCTTTGCCAGCGGGGGCGGGCACGGCGCGGGCAAGGCCGGCTTTGGCCCCGCGCTGCTGGACGATCACACGCCCACGCCGCCGCATGCGCTCTTCACGTGGAAGCGCTTCGCGCTGGTGCTGGCGGTGTTCCTGGCGATCTGGGCGCTGGCGCTGGGCGCGCTGGCCTGGCGCTACGGCTGGCAGGGCACGCTCACGCAAATGGGCTGGTTCTTCACCAAGGCCGCGCTGATGACCTTTGGCGGCGCCTATGCGGTGCTGCCCTACGTCAACCAGGGCGCTGTTCAACACTACCACTGGCTTACCGCGCCGCAGATGATCGACGGCCTGGCGCTAGGCGAAACCACGCCCGGCCCGCTCATCATGGTGGTGGCCTTCGTCGGCTTTGTCGGCGGCTGGGCGCAGGCCGTGTTCGGTGCCGATGCGGTGGTGGCGTCGGCCGTGGTGGCGGCGACGGTGGTGACGTTCTTCACCTTCCTGCCATCGTTCCTGTTCATCCTGCTGGGCGGGCCGTTCGTGGAGAGCACGCACGGCAACCTGAAGTTCACCGCGCCGCTGACCGCCATCACCGCGGCGGTGGTTGGCGTGATCGTCAACCTGGCGGTGTTCTTTGCCTATCACGTGCTGTGGCCCGCCGGGCTGCAAGGGCGCTTCGAGTGGCCCTGCGCGCTGATCGGCCTGGCCGCGGCGGTGGCGTTGTTCCGTTTCAAGGCTGGCGTGATCCCGGTGATCCTCGCTTGCGGCGCCGCCGGGCTGGCGCTGGTGTTCGTGCGCGGCATGGCCTGAGCGGCTACCAGCCACTATAGGGCGCGCCCGCCACGCGATGGGCCGCGAAGTGCTCCGCCAGGAAGTCCACGAATGCGCGCACCTTGGCCGTGAGGTGGTCACGCGTGAGGAATACCGCGAACACATCGGCCGGCGGTGTCTCCCAGTCGGGCAGCACCTGGCGCAGCCGCCCGGACCTGAGCATCGGCGCCACCTCCCATTCGGAGCGCATCAATATGCCGTGGCCTTGCAAGGCCCAGCCGAGCGCCACTTCGCCATCGTTGGTGCTGGCTGGGCCGCGCACCTTCACGGTTTCCTGCCGGCTCGCCGAGCGCAGGTGCCAGGTGCCGTAGGTGGCGTCGCTTTCCCGGATCACGATGCAGCGATGCTGCTGCAGCTCGCGCGGCGAGGCCGGCTCGCCGTGGCTGGCCAGGTAGCGCGGCGCGGCGCATAGCAGGCGGCGGTTGTGCGCGAGGGGCGGGCGGTGAGGCGCGCATCGGGCAGGTCGCCCACGCGGATGCCGATGTCGAAGCCCGCTTCGGCCAGGTTGAGCGGGCGGTCGGTGAGTTCAAGCTGCACCTCCACCTCGGGGCAGGCCAGCAGGAAGGCGCCCACCGCCGGCGCCACGTGGCGCCGGCCGAAGCCCAGCGTGGCGTTGACCCGCAGCAGCCCGCGCGGCGCCACCCGGCTGCCGCCCAGCCCTTGCTCCAGTTCCTCCAGCTCGGCCAGGATGCGTGCGCCCTGGGCCAGGTAGGCCTCGCCTTCCTGCGTGACGCTCAGACGGCGCGTGGTGCGGTTGAGCAGGCGCACGCCCAGGCGCGTCTCCAGCGCCGCCAGCCGCTTGCTGGCGGCCGAGGGCGTGATGCCGAACTGCTGGGCCGCGCCGGCCAGGCTGCCGCGCTTGACCAGGGTAACGAAGAAGGCGAGGTCGGAGAAATTGTCCACGGTGCACGGTACAACGTTGCGTCTGGTGTCGAGATTAGTGAAATCAGCGACTGAATGAAAGTCTGTGGATGAAATTATAGCGGTGGGTTCAATGGTTAAACTGGCATTTCAATAAGTGCGGCGGCATTGGGGGCGTTCCCCGTCAGCCAGCCGGCCACCCAGGAGACCCCATATGACCCGCTTTGCCGCCATCGCCCGCCGGATCTGCTGGATCCGCCGGCTATCGCTAGCCTTGGGCGCTGTCGCCCTGTCGGTTGCCCTCGCGCCGGCAGCCGCCTCGGCCGAGACGTTTCCCGCGCGCCCGATCCGCCTGATCGTGCCGTTTGCCCCCGGCGGCAGCGTCGACATCGCCGCGCGGCTGATCACCGAAGCGTGGGGCCGGCAGCTCGGCCAGCCCGTGGTGGCGGACAACCGCGCGGGCGCCTCCGGCAATATCGGCATGGACCAGACCGCCAAGGCCAAGCCCGATGGCTATACGCTGGCCATCAACAACGTGGCGCTGGCGGTGAATCCTTCGCTGTTCGCCAAGCTGCCGTTCGACACCGAGCGCGACCTGATGTCGGTCGGCACCATGGGCACCTCGCAGCATGTGCTGGTGGTGACCAACAGCCTGCCGGCCAAGGATGTGAAGGCGCTGATCGCGCTGGCCAAGAGCCGCCCCGGGCAACTGAGCTTTGGCTCGGCGGGCACTGGCAGCACCTTCCATATGGCGGCGGAGCTGTTCAAGTCGGAGTCCGGCACCGCCATCCTGCACGTGCCGTACAAGGGCGGCGGCCCGGCCATGGTCGACACCATCGCCGGCCAGGTGCAGCTCAGCTTCCCGGTGCTGTCGGCCGCGCTGCCGCAGGTGCAAGCCGGCAAGCTGCGCGCACTGGCGGTGACCGGGCCCAAGCGCTCGCCGCTGCTGCCCGATGTGCCCACCATCGCCGAGGCGGGCCTGCCCAACTACGCCTTCGAGACCTGGTTCATCGTCAGCGCGCCGGCCGGCACGCCCAAGGACGTGATCGCCAGGCTCAACCAGACGCTGAACCAGGCGCTGGCCGCACCGGAGATCAAGGCGCGCCTGCTCAAGGAAGGCTTCGAGCCGCTCAGCATGAGCCCGTCCCAGGCCGACGCCATGCTGCACAAGGAAATCAAACGCTGGGCCGCGCAGATCAAGCAGGCCGGCATCACGCCGGAGTAAGCGCAGTTCTGTCTCCCGCGCATTTTCTAACCCACATCAAGCAGGCTGTCCCATGTCAGGCCTTACCTTCTATCGCAAGCTGGTGGATTCGCACACCGTGGCCGCGCTCGACGCCGACCACGTGCTGCTCTACGCGGATCTGCACCTGATGAACGAATACACCAGCCCGCAGGCTTTCGCCGGGCTGGCCGCGCAGGGCCGGGGCGTGCCGTCGCCGGGCCAGCAGGTGGCGGTGGTGGACCACATCATTCCCACCCATGCCGAAAGCCCGCGCCGCATCCAGGATCCCGCCTCGGCGCTGCAGGCGCGCAACCTCAAGCGCAATTGCGACCAGCACGGCATCCCGCTGTTCGATACCGATGACGCGCTGCAGGGCATCGAGCACGTGATCGCGCCCGAGCACGGGATGATCCGCCCGGGCATGGTGGTGCTGTGCGGCGACAGCCATACCACCACCTACGGCGCGCTGGGCGCGCTTGGCTTTGGCATCGGCACGTCGGAGGTGGAGCACGTGCTGGCCACGCAGACGCTGGTGTACCGCGTGGCGATGGACCTGCGCATCCGCGTGGACGGCATGCTGCCGCGCGGCGCCACCGCGAAGGACCTGATCCTGCATATCATCAGCCGCATCAGCGCGCAGGGCGCGCGTGGCTATGTGGTGGAGTTCACCGGCAGCGCCATCGCCGCGCTGTCCATCGAGGCGCGCATGACCTTGTGCAACATGACGGTGGAAGCCGGCGCACGCGGCGCGCTGATCGCGCCGGATGCGGCGGCCATCGACTACGTGCTGGCCCGCGCCGCCGATATCGATGCAACGCTGCGCGAGCGCGCGCTGGCCTGCTGGCGCGCGCTTCACTCCGATGCGGATGCCAAGTTCGACTGCGAGCTGGTGTTCGACGCCAGCCATGTGGCGCCGTACGTGAGTTGGGGCACCAGCCCCGATCAAGCGATCCCCATCGATGCGCGCGTGCCGCTGGTGGAGGATGCCGTCGACGACACGGCGCGCAGCGCTGCCGCCAAGGCGCTGGACTACATCAGCCTGCAGGCGGGTGCCTCGCTCGAAGGCTTGCCGGTGCAGCGCGTGTTCATCGGTTCGTGCACCAATGGCCGCATCGAAGACCTGCGCGCGGTGGCCGCCATCGTGCGCGGGCGCAAGGTGGCCGAAGGCGTGCGCGCGATGGTGGTGCCGGGCTCCGGCGCGGTGCGCCAGCAGGCGGAGGAAGAAGGCATTGCGCAGGTGCTGCTGGATGCAGGCTTCGAATGGCGCAAGCCGGGCTGCTCGATGTGCCTGGCCATGAACGACGACGTACTCGCGCCGGGCGAGCGCTGCGCCTCCACCACCAACCGCAATTTCGAGGGACGCCAGGGGCGCGCCGGGCGCACCCACCTGATGAGTCCCGCCATGGCCGCCGCCGCGGCGCTGACCGGCTGCATCACCGATGTACGCCGCCTGGAGCAGACCGATGCCTGATGCAATGCCTGATTCAATACCTGATCACGATTCCGACCTGATCTCCGCGCTCGGCGCGCCCTGCCCATCGGTAACCTCGACACCGACCAGATCATGCCCAAGCAGTTCCTGCGCATCATCGACAAGGCGGGGCTGGACCGTGGCCTGCTCTACGATATGCGTTTCGACGCGCAAGGCGCGCCGCGCCTGGAGTTCGTGCTCAACCAGCCGCGGTACCAGGGTGCGGGCGTGCTGGTGGCCGGCCCGAACTTTGGCTGCGGCTCAAGCCGCGAGCACGCTGTATGGGGCTTGCAGCAATTCGGCATCCGCGCGGTGATCGCGCCGAGCTTTGGCGAGATCTTCTACTCCAATGCCATGAACAACCGCCTGCTGCTGGTGATGCTGCCGCAGGCGCAAGTGGATGCGCTGATGGCCGTAGTGTCGCGCGACGTGCCTGCGCAGATCGACATCGACCTCGCGGCGATGACGGTGAGCGCTGGCCCCGTGCGCTTTGCCTTCACGCTGGCCGAGCGCCACCGCACCATGTTCCGGCAAGGGCTGGACATGATCGGTGCAACGCTGGCACAGTCGTCGCAGATCGCCGGGTTCGCGCGGCGTCATCATCATGCGCAGCCCTGGCTGCAGGACGTCGCCGCCAAGACCATGGCGCGACTGTCCGCCTGAAGGAGGACGGATTGTGTTCGAAGGTTTCACCCCGCACCGCATTCCATGCGGCGACGTCGAGATCAACGCCATCGTCGGCGGCCAGGGCCCTGCGCTGCTGCTGCTCCATGGCCATCCGCAAACGCATGTGATCTGGCATAAGGTCGCCGCCACGCTGGTGCGGCACTTCACGGTGGTCGCCACCGACCTGCGCGGCTACGGCGACAGCGGCAAGCCCGCCGGCCTGCCGGACCACGCCAACTACAGCAAGCGCAGCATGGCGCAGGATCAGGTCACGGCGATGCGCGCGCTGGGCTTCGCGCGCTTCCTGGTGATGGCGCACGACCGCGGCGGGCGCGTGGCGCACCGCATGGCGCTGGATCATCCGGATGCCGTGCGCCGGCTGGTCACGCTCGATATCGCGCCCACGCTGGCGATGTACGAGCAGACCAACCTGCAGTTCGCGCTGGCCTATTACCACTGGTTCTTCCTGATCCGGCCCGCGCCGTTTCCCGAGACGCTGATCGAGGCCGATCCGGCGCTCTACCTGCGCAGCACTATGGGCAGCCGCAGCGCCGGCCTAGCGCCGTTCACCGAGGCGGCCATGGCGGAATACCTGCGCTGCCTCAGCCTGCCGGGCGCGGCGCACGGGCTGTGCGAGGACTATCGCGCCAGCGCGTCGATCGATCTCGAGCACGACCGCGCCGACCTGGCCGCCGGGCGCAAGGTCGAGTGCGAGATGCTGGCGCTGTGGGGAGAGCAGGGCGCGGTGGGCCGCTGCTTCGCGCCGCTGGAGGAGTGGCGCAAGGTGGCGCGCAACGTGAGCGGCAAGAGCCTGCCGTGCGGGCACTACATTGCCGAGGAAATGCCGGAGTTGCTGCTGGAAGAGACGCTGCCCTTCCTGCTGGGCGCAGGTTAAAGACGCAACGGGCGAATGCGCAGCGAGCCGGGCTGGCTTACACTCGCTGTCTTCGCCCCTGTCCCAACCGAACGCATTCTCCAGCCCATGCCGCCCCGCAAGAATCCCGCCGCTGCCATCGAAACGCTCGACACGCTCGCGCAAGGCCGCGCTGCCAGCGACCAGGCCATCCAGTTGCTCGACGGCGCCGTCAACCACGTGCTGGAACACGGCATCGGCGACTTGTCGCTGCGCCATATCGCCGAAGCGCTCGGCACCAGCCACCGCATGCTGATCTACTACTTCGGCTCGGCCGACCAATTCTGGGAGGCGGTGCTGCGCCGCATCCGCCATGCCGAGCTGGATGCGCGCGCCAGCCTGGCCGCCAGCGAGCCCGATCCCGCGCGGGCGCTGGAGGTGGCCTGGGCGCGCTACTCGGCGGATAACTACCTGCCCATCATCCAGTTGCTGTTCGAGATCTACGGCCGTGCCATTCGCGATCGAGAACGCTTCCAGGCGTTCCTCGACGACGTGATCGGCAGCTGGACCGGCGCGCTGACCGAGCGCTTTCACAAGCAGCTTGGCTTGAGCTTGAGCGAGGCGAAGCTGCGGGCTCGCGTCGAGGTGGCCACCGTGCGTGGCTTGCTGCTGGATCTCGTCACCACGGGCGACCGCAAGGGCACCACCGCCGCGCTGAAGTACTTCGCGCGCATGCTGAATGCGCCGAAGGCCGCGGGCGCGAAATCCGATCCCGAAGCCTGATCCGTGCGCGGCGCCGGCATCGGCGCCGCGGCCCTGCAAAATTTTTCCCTCTGCATGTACCACATGGTACAGTAAACCGGACGCACCCGATGCGAGGGTGCCGTTCAGGGGATTGCAGAGGAGATCGAAGTGAAGAGACGCACACTGATATTAAGCGCCGCGCTCGCCGCGGCTGGCATGGCATATGGCGCCGCCGGCTGTGCGCAGGACTGGCCGCAGCGCCCCGTCAGGCTGGTCGTGCCGCAGGCCGGCGGCACGGGCAACGACGTGCTCGCGCGCGCACTGGCCGAAGCGCTGGGCAAGCGCTGGGGCCGCAGCGTTGTCGTGGAAAACAAGCCCGGCGCCAACGGCGTGCTGGCCATCAACTATGTGCTGCAGCAGCCGGCCGATGGCTACACCTTGTTCTTTGCCGGCGTTTCCAACCTGGCCTTCAATCCCTTCCTGTATCCCGCGCTGCCTTATGTGCCGCAGCGCGACCTGACCGGCGTGGCGATGCTGGCCAACTCGCCGTTCGTGCTGGTGGTCGCGCCGGCGATGCATGCCACCAGCTTTGCCGAATTCGTGCGGCTCGCCAAGGCGCGGCCGGGCGGCATCAGCTACGCCTCCGGCGGCATCGGCAACTCCACGCACCTGGCCATGGAGCTGGTGGCCGAGCGCGCCGGCGTCAAGCTGCAGCATGTGCCGTTCAATGGCGCCGGTGGCTCAACCAGCCTGATGTCGGGCGAGACGCCCGTCATGATGAATGTGCTGGCGGGCGTGCAGCCCTATATCGCCGGCAAGAAGCTGGTGGCGCTGGCCGTGACCGGCGAGCGGCGGCTGGCCGCGTTGCCAGATGTGCCCACCTTCAAGGAGCTGGGCTACGACGTGGCGGTGCCGGGCTGGTACGCCATCGTGGCGAAGTCGGGCACGCCGGCGGCGCTGGTGCAGAAGATCAACGCCGACATCGGCGCAGCCATGGACGAGCCGGCATTCAAGGACAAGCTGGCCAACCAGCTCCTTGACGCGATCAAGGGTCCGCCCACCGAGGTGGAGCGCTACATGCAGCGCGACGCGCAGGCGTGGGGCCCCATGATCCGCAAGCTCGGCATTGCCCTCTGACCCCGCACCCACTACCAAGGAGACAAGACATGCCGCAGATCACGACCGCCGTGCGCGACTACCGCCTGGCCATGATGCACGCGCTGATGGACCGCATCCACGTTGGCGCGCTGGTGTTCAGCACGCCGGATTTTTTCCAGTTCGCCACCAACTTCCAGCTGGATGTCTGGCCATGGGAGCGCCCCGTATTCGTGTTCGTGCCGCGCAACGGCGAACCCTTCGCGGTGATGAACGAACTGTCCACCAACCACATGCGCCTGTGCACGGAAAGGGAGAAGGTCTGGCTGCGCGACGTGACGTACTACGCCGAGCATCCGCGCGTGTCGCAGCGGCTGGCGCTGGCGCCGCAACTACCCGAGGTGGTGGCGTCGCTGCTGGCATCGCATGGGCTGAGCGGCTCGCGCATTGCCGTGGATGTAGCTCATCCGATCCTCGCAGCGGCGCAGCGCTACCTGCCGGAACTCACGCTGCGCCCGGCCATGGCCGAGATGCGCGGCATGCGCTGGGTCAAGCATGCGGAAGAACTGCAGGTGATGCGCGAGCTTGGGAGCCTGACCGACTGGGTGCAGGACCGCTACCGCGAGAACATTCGCCCGGGGCGGCTGGTGCAGGAGCTGGACCACGCCATGTCAGCGCTGATGGTGGAGGAGGCCGCGCGCCGCTTCCCCGGCGAGGATTTCGACATCCTCAAATGCTGGACGCTGACGGGACCGGCCTCGGCCTCGCCGCATGGCGACGGCGCCGCGTGCGGCGCGCGCATCGCGCCCGGCGATACCATCGTGAACCTGATCCTGCCGCGCTTGAACGGCTACTACGTGGAGAACGAGCGCACGTGGTTCTGCGGTAAACCGGACGAGCGCCAGGCACGCTGCTACCAGGTTGCCGCCGAGGCCACAGACGCGGCGGTGGCGGCCGCGGTGACCGGGCGCCGCGTCTGCGACATGGACGCCGCCGCGCAGGCCGTGATCGAGCGTGCGGGGCTGGGCGAGACCATCTTCCACCGCACCGGCCACGCGGTCGGGCTGATGCTGCACGAGTATCCGGAAGACATGGCCTTCAACACGCGCGCGCTGCTGGGCGGCGAGGTCTACTCGGCGGAGCCGGGGATCTATGTCTACGGGCTGGGCGGTTTCCGGCTCGACGATACGGTCGTGGTGGGCGAGCGCCCCGAGGTCATCGTGAAGACGCCAAAAACGCTGGAGTATGCAACGGTGGCGTGACGCGGGCGACAAGTGGGGGATGACGGGGGATGACGGGGGAAGCCGTATGTGGCCGGTGGTCATCGTCGCGGGCATTGGCGCGCAATTCCTTCGGCCAAAGGCAGGCGCCGCACGCCGGCGGGGTGGTGGTGCTGTTCGTCGATCTCGACCGCTGCGGCATCAGCGCCTCGCTGGACGATTTCGGCTCCGGATACTCGAGCCTGGCCTACCTGACGCGCCTGCCGGTTGCGACACTCAAGATAGACAAGTCGTTTGTTGCTGTGCTTGGCAGTGCGCCCAAGGCACTGGCCGTCATTCGCGGGGTCATCGCGCTGGCGCGCTCGGTGATGGGCCACAACGCCGTCGCGCGGGGGATTGACGCGGCGCGGCAACAGCCCCGCCGTGCCGCAAGCATGAGCCGTCCCGGAGGTGCATAATCGCTCACCGATACGTCGAGCCCTAGCCCGATTTCGCCGGTCTCAACATACATTCATGACTGGATGTATAATTCCGTAATTATTCGCTTGTCCCCAAGCGATTATTGCGGAAATTGACCATGACTTACCGATTTATTGCCGGGTGCATGACCGCCTGGCTCGCGATCTGCGTGACCGCGGGCTGGGTAGTGGAACGCCTCTGGTCCTGAGTACGGGTGGTCGGCTTTGCCGCTGGGAGGTGGCAAGGTTTTCGCTAGGACTTGCCATTCTTCGCGGTAATTACCACCCATCATGCACATGACCAACGACAAGAAGAACGCCGGCCTTGCCCACCGGTTTGCATTGCGTATCAAGGCGCTTGGCGCCGCTGCTGCCCTCGGCGCATGCGCTGCCGCGCACGCCGATCCTGGGGTGCACGTGGCCATCGGCCGCGATCCCGGCCACAACATCGACAAGTACGAAGTTGGCGTGAACTGGGATTCCGGCTTTGCCTGGGGCAACCCGCAGGGCTGGCTGGCCAAGCTGCAGTGGGAGGCCGAACTGGCCGAATGGAACGCCCGCAGCGGCACCAATCACCAGAACGTGACCGAATTCGGCTTCTCGCCGATCCTGCGCGTGGAGAAGCGCGGCGGCTCGCTGGTGCCTTTCCTGGAAGCTTCGGTTGGTGTGCGCATGATGAGCCACAAGGCCACCTCGGACGAGCACCGCTCCGGCAGCCTGTTCCAGTTCTCCGACATGATCGGCGTGGGCATGGCCTTTGGCCCCAAGACTGCCTACGAAGCCGGCTTCCGCTACCAGCACGTCTCCAACGCCGGTATCAAGCAGCCCAATCCGGGCAGCGGTTTTTACACGGGTTACGTGCGCTATCGCTTCTGAACTTGCAAAAATGGCTGGCCTGGCCTGATGCCGTGACGCTCAGGCCAGCTTGACCATGCCTGCGCGCGGGGCGCGCGTGGCGCGGGAGGCGGGTTCGGTTTCCACGCCTTGTGCTTCCTGCTGCGCAGCGCGTCAAAAAATCGCCACAGCGCGGGTTCATCGCTGGTGGCCACGTTGAACCGTATCCAGGGCGAGTCGCCTTCTTCCGGCTCGAAATAAGACCCCGGCGCCAGCCAGATGCCGTGCTCCAGCGCCAGCGTCGCCAGGCGGTTGCCCGACAGCGCGGCCTGGTCGCCGCCGTTTTCCGGCTGCATCCTTGCCCAGGCGAACATCCCGCCTTCCGGGCGCAGCATCACCTCCAGCCCGTGCGCTTCCATCTTCTCCGTGATCCGGTCCTGCTGGGCGCGCAGCCGCTCCGCCAGCGCCGCCACATGGCGGCCATAGTGGCCGCTGGTCAGCACCGAGTACACCAGCCGCTCGGTCACTTCCGATGACGTCAGCCCCACGGCCATCTTGGTGCGGGCCAGCGCCTTGGCCAGTTCCGGGCTGGCCGCCAGGTAGCCGACCCGCAGCGACGGCGTGATCGTCTTGGAAAAGCCGTTCACGTAGATCACGTGCGAGAGCCCGTCCATGGCCGCCAGCATGGGCGAGCCTGCCGGCGCCAGCTCGCGGTAGATATCGTCCTCCACCACCAGCAGCCGGTATTGCTCGGCCAGTTGCAGCACGCGGTGCGCGTTCATGCTGGTGAGCGTGCCGCCTGTGGGGTTCTGCAGCACCGTGTTGACGAACAGCGCGCGCGGCGCGTGGGTGCGGATGGCGTGGTCCAGCGCGTCGGTGTCGAGCCCGCTTGCGGTGCGGCGCACGCCCACTACCTGCAAGCCGGCGAGGCGCAGGATTTGCAGCAGGTTGCAGTAGCAGGGTCTTCCACCAGCACGGTGTCGCCCGGGCGCAACAATGTGCGGACCACCAGGTCCAGCGCCTGCGTGGCGCCCTGGGTCAGCACCACTTGCTGGGCCTGCACCGGCATGCCGTACTGGCTGAGCCCGGCGGCGATATGCTCGCGCAGCGCGGCGAAGCCGTAAGGGTGGCCATAGCCCGAGACCTGCGCGGCGGGCACTCGCGCCGCCGCGCGCATGGCCTGGTGCAACCCTTCCTCGTTGAGCCAGTCGCCGGGCAACCAGCCCGCGCCCGCCTTGATCGGCACCGAATGATCGGCGAACACATCCGACAGCAGCCACGCGGCGTTGAGCCCCGGCGCCTCCCAGCGCGCCGCCGGCGCCTGGCCGGCCGGCGCGTGTCGGTGTGCCACCGTGTAGCCCGATCCCACGCGCGCGCTCAGGTAGCCCAGCGCGGTCAGGCGGCCGTAGGCCTCGGCCACGGTGAAGGTGCTGACCCCGTGCTGCTGGGCAAAGCGCCGCACCGACGGCAGCGCCACGCCAGCGCGCAGCACGCGCCGGTCCACTAGGCTGGCGATGCCGGCCACGATCTGCTCGGTGAGGGTGTCGCCGCTGCGCCGGCTGCGGACGAGTTCAAGGTTCAGCATGCGTTACATGTAAGGATGGACCTGTACAGTTTAATGGGCGTAGCGGTGCGATGGGAAGCAACGTCACGGTGCCGGGTTTTGCCGCGCTGCAACGTGAATCCGGCTGCTGGCGGGACTTTGGCTGTCGTGGCGAGCGATGCAACGGGATCCACAGGCGTGATCGTACGCCTTGGGTATTTTTTGATCTGTACAGTTGCCTCACTCTTAACTGTACGGTAAGGCGAGGTTCTGTCGACCGTATATTCTTTAAGCCAGGCTGCGCCGCTACAGTGGCCGCATTCACCAGAATCAACTGACAACCCGGTGCGGCGCCAACCGCCGCCGCCCAAGCCAATACCAATTGCTCCTGAGGAGGACGTATGGATGCCGCCAAGACTGTGATCCCCGATCTCGATGCCCTGTGGATGCCGTTTACCGCCAACCGCCAGTACAAGGCGGCCCCGCGCCTGCTCGACTCCGCCAGCGGCATGTATTACACCTCGCATGACGGCCGCCAGATCCTCGACGGTTGCGCCGGCCTGTGGTGCGTCGCTGCCGGCCATTGCCGCCAGGAGATCGCGGACGCGGTCGCCCGCCAGGTGCAGACCCTGGACTACGCGCCGCCTTTCCAGATGAGCCACCCGCTCACCTTCGAGGCCGCCACCAAGGTAGCCGCCATCATGCCGGCCGGGCTGGACCGCATCTTCTTCACCAATTCGGGCTCGGAATCGGTCGACACCGCGCTGAAGATCGCACTGGCGTATCACCGCGCCCGTGGCGAGGGCCAGCGCACCCGCGTGATCGGCCGCGAGCGCGGCTATCACGGCGTTGGCTTTGGGGGCATGGCGGTCGGCGGCATCGGCCCCAACCGCAAGGCCTTCTCGGCCAACCTGATGCCTGGCACGGACCACCTGCCGGCCACACTGAATATTGCCGAGGCAGCTTACTCCAAGGGCCAGCCGACCTGGGGCGCGCACCTGGCCGACGACCTGGAACGCATCCTGGCGCTGCACGACCCGTCCAACGTGGCCGCCGTCATCGTCGAGCCGCTGGCCGGCTCCGCCGGCGTGCTGGTGCCGCCGGTGGGCTACCTGGAAAAGCTGCGCGAGATCACCAGCAAGCACGGCATCCTGCTGATCTTCGACGAGGTCATCACCGCCTTCGGCCGCCTGGGCGCGGCCACAGCCGCCGAGCGCTTCAAGGTCACGCCGGACCTGATCACCATGGCCAAGGCCATCAACAACGCAGCCGTGCCGATGGGCGCGGTGGCGGTCCGGCGCGAAGTGCACGACACCGTGGTCAACGCCGCGGCACCGGGCGCCATCGAGTTCCTGCACGGCTACACCTATTCAGGCCACCCGCTGGCCATGGCTGCTGCCATCGCTACGCTGGATATCTACAAGAACGAGAACCTGTTCGGCCGTGCGGCCGAGCTGGCGCCGAAGTTCGAAGCCGCGGTGCACGCCGTGCGCGGCGCGCCGCACGTAAAGGACATCCGCAACCTCGGGCTGGTCGCCGGCATCGAGCTGGAGCCGCGTCCCGGCCAGCCGGGCGCGCGCGGCTACGAAGCCTTCCTGAAATGCCTGGAGCGCGGCGTGCTGGTGCGCTTCACCGGCGACATCCTCGCCTTCTCGCCGCCGTTGATCATCACCGAGGCGCAGATCGACGAGATGTTCGACACCGTGAAAACGGTCCTGCAAGAGCTGCAGTGATTGCAGCGAATGCCGCGGCCGCAGAGACAAGACAAGGAACACTGACGTGAACATCGCAGAGAACCGGCAGATCGCCGACATCGCGCACTACATCGGCGGCACCGTGCGCGCCGCCTCGTTGGACCGGTTTGCCGACGTCTTCAACCCGGCCACCGGCGCCGTGGCCGGGCGCGTGGCGCTCGGCTCGGCGCAGGACGTGGATGCCGCGGTGGCAGCGGCGCACGCCGCGTTCCCGGCCTGGTCCGAGACCGCGCCGCTCAAGCGCGCGCGCATCCTGTTCAAGTTCAAGGAGCTGCTCGACCGCCACCATGACGACCTCGCCGCGCTGATCACGCGCGAGCACGGCAAGGTGTTCTCGGATGCCAAGGGCGAAGTCACCCGCGGCGTCGAGATCGTGGAGTTTGCCTGCGGCATTCCCAACCTGCTCAAGACCGACTTCACCGATAACATCGGCGGTGGCATCGACAACTGGAACCTGCGCCAGCCGCTGGGCGTGGTGGCCGGCATCACGCCGTTCAACTTCCCTGTGATGGTGCCGATGTGGATGTTCCCGGTGGCGCTGGCCTGCGGCAACACCTTCGTGCTCAAGCCGTCCGAGCGCGATCCCTCGCCCTCGCTGCTGATTGCCGACCTGCTCAAGCAGGCTGGCTTGCCGGATGGCGTGTTCAACGTGGTGCAAGGCGGCAAGGAAGCCGTTGACGCGCTGCTGGCGCACAAGGACGTGCAGGCGCTGTCCTTCGTCGGCTCCACGCCGATCGCCGAGTACATCTACACGGAAGGCACCAAGCGCGGCAAGCGCGTGCAGGCCCTGGGCGGCGCCAAGAACCACCTGGTGGTGATGCCCGACGCCGACCTCGACCAGGCCGTGGACGCGCTGATCGGCGCCGCCTATGGCTCGGCCGGCGAGCGCTGCATGGCCATTTCGGTCGCCGTGGCGGTGGGCGATGTCGCCGACAAGCTGGTGCCGCGCCTGGCTGAGCGCGCGAAATCGCTGAAGATCCGCAACGGCATGGAAGACGATGCCGAGATGGGGCCGCTGGTGACCGCCGCGCACAAGGCCAAGGTCGAAGGCTATATCGCCAAGGGCGTGGAAGAAGGCGCCAAGCTGGTGACCGACGGCCGCGGCCACAAGGTCGAGGGACACGAAAACGGCTTCTATGTGGGCGGCACGCTGTTCGACAACGTCACGCCGGACATGACCATCTACAAGGAAGAAATCTTCGGCCCGGTGCTGTCAGTGGTGCGCGTGCATGACCTGGCCGAAGCGGTGGACCTGATCAACGGCCACGAGTACGGCAACGGCGTGTCCTGCTACACCAGCGACGGCGGCGTGGCACGTGCGTTCTCGCGCCAGATCCAGGTGGGCATGGTGGGTATCAACGTGCCGATCCCGGTGCCGATGGCATGGCACTCGTTCGGCGGGTGGAAGCGCTCGCTGTTTGGTGATCATCATGCTTATGGCGAGGAAGGCATTCGCTTCTACACGCGCTACAAGAGCATCATGCAGCGCTGGCCGGATAGTATTGGCAAGGGCGCGGAATTTACGATGCCGGTGGCTAAGTGATGGATTTGGATGACGGGGGGCGCTGATTGTGTTTGTTTGAGCAGTGATGGCTCTTGGACCCAACAGCCGTACGAAGACATCCCATTGCGGGATTGGTCGCTGTTTATTTCGTCGGCGATGGCTGTTGAACCCAAAAGCCGTACGACATCCCCCTGCGGGGGCTGCCGGTCACTCTTCTTTGCGCGGCAAAGAAGACTAACGAGAAGAAAGCCGCCCTGCCGGGAGCAGAGCAATAAGGCTTTCGAATCTCGATGGTTTCGTCGTACGGCCCAGAGTGCCGGCGGGCTTCTGCCGATACCGGCTTGACCGGCCACGAACCTGCCAGCCTCCGGGATTCACGGTGCGGCCCCCGGTAGCAGACATCACTTGCTGCAAGCCGTCTGTCGCTCGCGCGGCATGGCCGGCCACGAAGTTGCTGGCGCACCGGTTCCGTCGTGGGCGCGGTGGCACCGGGTTGATAAGCCCGAGACCTTGACCACCGCGCCCGCCCCACCACGAAACCATTGACGGGGGATGTGTCGTGGTGCTTCGCACCGGTAACGGCAGATGTGCGAATGGGCACCGCAAACGAGGTCAGGGGCCCCACGACGAAACCCATGGGTCATGCCATTGCGATGCCCTACGAGCCGGCAACAGCAGATGTCAGCAGTACTGTGGCCATACGACGAAACCAGCGCCCCTGGCACCCGCGATGGCTCTGCCCCCGGCAGGGTCGGCTTTCTTCTCGTTAGTCTTCTTTGCCGACGCAAAGAAGAGTGACCGGCAGCCCCGCAGGGGGATGTCGTATGGCTATTGGGTGCAAGAGCCAACGCCAATGAAACAGACAGCGACGCCCCCCGCAGGGGGATGTCGTATGGCCTTTGGGTGCAAGAGCCAACGCCAATGAAACAGACAGCGACGCCCCCGCAGGGGAATGTCGTATCGCTTTTGGGTGCAATACCCAACGCCAATGAAACAGACAACGACGCCCCCCGCAGGGGAATGTCGTACGGCTCTTGGGTGCAAAACGCCAACACCGTTCAAACAATCAGCGACGCCCTTCACCCACCCAAATAAACACCGATCAGCTCAGAAGTGACGAATTCGCCGATCTCCCACGCTAAAATACGCCGCTTTTCAAAGCCGCCCAGCGCGCCAGGAGTACCCGCCGATGAGTCTGTTCCGCACCAAGAACATCGAGGCCATGCTGGCCGCCGCCCGCGACGATGGCCTCAAAAAGGTGCTCGGCCCCGTCGACCTGATCCTGATGGGCATCGGCGCCATCATCGGCACCGGCATCTTCGTGCTGACCGGCACCGGCGCGCTCACCGCCGGCCCGGCGCTGACCTTGTCCTTCGTGATCGCCGCACTGGCCTGCGGGTTTGCCGCGCTCTGCTACGCCGAGTTCGCGTCCGCGATCCCCGTCTCCGGCTCCATCTACACCTACAGCTACGCCACGCTCGGCGAAATCGTGGCCTGGATGATCGGCTGGGACCTGCTGCTTGAATATGGCCTTGCAACCTCGGCCGTATCGGTCGGCTGGTCCGGCTACTTCCAGTCGCTGATGGCGGGCTTCGGCCTGCACCTGCCAGCCATGCTCACCGCCGCGCCCGGCGCGGTGCCGGGCGTGCAGACGCTGTTCAACCTGCCCGCTGCCGTGATCATGTTGCTGATCACCTGGGTCGTGTCGTACGGCGTGCGCGAGTCGGCGCGCCTGAACAACGTGATGGTGGCCATCAAGATCGCGGTGGTGCTGCTCTTTATCGGGGTGGGCGTGTGGCACGTCAAGCCGGCCAACTGGCAGCCGTTCGCGCCGTTCGGGCTGGACGGCATCTTCAATGCCGCGGCGCTGGTGTTCTTCGCCTTTATCGGCTTCGACGCCGTGACCTCGGCCGCCGAGGAAGTGCGCAACCCGCGCCGCGACCTGCCGATCGGCATCATCGGCTCGCTGGCCGTCTGCACCGTGTTGTACGTGACGGTGGCGGCCATCATGACCGGCATCGTGCCCTTTGCCAAGTTCGCGGGCATCGACCATCCGGTGTCGCTGGCGCTGCAATATGCCGGCGAGAACTGGGTGGCCGGCTTCGTCGATCTGGGCGCCATCCTGGGCATGACCACGGTGATCCTGGTAATGACCTTCGGCCAGACCCGCATCATCTTCGCCATGTCGCGCGATGGCCTGCTGCCAGAGCGGCTGTCGAAGGTGCACCCGGTGCATGCCACGCCGTTCTTCGCCACGTGGACCGTGGGCATCGTGTTCGCCTTCATCGCTGCCTTCGTGCCGCTCAATGTGCTGGCGGAGCTGATCAATATCGGCACGCTGTCGGCCTTCACGCTGATCTCGGTGGCGGTGCTGGTGCTGCGCAAGACCCGGCCGGACCTGCCGCGCGCCTTTCGCTGCCCCGGCGTGCCGGTGGTGCCGTTGCTGTCCGTGGGCTTCTGCGTATTCCTGATGGTCCACCTGCAGGCGCTGACGTGGGCTGCCTTCCTGGCCTGGCTGGCAATTGGCCTGGCGATCTACTTCCTCTACGCGCGCCGCAACGCGGTGCTGCACGGCGGCGCCTGACGCCGACGGCAGTCACCGTTCGCGCGCGCCGGCCTCCTGCAGGAAGGCCAGCGCGCGCGGCTCCTCGACATAGGCGGAGTTGACGCGGATCCAGGCCGAGGTCTCGCCGCCCGGCCGGAAGTAGTTGCCTGGCGCCAGCGTCACTCCATGCTGCTCGGCCAGCGTGACCAGCGCGCGCGAATCCTCGATCCCGTGCGTGCGGGCCCACAGGAAATTGCCGCCCGCCGGCTCGCAATACACCTCCCAGCCGGCGTCGCCCAGGCGCCGCACCGCGCTCGCGGTGGCCTGGCGCACGCGCAGGCGCAGCCGCTCCATGTACTTGCGATAGGCGCCGCGCTCCAGCAGCGCCGCCGTCACGGCTTCCGCGAAATGCGAGCCCGCCACGCTGGTCAGCACTTTCACATCCACCAGTTCCTTGATCAGCGCCTTGTCGGCCACCAGGTAGCCGATCCGCAGCGAGGCCGACACCGTCTTGGAAAAGCCGCCGATATAGATCACATGCTCGAGCTGGTCGAGCGTGGCCAGCCGGTCCGTGAAGTTGGTCTGGAAGTCCGAGAAGATATCGTCCTCGACAAAGCGGAAGCCGTGACGGCGCGCCAGCTCCAGCAGGCGGAACGCCACGGGCGGCGACAGGGTCGCGCCGGTGGGGTTCTGCAGCACGCTGTTGGTGAAGAACAGCTTGGGCTTGTGCTCGCGCAGCAGCGCCTCGGCGGCGTCCGGGTCGGGGCCGTTGCGGGTTTGCGGCACGCCCACCAGGCGTACGCCGTGCAAGCGCAGCAGGCCGAAGAGGTTGTAGTAGCCGGGATCCTCCACGAACACCGTATCGCCCGGCTTGAGCAGGCGCCGCACCACCAGGTCCAGCGCCTGGCTGGCGCCCGTGGTGATCAGCACCTGCGGCAGCTCAGCCGCGATGCCGAGCTGGCGCACGCGCGTCAGCACATGCTGGCGCAGCTCCGGGCTGCCCATTGGCGTGGCGTAGTGGATCACGCTGAGGATGTCGTTGCGCGAGACCTGGCGGATCGCCTGGGTCAGCCCTTCGACGTCGCGCCAGGTCTCTGGCACGAAGCCGCCCGCCAGCTTGAGCGTGGCGCTGGGATGGTTGAACTGTTCCAGGATATGGTCGGACAGGTCCTCCGCCAGCCGCGGGTCCGACCAGCCGTTGGCGGCGCGCGCCAGCAGCGGGCTGTCCGCGACGAAGAAGCCCGAGCCGTGGCGGGAATCCAGCAGGCCCTGCGACACCAGCCGGTCATAGGCCTCGATTACCGGGAAACGGCTGATGCCATGCTCCGCCGCGAGCTGGCGGATCGACGGCAGGCGGGCGCCGGGGCGCACCTCGCGCGAGCTGATCCAGGTCTTGACCTCGTTGACGATCTGGTCGGTCAGGGGCACGCCGGTGGCGGGAACGAGAGTCAGTTTCATCGCACAGGTGCAGGCAAAGTGTCAGGAAAAACTACTGAACAGTTCATGTCAAACTGTTCGCAACTGTTCATGGGATTGTAGTTGGCGCTGTGAATAATGGAAGGCATGCGGAGGCGTGCCTGCACTGGCTGGGCCAGTGGGCACGAGAGACATCACCGCAATGCTGACAGGAGTGGCGAAATGCGCGAACTAAGGATCTTCGAACTGGATGAACCCGGCCGGCCGGTGAGCTGGCGCGCCCGCGAAGGGCAGAGCGTGAAGGCGGTCGAGGGTCGCCTGTGGCTGACGGTGGAAGGCCACCTTGCGGATATCTGGCTGCTGCCGGGAGCGGTCTTTGCGCTGCCGGCCGGCGCCAGGGTGTGGCTGTCCGGCGAAAGCGATGGCGCGCGCTTCACGCTCGCCCAGACGCCGGCACCGCTGTCATGGCGCTGGCTGGGTGGGCTGGCGGGTGCGCTGAAGCGCCGCTTCGGCGAGCGCCGTGCCGGCGGTGCCGGCCAGTGCCCGGAACCCGGTCTCTGAGCTGACGCAAGCCGGCCGGCGCGGAGCGTGTCCGCGCTGCCGGCCAGCATCCGGGCGCGCTGGTTTCGCCCCGTGCCCGGCAATCCCGCGCCATCCGTACTGCTGCAAGCGTGGCCAAGTGTCCGGTCTTGCGCGCTCTCGCACGCCGTCTCGCGGCCTTGGTCTTCCTCGACGCCTCAACAAGTCCCTCCACATCGTCCCGCCAACTATGCGAGGATGTTCCCCATGGCTGGCCGCGCCGCCGTGGCTTGATTGCCGTTAACGTAAACGTCATATAATCAAGCTGCTGCGCCAGCGTCAGCCAGACCGCTCGCCTGTTCGATCCGAGCCGCCTCCAGAGCGGCAGCCATGGACGTCATGCGACCAGCCAGAACACCGAACATGGTGGAGACAAATGACCGATCTTTCCGATGTGCAGAAGGGCGCTCAACCCAGCGCTCCCCATCAGGCGCAGGGACCGAAAGGGCCCGTCAACAAGGTGCGCTTCGTCACCGCGGCCTCGCTGTTCGATGGCCATGACGCTTCCATCAACATCATGCGGCGCATCCTGCAGTCCTCTGGCTGCGAGGTGATCCATCTCGGGCATAACCGCTCGGTGGAAGAGGTGGTCAGCGCGGCCTTGCAGGAAGACGTGCAGGGCATTGCCATCTCCAGCTACCAGGGCGGCCACGTCGAGTACTTCAAGTACATGGTCGACCTGCTGCGCCAGCGCGGCGGCGAGCATATCCAGCTCTTCGGCGGCGGCGGCGGCGTGATCGTGCCGGACGAGATCCGCGAGTTGCAGGCCTACGGCGTGGCGCGGATCTTCAGCCCGGAAGACGGCCAGCGCCTGGGCCTGGCGGGCATGATCGCCGACATGGTGCAGCGCTGCGATATCGACCTGGCGCGCTATGCGCCCACCACGCTCGACGCGATGAAAGGCGGCGACCGCCGCGCGCTCGCGCAACTGATCACGGCGCTGGAAAACGGCAAGGCGGCTCCCGCGCTGGCTGACGCACTGCGCGCCGAGGCCGCCAAGATGAAGACGCCCGTGCTCGGCATCACGGGCACCGGCGGCGCGGGCAAGTCCTCGCTGACCGATGAGCTGATCCGCCGCATCCGGCTGGACCAGCGCGATGCGTTGTCCATCGCGGTGATCTCGATCGACCCGTCGCGCCGCAAGTCCGGCGGCGCGCTGCTGGGCGACCGCATCCGCATGAACGCGATCAACCATCCGAACATCTTCATGCGCTCGATGGCCACGCGCGAAGCCGGCTCCGAGATCTCACAGGCGTTGCCCGATGTGCTGGCCGCCTGCAAGGTGGGCGGCTTCGACCTGATCCTGGTGGAGACTTCGGGCATCGGCCAGGGCGATGCCGCCATCGTGCCGCACGTGGATTTGTCGCTCTATGTGATGACGCCCGAGTTCGGCGCCGCCAGCCAGCTCGAGAAAATCGACATGCTGGACTTCGCGGATTTCGTCGCCATCAACAAGTTCGACCGCAAGGGCGCGCAGGACGCCTGGCGCGACGTGGCCAAGCAGGTGCAGCGCAACCGCGAGCAGTGGCACGCCAAGCCCGAGGAGATGCCGGTGTACGGCACCCAGGCCTCGCGCTTCAACGACGACGGCGTGACGATGCTCTACCAGGGCTTGCGCGAGGCCCTTTGCGCGCGCGGCATGCATGCGCCGGCCGGCGTGCTGCCGCAGCTGAACGGGCGCACCTCCACCGGCCAGAACGTGATCGTGCCGCCGGCGCGCAACCGCTACCTGGCCGAGATTGCCGACACGGTACGCACTTATCATCGCCGCGTGGAAACGCAGAGCCGGCTGGCGCGCGAGCGCCAGCAACTGCGCGAGGCTCGGCGCATGCTGCTGGCCGCCTCCGGGCCGGAAGGCGAGGGCGAGGCGCTGCAGACACTCGCCACCGAACGCGACGCCGCGCTGGGCGCGCAGGAGCGCAAGCTGCTGGCGATGTGGCCGGAAATGCGCAAGGCCTACAGCGGCGACGAATACGTGGTGAAGATCCGCGACAAGGAAATTCGCACCACGCTCACCACCACCACCATGTCCGGCACCACGGTGCGCAAGGTGGTGCTGCCGCGCTTCGAGGACGAGGGCGAAGTGCTCAAGTGGCTGATGCGCGAGAACGTGCCAGGCAGCTTCCCCTACACCGCCGGCGTCTTTGCCTTCAAGCGCGAGAATGAAGACCCCACGCGCATGTTCGCCGGAGAGGGCGATGCCTTTCGCACCAATCGCCGCTTCAAGCTGGTCTCCGAAGGCATGGATGCCAAGCGCCTGTCCACCGCCTTCGACTCGGTCACGCTGTACGGCGAGGATCCGCACACGCGCCCGGACATCTACGGCAAGGTCGGCAACTCGGGCGTGTCGATCGCCACGCTGGACGACATGAAGGTGCTGTACGACGGCTTCGACCTCACCAGCCCGTCGACCTCGGTGTCGATGACCATCAACGGGCCCGCGCCCACCATCCTGGCGATGTTCATGAACACCGCCATCGACCAGCAGCTCGACAAGTTCCGCGCCGACAACAACCGCGAGCCCACCGCCGACGAGGAAGCCAAGATCCGCGCGTGGGTGCTGCAGAACGTGCGCGGCACGGTGCAGGCCGACATCCTCAAGGAGGACCAGGGCCAGAACACCTGCATCTTCTCCACCGAGTTCTCGCTCAAGGTGATGGGCGATATCCAGGCGTACTTCGTCCATCACCAGGTGCGCAATTTCTACTCGGTGTCGATCTCCGGTTATCACATCGCGGAGGCCGGAGCCAACCCGATCTCGCAGCTGGCGTTCACCTTGTCCAACGGCTTCACCTATGTGGAGGCGTATCTCGCGCGCGGCATGCATATCGACGACTTCGCGCCCAACCTGTCGTTCTTCTTCTCCAACGGCATGGACCCGGAGTACAGCGTGCTGGGCCGCGTGGCGCGACGCATCTGGGCGGTGACGCTGCGCGACAAATACGGCGCCAACGAGCGCAGCCAGAAGCTCAAGTACCACGTCCAGACTTCCGGCCGCTCGCTGCACGCGCAGGAGATCGACTTCAACGACATCCGCACTACGCTGCAGGCGCTGATCGCCATCTACGACAACTGCAATTCGCTGCACACCAACGCCTACGACGAAGCCATCACCACACCCACCGGCGAATCGGTGCGCCGCGCGCTGGCGATCCAGCTCATCATCAACCGCGAGTGGGGCGTGGCCAAGTGCGAGAACCCCAACCAGGGCAGCTTCCTGATCGACGAGCTGACCGACCTCGTGGAAGAGGCGGTGATGCAGGAGTTCGAGCGCATCGCCGAGCGTGGCGGCGTGCTCGGCGCGATGGAGACGGGCTACCAGCGCGGCAAGATCCAGGAAGAGTCGCTGTACTACGAGCAGCGCAAGCACGATGGCACGCTGCCCATCATCGGTGTCAATACCTTCCGCAATCCCAACGGCGACCCAACGCCGCAATCGCTCGAGCTGGCGCGTTCCAGCGAAGAGGAGAAGCAGGGGCAACTTGCGCGGCTGGCGGATTTCCACGCCCGCCATGCGGACGCCGCGCCGGCCATGCTGCAGCGGCTGCGCCAGGCCGTGATCGACAACGACAATGTGTTCGCGGTGCTGATGGATGCGGTGCGCGTGTGCTCGCTCGGGCAGGTGACGCATGCCCTGTTCGAGGTAGGAGGCCAGTACCGCCGCAATATGTGATCCGTCCGCCAGGGGCTGTCTGGCGCGAAGCCCCTGCGTTAAACTTGATGTTTGCGCCAGCCACCTCCCTTGCTGCCAGCGAAGATCAAGACCAAGACCAATCAGGAGTACCGTGTACGATCCCAACAATATCTTCGCCCGCATCCTGCGTGGCGAATTGCCTTGCAACAAGGTCTATGAAGACGCCGACACCGTCGCCTTCATGGACATCATGCCGCAGTCGGATGGCCACGTCCTGGTCGTGACCAAGGAACCCGCCGTCGAGCTGTTCGACCTGTCCGACGCCGGTGCAGAAGCCGCCATCCGCACCACCAAGCGCGTCGCTAGCGCGGTGCGCGCCGCCTTCTCGCCTGACGGCATCTCGATCGGCCAGTTCAACGGCGCCGCCGCCGGCCAGACCGTGCCGCATGTGCATTTCCATATCGTGCCGCGCTACGCCGAGCGCACCCTGCGCGGCCACGGCACCGACATGCAGGATCCGGAAATCCTCAGCCAGCACGCCGAGCGCATCATCGCCGCGCTGCGCGAAGCCTGATCAACACACCGCACCAGAATCAAGCAACCAGCAACAAGGAAGACAAGATGGGAATCAGGACAGTGGGCATCGTAGGCGCCGGCACCATGGGCAACGGCATCGCGCAAGCGTGCGCCGTGGTGGGCCTGGACGTGGTGATGGTGGACATCAGCGACGCAGCGGTGAACAAGGGCATCGCCACCGTCGGCAGCAGCCTGGATCGCCTGATCAAGAAAGACAAGATCAGCGAAGCCGACAAGCAAGCCGCACTCGCGCGCATCAAGGGCTCCACGTCCTATGACGCGCTCAAGGCCACCGACATCGTGATCGAAGCCGCTACCGAGAACTTCGACCTCAAGGTCAAGATCCTCAAGCAGATCGACAGCATCGTCGGCGACGACGTGATCGTCGCGTCCAACACCTCGTCGATCTCGATCACCAAGCTGGCTGCCGTTACCAGCCGCCCGGGCAACTTCATCGGCATGCACTTCTTCAACCCGGTGCCGATGATGGCCCTGGTGGAACTGATCCGCGGCCTCCAGACCAGCGACACCACGCACGCGCTGGTGGAAGAACTCTCCAAGGCACTCGGCAAGTACCCGATCACCGTAAAGAACAACCCGGGCTTCGTGGTGAACCGGATTCTCTGCCCGATGATCAATGAGGCGTTCTGCGTACTGGGCGAAGGCCTGGCGTCGCCGGAAGAAATCGACGAAGGCATGAAGCTGGGCTGCAACCATCCGATCGGGCCGCTGGCGCTGGCGGACATGATCGGGCTGGACACCATGCTGGCCGTGATGGAAGTGCTGTACACCGAGTTCGCCGACCCTAAGTATCGGCCGGCCATGTTGATGCGCGAGATGGTGGCGGCTGGCTATCTCGGCCGCAAGACCGGGCGTGGCGTGTACGTGTATAGCAAGTAAGCACGGCCCCGAATGGGTGAAGGAGGCTGGCGACGGGTGACCGTTGCTAGCCTTTTTTGTTTTCAGGCGGCAAACGGTGTGGGCGTGTGTAAGATCCTGGTCTCGGCGAACGCCCGCCCTCTCCCCGACCCCTCTCCCACACGTGGGAGAGGGGAGAAAACCAGCGGGAGAGTTGGGACATCGATTCGGTTCGGCCGTGATTTCCGCCAGTCAGGCGGGAATCACCCCAGCGCGATGCGAAGCGAGCCGTCAAGGTGTGCAGAGGCCGTATGGGGCGCCTCGGGATTTCACGAAAAGAGCGGAAAAGAGGGACCCATGTCTGAGTATCGCCTTAAGGCGATGCGAGTTTGGGTCCCGGCCGCTCTTTTCGTCGAATCCCGAGGGGGTGTCGCCTCCCCGAAGGGGAGGTGAAACTGCAGTTGCCTTTGACGTTAAGCAAGTTGCAGTTGAAGCTGATTTTGCAGTTCCAGTCAAAACCCCAAAACCTCACTCCCCATACTGCCTCAACCCCTCCAGATCCAACACCTCAATCACCCCATAATCCACCTTCACCAGCCCCTGCTGCTCCAGCACCTTCAGCGCCTGGTTGGCCCGCTGCCGCGAGATCCCCGCCAGCAGCCCGATCTCCTCCTGCGAAATCTCCAGCGTCTTCCCCAGCCCGGGGTACAGATGCTCATTGAAGAGCGAAGACACGGCGCGCGCCACCCGTGAATCGATATCGAGCAGCCGCTCATACTCAACGGCAGCAATGAACTGCCCCAGCCGCTCATTGAACTGCGTGAGCAAGAACCGGGTAAACGGCAAGCTGGTATCCAGCAACCACTGAAAAGTCTCGCGCGGCAGGAAGGCAATGCGCGAGCGCCGCAGCGCCATCACGTCATACTTGCGGATCTCGGCCTTGAGCACGGCGCCTTCGCCGAACCAGCCCCCCGTAGGCACACCGGTGAATGTGACCGACTTACCGGAAGGCGATACCGTAGTGATCTTGACGATCCCCTCCAGCACCCCCATCCAGTGCTCCGCCATATCGCCTTTATGGCAGACATAGTCGCCCTGGCTATATTCGCGCACGCACATGGCGCGGCGGACAATGTCGCGTTGTTCTTCGCTGAGGTCGGCTGCCCACACGCAGCGGTCGACGAAATCGTTGAGCATGACCTGGAGAACCTTCCCGTAGGGATTAACCCGGAATTGTCATCGGCGTGACAACCGGGGGAAATGGCATGGACTATCTTACGATCACCACGAACCGCGAATGCGCGCCAGGACAGGCGCGGCGGGCTTGTTGCATTGCGGCAGAAACGCCGCCGGGCAAAACAGGCCAAGTATAACCAGCGGCAGCAGGCTTGGCACCGGTGGCGGACCCCGCTTTCGGAGTGACAGGAGACATCCATGCAGGAACCGTCGGCGACGACCTTCCCGCGCTTGTTGCTTGCGCATGCGCAGCAGCGGCCGGAAAGCCCGGCTTACCGTGAGAAGGATCTCGGGATCTGGCAAACCTATAGCTGGGCGCAGACCGCGCAGGAGATGCGCGCGCTGGCGTGCGGCCTGGCTGCGCTGGGCTTTGCCCGCGCAATGAACCTGGCGGTGGTCGGCGACAACCGGCCGCGCCTGTACTGGGCCATGAGCGCGGCGCAGGCGATGGGCGGCGTGCCGGTGCCGCTTTACCAGGACGCGATCGCCGGCGAGATGATCTACGTGCTGAACGACGCCGAGATCGACTTCGCCATCGTGGAGGACCAGGAGCAGGTGGACAAGCTGCTGGAGGTGGAGGAGCAGCTTGCCGCGCAGGGCCGCAAGGTGCGCCACATCATCTATGAAGACCCGCGCGGGCTGCGCGACTACGATCATCCGGCGTTGATGTCTTACCAGCGCCTGCAGGAAATCGGCCGCGAATTCGATCGCGCCAATCCCGGCTACTTCGATGCGGCCGTTGCCGCCGGCGAGCCCGACGACACCGCCATCATCCTCTACACCTCTGGCACCACCGGCAAGCCCAAGGGCGTGTGCCATTCGCACCGCGGCCTGATCGGCGCGGCGCGCAACGGCTGCGCGTTCGATGGCCTCACCGCGAAGGACGATGTGCTGTCCTACCTGCCGATGGCATGGGTGGGCGACAACCTGTTCTCGTACGCGCAGGCCATGGTGGCGGGATTCACCGTGAACTGCCCGGAATCGCGCGAGACGGTCATGACCGACCTGCGCGAGATTGGCCCAACCTACTACTTCGCGCCGCCGCGCATCTATGAAAACCTGCTGACGCAGGTGATGATCCGCATGGAAGACGCGGGCTGGATCAAGCGCAAGCTTTTCCACTGGGCCATGGGCGTGGCGCGCCGCTGCGGCACCGACATTCTCGATGGCAACCCGGTGCCGCTGGCCGACCGGCTGCGCTACGCCGCGGGCGAAGTGCTGATCTTCGGGCCGCTGCGCAATGTGCTGGGCATGAGCCGCATCCGCGTGGGCTACACGGCGGGCGAGGCAATCGGCCCGGACCTGTTCCGCTTCTATCGCTCCATCGGCGTCAACCTCAAGCAGTTCTACGGCCAGACCGAAACCTGCGCCTATGTCTGCCTGCAGCCGGACGGCAAGGTCAAGTTCGATTCGGTCGGGCCCGCCGCGCCGGGCATGGAGATCCGCATTGCCGAGAACGGCGAGGTCCTGGTGCGTGGCGTGGGCTTGCTCAAGGCGTACTACAAGCGCGACGACGCCACCCGCGAGGCGATTAACGACCAAGGCTATTTCATGACCGGCGACGCCGGGGTGATCGATGCCGACGGCCACCTGAAGATCATCGATCGCGCCAAGGATGTGGGCAAGCTGTCCGACGGCGCCATGTTCGCGCCCAAGTACATCGAGAACAAGCTCAAGTTCTTTCCCTATATCAAGGAAGCGGTGGCGTTCGGCACCGGCCGCGACAGCGTCTGCGCGTTCATCAACATCGATTTCGATGCCGTGGGCAACTGGGCCGAGCGGCGCCACCTGGCCTATGCGGGCTACATCGACCCGGCGGCGCAGCCAGAGGTGATCGCCATGATCGGCGAGTGCGTCGAGCAGGTGAATGCGGACCTTGCCACCGATGCCATGCTGGCCGGTTCGCAGGTTTCGCGCTTCCTGATCCTGCACAAGGAACTCGATCCGGACGACGATGAGCTCACTCGCACGCGCAAGGTGCGGCGTGGCTATATCGCCGAGAAATACGCGTCGCTGATCGAGGCACTGTACACAGGCAAGACGGAGCAGTTCATCGAGACGCGCGTGAAGTTCGAGGACGGACGCGAAGGCAGCGTCTCGGCCACGTTGAAGCTGGTCGATGTAAAGCGCTTCGAGCCGGCCACTGCCGGTGCGAAGCGCGCAGCATGAGCAGGGGCGGGAGGATGACGCAAATGGCATGGCAAGGCGTGGAGCGCGGCGGCGATGGCCAGCCGGTGTGGAGCGGTGCGTCCGCGGCGGCAGGGGCAACAGCGCAGGCGCTCGGCGGGGTCCAGGCGGAACATGCGCAGGTGCGCAAGGCCGGGGACGTGATACTCGACCTGCAGAACATCTCGCTGGCTTTCGGCGGCGTGAAGGCGCTGACCGATATCTCCTTCGATGTGCGCGAGCATGAGATCCGCGCCATCATCGGGCCCAACGGCGCGGGCAAGAGCTCGATGCTCAATGTGATCAACGGGGTTTACCACCCGCAGCAGGGCCGCATCGTATTTCGCGGCGAGGAACGGCGCAGGATGCATCCCACCGCCGCGGCGCGCCAGGGCATCGCGCGCACCTTCCAGAACATCGCGTTGTTCAAGGGCATGACTGTGCTCGACAACATCATGACCGGGCGCAACACCAGGTTCCGCAGCGGCCTGCTGGCCAATGCGCTGTGGTGGGGCCCGGCGCGCAACGAGGAAATGCAGCACCGGCGCAAGGTCGAGGAGGTGATCGATTTCCTCGAGATCCAGGCTATCCGCAAGACGCCGGTAGGGCGCCTGCCCTACGGCCTGCAAAAGCGCGTGGAACTGGCGCGCGCGCTGGCGGCCGAGCCCTCGATGCTGCTGCTCGACGAACCGATGGCGGGCATGAACGTGGAAGAGAAGCAGGACATGTGCCGCTTCATCCTGGACGTGAACCACCAGTTCGGCACCACCATCGTGCTGATCGAGCACGACATGGGCGTGGTGATGGATATCTCCGATCGCGTGGTGGTGCTGGACTACGGCAAGAAGATCGGCGATGGCACGCCCGAGGCGGTGAAGGCCAACCCGGACGTGATTCGCGCCTACCTCGGCGCGGGCCATTGATGCCGATGCACACGCAACGCACGGAACGAGACAAGGAAAACCATGACGTTCTTCTTTGAAATCCTGATCGGCGGCTTATTGTCGGGGTTGATGTATTCGCTGGTGGCGCTGGGGTTCGTGCTGATCTACAAGGCATCGGGCGTGTTCAACTTCGCGCAGGGCGCGATGGTGTACTTTGCCGCGCTGGCGGTGGTGGGGCTGATGGACAAGGGCCTGCCGATGTGGGCGGCCGTGATCGGCGCGTTTGGCGTGATGGTGGTGGTGGGCATCAGCACCGAACGCCTGGTGCTGCGCAAGCTGGTCAACCAGCCGCCCATCACGCTGTTCATGGCCACCATCGGGCTGTCGTTTTTCCTCGAAGGGCTGGGGCCGCTGCTGTTCGGCAATGAAGTGCGCCCGATCAACCTCGGCATCGTCGACGAGCCCATTGAAGCCATCCTGACGCGCTTCAATATCGTGGTGTCCAAGTTCGACCTCGCAGCGGCGGGCATCGCCGGCATCCTGGTGGGCACGCTGGCGCTGTTCTTCCAGTACACCAAGGTGGGCCGCGCATTGCGCGCTGTGGCGGACGATCACCAGGCGGCGCTGTCGCTGGGGATTCCTCTGCAGCATATCTGGGCCATCGTGTGGGGCGTGGCGGGCTTTGTCGCGCTGGTGGCGGGCATGCTGTGGGGCTCGCGCAATGGCGTGCAGTTTGCGCTGACACTGACTGCATTGAAGGCGCTGCCGGTGCTGATCCTGGGCGGCTTTACCTCGGTGCCCGGCGCCATCGTCGGCGGGCTGATCATCGGCGCCTCGGAGAAGCTGGCCGAGATCTATATCCCGCCCGTGTTCCAGTCCGCGTTCGGCGGCAACTTCGGTGGCATCGAAGGCTGGTTCCCCTATGTGTTTGCGCTGTTGTTCCTGCTGGTGCGGCCCGAAGGGCTGTTCGGTGAGAAACACATCGATCGTGTCTGACCGGCCCTCGCCACAGGAGAGAAAACATGTTCTACCGTGAATCCGGCCAGTTCAAGACCACCTACGTCGCCGACAGCCAGATCTTCCCCATCCGCCAGGACCGCATCGGCTTTGCGGTGCTGATGGCGGTGGCCTTCGTGGCGATTCCGCTGCTGGGTTCGGAGTACTGGTTCTCGGCCATCCTGATCCCGTTCCTGATCTTCGCGCTGGCCGCGCTCGGGCTCAATATCCTCACGGGCTACGCGGGGCAGCTTTCGCTCGGCACGGCGGCCTTCATGGCGGTGGGCGCTTACGCGGCCTACAACTTCCAGCTGCGCATCGAAGGCCTGCCGGTGCTGCTGACCTTTATCCTCGCCGGCTTGTCGGCGGCGCTGGTGGGCGTGGCGTTCGGCCTGCCGTCGCTGCGCATCAAGGGCTTCTACCTTGCGGTGGCGACGCTGGCCGCGCAGTTCTTCGTGGTGTGGGCGCTGACCAAGTTTCCCTGGTTCTCCAACAACAGCTCATCGGGCGTGATCACCGCGCAGCAGTTGAACCTGTTTGGCATCGCCATCGATACGCCGGTGAAGAAGTACCTCTTCGTACTGATGCTGGTCACGGTGCTGGCCATCGTGGCCAAGAACCTGGTGCGCTCCTCCACCGGGCGCGCCTGGATGTCGGTGCGCGACATGGACGTGGCGGCGGAGGTGATCGGCATTCCGCTGATGCGCACCAAGCTGCTGGCCTTTGCCGTCAGCTCGTTCTACTGCGGCGTGGCGGGCGCGCTCTATGCGTTCTGCTACCTGGGCTCGGTCGAGCCGGACGGCTTCTCGCTCGATCTTTCCTTCCGCGTGCTGTTCATGATCATCATCGGCGGCGTGGGCAGCATCCTCGGCTCGTTCCTGGGCGCGGCCTTCATCCTGCTGCTGCCGATCTTCCTGGACATCGCGCTGCCGCCGCTGGCCGCGCTGCTGCACCTGCCCTTTACCAACGCCGCCGTGTCGCATATCCAGCTGATGGTGTTCGGCGGGCTGATCATCTTCTTCCTGGTGGTGGAGCCGCATGGGCTGGCGCGGCTGTGGCAGATCGCCAAGGAAAAGCTGCGGTTGTGGCCATTCCCCCATTGAATCTCATTGCATCGACGCTTTTTAGGCCGGACCAAGACAAACGGGTATTCCATAACAAACACACCTGCCAAGGTGAAGGAGACTGTCATGACCACCCTGATTCGCAATCTGCAGCGCATTGCCCTGGCGGTGGGCGCGTCGGCCGCGCTGCTGGCGCCGCTGGCGGTGCAGGCGCAAAGCGGCGAGCAGTTCGTCGCGCTGCCTAGCTATCGCGTCGGCCCTTATGGCGCCAACGGACAGTCCTTTTATGGCGGCTTCGTCGACTACCTGAACTACGTCAACATCAAGGAAGGTGGCGTGAACGGCGTCAAGCTGTCGTGGGAAGAGTGCGAGACCGAGTACAACAACGCCAAGGGCGTGGAGTGCTACGAGCGGCTCAAGGGCAAGAGCGCCGCCAGCAAGGGCACCGCGTATCACACCATGTCGACCGGCATCTCCTACGCGCTGGTGGACAAGACCGCGGCCGACAAGGTGCCGCTGGTGATGATGGGCTATGGCCGCACCGATGCGGTAGACGGTTCGGTCTTCCCCTATGCCTTCCCGCTGGTCACCACCTACCAGATGCAGGTCTCGGCCATCGTCAAGTTCCTGGCGGGCAAGAACGGCGGCTCGCTGGTCGGCAAGAAGATCGTCTACCTGTACCACGACTCCGCCTATGGCAAGGAGCCGATCGTGGCGCTGGAAGCCGAAGCCAAGCTCGGCAAGTTCAACCTGGTCGAGATCCCGGTGGCGCATCCCGGCAACGAGCAGGGCGCGCAGTGGCTGAAGATCCGCCAGGAGAATCCTGACTATGTGATCTTCTGGGGCTGGGGCGTGATGAACCAGACCGCGCTCAAGGCCGCGCAAAAGGTGGGCTTCGCGCGCGACAAGATGATCGGCTCGTGGTGGGCAGGTTCGGAAGAAGACACGGTACCCGCCGGCGAGGCCGCCAAGGGCTATATGAGCGCGACATGGAACGTGGCGGGCAAGGGTGTGCCGCTGATCGCCGATATCGACAAGGTGGTCTACGGCGCCGGCAAGGGCAATATGCAGGACCGCAACAAGGTCGGCTCGGTGCTCTACAACCGTGGCGTGTCCGCGGCCGTGGTGACGGTGGAAGCGATCCGCGTGGCGCAGGCCAAGTACGGCAAGGGCAAGGTCATGAGCGGCGAAGACATGCGCTGGGCCTTCGAGAACCTGAACGTGAACAACGCCCGCCTGCAGCAACTCGGCGCCACCGGCCTGCTGCCGGAGATCAAGACCAGCTGCGACAACCATGAAGGCTCGGGCAAGGTGAAGATCCAGCAGTGGGACGGCACCAAGTGGGTCGTGGTGTCGGACTGGATCGAAGGCAACAAGAACCTGATCCATCCGCTGTTCAAGGCGAGTGCCGCGCAGTTCGCGAAAGAGAAGGGCATCACGCCTGTGTGCATGAAGTCTTGATCGGGCGAGAGAGATCAGCAGGCGTTGCAAGATGCTGATTGTTTGCGCCCCTCTCCCGCATGCGGGGGAGGGGAGAAGGATGCGGCGACGCCTCGGGGCGCTCCCGCAGGCTTAGAACCACCAACCGAGCCGCACCATGAGCCTGTTGTCCGTCAACAATATCGAAGTCATCTACGACCACGTCATCCTGGTGCTCAAGGGCGTTTCGCTCGACGTGCCGGAGGGGCGGATCGTGGCGCTGCTGGGCGCCAACGGCGCGGGCAAGACCACCACGCTCAAGGCCATCTCCAACCTGCTGCACGCCGAGCGCGGCGATGTCACCAAGGGCTCGATCGAGTACCGCGGCAACCGGGTCGACCGGCTCACGCCCAATGATTTGGTCAAGCGCGGCGTGATCCAGGTGATGGAGGGGCGGCATTGCTTCGCCCACCTGACGCTGGAGGAGAACCTGCTCACCGGCGCTTATACGCGCGGCTTGTCGCGCAGCGAAACACGCGATGCGCTGGAGCGCATCTACGAATACTTCCCGCGCCTGAAGACGCGCCGCAAGTCGCAGGCGGGCTACACCTCCGGCGGCGAGCAGCAGATGTGCGCGATCGGCCGGGCCATGATGGCCAAGCCCAGCATGATCCTGCTCGATGAGCCATCGATGGGGCTGGCGCCGCAGATCGTGGAAGAGATTTTCGAGATCGTGCGCGACCTGAACCAGCGCGAGAAGGTCAGCTTCCTGCTGGCGGAGCAGAACACCATGGTGGCGCTGCGCTATGCGGACTACGGCTACATCCTGGAGAACGGCCGCGTGGTGATGGATGGCGCGGCCGAGGCGCTGCGCACGAATGAGGATGTGAAGGAGTTCTACCTGGGCGTCGCCGCCAATGATGGAGAGGGCGGTGGGCGAAGCTCTTTCCGCGACGTAAAAAGTTATCGCCGCCGCAAGCGCTGGCTCGCCTGACAGGAGCCCTCGGCTGCACGCGATGCCCCACGCGATGCCTCACGCGTTTCATCACGCGACTTCCCCTACGCGAACTACGCACCATGTCTGAATACTTCGATTCGCTTGAAACGCGCGCTCCGGCCGTCCGCTTGCAGGCTTTGCTGGACGCGTTGTCGCGCCAGGTTGCGCATGCCAAGGCGCATGCGCCTTATTTTGCGGAGGTGCTGCGCGACGTTGACCCGCGCGCGCTGGACTCACGCGCCGCGCTGGCGGCGCTGCCGGTAACGCGCAAGTCCGAGCTGACGGCGCGGCAAAGGACGATGCCGCCGCTGGGCGGGCTGAATGCGACGCCGCCCGGCGGCCTGCGCCATATCTTCCAGTCGCCCGGCCCGATCTTTGAGCCCGACGGGCATGGCGCCGACTGGTGGCGGATCGCGCGCGCGATGTTCGCGGCGGGCTTCCGCTCGGGCGACCTGGTCTACAACACCTTCTCCTATCACTTCACGCCGGCCGGCATGATGATGGAAACCGGCGCCCATCGGCTTGGCTGCTGCGTGTTTCCGGCGGGCGTGGGGCAGACCGAATCGCAGGTGCAGGCAATGGCTAGCCTGCAGCCGGCGGCCTACGCCGGCACGCCATCCTTTCTCAAGCTGCTGCTGGAAAAAGGCGACGAGCTCGGCTCGCCCTGCCGGGGCCTGAGCAAGGCGCTGGTGTCAGGCGAGGCATTGCCGCCTTCGCTGCGCGCCTGGTTCACCGAGCGCGGCATCCGCGTGCAGCAGATGTACGGCAGCGCTGACGTGGGCCTGATCGCCTACGAGACGCAGGGCGGCGATGGCTGGGTGGTGGACGAGAATGTGCTGGTGGAGATCGTCGAGCCGGGCGGCACGCAACCGATGCCTGACGGCGAGACCGGTGAGGTGGTGGTGACGGTGCTGGGCAATGGCGACTATCTGCTGATCCGCTTCGGCACGGGCGACCTGTCGGCGTTCGTTGCCGGTTGCGATCAGCGCGCCAGCCCGTGCGGGCGCACCAACCAGCGGCTCAAGGGCTGGCTGGGACGCGCCGACCAGACCACCAAGGTCAAGGGCATGTTCGTGCATCCCGGGCAGGTGGGCGAGGTGGTGCGGCGCCATCCCGAGGTGCGCGCGGCGCGCCTGGTGGTGACGGGCAGCGTGGGCGCCGACGTGATGACCCTGCACTGCGATGCCACGCGGGACGATGCGGGGCTGGCGCAGGCCATCGGCGAATCGCTGCGCGAGGTGATGCGCCTGCGCGGCGAGGTGCGCTTCGTGGCGGCGGGTTCGCTGCCGCAGGATGGCAAGGTGATCGAGGACGCGCGGCGTTACGACTGAGTGCGATCGCGGCCAGGGGCGGGGCCGCATGGCCGCCGGCGGGCCGCGTCGGCAGCCACAGCAGCCATGCGCTGACGGCCCGCTGCCGGCGGCTGCGGACCGCGCTAGGCGCGGGCGTAGCGGATGGCAACGCGCTCAGACCGCGAGTCCCAGGCGGGCGCGCGCGTCGTTGTACTCGGCCTTCATGCGCGCCACGATTTCGCCCGCGGTGGGGATGTCGTGGATCTGGCCCACGCCCTGGCCGGCGCCCCAGACGTCCTTCCATGCCTTGGCCTTGGAGGCGCCGCTGGAGAAGTCCATCTTGGTCTTGTCGGCCTGCGGCAGGTTGGCGGGATCTAGCCCCGAGGCTTCGATGCTCTCGCGGATGTAGTTGCCGTGCACCCCGGTAGAACAGGTTGGTGTAGATGATGTCGGCCGCGGCGGAGGTGGTGATCGACTGCTTGTAGGACTCGCTGGCATGCGCTTCCTGCGAGGCGATGAAGCGGGTGCCCACGTAGGCGAAGTCCGCGCCCATGGCCTGCGCGGCCAGCACGGATTCGCCGGTGGCGATGGAGCCTGACAGCGCGATCACGCCGTCGAAGATCTTGCGCACTTCGCCCACCAGCGCGAACGGCGACAGCGTGCCGGCATGGCCGCCGGCGCCGGCCGCCACCAGGATCAGGCCATCCACGCCGGCCTCGATCGCCTTCTCGGCGTGGCGGATGCTGATCACATCGTGCAGCACGATGCCGCCATAGCTGTGCACCGCGTCGATCATCTCCTTGGGCGGCGCGCGCAGCGAGGTGATGAAGATGGGTACCTTGTGGTCCACGCAGACCTTGATGTCGTGCTCCAGGCGCACATTGGAGTTGTGCACGATCTGGTTGACCGCGATCGGGCCGACCGGCTTGCCCGGGTTGGCGGCGCGGAAAGCGGCCAGGTTTTCTTCCATCTGCGTGAGCCAGTCGCCCAGCATCTCGGCGGGGCGCGCGTTCAGCGCGGGGAAGGAACCGACGATGCCCGCCTTGCACTGCGCCAGCACCAGCTCGGGGTAGCTGACGATGAACATCGGGGAGGAAATCACGGGCAGCGCCAGGTTTTGCAGGACCTGGGGCAATTGTTTGGCGGCGGGCATGGCGTCTCCTGGACCACGGTTGGGCGCCGGTGGCACCCTGGATATGAACGATCGTTCGATTATAGGGAGTTTCGGCTGGCGGGCGTTAGAAGGGGCTGTCTACCTGGGCTATTGCCGGGGCAACCTGCCGGGGCAACCTGCGGGGACAACCTTTGAGCCCAATCTACGCCGGAACGCGCGCCGGCTGCAAGTAACATGGCGGCATGCACTTCGTCGCCGGCCCTGCCACAAAACGGCCGGCTGCCGCGTCTTGTCTCAACCACCGGACCCTTCCAGCTCCAGTCATGCGTTCCAGCACCTTGCCCGCCGATGCGGATGTCTTCGCCACATTGCGTGCGCGCCTGTTTTCGATCGCCTACCGCATGCTCGGCACCCGGGCGGACGCCGAGGACGTGCTCCAGGATGCCTGGCTGCGCTGGGACCGCGCGGACCACGCCGCGCTGGCGTCGGCCGAGGCCTGGTTGGTGACCGTGGTCACGCGGCTGGCCATCGACCGGCTGCGCGCGGCCAAGACCGAGCGCGAAGCCTACGTGGGGTGGTGGCTGCCCGAGCCGCTGGTGGAACTGGACGAGCGTACGCCGGAGGCCGCGGCCGAGATGGCGAGCGAGCTGTCGGTCGCATTCCTGTGGGTGCTGGAGCGCTTGTCCGCCGACGAGCGCGCGGCCTTCCTGCTGCGGCAGGTGTTCGATCACGACTACGCCGAGATCGCGGCGCTGCTCGGCAAGAGCGAGGCCGCCTGCCGGCAGATGGTGCACCGGGCCTCCGAGCGGGTGCAGCAGGAGCGCCCGCGCTTTGACGTGCCCAAAGACACGCATCGGCGCTTGCTGGAAACCTTCATGCAGGCCGTGCGCAGCGGCGAGATGGACGCTATCAAGGCGGTGCTGGCCGACGACGTGCAGATTATCGGCGATGGCGGCGGCAAGGTGACTTCGTTCGTCAAGGTGGTGCATGGCGCGGACAACATCGCCAGGCTGTACGGCCATTTGGCCCAGCGCTATGGCGACGCGCAGGTTTACCGTCTCGCCTGGATCAACGGCGAGCCGGGATTGCTGCGCTACGTGGGCGGGCAGCTTGAGTCGGCGCAGGCTTTCCTCATCGACGGCGAGCGCATTGCCGCGATCTACTCGGTGCGCAATCCGGACAAGCTGGCGGGCGTTCCTCCACTTTCTTGACGCGCGCTGTCACAAACGCCTGGGCCCCCGCGTCTTGAATGCATGGGGGCCGCAAGGGGCGGCCTTCGCAACGCAAGCGACCTCACGGGATCTCACCAGATTTCACGAGCTCGCACCGAAAGGCCCAGCCATGACCCACACCGTCCGTCTCCCGTACTTCCAGCTTGCCCCCAAGTCCTTCAAGGCATTGCTCGACCTGTCCGCCACCGTCCAGAACGGCTTGCTCGGCAAGCGGCTTGTCGACCTGGTTTTCCTGCGCGTGTCGCAGGTCAACGGCTGCGGCTTCTGCATCGACATGCACTGGCGCGACCTGATCCGGCAGGAGGTGGATCCGCGCCATCTCAACGCCGTCGCCGGCTGGCGCGAAGCGCCGTTCTTCAGCGAGCGCGAGCGCGCCGCATTGCGCTGGGCGGAGATCGTCGCAGCCACGCCGCACAGCGATGCGAGCGACGCGGAGTTTGCCGCTTTGCGCGTGCACTTTTCCGATGAAGAGGTCGCCGAGCTTGGCTTTGCCATTGTCACGATCAACGCGTGGAACCTGCTCAACGTAAGCTTGCGCAACCCGATCCCGGAAAAGGCGTAACCGCCGTCAGGGCAAAAAACCCCGCTACGCCGCGGGGCAACTACCACGAAGACTGATAGGAAGAGGCGGGAGGGCACCTGCCAATGCCGCATCCGCACAGCGGACTATAGGCGGCGTTTATGACGGACTGAAGACGCTCGCGTGAAGACGGGATGACGGCAGCAATCCTGCGATATGGCCGGTTTGCTCCCCACTGGTGAGAGAGGGTCCGGGGGAGAGGGCGGGCGCTCGTTGCGGCGTCGTGCCGGACAACACCACGGGCTTCGCTTCAAGTGGCTCCTAGCTAAGCCACCCCTCTCCCCGGCCCTCTCCCCTGAGGGGAGAGGGAGAAACAGCCGTCGTCATGGCGCGCGGCTTTGGCCCCTTGGTTGTCAGATCTTTTCCAGCAGCAGGCCCTTGAGGTACTCGCCTTCGGGGAAGGCGGCCAGCATCGGGTGATCGGTGCCGGCCGAGAGGCGGCGCAGGATGCGCGCGTCGGCGCGGGCATCGGTCGCCGCGCCCGCCACGATCTTCTGGAACAGCTCCATGCTGATGGCGCCGGAGCACGAGTAGGTGAACAGAAGGCCGCCCGGGCGCAGCAACTGCAGGCCGACCAGGTTGATCTCCTTGTACGCGCGCGCGGCACGGTCGATGTGCTGGGCCGAGGGCGCGAACTTGGGCGGGTCCAGCACGATCAGGTCGAACTGGCGGCCGTCGGCGCGGAACTGGCGCAGCGACTTGAACACATCGGCGTCGAGCCAGGTCGCCCGCTCGGGGTCGAAGCCGTTGAGGGTGACGTTGCCCGCGGCGGTCTTGAGCGCTTCGCCGGAGGAGTCGATCGAGGTCACCGAGGTGGCGCCGCCGCGCAGCGCCGCCAGCGAGAAGCCGCCGGTGTAGCAAAAGCAGTTGAGCACTTCGCGCCCGTTGGCCAGATCGCCCACCAGCTTGCGGTTGTCGCGCTGGTCGACGTAGAAGCCGGTCTTGTGGCCACTCTTCACGTCCACGTAGTAGCGCACGCCGTGCTCGGTCACGTTGAGCTCAGGATCGGGCTCCGCGCCGGCCAGCACGCCGGTCACCAGCGGCAGGCCTTCGCGCTCGCGCACGGCGGCGTCGGAGCGCTCGTACACGTTGGGGCAGCCGGTTTCCTTGACCAGCGCCTGCACCAGCGCATCCTTCCAGGCTTCGACCCCGGCCGCGTTGAACTGGCACACCAGCTGGCCGTCGGCGCCGCTGCCGTAGTAGTCCACGATCAGGCCCGGCAGGCGGTCGGATTCACCGAAGACCAGGCGCACGGCGTCGCTGTCTTTCACCCACTGCTTGCGATGCGCGAGGGCGGCGGACACGCGCCGCTTGAACATGGCGTGATCGACCGGCTCGTTCTCGTCGAAACTCCACACCCGCACGCGAATCTGGGAGGAGGGGCTGTACGCCCCGCGCGCCAGGAAGCGGCCGTCGGCGGCGCGCACGATCACGGTGCTGCCGGACTCGCAGCGGCCTTCGACGGTATCCACGCCGGTGGCGTAGACCCAGGGGTGGCGGCGCAGCAGGGATTTTCCTTGCCGGGCTTGAGGGTGATGGTGTTCATGGGTCTTTATTTCGGACGCCAAACGAAGGCGAGCAGATGCGCCAGTGCCGTTTGAAGTGCCTGATTGTTTTAACTCCCTCTCCCCTCAGGGGGAGAGGGGCGGGGAGAGGGGTGGCTTAGCCAGGAGCTACGGCGAGCGGAGCCAACGGTTTTGTCCAGCACGGCGGCATTGGATGCGCCCGCCCTCTCCCCCAACCCTCTCCCGCCGTGCGGGAGAGGGGAGCCAGGCATGGCAGGGCATGACCGGATGGTGGCAAGCCCGGTGCAATCCTGGCCTGTCACACTGTTTTCTACCGCCTACAGCACCACCTTCACCATCGGGTGCGACGTCAGCGCGCGGTACAGCTCGTCGAGCTGCTCGCGGCTGGTGACCCATACCGTGACGGTCAGGCCGAGGTAGTTGCCCTTGGCTGAAGGACGCATCTCCATCTTGCCGGCGTGGAAGTCGGGGTCGAACCCCTGCACCAGCGTCACGATGGCCTCGGCAAAGCCATCCTGCATGCTGCCCATCACCTTGATGGGGAAATGGCTGGGATACTCGATCAGCGACTCGGCCGGCGGGATGTCGCCCGGCTTGCCCTGGTCGGAATTGTCGGCGCTCATTTCAAGGCCCTCCTTACTTGCGCTTGAACCACAGGCGGATGGTATCCCACAGGCGGCCGAAGAAGCCTGCCTCGGGCACGTCTTGCAGCGCCACCACCGGGAACTCGGCTACCTTGGTGGCGCCGTCCATCAGCTTGACCGTGCCGACCTGCTGGCCGGCGGCGATCGGGGCCAGCAGCAGTTCCTGGCGCTCCAGCACCGGCTTGATGCGCCCGCCCGTGCCCTTGGGCACGGTGATGTAGGTCTCGTCCTTGACGCCGATCTTGACGGTGGATTCCTTGCCCTTGTAGATCTCGGGCGTAGCCAGCACCTGGCCGCGGTCGTACAGGCGCAGCGTGTCGAAGAACTGGAAGCCGTAGTTCAGGATCTTCAGGCTTTCCTGTGTGCGGACCGCTTCGGTGGTGGTGCCGATCACGATCGAGACCAGGCGGCGCGAACCGTTAGGCACATTGGCCAGCGGACGCTTGGCCGACGAGATCAGGCAGTAGCCGGCCGACTTGGTATGGCCGGTCTTGACGCCGTCGACCGTCGGGTCGATGTAGAGCAGGCGGTTGCGGTTGGGCTGGCGGATCTTGTTGTAGGTGAAGTCCTTCTGCGAGTACATGCTGTAGTACTCGGGGAAGTCCTTGATGATCCGCGTGGTCAGCGTGGCCAGGTCCATGGCCGTGGTGTAGTGGTTCGGGTCGGGGATGCCGTCGGTGTTGGTGAAGTGGGTGTTCTTCATCCCCAGTTGCTGCGCCTCGCGATTCATCATCGCCACGAAGCCTTCCTCCGAGCCGCCGACCGCTTCGGCCAGCGCCAGCGCCGCGTCATTGCCCGATTGCACGATCAGGCCCAGCAGCAGGTCGCGCACGCTCACCGGCTTGTTGGCTTCCAGGAACATGCGCGACTCGTCGCTCTTGACCTTGAGGATGACCGTGGTCGGCACCACGGTCTGGTCGATTGTGAGACGCTTTTCCTTGATTGCGGCGAACGCCAGGTACGCGGTCATCAGCTTGGTCAGCGAAGCCGGCTCGATGCGCACATCGGCGTTCTGCGAAGCCAGGGCCTGGCCGCTGGTGACGTCGTACAGCATCCAGGACTTGGCCGCCACCTGCGGCATCGGCACACCCTGGGCGCGCACGGGAGCCGGGGCAAGCACCACGGCGGCGCCGACGATGGCGGCGGTGACCAGGGCGGACGTGTTGGCGGACGCGAAAAGCGGCGTGGCTCTATTCAACATGATTCAGTTTCCGACAAAAAAGGGGCAGGGAGTGCTTCCGGTGACATGGCGGGGCGGCGCGCCGCCCCGTCACTGGTCCCACGCATTGACGACGAGTTGCTTGATCAGGTGCAGCTTGCGATGAAAGAAGTGGTCGGCGCCGGGGATCACGATCACCGGCAGTTCCTGCGGGCGGGCCCAGTCGAACACGCTTGCCAGCGGCACGGTGTCGTCCTGCTCGCCGTGGATGACGATGGTGTCGGCCGGCACGTGGGCGACTTCCCAGCGGCTGGCGGCGGTGCCCACCATGGCCAGGCGCTGCACAGGCGTGCCGGCCTCGGCCAGGCGCCGGGCGACGTGGCTGGCCACGAAGCTGCCAAACGAGAAGCCGGCCAGCGCCAGCGGCAGCGTGGCGGCATCCGGCGACCAAGTGGACTGGGTGCGCATCCAGTCGATGACGGCCAGCAGGTCATCCTGCTCGCCCACGCCGTTGTCATGGCTGCCGGCGCTGCCGCCGACGCCGCGGAAGTTCGGGCGCACGGTGGCGTAGCCAAGCTGCACGAAACTGCGTGCCAGCGTCTGCGCCACCTTGTTGTCCTTGGTGCCACCGAACAGCGGGTGCGGGTGGGCCACCAGCGCGAGGCCGCGCGGGAAGCCGGCCTGGGGCAGGTCGACCGAAACGTCGATGGCGCCGACTGGGCCGGCGACGGTAAGTACCTGGGTATGCGCGTTCATGGAAACAGGAAGCAGGGTGACTGGCTCTGGCGCCGTGGCGCCCGGGTTTCAGTGATTCAGCGTTTCAGCCGAGGCTGGCGGCTGAGGTCAATCAGTGATCGACCATCAGGCGTTCGACCGGCTTGCCGCCCACCAGATGGCTCTCGATGATCTCGTCGATGTCCTGCTCGTCGACGAAGGTGTACCAGACGGCCTCGGGATAGACCACCAGCACCGGGCCGAGTTCACAACGGTTCAGGCAGCCGGCCTTGTTGATGCGCACGCGGCCTTCGCCGCCGGAGATGCCAAGCGCCTTGCAGCGTTTCTTGGCGTATTCCTGCATGGCCTGCGCGTTATGCGCGCCGCAGCAGGCGCCGCCGTCCTCGCGCTGGTTGAGGCAGAAGAAAACGTGGTGCTGGTAATGGCTGCGCATGCGTGATGGGCGTATCGGCGGCGGCAACGCAGGAGGCAAAGAGTGCCCGGGGCGCGCGCCGGCCGCCAGGAATGGGTGGAAGGGCTGAATTATACGGCGTCATGGGGGGCGGTTCGACGCTTTGGCAACGCGCTTCGAAGCCGCGCGTGCTGCGCCGCGGCCGCGGGTGGCGTAGCGCGCACCCACGCCGGCCAGATCGTCCGGATCTCCGGACGGCCGTTTTCCGGGATTCCGGAAAATCGGAGTGAACGGTCGTCCGTTTTGCCAGCTTCCTTTTGAAATCAGTGACTTGGCGGCGCCGGCCGGCCTGGCACGGCGGTTGCGATGCTTAAGGCAGACACGCTCCATTTGCAGGGCGCGCGAACCTGCCGCTGCTGCGGCGGCGGGCACGGTCAAATACCGAGGACGACATCATGAGGAAACCCTTTTACAAGATCCTGTACGTGCAGGTGCTGTTCGCCATCGCGGTGGGCATCGTGCTCGGGCATTTCTGGCCCGCTACGGGCGTAGCCATGAAGCCGCTGGGCGATGGCTTCATCAAACTGATCAAGATGATCATCGGTCCGATCATCTTCTGTACCGTGGTGTCCGGCATCGCCGGCATGCGCGACATGAAGAAGGTGGGCCGGGTCGGCGGCAAGGCGCTGCTGTACTTCGAGGTGATCTCCACCTTCGCGCTGTTGATCGGCCTGCTGTCCGCGCACCTGCTCAAGCCGGGCGTGGGCTTCAACATCGATCCGGCCACGCTCGACACCAAGGCGATCTCGCAATATGTGACGCAGGCGCATGGCCAGAGCACGGTCGAGTTCTTCATGCACATCATCCCGGACACGATGGTCAGCGCGTTCGCCAACGGCGACATCCTGCAGATCCTGCTGATCTCGCTGTTCTTCGGCTCGGCGCTGGCGGCCATGGGTGAGCGCTCGAAGATCGTGTTCGACTTCGTCGAGCAGGTTTCCAAGGTGTTCTTCCACATCGTTCACGTGATCACCCGGGTGGCACCGCTGGGCGCGTTCGGCGCGATGGCCTTTACCATCGGCAAGTACGGCCTGGGCTCGCTGGTGCCGCTGCTCAAGCTGATCGGCACCTTCTACTTCACCGCGATCGTCTTCGTGGTGGTGGTGCTGGGCACGGTAGCGCGCCTGACGGGCTTCAACATCTTCCGCTTCATTTCCTACATCAAGGAAGAGCTGCTGATCGTGCTGGGCACCAGTTCGTCGGAGGCGGCGCTGCCGCACCTGATGGAAAAGCTGGAAAAACTGGGCTGCTCCAAATCGGTGGTGGGGCTGGTGGTGCCCACGGGCTACTCCTTCAACCTCGATGGCACCAACATCTACATGACCATGGCGGTGCTCTTCATCGCCCAGGCCACCGGCATCGAGCTCACGCTGCTGCAGCAGCTCACCGTCCTGGGCGTGGCGATGATCACCTCCAAGGGCGCCAGCGGCGTGACCGGTTCCGGCTTCATCACGCTGGCCGCCACGCTGGCGGTGGTGCCGGACATTCCGGTGGCCGGCATGGTGCTGATCCTCGGCATCGACCGCTTCATGAGCGAGTGCCGTGCGCTGACCAATATCATCGGCAACGGCGTGGCGACGGTGGTGATGTCGGCGTGGGAGCATGAACTCGACCGCGCGCAGCTTGACCGCATGCTGCGCCGTGGCGGCGATGAAACGGCCGAACTTGCCGAAGCCGGCACCGGCGTCCGCTGAGGTCCCGGCCTCCGGAGCGGCGGCGCCAGCCGGCGCCGCCCGCCAGCGGGTATCATCGGCGCGTGTCCCAACGCATGCGCCGATGCCACATTCCGACGATTTCCTCGCCGTGCATGATCCCGCTTCCGCCCGCCTGGTGCACGCGCCAGGCGATGGCGGCGGAACCTGGCGGGGCTTCGCCGCGGCGCTTGCCGTCGGCCTGGTAGTCCTGTGCTCGCTGACCTGGCTGGTTTCGATGCAGCGCGGCATCGATGGGCTGCAGCAAGCCACGGCCACCCGCGCCGATCGCTACGCGGCCACGCTGGAAAGCACGCTCGACCGCTACGAGTTCCTCCCCGCGCTGGTCTCGCTCCATCCCTTTGTCCATGACCTGCTGGCCGCGCCCGGCGATCCCGTGCGCGTGGCGGCGGCCAACCGCTACCTGTCCGAAGTCAATCGCCGCGCGCGCGCTTCGGCCACCTATGTCATTGCCGCCAACGGCCTCGCGCTGGCCGCCAGCAACCATGACGAGCCGGGCAGCTTTGTCGGCACCGACTACCGCTTCCGCCCTTACTTCCAGAGCGCGTCGCGCGGGGAGATCGGGCGCTTCTACGCCATCGGCATCACCAGCGACGAGCCCGGCTACTACATTGCCCAGCCCGTGAAGGTTGGGGGGCGCGTGGTGGGCGTGACCGTGGTCAAGCTCAACCTGGAGTGGTTCCAGCGCGCTGGCGCCGGCGGCGCCGAGCCGGTGATGGTGAGCGACGAGCATGGCGTGATCTTCCTCTCCTCGGTGCCGGCCTGGCAGTACCGCACGTTGCAGCCGCTGCCGAGCGAGCTGCAATCCGAGCTGGACCGCACGCGCCAGTACCATGACCAGGAGGTCAGGCCGCTGCCGCTGGAGGCGCTGCAATCCCCGTTACGCAGTGGCTCGGCCGGACCGTGCTGGGCGAGGGCGCGCGGCTGGTGCGCATCGGCAGCGGCAGCAACGCCGAGCGCTACCTCGAGATCAGCCGCAAGGTGGGGCCGGCCGACTGGACCATGCAGGTGATGGCCGCGCTGGACCCGGTGCTGGCCAGTGCGCGCAATGCCACCGTCGGGGCGGCGCTGGCCTATGCGTGCATGTGCCTGCTGCTGTTCAACTGGCGCCAGCGCCGCCAGCGTGCGCGCGATATCGAATATGGCAGGCGCCTGCTCGAAGCCGCCTACGACGAGCTGGAGCGCCGGGTGGAGGCGCGCACCGCCGACCTGATGGCCATCAACGAGCAGCTGGAAGCCGAGGTGGCGGAGCGCACCCGCGCCGAGAGCGAGCTGCGCGCGGCGCAGGACGAACTGGTGCAGGCCAGCAAGCTGGCGGCGCTGGGCCAGATGGCAGCCGGCATCACGCATGAGCTGAACCAGCCGCTGGCGGCCCTGCGCACGTTCTCCGACAACACGCGCGTGCTGCTGGAGCGCGGGCAGCTCGATGCGGCCACCGGCAACCTCGTTGCCATTGCCGACCTCACCACGCGCATGGGCAAGATCACCGGGCAGCTCAAGCTGTTTGCCGGCAAGGCGCGCCAGCGCCGGCACGCTGTGCATGTGCGCGCCGCGCTGGATCACGTGCTGGCGCTGATGGCCCCACGCCTGGGCCACGTCGCGCTGAAGGTGGATGGCTTGTCCCAGCCGCCCGGGCCGGCGGTGTGGGCGGATGAGCTCAAGCTCGAGCAGGTGCTGCTAAACCTGATCGGCAACGCCCTCGATGCGCTGGCCACGGCCGCGCCGCACGCGCCCTGCGTGGAGGTGGCGGTGAGCGAGCACGGCAACACGGTTAGCATCGCAGTGCGCGACAATGGCACCGGCATCGCCGCCGACGCCTTGCCACGATTGTTCGAACCCTTCTTCACCACCAAGGAGATCGGCCAGGGGCTCGGCCTGGGCCTGGCCATATCGTCGTCCATCGTGCGCGAGTTCGGCGGGCAGCTGAGCGCGGCCGACCGGCCCGGCGGCGGCGCGGAATTCGTGGTGATGCTGCGGCGCGCGCCCGCGCCCGAAGGCGGCGCGCCCCGCGCCGCCGCCACGTCCATCTCTCCCACCCATACTGAGTGAGCATTGCCATGCAAGACGGATTGCGTGTCCTGTTCGTCGAAGACGAACCCCTGGTACGCCAGGCTACCGCGCAGAGCCTGGAGCTGGCTGGCTTCTCCGTGCTGGCGCTGCCCTCTGCCGAAGCCGCCATGCCGCATCTCTCCCCGGAGTTTCCCGGCGTGCTGGTGACGGACGTTCGCCTCACCGGCGCCAGCGGGCTGGACCTGCTGCACCACTGCCGCAACGCGGCGCCGGGCGTGCCGGTGATCCTCGTCACCGGCCACGGCGACATCACCATGGCGGTACAGGCCATGCGCGAAGGCGCCTACGACTTTATCGAGAAGCCCTTGGCGCCGACCGCCTGACCGAGACCGTGCGCCGCGCACTGGAGCGGCGCGCGCTGGAGCTGGAAAACCGCGCGCTGCGGCGCGAACTGGCCGGCCCGGCCGCGGGCACGCGCATCATCGGGCGCTCGCCGGCCATCGAGCAGGTACGCACGCTGGTGGCCAACGTGGCCGCCACCGACGTGCCCGTGATGATCAACGGCGAGACCGGCACCGGCAAGGAACTGGTGGCGCGCAGCCTGCACGCCTTGTCGCCGCGCCACCAGGCGCCCTTTGTGGCGCTGAACTGCGGTGCGGTGCCCGAGGCCATCTTCGAGAGCGAGATGTTCGGCCACGAGGCCGGCGCCTTCACCGGCGCCGGCAAGCGCCGCGTGGGCAAGCTCGAGCACGCCTCGGGCGGCACGCTGTTCCTCGACGAGATCGAGAGCATGCCGCTGGCGCTGCAGGTCAAGCTGCTGCGCGTGCTGCAGGAGGGCACGCTGGAGCGCCTCGGCTCCAATGCCTCCATCGCCATCGATGTGCGCATCGTGGCCGCGGCCAAGGGGGATATGGAGACGCTGGCGGCGCAAGGCACGTTCCGCCAGGATCTCTACTACCGGCTCAATGTGGTCACCATCCCGTTGCCCCTGCTGCGCGAGCGGCGCGAGGACATCGTGCCGCTTTTCGAGCATTTCATGCTGGTGGCGGCGGTGCGCTACCAGCGCCCCGCGCCCATCCTCTCCGAGTTGCAGCGCCAGGCGCTGATGCAGCGCGCCTGGCCCGGCAACGTGCGCGAGCTGCGCAACGCCGCCGACCGCCTGGTGCTGGGCGTGCCCGAGGGCGGCACGCGTGCCGATGCGCTCGACGACTCCACGCCGCTCAAGGAGCGCATGGAGCACTACGAGCGCGCCGTCATCGCCGATACGCTGGCGCGCACCGGCGGCGCGGTCAGCCAGGCGGCGGACCTGCTGCAGGTGGGCAAGGCCACGCTGTACGACAAGATCAAGCGCTACGGGTTGTAGTGGGGTTTGCTTCCTTCTTCCACTTGTGGGGGAGCAATCGTGTCGAGTGGGGGCGGGGGAGAGGGGGTGTTGGATGTGGGGTTGGCTTGTCGGATGCCTGCTTGTTCACCATCCGTGCTGCTTCACTGCAAATTCAACGGCTTAACTTCAAAAGGTCAAAAGCTCAACGGCTTAACGTCAAAGGCAGTTTCACCTCCCCTGCGGGGAGGCGACCTACTTTCTTGTCTCGCCAAGAAAGTAGGCAAAGAAGGCGACCCGGATGGGGCGAAAGACTCCTCGCCGGCAGGCAAAAGAGCGGCCGGGGGCCAAACTCACATCGCCTTAAGGCGATGCTCAAACATGGCCCCCTCTTTTCCGCTCTTTTTGCCTGCCGACGAGGCGCCCCATAACGGGAGATGAAAACCTTGACGGCTCGCTGCGCATCGCGGGCGGGTGATTTCCGCCTGGGGGCGGAAATCACGGCTACACAGAGTGATGCTTTTACTCTACCGCCGGTTGGCTCCCTCTCCCACTTGTGGGAGAGGGGCCGGGGAGAGGGCGGGCGCTGGCTATGCCGCCGTGCGGGACAAGACCGAAGGCTTCAAGTGGCTCCAAGCTAAGCCACCCCTCTCCACCTGGCTCATCCATCGGCTTCATTCAGGGCAGCCAACCAGCGCTTCGATTCCAACGGCAGCCAAACGCCAGGTCAACGGCGCATATCAACGCCACATATCGCGCATACGGCCGGCCAGGTCCAGCTTGGGCAGCGGCGCCTTGGCCGGCGCATCCGCCACCGGCGGGGGCGGGGGCCAGGACCGGCTGTGGAACAGCGGCATCACGCGGTTAGGCAAAAAGCGCGTGCGCGAGGCGTAGACGTGGCGATCGCCGTAGGCGGTCTGCTGGTGCACATAGAAACGCTGCGGCACCACGATGTCGAGGTGGTCGCGGGCGCGGGTCATGGCCACGTACAGCAAGCGGCGCTCTTCCTCGATTTCCTCGGTGGTGCCGGTGGCCAGGTCCGAAGGCATGCAGCCGTCGACCGCATTGAGCACATAGACGGCCTTCCATTCCTGGCCCTTGGCCGAGTGGATGGTGGACAGGATCAGGTAGTCCTCGTCGCGCGGCGGCACGCCGGATTCGTCGCTCGATGCGTCCGGCGGGTCGAGCGTGAGTTCCGTCAGGAAGCGCTCGCGCGAGGCATAGGTGGCGGCGATGCGCTCCAGTTGCTGCAGGTCGGCAGCGCGCGCCGGGGCGTCATCGTGCAGGCGCTCAAGGTGCGGCTGGTACCACGCCACCACTTGCTCAAAGGCGGAGGGCCACGGCGCGGCCGGAGCCATCAGGCTGCGCGCCAGCGCCAGCAGGTCGGGCCAGGCCTCGGCGGCGGCTGGCGGCGCCTCGAAGGATTCCAGGGCGAACAGCGGCTCGGTGGCGATTTCCACTGCGTCGAGCACGCGCGCGGCAGTCTTGGGCCCCACGCCCGGCAATAGCTGCAGGCTGCGGAAACCCGCCATGCGGTCGCGCGGATTTTCCAGCCAGCGCACTACCGCCAGCACATCCTTCACGTGCGTGGATTCCAGGAACTTCAGGCCGCCGAACTTCACGAACGGGATGTTGCGCCGGACCAGCTCGATCTCCAGCTGCGCGCTGTGGTCGGCGGCGCGGAACAGCACCGCCTGCGAGAGCAGCGCCAGCCCGGCTTCGCGCCGCGCCAGGATCTGCTCGACCACATAGCGGGCCTGGTCCGCCTCGTCGTTGACCACCACGATCTCCGGCTTCTCGGCCGAGCCGCGCTCCGACCACAGGTCCTTGGTATAGCGCTCGGCCGCCAGCCCGATCACCGCATTGGCGGCGGCCAGGATGGGCTGGGTGGAGCGGTAGTTCTGCGACAGCGTGACCATGTCCGCGGCCGGCGCGAACCGCGCGGGGAAATCGAGGATATTGCGCACCGTGGCGCCACGGAAGGCGTAGATCGACTGGGCGTCGTCGCCCACCACTGTCAGGCCGCGTCCGTCGGGCTTGAGCGCGAGCAGGATGGCGGCCTGCAGCGCATTGGTGTCCTGGTATTCGTCCACCAGCACGTGGTCGAAGCGCGCGCCCATGTCTTGCGCCAGCACGGGCTCGGCCAGTGCCTGCGCCCAGTAGAGCAGCAGGTCGTCGTAGTCGAGCACTTGCTGCTTCTGCTTGGCTTGCACGTAGCCGGCAAACAATCCGCGCAGCGCGTCCGTCCACATGGCGTAGCGCGGAAACCATTGCTTGAGCACGTCTTCGAGCGGGGCCTGCGTGTTGACCACGCGCGAGTAGATCGACAGGCAGGTTTCCTTGCGCGGAAATCGCGAAGCCTGGGCCGACAGGCCCAGGTCGTGGCGCACCACGTTCATCAGGTCGGCGGCGTCGCCGCGGTCGCAGATGGTGAAGCTGGGCGACAGGCCGAGCGTTTCCGCGTACTCGCGCAGCAGGCGTGCGCCGATGGCGTGGAAGGTGCCGGACCACGTAAGCGCCGCGCGCCCCGCCCCGGAGGCTTGCATGCCCAGCGCCTGGTCGACGATACGCTCGACCCGCCGCCCCATCTCCGACGCCGCACGGCGCGAGAACGTCAGCAACAGGATGCGGCGCGGGTCCGCGCCGCCCAGCACCAGGTGGGCAACGCGGTGCGCCAGCGTGTTGGTCTTGCCCGAGCCGGCGCCGGCGATGATGAGCAGCGGCGCCGCGGGCTCGTGCGTCACGGCCGCGCACTGTTCCGGGTTCAGGGTGGACAGGTAGGCCGGCGTGGCGGGGGCGGCATCCACGGCATCGGGCTGCTTGACGGCGGGTGCGTCGCAAAGCACGGCGCTGGGATCGGGATCGAGTAACACGGGGCGGGGGCCTTAGGGGATGCCGGGCGCAAGTGCGCTGGCCGGCATGGGCGGGGAAAGCTGCCGGTAACTGTATATCCATACAGCCGGGATGCGCAAGCCGGGCATTGCCCGACGGCCCCTGGCAATAAAAAGGTGCCATGGAAGGCACCTTTTCAGCCGGAGGAGGTGGGCCGGGCAGCGGCTCAGGCCGCCTTGGCGAGCGCGCCGTCGAGCAGCTTGTGCAGCGCGTCCCACTCGGGCTCGCCTACATAGCGCTTGAGGATGCGGCCGTCCTTGTCGATCACGAAGGTGGTCGGGGTCAGCTGCACCTCGCCGAAGGCCTTGGCCGCCGCGCCGTCGGAATCCATCGCCACCTTGAACGGCAGCTTGCGCGTTTGCGCATAGTTCATCACGTACATGGGCGGGTCATAGCTCATGGCCACGGCCACGAATTCCAGGCCCTTGCCCTTGAACTTGTCATAGGTGCGGACCATGTCCGGCATTTCCTTGACGCAAGTGACGCAGCTGGTGGCCCAGAAGTTGACCAGGTAGACCTTGCCCTTGAGATCCGCGGTGCTGACCTTTTCGCCCGACAGCAGGGTGAACGTGGCGGGCGGCGCCGCATTGGCGGGGGCGATGGCGCGGTATCCGAACCAGCCCAGCACGGCGACCAGCAGCACGGCGGCAATGACAGGCCAGAGCTTGCGCGTGGCGGGAGGGGCTGCGGTGGGGGAAGGGAGGTCGTCATGATGCTCGCCGACAGGTCAGACAAGCCACTATTCTACTGCCGCTGCCGAGGCGCTGCCGGATGCATTCACCGAGCCGCTGCGGATGCGACGATTGGCCGCAGCCGGGTGCGCCGTCGCCAGCCTCAATGCGACCTGGCTGCCAGTGCCGAGCGGGCCTGGTCCAGCGCCTGCTCCAGGTAGGCGCCGTAGAAATCGGGCTGCATGCCGCGCAGTGGCGTGGCCAGCGAACGGCCGCGCGCGTCGAGGAAGAGCACCGTGGGCGCTACCGCCACATTGCGGCTGCGCGCCCATTCCCGCGCGGTGGTCATGCTGCCATCGGCGTTGCGCAGCGGCGTGTCGGCGGTCATGTCGAGCTCGCGCGCCTCGATTTCGCCCGCCGCGGCCTGCGGGCCGAGATAGTTGCGGCGCACCGTTTCGCAGTACACGCAGCCGGGCAGCGTTACCAGCACCACCAGGGGCTCGCCCCGGCTGCCCGCGGCGGCGGCCTGGGTGGCCAGATCGTTGGCCGGGGGCAGGTGGGCCGTGGCGGCCAGGGCGCCGGTACTCGCTGCTACCAGGATGGCCCCCAGCATCGCCACGCCGGCATGGCATGCGGTGCGAAAGACACCCCAACGGGATGGCTGCATGGACCGGATCGATGGCTGGGTTTGCATTGGCGGGCAATGTGGATGAGCGCTGGCACGCGGGTTCCACGATAATAGCGGCTTATTTCCGCATTCGCCGCCCTGATGCCCCACGCCTGTTTCCCACGGTATTTCCGCTTGTCGCAGTCCTCGCTTGCCAAAGCCATCGTCCTGGGCGCGCTCGGCGCCGGGCTGATCGCGTGTTCGCCCCACTATGACTGGCGCACCATCCAGTCCAATGAAGGTGCGTACGCGGCGCTCTATCCCGGCAAGCCGTCCGGCGCCGCGCGCGAGGTTTCCATCGCCGGGCGCAAGCTGCCCATGACGATGGACGCGGCCCGGGTCGACGAGACCTTGTTCGCCGTGGGTGTCGTGACCTTGCCAGCCGACGATGCCGAGTTGCGGCAGGCGGCGCTGGATGCCATGCAGAAGGGCTTGCTCGGCAACCTCGGGCCGCACCCCGCCGATGCCGTCAAGACCCGCAAGGTGACGGTGATGTCGGCCGCATCGCCGGCCGTGGCGCTAGACGGCGTGGAGGTGCAGGTGGCCGCGGTATCGCCACAGGACCAGTCGCCACGCAGGCTGACAGCGCGGTTGGTGGCGTCGGGCGTGCATGTCTACCAGGCGGTCGTGCTGGAGGCGGGAGACGCCGCGCGCGACCAGCGCCAGGCGGAACAGATCGACCAGTTCCTGACGGGTTTCCATCCGTTTTGAGCCGAGCGCGCCGAGATTCAAGACAGATTTCAAGACAGTTTTATTTCCAGGGAGTAACGCAATGCGTTGGGATGTTTGGCTGGCCTATTTCGCGGCCTGTTGGGTGATTGCCGTGTCGCCGGGATCTGGCGCGGTGCTGTCGATGAGCCATGGCCTGTCCTACGGCCTGCGCAAGACCACCACCACGATCTTTGGCTTGCAGACCGGGCTGGTCATCATCCTTCTGGTGGCCGGCGGCGGCCTGGGCGCACTGCTGGTGGCCTCCGAGCACGCCTTCGCCGTGGTCAAGACGATCGGCGCGCTCTACCTGATCTACATCGGCGTGCAGCAATGGCGCGCGCGGGTGGACGGCGGCCAGGACGATGCCGCGCAGGGCACGCAAGCGCCTCGCGTGGCCGCGCTGAGCCCGCGCCGGCGTTTTGCCACGGGCTTGCTGACCAACGTGACCAACCCCAAGGGCATCATCTTCATGGTGGCGGTGTTGCCGCAGTTCATCGATCCCGCCCATGCGCTCGGGCCCCAGCTTGCCATCCTGGCCGCGACCATGTGCGGCGTGGACCTGGTGGTGATGCACGGCTACGCGCTGCTGGCCTCGCGCATGCGCGGCCTGTTGCGCAATGCGCGCGCGGTGCGCTGGCAGAACCGGATCTTCGGCAGCGTGCTGGTGGCCGTTGGCGCGGCGCTGTTCTTCGTCAGGCGCCATCCGGCGTGAGATGCGAGGGCCGGCATCCACGCCGGCCCGGTCCAGCTATAAAACGGTTTGCCCATCTATCGCTGGCTTCCCGCGGGTGCGTTTGCTTCAATGAGTAAGACGAGGGCAACCCAAGCGGAGGCAAGCAATGCGAAGCTCTTCCCCACAGCAGGCTCCATTGCATGCGCTGCCGGCCCACACCGTGCCGCCGCCCGAGGATCCGTTGCCCCCGGGCGTGCCGCCTGACCTCCCGCCGATCGAAGAACCCCCGCCCCCATCGGAACCCCCGGTGGCCGTGCCGCCGCCCCGGGCTTGATGGCTAGGGTGTGCGCAACGCGCGCCGGTACTGGATAGCTTCGGCTACATGGCTGGGCTGCAACAGCTCGGTCCCCTCCAGATCGGCAATCGTGCGGGCGATCTTCAGCGCCCGGAAATACGCGCGTGCCGACCACGCCAGTTTGGTCATGGCGCCGCGCAGCAGCAGCTGTGCCTCTGGCGTGAGCGGGCAGTGCTCGTCGATTTCGCGCCCGGCGAGGGCCGCGTTGGGCTTGCCCTGGCGCGCCTGCTGCAGGGCGCGGGCGGCCAGCACGCGCTGGCGCACCTCGGCGCTGGACTCACCGGGCGGGCCGTCGAGCATTTCCTGCTGGTCTTGCGCCGGCACCTCCACTTGCAGGTCGATGCGGTCGAGCAGGGGCCCGGACAGCCTGGACTGGTAGCGCAGCACCTGGTCCGGCGTGCACCGGCACGGGCGCGACGGGTGTCCCAGGTAGCCGCACGGACAGGGATTCATGGCGGCGACTTCCCCACACTACGCAAAGTACATTTAGCTGGAGGTGTTTGGGTGCTTCTTTATTCACTTGTGAGTGGCTGAGCGAGCTTTTTAGGGTTTATTTCATGTTGAGGCAAGCCGCCGCAGGCGGCGCGTCAGCATCGAGTGTGTGCAACTGGGGAACCGCCCAAGGGGCGGCTGTCCACACCTTTATGGTGTGGGCAGCCCAGTTGTGCACACGGGGAGGACCGCAGCGTTTAAACAACGTGCGGCTAAAAAAGCACGCAGGATAAAACTCTTGGCTACAGGGCAAATGCTTTCAATCAATCTGCCCTCAATTGACCACTACCTCGATGCGTACGAACTCGCCGAGCTTCTCGGCATAACCCCGGCCGCAGTCGTACTGCGAGCAAGCCAGCGTCCCTGGTTGCTACCACCCCGCGCCCATCTGGCGGACCCTAAATTGCTTCGTTGGCGCGAACACGAAGTTGCATACTGGCGTTATGAGTGCAGCACCTAGAAGTGCTTCATGGATTGTGTCGGTGACCGACTTTAGGCGGATGACTCGCCAGCTGCGGGTTGTGCTCCCTCTTCCGACTCGACCAAATCTTCGGCAGTAACGCCAAGAGCGTTTGCCATTTTCTCTAGAGTGTCTAGGGCGATATTTGTTGTGCCAACTTCAATTCTGGAGACATGGTTGCGGTCTAGGCCAACCCTATCGCCTAGTTCTCGCTGGGAGAGCCCTTGTGTCTCGCGATGTCGCCTGACAGCCTTCCCTACAACAACGGGTGTCAGGGGGGATACCTCGAGTTAAATGCGCTGTGTCAGCAATGCCCGCCTTCGCCAGCGGTAGTTGGGCGTCGACCCCAGTAACGAGGGGGAAACGGCGGCTACTCGTCAGCCAGATTCTCAGCCCCTTGTATCAGGAGAGAGGCCTTCATACCCAAGGCGTCGCACAGGACGAATAGGGTGGAGATGGAGATGCTCCGCTTAGCTTGCTCCAACAGTGACAGATAGTTGTCCGTGAGAGCCGCCCTCTCCGCAAGAACGCGTTGAGTGAGCCCGCGAGAAACCCGTGCTTCTCGTAGAACTCTGGCAAAAGCCTCATCACGCGTCATCCCCTGTTGCCCAGTCTGAATCCTAAAGTGTGGATTTTGTAAGCAACGTTGCGCGTCTAATCAAACTATAGTTAGAATGGCTAAAATTCTTTTCGTGACACCTTCCCCTGGGAGGCGGTTTAAGAGGAGGCCGCCTTGCCGCGTGGCAGGTCCGTCGACCGGGGGACGGCTTGCTTAACTTCATCAGTCTTTCCACATGGGCTCATCCTTGCTTCGGTACGTCCCGTCCACTCTTCGGCTAGTGCTTGACAAATTCAGCATCAAGGCGCTTTGCCATTTCGGGGACTATGCTCATCCAATACCACCAGCGGAGTTGCCTGGCGAGGTTGACTGGCGAGCAGATTTCTTGCGCTGGCATATCTCAGATATCGCGAGCCGAGCGCTTCTGCTGCCTCCGTTCATGCGCGCGGACTTCTTCGAAGAGGAGGACGAACGACTAGGTGAAGCAGATTCGTTTGCGCCGGTGGAAGTGACCTTTGTTATTGACTTTGCGCGTAGGACCGTGGGTAGTTTTGATGGCGAGGTGTCCAGGGACGTGTGGGCAGTAATTCAAGGTGACCTGCGGAGGGCGAAGAGCGATTTGGCGCGTCGCCACCGAATAATATTTGGCGCATCTCCAGAATGACGCATCGCCCCAAATTTCTCTTTCTGGATTTCGACGGAGTTCTGCACCCCGTGTCGGCCCTTGACGGCTTTGCTATGCGCATGGCGCAAGATGCGGCAATCAGCTACGGTCGCCTTTTCAGATGGACGTGGGTGCTCGAAGAAAGCCTCGAGGGGGCGGATGTAAACATCGTAGTGCATAGCTCATGGAGACGCTTTCTTGGTACCGCTCAGTTGCTTCAGTATCTTGGTCCCTTGGCGAATCGGTATTGCGGCATAGCGAATCTCGAAATGTCACGTTGGCAAGGGATAAGGCACGCCGCATCTCAGCTTGAGTTGGCTGACGACGAATGGGTTGTGCTAGATGACCACGCAAGTCAATTCCCCGACCCACCGCCACGACAGCTTGTACTCTGCAATCCGGAGAGCGGCATTTGGGAGCCGCGTGTGCGTGAGCGTGTACGCGCTTGGGCAGTTGGCAAGCAACCAGAACTTGAGTGCAAAGATGATGAGTGACAAGCTGCCGACAAGTGATGCAAGTCCGGATGCTTGCGAAGGGAGCAACGGAGGAGAGCCATGGGCTCTAATCTGGGGCGAGCGGAGGCCCCCGCATCCATGTGCTTTCGGACGTGCACCTCGACACGGGGCCCTACGAAATCCCAACGGCACTTGAGTTCGATATCTTGGTCGCCGCAGGCGATATCGGACCTGTCGAGTTGGCTGTCCCATGGCTCGCTGGAATAGGAAGGCCTGTCGTCTACGTCTTGGGCAATCACGAGGCGTGGGACCGGGAAATCGGCGCGGTAGTGGAGGCGGCGCGCGACCTGGCGCGCGGAACAAAAGTGCATGTGCTCGAGCAAGAAGGGGTCGTGATTTACGGGGTGCGATTCTTGGGCGCAACCTTGTGGACAAACTTTGGCGAGTGGAATCCTGCATTAGTGCAGTCAGCGGCAATGCATATGCAAGACTATCGATACATACGCGCGACTGCTTGGTATCAGGATGGGTCGAATGCGAACGATGCTCGAGGGCTGCTCACCTCAGCCGACTTGCCCGGCCTTGAGCCCAAGCCAAGCGCTAGCGGAGACATATCGTTCTCTCCTGCGATTGCTTACTGCATCCATAGGGACACAGTTTCCTGGCTCGCTGCTGAACTATCGAAGCCGTTCGCCGGACCGACAATTGTCGTGACGCACCACGCGCCAAGCTTACGGTGCTTAGCTAGCTTCGGAGTTGATGACATCTTACTAAATCCGAGCAACCGGTCCGATATGCGGCGTCATCCGGACTTCGTTCGAGTGGGTGCATACGCAAGCGCTCTCGAGCCCTTACTCGCGAAGCATCGGACGAAGATTGCGGCATGGGTACACGGTCATCTTCACATGCATGCCGACCTTCTTGTGGAGGGCGTGCGCGTGACATCGAACGCCCGTGGTTACGCCATCGGCGTAATCACCGAAAAGGACATTGCTGAGGCTAGCTGGCTGGGTCTTCGGCTGACGCATAGGGACGTCGAACAGAGCGAGATACGGCACAGAAACAACCCCTTTGCCGGCGATGGAAAAGGTTTTGACCGCAGGTTTGTGCTCGACCTGTCAACAGGTTTTCAAGCCCCACTTACGTCTGCGCTAAAGGACGTCGTCGCTGAAGTGGAAGCGATTATCTCTGACTGCAAGTGGCTGCTTCCCTACGTCAACACGGAGATGGACGTGCCCCGTTACGCAGTCCGCCGTGCTTTTGCGGACAATATTTATCGCGCTGAAATCGCTATCGAGACAGTGACAGCCGGGCCGGCCAAGGCAGTTGATAAATATGCTGGAAGCACCCTAAGCAGTCATGGGGCGCCCGCGCACTTGCCGGCGCTCGCTTCCTACAACAACACGGCTGCCGAACCAGCGATAGAGCGTATCTACGAATCGACGCTGGTAAAGCTCAATGCTTGGCATGCATGGCTTGTAGCGCTTCCAACCGCAGTTCTGGTCGCGCAGAGACGGTGGTGTCAAGTCGCGTTGCTGGCGCTGAACTGGTGTCATGGCCGCGGCCTGGCAGCTGACGTGCTGCGTCCGACATGGAGAGGCGCTTTTGAGCTTGCTGAGTGCCAATACATAACGCTAGTGTTGGATGAGCCGGACGAGGCTGACGAGTACATTACGCTGGACTCGTACTTGGTGGACGCTGGCTACAGGGGCTTTATTCCTACAATTGAAGCTAGGAATGAACTCGGCGCCGCGGAGAGAGGTCGTCTCCTCACCGCTGCCGAGTTGACGGCAGTCTGTGGCGAAAGATAAAGACTAACCAATGTGGATTCGCTTGGCACCGGTAGTGACCGATTTGTCTCGAGCGGGCCGCAATTTAACGACTAGTCGGTCTTCGGCTCGACGCTGCGAGGATTAGCGCTTTACGCATCCAGCCGTCGATATGAGATGACTGAGGACGGGCTTTTTGCGAGGAACCCGTGCAAGCATTGGATGGAAATCGTGCCTATTCGGCTGTCAATAGATGTCCCCGCACAGCCGAAGGTGTGGCTAACGTATTGGCGCGTCTTGGAGATGGACCGCGGAACCCGCCATTTCATCGGGCGGAGCGTGGAGCACAATATCGCTCGCGTCAGCTCGCCCATTTGCAGTTTCGACTTGGTGACGCGTACAGGTAAGACATCCAGTGGACGTGAGTACAAATTGCTGGGACCACCTGGCCTTGATGAAAAAGCTGTCTACGTCTGGGAACACTACACTTGGTGATTTGCCTCGGCAAAGGATGTCAGTGAGGAGTATTTTCTGCCCGCGGCACCTTGGTAATAAAGACCTTGGTGAGAGTCTTTAACAAAGATATCGACCTTTACTTTCGAGGTAAGCGAGTCGGCAGGGCCGTGGTGACTGCGCGCTAGGAATAGCGTATGAGGTCAGGCGGCGTATTGGAGTTGGTCAGCGACCTTCCAGGGCATGAGTTCGTCGATCCGATTGACCGGATGGTCGGCAATGTGGGTCAGGACGTGACGCAGATAGGCTTCGGGATCGATGCCGTTGAGTTTGCAAGACCCGATGAGCGAGTACATGGCAGCGGCACGCTCCCCCGTGCCAATATGACGTGCGTCACCTATCCCTGATAGATTAGTGAGCAACGAGGTAGGTATGACCGTCAACAACTCATCCAAGGCAACGATGGCCGCCGTCAAGAATGTGTCCGATCCAGGCGCAACGCAAGGAGCCCGTAGGGCGACTGAAGAGGCGCCCGGATCGGCGACGCTGGCGTCAGCGTCCGGCACCGATTCAGAGGTCGTTGCTCGCGCTCGGCGCAGGCAATTTTCCAACGCCGACAAGCGCCGCATACTGGAGGCGGCTGACCGCTGCACCAAGCCCGGAGAGATCGGCGCGCTGATGCGCCATGAAGGCGTGTACTCGTCATCCTTGAGCACGTGGCGGCGCCAGCGCGAGGCTGCCGAACTGGCTGCCCTTGCCCCACAAAAGCGCGGACCCAAATTCGACGAGACTCGGGCCGAGGCGCGGCACATCGCGCAGCTCACGCGCGAGCGCGATAATCTCAGGAGGCGACTCGACAAGGCGCTGCTGGTGATCGACGTCCAAAAAACTTGCAGCCTTGCTGGGCAATCCGATCGACGACGACACCGACAAGCCGTAATGGCGGCTGTGCAAGAGCTCACTCCGGCCCTGGGCGCGAGCGCGGCCTGCCATGCCCTGGGCGTGCCGCGCGGCACGCCTGCCCGGCAGCGGGCCCACCTGCGTCGCATGGCCTTCATCGGTCCACTGCCACGGTCCACGGCCCGGCCCCGGCCACCGTTGGCTCTGGATGCCCTGGAAAACCAGGTGCTGCTGGACACCCTTAACAGCGAGCGCTTCGCCGACACCGCGCCGGCGGCGCTACACGCCACGTTGCTCGACGAGGGCCGCTACCTGGGCTCGGTGCGCACCATGTACCGGTTGCTCGCGGCCAATGGCGGCTCGCGCGAGCGACGCAACCAGCTTGTCCATCCGGCCTACGTCAGGCCTGAGTTGCTGGCGCGCGCGCCTAACCAGGTGTGGTCGTGGGACATCACCAAACTCAAAGGGCCAGCCAGGTGGACGTGCTTCCACCTCTACGTCATCCTGGACATCTTCAGCCGCCATGTCGTGGGCTGGTTGATCGCCGGGCGCGAGAGCGCGGAGCTCGCTGAACAGCTCATCGCTGACAGCGTGGCACGCCACGATATCGCCCCCGGCGTGCTCACGCTTCATGCCGATCGCGGTGCCAGCATGCGCTCTAAACCGGTGGCCGCGTTGCTGGTCGACCTGGACATCACCAAAAGCCACAGCCGGCCTCACGTATCTGACGATAATCCCTTCTCGGAGTCGCAGTTCAAGACGATGAAGTACCGTCCGGACTTCCCCGCGCGCTTCGGCTGCATTGAGGATGCGCGCGCCCACTGTCAGACGTTCTTCGCCTGGTACAACACCGTGCATCGGCACTCGGGCATCGGATTCATGACGCCGCACAGCGTTCATTATGGGCTCGCCCAGGAGTTGCACCTCACCCGTCAGGCAGCACTCGACACAGCATTCCGGGCGTCCCCAAACAGATTTAAAGGGCGTCGCCCTGAACCACCGCGGCTGCCCACAGCAGTCTGGATCAACCCGCCGCCATCGGAGGCCATTACCCCAAACACACCACAGCCCGGCACAGTAAATTCATGAAGCCAGGTGACGCAAAGTCATTGACACGTTCCGCTCACCGCCACTGTCGGCACCGGCGAATAAAAAATTCTTCCGGCCTAACGCGACACCGCGCAGCGCATTCTCGGCGATGTTGTTGTCAATTTCTGCCAGGCCATCATCACAGTAGTAGACCAAGGCCTGCCACTGGTTGAGCATGTAGTTGATGGCTTTGGTGGTTTCTGATTGGGTCGAGAGTGTCAACAACCGCTCTCGTAACCACACCTCGAGGCCGTCCAGCAGGGGGCGAGATCTTTGCTGCCGCACCTGTTGGCGCACTTCGGGTAGCTTGCCCCGGATTTCTGCTTCGATGGCATAGAGTTCGCCGATTCGTCGCAACGCCTCCGTGGTGGTCGGCGTCGCCTTGCGAGCATGCAAGTCGTGTATTTTTCGTCGCGCATGAGCCATGCAAGCGGCTTCGCGTACGCTGCCATCCGTAAAGATGGCGTTGAAGCCCGCATACGCGTCGGCCTGCAGGATGCCGCGGAAGCTAGCCAGATGAGCTTGGGGGTGCAGGCCCTGGCGATTTGGCGTGTAGGCGAACCAGACCGCAGGCGCAGCGTCCGATCCCGACGCGCGATCGTCTCGTACGTAGGCCCATAGCCGTCCCGTCTTGGTCTGGCCTTTACCTGGCGCGAGCACCGGCAGCGGTGTGTCGTCCGCGTGCACCTTGCCGGGCATCATCACGTATCGGCGCAAGGCCTCCACCAGCGGCCGCACCAGAGCACCGCAAGCCCCAACCCCACGGGCCATCGTCGTGCGGTCCAGCTCCACTCCCTGCCGGGCGTAAATCGCGGCTTGGCGGTACAGCGGTTGGTGATCAGCATATTTGCTGACCAGAATGTGGGCGAGTAGCCCCGCCGTGGCGATACCACGCTCGATCGGCCGACTCGGCGACGCGGCCTGGACGATGCAATCGCAACAGGCGCAGGCCTGCTTGCGTCGGACCTGCCGGATCACCCGGAACGCGCTGTTGATGATGTCGAGCTGCTCCGAGATGTCCTCGCCCAGCGGCTTAAGCTCGCCGCCACACTCCGGGCAGGCCCTATCCTCGGGTTCGAGAATGCGAACTTCGCGCTCCAGATGCTCCGGAAACGGCTTGCGTACCGCTTTCTTCCGGGTGGGAGGGGTTGCATCCGGGGCGGCTTCGGTTTCGGGCGCACCTTCTTCTGCCAGCAGATCTTCCAGTCGGGTCTCGAGCTGTTCGATCTGTCGGTCCAGCTTCTCGGACTTCTGGCCGAACTGCATCCGCCTTAGCTTGGAGAGCTGCAGATTGAGCTGCTCGATCTCCATGGAGCGGACCGCCAAGGCCCGTTCCATGAGTGCGATCGATTCCCGCTGTGCCAACACCAAGGCCTTCAGGGCCTCAATGTCGTCGGGGAGATCGCTGGGGTCGATTGGCATGCGCGCAGTTTACGCACATGCCGCAAGGTTTACAACACCGACAGTGGAGGCCAGGTGCGTTCGGGCTGCTTCCAGTTAATCCCCTCCAGTAGCATCGACAACTGCGCTTGCGTCAGGTGGATCTTGCCGCTGTCGGCCTGTGGCCAGACGAAGCGTCCGCGCTCCAGGCGCTTCGAGAGCAAGCACAGCCCATCGCCCGTCGACCACAGGACTTTGATGACATTGCCTCGCCTGCCGCGGAAGACGAAGACATGGCCGGAGAATGGGCTCTCCTGCAGAGTCGCCTCAACCTTCGCGGCCAGCCCATTGAATCCGGAGCGCATATCGGTCACGCCTGCAGCGATCCAGATGCGTGTTCCCGCCGGCAACCCGATCATGGCGTCAACCGATCCAGTACGGTGCGCAACGTGGTCGCGTCGACCGCGCCTTCGATGCGAATCACCGCCCGGCCCAAACGGATCTCGATGGCGCCGTTCGGCGTCGCCGGCTCGCAAGCCGCTGCCGCCGAACTCACTGGCCTCGGAGCCGGGCGCGGGTCTGGTTGTTCAACGGTCACCGGCAACAACACCGCAGCTTCCTGCCGCTGTTGCGCTCGATAGCTTCGGCGCCACGTGAACAGCATGTTCGCGTTGATACCGTGCTCGCGCGCCAACTTCGATACCGAGATGCCCGGCTCACATGCAGCGGCTGCCAACCGCCGCTTGAATTCCTCGCTATGATTCGGCCGGCCTTTGCGACTGCCAGCGACTGGCACTTCCTGTGACTGTGACAAAGTAGTTCCCATCAAATAGTAATGGGAACTACTTTGGAGCCACTCTACTTTGCAGTACAGACGGTGCAGGCGACTCGCTTACCTTTCGAGAACGAAATGCCTATTTCCTGAGCCATCCAAAGCCTGCCGGGAATCGAATCTGGGGCTGCGAGCGCACGCCAAGCACATTCTCCGTAGGCAACAATTGTAAGGACCCCGCGTACCGGTGATGGGGCTGGCTACCCGAGTCGGCTGGTGTGATTGTACGACTCAGTTTCGTCCTGGACGCAGTCGAGCAGTTCTGATTTACCGGCACTACCCCGCCAGCGGAATGCGTCCTGAAGAACCACATTCCCACTCCGGCCGTTATCCAGATTCCCCATGGCACGAACGCCTACTCACCTGGCTTTGTCCCAGCGAGCGTACTGAAGGTCGGTCGCTTCTCCCGTCTCGCACGGCATTTTTCGAGCTCTCGCGACAGTGCGTCGATTTCCGACTGCATGCCGGCCGCCCGCCGGAGCAGCTGACCAACTCGGTGCCAATACTCGTAACCCAAGTCGCCATCTGCTAACGCGAGCTCGTGGAACTTGCGAAGTGCAATGTCCAGGTCGATTTGATTCTCCATCATGGTGCTCCTTTCGTCGGTGTGGCAGGCTCATTCCCTGTGATGAACGTGAGTGACGGCGCTCACTCTTAGTTTAGTGTTGATGCCTGCCTCTAGGGGACGCGATGACGTCAATTCGACATGTCAAAGGACTGATGAGGTGACAGGACGCGAATTGAACGCGTCGCTCGTGTTAGGGCCACGTACCAATCAAATTTCGTCTTACACGCTTCCGGCGTGATGACAACATGGTCAAATTCGAGTCCTTTGACAAGCAGTGTGCTACCCACGGACCTGTTGCGAACGACCCTGCCGCGTTCGCGTCTCGAGTTTGCGACCTGCCACGTTGCGTCTTCAAGTGCAAGAGCGGGACTATCTGCGCAGAGCCGAAGAGTAGCCTTCACTGCGTACAGTAACTCGGGACGTGTAGCGGTGACACCGGTCTCGTTCTCAATGCACTGTAACGCATCAAGTACAGATGCGAGCGCTGGACCACGTCCCACACCACACAGAGCCATCTCTGCGGGTGTGGGAGGGTTCATCTGCCTCCCGGGGTTGGAGATTAGGCTCTCCACACGCTTCCGCTTGGCGGCGGCGTCAGCGCCGACGAACACCGTGCTAGCCAAGTTCAGAACAGCGGCTACACGGTCCAAACCGGAAAGAATTGACAATGAGGCATAGAAGTCACGCTCGCACCGGCCAGAGACTGGCTCAACGGTAGTTCCACCAATGGCCTTTGCCAGATTCGAACGCCGAACCGCATCAACGCTCGAGTCCAGCACTGCAGTCGTGTGTCCGGCAGGGTACCCTGATACGGTACAGAGGCGGCCTAGCTCATTGACTGGCAATCTCCGCTCACACTTAGTCCACTGCAAGCCAGCGGGAGCGCCCGACAAATCGATATGGCCCGCTTCTATTTGACGACGGAAGTCCAGCAGCCAGGCGCCAAGCACTCCGCTCCCTACTGCGTTCCATCGATGGGGTATTGCAAGTTGGCCTGCCAGCGGGAACACAGAAAGCGTCTGACTGTGCCAATCAACAATAAGGTCCACTTTACTAAAGCCGAATATTGCCTGCAGCGGGTCGCCAAAGACGTAACAGCGAAGGAACTTACTGAGGGCTTCAACCAGACGATGCTGCGAGCCGGAGCAGTCTTGGTACTCGTCAACAAGTACTCCGTCGTAGGAGGCCTTCAACACGCTAGCGACGGCGCCGGATTCCACAAGCTGGGCGCCAGCATGGTGAGCGATTGACCAATTGCTACCCTTGATGGACCAGTTTGCCGGCAATCCAGCAGAGGAAGGAAAGGCGCGCGCCCATCTATGTGCCCATGCCGAGATTGTTTCAACATGCGCCTTTGTGTCGGGGACGGAGTACTTCTTAAGCCTTCTTCGTATGGCTTCCACGCCGGCTACCGTGTGGGTAAGTATGAGCCAGCGACCCGGAGTCTTGGCAGCAGTAACTACTATCTGTTCCGTCTTGCCTGTGCCGGCGGGGGCTTCAATTGCCCCTTTAGGGCCCGCAAGCATTCGGAGTACTTGGGGCTCAAGCATTGCTGGCCATCCAACCCTTGAGAGCCTCAAGGTGTCTGACCAGACTGCTATCTCCAAGGAGCGGAGCAATCCCGAGAATTGCAGAGCCAATCTGGAAGCAGAGGTCGAAGTTGTTCTTAATCCATTTTGCACTGTTCGCCACGGCACCCATCTTCATTAGCGCTGTTGCGTCTGTAAGATAGGGTGTGACCTCCGCCAAGCTGTTGAACCGTACTTTCAAATGGCTTGATAGTTCGCCAAGCACTTGCGGATGGCCAACGTTGTTAGCAATGGTTGTCAGCAATTCTGACGCCAGCCCGTCAGGAAGACCGCAGAAGAGTTCCTGTTCCGTGCACCGTGGGATGTCCCATGCGAAATGCGCAACCCTATTTACGCTTAGTTCCATTGATGTCTTGGGGTCGGTTGGCCTGTCGCTATCAGCCAGCACCGCGGTTCGGTAGCCCATTCGTGCAAAATGCAGGGCTACTGCAAACAGGTTGGGGTGTCCACCTCCGTCGACCAGAGCTACTCCGTCTGCTTGGAAATTGAATTGTGTGGATTCGGCGAATCCCTTGAGTAGAGCGACTTCTGTTTGTCCCTCACAAACCAGGACGGTTCTACCCAGTAGAGCTTCCCCCTTATCCCGAACGTATCGCCTCGCGTCCAGCGTCGCTGTGCTCGTGCTCCCTGCCGTCACAACACCGACTCTGCCGGTCTTTGCATCGCGTCGGCAGACGTGCACCTCATCGAAACGTACTTCCCGGAGGACAGTTGGGGAGTGAGTTGTAATGAACGCCTGTCCACTAGTTACTACCCGCTGGCGTAAATGACTGACGAGTAGTGAAATGCGATGTGGCTCCAGCCCGTACTCAAGCTCGTCGACCAGCAGAAAGTTCCTCGAAGCGCTTTCTGTGCTCTGGAGCGCGGCGACAGCGAGACGGGACGAACCAGTTCCCATACAACGTAACGGAATGTTGCCGTCATGTAGGGATACGCCGCTCGCATTCATCGAGAAACTGGTGTGGTCGAGATTGGCTGACAGAGTGCCTTGGACCTGAACGCCGAGCTTAGCAATGTCCGGACTGATAGCGTCAACGATTTCTGAGAAGGCGCTAGCGCTCTGTGCAGCGAAACTATCGCGCGCTGAGCGGAGCAAACCATTCAGTGTCGCCGGAAGTTGTTCTGGATGTGAACCGATTCGTTGCAGCGATGACCCCCGGGCCCAAGACAGGTGTTTGTCGGCGTAGACACCTAACCTTGCCGGAGATATCAGCTTTCGGTCAACAAAAGCGAGGCGCTTAGTCTTGTCGACCTCTTTGTTCCGCTGTACCCAGATGTACCAAGCGGGCTCGAGGGTGCAGTCGACTTCGAGAGCCAGGAAGATTGCGGGTACAACCCCAGCCTGCTCGGCTGGTTCTTCATGCCATTCTCCCGTCACTGTGTTCCAGCCGGACAAGGCGTGGCCATAACGGTCGTCGCGCAGAAGGTCATTGCGAAGGCCGCTGACAATCGCCCCTATGAAGATGTTCTGCGACGTATCGCCATTGTAGAAGTCCAGGTCGTCGAAAGCTATCGTATGCCGTTCAGCAAGTAAGCAATCGATGGCGTCCAGGATAGTCGTCTTGGCTCCGTCACCTGGGCCGATAATGCAGTTGAGTCCCGGTGACGGTCTCCAGTCGAGCGCGGAAATGCCTCGGAACCGCTGAATCCATAGACGTTCTATACGCACTGTTCACCTCGGCTCATTCACCATACATAGGATTCGTATTTCGCCGAGCACCTAGCCGGACTCAGCCTAAGAAAGAAGCCCGTGGGGTGCTCCGATAAAAGATGCTCGCCGATACTGTCACAATTATGCAGCATCCCTTACGTCAAGGCAGGAGGCTAGTAAAGTGTCGCACCGACTAACGATGCGCTGTCGTTACGGACGGCCAGAGCGGCTACTTGCCAAATTTGACCGGGCACTGTGCAGCAAGCGTCTTCACGTCGTCCTTACTCAGTAACGTCGGATTGGGCAGCAGGCGAATTTGCCGGAAGATGTCACCAGAGTCATAGGAAGTCTCAGCCACGAACGCCAAGAAGTGGATGCGTTGCTGTATATACGGTGCGGCTCTGCCGGTGCACTCCGGTTCGAACAGTCCGTGAATCGGCTGCCACTGTCCCTTGTGAAGCCAGCAGTGAACTAACTCTTGCGGCATCCCACGAGGTCCGTATGCGATTTGCGTGTAGTCCCAATGGTCGCCGCCGTCCAGAAACGCCCGCATGTCGACAACGATGACCTGAATGGGGCCACCCGGCACAGGAAATTTGACTACTTGCTTCCCATCGAAGACTTTCTCGCCGATTTTCTGCTGGACGAGCAACATCTCGCCTTCTTCGCTCTCTTCATTTTCTTTCGCGTTGTTTGCCATACTTGGCGACTGGAGCAGCCGAGATATAAACGGGCCGTCCTCGACTGTAGCTCGCCGTAGTGCCTCGCTAGGCCTGATACTTGTAAGCTCGAAAAGCCAGTCAACGTTGCCCGGCACTCGAAAATCGATGACAGTATCACCGACCCCAGCACGATATTCGTATTCGGGCGTCAATCCTTGCGAATGAAGAGCATGCGCAAATCTCGCTTCGAACAGCAACGGCATGTTCTCGTTCGTGAGCCCACCGTCACGCTCAATACGTTCAGCAAGAGGTCGGGACCATGGAACAGCGAGCAGCTCCGGCAAGACCCGCTGCATCGCCTTTCCCTCACGTTCGCTTAATGTCTCCCCCCACATCGAAGCCTCCCACGAAACGGATTTGACTGTAGGAGCGAAGCCAACCTAAGGCTACGCTGAACAAGCTGGGCAAATTGAGTTACGCAGGTTGATCAGGAGCCCGTTCGGCCGGAAAAATAGCTGTGGCGACGAGAATTTGCCCTCGCGCGCCCCAATTGGGGTGTGTTGGCGGGGCGCCCGCCCCGCATTCGCCCTTTACGGGCGGACTGCTCCCATCAGATGCCCTCGACTCAAATAGAGATTGGCCAGCGCCAGCGCCGTGAAGGCTCGGCCGGCATTCTTCTTCAGGCCGCGGTAGCGGACTTTCGTGAAGCCCCACAGGCGCTTAACCACGGCGAAGACATGCTCAACCCGGGCCCGGATCTTCGATTTGTTACGGTTCTTCCCGCGTTGCACTTCGTCAATCTCCCCGTTTCTGCGGGTCCGCTGATTGGTGAAGTCCTTGGCGTGCGGCGCCTTCGATGCGATCAGCTCCTGCTGACTGGCGTATGCGCTGTCACCGTACACACGCCGCTCCTCCCCATGCAGAAGCTGGGGCAGCGCATGCTTGTCGTGAACGTTGGCCGGCGTCACCACCGCGGAATGGGCCAACCCGCTCTGACTATCCACGCCAATGTGCAACTTCATGCCAAAGTACCACTGCTGGCCTTTGCGGGTCTGATGCATCTCGGGGTCGCGCGACTTCTCTTCATTTTTCGTCGAGCTGGGCGCACCAATAATTGTGGCATCGACAATTGTGCCGGTCTTCAGCTTCACGCCATTGGCTTGCAGGAGTCGGCCAACCTCCGCGAACAGCCGTTCGGCAAGCTGATGTTTCTCCAGCAGCCGCCGAAACTTCAATACCGTGGTGGCGTCCGGCACCGGCTCACGACCCAGGTCAATTCCTACGAAGCGGCGCAGGCTGGCGCTGTCATATAGCGCTTCCTCGCAAGCCAGATCTGCCAGGTTGAACCAGTGCTGCAGAAAGTGGATGCGCAGCATCCGCTCCAGACCAATGGGCCGCCGGCCATTGCCTGCCTTCGGATAGTAGGGCTCAATCACGGCGCACAATGCCGCCCACGGCACGATCTGATCCATCGTCGCCAGAAACTCTTCACGTCGCGTTGGCTTGCGGTGTTGCTCGAAACCTGCACATTGATCTGCACCCGCTGCCAACGTCATCTGCTTCATGTTCATCTCTTTGCGCTCGTGATTCTTCAAATAACGCGCCTTCTCACGAATCGGAGGACTTGATCAGCATTGCCCTAAGACTTCGCGACGGTGTTGGGAGCGTTGAGCGCGTGTCCTCACGACCGACAAACCAAAAGTCGGTGCTACCACGCGCATCGCTCACCGCAGAGTCGAACGCCCGCTCCAGCAGGCGTTCGACTAGCAACGCTACGCGACAGTCGCCACCGGCAGTACAGCGATGACCAATCGCGGCCCATCGACTTGCTGCGAGATTCTCTGCCGCCTCGTTGACTATATCGCGGTCTTCCCACGAAAGCTTGGGAGATAGCGCAAACCGTACATCGTCCGTCGCGTCTAGCAGTCCCTGGAGAACATCAGCCGATTGTGCATCGACCAGGCGTTCCGAGGAATCCTGCCGACCAGTTCGGCAAGCCCATTCATACAGTCGCGTATCCAGCTTTTCGACACTCGCCGCAGCATGGATGCGCGATAACAGCGCCTCATCCGCCGCCTGCATGTGACGTTCTGCGCTGACCACAGTCCTTCCTGCAGGGCGCCGCCCTCGGTGAAGCTGCTGCCCCCAACCATTAATACGATGCAAGAAGCACTTATGATGAGAGAGAAATCTTGTTGAAAGGTTTCAGAAACGTTGCTATGCTAAATGCTACACATCCTCCGGGGAGCGAACATGGCACGTCCAAGCATTAGCGAAATTGGTCCCAACCTTGCAAGACTGCGGGATTCAGCAGGCCTGAAGCAGGCAGAACTTGCGGCGCGACTTACCATGAGTGCGCCATCGCTATCGCGGGTTGAGAGCGGAGAGCGCCCTCTCGCTCCTGACGAACTTCAATCCCTGCTTGCTTCCATCGGGACAGAAGACGCATTGCGGTTCTCCGAGTATCTGGGTCGAGATTGGCAAGAACTGCCCGTTCCCCTCTCAATCACCCAGAACAGGACCTGCTTTGGGAAGCCGACCAGGCAAGCGTCGCTTTGCGACGCCTGCTCGACAGTGACATCAAAGCCTCCTTCCAGAAGCGTATCGAGGAGTATTTGGGCCAGATTCAATCAGCTTCGAGCCTCCTTTTGAAGCGGGACCATACAGTTGCCCTGATTGGCAGCATCGGGGTTGGCAAGAGCACAGCCATTTGTCGCGCCCTGGGCTTAGAAGTAAGTTCGGATGAAGGATTACCTCAGACAGTACTCGAAGTAGGCGCTGGGGGCATTACCATCTGTGAAGTACACATTTATTCTGGACCAGGTTACGGTCTAATAGTTGAGCCCTGCTTGGAAGATGAAGTGCGTGCTCACGTCATGGATTTCGCCGAGTACATGTGGCGGTCAGCGAAGGGTAGCCCCGCAGTTACGGACGAAGAGGGGAAACGCAAGGCGTATCCAAGGAGATTGAACGTGCGATTCGCAATCTCTCCGGATTGCGAGTAAGAAAAACCAAAACCCCCGACGGGAAGACCAAGCGCACAGACGACGCTAAGATTCTCGCATTGACTTACGATACACCACGCGATTTTGCCGTCGAGGTGCTCGCACGCATGTCTTTGCATAAGCGTGATGCGCGGAATGTGTGGCACGAGCCGTTGAATGGCAAAGCCCCCTGACATGGCTTCGAGAGACCTTCCTCGAGATTAACAACGGCCGGCATCCCGACTTTAGCTTGCCGCGACGCATTGAGTTAGTAGTTCCGATGCCGTTGGTGCCGAATACCGACCTTAACGTCCGCTTTATTGACACCAAAGGGATTGACCGCACTGCAGGGCGTCCCGATTTAGAGGTACACCTGCAAGACCCACATTCGCTGGCGTTGCTCTGCTCCAAATTCAACAACGCCCCGGGAACAGAAGCACGACTACTTCTGACGCGAGCCAAAGAAGCTGGTCAGCGTGACCTGGAACGGAACGCTGCCCTCTTAGTATTGCCGCACCCGGGCGAAGCGATGAAGATGAAGGATGACGCTACGTCAGAGTACGTCGAATCTGCCGAAGAGGGCTGCGAACTGAAGGGGGAGCAAGTAGAAACCGCATTGGAATCAACAGGCATTCACAACATGCCGATTTGCTTCTTCAATGCTATGGAGGACTCGAGGGATACCCTCGTTCGCTTCGTCATGGACCGCTTGACCGAGGCTCGTAAGGCGTTCAGCACCGAACTCGAAGGGCTGGTGGCAAGCGTGCGAGAGGTAATTGAAAACCAGGCCAAGGAGCAGGCTCAAGCCGTTTTGCGAGAGGCTGCGTCCCAGCTTAAGCATTGGGTTAGCCAGAACAAGGCATCCCCCAGGCCCACCCGCCAGATTCAGGGAAGCCTTATCAAGGAGTTGCAGGCAGCGCATCCGAGCACCGTCCATGCTGCTGTACGGCGTGAAGGAGACTGGCCCAACCTTAGCTATGGGTATCAGCTTGGCCACGGGGCGCGAACGCTCGCTACTGCCACCCTTGGAAAGAAAGTTGGCGACTTCACGGCTATCGCTGAGAACCTTCGTACAAATCCAGAATTCTCAGAGGCAGAGACTCTCATATCGCAATGTGAACAGGTGCTTCAAGTTGCTTTTGACCAGCTCCTCCGGAAGATGCAATTGTCAGGGGAGTCTCTCTTTGGGGAGGAGATGAAGAGAGATAAGGACTTTTGGCTGGGCTGTGAGCGGGAGTGGGGCCAAGGGTCAGGATACCGTGACCGTGTGACTACTAGAAGCGTCGGGTGGTTTGATGATGACTCTCACCAGGCAGTGGGGATGGGGATTCAGCACCTTCTGGAGCAAGAATGGAAGGAGGCGTTAAGTCGTGTCGAGGCCATGCTGCAGGATATTTGACGGAGCCTACACCCGGCGTAGCTCACCAACTTAATTGACGGGTATGGGAAACGGGGGCGCCCCCCGACCCTTTGTCAATCCCGTGATGTTAGCATCTTACGGTTTGCTCTCGGGCACCGTACGCGGACAGGTCCGCTACAAGAATCAGGAAATATTTGCATGCTTACCGGCGAACTCCGTAGCCAAATTGACGCCATTTGGAATTCCTTCTGGTCTGGCGGCATCTCCAACCCACTGGAGGTGATGGAACAATTCACGTACCTGCTGTTCCTACGACGCCTCGACGACCTGCACAGCCTTGAAGAGAACAAGGCAAACCGCCTCGGCAAGCCGCTCGACCGCTGCATCTTCCCGCCGGGCAAGGATGGCAAGGGCCGCGACTACAATGACCTGCGCTGGTCGCGCTTCAAGCATTTCGCTCCTGCCGAGATGTTTACCGTTGTAGGCGAGCACGTATTCCCCTTCCTGCGCACGATGGGAGGCGATGACTCGACCTACGCCCACCACATGAGGGACGCCCGCTTCACCATCCCGAAGCCCGCCCTGTTGGCCAAGGTGGTCGACATGCTCGACCATGTGCCCATGGAAGACCGGGACACCAAGGGCGACCTCTACGAATACATGTTGGGCAAGATTGCCAGCGCTGGTCAGAATGGTCAGTTCCGCACGCCGCGTCACATCATCAAGCTGATGGTTGAGTTGACCGCGCCCTCGCCCAGCGACATCATTTGTGACCCGGCCAGCGGCACCTGTGGCTTTCTGGTGGCGGCCGGCGAGTACCTGCGCGAGCGGCACCCATGGATATTCCGGGACGCCGCTGCTCGGGAACACTTTCACCACGGCATGTTCCACGGTTACGATTTCGACAACACGATGCTCCGAATCGGCAGCATGAACATGGCGCTGCACGGTGTCGACAACCCGGACATCCGCTATAAGGATTCCTTGGCCCAGGACCACGCCGGTGACGAGGAAAAATACTCGCTCATCCTCGCCAATCCGCCGTTCGCCGGCACCTTGGACTATGAGAACACCGCCAAGGACCTGCTAGCCATCGTCAAGACGAAGAAGACCGAACTGCTCTTCCTAGCGCTCTTCCTGAGGCTGCTAAAGCCCGGCGGCCGGGCAGCGGTCATTGTGCCGGACGGGGTGCTGTTCGGTTCCACCAAGGCGCACAAGGAACTGCGCCGTATGCTGGTCGAGGAACAGAAGCTGGACGCGGTCATTTCCCTGCCGTCCGGTGCCTTCAAACCATACGCCGGGGTGTCGACAGCGATTCTGGTTTTCACTAAGACAAACTCCGGTGGGACCGACCATGTCTGGTTCTACGATATGCAGGCTGACGGCTGGAGCCTGGACGACAAGCGCCAGCCGCTGCTGGGCGACGAAAAATTGGGCGTCCGCCCAGCGCAAGCGCTTACTGAGGCCGAACACGCCAAAAACAACCTGCCGGACGTTCTGGCTCGCTGGGGGCAGCGCGATGGCGATGAACGCGAGCGACCGCGCACTGCGCAGAGCTTTTGCGTGCCAAAGGCCGGCATTGCCGGACAAGGCTACGACCTCTCCATCAACCGCTACAAGGAAGTGGTCCATGAGGTGGTCGAACACTTGCCCCCGAAGGAGATTCTCGCCAAGTTGGCCGTGTTGGAGGCTGAAATTCAGGTGGGGATGAAAGTGCTTGAGGGGATGTTGACATGACGTCCGTTCGACTCCCATTTGAAGATGTTTTTGCCGATGAGTCTGGTGGAAATATCAAGACCCCGCAGAGCGAATACAGGCCGTTTGGCCGTTTCGCCGTCGTTGACCAAGGCAAGTCTTTAATTGCCGGTTACGTTGACGATGAAGCACGCATCTGTGGAGGTGGCCGAGCGGCAATCGTGTTTGGGGACCACACCCGTTGCATTAAGTTCGTTGATTTTCCCTTTTGCATGGGAGCCGACGGTGTAAAGGTCTTGCGCCCGAAGATGGACGCCGATTTGAAGTATCTGTACTATTTTTTGAGGACTCTCAAGCTCCCAGATGGTGGCTATGACAGACACTTCAAATACCTTAAGCGTACAGAAGTAGTGCTTCCGCCGCTCGCGGAGCAACACCGCATCGCCGCCATTCTCGACCAAGCGGATGCCCTCCGCGCCAAGCGTCGGGAAGCCTTGGTGCAGCTCGACAGCCTCACGCAGGCGATTTTCATGGGGATATTTGGGGACCCTGCTACTAACCCCAAGAATTGGAAAACTGGAACAGTAAAGGACGCTTTAGAGTCTGGGGAGCTTGTGGAGATACAGGATGGCAATCATGGAGAACGCCACCCAAAGGTATCGGACTTCGTATCCAATGGAATCCCCTTTGTGATGGCGAATTGCCTTGTTGATGGGCGATTGGATATCAACAAGGCATACAAACTCGACCCGTCGTGGTGTAAGAGGCTGCGTGTTGGCTTTGCAAAGTCAAATGACCTGCTGCTGTCTCATAAAGGGACCATTGGAGAGGTTGCAATTGTGCCGAGGAGCTGTGCTGGTGCAATACTTTCTCCTCAAACGACATACTACCGAACCAGCGATAAGTTAGATGTTAACTATTTGGCTGGACTCTTCAGAACGAGATGGTTCCAATCAATTTTAGAAAAAGAAGCTAAACAGTCAACGAGGGATTATATAGGAATTACTCGCCAGCAATCCTTGCCGATGCTTTTTCCCCCACTGAATCTCCAAAAATTATTTGCGGAACGGGTGAGCCGCGTTGTGGACTTGCGTAATGAATTTAATGCGGCTGTTACTGAACTAGATGCTCTTTTTGCGTCCCTTCAACACCGCGCATTCCGTGGAGAACTGTAAGTGAGTAACTTCGCCTTCCTTCGCTCGCCCGAGTGGGCTTTCCTTTTGAAGCAGTCACCAAGGCCGAAGGAACGGCGAACAGCGACCCACGCACCGCCTGTTTCTATGCCCGCCGGGCTCTCGAACTGGGGGTGGCGTGGCTATACAAGCATGACAAGTCCTTGCGGTTGCCCTATCAGGACAATCTCAGCGCGCTGATTCACGAACCGAGCTTCCGACAGGTCGTGGGCGACGCATTGTTCACTAAGGCGCGGCTCATCAAGGACCTGGGCAACATGGCTGTGCACAGCTCCAAGAAGGTCAGCGCAACCGACGCCCAGAATGCCGTCCGCGAACTTTTCCATGTTTGCTACTGGGTGGTTCGCACCTATGGACGCACCGACCGTCCGGCGCCGGGGCTGTCTTTCTCGCTGACGCTACTGCCCTCGACCTCCGCTATTCCGGCCCAGACGCAGGCGCAGCTTCAGAAGATGGAGACCGACCTCAGGGACAAGGACGAAAAGCTCACCACGTTATTGTCCCGCCATGCGGCGCTGAACGAAGAGCTGAAAAGACTCCAGGCCGAGGTCGCCGCTGCCAAGAAGGCCAATGCTGCTGAGCCGGACACTCACGACTATTCGGAAGCGGAAACCCGCAAGGCGTTCATCGACCTCTTGCTGAAGGAGGCGGGATGGGACCTCAATCCGACGAAGAACTTCGAGGTCGAGGTCACCGGCATGCCGAACGGCGAGGGTATCGGCTTCGCGGATTACGTGCTGTGGGCGGACGATGGCAAGCCACTGGCCGTGATTGAGGCCAAGCGCACGACGAAGACTCCTACGGTTGGTCAGCAGCAAGCGAAGCTCTACGCAGACTGTCTGGAACAGATGTACGGCCAGCGTCCGCTTATCTTTTACTCCAACGGCTACCAGCACTGGATTTGGGACGATTCGTCCCACCCGCCGCGCCCGGTCCAGGGCTTCTACAAGAAGCCAGAACTTGAACTACTGATTCAGCGCCGGAGTAGCCGCAAGGGGCTGGCCGAAGCCACCATCAACGGCGGCATCGTCGAGCGTTACTATCAGACCCGCGCGGTGCGACGGGTCGGCGCCACGTTCGAGCAGGATAACCAGCGCAAGGCACTCTTGGTGATGGCGACAGGGGCCGGCAAGACCCGCACCGTCATCGCACTCGCTGATGTCCTGATGCGCTGCAACTGGGTCAAGCGCGTGCTTTTCCTCGCCGACCGGGTGGCCTTGGTGAGGCAGGCGGTAAATGCCTTCAAAACCCACTTGCCTGAAGCGGTGCCGGTCAACTTGGTCACGGAAAAGGATACCGAGGGCAGGGTGTACGTATCGACGTACCCAACCATGATGGGACTGATTGATGAAGCCTTCGACGGCCAACGCCGCTTTGGCGTCGGACACTTCGACCTCATCATCGTCGACGAAGCCCATCGTTCCATCTATCGGAAGTACCGCGCCGTCTTCGAATACTTCGATGCCTTGCTGGTCGGCCTGACCGCTACACCCAAGGACGAAATCGACCACAACACCTACGGGCTCTTCGGACTCGAAACCGGGGTTCCGACCGATGCCTATGGGCTGGATGAGGCGGTGGCAGACGGGCATCTAGTGCCCCCGTCCCCATCTCGGTGCCCCTCAAGTTCATGCGCGAAGGGGTCAGGTACGACGAACTGACCGAAGAGGAGAAGGAAGAGTGGGACGAGCTCGAATGGGATGAGGAGGGCAACACCCCGACGGAAGTCGATTCCGCCGCCCTCAACCAGTGGCTGTTCAACGAGGACACGGTCGACAAGGTGTTGGAACAACTGATGACGCATGGCCAGAAGGTGGCCGGCGGGGACCGCCTGGGCAAGACCATCATCTTCGCGAAGAACAACGACCACGCGGATTTCATCTCCAAGCGTTTCGATGCCAACTACCCGCAGTACAAGGGGCATTTTGCCCGGACGGTGACGTACAAGACGGACTACGCCCAAAGTCTCATCGATGACTTCTCCAAAAAGGACAAGATGCCCCATATTGCCATCTCGGTGGATATGCTGGACACGGGTATTGATGTGCCGGAGGTAGTGAACCTGGTGTTCTTTAAAGTGGTTCGCTCCAAGACAAAGTTCTGGCAAATGGTCGGGCGTGGCACGCGTCTTTCCCCGAATCTCCTTGGGCCGGACGAGAACAAGAAGAATTTCTACATCTTCGATTACTGCCAGAACCTCGAATTCTTCAGCCAGAATCCGAACTTCAGCGAGGGCAGCGCTACCGAACCGCTGGGCACCCGACTCTTCAAGGCGCGCCTGGATGTCATCGCCGAACTGGACAAGAAACTGACTGCGGGCAAGCCCCCTGCCGACTATGCGGGCCAGGCGGGCGACACACAGCTGCGTGGGGAGGTTGCTGCGGTTCTCCATCAAGTTGTTGCGGCGATGAACGTCGACAACTTCGTCGTCCGGCCTAAGCGGCAATGGGTCGATAAGTATGCGAAAGCCGATACCTGGGCGCAACTTGGCCCTGAGGAGTTCCATGAGCTCGCCTCGCAGGTTGCCGGACTGCCCACCGAACTAAGCGACGAAGACGAAGAGGCAAAGCGCTTCGACATGCTGGTGCTGCGTACCCAGCTGGCCATCCTTCAAGCTAAACCGGAGTTCGGTACTCTCAAGGAGCGGATTCAGGCTATTGCCAGCTCTCTGGAAGAGCAAACCGCCATTCCCGCCATCAAAGCCGAAATCGTCCTGATTCAGTCCCTCTCTAGCGAAGAGTGGTGGGAAGGTGTCACGGTGCCCATGCTGGAGATGGTTCGTAAGAAGCTGCGTGCACTAGTCAAGCTCATTCCCAAAGGGCAGAAGAAGGTCGTCTACACGAACTTCGAGGATGAACTGGGCGAGCACGCTATCATCGACCTGCCCCAAGTGACTGCCGGTCTGAACATGGCGAAGTTCAAGGAAAAGGCCCGACAGTTCCTGAGAGCACACGAAAACCATGTCGCCTTGCAACGTCTGCGTCGGAATCAGCCGTTGACGCCGTCGGACCTTTCCGAGCTGGAGAAGATGTTGCTCGAAGCCGGCGGCACGCAGGACCTCATCAAGGAGGCTAAGGAAAGGAGCCATGGTCTGGGGCTGTTCATCCGGTCCCTCGTTGGCCTGGACCGGGAGGCGGCAATGCAGGCATTCAGCGAGTTCGTGAGTGGCACGACGGTGACTGCCGACCAGATTGAGTTCGTCAATCTGATTGTCGAGGAGCTGACACAGAGCGGCGTGATGGATACAACCCGCCTCTACGAGTCGCCGTTCGTGGATGTCAGCCCGATGGGGCCGGAAGGGATTTTCCCCTCAGCGAAAGTGGACCAGATGATTCAGGTGCTTTCGGAGATTCGGATTCGCGCAGTTGCCTGAGGCGCTGCCGGGCATCGACTTTGATGGGTGCGCGCTTTGCAAAATAGCAAGACCTACTTTCACTTTTCAATTAGGTTACGAAAGTTATGAGCGAATCCGCCATCTACATGCTCGCAGGTGCCATCGGTATAGTGTGGTCTTACTCCAGCTGGTCCTGCTCTTGCGCAAGGCTGCCTTTGAAACCCCGGCAGACCTCAGCACTCGGCTTGGCTTGTTAGAGCAGAATCTACAGTCACTGGCACAGGCTAGCGCGCGCAGTGAAGCCGGTAGTGAGCGCATTGAGCAGCAATTTCGGATGTTTGCCGAATCGTCCGCTCACGGATTCGAGGCATCGCGCCGCACGTTGGACGACAAGCTCGAAAAGACTGTGGAAGAGTCTCGCAGCGCGCGTACTGAGTTGATGGGCGTATTGCGCATAGACTCGCTAAGTACCGTTGCTCAGTTGGAATGGGATGCCCCCCGCAGTGGCATAAGCCTCTCTGCAGGTGTCGCGATTCATAATTTCAGCTGGTGCTGCGAACCTCCTTGGCCCGGCGCCGGCCGGCCTCCGGCTGTACTCGCAGTTCTTTGTTCTCATCGAGAAGCCGAGTAACTTGCGACTGCGCAGCTTGCAGCATGCCTCGCGCCTCCTTGACTTCATCTTCGAGACGCTTTGCGATGGCCTCTGCAGATGACAGACGCTGAACTTGCTCTCTTGCGTCGGTTAGCCTGTCACGGCAGGCCTGAAGTTCGGTGCGAAGGTGCTGCTCTGATTCACGTAGCTGTTCGACAGCGGCTTCGGCACCGCGCACTTGCTGGCGTGCTTCCTGTAACTCGCGGCTTTGCCTTTCCAGGGTATCGGTGGCGAAGGCCAGTCTTGTCGACGCTTCTTCCAACTCAAGTTCGGTTTCGCGAACACGTCCGGCTAACTCCGAAGAGCTGGTCGTGGCCACGCGTGTGAACTCGGCCTGGATAGCGGCGGCAAACTCCCGGCTGATGCTGAACTCCCAGTCCTCCCCTTGACGCTCAGCCCAGAACTGTCTGAGGTGCCTGTTGATTGTCTCCATGGACCCTATGGAGCCGAGCGCTGCTCGTATTTGCTTCTGCGTCGGAGAGATACCGAAAGCCAGTAGGTCCTCGGCCTTCTGCTTCACCAGGTCATATGTGACCAGCGTTTTGCTCATGGTCTGTTCTCGGTTACCGTACCGTATCCGAACTATAGAAATACGATACGGTATTCGCAAGCATTCTCCTAGGTCATTTTGCCTTTAGGCCCCACCCATTAGAGGGGAGTGCGGTTCTGGGTGCAGCAGAGGCCGCTTATACTAGGGAAAGCCGAGACTGCGTCATCGTGCGAGGCAATGGGAGAAGCCCGAATCACTGCCCTTCGGGCTGCTGTACAACTGGAAGTGGGGGCGATTACAGGAAGGGATTGGCGTGGCAAGGTGAACTTGGCGCTGACGAATTCGGGCGTCGGGATGGGACCTTGGTACGGTCACATGGAAAGGGCGAACCGGCCCCAGGGGAATCCTTAACGCCTTGTATATAAGCCGGAGTCTGCATGGCGACACGCACGATTGACCAAGTCCTGGACACTGAGACACAGGTTTACATTGACGCGGACAAGCTGCTCGGCGGTGATGCTGAGGCGAATCATGTACAACGTTTAGCGGACGAGGTCGCTCGGCTGGCGACTGGTAAAGGCCGCTACGCTTGCCCGTACTGCTTGGAGCCACTCTATATCCGCGGCTCTGTGGAGCGTATCTACCATTTCGCACACCCAAAGAATCCAGGGGCTGAATGCCCCTTCCGTTCAGGCATCAACCTGCCTGAAGAGCAGTGGCAGGCGCTGAAGTACAACGGAGCCAAAGAGTCTGAAGCTCACCGACAGATGAAGGCATGGATATCCGATAGTTTGCGGGCCGACGAGAACGTTACCGGCGATAGCGTAGTCGAGGATGCCAGGATGACTAGCTGGCGCGACAGAGCCATATGGCGGAAGCCGGATGTCCGTGGAAGTTGGCGAGGCAAGACTCTTGTCTTCGAGATACAACTGTCCTCGACATTCATCCCGGTGATTGCGGCACGACGGCAGTTCTACCTTCGGGAGGGGGCGCTCTTGTTCTGGATATTCAGAGATTTCGTCGCAACCGAGGAGGCGTTGAGGTTTGGCGAGCGAGATGTGTTCTATAACAATAACTCGAACATTTTTTCTGTCGATAAGGAGAGCGCCTCAGCCTCGCAGCGAGAGGGTGAGATGAAACTGTGGTGTCGGTGGCGCGAGCCCCGTGCCGATGGCACGACGCTCACGTTTGCCTGGCACAAGAAATTGGTGACCCTATCCGAGCTGACTATGGACTTCCCAAGGCAGCGCGCGTTTTACTTCGACGTCGAGGCAGCCTTTCTAAAGGCGCGGGCCGAAGTGTCTGCCGCCGCCCATGCTATTCGGCATCAAATATCGAACGCGTTTCAAGACCGTCAACTGCCGCCGGCACACCGCCAACGCCTTGACGGCGCGCGTGAAACGTGGAAAAGGCAGATTGTGGGAGAGCTGCGCATGCAGGAGGATTGCGAAATCCTGCCGCAGGAGCTTGGAACGGGCGTGGGTCGCGGCTGACAAGTGTGACTACTTTGAGATGCGACTCTCGCAGGATGTCGCTTACGAGTTCGTAACTCGCCTTCTGAGTTCCGTCTGCCCTTCGGCACCTCAGACTCTCGAAGGTCGGGAGGACTTGCGAACGGTCATTAGCGGGATTCTTTCGTTGAAGAGAGGGCGGCCAACAGGGCTTCAGGCGAAAAACCTGTGTCAAGTTGAGGACCAAATCTTCCGTCGCGCGGAGTCCTACTACCATGTCTTCCGACACGCTGCTTACGTATATCACAGGCACGGTGAACTCGGATACGGCCAGGTTGGAACCATCGCAAGTGCAAATTCCCTGATGTTTGAGGCGCGGAGGCATAGCCGGTTGCTGGCGCTGAAGCGGGACTTCAACGAAGCATTTCCGCTTTTATTTCCGGAGCTGCGTACGCGGATTGCGTGAACCCGACGGGGACATCTGTCCGATTGCGGCGCCTCAGACAACGGCGCCAAACAACGTGCCAACACCTGACGACACGCCCATTGCCAATGCGCTCCAGAAGACCACGCGGATAACGCCAGCGCCGACTTTCGCACTCCCCGTTTTTGCGGCCAGACCGCCCAAGAAGGCAAGTGATGCCAAGGCAGAGATGACTATGGCTGGAATCAAGGCTGATTCGGGAGCTAGTGCGGCAACTGCAGCCGGCAGGGCGGCGCCCACCGAAAAGCTGCAGGCAGAAGCCAACGCTGCTTGCAACGGCTTGGCGGAGGTCACTTTCGAGATGCCTAGCTCATCGCGTGCATGGGTGCCAAGCGCGTCGTGGGCCATCAGCTTTTCGGCAACCTGCTTAGCAAGCGACAAATCCAGGCCACGACGCATATAAATTGCAGTCAATTCTCGTTGCTCGCGCGGAAAGTCGGCATCGAGTTCGGCCTGCTCTTTAATCAATGCTGCCTCTTCAGTATCTGCCTGCGAAGAGACAGATACGTATTCCCCTGTTGCCATCGACATGGCCCCAGCCACCAACCCGGCCACGGCAGTGAGCACAATACTTCCATGAGCAGTATGTGCCGACGCTACGCCGATAACGAGACTTGCAGTCGATACGATGCCATCATTGGCTCCGAGCACCGCAGCACGCAACCAGCCGATGGTTTCGAGACGATGTTGTTCCCTATGTAGTCTAGCCGTATGTCCTCAACATTAGACATGTTGACGCGCCATCCCCATGGCGGTGGACGCCCAGAGCCGCCTGTTTGTCCGGTGGCGCTGCCAAGATAGTGTATGTCATTCGTCTAGCGCAGCACCGTCCGTCAGCCATCTGCGCACTCATGGTATCGACGTACACGCGTATTTCCCCTTCTGGGGAGGGGGCTATAAGAGCGAGGCGGCGGCTCGGCGGTCAGATGCGAAGCTTCGTCACCGCTATTGACTGAAAGTCGCGATATATATCGACCTCAGGTACGAGGGCTCCGATATCAACGTGAAGGAAATGAGATGGCTACCTACAAGCAATTGCTGGCAGAGAAGGAAAAGCTTGAAGCCAAGCTTAGTCGTGGCCACCCGGAATGAAATCGGGATGCTAGAGCGTGGTTACGGACTCCCCAATCCCGCCGAATGCTGGGAACGCAGCAGGAAGCGAGTTGCTCGCTGGCTCTTGGGTTGGCCGGCCGGCCCCTGGAGGCCCGTGGGGATGAAATCAGGTGTAAGCGTAGGATTCAGTGGAGGTTTAACGCCTTCCGCCCCGCGCTTATTTAGTAGCAACGCGACGCCGGAACGGACCCAGTACCTACGAGTATTAACTTTCCGGCCCCCCGCTAACCCTCCGAATTTTCGATTGTTATTATGCTCAACCAGTTGTAATATCGCCATGTGATGATTGGGGCACGAAGACGTGCGTCGTTAGCTTTTTGAGCGGGCGGTTTCAAGTCCCAAGTGCAACACCCGCGTCAGTGAATTGAAGTTGGGGGTGAGAAACTTGTTTGAGCATACGAGCGAACACCTCCAGTGGGGAGTGGAACGCGTGCGTAGCACGAGGTCGTTTGTTCAAGCTGTCGGCAATTGCGTCGAGTTCTTCTTGTGTGTGCACGGACAAGTCGGTGCCCTTGGGCAGGTACTGGCGCAGCAGCCCATTGGTGTTCTCACAAGTGCCGCGCTGCCAGGGGCTGTGCGGATCGCAGAAGTACACCTTGACGCCAGTGTTGGCGCTGAGCTCACTGTGGCGCGTCATCTCCTTTCCCTGGTCGTACGTCAGGCTCTGGCGCAGCGGCTCAGCAATCGAATTGAGCTTGGCAGAAAAGCCGGCCAGCGCCGAGGCCGCAGTAGCGTCATCCATCTTGGCCAACAGCACCAGACGACTGCTGCGTTCGACCAGCACGCCCACCGAAGACTTGTTGCCCGCGCCCTTGATGAAGTCACCCTCCCAGTGGCCCGGCATGACGCGGTCCTCGACCTCGGGCGGGCGCACATGGATGCTGACCATCTCAGGAATCTGCCCGCGTCGATCAACCCCGCGCTTGCGTGGCATGCGTGTGCTGCGGCCATGGCGCAGGCAGGCGATGAGCTGGCGGCGCAACTCGCCCCTGGGCTGCGCGTAAATGGCCGTGTAGATCGTCTCGTGAGATACATGCATGCTGGGGTCCTCGGGCCACACTCGCTTAAGGATACCGGCGATCTGTTGCGGCGACCACTTCCAATCCAACAAAGTCAGCACCGCGCCCCACCGAGCGTGTTGCGGATCGAGCTTCGCTACCGGGCGCGCCTGAACCCGCCGCGCCTGCCTCATGGCCTGCGCCGGCAGGCTCGCGTAGCCACGCAGCGCACAGCTGTTTCGCCTCAGTTCACGGCTGACGGTGCCCGCCGAGCGCCCGAGTGTGCGGGCCATGGCCCGCACACTCGAACCGCTCTGGCTCATGCTCGCAATCGTCATGCGCTCCTCAGGCTGAAGTTGTTGGTACGAAGTTCTGCTTTGCATCTGAGCACCTTACCCGAAGCAAGGTGTAGCACTTCAGATTTGAGGCCGCCGCGCCTCAACCTCGAGATGCTCCCTTCGATTCCGAAGGTAGAATCCCGGCGCTTCGAGAATCAGCTGGCTGCGCCAAGTTGCTATCGAATACTCCCGGACGGGAGGCATCAATTGTCGTTTGGAGATACTACGCTGTAAATTTGCAAGCAGTAGACAGCGTGGTGTTTTATGGAGCCCACTGCGTTCCCATCGGGGACAGGCATGAATAATAGTGACAGCAAGTCGAAAATAGAAGAACCAGTCGATACAAACGCCAAAGCTACAATTGTTGCATTCACTTTTCAATTCGAGCGAGCGCTTTTCCGACTCTTTTCAAGTCACCAAGCTAACATACGGGTTGGGATAGAAACGCTTGATGACGTCGCGGAGCTATCTCTTCAGCATGATGGCGCTGTGCAAGCGACGCTTGAGCAAGATGCGAACACTGTCCAGTCGGACGGCCATCCTTTTCAGGACAGCAGCAGAAAGCTCTGGCACACGCTGCGCATTTGGCTTAGTCACGTAGACAAGTTAAGGGCCGAATACCAGGAAGTCGCATTTTGCATGGTCACTAACGCCACAGTACCGGCTGCTGCACTAGTTCAGAGACTTGCGTTGGCGATGGCTCCAAAGGAGGTGACGCAGTGTGTGGAACTGGTCCGCCAGCATGCCATTCGTCTCAGCAAGGACGCAAAGGCGAAGGCAAAAGCGGACGCCTCTATTGTTGCGCGGTACGCCGACGATGACATCGCTTATCTGATACGTAACCTTTTCCTCTTGCACGAGGGTGGCGCCGGTTCCGGAGTGGCTCCGCGCGAGGCCACGATTCAGCTATTTCAGCTGCACTCTGGGATAGCTGACCAAGGGGTTGCCATTTACCAAAGCATTCTCGGCGCGGCGGTTGATAAATGCCAGTCGGCATGGCGAAATCAAAAGACGGCTTGGTTCTCCCCCAGGAGTTCAGGGACAAGTTGCGCGAGGAAGTGATGAGGCGGTCCCTGGATAAATATCTTGACCGCGACATGATGTCCACGAATTTTAGGGACTACGTCAAAGCCGATGGCAGAGACCATTTCTTCTTGACCCAACTGAGTCGCCTTGGACTCCCACCCAGGTTTGTTGATATGCATCTTGACAATTTCTGGGCGTTTTACTGCGAGCGTGTTCGCTTGGAGGAGGAGGGCGTGAACACAAAGGATTGGTCTTCTAGGGAGGACGAGCTCCACCAGCGTTGGAAAGTATGCCAGTTCAACGCCGAGCTCGAACTGATGAGTCAGCCCGGTTGCAGCCCTGAGGCGAGGGGGCAACTTGTGCTGGCGAAGACGCTAAGTGCAGACTACAAAGCGCCCCTGGGCGGGTACCCAACAAATCACTTGTATTTTACCCAAGGGCATTACCATTCGTTGGCGAACAAACCGCTGGAACCATGCTTTGTCTATTGGCATCCTTCATTTGGCGAGGAAGATGCCTCTGGAGAAGGGGGAGCATCCTGATGGCTGGCTACACTGACCGCTCATTGATTCACAACAGCGCGCTGGCATGTTTTGTTCTCGCAAACTTCGTCAAAGAGTATCAGACGCTGTGCGCGTATACGAGATTCCCTTCCCTCGACAAGCTGCTGCTCGTTCTCCCGCTTGTCTGGCATGGGCCAAGTCGTCGAAGCATCTCAGGGCGATTTTCGTCGACCCCACTCCATGCTGTGCTCTCCGACGAGCCGCGCATACTCGAACAGCTTGAAGACCGGATTTCGGCCTATGCAGCTGTTTCCTGTCAGGGCTTGAATCTGGCGTGCGCGACCGGTCTTCTGGCCAGGCGTCAACTGTCGAACGATGAGGCTGTCTTTGTGTTCGCACATTCCCAGTGGCCAAAAAAGAGCAAACCAACCGCGATACCGACTGAGATGCTGGCCACGTCCACAAGGTTGGCGAACTGGTTTAAGGATTTCTCCGGAGCGGAGCTCTTCGCACTTTTTGGCGTCTTCTGACAATGAAATTTTTATTTCCGACCTCATCATCTGGCCGCGCAATTCGAACAATGAAATTCGCACGCTTCATTTTGTGGAAGACAAGGTTAATGTCATTCACGGTCGAAGCCGGACAGGGAAATCATCAGTCATTGCCATCATTGACTATTGCCTTGGCGCGAGCAGGTGTGCCATACCAGTGGGTACGATTCGTGAGAAGGCTGGGTGGTTCGGTCTACAGATACGGATTCGCGACACTTGGATAATGGTTGCTCGGCGAACTCCGAATAATGGAGCTGGAAGCGGCGAGTGCCATATTTCCATGCGGGCGAGCGCGGATGCTCCCTTTCCGGGAACCATTGGGGCCACGCACAACCTCGCTCAATTCAAGGACGCTTTCAACCGCATTGCACGCGTTACCAACATCTCTCTGGGGGACGAGTCTCAGCAGGGGGAAGCCGCGGAGAACAGACCGTCGTACCGCGATTTAGCCGCTTTCAACTTTCTTCCGCAGCACATCGTCGCGAATCCAAATATCCTATTTTACAAATCCGACTCATATAAGCACAAGGAGAAACTGAAGAAGGTTCTGCCTTACGCTTTGGGCATCGTCGGTGCCGAGTATTTGATGAAAGAGCGTGAGAAAGCACGCACGCAAAAGGCCATTGATGCGTTGATGAATGAGCAGGAAGTGCGACGACGGGCGTTCGCCTCCTGGGAGGCGGATGTGCGAGGCATTTGGAATGGGGCTGTGGAACTGGGCATGGCGCAAGAGCTGGCAGGTGCCACTACCGCTTCACGCGTAGAATCTCTCAAAGCCCTGAACGAAGCGTTCCATTCTGGCCAGCTCTTCCAGCGGTTGCAAACTCCACAGTACGGATATACCAATCAATTGTTTAGAGAGGCGACGGAGCTTGAGGAAAAAGAGCAGAAGGGCGTGGATGACCTGAGCAGAGAGCTTCGCGACTACGAACGCCTCTCAGGTAGAGCGAGGGGCTTGCGCAAGCAGTTCGTACTGAGAAGGCAAGGGTGGTGAACCTTGAATGGCTTCAGCGCAGTTTGGTCAGCGATGACGCTTGCGTGGTGTGCGGTTCAAGAACGAGCCATACACACGTGGTGGTGGACCGGCTTGCGAAAGAGCTGAACCGTGTGAGTCGACTATCGGATGCGCTCATAGAAGGTCCCATTGTCGACCGCCAGCTTGAAGACCTTCGAGGCAAGTTGTTTGAGGCGGAAGGGCGACTGCAAGACGCCCGCCTAAGGCGTGCTCAATTGGAGTATAAGGACTCTTCTCCGAAGGATTCACTTGCTAGGGCGTTTGTGTTGCTCGGTAGGTTGCAGGCTCTGTTGATGGCACTTTCGACCTTGGACGGTGCGGACGAGCTCGCCGAACGATTGGAAGCCCTCAGGGCAGCCCTGAATGAGCTGGAGGCCTACTTCCAGGTTGCGGGGCGCGAGTCACGTGAGCTACATGTGAACAACGTTATCAGTCGGCTCATTCACGGATATTCGAGGAACTTCAATCTTAAACCAGAGGGGGCTATTGGTCTCGACAAGACAGAGTTGACCTTAAGCTTCTTTCGGAAGGAGCAGGGCCGAAAGGAATACCTGTGGGAGATTGGTAGCGGGGCGAACTGGATGGGATATCACCTCGCGACGTTCCTCGCGCTCCATGAATATTTTACCTATGACGCACAGATGGATGGCCCGGTCTTCAGCTTCCTAACGATTGACCAACCAAGTCAGGTGTATTTCCCTAGCACTCTCTCAGGGAAGAACCTGCTGGATGGCAAGGAGAAACAAGCTGAACGGCTGCGCGGAAAACGTGATGGTGACATTTCAGATACGAAGCGCATCTTCCGTGTGCTGTCTCGGGGTATCGAGAGGGCAAAATTTCGATTTCAAATAATCGTTCTCGAACACGCCGACAGGTCAATCTGGGGCGAGGTTTCACACATGCACGAAGTAGCGGAGTGGAAGGACGACAACGCGGGTCTGATTCCAAACGATTGGCATTGATTCAATTGTCGCAGCTGGGCATCTACTTGAGGAGTTTAAGAAGTGCTTCAACGTGTCGCTTCTCTAGTAGTTCCTCCCCGGTATTTCCGTCAAAGACCGTTTCATCCATATAACTCAGCTCGAATTTTTCCAAGTGGGTCGGGTCGGTTAGCCGTTCAATGGCTTCTCTTAAGTGCTTGAAAGATGCGGAATTATCGCCTTCTTCTGGGGGCTCTGCCATCTGAGGGCTATCGTTAAGGACGTCTGTGATAGGCATTGGTGCGAGCTTACGAAACTTAGCATTGAGCCCATCCAGCATACGTCCAAGCCATCTTATTTCGTTCTCAAGGCTGAGAACGTAGGCGCGCAGGCCGGGTTGCTCAATCTGGTCTGTTAGTTTCGTCGCCTTATAGGTAGAACCCGGAAGTACGAGTTCTTTCGCCCTGAGCTCAATATATTTCGCCTTAAGCGGTTCCTTGGAGCGATTGTGCCTGATAGAGTCGGCCGTTGGCGTTCCAAATTTCGCTTTGCATGCCTCGCCTACAACGGTTATCGAAATCGGGCAGACACGAAATCTCATACCCGCGCGCGCTTGCTCCCTAGCAGTTGAGGCTATCTCATCACAGATTGCCTTGATATTGGTTAGTGACCGTTTGAGTCGGACATCGGCGTTTGATGCTTGTGTTAAGCGGTAGAGCTTGTCTGCCTCTGACATAAGGTTGCTTTATTAGTTAGTCTCTAATATAAGGGGACCAGGCGCCTACGCGTTAAAATTCAGTGATTTCAGTTGTGGCTTCGATTTAATCAGTTGAAATACTCGACGCACGCTTGCCTGGAGTTTCGGTGATGCGACGACGTCGGGAGAATTTGTAAGCGCCTCCATCTTTGCAAATACATCGGCGCCGTCGGCCTCAGTCATGTCGGCTGAGATGAGTTCGTAAAGCGCTTGGGCAACGGTATTTGTTTTTGCCAAAGAATCTTCATCAAATCGTCCGAAGATAAATGGCTCTGCTCCTAGTTTTGAACTTAGGGCATTTATCATGTCGCGGAATTGCAGTGTTGGCACGGAGGACGCGGGATTCAGCTGCAGAATCTCAGTTGATTTGGAAATCTGCGCAAGAAGCTGAAATTTTGATGTCTTCGTAATTACCATGGAGAGACTTTCATGGTCGGCTTTGGTAATCAATATATTTCTCGATTCCCCGTCGGATTGATTGCTTGCATTCAATGTTGCCTGCATCAGGAGTAGTCGTCCCCACCAATCTCCAACAACTTCATCAAGCTTGCGCTCAATTTCGCCAACCATTACGGCAGCATCTTCGTATTCCCGTTTCCCAAGCGTGGCCTTCCGCTTCCGCTCTCGGGAACTAAGGAGGTCGCTGGACAGCTCAATAATTTCGCTCATCAAGACATTGCAAGAGTGAGCCTGTTGGTAGGTAAATGCGGTACCCGTGAGGAAAAATCTACAGTTACCACAGCGACGAGCTCCACCTAGAACCGGCGTACCATCAATTCCACCTTCGTCGCAAGAGGCGCCCGGACAAATTCCATCTCCAAACCACCGCCAAGACGAGGATGCCCCGATGACAAAGTCGGATGTGGTCGATTTGCCAAGTAGCATTTGATTCGCTTGTTTCGGCCCAAGCAGTCGCCTTAGTTCGTCAAGGGAGAGCGGTGTCCCGTCCTCTGCCTTTCGAACAAGGGCCTCAATCTGGTCTCTATCCTTGTCCGTTAATGAGCGCGCAAACGCCTTTTGTATTTCTTCGCGTACGCGCCAGTTTGGTGTCTTGTTGTACAACTCGGTTATCGCTATCGTCGAATGTCCTATTAAGCTTGAGATAATGTCAATCGGAATCCCCCGGACTCTCAGGTTGGTGATGCCGCTAACACGAAGGCTGTGGCAATCATAAGTGCATCTTAGGCCACCCTCCTTTCTGTTGGCCGGCGTGACGAGCTTGATGTTTATCCCTTTTTCATTGAGCCGTTTTTCGCCCTCTGTGCAGAGAAGAAGCCACAGTGTTTCAATCTTTCTTCGCGAAATCGGGAGAGAGCCCTCCTTTGAGTCGAAATCGCGAAACAGGGGGAAATAGCTATCGAGGAATTCCACTACGTTCTTGTGTACCGCTATATCGTCATCGCTAATGGTGATTTTTCGCGTGAAAATTGTCTCAGCTAGGAGAAATGCCCAGTCGCGCTGTATGGATAGAATTTCATAGACTTCTTTTCGTGGCCATGGAATGTGGAAGTGCACGTCCTCGGGAGAGTCAAGCGGTCCCGCCTTATTTGTTGTTATGTGAAGGCCAATCTGAGCAGTTTGTTCGGGCAAGAAAGTATCGTCAGGCTGGAAGATTCCGAATGCTCTATCTTGCTCCGCGAATTTGGTATTGCTCTGTTGGGGGTTGGGGGAACTATGGTCGAAGAGAAACCCATCTCCTACTCCACTGTCGAGCCAGCGGACCTGATGCATTCGCAACGGGATTTCTAGGAGCAGATAGACGGCGATTACTCTACTTGGCTGCCAGAGGATAGTCCGTCCTTCACGAGCCATCTTCCAGGGCCACGAGACGTGCGGCGTGGAGTCCACCTCAACCCAGTCACTGCTCAAGGATGGATGGCTGCGTACCCAATCAAACGTCGGATTTCCGTCGTTATCCTTACTGAGTAATATAGACTGCAATTCGTCAAGCACTACCTCATCGAGCGCTTTTCTTTTCGTTTTGTAACGCGTTGGGTTCCTCCATTTGCAGTCCATATCGGTTATTGGATTGACTAGCAAGAGGTCGGCTTCCGAAGTGCTCCCCTCTTCTCGCGCGACGGCATTCTCTTGGCAATGAAAGTCAAGAAGACTTTTCAATGTCCGCATGCAGTCGGATTTCCCTACATTGGATAAGGGGCGGTCTTTGGTTGGGCCAGTGGTAATCTTCAGGGCGTCAAGGTACTCTCGATACGTATTGTTGCTCTTCTGCTCGCCCGCGAGCGGCGAGATATGTTCCTTGCGAACAACATTTTTTGGCAGTAACGGCGCGCGTTCCCCCAGTTGAGCGAGGTAGTAAATCCACTTTTGCAAGTCATAGACACGACTGGCATTATTTTGGATATATAGGGCATCTAGAAAACGCTGGCCTAGTCTAATCCAAACTTCTAGCTGCGGATAATCTTCAAGCATCCAACGCAACGAGCGACAGCGCGCTTCTGGGTCAGCGCTTTTACTTGCTCCCTTTGGATATGGCAGTTCGTTTGCAAGCGATGCATATTCGCTAGTCGCTCGGAACGCCCGCCACATAAGTTTGATGTAGGATTGAGGGCCGAGTCGTGCATCAACAAGGTGCTGTAAGAGTTCGGCGGACAGGTCTCCGATATCATCTATATTCGTACTGAGAATAAACCAGGCAACATTAATTCTTCCTTCAATATCACTTTTGTCGCTATGTTCTGCGATACGCTTAAATAGCGTGTAGGATGGCATATTATAATGCCGCCCTAGTTTCTCAAGCGCACTCACTAAGCTTCCGACATTTCTGCCGGCGCCGTTTGACGTTGAGTTCGCTTTACGAATTGTGGAATATGTTCGGAAAGAGGCAAGTAAGATGTCTTTGTGATGCAAAAAAACTATTATTTGGAGGACGTTGTTTTTGAAGCCTTCATTGAGTATCCAATTGGGCCTATCGTCGCCGCTTCGAATGTGCTGAGTGGGATAGGAGAGGGCGGATAGTAGGGCATCCACGCAATCTCTGGGCTCCATTTCCAACAGAGGCTCTACGTCGATTCCGATGCCAAGGCTGAAAAGCCTTTTTTGGCAGCTATGCGCCACTCCGACAGACTGGCTGGCTTGATTTTTTGCCATAGTTCGCGCTGTTCCGAAATTGATAATTTTTTGATAGCGCTCAGTACACCGGCATAGCCGGGTGATGCTGGGCTTAGCGAGCCTATGAGACGGGGAAGCGCCCACGCCGAGTTGAGATAGGAAAATTGACTGTTTTCGCTTTCGTCGTATTGGAAGGCGCGAATTACTTTTTTCTTTAGTGGTATCTGAAAGGGATGTATTGCAGAGGTCAAAAAGGCAGAAGGAGAAATCGGTCAATAATTGGCGCCACTCTGATTTTGTAACCGTTCGTCGCAATACAAAGTGCGCGTTCGAGACATTGCAGACGGTCGTGCGCTGGGTCCCAATGCCTCTGTGCAGGAGGAGATGAGAGGTATCTTGCGTTACCAGCTGACGCATTAACGTGGGGAATTTGGATTGTTCACGCACTTCTCCAACGACTGGGAAAGTTTGGTCTCATCGATAATCCGTCGAGATAATTCTCGTGGGTCGCGCCTGGTTCAAGGCGTCGTTGCAATTCGGCCCTGACGGTGGTTGGATGGGTTAAGTAGTAAACGGTGGTTGATTCGGGGCTGCCATGCCTCAATGCCTTCTGTGCCAGCTCAATGGGCAATTTCGCGACGTTGGCCATATAGAAGCCGCCATGATGGCGGCACATATGACGGTGTGCCGGTAAATCTATCCTTTTCGCAGCACGCATGAATAGCTTCTCGAAGGCCGAGTTCTTAAGGGGCTCGCCATATCCATCCCCGGATTTGCGTCTGTCTGTATTGAAGAATAAGTAGGGATGACTTATCGCTCCGCTGCAAAGCAGCCCCTTATGCTCGCTGAGATATTCGAGTAGTAGATGGCGGAAGTAACGGCCAACTATCTCTTCTTCAATCCATATGGCGTAACGCTCCTCGGGGTCGTCGGATTGGAAAGTCATGCCTTTCCAACCGGCATACTCCGGATGGCCAATTCCAATTTCATTGCGCGGTGCGCGTCTAAACTGGGTGCGCAAATACTCGCGCCTTGTCGCTTCCTTCAATCCTGTTGAACTAGCCCAGCTAACCATTTCGTCGCCAGGATGGCCGAGTAGAACTTTTGCGGCTCCGCTGGGAAGGACGTCAGCGACGTCACTAAGGAATAGATGGAGAACTTCGGATGCGCGCAGCATGGCGTACCCCATAAGCAAGACAATCATCTTGTCGCGTGGGCAGATGCATCCGTTGTCAACAAGTTCGACCATGTCGCTGGGATAAATATATTTGGGTATTCCGCGCTTTCTCTTGTCCCGTTTTTTTACCGGTTCATAGTAGCGCTGTTGTTTAGGATGGCGGTACTTCGATAGGTGTGCAAGGATGTCACCTTTTCCAGTATCGGACCGTGCGAAGCTTGTGAGATTTCTGTCTGTAGCGTCTAGTGGATGAATTACCGGGTTTATTTCATCGGCACCATAGTTTAGATGGAGAAATGAACCGTATTCTGTGAGTATCCGTATTTCGGTACAGACTTTGGCGAAGCGCACCGCGGGCCAATAGAGGCCGAGTTCATCGATGTGTTTGTCGGCTTCGTAAGTACTACGGATGCGAGCCATCCCGAATAAAATTAGTAGCTGACGCGCGCTCCTAGGGAGAGGGATGCCGTGGTCGTCCCGAACTATCCAAAAACCATACAGCCGCCCGATAACTTGTAATTTTTTCTTTATCGTGGCGTCTTCAAGGCCTGTGGCGGAGAGGTGCTCGGAATATGCTGTGGCACGCTTCGCGCATAGACCAGGTCCCACATACAGAACCGGTGTTAGCCGCACAGCGACTCCCGCTTCGCGGATGGGGTGATGGACAATTTTCCATGGCCTTAGCGGGCGCGGCGCGAAACTTTGCATGTCATCTCCTCCAGGTTGTTGGAGGTGAACTCTAGGATATATATTCGATATTATGGTGTTGAATATTTTTATCAGTTTTTCATCTAAAATAAATTCCTTTGATAACGGAATCGTGGGTATTGATATAATGACTGTTGCTGTTTTTTACGTGGTTTAAAAATCCATTATTTAAAATGACGATTGTTGAGTTAAGTGTTTGTTTTTGCGTGGGAAATTTTTTTATATGACACTTGCAGTGTCGGTTCGGTGTTGTTCGCTGTTGCTCAAGAGGCTCTTGAGCCTCGCGAATACAACGAGGAGGATGTGGTCCTCTACCGGATGGGGTGCGTCCTGACTGAGTGCCGATATGGCCTCGTCATCAATGCACAAGTGACACTGGCTAGGCGGGACGGCTGTCGCGAGGGCGGCTTGGGAGAGGCTGCTGAGGGAGTGCGGCGTTGCCATCCCGGGCTGGTTATGGAATTAGCCAGATGAAGTGCAGTGCGTTGAGCCGGTGTTTGGCGGAAGCACGACAGTTGGCAGCATCCTACGGATGCCATATCGCCGTTACTTCCGCTGAGTAAAGCCCGACGCGGATGCAGGCCGTTGAAGCTGACTCGTGGTGGGCCAAGTTGGAGGAACGGGCGAGGGCGCGTCAGGTAAGGAGTCTTTTGGGTGATGCATGGGTAACATAAATGGCGGTTTGGGCTTCGTTTGAATGACTAGCCATTGATATTCATTCTTAGTTGGCTCTCCTCAATCCATTTATCTATGCGGCGGCTGTATGTTTGAATGGCTAAATGTGGGGGCGGAGACCCTCAAACTGGAAGCGGGCGGGGAAGTCGGCCTGGCGCGTGGCGCGCGAGATGGTGACGCGGCCGGATTCGAGCGGTTCGCGCAGGACCTCGAGTACCCGGCGGTCGAATTCCGGTAGTTCATCCAGGAACAACACGCCCTGGTGCGCCAGCGAGATCTCGCCGGGGCGAGGATTGCTCCCGCCGCCCACCAGCGCCGCCGCCGACGCGGTGTGGTGTGGCGACCGGTAGGGACGCTCGCGCCATCGGGCGGGATGAAAGCCGTTGGTGGTCAGGCTCTGCACCGCGGCGGATTCCAGCGCTTCGTCCAGCGTCATGGGCGGCAGCAGGCCGGGAAAACGCTGCGCCAGCATGGACTTGCCGGTGCCGGGCGGCCCGACCAGCAGGGCCGAATGTTGCCCTGCCGCCGCGATCTCCATGGCGCGGCGCGCTTGCGCCTGTTCCCGTACCTCACGCATGTCCCGGCCGGCCGGGTCGCCCCCGGCGATCTCCACGAGCGGCTCCGCACGCGCCAGCCGATCCTCCGGCAGCGGGCCAAGGTGAGCACAGACTTCCAGCAGGGAGCGCGCCGCATATACCGTCACGCCGTCGATCAGGGCCGCCTCGGGCGCGTTTTCCGCTGCCACCACGAAGCTGCGCGCCGGGCCTTCGCCAGCGGCTTGCCGCGCCGCGTTGTCACGCCCCAGGCCCATGGCTATGGCCAGCGCCCCGCGTACCGGACGCAGTTCGCCGGACAGGGACAGCTCGCCGGCGAACTCGCTGGCGCCCAGGCCGTCCATCGGGACCTGCCCGCTCGCGGCGAGGATGCCCAGCGCGATCGGCAGGTCAAAGCGCCCGGACTCCTTGGGCAGGTCGGCAGGCGCCAGGTTTACCGTGATCCGCCGGCTGGGAAACTCCAGGCCGCTGTTGAGGATCGCCGCGCGCACCCGCTCGCGGCTCTCGCGCACCTCGGTATCTGCCAGGCCGACGATGTTGAAGACGGGCAAGCCGTTGGCCAGGTGCACCTCGACCGATACCAGTGGCGCCTCGAGGCCGGTCAGCGCCCGGCTGCGCAGGAGGGCGAGGCTCATTTCACTCCGAAATGCATCAAGGAAGTGTTAACGAAAATGGCCGCCGGAGTACGGCGGCCATTCTGGCGGTCGGGGGTGCGTCGAGGGTCATCGGATCCACAGGACCCCTCTGACAAGCACGGGACGCTGCAAGGGCTTCAGCCCGAAACAGGCGTGTCGGACCCGCCTGCGGAGCGGCTTTCCAGCGCCTGCACGCGGGCTTCCAGTTCTTCCAGGCGCGCGCGGGTGCGTGCCAGCACCTGCGATTGGACGTCGAATTCCTCGCGGGTGACCAGGTCGAGCTTGGAAAACCCCTGCGTCATCATGCTGCGGACGTTTTTCTCGATGTCCTTGGCCGGCGAATTGCGCAGGGCTTCGCTGATCTTGGCCTGGAAATCGTTGAAGAGATCGGTGGGTTTCATACTGGTTCTCCTTTTGCACCGCCTTGGTGCGATAACTGGGTGGGCGGGATTCGGCATGCTGCATCGCGGTGCACCGAAACGGGGTGCGGACAAACGCGGTGCGTGCACGGCACTTGCCGCCGGCATGGACCGATTATCACGCTTCAAGCGTCCCCGGGAAAGCGCCAGCGCGGGCTGGTAACACCTTTTAACGTCAGTAAGTTCGCTGGGAGACCGTCGGTCTCGTCCATTTTGATGCCTTTTTGCGCACAAAATGACGCTCTCACGCCTCGGTCCCAACCTGGCACGGCAGTTGCAGTAATGGTGACAGGAGCCTCGTTCTACAAACTACTTTCAAACACACGAGTACCGAGCCAGAGGAAAAGGAGAATAAACCCATGAAGAAGTTGGCCCTTGCAGTCAGCGCCAGTGCAGTTGTGCTTTGCGGGCTCGCCCCCGCCGTCTTCGCCCAAAGCAGTGCGCAGGAGGGCGGTGCACCTACCGACGCCGCTGCCGCCGCCGAGGCCTCGCCGCACACCTTCACCGCCAACGTGACCGTGGCCAGTGAGTATCGCTATCGCGGCTTGATGCAGACCAATCGCCGCCCGGCCATCCAGGGCGGGTTCGACTACTCGCATTCGAGCGGTTTCTACGTGGGTAACTGGAATTCGAGCATCAGCTGGCTCGGCGACAGCAATCCGAAAGTCTCGGCGCCGATCGAGATGGACTTCTACGGTGGCTTCAAGAACACGGTGACGCTGGCTGGCCTGGAGTGGAACTATGACGCAGGCGTGCTGCAGTACTACTACCCGGGCGATTACCCGAACGGCTTCACGCGCCCGTACACCACGGAACTGTATGTCGGCGCCGGCGCTGGCCCGGTGTTTTTCAAATATTCGCAGGCGCTGACCAACCTGTTCGGCTTCGCCGACAGCAAGTACAGCTACTACGCCGACCTGTCGGCCAATGTGCCGCTGAACTTCTGGGACCTGACGCTCAATGCCCACGTCGGCTACCAGAACGTCAAGCACGTGAACAGCGCCTCGTACACGGACTGGAAGCTCGGGCTGACCAAGGACCTGGGCAAAGGCTTCGCGCTGGCGATTGCTTATATCGACACCAATGCGCACAAGTCGGCCTACACCAACTCGTATGGCCGCTACGTGGGCAAGGCTACCGCCTGGGCTTCCATCACAAAGACTTTCTAAACACGCATCAGGTCGAGCGGGCGCCGGACGCGAGGCCGGGCCGTCCCGCACAGAGGAGAAATCGGATGAAACTGATCATCGCCGTCATCAAGCCGTTCAAGCTCGACGAGGTGCGCGAAGCGCTCTCGGACGTGGGCGTGTCCGGCATCACCGTGACTGAAGTCAAGGGCTTCGGCCGCCAGAAGGGCCACACCGAGCTGTACCGGGGCGCGGAATACATCGTGGATTTCCTGCCCAAGGTGAAGATCGAAGTGGCCGTCCCGGACGACGTGGTCGACCGGGCCATCGAGGCGATCGAGAAATCGGCGCGAACCGGCAAGATTGGCGACGGCAAGATCTTTGTCGCCCCCATCGAGCAGGTCATCCGCATCCGCACCGGCGAGACCGGCGGCGACGCGCTGTGACGCACAGCCCAACGACAAGAGGTTAATCACAATGAAATCCTGGTTCAAGCGCATCCTGACAACCGGCGCCATGGCGCTGGCCCTGGGCACGGCCGGCATCGGCATGTCCACCCACGCTGTGGCGCAGGACAAGCCCGCAGCCGAAGCCTCGGCACCGGCCGCCGCCGCGGCACCGGCCCCGGCTGCCGCCGCTCCCGCGGCAGCGGCGCCTGCCGCTGCTGCTCCTGCTGCAGCTCCCGCTGCCGCGCCCGCACCCGTGCCCAACAAGGGCGATACCGCCTGGCTGCTGGTCTCCACGGCCTTCGTGATCCTGATGACGCTGCCCGGCCTGGCACTGTTCTACGGCGGCCTGGTCCGCTCGAAGAACATGTTGTCGGTGCTGATGCAATGCCTGGTGATCTTCTCGCTGGTGTCGCTGCTGTGGGCCGTCTACGGCTACAGCTTTGCCTTCACCGAGGGTAACGCCTTCTTTGGCGGCACCGACCGGCTCTTCATGAAGGGGCTCAACGCCGATGCCGTGGCTGCCACCTTCTCCAAGGGCGTGGTGATACCGGAACTGGCTTACTTCGCCTTCCAGTGCGCCTTCGCAGCCATTACCTGCGGCCTGATCATCGGCGCTTTCGCCGAACGTGCCAAGTTCTCGGCGGTGCTGGTCTTCGTGGTGCTGTGGTTCACCTTCTCGTACATCCCGATGGCCCATATGGTCTGGTTCTGGCCTGGTCCTGACCTGTACACCGACGCGGCAGCCGGCACGGCAGCCACGGCCAAGGGCGGCTGGCTGTTCCAGAAGGGCGCGCTCGACTTCGCTGGCGGCACGGTGGTGCACATCAACGCAGCCGTGGCTGGCCTGGTGGGGGCCTTCATGTTCGGCAAGCGGATCGGCTTTGGCCGTGAGGCCCTGCGTCCGCACAGCCTGACCTTCACCATGGTCGGCGCCTCGCTGCTGTGGTTCGGCTGGTTCGGCTTCAACGCCGGCTCGGCGCTGGAAGCCAACGGTTCGGCCGCGCTGGCCTTCGTCAACACCCTGCTGGCAACCTGCGCCGCGGTGCTGTCCTGGACCTTCGGCGAGTGGATCAGCAAGGGCAAGCCCTCGATGCTGGGCGGTGCTTCGGGTGCGGTTGCCGGCCTGGTGGCCATCACCCCGGCGGCCGGTTTCGTCGGCCCGATGGGCTCGATCGTGATCGGCATCGCTGCTGGCCTGCTGTGCCTCTGGGGCGTGACCGGCCTGAAGAAGCTGCTGGGCATGGACGACTCCCTGGACGTCTTCGGCGTGCACGGCGTGGGCGGCATCCTGGGTGCGCTCCTGACCGGCGTGTTTGCCGCGCCGAGCCTGGGCGGCACGGGGATCTACGACTACGTGGCCAACAAGGTCTCGGACGACTATTCGATCATGGGCCAGTTGTGGATCCAGTTCCAAGGCGTGCTCACCACCATCGTGTGGTCGGGTGTGGTGGCCTTCGTGGCCTTCAAGCTGGTGGATATGCTGATCGGCCTGCGGGTGCCGGAAGAAGAAGAACGCGAGGGTCTGGACATCACCTCGCACGGCGAGACCGCATACGAAGCCTGATCGTAAAGGTGTTGTGCTGGAGAGCTGATTGGGAATCTTCTCTCAGGAGTTTCGCCCGGCCTTGTGCCGGGCTTTTTCATGGTGCGCCCGGCAGGGCGCACTCACTTGAGGGTGCAAGTCCCTTACACACCCGGCAAGGGGAAGTGTTAGCCAGAGACAAGGGTTTCCCGGGCGACTGGGAGTCTGAAGGAAGTCCGAGGCAAAGCGCTGGCCTGACGAACAGGAAGCGGATGAGGCGTCGTATCGGGGTGAGGTAGCCATAATTGCCAAAGCCCGATACTTGCACGGAACGATGCGGCGTAGATCCGACAGGCATAAGCGTGAAGGTGGGTGCGTCATACCCGGGGAGATCTGCACCGCTGCCACGGTGCTACCGACGTCGAGAGGCGTCGGGACGGCGGTGCAGAAGTCAGCAGAGGCCATATTAGGTGCGCGGTTGGCACTGAAGGGCCAAACATGAATGAGCGCGATTAGGACGACAGACCTCGATGCTTACCGACGAAGCCCAAATGCACGAACGAGTGCAGCCCACAGCGGAGGAAGGCGGGCGGAACCTGCCTGGGGCCGATGGGGGTGCGGAGGCTGGCACGGCGGCTGTCGGGCAAACGAAAGCGCGGGCGCCATCGCTGATGGAGGCGGTGGTCGAGAAGGGCAACATGTGGCTGGCGTACCGGAAGGTGGTCAGGAACGGTGGCGCGGCCGGGGTGGATGCCCTGGCGGTGACGGCGTTGCGGGACTGGCTGAAGGTGCACTGGCCGAGCGTCAAGGCGGCGCTGCTGGCCGGCCAATACATCCCGCAGGCGGTGCGCGCGGTGGACATCCCCAAGCCTGCGGGCGGGGTGAGGACACTGGGCATCCCGACGGTGATGGACCGGCTGATCCAGCAGGCGCTGCTGCAAGTTCTCCAACCGATCTTTGAGCCGGGATTCTCCGAGTCGAGCTACGGCTTCAGGCCGGGGCGCAGCGCTCAGCAGGCGGTCTTGCAGGCACAGCGGTATGTGCGGGAAGGCCGGCGCTGGGTGGTGGACATCGACCTGGAGAAGTTCTTCGACCGGGTCAACCACGACATCCTGATGTCGCGGGTGGCACGGCAAGTGAGGGACGCCCGGGTGCTCAAGCTGATCCGGCGGTATCTGGAAGCGGGGCTGATGCGTGGCGGGATGGTCGAGGCAAGGAGGCAAGGCACGCCGCAAGGCGGGCCGCTGTCGCCGTTGCTGTCGAACATCCTGCTGACGGATTGGGACCGTGAGCTGGAAAGGCGGGGCCTCGCGTCCTGTCGTTACGCGGACGACTGCAATATCTATGTGCGTAGCAAGACGGCAGGACGGCAGGTGTTGGCTGGCATGACAGCGTTCCTAGCGGAGCGGCTGAAGCTGCGGGTCAACGAGGCCAAGAGCGCGTGTGCGCGGCCGTGGGCGCGCAAGTTCCTGGGCTATAGCCTGACAATGCACCGTCAGGCGCGGTTGCGCATTGCGCCGGACAGCCTGCAAAGGCTGAAGGAGCGTGTGCGGGAACTGGTGCGTCCGGGACGAGGAGGGAACCCGGCCCACACGATAGCAGTGTTGAATCCGGTACTGCGCGGGTGGATGGGGTACTTCCGCTGGACCGAAGGCAAGCGTGCGCTGGAGGAGTTGGACGCCTGGATCAGACGGCGGCTGCGCTGCTTATTGTGGCGGCAAGCCAAACGTCGTCGGACCCGGGTGGTGATGCTGCGTCGGCAGGGGCTATCGGACGAGCGAGCGTACAAGTCAGCCTACAACGGGCGCGGCCCGTGGTGGAATGCTGGCGCGATGCATCTGCGCGATGCCTTCCCGAAACGCTACTTCGACGCCATGGGGCTGGTCTCGCTGCTGGATACTCAGCGGCGCTTGCAGTCTCGTTCGTGAACCGCCGTATGCGGAACCGCACGTACGGTGGTGTGAGAGGGCTGAGGGGTAACCCCTCACCCTACTCGATTGTGGCGTCCGCCGCGGGCGGCCGGGCCAGGCGGAAAGCGGAGCCGGCGGTTTTTTCGCAAAGTGCTTAAATCCGATCTTAAAAAGCTTCAATTGTTTTTGAGGGGGAGCGCACATACAGTGCCACTGAGGCAGTTTCCTCCACCTGCAGAACGCTCCCCGTATCTGTCAGGCCATTTGAAAGCGCGGCTCCGGTCGTGCTTTTTTTGCCTCCCGGCCCTGCTGGCAGGCCGCCCGGAAGTGCTTCGGATTCCTCCTGGGACCCCCCTTTTATTCCGGGCGCCCATCCCCATATCCGTATCCCTTATCCCTTATGCCGGCGCTCGCATATGCTTATTCAGGCAGCGCCAGCAGCCAATTGGCCGTTCCTCTACAATCTGGGCGAACGATAAAGACGATCAATAGGATGTTTATGGTCCCGCATCTCATCACCGCGCTGAACGGTCCGCTGCTCGAGCTGGAAAAAAGATCCTGGATGCGACGCCGTCCATCGAGCGCTGGTTCAGGCTGGAATGGCAGGAACATACGCCTCCGTTCTACTGTTCGGTCGACCTGCGCAACGCCGGCTTCAAGCTGGCCCCGGTCGATACCAACCTGTTCCCTGGCGGGTTCAACAACCTGGCGCCTGAAATGCTGCCGCTGGCCGTCCAGGCGGCCATGGCGGCGATCGAGAAGATCTGCCCCGACGCCAAGAACCTGCTGCTGATCCCCGAGCGTCACACGCGCAACATGTTCTACCTGCAGAACGTGGCGCGGCTGTCGCTGATCATGCGCCAGGCCGGCCTCAACGTCCGCCTGGGCTCGCTGTCCGAAGACATCACCGAACCCACGCCGATCGAGCTGCCTGATGGGCAGACGCTGGTGGTGGAGCCGCTGGCCCGCCTGGGCGCGCGCGGCCGCCGCCTGGGGCTCAAGGACTTCGATCCCTGCTCGATCCTGCTCAACAACGATCTCTCCGCCGGCATTCCCCCGATCCTGGAGAACATCAGCGAGCAATACCTGCTGCCGCCGCTGCACGCGGGCTGGTCGACGCGCCGCAAGTCGAGCCACTTCTCGGCCTACGACGAAGTGGCCAAGAAGTTCGCCAAGCTGATCGACGTCGATCCGTGGATGGTCAACCCGTACTTCGCCAAGTGCGGTGGCATCGATTTCCATGAGCGCATTGGCGAGGAGGCGCTGGCCGACTCGGTCGAAGGCGTGCTCAAGAAGATCGCCAAGAAGTACCGCGAATACGGCATCAAGGAAACGCCGTATGTGGTGGTCAAGGCCGATGCCGGCACCTACGGCATGGGCATTATGACCATCAAGGATGCGTCCGAGATCAAGGGGCTGAACCGCAAGGAACGCAACAAGATGAGCGTCGTCAAGGAAGGCCTCGAGGTCAATGACGTCATCATCCAGGAAGGCGTGCACACCTTCGAGAAGGTCAACGAGGCGGTGGCCGAGCCCGTGGTGTACATGATCGACCGCTACGTGGTCGGCGGCTTCTACCGCGTCCATACCGGCCGCGGCAACGACGAGAACCTGAATGCGCCGGGCGCGCATTTCGTGCCGCTGGCGTTCGCGCCCAACGGCATTCCGGATAGCCACGCCAAGCCGGGCGCGGCCGTGCCGAACCGCTTCTATATGTATGGTGTGGTGGCGCGGCTGGCTTTGCTGGCGGCGTCGCTGGAACTCGAGAAGACCGACCCCAATCCGATTCTCTGAGACAAACGCTGCGACCGGGACGAGCCAACATGCGCATTCTGTTTATTACCGACCCGCTGGACACCTTCAAGACCTACAAGGACTCGACCTACGCCATGATGGTGGAGGCGGTGGAACGCGGCCATGAGCTGTTTGCCTGCCTGCAGTCGCAACTGTCGCTCTCGGCCCATCAGGTCGAAGCGGTGGTGCGTGCGCTGCAGTTGACCGGCGACGCCCACGACTGGTACCGCGCGGGCGAGCCCAGCCTGCAGCCGTTGACCGGCTTCGATGCGATCGTGATGCGCAAGGATCCGCCCTTCGACATGGAGTACGTGACCAGCACCTGGCTGCTGGAGCTGGCTGAGTCGCAGGGCGCCAATGTGTTCAACAAGCCACAGGCGATCCGCGACCATTCCGAAAAGCTGGCGATTGCCCGCTATCCCGAGTACATCACGCCGACCCTGGTCACCCGTGACGCGGATCGTATTCGCGCGTTCCACGCGGAGCATCGTGATGTGATTCTCAAGCCGCTCGACGGCATGGGCGGGATGGGGATCTTCCGGGTTGGCGCGGACGGCCTGAATCTTGGCGCCATCATCGAGACGCTGGGGGAAAACGGCGCGCGCACGCTGATGGTGCAGCGTTATATTCCCGAGATCAAGGACGGCGACAAGCGCATCCTGCTGATCGGCGGCGTGCCCGTGCCGTACTCGCTGGCGCGCATTCCCAAGGACGGCGAAGTGCGCGGCAACCTGGCGGCGGGCGGCACCGGCCGGGCCCAGGAGCTCTCGGCGCGCGATCGCGAGATCGCCGAGGCGCTGGCCCCGGGCCTGTGGGAACAAGGCTTGCTGCTGGTTGGGCTGGACGTGATCGGCAATTACCTGACCGAGGTCAATGTGACGAGCCCGACGTGCTTCCAGGAGATCACGCAGCAGACCGGGTTCCAGGTGGCCGCCATGTTCATCGACGCGCTCGAGCACGCGGTACAGGCGCGTTCGCGCTGAATCACGGGCGGACTGCCTGCTACAATCGCGTCAATCCAACGGATTCACCACCATGGCAGGCATCCTGATCATCGCGCACGCCCCGCTGGCTTCGGCATTGCGCGAGTGCGCCGCCCACGTCTACTGCGGCCAGCCCCAACGGCTCGAGGCGATCGACGTCATGCCGGATGCCGAGCCCGCCGCCGTGCTGGCCGAGGCCCGGCGCCGCCTCGCCGAAGTCAGCGAAGACAACGGCGCACTGGTGTTGACCGATATCTTCGGCGCCACGCCGGCCAACATTGCCGCCCGCCTCGCCGAGCCGGGCCGCGTCAAGGTGCTTGCCGGCGTCAACCTTCCCATGCTGGTGCGCGCCATCTGCTACCGTGCCGAGAAACTCGACCAGCTCGCCCTCAAGGCGCTGGCGGGGGCTCGCAGGGTGTGCTGCAGGTAGGCTCCACCACCGTCCAGAACCAGATCGCAAATCATCCCGACAAATATGCTGCAGAGGGACACCAACATAATCAATAAGCTTGGGCTGCATGCCCGTGCTTCCGCCAAGCTGACGCAACTGGCGGGCAACTTCGTCAGTCAGGTCAAGATGTCGCGCAATGGTCGGCAGGTCGACGCCAAAAGCATCATGGGTGTGATGATGCTGGCCGCCGGCATCGGCTCGACCGTGACCATCGAAACCGACGGACCTGATGAGCAAGAGGCCATGGACGCGTTGCTGGCGCTCATCGCCAATCGCTTCGGAGAAGGGGAGTAGGAGGCCGACTCGGGATGAAGGGCGGCGGCACTGAACGCCGCGGCGGGCCTGGCCGGGGCCGCTTCGCCGCATCCTGAGCCGTTTCCAAGGTGGCTGGCCCTGGCCAGACTTTTTAAACGTTCCTGACGGAGCGGTACATGCCATTTGCCCTGCACGGCATCCCGGTCTCGCGCGGCGTCGCCATCGGGCGCGCGCATTTGCTGGCGCCTGCCGCGCTCTATGTCTCCCATTACCTGGTCGACGAAGACCGGCTTGATGCCGAGGTCGAGCGCCTGCGCTCGGCGCGCGCGGCGGTGCGGGCCGAGCTGGTCACGCTCAAGCGGGATCTGCCGCGCGAGGCGCCGGAGGAACTGGGCGCCTTCCTCGACGTGCATGCCATGATCCTCGATGACGAGGCGCTGGCGCGCGAGCCCGAGGCACTGATCCGCAACCGGCGCTACAACGCCGAATGGGCGCTGACCACGCGGCTCGAAGAGCTGATGCGCCAGTTCGACGAAATCGAGGACGAATACCTGCGCGAGCGCAAGGCGGACATCCGCCAGGTGGTCGAGCGCATTCTCAAGGTGCTGGCCGGCGCGGCCGTGCTGGCCCCGGCCCCTGTGCCGCCTTCCTCGCTGGCCCCGGATGGCGAGCCGGCGCCCGGCGTGATCGTGGTTGCCCACGACATCTCGCCGGCCGACATGCTGCAGTTCCGCCACACCGTGTTCCACGGCTTCGTGACCGACCTTGGCGGACGCACTTCCCATACCGCCATCGTGGCGCGCAGCCTCGACATCCCCGCCGCCGTGGGCGTGCAGAGCGCCAGCGAGCTGATCCGCCAGGACGACTGGGTCATCATCGACGGCGATGCGGGCCTTGTCATCGTGGATCCGTCTGCGATCATCCTCGAGGAGTACCGCCACCGGCAGAGCGAGCGCGCGCTGGAAAAGAAGCGCCTGCAGCGCCTGCGCCATACGCCTGCGGTGACCCTGGACGGGCTCGAGATCGACCTGCTGGCCAATATCGAGATGGCGGAGGATGCCACTGCGGCGCTGACCGCGGGGGCGGTTGGCGTGGGCCTGTTCCGCTCCGAATTCCTGTTCATGAACCGGCGCGGCGAGCTGCCCGACGAGGAAGAGCAATTCGAGGCGTACCGCGGCGCCGTGGACGCCATGCACGGGCTGCCCGTCACGATTCGCACCATCGATATCGGCGCCGACAAGCCACTGGATGGCCGAGACGGCCGGGATGGGCGCGGCGACGATTTCGAGACGGCCCTCAATCCGGCGCTGGGCTTGCGCGCGATCCGCTGGTCGCTGTCCGAGCCGGCCATGTTCCTGACCCAGTTGCGCGCGCTGCTGCGTGCCTCGGCCTTTGGCCCGGTGCGGCTGCTGATCCCGATGCTGGCCCATGCCCGCGAGATCGACCAGACCCTGGATCTGATCGCGCAGGCCAAGCGCCAGCTCGACGCGCGCGGCCAGGCGTTCGACCCCAACATCAAGGTCGGGGCGATGATCGAGATCCCCGCCGCCGTGCTGATGCTGCCGCTGTTCCTGCGGCGCATGGATTTCCTCTCCATCGGCACCAACGACCTGATCCAGTACACGCTGGCCATCGACCGTGCCGACAACGCCGTGGCGCATCTCTACGACCCGCTGCACCCGGCGGTGCTGCAACTGATCGCCCGCACCATCCGCGAGGCCAACCGCGCGGGCGTGCCGGTGGCGGTGTGCGGCGAGATGGCCGGGGACCCCGCCATGACGCGCCTGCTGCTGGGCATGGGGTTGCGCGAGTTCTCGATGCATCCCTCGCAGTTGCTGCGGGTCAAGCAGGAAGTCCTGCATGCCGACTGCGAGCGGCTGGAGCGGCTGGTGGAGCAGGTGCTGAGCGCTTACGAGCCGGAGGAGCTCGCCTGCGCGCTGAAGCTGCTCTGACAACCCTGGCTGCGTTAAGGTTTTTACGAAAATCCAACGCCGCGCAGATGGTTTCTGGGGCACTTTTCCGCCAGTTGTGACGTTCCCTTTATCTACAATTCCCGGGCTAAGTGCCGTGTTCTTGGCATGTACCCTTTGTGATTTAATGGGAATTGTTATCATTTTCGATCTCTGATATTCTGACGTACATCGCGGGTGACATGCTGGTGTCGCCCCTCTCCCAAGGAGGGATTTGTGTACGTTTGCATCTGCAATCAGGTTACCGACCGAGAAATTCACGGTGCTGCGCATCTAGGCGTGTCCACGCTCGACGAGCTGGCCGAAACGCTGGGTGTTGGCACGTGCTGTGGCCGCTGCCGCGAATGCGCCCAACAGGTGCTTTGCGAAGGCGTCGCGGCGGTACGCAATGTGACGGCCGCGACGATCCGCATTGCAGACATTTCCTCCTGTTCGCCGTCTGGGCCACGTGCCATAATGGACACTCGGGACCCGGCAGTCGCGAACGACCAGCGCACCGAGCTGGTTGCTTAAACTCGCCCGCAACTATCAGGTTGCGGCGCGTATTCGCTTGTGTTGACTGCCTGCTGCGCGCCTTGCGCCGCTTCGCGTTTTTGCGGGGGCCCGTTGCAACAAGGAGCCTCCAATGAAAGGTGACAAGAAGGTCATCCAGCATCTGAACGCGCAGCTGAAGAACGAGCTGACCGCGATCAACCAGTACTTCCTGCACGCTCGCATGTACCGCCACTGGGGCCTGAAGAAGCTCGGCGACATCGAGTACAAGGAGTCCATCGGTGAGATGAAGCATGCCGACCGCCTGATCGATCGCATCCTGATGCTTGATGGCCTGCCCAATCTGCAGGACCTCAACAAGCTGCTGCTGGGCGAAGACACACCGGAAATGCTCAAGTGCGACCTGAAGCTGGAGCAAGGCGCGCATGCCACCGTCAAGGAAGGCATCACGTACTGCGAATCGGTGGGCGACTACGTTAGCCGCGAGATCCTGGTCGACATCCTGACCGATACCGAAGAGCACATCGAATTCCTCGAAACGCAGCTCGACCTGATCGACAAGGTTGGCCTGCCGAACTATCTGCAATCGCAGATGGAGCCGGGCGAGCAGTAATCCGCCCAGCAGCCGGCCGCAAGTTCGCAAGAACCCAGTAGCCGCACCCGCGCGGCACCACTCGGTGCTGCCGGCTCCGCCCGCATCCGGGCGGTAACCCCTATCATTCAGATTCCCATTCTTTCCCCCGCCTCACCGTCTTGCCAGGGCCGCTGTTCGCGCCAGCTTGCGCGCGATCCGCCTATGCTGCGGTAAAGGGCGCCGAATCGGCATCGCACGACACCACACCAAATGACAGGAGTCAGCATCATGGAAGACCCGATCCGCCTGACGCAGTACAGCCATGGTGCCGGCTGCGGGTGCAAGATTTCGCCGCAGGTGCTCGACGTGATCCTTGCCGGCAGCGGCAACCAACACCTGGACCCGCGCCTGTGGGTGGGCAATGCCTCGCGCGACGATGCGGCGGTCTATGCGCTGGATGGGCTGGAGCAGGGCCGTGGCGTGGTATCCACCACCGATTTCTTCATGCCGATCGTCGATGATCCGTTCGACTTCGGACGCATCGCTGCCACCAACGCCATCAGCGACGTCTATGCGATGGGCGGCGATCCGCTGCTGGCCATCGCCATCCTCGGCTGGCCGGTCAAGCTGCTGCCGCCCGAGGTGGCGCGCGAGGTGGTGGCCGGTGGGCGCCGTGCCTGCGAGGACGCGGGCATTCCGCTTGCCGGCGGGCATTCCATCGACGCCCCCGAGCCCATCTTCGGGCTCGCGGTGACTGGCGTGGTCGACCGCGCGCACCTGAAACGCAACGACACCGCGACCGCCGGCTGCCGTCTCTACCTGACCAAGCCGCTGGGCATCGGCGTGCTGACCACCGCCGAGAAGCAGGGCAAGCTGCGCGCCGAGGATGTCAACCTGGCGCGCGACTGGATGTGCGTGCTCAATCGTCCCGGCAGCCGCTTCGGCAAGCTGGCCGGCGTGCGGGCCATGACGGATGTGACCGGCTTTGGCCTGCTCGGGCACCTCGTCGAGATGGCCGATGGCAGCCGCCTCACAGCGCGTCTTGACTATGCCGCCGTGCCGCTGCTGCCGGAAGTGCTGCGCTACGTGGAGGCCGGTTGCGTGCCGGGCGGCACCCAGCGCAACTTCGAAAGCTACGGCGCACGGATTGGCGCCGGCATCGACAACCAGGGCGGCGCGTTGAGCGAAGTGCAGCGCGCCTTGCTGTGCGATCCGCAGACCAGCGGCGGCTTGCTGGTGGCGGTCGAGCCTGCTGGCGAGGCCGATTTCCATGCGGCTTGCGCGGAGTTTGGCCTGGTGCTGGCGCCGGTTGGCGAATTCGTCGAGCAGGGCCGGTATGCCGTCGAGGTGATCTGATGCGCGAGGATACGGCGGATTTCCGGCAGCTCTTTCTTTCCGGCGCGCCGCTGCTCGATGCGCGCGCGCCGGTGGAGTTCGCCCGTGGCGCGTTTCCGGGCGCGGTCAACCTGCCGCTGATGGACGATGCCGAGCGGCATCAGGTGGGCTTGTGCTACGAGGAGCAAGGGCCGCAGGCCGCGATCGCGCTAGGCCACCAGCTTGTGGCCGGCGAAATCCGCGCGGCGCGAACCGCGGGCTGGGCGGCCTTTGCACGGGCGCATCCCGACGGCTACCTGTACTGCTTCCGCGGTGGCATGCGCTCGCAGATCGTGCAGCAGTGGTTGCGCGAGGACGCCGGCATCGCTTATCCGCGCGTCATGGGCGGCTACAAGGCGATGCGCAGCTTCCTGATCGAGACCCTCGATGCCGCCGCCGCATGCAGCCTGCTGGTGCTGGGCGGCATGACCGGAAGTGGCAAGACCGAGCTGATCACTGACCTGGTCACGGGCCCGAACGGCTGCCAGGACGCCGCCATCGACCTGGAGGGCCAGGCCCGCCATCGCGGGTCCAGCTTTGGCCGGCGCGCGGTGGCGCAGCCCACGCAGATCGATTTCGAGAATGTCCTGGCGATTGCGCTGCTGCGCCATCGCGCGGCCGGGCTGCCGGCGCTGGTCGTTGAGGACGAGGGGCGCTTCATCGGTGCGCGCAACCTGCCTCCGGCCTTCTACCAGGCGATTCAGGTGGCGCCGCTGGTCTGGCTGGAGGAATCCTTCGAGGCGCGCGTGCATCGCGTGCTGGAGGACTACGTGCTTGGCCTGTCGGCGGAGTTCATGGCGGCGCTGGGTGAGCAGGCTGGTTTCGCTGCCTACGCGGCGCGCCTGCGCGATGCCATGGCGGCGATTGCCAAGCGGCTCGGCGGCACGCGCTACGAGCGGCTCTCGGACTTGCTGGACCAAGCGCTGGCGCGCCAGGAGGAAACGGGCGATACCGACCTGCATCTGGGCTGGATCGTCTTGCTCCTGCAGCAATACTACGACCCGATGTATGCCTACCAGCGCGAACAGCGCGAGGCCAGGATCGTGTTCCGCGGCGAGCGCGCCGCGGTGCTGGCTTTCCTGCGCGAGCGAACTCGCGCTGGAACGCGCGCGGGTCGCTTAGCGGGAGCTTAGGGGAGCTTAGGGGCGGCTTGCGCGTGCGCGCCACCGCAGACTTCGCAATCGGCCACGCGCGCGAGGCGCATCGTGGTCCATTCCATGCGAAGCGCATCGACCATCAGCAGGCGGCCGGCCAGGGTGGTGCCAACGCCCATCAGCAGCTTGAGGGCCTCGGCCGCCTGCACCGTGCCCACCATCCCCACCAGCGGCGCAAACACGCCCATGGTGGCGCAAGCCACCTCCTGCGCCGGCTGCGAGGGCGGGAACAGGCAGGCATAGCAGGGGGCGCCCGGCTGGCGGTGGTCGAACACGCTGATCTGCCCATCGAAGCGCAGGGCCGCGCCAGACACCAGCGGCACGCTGTGCTGCACGCAGGCGCGGTTGACGGCCTGGCGCGTGTCGAAGTTGTCGCTGCAATCGAGCACCACGCCGGCATCGGCTACCAGGCGTGCCAGTTCGGCGGCGCCCACGCGTGCCCGCACCAGGCGCACGTCGATGCCCGGGTTGATGCGCAGCATGCCCTCGCGCGCCGATTCCACCTTGGGGCGTCCGACATTGGCGGTAGTGTGGATCACCTGGCGCTGCAGGTTGGTCAGGTCGACCACGTCGTCGTCGACCACGGTGATGGTGCCCACGCCGGCCGAGGCCAGGTAGGGCAGGGCGGCAGCGCCCAGGCCGCCCGCGCCGATAACCAGCGCGTGGCTGGCAAGCAGCCGGCTCTGGCCCTCGATGCCGAGTTCGTCGAGCAGGATATGCCGCGAATAGCGCAGCAGTTGATCGTCGTTCATGGCTTGCAATGCAAAGCGGCCCCGCGGGGCCGCTGCTATTCATCAGGATTTCAGGGAGCCTTGCCGGTCGGCGTGCCCAGCGGTGTTCCGAGCGGGGCGCTCGCAGGCGGCGCGCCGGCCGGTGCCTTGGTGGCCGGCTTGGCTGGGGTAGCCGCCTTGGCCGCCGGCTTGGCCGGCTTGTCCGACGTGGCCACGGCTTCGAGCTTGGACTTGGAGCGCTTGACCGGCTGGCCTTCGAGCTGGGCGATGGCTTGCTGCAGCATGAAGTCCTCGGCCGTGCCGAACTCGATCGGCTTCTTCTTGCGTTCCTTGTCGCGCTCTTCCGGCGTCTTCTTGGCGTTTTCTTCCTCGAGCCGGCGCAGTTCCTCGACGCGGCGCTGTTCGCGCTCGTTCATCTCGGGCTCTTCCGATTCCTGCTTGTTGTGCAGGTGGCGCTCGGTGTCGATCTCGCGGGTGATCAGCGCGTCGTCAGGATCGCCTTCCGGGTTCTGGTCGACCGGGATGTCCGGGCGGATGCCCTTGGCCTGGATCGACTTGCCCGTCGGCGTGTAGTAGTACGCGATGGTCAGCTTGATGCCGGTGTCGTTGGTGAGCGGGCGTACGGTCTGCACCGAGCCCTTGCCGAACGTGGTCTTGCCCATGATCAGCGCGCGCTTGTGGTCTTGCAGCGCGCCGGCAACGATTTCGGAGGCCGACGCCGAGTAGGCGTTGGTCAGCACCACCATCGGGATCTTCTTGTACAGCGCCGGCAGGCCCTTGAGCGGATCGTCCTCGAGCGAGGACAGCCGGTAGTTGTTGAACGTGGTCTTGTAGACGCGCTTGGCATCCGGCACCTGGCCGTTGGTCGATACCACGGTCACGTCGTCGGGCAGGAAGGCTGCCGCCACGCCGACCGCGCCTTGCAGCACGCCGCCGCCGTTGTTGCGCAGGTCCAGGATCACGCCCTTCAGGTTGGGGTTCTTCTGGGCCAGTTCGTCCAGCTTCTTGCCCAGGTCGGCCACCGTGCGTTCCTGGAAGCTGGTCAGGCGGACCCAGGCGAGGCGGTCATTGTCGATCAGCTTGGCCTTGACCGACTGCACGCGGATCTCCGCGCGCGTGATCGACACCGGGAAGGTGCGTTCGTCGCTCTTGCGATAGATGGTCAGCGTGACCTTGGTGCCCGGCTCGCCGCGCATGCGCTTGACCGCCTGCTCCAGCGGCAGGCCGCGCACGGGCTTGTCGTCTATGCGGGTGATCAGGTCGCCGGGCTGGATGCCGGCACGGAAGGCGGGGGTGTCTTCGATCGGGTTGATCACCTTGACCAGCCCTTCTTCCTGCGAGATTTCGATCCCCAGGCCGGCAAAGCGTCCGCGCGTGCCTTCCTGCAGTTCCTTGAAGTCCTTCTCGTCCAGGTAGGCCGAATGCGGATCCAGGCTGGCGACCATGCCCTTGATGGCTTCGGTCAGCAGCTTCTTGTCATCCACCGGCTCGACATATTCCCGCTTGATCTGGCCGAAGATGTCGGCCATCAAGCGCAACTGCTCCAGCGGCAGCGGCCCCGGCGAATTCTGCGCGGTGGCCGATAGTTGCAGCGTGGCGAGCACGCCGGCAACGAGTCCGGCAGTAACAAGACTGATGTTCTTGAGCGTCTTACGCATGAGGGCTGCCTGAACGTGTGAGGATTGTGCTGTGTCGGAGCCGGCCTGGCGCATCGCACCGACCGGATTTGTCCGACAGTATAAGAGGGAGCAGCAAAAAGGCCTGGTCCACTGCATGAGGCGGCCGGGCGAGCCTTCGGGCGCTCGCCCGGCCCGGGCCTCAGGTTGCCTTGCCTTGGTTCGCCACGGCGGCCAGGGAGGCTGCGATCGCTTCCTGGTCGCCCAGGTAGTAATGACGCAACGGGCGCAGGTCGGCGTCCAGCTCGTAGACGAGCGGGGTGCCATTGGGGATGTTGATGCCAACGATGTCGTCATCCGAGATCTGGTCCAGGTATTTCACCAGCGCGCGGATGCTGTTGCCATGGGCAGCGATTACCACGCGCTTTCCCGCTTTGATGTCGGGTGCGATGGATTCGTTCCATAGCGGCAGCACGCGCTCGACCGTGTCCTTCAGGCATTCGGTCAGCGGAATCTGCTCGCGCGGCACTTGAGCGTAGCGCGGATCGTCGTATGCCGCACGCGGATCGTCCGCTTCGAGCACCGGCGGCGGGGTGTCGTAGCTGCGGCGCCATACCAGCACCTGCTCGTTGCCGAACTTGGCGGCGGTCTCGGCCTTGTTCAGGCCGGACAGCGCGCCATAGTGGCGTTCGTTCAGGCGCCATTCGTTGCGGACCGGAATCCACATCAGGTCCATTTCGTCCTGCACGTGCCACAGCGTGCGGATGGCACGCTTCAACACCGAGGTGTACGCTACATCGAAGGCAAGCCCTGCTTCGCGCAGCAGCTTGCCGCCCAGCTTGGCCTGGGCCACGCCGGTGTCGGTGAGGTCGACGTCGACCCAGCCTGTGAAGCGGTTTTCGAGATTCCACGTGGATTCGCCGTGGCGGATGAGAACGAGTTTGTACATGCTGCTTCCAAAGCGTGAGAAACCTGTGTGCGCCCTGCCACATACCGCCGCACATGTGTCAACTAGGAGACAATAGCGGGTCGCGGGCGCCAAACCGTCTATTTTATAATGCCGCCGACTCAACCCACCGGAATGCCAACGTGAATTTCTTCGCCGACTACAACAACCTTGCCTTGATCGCCCTCGCCGTCGTGTCGGGCGGCCTGCTGGCGTGGCCCGCCATCTCGCGCGGAACCTCCGGCAAGACCGTCAACCCGGCCGCCGCGACCCAGCTGATCAACAAGCGCAATGCCGTGGTCGTGGATATCCGGGAAGCCACCGAATACGCCAAGGGCCACCTGCCGCAAGCCAAGAGTGCGCCACTTGCCGACCTGGCAAGCCGTGCCGCCAGCCTTGCAAAGGACAAGTCCGTCCCCATCATCGTCGTGTGCCAGACCGGCCAGCGCTCGGGCAAGGGTCAAGCAGCCCTGAAGGAAGCCGGTTACAGTGAGATCTATTCGCTCGAAGGCGGCCTGGCCGCCTGGCAGCAAGCCGGCCTCCCCGTAGTCAAGTAAGCGGCGGACCCAAGCGGCTCCGGGAGCCTGTCCTCCGGAGCCGCGGCTGTCCCGGCTTGCGAGCACCGACCAACCTCCGGATTCCCGTTTTTCAAGGAGATGCGCATGGCCCGCGTTGTTATGTACAGCACGGTAGTTTGTCCGTATTGCCAGATGGCCGAGCGCCTTCTGAAGGCCAAGGGCGTGGAGGCGATCGAGAAGATCCTGATCGACCGCGAGCCCGGCAAGCGCGAGGAAATGATGAGCCGCACCGGTCGCCGCACCGTGCCGCAGATCTACATCGACGAGACCCACGTGGGTGGCTTCGACGACCTCTCGGCGCTCGATCGCCAGGGTGGCCTGGTGCCGCTGCTGGCAGCCTGAAGCGCCGCCGGTCTCGCCGCGGGTGAATTCGCCACCCGCGTCATGTACCATATACGTTTTCGTGCGACACGCACTCTCGTGTCCGGGTAGCCCCAACGTAAGGGGCATCGACCTTGTTGGGACAAGGTGAGGGTCTCGACCCAAGCCGTCCAATCCCAACCATTACTTGCTTAGACGAACCTGGCCGAACAGCTTAGGGGAGTCCATTGGCCTAATGTCGAATTGGCGAAAGCTGATTTGACAAGCGGCACTTGCTTTTGCTGGATTACCTCCAGCCATCGCCCAAAGGCGGGGACGCTCGCCTTTGGGCGAGTTCTCTGTAAACAGTCTTTCGTAAGGGAGGCTGTGTGGTTTCGAGAGATTGTTGCGAGACCACAGCATGGCATTTAAACCGGCCCAGATGGGTTGGCGCTACGCTCTTTGGGGCAGGATACGTTGACTCTCTGGAGTCTGCGCCTGTCGAGTTGATTCCGCAGTATGGAGTCACGATGTCGTAAGGATTGTGAGAGGTCCCGGAGCGAAAGCTCTACACGTTATGGTTCGGTCGTGCACGGTCGTGAGACTGCCCCGATAGAGAACCTGCTATACGACTAGCAGTAGCCTAGGGAGACATGCGTCACTGGTAACGGTGGGGTGTGAAGCTTTCCTGACAATGTAGCCCCCGCAAGGGTACGAATCTGCCGCGAGGCGGGTTGGTAGAGGCTCCGAGCAGCAACGGGGTCGAGGAGCTAGGCTGGCTGGTATGGGCAACACTAAGTGAACTGCTGATAAACGCCGTGAATATGACGGTGCCAAAGCTGCTGACAGGCACTAACCAAAAGGTATGTGGTCGGATATTCCGCTGGAAACTCGGAATACGTCGTCATCGGACCACCGGCGGAGAGGCGGGTCCTAACCCAGTCTTGTAACGTGTAGGGAACGTGGTAAGCCCGTATGGCTGCCGGAGCGCGGTATGGCTCGGGCAGGCGAACCGTAAGGAACGCTGTCGGCTGTGCGGGTATGGGAGGTTGGAGAAAGCGAATGCCGGGCTGTAATGGTCCGGATAGGGGTTGAAACATCATCCCACGCGAAAGCGGGCAGACTTCCAACTGGTCAATCGTCGCAGGACGGCTGGCTAATCTCGCTTGTTTAATTTTTCTTCCCTTGAGGGCAACTGTCCCTCAAGGGGCATGTTGTCTCTCGATGTTGGGGAAGATCCTCAAGATAGGAGAGCAGCATGGAAGCATTTATCCGTAAGGATAAATCTGCGCCCTCCGGCGTTCCGCAAAGCTGGGGTGCCATTAATTGGCGCCGCGTAGAGCGGACCGTTCGAGAGATGCAGATTCGAATTGCGAAGGCGACACAGGAAGGGGATTGGCGTAGGGTGAAAGCTCTACAGAGGTCCCTGACCCGCTCGTTCTCCGCCAAGGCATCGGCGGTCAGGCGAGTGACGGAGAACCGTGGCAGAAAGACAGCAGGTGTTGACCGCGTGCTGTGGGATGAGCCTGAAACCCGGTGGGCAGCTATCGGGCAGTTGAAGCGTCGGGGGTATCGACCGCTGCCGTTAAGGCGGGTCTTTATTCCAAAGGCCAACGGGACGGAACGCCCTCTGGGCATACCGACCATGTTGGACCGAGCCATGCAGGCCCTATACCTGCTGGCATTGGAGCCAGTGTCGGAAGGTAGGAGCGATCCGAATTCGTATGGGTTTCGGATCAACCGCTCGACCCACGATGCTATGGCCCAGTTGTTCGTCAACCTGTCCAGGAAGGTTTCGGCCTCTTGGATACTGGAGGCGGATATCAAAGGCTGCTTTGACAACATCGATCACAAGTGGCTGGAGCGTAACGTCCCGATGGACAAAGCGATCCTGCGTAAGTGGTTGAAAGCTGGCGTGGTGTTTCAAGGCCAGTTTCAGGCGACCGATGCTGGAACGCCGCAGGGAGGCATCATTTCCCCGACGTTGGCGAATGTGGCGCTGAACGGTTTGGAGCGCGACCTGACGGAGTCCCTAAGGGCAAAGTTTGGTGTTAACCAAGTTCGGAAGCTGAAGGTGAATGTCGTGCGGTATGCGGACGACTTCGTGATCACCGGCAGTACGTCGGAGGTTTTGGAACACGAAGTGAAGCCGTGGGTGGAAAAGTTCCTTGCACTGCGGGGGCTGACACTATCTACGGAGAAAACGCGGATCGTCAACATCGCCACAGGTTTCGACTTTCTCGGGTGGAGTTTCCGGAAGTACTCGGGAACACTGCTCATCAAGCCGAGTAGGAAGAACGTCAACGCGTTCTATGGCAAGGTGAAAGAGATCGTCAGCCGGCACAAGACGGCTAAGCAAGAGACGTTGATTGACTTGCTTAATCCAGTGCTACGAGGTTGGGCGCTTTACCACCAACCGGTAGCCGCCAAGTTGACGTTCACAAGAGTGGAGCACGATGTATTCCGGGCTCTATGGAAGTGGGCAAAACGGCGTCACTCGAGGAAGAGTGCTGAGTGGGTGCGCAAGAAGTACTTTGCATCCGTCGGTACACGGAACTGGGTGTTCGGAACCGCAGTGCGTCAGAAGGATGGTAGTAAGGGCAGGAAGGATTTGTACTCGCTCGCGAGCACGCCGATCCAACGGCACAAGAAAGTTCGAGGGGACTACCATCCCTTTGATCCCGAGCAGGAGTTGTACGGCGAGACCTTGCGTCAGGAGCGATTGCTGAATAGTATGTCGCACCGAAAGCAATGGATTAAGTTGTACATGTCCCAGCGGGGCTTGTGCGCGGTGTGTCAGTGCAAGATGACCAAAGAGACGGGGTGGCATGACCATCACATCGAGCAGCGCGTTCACGGCGGCTCGGATGCTCTAGGAAATCGTGTGCTGCTGCATCCAATCTGTCATGTTCAAGTGCATCACCATGGTGTAACCGTTGTGAAACCGGCCCCCTCGATTTGAGGTGAGGCTTTGAAAAGCTTGAGCCGTATGCGGGGAAACTCGCACGTACGGTTCTTAGGGGGGCAGATCAGGAATGATCTCGTCCCTACCCTCCCAACCGGGTGCCGACCCGGGCCGTGACCCTGGGCCAATCCCGCCCGCGGTGCCAATGTCCCGTACGCCTGGCCCCCAACGCCCATTTTTCCGGAAGCCTTTCATGAGCGACCAGCAGAACAATCAGCAGGAAGACCAGCCGTTCTTCAACATCCAGCGTGTGTACCTGAAGGACATGTCGCTCGAACAGCCGAATTCCCCCGGCATCTTCCTCGAGACCGAAGCGCCGGCCGTGGAAGTGCAGGTGAACGTGGGCGCCTCGCAACTGCAGGAAGGCATCTTCGAAGTCGTGGTGACCGGTACCGTGACCACCAAGGTGCAGGACAAGGTTGCCTTCCTGGTGGAAGCCCATCAGGCCGGCATCTTCGATATCCGCAACGTGCCGGTGGAGCAGCTCGACCCGCTGCTGGGCATTGCCTGCCCGACCATTCTCTACCCGTACCTGCGCGGCAATATCGCCGACGTGATCACCCGCGCCGGCTTCCAGGCCATCCACCTGTCGGAAATCAACTTCCAGGCACTATACGAACAGCGCCTGCAGGCCGCGATGGAAGAAGCTGAAGCCGTGCAAGGCGGCAACAGCGGCATCGTGATGCCCGATGGCAGCCAGGCTCGTCACTGATCCTGCTGTAGTCAGCTGCAAAGACGGGGCCTCGGCCCCGTTTTGTCTTTCCGGCCCGCGTAGTCGCGACGAATGCGCGGGGCCGAACAAGCGAGGCGAACCGCCATGAAAATCACAGTCTTCGGTGCGGGTGCCTGGGGCACCGCGCTCGCCAGCCATGCCGCCGCGACCCACGATGTGGTGCTGTGGGGGCGGGACGCTGCCCAGCTGGCCGGCATCGGCGCCGACCGCGTCAATGCCACCTACCTGCCCGGCGTGCCGCTGTCCGGGCGGCTCGCGGTGCAGGCCGATTTCGATCGGGCCGCGGCGCATGCCGATGTCGAGCCGGATGGCCTGGTGATCGTCGCCACGCCGGTCTCGGGCCTGCGCGAAATGACGCGCCGGCTGGCCGCGAGCCAGACCGGGGCTTGCGCATGCTCTGGCTGTGCAAGGGCTTCGAGGCCGGCTCCAATGCGTTGCCGCACCAGATGGTGCGCGAAGAGCTCACCGCCGCCGGCCGTCTCGATGACACCAGCTACGGCGTGCTGACCGGCCCCAGTTTTGCCCGTGAAGTGGCGCTGGGCCTGCCCTGCGCGCTCACCGTGGCGGGCACCTCGCCGGCGCTGCCCGAGCTCGCGCAGCAGGCGTTCCATCACCATGCCATGCGCATCTACGGCAGCGACGACCTGGTCGGCGCCGAGGTGGGGGCGCGGTCAAGAACGTGCTGGCGATTGCCACTGGCGCCAGCGATGGCCTGGGCCTGGGCCTGAACGCGCGCGCCGCGCTGGTGACGCGCGGCCTGGCCGAGATGACCCGGCTCGGCATGGCACTGGGAGGGCGCATCGAAACCTTCATGGGCCTGGCCGGCATGGGCGACCTGATCCTGACCGCTACGGGCGATCTCTCGCGCAATCGCAAGGTCGGCCAGCAGTTGGCCGAGGGCAAGACGCTCGCGCAGATCCTGGCCGAGCTGGGCCACGTTGCCGAAGGCGTGCGCTGTGCGCAGGCCGTGGCGGCGCTGGCCGCGGCCAAGGGCGTCGAGATGCCGATCACGCGCGCGGTATGCGCCGTGCTCTTCGAAGGGCTGCCTGCCGCCGACGCGGTGGCGCGGCTGCTCCAGCGGGATGCGCGCGATGAGTGAGTCCGCGATGGGTGAGTCAATGATGGCGGCCCGGCGCCGCGTCCTGAAAGCCCTTGCCACCTGCGCCATGCCTGGCGCGGCTGGTGCCGCGCTGGCTTCGCCCGCGTCCGCCCAGCCCTGGCCGGCGCGGCCGATCCGCATGGTGGTGCCGTTCCCGGCCGGGTCTTCGCCTGACCTGATCGCGCGCCTGCTGACCGAGAAGCTGTCCGTGGCGCTCGGCCAACCCGTGGTGGTGGAAAACCGCCCGGGTGCCGGCGGCAATATCGGCACCGACATGGTGGCCAGAGCCGCCCCGGATGGCTATACCTTGCTGCTGACCATCAATGGCCCGCTGGTCACCGCGCCAACCTTGTCGCGCCATCTCGGCTACGACCCGGTGCGCCAGCTCAGCCCCGTATCGCTGGTGGCGACGTCGCCCAATGTGCTGGTGGTGGATGCCCGCCTGCCGGTGCATGACGTGCGGGAGTTCGTGGCCCTGGCCCGTTCCCGGCCGGGCGTGCTGAACTACGGGTCGGTGGGCAACGGCAGCGCTGCCCACCTGGCCATGGAGCAGCTCAAGGCGGCCGCCGGCATCGACCTGCAGCACATTCCCTATCCGGGGTTCGCGCAGATCACCACCGCCATGGTCGGCGGCCAGGTGCAGGCCGGCTTCATGGTGCCGGCCATTGCCATGCCGCTGGTGACTGCCGGCAAGCTGCGCATCATCGCGGTGACCACCAGCGGGCGCACCAGCCTGCTGCCCGCGGTGCCGACAGTGGCGGAATCCGGCTATCCCGGCTTCGAGGCGATCTCATGGCAAGCGGTGCTGGCCCCGGCGGGCACGCCCGCGCCGGTGATCGACCGGCTCTATCGCGAGCTGGTGGCCATCATCGGCAGCGAGGACGTGCGCGCCAAGATGCGCGCCCAGTATTTCGTGCCGGCCGGCACCGCGCCGCAATCGCTGCGCCAGACCATGGCTAGCGAGAAGGTGCGCTGGGACAAGGTGATCCGCGTGGCCGGCGTGCAGCCGGAATAAGGAAGTTCGCGGGCGGCGGCTTCAGGCGCCGCCGGCAAAGCCGTTCTGGCGCCAGGCTTCGAACACCACGACCGCGACGGTATTGGAGAGGTTGAGACTCCGGTTGTCCGGCCGCATCGGCAGCCGGATGCGCTGCGCCGTGGGAAACCACTCGCGCCGCTCCGGCGCCAGCCCGCGCGTTTCCGATCCGAACACAAACCAGTCCCCGGGCAGGAAACTGACTTGGCCGAAGGGCGTCGAGCCATGCGTGGTCAGCGCGAACATGCGGGCCGGGTCGGGTTGTTCGCTTTCCATCAGCGCGTCCCAGTTCTCGTGCACGCGCATGCTGGCGTACTCGTGATAGTCCAGGCCGGCGCGGCGCATGCGCGCATCTTCCAGCGGAAAGCCGAGCGGCTTGACAAGGTGCAGGCGCGCACCGGTGTTGGCGCACAGCCGTATCACATTGCCGGTATTCGGCGGGATCTCGGGTTCGACCAGGACGACATTGAACATGGGGGAGGGGCGGGCCAGGGGCGCCGCAGCCGTGAAACGCTGGGCAGCTTACCCTGCCGGGGGCCGCCTGTCACGCCGGGCCTATGGGGTGCGCTATCGGGTGCGCTACGGGGTGCGCAAGGCAACCACCAGCGTCACGCGTGCCGCGCCGTGGGCTTTCGGGACCCGCGCCGCTTCGCCCAAGGTGGCGCCGCTGGTCATCACATCGTCGACCAGGCCGACATGCTGGCCCGCCACGTCGTTGCCGGGCACGAGGCCAAAGGCATCCTGCAGGTTGGCCTGGCGCGCGGGCAGGTCCAGCGTGGCTTGGGCCGGGGTATCGCGCGCAGCGTCGGCGCGGCGCGCACGCCCAGCCGGCGTGCCAGCGGCCTGGCGATTTCCCAGGACTGGTTGAAGCCGCGCTCGGCAAGGCGCTGCGCGGACAGCGGGATCGGCGCCAGCACATCGGGCAGGGCCACGCCGGACGTGCCGGATTCGGCCTGCCAGCGGCGTGCCAGCTCGCCCGCAAGCCAGTCCGCCAGCGGCAGCACGCCGCCGAATTTCAGGGCTAGCACCAGGCCGTCCTGCGGTCTGGCGTAGTCGCCCAGCACCAGCGCGTCGTCGAAAGGCGGCGCCTCGTAGCGGCACTGCGCGCAGAGCGAGGCAGCGCCTGGCCCGGCAATGCGCCCGAGCGGACGCGCAGCAGCGGCAACGCGGCAGCGGCGTCAGCAACTCTTGCGCGCAGCCTGCGCAGACGGTTTCGTCCTGCACAGTGCCGCACAATGCGCAGGCCGCTGGCAGGAGCGTGCGCAGCAAGCGCCGCGCATGATGGCGCAGGGCGCCTTCGCCCGGGTGCGCCAGGCGGTGCAGCAGGGGTGCGGCTGGCGCATGGGGCACGTCCGAGCCATCGGCGGCAGGCCTGGCGGTGGGCGCGTATCTTCGCGATCCTGTTGCGGCGCCGGTTGGCGCGCGCACCGTATGCCCGACGGACGCTTCACGCCCGCCGTCATCCACATTCTTAGTTTCTTGCTGCCTGGTTTGACCGTGTCCCTGCATGACGCCGACTCCCCCGATGCCTATTTGCCGCCCACGCGGCTGACCCGCCTCGCCTTTGACCGGCGCAGCGCCGGATTCGGCCAGCTGGACTTCTTGCTGGGCGAGATCGGCCAGCGCATGCAGGAGCGCATGCAGATGATCCGGCTGGCGCCGGTGCGCGCGCTCGATATCGGCTGCGGCCACGGGCGCGGCCTGGCCGCGCTGCGCGCCCAATACCCGGATGCGCAGATCGCCGGCCTGGATATTTCCGGGGCGATGCTGCGCGAGGCCGTGCAGCGCGATCCCCAGCGCCAGTCCGGGTGGCTCGGGCGCCTGCTCGGCAAGCGCCCGACCTTCGACCTGGTGCAGGGCGATCTTGCCACATTGCCCTTCGCGCCGGCCAGCTTCGACCTGTTGTGGTCCAACCTGGCGTTGCACTGGCACCCCGAGCCGCACCGGGTTTTCCCGGAGTGGCACCGGGTCACCCGCGACGAAGGCTTGGTCCTGTTCTCGCTGTTCGGGCCCGATACGCTGGCGCAACTGCGCGCCGCCTTTGCCGAAGTGGATGGCGACACCCACACGCTGCGCTTCGTCGACATGCACGATATCGGGGACATGCTGGTGCACAGTGGCTGGTCCACGCCCGTGATGGACATGGAGACCCTGACGATCACCTATGAGTCGCCACGGACCCTGCTGCGCGAAGTGCAGGCCTTTGGCGGGCTGCGCCTGCCGGCTGCCGCGGGCAAGGGCGGGGGCTGCGCGGGCGCCGCTGGCACGCAGCGCTGCTGGCTGCGCTGGAGCGCCAGCGCAATGCCGAGGGACTGATCCCGCTCACGTTCGAGATCGTCTACGGCCACGCCTGGAAGCTGGCGCCGCGCGGCAAGCAGGCCGTCGATGAACTCGGACACGCCGTGGTTCCGCTCGACAAGATCGGGCGCGCGCGGCAACGCAAGTAACGTCCGCGCCGCTGCTGCACGCATCGGCGGCGCAGTCAAGCGCGCTATCGCGAGCACCGCGCCGATGCACAAAAACTTGTCGCGCGCCAGCCCCTTGGTCAAGTAGCGGCCTTGTCCGAGTAGGCGAAGCGCCCTATAATGCGCCAGTTTGTCGCAGTGGTCTCCCTGGCACAATTTGCCCGAAATCGCACTTCAATGGTGCGTCCCAGGCGCAATCGTCCAGGCGTGCATCCAGCGCAGAGTGGTTGGCGATGCAAGGTTGGCGATGCAAGACTTGGGTATCGCACTCCAGACGGCGCAAGACAAATCCGGCGGCAGTTCCGACGGATTTGGCCCGCCGGACAAAGACTGGCTGATGAAGCGGAATTGTTCGCTGTCTCCGCGCCAGGTTGGCTGGTTTTACCTCTCGATCGTCAGTGTTTCGCTCGCCATCGCCTTGTTCTTCGCGTGGCGAGGGTCATGGCTCGTGCTTCCCTTTGCCGGGCTGGAACTGCTGGGGCTGGGCATTGCCCTGCTGGTGCATGGGCGGCATGCGTCGGACTACGAGCGCGTCAGCCTCGTCGACGGCAGGCTGGTAGTGGTTTCGGTCAGTGCAGGGCAGCTGACACGGCATGAATTCAACCCGCTGTGGGTGCGGGTCGAACCGGGTGAATCATTACGGGCGCTGGTGTTGCTGCGCTCGGGCAAGAGCGCTGTGCGGGTGGGGTGTTTTCTGGACCCGTACAAGCGGCGAAAGTTCGCGCAGGAGCTCGCATCGGCTTTACGTTCTCTCTGAGAGGCAGCGGAGGTCCGGCGAGTGACAGATTTGAATCTGTAAATTGGGTAGATAACAAATGAAAATGTGGAAGAAGGCATCCGCAGCGTGTCTGGTGGGAGCGTCCTTGCTCACTAGCCATGCAGCCCTGGCAGTGGAAGACATGCCAGGCGGCCCCGCCGTGCGTCAGCTCAATCTGACCGAGCCGGTCACCAAGATCGCCGAGCAGATTCACTGGCTGAACTGGATGATGCTGATCATGTGCACCGTGATCTTCATCGGCGTGTTCGGGGTGATGTTCTACTCCGTGTTCAAGCACCGCAAGTCCAAGGGCGCGAAGTCGGCCTCCTTCCACGAAAGCATCACCGTCGAGGTGATCTGGACCATCATCCCGTTCCTGATCGTCATCGGCATGGCCCTGCCCGCCACCAAGACGGTCGTGGCGATGAAGGACACCACCAACGCCGACATCACCATCAAGGCCACTGGCTACCAGTGGAAGTGGGGCTACGACTACCTGAAGGGCGACGGCGAAGGCATCTCCTTCGTGTCCACCCTGACCACCCCGCGCGAGCAGATCAACAACGAGGCCCCCAAGTCGAACACCTACCTGATGGAGGTGGACAACGAGATGGTGGTGCCCGTGAACAAGAAGGTCCGCATGGTGCTGACGGCCAACGACGTCATCCATGCCTGGATGATCCCGGCCTTCGGCGTCAAGCAGGACGCCATCCCCGGCTTCGTGCGCGACACCTGGTTCAAGGCCGAGAAGATTGGCGTGTACCGTGGCCAGTGCGCCGAGCTGTGCGGCAAGGAACACGCCTTCATGCCGATCGTCGTGCGCGTCGTCTCCGACGCCGACTACGCCAAGTGGGTCGACGGCAAGAAGAAGGAACTCGCCGCCAAGGCGGACGACCCCAACAAGACCTGGACCCTGGACGAGCTCAAGGCCCGCGGCGAAAAAGTCTACACCGCCAACTGCGCGGTCTGCCACCAGCCTAACGGCAAGGGCGGCGGCGCCTTCCCGGCTCTCGACGGTTCCAAGATCGTCAACGGCCCGGATGCCGGCCAGATGCATATCCTGCTGGAAGGCAAGGGTGCCATGCCGGTGTGGAAGCACCTCTCCGATACCGAACTCGCTGCCGTCATGACCTACACCCGCAACAGCTGGGGTAACAAGACGGGTGAAGTGATTCAACCGAGCGATTTCGTGAACGCGCGTGCCGGCAAGTTCCGCGAAGGCGGCGGCGCACCTGGCGCTGGCGGCGACGCCGCGCCCAAGACGGAAGACAAGCCCGCTGCCAAGCAGGCCAGCGCCGCGGGTGACCGCGCCGCAGGTTGAACAGGATTTCAGGAGTTTTCGCGATGAGTACTGCTACCCCGGACGCGCTCGCCCACCCGCACGACCACGCGCATGACGATCACCACGATCAACCGCATGGCTGGCGCCGTTGGCTGTTTGCCACCAACCACAAGGACATCGGTACGCTGTACCTGCTGTTCTCGTTCACCATGCTGCTGTCTGGCGGCGCGCTGGCACTGCTGATCCGTCTCGAGCTGTTCGAGCCGGGCCTGCAGTTCTTCCGCCCGGAACTGTTCAACCAGTTCACCACCATGCACGGCCTGATCATGGTGTTCGGCGCGATCATGCCGGCCTTCGTCGGCTTCGCCAACTGGATGATCCCGCTGCAGATCGGCGCATCCGACATGGCGTTCGCGCGGATGAACAACTTCAGCTTCTGGCTGATGCCCCCGGCAGCGCTGCTGCTGGTGCTGTCGTTCTTCGCACCGGGAGGCGCCACCGCCGCCGGCTGGACCCTGTACGCGCCGCTGTCGGTGCAGATGGGCCCGGGCATGGACATGGCGATCTTCGCCATGCACATCATGGGCGCGTCGTCGATCATGGGCTCGATCAACATCATCGTCACGGTGCTCAATATGCGCGCACCCGGCATGACGCTGATGAAGATGCCGATGTTCTGCTGGACCTGGCTGATCACCGCCTACCTGCTGATCGCCGTGATGCCCGTGCTGGCTGGCGCCATCACCATGGTGCTGACCGACCGTCACTTCGGCACGAGCTTCTTCTCGGCGGCCGGAGGCGGCGACCCGGTGATGTACCAGCACATCTTCTGGTTCTTCGGCCACCCCGAGGTCTACATCATGATCTTGCCGGCGTTCGGGATCGTCTCGCACGTCGTGCCGACCTTCGCCCGCAAGCGCCTGTTCGGCTATAGCTCGATGGTCTACGCGACCGCCTCGATCGCCATCCTGTCGTTCATCGTGTGGGCTCACCACATGTTCACGACCGGCATGCCCGTGACCGGCCAGCTGTTCTTCATGTACGCCACCATGCTGATCGCGGTGCCCACGGCCGTGAAGATCTTCAACTGGATCGCTACCATGTGGCGCGGCTCGATGACCTTCGAGACCCCGATGCTGTTCGCGATCGGCTTCATCTTCGTGTTCACCATCGGTGGCTTCACCGGCCTGATGCCGGCGGTTGCCCTGATCGATATCCAGTTGCAGGACACTTACTTCATCGTGGCCCACTTCCACTACGTACTGGTGGCTGGCTCGCTGTTCGCGATGTTCTCGGGCTTCTACTACTGGGGTCCGAAGTGGAGCGGTTTCATGTACAACGAAACCCGCGGCCAGATCCACTTCTGGGGCTCGATGATTTTCTTCAACATCACCTTCTTCCCGATGCACTTCCTGGGTCTGGCCGGCATGCCGCGTCGCTATGCCGACTACCCGACCCAGTTCGCGGATTTCAACGCGATTGCATCGATCGGCGCACTGGGCTTTGGCCTGATGCAGGTGTATTTCTTCTTCTTCGTGGTGCTGCCGTCCTATCGTGGCGGCAAGGCAGCCGGGGACAAGCCGTGGGATGGCGCCGAGGGCCTGGAATGGACCGTGCCGTCGCCGGCCCCGTTCCACACCTTTGAAGTGCCGCCGCAAGTCAGGTAAGCCGCAGTCAGGCAAGCCGCAATAGACACGGAAGGATGGGCAGTACCCGTCCTTCCGCGTCACGCAAGCAAGGTGTTATGCAGGATCCAAACAAAAGTCCATCGCAGGCAGACCGCAAGGCCTCCAATCGTCGTCTCGGCCTGATCCTTTTCTCGATCGTGATGGTTTTCTTTTTGGGTTTCTTCGCCAAGATGATCTTTCTCGGCTGAAGCTGCAGGGTATTGAGATGAGCGTGAACCAGCAGTCAAGCAATGCCACCGACAAGAAGTTCAACCGCGGGATGATGCTGCGGCTGTTGGTGGTGGTGGCGTTGATGTTCTCGTTTGGCTATGCGCTGGTGCCGCTGTACAAGAAGATCTGCGAGATCACCGGGCTGAACGTGGTGACCACGCGGGACCTGTACGGTGGCCAGGTCAAGAACACGCAAGTGGACAAGACCCGCACGATCACGGTCGAGTTCGACTCCAACGCGCGCGGGCCCTTTGCCTTCCGTCCGGTCAAGAGCAGCATGGAAGTGCACCCGGGCGAGATGACCACCATCGTCTACGAAGTGGCGAACGGCCAGGCACGCGATATCTCGGCGCAGGCCATCCCGAGCTACCTGCCCAAGCTGGCCACGCAGTATTTCAAGAAGATCGAGTGCTTCTGCTTCAAGGAGCAGACACTGAAGGCCAAGGAAGCACGCGAGATGCCGGTGGTGTTCGTGATCGATCCGGACCTGCCGAAAGACGTGAAGAACATTACGCTGTCCTATACCTTCTTCGAGATCGGGTCGCCGGTGGCGCAAGCGCCGCAAGGTCCGCTCGACGCGCAGCCGGCCGGTGCGGGCAAGGGCATTTGAATTTGCAGTTGTAGTGGTTGTGGTTGTGGGGGTAAGCCGTGGATGAGATGAAGGACGCGGTCAAGCGCAAGCTGTCATTTGCGCAAACCCTGCGCGCGGTGTTCTGGTCGTTTATCGGCCTGCGCAAGGGAGCGAGCACGAGCGCGACATGGCACAGCTCAACCCGGTCCATGTGATCATTGCCGGCCTGATCGGGGTAGCCATCCTGATCGCGGTGCTGATCACGGTCGTGCGTGTGGTGGTAGGGTGAGGCCACGCAGCGCAACGTACAGGGCAGGGTAGGAACAAGTAAAAGAGCAGGGCAAAAGCATGCCGCCGGCCTTGTCAGGGCTGGATGTGCGGATAACGATTACTGAATCAGAGACTCTGAGCTGGAGAAAAAAGAATGAGTGCGAACCGCGCAAACGCTCCGTACTACTTCGTACCGGGCCCCTCGCGCCATCCGATCACGGCTAGCTTTGGCTTGCTGCTGACGGCTGGGGGTGCTGCTGGCTGGGTAAACGGGCAGACCTGGGGGCCGTACCTGTGCGGCCTGGGCCTGCTGTGGTTCCTGTTCGTGCTCAAGACCTGGTTCGGCGAGGCGATCAACGAATCCGAGACGGGCAAGTACGGCAAGAACATCGATCTGTCGTTCCGCTGGTCGATGGGCTGGTTCATCTTCTCCGAAGTGATGTTCTTCGCGGCGTTCTTCGGCGCGCTGTTCTACGCCCGCAACATCGCCATGCCCTGGCTGGGCGACCTGAACAACAAGATCCTGTGGCCCGACTTCGCCGCCGTGTGGCCGAACCTCGGACCGGCGGGTGTCGTGGAAAGCTTCCAGACCATGGGTCCATGGCCGATCCCCACGATCAACACCGCCTTGCTGCTGATGTCCGGCCTGACGCTGACCTGGGCGCACCATGCGCTGCTGGCCAACAAGCGCAGCCAGCTGATCCAGGGCCTGGTGCTGACCATCCTGCTGGGCGCGATCTTCATGTGCTTCCAGGTGTATGAGTACCATCATGCATATTCGGAGCTGAACCTCAAGCTGACCTCGGGCATCTACGGTTCCACCTTCTTCCTGCTGACCGGCTTCCACGGTTTCCACGTGACGCTCGGCGCGATCATGCTGACGGTGGTGCTGGTGCGCGTGCTCAAGGGCCAGCTGACGCCTGACCATCACTTCGCATTCGAAGGCGCCGCCTGGTACTGGCACTTCGTCGACGTGGTGTGGCTGTTCCTCTACATCGTGGTGTACTGGCTGTAAGACACCCGATCGCAGTGCCCGCCGGCCACGCCGGCGGCGTCGCGGGGAGGTTCCTCCTCTGCTCGCGGGGAACAACAAAAAACAAGCGCCGCAGGGAAGTAGCCAGCCTGCGGCGCTTGTTTTTTGTAGTTCGATCCTGGCGTCGCCAAGGGGCGCCGGAAGCGCGCCAGCTTCAGGGCGCCATGCGGATGCCCGTGCTCTGTATCCACCCCATCCAGTGCGAGAACAGGATGAAGACGAACAGGGCCACCGAGAAGCCGACCCGGAACATCAGCGAGCGCATCATGTTTGGCGTCCTGCCGCGGTCGCGCATCATGAAGAACAGGGCGGAGGCCAGGCTACCGATGATGAGGAAGAACGCGATGAGGATGACGATACGCATGGAGGGCCCGCAAGCGCGGGGTCTGCTAGGGATGAAGTGCCATTATCGCATCGGCGCGCTTGGCAACGCCCTCGGGAAATGCCAGGGAGGCCGCACGTGAAGCTGTGGCGCGCACTGAGCCCGCTGCCCACCATCGCCGCGCTGGTGGTGATCGCCGTCACCTGTGCCTTGGGCAACTGGCAGCTCAACCGGGCCCATGAAAAAGTGGCGCGGGCCGCGCGCCTCGAGGCGCTGGCAGCCCAGCCGCCGCTGGAGATCGGGCGCAGCCTGGCGGATGGCGCGGTGGCGGAGCGGCGCGTGCACGTGCGCGGCCGCTTCGATGCAGCGCATACGGTTTTGCTGGACAATCGCCCCCACGGCAACGGGACCGATAGCCGTGCCGGCTTCATGGTGCTCACGCCGCTGCGGGTTGCAGGGGGCGATGCTTCCGCCCCGGCGGTGTTGGTGCTACGCGGCTGGCTGCCCCGCGATGCGCAGGATCGCACACATATCGCGCCGTTCCCGACCCCGGAAGGCGAGGTGGAACTGGACGGCACGGCGCTGGCGACCGTGCCGAGGGTCTTCAGCCTTGGCCAGGGCGCGAATGCCGAGGCCGGCCAGAAGATCCGCCAGAATGTGGATCTCGCCGCCTACGCCAGGGAACTTGGCGTGCCCCTGCAACCCTTTGTGCTGGAACAGCGCAACGACAACGGCGACGGGCTGGCGCGCGACTGGGCGCCAGCGGACATCGGCGCCGATCGCCACTATGGCTATGCCTTCCAGTGGTTCGGGCTGGCCGCGCTGACCCTGGTGCTGCTGGTGGCGCTGAGCTGGCGGCGCGCCACCCGCATGACGGCTTGAGCAAGCCCGCAGGCGGCCCCGGCAGCACCCACGAACCACAGCGACGTGTTGCGGTCAGATGAGCGCAACCGCCCCTAACGACAGACAGACGAAACGCTATGCAACAACCAGATCCCGCTTCGGCCCAGGCCGCCCGCGCCGCGCCGCAAGACTCGCGCATCGACGCCCGCACCCGCCGCGGCCGCATCCAGATGCTGCTGCTCCTGCTGGTGTGCGCTTCGCCTGTCATCGCTTCCTACCTGACGTACTACGTGTTCAAGCCGGCGGGCGGCTCCACCAACTACGGCACGCTCATCGATCCGCAGCGCCCCATGCCTGCGATACAGATCGCCAACGAGCGCGCGGAGTCCGTGCCGCTGGATAGTTTCAAGGGCAAGTGGCTGCTGGTGACCGCGGATGGCGCGGCGTGCGACGAAGCCTGCGCCAAGAAGCTGTTCACCATCCGCCAGATCCGCGCGGGGCAGGGGCAGGACCGCGAGCGCATCGTGCCGGTATGGCTGATCAGCGACGAGGGCGCTGTCGATTCCCGCCTGTCGGCCGCCTACAACGAGCCGTATGCCGGCGTGCGCTTCCTGCGCGTCAACCGTGAAGCCATGCAGAAATGGCTGCCGGCGCAACCGGGTGCCCGGATCGAGGACAGCCTGTTCCTGGTCGATCCGCTGGGCAACCTGATGATGCGCTTCCCCAAGGAGCCAGACCCCAAGAAGATGAGCTCCGACCTGAAGAAGCTGCTCAAGTACTCTCACATCGGTTGAGGCGCGCATGCTGCTCCAACTCGCCGTCATCGGCGTCCTGATCGCGCTGTTCCCCTTGAGCTACGTGCTGGTCAAGGGGGATCGCAACAAGTACCGCAAGCTGGTCTGGATCACCGCCTTTCTGACGCTGGACCTGATCATGTTCGGCAGCTTTACGCGGCTGACCGACTCAGGCCTGGGCTGCCCCGACTGGCCGGGCTGCTATGGCCACTCCAACCCGCATGCGGCGCAGGAGCACATCCGCGCCGCCGAGACGGCCTTGCCCAGTGGGCCGGTGACCATTACCAAGGCCTGGATCGAGATGATCCACCGCTACTTCGCCATGGCGGTCGGCGTGCTGATCATCACGCTGATGGTGCTGGCCTGGGTCAAGCGGCGCGAGCTCAAGCAGTCGCCCTGGTTCGCCACCGGCGTGCTGCTGCTGGTGTGCGTGCAGGGCGCGTTCGGCGCCTTTACGGTCACGCTCAAGCTCCAGCCCATCATCGTGGTCACGCACCTGATTCTCGGCATGAGCCTGCTGGCGGCATTGATCTGGCTGGGCTCGCGCAACGACCCGCCGCTGCGGGTCGCGCCGCAGGCGGCCGGGCTGCGCTGGCCGGCGCGCATTGCGCTGGCCTTGCTGGTGCTGCAGATCTTCCTGGGCGGCTGGGTGAGCACTAACTATGCGGTGCTGGCATGTACCGACTTTCCGCTGTGCAACGGCCAGCTCGTGCCGGACATGGACTTCCGCCACGGCTTCACGCTGTGGCGCCAGCTCGGCATGACCGCAGACGGCGATTACATTCCACACTCGGCCCTGGTAGCGATCCACTGGGTGCATCGCGGCTTTGCTTTGTCGTGCTGGCTTTCCTGGCCTGGTTCGGCCTGCAGGCGCGCCGCCTTGGCGGCCTTGCGCGCAGCGCCGGCTGGCTGCTGGGCTTTCTCGCGCTGCAACTGGCCACCGGGCTTTCGAACATCGTGTTCGACTGGCCGCTGGGCGCCGCGGTGGCGCATAACGGCGGCGCGGCGGTCTTGCTGCTGCTCCTGGTTCGCCTCAACTACAATATAGGGCTCGCGGCCCGGTCCGCTGACATCGCTACCGACGTGCCGGCCGCCGCGCGCGCCACATGAAAGACAAGAACTCCTCAGTGGTTACAGCTACCCACACATCCCCTCGGACGGGTTCGCCACCTGGTCCGCCAATATGCCGCCCTGACCAAGCCGCGGGTGACGCAGCTTGCCGTCTTCTGCGCCATCATCGGCATGTTCCTGGCCACGCCCGGCATGGTGCCGTGGCCGGTGCTGATCGGGGGCGCTGCCGGCATCTGGCTGTTGGCAGGTGCCGCTTTCGCCATTAACTGCCTGGTGGAGCAGAAGGTCGACGCGCTGATGCGCCGCACCGCATGGCGCCCGTCGGCCACCGGCGAGATCACCACCATCCAGACGCTGGTGTTCTCCGCGGTGCTGGGCGGGGCAGGGATGTGGCTGCTGCACGTCTACACCAACGACCTGACCATGTGGCTGACCGTGGCCACCTTCGTCGGCTACGCTGTGGTGTACACCATCCTGCTCAAGCCGGCCACGCCGCAGAACATCGTCATCGGCGGCCTGTCCGGCGCCATGCCGCCGGCACTCGGCTGGGCGGCGGTCGCGGGCGACCTGCCGGCGGAAGCCTGGTTCCTGGTGCTGATCATCTTTACGTGGACGCCGCCGCACTTCTGGGCCCTGGCCCTGTATCGCCGCGCCGACTACGCCAAATCCGGCCTGCCGATGCTGCCGGTGACGCACGGCGAGCGCTTCACACTGCTGCACATCCTGCTGTACACGCTGATCATGATCGCGGCCACGCTGCTGCCTTTTGTGTACGGCATGTGCGGCTATATCTACCTGGCGGCCGCGCTGGTCCTGGGGGGCGGTTTCCTGGCCTACTCGTGGAAGATGTATCGCAACTACTCGGACGCGCTGGCGCAACGCACCTTCCGCTTCTCGATCCTGTATCTCTCGCTGTTGTTCGCCGCGCTGCTGGTCGATCACTACTTCAAGTTCCTGCCGCAGGCCTGAGCGGGCCGGGCAGGCTTGCGGCATCTTGTCGCGGCCTGCGCGCGTGGCGGCCCCGATCGGCGATACTGCGTGTCATCTGTTAATGTGACCTTGTCGCGTCCAGCCGCCTGCCGGGCGGTCCGGCTCGTCAACACCACCCGAACTCGCATGCCAAACCGCTTCCCTTCAGCCTTTCTCCCCACCTTCGCGACTTTCCGCCGGTTTTGCCTGCTGGCCCTGTGCTCGCTGCTGCTGGCGGCATGTGGTCAGCAGAAGGCTTCCTTCAAGAACGTCGATATCACCGGCGGCAGTGAGTTCGGCAAGGACTTCGTCCTCACCGACCACAACGGCAAGGTGCGCTCCATTGGCGACTTCAAGGGCAAGGCGGTAGTGATGTTCTTTGGCTATACGCATTGCCCGGACGTGTGCCCGACCACCATGGCCGAGCTCAAGGCGGTGATGGAGCAACTGGGTCCGGACGCCGACAAGGTGCAGGTGCTGTTCGTCACGGTGGATCCGGAGCGTGATACGCAGGCCCTGCTGGCGCAGTACGTGCCGGCCTTCGATCCGCGCTTCCTGGGCATGCGCCCGGCCGACGATGCCGCGCTGCAGAAGGTTGCCAAGGACTTCAAGGTGTTCTACGCCAAGGTGCCGGGCACTTCGCCGAACAACTACACCATGGATCACTCGGCGGGCAGCTATGTGTTCGACCCGAGCGGCAAGCTGCGGCTGTTTATCCGCCACGGCCAGGGGCCGGAGCCAATCGTGCACGACCTCAAGCAGCTGCTGTCCTGAGGCGAGCCGCCGGCGCGAAACCGGCGGAAAAATAAAACAGGGCCGGTCGCGAGACCGGCCCTGTTTATTTCTGGTGCGCTTGAGCTTGAGCTTCAGCCTTAGGCAAAGGCCTGCAGCGCACCCTTCATCTTCTTCATCGCCGCGGTTTCGATCTGGCGGATGCGTTCGGCGGAAACGCCGAATTCGTCAGCCAGTTCATGCAGCGTGGAGCCGCCCGAGCCGTCGTCGTTGACCTGCAGCCAGCGCGCCTCGATGATGCGGCGGCTACGGTCGTCGAGCTTGGACAGCGCTTCTTCCAGGCCTTGCACCTGCAGGCGGTCGTGGCGCTGGGCCTCGATCACGCGGGTCGGCTCGTTGTGGTTGTCGGCCAGGTAGGCGATGGGCGCGAAGTCTTCTTCGCCATCGTCGATCTGCCCTTCGAGCGCCAGGTCGCCGCCCGACAGGCGGGTTTCCATCTCCATCACTTCTTCCGGCTTGACGTTCAGCTCGCGCGCAACCGCGTCGATCTGTTCCGGCGTGAAGGTATGGGCGCCCTGCTTGTGGCTGCGCAGGTTGAAAAACAGCTTGCGCTGGGCCTTGGTGGTAGCCACCTTGACCATGCGCCAGTTCTTCAGCACGTATTCGTGGATCTCGGCCTTGATCCAGTGCATGGCGTACGACACCAGCCGCACGCCCTGGTCCGGGTCGAAGCGCTTCACCGCCTTCATCAGGCCGATATTGCCTTCCTGGATCAGGTCTGCGTGGGGCAGGCCATAGCCGAGGTACTGGCGGGCGATGGACACCACCAGGCGCAGGTGCGACAGCACCATGCGGCGCGCCGCATCGACGGAGTCGTGCTCGCGCAACTCGCGCGCAAGCCGCTGCTCTTCCTCGGGGGTAAGCAGGGGAATACGGTGGACAGCCTGGATATAGCTGTCGATATTTCCCAGCGTTCCAGGAAAGGTCAGCGCAAACGTCCCGGCGCCCTGCGGCACCGTAGGCAGACGGTTGTTCATTTGGGTTTGGTCAGCAGATAAGACCGCGTTCACTCGATTGCTCCTTTCGCATTCCGGCGGGTGGGTTGCCCGCGTGTGCGGACCTCTTGGGGGGCTCGCACTGCATTGCAACACATATTAGCACTCAAGCCGGGGGACTGCTAAGTTGGAGTGACAATAGGGTTGATAGTTCCTGGTAATCGAATGGTACTTCTACATAGTGTTTTAAACCGACATCTTGCGGGATGTGGCGAGGAATGTGGCGAGGCCACTATCTCACGCGGGTGCGCCAACGATCGGACATTGATTAGAGGGCTGCTACCCCTGCCGGTTCTGTCGCCGGATGAGATGCTGTGTTTCGCTAGCAGCTACACTCTTTTCATTTATCTCAGTGGTGCTGCGCGCCAGCATCGACCAAACCGGGGAACATTCATGTCTGCTATCGAACACTTGCTCAAGCCGCATACCCGTGACCTCGGCGACTTTGCCGTGAGCCGCCTGCTGCCCGCCGCGGCAACCCAGACTGTCGGCCCATTCATCTTCTTCGACCACATGGGCCCGGTGGCCATGCCGCCGGGAGAGGGGCGGATGTGCGCCCGCATCCGCATATCGGCCTGGCCACGGTCACCTACCTGTTCGAGGGCGAGATGCTTCACCACGACAGCCTGGGCAGCAAGCAGGTCATCAGGCCGGGCGACGTGAACTGGATGACGGCGGGCAGGGGCATCGCGCACTCGGAGCGCTCGCCCCAGGCCGCCCGCGATGCCGGGCCACGCCTGCACGGCATCCAGACCTGGGTGGCGCTGCCCAAGGAGCACGAGAACGTCGAGCCGTCCTTCCATCACCATCCGGCGGCGACGCTGCCCAAGCTGGAGCGCCCTGGCGTACGCATGACGGTGATTGCGGGCGATGCGTTTGGCGCCGAGGCGCCGGTGAAGGTGTTTGGCCGCACGCTCTATGTGGCCATTGAGCTCGAGGCGGGCGCCAGCCTGGAGATTCCGGCGGAGCATGCCGAGCGCGGCGTCTACCCGGTGGACGGCACCATCGCGCTGGACGGCGAGGTGCTGCCGGAGCGGCACCTGGCGGTGCTGGTGCCGGGCCAGCCGGTGACGTTGACGGCGCAGGTGGCGTCGCGCGTGATGTTGCTCGGCGGGGACCCGACCGACGGCCATCGCTTTATCTTCTGGAATTTCGTTGCTAGCACCAAGGAGGCGATCGAAGCGGCCTCCCAGCGCTGGGAGGATGACCAGTTTCCGCGTGTGCCGGGGGAAGACGATCGCATCCCCTGCCCCAGCGCAAGCGCTGACCAGAGGCGCCCGCGCAGCCGGCCCGGATCAGACCGGGCTGGCCCAGGCTACCCGCGTGCCTTGCTGCAGGCAGTCGCGGATGGCGTCGATCTGCGTGGCGATCGGGGCGGGCACGGGCAGCTTGCCGTCCAGCACGAGGCGGATCCAGGCCGCGGTCTGGTCCACGTCGCTGCCGGGCGGCAACTCCGGCACTTCCACGATGGAGCCGGAAGTCGGGTCGACCAAAGTGCGCTGATGCCCGTCGTGCAGCCAGTCGATGCGGCTGTTGCGCCGGGCGTCCGCCACCACCTCGCCTTCGGTGCCGCGCGCCAGCAGCACATTGGCGGGCTCGCGCGAGAAATAGTCGGTCAGGGTTTCGCGGTACTCGGGGTGGGTGTAGCTATACAGCCGCAGCGCCTCGGCCGGGGAGTGCGCGCCCACCGGCTGCAGCATCTTGACCACCGTATGCGCGGAGTTGCGCAAGCCGATCTGCATGCGCTTGTCCAGCATCCGGGCCAGCGCCGGCGACAGCACGTCGATCGGCAGCACGGCCAGCGGGCCGGGCTGGGCGTCCTTGCTGCGCAGCTGGGATTCGGCCTGCGCCACGGAGCCGCAAGGCGCGACGCCCAGCGCCTCGAACAGCGAGATGCTGGTGACGCGCCCGTTGAACTGGCGGGAGCCGTGCACCAGCACCGGTACGCCCTCGCGCGCCAGCAGCAGCGCCAGCAGCGGCACCAGGTTGGGCTGCTTGCGCGCGCCGTTGTAGCTGGGGATGGACACCACGATGCGGTCCGCCGGGCCGGCCAGCGGCAGGCAATGCGCGTGTGCGGCATCGAGCATGCCGGCCAGCTCGTGCGGCGCCTCGCCCTTGATGCGATAGGCCATGAGCACCGCGCCCAACTCGATATCGGCCACGCGACCCGCCAGCATGGCATCGAACAGCGCCTGGGCGTCTTCGCGCGGCAGCGCACGGGCGCCGTTGACGCCCCGGCCGATTTCCTTGATGTACTTCGCGGCAGCGAAAGCAGGGGCGGCGGGAGCCGCAGGGGAGGTGGGCGTGGTGGTCATGGCGGGTTGGGACTATGTGGTTTGAAGTCCATGATAGCGGAGCGAGCCGGCCGTGCCCATGACAGCCGCAACGCCGGCCCGGCTTCGCCCCCGGCGCCGATAGCGCCAGGCCCCCCATTGCACCTGCTCAGGCGGCTTCCTTCAGGGCGGGATTACGCTGCTTGCGGTACAGGAAGTCCAGCACTGCCGTGCGGCATGCGTGGTAGTCCTTATCCCCGGCCAGCGCCATGCGCTCGCGCGGCCGCGGTAGGTCCACCTTCAGCACTTCGCCGATGGTGGCCGCGGGGCCGTTGGTCATCATGACGATGCGGTCGGCCAGCAACACCGCTTCATCCACGTCGTGGGTCACCATCACCACCGTGCTGCGCGTCTTCGCCACGATCTTGATCAGCTCGTCCTGAAGGTGCGCGCGGGTGAGCGCATCCAGCGCGCCGAAGGGCTCGTCCATCAGCAGCACCTTGGGCTCCATGGCCAGCGCCCGGGCGATGCCCACGCGCTGCTTCATGCCGCCCGAGATCTCCTGCGGATACTTGGCTTCGGCGTGGGTCAGGCCAACCATGGCCAGCGTGTCGTGCGTGCGGGCCTTCAGCTGCGCCTTGCTTTCGCTGCCGCCGAACACGCGCTCCACGCCAAGGTAGACGTTGTCGAAACAGGTCAGCCAGGGCAGCAGCGAATGGTTCTGGAACACCACCGCCCGATCCGGGCCCGGGCCGGCGATTTCGCGCTCGGCGCAGATCAGCGCGCCGGCGCTGGGCCGGTCCAGCCCGGCCAGCAGGTTGAGCAAGGTGGACTTGCCGCAGCCCGAATGGCCGATCAGCGTAATGAACTCGCCGCTGGCGATGGTCAGGTTGACATCGCGCAGGGCCACGAACGGCCCCTTCTTGGTCTTGAAGGTCTGCCCGACATGCTCGATACGGACGAACTTTTCCATGAGGTTCTCCTTGGGTGCCAGGGCGCGGTAGCCGACTTGGCGTCTTGGCGGCTTAGTTGCCGTAGCTGAAGCGCTTGGCCAGGCTGAGCAGCGCGTATTCGAGCAGCAGCCCGACCACGCCGATGATGAAGATCGCGATGACGATGTGTTCCACCTTCAGGTTGTTCCACTCGTCCCACAGCCAGAAGCCGATGCCGGTGCCGCCAGTGAGCATTTCCGCGGCCACGATCACCAGCCACGCGGTGCCGATGGACAGCCGCACGCCGGTGAGCATGTACGGCAGCACGGCCGGCAGCAGCACGCGGGTGAACACCTTCCATTCGGACAGGTCGAGCACGCGCGCCACGTTCAGGTAGTCCTGCGGCACGCGGGTCACGCCCACGGCGGTATTGATCACCATCGGCCAGATCGAGCAGATGAAGATGGCCCAGATTGCCGCCGGGTTTGCGGACTTGAACAGCAGCAGGCCAATGGGCAGCCACGCCAGCGGCGAGACCGGGCGCAGCAGGCTGATGATGGGCGCCATCATGGCGTTGAGAAAGGCGAAGCGGCCCAGCGCGAAGCCGGCCGGGATGCCGATCAGCGCCGCCAGCCCGAAGCCTGCCGCCACGCGCGCCAGCGATGCCAGCACGTTCCAGCCGATGCCCTGGTCGTTGGGGCCGTTGCGGTAGAACGGGTCGGCGAACAGCGGCACGGCGGCATGCCAGGTGGCGGCCGGCGTGGGGATGGCGGGGATCATGGTGGCGATGCCGTGCCACATCAGCAGGAACAGCGCAAAGCCTGCTACGGGCGGCATCACCTTGAGCACGACGGCGGCGATGGCGTCGCGCCGCGCCGCGCGGCGCGCATCGGCTTGCGCTGCGAGCGCGCGGCGCTCGGCGCGTTCATGGGCTTGCTGGTCGCCAACCACGGCGAGCTCGGCGGTGGTGCCGGCATCTGCAGGGGCGGCTTGGTTGGCAGCATGCGGGGCCGGCTGGGCTAGTGCATTCACGTCAGGCTCCTTCAGGAGCCGGCGTGTCGCCACGCCGGCGTTCAAGCGGCAAACAAAATCGGAATCACGCCAGGGCGCGTGCGCGTCAGGCCTTGATCTTGAAACCGTCGGCGTAGGCCTTCGGGTCCTTGCTGGCGTCCCATACCACGCCGTCGATCAGCTTCGCGGTGCGCAAGTCGCTCTTGGGCAGCGGCACCTGCGCCGCGGCGGCGCCCTGCTTGTAGATGTCGATGCGGTTGACCTTCTTCGCCACCTCCAGGTAGTCCGGATGTTCCTTGAGCAAGCCCCAGCGCTTTTGCTGCGTGAGGAACCACATGCCGTCGGAGAGGAAGGGATAGTTGGCGATGCCGTCCTGGTAGAACTTCATCGAGTCCGGGTCGTCCCAGGTCTTGCCCAGGCCGTTGCTGTAGCGGCCCAGCATGCGGTCCAGGATGATGTCCATGTCGGTGTTGACGTAGGACTTGGCGGCAATGGTCTCGGCGGTCTTGCGGCGGTTGGAGGCCGAAGCGTCGATGTACTTCGATGCGTCGAGCACGGCGGCAACCATCGCGCGCGCCGTGTTGGGATACTTCTGCACGAACTCGGCCGTAGTGCCCAGGGTCTTCTCCGGGTGGTCCTTCCAGATCGCCTGCGTGGTCTCCGCGGTAAAGCCGATCTTGTCGGCGATGGCGCGCGCGCCCCAGGGCTCGCCCACGCAGAAGCCGTCCATGTTGCCTACGCGCATGTTGGCCACCATCTGCGGCGGCGGCACGGTGATGGCCTTGGCGTCCTGCATCGGGTTGATCCCGTTGGCGGCCAGCCAGTAGTACAGCCACATGGCGTGGGTGCCGGTGGGGAAGGTCTGGGCGAAGGTGTACTCGCGCTTTTCCTTCATCATCAGCGCCTTCAGGCTGGCGCCGTCCTTGACGCCTTTCTCCGCCAGCTTGGACGACAGCGTGATGGCCTGGCCGTTGTGGTTCAGGTTCATCAGCACGGCCATATCCTTCTTGGGGCCGCCGATGCCAAGCTGCACGCCGTAGATCAGGCCGTACAGCACATGTGCCGCATCGAGTTCGCCATTGACCAGCTTGTCGCGCACGCCGGCCCAGGAGGCTTCCTTGGTGGGCGTGATCTTGATGCCGTACTTCTTGTCGAAGCCGAGCGTGCCCGCCATCACGACCGAGGCGCAGTCCGTCAGCGGGATGAAGCCGATCCGTACCTCCGGCTTTTCCGGTGCGTCGGAGCCGGCTGCCCATGCGCCAGCGCGTACCAGGGGATCAACCAGGGTGATCACGCTGGCGCCAGCGATTGTGGCCAGTGCGCGGCGCCGTCCGCTGCTGGCGGGCACCGCATCGGCTCCAGTGATGCTGGCGTCGGTGGCAACTGCTGAATGCAGCGGCTTGGCAATCTTCAGGCGAGAGGGCATTGACACGGCTCCAAATAAAAAGCGTCCTGAACTGCTCCGCTTTCGCCAGAAATGCGGGGGCAGGTCAGGACGCCGTTGTCCCGTGATGCGGCGCGGCCTTCGTTGGCGGCGCACATCGGTATGTGATCGGCCGTCGTTGGCCGATGACTTGATTACGCAAGCGGCGTGCCAAGGGTGGAACGGGCTGTTGTCGGAATGGCGGAGCAGGCGCGAAGGGCGCAGGAGCCGGAAGCGGGCGAGCGAAAGCTGCGCCGGTGCGGTGCCGGTGCGTGGGAGGTGTTCCTGTCGCGCCATCTTTGTGCATTGCACCAAGCGCGTGCGGCGTGCGGGGCGTATCGAAACGCCAATAGGGCTGCTTCGTGGCTTAACTCATCACATCGATGACCCGCCGCGCCGCCTCGACGAGCTTGATGCCGCGCTCCATTGCCATGCTGCGCAGCCGCTTGTAGGCCTCGTCCTCGGTCATGCCGCGCTCCTTCATCAGCAGGCCCTTGGCCCGCTCGACTTCCTTGCGCTCGGCCAGCTGCAGCCGCGTGGCATCGAGCTCGGCGCGCAGTTCCTGGTTCAGTTCGAAGCGCGCATAGGCCACGTCCAGCACGGTCTTCACGCGCTCGGCGCGCAGGCCGTCGACGATATAGGCGGTGATGCCCGCCGTCAGCGCGGCCTTGATGCGCTGGGCGTCGTCGTTGTCCGTGAAGAGCACGATGGGGCGCGGCGCATGCTGGGTCGACACACACATGCTCGACCGTATCGCGCGCGGCGGACTCCGAGGCGATGATGATCAGGTCCGGCTGCCTCGCGGCGATGGCGTCGGGCAGCCGCAGGTCGGCATCCACGGTTTCGATGTCGGTGAAGCCCGCCGATACAAGCCCGGCACGTATCGTCTCGATATTGAGCGGATCCTCGTCATGCGGATCGCGCACCAGCAAGATGCGCAGCGCGCGTGAACTCGCCGCGGCGGGCGCGGGGCTCGTCGGACTCGCCGGACTGGAAGGGGCTGGGGGCGTCTGTTCATGGCGTCACTTGGAATCTCTCGTGCCATGCAATATTCGCGCCGAGATGCTTTTAATTGTATTGCGGGGTTTCCCGGATTCAATGGCTAGTGCCATACGCGGCAGGAAACGCAGGTGTATGCTATTGCCCTGCTGCGCGGCGGGGGGCGTCTGCTGGCGACGCCGCATGCCGGTGCGTAGCCCAAAACACAGTACACAAGTCTGGAGAGATGGATGACCGAATTCGTATTTGCCCCGCCGGCGCCCCATGGCGTGCCCGTGCGTGGCAGCAGCGCTCAGTTCCCGGTGCGCCGGGTTTACTGCGTGGGCCGCAACTATGCCGCCCATGCCCGTGAAATGGGTTCGGATCCGGATCGCGAGCCGCCATTCTTCTTCTGCAAGCCCGCCGACGCCGTGAGCTATGTCGCCGACGGCACCGAAGGCACCTTCCCCTATCCCCAGGGCACCAGCAACTGCCACTACGAAGTGGAGCTGGTCGTTGCCATCGGCAAGGGCGGCAAGGGCATCGCCGAGGCGGACGCCGCGAGCCACGTGTTTGGCTACGCGCTTGGTCTCGACATGACGCGCCGCGACCTGCAGAACGAATCGAAGAAGACTGGCCGCCCCTGGGAAACCGGCAAGGCCTTCGACAAGTCCGCCCCGATCGGCCCGATCGTGCCGGTGTCCGTCATCGGCCATCCGCAGAAGGGCGCGGTGACGCTGGCCGTCAACGGCGTCGAGAAGCAGCGCGGCGACCTATCGGACCTGATCTGGTCGGTGCCCGAAATGGTGTCCTATCTCTCCAAGCTGTTCGAGCTGCAACCCGGCGACCTGATCTACAGCGGCACGCCGGAAGGCGTGGGCCCGGTGGTCAAGGGCGATGTCATGCTGTGCAAGATCGAAGGCGTGGGCGAGCTCACCGTCAAGGTAGTCTGAGCCCATGCTCAAGCTTTACAGTTACTTTCGCAGCTCCGCCTCGTACCGTGTGCGCATCGCCCTGCAGTTGAAGGGCCTGCCTTACGAGTACATGCCGGTCCATCTGTTGCGCGACGGCGGCCAGCAACTGCTGCCGGCCTACCGGGCGCTGAACCCCGATGCGCTGGTGCCGACCCTGCTGGATGACGATCATGTATTGATCCAGTCCGTAGCGATGGTCGAGTACCTCGACGAGACGCATCCCGAGCCGCCCCTGCTGCCGGGCAGCGCGCTCGACCGCGCCTACATCCGCGCCCTGGCGCTGGAGGTGGCATGCGAGATCCATCCGCTGAACAACCTGCGCGTGCTGAAGTACATCAAGCACACGCTGGGCGTGGCGGAGGAGGCCAAGGACGCATGGTATCGCCACTGGGTCGAGCTGGGTTTCGAGTCGGTGAATACCAACCTCGTGCGCTCGGGCAAGGCAGGGCGCTTCTGCTTCGGCGATACGCCGACGCTGGCCGATATCTGCCTGGTGCCGCAGGTGTTCAACGCGCAGCGCTTCAATATCGACGTGGCCCGCTACCCGGCCATCGCCAAGGTGTTCGACTCCTGCATGGCGCTGCCCGCGTTCCAGCAGGCCGAGCCCAAGGCGCAGCCGGACGCTGAGTAAGCTGGCAGGCTAAGCCCCGGCAGTGCGCAAAGGAAAAAGCCCCGCAAGCGATTGCGGGGCTTTTCTTCTGGCGGGCCGGTTTGCCGCTCAGCCGAGCAGTGCGTCGGCGAATTCCTCGGCATTGAAAGGCTGCAGGTCTTCGACCTTCTCGCCCACGCCGATGAAGTAGACCGGTACCGGGCGCTGGCGCGCGATCGCGGCCAGGATGCCGCCCTTGGCGGTGCCGTCGAGCTTGGTCACGATCAGCCCGGTCAGGCCCAGCGCGTCGTCGAACGCCTTGACCTGGGACAGCGCGTTCTGGCCGGTGTTGCCGTCGATCACCAGCAGCGACTCGTGCGGCGCGTTCGGCATCGCCTTGGCGATGACGCGCTTGACCTTCTTCAGCTCTTCCATCAGGTGCAGCTGCGTGGGCAGGCGGCCCGCGGTATCGGCCATCACGATATCGATGCTGCGTGCGCGTGCCGCGTTGACCGCGTCGAAGATCACCGCGGCCGGGTCGCCGCTCTCCTGCGAGACCACGGTGACGTTGTTGCGCTCGCCCCAGATGGTCAGCTGCTCGCGCGCGGCGGCGCGGAAGGTGTCGCCGGCGGCCAGCAGCACGGACTGGTCATAGCTCTGGAAGTGCTTGCACAGCTTGCCGATGCTAGTGGTCTTGCCGGCGCCGTTGACGCCCGAGATCATCATCACCAGCGGCTGCTCGCGGCCCAGTGACATGGTTTTCTCGAGCGGGCGCAGCAGGTCGGTCAGCAGTTCGCGCAGCGCGGCCTTGACGCCTTCGGCGGTGTCGATGCGTTCGGTCTTGACGCGGCGCCGCAGGGCGCTCAGCAGGTGCTCGGTAGCCTCGACGCCGGCGTCGGCCATGATCAGGGCCGTTTCCAGGTCCTCGAACAGGTCTTCGTCGACCTTGACGCCAACGAACAGCGTGCCCAGGTTGCGGCTGGTCTTGGACAGCCCGGTGCGCAGGCGCTGCATCCAGCCGCGCCTGGCCTCGGCGGAGGCGGCCGGCGGCGGGGTCAGCACCAGTTCCAGTTCCTCGGCAGCGGCCGCAGGCACGCTCTGGACCGGTTCGATGGGGGTTGTCGGGACGGAAACGACGGCGGCCGGGGCAGGCCCGGCCGTGGGAATGGGGGTTGGCGCGCTGGCGGGCGCCGCGGCCGGTGTGGCGGCGGGCGCCGGGCTTTGCACCTCGGGCGGCGCACTCACCGGTTCGGCCTTGCGCTTCTTCCAGAAACTAAACATTGGGAAAGGGGTCAATACCCCGGTAGAATCAATCGCCAAAATTCTAGCAGACGGGGTCGCATGAACCATTGTGCTGTCAGGTCCAGGTCGGGCGCCGCCCGTACCGCTTCGCATCTTGCCGGCGCCGGCGCTGTTCGCCAGGCCGCTTTCTCCCGGCGCCTTGTTCCCACCCTTTTGTTGATCGCGATGCCCTGGTTCGGCGCTGCCTATGCGCAGACCGCCGTGGTGGCGCCGCCGTTGCCGAGCGGCCAGGCAACCGCCGCGCAAACCGCCGCGGCGCAGGCCGATACCACCGAGTTCAAGCTGTCCAACGGCATGCGGGTAATCGTCAAGGAAGACCATCGCGCGCCCACCGTAGCCCACCAGATCTGGTATCGCGCGGGCGGCATGGACGAGGTCAGCGGCACCACGGGCGTGGCGCACATGCTTGAACACATGATGTTCAAGGGTACACCAAAGGTCGGCCCGGGGAGTTTTCCAAGCAGATCGCGGCATTGGGCGGGCGCGAGAACGCCATGACCAACCGCGACTTCACGCTCTACTACCAGCAGATCAGCAAGCAGTACCTGCCGAAGATGATGGAGCTGGAAGCCGACCGCATGGCCAATCTCATCATCAAGAAGGATGAGTTCGACCGGGAAATGAAGGTCGTGACGGAAGAGCGGCGCCTGCGCACGGACGACTCCGCGCGCGGCACCGTCTACGAGCAGTTGCTGGCCACCGTCTACACCGCCGCGCCCTACCGGCATCCCGTGATCGGCTGGCCGGACGACCTGGTCAACATGCGCGTGGAAGACGTGCAGGCCTGGTACAAGAACTGGTACGTGCCGGACAACGCGCTGCTGGTGGTGACGGGCGACGTCACGGCGGCCGAGGTCAAGGCGCTGGCGGAGCGCACCTACGGCAAGCTCAAGGCCCGCCCGCTGCCGCTGCGCAAGAACCAGCTTGAGCCCGCGCAAAAGGGCATCAAGCGGATATGGGTCAAGGCCCCGGCCGAGAACCCCTACGTGGTGATGGCGTACAAGGTGCCGCGCCTGCACGATGTCGAGAAGGACGTTGATCCCTACGCGCTGGAAGTCCTCTCCGCCGTGCTCAATGGCTACGACAACGCCCGCCTGACGCGCGACCTGGTGCGCAAGCGCCGCATCGCCGACGACGTCAACGTGGGCTACGACAGCATCAACCGCGGCGAGTCCCTGATGGTGCTCGACGGCACGCCGGCCACGGGCCATACCACCGAGGAGATCGAGCGCGCGCTGCGCGACGAGATCGCCCGCATTGCGCGCGAAGGCGTCTCGCCCGAAGAGCTCAAGCGGGTCAAGGCGCAGGTGGTGGCGGCGCAGATCTACAAGCGCGACTCGGTGTTCGGGCAAGGCATGGAGATTGGCGTGGCCGAGATCGCCGGCATTTCCTGGCGCCAGATTGACCGCATGCTCGACAAGATTAAGGCCGTCACGCCGGAGCAGGTGCAGGCGGTGGCTGGCAAGTACTTCAACGACGATAACCTGACCGTGGCAACCCTGCTGCCGCAGCCGATCGACCCGAACAAGGCAAAGGCTCCGGCCGCCGCCGACTCGCTCCGCTGAGCTCTCTAGAGGACAGGACCCAAGATGCCCTCTTTGCCCCGACGATCCCGTCGCCACGCCTGTTGCGTCGCCTGGCAGGCGCGGCTTGCGGTGCGCTTGCCCTGATCGCCTCGCAGACCGCGCTGGCTGCGATCCCGATCGAGCAGTGGACCACCTCCACCGGCGCCCGCGTGTATTTCGTGCGCAGCCCGTCCATCCCCATGCTCGACGTCAATATGGATTTTGACGCCGGCAGCCGCTACGACCCGGCCGACAAGGCCGGCCTTGCCACGCTCGCCTCGGCTCTGCTCGACAAGGGCGCGGCCGCGCAGGATGGCCAACCGGCCCGCAATGAAGCACAGGTGGCCGACGCCTTCGCCGACACCGGTGCCGACTTCGGCGGCGCCGCCAGCAGCGATCGCGGCGGCGTCGGCCTGCGCACGCTGACCTCCGAGCCGGAACTCAGCCAGTCGCTCGCGCTGGCCGGGCAGCTGATCAAGGCGCCGGCCTACCCGGATGCCGTTGTGGCGCGCGAGAAGCAACGCCTGATCACCGCCATCCGCGAGGCCGACACCAAGCCCGGCGTGATCGCCGACAAGATGGTGTCGCGCGCGATCTATCCATCGCATCCGTATGGCGTGTCGCCGACCGTGGCCAGTGTCGAGTCGATCACGCGGGCCGATATCGAGCGCTTCTGGCGGGATAATTTCGCCGCGTCGCGCGCCGTCGTGACGCTGATCGGCGCCATCGACCGCAAGCAGGCCGAGACCATCGCCGAGCAACTGACGCGCGACCTGCCGGCCGGCGCCACGCCGCCCACGATGCCTCCCGTGCAACTCAAGATCCCGGCCAGCGAGCAGCGCGTGCCGCATCCGGCGCAGCAGGCTACGGTAGCAATCAGCCAGCCCGCCATCGCGCGTGGCGATCCCGACTACTTTGCCCTGCTGGTGGGCAACTACGTGCTCGGCGGCGGCGGCTTCAGCTCGCGCCTGACCGATGAGGTGCGGGAAAAGCGCGGCCTGACCTACGGTGTCGACAGCTACTTCGCGCCGGCCAAGCAGGCAGGGCCCTTCGGCATCAGCCTGCAGACCAAGAAGGCGCAGACCAACGAAGCCCTGGCGCTGGTGCGCAAGGTGCTGGCGCAGTACGTGGCGGAAGGCCCCAGCGACACCGAACTGAAGGCCGCCAAGGACAATCTGGTCAACGGCTTCCCGCTGCGCATCGACAGCAACCGCAAGCTGCTGACCAATGTGGCCAATATCGGCTGGTACCGGCTGCCGCTGGACTACCTAGACACCTGGACCGCACAGATCGGCAAGGTCACCCGTACCCAGGTCCGGGAAGCCTTCCAGCGCCACGTGTTCCCGGACGCCATGGCGACCGTCATCGTGGGTGGACCGGAATAGCGAAGTAACGGGCGCCGGCGCCGGGGTGTTCCCGGCGCTTGCGCTTTTCCGCGCCACAGGCTCTACAATCACGGCATGAATTCGCGTACCCGATCTCCCTCGCCCGCCGCCAGCGGGCGATCCCCATCCTCCTCGCCGCGGCAGTCTCCTGCCCAGGTCCGTATCATTGGCGGCAAGTGGAAGCGCACGCCACTGCCCGTGCTCGACGCCGAAGGCCTGCGTCCCACCCCTGACCGCGTGCGTGAGACCCTGTTCAACTGGCTGGGGCAGGACATGTCCGGGCTGGCGTGCCTCGATCTGTTTGCCGGCTCCGGCGCACTGGGTTTCGAGGCTGCCTCCCGAGGTGCCCAGCAGGTCACCATGGTCGAAGCCAATCCGCGCGTGGCCAAGCAACTGCGGGACAACCAGTACCGGCTCGACGCCCAGCAGATCCGGGTGGTGCAAGGTGACGCATTCGCTACGGCGGCGCAGATGCCGTCGGCCAGCTTCGACGTGGTGTTCCTCGATCCGCCCTTTGCCGAAGACTGGCTTGGCCCCGCGCTGGAGCATGCGGCGCGGCTGTCACGTCCAGGCGGCGCCGTGTATGTGGAAACGGATCGCGCCCTGAGCGGCCCCGACGCCCCGGTGCCCGCGGCGCTGGAGATCGTGCGGCATGCGCGGGCCGGCGCGGTGCATTTCCATTTGCTGCAGCACAGGAACCTTTGAACACGGGATGGCCGCGAGCATTGTGACCGGCCACCCGCACGCAAAATGCGGCAGCGCGGCGAAACCGTAATGTGGCGGCTTGCAAGTGCCGCGTTTAGAGTTACACTACGCCGCTGTCGCCAACGCTCGTCACGCAGCCTTGGCTCCAGCCCTCACCATAGTGGGCGGGGTCGATCGGTCCATCCAGGGCCGGCAGCGGGCAGAACAAGGAGGAAGCATGGTCGTCGCGGTCTATCCCGGCACTTTCGATCCAATGACCCGGGGCCACGAGGATCTGGTGCGCAGAGCATCCAACATCTTCGATGAGCTCGTGGTCGGCGTGGCGCATAGCCCGAACAAGCGCCCGTTCTTTTCGCTGGAAGAGCGCATAGGCATCGCCCGTGAAGTCCTCGGGCACTATCCCAATGTGCGCGTCGAAGGTTTCTCCGGCCTGCTCAAGGATTTTGTCCGCAAGAACAACGCGCGCGTGATCGTGCGGGGTTTGCGCGCGGTCTCCGACTTCGAGTACGAGTTCCAGATGGCGGGCATGAACCGCTACCTGCTGCCGGACGTGGAAACCATGTTCCTGACACCGTCCGACCAGTACCAGTTCATCTCCGGCACGTTCGTGCGCGAGATCGCGGTGCTTGGCGGGGATGTCAGCAAATTTGTATTTCCCTCGGTCGAACGCTGGCTCGCGGAGAAGATCAGCAGCAAAGCGGAATAAAATAGAGTCTTGCGACATGTCAGGCGCGGCCAGTCGGGCGCGGGGCATGTCGGGTTTAAAGGAAATACCATGGCACTATTGATCACCGACGACTGCATCAATTGCGACGTTTGTGAGCCGGAGTGCCCAAACGAAGCCATTTCGATGGGGCCCGAGATCTATGAGATCGACCCCAACAAATGTACCGAATGCGTCGGGCACTTCGACGAGCCGCAATGCCAGCAGGTTTGCCCTGTGGCTTGCATCCCGCACGATCCCAACCGGATCGAGACGCGCGAGATCCTGATGGATCGCTATCGGCTCCTTACGGCGGCCAAACGGGTAGCCTGAGCCGCCACTGCGGCTTGCAGCACAAACGCTCGCAGCACAAAAAAGCCCCATTACCTTCACGGTGGTGGGGCTTTCCTATTTGCGCGCACGTTCAGCGGTTCGTATGCAATTCCAGCATGGCACGCTCGGACTCGCCTTTGGCCAGTAACCCAAGCGGTGCGACGCTGCGATCGATGGCCTCGTCGATGGCCTGCTGCTCTTCGCGGCGCGGCGGCTTGAGCACAAAATTGATCACATCCTCGCGCTCGCCGGCACCACCCGCCGAATTGCGCGGATGGCCGACGCCAACGCGCAGGCGCCAGTAGTCCTGGGTGGTCAGGTGCGCTGAAATATCCTTGAGGCCATTGTGGCCGCCCGCGCCGCCGCCACGCTTGAGCTTGACGGTGCCGGACGGCAGGTCCATCTCATCATGGGCCACCAGGATCTCGTCCGGCAGGATCTTGTAGAAGCGCGCGAGCGACACCACCGACAGCCCGGAGCGGTTCATGAAGGTGGACGGCTTGAGCAGCCAGATCTCCTGGTCCCACAGCCTGGCGCGCGCGGCCAGCCCGTGGAAGCGGCCTTCCACGCGCAGGGTGACGCCCCCCATGCGGGCCAGCTGGTCGACCAGCCAGAAGCCGGCATTGTGGCGTGTGGCTTCGTATTCCGCCCCGGGGTTTCCGAGGCCGACGATGAGTTTGATCATGCGTTGCACTACTTGGTTGATGGGGCTCGGCGCACTATGCGCGGGGCAACTGCTTGGCTAACTACTTGGCTGCAACTGCAACTGCAACTGCAACTGCAACTGCAACTGCAACTGCAAAGTCAAAATCAACTGCAGTTTCACCACCCCTGCGGGGCGGCGACCTACTTTTTTGTCTTGCCAAAAAAGTAGGCAAAAAAGCGCGCCGGATGGGGCGACACCCCCTCGTGGTCAGGCAAAAAGAGCGGCCGGGACCCAAAGTCGCATCGCCTTAAGGCGATACTCAGACATGGGTCCCTCTTTTCCGCTCTTTTTGCCTGCCCACGAGGCGCCCCATACGGCCACTAACACCGCGAGGGCTCGCTTCGCATCGCGCATGGGTGTGCCGCCAGAAGCCAAGGATACGCGAAGCTTGGCACGAAAAAAACCGCCGGACGCGCCGGCGGTTTTTTCTTGCGGCTGCGAGAGCCGTCCTGTCGCACAGCCCGAAGGCTGCGTTCAGGGTACTCAGGCAGCAGGCGTTTCACCTTCGGCGGCTTCCGACACGCCACCGGCCGGCAGCGAGATGCTGGCGATAGTGGGGTTTTCGTCACCGTGGGTGATGGCGCTCACGCCCTTCGGCAGCTTCACGTCGGACAGGTGCAGGGTCTGGCCCAGTTCTGCATTGCCCAGGTCCACTTCGATGAACTCAGGCAGGTCGGCCGGCAGGCACGACACTTCCAGTTCGTTCAGGATGTGGTTGACGATGCCATGGCCCAGCTTCACGCCCGGGGCGTTTTCCTGGTTCATGAAGTGCAGCGGCACCTTGACGTGGATCTTGTCGGTGGCCGACACGCGTTGGAAGTCAACGTGCAGGACCAGCGGCTTGAACGGGTGCATCTGGAAAGCGCGCAGCAGGGCCTTCTCAGCCTTGCCTTCCACTTCGAGGTCGAGAATCGACGAGTGGAATGCTTCTTTCTTCAGCGCGTGGAACAGTGCGTTGTGATCGAGTTCGATCATCTTGGGCTCGGCTGCGCCGCCATAGATGATGCCGGGGGTCTTGCCGGCGTTGCGCAGGCGGCGGCTCGCACCTGTTCCCTGTACGCTACGCTCGAAGGCTACTACTTTCATGATGACTCCAAATGTAAGAGGGCTGTCCGCGACCAGACAGCCCGATGAACCTCGCCACGTGCCGTAATCGGGGTCTTACCCCAAAAAAACAGCCGCAAACGCGGTAAAGCCTTGAATTCTATCAGGAATCGGCAAACAGCGACATAATCGAGTCGCCCTTGACGATCCGGGTAAAGGTCTCTGCCAGCAGCGATGCGGTCGAGAGCTGGCGAATCTTGCCGGACTGGATGGCATCGTCGCGCAGCGGAATCGTGTCGCACACCACCACTTCATCCAGCTCGGAGTCGGCGATGCGGGCAGCCGCGCCGCCGGACAGGACCGGATGGGTACAGTAAGCGAATACCTTCAGCGCGCCGCGTTCCTTGAGTACCTGGGCAGCCTTGCACAGGGTGCCGCCGGTGTCGATCATGTCATCCATGATCACGCAGTTGCGGCCGTCGACTTCACCGATGATGTTCATCACTTCGGCCACATTGGCCTTGGGGCGACGCTTGTCGATGATGGCCAGGTCGCAGTTCAGCTGCTTGGCCAGTGCACGGGCGCGCACCACGCCGCCGACGTCGGGCGAGACCACCAGCAGATTGCCGTAGTTCTTCTCGCGCAGGTCGCCCAGCAGAACCGGGGAGGCGTAGATGTTATCAACCGGGATATCGAAGAAGCCCTGGATCTGGTCGGCGTGGAGGTCCATGGTCAGGACCCGCTCGACGCCGGCAACTTCCAGCATGTTGGCTACCACCTTGGCCGAGATCGCGACGCGCGCCGAACGCGGGCGGCGATCCTGGCGGGCATAGCCGAAGTAGGGCATGGCCGCGGTGATGCTGCGTGCCGAGGCGCGCTTGAGCGCATCGACCATCACCATCAGTTCCATCAGGTTGTCGTTGGTCGGCGCGCAGGTGGACTGCAGCACGATGACGTGCTTGCCGCGAACATTTTCCTGGATTTCAACTTGGACTTCGCCGTCGGAGAACCGGCCGACCTGGGCTTTCCCGAGCGGGATGCCGAGGTGCTGCACGACAGCCTCCGCGAGTTTGGGGTTGGCGTTGCCGGTAAAAACCATCAAGCCTTCGCTGCTCATTCGGTGCACCTGTCTTGCTGCTGGAGGGGAACGATTGCTGCCGGCTAGTGCCGGCAGCTTTTCGTGCAGGTCCGTTAGGACACTGTAGGATGTAATGGCAGGGGAAGAAGGATTCGAACCTTCGAATGCCGGAATCAAAATCCGGTGCCTTGACCAACTTGGCGACTCCCCTACACAACCGGGTACGTCCATCGTCACATTCAACTGCCTGCGACGCCGAACGAAAAACTTTTATGCGAGCGTTGCGAGTGGGTGTTGCGATAAACTCTTCGCACACCTGCCATCCCATTCGGGAGGCAACCGGTCTAGTACCTGCTGCGCAGTTTGCTCGTCGTTAAATCGGGCAAACACGCAGGCTCCGGAACCGGTCATCCTTGCATGTGGACTGTACTGTCTCAACCATTCAAGGGCTCGGGCAACTTCGCGGAACTTCACCGTTGCTATCGCTTCCAGGTCGTTGCGACCGAAACCGAACTTGTTTGTGCATCCAGTGAAGTCCGCTATTATGGTGATCGCTGTATCCCTTGTCAAGCGCTTGTCCGAAAAAATTGCAACGGTCGGAACATGCTGGCGCGGATGGATGATCACGAACCAACTGTCGGGCAATTCGACCGTCGTCAGCTCCTCGCCAACCCCTTGCGCGAACGCGTTTTCTCCATGCACGAAGAACGGCACGTCGGCGCCCAGCGTGAGCCCGATGCGCTTGAGTTCGTCGCGCCCCAGGCCCAGCCCCCACAGATGATTCAGCGCCAGCAGCGTGGTCGCCGCATCCGAAGATCCGCCGCCGATGCCGCCGCCCATCGGCAGCCGCTTGGCAATGGCGATGTCCGCGCCAAAGCCGGTGCCGCTAGCCTGCTGCAAGGCCCTAGCGGCACGCACGATTAGGTCGCTCTCCACCGGCACGCCCGGCACGTCGCTGATGCGCTCGATGCGGCCATCGTCGCGGCGGCAAAAATCCAGCGTATCGCTCCAGTCCACCAGTTGGAAAACCGTCTGCAGTGTGTGGTAGCCGTCCGCGCGGCGTCCGGTCACATGCAGGAAGAGATTCAGCTTGGCGGGCGCCGGGCAGTTGCGCAGCTCCGGCGGCGGCAGGGGGCGGGCCGTACTCATTGTGCTTGCTCCGGATCGATGACGAGGCGTACCGAGAGCGGGTTGGCTTGGCCGTCGCGTGCCAGGTCGATGCGGCGCGGGCGCGCCGCGGCCGGGGTGGATGGTGTGGATGGCGTCGTGGGCGAGGCTTCCTGCCACGCTACGTAGCGTACGGTCCAGCCGTTCTGCGCCAGGGTAGCCAGGCGTCCGCTGTCGTCACGCGTGGTGCGCGCCGGGCTGCCGGGCGCGGGGCGGGCGTGCAGCCAGTCGCGCAGGCCCGCCACCGGCAGCGAGAAGCCAAGCGCTTCTTCCAGCAAGGTGTCGACCTCGGGCGCGTTGCGCGGTGCCTGGTTGGGCAGGTCGAGCGTGGCGCCCGAAGGCGTGGAAGTGACCACGGCCAGGGTCTGGCCCAGCGGCGAGATCAGGTCCAGGCGCACATTGCGGCCCTGCTCATGCCATTGGAAGCTGCCCTGCACGCCTTCATCGCGGCCGTAGCGCACGTAGTTGGCGGCGAAACGGCCGCTGAGCTCGCGTGGCTGGGCGGTCTCGCCAGCATCGAACTGCCGCGTGGGCGTGATGCTGGCGCAGGCGGCGAGCCATAGGGGGCGCTCAGGTAGAGCAGGGCAAGGCGTCGGGATGTGGGCATGGCGTTTGGCGTGCGCGCCGGCGCCGCCGGGCGCCAGGCTGCCGGCCCGGCGCGAGGGCCGGGCGGCGGATGATTGCGGGTGATCTGTTTGCTGCGTGACGGCTGCGGACAGCAGGATGCTACTTGGACAGCGCGGAGAGCGGCACGTTGTAGCGGCGCAGGGTGTCGATCAGGATGACGTTATCCGGCTCGATTTTGGCGGCTTCGGTCCAGGTCTTGCGGGCTTCGTCCTGCTGGCCGAGTTGCCACAGCACCTCGCCGAGGTGGGCACCGATTTCGGCCTCGGGCGCCTTGGCGTAAGCGTTGCGCAGCAGTTCGGCGGCCGGCTGCAACTGGCCCAGGCGGAATTTGACCCAGGCCAGGCTATCCATGATGTAGGGATCGTCCGGGCCCAGCGCGGAGGCCTTTTCCAGCAGCTTGAGGGCCTCGGGCAGGCGCACGTTGCGATCCGCAAGCGAATAGCCCAGCGCGTTGTAGCCTTGCTTGGCTTCCGGCTGCATGGCGATCACGCGGCGCAGCAGCTTTTCCATGCTGTCGTAGCGCTTCTCGCGCTCATCGAGCATGGCAAGCTCATAAACCCAGTCCGAGTTGTCCGGCTCCGCCGCGGCGCGTTCCTCCAGCACCTTGCGGGCGCGGTCATAGGACTTGGCGTCGATCAGCATGCCGACTTCGGCCTGGCGGATCGCGGTCATGCGCTGTGCGCGCTGGTCGGGCTCGGGAATATCCTCGGCATCGGCCAGCATGTCGTTGAATACCGCCTGGGCGTCGTCGAGCTTGCCCATGCGGCCCAGCAACTGCGCGCGCTTGACGGCTGCCGCCGGCGCGAGCCGGGCGTCGTCGATGCGGTCGAGCCAGGCCACTGCCGCCGGATAGTCCTTCTTTTCCTCGGCGATCTGCGCCAGGTACTGGTAGGCGATATCCGGGCTGGCCGCCGGCACTTGCTCGGCGAGCTGCAGGTACTCCTTCAGGTACAGCTCGGCTTCGTCATAGCGCTTGGACTGCAGGCTGGTGAGGCCGAGGGCGAGCGGCACGCGCGGATCCTTCGGCGCGATCGTGCGCAGCGTCTCGAACTCCGAGCGCGCGGCTTGCAGGTCGTTTTGCTGCAGGTAGAGGCGGGCCAGCGTGATGTGCCCGTTGACCGAGGCCGGGGCCTTGTTGACGAACGCCTTGAGCCCGGCAATGGCCTGGTCCGGCGCGCTGTCGGCACGCAGCTCGGCGGCCATCAACGCAGCGGCTTCGAAGTCGGGGCGGATCTTCTGGGCCTCGTCGAGCTCGGCCAGGGCGCCGGGAATGTCGTTGGCGGTTTCCTTGGCGCGCGCGAGGGCAAGGTGGGCCTCGGCCGACTTCAGGTCGTTGGCCACCAGGCGCTGCAGCAGCGCGGCGGCCCCGGCGGGATCGCTGGTGCGCGAAAGCTGCTGCTGCATCTGCAGGATGGCCTCCGGCCGGTGGCTCGGCGGCACGCCATTGAGCTGCAGGGCCAGCAGGGGCTCGGCTTCGTCCCATCGGCCGCTCAGGACCAGCAGGGTCGACAGCACTTGCCGCGCACCGGCGGAGGTCGGCGCAAGCTCGGTCCACAGCCGCGCGGCGTCAAGCGCTTGCTGGGCGCTGCGGGCATTGAATGCGATCTCGGTGGCACGCTGCGCAAAGCGCGGGTCGCGCGTATTGCGGGCCAGCTCAACGTACGTCTGGTAAGCGGGGCCGACCACGCCGCGCTGGGTGGAGATTTCCGCGGCCAGCACCCGATAGAGAATGTCCGCGGTCAGCGGCACCGCCGGCAGGGGCATCTTCGGCGGCAGCGGGTTCGAGCGGATTGGCGTGGTGGCCTCCGCGGCGACCTTCATCGCGGGCTTGCCGTTCGCGGGCGCGGCATGGCTGGCGAGCGGCGCCAGCGCGCAGACTGCTACCGCGGCCGCAGCCGTGGCCGCGAGCCTGTGACGCAGCGGCCGCCGGGGAGAAATAAATTGAGCGGTGGTCATCGGGGTACGGTCCAGGCGGTCCGACATGTGGGTGGGTACTCCAGCACTCAAAGGCGATGGGGAAGGTAAAGGCATTGTAGCCTGCCGCTACAATGCTTTGCTTATCCGCATGGCACTAGCACGGCTGGGGTCTCTGGCGGTTTGAGTGGCACAAAAGGGAGAGGTTCGATGCCTGAGTTGCCGGAGGTCGAAGTGACCCGGCGCGGCTTGCTGCCGCATGTGGTTGGGCGGCGCATTGCCGAAGTGGTGGTGCGCCATCGCGGCCTGCGCTGGCCGGTCGAGCCGGACCTGGAGTCGCAGCTGGCCGGGCGGGTGATCGCGCGCATCGAGCGGCGTGGCAAGTACCTGCTGCTGGAGTGCGTGCGCCCCGACGGGGAGGCCCCCGGATGGCTGCTGATCCACCTTGGCATGACCGGCACGTTGCGGGTGCTGCCGCAGGCGCCGCCGCCGGGCACGCACGATCACCTTGACCTGATCCTCGCCGACCCGGAAGGCCCGGGTGATGCGCGGTCCGGCGCCGGCACCGGACTAGTGCTGCGCTTCCGCGATCCGCGGCGCTTTGGCGCGGTGCTGTGGAGCCTGCTCGAAGAGTCGCAATTGCCGACCCATCCGCTGCTGAGCAAGCTTGGCATCGAGCCTTTCGACCCACGCTTTGACGGGGCCTGGCTCTACCGGCTGGGACGTGGGCGCAGCGCGGCCATCAAGACCGTGCTTCTTGCCGGCGACATCGTGGTGGGCGTGGGCAATATCTATGCGTCGGAAAGCCTGTTTGCCGCTGGCATCCGCCCCACCACGCCGGCCGGGCGTTTGTCCCTGGCGCGTTGCGAGCGTCTTGCCGAGGCCGTGCGCAACACGCTGGCCCGCGCGATCGAGCGCGGTGGCAGCACCTTGCGCGACTTTGTCGGCAGCGATGGCAGCAGTGGCTATTTCCAGCTGGATTGCGCCGTGTACGACCGCGCCGGCCATCCATGCCGGGTCTGCGGCACCACCATCCGGCAGATCGTCCAGGGCCAGCGCTCGACGTTCTATTGCCCGACCTGCCAACGCTGAGTCCGGCGGGGCCGTGCAGGTGGCTCTCGTGCCGCAGGCCGCATGAGAGTGACGATTGCCTATCTTCCCGCGAATGTGGTGCCAACCCGATGGCCCGGCGCAACAGGAGAGGCGGCGGGCGGCTCGAATTTCACAAAAGTCCGCCGTAAACCTGTATCTTGAAGAACGTAAAAAAGTGTTACAAAGACACCATGTCACCGCCCGGGTGCCGGCCATCGGACATCAAGATGCCAGGCCTGCAGCGCCGTCGCGGGGGCTTTTCGCCAAGCCGATCCCAGTGCCAATGACAACCCTCGCCCTTCAATTCGAACAATACGGCGCCTGGAGAACCGGGGTACTCAACTCCCTGGCCGAATTCCGCTCCTGGCTCCAGCAGCACGATCTCTACGACGCCCAGGCCGACGAACGCGTCCAGCGCATCCAGGGCGTGCTCAAGAGCGACCGGCTCAAGGTGGCGTTCATCGCGGAGTTCTCGCGGGGCAAGAGCGAGCTGATCAACGCAATCTTCTTTGCCGACTACGGCCGTCGCATCCTGCCGTCTTCCGCCGGGCGCACCACGATGTGCCCGACCGAGCTGCGCTACGACGAAGCCGAGGCACCGTGCATCCGGCTGCTGCCGATCGAGACGCGCCTGCAGGAGGCTTCCACCGCCGATTTCCTTGACGTCGACGCGCACTGGCATACGGTGCCGCTCGACCCCTCGTCGCCCGACGGCATGCTGGATGCGTTCCGGCATGTCGTCGAGACCAACCGCGTCACGCGCGAGATGGCCGAGTCGCTCGGCCTGTACAACGAGAACGATCCCGACGCCGCCTACGCGCTCGATGCCGACGGCATGGTCGAGATTTCCCGCTGGCGCCACGCGGTCATCAACTTCCCGCATCCGCTGCTGCGCCAGGGCCTGGTCATCCTCGATACGCCTGGCCTCAACGCGATCGGCACCGAGCCCGAGCTGACGCTGCGCCTGATCCCGGACGCGCATGTCGTTGTGTTCATGCTGGCGGCCGACGCCGGGGTGACCAAGAGCGACCTCGACCTCTGGCGCAGCCATGTGAGCGCAGGCCACCGCAAGGGTTGCCTGGCCGTGTTGAACAAGATCGATGGCCTTTGGGACCCGCTCAAGTCGCCCGCCGAGACCGCGGCCGAGATCACGCGCCAGGTCACAACCAGCGCCCATGTGCTGGGCATCGACGAGTCGCGCGTCTATCCGGTGTCGGCGCAGAAGGGCCTGGTGGCCAAGGTCACTAACGACGACGACCTGCTGGCGCGCAGCGGCCTGCCGCAATTCGAGCACGTGCTGTCGGACCAGCTGATCCCGCAGCGGCGCGAGATCGTCGCCGACCAGGTGCAGCGCTCGGTGGAGGAGATGGCACGCGGCGCGCAGCAACTGCTGCAAAGCCGCCGCCGCAGCATCGTCGAGCAGTTGTTCGAGCTGCGCGGCCTGCGCGGCAAGAACCACGCGATGGTCAAGCACATGCTGATGCGCGTGCAGTCCGAGAAAGAGGAGTTCGAGCAGAGCATCGCCAAGTTCCAGGCGCTGCGGCTGGTATTCGGGCGCCATAGCGCCGACATCATCAAGAGCCTGCAGCTGCGCGACGTGCGCCGCACCATGCGCGAGCGCCGCGAGCAGATGAAGGAGCGTTTCTTCTCGCGCGGCATGCGCGAGGACATGGACGGCTTGTTCGCGCGGCTTGGCGAACTGGTCAGCGAGGCGGACCAGAAGATCGCCCAGCTACACCAGCTCACCGACAGCATGTACCGCCGCTTCAATGCCGAGCATGGCTTTACGCTGCCCGCGCCGATCCAGTTCGTCACCGCGCGCTACGTCAGCGAACTGCAGCAGACGCTGGCGCTGGCCCACACGCACTTCGGTGCCATGAACATGCTCACGCGCACGCGCCCGCAGCTGGTGCAAAGCGCGTTTTCCACCATCGCGACCCGCGTGCTGGAAACCTTCCGCGATCTGAACCGCGATATCGAGATCTGGCTCAAGTCGGTGATGACGCCGCTGGAGGCGCAGGTGCGCGAACACCAGAAGCAGTTGCGCCGCCGGGTCGATTCGATCGAGCGCATCCATGAGGCCACCGACACGCTCGAGAGCCGCATCGCGCAGCTCGAGGAAGTGCTCAACGGCCTGGACGATCGCAGCGGGCGCATCGAATCCTTCTCCAGGCGGATCCTGCAGCCGGACGCCGACGAGGGGCAGCTCAGGGCGTTCGCGGCCTGAAGCGCGGCCGGCGCAAGGCTGGCCGCGAGTGCCGGTGGCGGCGAGGCGGTATCATGACGCGCCGCTGCCTGCGGCGCTGTCGCCCTGTTGCCTTACCCGTCACGTACCCGATGCCCCGCAAGCCCGCTGTTTCTCCTGCCGTTTCTTCCGATCTTCCCCCGCCGTGGTTCCTGCCGATTTCGCTGCGCGCGTGGTGGGCTGGCAGCGCGTGCACGGGCGCCATGACCTGCCCTGGCAGAACACCCGCGACCCTTACCGCATCTGGCTGTCCGAGATCATGTTGCAGCAGACCCAGGTCAACGCGGTGATCGAGTATTTCCAGCGCTTCGTCGGTCGCCTGCCAACCGTGGCCGCATTGGCCGAGGCCAGCGCGGACGAGGTGATGGCGCTGTGGGCCGGGCTTGGCTACTACTCGCGCGCGCGCAACCTGCATCGCTGCGCCAAGGCCGTGATGAGCGAGCATGGCGGCGTGTTCCCGACCGACCCCGAAGTGCTGGTGACGCTCCCCGGCATCGGCCGCTCCACCGCGGCGGCCGTGGCCGCGTTCAGCGCCGGCGTGCGCTCGCCGATCCTGGACGGCAACGTCAAGCGCGTCTTTGCCAGGTTCTTCGGCATCCATGGGCATCCCGGCGTCAAGGCGGTGGAGAACCGCATGTGGCAGCTTGCCGATGAGGTCTTGCCAGCCAAGGGGACCACGCAAGCCGAGGACATGGTGTCCTACACCCAGGGCGTGATGGACCTTGGCGCCACCGTATGCTCGCGCGGCAAGCCAGCTTGCCTCGCCGCCGCCGCGTCATGCCCGCTGGCGAGCGACTGCGTGGCGCGCCGCGACGGCCTGACCGGCGTGCTGCCCACGCCAAAGCCGCGCGCCGCCATTCCCGAGCGCAGCACCGTGATGCTGCTGGTCCGCCGCGGCCGCGAAGTCCTGCTCGCGCTGCGCCCGGACAGCGGCATCTGGGGCGGCCTGTGGAGCCTGCCCGAAATGCCGGTCGATACCGTGCCCTTCGATGCGGAGCTGGCCGAAGACGCTGCGCTAGAGCGCGCTCGTGAATTCGGCAATCCCGGCGCTACCTACATGGTCGGCGAGCTCACCCATGTCTTCACCCACTTCCGCCTGCTGATCCGCGCCATCCGCGTCGACGTCACCGGCCTCGTAGTGCGTGACGCAGATAGCGGCCCCGCGCTGCGCTGGCTTTCGCTGGACGATCTGGACGCGGTAGGCACGCCCGCGCCAGTGCGCAAGCTGCTGGAAGCGCAAGCCCAGGGCGGTCTGTTTTAACGGCGTCTCGGAAAATGCGAAGAAATCGTAGCGAGCGGCCCGTGGCAGGCGCGAGCACCGCAGCGCCTGCCACCGGTCGCGCAGTAGATTCTTGATGCAGTAGGCACGCCAGCCCCAGTGCGCAAGTTGCTGGAAGCGCAAGCCCAGTGCGGTCTGTTTTAACAGCGTCTCGGAAGTCTTGATGCAGTAGGCACGCCAGCCCCAGTGCGCAAGTTGCTGGAAGCACAAGCCCAGGGCGGTCTGTTTAAACAGCGTCTCGGAAGGTGCGAAGAAATCGTAGCGAGCGGCCTGTGGCAGGTGCGAGGAGCGCAGCCGTACATGCGTACGGCGAGCACCGCAGCGCCTGCCACGGGTCGCGCAGTAGATTTATTCGCACCTTCCCTACAGGATGTGGTGCTGGTGCATGTACTTGTGCACGATCTCGATCCGCATCCCGGCGTCCGGCAGTGCCATCAACATCTGCTTGGCCTTGAGCGGCACCGGCAACAGTTCGCACAGCCGATTGGCGACCCAGCTGGGGTCATCCCACAGGAACGGCTCGGTGAACGGCAGCTTGCCCGGATGCTCCGCATGGAGCGAGGCGACGATACGCCGCAGCACGGCCAGGCATTCGCCCAGCAGCTCCAGCTTGCAGTCGATGATGTCGGGCGGCAGCAATTCCGCCTGGCCAACCAGCAAGCCATCCGGGTTCAAGCTGTGGCCCAGCAGCCGGAAGCGCTGGCGGCCCCGCGCGCTGATCAGCAGCACGCCAAGTTGCTCCATATTGCAGTCGACGATGTCGGCCAGGCAGCCGATCGGCTCGGGCAGCGTGGGCTCGTCCGGCCGCGCGACCTCGTTACCGCTGGCGATCAGGCAGACGCCAAAGGGCGTGCGATCGCGCATGCAGGCGCGCACCATGTCCACATAGCGTGCTTCGAACACGCGCAGTGGCAACAACCCATCGGGAAAGAGTACGGTGTGCAGTGGAAACAGCGGCAGGCTATCCAGCGTAGGCGCCGCCGAGGTGCTGTGCGAGGCGGGGCTGGATGCGGATGAACTGGGCGTGGCGGGTGAGGACATGCTGAGCCAGCAAAGGTTTCGGGCGGGGATTGCCGAGCCTGGCCGCGAAACCTGGCGGTGCGGCGTTCAGCCGCCCGGTGCGAGCTCGCGGTGTCTCACCAGCACATTACCATGGGCGCGAAAATAGTTGGCAAGTCTTTCCGCGATGTAGACCGAGCGATGCTGGCCGCCCGTGCACCCGATTGCGACGGTCAGATAACTGCGATTGTCGGCGATGAAACTTGGCAGCCACTTTTCCACATAGGCGCGGATGTCATCGGCCATGGCCAGCACCATCGGCTGGCTCTGCAGGAAATCGATCACGGGCTCGTCGCGGCCGGTTAGCGGCCGCAGCGCCAGGTCGTAATAGGGGTTGGGCAGCGAGCGCACGTCGAACACCAGGTCGGCGTCGCTGGGCACGCCGTGCTTGAAGCCGAACGACTCGAACAGCAGTGTGAGCTTGATGTCATCGCCGCGCACGAATTCCTTGATCCACGCGCGCAGTGTATTGGTGCGCACATTGCTGGTGTCGATGCGGTGCGCAGCCTCCGCCAGCGGGCTCAGGAGCTCGCGCTCCATCTCGATGGCCTCGATCAGCGAGGTGTCGTTGAATGTGGCCTCGGCGGCGCTATCCGCAGGATTCTCGTTCTTGGGATTTGCCGAGAGCCCGGCCATGGCCGCGCGCATCGACAGCGGATGGCGCCGCCTCGTCTCGGAATAGCGCTGCACCAGCGCATCGGTATTGGCGGTCAGGAAGACCACCCGCACCTGGTGCTCGGAGGCGAGGTCGCGAAGCGTGCCAGGCAACTCGTCCAGCGATTCGCGGCTACGAATATCGGTGGCTACGCCCAGATGGGTGTAGCCCTGCGCCGCGAGGTACTGGGCCAGCTCCGGGATAAACTGAGCCGGCAGGTTGTCGACGCAGTAATAGCCCGCATCTTCCAGTACGTTCAGGGCAACGGATTTGCCGGAGCCGGAGATCCCGGTGATAAGTATGATGCGCATAGCGTGACAAGCATAACATCAGGTGATGACGCCGTCATGACGGCGACGCGCCAGTAAAAATGGCGAACCGAAGAGGTTCGCCATTTTTACATGTCCGCGCCGCAAGTGATGCCGGCAGCTTACTTGGACAAGCAATCGCTCATGAAGGCTTTGCGCTCGTCACCCTTCTTGCCGGTGGCCTGCGCGTTGCAGGTCTTCATCTTTTCCTGCTGGCTGTTCTTGGCGGGTGCGGCCGCGGGCTTGTTGGACAGGCAGTTGCTCATGAAGGCCTTGCGCTCGTCGCCCTTCTTGCCGGTGGCCTGCGTGTTGCAAGCCTTCATCTTGTCCTGCTGGGTGTTAGGGGCCGCCGGGGCCGCCGGTGCCGCAGGTGCAGCGGCCGGTGCATTCTGGGCGAAGGCGCCGGTGGCAAAAAGCGGGGCTACCAGCACGCACATCGCGATCAATCTTTTCATGCTTGCTCTCCTGGCTGTGGAAAACTTCATGGCTGCTGGCCTGTCGGCTCGGCAACTCGGGGCTGGGCCCAATGCCCATTACTGCACAAAACGGCCTATGCCCCGATCGCGTTGACGATCGAAGCGCAGCTGGATGTAAGCAATTGAAAACAGCCCCTCTACGGGGCTGCCAAACCTAGAGTAGCCGACCCTGGCCCCGCGATGCGACATCGGCCTGCATCGCGGCGCGCTGGCGGTCCATGAAGTCGCGCAGCGTGTCGATGCCGCGCAGGCGCAGGATGGTGTTGCGCACGGCGGCCTCGACCAGCACGGCGAGATTTCGGCCGGCCGCCACCTGGATCTTGACCATGTGGATGGGCAGGCCGAGCACGTCGAGATACTGGGAATCCAGCGGCAGGCGCTCGAATTCGCCGTCGTTGCGGCGTACCAGCTGCACCACCAGCTTCAGCTTCATCTTGCGGCGTACCGCGGTCTCGCCGAAGATGGTCTTGATGTCGAGCAGGCCCAGGCCGCGCACTTCCAGCAGGTTCTGCAGCAGCGGCGGGCACCGGCCCTCGATGAAGTCCGGCCCGAGGCGCACGAAATCCACGGCATCGTCCGCCACCAGCCCATGTCCGCGCGAGATCAGTTCCAGGCCGAGCTCGCTCTTGCCCAGGCCGGATTCGCCCATCACCAGCACGCCCATGCCGAGGATGTCGAGGAACACGCCGTGCATGGTCACGCGCGGCGCGGAAATGCGGGACAGGTAGAGGCGCAGGTGATCGATCACCGCCGCGGAAGACACCGGCGTGGTGAACAGCGGGGTGGACGAGCGCGTGCAGCGCAGTTCCAGGTCCGGCGGCGGCTCCATGCCGTCGGCGATCACCAGGAACGGCGGCTCCAGCAGGATCAGCTCGCCCATCTGGCGCTTGCGCATCTCGTCGTCGAGGCGCTGGTAATACGTGATTTCGGGCTTGCCCAGCACCTGGATCCGGTTCGGGTGGATCAGGTTCAAGTGGCCGACGAGATCGGCCGCGGACGTGGCTTCACGCGCAAACTCGACATCGAAGGCCCGGTCCGCGCCCTCCAGTCCTGCTACCCAGGAGAGTTTGATATCGGCTGCGTTGTCGTCGAAGATCGACTGCGAGGTGACGCCAGTGAGTTCCATTCGGGTGCTTTCAGGGACGGGCTTTCAGTGGCGGATCAAGGGTGCCATTGCGTCAGCAACTGATGCACGTCGTCGGGGGTGGGCAGGGTAGCCAGTCCTTCGCGCATCTCGCGGTCGGACAGCAACTGGGCGATCTCGGAGAGAATTTCCAGATGCTGCTGGGTGGCCTGTTCGGGCACCAGCAGGAAGATCAGCAGCGCTACCGGCTTACCGTCGGGCGACTCGAAGGGGATCGGCTCGGCCAGGCGCATGAACGCGGCCAGCGGCTGCTTCAGTCCCTTGATGCGGCCGTGGGGGATCGCAACCCCGGCGCCAAGGCCGGTGGACCCCAGCGACTCGCGGGCGAACAGGTTGTCGGTCACGGTCGCGCGCGCAACGCCATGGTTGTTCTCGAAGAGGAGCCCGGCCTGTTCGAACACGCGCTTCTTGCTGGTGACGCTGACGTCGAGGTTGATGTTGCCGGGTGGCAGCAATTTAGCCAAACGATTCATGTGGAATGCGCAGGGTTTTCTAGTAAGCAGGCCCGGGGCAAGGAGGCGTCCCGCCGGGCGGAAAGAAGATAAAAACCAAGGCCCGATGTTTCCACCGGGTGTCCCCATGCCGGTGTCGGGCGTCTGGCCATTATAGAGCAGGCCCGCTGCCGCTTTGTGCATTGCAATAGCCGAGGCGCTGAAGCGGTGCCGCATGCACGGAAATGGCCAGGCAAATCAACTATGTATGGCACAGCATACACCGGTACATATGCGTTGCGGAATCCCCTGCGTGGCCCGAAGGGGGAGGCTGGAACGAAAAAGCCGCGCTCTGGGCGCGGCTTGATTCCGTTTTCAATGGACTGACACCGACGGCCCGGTATGTGGGCCGCCAGGCACGGTCATTGCTGCATCTGGGATGCGGCCATCTGGTACTTGACCGCTTCACGGTCGTGGCTTTGCACGCGATCCTTGTGGCGAATCACCTGCCGGTCGAGCTTGTCGACCAATGCGTCGATAGCGGCATACAGGTCTTCATGATGCGCTTCGACAAAGATGTCCTTGCCCTTGAGATGTAGATTGATTTCCGCGTACTGCCGCCGGTCCTTTTCTTTTGTATTGTCGACAGAGAGCAGCACACTTACGCCAATGACTTGATCGAAATGCCTGACGATACGCTCCAGTTTCGTTTCCACGTACTCACGCAGAGGGGGCGTGATGTCCAAGTGGTGTCCACTGATCTTGAAGTTCATAGCGTTTCTCCTTCTGAAAGAGCTGCATCAGGCAGGCGATGCAGCTCGGCTACAAAGTCTTACGGAGATTGACCGCGGGAATCTTGAGCGCTTCGCGGTATTTGGCAACGGTACGCCGTGCCACCACAAAGCCTTGCTCGCCGAGCAATTCGGCAATCCGGCTGTCGGACAAGGGGTTCCTAGCGTCTTCGGCTCCTATCAATTGCTTGATCAACGCACGGATTGCCGTTGATGAGGCCGCGCCGCCGGTTTCTGTGGATACGTGAGAGCCGAAAAAATACTTCAGCTCGAAAGTCCCCATCGGCGTTGCCATGTATTTATTGGTAGTCACCCGAGAGATGGTGGACTCGTGTAAACCCAGTGTATCGGCAATCTCCCGCAAAACCAAGGGGCGCATCGCAATTTCACCGTGGGTGAAGAAGTTCTTTTGACGTTCGACAATGGCTTGTGCGACGCGCAATATCGTGTCGAACCTCTGCTGGATATTCTTGATCAACCAGCGTGCTTCCTGCAGTTTTTGCTGCAGTCCCGCCGCGCCGGCATCGCCTTTTGCACCGCGCAAAATCTGCGCGTACATGTCGTTGATACGTAGCCGCGGCATCACATCCGGGTTGAGATGGGCGATCCATCCGCCGCTCAACTTTCGAACAAAAACATCGGGCACCACGAAGTCGGCTTCCGGCCGGCTGTAGGCATGGCCGGGATAGGGCGCGAGCGAGCGGATCAGTTCATGCGCCGCCTTGAGTTCCGGCTCGTCCACTTGCAGGGCCTTTTTCAGGCGCGTGTAATCGCGCACCGCCAGCAGTTCCAGGTGATTGGTGACGATGCTCAGCGCCAGTTCGCGCTGCGGATGCTTGAGCCTGCGCAGTTGCAGCGCCAGGCACTCGGCTGCGTTGCGCGCCCCGACACCCGGCGGATCGAAGCTCTGCAGCAGCGTAAGCACGGCCTGGATCTCGTCGACCTCGAACTCGAGCTCCTCCGGCAGCTCGCTGCAGATTTCCTCGAGCGTGGCGCTCAGGTAGCCGTCATCGTCCAGGGATTCGACCAGGAAGATGGCCAGCCCTTTGTCGCGCAGGGAAATCTTGAGCGGCGCCAGCTGCTCCATGAGGTGTTCGCGCAGCGTGGGCTCGGCGTCGCGCAGCTGCATCGGCGTTTTTTCGTCGTCTTCGCCTTGCGGGCGGCGGGCGAAATCGTCCAGGCTCCAGTCGTTGCCGTAATCCTCGTTGCTGTCGGAATAGCTGTCGTCGGCCTCGGGGGCGCCATCGGGGCGGTTTTCGCTGGTGCCCTGGCCATCGGCGGGCGCTGGCGCGGGCGCGCTCTGGAGGTTCACCGAGCCGTCCGAGGACACGCGCAACGGGCTGTCGAGCCAGTCGTTCTCGCGCTCGAGCAAGGGGTTCTCGGTCAGCGCCTGTTCCACTTCCTGCTGCAGTTCAAGCGTGGACAGTTGCAGCAGCCGGATCGACTGCTGGAGTTGCGGCGTAAGCGCGAGATGCTGCGAGAGGCGGAGCTGTAGCGACGGTTTCATGCGACCTATTTTATGCCCAACTTCCGTGCTGGTGGAACGGAAATTGCTATCGCTGGCGTCGCATGATCGTTTGAAGGATGAAAGGCGACACCGAAGCCGCCCGAGTCCGATGCGCGGCAGGCGCCGCGCGCGCCTTTACATGCGGAAGTTCTCGCCCAGGTAGACCTTGCGCACCGACTCGTTGGCGATGATGTCTTCAGGCTGGCCGGACGCCAGCACCGCGCCCTCGCTGATGATGTAGGCGTGGTCGCAGATGCCCAGCGTCTCGCGTACGTTGTGGTCGGTGATCAGCACGCCGATATTGCGCGCCTTGAGGAAGCTGACGATGCGCTGGATTTCGCCGACCGCGATCGGGTCGACGCCGGCGAAGGGCTCGTCAAGCAGGATGAAACGCGGCGCGGAGGCCAGCGCGCGGGCGATTTCCACGCGGCGGCGCTCGCCGCCGGACAGCGACAGCGCCGGGTTGTCGCGCAGGTGGGCAATCTGCAGGTCATCCAGCAGGGTGTCCAGCCGGCGCTCGATCTCGGCCTTGCCCAGGGGCTTGCCATCGTTGAGCTGCAGCTCCAGCACCGCGCGGATGTTCTCCTGCACATTGAGCTTGCGGAACACCGAGGCTTCCTGCGGCAGGTAGGACAGGCCCATGCGTGCCCGCTCATGGATGGCCAGGCCGCTGATGTGCTTGTCGTCGAGCACGATATCGCCCTCGTCCAGCGCCACCAGCCCCACGATCATGTAGAACGACGTGGTCTTGCCTGCGCCGTTGGGGCCGAGCAACCCGACCACTTCGCCGCTCTTCACGTCGAGGGACACATCCTTGACCACAGTGCGCGAGCCGTAGCGCTTCTTCAGGTGGCGCACGACCAGCGTGCTGCTGTCCTTCAGGGTGGCGGGCTGGGACGGTGCGGTTTGGGTAGCGGTCATGAAGGTGAAGGCAGAATCCGTGGATTGGGGGCGTGGCGGCGTCAGGTCAGGGGTTGACGGGGGCGGGTGCCGGCTTGAGCGGCAGCGGGTTGGCTGCGGCGCCGCTGGCGGGCTGCTCCTGGCGCGGCGACAGCACGGCGCGCACGCGGCCGGACGGGCTGCCCGCGGTCGCATTCTCGGCGCCGCCGCTGGCCGTATAGAACTCGTTGCGGCTGTCATAGGTGATCACCGCGCCGCGGATCTCGTCGACCAGCTTCGCGCCGGCCAGGCGGGCCATGCGGGCGCGCCCGATCAGCTTGGACAGCTCCTGCTTGCCGTCATATTCGATGCGGTCGCCCCAGCCGTCGATGTACTCGTCGACGTTGTCGCGCTTCTGGCGGATATAGGCTTGCTTGCCACCCTTGGAGGTCGCGACCGCGTACTGGTAGCCCTCGGGGTCGGTACGGACTTCGGCCGCGTCGGATTTCAGCACCATGGTGCCCTTGGTCAGCACCACGTTGCCGGTCAGTACATAAACCTGCTTGACGTCGTCGTAGCTGGCATTGTCGGCCTCCAGGACCAGCGGCTTTTCGCGGTCAGCTTTTTCGGCGCTGGCGGGCGCGGACAGCGCAAGGCCCAGGACGGCTGCCAGCGTCAGCAAAGCGGCCGTGCTGCGGCGGCGACAGGACGAAGTCGTCAGGAATGGATTCATGTTGGCGTGATGGCGGTTGACGCGGGCGGCTGGAGCCCGCGGGCGGCTTCAGGGCTACTTCGCGGGACTTGCCGGCGGCGGCACCGTAATGATGGTGCCGCGTACGTTACCCAGCAATTGTACTTCGCGAGTGACATTGTTAAAGATCAGGCCGTTGGCGGTCATCACCGACGGGCCGCGGGTCAGCTTGACAGCCTTGTCGGTCTTGACGATGTCATCGTTGACCAGCACCTGGAAATACTCCGAGGCGGCCGTCATCTTCGGATCCTTGGCGGGGTCGGTGCCCTGGGCGCGCACGATGAAGCCATTGCCGAACAGGTCGATGACCGAGCCTTCCGCGTTCATCGTGCCGCGATCGGAGTGGCCAGTGACGGGCGGGCGGTCGATTTCGTAGGAGCGCATGGCCGGGCGCGTCACCTCGTAGGTCTGGTCGTCCTCGAAGTGGATCATCTTGTCGCCGGTGAAGCGCAGCTTGGTGTTCCCGTCCTCGGCAAGCTCGGTCGCGGAAAAACGGATCATGTAGTAATCCGGCTCATGCTTCTTGCCGACCGGCCCGGTGTCCGCTTCCTTCGGGGAGTTGACCTGCACCAGCCAGAAGGTGCTGCCCGCCACCAGCGCCATCAGCAGCAGGGGCAGCGCTCGCATGGCAAGCCGGCTCAGGGAGGACAGGATTTCCCGCATAGGCATGGGCTGGCCTCAGATGACCTTGGCGCGGGTCAGGTCGTGGATGTGGAGCGCGCCGACCAGGCGCCGCTCTGCGTCGACCACCAGCATCTGGTTGACACGGTTCGCCTCCATCACCTGCACGGCTTCCACGGCCAGCTGGTCCGGCCCGACGGTATGCGGCGTGCGGTGCATGACCTCGCTGATGGGTACGGTCTTCCAGTCGCGGGGGTTTCGAGCAGGCGGCGCAGGTCGCCGTCCGTGAAGACGCCGATCAGGCGGTCGTCCGGATCAACCACCGCGGTCATGGCCATGCCCTTGCGGGTAATTTCCATCAGGGCTTGTGCCAGCGGTGTGCTCTCGCGTACCTTGGGCACCGCGTTGCCGCTGCGCATGACGTCGCGCACGTGGGTTAGCAGCTTGCGCCCGAGCGCGCCGCCTGGATGCGAGCGGGCAAAATCTTCCTCGCCAAAGCCGCGGGCATCCAGCACGGCCACCGCGAGCGCGTCGCCCATCGCCAGTGCGGCGGTGGTGCTGGCGGTCGGGGCCAGGTTGAGCGGGCAGGCTTCTTTTCCACGCCGGCATTGAGGTGCGCGTCGGCCAGCTTGGCCAGCGTGGAGGCGGGGTTCCCGGTCACGGAGATCAGCTTGGCGCCGATGCGCTTGACGATCGGGACGATCGAAAGCAACTCGGCGGTCTCTCCGGAATTGGAAAAGGCGATCAGCACATCGTCGCGCGTGACCATGCCCAGGTCGCCGTGGCTGGCCTCGGCGGGATGCACGAAAAACGCGGGGGTGCCGGTCGAGGCCAGCGTGGCCGCGACCTTGCGGCCAATGTGGCCGGACTTGCCTATGCCGGACACGACCACGCGTCCGCTGCAATTGAGCGTCAGTTGCACGGCCTGCGCGAATCCGTCGTCCAGGCGGCCTGCGAGGGCGGCGACGGCGTCGGCTTCGATCTGGAGGGTCTCGCGAGCGAGCCGAAGTGCTCGATCCGCATTGAAATTAGCTATCATGGCGACGAAGTATACCAACGAATGCGATGGCGCTTGGGCTGTTCCTGGGATCGGGCGGCCGGGGAGGCCATCGCGCTTGCCGTAATCCACCGGCAGGGTCGCCCGCACCGGGCCGGCCCGGTGCCCGGGGCGGCGTACCCTGACCCTGTCGATGCACTCTCCGCTGGACCTTACCCTAGTCCTGCTGGCCGCCGCCGTGTTCGGCGTGGTCGCCTTTCGCATGCTGCAGCTGCCGCCCATGCTGGGGTACCTGGTCGTCGGCATCCTGATCGGGCCGCACGCGCTCGGGCTGGCCAGGGATACCGCGCAGACCAAGTACCTGGCCGAGTTCGGCGTGGTCTTTTTGATGTTTTCGATCGGCCTGGAGTTCAGCCTGGGCAAGCTCAAGGCGATGAAGCGGCAGGTGTTCGGGCTGGGCGGCTCGCAGGTGGTGCTGTCGCTGCTGGCGGTGATCCCGGCGAGCTGGGCATTCAACTGGCTGTTTCCGCTGTCCTGGCAGGCCTCCGTGGCGCTGGGCGGGGCGTTGGCCATGTCGTCCACCGCCATCGTGTCCAAGATGCTGTCGGAGCGCCTGGAGCTGGAAAGCGAGCACGGGCGCAATATCATCAGCATCCTGCTGTTCCAGGACCTGGCCGTGGTGCCGCTGCTGATCGTGATCCCGGCGCTCTCGCGCGATCCTGGCGACCTGATGATGGCGCTGGGCCTGGCCACGGTGAAGATCGTGGTGGCCCTGAGCCTGATCTTCTTCGTCGGCCAGCGCTTCATGAGCCGCTGGTTCCACATCGTGGCAGCGCGCCGCTCGCAGGAGCTGTTCATGCTCAACCTGCTGCTGGTCACGCTGGGCATGGCCGCGCTGACCGAGCGGCTTGGCCTGTCGATGGCGCTGGGCGCCTTCATGGCCGGCATGCTGATCTCCGAGACGCCTTATCGCCATCAGGTGGAGGAGGACATCAAGCCCTTCCGCGACGTGCTGCTGGGGCTGTTCTTCGTCACCATCGGCATGCTGCTCAATATCCATGTGGTGCTCGACCACCTGTGGCTGGTGCTGGCGCTGCTGGCGGTGCCCATTGTCTTCAAGCTGGTCCTGATCTCCGGCCTGGCGCGCCTGTTCGGCTCGCGCCCGGGCGTGGCGATCCGTACCGGCCTGGGCCTGGCGCAGGCCGGCGAGTTCGGCTTCGTGCTGCTTAACCAGATCGACGGCCTGAACCTGGTCGATCCCGTGCTGATCCAGGTCATCCTGGCCTCGATGCTGTTGTCGATGCTGGCGGCGCCGTTCCTGATCCAGTACAGCGACGCCATCGTGTTGCGCTTTACCGCCAACGAGTGGCTGATGCAGTCGCTCAACATGACGCGCATCGCGGCGCAGAGCCTGCAGACCGAGAAGCACGCCATCATCTGCGGGTTTGGCCGCAGCGGCCAGAACCTGGCGCAAATGCTGGAGCGCGAGGGCATCACCTACGTGGCGCTGGACCTCGACCCGGACCGCGTGCGCGAAGCCGCCGGCGCGGGCGACACGGTGGTGTACGGCGATGCCGGCCGGCGCGAAGCGCTGATCGCGGCGGGCCTGCATCGCGCGGCTGCCTTGATCATCACCTACAACAACACGCCCTCGGCCCTCAAGGTGCTGCACCATGTGCAGGAACTGGAGCCGGCGCTGCCCGTGATCGTGCGCACCATGGACGATTCGGAACTCGACATCCTGCAAAAGGCCGGCGCGACCGAGGTGGTGCCGGAGAGCATCGAGGGCAGCCTGATGCTGGCCTCGCACGCGCTGGTGCTGCTGGGCGTGCCGATGCGGCGCGTGGTGCGCGGCGTGCAGGAGGCGCGCGACGCGCGCTACAGCCTGTTACGCGGCTATTTCCACGGCCGCGACGACGAGGAAGACATGGTGGAGCGCGAGTCCGTGCGGCTGCACTCCATCTCGCTCGGCCCGGAGGCCACGTCGGTGGGGCGGCGCCTGGGCGCGCTGGGGCTGGATATTATCGGGGTGGAAGTGACGGCGGTGCGCCGGCGCGGCATCCGCGCGTTCGATCCGGAACCCGATACGGTGCTGGAGCCTGGCGATATCGTGGTGTTGCGCGGCCAGCCAGAGGCGCTGGAAGCGGCCGAGGCGCGCATGCTGGCCGGCTGAGGCTGCGCTATGCGCGCAGCGGCCGCAAGTTCAGGTTCATGCCGCCGCGCGGCTGCCGACGTGCGCCTCTTCCGCCCACGATGGCGGCAGGCCTTCTAGCACGGAGCGCGCGTCGAGCGAGCCGATCGGGACGCGCGGGTCGGCGGGAATGCGGCCTTCGCCTTGCAGCATCAGGTAGCGCAGGCAGCACACGCGCAGGAAGGACGTGAAGTTTGCCGCCTCGCCCCGGTATGCCACCAATTCGTCGTGCAGCCGGGTGATGAGCTGGCCCACGCTCATGCCGTCGCGGCGCGCCAGCGTTTCGAGCACTTCCCAGAACAGGCTTTCCAGCCGGATGCTGGTGGCCACGCCATGCAGCCGGAGCGAGCGCGACTGGCCCTGGTACGACTGCGGGGTGGCCCGGATGAAGATTTCACACATAGAAGAACTCCCGTGCGGAACGGCCCGCGATAGCCCTCGACAGGCTCGCGGGCCGCGTTCGGTAGCCTCTAATGTACGATCTTGGTGCCCAGGACGGCAAGGAACTGCGCCAGCCATGCCGGGTGCGCGGGCCAGGCCGGTGCGCTCACCAGGTTGCCGTCGGTGTAGGCCTGGTCGACCGGGATGTCGGCATATTTGCCGCCCGCCAGGCGTACTTCGGGCGCGCACGCCGGATAGGCCGAGCAGGTCCGGCCTTCCAGCACGCCGGCCGCGGCCAGCAGCTGGGCGCCGTGGCACACCGCTGCGATCGGCTTGTTGGTGCTGGCAAAGTGCCGCACGATCTCCAGCACCCGCTCGTTCAGGCGCAGGTATTCGGGCGCGCGCCCGCCCGGGATGACCAGCCCGTCGTAGGCTGCCGGGTCCACATCGGCAAAGCTCGCGTTCAGCGCGAAGTTGTGGCCGCGCTTTTCACTATAGGTCTGGTCGCCTTCGAAATCATGGATGGCGGTGGGGCAGCTGGCGCCGGCCGCCTTGTCCGGACACACCGCATGGACCGTGTGGCCTACCATCTGGAGTGCCTGGAAAGGCACCATGGTTTCATAGTCTTCGGCGTAGTCGCCGACCAGCATCAAGATCTTTTTTGCCATCGCTGTCTCCTGTATGGTTACGGGTGTCCCGGGGGAGCCGCGCCGCAAAGCGTGCAATCCGCCCAGGCGTTGCCCATTGTGTTGCCGATTGCGGCAGCCCGGGTGGTAACCCATTACCGCATCCAGCCTGCCGATATGGCGGGCGGTCCGAACGAGTCCCCATGCCCAACACCACGATCCAGTCGTCCGCCCTTGGCGACGTTACCCACTACCTGCGCGAACGCATCCGCACCGTGCCGGACTGGCCTCAGCCCGGCGTGATGTTTCGCGACATCACGCCATTGCTGCAGGATCCCAAGTCCCTGCGCGTGCTGATCGACGTCTTTGTGCACCGTTACATGGACGCCAAGCTCGACGTGGTGGCCGGCATCGACGCACGCGGCTTTATCCTGGGCGCCATCGTGGCGTACGAGCTGAACCTGGGCTTCGTGCCGATCCGCAAGAAAGGCAAGCTGCCCTTCGAGACCGTGGCCGAGGAATATGAGCTGGAGTACGGCAGCGCCACGGTGGAAATCCACGCCGATGCCTGCAAGCCGGGTGACCGCGTGCTGCTGGTGGACGACCTCATCGCCACCGGCGGCACCATGATGGCCGGCCGCAAGCTGCTCGAGCGCCTGGGTGCCACCGTGGTGGAGGGCGCCGCCATCGTCGACCTGCCCGAACTGGGCGGCTCGCGCCACCTGCTGGACAGCGGCCTGCCGCTGTTCACGGTTTGCCGCTTTGACGGGCATTGACGCCTGGCCACGGATCATTGACCGGCGCGCGCATCGATCGCCGCGGCGTGCGTCTGTGTCTGTGTGAGACGCCGTTGCAGGGCTACATTGTTTCTGGCAATGATGCAACAAAATGCCAATAAATGTAATAATATGCCAATCAAGGCGCGCCCGGCATTGGCCGCCCCGGGCACGCCCGCGGTAGTTGCGTCCAACGGCGTGCGCGGCATTACGCCTTGGACTTGCGGCCATTCCGGCCGCTTGCCTATGGCGTTGTCCCCACATGCGCGGGGGCGCATAATGCCCCATTGACAACGATACGATGGCCGGGCGAAGTCTTGCGTGATGCAATGGAGGCACCGGTCACATAAGGGCGCACCATGGGCGTACTACTTCATTTGCTTTCCGGCGTGGCGCTGCTGGTGTGGGGCACCAACATCGTCAAGGTCGGCATCCTGCGCGTGTATGGCGCCAACCTGCGCCACGTGCTCTCCTCCAGCATCTCCAACCGCTTCACGGCCTTTGCCGCCGGCCTCGGCGTGACCGGCCTGGTCCAGAGCAGCAACGCGACCGCCGTCATCGTCAGTTCCTTCGTCGGCCAGGGCCTGATTGCCGTGGCCCCGGCGCTGGCCATCATGCTGGGCGCCAACGTCGGCACCGCCATCATGGTGCAGGTGTTCTCGCTGGACCTGTCGTGGCTGTCGCCGCTGCTGATCTTCGTCGGCGTGATCCTGCATCTGTCCTGGAAGGGCAACAAGCCCGGCCACGTGGGCCGCGTGCTGATCGGCCTGGGGCTGATCACGCTGGCGCTTGAGCTGATCGCCATTGCCACCCGCCCCGTGGTGGAAGCGGCCGGCGTCAAGGTGCTGTTCGGCACGCTCACGGGAGACCCCACGCTGGACATGCTGATCGGCGCCTTCCTGACCATCCTGTGCTATTCCAGCCTGGCGGTGGTGCTGTTCTGCGGCGCGCTGGCCTCGGCCGGCGTAGTGTCGCTGCATGTGGCGATGGCGCTGGTGCTGGGTGCTAACCTGGGCTCCGGCATCTCCGCGTTGCTGACCACCTCGGGCAACAACCAGCCCGGCAAGCGCGTCACGCTGGGCAACCTGCTCTCGCGCCTGCTCGGCTGCGTGATTGCGCTGCCCTTGCTGGGGCAGGCCGAACGCCTGCTGGCGCTGGTCGATGCCGATCCGCAGCGGCTGGTCGTGAATTTCCACCTGCTGTTCAACGTGGCGCTGGCGGTGCTGCTGCTGGGCGCCACGGGTCCGCTGGCGCGCCTGTGCGAGGCGGTGCTGCCCGGGCGCAATACCGGCGATAGCCAGGTCACCCCCGCCACCTCGATCCCGCCGCGCTGCCCACGCCGACGCTGGCGCTGTCCAATGCTGCGCGCGAGGTGCTGCGCATCGGCGACCGCATCGAGCAGATGCTGGACAACATGCTGCGCGTGCTGCGCACCAACGATGCCAAGCTCGCCACCGCCACCTGTCGCATCGACGACGAGGTGGACGATCTCTACACCGCGATCAAGCTCTACCTGACCCGGATCAGCCTGGAGGCGCTGGATGAGCGCGACGGCCGGCGCTGGACCGAGATCATCTCGCTCACCATCAACCTCGAGCATGCCGGCGACATCATCGAGCGCATCCTGCAGGACGCGCGCGAAAAGAAGATCGCCCACAACCTGGCCTTCTCGGAGGCGGGCATGCAGGAGATCTCGCAGATGCATGCGCGCGTGGTGGCCAACCTGCGGCTCGGGCTGTCGGTGTTCCTCTCCGGCGACCTGAAAAGCGCGCAGCAACTGATGGCGGAGAAGGCGACCTTCCGCGAGATGGAGCGCCAGTACGCGCGCACCCACCTGCAACGCATCGCCGAGCAGACCGCCGAGAGCATCGAGACCAGTTCGCTGCACCTCGACGTGATCAGCGATCTCAAGCGCCTGAACTCGCTGTTCTGCGCCACCGCCTACCCGGTGCTGGAAGACGCCGGCGTGCTTAACCGCAGCCGCATGAAGGAAGACGACGGCGAGCCCCGGTGCGGGCGGTGCCGTCGCCGCAAGCGCACTGAGGGCGGGGCTGCCGCTTCACGGAGCCGGCTACAGCTTGTAGCCGATCTCCCGCAGCAAGGTCCGCCGCGAGGCAATGTCCGCCTCGGTTTCCAGCCCGAGCGGCGACGCGCCATCCACCACGCCAAGCACCGCGCGCCCCTGCGCGGTCTGCGCCACCACCACCTCGGTCGGGTTTGCCGTGGCGCAATAGATCCTGCATACCTCCGGCACCGCGCGCACGGTCGCGAGCACATTGACCGGATAAAAGCCGTCGCCAAGGAACAGCAGGAAACTGTGGCCCGCGCCGATCGCCAGCGCGTTCTGGCACGCCAGGTCGATCATTGCCTCGTCGGTGCCGGACCAGCGCACCAGGCGCTTGCCCGAGGCCTCGCAGAATGCCAGTCCAAAGCGGATGCCCGGCACCGCGCCCGCCAGTGCCTCGTGGATGTCGTCCACGGTCTTGATGAAATGGGATTGCCCGAAGATGAAATTGGTCGCCTCAGGCTTGGCGATCTGCACTACGGTGAGCTCCATGGCCGTGCTCCTGCTCTGGCCGGTGCCAGCCCCGGAAAGGGCTTCGACAGGCGCGGCCTTCCGCAGTCTATGGTAGGCCGGGCAAGGTCGAATGCAAGGCGGCTGCGTGCGCCTACTTCGAGGAAGGCGGGCGGCGTCTGCGGCGTGCGCGCTGCAGCATCACGGCGATGGCCACGAGCACGGCCGCGCCGCCCAGCGTCAGCGCCAGATTGCCGGAGACCGCGCCGCTTGCCGTGCCTGGCACCTGGGCCTTGCTGGCAGCGCTGGCGGCGCTGGCGTCCTGGGCGGCTTGCGCGGGCGGGGCGGACGCCGCTGTCGCGGCAGGTTCATCGAGCGCTCGCGCCGCCGGCGCTGCCAAGTCGATGGGCGTGACCGTGGCCTGCGCCGCGGCGGGACCGGCAGCGGCGCTGCCGAGCAGCAGCGCGCATTGCCAGGCGCACAGGATGAGGCGGGATTGCGCGCGCACTGCGTTTCAGCGACGCTCTAGCAGCGGCGCCAGGTACTTGCCGGTGAAGCTCGCGCGGCTCGCCGCCACCGTTTCCGGTGTGCCCTTGGCGATCACCTGGCCGCCCCCAGCGCCGCCTTCCGGGCCCATGTCGAGCAGCCAGTCCGCGGTCTTGATCACGTCCAGGTTGTGCTCGATGATGACCACGGTGTTGCCCTGGTCGCGCAGCTTGTGGATGACCTTGAGCAGCAGCTCGATATCGTGGAAGTGCAGGCCCGTGGTGGGCTCGTCCAGGATGTAGAGCGTGCGGCCGGTGTCGCGCTTGGACAGCTCCAGCGACAGCTTGACGCGCTGCGCCTCGCCGCCCGAGAGCGTGGTGGCGGACTGGCCCAGCCGGATGTAGCCCAGGCCCACGTCGAGCAGCGTCTTGAGCTTGCGCCGCACGACAGGCACCGCCAGGAAGAACTCGTGCGCGTGCTCCACCGTCATGTCGAGCACTTCGTGGATGTTCTTGCCCTTGTAGAGCACTTCCAGCGTTTCGCGGTTGTAGCGCTTGCCGTGGCAGACATCGCAAGGCACGTACACATCAGGCAGGAAGTGCATCTCGACCTTGATCACGCCATCGCCCTGGCAGGCCTCGCAGCGCCCGCCCTTGACGTTGAACGAGAAGCGGCCCGGATCGTAGCCACGCTCCTTGGCCGAGGGCACGCCCGCGAACAGCTCGCGGATCGGCGTGAACAGGCCGGTGTACGTAGCGGGGTTCGAGCGCGGCGTACGGCCGATCGGGCTCTGGTCGACGTTGATGACTTTGTCGAAATGCTCCAGCCCGTCGATGCGGTCGTGCGCCGCGGGCTCCGCCGTGGAGCCATACAGGTGGCGCGCCACCGCGTGGTAGAGCGTGTCGTTGATCAGCGTCGACTTGCCCGAGCCGGACACGCCGGTCACGCAGGTGAGCAGGCCCACCGGGATCTCGGCGCTGACGTTGCGCAGGTTGTTGCCGGTGGCATTGATGATGCGCAGCAGCTTTTCCTCGTCGGGCGCGGCGCGCTCCTTGGGCACCTCGATGCGGCGCGCGCCGGACATGTACTGCCCGGTGAGCGAGTTGGGCGACTGCTCGATCTGCAGCGGCGTGCCTTCGGCCACGATCATGCCGCCGTGCACTCCGGCGCCCGGGCCGATGTCGACCACGTAGTCGGAGGCGCGGATCATGTCTTCGTCGTGCTCCACCACCAGCACGGAGTTGCCGATGTCGCGCAGGTGCTTGAGCGTGCCGATCAGGCGGTCGTTGTCGCGCTGGTGCAGGCCGATGGAAGGTTCGTCGAGCACATACATCACGCCCGTCAGGCCGGAGCCGATCTGCGACGCCAGCCGGATGCGCTGCGCCTCGCCGCCCGACAGCGTGTCGGCGCTGCGTTCCAGCGACAGGTAATCCAGCCCCACGTTGTTGAGGAAGTTCAGGCGCGCGCTGATTTCCTTGACGATCTTGTCGGCAATCTCGCGCTTGGCGCCGTGCATGTCCAGCGTGAGGAAATACGTCAGCGCGTCGCGCAGCGGCCAGCCGTTGATCTCGTAGATGGCGCGCGCCTGGTCGTTCTCGCCCAGCTTGACGTGGCGCGCCTCGGTGCGCAGGCGGGTGCCGTGGCAGGCGGGGCAGGGCTGGTTATTCTGGTACTTGGCCAGTTCCTCGCGCACCGCGATCGAATCGGTCTCGCGATAGCGCCGCTCCAGGTTGGGGATGATGCCCTCGAAGGCATGCTCGCGCACCGTGGTGCGGCCGCGCTCGTTCATATAGGTGAACGGGATCTCCACCTCGCCGGAGCCGTGCAGCACGACTTCCTGCACCTCGGCCGGCAGGTCCTCGAAAGCCGTCTCGAGCTCGAAGTCGTAGTAGGCCGCCAGGCTCTGCAGCATCTGGAAGTAGAACTGGTTGCGGCGGTCCCAGCCCTTGATGGCGCCCGAGGCCAGCGACAGGTTGGGGAAGGCCACCACCCGCTTGGGATCGAAGAAGGTGATCTGGCCCAGGCCGTCGCAGGTCGGGCAGGCGCCCATCGGGTTGTTGAACGAGAACAGGCGCGGCTCGAGTTCCTGCAGCGAGTACGAGCAGATCGGGCAGGCGAACTTGGAGCTGAATACATGCTCCTGGCTGGTGTCGATCTCCAGCGCGATGGCGCGGCCATCGGCCAGGCGCAGCGCGGTCTCGAACGATTCCGCCAGCCGCTGCTTGATATCGGGGCGCACCTTGACGCGATCCACCACCACCTCGATGGAGTGTTTCTCGGTCTTCTTCAGCTTGGGCAGCGCGTCCACCTCGTAGACAACCGCCGGCGCCTCATGCGTGGTGCCGCCCCCCGAACGCACGCGAAAGCGCACGAAGCCCTGCGCCTGCATGGTGTCGAACAGGTCGGAATGCTCGCCCTTGCGGTTGGCCACCACCGGCGCCAGGATCATCAGCTTGGTGTCTTCGGGCAGCGCCAGCGCGGCGTCGACCATCTGCGAGACGCTTTGCGCCTGCAAGGGCAGGTTGTGATCGGGGCAGTAAGGCGTGCCGGCGCGGGCGTACAGCAGCCGCAGGTAGTCGTGGATCTCGGTGACCGTGCCCACTGTCGAGCGCGGGTTGTGGCTGGTTGCCTTCTGTTCGATGGCGATCGCCGGCGAAAGCCCCTCGATCAGGTCGACGTCGGGCTTCTCCATCAGTTGCAGGAACTGGCGCGCGTAGGCCGACAGCGACTCCACGTAGCGGCGCTGGCCCTCCGCGTACAGGGTGTCGAAGGCGAGCGAGGACTTGCCCGATCCGGACAGCCCGGTAATCACGATCAGCTTGTTGCGCGGCAGATCGAGATTGATGTTCTTCAGGTTGTGGGTACGGGCACCACGGATTCTAATTTCTTCCATATACCGATTGTCTTCGCCAGGCGGGGCCGCCGGTCGGGTCGACAGGCCGGGTCTCACGGAATTTCAAGAAAAAGCATGCCAGCAGGGCTGCAGCCGGCTTCAGGCCAGCCTCGGGCCGGGCTTCGCCGGCCCGCGCCGGGGCTTGCGGCGTCCGGTCCGGACCCGAAAGCGCAGCGGAGCAAACCTGTTAATATACCGAACTTCGGTTTCCGGGGGTTGCTTGGGCCATTAGACTGCGCCCTGCAGCAACGGTGGCAGAAGCGCCGCAACTTCCGCTCCGGCCGTGGATCGAAGTTGTCGCCGCCCCGTCAGCATTGGGGTGATGCGGTGCGTGCGCGGTGCACGAGCCGGCAATCCGTCATAGAAATTCCCCACGATCGCAATGTCGTCGATCCATAGCTCCTCCCAAGATGCGGCCAAGGCCGACGATTCCAAGGTTCAGCCGGCTGCCGGGCGCGACCGCATGACCAGCATGGAAGTGCGCGCCAGCATTTCGCTCGCCAGCATCTTCGCGCTGCGCATGCTGGGCCTGTTCCTGATCCTGCCCGTGTTCGCCGAGTACGCGCACGGCCTGCCCGACGGGCACGATGCCCAGCGCGTGGGCCTCGCCATGGGCATTTACGGCCTGATGCAAGCCTTCCTGCACATTCCGCTCGGCTGGCTGTCCGACCGCGTCGGCCGCAAGCCGGTGATGGTGGCCGGCCTGCTGCTGTTCGTCGCCGGCGGGCTGGTGGCGGCCAATTCCGACACGCTGTCCGGCATCATCATCGGCCGCTCGCTGCAAGGCATGGGCGCGATCTCCGCGGCCATCACCGCCTGCATCGCCGACCTGACCCGCGAGCAGCATCGCACCAAGGCCATGGCCATGGTGGGTGGCAGCATCGGCCTGACCTTCGCGCTGTCGCTGGTGATCGCCTCGCCGCTGCTGCACAGCATCGGCATGCCGGGGATCTTCACGCTGATGTCGGTGCTGGGCGTGATCGCCATCCTGGTGACCCTGTTCCTGGTGCCCACGCCGCCGCCGCCGCATCCCGTGCGGCTGCCGTTTCGCAGCGTGCTGCTCAACCCCGACCTGATCCGCCTGAACGTGGGCGTGCTGGCCTTGCATGCGTCGCAGGTGGCCATGTTCATGGTGGTGCCGGCCATGCTCAGCGACGCCGGCATGCCGCTGGACCAGCACTGGAAGGTCTACCTGCCGGTGGTGCTGGTGTCCTTCGTCCTGATGCTCGGCCCGATGATGGCCGCCGAGCGCTATGGCAAGGTGCGCCCCGTGCTGCTCTGCGCTGTTGGCCTGATGACCGCGGTGCAACTGCTGTTTGCCGCCGTGCACGGCCTGTGGGGCATCGTGGGCGTGCTGCTGTTGTTCTTCGTCGCCTTCAATGTGCTGGAGGCCATGCAGCCCTCGCTGGTATCGCGCTACGCCGCTGCGGCGCGCGGAGCGGCGCTTGGCGTCTACAACACCACGCAGGCGATGGGCCTGTTCCTGGGCGGCGCGGTGGGTGGCTGGCTGCTCAAGCATGAGGGCCGCAGCGCGGTCTTCATCGGCTGCGCCGTCGTGCTCCTGCTCTGGCTTATAATTGCCTGGAACATGAAGTCGCCTCCGGCCCGGAAAAGCAGTGTCCCGGCCGTCGCTGTCTGAAGTTGGCAGCCCGCGGTGGTTGGCCCGCAAGGGTTGCCCGCATCACTTCGTATAGCTTTTTGCCGTAAATTGGCACTAGCATGACCGCGCGCCCGACTTCTTGGCCGGGGGCGCGTTATTCGTTTACGCATCAGTCAAGGCATCGCCACGCCGCTTGCAGCAGAGGGCGTGGCCCTGGGAGAACATTCACATGGCATCGATCAACAAAGTCATCCTCGTCGGCAACCTGGGCGCGGACCCGGAAACCCGCTACCTGCCCAGCGGCGACGCCGTGAGCAACATCCGCCTGGCGACCACCGATCGCTACAAGGACAAGACCAGCGGCGAGATGAAGGAAGCCACCGAGTGGCACCGCATCGCCTTCTTCGGCAAGCTGGCCGAGATCGCGGGCCAGTATCTGCGCAAGGGCTCGCAGGTCTATATCGAAGGCCGCATCCGTACCCGCAAGTGGACCGACCAGTCCGGCGTGGAAAAGTACAGCACTGAAATCGTGGCTGAGCAAATGCAGATGCTGGGCTCGCGCCAAGGCATGGGCGGCGGCGGCGGTGGTGGCGACGACATGGGCGGCGGTGGCTACGGTGGTGGCCGTGAAGCTTCGGGCGGTGGCGGCGGTGGCTACGGCGGCGGTGCACGCAGCGGTGGCGGCCAGGCTGCCGGTGGCCAGCAAGGTGCTGGCGGCGCGCGTCGCCAGCAGCAGGCTCCGTCGAACGGCTTTGAAGATATGGACGACGATATTCCGTTCTGACGATCACTTTTCTGCTTCTGTCAACAACTAGCCTGCAGCCCTGCCGCTGTGGGCTTTTTTGTTTACTGTCTCTCTGACGGCGTTACTGGACTGAGTCTTGCAGCCCACCTCTCGGGATGCGTGAACAAGTCGGTCCCCATCTTGTCTTCCCCCAATCACGCACCGCTGGCGCTCGCAGCCCCACGCGCACTGAATGCCGCAGGGGCGTAGGCGCAAAAACAATACATAAATATTGTTTTTCATCGAAATTCCGGCTATGTTCGAGGGTTCGTTAGGCGGGGTAACCCTCCGCTGTGGAGATAGACAATGGAGAACACGGTACGGTCGGAGCGATCCCGCCAGATCATCCTCGACGCAGCAATCGCCATCCTCGCGCGCGAGGGCCCTGGCCGGCTCACGATCGATGCCATCGCGCAAGAGGGCGGGATCAGCAAGGGCCGGGTGATGCACCAGTTCCGTACAAAGGCGGCCGTGGTGGAGGCGCTGCTGGAGCATCAGATCGAGTACTTCGACAAGTTCGCGAAGGACTACTTTGCCGCTGCCGGCGCCGGGAATCCCGAGGCGCAGCTGTCAGAGCAGATCCTGGCGTTTCGCGAATCCATCTCCCATCCACAGTCGCTCGTCTTTGCCATCCTCGGCTCCATTGCGGAGAACCCAGAACTGTTGTCGGTGGTCAGGGAGAAGACGGCCGAGAAGGTGGTGCGCATCAAGGAAGAGGCTGAGGATCCCGATCTGGCGCTGCTGCGCTGGCAGGCTGCCCAGGGGATGGTGCTCGCAAAGATGCTGGGGCTCTGCCCGCTTGCGCCGCAGGAGCGCGACCGCTTGTTCGACCGGCTGCTCGACAGCCAGGCCTGGTCAACGCAGCCCAAGCCCAAGAAAAGAAAGTAGTCCGCGCTAGAGCTAGACGGTGCCTGGCAAGGCATCGGCGATATCTGCCCAGGCGGCAGCCAGGCTGCCGCCCACGGACGTGCAAAGCGTCTGATCTGAAGCAGGAGCCCCGGGGCTTGCCGGAATAGGGCAAGCATCGAGCGGCACCGCGCTGGCTCCGTCTGTCCGTCTCTCCCTCCCGCCCCTCTCCCGACCTCCAGCGATTGTTAGTCTTCAGCCGCTTGCCTGCTCAAAAACAAACCGACTGTATTGTTTGCAAATTGATTGCGAGACGCTATACTTGCGTCTCAAGGCAGCGCTCGTTACGTCAGAGTCCTGCTCTTCCATGGAAAACGCGAAACATTGGCGCCTTTTGGCGCTGTGGATTCGTGCGCCTGTTTGCAGCGGCGCTGCTTCACAGTCCAGGGAATAGAACCAGAGTCGACCAGCGCTTGGATTCGCAAGCATGGCTCATCCACCAAATGGCCTCCGACTTCCGTTCAATAGCGAACGCGGTCCGCTGGGCAAATCAACGAAGGGATTTCAAATGCTCGCCTCCAATACAACGAACCGACTTCTGGTGATGGCAGTACTTGCCGTGGTCATGACAGGTTGCGCGAGCACAAAGCCCGTGGCCTATTCCGGCATCTCATCGTCAGCCGTGCTGACAACCAACGCCAAAGAGGAAGCCGAGCGCATTCCGTATAGCTATGCGACGACGGTGGACTGGCGCAAATACACTTCGATCATCGTTGACCCGGTTGAAATCTACAAAGGCCGGGACCATCAGTTCGAAGATATGTCCGCTGAAGACAAAGCCGCGCTTGCGAGCTACATGCAGTCGCAATTTTCCGAAAAGCTTAAAACCCGCTTTGCTGTAGTGAACAGCCCGGCCCGGGACACGTTGCGCCTGAAGCTGACCCTGACCGGTGCGAATACCACTACACCTGTTCTCGGGCCATTGTTGCGCTTCGACATTGCCGGTGGGCTCTATAACGGGGTGCAGGCAATCCGGGGGCGAGAGGGCGCGATGACGGGCTATGTCATCTACGCCGTCGAGATTTTCGATGCGCAGAGCAACCGGCTTCTCAAGGCATACATCACCAAGCAATACCCCAATGCCATGAACGTTGTCGCCAATTTCGGTGCATTGACTGCTTCCAGGACTGGCATCGATAAAGGTGCGGACGCGCTCGTAGAACAACTCCGGTGACCACGTCGCTGCCACGCGTCCCGCTCGCTGGCTCGTTTTAAGTTGAGCTGCAAGTGGCATCCAGCCGGAGTTGAGTCATGGACCTCAGATGGGTGGCGCTCTGCATTGGCTGCGGCTGGATAGCCGGTCAGATGGCGCAGTGGCTTGCGATGCCGTAGTCAGCGTAGTTGACGGCAACACGTAGTGTTCGCCGTTACGACGCTCGAACCTGCTTTGCGCCCGTGAGGTACCGTAATGCCCCCTCCGTGAAGCGAGATGCTTGGGCTCACCCAGTGAGCATCCCGCACTTGATCGCCTGCAAATATTGCGACGCTGTCCATCAGCAAGCTGATCTCGCCGAGGGCGAGCGCGCGCTGTGCCTGCGCTGCGGCGGTCTGTTGTATCGCGAGTGTCAGCGCGCCTATCAGCGCCAGCTGCCGCTGGTGGTGATCGCGCTGATCCTGTTCATTCTCTCAAGCGCCTGTCCCATCGTCGAGATGGATCTCAAGGGGTGCGCACCGAGACCTCGCTGTGGGGCGCGATACAGGCCCTCTCTACCGGCCGGATGGCACCGGTGGCCATCCTGGTGTTCGCTACCACCATCCTGTTTCCTTTTGCCGAAATGCTGATGATGCTCTGCCTGCTGGTGCCGATGGCCCTGCGCCGCATGCCCCCGGGATTCGGTCGTCTTGTCCGCGGTGTCCAGCAGGCCAGGCCGTGGGGCATGCTCGAAGTCTTCATGATCGGCGTGCTGGTCACGCTGGTGAAGCTCTCGACCGTTGCCCAGGTGCTGCCGGGCGTCGCGCTGTGGTCGTTCGCCGCACTGATGATCGTGCTCGCCGCGATGCTTTGCTTCGACCCGCGCGACCTCTGGCGGTACCTGGATGAGGATGCGCCACGATGAGAATCCCAACCGCCACAGCACACCCAGCTGCCTCACTGGGTCTTCTGTCTTGCCACGCCTGCGCCGCGCTCAGCCCGAGCGATCTGGTGGGCGAACCCTGCCCGCGCTGCGGCGCCACCCTGCATCATCGCAAACCGCGGAGCCTGACCCGTACATGGGCCTTCCTGCTGGCGGCCTACATGCTCTATATCCCTGCCAACCTGCTGCCAGTGATGGTGACGCAATCCATCCTTGGCACGCAGCGCGACACCATCTTCTCGGGCGTCATCTACCTGTGGATGTCGGGCGCCAATCTGCTCGCCATCATCGTACTGATTGCGAGCATCGTCGTGCCGCTCTTGAAGATGGCGATCCTTACCCTCTTGCTGCTCACCGTGCAATTGCGCTCAAGCTGGCGCATCCGCCAGCAGACCCGCCTCTATCGCCTGCTTGAACTGATTGGTCGCTGGTCGATGCTCGATATCTTCGTGGTCGCGCTGCTGGCTTCGCTGGTACGGGCCGACTCGCTAGCGACCATTGTTCCAGGCGGCGGGGCGATTGCCTTCGGCTCCGTGGTGGTGCTCACCATGATGGCTTCGCTGAGTTTTGACCCACGCCTGCTGTGGGATTCGCTGGATGCAAGACATGTCCGACCTTGAGGCATCCGTGCCCCTTCCGCCTTCTCCCACATGGCCACCGTCGCCGCCGATGCCCGGGCCGGAGCGCCGGCAGCGCGGGCGCTGGGTACCCTCGCTCGTCTGGCTGATTCCGCTTGTCGCCGCCGTGATCTCGCTGTCATTGCTGATCCACACATTGGCCGAGCGCGGCCCTTCGATCACCGTGAGTTTCCGCTCCGCCGATGGACTCATCCCCCGCAAGACCCCTGTGCGCTACAAGGCCGTGGATATCGGCCTTGTCAAGTCACTGCGCCTGGCGCCGGACCGCTCGCATGTCGTCGCCACTATCGAGCTGACTAGCGATGCCGAGAGCTTCTCGACCAGCGATACGCGCTTCTGGGTGGTGCGCCCGAGGATTGCCGTGTCTGGCATCTCGGGCCTGGAGACGCTGGTGTCCGGCTCCTATATCGGCGTGGACGCCGGCAGGTCGGAGGTACGCAGACGCGCTTTCACGGGGCTGGAAGCACCGCCTGTTGTCACCACCGATGCCTCCGGCAAGCAATTCGTGCTGCGCGCCGCCGACCTTGGCTCACTCGATATCGGCTCTCCGGTCTACTACCGGCGCGTGCAGGTCGGACAGGTGGTGGCCTACCAGCTCAATCCCGACGGCCGAGATCTATCCGTGCGGGTATTCATCAACAAGCCTTACGACCAGATGGTCACCGTGGATGCGCGCTTCTGGCACGCCAGCGGCGTCGATATCAAGCTCGACTCGGGTGGGTTCAAGCTCAACACGCAGTCGCTTGCCACGATGTTGCTCGGTGGCGTTGCCTTCCAGGCCCCGGACGATGCCAAGGCCACCGCCGTGGCAGGAGAAAACACCCAGTTCATGCTCGCCAGCGACCAGGCCAACGCCTTCAAGGCATCCGACGAACTTGCGCCTACGCTGGCCGTGCTCTACTTCGACCAGTCCGTGCGCGGCTTGTCGCCTGGCGCTCCGGTTGACTTTCGCGGCATAGCCGTGGGCCAGGTGAGATCCATCGGCATCGAATACCAGCGCGACAAAAAAGCGTTCCGCATGCCCGTCGTAGTGGAGTTATATCCGTCCCGCATTGGCTTATCCGCGCGTGATCTCGCGGATAAGCCCCACGCCAGGGGCATCGCCGATGTCCTGAACAAGCGCGGCCTTCGGGCGCAGCTGCGCACCGGCAACCTGCTGACCGGCCAGGTCTTTGTGGCGTTTGATTTCTTCCCTGGCGCGCCACCGGTAAAGCTAAGCCTGGACAACGCGGTGCCCGAACTCCCCACCATACCGGGGACGTTGGACGAGCTGCAGACCAGTTGGGCAACATCGTTTCCAAGCTGGATAAGGTGCCGTTTGATCAGATCGGCCAAGACCTTCGGACCACGATGGCGTCGCTGGACAAGATGCTGAGCAATGCCGACAAGCTGGTGACTCAGTTCAACGGCGATGTGATGCCGCAAGTCACCACCGCGCTGCGCGATGCGCACAAGACACTGGAGATGGCCAACGGCGCGCTCGACGCAAACGCGCCGATGCAACAAGACGCGCGCCGCATGATGCAGGAGTTGACGCGCGCCGCCATCTCGCTGCGCACCTTGGCGGACTATCTGGAAGGGCATCCGGAAGCCCTGGTGCGCGGCAAAACGGATCAGGAGACACCATGATGAAAGGCAGCAATCTGCCACGACTGGCTGCGGGGCTGGTGATCGTGTCTGCCGCCGCTGTGCTGGCCGGCTGCGCCTCGCCCGAGGCGCGGTATTACACCTTGTCACCAGCGGCGGAGGCTCGTCCTGCGGCCGTGCCGGTGACTGGCCAGGCACCGGAGCCTGTATGGATCGAAGTGGCACCCGTTCGCGTGCCGGAACGCGTCAACCGGGTCAATCTTGTCCTGAGCAACAGCAGTGGCAGGCTCAAGCTGTTGCAGCAAGATCGCTGGTCGGCATCGCTCCCGGACGAATTTCGCGACGCGCTGTCTCAACGCTTGCAAGTGAGCCTGGGCGCCGTCGATACGTACCAGCATGGCAGGCCCGGCGCGGAGCCGCTTTATCGCGTCAGCGCCGAAGTGGTACAGATCGATGCCGCCATCGACGAACGTGTCAGCGCTATCGTCCACTGGACCGTGCACCGGTTGCCCGACGGCAAAGTGACGGTGGGGTACACGCGGGCGGAGCTGGCAGCAGCGGGAGGCGTGGATGGCGTTGTAGCCGCCTATCAGCAGGTAGTGATCAACACCGCCGCCGACATCGCGGCGGCGGTGCGCTCGCTACGATCGTGAGTGCCTGGGCGGCTCTGGCGCGGTCCGCAACGGCACGGCATTCATTCCATGCTGGCGCCGGAGTCCTTGGCCACCTTGGTCCACTTGGCAGTTTCCGAACGGATGAACCCGGACAACTGCGTCGGCGTCATATCGCCCGCCGTCACGCCTTGCTCCTCGAAGCGTTTCTGCACCTCGGGCAGCTTCAACACCTTGGCCAGCTCCGCACTGACACGCTGCTCGACCGCGGGCGGTGTGCCCCGCGGCGCCATCAGCGCGTACCACGTCGTCACCTCGAATCCCTTGACGCCGCTTTCGTCGAGCGTTGGCACGCCTGGATAGGCGGTGGACCGCTTCGCCGTGGTGACGGCGAGCGCCTTCACCTTGCCGCTGCGCACGTGGGGCGCGGCGGAGGGGCTGGTTTCGATAGCCATCTGGATTTGCCCGGCGATCAGGTCTGTCATCATCGGGGCGCCGCCCTTGTAGGGCACGTGGGCGATGTCGGTGCCCGTCATCGCGCGGAACAGTTCGCCGGAGAGGTGCTCGGTGCTGCCGGTGCCGGCGGAGCCGTAGTTGACCTTGCCCGGATGTGCCTTGATGTAGGCGATCAGTTCCGGCACGGACTTGGCCGGGATCATTTGGTTGACCAGCAGCACGTTGGGTGTCAGCGCGACCATGCCGACCGGGTCGAGGTCCTTGGTGAAATCGTAGGGGAGCGTCTTGTAGATGCCGGGCGCCATGGTATGCGCCACGGTAGCAAGCAGGAAGGTGTAGCCATCGGCCTGCGCCCTTGCCACATTGGCGGCGCCGAGCGTGCCGCCGGCGCCGGGCCGGTTGTCGATCACCACCGGCTGGCGCAACGCTTCACCGAGCTTCTGGCCGATGGTGCGGCCGATGATATCGGTGGTGCCGCCAGCGGCAAACGGGACCACCAGCGAGATCGGCCTGGCTGGCCAATTGTCCGCCGCGAATGCGACGACACCCACCGACATGAGGGCGGTGCCGAGGATGCCGGCGATCACGGCGCGGCGTGCGGTGGACTTCATCTTGTCTCCTGCGGGAACGTTCTGGTAGTCGGCGGGGCGTTTTTTGCTGGCAAGACTGTACGTAGCGCCACAGGCGGGCGCCAGTCACGTTCCGGCAAGGGGTCTTCAGGCTTTGTGAAGAGTGGCGCCGGGCCAGCGCCCGTCCTCGACCAGTGCGCGGGTCACGCTGGCCAGCACGGTGCGGGCCGCCAGGCCGGCCGGGGAGAGTTCGTCGTCGCAGAGGCTGACCAGCAGGTTGGGCCGATGGACCGTGCCGGTGCTGCTGCTGTCGGCGATTTCCATCATGCGCAGCGGCTCGCCGATCAGCCGGGCCACCGCCGCGCCAGGCTGGATGGTAGCGCCGAGGCCGGCGCGCACCGCATCCATCAGCATCGCCAGGCCGTCGATCTCGGCAATGACGTTGAGCGGATGCTGGCTGCGCGCAAACGCGGTATTGAGCAAGGCGCGCAAGCCGTGTGGGCTGCTCGGCAGGATCAGCGGCAGGTTGCCAAGCTGTTCGAGCTGCACGGGCGCAGCCACTGGCAATCCGGGGAGTCCCTCCTTGGCGATGACGAACAGCCGCTCGTCGAGCAGCGGCGTCACGCTCCAGCGTTGGGTACCTTCGACCTGGAACAGCACGGCGAGGTCGAGTTGCCGCGCGCCGATCATCGACGCCAGGTTGCCGGACAGGTTTTCGACCAGATGCAGCCGGATATCGGGGTAGCGCTCGCGCATGGCCAGCATGAAGGGCAAGCCGAGCACGGCGATCGTACTCGGCGCCATGCCCACGCTGACATGGCCGGACAGGCGTGCCAACTGCGCGGCGCGCACGGCGTCGTCGGCGTGGCGGATCGCCAGCTGCGCCTGCCGCCAGAAGGCCAGGCCCGCGTCGGTGGGCACGACCCCGCTCGAGGTCCTTTGCAGCAGGCGGGTCGACAGCTCGCTTTCGAGCCGGCTGATCTGCTGGCTCAATGCCGAGGTCACCACCCCCAGCTTCTGGGCTGCCTGCCCCATGCTGCCCAGTTCCACTACCTGCACGAAGTAGCGCAGCTGCCGAAGTTCCATGTTCCTTTCCCGCTTTCCATGCCCGTAAGACCGCCGTATTGTGCCTCGCGCGTGCGGCCGGGCGATAGGCATCTCGTGTCTGTTGCCGTTTTCATCGAATCATATAGATGAGTTAGTTGACTTGGGTAGGCGTTGCCTCCTATGATGGGACTGCCCCCGCATCGCTTCTTGCACGCCTATCTTGCTGATCGAATCCCTGCTGTCGCAGACCCAGCTGACTCCCCTCGAGCTCGCCTGCCTGGCGCCGATCGTGCTGTGGGCCTATACGATCTTCGGGCTCACCGGCTTCGGCTCTTCCATCATGGCGATGCCGCTGCTCACGCAGATCGTTCCGCTGCGCACCGCGGTGCCGATGATCCTGTTCTTCGATCTTGTCGCGGGAACCCTGCTGGGCATGCGCAGCCGTAGCCACGTGCATGTGGGCGAGTTGCGCAGGCTGATGCCGAGCGTGCTGGTGGGCATGATCTCGGGCCTGGCGCTGCTGATGTTCGCGCCGGAGCGTCCGCTGCTGCTGTTGCTCGGTTTGTTCGTGCTGCTGTATTCCGCATGGAACCTGCTGTTCAAGCGCGGCTTCAGCGAGCTGGACCCGCGGCTGTCGGTGCCATTCGGCGTAGTAGGGGGCATGCTGACCGCGATGTTCGGTACCGGCGGCCCGCTGTACACAATCTACCTGGCAGGACGGTTGCGGGACGCCGCGCAGTTGCGGGCCACTACCAGCACGCTGATCGTGCTGACGGCGTTCGGCCGGCTGATCCTTTTCGCGGTAGCGGGACTCTATGCCAATGCCGCGATCTTCATGCTGGCGGCGATGCTGATGCCGTGCGCCATCGCCGGCTACTTCATGGGCGGCTGGCTGCACCGGCGCATCGCCCCGGCCAAGGTCATCCGCGCCGTATGGGCCATCCTGATCGCTGCCGGCTTCGGCCTGGTTTATCGCAGCGCGCTGGGATAAGGCCCGGCGCGCCGCGCTTTTCACTTGCGTGCCACGACCGGCGCGGGCAGACCTTCCATTTGTACATTGACGCAGGCCGGCCGGCCCGATGCGATGGCGCGCTGCACGGCTGGCAACAGCTGCTCCGGCGCCTGCACGAATTCACCGTGTCCGCCAAATGCCGCGCAGACCTGGTCGTATCGCGTGGGCAGCAGTTCGCATCCCACCAGCCTGTCCTTGCCGTAGCAGTTGAGCTGGATCTGGTACTCCGCGTTCCAGCGCGCGTCGTTGCCGACCACGGCGACGAAGGACAGGCCGTAGCGGACCGCCGTGTCGAACTCGGCGATATGAAAGCCCGTGGTGCCATCGCCCATCATGGCGATGACCGGCGCGTCCGGCTTGGCCACCCGCGCCGCCAACGCCATTGGCAGGGCGCTGCCGATGGCGCCCGCCGGCCCGTTGATGACGCGGTGCGGCGCCTGCAGGCAGGCTTGCGCCCACTGCCCGAATTCGCCGCCGTCAGAGATCAGCACCGCCTCCGGATGACTGTCCAGGACCGGCTGCAGGGGACTGCACACCTGGACCGGGTGCAGCGCGCCCGTCGACGATGCGGTCTTCCATGCTTCGGGACGATAGCGGATGGCAGCCTTCACATCCTCAAGCCATGCGTCATGCTGCTTCCGGCCGGCCGCGCAGGCGATCAGCTGCGCGATGGCGCTGCCGACGTCCGCGCGCCGCGCGAGCTGCAAGCGGGCGCCAGCCGCACGGCGGCTGCGCTCCAGCTCGGCATCGTCCGCATCGATCTGCAGGAAGCTGCAGTCGGCCGCGAAGGAGGGAGACTGGCCGAACTTCAGCGTGAAGTCGAGGCGCTTGCCCAGCAGCAATATGCAGTCGGCCTGCGCCAGCATCTGCCCGAACGCGCCAAGGCTCGGATCGTGATTGCCGCGTGGGCTTTCCATGCCGACGACGGGAATGCCGGTGCGCGCTTCCAGCTCCGCCGTGCAGCTGCGCCCGCGCGCGGTGAGCCAGGCGGGGCCGGCGAGGATCAGCGGGCGCCTTGCCGCTGCCAGTGCCGCCAGCACCTCGGACGCTGTCCGCGCATCGAACGCAGGCGCTTCCTGCGGCGTAGCGATCGAGGCAAGTTCACCGGCGCGGGTCGCGGCATTCTCCAATGCATCGGTGGGCAGGCTCAAGTGCACCGGGCCGGGCCGCCCGGATTGCGCGATGCGCATGGCCAGCGCGATATCGGCAGCAACGGTGTCAGCGCTGGCGCTGGCCCACGACGCCTTGGTGACTGGTGCGGCCATCTCGGCCTGCCGCATTTCCTGGAAGGCTCCAAAGCCGCGCTGGCTGTTCGGCGCATGGCCCGACAGCAGCACCAGCGGCGACTCCGACATCTGCGCGGTGTAGAGCGCGGATACCGCGTTGGCGTGGCCGGGCCCGCCGGTGACCATCGCCAGGCCGACTTCGCCCGTGATGCGCGACCACGCATCGGCCATGTGCACGGTGGCGGCTTCATGCCGCGTGTGGATCAACGCGATTTCCGCGTCCAGGCAGGCGTCGAACACCGGCATGATGTGATTGCCCGACAAGGTGAATATGCGCCTGACGCCGGCCTTGGCCAGCGTGCCTGCCAGCGCATCGGCGCCGCGATGGGACTTCGCCATTGGAGTTCCTATTTGAGCTGGATGTTGAGGGACTTGCCCAGTTGCTCGTACATCGCAACCTGGGCTTCGACAAACTTGTGCGTCTCGGATGGCGACATGACCATGGGGATCGAGGCAATGGTCAGGACCCCGGTCTTCCACTGCGGATCGCTCGCGACCTTCGGCAGCACCGTCGCCCATTTTTCCACCAGGCGCGGGTCCATGCCAGGCGGGCCATACAGGGCGCTCCAGCCGTTGAGCGCTTCTAGCCGGGGATGGCCGGTCTCGCTCGCGGTCGGCACGTCGGGCAGGTCCGGCAGGCGCTGCGGCGAGGTGGTCACCAGCGCGCGCAGTTTCCCGCCCTTGATATTGCCGATCAATGCGGTCAAGTTGTTGCAGGTGAAATCGACCTCGCTGGAGAGCACCGCCGCGGTAGCTTCCCCGCCGCCCTTGTAGGCGACCTGTACCACGGCCTGTTTGTCGAGCCGCGCCGATTGCAGCAAGGCCTGGGTGGTCAGGTTCAGCACCGTGCCGGGGCCGGAGGTGCTGTAGTTCAGCTTGCCGGGCTGGCTGCGGATGGCGGCGAGCAGGTCGTCCAGCGTCTTGTAGGCGGCTGCCGTCCTGACCACGCAGACTACCGGGTTCAACTCCAGCAGGCCAAGCAGCGTGAATTCATTCCACTTGTAGCCCAGGTCGGCCTGCAGCGCCGGCAGGATCGCCTGCGCGCCGACGCGCCCGAGCAGTAGCGTCTGCCCGTTTGGCCTCGCGTCGCGCACGAACTGCGAGCCGATGGCGCCGCCGGCCCCGGCCTTGTTGACGACGACCAGGGTTTCGCCGGTCACGTTCCTGACCCCGACGGAGAGGTTGCGTGCCGACAGGTCCGCATCCCCGCCGGCGCTGTAAGGCACCACAACGGTAATCGGCCGTGCGGGGGCGCTATCGGCCGATGCAAGGCTGCCGACGCAGAGCAGCATCGCGGCGAATGCCGCCGCGCGTAATGTCTTCTTTTTGTTCATTGAGTCTCCTCCACCTGCGCACTACATCAGGCCGCCTCCTCCAGGATCGTCTCACCAGGAGCCACGCGGGTAAATTGCACGGGAGAGCGGGTCAGCTGCAGCATGCCGTCGCGCTGGCGCACCACGGTGAAGCTGGACCCGGGCAGGTCGCCCGTGGCCGGGAAATCCTCGCGGAAATGCGCGCCGCGCGAATCCTCGCGGGAGAGGGCGGCTTCCACGATGACCTGGCTCACGCCGATCAGGCTGCTCAGGTTCATCCAGTCGTGCCAGGTGACGTTGAACGCGCGATGGCCATCGGCGACGCCGGTTGCCTTCAGCATCTGCTCCAGTTCCGCCAGGCGTTCGCGAGCCCGCATCAGGCCGTCGCGCGTGCGCATGACGCCAACGTGGTCCCACATGCAATCGAACAGCGCCTCGCGGATCGGTTCGAGACTGCCTGCCTGTTTGCCGAACGGGGCCTCCATGGCACTGATGGCGGCGGCGATCGCGGCTTCGTCGGGCGCGCGCAGCGTGTTGTTGCGCCGCGTCCAGGCGGCCATGCTGTCGCCGGCGATGCCGCCGAACACGGTTGAGTTGGCGACGCCGTTGCCACCCAGGCGGTTCGCGCCATGCACGCCGCCCGTGTCTTCGCCGGCGGCAAACAGGCCGTGCAGCTCGGTGCTGCAGTCGGGGCGGAACTGCACGCCGCCCATCATGTAGTGCGCGGTGGGTACCACCTCGACGAGATCGCCGGCGAGGTCGAAGCCGCAGTCGCCGCAGCGCTCGACCATGCCCTTGAACTGCTTGCGCACCTTCTCAGGGCCGAGGTGCCCCATCTGGATATACACGCCGCCATTGGGCGAAATCCGGCCCGCGCGCATCTCGGCATAGATGCCGCGCGATACGATGTCGCGCGTGGCGCGTTCGCCGCGCGGATCGTAGTTGTGCATGAAGCGTTCCTTGTCGCCGTTGAGCAGGTAGCCCCCGGCGCCGCGCAAGCCCTCTTCCAGCACGGTGCCGGTCATGCGCGTGTCCTTGCCCGCCAGCAGCCCGGTGGGGTGGAACTGCACCATCTCCATATCGCGCAGGGGCAGGCCGGCGCGCAGCGCCATCGCCAGGCCGTCGCAGCTCTTGTCGCCCGAGGGCGTGTGGAACTTGTACATGGTCGGCCCGCCGCCGGTGGCCAGCAGCACGGCCTTGGCCTGCACGAACACGAATTCGCCGCTGCGCATGTCGATCATCAGCACGCCGGACAGTGACCTGCCATCCGGCGTCCTGATCAGCTCGACCGCGCGGTGTTCTTCCAGCCGGTTGATGCCGCGGCTCCAGACCTGCTCGGCCAGGCGGTTGATGATCTCGATGCCGGTCAGGTCGCCCTTGTGCACGGTGCGGTCGAAGGTCTGCCCGGCGAAGGCCTTCTGGTGGACCGTGCCGTCCGGGTTGCGGTCGAAGAAGCAACCCAGTTCGTTCTCGAGTTCGTGGATGCGCTCGACCGCCTTGGTGACCAGCGTCCACGCCAGCTCCTGGTCGGACAGCCACTTGCTGCCTTCCACGGTGTCCATGAAATGGCGCTCGACCGAATCGCCCTGCGCCAGCGCCACGTTGTAGCCGCCCTGGACCATGCGGGTGCAGCCGCACTTGCCAAGCAGCCCCTTCACGGCCACGGTGATGGACAGTTCCGGCGCCTGCTGGTGCGCATGCAGCGCGGCGAACAGGCCGGCGCCGCCGGAGCCGAGGATCAGCACGTCGGTCTGCAGCCGCTTGATGGTCTTCATGGCTTTGCCACTCCCAAGCTGGCCAGCACGGCGGCGCGCTGGTCGGCGGTGTTCTGTTTGACAGCCGTGTAAAGGCTGTTGCCGTGGCTGTCCATGGCCACCAGCAGCGGGCCGAAATCGCGGATGCGCAAGCGCCACAGCGATTCGGGATTGAGGTCGTCCAGATCCACGTCCTCGATCTGCTCGATCCACGTGGTCTCCAGCGCCGCCGTGCCGCCGATGATCGCCAGGTACACGCCGCCCAGTTCCTGGAATGCCTCCAGCGAGCCTTCGCGCATGCCGCCTTTGCCGACGATCATGCGTACGCCGTTGCGCGTCATCAGCGGGCGGGTGAAGCGCTCCATGCGGTCGGAGGTGGTGGTGCCGATGCAGACCGGCTGGTAGCCGGCGGGATGCTCGGCGCTGGCGGGCACCTTGCGCACATTGGGCGCGGTGTGGATCACCGCATGGCCGCAGAGATCGAAGCGCGTCTTGCGGCCGCGGTCGAACATATGGATCTGCGTGGCGTCGCGGATGCCGAACAGCGTCTGCTGCAAGGTCACGGTGTCGTTGACGCGCAGTTGACGGATCTGTGCCTCCGTCACGGGCGTGGAGAGTTCGTAGTGCGCCATGGTCAGAATCCGTAGCTGATGCCGCCAGCAGTGAAGGTGGCACTTGCGCGCCGCGCGGAATGGCACTGCATGTTGACGGCAATGGGGTTCATCGTGATATGCGTCGAGGCCAGCTCGATATGCACCGCGAAGGCAGTCGCATCGCCGCCCAGGCCCTGCGGGCCGACCCCGAGCTGGTTCACGGCGCGCGACAGCTCCGCTTCCAGCGCGGCGCCGTCGGGGTCGGCGCATTGCGTGCCGAGCGCGCGCGTGGCGGCGCGCTTGGCCAGCGCCACGCACAGGTCCGAGGTGCCGCCCAGGCCCACGCCGACGATGGTCGGCGGGCAGGTCTTGCCGCCGGCGGCGATCACGCTGTCGATGACGAAGGTCTTGATGGCATCCATGCCTTCGGCGGGGATCGCCATCTTGAGAAAGGAGTTGTTCTCCGAGCCGCTGCCCTTGGGCACCATCTCCAGCGTCATGCGCCCGGGCGTGTCGTCGAAGTCGATGTGGATCACCGGCACCTCGATGCCGCAAGACGTGTGGTTGTTCTTGCGGGTCAGCGGATGCACCACGGAAGACCGCAGCGGGTGCTCGCGCGTGGCGCGCTCGCAGCCGCGGCGGATGGCCTGCTTGAAGGCATGCCCGTCGACCGCGATGCCGGTGCCGATCGTCATGTTGTAGATGGGCACGCCGGTGTCCTGGCACAGCAGGTTGTCGGTCTCCTCCGCGATGCGGATGTTCTTGCTCATGGTGGCAAGGACACTGCGTGCCGTGGCGGAGGTTTCGTTCTCCTGCAGTTGTGCGATGCCGTCCTTGACGTCGGGCGGCAGTATTTTCAGCGCGCGGATATACAGTTCCCTGGCCGCGTTTTCCAGTAGGGAGAGATCAATGTTCATGCCTGTCCTCGATGCTCGGCTTGGATGTGTCTGGCTGGCGCTCAGTTGGCCGTCAGGTTGCGGTTCTTGACGATCTTTTCCCATCGCACTGATTCCGTGGCGATGGCCGCGGTCAGTTGCTGCGGGGTATTGCCGACCGGCTTCATGCCCTGTGCGAGCAGCCGTGCCTGGGTGTCGGGATCCGCCAGCACCTTGACCGTGTCCTGCTGCACCTTGCTGACGATCGCCGGCGGCGTGCCAGCCGGCATCACGAAGCCGAACCAGCCGGTTACGCTCTCCATGCCCGTGAGGCCGGCCTCAGCCACGGTCGGCACATCGGGCAGCATGGGCGAGCGCTCGGTGCCGGTGACCGCGAGCGCGCGTAGCTTGCCGCCCTTCACGAACTGCGAGGCCGCCGCGATGTTGCCCACCATCAGCTGCAGCTGGCCCGCCATCAGGTCGTTGTAGGCTAGCGATTCGCCCTTGTAAGGCACGTGCGCGATGTCGATGCCGGCGGCATCGGCAAAGGCCTCGCCCGCCATGTGCACCTGGCTGCCGGTGCCCGCGGAGCCGAAGTTGAGCTTGCCCGGCTGGGACTTCGCCAGGCTGATCAGCTCCTTCAGGTTCCTGGCGGGAACACCGGGATTGACGACGACCAGCATCGGGCCGCTGGCCACGTTGGTGATAAAGGTGAAGTCCTTGGCGCTGTAGGGAAGACGCTGGTAGATGAACGGGTTGACGGTAAACATGCTGCCCGAGGCCAGCATCATCGTATAGCCGTCGGCCGCCGCCTTGGCGGTGACCTGCGCACCGACGGCACCGCCCGCGCCCAAACGGTTCTCGACCACCACGGTCTGCTTCCACATCTCGCTCAGCTTCTGCCCGATCACGCGGCCGAGTACATCCGTGCTGCCGCCTGCGGCGAACGGGACGATCATCGTGACCGGGCGAGTCGGCCATGGATCCGCCTGCGCGGTGCCGGCTGCGAGCACGGCAGCTGCGCCGAGGCAGAGGGCAAGGCAGCGCCTGCGGCTGGCGGACTTCGGGGAAGGTGTCATGGTGGTCTCCTTTGGTGTTGTGGGAATGGCGCCGCTTCAGCCGGCGGCGCTCATCGTTGCGAACCTATGAAAACAGCGAGAGCATGAAGGCCAGCCCGGTGCACAGCCCGGCACCGAGACTGAATGCGACCCAGTCCTTGCGCAGGCCCGTCCACGGCCGGAACTCGATCAGAAGGAGCCGGATGCCGCCCATCATGTGCAGCGAGAGCAGGATCACCAGCCCCCACTCGGCGGCCTCGAACAGCGGGTTGTCGGTGAGTTTCAGGAAGCCGTCGAGCGCCGCCTCGCCCCGGATGGCATGGCCGAGCGCCCAGAAATGCACTGGCAGGAACAGCGCCAGCGCGAGGCCGGAAAGCCGGTGGATCAGGAAGGCCCAATAGGCGGCATGGTTGCGCGCGCGCATGTCGTTTCTCTTGTTTCTCTTCATGGCATCACCACCGCGTAGACGGCGCGCAGGCCCGCCAAGCCCAGCACGGCGGCAAACAGCCATGCCGCCGTCACCACGCTGCGCGCACGCCATGCCAGCCATTCCTCTGCGACCCGCATCAGGCCGATCGGCACATGCACCGCGCAGGCCAGCACGAAGCAGGCGTAGAAGACGCCGAAGGCCCAGTTGCCACGCGTGCGTGCCAGCACCTCGGCGCCGGAGAGTCCGCCGCGCACGGCGACCATGATGACGATGAGATGCCCCACCACGCACAGCGCCAGCACCATGGCGCTGATGCGCTGCCAGTACCACAGCCTGGCCTGGGTACCGACCGATATGGCTTTGTTCATAGCTCCCCCTTGATTGCGGCCTTGGCGACAATGCGCTTGAGCCCGGCGATGCCCGCTGTCGGCGCAAGCTGCTTGGGGCAACGCTCCGTGCAGGAGCCCTGCGTATGGCAGCTGTGGCAGCCGGCGTCGCCGGCAACGGCACGCAGGCGTTCGGTGCCCACCACGTCGCGCACATCGTTGACCAGCGTCCACGCGCGGTTCATTGCTGCCGGACCGAGATAATCGGGACGCCAGCCGACCACATCGCAAGAGGCGTAGCAGACGCCGCAGCCGATGCACTCGATACCGGCATCCGCGGCCTTGCGCGCGGGGAGGCTGGCTCGACGCTGGCGAATGCATCGTGGCGCGTGGCAGCGCCCTTGAACTGCCCCTTGGCGGCGGCCCATTTGTCGAAGAAGGCCGTCATGTCGGTGGCGAGGTCCTTGATGACAGGCAGGTTCGACAGCGGGGCGATCTCGAGTGCGCCGCCCTGCACGACCTTGGCGACGTGCGTGCGGCAACTCCAGCGCGCCTTGCCGTTGACGGTCATCGCGCATGAGCCGCACATGCCGACGCGGCAGGCGAAGCGGTAGCCGAGGTCCGGCTCGAGGTGACGCTGGATGTAGGTCACCACGTCCAGTACCGTCTGGCTGGCGTTGCGCGGCACCTGGTAGGAGACGAATTCGCCGTCCTCATTGCCGCGCCATACACGAACGTTGAGAGTAGTCATGGGGTCGATTGGGGGAGTTTTCGGTGCGCCGCTGCGGTGTCTGCGGCGCTTGTCGATACGGGCGGTCCGCTCGTATTGTTCCGGATTGCGCGGCAAGCAAAAAGCTAGTAATTCTCTTGTCCAGATAAAGAATTCCTTTCCCTGCTCGCGTGCCGGACCTGGCGCGACCGCTTCCCCGCACTGCCATCCCGGAGCCGCAATGCCTTCCATCCGCACCCTCAAGACGTTCCTCGCTGTGGCACGGTGCGGGACGTTTGCCGCGGCGGGCAAGCAGATCGGGCTGACGCCCGCCGCGGTCGGATTGCAGATCCGCGCGCTGGAAGAAGACCTGAACTGCCAGCTGTTCGACCGCAACGCGCGCGCGGCCATTCTCAATCCCGCCGGCCGCGGCCTGGTGCCGGAGCTGGAGGCGCTGGTGCAACGATACGAAGCACTGGCCTGCGGACGCGATGACGGCCTCTCGGGAACGGTAGCGATCGGCGCCCTGGTGTCGGTACTGATGGGCGCGTTCGCCGATGCCTTGTGGGCGATCAAGCAGGAGCATCCGCGCCTGGACGTGCGGCTCTTCGCCGGCCTCTCGGCCGATTTCGCGCTCAAGGTGGAACACGGCGAACTGGATGCCGCGGTGGTCACGCGCTCGCCGCGCCCGCTGGCAAGGAATCTGGTGTGGACCGAGCTATATACCGAGCCGATGGTGCTGATCGTGCCGCGCCACCCGCATTTCTTCCTGCCCGACGATAGCCGCGAGATGCTTGCCGAGGCGCCATTCATCCGCTTCGAGCCGGGCACGTGGACCGGCAACCTGGTGCAGGAGGTGCTGGACCAGTGCGGCGTGACCGTGAACGAGAGCATGCAGCTCAATTCGAACGAGGCGATCATCGAACTGGTGCGGCAGGGCTTCGGCGTCTCCATCGTGCCGCAGCTGGCCAACGTCACCTGGGAGGGCGACAGGCTGTTGCGCCTGGTGCCGCTCGACGGTGTCGACGTGCGTCGCCGCGTTGGCTTGCTGGAACGCACGACGCATGCGCGCCTGGCATTTACGGATGTCATCAAGGGATACTTCCGGCAAAGCGGTGCGATTCGCGGCGGCAGGCAGCCGGAGGCCGCACGCGATGAGCGTGCAGCCTCTTGATGGAGACTGAAGACTGAAGGACGAAGGCGCCGCGGGTCTTAGTCGGCGTGGATGTCCTGTTCCTTGATCAGCTTGGCCCAGCGTGCCACTTCGCCATTGAAGTAGGTGGTGAACGCCGCGCTGGCCATCGGTGCCGGCGTGAATCCGCTGGCGATGATGCGCTCGCGCACGCCCTTGACCTCCAGCAAGCTGGTCACCGAATTGCCAACCTTGTCGATCACGGCCTGCGGCGTGCCGGCCGGCATCATCAGGCCGGTCCAGTTCTCCACGATGAGATCGGGAAAGCCGGCCTCGGCCACCGTCGGCACATCCGGCATCAGCGGATGGCGCTCGCGCGTCGTCACCGCTAGGGCGCGCAGCTTGCCACCTTTGACGTTCTGCAGCGATTCAGGGAAGTTGGAGAACACCACGTCGATCTGGCCGCCGATCAGGTCGGTCATGGACTGCGTGCCGCCCTTGTAGGGCACGTGGGTGATGGTGGTCTTGGTGAGTCGTTCGAACAGTGCCAGCGCCAGGTGCGGCGGCGTGCCATTGCCGCTGGAGCCGGCGGTCAGGCGGCCCTTATGCGCCGCTTCCGCCAGGTCCTTCAGCGACTTGATCGGCGAGTTGGCAGGCACCACCACCATCATCGGCGACGAGGCGATGCGCGCCACCGGCACCAGGTCCTTCTGCATATTGAATGACAGGCGGGGAAACAGCGTGACGTTGGACGAATGCGCCAGCGTGACCGCCAGCCAGGTGTAGCCGTCGGCGCTGGCGCGGGCGACCTGCTCGGCACCGATATTCGCATTGCCGCCGGGCTTGTTCTCCACCACCACCGGCTGCTTCCATTCCTCGGCCAGGTACTGGCCGACCTGTCGCGCCGAGATATCGGTGAGGCCTCCGGCGGCAAATGGAACGACATAGCGGACCGGCTTGGCCGGGAAGGCTGCAGGTGTGCTGCTGGCTGCGGCCGGTCCGGCAAGCAGCGTGAGCATAAGCAGCGACGGGCCGGCTATGCGCCGGAGGAAGGTGCAATGCATGGTGTCTCCTTAGGTGGGACCGGCGCCTTCTGGCGGGCGCCGTGGATGCGGTGCGGTCAGGCTGCGGTCAGGCTTTGGCTAGCGTGCGCAACTCCTTTTCCAGGGCTTCGGGGATCTCGATGCCGCGCTCGCGCGCCTTGGCCCGCGCGTCGATGCGCCGTGTGCCGGGCAGGCGGGTGCCGCTGTCCGACAGCATGGCGGCGATCAGGGCTTCGAGGCGGGCGTGGTAAGCGGCATCTCCTGCGAAGCTGCCAGGATTGAAGGCCAGGAACAACTGGCCGATACGTGGCTGGTTGCCGGCGTCCTCGAAGAAGGAATCGGCTTCCGCGCCGAAGTGGGCGCCGGCCAGCGACACGATCAGCGTTTCCACCAGCAGGGCAAGCATCGCACCCTTGATGCCGCCCGCGGGCAGCATCGAACCGCGCAGTGCCGCCTGCGCATCGGTGGTGGGCTTGCCGTCGGCATCGAGCGCCCAGCCCAGCGGGATGGGCTTGCCTTGCTTGGCGGCGACCATGATCTTGCCGCGCGCGACTTCCGAGAGCGACAGGTCGATGACCAGTGGATCGGCGTCCTTGCGAGGAAACACTGCCGCGATCGGATTGGTGCCGAACAGCGGCGTGCGGCCGCCCCAGGCCGGCATTGCTGCCGGTGAGTTGCCCATCGCGATGCCGATCATGCCGGCTTGCGCCACCGGGTCCAGATGCAGGGCCGCAGCGCCGAAGTGGTGGCTGTTGGTCACCACGCCGGCGCCAATGCCGCATTCGTGGGCGCTGGCGATGGCGGCCGAGACCGCCTGCGCGCAGGCGGGAAAGGCGAAGCCCGCTTGCGCGTCGATCAGCGTGGTGCCGGGCGTCTGTCGCGCCACCGTGGGCTGGGCATCCCCGTTCACGCGCTGGTGGCGCAGGTGCGCCACATACATCGGCACGCGCGATACGCCGTGCGACGGCAGCCCGGCGAGGTCGGCCTGCACCAGCGCGTGCGCGGTGGGGCCTGCCTGCGCCGCGCTGGCACCCGCGCTTCTCAGCGCGTTCGCGGCGAGTTGTTCCAGTTCTTCTGCCCGAAAGGCGGTCATCCCTGCACTCCCAATGCGTTCTTGACTGCGTCCGCAATCATCATGGAAACGCGCACGTTGGCCTCAAAACTGACGCCGGCGATATGCGGCGTCAGCACCAGGTTCGGCGCGTCCGCCAGGATACCGCCCGCACCTAGCGGTTCCGCTTCAAAGACATCGAGCGCGGCGCCCGCCAGCGATCCCTGGTGCAACGCCGCGGCCAGTGCGGTCTCGTCGACCACGCCGCCGCGCGCGGTGTTGATAAGAACCGCGCCGCGCTTCATGCTGCGCAGGCGCTCCGCATTGATGAGATGGCGCGTGGCCGGCACCAGCGGCACATGCAGGCTCACCGCATCCGCGCTAGCCAGGAGTGCTTCCAGACTCATCGGCGCCACGCCGGTTTCGTGCCACACCGGATGATCGGCCGGCAGTGCCGGATCGTGCGCCACCACCTGCATGCCCAGCGCCTGCGCAAGCCGCGCGGTCAGCCGGCCGATATCGCCAAAGCCGATCAGGCCGAGCGTCTTGCCCAGAGTCTCATGCCCCTCCGACAGGCGCGCGCGCGGCCACTTTCCCGCCACCATGGCGGCGCCGCTCTGATAGGCGCCGCGCAACAGCATCAGCGCGCTCGTGACCACATACTCGGCCACCGAGCGCGCGTTGGCGCCGGTGGCCGGAATCACACGGATGCCACGCGCCTCGCAGGACTTGACGTCGATATTGTCCAGTCCCACCCCAAGCCGGCCGACCACCTGCAGCGCGGGCGCGGCGTCGAGCAGTTCGGCGTCGACCCGGGTGCGGTTGCGCACGATCAGCGCATCGGTCTGCGCCAGGGCGACGAGCAGGGCATCGCGCTGGTCGACCCAGGCTGGCTCGTAGCGCAGCCGGACGCAAGCGTCCAGCACCGCCACGGCATCGGCGTCCATGAACTCGCTGATGCAGACCTGTTTCATCAGGCGGACTCGTGGATGCGCGTGAGCACGAACTCGCGGTGGCCCAGCGCTTCCGCGGCGGTCCAGCGGCCGTTGATGGTGGCCATCATGCATTCGAGCAGCTTGTCGCCGGTCTGGTCCAGCGTCTGCTCGCGCTGCAGCAGGCCCGAGCAGTCCACGTCCATATGCTCGCTCATCAGGCGCACGGTGCGCGGATTGGCGCACAGCTTGATGACCGGCACGATCGGGTTGCCGATGACGTTGCCCTGGCCGGTCGGGAAGAAGTGCACGACATAGCCCGATGCCGCGCACAGCGTGACCATTTCAGCGGCGGCCGAGGACGAGTCCATGAACCACAGGCCGGGGCCGGTCGGCTCTTCGGCTTTGTCCAGCACGCCGTCGACGGTGCATTTCTTGCCGATCTTCTGGATGTTGCCGAGCGCCTTTTCCTCGATGGTGGTCAAGCCGCCGGCGATATTCCCCTTGGTCGGCTGCGATTCGGACAGGTCGGTGGTCTTCCAGCGGTCGATCATGCCCTGATAGCGGTTGAACATCGTCATGAAGTCGTCGCGCACCTTGTCGTTGACGCAGCGCGCGGCCACGATATGCTCGCCGCCGGTGAGTTCCGAGGTCTCGCCGAACACCAGCGTAGTGCCCAGCGGATGCAGCTTGTCGAAGGCGTTGCCCACGGTCGGGTTGGCGCCGCAGCCGGAGGTGGTGTCGGATTCGCCGCACTTGGTCGAGATCCACAGGTCGCTGATCGGGCATTCCACGCGCTGCAGGGCGGTGGCGTACTGCACGAATTCCTTGGCGGCCTTGGAGGCTCGCATGATGGTGTCGTGGTCGCCGTGGCCTTCGATGCCGAAACCCACCACCGGCTTGCCGGTCTTGGCGATGCCGTCCACCACCTTCTTGGTCCAGCCATCCTCGATGCCGATCACCACCACAGCCGCCACGTTGGGGTTGCTGCCCGCGCCGATCAGGGTGCGAAAGTGCAGGTCGAGGTCGGGGCCGAACTGCAGGCGGCCGTATGGGTGCGGGATCGCCATCGTGCCCTTGATGGCGACGGCAACGGCTTCGGCAGCGGCGTTGGAGAGGTCGTCCAGCGGCAGGATGATGACGTGGTTGCGCACGCCGACGCGGCCGTTGTCGCGGCGATAGCCTCGGAAGGTGGTCTGGTTGTCGATGACGGACATGGATGTTTTCTCAGTTTGGGGTATTGGGGGACGGGGCGCGGCGCGGCTTACCAGCGCTTGGTCTTGATGTTGTGGACGTGGGCGTGGTCGCCGGCCGTGATGGGCGCAACCACCTTGCCGATGTCGATGCCGTACTTGAAGACGGTCTGGCCCACTTCCATGTCGCGCAGCGCGACCTTGTGGCCAATCGGAATGGGCTGCTTGGCAACCACCGTGATGACCTTGTCCTCGTCCATGATCCAGGCGTTCAGCTCGGTCCCGGCCTCGATCCCCTCGACCACCGCTACGGCGACCGTGTCTTTTGCATCGTGCAGCACTACGTGAATCATTGCTCCTCCTTGGGTTTTTGTTACGGCGCAGCATGCGGTGAGCGGCAACCGATGGAACAAAGAATAGGTTCTGAATTCCTTCATGTCAACTATGTCATATGTATGAGATGGATGAGTTAATCTCTGGTACATTGCGGTCATTCAGAAAGAGTGCCAAGCCATGAGCAACCTACGAGAGATCCCTCCGCCGGGCGGCGTCCTGTACAAGGACGTGAAACGGCATGCATTGCAGGCGCTGGCCGATGGCGAATGGAAGCCCGGCGAGGCGATACCGTCGGAAAAAAACTGACCGAACGCTTTGGCGTGTCGATCGGTACGCTGCGCAAGGCCATCGACGAACTGGTGGCGGAAAACCTGCTGATCCGGCACCAGGGGCGGGGCACCTTCGTGGCCACGCACCGGCGCGACGATCATTTCTTCCGCTTCTTCAAGGTGGCCCACCTGGACGGCCATCGCGGCTACCCGACCGTGGAGCTGGAGTCGTTCCGCAAGATCAAGGCCGACAAGAGCGTGTGCACGCTGCTTGGGCTGGAGGCCGGCGCGCGCGCATTTCAGCTGACCAACGTGCTGTCGCTGGATGAGCGGCCGGTGATGATCGACGACATCGTGCTGCCGGAACGGTTGTTTGCCGGGCTCACTGAGGCGCAGTTACGCGGGCGGCCCAACACCTTGTACAACTTCTACCAGGAAGCGTTTGGCGTCAACGTGATCCAGACCGAGGAGCGGTTGCGCTCGGTGCTGGCCACGGAGCGGGAGCAGGCATTGCTCGGCGTGGAGCCGGGCGCGCCGCTGATGCGCATTCACCGCGTGGCGTTTTCCTACCACCGGCAGCCGGTGGAGTGGCGGGTGTCGACATTGAACACGGCGGAGCACGAGTTCATCGTGTCGCAGATGCCGAAGGATGAGAGCTGAGGGCAAACCTGACGCATCAGTCGAAGCCGACGGATGGGCCAACACCGCGCGTCACGAGGACGGCTGTCTCTCCCTCTCCCCTCAGGGGGAGAGGGCCGGGGAGAGGGGTGGCTTAGCCAGGAGCCACTTGAAGCGGAGCCTTCGGTTTTGTCCAGCACGATGGCGTAACGAGCGCCCGCCCTCTGCCCCGGCCCCTCTCCCACAAGTGGGAGAGGGGAGCTAACCGGCGGTCTGGAAAGGCGCCGACGGATTGGCCAGCGCCGCTGCTATGACGACGGCTGTAGCGCTTTCAGTGCGCCATGGCCGTGAAGTCCAGCGCGTTGGTCAGGTCGCCCATGGCCTTGCCCTTGTTGGCGAGCAGGGCGGTATCGCGTTGCTGCAGGCCCGGCAGGGTCGGCAGGACAAAGCGGCGGGTGATGAAGCGCAGGGCCGAGGCCGTGTCGTATTGCGTGTGGTCGACAAAGCCCTTCTTCACGTACGGCGACACCAGGATCGCCGGGATGCGCGTGCCCGGGCCCCAACGGTCGCCGGTGGGCACTTGCGCGTGATCGTAGAAGCCGCCGTTCTCGTCGTAGGTGACGAGGATCAGCATGTTCTTCCACTGCGGGCTCTTTTGCAGCTGCGCGATCACGCTGGCGATATGGGCGTCGCCGTCGGTCACGTTGGCATAGCCGGGGTGCTGGTTCAGGTTGCCCTGCGGCTTGTAGAACGCGACAGCGGGCAGGTTGCCGGCGGCGGCGTCCTGCAGGAACTGGCTGTCGAAGTCCTTCAGGTGCGCGCTGCGGTTGGCGGCCTGGCTGACCGGGTCGAAGTTGGCGTAGTAGTTGAACGGCTGGTGGTGTGGCTGGAAGTTGGGCACCGTGTTGTTGTAGATGGCGGTAGGGTCCTGCGTGGCCTTGGCCCAGGCGCCGGCGTACCAGGCCCAGCTCACGCCGCGTGCGTTCAGCAGGTCGCCGATGGTGGTCTGCGTCTGCGGCGGCAGCGTGGTTGCCTTGGTGGGATCGGCGTAGAGGCCCGTGGTATCGGTGGTGGCGGGCTTGTTGCCGCTCGGCTGGTAGTCCGGCTGCATGGTGTTGACGGCGTAGAACATGCCGCTGGCATCCTTCGGCGTCAGCGTGCTGTCGTTCTGGTACACGGCCTTGCCGGAGAGCACGGAGGTGGGATTGCCGGTGCCCGGGGTCAGGCGGACGAAGTTGCCGTTGGCGTCGACATCGATCGCCGAGATCGAGGCCTTGGCCGGCGAGGTGGCCGCGTCGGCGTTCGGGTACTGCGGCGCGCAGGCGCAGATCAGGTACTGGTGGTTCAGGAACGAGCCGCCAAAGGCACCCATGTAGAAGTTGTCGGCCAGCACGTACTGCTTGGCGAGTTGCCACATCGCCATATTGCTGCCGTCGTAGTAGCCCATCGACAGGCCGCCGGCGTCGGAGAACGCGGTGTATTTGTCGTTCTTGCCGCCGTTGATCTGCATCTGGTTGTTATAGAAGCGATGCACGAGGTCGCGCGTGGTGACCGATTGCGAGACCACCACGCCGGTGCCGTTGACGCCGGCCGGGTTATCGATCTGGAACGGCTTGTTTGCCCAGTTGGCGGTATTGGCCTGCGGCAGCTGCACGGTTTGGCCTGCCGCGGTGAGCCCGCCCCAGGTTGGCGGCAGCACCGGCAGCGCGGAGCCGTCGAAGTCCTTCTGCGGCTCGGCGGTGCCGGTCGAGGTGGGGTTCACACCGGGAACGCCGTTGGCGCCCGGGAACAGGCCGTAGAGGTTGTCGAAGCCGCGGTTCTCGGCATAGATCACCACCACGGTCTTGATGTTGTCGAGGGCGACGCGCTTTGCCACGCCGTCGCGCAGTGCCTGGGCGATGTCGCCGCCGCCGGCGACCGAGTCCGCGATCAGGTCGATGGTCTGGTCGATCTCTGCCTGCAGGGTTGCCTTGACGGTCTTGTCGGTTTCCTTGTTGTGGTCGGCCAGCAGCTTGTCCGCCGTCACGCCGATGCGGGTGGCCAGGCGTGCCTTGGCCGCGTTGAGGTCGCCGCCGTTGGACTCCATGATCGCGACCAGCTCGGTCGTGATGGCGCTGATCACGCCGTTGGCGCTGGCCGGTGCGCGGAACACCAGCGGGCGCGTCACGGCCGCGTGGCCGCCGGCGTCATCGTTGCGGAAGGCGTCGCTGCCGATCTCGGCGGCGATCGCGCCCTGGCCGGTCAGCGTAAAGGCGCCGTTCTTGTCGGTGTAGGTGCTGGTCTCGGTGCTATCGCACTTGCCATTGCTGTTGGCATCAATGCAGACCTTGGCGTGCTCGAAGTAGCTGCCGGTCACCACGCCCGAGGTGGTGACGGCGCTCCCGCTGCCGGAGTCGCTGCCGCCACAGGCGGCCATGGCAGCGGCGGCCACCGCTGCAAGGGGATAAAGTCTCAAGGCTCGGCGCATGGAGTTTCCTGTTTCGTTATTTGCGAGGCGGTTTTTCTTGTACAGCCGCGCGATTTTCGCGCTGCTCCATGTCAGATTGATGATGGCGCGGGGACGAAAGGAAGACATCCGGCCATGGATGACACGCCGTTGTCATGCATGCGTGCTAGCTTGGCGGCCCGTTTCCTGAATCTCCTGTGCCTGGGCTGGCGTAGCCATCCCGCCCTCGCCATTCACTTCGCCGCACAGATGCCACTGCGCTCCGTCCTGCCGCCAGTTCCTTCCCCGATCCCCCGTCTTGCCACCGGAGCCCTGCTGCTGGCTTTCGCGCTGGCTTTGGCGGGCTGTGACAAGTCCGGCCAGGAGGGAGCGGCAGTGGCTGCGGCACCGGCATCCGCGCCGGCTGCCAGCCAGGCCGCCGCGCCCGCGCGGCCGGCCTACGCCGATGCGTTCTACAACATGATGGCAACGCGCCGGCCCTCGGTGCCGGCGATGGCCGCGCTTGGCAAGGCGTTGTTTTTCGATCCCGCCTTGTCGGCGTCTGGCCGGCTAGCGTGCGCGAGCTGCCACAGCCCGGCACACGCTTATGGGCCGGCCAACGATCTCTCGGTGCAACTGGGCGGCCGCGACATGCTGCGCACCAGCGCGCGCGCGGCACCGTCGCTGCGCTATGTGCAGAACGTGCCGCCGTTCTCCGAGCACTTCCACGAGAACGACGGCAACGACAGCGAAGACCAGGGCCCCACCGGTGGCCACAACTGGGACGGGCGGGCGTCGTCCACGCACGAGCAGGCCAGTATTCCGCTGCTGTCGCCGCATGAGATGGCGAACGCGGACGCGGCGACGGTGGCCGCCAGGCTGCGCGCCGGCAAGCACGCGCAAACGTTGCGCGAGGTGTTTGGCGCCGACATCCTGGAGCGCGACGAGGTAGCCTTCCAGGCCGCGCTGATGGCGCTCGAGGTGTTCCAGGAAACGCCGTCCGAGTTCTATCCCTACAGCAGCAAGTACGATGCGTTCCTGCGGCGGCAGGTCAAGCTGAGCGAGCAGGAAGCGCGCGGCCTGCGCCTGTTCAACGACCCTGCCAAGGGCAACTGCGCGGCCTGCCACCCGAGCGCGATCAGCGCCGACGGCGTGTTCCCGGCCTTCAGCGACTTTGGTTTTATCGCGCTGGGCGTACCGCGCAACCGCAAGCTGGCGGTCAATGCCGATCCGGCCTTCTTCGACATGGGCCTGTGCGGGCCGGACCGTCCCGACCTGAAGGAGCGGGCCGAGTACTGTGGCTTGTTCCGCACTCCCGGGCTGCGCAACGTGGCGCAACGCAAGACCTTCTTCCACAATGGCGCCTTTCATTCGCTCGAGGAGGTGTTGCGCTTCTACGTGCAACGGGACAGCAATCCCGGCAAGTGGTACCCGCGCAAGGCCGACGGCAGCATCGACAAGTTCGACGACCTGCCGGCGCGGTATCGTGACAACGTCAATATGGAACCCCTGTTCGGCGGCGCGCCCGGCAGCAAGCCGGCCCTGTCGGAGGCGGAGATCCGCGACGTCATCGTGTTCCTGAAGACCCTCAACGACGGCTACCGGATTCCGGCGGCGCACTGAGCGTTCTGAACGGGAATGGCGCGCCCGGCTTTGCTCGGCGCGGGCAGCGCGGGGTGGCGCGACGGCCCCCGGCCTTGCCCGGCATGCGCCGCAAGCTACGCCGGGCCTTTCCTTTTCCGGATCCGTCCCCATTTCCTCCTGACAGCGTACTGTCAGGAGATGTCAGCGCCACACTTCGTCGCGCGGCACGCTGCCGTCCTTCGGGATAGGATAGCGGCCTGACCGTATCCATACCGCGACTTGCGGCGGCTTTTCACCGCGCTCCCGGCGCCCTGTGCCCAGCCCGCCCGCCCCGCAAGCCGCACGCCGCACGCAAGCAACCAGCTAGCCACTCGCAAGCCAAAAAGGACGCATCCCATGTCATCCGGTGTCATCCGTATCCGCGGAGCCCGTCAGCACAATCTCAAGAATCTCGACCTCGACCTGCACACCGGCGAAATGACCGTGGTGACCGGGCCGTCGGGCTCGGGCAAGTCGAGCCTGGTGTTCGATACGCTCTACGCCGAAGGGCAGCGGCGCTATGTCGAGACCTTCAGCGCCTACGCGCGCCAGTTCCTGGACCGCATGGACCGGCCGCAGGTGGACCGGGTGGACGGCGTGCCGCCGGCCATCGCCATCGACCAGACCAACCCGGTGCGCAGCTCGCGCTCCACGGTCGGCACGATGACGGAACTCAACGATCACCTGAAGCTGCTGTACGCGCGCGCCGCCGAACTGTTCGATCGCCAGACCGCGCAGCCCGTGCGGCATGACTCGCCGGAGACCATCTACGCGGAGCTGCAGGCACGTGCCGCGGACGCCGATCCGCGCCTGGTGATCACCTTCCCGGTGGAGCTGCCGGAATCCACCACCGAGGCCGAGATCGAGCAGTGGCTGTCGGTCAGCGGCTACACGCGGGTGCAGGCGCAGCGCGTGGTGGCGTCGCCCACCGGGCCGCGCAAGGTGCTCGACGTGGTGGCCGATCGCTTCCGCCTGGGCAATACAGAGAAGGTGCGGGCCCTGGAAGCCATCGAGGCCTCGCTCAAGCGCGGCAGCGGCCGGGTCAACGTCTACGTGCTCAATACGACGGACGAAGCCGCGGAACCGCAGGTGTGGCGCTTCTCCACCGGCCTGCACAGCCCTGAGAGCGATATCCGCTACGCCGATCCGCAGCCCGCGCTGTTCTCGTTCAACTCCGCCTACGGCGCCTGCGAGACCTGCCGCGGCTTCGGCCGCGTGATCGGCGTCGACCTCGGCCTGGTGATCCCGGACGAGCGCAAGACGCTGCGCGGCGGCGCCATCAAGCCGATGCAGACGCCGGCCTGGAAGGAATGCCAGGACGACCTGATGCGCTACGCCGCCAAGGCGGGCATCCCGCGCGACGTGACGTGGTCCAGCCTCACCCCGGCCGAGCGCGCCTGGGTCATCGACGGCTCGCCGGACTGGAACGGCAAGTGGAATACGCACTGGTACGGCGTCAAGCGCTTCTTCGACTACCTGGAGTCGAAGGCGTACAAGATGCACATCCGCGTGCTGCTGTCCAAGTACCGCAGCTATACGCCGTGCGAGACCTGCGGCGGCGCGCGGCTGAAGACCGAAGCGCTGTTGTGGCGCCTGGGCAGCAAGCCGGGTGCGGACGCCGTGTGCGCGCCCGGGAAGCGCTTCCTGCCGCGCGGTGTCGATTGGGACCGCACTCAACTAGAGGCGCTGCCGGGCCTCACCGTGCACGACCTGATGCTGATGCCCATCGAGCGCATCCGCAAGTTCTTCGACGACCTCACGCTGCCGAGCCTGATGCTCGACGACGCGCTCAAGCTGCTGCTGGCCGAAGTGCGCACTCGCCTGAAATACTTGTGCGACGTGGGCCTGGGCTACCTCACGCTGGACCGCCAGAGCCGCACGCTGTCCGGCGGGGAGGTGCAGCGCATCAACCTGACCACGGCGTTGGGTACCTCGCTGGTGAAGACGCTGTTCGTGCTCGACGAGCCCAGCATCGGCCTGCACCCGCGCGACCTGAACCGCATCGTCGAGGCCATGCATCGCCTGCGCGATGCCGGCAACACGCTGGTGGTGGTCGAGCACGATCCTTCGGTGATGCTCGCGGCTGACCGGCTCATCGACATGGGCCCCGGCCCGGGCGAGCGCGGCGGCAACATCATCTTCGACGGCACGCCTGCCGATATCCGTAGCTCGGGCACGCTCACCGGTGAGTACCTTGCCGGGCACCGCCAGGTGACCGATCTCTCTCGCTGGCAACCGCGCGCGGTGGACGCCAACACGCCGCGCATCGTGCTGGAAGGCGCGACCGAGCACAACCTGCGAGACGTCACGGTGGAGATCCCGCTGCAGCGCCTGGTGTGCGTGACCGGCGTCTCCGGCTCGGGCAAGTCCACCTTGCTGCAGGACGTGCTGTATCCCGCCATGGCGCGCCAGTTCGGCAAGTCCACGGATGCGCCCGGCGCTTTCCGCAGCCTGACCGGCGCGGAACAGGTGGCGGATGTGGTCTTCGTCGACCAGTCGCCCATCGGCAAGACCGCGCGCTCCAACCCTGCCAGCTACGTAGGCGCCTTCGACGAGATCCGCAAGCTGTTCGCCAAGGCGCCCATGGCGCTGCAGCGTAGCTATACCGCGGGCATGTTCAGCTTCAACTCGGGCGACGGGCGCTGCCCCACCTGCGGCGGCTCGGGCTTCGAGCACGTCGAGATGCAGTTCCTCTCCGACGTCTACCTGCGCTGCCCGGATTGCGATGGCCGGCGCTACCGCGCGGAAATCCTCGAGGTGAAGATCGAGCGCGCATTGCCGGGCCAGCCGCCGCGCGCGCTCAGCGTGGCCGATGTGCTTGAGCTGACAGTGAGCGAGGCCGTGGCGCATTTTGCTGGCGACGCAGCCGTGCTGCGCGTGCTGCAGCCGATCGTCGACGTGGGCCTGGAATATGTGAAGCTGGGCCAGCCGGTGCCGACACTGTCCGGCGGCGAAGCGCAGCGGCTGAAGCTGGCCGGCTACCTCGCCGAGACCGCGCAGGCGAGCACTGTACGCGTCAAGCCGATGCCGTACGAATGCAAGCTGTTCATGTTCGACGAGCCCACCACGGGGCTGCACTTCGACGATATCGCCAAGCTGATGCGCGCCTTCGGCAAGCTGCTGGATGGCAGCCATTCGCTCATCGTGATCGAGCACAACCTCGACGTGGTGCGCGCTGCCGACTGGATCATCGACCTAGGCCCCGAAGGCGGCGACGCCGGCGGTGAAGTGCTGTGCGTGGGCACGCCGGAAGATGTCAAGCGCTGTGCGCACTCGCATACCGGCAAGGCCCTGCTGCAGTACGACCGCGCCGTGGGCCACGCTTTCGTCGCGGAAGATGCGGGCGTGCCGCTGCAGGCCGCCTTGCGCGCCGCCCGCGCGCGCCGCGCCATCGAGGGCGAGGACGTGGTGCGCATCGTCAACGCGCACGAGCACAACCTGAAGGCGCTCAACGTCGATATCCCGCATGGCAAGTTCAACGTCATCACCGGCGTGTCCGGCTCGGGCAAGTCCACGCTGGCTTTCGACATCCTGTTCCATGAAGGGCAGCGCCGCTATCTCGAATCCCTCAATGCCTACGCGCGCTCCATCGTGCAGCCCGCCGGGCGCCCGGAGGTGGATGCGGTGTATGGCATTCCGCCCACGGTGGCCATCGAGCAGCGCCTGTCGCGCGGCGGCCGCAAGAGTACGGTGGCGACCACCTCCGAGGTCTGGCACTTCCTGCGGCTGATGTATGTGAAGCTGGGCATCCAGCACTGCATCCATGACGGAACGCCGGTCACTTCGCAAAGCCCGGAGTCGATCGCCGCGCAGTTGCTGCGCGACTACAAGGGCCAGCATGTGGGCCTGTTGGCGCCGCTGGTGGTCAACCGCAAGGGCGTCTACACGGACCTGGCCAAATGGGCCAAGGCGCGCGGCAACACGCACCTGCGCGTGGACGGTGAATTCCTGCCGGTGGACCCGTGGCCGCGCCTGGACCGTTTCCGCGAGCACACCATCGAGTTGCCGGTCGGCGACATCAACGTATCGGCGGACAACGAAGCCGCATTGCGCGCGATGCTCGGGCAGGCACTGGAAGCCGGCAAGGGCGTGATGCACCTGCTGGCCCCGCTCGATGGCCTGCAGCATGCGATGGGCAACGGCGGCACCGCCCGCGTCGGCAGCACCACCGTGTTCTCGACCAAGCGCGCCTGCCCGGTGTGCAGCACCAGCTATCCGGAACTGGATCCGCGCCTGTTCTCCTACAACAGCAAGCACGGCTGGTGCACCAGCTGCGTGGGCACTGGCCTGACCCTCACCCGTGAGCAGCGCGCCGTCTACGACGATACCGTGATGGCCGACGACAACCGCGGGCGCGAGCAGACCCTGCCCTCGGAGCAGCAAGAGCCCGATGACGTGGCCGATACGCCGTGCGCGGACTGCGGCGGCACACGGCTGAACCCGGTGGCGCGCGCGGTCACCTTCGACGCGCACCCCATCGTGGAAGTGGCGCAGTGGACGGTGTCCGACACGCACCGCTGGGTGCAGGGCCTGCACCTGGCCGGCCGTGAAGGCGAGATCGCGCGCGACGTGGTGAGCGAGATCCGCAGCCGCCTGCAGTTCCTTGAGGAAGTCGGCCTGGGCTACCTGAGCCTGGACCGCGCCGCGCCCAGCCTGTCCGGCGGCGAGGCGCAGCGCATCCGCCTGGCCGCGCAGCTCGGCAGCAACCTGCAGGGCGTGTGCTATGTGCTGGACGAGCCCACCATCGGCCTGCATCCGCGCGACAACCAGATCCTGCTCGACGCCCTGCGCAAGCTCGGCGAGAAGGGCAACACGCTGGTGGTGGTGGAGCACGATGAAGACACCATCCGCCGCGCCGACCACATCATCGACATCGGGCCCGGCGCCGGCAAGCGCGGCGGCACGCTGGTGGCGCAAGGCGGCGTGGCGGCATTGTCGGCCAGCCCCGATTCGCTCACCGGCCAGTTCCTTGCGCAACCCATCCTGCATCCGCTGCAGCCGCGCCGCGTGGTCAAGCCGGAGGGCAAGAACAGCGAGGCCGTGCCCGAGCGCTGGCTGACCGTGCATAACGCCACGAAGCACAACCTGCGCAACGTCACCGCCAGCATTCCGCTGGCGCGGCTGGTCGCCATCACGGGCGTCAGCGGCTCTGGCAAGTCCACGCTGGCGCGCGACGTGCTGATGGCCAACCTGCTCGACGCGGTGGGCCGCTCGGTGATGTCCTCGCCGGCCACGCGCCGCGCGCGCAAGGCCGCCGGCAGCGAAGCGCCCGCGCGCTCGCAGGCCACCGCGCGCGCCGAGCCGCGCCGCAAGCTGGAGGTCACGCACAACTGGCAGGGCTGCGAGTCCATCACCGGCTATGAAAGCATCGACCGCGTGCTGGAGGTCGACCAGACCCCGATCGGCAAGACGCCGCGCTCCTGCCCGGCCACGTATATCGGCGTGTGGGACACCATCCGCAAGCTGTTCGCGCAGACGCTGGAGGCCAAGGCGCGCGGCTATTCCGCCTCGCGCTTTTCCTTCAACACCGGCGACGGGCGCTGCCCGGCCTGCGAGGGGCAGGGCGTGCGCACCATCGGCATGAGCTTCCTGCCGGACGTGAAGGTGCATTGCGATGTCTGCCACGGCCAGCGCTTCAATCCGGAAACGCTGGCGGTCACCTGGCGCGGCAAGAATATCGGCGACGTGCTGACGATGGAGATCGACGAGGCGGTGGAGTTCTTCTCCGCCATGTCCAATATCGCGCACCCGCTGCAGCTGATGAAGGACGTGGGCCTGGGCTACCTGACGCTGGGCCAGCCCTCGCCCACGCTGTCCGGCGGCGAGGCGCAGCGCATCAAGCTGGTGACCGAGCTGTCCAAGGTGCGCGACGACATCACCCGCCGTGGGCAGCAGGCGCCGCACACGCTGTACGTGCTGGATGAGCCTACCGTGGGCCTGCACATGGCCGACGTGGCCAAGCTGATCCGCGTGCTGCACCGGCTGGCCGACGGCGGGCACAGCGTGGTGGTGATCGAGCACGACCTCGATGTGATCGCCGAGGCCGACTGGATCCTCGACCTGGGCCCGGAAGGCGGCGTGGCGGGCGGCGGGATCGTGGCCGCCACCGACCCCGAGGGGCTGGTGCGCGTGCGGGCCAGCCACACCGGCGCGGCGCTGGCGTCGGTGCTGGCGCGCGGCAAGGAGCAGGGCAAGGAGGCGGCCGAGAGTGGCAACGGCGGCAGGCGCCGCCTCGCGGCGGCGCAGTAAAGCCGCCGCGGCGGCCTCGCCACCCTCCCGGAAGGCGAGGCTGCAGGCCGTTTTCACCTGGCGGCCCCGGTAGCTGACACAATGACGGATTCAGCAACTGGCGGCCGCCGCCGGTCCAGCCGTGCGCCGCAGAGGTGGCGGCCGGGCGGGCCATGCGTAGCCGCCGCATGACAGCGTGACAGCAAAACCCCTTTTCTCCCTCCTCTCCATCGTGACGGCGCTATGGCTCGCCCTGGCCAGCACGTCCGTGCCGGCGGCGGCCGCTGGCGCATCGGACGCCAGCGGCGCACGCGCGCCTGCCAAGGCGGGCAAGCGTGCGGCCTCCGCGCCGACGCCAACATCCCGGGCTGCCCAGCAAGCCGCTGCCTTGCCGCAAATCAACCACGACCAATACGCACTGCGGCCCGAACGCGACGTGCAGCCGCGCAGCAGCTTCGGTCTGCGGATGAAGCCCGGCTGGCAGCCGCAGGACGATTCCGCCGGTCCCGGGCGTTAGCAACCCGGGGTTGCCTCAACGCGCGCCCGCGGCGCGCAGCAAAGCACTGACGGACTGGTAGCCGCGGCGTTGCGCCATTGGAGAGCAGGATGGCTTCGAGCAACGCGGTACGGCCTTCGGCGTCGCGCGCTTCCAGCACATCCAGCAGGTCATCCGCACGCACGGCTTGCGCGGCTTCTGCAACCCTGAGGCCTGTCATGCCGCAAGGCAGAAATTTCCGCAGCGCAGTGCAGCACGGGCGGCCGCCATGCTGCCGGGCATACCGGCGGGAGTGCCTTTGCGGTACGCTCTATGGATTCCGCAGTCCGACCCGCAGTCCGACCCTTACACCGCAAGGAGCTCAGATGTCCACCAGCCAGTCCGGCTTTGCGTCCGCCCCGGCCGCAGCCCGCGCCACCGTCCATCACCTGCGCGCATCGCGCATCCGCGAGGTGGCCAATGCCGGCATCGGCCTGCCCGACGTGCTGCCCTTCTGGTTCGGTGAGTCCGACCAGGTCACGCCCGCCTTTATCCGCGACGCCGCCAGCCGCGCCTTGGCCGGCGGCGCCACCTTCTACACGCATAACCTTGGCATTGCCCCGCTGCGCAGCGCGCTGGCCGGCTATGTCAGCGCGCTGCATGGCGCAACCGCTCTGGACAACGTGGTGGTAACCAGTGCCGGCGTCAACGCGTTGATGCTGGCGGCGCAACTGGTGGCGGGTCCGGGCGACCGCGCGGTGGCCGTCACGCCGCTGTGGCCCAACCTGGTGGAGATCCCCAAGATCCTTGGCGCCGAGGTGGAGACCGTCTCGCTCGATTACGGTGCGCACGGCTGGACCCTGGACCTCGACAAGCTTCTGGCCGCGCTCACGCCGGACACGCGGCTGCTGATGATCAACTCGCCCAACAATCCCACCGGCTGGGTGATGTCCCGCGCGGACCAGCAAGCAGTGCTGGCGCATTGCCGCCGCCATGGCATCTGGATCATTGCCGACGAGGTCTATGAACGGCTGTACTACGGCGACGGCGGCGGCGAAGCCGCCGTCGCCCCGTCCTTCCTCGACATCGCCAGCCGCGACGAGCGCGTGATCTGCGTGAACTCCTTCTCCAAGGCCTGGCTGATGACCGGCTGGCGGCTGGGCTGGATGGTGTTGCCCGCGGCACTGACCGACGATCTCGGCAAGCTGATCGAGTACAACACGTCCTGCGCGCCTTCCTTCGTGCAGGAGGCCGGCATCGTGGCGGTGCGCGAGGGCGAGGCCTTTACGCGCGAACTGGTAGGGCGGCTGCGCGCCGCGCGCGATCACCTGGTGGGGGCGCTATCCGAGTTGCCGGGCGTGGATGTGCATGCGCCGGACGGGGCCATGTATGTGTTCTTCCGGCTGGCCGGTGCCGGCGACAGCCTCGCGCTTTGCAAGCGGCTGGTGCGCGAGGCGCGGATCGGGCTGGCGCCCGGGAGTGCATTTGGGGAGGAGGGGGAGGGGTTTGTCAGGTGGTGTTATGCGTGTGATTTGGGGAGGTTGGAGGAAGGGGTCAGGAGGTTGAGGGGAGGGTTGGGAGTTTGATGCTTTGTAGTCCCGCTTGACGCGGGGGGTGTCTCTTGTTGGGTGGGGTTTTATTGCTTCTAAATTTTAGCTGCTGGCGCGGCTGGGCGATTTTGATGGTTGATGGGCTGGACGTGTTTTGGCGCTTCTAGCTGCTGTCGCGGCTGTACGGTGTTGCCGTTTTAGAACGTGTGAGATGTCACTTTTCTTTACTCGTAAAGAAAAGTAACCAAAGAAAGCGATCCTTGCAGGAGGCTGGCGTGGCGTCATTGGGGACCCCAATGATTTCGTCGTACGGCCCCGGGTTCTAATGACCTCGTGCCGTTACCAGTTTAGATCATCACGACGCTGCCAATGCCCAGGGTTTCGTGGTGGCCCCCACCGGTAGCCACCACCACGAATTTCAAGCCGTCTGTCGCTCGCGGCGCGGGCGGCCACAAGTTGCAAGCGTCCCGTTTTCGTCGTGGGCGCGGTGGCACCGAAAAAATAATGCCGAGGAGATTACCACCGCGCCCACCCCACCACGAAACCATCACGGCGTGATATATCGTGGCGCTTCGCACCGGTACCGGCAGATGGGTGAATTGGCAGGGATGCTGCTACCGAGCAGCCTCACCACGAAACCAGCGTGCTCCGCTGGATCGTGGCCTTTCAAACCGGTAACGGCATGAGGCCATTAGAACCCAGGGCCTGACGACGAAACCACCGGGCTACGCAACCCCGACACGCCAGCCTCCTGCAAGGATCGCTTTCTCTTGGTTACTTCTCTTTACGAGTAAAGAGAAGTGACATCTCACACGTTCTAAATCGGCCAACCCCGTACAGCCGCGCCAGCAGCTAGAAGCATCAAAATCCCGCCCACAAACGAGACCCCCGCGTCAGCGGGGCTAGTGGCGTGAAAACCCCACCATCCCACATGTTCCAAAACGGCAACACCGTACAGCCGCGACAGCAGCTAGAAGCAATAAAACCCCACCCAACAAGAGACACCCCGCGTCAGCGGGCTGCTGCATCCACCTGCCACCATCCACCCCCCAGCGCCTGCAGCAACGCCGCGGAATCCGTAAATCGGCTGGCGGTCGCCTGCGACAGCGCGAGAGCAGCCTGCCGGTACTGCCGCTCGGCATCGAGCACCGCAAGCTGGCTGACGCCGCCGAGACGGTACTGGCCGGACACGATGGACAGCGTGGCGGCCGCCTGCTTCGCACTCTCGGCGCGCGCCTGTAAGGTGTTGGCGTCGGCTTCCAGCGCGCGCAGTGAATCGGCCACTTCGCGCAGGCCCTGCAGCACCACTTGCTGGTAGGCCGCGAGCGATTGCTCGTAGGCCGCCTCGGCCGCACGCTTGCGCGCCACCAGTTCGCCGCCGCGGAACACCGGCTGCACCAGCCCCGCGGCCAGCGACCATACGTTGAGGCTGTCAAACAGATTGCGCGCGGACAGCGCCTGCGTGCCGGCGCTGCCGGATAGCGTGAGCTGCGGATAGAGCTGCGCGGTGGCGACGCCGATATTGGCCGATGCCTGGTGCAGGAGCGCTTCGGCCGCGCGGATATCCGGGCGCCGCCGCGCCATGGCGGAGGGCAGGCTCACTGGAAGCGTGGTGGGCAGCGTGAGATCTTCCAGCCGGAATTCGGGCAGCTCGGCGCTGGCGGGCGCCTGTCCCAGGTACACGGCAAGCTGATGCCGCGTGGCCGCAAGCTGCTGAGCCAGGCCCGGCAGCAAGGCCTGGCTCTGCGCCAGTTCATTGCGCTGGCGCTGTGCATCCACCTGCGCCACGCCGCCGACGCGCAAGCGCTGCTCGGTGATGGCGAGCTGGCGCTGCTGCGCCGCCACGATGGCCTCGGTGTCGGCAATCTGCGCGCGCAAGCCGGCTTCGCGGACGGCGGCCGTGGCCACGTTGCCGGCCAGCGTCAGGCGTGCGGCCTCCAGCTCGAAGCGTTGGTAGTCCACCGCTGCGCGCAGGCCTTCCAGCTCGCGGCGCTGGCCGCCGAACAGGTCGAGCGTGTAGGAGACTCCCACGCTGGCGCCGTACAGCGTGAACGGCCCGGGGCTGGGGAAGGCGGTGATGCCGAGCGAGTTGAAATCGACCTGTTGGCGCGTGGTGTTCAGCTTGGCGTCCACGCGCGGGAGCAGGCGCGCGCCGGTGGTGGCTACCAGCTCCTGGCGCGCCTGTTCGATGCGGGCCTGTGCCTGCGCCAGCGTTGGGCTTGCATCCAGCGCCGCGCGGATGGTGCGGTCCAGCGCCGGGCTGCGGAACAGCGCCCACCATTGCGCAGGCACTTCGGCGCCGCTCTCCAGCGTTTGCGCCTGGCCGTGCGGCACGTCGGCGGCGCTGGTGCGGGTGGGCTGCGTGCCGGCGGTATAGGACGGCGCGGCGGGCGTGGCCGGCTCGGTGAAGTCCGGGCCCACTGCGCAGGACGAAAGCATGGCGGCCGCCAGTGCGGCGAGGACCGTGTGGGATGTGGGCTTGCCCGGTGGCGAGGCTTGCATAGCAGGCTCCTCAATCCAGCGTGCGGCGATAAAAGCGCACTGCGATGGTCATGACGATTACCGTGAACAGCGCCATCGGCCACACGTTCGGCCAAAGCTCAGCCCAGCTGTTGCCCTTGAGCAGGATGCCGCGGATCAGGCGGTTGAAGTAGGTCATCGGCAGCACGTTGCCGATCGCCTGCGCCCAGCGGGGCATGCCCTGGAACGGGAACATGAAGCCCGACAGCAGCAGGTTCGGCAGGAAGTAGAAGAACGTCAGCTGCACCGCCTGCAACTGGTTTTGCGCAAGTGACGACAGCGTGATGCCCACCGTCAGGTTGGCGGCGATAAACAGCAGCGCCGCCAGGTAGACCGCCACCACCGAGCCGACGAAGGGCACGCCGAAGACCCAGCGCGCGGCCAGCAGGATGATGGTGGACTGGATCAGGCCGATGAAGATGTGAGGGACGATCTTGCCGCTGATCACCTCCAGCGGCCTGACCGGCGTGGCAAGCAGGTTTTCCATGGTGCCGCGCTCACGTTCGCGCGTCATCGCCAGGCCCGTCATCATGACCATCGTCATGGTCAGGATCACGCCCATCAGCCCGGGAATGATGTTGTACTGCGTGAGCCCCTCCGGATTGTAGAGGCGCTGCACCTGCACGTCGAACGGCGGCTTGCCGCCCGCCAGGTGCGCCAGCGCGCCCTGCAGGTCCTTGTCCGCGACCGAGACTGGCAGCTGCGCCAGCGCGGCGATGGCCGAGCCGGTGGCGGACGGGTCGGTGGCATCGGCCTCGACCAGCAGCGCGGGGCGCTCGCCGCGCAGCAGCCGGCTGGTGAAGTCGGGCGGGATGGTGAGCACGAACTGCACCTCGCCCTTCGTCAGCGCTTCGCGCCCGGCGGCTTCGTCGGGCAGGGTGCCGACCACGTTGAAGTAGGTGGTCGCCTGCATGCCGGCCACGAAGGAGCGGGTGAACTCGCTCTGGTCCGCGGCGATGACCGCGGTGGTGAGGTGGCGCGGATCGGTGTTGATGGCGAAGCCGAACAGCATCAGCTGCACGATGGGCAGGCCAACGATCATGCCGAAGGTGACGCGGTCCCGGCGCAGCTGCAGGAACTCCTTGAGCACGATGCTCCACCAGCGCTGCAGGGAGAGCGGGAAACGCGCGCCGTTGGTGGCCTTGGCAGGTGCGCCTGCGTCGCGCGTCATGCCCGGGCCTCCTTGCCGTCCTGCTTCTGTCTTTGCTTGCCGGCGCGCATATTGTCCTCAGCGCCGCTCATCATGTGGATGAAGACGTCCTCCAGGCTGGTCTCGATCGGCTCGATCCGGTGCTGCGGGCCGGCGATGCGGCGCAACGTGGCTTCCAGTGCGGGCGCATCGTGCCCGGTGACGTGCAGCGCGCTGCCGAACACCACGGTCTGCTCCACGCCCGGTGCGCCCCTTAGCTGATCCGACAGCGCGAAGAGCTGCTCGCCCTGCACGCTCCAGGTGACGAGCTGCTGGCTGGCCACCACTTCGCTCGCGGTGCCCTGCGCCAGCAGCTTGCCGTAGGCGATATAGGCGAGCTTGTGGCAACGCTCGGCTTCATCCATGTAGTGCGTGCTGACCAGCACCGAGATGCCGCGCGCGGCGAGCTGGTGCAGTTGCTCCCAGAAATCGCGGCGCGCCTTCGGGTCGACCCCGGCGGTGGGCTCGTCGAGCAGCAGCAGCTCCGGCTCGTGCAGCAGGCAGGCGGCCAGCGCCAGGCGCTGCTTCCAGCCGCCCGAGAGCGCGCCGGCCAGTTGCTGCGCGCGGCTGGCGAGGCCCAGGTCCTCGAGCGCCCGGTCCACCACCTCGCGGCGCCTCGGCATGCCGTACACGCGCGCCACGAAATCCAGGTTCTCGCGGATGGACAGATCGTCCCAATAGGAGAACTTCTGCGTCATATAGCCCACGCGCCGCTTGATCTCGGCGGTCTCGCGCAGGATGTCGTAGCCCAGGCAGGTGCCGGTGCCGGAGTCCGGCGTGAGCAGTCCGCACATCATGCGGATGGAGGTGGTCTTGCCGCTGCCGTTGGGGCCGAGGAAGCCGAAGATCTCGCCGCGCGCGACTTGCATCGTCAGGTTGTTGACGACGTGCTTGTCGCCGTAGTGCTTGTTGATGTCATGCACGTCGATGACCGGGGCGCTGGCATCGCCAGGCACGCCGTCCTGGGGAGCAACGGTTGCGTTCATGGCCTTGCCACCTCGACCGGCTGGCCCGGGTGCAGCTTCGGCGCGTCGGCCGCCGCGGGCCGTGCCTCCACCAGGAACACCAGCTTGCGGCGCGTTTCATTGCTGTAGATCACCGGCGGCGTGTACTCGGCCTGGCTGGAGATGTAGGTGACCGTGGCGGCAATGGGCGCGGCGCAACCATCGCAGCGCACGCGCACGGACTCGCCGTTCTTGAACGCGCCGAGCACGGTTTCCGGCACGTAGAAACGCACCTTGACGTTGCCCGGCGGCAGCAGCCGCACCACCGGGCTGCCCGCGGGCACCCAGTCACCGAGGCGGAAGGGCGTGTCATAGACCAGGCCCGCCTGGGTCGCGCCCACGGTCTTGCGCGACAGCTTCCACTCGGCCTGCGCCAGCGCGGCGCGCGCGGCGGCCACCTGGGCTTGCTGGGCCGCTTGCTGCGCGGTGCGTCCCGGCAGCCGGGCCACGTCGATATCGCGCTGCAGCTCGCGCACGCGGGCGGCATCGGAGGCGGCGGTGGCGCGGCTGTCTTCCAGCTGCGCCAGCGCGATTCCGCCGATGGCGTACTGGGCTTCATCGCGCTGGCGTTGCGCGGCGCTGCGCGCGGCGGCGGCTTGGGCCTGTGCCAGCTGCGCGCGGCTCACATCGATTTCCGGCACGCGCTTGCCGGTTTGCAGGTCGGCCAGCTGGGACTCGGCCGCGCGCACTTGTTCTGCCGCTTGTTGCCGGGCGGCGCGCTCGTCGTCGGCCTCCAGCGCGAACAGCGGCGCACCACTTGCCACCTGCTGCCCGCGCTGGACGGAGATCTGGTCCAGCCGGCCAGCAAAGGGCGAGGCCACGCTGACGAACTCGCCCTCGACATAGCCTTGCCAGGAGGTGGGCGCCGGCTCGCCACAGGCGGATAGCAACGCCACGCCGATCAGGGCGGCCGACGGCCAACCTGTACCCGGGCTCGGGGCGGGGCGGGGTGAATCAGGCTGAGCGTGGCGAGGCATGGGGGCTCCGTGGCGGGCAGGCTGGATTCAGGCAGACGGCGGCGCGGCCGACCCGGGCTGCAGTACCGGCGGTACGCCCAGGCCGTGCGCCAGCAGCGCGCTCACGTGGCGCACCAGCGCCTCGCTGTCGATGGCGCCGGCGCCGGGCAGGCGGCGCCAGATATGGGTGGTGGCCAGCGGCAGCGGCGTCAGGCCGATCAGCGACACCATCAGCAGCGCCGGCTCCAGGCCGGCGTTGATCTCGCCGCGCGCGCGCGCCGCCGCCAGCGGGCCGAGCACAAGGCCGGCGCGCTGCAGCGCGATCTTCTGCAGCACGCGCTGGTGCAACTGCCCGTTGGCGCCGACGATCTCGCGGATCCACAGCCCGGGAAACCACGGCGTGGCGGCAGCGGTGCGGATCAGCCTCCCGGCAATGCCCACCAGCATGGCGGCCGGGTCCGCGCTGTCGGCGGCGGCCGGCGCGAATACCCGTTCGACCAGGGGCTGCAGGCGCTCGTCGACCACGGCATCGAGCAACTGGTCGCGGTCGCGGAAGTAGTAGTGCACCAGCGCGGGCGTGACGCCCGCGTGGCTGGCAATGGTCTTGATCGCTGTGGCGGCAACGCCACGCTGGGCGAATAGTTCGGTGGCGGCGTCGAGCAACTGCTCGCGCTGGCCAGCGCTACCCGCATCCCCGGCGGCGGGCCGGCCCGGGCGTCGGCTTGGGGGCGGGTGGTCGGCAGCAGGTGGCATGGCGGCTCCTGAATCTGCAAATAATATTAATTTATGAATTAATTAATTCAAGGCCGATTACAACGTAATGTTGTGGCCACCCGCCTTTGCATCATGTTGCATCGCAGCAATACAAGGTAGACATGTCATAAAGGCTTGGCTATGCTTCGTCCGCCCGTCAGCCGGGCTTGACCCCTATTGCGCCCGCTGCCGTTCCCCGGATTTTTCATGCTGCTTTGTCGCTTCCCAGCCGCCCCAGTGCGGCCACGCCTGTTTTTTGCCACTCGCCTTGCGGGTGTGGCCTTGTCGCTGGCCGGCCTTGCCGGTATGGCGGCCATGCCCGCCCTGGCGCAGGAACAGGCCGGGGCAAGCAGCGACGCACCGGTGCAGGCCGAGGCCCCTGAGGACTATGCCTTCCACGGCCAGACCACCTATATCTGGCAGCGCAAGCCGTCCTTCGGCTCGGCCTACTCCGGCGCCAACAGCCTGACGGCGGACCGCGCCAAGAGCTACTCGTTCAGCACCACGCTCGATCTTGGCTTGCGCCTGTGGCGCGGCGCGGAGTTTCACTTCAACCCGGAAGTGACCCAGGGCGTGCCGTTCTCCGAGCTGCACGGCCTGGGCGGGCCGACCAACGGCGAGCTGGCCAAGGTATCGAGCACCAACCCGGTGTTCTACCGGGCGCGCGCGTTTATCCGCCAGACCTGGGGACTGGGCGGCGGCAGCGAACAAGTGGACGCCGATTTCAACCAGCTGGCGGGCAGTGTCGACAAGCGCCGCGTGGTGCTGACCGCCGGCAACTTCGGCGTGCTCGACGTGTTCGACCAGAACGAGTACGGCTCCGACCCGCGCACCCAGTTCATGAACTGGTCGTTCATGGCGCACGGCTCCTTCGACTACCCGGCCGATGCGCGCGGCTACAACTGGGGCGTGGCGCTGGAATACATCGGCGACATGTGGTCGGTGCGGCTTGGCCGCTTCCTGCAGCCGCTGGAGTCCAACGGGCTGGAGCTCGATACGCGGATGTTCCAGCACTATGGCGACATCCTCGAATTCGAGAAGCGCTACAACCTGGCCGGCCGGCCTGGCGTGGCGCGCCTGATGCTCTGGCGCAACAAGGCGCGCATGGGCGCGTTCAGCGATGCGCTGCAGCTCGGCGCCGCCACCGGCACCACGCCGGACGTGGCCAATGTGCGCGAGGAGCACGCCAAGCTCGGCGCGGGCTTGGCGCTGATGCAGCGGGTCAACGATTCACTCGGTGTGTTCGCGCGCGCCAATATGTCGGACGACAAGACCGAGACCTACGCCTTTACGGAAATCGGCCGCCAGGTCGCCGCCGGTGGCGTGCTCAATGGCAATGCCTGGGGCCGCCCGCGCGATGTGGTGGGGTTGGCGATGTCGGTGAATATGCTGGGGTCGCGGCACCAGGCTTACCTGGCTGCCGGCGGGCAGGGCGCTTTTCTTGGCGATGGCGCGTTGCGGTATGGGCCTGAGCAGATCGTTGAGCTGTTCTATAGCTTCCAGCCGGTCAAGTACCTGAGCATCAGCCCGGACTTCCAGTACATCCGCAATCCCGGCTACAACCGCGATCGCGGGCCGGCGAAGTTCTATGGGGTGCGCTTCCATGCTGAGTTTTGAGCAGGCCAGGATCTTTGCGTAAATAAAAACCCCGGCGTGCGTGCCGGGGTTTTTATTTGCTTCACGCCTTCGCGTTGCTCACTGCCGCGCGTTGCGCCGGTTGTCCGGCCACGGCGTGTTGAAGTTGGTGCGGAACGGATTGATATCCAGCCCACCGCGCCGCGTGTAGCGCGCATAAACCGCCAGCTTCACCGGCTTGCACTGCCGCATCACGTCGGTGAAGATGCGCTCCACGCATTGCTCGTGGAACTCGTTATGGTTGCGGAACGAGATCAAATACTTGAGCAGCCCTTCCTGGTTGATCGGCGCACCCACGTAGCGGATCTGCACGCTGCCCCAGTCGGGCTGGCCGGTCACCAGGCAGTTGGACTTGAGCAGGTGCGAGACCAGCGTTTCTTCCACCGGCGATTCGTCCTGGGTGGCATGCAGCAAGTGCGGCGCGGGCTCGTAGATGTCGGTCTCGATGTCGAGCCGGTCCAGCTGCACGCCGTCCAGCTCGCCCATCTTCTGCGTGCCGAGATCGGCCTCGGTCACCAGCCGCACCTGCACCGTGCCGCCGGTGGCTTCGGACAGGTCGTGGTGCAACAGTTGCTGCAAGGCTTCGGGCGAGGCGATCTTGCTCTGGTTGAACGAATTCAGGTAGAGCTTGAACGACTTGGACTCGACGATGTTCGGCGTGTCGGCCGGAATGATGAAGCTGGCCAGCGCGACCTGCGGCTTGCCCTTCAAGTTAAGCCACGATAGCTCGTAGGCGTTCCAGATGTCCACGCCGAAAAACGGCAGGGCGCGGCCTTCCGCCAGCCCGATCTCGGTGCGCTTGGGCTGGCGCGGGATCGGGAACAGCAGCGTGGGGTCGTACTCGGTCTTGTAGGCCGAAGGCTTGCCTAGCGGCGAATGTTCGGGAAGGCTCATGGTTGCCTCGGATGATCAGGACAAGAACAGCTTGTACACGGGGTTCTCGGTCTCTTCCCAGTGTACATAGCCCAGCGTGGCGAGGAAGGCGCGGAAGGCGCGCTTCTCGTTCTTGGGCACCTGGATGCCAACCAGGATGTTGGAGGTGTCGCCACCCTGGTTGCGGTAGTGGAACAGGCTGATATTCCAGTTCGGGCTCATGCTCGACAGGAAGCGCATCAGCGCGCCCGGACGCTCCGGGAACTCGAAGCGGTACAGCAGCTCATCATGCGCCAGCGCCGAATGGCCGCCGACCATGTAGCGGATATGCTGCTTGGCCAGCTCATCGTTGGACAGGTCCAGCGTATCGAAGCCGTGCCGGCGGAAACCGGCGGCGATCTTCTCGTTATCCGCGCGGCTCGCGATCTGCACGCCCACGAAGATGTGCGCCATGCTGTTGTCGGCGATGCGGTAGTTGAACTCGGTCACGTTGCGCGTGCCGAGCTGCTCGCAGAAGCGCTTGAAGCTGCCGCGTTCCTCGGGGATGCTGACCGCGAAGATCGCTTCGCGCGCCTCGCCCACCTCGGCGCGCTCGGCGACAAAGCGCAGGCGGTCGAAGTTCATGTTGGCGCCGCAGGCAATGGCTACCAGGTGCTGGCCCTTGAGCTTCTCGCGCTCGGCGTAGAGCTTCAGGCCGGCCACGGCCATGGCGCCTGCCGGCTCCAGGATGCTGCGGGTGTCCTGGAACACGTCCTTGACGCCGGCGCAGATGGCGTCGGTGTCCACCAGGATGATCTCGTCGACCAGCTCGCGCGTGATGCGAAAGGTTTCCTTGCCGACCAGCTTCACGGCGGTGCCGTCCGAGAACAGGCCCACTTCCTTGAGTTCCACGCGCTTGCCCGCGTCCACCGAGCGCTTCATCGCGTCGGAGTCCACGGTCTGCACGCCAATCACCTTGATCTCCGGGCGCACGGCCTTGATATAGGACGCAATGCCGGAGATCAGGCCGCCACCGCCGATCGCCACGAACACCGCGTGCAGCGGTCCCGGGTGCTGGCGCAGGATTTCCATGGCGATGGTGCCCTGGCCGGCGATGACTTCGGGATCGTCGAAGGGGTGGATGAAGGTCAGCTTGTGCTTTTTCTCCAGCTCCGCGGCGTGGTTGTAGGCGTCGCTGTACGAGTCGCCGTGCAGCACGATTTCCACCCACTCGCCGCCGCGCTCTCGCACCGCGTCGATCTTCACCTGCGGGGTGGTGACCGGCATCGCGATCAGCGCCTTGCACTTGAGCCGCGCAGCCGATAGCGCCACGCCCTGCGCATGATTGCCGGCCGAGGCGGCGATCACGCCACGCTTGAGCTCCTCCGGCGACAGCGAGGCCATCTTGTTGTACGCGCCGCGCAGCTTGAACGAGAACACCGGCTGGGTGTCCTCGCGCTTGAACCACACCTTGTTGCCGGTGCGCGCGGAGAGCAGGTTTGCGTAGGTGAGATCGGTCTCCTGGGCCACGTCGTACACCTTGGCGGTCAGGATCTTTCTCAGGTAATCGGGTTTGCGGGTCATCGTGGACAGCCGGGGCGGGGATTGGCGGAAACCGCTAATGATAAAGGATGGCGGGGTGCGTCGATGACTGCACCCCTGCGCAAGCGGCTGCGAAGGGCAGGCAAGTGCACCTTCAGGCGCTGGCGCGCGCTGCGCACCGCCGCGGCGCAGGCACCGTCGTGGCGCGCCGAAGGGGCGCTTGCGCACCTTGTAGGACGAAGCCCGGTGGACGCTGCCGGAACACTCGTGATACGGTGTAGCGCAATGCCTCCCCTACCTCTTATCGAACCGAACACCGCGCTGTTCCTGGATTTCGACGGTACGCTGGCCGACCTTGCGCCGCGTCCTGACCTCGTGCAGGTCGAACCGGAACTGGTGGGGACGCTGCGCGCCCTGCATTTGTATCTGGGTGGCGCGGTAGCCCTGGTTTCCGGCCGGCCGATCGCCGAGCTGGATCATTTCCTGCAACCGCTGCAACTGCCGTGCGCCGGCGTGCACGGCGCGGAGCTGCGCGACGCGGGCGGCCACCGGCTGCGCCAGCCCGACCCGGGCGTGCCCTTGCTGCTCCCGCCGCTCGAATTGCTGGTCGGCGCGCATCCGGGCTTGCAGCTCGAGCGCAAGTCGGTCGCGGTTGCGGTGCACTACCGCGCCGTTCCCCATCTTGAAGGCATGGTGCGCAACTTCGCGGCCGAGCTGGCGAGCGGCGTGCCCGGCATCGAGGTCCTGCACGGCAAGATGGTGGTGGAGCTCAAGCCGGCGGGCATCGACAAGGGCGGCGCCATCGATACCTTTATGCGCGGCCCGCCATTTGCGCGGCGCACGCCGCTGTTTGCCGGCGACGATATTACCGACGAGGCTGGCTTTGCCGTGGTGCGGCGCCTCGGCGGCGTCGGCGTGCTGGTTGGCGAGCGGCCCAGCGCCGCCACCGTCAGCGTGCCCGGCCCGGCCGCGCTGCGCTGCTGGCTGCATCGCTCCGCCAAGGCGCTCGAAGTCATGGCCGCCACGCAGGGCGCGCAGATTTCCGGAGCTACATCCACAACGACGTCTTGAGGGGGATTCGCTGTGAGCAACCCATCCACCGAGGGTATTCCGGCGCGTGCCGGAGGTGCCGGCCGCTACGCCGACCCTTCGCTATCGCTGGGCATGATCGGCAACTGCGCGATCTCCGCGCTGGTCGACGGGCGCGGCCGCATTGTGTGGTGCTGCCTGCCGCGCTTTGACGGCGACCCGGTCTTCAATGCCTTGCTCGATCCGGGCGAGAACGCTGGCCACTTTGCCATCGAGATCGAGGACTTCCAGGAAGCGCACCAATGGTACGAGCCCAATACGGCCGTGCTGCGGACCCGACTGACCGACCAGCATGGCAACTCCCTTGAGATCACCGATTTCGCGCCGCGTTTTTTCCGCCTCGGGCGTTACTTCCGCCCCACCTCGCTGATCCGCCGCATCCGGCCGATACAGGGCGCGCCGCGGGTGCGCGTGACGGTGGCGCCGCGTTTCGACTGGGGGCGCATCAAGCCCGAGATCACGCGCGGCAGCAGCCACGTGCGCTATATCGGCGACGGCACCACGCTGCGCATGACCACCGACGCGCCGCTCACCTATGTGCTGTCGCGCACGCCTTTCCTGCTCACGCGCGACCTCAACTTCATCCTCGGGCCCGACGAAACCCTGCAGGGTGGCGTGGAGGAAACCGCGCGCGACTTCGAGCAGGAGACCACCGCTTACTGGAAGATGTGGAGCCGCCGCCTCGCGGTCCCGCGCGAGTGGCAGGATGCGGTGATCCGCGCCGCCATCACGCTCAAGCTCTCGCTCTATGAAGAGACGGGCGCCATCGTCGCGGCCATGACCACCAGCATTCCCGAGGCGCCCGGCAGCGGGCGCAACTGGGATTACCGCTTCTGCTGGCTGCGCGACGCGTTTTTCGTGATCCGCGCGCTCAACAGCTTGGCCGAGGTCGGCACCATGGAGGACTACCTGCGCTGGTTGTCCAACGTGGTGATGCAATCCAAGAACGGCCATATCCAGCCGTTGTACGGCATCGGGCTTGAGCTCGAATTGCCGGAGAGCGTGCTCGATCACTTGTCGGGCTACCGCGGCATGGGCCCGGTGCGCGTGGGCAACCAGGCGCAGGAGCACTTCCAGCATGATGTCTACGGCAACGTGGTGCTGGGCGCGGCCCAGGCTTTCCACGACCATCGCCTGTTGCACCGGGGCGGGGCGGCCGAGTACCACGTGCTGGAAACCGTGGGCGAGCAGGCGGTACGCGTGTTCGGCACGCCCGATGCGGGCATGTGGGAGCTGCGTACCCGCGCCCGGGTGCATACCTCGTCCGCGCTGATGAGCTGGGCCGCCTGCGACCGCCTCGCCAAGATCGGCGATGCGCTGCGCCTGCCCGATCGCGCGGCCTACTGGCGCCAGCATGCCGACGTCATGAAGGAGCGCATCGTGCGCGAGTCCTGGAGCGAGGAGCGCCAGGCGTTCGCCGAGAGCTTTGGTGGGCGCGAGCTCGATGCCAGCGTGCTGCTGATGGCCGAAGTCGGCTTTATCGCGCCGCGCGACGAGCGCTTCATGTCCACGCTCAAGGCGATGGAAGCCTCGTTGTGCGACGGGCCGTACATGCGCCGCTACGAGGCGCCAGACGATTTCGGCAAGCCCGAGACGGCATTCAATATCTGCACCTTCTGGCGCATCGACGCGCTGGCCCGCGTCGGGCGCGCCCAGGAAGCGCGCGAGATCTTCGAGGCCATGCTGGCGGCGCGCAACCCGCTCGGGCTGCTGTCCGAGGATACGCACCCCGTGACCGGCGAGATGTGGGGCAATTTTCCGCAGACCTACTCGATGGTGGGCCTGATCAACGGCGCCGTGCGCCTGTCCGCGCCGTGGGATTCCGTGATTTGAAGGCGCGCGAGGCAAGGCTAGCGCAAAGGAATGTATGGGCAGACTAGTAGCGGTATCCAACCGCGTCGCCGATCCGCGCAACGTCGCCGCGGGCGGCCTCGCCGTGGCACTGGGCGAAGCGCTCAAGGCTACCGGCGGCATGTGGTTTGGCTGGAGCGGCAAGATCGTGGAAGCCGCGCAGGGCGGCACGCCGGGCGAGGGGAGCTGCATATCCAGCAAGCCGGCAATGTCACGCTGGCCACGGTCGACCTGTGCCGCGAGGACCACGACGCGTACTACCAGGGCTACAGCAACGGCGTGCTGTGGCCGGTGTTCCACTATCGCATCGACCTGGCGGATTTCGACTCCGGCTATCTCAACATCTATCGCCGCGTCAACCAGCTCTTTGCGCGCAAGCTCGCGCCGCTGCTGCGCCCGGATGATGTGATCTGGATCCACGACTACCACCTGATCCCGCTTGCTTCGGAATTGCGCGCCATGGGCTGTGGCCAGCGCATGGGTTTTTCCTGCATATCCCGCTGCCCCCGCCGCTGATCCTTGCCGCCATCCCGCAGCACGAATGGCTGATGCGGGCGCTGTTCGCCTATGACCTGGTCGGCTTCCAGAGCCAGCTCGACCTCGAGCATTTTTCGCGCTACGTGCAAAGCGAAGCGCAGGCCGAGCCCATGGGCGAGTATCGCTTCCGCGCCTTCCACCGCACCGTGCGCGCGCAAGCGTTCCCGATCGGCATCGACGTCGACGAATTTGCCGCGCTGGGCCAGTGCGAGGAATCGCGCGAGACGTACGAGATGATGCGCGGCCAGTATTCGACCCGCCGTCTGCTGCTTGGCATCGACCGGCTCGACTACTCCAAGGGGCTGCCGCAGCGGCTCAAGGCGGTCAGGACGCTGATGGCGCAGTATCCCGAGAACCGCCGCAGCGCCACGCTGATCCAGATTGCCGCGCCATCGCGCGAAACGGTGGATGCCTATGCGGATCTGCGGCGCGAGCTGGAAGGGTTGTCCGGGGCGATCAATGGCGAGTATGGCGAGCTGGACTGGATGCCGGTCCGCTACATCCATCGCACCACGGCGCGGCGCCGCTTGCCCGGGCTGTGCCGGGCGTGCCGCGTGGCGCTGGTTACGCCGCTCCGCGATGGGATGAACCTGGTTGCCAAGGAGTTTGTGGCTGCCCAGGATCCGGATGATCCTGGGGTCTTGGTGCTATCGCGGTTTGCTGGCGCTGCTGAGCAGTTGCGGGAGGCGCTGTTGGTGAATCCTTACGATATCAATGCTACTGCGCAGGCGATTCAGCAGGCTTTGCATATGCCTTTGGCTGAGCGGCAGTCTCGGCATCAGAAGCTGTTGGAGCGGATCCGGGCGCAGGATGTGCATTGGTGGAGGCGGGAGTATTTGAGGACTTTGGCGGAGACGGATGGGGGTAGGGGGAGGGGGGTTAGCTGCAACTGCAACTGCAACTGCAACTGCTTAACGTCAAAGTCAACTGCAGTTTCACCACCCCTGCGGGGCGGCGACCTACTTTTTTGTCTTGCCAAAAAAGTAGGCAAAAAAGGCGCGCCATACGGCCTAGGTAAACCTTTACGGCTCGCTTCGCATCGCGCATGGGTGATTCCCGCCTGACGGGCGGGAATCACGGCTAACCCACGGCTAACCCACGGCTAACCCACGGCTAGCCCAGATCTCCGGGGGTATCCACGTCCCTGAACGCGCCCTCGTCTTCCGTCAGAATCCGCATCACGGGCTGCGTCTTCAGCAACTCCCGGGCGCCTTCATCGCCATCGAGCTTCAGCAGCGCGTCTCGCCAGGCGGAGCCGAATCCAACCGGGTGCCCGCGGCGTCCGTCCCGCCACGGCGCGGCAATTGCGTCACGCGTCGTGATCGTCAACGCTACCGCTTGCACCAGTTCCGCCGGCAGCCAAGGCATGTCGGCGAGTGCCACCACCCAGCCGCTTGCGTCTGGCGTGGCGGCCACAGCCGCTGCCAGCGCGGCGCCCATGCCGGCCTGCGCAGCAGGGGTTTCAAGGACTTTGCAGCCTGCCGCTCGCAATTCGGCGGCCAGCGCGGGATTGCCCGGACGGATGACGGCGAGCGTGCCGGGCAGCACCGAGACCAGCGTCCTGGCGCTGCGGCCGGCTACGGTGCGGCCGTCGGGCAGTGTGGCCAGCAGCTTGTTGCGCTGGCCGGCGGGATCGAAGCGGCGGCCGTAGCCTGCTGCCAGCAGGATGCCGGTGGGGGGCTCGGCGCCGTTGGTGGCGCCGTTGATGGCGCCGTTGATGGGACCCGTCAGCGGGCTGGTCACGGGGAGGTGCTGCAGCTGCTGCCTTCGTTGGCGGCCAGCTCGCGCGCGGCCTTGGCGCCTTCTACCTGCAGGATGTCGGGCAGCGAGACGTGGTTCTTGGCGGCGATGACTTCGGCCAGGATCGAGATGGCGATCTCGGGTGGGGTGCGGCTGCCGATATAGATGCCGACCGGGCCATGCAGCCGCGCGAGCTGCAGGTCGTTGAGATCGAATTCCTTGAGCCGCTCGCGGCGCGCCTGGTTGTTGCGGCGCGAGCCGAGCGCGCCGACATAGAAGGCGCGCGTGCGCAGGGCTTCCATCAGCGCCAGGTCGTCGAGCTTGGGGTCGTGGGTGACGGCGATCACCGCGCAGCGCTCGTCGAGCTTCATGTCGGTCACGGTGTCGTCCGGCATGGTGCGCACCATGTTGACGCCGGGGATGTCCCAGGTCTCGGTGTATTCCTCTCGCGGGTCGCACACGGTGACCTGGAAGCCCAGGCCAACAGCGATCTGCGACAGGTACTTCGATAGCTGCCCCGCGCCGATCACCAGCATGCGATAGCGTGGCCCGTGGATGGTGAGCAGGGTGGCGCCGTCGAAGGCGAGGCCGTCGGTGGCCTCGGCCGGGCCGAGGGTGGCGCGGCCGCTCGCCATGTCGAGCGTGCGGGCTACCAGCTTGCCGTTTTCCACGGCGGCCAGCAGTTCGTCCAGGCGGCTGTCGGCGCTGAGCGGCTCGGTCACCAGTTCGATGGTGCCGCCGCAGGGCAGGCCGAAGCGGTGTGCCTCCTCGGCGCTGATGCCGTACTTGACGGCCTCGGGGCGCGCGCCGGCAATGCCTTCGCGCCGTACCCGGTCGATGATGTCATCCTCGATGCAGCCGCCCGAGACCGAGCCGACCACCAGGCCGTCGTCGCGCACGGCCAGCATGGCGCCTTCCGGCCGGGGCGAGGAGCCCCAGGTTCTGACTACCGTCACCAATAGCGTGCGATGGCCTTCTGCCAGCCACCGCACACTGCTCTTCAGGACTTCGAGATCCACGCTGTCCATGATCGTTTCCGCTTTGTTTCACCGTTTTGTTCATCGGGCGCGCTGCCTTCGCCGGCCGCCGCTCCGTCCTTGGCGACATTGTCATCGGTGCCTGGCTCGTCACCCTGCGCGCCGGACCCGCTCACCGCCGCCGTGAAGCGGTCGAAGAACGTATCGGCCATCTTGCGCGCGGCGGCGTCGACCAGGCGCGAGCCGATCTGCGCGATCTTGCCGCCAACCTGGGCGTTGACCGTATAGGTCAGCACCGTCGCGTCGCCTTCGGGCGCCAGGGTGACAGCCGCGGTGCCCTTGCCGAAACCGGCGACCCCGCCTTGTCCGTCGAACTGGATGGTGTAGCTGTCGGGCGCCTGGATGTCCTGCAAGGCCATGCGTCCCTTGAAGCGCGCCTTGACCGGGCCTACCGCGGCAGTCAGCGCCACCAGGTAGGCGTTGTCGCCGTCAGGCTCGATGCTCTCACATCCTGGGATGCATTGCTTGAGCAGCTCCGTGTCGTTCAGGGCTTCCCAGGCGGTTTGCTGCGCTATCGGCAGTTGCCGCGTCTGTGTCATTTCCATGGTGGGGCAGTCTCCTTGGGGTTCTTGATGTCCCTACGCGCCGAGGTGCCTTTTCGGGGATGCGGGCGATGGGAAGACGGGCATGGCCAGCGGCTCGCGCGCGGCCAGCAGGGATTCGAGCGCGAACAGGCTGTCCAGGTTATGGGCCGAGCGCAGGGCGTCCACGTGCGGCAGGATGGCTTGCACGCCACGCGCCTGCGGCACGAAGCCGGCATAGCGCAGCAGCGGGTTGAGCCAGACGATGCGATGGGCGAAGCGGCGCAAGCGAGCCATTTCGCTGCCCAGCAGGTCGATGTCTTCATGGTCGAGCCCATCGGTGACCAGCAGCACGGTGGCGCGACCGGACAGCGTGCGGCGCGCCCATTGGCGGTTGAACGTGGCCAGCGCGGTGCCGATGCGGGTGCCGCCGGCCCAGTCGCGCACCTGCCCGGTGATGGCGCCAACGGCTTCGTCCGGGTCGCGCTCGCGCAGCCAGCGGGTGATGTTGGTCAGCCGGGTGCCGAACAGGAACACGGACAGCCGCTCGCGCGATTGCATCAACGCATGGCAGAAGTACAGCACCGCGCGCGAGTACTGGCTCATCGAGCCGGAGATGTCGAGCAGCAGCACCAGGGGCGGGCGGCGCTCGGCGCGGCGGCGGTATTTCCAGCGCAGCCATTCGCCTTGCTGGCGCACCGCCAGCCGGGCGCTGGCGCGCAGGTCGGCATACGGCCCGCTGGCGGCGGCGCGCAGGCGGCGCGTGCGCTCCGTGGCCAGGCGCGCGTGGCGGGCGCGGATCATGTGCTGCAGCGCCCGCCATTCTTCCGCGCCGAGGGTTTCAAAGTCGCGTTGCGCCAGGCGCTCCTGCGCGGAGAAGGTGAGCGGCGCGGTGAAGCGCTCGATGTGGTCCTCGCCACGTCGGCCGGACCCGGGAGGGCGTTGGGCGGCGAGCGCGTCGGCCAGCCGGTTGTTGCGCGGCGGCGGCGGCGCGCCGGAGTCCACGCGCGGCAGCAGCAGGGCGCGCAGCTTGCCCTCCCAGTCCGGGTCGCGCCAGAACAGGTCGAAGGCGGCGTCGAACAACATGCGCTGGTCGGGCCCGTTGACCATCAGGGCTGCCATGGCCGCGCGTACCTCGTCGCGCCTGCCGATGTCCACGTATTGCAGCGCCAGCAGCGTATCCACAGCATGTGCGGGCGACAGCGCGAAGCCGGCATCGCGCAGCAGCCGCACGAAGTGCGTGACGTTGCGCGCCAGCATGGGCAGCGTGCCGGCGGGTGGCGCGGCGGCCAGCGGGGCGTCCGGATGGAGCCGGGGCATGGCTCAGGCTCCCGGCGCCCGGCTGGCGAGCAGCTCGGCCACGGTGGGGCCATCTACCCGGGCCAGGTCGTCCTGGTACTTGAGCAGCACACCCAGCGTGTCGCGCACCGATTGCGGATCCAGCTCGCTGACGCCCAGCGCGGCCAGCGCGCGGCACCAGTCGATGGCCTCGGCGATGCCGGGGGACTTGAACAGGTCAATGCCGCGCAGCCGGTGGATAAAGTCGATGGCCTGGTGCTGCAGCGCGGCGGCGGCCTCGGGCGCGCGCGCGGCCACGATCTGCAGTTCGCGCTCGCGTTGCGGATAGCCCATCCACTGGTACAGGCAGCGGCGCTTGAGCGCGTCATGCACCTCGCGGGTCCGGTTGGAGGTGACGATGATGAGCGGTGGTTGTTCGGCCCGGATCACGCCGATCTCGGGGATCGATACCTGGAACTCGGACAGCACCTCCAGCAGGAAGGCTTCGAAGGGCTCGTCGGCGCGGTCGATCTCGTCGATCAGCAGCACGCGTGGAATGCCGGGCGCGGCAGGGTCCGGCAGCAGGGATTCCAGCAGCGGGCGCTTGAGCAGGAAATCGTCGTGGTACAGCGATTGCGTGTCGGGGCGCTCGCCGCGCGCCTCCGCCAGGCGCAGCGCCATGATCTGGCGCGGGTAGTCCCATTCGTACAGCGCGCTGGAGGCATCGAGCCCCTCGTAGCATTGCAGGCGCAGCAAGCGCGTGCCGAGCGCGTCGGCCATGGCCCGCGCCAGCGCGGTCTTGCCCACGCCGGGCTCGCCTTCGAGGAAGAGCGGCCGCTGCATGCGCAGCGCCAGGTAGAGCACGGTGGCGGTTTCGCGATCGGCGAAATACTGCTGCGCCTCCAGCAGGGCGGCGGTCTGGTCGATGGACTGGGGGAGCATGAAGGATGGCCGGATGGTGCTATGTGCGGATAGGGTGGGCGCAGGTAAAAAAACCATTGGCTTCGCTGATTGCGGCTCCTGGCCAAACCGCCCCTCTCCCCAACCCTCTCCCCATGAGGGGAGAAGGAGCGACAGCCGTCGTCATTCCAGACAGCGTTGGCGCATCCTGTGGGCTGCGGCCAATGCCGGGGGATGAGGGGGCGGGCTTGGACTGGATGGCTTGGCGCTAGCCCTTCAACGCCTGCTCCACCGCGCGTGCCGCCAGCACCGGGATCAGGTGCGCGCGGTACTCGGCCGAGGCATGCAGGTCGGTGTTCAGCTTGCTTGCATCGACCACCACCGCGCGCGCTGCCGCCGGCGTGAAGCTGGCCGCCAGCGCCTGCTCCAGCGGTGCGCTGCGGAACACGCTGTCGGCCGCGCCGGTGACCGCCACCCGCACGACCTTGCCGAACTGCGCCACCATCACGCCCACCAGCGCGAAGCGCGATGCCGGGTTGCGAAACTTGATGTAGGCGGCCTTGTCCGGCGTGGGAAAGCGCACGGCGGTGATCAGCTCATCGGGTTCCAGCGCGGTTTCGTAGAGACTCTTGAAGAAGCTATCGGCGGCGATATTGCGGCGGTCGGTGACCACGGTGGCGTTGAGCGCGAGCACCGCCGCCGGGTAGCAGGCGGCCGGATCGTCGTTGGCGAGCGAGCCGCCCAGCGTGCCCATCGCGCGTACCTGCCGGTCGCCGATGCCGTCGGCCAGCGCGGCCAGCGCGGGGATGCGCTTGCGCACGTCGGCGTTGGCCGCCACGTCGGCATGGCGTGCCGCCCCGCCGATCACCAGCTCGTCGTTCTCGACACGGATATCCTCCATGCCGGGAATGCGGGATACGTCGATCAGCGCGGACGGCGCGGCGAGGCGCAGCTTCATCGCGGCCAGCAGGCTCTGTCCGCCGCCGAGGAACTTGGCGTCGCTGTCCGCCTTGAGCTTGGCCACCGCCGACTTGGCATCGGCGGCGCGTTCGAAATGGAATGCGTACATGGTGTGCCTCCAATCTCAGTTAGGGGCCTGCGCCTGGCGGATGGCCTGCCACACGCGATGCGGCGTGGCGGGCATCTGGATGTCGTGCACGCCAAGCGGCGAGAGCGCATCCACCAGCGCGTTGATGAACGCAGGCGGCGAGCCGATCGCGCCGGCCTCGCCGCAGCCTTTCACGCCCAGCGGGTTGTGCGTGCAGGGCGTGCCCTTGGCGGTTTCCACCGTGAAGTCCGGCAGGTCGCCGGCGCGCGCCATGGCGTAGTCCATGTAGGAGCCGGTCAGCAACTGGCCGCTGTCATTGTCGTACACGCACTGCTCCAGCATGGCCTGGCCGAGGCCCTGGCCGATGCCGCCGTGCACCTGGCCTTCGACGATCATCGGGTTGATGATGTTGCCGAAATCGTCCACCGCGGTGAACTTGATCACCTTGCTCTCGCCGGTGTCAGGATCGACCTCCACCTCGCAGATGTAGGCGCCCGATGGATAGGTGAAGTTGGTCGGGTCGTAGAAGGCGTTTTCGTTCAGGCCCGGTTCCAGCTTGTCGAGCGGGTAGTTGTGCGGCACGTAGGCGGTGAGCGCCACTTCGCCAAAGGTCTTGCTGCGGTCGGTGCCGGCCACGCTGAACGTGCCGTTCTTGAACTCGATGTCGGCGTCCGAGGCCTCCAGCAAGTGGGCTGCGATCTTCTTGGCCTTGGCTTCGATCTTGTCGAGCGCCTTCATGATGGCCGAGCCGCCTACCGACAGCGAGCGCGAGCCATAGGTGCCCATGCCGAACGGCACGCGGCCGGTGTCACCGTGCACCACTTCCACGGCATCCAGCGCAATGCCGAGCCGGTCCGCCACGATCTGCGCAAAGGTGGTTTCATGCCCCTGGCCGTGGCTGTGCGAGCCGGTGAAGACGGTCACGGTGCCGGTCGGGTGGACACGGATCTCGCCCACCTCGAACAGCCCCGCGCGCGCGCCCAGCGCGCCGGCGATATTCGACGGCGCCAGCCCGCATGCCTCGATGTAGCAGGAGTAGCCCAGGCCGCGCAGCTTGCCACGCTGCTTGGCTTCATCGCGCCGCGCGGGGAAGCCTTTGACATCCGCGAGCTCTTGCGCGCGTGCCAGGCACGGCTCGTAGTCGCCGGTGTCATAGGTCAGGCCGACCGGGGTGGCGTACGGGAAGTCGTGGATAAAGTTCTTGCGGCGGATTTCCGCCGGGTCCATCTTCATCTCGCGCGCCGCGGTTTCCACCAGCCGCTCCACCACATAGGTGGCCTCCGGGCGCCCCGCGCCGCGGTAAGCGTCCACCGGCGCGGTGTTGGTGAACACGGCGCGCACCTCGGCATAGATCGCCGGCGTGGTGTACTGCCCGGCCAGCAGCGTGGCGTACAGGATGGTCGGCACGCTGGACGCAAAGGTCGACAGGTACGCGCCCATGTTGGCGGTGGTGTGCACCCGCATGGCCAGGAACTTGCCGTCGGCGTCCATCGCCAGCTCGGCCTTGGTGACGTGGTCGCGGCCGTGCGCATCGGTCAGGAAGGACTCCGAGCGCTCGGCGGTCCACTTGATCGGGCGCTTGATCTTCTTCGAGGCCCAGGTCAGCGCCACGTCTTCCGCGTACAGGAAGATCTTGGAGCCGAAGCCGCCGCCCACGTCCGGTGCGATGATGCGCAGGCGCGACTCCGGCAGGCCGAGCACGAAGGCGCCCATCAGCAGGCGTTCCACGTGCGGGTTCTGGTTCGACACATAGACGGTGTAGCTGTCGTCCTGCCGGGTGTAGCTGGCATTGACGGCGCGCGGCTCGATGGCGTTGGGGATCAGCCGGTTGTTGATGATCTCCAGCGTGGTCACGTGGGCGGCCTTGGCAAAGGCGGCGTCGGTGGCGGCGCGGTCGCCGTGGCCCCAGACATAGCTGGTGTTCTCGGGCACGTCGTCATGTACCAGCGAGCTGGCGGTGGCGGCCTGCGCGGTATTCACCACGGCGGGCAGTTCGTCGTATTGCACGTCGATCTTCTCGGCGGCGTCCTTGGCTTGCTGCAGCGTTTCGGCCACCACCAGCGCGACCTGGTCGCCCACGTGGCGGGCCTTGCCCTGCGCCAGCACCGGGTGCGGCGGCTCCTTCATCGGGCTGCCGTCAATGCTGTGGATCAGCCAGCCGCAGGGCAGGCCGCCGACCTTGTCGGCGGCAACATCCTCGCCGGTGAAGATGGCGACCACGCCGGGCGAGGCCAGCGCTTCGGTCTTGTCGATGGAGACGATGCGGGCGTGCGCGTGCGGCGAGCGCAGGAAGTAGCCGTAGCTTTGCTGCGGCAGCACGATGTCGTCCGTGTACTGGCCGTTGCCGGTGAGGAAGCGGTAGTCTTCCTTGCGCTTGACCGAGGCGCCGATCAGGTGTTGGTTGTCTGGTGCATTCATGGCGGTCCCCTTATTCAGCGCTGACGCCATGCATCGCGGACTGGCCTTCCTGCACCGCGCGCACGATGTTGTGATAGCCGGTACAGCGGCACAGGTTGCCCTCGAGCTGCTCGCGGATGGCGGTGGCGTCGGCATTGGGCTGCTGCCTGACCAGCGCGATGGCGCTCATCACCATGCCGGGCGTGCAGAAGCCGCACTGCAGGCCGTGGCAGTTGCGGAAGGCTTCCTGCATGGGGTGGAGCTGGCCCTCCGGGGCGATCCCTTCGATGGTGGTGATGCTGGCGCCATCCGCCTGCAACGCCAGCATGTTGCACGACTTGACCGCGCGGCCGTCCATGTGCACGGTGCAAGCCCCGCACTGGGCGGTGTCGCAGCCGACATGGGTACCAGTCAGGCGGAGTTGTTCGCGCAGGAACTGGACGAGAAGGGTGTGGGGTTCTACCTGCGCGTCGACGGCGCGGCCGTTGACGGTCAGGCGGATAGGAATCGCCATGCTTGTCTCCATGTGGGTGGACACGTGCACGACCAATCCCTGAATCCCGAAAAGCTGCGCGGGACTGGCCACGACGCGTTACTGCCGTTTGTTGGGTACGGCTATTTCGTGATGTTGGTACTGCGGTGCTGCCGGGTATTTATTGCCGGGTATCGCCGGGTATCGCCGAACAATGCCGCGCCGTGAACGTTCGGCTGCGGCAGGCTCTAACAGTTAATCACAAATCTCCGGTGCATGCCATGCGGGTTGCCCCTGCGCCACCTGACGTGGCCAGAGGGCGCAGCCGGCGTCGGGTGCGGGCGCGCAAGAGGGCGCTGCTAGAATGGCCCGCCATCCGATTGCCGCAGTGTGGCCGCACCGCATTCACACCGCCCGCATTCATACCGCATTCATACCGCATTCATACCGCACCGGCACCAACTCTCTCTATGGAAGGCTTCATCGACTGGCTGTTCGAAACCGTTGCCCTGCCCAAGGTGGGCCTGCCGGCTATCTTCGTGGTCAGCCTGGTGTCCGCCACCTTGTTGCCCCTGGGCTCCGAGCCAGCGGTATTCGGGTATATCAAGCTCAATCCGCATCTGTTCTGGCCAGCCATCATCGTCGCCACGCTCGGCAATACCGCGGGCGGCGCCATCGACTGGTGGCTGGGCTACGCGGCCAAGCTGGCGCTGGTGCGGTTCCGCAAGCGGCGCCAGCAGCGCGCGCACGAGGAGGAGCATGCCCAGCACCGCCGCCATCCCCGCCAGCCGCGCAAGCCGGCGCTGGACGCGCGTTATTTCCGCTGGATGCGCCGACTGGGGCCGCCGACCCTGCTGGTCTCGTGGTTACCGGGAGTTGGTGATCCTTTGTGCACTTTGGCGGGCTGGCTCCGGCTGCCGTTCTGGCCGAGCCTGGTTTACATGGCGATTGGCAAGTTTCTGCGCTACCTTGCGATGACGATAGCCCTGCTCTGGGTCCCGGATAGTTTCTGGCACGGCATCGCTGCCAGCCTCAAAAGCCTGTTCTAGCCTGCGTCTCCGGCGCCACGGCAGGGGTAAGGCAACCCTTGTCCAAGCAAGGTCCTGTCATGTTGCGGTGCGGCGAAAGCAGGCCTTGAAGTACAATTGCCCTTTAAAGACGATCCGGCGCACCGTCCCCGTGCGCTACAGGAAGCGGTCCCCTCCCCATGAACGCCCCACTCGTGCTCGATGCCAAACTCGCCGCGCAGGACGCGCCCGCGCGCCTGCGAGAGATCCCTTATAACTACACGTCATTCTCGGATCGCGAGATTGTCATCAGGCTGCTAGGCGAGGAAGCCTGGCGCATCCTGGCCGAGCTGCGCGGCGAACGCCGCACCGGCCGCTCCGCCCGCATGCTGTATGAAGTGCTGGGCGATATCTGGGTGGTACGCCGCAATCCCTACCTGCAGGACGACCTGCTGGAGAACCCGAAGCGCCGCCAGATGCTGGTCTCGGCACTGCACCATCGGCTCGCCGAGGTGGAAAAGCGCCGCGCCGCCGACCGTGCCGAACACGCCGAGCCGGCCGCCGAGGACCGCTCGCACAGGGTCGAGCAGCTGGTCAGCTTTGCCAAGCAGGCCATCGAGGACTTCAAGCAGGAGTTCGCCGACGCCTATGACCTGCGCAAGCGCACCCAGCGCGTGCTGGGCCGCGTCACGCAGAAGGACAACATCAAGTTCGACGGCCTGTCGCGCGTCTCGCATGTGACCGACGCGACCGACTGGCGCGTGGAATATCCCTTCGTGGTCCTCACCCCGGACACCGAGGAAGAGATCGCCGGCATGGTCAAGGGCTGCTTCGAGCTGGGCCTGACCATCATCCCGCGCGGGGGTGGCACCGGCTACACCGGCGGCGCCGTGCCGCTGACGCCGATGAGCGCCGTGATCAACACGGAAAAGCTTGAGCAGCTCGGGCCGGTCGAGCAGACCGACCTGCCGGGCGTGGCGCACAAGGTCGGCACCATATTCTCCGGCGCCGGCGTGGTGACGCGCCGCGTGGCGGATGCGGCCGACAAGGCAGGGTTGGTGTTCGCGGTCGACCCGACCTCGATCGATGCGTCCTGCATCGGCGGCAACGTGGCCATGAATGCCGGCGGCAAGAAGGCCGTGCTGTGGGGCACCGCGCTGGACAACCTGGCCTGGTGGCGCATGGTGGATCCGGAAGGCAACTGGCTGGAAGTCACGCGCCTGGACCACAACCTGGGCAAGATCCACGACGTGCCCGTTGCCACGTTCGAGCTGAAGTGGTCGGACGGCAACCGCGCGCCCGGCGAAAAGCCGTTGCGCACGGAAACCCTGGCCATCGAAGGGCGCAAGTTCCGCAAGGAAGGCCTGGGCAAGGACGTGACCGACAAGTTCCTGGCCGGCCTGCCCGGCATCCAGAAGGAAGGCTGCGACGGCATCATCACCAGTGCGCGCTGGATCCTGCACCGCATGCCGGCGCACGTGCGCACGGTCTGCCTGGAGTTCTTCGGCCAGGCGCGCGACGCCATTCCCAGCATCGTGGAAATCAAGGATTACCTCGACGCCGAATCGCGCACTCCCGGCGGCGCCATCCTGGCCGGCTTGGAGCACCTGGACGAGCGCTACCTGCGCGCGGTGGGCTATGCCACCAAGAGCAAGCGCAACGCCTTCCCGAAGATGGTGCTGATCGGCGACATCGTCGGCGACGACCAGGACGCGGTCGCCCGCGCCACCTCGGAAGTCATCCGCATGGCCAACGGCAAGAGCGGCGAAGGCTTCGTCGCGGTCAGCCCGGAAGCCCGCAAGAAATTCTGGCTGGACCGCTCGCGCACCGCCGCCATCGCCAAGCACACCAACGCCTTCAAGATCAATGAAGACGTGGTGATCCCGCTGCCGCGCATGGGCGAGTACACCGACGGCATCGAGCGCATCAATATCGAGCTGTCGATCAAGAACAAGCTCCAGCTGACCGATGCGCTGGAGACCTTCTTCGCGCGCGGCAACCTGCCGCTGGGCCGCAGCGACGACGCCAACGAGATCCCCAGCGCCGAACTGCTGGAAGACCGCGTGCAGCACGCGCTGCAGCTGCTGCGCGAAATCCGCTCGCGCTGGACCTACCTGCAAAACCACCTCGACACGCCGCTGGCCACCGCGCGTGCGTCGCTGATCGGCCACGGCCTGGGCCTGCTCGGCCAGGCTTTCGAGGCGCGCCTCGAGCAGCAGCCGGACGCCACCGTGTTCCACTTGCTGCAGGACCGCACCATCCGCGTGTCGTGGAAGAGCGAAGTGCGCGCCGAGCTGCGCAATATCTTCAACGGTGGCGAGTTCAAGCCCATCCTCGACGAAGCGCAGAAGATCCATAAGCAGGTGTTGCGGGGCCGCGTCTTCGTGGCGCTGCACATGCACGCCGGCGACGGCAACGTCCACACCAATATCCCGGTCAACTCCGACGACTACGACATGCTGCAGGACGCCCACCGCGCGGTGGCCTGCATCATGGCGCTGGCGCGCTCGCTCGACGGCGTGATCTCCGGCGAGCATGGCATCGGCATCACCAAGCTGGAGTTCCTGACCGAGGACGAGATCGGCGAATTCCGCGAGTACAAGCAGCGCGTGGACCCGCAGGGCCGCTTCAACAAGGGCAAGCTGTTGCCCGGCGCCGACCTGCGCAATGCCTATACGCCGTCGTTCGGGCTGATGGGGCATGAGTCGATCATCATGCAGCAGAGCGATATCGGCGCCATTGCCGACAGCGTCAAGGACTGCCTGCGCTGCGGCAAGTGCAAGCCGGTGTGCGCCACCCACGTGCCGCGCGCCAACCTGCTGTACAGCCCGCGCAACAAGATCCTGGCGACGTCGCTGCTGGTCGAGGCCTTCCTGTATGAGGAACAGACCCGCCGCGGCATCTCCATCAAGCACTGGGACGAGTTTTCCGACGTGGCCGACCACTGCACGGTCTGCCACAAGTGCGTGACGCCGTGCCCGGTCAAGATCGACTTCGGCGACGTGTCGATGAACATGCGCAACCTGCTGCGCAAGATGGGCCAGAAGAAGTTCAATCCCGGCACCGCCGCGTCGATGTTCTTCCTCAACGCCACCAGCCCGCAGACCATCAACATGACCCGCAAGGTCATGATCGACTGGGGCTACAAGGCGCAGCGCCTGGGCAACGACGTGCTCAAGAAGTTCGCCAGGAAGCAGACCGCGCATCCGCCCGCCACGGTGGGCCGCGCGCCGGTGCAAGAGCAGGTGATCCACTTCATCAACAAGAAGATGCCGGGCAACCTGCCCAAGAAGACCGCGCGCGCGCTGCTCGATATCGAAGACAACGAGATCGTGCCGATCATCCGCGACCCGAAGCGGACTTCGCCTGAGACCGAGGCGGTGTTCTACTTCCCGGGCTGCGGCTCGGAGCGGCTGTTCTCGCAGGTTGGCCTCGCCACGCAGGCCATGCTGTGGCATGTGGGCGTGCAGACCGTGTTGCCGCCGGGCTACCTGTGCTGCGGCTATCCGCAGCGCGGCAACGGCCAGTACGACAAGGCCGAGAAGATGGTCACCGACAACCGGGTGCTGTTCCACCGGGTCGCCAACACGCTCAACTACCTCGACATCAAGACCGTGGTGGTGAGCTGCGGCACGTGCTACGACCAGCTGGCCGGGTATGAATTCGACAAGATCTTCCCGGGCTGCCGCATCATCGACATCCACGAATACCTGCTGGAGAAGGGCGTCAAGCTGGAAGGCGTGACCGGTACGCGCTACATGTACCACGACCCCTGCCACACCCCGATCAAGACCATGGACCCGACCAAGCTTGTCAACGAGCTGATGGGCGGCAACGAGGGCGGCGGCAAGATCGAGAAGAACGAGCGTTGCTGCGGCGAGTCCGGCACGCTGGCGGTATCGCGGCCCGACGTTTCCACCCAGATCCGCTTCCGCAAGGAAGAGGAAATGACCAAGGGCGCAGACAGGCTGCGCACCGACGGCTTCGTCGGCGACGTCAAGATCCTGACCAGCTGCCCGTCCTGCCTGCAGGGTTTGTCGCGCTACAACGAAGACGCCACGGTCACGGCGGACTACATCGTGGTGGAAATGGCCAAGCACCTGCTGGGCGAGAACTGGATGCCGGACTACGTGGCCAAGGCCAACTCGGGCGGCATCGAGCGGGTGCTGGTGTGATGGAGGGGGCGAGGGTGGTGCCACTGGTTTCTCCCCTCTCCCGCTTGCGGGAGAGGGGCCGGGGAGAGGGCGGGCGGTCGCCAGCCCGCGGGCTCTCACTTCGAGCTAGCTCCCGCCCTCTCCCCAACCCCTCTCCCGCAGGGCGGGAGAGGGGAGCCAATTCTGGACGATCGGTTGACGCATCGGGAGCGCCCGCATGAATCTCGTCCCCAACTGCCCGCTGTGCGAGACCGACGGCGGCGAACTGGTCTGGCGCGGCGAGCGCGCCCGGGTCATCCTGGTCGAGCACGAGCGCTTTCCCGGCTTTTGCCGGGTGGTGTGGAACGGCCACGTGGCCGAGCAGACCGACCTGCCCGAGGACGACCAGGCCTGGCTGATGCGGCTGGTGGCGCGAGTGGAGCGCGCGGTGCGCGAGGCCATGGCGCCGGACAAGGTCAACCTGGCCGCCTTCGGCAATATGGTGCCGCACCTGCACTGGCACGTCATTCCGCGCTACCGCTGGGATACGCATTTTCCCGAAGCCGTCTGGGCGGCTGCGCAGCGCGAGCCCGATGTGGCGCGCCTGGCCGGCCTTGTGCAGCGCCTGCCGGCATTGCGAGCGGCCCTGGCGAAACTGGACGAAGCAGGCTGACGCAAGGCGTGCCAGTGCCCGTGCCGTGCTGGCGTTACTGTCGGTTTTTTGAGTTTCCGGAACCAGCAAGGCAGCGCCGTCTTCTAACATCCGTTGTCTTCATTCCCACAAGAGCGGGCCGGTGGATCAGCCCTGGCCCGCCTGCGCGAAAGGTGCCATGTCCACACCGACTTCCGTTACTGTTCCAGGCCCGGCCGTGCCGGCCCGTGCCCTCAAGATCCAGAGCCGCCTGCGGGTGGCCGAGACGTGGGACCTGATCAAGCCTTACTGGAAATCCGAGGACCGCAAGGCCGGGCTGGGGCTGCTGGCCTTCGTGGTCGCGCTCAACCTCGGCATCGTCTACATCAACGTGCTGCTCAACGAGTGGAACCGCGTGTTCTACAACGCGCTGGAGCAGCATGACTACACCTCCTTCAAGGCGCTGCTGATCCGCTTTTCCTGGATCGCCGGCTTCTTTATCGTGGCGGCCATTTCCCGGCAGTACTACACCATGATGCTGCAGATGCGCTGGCGTACCTGGATGACCGACCGCTTCATGGACCACTGGCTCAGCCACCAGGCTTACTACCGCATCGAACAGACGCACGCCACGGACAACCCCGACCAGCGGCTGGCGGACGATCTGCGCTCGTTTACCGATGGCGCGCTGTCCCTGTCCCTCGGCCTGCTCAATTCGGTGGTGACGCTGGTGTCGTTCGTCGGCATCTTGTGGGCCGTTTCCGGGCCGATCAGCTTCATGCTGGGCGGCACCGAGATCACGATTCCCGGCTATATGGTGTGGTTCGCGGTGGGCTATGCGGTGATCGGTTCGCTGATTGCCCACGTGGTGGGCCGGCCGCTGATCGGCTTGAGTTTCCAGCAAGAGCAGTATGAGGCGGATTTCCGTTTCATGCTGGTGCGCTTGCGCGAGAACAGCGAGCCCGTGGCGCTTTACCGGGGCGAGCCTACCGAACAGGCGGGCCTGCGCTCGCGGTTTGACCGCATCCGCGCCAACTGGAAACAGTTGATGCGTTATACGCGGCGCCTGACCTTCGTCAGTTCCGGCTACGGCCAGTTCGCCATCATCTTTCCGCTGCTCGTGGCCGCGCCGCGCTACTTCGCCGGCAAGATGACGCTGGGCGGGCTGATGCAGGTGAGCCAGGCCTTCGGCCAGGTGCAAGGTGCGCTGTCGTGGTTCGTTGACAATTACTCCACGCTGGTCGGCTGGAAGGCGGCGGCCAACCGGCTGATCGATTTCCGCGACGCCATCCGCGTTGCCGAGCGCCAGGATCAGGAGCACACCGGCGTGCGCGACATCGAGGTCGTTCAGGCCGGTGCCGGTGCCGATTCCGACGGCATCCGCATCGACACCCTCGCGCTGGCGCTGCCGGTGCGCACCGGCAACGGCGGCGAGATCCAGCAGCGTCCGCTGGTGGCGCCGTTCTCGCTGGAGATCGCGCCCGGCGAGCGCTGGCTGGTCAGCGGCCCCTCGGGCTGCGGCAAGAGCGTGCTGTTCCGTGCGCTGGCTGGCATCTGGCCTTATGGCAGCGGCACGGTAGCCATGCCGCGCGCGGCCCGGATGCTGTTCCTGCCGCAGCGCAGCTACCTACCGATCGGCTCGCTGGCCGATGCGCTGGCCTATCCCGACGCCGGCACCGTGCATAGCTGCGAGGCCTTGCAGAAGGTGCTGCGCGAAGCCCGGCTCGGCGCCCTGACCGAGCAGCTCGACGTGTTCGACAACTGGTCGCTGCGGCTGTCGCCGGGCGAGCAGCAGCGCCTGGCCTTTGCGCGCGCTGCTGCAAAAGCCCGATTACCTGTTCCTGGACGAGGCCACCAGCGCGCTCGACGAGGAAACCGAAAGCGCGATGTACGGCCTGATGGTGGACTCCCTGCCCGGCGCGGCCATCATCAGCATCGCCCACCGCAGCACGGTAGCCGCCTTCCATGGCCGCCGCCTGCGCTATGTCGCGGCCGACGGCGCGCACTGGGAAACTGAGCAAGATGGGCAAGGCGAGGCGGCTGCGGTAAGCTATCGGGTCGTACACGAAGCGTAAAGGCCGGTGTGGCCGCAACCTGCGGCTCGCCCTCAGCCGCACGCCACCCATCATGGCAGGCCTCGAAAAAGATACTCCGCATCCCACCGCCCTTACCGTGCACACCCAGTCGCGCGTGCTGGAGGTGGGTTTTGACAACGGATCCAGCTTCCGGCTGCCGTTCGAATACCTGAGGGTGAACTCACCCTCGGCCGAAGTGCAGGGCCACGGCCCGGGCCAGGAAGTGCTGCAGACCGGCAAGCGCGACGTCACCATCGCCGCGGTGGAGCCTGTCGGCAACTACGCCATCCTGATCCGTTTTTCCGACGGTCACGATACCGGCATCTATTCCTGGGAACTGCTGTACCGCCTGGGCGCCCAGCAGGACGCCATCTGGCAGTCCTACCTGGAGCGGCTGGAAGCGGCCGGCGTCGATCGCGACACCCCCATGGTGGCCCCCGGCGGCCATGCCTGCGGCAACCATTGAGATTGCGTGCCCCCGCGGGCCATTACTGAATTCTGGAGCGAGTTATGAGCGAGACCCACTTCGGGTTCGAAAAGGTCAAGGAAGAAGAGAAGGCCGGCAAGGTGGCCGAAGTCTTCCATTCGGTGGCCAACAAGTACGACGTCATGAACGACCTGATGTCCGGCGGCATGCACCGGCTGTGGAAGATGTTCACCATCGCCCAGGCCGGCGTGCGGCCCGGCTTCAAGGTGCTTGACATCGCCGGCGGCACCGGCGACCTGGCCAAGGCCTTCGCGCGCCAGGCCGGGCCCACCGGCGAGGTCTGGCTGACCGACATCAATGAGTCGATGCTCCGGGTTGGACGCGATCGCTTGTTGAATAAAGGCATCGTCACCCCCACTTGTCTCTGTGACGCGGAGCGGATTCCCTTCCCGGACAACTACTTCGACCTGGTCACCGTGTCCTTCGGGCTGCGCAACATGACGCACAAGGAGGTGGCCCTGTCCGAGATGCGCCGGGTGATCAAGCCGGGCGGCAAAGTCATGGTGCTGGAGTTCTCCAAGGTGTGGAAGCCGCTGGAAAAGGCCTACGACATGTATTCGCTGAAGTTCCTGCCGTGGCTGGGACAGCGGGTGGTACAGGATTCCGATAGCTATCGCTATCTGGCTGAATCGATCAGAATGCATCCAGACCAGGCTTCACTTGTACGTCTTATGGAACATGCGGGCCTGGAGAATGTCGAATACTTCAACCTGACAGCAGGAGTGGTGGCACTCCACGTCGGGCGAAAGTACTAGACTGATATAGGCTCAAAGAAAAATGAGCGAACTTAACAGGGGAAGCACTGATATGTCGCTATTTCGCGCAAAATTCATGGCGGGTGTGCTGATTGGCACGCTTGCCCTCGGCATGGCGCTCGACGCCAATGCCAAACGCCTCGGTGGGTCGCGCAGCATTGGCAAGCAATCGTCCGCCGTGACACAACGCCAGCAGGCGCCGGCACAGCAATCGCCCAACCAGACGCCCGCGCAGCAGGCACCGGCCCAGCAAGCCGCACCGGCCGCCGCAGGCGCCGGCGCGGGTGCAGCCGCTGCTGCCGCACCCAAGCGTAACTGGGGCGGCATGCTCGGCGGCATCGCCGCCGGCCTGGGCATTGGCTGGCTGCTGTCGCACTTTGGCCTGGGTGGCGCCGCCATGGGCTTCCTGTCCAACCTGATCCTGATTGCCCTGGTGGCATTCGCCGCCATCTGGCTGATCCGCAAGTTCCGCGGCGGCTCGAAGGCTCCGGAGCAACCGGCCTATGCCGGTGCAGGCGCCGGCAGCGGCTCAGGCAACGGCTTTGGTGGCAGCAACGAACCGGTACTGCGCCAGCAAGTGCCGGTTGGCGCACCCAACCCGGTCATGCCCACGCCCGGCTCCGCCTCCTCGATGCAGTCCGCCGCACCGGTGATGGCTGGCGCGGCCGCCGGCGCAGCAGCGGGCGCGGCCCAGCCCTGGGGCGTGCCGGCTGACTTCGACACCGCAGCCTTCCTGCGCAACGCGAAGGTTTATTACGTACGCCTGCAGGCAGCCTGGGACGCCGGCAACCTCGACGACATCCGCGAGTTCACCACCCCGGAAATGTTCGCCGAGATCAAGATGGACCTGTCCGAGCGCGGCACCGAGGTCAACAAGACCGACGTGGTCACGCTGGAAGCCGAACTGCTCGGCATCGAAGACAGCCCGGCCCAGCATCTGGCCAGCGTGCGCTTCTCCGGCATGATCCGCGAAAAGGCCGGCGATCCGGCCCAGCCCTTCGCCGAAGTCTGGAACCTGGCCAAGCCCGTAACCGGCCCCGGCGGCTGGCTGCTGGCAGGGATCCAACAGAGTTCCTGAGTGCAGGAAGTGCCTCGCCGGCAGGTTCAAGGCCGGCAGGTGGCATAGAATGGAGGCCCACGTGAAAACGTGGGCTTTTTTGTATGGTGCGCCCGGCAGGGCGCACTCACTTGAGGGTGCAAGTCCCTTACACACCCGGCAAGGGGAAGTGTTAGCCAGAGACAAGGGTTTCCCGGGCGACTGGGAGTCTGAAGGAAGTCCGAGGCAAAGCGCTGGCCTGACGAACAGGAAGCGGATGAGGCGTCGTATCGGGGTGAGGTAGCCATAATTGCCAAAGCCCGATACTTGCACGGAACGATGCGGCGTAGATCCGACAGGCATAAGCGTGAAGGTGGGTGCGTCATACCCGGGGAGATCTGCACCGCTGCCACGGTGCTACCGACGTCGAGAGGCGTCGGGACGGCGGTGCAGAAGTCAGCAGAGGCCATATTAGGTGCGCGGTTGGCACTGAAGGGCCAAACATGAATGAGCGCGATTAGGACGACAGACCTCGATGCTTACCGACGAAGCCCAAATGCACGAACGAGTGCAGCCCACAGCGGAGGAAGGCGGGCGGAACCTGCCTGGGGCCGATGGGGGTGCGGAGGCTGGCACGGCGGCTGTCGGGCAAACGAAAGCGCGGGCGCCATCGCTGATGGAGGCGGTGGTCGAGAAGGGCAACATGTGGCTGGCGTACCGGAAGGTGGTCAGGAACGGTGGCGCGGCCGGGGTGGATGCCCTGGCGGTGACGGCGTTGCGGGACTGGCTGAAGGTGCACTGGCCGAGCGTCAAGGCGGCGCTGCTGGCCGGCCAATACATCCCGCAGGCGGTGCGCGCGGTGGACATCCCCAAGCCTGCGGGCGGGGTGAGGACACTGGGCATCCCGACGGTGATGGACCGGCTGATCCAGCAGGCGCTGCTGCAAGTTCTCCAACCGATCTTTGAGCCGGGATTCTCCGAGTCGAGCTACGGCTTCAGGCCGGGGCGCAGCGCTCAGCAGGCGGTCTTGCAGGCACAGCGGTATGTGCGGGAAGGCCGGCGCTGGGTGGTGGACATCGACCTGGAGAAGTTCTTCGACCGGGTCAACCACGACATCCTGATGTCGCGGGTGGCACGGCAAGTGAGGGACGCCCGGGTGCTCAAGCTGATCCGGCGGTATCTGGAAGCGGGGCTGATGCGTGGCGGGATGGTCGAGGCAAGGAGGCAAGGCACGCCGCAAGGCGGGCCGCTGTCGCCGTTGCTGTCGAACATCCTGCTGACGGATTGGGACCGTGAGCTGGAAAGGCGGGGCCTCGCGTCCTGTCGTTACGCGGACGACTGCAATATCTATGTGCGTAGCAAGACGGCAGGACGGCAGGTGTTGGCTGGCATGACAGCGTTCCTAGCGGAGCGGCTGAAGCTGCGGGTCAACGAGGCCAAGAGCGCGTGTGCGCGGCCGTGGGCGCGCAAGTTCCTGGGCTATAGCCTGACAATGCACCGTCAGGCGCGGTTGCGCATTGCGCCGGACAGCCTGCAAAGGCTGAAGGAGCGTGTGCGGGAACTGGTGCGTCCGGGACGAGGAGGGAACCCGGCCCACACGATAGCAGTGTTGAATCCGGTACTGCGCGGGTGGATGGGGTACTTCCGCTGGACCGAAGGCAAGCGTGCGCTGGAGGAGTTGGACGCCTGGATCAGACGGCGGCTGCGCTGCTTATTGTGGCGGCAAGCCAAACGTCGTCGGACCCGGGTGGTGATGCTGCGTCGGCAGGGGCTATCGGACGAGCGAGCGTACAAGTCAGCCTACAACGGGCGCGGCCCGTGGTGGAATGCTGGCGCGATGCATCTGCGCGATGCCTTCCCGAAACGCTACTTCGACGCCATGGGGCTGGTCTCGCTGCTGGATACTCAGCGGCGCTTGCAGTCTCGTTCGTGAACCGCCGTATGCGGAACCGCACGTACGGTGGTGTGAGAGGGCTGAGGGGTAACCCCTCACCCTACTCGATCGGGGATGAATCCCGAGGGGAAGTCGCCCCATCCGGCGCGCCTTCTTTGCCCACTTTCTTGGCAAGACAAGAAAGTAGGTCGCCGCCCCGCAGGGGTGGTGAAACTGCAGTTGCTTTTGACGTTAGCCTTTGAATTTAAGCAGTTGAAGTTGCCCCTAAAACCGACCAACCCATCACTCCCCGAAAGGCCCGCGCCCAGCCGCATCCCATCATGACCACCCTCCCCATCCCCCTGGCTACGCCCCCATCACCGCCCTGAACCACCTGCTGGAGCAAGAACCCTGGGCAACCTCCATGCTCCAGCCCTTCGCCGGCCGCATCATCCGCTTTGACGCGGCTGCGTTCACGCTCGCATTGAAGGTGACGGGGCAGGGCCTGACGGAACTGGCCCCGGTGGATGAAACCCCGGCGGTCACGCTGACGGTGCCGCTGCAGCAGTGGCCGCTGGTGGCGTCGGACGTGGCGGGCGGGGGGCAGGCGGCGGCGATGAAGCATGTGCGCATCGAGGGCGATGCCGAACTGGCCAATACGGTCTCCACGCTGGCCCGCAGCTTGCGCTGGGATGCGGCCGAGGACCTGTCGCGCGCATTGCGCGGCATCCTGGGCGGCACGCTCAGCGACAGCGTGGCGCAACGGGTGGTGGACGGCGTGCAGCAGGTGCATGCGCAGGCCACGCGGGTGGGCCGCGCGCTGGTCGATAACGTGACCGAGTACCTGCTCGACGAGCAGCCGACCCTGGTGCGCCATGCCGCGCTCGACGAGTTCGGCGCCGGCGTGAGCGCGCTGCGCGACGACCTCGCCCGGCTGGAGAAGCGGCTGGAGAAGCTGGAGCAGCGCACCCGCTCCGAGCGTGGCGCCGGCACGCTGCCGTCCGCCCATCGCTGAGCGCCCGCTGCCTGCCACCGCCAGACCCTTGCTCCTCTATGGCTTCATCCATTGCCAGACCGGCCAATCAGCACGGCCCCAACACTGAAGAACCTGCATGACCCGCTTCCTGCGCCTTTGCAAGATCGTTTTCGTCATCCTCTACTACGGCCTCGACGAACTCGTGCTGTCCGGTTTCAAGAGCCGCCGCATCCGTTTCCTGGTGCGTGTCATTACCATTGGCCGCAAGCTCGACATGCCCCGCGGCGAACGCCTGCGGCTGGCGCTGACGCGCCTGGGGCCGATTTTCGTCAAGTTTGGCCAGGTGCTCTCCACCCGGCGCGACCTGATGCCCGAGGACATCGCCGACGAGCTTGCCAAGTTGCAGGACCAGGTGCCGCCGTTCGATTCGGTCGTGGCGGTCAAGATCATCGAGCGCTCGCTGGGCCGGAAACTGACGACGCTGTTCGAGAGCTTCGATCACAAGCCGGTGGCCAGCGCGTCCATCGCCCAGGTGCACTTCGCCATCCTGAAGGGCGGCCCCAACCACGGCCGCGAAGTCGCGGTGAAGGTCCTGCGCCCGGGCATGCTGCCGGTCATCGACAGCGACCTGGCGCTGATGCGCGACCTGGCCGCCTGGCTTGAGCGCTTCTGGGCCGACGGCAAGCGCCTGAAGCCGCGCGAGGTGGTCGCCGAGTTCGACAAATACCTGCACGACGAGCTCGACCTGATGATCGAGGCCGCCAACGCCAGCCAGCTGCGCCGCAACTTTGCCGATACCAAGCTACTGCTGGTGCCCGAGGTGTTCTGGGACTGGTGCAGCAGCGAGGTCTTCGTGATGGAGCGCATGCACGGGATCCCCATCTCGCGCACCGAGTCGCTCAGGGCAGCCGGCGTCGACATGCACCTGCTGGCCGAGGAGGGCGTGGAGATCTTTTTCACGCAGGTGTTCCGCGATGGGTTCTTCCACGCCGACATGCACCCGGGCAACATCCTGGTGTCGGTGGCGCCGCAGACTTTTGGGCGCTATATCGCGCTGGACTTCGGCATCGTCGGCGCGCTGTCCGAGTTCGACAAGAACTACCTGGCGCAGAACTTCATCGCCTTTTTCCGCCGCGACTACCATCGCGTGGCCTTGCTGCACGTGGAGTCGGGCTGGGTGCCGCCCAATACGCGGGTGGAGGAACTGGAGAGCGCGGTACGGGCGTGCTGCGAGCCCTATTTCGACAAGCCGCTCAAGGAGATCTCGCTGGGCATGGTGCTGATGCGCTTGTTCCAGACCTCGCGCCGTTTCAATGTCGAGATCCAGCCGCAGCTGGTCCTGTTGCAGAAGACCTTGCTCAATATCGAAGGGCTGGGGCGCCAGCTCGATCCGGACCTGGACTTGTGGAAGACCGCCAAGCCCTTCCTCGAGAAGTGGATGCACGAGCAGGTCGGCTGGAAGGGCGCCTGGGAGCGCATCCAGGTGGAGGCCCCGCAATGGGCCAAGATGCTGCCCGACTTCCCGCGCCTGGCGCACCAGTTCCTCGAGCGCCGCGCGCTGGTCGACAATGGCCAGCAAGAGAAGCTGCTGGCCGCCCTGGTTGCCGAGCAGCGCCGCACCAATCGCCTGGTTGGCACGGCCTTGCTGCTGGTGGGCGGATTCATCGCCGGCGTGGTGTTGACCGAACTGCTGGCCTGGGTTGGTTACTGGTAACGGTAACGCGCCGAATCGCCTGGGTGGCGTGGGCAAGTGTGATTCAATGCAGTGGAGGTTAGCTTGACCAAATCCGACAACGCCGCGAACAAGACCGGGGTCCCGCCAGCTTTTGCCACGCGCAACGCGGCCGATCCGGCTTTCTGGGATGAGCGCTTCGAGAAGGGCTTCATGCCCTGGGACCTGGGCGGCGTGCCGGCCGATTTCGAGGCCTTCGCCAGCGCGATGGCGCCGTGCCCCACGCTGGTCCCTGGCTGCGGCAACGGCTGGGAAGCGGGTTGGCTCCATGCGCGCGGCTGGCCGGTGACCGCCATCGATTTCTCGCCCGAGGCCGTGGCCAGCGCGCGCCGCGCGCTGGGGCCGGCCGGAGCCGTCGTGCATCAGGCGGATTTCTTTGCCTTTGCGCCCGAGCCTGCCTGCCAGTGGATCTACGAGCGGGCTTTCCTGTGTGCCTTGCCGCCAGCCATGCGGGCCGACTATGCCGCTCGCGTGGCGCAACTGCTGCCGCCGGGCGGCCTGCTGGCCGGCTACTTCTTCCTTGACGAGATGCGCGGCGGGCCACCTTTCGCCATCCCCGAGGCAGAACTGCGCGCGTTGCTTGCGCCGGCCTTCGAGCTGGTGGAGGCGAGGGCCGCCACTGGCTCGCTGCCAGTGTTTGCCGGCCGCGAGCAGTGGCAGGTCTGGCGCCGCAGGCCTCGAGTTCCGGCCCTGAGCTTCAACCCTGAGCTTCATCGCCAAGCGCCAGGCTTTCCTCAGCCGCGCACGCGGGCGTTGTGCTTGTCATGGTAGATCGCCCGGCTGTCGCGGTTTTCGGCGCGCTGGATGCCGCGCCGCTCGCCCGCGCCGACATGGCCGCTGGCGCCGGCACGCGCTTCGCGCCGATCCACGTGAGCCTGGCCGCGTTCGAGGCTGCCGGCCTCGCGGTTGGTGAGCGAGCCGTTGGCCACGCCGTTCTTGATGCGCTGTTCCTGGTTGATATTGCGTTGCACGTCAGCCTGCATGCGCTGCGACGAGGCGCTGGCGGGGTTGCCGGTGATGCCGTTGTGCGTGTCGTGCGCGATATCGCGGCTCACGTTGTTCTCGGCACGCTGGATCGACGCCTGCTCGCGCGGCGAGACCGAGCCGTTGGCCAGGGCGTGCGCTTCCATGTGGTCCACCCGTGCGGTCTGCCTTTCCAGGCTGGCCGCTTCGCGCGTGCTCAGGCTGCCGGATTTCAGGCCGTTTTCGATGCGCTGTTCCTGGTTGACGTTGCGCTGCACGTCCTGCGAGACCGCCGCGGTCTGGGCGCTGGCCAGGCCGGCACCGAGCAGGCCAGCGGCAATCATCAGGGTCTTGAGCATCTTGGTTTGGCGGCTGGACATGGTGTTTTCCTTTTCCTCGTTGGGTCGTGGGCGGCAGCCTGGCTCGTGGGCGGTGCGCCCGATGTTGCTGCCTTGCTCCCTTAATGCCCGGCGCACACGGCCCGCTGACGCGGGGTTTGTAAGCTGTGTAACCGCGCGTAAGCCGCAAGTCTCCCGCACCACGGCGGGGCGCCGCGGCCGCGGCGGGCATCCTCGGCGCCGGGCACGTCACCTGTGGCGCCAGGGCTGCACCGTCCCGCGCAATTTCCGGGTGGCAGGGATATTTTTCCTCGCCGGGCGGCAGGCGTCGCTATAATCCGCGTTTTGATTCGGCTACGACCGCAGGCTAGATCGGCCACCCATGCGGCCCCGACCGATGAATTGGACTCCGGGCAAGGCTGGCCGCAAATCCCGCCTCACCGGCAACCGGTTTCTCGCCGCAAGGGCACTTTGGGATAGGGCAGCAGCATGCTGATCTGGTTCGTCATCATCTACTGGGTAATCTCCGTCGGCATTGGCCTGTGGGCCGCATTGCGCGTGCGCAACGCCACCGACTTCGCGGTAGCTGGCCGCAGCCTGCCGTTCTATATCGTCACCGCCACCGTGTTCGCTACATGGTTCGGCTCGGAGACGGTGCTGGGCATCCCCGCGGTCTTCCTCAAGGAAGGCTTGTCCGGGGTGGTGTCCGATCCCTTCGGTTCTTCGCTTTGCCTGATCCTGGTCGGCCTGTTCTTCGCGCGCCCGCTGTACCGGATGAACCTGCTCACCATCGGCGATTACTATCACAACCGCTACGGGCGGCTGGCCGAGGTGCTGACCACGCTGTGCATCGTGATGTCCTACCTGGGCTGGGTGGCCGCGCAGATCAAGGCGCTCGGGCTGGTGTTCTTCACGGTCTCGGACGGCGCGCTGTCGCAGGAAGCCGGCATGATGATCGGGGCCGCCAGCGTGCTCGTGTACACCCTGTTCGGCGGCATGTGGGCCGTGGCGGTGACCGACTTCATCCAGATGATCATCATCGTGATCGGGATGCTGTATATCGGCTATGAAGTCAGCGGCCAGGCCGGCGGCGTGGCGGCGGTGGTGTCGCATGCGGCGGCGGCCGGCAAGTTCGAATTCCTGCCGTCGCTGGACCTGATACAGATCATCGGCTTCGCGGCCGCGCTGTTTACCATGATGCTCGGGTCGATCCCGCAGCAGGACGTGTTCCAGCGCGTGACCTCGTCGCGCACCGAGAAGATTGCCGGGCGCGCTTCGGTGCTCGGCGGCGTGCTCTACTTCTGCTTCGCCTTCATCCCGATGTTCCTGGCCTACTCGGCCACCATGATCGATCCGGAGATGGTGCAGAAGTACATCAACACCGATTCGCAGCTGATCCTGCCCAAGCTGATCCTGACGCATGCGCCCATGTTCGCCCAGGTGATGTTCTTCGGCGCGCTGTTGTCCGCCATCAAGAGCTGCGCCTCGGCGACGCTGCTGGCGCCGTCGGTCACCTTTGCCGAGAATATCCTGCGGCCGTATTTCCGCCATCTCGACGACCGCCGCTTCCTGCGCGTGATGCAGGCCGTGGTGCTGGTGTTCGCCGTGCTGGTGACGCTGTTCGCGCTGAACTCGCATCTTTCCATTTTTCATATGGTGGAAAATGCCTATAAGGTCACCTTGGTGTCGTCGTTCGTCCCGCTGGCCTTTGGCATGTTCTGGAAGCCGGCCACGCGCCAGGGCGGCCTTGCCGCGATCATCCTCGGGCTGGTTTCCTGGCTGTGCTGCGAAATCGCTTTCGCCGACGCGGCGGTGCCGCCGCAGATGGTCGGCCTGCTGTTCTCCATTGGCGGCATGGTGTTCGGCTCGCTGCTGCCGCAGTGGATCGGCGATCATCCGCGGGTCGAGGAAGCGCATCTGGCCTGAGCGTTGCGGGCACCTGACGCCTCGCGCGTGGCTTCGAAGGCATTTCCAGTCCTTTTTCCGCCGGCCCGGCGTTCTCAGAACGGTTTATAATTCAAGGCTTTGCACCGCAAGGTGGCGCACGGGGGTGGCAACTTCCCGGTCGGCGCGACCACGCGGTTTCACCCAATTTCCGTTCCAGAATCCTCGCGGAGAGCCACTATGCCGATCTATGCCTATCGTTGCGAAGCCTGCGGCCACGGGCGCGATGTACTGCAGAAAATGAGCGATGCCCCGCTCACCGACTGCACATCCTGCGGCGCCAAGGGCACGTTCAAGAAACAACTGACCGCTGCGGGCTTCCAGCTCAAGGGGTCGGGCTGGTACGTCACCGATTTCCGCGGCGGCAGCGGCGGCACGGCCGCGGCGCCTGCCACGGCGGCAGCCGGCAGCGCCACCGAAGGCAAGAGCGAAGCCGCCGCACCGGCCTCGTCCGGCGCGGCCACTGACTCTTCCAGCACCGCCAGCACGGCGTCGACGAGCACTGCCGGCGGTTCCGGCAGCGCCGTCGCCAGCCATTGAAGGCAGAACGCATCGTGCCGGCGAAGAAGACTTCCGCCCTCAAGACCTGGTTCCTCACCGGGCTATTGGTGCTGGTGCCGCTGGGCATCACGCTGTGGGTGTTGAACCTGGTCATCAGCACCATGGACCAGAGCCTGGCCCTGCTGCCTCAGGCCTGGCAGCCTGTCGAGCTGTTCAAGGTGCGCATCCCGGGCCTGGGCGCCATCCTGACGGTGGTGTTCATCCTGCTGGTCGGCCTGCTGACCCACAACTTCATCGGCCAGCGCCTGGTGCGCTGGTGGGAAGCGCTGCTGCGCCATATCCCGGTGGTCGGGCCGATCTACACCAGCGTCAAGCAGGTCTCGGACACGCTGCTCTCCTCGTCGGGCAATGCCTTTCGCAAGGCGCTGCTGGTGCAGTACCCGCGTGAGGGCTCGTGGACCATCGCCTTCCTGACCGGCCGTCCCGGCGGCGACGTGCAGAATCATTTGCAGGGCGAGTATGTCAGCGTCTACGTGCCGACCACGCCTAATCCGACCTCGGGCTTCTTCCTGATGATGCCCAAGGCCGATACCATCGAACTCGACATGACCGTCGACGCCGCGCTGAAGTACATCGTCTCGATGGGCGTGGTGGCGCCGACCGAGCTGCCACGCAAGAGCGGCTCGGTGCGCGCCGGCGAAGCGCAGGCAGAAACCCTCGCCGAGTCCGCCGGCTCATCGCATTCAGATTGATCGCCGGCCGCATCGGCGGCCGCGTTATTCCGGGAATTCTCTTATGTCCATGCGTACTCACTATTGCGGTCTCGTGACCGAAGAACTGTCGGGCCAGGAAGTGGCCCTCACCGGCTGGGTGCAGCGTCGCCGCGATCACGGTGGCGTGATCTTCATCGACCTGCGCGACCGCGAAGGCCTGGTGCAGGTGGTGTGCGATCCCGATCGCCCGGAAATGTTCAAGGCTGCCGAAGAGATCCGCAACGAGTTCTGCATCCGCGTCACGGGCAAGGTCCGCCCGCGTCCGGCCGGCACCGAGAACGCCAACCTGACCTCGGGCAAGATCGAGGTGCTGTGCCATGAGCTGACCGTGCTCAACCCGTCGGTGACGCCCCCGTTCCAGCTCGACGACGACAACCTGTCCGAGACCACCCGCCTGACGCACCGCGTGCTGGACCTGCGCCGCCCGCAGATGCAGTACAACCTGCGCCTGCGCTACAAGGTGGCCATGGAAGTGCGCAAGTACCTGGACGCGCAAGGCTTCATCGACATCGAGACCCCGATGCTGGGCAAGAGCACGCCCGAAGGCGCGCGCGACTACCTGGTGCCGTCGCGGACCAACCCGGGCCACTTCTTCGCGCTGCCGCAATCGCCGCAGATCTTCAAGCAGATGCTGATGGTGTCGGGCTTCGACCGCTACTACCAGATCACCAAGTGCTTCCGCGACGAGGACCTGCGCGCCGACCGCCAGCCCGAGTTCACGCAGATCGACTGCGAGACCTCGTTCCTGAACGAGCAGGAGATCCGCGACCTGTTCGAGGACATGATGCGCACGGTGTTCAAGAACGCCATCGACGTCGACCTGGACGCCAGCTTCCCGGTGATGGAATTCCGCGAAGCCATGGCCCGCTTCGGTTCGGACAAGCCTGACCTGCGCGTCAAGCTCGAATTCACCGAACTGACCGACGCCATGAAGGACGTCGACTTCAAGGTGTTCGCCGGCCCCGCCAACAGCGAGAACGGCCGCGTGGTCGGCCTGTGCGTGCCGGGCGGCGCCGCCATCTCGCGCAGCGAGATCGATGCCTACACCCAGTTCGTCGCCATCTACGGTGCCAAGGGCCTGGCCTGGATCAAGGTCAACGAAGTGGCCAAGGGCCGCGACGGCCTGCAATCGCCGATCGTCAAGAACCTGCACGACGCGGCCATCGCCGAGATCCTGAAGCGCACCGGCGCCAAGGACGGCGACATCATCTTCTTCGGCGCGGACAAGGCCAAGGTCGTCAACGACGCCATCGGCGGCCTGCGCCTGAAGATCGGCCACTCCGAGTTCGGCAAGACCCACGGCCTGTTCGAGGACGTGTGGAAGCCGCTGTGGGTGATCGACTTCCCGATGTTCGAGTACGACGAGGAAGATGCCCGCTGGGTCGCCATGCACCACCCGTTCACCAGCCCCAAGGATGAGCACCTGCAATACCTGGAAACCGATCCGGGCAAGTGCATCGCCAAGGCCTATGACATGGTCCTGAACGGCTGGGAAATGGGCGGTGGCTCGGTGCGGATCTTCCGCGAGGACGTGCAGAGCAAGGTGTTCCGCGCCCTGAAGATCGGCGAGGAAGAAGCACGTGCCAAGTTCGGCTACCTGCTGGACGCGCTGCAATACGGCGCGCCCCCGCACGGCGGCCTGGCCTTCGGCCTGGACCGCATCGTCACCATGATGGCCGGCGCCGATTCGATCCGCGACGTGATCGCCTTCCCCAAGACCCAGCGCGCGCAAGACTTGCTCACGCAAGCGCCGAGCTCGGTCGACGAGAAGCAACTGCGCGAGTTGCATATCCGCCTGCGCGCTGCAGAGCCGAAGACCGCCTGAGCCGGGCTTTCGCCTGCTTGAGAAGGGCCGCGCGCAAGCGCGGCCTTTTTGTTTTATCCCTATCGCCCTAAACGCTCGCCGCGGTTGCGGGTAGGCCTGCCTCTCGCGCCCGCCCCACCCACACCACGCACACCAGCGATAGCGCCGCAGAGCCCGCATAGAACACCGCCATCGGCCACCACTGCGGGAAGAACCTGTCCGCCAGCAGCGTTGCCAGCAGCGGCGTCAGGCCGCCGGCGAAGGCGCCGCACACCTGGTACGACAGCGAGATGGCGGTGTAGCGGATGCGCGCGGCGAACATGCCGGTGACAAAGCCGGCAATGACGGCGTAATAGCCCGATTCGCATAGCGTGGCGATGGCGATGCCCAGGAATACCGTGTGCGGCTGCCCCATGCGCACCAGGGGCAGCATGACGAACGGCACCACGATGGCGAAAGCGGCGACGATGGCGAGCACGCGCCGGGTGCCGAAGCGGTCGGCCAGATGCGCTGCGCCCAGCTGTACGAAGAACTGCAGCACCGCCACCCAGAACATGCAGTCGAGAATCATTGCCCGGTCCAGCGCCAGGTACTGCGTCGCATACGAGATCATGAAGATGTTGCTGAAGTACACGCCGGCGATGCCGTACACGTTGGCGCCGATCGCCAGCACGATCAGCGGCCACGCGCGTAGTGCTTCGGCCAGTGGCTGGCCGGCCACGTCGCCGGTGGCCTGCATGGTCTCGAACTCAGGCGATTCATTGACCGAGCGCCGGATCACGAAGCCGACCGCCAGCAGCACCGCGCTGGCCAGGAAGGGCAGGCGCCAGCCCCATTGCATGAGGGCGTCGTGATCGAGCCGGCCCACGGCGCTGAAGGCCAGCATCGCCAGGATCAGCCCGCCCGCGCTGCCAAGCTGCGCGAACGAGGCGAAGAAGGCGCGCCGGCCGGCCGGCGCGTGCTCGCCCGCCAGCAACACCGCGCCGCCCCACTCGCCGCCGACCGCAATGCCTTGCAGCACGCGCAGCGCCACCAGCGCCACGGGCGCGATCCATCCGGCCTGCGCATACGTCGGCAGGCAGCCGATCAGCACCGTGGCGATGGCCATCAAGGACAGCGTGCCCATGAGCGCGCGCTTGCGCCCGAGGCGATCGCCGATGCGGCCGAACAGCACGCCGCCAATGGGCCGCGCCAGAAAGCCGATGGCGAACGAGCCGAACGAGGCCAGCAGGCTCAGCAGGCGACTCTCTCCGGGGAAGAACAGCGGCCCGAACACCAGCGCCGCGGCGGTGGCGTAGCTGTAGAAGTCATACCACTCGATGGTGGTGCCGACAAACGATGCCAGGGCCGCGCGGCGCGGCTGGGGAGCAGGCTGGGTAGTCTGCATGGTGGGTCTCCTGATTATTGTCGGGGAGGGATTCAGGCGCCGCGGTACTCGACGCCGGGCAGCACGCACAGTAGTTCGAACGCCAGATTGGCCCCGAGCAGCGCCGTGGTGCCGAACGGGTCGTACGGCGGCGATACCTCGACCAGGTCAGCGCCGACGATATCCAGCCCGCGCGCGCCACGTACGATCTCCAGCGCCTGCGGCACCGTCAGCCCGCCGATCTCCGGCGTGCCGGTGCCAGGCGCGTAGGCTGGGTCGATGCCGTCGATGTCGAAACTGATGTAGACCGGGCCGCCCTGCAGGCGCGCGCTGACTTCCTCCATCAGCGGTGCCAGCGACCGGTACCAGCATGCTTCGGCCGTGATCACGCGAAAGCCCTGCTGGCGGCACCAGTCGAAATCCTCGGCGGCATAGCCGGTGCCACGCAGGCCGATCTGCACCACACGGCCGCAATCGAGCAGCCCCTCCTCCACGGCACGACGGAACGGCGTGCCGTGCGCGATCTTCTCGCCGAACATGGTGTCGTTCACGTCGGCATGCGCGTCGACATGGATCAGCCCGAGGCGGCCATACCTGGCGTGCATGGCGCGCAGGATCGGCAGCGTGACAGTGTGGTCGCCGCCCAGCCCGACCGGGCGGCAACCCGTGGCGATGATGTCGCGGTAAGCCGCCTCGATGCGCGCGATGGAGTCATGCAGGTTGTATGGATTGGTCGCCACGTCGCCGATGTCGGCCACGCGCAGCGAATCGAAGGGGCGGCGCGCGTGGCCATGTTGTAGGGGCGCAGCAGCACGGATTCGGCCCGGATCTGGCGGGGCCCCAGGCGCGCGCCGTTACGGTTGGACGTGCCCAGGTCGAATGGCACGCCGACGAAGCAGGCATCCAGCCCGGCGGTGCTCGCGGCGGCGGGCAGCCGCATCATGGTGGCGATGCCGCCGAAGCGCGGCATGGCGTTGCCGGACATCGGCTGGAAGGGTTCGGCCTCACCGGCCGGGTGGGGTAGCGTGTTTGCATGCATGGCGATCGATTCATCATGCCGCGTTCGGCGGCACATTCTGGTAGAGACACCCGCATTCTTTCCGATTGCTCCAACGCGTAGAATGCGAAATCTCTGAACCAAACATTGATTCGGCTCGATGTATCGATCATGCTGGGACAACCTTCCGATCTTGACCTGCGCCTGATTCGCGTTTTCCTGGCGGTGGTGGATGCCAATGGCATCACGCCTGCGCAGGCGACGCTCAACGTCAGCCAATCCACCATCAGCACGCAGCTTTCGACGCTGGAAACGCGGTTGGGCTACCGGCTGTGCGAGCGGGGGCGCAGCGGTTTCCGGCTGACCCCGCGGGGTCAGCAATTTGTCGAGTCCGGGCGCAAGCTGCTGACGGCGCTGGATGTCTTTGGCGCGGAAGCGCGCAAGGTGGGCCGCACATTGGTGGGCACGCTCAGCCTGGGCTTGATCGGGCATACGCCGGTGAGCGCCAATGCACGTATCAGCCAGGCAATCGAGCGCTTCCGCCAACGGGACGAATCCGTGCATTTCTCCGTGTTGGTGCGCTCGCCGGGAGAGCTGGAAGGGCTGCTGCTGGACGGCAAGATCCACATGGGCATCGGCTACTTCTGGCACCGTGTGCCGGCGCTGGACTACACGACCATCTTTCACGAGACGCAGCTCGCCTATGCCGGACGCAGCCATCCGCTCTTCGCCGAGGCCGGGCGCGTCGACCCGGCGGTCGCGCTCGGCCATGCGTGGGCCTGGCGCAGCTATCCGCTGCCGGAGGCGGCGGGTTCGCCGGGAGACCGGCTGGTGACGGCAGTGGCGGACAATATGGAAGCGGTGGCGATGCTGGTGCTGTCCGGCCGCCACCTTGGGTACTTGCCGGCGCATTTCGCGGCGCCCTATGTGCAGCAGGGACAGCTGGCCCCGCTCGCGCCGGACGCGATGCGCTATGACGTACCGTTCGACATGGTGGTGCGCCGCAAGCCGCACCGCAACGACCTGCTGGACGCCTTCATTGCCGACATGAAGGCGGCGCACGCCTGAAGCGCGGAAGATCCGCTCAAGTTCGGCGGCGCGGTCTCTGACGCGCCACGTGCCACAGCCGGCACCAATGGCTGGTTTCCAATTGTTACATCGCGGAACGAAGCCCCCTCCGGGCCAGTCTTCTCCCTTTATAGCGCCAAGCCGCAAGCCCATTTCGAAGGCACGCCGGCCGCGCGGGAGGAATCTGCCGTGTCCCTGGATGTTGAACTGATTCGCCAGTTTTTACTGGCTCATGCCGAAACCATCGTCACCTGGCTGGTGGCCGGGCTGGTGATGATGCTGCTGGCGCGTTTCGAGCTGCGCCGCGCGGTGCGCCGCTCGGCGGTGGCCATGTCGGAGTCCGTGGCGACCACGGTGGCGGCTTGCGTGCCGGATATCGCCCATGCCGCGCAGACCGGCGGCGGTGGCGCGCCGATGCTGGAGCCGGTGGAGATGCAGCGCGCCGAGGCCCTGCGCCGGGTGGCGCTGGATACGGTGGGCACCGTCATGGCGCGCGGACGCTGGCTGGAGGACCTTGGCAACCTGAGGCTGGCCGACGAGGCCCTGTTGCAGGGCAGCCGCGCCGGCGGCGCGGATCCTTTGCTGGTGGTGGCGCCGCAGCCGGTGGTGCAGGCTTACCTGACGGCCCAGCGCGGCTTCGATGCGTACGCCGCGCAACTGCGCGACGAGCGCCGCGAGGCCTTGCGCCTGCAGGACGGCTTGCAGGCGCTGGCTGCGGAGGCCACGCATATCGAGCAGGAAACCGGCAGCATCGTGATGCGCTTCGAGCAGGTCAACGCGCAGGCGGCCCAGGGCATGGAAGGCGGGGACTACCAGCGCTTCCTGATCCAGAAATACAACGCGCTGGGTGTGCGCGAGAAGGAGATCGCACAGGAGCGCGCGAAGTTGCAGGCGCAACTCCAGCAATGCGCCGACCGCCTGGCGGCGCATGCCCAAGCGGCTTCGCGCGAGTACACGCAGGCGCTCACCCCGTTGATGCAGCAACTGCGCGCCGCGTGGGGCCACGGCGACTCGCCGGGCGTGTTCGAAACCTGGTTGCGCGAGACGCCGGTTCAGCCTAGCGCCTACGCTGCATGACTGGGTCGGGCCCGGGAGGCTGTCCCGGCGGCCATGTTTCCCATGGCGCCCGGGCGCATCTGCGGTAAGCTTGGGGACGCCGTCTGTCCTATCCCCATGCCCTACAAAATTCCTGAATCCGTCCTGGTTGTGATTCACACGCCGGACCTGCAAGTGCTGTTGATCGAGCGCGCCGACCGGCCGGGCTACTGGCAGTCCGTCACCGGCAGCCTGGACACGCCGGATGAGCCGCTGGCGCTGACGGCCGCGCGCGAGGTGGCCGAGGAAACCGGGCTGATCGCCGCCGAGCACCAACTGCAAGACTGGCAGCACACCATCGATTACGAAATCTACCCGCAGTGGCGCCACCGCTACGCACCCGGCGTGACGCGCAATACCGAGCACTGGTTTGGCCTGTGCGTGGCGCAGCCGCAGCCGGTGACGCTAGCGCCACGCGAGCACCTGCAGTATCAGTGGCTGCCGTGGCGGGAAGCCGCCGTGCTCTGCTTCTCGACCAGCAACGCCGAGGCGGTGCTGCAGCTGGGCTGGCGGGTGCAGGGGCAGCGTACGGCCTGTGGAGCGGACCTATGAGGCTGCGCGTCGTCACCTACAACATTCACAAAGGCGTGACCGGCATCAAGGGCAAGTCCCGGATCCACAACGTGCGCGACGGCCTGCACGTGGTCAACGCCGACATCGTCTTCCTGCAGGAAGTGCAGGACCGCAATGACCGCCTGGTGGCGGCGGCGTTGTTCGATCCCGATTACACCCAGCTCAACTACCTGGCGACCGACGCGTATCCGCATTCGGTCTACGGGCGCAATGCGGTGTACGACCACGGGCACCACGGCAATGCCATCCTGTCGCGCCATCCCATCCTGATGTCGGAAAACCTCGACATCTCCGATCATCGCTTCGAGCAGCGCGGCCTGCTGCACGCGGTGGCGGACATGCACGGGGTCGAGGCCCACCTGATCTGCGTGCATTTCGGCTTGTTCGCGCGCAGCCGCGCGCGGCAGGCGGAGGCGCTGGTCAAGCGGGTGCAAGATGTGGTGCCAGCGGAGGCGCCGCTGGTGATCGCCGGAGATTTCAATGACTGGAACCACCGGCTCGACAACCTGATCTGCACCACGCTCGGGGCGACGGAGGTGTCCTCCGCCGGCGGCGCGCGGCTGCATACCTTTCCCAGCCACATGCCCTGGTGGCAACTCGACCGCATCTATGTGCGCGGCTTCGAGATCGAGCACGCCAGCGCGCTGACCGGCCGCGACTGGGCCCAGCGCTCGGACCACGTCCCCTTGATGGCGGAGCTTGCCCGCATTGCCGTGCCGGAACGGCCGGTTGCCCACAAGGTCAAGGTGGGCACGTCTTCCTGAGGGCTGTCCTCAAGCCCCCATTTTCTCCAGCATGATGTCAACAAAACAGGCCTGCTTGGGCAGCGGCCGCGGGTCGCGCGGATAAAGCAGGTGCACCGGCCTTGGCGCCGGCATGGTGTCCTCCAGCAGCGGCACCAGCAGTCCGGCGGCGATGTCTCGCCGCCAGCAGCACTTCCGGCTGCATCACCACCCCACAGCCAGCCAACGCCGCGCGCCGCAGCGCCTGGCCGTTGTTGGCCGTCAGCGGCGCGGATGGTACCGCCGCCGCACCGTCTCCGGGTGCCGGCCACCCCATGCCTTGCGGCCACAACAGATGATTCAGGCAACGGTGCCTGGCCAGGTCCGCCAGCGTGCGCGGATGGCCCGCTTGCGCCAGGTAGGCCGGCGCCGCGCAGATCGCCATGCGATACGGCCGCAACGGCCGCGCCACCAGATGGTCGGAGCTGGCTAGCGCGCCGATGCGCACGGCGGCGTCGAAGCCATCGGCAATCAGGTCGTTAAAGGCGTCGTCAAGCACCAGTTCCACCGTGACTTCCGGATATCGCAGCAGGTAGGCCGATACCGCCTCGGCCACCGCCGTCTCGCCCAGCGTCACCGGCGCGGTCAGGCGCAGGCGGCCGCGCGGCTGGCTGTGCAGGCGTTCCGCCACGGTCTCCGCGTTGCGCACGCGTTCCAGGATCTGCCGGCATTCCTCCAGGAACAGGCGGCCGGCTTCGGTCAGGCTCTGGCGGCGCGTGCTGCGTTGCAGCAGGCGCACGCCTAGATGCCGCTCCAATTGGCCGACATGCTTGCCCACCATCACCGCCGACAGGCCGAGCGCATCGGCGCAGGCGCTGAAGCTGCCGGCTTCGGCAGCGGCGGCAAACACTTCCATGCTGCGCAGCTTGTCCATCGATTGCTAATTAATTATTAGGGATGCGCGAAATCCTAGCCCATTTATCTGCCATGAATCCACTTTCACAATGCATTCCTGATGATACGGGAAGGAATTCCATCATCCCAAACAATCGGAACCATGGGGAATGCGATGAAAATTGTTGTGATCGGAGCCAGCGGAACGCTCGGCCAGGCGGTGGCAAAGAACCTGTCGGCTCGCCATGAAGTGGTACGGGTGGGAAAGTCGCGCGGCGATCACCGGGTCGACCTGACCCGGCCGGAGTCGGTGCAAGCCTTGTTCGAAGGCATTGGCCGGGTGGACGCGATCATCGCCACCACCGGGAGCCTGTTCTTCGGGCCGCTTGCGCAGATGCGGGCCGAGGATTTCGAGATCGGGCTGCAGGACAAGCTGCTGGGGCAGGTGCGGCTGGCGCTGGTTGGCCAGCACTTCCTGAGCGATGGCGGCTCGATCACGCTCACCAGCGGCATTGTCGGCAGCGAGCCGATCCGCATGGGCGCCAATCCCGGTAGCGTCAATGCGGCGCTGGAAGGGTTCGTGCGCAGCGCGGCGCCGGAGCTCGAGCGTGGCCTGCGCATCAATGTGGTCAGCCCGACCGTGGTGCAGGAGTCATGGGCCGCTTATGGCGATTTCTTCCCCGGCTACGAGCCGGTGCCGGCCGCGCGCGTCGCGCTGGCCTTCCAGCGCAGCGTGGAAGGGCCGCGCAGCGGGCATGTCTATCGCGTCTGGTGAGGCTGCGCCAGGGCAGCAGCCAGTGCAGGCGTGAGCTCGAGCGCACTGTCTCGGATCAGCTGGCAGATCGCGTCGAGGTCCGCCAGGTCCAGCACGGGCAGGGCGGTGAGCGCGGCCACCGCCTGCGGCTGGTCGCTGGCGACGGCCATGATGCTCGGCACCTCCGGCCATAGCGGCGGCGTGCCCAGGTCCGGCCGGAACACTTCCAGCTTGGGGAAGTCGCTGCGCTTGTAGCCTTCCACCAGCACCAGGTCCATGTCGGCGGGCAGCACGGCCAGCGCGTCGGCCAGCTCCGGCGAGGCCTCGGCTTCCGGGTAGTGGCGCATCAGCGTGAGGTGCCGCGCGCCTACCAGCACGACATTGGCGCAGCCGGCCTGGCGCATGCGCCAGGAGTCCTTGCCCGGGGTGTCCGGGTCAAAGCCATGATGGGTGTGCTTGACGCCGGCCACGCGCAGGCCGGCGGCGACCAAGCGCGGGATCAGTTGATCCAGCAACGTGGTCTTGCCGCTGCCGGACGTACCGGAGATGCCGAAAACCTTCACGATGTCGGGGGCTGCGAGGGGATAAAGCGGCGACGATAGCAGAGAATGGCCGCGGCGGCGCGCATGGCCCCACACGTTGTGCGCGCCGCGCGCGTCGCCTGGCGCACGCACAGGACATCGGCGTGCCTGATAATGTGGCTCATGTCATCGATTCCGCTCCCACGCCCGCCGAAGCACGCCGGCCCGCTGCGCTCCGAATGGCGCCGCGGCAGGCCTCTGGGCGGCAACGCGGTCCGCTTGCTGCGCGGCGGCAACGAGTTCTTCCCGGCCCTGGTTGCCGCGATCGACCAGGCTGCATTCTCGGTTTCGCTCGAGACCTACATCTACGCCGACGATGCGGTCGGCATGGCGGTGAGCGACGCGCTGATCCGCGCTGCCGGGCGGGGCGTGGCCGTGCACCTGGTGGTGGACGGCTTCGGCGCCGGCGACATGCCGGCGGGGCTTGCCGCGCGGCTGCGCGAAGGTGGCGTGTACCTCAAGATCTTCCGTCCCCTGCGCCGTTTCAGCCTGGCGCGGCGCAACTTGCGCCGGCTGCACCGCAAGCTGGCCGTGATCGACCAGCAGATCGGCTTTGTTGGCGGCATCAACATCATCGATGACCACAACCACGGGCCCCTCGAGGGCGCCGGGCTCGGCCCCCGCTACGACTTCGCGGTGGAGGTGCGGGGCCCGCTGGTCAACCAGATCGCGCTGACCGCCGAGCGCCTGTGGTGGCAGCTATCGCTGCGCGGCGAAATGCGCAGCGTTGGCCTGGCGGGGGTGGCGGCGGAGTTTCCGCTGATCACCGACCTGCCGCTGGCGCGCCAGGACCAGGCCGGCGGCATGCGCGCCGTGCTGCTGCTGCGCGACAACCTGCGCAACCGCCGCGCCATCGAGCGCCAGTACCTGCAAGCACTGGGTGGCGCGCGGCGGGAAGTGATCATTGCCAACGCGTACTTCCTGCCTGGGCACAAGATGCGCCGCGCCCTGCTGGCCTGCCGCAAGCGGGGGTGCGCGTGCGGCTGTTGCTGCAGGGCATGGTGGAGTATCGTTTGCAGCACTATGCGACCCACTCGCTCTACGCGACCTTGCTTGCGGCCGGCGTGGAGATCCACGAATACGCCGATAGTTTCCTGCACGCCAAGGTAGCCGTGGTAGATGACGCCTGGGCCACGGTGGGCTCCAGCAATATGGATCCATTCAGCCTGCTGCTGGCGCGCGAGGCCAATGTGGCCGTCTATGACAGCGCGTTTTGCGCTGAGCTGCGCCAGGAACTGGAGCATGCCATTGCCTCGCGCAGCGTCGAGGTCAAGGCCGCCACGCACGCGCGCCGCTCGGCGGTGCGCCGGATGGCGAGCTGGACCGCCTATATGGTGCTGCGTGTCGGCGTGATCATCGCCGGCGTGACAGGGCGCTACTGATCGCGGGACAATACTGCGCGGGGCGATGTTGCTGTGCATCACGCGCGGCAACAATGATCGCTATCTTGCTGCGTCGCGGCATGTTGCAGCGCAGGAGCGCTGCCGCTGCGTTTAGAAACCCCGATCTAATTAAAAGCTTGCTGCCAGCGGGCGCGATCACAATAATCTGAACGGTCGTTCTTTTTGCCTTAGACTGCGTGCATTCGGGTCTGCCAGGCGGTGAAGCAGCCAGCCGGGTAGCGAAAAAATGCATTAAGTCAGGGTCATACGCGGTGCGATCCGTTTCGCGCCGCGAAGAACGGAGAAAAAATCATGCGACACCAGTCAGCTCGTCTCGAATCCGCCACTTCCGCGTCCCCCGCGCCCATGCGCAAGGGGAAATGACGCGCGTGGCCATTCTGGATGCCGCGCTGGAATTGTCGTCCCGCGACGGGCTCGAAGGCTTGACCATCGGGCTGCTCGCGGAACGCATGCAGATGAGCAAAAGCGGCGTCTTCGCGCATTTCGGTTCGCGCGAGGACTTGCAGGTGGAAGTAGTGCGCGAGTATCACCGCCGGTTCGAGCAGGAGGTTTTCTATCCTTCGCTGCACGAGCCGCGCGGGCTGCCGCGCCTGCAGTCCATGGTGCGCCGCTGGATGGAAAAGCGCATCCAGGAAGTGACCACGGGATGCATCTACATCAGCGGGGCGGTGGAGTACGACGACCGCGCGGAAAGCCCGGTGCGTGACGAACTCGTCAAGAGCGTCACCATCTGGCGCGCCGCGCTCACGCGTGCCATCGACCAGGCACGGGAAGAGGGGCACCTGTGCGCGGATTGCGATCCGCGCCTGATGCTGTTTGAAATGTACAGCCTTGAACTAGGCTTGCATCATGACGCCCGCTTCCTGCGCTTGCCCGCGAGTGCCGAGCTCGCCATGGTCGCGCTCAATAAATTGATTCAGTCCTACCGTACCTGACGCCGCCGCGGCGTCCCGTGCCGGATCGTGCACGGGCGGCGTAGCGGCTTTGCAAACCTCCAAGGAGTCTTTGATGGGCCAGTACACCGCACCGTTGCGCGACATGCAGTTCGTGCTCCATGAATTGCTCGGCGTGGAAGCCGAACTCAAGGCGCTGCCGAAGCACGCCGACGTTGACGCGGACACCATCAACCAGGTGCTTGAGGAAGCCGGCAAGTTCTGCTCCGAGGTAGTATTCCCGCTCAACCAGAGCGGCGACCGCGAAGGCTGCACCTACGTCGGCGACGGCGTGGTGACGGCGCCCAAGGGCTTCAAGGAAGCGTACAAGCAGTACGTGGAAGCCGGCTGGCCGGCCCTGGGCTGCGACCCGGAATACGGCGGGCAGGGCCTGCCCATCCTGGTCAACAACGCCTTGTACGAGATGCTGAACTCGGCCAACCAGGCGTGGACCATGTACCCCGGCCTGTCGCACGGCGCGTATGAAGCGCTGCACGCGCACGGCACGCCCGAGCTGCAGAAGCTGTACCTGCCCAAGCTGGTCTCCGGCGAATGGACCGGCACCATGTGCCTGACCGAGCCGCATTGCGGCACCGACCTGGGCATCCTGCGCAGCAAGGCCGAGCCGCAGGCTGACGGTTCCTACACCATCACCGGCACCAAGATCTTTATCTCGGCCGGCGAGCACGATCTCTCCGCCAACATCATTCACCTGGTGCTGGCGCGCCTGCCGGACGCACCGCAGGGCACCAAGGGCATCTCGCTGTTCGTGGTGCCGAAGTTCGTCCCCGATGCCAACGGCAACCCGGGCGAGCGCAACGGCATCAAGTGCGGCTCGATCGAGCACAAGATGGGCATCCACGGCAATGCCACCTGCGTGATGAACCTGGACGGCGCGCGCGGCTGGCTGGTGGGCGAGCCCAACAAGGGCCTGAACGCCATGTTCGTGATGATGAACGCTGCCCGCCTGGGCGTAGGCATGCAGGGCCTGGGCCTGACCGAAGTGGCCTACCAGAACTCACTGGCTTACGCCAAGGACCGCCTGCAGATGCGCGCGCTGACCGGTCCCAAGGCACCGGACAAGCCGGCCGATCCGATCATCGTGCACCCGGACGTGCGCCGCATGCTGCTGACGCAGAAGGCCTTTGCCGAAGGCGGCCGCGCGTTCAGCTACTGGACCGCGCTGCAGATCGACCGCGAGCTGTCGCACCCGGACGAGTCCGTGCGCAAGGAAGCGGGTGACCTGGTCGCGCTGCTCACGCCCGTGATCAAGGCCTTCCTGACCGACAACGCGTTCACCGCCACCAACGAAGGCATGCAGGTCTTTGGCGGCCACGGCTACATCGCCGAGTGGGGCATGGAGCAATATGTGCGCGACGCGCGCATCAACATGATCTACGAAGGCACCAACACCATCCAGGCACTGGACCTGCTGGGCCGCAAGATCCTGGGCGACATGGGCGCCAAGATGAAGGCCTTCGGCAAGATCGTGCAAGCGTTCGTCGAGGAAGAGGGCACCAACGAAGCCATGCAGGAGTTCGTCAACCCGCTGGCCGACCTGGGCGACAAGGTGCAGAAGCTCACCATGGAAATCGGCATGAAGGCCATGGCCAACCCCGACGAAGTCGGTGCCGCCGCGGTGCCTTACCTGCGCGTGGTGGGCCACCTGGTGTTCTCGTACTTCTGGGCCCGCATGGCCAAGATCGCGCTGGAGAAGGAAGCCGGCGGCGACAAGTTCTACACCACCAAGCTGGCGACCGCACGCTTCTACTTTGCCAAGCTGCTGCCGGAGACGGCTTCGCAGATCCGCATGGCGCGCGCTGGCTCGGCCACGCTGATGGCGCTGGACGCGGATTTGTTCTGACGCATTGTTTGTCCTGAATTAATGCGGTTGTCTTAGCGCGGGCGCAGGCTACTGGCTCTGACGGTGTCGATGCCAATGGTGTGCTCCCTCTCCCGCAAGCGGGAGAGGGGAGCACACCGGCAGCAGCAGGAACGACAGCAGAACCGGCGCCAGCGCGCAGCCAACCCACCTCATCTCAACGCTCACTTTCCTAGGAGCGCGCATGTCCAATTTCATCGTCAAGAAGGTCGTCGTGCTGGGTGCCGGCGTCATGGGGGCGCAGATCGCCGCCCATCTCGTCAACGCCCGCGTGCCCGTGGTGCTGTTCGACCTTCCCGCCAAGGAAGGCCCCAAGAACGGCATCTCGCTGCGCGCCATCGAGAACCTGAAGAAGCTTTCGCCGGCGCCGCTCGGCATCAAGGACGAAGCCGGCCTGATCCAGGCTGCCAACTACGAAGACGACCTCGCGCTGCTTAAGGAGTGCGATGTGGTGATCGAGGCCATCGCCGAGCGCATGGACTGGAAGCACGACCTGTACAAGAAAGTTGCGCCGCACCTGGCTTCGCACGCGATCTTTGCCACCAACACCTCGGGCCTGTCGATCACCGCGCTGTCCGATGGCTTCGACGCGGACCTGAAGTCGCGCTTCTGTGGCGTGCACTTCTTCAACCCGCCGCGCTACATGCACCTGGTGGAGCTGATCCCGACCGCGACCACGCAGCCCGCGATCCTGGACCGCCTGGAAACCTTCCTGACCTCCACGCTCGGCAAGGGCGTGGTGCGCGCCAAGGACACGCCGAACTTCATCGCCAACCGCGTCGGCATCTTCTCGATCCTGGCCGTGTTTGCCGAAGCCGAGAAGTACAGTATTCCCTTCGATGTGGTCGACGACCTGACCGGCTCCAAGCTGGGCCGCGCCAAGTCCGCCACGTTCCGCACCGCCGACGTGGTGGGCCTGGACACCATGGCCCACGTGATCAAGACCATGCAGGACACCCTGCAGGACGATCCGTTCGCCCCGGTGTACAAGACGCCTGCCGTGCTCAAGGGGTTGGTGGATGCGGGCGCATTGGGCCAGAAGACCGGCGCCGGCTTCTACAAGAAGGAAGGCAAGGCCATCAAGGTGCTGGATCCCAAGACGGGCCAGTACGTCGACTCGGGCAAGAAGGCCGACGAGATCGTGGTGCGCATGCTGAAGAAGGATGCGGCCGAGCGCATCAAGCTGCTGCGCGAATCCAGCAACCCGCAGGCGCAGTTCCTGTGGGCGGTGTTCCGCGACGTGTTCCATTACATCGGCGTCTACCTCGAGCAGATCGCCGGCTCCGCGGCCGACATCGACCTGGCGATCCGCTGGGGCTTCGACTGGAATTCCGGTCCCTTCGAGGACTGGCAATCGGCCGGCTGGAAGCAGGTGGCCGAGTGGGTGAAGGAAGACATCGACGCAGGCAAGGGCTTGGCCAATGTGGCCTTGCCGGCGTGGGTGTTCGCAGGTCCGGTGGCCGACAACCAGGGCGTGCACGGCGCGCAGGGCTCGTGGTCGCCCGCCGCGCAGGCCTTCGTGCAGCGCAACGCGCTGCCGGTGTACGCGCGCCAGGTGTTCCGCGCCGCGGTCAAGGGCACGGCGGCTGCCGATCCGCGCAAGGCCGGCCGCACCGTGGAAGAGAACGATGCGGTGCGCATCTGGGTGAGCGAAGGCCAGGACGATGTGCTGGTGGTCTCGTTCAAGAGCAAGATGAACACCATCGGCCCAGACGTGATCGACGGCCTGACGCGCGCCATCGACCTGGCGGAAACTGAGTACAAGGGCCTGGTGGTGTGGCAGCCCACGTCGCTGCAACTGGGCGCGCCGGGCGGCCCGTTCTCCGCGGGCGCCAACCTGGAAGCCGCGATGCCGGCCTTCATGATGGGCGGCGCCAAGGGCATCGAGCCCTTCGTCAAGAAATTCCAGGACGGCATGATGCGCGTGAAGTACTCCGCCGTGCCGGTGGTGTCGGCGGCGTCCGGCATTGCGCTGGGCGGCGGCTGTGAGCTGATGCTGCATTCGGCCAAGCGCGTGGCCGCGCTGGAGACCTATATCGGCCTGGTGGAGGTGGGCGTGGGCCTGGTGCCGGCGGGCGGCGGCCTGAAGGAAGCCGCGCTGGCGGCAGCACGGGCAGCACAAGCCGCCGGCAGCACCAACTACCTGCCGTTCCTCACCAACCGCTTCCAGGCAGCGGCCATGGCCAAGGTCTCGTCCTCGGCGCTGGACGCGCAGAAGATGGGTTACCTGCAGCCGTCGGACACCATCGTGTTCAACGTGCATGAGCTGCTCTACGTGGCGCAAAACGAAGTGCGCGCCCTGTCCAACGCCGGCTACCGCGCCCCGGTGCCGGGCACGCTGGTGCCGGTGGCGGGCCGCTCCGGCATTGCCACTATCAAGGCATCGCTGGCCAATATGCGCGATGGCGGCTTCATCTCCGCGCACGACTTCCTGATTGCCAGCCGGATTGCCGAGGCAGTGTGCGGCGGCGATGTGGAAGCCGGCTCGCTGGTCAGCGAGGAATGGCTGCTGGCGCTGGAACGCAAGGCCTTTGTCGACCTGCTCGGCACGGGCAAGACCCAGGAACGCATCATGGGCATGCTGCAGACCGGCAAGCCGGTGCGCAACTAAGGCAAGCGAGGAACCGACATCATGAAACAACTGCAAGACGCATACATCGTTGCCGCGACCCGCACGCCGATCGGCAAGGCTCCCAAGGGCGCGTACAAGAACACCCGCCCGGACGACCTGCTGGCCACCATCCTGCGCGCGGCCGTGGCGCAGGTGCCTAACCTCGATCCCAAGCTGATCGAGGATGCTATCGTTGGTTGCGCCATCCCCGAGGCACAGCAGGGCCTGAACGTGGCGCGCATCGGCGCGCTGCTGTCCGGCCTGCCGAACACCGTGGGCGGCATCACCGTCAACCGCTTCTGTGCCTCCGGCCTGTCGGCTGTGGCCATGGCCGCTGACCGCATCCGCGTGGGCGAGTCCGACGTGATGATCGCCGCCGGCGTGGAATCGATGAGCATGGTGCCGATGATGGGCAACTCGCCGTCGATGTCGCCGGCTATCTTCGAGCGCGACGAGAACATCGGCATCGCCTACGGCATGGGCCTGACCGCCGAGAAGGTCGCGCAGAAGTGGCAGGTCAGCCGCGAGGACCAGGACGCCTTCTCGCTCGCTTCGCACCAGAAGGCGATCCGCGCCCAGCAGGCCGGCGACTTCAAGGACGAGATCACGCCGGTGGACATCGTCGAGAAATTCCCCAACCTGGCCAGCGGCCAGGTCGACGTGAAGACGCGCACCATCTCGCTGGACGAAGGCCCGCGCCCGGAGACCTCCATCGAAGGCCTGGCCAAGCTGCGCCCGGTGTTTGCCAACAAGGGCAGCGTCACCGCAGGCAACAGCTCGCAGACCTCCGACGGCGCCGGCGCGCTGATCCTGGTTTCGGAAAAGATCCTCAAGCAGTTCAACCTGGTGCCGCTGGCGCGCTTCGTTTCGTTCGCGGTGCGCGGCGTGCCGCCGGAGATCATGGGCATCGGCCCCAAGGAAGCGATTCCCGCGGCGCTGAAGGCAGCCGGCCTCACGCAGGACCAGATGGACTGGATCGAGCTGAACGAAGCCTTCGCCGCGCAGTCGCTGGCGGTGATGCGCGACCTGCAGCTGGACCCGGCCAAGGTCAACCAGATGGGCGGTGCCATCGCCCTGGGCCACCCGCTGGGCGCCACCGGTGCGATCCGTTCGGCCACCGTGGTGCACGCACTGCGCCGTCATAACCTGAAGTACGGCATGGTCACCATGTGCGTCGGTACGGGCATGGGCGCGGCAGGTATCTTCGAGCGCGTCTAAACGCGGCACAACCGTATCGGTGGGGTTGGGGGAGGGGGCGGGCATTGGATGTGGCGTTGGTCCGCGAAGGCCTACTTGTTCGCCATCCGCGCGGCTTCACTGCAAAATCAACTGCTTAACGTCAAAAGGTCAAGAGCTCAAAAGCTTAAAGTCAAAGGCAGTTTCACCTCCCCTGCGGGGAGGCGACCTACTTTCTTGTCTCGCCAAGAAAGTAGGCAAAGAAGGCGACCCGGATGGGGCGAAAGACTCCTCGTCGTCAGTCCAAAAGAGCGGCCGGAGGCCAAACTCGCATCGCCTTAAGGCGATACTCAGACATGGCCTCCTCTTTTCCGCTCTTTTGGCCTGCCGACGAGGCGCCCCATAACGGGAGATTCACACCTTCACGGCTCGCTTCGCATCGCGCGTGGGTGATTTCCGCCTGGGGGCGGGAATCACGGCTACACCGAGTGATGCTTTGACTCTACCGCGGGTTTGCTCCCTCTCCCGCGCAGCGGGAGAGGGGCCGGGGAGAGGGCGGGCGCATCAGGTGGCGCCGGCGCTTAAACACCACCGGACCCTCTATCAGGTGAAGAAAGCAGTGCCATAGCAAGGAGACAGCTGCCGCCTCGATGCGGCTCACCTGACAGGGAGGAAACAACAAGATGCAGGAGACACTCATCCTGGCCGACGCCGCGTGCGACATGCCGCGCGCACTGATGGCCGAGCTCGGCGTGCAGACGGTGCCGTTCCGCATTCGCGCGGGCGACCGCTTTGTGGCCGATGTGCGCGACGAGCCGGCCTTGCCGTCGCTCTACGCGCAGTACCTGGTCGGCAAGCAGGACCACTATGCCGAATCCGTTCCCTTGCTCGAGCGCGAGATCGAAGACCACATGCTCAAGCATGTGGTGACCTCATGCGACCGCGCGCTGCTGCTCACCATCGCCAGCAGCCGCAGCAAGCTGTACGCGCATGCCTCGGGCGCCGTGGTCGGTACCGTGGCCAAGAGCTTCAAGGCGCGCAAGGATGCGGGGCGCACGGGGTTGTTCGAGCTGACGGTGATCGACACCGGCGCGATCGGCCCGGGCCAGGCGCTGATCGTGCGCGAGGCCGCGCGCATGCTGGGCGGCGGCGCCAGCGCGCAAGCGGTGGTGGAAGCGGTGGAGACACGCCTGCGCGACGCCGCGCATATGTTCCTGGTGCCCGACGAGTTGCTCTACATGTACACGCGCGCCAAGCACAAGGGCGAGAACAGCATCACCTGGGGCCGCTACATGCTCGGCAGCGCGTTCAATATCCGCCCCATCGTGCATATGCATCGCGGCCAGACCGAGCCGGTGGCCAAGGCGCGCGGCGCGGATGAAGGCATCCGCCGCGTGATGGCGCACGCGCAGCAATGCATCCGCAGCGCCCGCTTGCTGAGCCCGGCAGTATCGCTGAGCTATGCGGGACCGCCCGAGGCGATTCAAGCGTTGCCGGCCTACCAGTCGCTCGCGCGCACCGCGCAGCAGCATGACGTGGAGCTGATGCTGGCGCCAATGAGCCTGACGGTGGCGCTCAACGTCGGCGCAAAAGCGTTCGGGATGAGCTATCTTTGCGAGAATCCGCCGGCGTTCGAATGAGCGGCCCACTTGCTTAAGCGAAGGGCAAGGCAGACCAGCCAACCAAGCAGTAAGGAGAAGACGATTTCATGAGCATCCTGACCACCATCGAACAAGGCATCCTGACCCTCGAGTTCGATCGCCTCGACAAGAAGAACGCCATCACGGCGGCGATGTACCAGGCCATGGCCGACGCGCTGCGCGCCGCCGAGACCGACCCTGCCGTGCGCGTGATCGTGATCCGCGGCAAGCCGGAAGTGTTCACCGCCGGCAACGACCTGGAAGACTTCATGCAGCGTCCGCCCACCTCGCTGGAAGGTGATCAACCGGCGCCGGTGTTCCAGTTCCTGCAGCAGATCAGCCAGGCCAGCAAGCCGCTGGTGGCCGCGGTGAGCGGCCCGGCGGTGGGCGTGGGCACCACCATGCTGCTGCATTGCGACCTGGTCTATGTCTCCGAGACGGCCAAGCTGTCGCTGCCGTTCGTGCAGCTGGGCCTGTGCCCGGAAGCGGCATCGAGCATGCTGTTGCCGCGCCTGCTGGGCCACCAGCGCGCTGCCGAGAAGCTGATGCTGGGCGAAGCCTTCAGCGCGCAGGAAGCGCTGCAGATCGGCCTGGCCACGCGCGTGCTGCCGGTGGCGGAGCTCAACGAGTTCGCGCAGCAGCAGGCGCGCAAGCTGGCCGCGCTGCCGGCTTCGTCCCTGCGGGAGACCAAGCGGCTGATGAAGGGCGGCGACAAGGCTGCCGTGCAAGCGAAAATGGCGGAGGAGGGCGAGGTGTTCCGGCGCATGCTGCAGGCGCCGGAAGCCAAGGAGGCGTTCAAGGCGTTCTTCGAGAAACGCCGCCCGGACTTCTCGCAGTTCAACTAACGTGCATTGAAACCGCCGCTGCGCACTCAGGCCAGCGGCGCGTCCTTTCCTTCGGCAGCACGCGCGGCTGGCGTGTATCGTCGGTGGCGACGTAGGTCAGGGTGGCTTCGGTCACCTTGACGATCTCGTTGCTGTGGCGCATGCGTTGCGCATAGACCTCCACCGACACGGTGATCGAGGTGCGGCCGGTCTTCTCGATATCGGCATAGAAGCTCACGAGGTCGCCGACAAAGACCGGATGCTTGAACAGGAAGGAGTTCACCGCCACGGTGGCCACGCGGCCCTGGGCGCGTTCCACTGCCGGGATCGAGCCGGCAATGTCCACCTGGGCCATGATCCAGCCCCCGAAGACGTCGCCATGCACATTGGCATCCGCCGGCATGGGGACCACGCGCAGTGCGGGATTCTTGCCAGGGGGCAGGCAGGGGAGGACGTTGGCTTGATTCATGATGGCTGCTTGATGAGACTGGATCGGGTTGGGGCGGGGCAGGGCGGGCAGCGAAGGAGTGACCTTGCCGCCGCGCGGCCCGGACGTGGCGGCGCTGCCGTGACGCGCGATTGCGGCGTGGCGCCGGCTAATTATGTCGATCTCTGCCACAATCGCATATTCGCCCGAATTCTAACGTATGCGACGCTACTCTACGTCGGCCGAGCCGTCCCCCGCCCAGCCTTCTTCCCTCTTCGGCAAATCCAACGTTCCCCGCAGCGATTGGCAGACCGTGCGCAACCTGTTGCCCTATGTCTGGCACTACAAGTGGCGCGTGATCCTGGCGCTGGTGTGCCTGGTGGCGGCCAAGGTGGCCAACCTGGGCGTGCCGGTCCTGATGAAGAAGCTGGTGGACAACATGAATGTGCCCGCCGGCAGCGCGACCGCGCTGCTGGTGGTGCCGGTGGGGCTGATCGTCGCCTACGGGATATTGCGCTTGTCGGGCACGCTGTTTACCGAGCTGCGCGAAATCCTGTTCTCCAAGGTCACGCAAAGCGCGGTGCGCGAGATCGCGCTGCAGGTGTTCCGCCACCTGCACGCGCTGTCGCTGCGCTTTCACCTGGACCGCCAGACCGGCGGCATGAGCCGCGACATCGAGCGTGGCACGCGCGGCATCCAGTCGCTGATCTCCTACTCGCTCTACAGCATCCTGCCGACCCTGGTCGAGATGGGGCTGGTGATGGGCTTCTTCATCCTGCACTACGACATCTGGTTCGCCGCCATCACGGGCTGCGCGCTGGTGAGCTATATCGTGTTTACCATCGTGGTGACCGAGTGGCGCACGCACTTCCGGCGCAAGATGAACGAGCTGGATTCGCGCGCCAATCAGAAGGCCATCGATTCCCTGCTCAACTTCGAGACGGTCAAGTACTTCGGCAATGAGGAATATGAGGCCGGTCGCTATGACGAGAACCTGCGCAAGTACCGTACCGCGGCGATCCGCTCCCAAAACTCGCTGTCGTTCCTGAACTTCGGCCAGCAGGCCATTATCGCCACCGGCCTGATCCTGATCCTGTGGCGCGCCACCGTGGGCGTGGCGGCGGGCAAGCTCACGCTGGGCGACCTGGTGCTGGTCAACACGCTGATGATCCAGCTGTACATTCCGCTGAACTTCCTCGGCGTGATCTACCGCGAGATCAAGCAGGCCACCACCGACATGGATCGCATGTTCGTGCTGCTGGGCACAAACCGCGAAGTGGCCGATGCGCCGGGCGCCGGCGCCTTGCGCGTGCAGGGTGCGGCGGTGCGTTTCAACCATGTCGGCTTTGGCTACGAGAGCAACCGCGTGATCCTCGACGATGTGGAGTTCACCATCGCCGCCGGCACCACTACCGCGGTGGTGGGCCACAGCGGCTCGGGCAAGTCCACGCTGGCGCGGCTGCTGTTCCGCTTCTATGACGTGAGCAGCGGCGGCATCGAGATCGACGGCCAGGATATCCGTTCGATCACGCAGGACAGCCTGCGCCGCGCCATCGGCATCGTGCCGCAGGACACCGTGCTGTTCAATGACAGCATCTACTACAACATCGCCTACGGCCGCCCCGACGCCACCCGCGACGAAGTCATCGAGGCCGCGCGCGCGGCCCAGATCGACGGCTTTATCCGCGAGCTGCCGCAAGGCTACGACACGCCCGTGGGCGAGCGTGGCCTCAAGCTGTCGGGCGGGGAGAAGCAGCGCGTGGCCATCGCCCGCACGCTGCTGAAGAACCCGCCGATCCTGGTCTTCGACGAAGCCACCTCGGCGCTGGATTCCCGCACCGAACAGGCCATCCAGGCCGAGCTGATGCGGCTGGCGCAGAACCGCACCACGCTGCTGATCGCGCACAGGCTCTCTACCGTGGTGCATGCCGACCAGATCCTGGTGATGGACCACGGCCGCATCATCGAGCGCGGCACCCATGCCGAGCTGATGCGGCTCGATGCCCGCTACGCCGAGATGTGGCACATCCAGGCGCGCAGCGCGGCCGAGAACGAGGCGCCCGTGGAGGATGCCGCACTGGCCATCGAGGCGGGCGACGCGACGCAGGACGCCTGACACGCCAATAGCCAGGGCCGCGATGGATTGTTGACAATCCATCGCGGCAAACCGTCCCGAAATATCCGATTGCACGAATTTGGTTCGACAATAGGTGGCGTATCCGCCCCATCGCGGTGCGTGTTTGCATGGCACGCGCCTTGCGGACGAACTATCCAGGAAGACGACTAACTGGAGAGAGTTCAATGCCGCTATTCCGTGCCGCCACCCCGTTCGCCACCCCGTTCGCCACCCCGTTCGCCACCCCGTTCGAAGTCCCGGCCGCTCTCGCAGGCGCCCAGCCGGCCCATGCCGTGTCCGGCGCTGCCGCGTCCCCCGCACGCCGCCGCTGGATGCAGCTTGGCATGGCGCTAGGCACAGCACTGGTGCTGTCGACACAATTTGCCGGCGAGGCGCACGCCCAGACCAAGGTCCGCTTCCAGCTCGATTGGCGCTTCGAAGGCCCGTCCGCGCTGTTCCTGCTGGGCGAGCAGAAGGGCTACTACAAGGCCGAGAAACTCGATGTGGCGATCGACGCTGGCAACGGCTCGGGCAACGTGGTCAACCGCGTGGCTTCCGGCACCTATGACATGGGTTTTGCCGACCTTGCGTCGGTGATGGAGTTCTACGGCAACAACCCCGATGCCAAGAACAAGCCGGTGGCCGTGATGATGGTCTACAACAACACGCCCGCCGCCGTGCTGGCGCTGAAGAAGTCCGGCATCAAGACCCCGCACGACCTGGCCGGCAAGAAGCTCGGCGCACCGGTGTTCGACGCCGGACGCCGCGCCTTCCCGATCTTCGCCAAGGCCAACGGCCTGCAGGCGTCGAGCTTCAACTGGCAGGCGATGGACCCGACCCTGCGCGAGACCATGCTCACGCGCGGCGACCTCGACGCCATCACCGGCTTCTCCTTCACCTCCATCCTTAACCTGAACGCGCGCGGCGTGAAGGACGAGGACATCGTGGTGCTGCCTTACCCGCAATACGGCGTGAAGCTGTATGGCAACGCCGTGATCGCCTCGGAAGACTTCCTCAAGAAAAACCCGGAGGCGGTCAAGGCCTTCCTGCGCGCCTTCGCCAAGTCGGCCAAGGACGTGATCGCCAAGCCGGAAGAGGGCATCAAGGCGGTCAAGGCGCGCGACGGCATCATCGACGAGAAGCTCGAGACCAAGCGCCTGAAGATGGCGCTGGACAGCGTGGTCAAGTCGCCCGACGCGCGCGCCGAGGGCTTTGGCAGGGTCAACAAGCCGCGCCTCTCGCTGATGGCTTCGCAAGTGGCCGATGCCTTTGGCACCAAGGGCCGCATCAACCCCGACAACCTGTGGACCGATGCCTACCTGCCGTCCGCTGCCGAACTGGATGTGCTGCGATGACGATGGGCGCGACTTCCCAGCCTTCCCTGCGTGTGGGGGCCGCGGCCCCGCGGAATTGCCGGCCGAGCCGGCGGCGCGACCCTTGTCGAGTTCAATCGCGTCTGGCTCGCCTATAACGACGAGCTTGCCCGCCAGGGCGAGTTCGCCATCGAGGACATCTCTCTGCAGGTCGAGCCGGGCGAGTTCATCGCCATCGTCGGGCCCTCCGGCTGCGGCAAGTCCACCTTCATGAAGCTGGCGACCGGCCTCAAGCCGGCCACGCGCGGCGTGGTCAAGATCGCCGGCGAGAAGGTCACCGGCCCGCTCAAGATGGTGGGCATGGCCTTCCAGGCCCCGACGCTGCTGCCCTGGCGCACCACGCTGCAGAACGTCATGCTGCCGCTGGAGATCGTCGAGCCGTACCGCTCCACGCTGCGCCAGAAGCGCGAGGAATACACGGCGCGGGCGCGCGAACTGCTGCGCACCGTGGGCCTGGCCGGCTACGAGGACAAGTATCCGTGGCAGCTCTCCGGCGGCATGCAGCAGCGCGCCTCGATCTGCCGCGCGCTGATCCACGAGCCGCGCATGCTGCTGCTCGACGAGCCCTTCGGCGCGCTCGACGCCTTTACCCGGGAGGAGCTGTGGTGCGTGCTGCGCGACCTGTGGCAGGCGCAGCGCTTCAACGTGATCCTGGTCACCCACGACCTGCGCGAGGCCGTGTTCCTGGCCGACACCGTCTACGTGATGAGCCAGCGCCCGGGGCGCATCCTCACGCGCAAGGAGATCAACCTGCCGCGTCCGCGCGACCTCGACCTGACCTATACCGAACCCTTTGCCGACCTTGTGCACTCGCTGCGCGAGAAGATCGGGCACGTACGGCAGCACTGACCATGAGCACTTTCTCTTCTTCGATGAGCGCGGCCCAGCAACGCCGCGTGCAGCGCGTGGCGCCGTGGCTGTTGCTGGGCACGTTCCTGCTGCTGTGGCAGGGCGCTTGCCTTGTGTTCAATGTGTCGGACTTCATCCTGCCCAGCCCCAGCGCGATCGTCACGTCGCTGTTCGAGTACTGGGATGTGATTGCCGGCCATGCCTGGCGTACCTTCTGGACCACCATGGTCGGCTTTGGCCTTGCCATCATCGTGGGCGTGGTGCTGGGTTTGCTGATGGGCTCGTCCAAGCTGGCGTACGCGGCCGGCTATCCGCTGATGACGGCGTTCAATGCGTTGCCGAAAGCGGCGTTCGTGCCGATCCTGGTGGTGTGGTTCGGCCTGGGCGCCGGCCCGGCGATCCTGACCGCGTTCCTGATCTCGTTCTTCCCGATCATGGTCAATATCGCGACCGGGCTGGCTACGCTGGAGCCGGAACTGGAGGACGTGCTGCGCGTACTTGGTGCGAAGCGCACCGATGTGTTGCTCAAGGTCGGGCTGCCGCGGTCCATGCCATATTTCTTTGCTTCGCTGAAGGTGGCGATCACGCTGGCATTCGTTGGCACTACCGTGTCGGAGATGAGTGCCGCTAACGAGGGCATTGGCTATCTGCTGGTCTCGGCCGGATCGGCGATGAAGATGCCGCTGGCGTTTGCCGGGCTGGTGGTGATTGCTGTGATGGCGATGGTGATGTATGAGTTTTTTGCGGTTTTGGAGAGGAGGGTGACGGGGTGGGCGAATAGGGGGTGATAGGGGGTGATAGGGGGACGGGGGGGTAGCGCTTCTGGCCCCGCTGGCGCGGGGGTGTCTCTTGTGGGCGGGGTTTTGGCTCTTCTAGCTGCTGTCGCGGCTGTACGGTGTTGGCCGTTTTAGAACGTGTGAGATGTCACTTTTCTTTACTCGCTCGCGGCGTGTGTCAAGGTAGTTGTCGGTGTGCCAAGAAGGAAAGCGACAGTACGTCGTCGTACATGCTGTATCTGTGATGAGGGTAGGCCCCTCGGTTTCGCCGATCAGGCGGTGATACCAAACCACCCTGAGCTGCAGCCGTTAAGAGCGGTTGTGGTGAGCGTCAAGGGAAAAGGCGGGATGAATCTCGTCAGGTAGGCAAGGAGGAGGCGAACGCAAGTGAACCATCGAAGAAGTGTCGAGAATTGCAATGATGTCAAAACCGAGGGCTCGACAACACCTCGGGATAAGTCAGACGGCAACCTGGAGGTGGGTCTGACGGCATCCGGCATAGAGATGGCGCGACCTTCCTGCAGGCATGGATACGGAACTTGGGAACCTGTCGTCTCGATGCTAAGGGAGAAACTCAAGCGGAGAACCCGTGAGAGTCAGAGTACCAATGCGAGGCACAGGGGCGGAGTCATGCGTAGTAGCGGTGAAAGGGTTGTAATGACCTCTGGAGCGAAGGCATGACCTTGTCCGGCAGAGACCATAGAACAACCGCGATGCGGGAGGATTCCAGGGTCGACGCCAAGTCGTTCGAGATACCCAAGCGGTTGATTTGGGAAGCCTGGAAGCGTGTGGCCGCCAATCAAGGCGGGCCGGGCGTGGACAGCGAAAGTATTGAAATCTTCCGAAATCGTTTGGCAAGGAATCTATACGCCCTGTGGAATCGAATGAGTTCGGGGAGTTATTTTCCCCAGCCGGTCAAAGAGGTGCTGATTCCGAAGGGGAGCGGGTTTCGTCCTCTCGGGATACCGACCATCACTGACCGAGTGGCGCAGATGGCGGTCAAGTTAATGGTGGAGCCGAGAATCGATGCGATATTCCATGCATCATCGTTCGGTTATCGGCCGAACAAATCGGCGAAGCAAGCTGTGGCGCAAGCGAGAAGGAACTGTTGGCGCTACGATTGGGTAGTCGATATTGACTTGAAATCCTTCTTTGACACCATCGACCACGAGCTTCTCAGGCGTGCGGTAGAAAAGCATGTCACGGAGCCATGGGTACGACTCTACATTAGACGCTGGCTAGAGAGCCCGGTGCAGAAGCAAACCGGGGAATTGGTTGCTCGGGATAGAGGCACTCCGCAAGGCGGGGTGATCAGTCCATTGTTGGCTAACCTCTTTCTTCACTATGCGTTTGATCGATGGGTCCAGACCGAGCATCCGGAGGTGCCGTTTGAACGGTATGCCGACGATGTGGTTTGTCATTGCAGGACGAAGCATCAGGCGGAACAGTTCTTGTCTGCCTTGAGGGAACGGCTTACCGATTGTGGGCTTTCGCTACACCCGGAAAAGACGCGCTTGGTTTACTGCAAAGATGGACGACGTCGAGAGGACCATATCCATACAAAGTTCGACTTCCTTGGATTCAGCTTTCACGCTCGGACGGTACAGGACCGAGCGGGAAATTTGTTCAACGGATTCGGACCTGCGGTAAGTCAAAAGGCACTAACGCGCATGTCTCAGGCCATCCGAAGCATGAGTCTCAATCGAAGTACCTCAATGACGCTGCGCGAACTGGCGCAGCGCATAAACCCAATGGTACGGGGATGGGTGAATTACTACGGTGCTTTCTATCCAGAGCGGCTGAAACAGTTCTTGATCAGAATAGACTTACGGCTTGGCAGGTGGGCGCGAAATAAGTACAAGCGGTTGAGAGGACATAAACGAGGATCTTGGGCGTGGCTCAAACGATGTCGGGAAAGTCTTCCTCAGCTGTTCGCGCACTGGGATTTCTGTTTCGAAGAACGGCGGACAAGAAGAGCCGTATGAATCGAGAGATTCACGTACGGATCTGTGAGAGCCTGAGGGGGCAGTTCCCTCGGGCCACTCGACCCTCAGCCGTTACGCTGCTTTCTTGCAATCCCCCACGTTTTGCTGCGCTCGTTCCGGGTTCAGGTACACGGCATCGACTAGCTGCCAGTTACGGATGCCCGCAGCCCAACGCTGCGGGTTCCGGGCTCGCGCGGCCTGATACAGCGCCGTGCGCTGCGCCAGCAGGGCAGTGGCTTTGCCCTGATGCCGCTGGCTTGGCGTGACGTATTTCAGGCTGCTGTGGCGGTGCTCGTCGTTGTACCAACGCACGAAGCTCAGCACCCAGGCACGCGCTTGCTCCAGGCTCTCGAACGGGCGCTCCGGCCACAGCGGGCAGTACTTCGCCGTGCGGAACAACGCTTCGGCATAGGCGTTGTCGTTGCTCACCCTGGGCCGGCTGTAGGACGGCACCACGCCCAAGTCATACATCGTTGCCAGCATGCTCGCCCCCTTCATGGCCGTGCCATTGTCCGAGTGCAGCACCAGCGGGCGGCCCGCCGTCTGCTCGCGCAAACAACCGTGCATCAGCAGACGGCTGGCATGCTCGGCCGACTCGCTCTCATGCACCTCGTTGGCGACCAGTTTGCGGCTGTAAATGTCCTTCATCATGTACCAGTAGAAGAACCGTCCCTTGACTGTGGTCGGTAGCCAAGTGATGTCCCAGCACCAAACCTGATTCGGACCTTCCGCCCGGTGCGTCGTCAACGGACGAGCGCTCGGGGCCTTGCTGCGGCCACGCCGTCTGCCTTGTCCCGCCGCCTTCAGGATCCGGTAGAACGTCGATTCCGACGCCAGGTAGATCCCTTCGTCCGCCAGCTTCGGCACGATCTGGTGCGGCGTCAGGCTGGCATAGCCAGGCTGGTTCGCCGCCGTCAGCAATGCCTGCCGTTCCGCTTCGCTGAGCTTGTTGGCAGGCGCGTCGCGACGCGCCTCAAGCCGCTTATCGGCAGGGGCATGCCGCCAGCGCTGCAAGGTTCGCTCGGTCAAGCCCAGCGCTTCGCAGGCCATTGCCTGTCGCGCCCCGGCGCTCACCGCTTCATCGATCAACTGTATGGCTTCAAAGCGATCCGGGGTGCTGATCAGTCTTCCTCGTCCCGTCCCCAGATCGCTGCGGCTTTTTTGCAGTACCAGCAGCGCTGCCGTTTCCGCCAGCGCCGCATTCTTGCGCTTGAGCTCGCGCTCCAGTTCTCGTACACGCTTCTGCGCCGCTTCGTCTTCCCGGCGCTGCGCCAGGCTTCGCTTGGCCGGTGCCACCGCATTAGCCTGCTCGCACGCCTCGCGCCATTGCCGGATCTGCTCCGGCTGGATGCCCTTCATCCGGCAGTATTCCGACAGTTCCGCCTCACTCAGTGGCGCCGTCTGCAGCACCACGCGAAACTTGTCCGCACTGGACCATTGATCACTTTGCTTCCCGTCACCCGGCACAATTCTTCCTGCAGCTCTCGCCATCTCGCGCCAAGTCCGCAAGGTCACTGTCGTGATCCCCGTGGCCTTGGCCAACTCCACTACCGATCGGTTAAGCGGAGGCATCATCTGCTCGACCGCCCACTCCCGGCGCTCGGCCGTATATCGTTTCATCTTCCAGTCGCACACCACCCTCCATTTTGCTTCATCAAAGAAGACGGAGACGACAAGTATCCTGACATGGAGGGCTCGCCCGTAAAGAAAAGTAACCAAAAGAAAGGGATCCTTGCAGGAGGCTGGCGTGGCGTCATTGGGGACCCCAATGATTTCGTCGTACGGCCCCGGGTTCTAATGACCTCGTGCCGTTACCAGTTTAGATCATCACGACGCTGCCAATGCCCAGGGTTTCGTGGTGGCCCCCACCGGTAGCCACCACCACGAAGTTCAAGCCGTCTGTCGCTCGCGGCGCGGGCGGCCACGAAGTTGCAAGCGTCCCGTTTTCGTCGTGGGCGCGGTGGCACCGCCGGAATAGTTTTGAGGGATTCGCCACCGCGCCCACCCCACCACGAAACCATCACGGCGTGATATATCGTGATGCTCCGATCCGGTACCGGCAGATGGGCGAATGGGCAGGGATGCGGCTACCGGGGGCCTCACCACGAAACCAGCGTCATTAACAGGATCGTGGCCATTCAAACCGGTAACGGCACGAGTGAATTAAAACCCGGGGCCTGACGACGAAACCATTGGGCTACGCAACCCCGACAAGCCAGCCTCCTGCAAGGATCGCTTTCTTTGGTTACTTTTCTTTACGAGTAAAGAAAAGTGACATCTCACACGTTCTAAAACGGCCAACCCCGTACAGCCGCGACAGCAGCTAGAAGCATGAAAACCCCACCCAGCAAGCGCCAAAACCCGCGTCAGCGGGGCCAGAAGCGCCAAATCCGAATCCCCACCCATTCCCCACCCTACACATAATCCAACGGCAACGCCGTAGTGTACTTAATCTGTTCCATAGCAAAACTAGAACTCACATCCGCCAGCTCCGCCCCCTGTATCAGCTTCTTGTAAACGCGATCATAAGCAGCAATATCCGGCACCACCACGCGCAGCAGGTAATCGGTATCCCCGGCCATGCGGTAGAACTCGGTGACTTCGGGAATGGAGGCGACAAGATCATGAAAAGTCTTGAGCCACTTGACGCTATGCTGGCTGGTACGAACCGATACGAATACCGTCACGCCCACATTCAGCAGCGCGGGATCCAGCAGCGCCACGCGCTTGCGGATCACGCCGCTTTCCTCCAGCTTCTGCACGCGCCGCCAGCACGGCGTGGAGGTGAGGCCTACCCGCTCCCCAAGCTCCGCCACAGGCACGGTGGCGTCCTCCTGAAGGGCGGCGAGTATCTGGCGGTCGTAACGGTCCATGGCAAATCCTGTTGGCGCGCAGCGTTTCCCTGGTGCCTGGCCGCACGCCGGCCGCAAGACTCAGGCCGCGTCCACCAGCAGGTTCACACCGCTGCAGATGTGTTCCTGGTCCACCCCATAGATATGCAGCGACACGGCCACCGCGTCGCTGTCGTTGCCGAGCGCATGGATATGGCGCAGCCCGGCCGGCACGCTGAAGGTGTCGCCCGCCGTGCGCGTGATCTCGCCGCACGGATGTGCCTGGCGCTCTTGCGCGTCCCAGCGGTAGTGGCGCTCATGCAGCGTGCCGCGCAGCACCCGGTAGGCGCACCAGGTCTGGTGCCCGTGCACCGGGCTGTGCTGCCCCGGCCGCCAGACGATCAGCATGGCGGAGAAGCGCGCCAGCGGATCGGCGTGCACCAGGTGGCGCACATAGCCCTGGGCCGAGCCCTCGCGCAGCGATTCCGGCAACAGTGCCAGCAGCGTCGCGGCATCCGGCAGGCTGGCTTCGATGCCTTGCGCCACCATGCGCGCGCTGGCGGCAAAGGCGGACGACATGCCGTCGGATAGCGGGGCAAAGAGATCCGGCTGGCCGCCGACCGCGTCAAGGGTGCCAAGGACACCGGCGCTACGTGCGTGGCTGGCAATATCGGTAACGGCGGCTTGCTGGGTGGCCATGAAGGGCTCCTTGTTGGTTTGCGACCATCATAGCGTCCAGCCCGTAGCAAGCACGTGCGTCCTGTCGTGCAAATCTGGCTGTAAGTGTAATCTAATTCTAATAAAAATCAATAAAGTAGAATATTGTTCCTGGCGGTGGCGAAACCGCAAGCAGCCGGTGGATAATGCCGCCTCATGGAAATCAAGTGGCTTGAAGACTTCGTCAGCCTGGCCGAGACGCACAGCTTCTCGCGCTCGGCCGAGCAGCGTCATGTGACGCAGCCCGCGTTCTCGCGCCGGATCCAGTCGCTGGAGTCCTGGGTGGGCACGGAGCTGATCGATCGCTCCAGCTATCCCACCAGCCTCACGCCGGCGGGCAAGGTGTTCTACGAGCAGGCCCTGGCCATGCTGGCGCAAGTCAGCGAGACCCGGGCGCTGATGCGGGGGCAGCGTTCGGCCAATGCCCAGGTGCTGGAATTCGCGGTGCCGCACACGCTGTCGCTGACGTTCTTCCCCGAATGGCTCAAGGCGGTGGAACGCGAGATCGGCACGCTGCCGTGCCGGCTGCGCGCGCTCAACGTGCACGACGCCGTGCTGGCGCTGGTCGATGGCGGCTGCGACCTGGTGATGGTCTACCACCATGCGCGCCAGGCCATCCAGCTCGATCCCGCGCACTACGACATGATGGTGCTGGGCACCGAGCGGCTGTCGCCATACAGCGTGCCGGACGCCGCCGGCAAGCCCCTGTACCGGCTGCCGGGCACGGACAAGAAGCCGGTGCCCTTCCTCAGCTATACGCCCAATGCCTTCCTCGGCCGCATGGTCGACATGCTGCTGTCAGAAACCACCGACGCGCTCAAGCTCGACAAATGCTACGAGACCGATATGGCCGAGGCGCTCAAGGTGATGGCGCTGTCCGGGCATGGCATGGCCTTCCTGCCGGAGAGCGCGGTGCGGGAGGAACTGGCCCAGCACCGGCTGGTGCGTGCCGAGGCCGCGCGCGGCGTGCCGCTGTCGATCGACATGGAAATCCGGCTTTACCGGGAGAAGCCGGGCGAACACGTCAGCGAGCGGCGCAGCGCACAGGTTCGCAACAAGCGCCAGCTGGTGGACCGCGTCTGGTCTTCGCTGGCAGCGCAGACCTTGCCCGCACTGCCGAAATCCTGAAGGCGCGCGGCTGGTGCGCCGGGCGCACCGCCAAGTAGCCGGGAGGGGCGGCACAGGGCGCTCGTCAAAGGTTATGCTAACCATGCATAACAGGATAATCAAACGGCATTGGCTTCTGCAGGGCTGCCTCCCCTAAGCTGGCGGCACCTTCACACCGGAACCAAACGATGTCTTCCGCAGCGCCGTCCAATCCTGCCGTCAAGAACCATTCCCTGCCTTCCTACCTGAACGCCGATGCGCTCGGGCCCTGGGGCATCTACCTGCAGCAGGTCGATCGTGTCACGCCGTACCTGGGCTCGCTGGCCCGCTGGGTCGAGACCCTCAAGCGCCCCAAGCGCGCGCTGGTGGTCGATGTGCCGATCGAGATGGACAACGGGACCATTGCCCACTTCGAAGGCTATCGCGTGCAGCACAACATGTCGCGCGGCCCGGGCAAGGGCGGCGTGCGCTTCCACCAGGACGTGACCTTGTCGGAAGTCATGGCCCTGTCGGCCTGGATGTCGGTCAAGAACGCCGCGGTCAACGTGCCTTACGGCGGCGCCAAGGGCGGCATCCGCGTCGATCCGCGCACGCTCTCGCGCTCGGAGCTGGAGCGCGTGACGCGCCGCTACACCAGCGAAATCAATTTCATCATCGGACCCAACAAGGACATCCCGGCGCCCGACGTCAACACCAACGAGCAGGTGATGGCATGGATGATGGACACCTACTCGATGAATTCCGGCAGCACGTCCACCGGCGTGGTCACGGGCAAGCCGATCTCGCTGGGCGGCTCGCTGGGACGGCGCGAGGCAACCGGCCGCGGCGTGTTCGTGGTGGGTTCCGAAGCGGCGCGCAACCTCGGCCTTGAGATCAAGGGCGCACGGGTGGCCGTGCAGGGCTTCGGCAACGTCGGCGCCGTGGCCGCCAAGCTGTTCCATGAGGCTGGCGCCAAGGTGGTGGCGGTGCAGGACCACCGCACCGCGCTGTACAACCCGGCCGGCCTGGATGTGCCCGCCATGATGGAATATGCTTCGCACAGCGGCACAATCGAAGGCTTCCAGGGCGAGACCATTTCCGGCGAGCAATTCTGGCAGGTGGATTGCGAATTCCTGATCCCGGCCGCGCTGGAAGGCCAGATCACCGCCCAGAATGCGCCCCACATCAAGGCACGCATGGTCATCGAAGGTGCGAACGGCCCGACCACGCCCGAGGCCGACGACATCCTGCGCGAGCGCAATATCCTGGTGGCGCCCGACGTTATCGCCAATGCTGGCGGCGTTACGGTTTCCTATTTCGAGTGGGTACAGGACTTTTCCAGCTTCTTCTGGACCGAAGAGGAAATCAACCAGCGCCTGGTACGAATCATGCAAGAGGCTTTCCGGGCGATCTGGCAGGTTGCTCAGGACAATAAGGTTACCTTGCGCACGGCCGCCTTCATCGTGGCGTGCACGCGGATTCTGCAGGCGCGCGAAATGCGCGGTCTCTATCCCTGATGCTTGACGCGGCTTGGCGCCGCAGCGTCGCTCCCTGGCGATGCTGCGGCGCAGCAGGCCCATCCAGGATTGGTAACGCGGCTGCCGGGCTTCCCGGCAGCCGCGTTGTCGTATGCGCTCGCTGTCCCCCCACGCACGAGGGGGAGCCCGTGCTGACAAGGCATTGCCGCAAGGCCGGCCCGGCGCGTTGGCGCAGGGGCTTTACAGGATTGAGTCAGACCTCGGTTTGCCCCGCAAACCATGCCTGAAATGACGCTGTTAGGGGAAAAACCCGTTGTCTTGAGTGCCTGCCTGCGCAATACTATTTCGTCGGCGGGTGGTTTTTTTGTTAGAGTCCCGCCTTTCTCTTCATGGTCAAGGAGATTTTATGAATGTTGCCAAGTTGGCTTCCCTGATGATTGCTGCTGGCGTGCTGTGCGGTACCGCGCAAGCTGCCGAGCAACTGACGGGCACGCTGCAGAAGATCAAAGACACCGGTGTGATTACGCTTGGCGTGCGCGAGTCGTCGATTCCGTTCAATTACAACCTCGGCGGTGTGCGCCAGGTCGGCTATTCCTACGATATCAACGTCAAGATCGTGGAAGCCATCAAGGATCAGCTGAAGCTGCCGAACCTGCAGGTCAAGGAAATCCCGATTACCTCGCAGAACCGCATCACCCTGCTGCAGAACGGCACCATCGACATCGAGTGCGGCTCGACCACCAACAACCTCGAGCGCCAGAAGCAAGCATCGTTTACCAACAGCATCTTCATCATCGGCACCCGCATCATGGTGAAGAAGGATGGCGGCATCAAGGACTGGGCCGACCTCAAGGGCAAGAACGTGGTGACCACTGCCGGCACCACCTCGGAACGCCTGCTGCGCAAGATGAACGATGACCAGAAGCTGGGCATGAACATCATCAGCACCAAGGACCATGGCCAGTCGTTCCTGACGCTGGAATCGGGCCGCGCCGTCGCCTTCATGATGGACGACGCGCTGCTGTACGGCGAGCGCGCCAAGGCCAAGAACCCGGCCGACTGGATCGTGGTTGGCAAGGCGCAATCGCGCGAGTCCTATGGCTGCATGATCCGCAAGGATGACGCACCGTTCAAGAAGCTGTCCGACCACGTCATCACCGGCATGATGAAGGATGGCTCGATCAACACGCTGTACACCAAGTGGTTCCAGCAACCGGTGCCGCCCAAGGGCCTGAACCTGGACTTCCCGCTGTCGGAAGACATGAAGGCGCTGTTCAAGACGCCGAACGACAAGGCACTTGACTGATACTGGGATTCCGGTTGTGTGAAACGGAAGGCATGTCCTTCCGTTTCTTTTTGAGGACACATCATGAACTACAGCTGGCATTGGGGTGTATTCCTCGAACAAGCGGCCCAGAACGAGACCTACCTGGACTGGATGATTTCCGGCCTGAAGGTCACCATTGCACTCGGGCTCTCGTCGTGGATCATCGCCCTCGTCATCGGCTCGGTACTCGGCGTACTGCGCACGGTGCCCAACAGGTGGCTGTCCGGCCTGGCCGCCACCTACGTCGAGATCTTCCGTAATATTCCGCTGCTGGTGCAGTTGTTCATCTGGTATTTTGTCATGCCCGAGCTGTTGCCCGGCGGCGAGACCATCAAGCAGATGAACCCCTTCGCCCAGCAATTCCTGGCGGCCATGTTCTGCCTGGGCACCTTTACCGCGGCCCGGGTTTGCGAGCAGGTGCGCTCGGGGATCAACTCGCTGCCCCCGGCCAGCGGAATGCAGGCCTGGCGATGGGCTTTACGCTGGCCCAGACCTACCGCCACGTGCTGCTGCCGATGGCGTTCCGCGTCATCGTTCCGCCGCTGACCTCGGAGTTCCTGAACATCTTCAAGAACTCCGCGGTGGCGTCGACCATCGGCCTGCTGGAGCTGGCCGCGCAGGGGCGCCAGCTGGTGGACTACACGGCGCGCCCGTATGAGTCCTTCATCGCGGTGACGTTGATGTACGCGCTGATCAATATCGTGGTCATGCTGCTCATGCGCTGGGTGGAAGGACGCACCCGCGTGCCCGGCTTCATCGGCAGCAAGTAAGGGGACACGTCATGGCATATTCATTCGATTTCACCTCGATCAACCCCACCACGCTGGAAGTGCTGGGCGAGGGCATGCTGGTCTCGCTCAAGATCACCGTCACCGCGGTGGTGGTCGGCATCGTCTGGGGCACCATCCTGGCGATGATGCGGCTGTCTTCCGTCAAGGTGCTGAACTGGTTCGCGCAGGGCTACGTCACCATCTTCCGGTCGATCCCGCTGGTGATGGTGCTGCTATGGTTCTTCCTGATCATCCCGCAGCTCCTGCAGAAGACGTTCAACCTTTCGCAGGCATCCGACCTGCGCATGACCTCGGCGCTGATCGCCTTTGCCTTGTTCGAGGCGGCGTACTATTCCGAGATCATCCGCGCGGGTATCCAGAGCGTGTCGCGCGGCCAGATGTTTGCCGCGCAGGCCATGGGCATGACCTACGGACAGTCGATGCGGCTGGTGATCCTGCCGCAGGCCTTCCGCAACATGGTGCCGCTGCTGCTCACGCAAGGCATCATCCTGTTCCAGGATACGTCGCTGGTGTACGTGAGCGCGCTGGCGGACTTCTTTGGCCAGGCCTACGGCATCGGCGAGCGTGACGGCCGCATCGTGGAGATGCTGCTGTTCGCCGGGCTGGTGTATTTCATTATCTGTTTCTCCGCATCGCTGCTGGTCAAGCGTTACCAGAAAAAGGTGGCCGTATGATTGAAATCAACAACGTCTCCAAGTGGTACGGCGCCTTCCAGGTGCTGACCGATTGCACCACCAAGGTCGCCAAGGGCGAAGTCGTGGTGGTGTGCGGCCCGTCGGGGTCGGGCAAGTCGACGCTGATCAAGACCGTCAACGCGCTGGAGCCCTTCCAGAAGGGCGACATCACGGTGGACGGCACTTCGGTGGGCTCGCCCAAGACCAACCTGCCCAAGCTGCGTTCGCGCGTGGGCATGGTGTTCCAGAACTTCGAGCTGTTCCCCCACCTGTCGATCACCGAGAACCTGACCATCGCCCAGATGAAGGTGCTCGGCCGCTCCAAGGAAGAGGCTACCGCCAAGGGCCTGAAGTACCTGGACCGCGTGGGCCTGAAGGCGCAGGCGGCCAAGTTCCCGGGCCAGCTGTCGGGCGGCCAGCAGCAGCGCGTGGCAATTGCCCGCGCGCTGTCGATGGATCCGATCTGCATGCTGTTCGACGAGCCGACCTCCGCGCTGGACCCGGAAATGGTCAACGAAGTGCTGGACGTGATGGTGCAGCTGGCGCAGGAAGGCATGACCATGATGTGCGTGACCCACGAAATGGGCTTCGCGCGCAAGGTGGCCAACCGCGTGATCTTCATGGACCAGGGCAAGATCGTCGAGGACTGCGCCAAGGAAGAGTTCTTCGGCAATATCGAAGCGCGCTCCGAGCGGGCCAGGCAGTTCCTGTCGAAGATCCTGCATCACTGATGCGGGACAAATCAGGGGGCGTTGGTCGAAGTCGACAGGATGCGCCAACACCGTCTGGAATGACGACGGTTGTCTCTCCCTCTCCCCTCAGGGGGAGAGGGCCGGGGAGAGGGGTGGCTTTGCTAGGAGCCACTTGGAGCGAAGCCTTCGGTTTTCTCCAGCACGCAGGCGTATCGAGCGCCCGCCCTCTCCCCAGCCCCTCTCCCACAAGTGGGAGAGGGGAGCACGACAACCCAGCTCCGGCTTTGTCGGCAAGCTGAAGGGACGCTCCGGCGTCCCTTTTTCATGCGGCGTATTCCCGAAGCCTCAGGTGCAGGCGCTGTTGGCCGCGTTCTTGGCCTGGACTTCCGGCGGGATCGGCACCGTCAGCGTCATCACCGAGCGGCCTTCCTCGAACATCATCAGCTCGCCGGGCGCGAAGGCGGTCCAGGTTTCGTTGTCGGTCAGCGGCGCGGTGGCGATCACCGCCACGCGGTCGTCGGGCGTGGTGACCTGGGCGAAGTCGATCGACAGGTCGGCATCGATCAGGTGGGCGGTGGAGAACGGCCACTGGCGCACGATGTAGTACAGGCGCGTGGAGCAGTGGGAGAACAATGCCTGGCCGTTGGAAAGCAGGTAGTTGAACACGCCGTGCTGCGTGATCTCGCGCGTGATGTCGGCGAGCGCGTGGCACAGCTCGTTGAGCGGCGGCTGCGAGCCGGGGAAGCGCTTGCGCAGCCCTGCATCAGCGTGCAGAAGGCGAGTTCGCTATCGGTGTCGCCGACCGGCTGGTAAACCCCTGACAGGAAGGGCGAGAAGTCCTTCAGGTCGCCGTTGTGGGCGAAGATCCAGTGCCGCCCCCACAGCTCGCGCATGAAGGGGTGGCAGTTTTCCAGCCGCACCGTGCCCTGGGTCGCCTTGCGGATATGCGAGATGACGTTCTTGGACTTGATCGGGTAGCGCTTGACCAGCTCGGCCACCGGCGAGGTGCCGGCGGACTGGTTGTCGATGAACAGGCGGCAGGCCTTGTCCTCGAAGAACGCCACGCCAAAGCCGTCGGCATGGTGATCCGTGACGCCGCCGCGGGCGGCGAAGCCGGTAAAGGAGAACGTCACGTCGGTCGGCGTGGCGCAGTTCATGCCGAGCAGCTGGCACATGGCGGGCACCGGAGCGGCAGCAGGCTGCCGGATTGCAATAGAATGTTCCATTATCCGGCCTGCCCGGGTTATCTGCCAAGCGCAGCGCGCCTTGCAGTGCGTTTCCCCCGATTTCAATACCATTCAGCGGGCCCTCGAGACATGAGCAAATACAAGATCGCAGTCATTCCCGGCGATGGCATCGGCACTGAAGTGATGCCTGAGGGCCTGCGCGTGATGGACGCCGCCGCGCGCCGGTTCGGCATAGACATGCAGTTCGACCACTTCGACTTCTCCAGCTGCGACTACTACGCCCGCCACGGCAAGATGCTGCCGGACGATTGGTTCGACACCCTGGTCAAGTACGACGCCATTTATTTTGGCGCGGTGGGCTGGCCGGACGCCGTGCCCGACCATGTCTCGCTATGGGGTTCGCTGCTGCAGTTCCGGCGCTCTTTTGACCAATATGTCAACCTGCGCCCGGTGCGGCTGATGCCCGGCATCCGCAGCCCGCTGGTGGACCGTGATGGCAATGCGCGCAAGCCGGGCGACATCGATTTCTACGTGGTGCGCGAGAACACCGAGGGCGAATACTCCAGCATCGGCGGGCGCATGTTCCCCGGCACCGACCGCGAGGTGGTGATCCAGGAAACGGTGATGACGCGCACGGGCGTGGACCGCATCCTCAAGTTCGCCTTCGAACTGGCGCAAAAGCGCCCGGCCAGGCATCTGACCTCGGCCACCAAGTCCAACGGCATCTCCATCACCATGCCCTACTGGGATGAGCGGGTGGAGGCCATGGCCACCAACTACCCCGGCGTGAAAGTCGACAAGTACCACATCGACATCCTGACCGCGCACTTCGTCCAGCACCCGGACTGGTTCGACGTGGTGGTGGCCAGCAACCTGTTCGGCGACATCCTGTCCGACCTGGGCCCGGCCTGCACCGGCACCATCGGCATTGCGCCCTCGGGCAATATCAACCCGGACCGCACCTTCCCCAGCCTGTTCGAGCCGGTGCACGGCTCCGCGCCCGACATCGCCGGGCGCGGCGTGGCAAACCCGATCGGCCAGATCTGGTGCGGCGCCATGATGCTGGAGCACCTGGGCCAGCCGGAAGCCGGCGCGGCCGTGCTGGGCGCCATCGAGAAGGTGCTGTCGGCCGGGCCGGAGCATGCTCCGCTGACCCGCGACATCGGCGGCAAGGCCGGTACGGCGGACCTGGGCCAGGCCATCGCGGGCGCGCTATGAGCACGGGCGCCCAACCTGTCCCGGCCACGGCGGCCGACGCGCGCAGCCTGCTGCTGGATAGCTTCCGTGCCGCGGTAGCGGCAGCCGATCCGCTGCGCATCGTGGCGGACCACCTGCCGCCGCCCCAGGCTGGCGGACGCACCCTGGTGGTCGGCGCCGGCAAGGCCGCGGCCTCGATGGCGCTAGCCGTGGAGCGGGCTTATGCCAGCCAGAACAGCGCGGTGCAGCTCGACGGCCTGGTGGTGACGCGCTACGCCCACGGCCTGCCGACCGAACACGTCCGCGTGATCGAGGCTGGCCACCCGGTGCCGGACGAGGCCGGCGAGCGCGCCGCGGCCGAGATCCTCGCGCGAGCGGGCGAGCTCGGGCCGGATGACAGGCTGATCGTGCTGGTGTCCGGCGGCGGTTCCAGCCTGCTGTCGCTGCCTGCGGAGGGCATCGCCATGGCGGACCTCAAGGCCACCACGCATGAGTTGCTGCGCTGCGGCGCGCCCATCACGGACATGAATATCGTGCGCAAGCACCTGTCGCGCATCCAGGGCGGGCGCCTCGCCCAGGCCTGCCGCGCGCCGGTGACCACGCTGATCGTGTCGGACGTGGCCGGGGACGACCCCAGCGCCATCGCCTCCGGCCCCACCGTGCCCGACGCCAGCACCTACGCCGATGCGCTGGCGATCCTGCGCCGCTACGGTGCGGCGGTCCCGCCGGTGGTGCAGGCTTACCTCGAGCGCGGTGCACGCGGCGAAGTGGCGGAAACGCCCAAGCCGGGCGATCCGCTGTTCGCGCGGGTGGAGAATCGCGTCATTGCCACCGCCCACGGCAGCCTGGTGGCGGCAGCGGATCACTTCCGCGCGCGCGGCATCCAGCCGGTGGTGCTGGGCGACACGGTGACCGGCGAGGCGCAGGAAGTTGCCCGGGTCTACGCGGCACTGGTGCGCGAGATACGCGCGTACAATGCGCCATTCGCGGCGCCCGTGGTGCTGATTTCCGGCGGTGAATGCACCGTCACGCTGCCGCAGGGCGGTGGCGGGGCGGCTGGAAAGCCCCGTGGCGGGCGCTGCTCGGAGTTCCTGCTCTCGCTCGCCCTGGAACTGGATGGCGTTGATAATGTGTATGCCATCGCGGCGGACACCGACGGCATCGACGGCTCCGAGGACAACGCCGGCGCGTTGCTGGACCCGTCCACGCTCGCGCGTGCGCAGGCTGCCGGCGCACCGGCGCGCGCCCGGCTCGACGCGCATGACGCCTGGGGCTTCTTCGAGGCCGCCGGCGACCTCGTGGTCACGGGCCCCACGCGCACCAATGTGAATGACTACCGCGCCATCCTGATTCTGTAATCCAAAGCAAGCGCCAGCCGCGACTGCCGGCCGGCCCCCCGAAAGCCATGACCCAGACTCTCACCATCACCCGCCCGGACGACTGGCACCTGCACCTGCGCGACGGCACGGCTCTGGCCGCCGTCCTGCCGGATACCGCCCGCCAGTTCGCCCGCGCCATCATCATGCCCAACCTGAAGCCGCCCGTGACCACGGTAGCGCAGGCCGCGGCTTACCGCGACCGTATCCTGGCCGCGCTGCCGGCCGGCATGGCGTTCGAGCCGCTGATGACGCTGTACCTGACCGACAAGACCACCGCCGAGGAAATCATCGCGGCCAAGGCCAGCGGCTTCGTGCACGGGGTCAAGCTGTACCCGGCCGGCGCCACCACCAATAGCGATGCCGGCGTGACCGACCTGCGCCACTGCGCGGCAGCGCTGGAAGCCATGCAGCGCGTGGGCCTGCCGCTGCTGGTGCACGGCGAAGTGACCGATCCGGCGATCGATATCTTCGACCGCGAGGCCGTCTTCATCGACAAGGTCATGACGCCGCTGCGCCGCGACTTCCCGGGCTCAAGGTGGTGTTCGAGCACATCACCACCAAGGACGCGGCCGAGTATGTGCGCGACGCCGACGGCCCCGTCGCCGCCACCATCACCGCGCATCACCTGCTGTACAACCGCAACGCCATCTTCACCGGCGGTATCCGCCCGCACTATTACTGCCTGCCGGTGCTCAAACGCGAGACGCACCGCGAAGCCCTGGTGGCTGCGGCCGTGTCCGGCAGCGAGCGCTTCTTCCTCGGCACCGACAGCGCGCCGCACGCGCGCGGGCTGAAGGAACATGCCTGCGGCTGCGCTGGCTGCTACACCGGGCTGCACGCCATGGAGCTGTACGCCGAGGCGTTCGAAGCCGCCGGTGCCCTGGATAAGCTGGAGGCCTTTGCCAGCTTCAACGGCCCGGCCTTCTACAGCCTGCCGCGCAATAGCGGCACGCTCACCCTGGTCCGCGAGGAATGGGAACTGCCGGCCGAACTGCCGTATGGCGAAACCACGCTGGTGCCGCTGCGCGGTGGCGAGACGCTGCACTGGAAGGCCCGCTAAGCCGCGCTGGCGAAGTGGACGCGGCAGTGGAAGCGGCAGTGAAAGCAAAAGGTCATGTCCGGCCGGTGCCGGCGTCACAGGATGCCGACGCCGTAGCCAGGCTGGCGCTGGTCGCCGCGGTGGCGCAGATCGACTGGGCACAGCCGTGGTTCCGGCCGTTCGCCACCATCGGCACGGCGCTGGATAGTGCGCTGAAGGTCGGCGCCGACCTGCGCGCCGTCCTCAGCACAATGGCCACGCAACGTGCGCTGCGCAATGCCCGCGGCGTGCCGCTGCGTTTCGTTGCGCAAGCCGAACTGCCCGCCGGCACGGCCTACGAGGCACATATCTACGCCACCGGCGCCGTGCCGACGCGCGACAACCTGCACGATTTCTTCAATGCGCTCATCTGGCTGCATTTCCCCCGTTCCAAGCGGGTGCTGAACCGGCTGCAGGCCCACGCCATCGCGGCGGCAGGCGTGCAGGGCCGCCGTGGCAGCCTGCGCGACGCCGCTACCTTGTTCGACGAGAACGCCATCCTGTTCCTGAGCGCCGACAGTGGCCTGGAGTCCGTGTTGCGCGGCTTCGGCTGGGAGCATCTGTTCGTGGCGCGGCGGGATGTCTGGGACGGTAGCGAGCACGCCGGCAGCCGCGACGGCACAGCCCGCTGCAGCGTGGTGCCCTTCGGCCACGCCCTGCTGGAAAAGCTGGTGCGGCCCTACAAAGCGCTGACCGCGCATGCGTGGCCGCTGGCCGTCCCGCCGGCCGCCGGCGCTGCCCTGCCTGGCTCGCTCGACGATTCCGTGTGCGCCTCGCTCGAGGCGGCCGAGTTGCACAGCGGCCGCTTTGCGCCATTGCCGGTGCTGGGCATCCCCGGCTGGTGCGAAGCCAATCGCGATCCGGCCTACTACGCGGATACCACGGTGTTTCGTCGTGGGCGCCGCGCGCAGGCTGCATGAGGGTGGCCGGTTCGTGGTCAAACGGTGTTAGACTGCGGGCCGCAAAGCAGGCCAGACAATCGCTGCTTGCACCCTCGCGGTGCAAGGGGAGGAAAGTCCGGACTCCACAGGGCAGGGTGTTGGCTAATAGCCATCCACGGCAACGTGCGGAATAGGGCCACAGAGACGAGTCTTGCCATCGGGTTCGCCTGATGGGAAGGGTGAAACGCGGTAACCTCCACCTGGAGCAATCCCAAATAGGCAGGCATTGAGGCGGCCCGCTGAGCCTGCGGGTAGGGAGCTTGAGCCGGTCGGTAACGACCGGCCTAGAGGAATGATTGTCACGTGCCGGCAACCGCAAGGAAGCCGGCGCGCACAGAATCCGGCTTATCGGCCTGCTTTGCTTCTGATTCTTTAGTGTGGCGCGCACCCATCCCCAATGGGAGCGCCACAACCGGCCCTCCGGGGCTGGCCAGGCGCCAGGCGCCTACACCTCTACAATTTCCACCGTGTGCGTGATTTCCGCGGTCTTGGCCAGCATGATCGAGGCCGAGCAATACTTGTCGTGCGACAGGTGGATGGCGCGCTCGACAGCCCCGGGGTTCAGGTTGCGGCCGCTCACCGTGAAGTGGAAGTTGATCTTGGTGAACACCTTCGGGTCTTCGCTGGCGCGCTCCGCTTGCAGCTTGACGCTGCAGCCGCGCACATCCTGCCGGCTCTTCTTCAGGATCAGCACCACGTCATAGGCGGTGCAGCCGCCGGTACCCAGCAGGACCATTTCCATCGGACGCGGGGCCAGGTTGTGGCCACCGCCCTCGGGCGCACCGTCCATCGCCACAATATGGCCACTGCCCGTCTCGGCCACGAAGCTCATGCCGTCGGTGCCCATCCAAGTTACTTTGCATTCCATTTTGTTCGATCCTGCGTTCTGGTGAGTGCGTATTCGATCATGAACACGCGATTTCGAAGCTTGCTTTTTGAGTATAGGCCACTTGCTGGTAAGTGCCGTAACTCGGCTATTTTCCCGAAAACTGAAGCTTTCTTCTAAGATGACAGTACTGTGACAGTGCTGTAACCTTCTAAGCTATTGACTTTATTGAGTAAAATATTTTCATGTGCGGCTTCATGATTTTTTACAATACGGAATACAATTTCGCACTGCAAATTTCCTTGCGCTGGGAGGGCGCCCGTGTATAATTTGAATTATTGAACGACGGCGCACAAGGTGGCGCAGAGTGCGAAAGCGAATCGGATGGTTACAGCCACATTCGCCGGCCCGCACCGCGACCCAGCCCCGTCGATCTCCCGGTGTCTCCTCCACCCTCCTCCTTTGGTGGATTCAAACCCAAGCTCAATAGCTTGGGTTTTTTTATTCTGCGCCTGTGCGGCCAGATGCGCGGCCAGATGCGCTTCCTGCCGCGAAGTGCCTCATGACCTGCTTTTCTGCCGGTCGCTGCCATTCCGGATAGCGAGCAGCACACTGCGCGGCACCATCTTGGCGTTCTTCCCTAACTTTCCTTGTGCTCAGGCCTCAGTCCGCAGTATACTCGTGGGCTTTTCCGTCATGCCCGCGGGAAGGAATTCAGGGAGAGCCTGCACATACAAGCAGGAAGGTCAGATCCTAAGGGTCGGCCGACGACGTAAAGTCAATGTTTCGGGCAGGTTCTACAAGTCTCAGGAAAAATCATGAAGACCTTTTCCGCAAAGCCTGCAGAGGTTAAGCGCGACTGGTACGTGATTGACGCGACGGACAAAGTCCTCGGCCGTGTTGCCAGCGAAGTGGCACGCCGACTGCGCGGCAAGCACAAGCCGGAATTTACTCCGCACGTCGACACGGGTGATTACATCATCATCGTCAACGCAGGCAAACTGCGTGTCACGGGTACCAAAGAAACCGACAAGAAGTACTATCGTCACTCGGGTTACCCGGGCGGCATTTACGAAACGACGTTCGGTAAGATGCAGCAACGTTTCCCGGGCCGCGCCCTGGAAAAAGCTGTGAAGGGCATGTTGCCGAAGGGCCCGCTGGGCTATGCGATGATCAAGAAGCTGAAGGTTTACGCCGAAGCCGAGCATCCGCATGAAGCGCAGCAGCCTAAAGCGCTGGAAATCTAAGGGGGCCATCCATGATCGGAAATTGGAATTACGGTACTGGCCGCCGCAAGAGCGCAGTGGCTCGGGTCTTCATCAAGTCGGGCAAGGGCGATATCATCGTCAATGGCAAGCCCATCAATGAGTATTTCGCTCGCGAAACCTCGCTGATGATCGTGCGCCAGCCGCTCGAACTGACTGCCAACGCACAGACCTTCGACATCAAGGTCAACGTGACTGGCGGCGGTGAAACGGGTCAAGCCGGCGCAGTGCGCCACGGCATCACCCGTGCACTGATCGACTACGATGCCACCCTGAAGCCGTCGCTGTCCAAGGCCGGTTTCGTCACGCGCGATGCGCGTGAAGTGGAACGTAAGAAGGTCGGTTTCCACAAGGCGCGTCGTCGGAAGCAATTCTCGAAGCGTTGATGTGTGTTCGGCAGGTCCGGTTCACCGGATCTGGCCGCGCCAGAAAAAAACCGCACGGTTCGCCGTGCGGTTTTTTTGCCCCCGGCGCTCGTGAAGACGTGTGCAATAGCGCGCAACGGCTGGCTTTAACCACGTTTTACAAATACTTTGCATCTCCCCGGCTACAATCCCTGCTCCTGCCGCCCGGAGAACCCGACCATGATGCATAGGATGCGATGGCCAGCCGACCCGCACCGCGCCAGCCTGTCGGTGCCGCCCGCCCGCCGCGCATGAGGTATCGCTTGTTGCGCCCGCGCCGGGGCTCGCTGTCCGGGAGCCTGGCGGTGCGTTCGCACCTGCCGTGGCGGCTTCGCGTGCTGGGCGCCGCGTTGATGCTCGTCGTCATGCTCGTCGTGGCGGTGGTCGCCGCGGGTTGGGCGTACGACGCTGGCCGGCGGCTCACCGGCGCCCCGGATATGACGGCGCAGGGCAAGGCGCTGCACGAGCAGGTTGCGGCGATGACGGCCCAGCGCGAGCGCTTGCAGGCGGTGGCCAATACCGCCGAGGCGCAGTTGCTGATGGCGCGCAGCGCCCAGGAGGCGCTGGCCGGGCAGTTGAAGACGGCAGAAGGCGAGGTCGCCCAACTCAAGGAAGACCTGGCCTTCTTTGAGAGCCTGCTTCCGGCCAGCGGCAATACCTCCGGCATCCATGTGCGGAGTTTTCGCGTGGGTCTTGATGAAGCCGACCCACTGAAGATGCACTATCGATTGCTGATAATGCAGGGTGGATCCAAGGCTTTTTCCTCCTTGCCTGAGTTCCGCGGTGAGTTACAGTTGGTCGTTTCACTGCTGCGGGATGGCAAGCCAGTCACATTGAGCCTGCCCGAAAACGGCGCCGGCGCGCTGCCTGGCCTGCGGGTCACGCACTACCAGCGGATTGAAAGCGCCTTTGCGCTGCCTGCGGGCGCCGCGGTGCGGGCGGTCACGGTACGAATTTTGCAAAACGGTCAGTTGCGCGCGACCCAGACGGCCATGCCGTAAGGCTGCGCTGGGCCAGCAACGAAAAAAGGGACCTATGTTGTTTTCCAAGAAGAAAAGCCTGTCGATCGATACCCTGATCGGCCAGCACAGTGTGATCCAGGGCGACCTGACGTTTTCGGGCGGCCTGCGCCTGGACGGCCGGGTACGCGGCAACGTGATAGCGGCTGCCGACCAGGCAAGCATGCTGGTCATCAGCGAAAAGGGCGTGGTCGAGGGCGAGGTCCGGGTCGGACACCTGATCCTCAACGGCACGGTCACCGGGCCGGTGCACGCGACCGAGCTGCTGGAGCTGCAACCGCACGCCCGCGTGCAGGGCGAGGTGCACTACGCCGCGCTGGAAATGCACCAGGGCGCATTGGTGGAAGGCCGCCTGGTGCCGCTCGGCAGTGCGGAGCCCAAGGCGCTGCCCAACCTGGTCCTGGCATCCGGCGCGCAGGAATCCGCCTGATACGGCACCTCCGGCCTGGTTGTACCAACAGAACCCCTTGAATTCACGGGGTTTCGGCACGATCTTCCCAGAGCGCTTAAAATACAGGCGTATCTACATAGGAGAACCCCATGAACGCAGTCGCAGAGGCACCCGTTACCGAGGACATGCCGGCCCCGTTCGTCTTTACTGACAGCGCTGCCGACAAGGTCAAGCAGTTGATCGAGGAAGAGGGCAATGCCGAGCTGAAACTGCGCGTGTTCGTGCAGGGCGGCGGCTGTTCCGGCTTCCAGTATGGCTTCACCTTCGATGAAGAGGTGAACGAGGACGACACCACGCTGGACAAGAATGGCGTCACGTTGTTGATTGACTCGATGAGCTACCAGTATCTGGTGGGTGCCGAGATTGATTACAAGGAAGACATCAACGGCGCACAGTTCGTGATCAAGAACCCCAACGCAAGCACCACCTGCGGTTGCGGCTCTTCGTTCTCGGTGTAAGGCTCGCAAGAGCGCCACGGATTCCGGTGGTAATAAAAAAGCGCACTTCGGTGCGCTTTTTATTTACTTCTCCCGGCGCCAGACCACCGGGAACCAGTCTTCGCGCATCCGCTCGCCGCTGGCCAGCCCGATCCCGGGGAAGGGCGGCGAGGTACGGCCCGGCCGCTCCAGGTAGCGCACGTCGTCACCCAGGAAACGTGCCGAGAAGGCGCGGCGCCGTCCCGCGCCGGTATTGCCCGCGGCGCCATGCACCGTGCGGAAGTCGAACACCACGGCATCGCCCGGCTCCAGCGCCGGCATCAGGATGGCGTGGTTGCCGTCGTCCACGTCCGGCATCTCCATGAACTGGTCGCTGCCGGCGTAGAAATTCTCATTGCTGGCCCAGCGCTTGGGCCGTACCAGCTTGGGCCAGCGATGCGAGCCCAGCACCACGCGCAAGGTATTGGCGGTGGTGACCGGGTCCAGCGGGATCCAGTAGCTCGCGGTCTGCAGGCCATCCACACAGTAGTAGGGCAGGTCCTGGTGCCACGGCGTAGGCTTTGCCGTGCCCGGTTCCTTGACCAGGATGTGCTCGTGGAACACCTGGACGGACTCGGCCTGCATGATGTCGCCGGCGATGGCGGCGGCCGGCGAGCGCCGGATGAAATCGGCGAACGGCTGGATGCGCTCCCAGTTGCAGTAATCCTCGAAAAAACGGCCGCGTTCGCCGCTGCCGACGTTCTCGATGGCAAAGGGGCCGGGCTGGGCGAGATTCTGCTCGAATCCTTCGCGCAGCGGCGTCACCCAATCGGCGAAGGCGCCGCGCAATACCAGGGCGCCGTCGCGCTGGTAGGTCTCGATATCGGCTGTAGTGATGTGCATGGGGGTCCCGTGGATGGCTGGCCTAGGACGAGTATCGGGGCAGGGCGGCAATAGGAAAAGAATATATTTCCTATGCTGTAGTATAGGAAATCATGATTGGATTCTCCTTCCGCCAGCTCGAGTACTTTGTCGCGGCCGCCGAGCACGGCAGCATCAGCGCGGCTGCCCGCGCGCGCCATGTATCGCAGCCTTCGGTGTCGCAGGCCGTGGCGCAGCTCGAGGAAACGCTGGGCGAGGCCCTGTTTCGCCGCCAGGTCAGCCGCGGGCTGGAACTGACGCCGGCGGGCCAGCGCTTGCTGGGCCGCGCCCGCGACATTCTGGCACTGGCGGCCGGCCTGGCAAGCGATGGTGCGGACCAGGCGCAGGCGCGTGGCCTTAGCGGGCAACTGTCGCTGACGTGCTTCCAGGATCTTGGCGCCTACTACGCGCCGCGGCTGCTGGCCGGCTTCCGGCGCCTGCATCCGCATGTTGCCGTGACGCTGTTCGAGGCCGACCTGGCCACGGTGCATCGCACGCTCACTGCCGGCAAGGCGGAACTGGCGCTGACCTACGATCTCGGCTTCGACCAGCGCATTGCGCGCTGGATACTTGCCCGGCTTGCGCCATACGCGCTGCTGCCTGCCGGCCATGCGCTGGCCGCCCAGCAAAGCGTAAGCCTGAAAGACCTGGCTGGCGAACGGCTGATCCTGGAAGACATTGCGCAAACACGTGAGTACTTCCTCTCGCTGTTCTGGGCGCACGGCTTGCGCCCGCAGCTGCACCAGTACACGCAGACCTTCGAGATGCAGCGCGGCCTGGTGGCGCACGGCTATGGCGTGGCGCTGTCATGCACGCGCCCGGCGGGCGACCACAGCTACGACGGCCAGCCCATCGTCTGCCTGCCGCTGCGCGAGGCCGTGACGCCGCAGCGCGTGGTGCTGGCGCGTTCGCCGGCCATGCGGCCTTCGCCCGTCGCCGAGGCATTTATCCAGTGGGTTTGCGAGGCAGGCCACGCCGGGCCGGCATGAGGGTAGGGAGGTTTTGCTACCGAGGGTAGAGCGCGCCCAATACGCGCGGGCCGGCCGCGCCGGTGACGGTGGGCACATTGCCCGGCGCCCTGCGCAGCATCTGGCGCGCCAGCCAGGCAAAGGCGATGCCTTCCACCTGCGATACCGGAACGCCCAGGTCGTCCGAGCTTTGCACCGTGACGCCGGGCAGCGCATGCGCCAGCAGCGCCATCACCAGGCCGTTGCGGGCGCCGCCGCCGCAAACGATCAGCCGCGCCGCGTCGGGCGCGTGCAGGCGGATGTCGCGGGCAATGGCCTCGGCGGTCAGCGCGGCCAGCGTGGCCTGCACGTCGGCGGCATCGAGTGCCTTGCCGAGCTGGGAAAGATGATTCTCCAGCCAGGCGGGATGGAACAGGTCGCGGCCCGTGCTCTTGGGCGGGGCCACGCTGAAATAGGGCTCGGCCAGCAGGCGTGCCAGCAGTGCGTGGTCGACCTTGCCGCTGGCGCCCCAGGCGCCGTCGGCGTCGTAGGCCAGGCCGTGATGCCGGTCGATCCAGTAGTCGAGCAGCACGTTGCCCGGGCCGCAGTCGAATCCGGTAACCGGCCGCGCCGCGCCGCCTGCGCTGGCGGCGGGCAGCACGCTGATATTGGAGATCCCGCCGATATTGCACGCCACCCGTGTTTCGGCGGCGTCTCCGAACAGCGCCTGGTGCAGCGCCGGCACCAAGGGCGCGCCCTGGCCGCCGGCCGCCACGTCGCGGCTGCGGAAATCCGCCACCACGTCGATGCCCGTCAACTCTGCCAGCAGCGCGGGTTGCTGGCTCTGGCGGGTATAGCCGGTGCCATCGTACAAGCCGGGCCGATGGCGCACGGTCTGGCCGTGCGCGCCGATCGCCGCGATGGCGCCCGGCGCCTGGCCGGCATCGCGCAGCAGGGCAGCCACGCAAGCCGCATAGACGCGCGCCAGCCCATTGGCCGCCAGCGCCTCGCGGTGGATTTCATCATTGCCGGGCTGCTGCAGCGCTGCGAACGCGTCGCGCAGCTCGGCGGGGAAGGGCTGGAAGGCCGCCGCCAGCACCGCGGGCCGTGGCCCGGAGAAATCGACCAGCACGCCGTCCGCGCCGTCCATGCTGGTGCCGGACATGATGCCGATGAAGCAGTCTGAGGACGATGTTTGCATGCTGGCCGGGCGGGCTCGATCAATTGCTGGCCGAAGCCACGTTGTAGGTACGCAGCGCGTTGATGCGGCTGAGCATCTCGCTGGTATAGCTCAGGAACTGCTGGCGCGCCGGGCCCGACAGCGCGGGCGTGTCGAGCGCGGCGATGGCCAGCGGGTTCAGCGGCACATCGTTGACGCGGAACTCGTAGTGCAGGTGCGGGCCGGTGGCCCAGCCGGTCTGCCCGACGAAGCCAATGACCTCGCCTTGCGACACATGCTGCCCGCGCTTCATCGTGGCAAAGCCGGACAGGTGCGCGTAGTAAGTGGAGTAGCCGCTATGGTGCTTGAGGATGACGATGTTGCCGTAGCCGTTCTGCTGGCCGACAAACTCGACTTCACCGTCGCCGGTGGCCATCACCTTGGTGCCCGTAGGTGCGGCAAAGTCCACGCCTTTGTGCTGCGCCCAGTGGTGGTGCAGCGGATGGTCACGCCCGCCGAAGCCCGACGACACGCGCGAGAACTCCACGGGCGAGCGCAGGAACGGCCGCTTCATGCTGCGCCCGTCGAAGGTGTAGTACGCGCCCTGCTTGCTGCCTTCCGGTGCGTACCAGAGCGCCTGGTGCAACTGGTTGTGGTTGATCAGCTCGACCGCGACCACGCGGCCGTTGCGCACAAACGCGCCGTCGCGAAAGCCCGCTTCGTAGACGATGCGGAAGCGGTCGCCGCTGGTGATGTCGTGGTGGAAGTCGATCACGCCGGAGAAGATCGAGAGCATCTGCTGGACGATCTCGTCGGGCACGTTGGCAGCGTCCATGGCCTTGAAGAAACCGCCGTTGGCGATGGCGCCGGACAGCATCTCGTAGTGCAGCTCGTTCTTCACAGACTGCACGCGGGCCTTGTAGACCGGATCGGCAGGGTCGCCCGCGCGTTCGATCACCAGCTCGCGGGAGGCGTTTGCGTCACCGCCGAGGTTGGCTTGCAGCGACACCAGCAGGTTGTTCTCGTCGACCTCGGCCTGCACCGTCTGGCCGGGATTGAGGTCGAACAGGCCGCGCGCGGTGGTGTTGCGGCGGATAAAGGCCTGCGCATCGGGGTCGTCCACGCCAAGCCGCTTGAGCAGGCTGCCAATGGTGTCGCCACGCTGCATGCGCTCTTCGCGCACAAAGGTAGCGTCGGTTTCGGTAAGCTGTTCGAGTTGTGTGCGTAAATCGGGCAGGCGTATCGCCTCCCGGACACGCGGAGCCTGGGGATCGTCGAAGGCGCTACGGGGGGCCACGCCCATGGCGGCGGCCATGCCCAGCGTGAACACCGTACCCACCGCCGCTGTCAACTGCTTGCGCCGACGGGCGTGCAGGGCATTGGTAGGATCGACTAGAACCACCAGCTCACGCGCGAAAACTTCGCGGAGTCTGGACCACATCACGTAAAATTCACTCTTTGTTTCGGGCTGCGCTGCCGCGACGATTTGCCTCGTCTGCCTTCCTCCCCGAGGTGCGGCGCCTGCCATATTGGTTTGCCGCCTAGAATGGCGGTTGGCCCACGGGAGCATTCCCGTTTGCACAAGAAGCGCGGATTATACCAAAACCGGCCGCAAGCCGTTTTTGTGTCCCCGTCTGAATTCTCATGTTTTTCAAAGACTTACGTCATGACTGAAGTTTCCTCCGGCGCTGCCACCTCCTACCCCCTCACGCCCACCGTGATGCACGCCCTGGAGGTGTCCAAGCGCGGTTGCGACGAACTGCTGGTCGAATCCGAATGGCTGGCCAAGCTCGCGCGCAGCGAGGCTACCGGCGTGCCGCTGCGCATCAAGCTGGGGCTGGACCCGACCGCGCCCGATATCCATATCGGCCACACGGTGGTGCTCAACAAGATGCGTCAGTTGCAAGACCTGGGCCACCAGGTCATCTTCCTGATCGGCGACTTCACCTCCACCATCGGCGATCCGTCCGGGCGCAACGCCACCCGTCCTCCGCTCACGCGCGAGCAGATCGAGGCCAACGCCCAGACCTACTACAGCCAGGCCAGCCTGGTGCTGGATCCGGCCAGGACCGAGATCCGCTACAACAGCGAGTGGTGCGATCCGCTGGGTGCGCGCGGCATGATCCAGCTGGCGGCCAAGTACACCGTGGCGCGGATGATGGAGCGCGACGACTTCACCAAACGGTTCCGCACTGGGATTCCGATTTCGGTGCATGAGTTCCTTTACCCGCTCATGCAGGGCTACGATTCGGTCGCGCTCAAGGCCGACCTGGAGCTGGGCGGCACCGACCAGAAGTTCAACCTGCTGGTGGGCCGCGAGCTGCAGAAGGAATACGGCCAGGAGCAGCAGTGCATCCTGACCATGCCGCTGCTGGTGGGCCTGGACGGCGTGGAGAAGATGTCCAAGTCCAAGGGCAACTACATCGGCGTGACCGAAGCCCCGAGCGAGATGTTCGGCAAGCTGATGAGCATCTCGGACGACCTGATGTGGAAGTACTTCGAGCTGCTGTCGTTCCGCCCCATGAGCGAGATCGACCTGATGAAGCAGGAGATCTCGCTGGGCCGCAATCCGCGCGACTGCAAGGTGATGCTCGGCCAGGAGATCGTCACGCGCTTCCACAGCGCTGCCGACGCCGGGCGCGCGCTCGAGGACTTCAACCACCGCGCGCGCGGCGGCGTGCCCGACGAAATCCCCGAGGTCAGCCTTTCCGGCGCGCCGCTGGGCATCGGCCAGTTGCTCAAGCAGGCCAACCTGGTGCCCTCCACGTCGGAAGCCAACCGCAATATCGAGCAGGGCGGCGTCAAGATCGACGGCACCATCGTCAGCGACAAGGGGCTGAAGGTCGAGGCTGGCAGCTACGTCGTGCAAGTGGGCAAGCGCCGCTTCGCACGCGTGACGCTGGCCTGAGGCCGGGCAGGGACGGTTCATGATCGCGTTGATCCAGCGGGTCGCACAGGCCCGCGTCACTGTCGACGGCCGCACTACCGGGGAGATCGGCGCCGGCCTGCTGGCACTGGTCTGCGCCGAGCGTGGCGACACCGAAGCGCAGGCCGAGCGGCTACTCGCCAAGCTGCTGGCTTACCGCGTGTTTTCCGATGAGGCCGGCAAGATGAACCTGCCCGTGCAGGACATCGATGGCCGCGGCACGCGCGGCGGCCTGCTGGTGGTGTCGCAGTTCACGCTGGCCGCCGATACCAACAGCGGCACGCGGCCCAGTTTCACCCCGGCCGCGGCGCCGGCCGATGGCGAGCGCCTGTACAACCATTTCGTGAAGCGCGCGCGCGCCGCGCATGGCGAGGTGCAGACCGGCGAGTTCGGCGCCATGATGCAGGTCAGCCTGGTCAACGACGGTCCGGTCACCTTCTGGCTGCGTGTGCCGCCGGCCGCGCCGGCCACCAATTCCCAGCCAGCGCAGGCCAGCGGCTGATGCGGCGACGGCCTGACCGGACATGACCCAGACAGTTACCCTCTACATCGCCACCGGCCTCAACGGCATGATCGCTTCGCCGGACGGGAGCGTGGACTGGCAACTGGCGGCGCACCGCGCCGTCGACGACGGCCTGCTGCAGCTCAGCTACCGCCGCCGCACCTCACCGCCGGGACCGGCCTCGGCCTGATCCCGCATGCCGCGCAGCGCGCGGCGCAACCCAGCAAGGAGAGAAACATGAAACTCTGGAGCAAGGCATTTAGCGACAACGGGCCGATTCCCGTCGAGTTCGCTTTCGGTGCGATCGACCCCGCCACCCACGTGACGCTGTCGAGCAACCGCAATCCCGACCTGCACTGGGATGAGGCGCCGGCCGAGACGCGTTCCTTTGTGCTGACCTGCCACGATCCGGACGTGCCCAGCCGTGGCGACGACGTCAACCAGGAAGGGCGCGAAGTGCCCGCCTCATTGCCGCGCGTGGACTTCTTTCACTGGGTGCTGGTGGATATTCCGATGGGGCTGCGCACTATCTCAGCAGGCACCCACAGTGATGGCGTGATCGCGCGCGGCAAGCCGGGCCCCGAGGCCACCGGCGGCACCGCCGCGGCGGGCGGGCTGCGCCACGGCCTGAACGACTACACCGGCTGGTTTGCAGGTGACCCGGACATGAAGGGCGACTACTACGGCTACGACGGCCCTTGCCCGCCGTGGAACGACAGCCTGGTGCACCGCTACGTGTTCACCGTCTACGCGCTCGACCTGGACCGCCTGCCGCTCGAGGGCACCTTCACGGGCGCCCAGGTGCGCGAAGCCATCCAGGGCCACGTATTGGCACAGGCCGCCTTCACCGGCACCTATACCCTCAATCCGAAACTCGCCGGCCAGCCGGCGAAGTAAGCATGGGCCGCGCGGCGCGCAAGCGCTGCCCGCCAGGGACGCTACGACCGCGTAGCGTCGCCTAAATCGCCTAAAGCGCCTGAGTCGCGTAGAGGAAACGGCATGTCGCAATTGCCCGGGCCGCATTCGCTGGCCTTCACCCACCTGATCCTGATCCGTCACGGTGAGACCGCATGGAACCGCGAACGGCGCCTGCAAGGCCAGCTCGACATCCCGCTCAATGCCACCGGCGCGGCGCAGGCGGATGCCCTGGCCCAGGCGCTGGCGGTCGAGCCGATCGATGCGGTCTACGCCAGCGACCTGTCGCGCGCGATGCAGACGGCGGCGCCGCTGGCCGAGGCGCTTGGCCTTGCGGTGCAGCCCGATTCCCGCTTGCGCGAGCGCTGCTACGGCTCGCTCGAAGGCATGACCTACGCGGAAATGGCCGAGCAGCTGCCCGAGGATTTCGCCAGGTGGCAAGCGCGGGTTCCCGACTACGCGCCCGATGGCGGTGAGTCCTTGCTGGCGTTTCACGAGCGCGCGGTGGAAGCCGCGCTGGCGCTCGGGCGCCGCCATCCCGGCGAGCGCATTGCCCTGGTGGCGCACGGCGGCGTGCTGGACTGCCTGTACCGCGAAGCCAACGACATGACGCTGGAGGCGCCGCGCCGGCACGAGCTGCTCAATGCCAGCATCAACCGGCTGCGCTGCGACAGCGTGCGGCTCACGGTCATGCAGTGGGCGGACGTGGGCCACCTGGAAGCGCTCACCCTCGACGAAGTCGACCGCAGGGTGCCCTGAGCCGCGCTGGCCGCGCGCTACACCCGCAGGCGGAAGGGCGTGAAATCGGTATTGCGGTCGTAGAAGTCTTCGCGCTCGGCGCGCTTGAGGAAGTTCACCACCTTGTAGGTGACCGGCGTCATCACCACTTCCCATGTGGTCTTGAGGATGTACTGGGCAATGGCGACCTGGATCACCTTCTCCAGCGGCCAGACGCCGTAGAAGGCGATCACGTAGAACAGCGAGGAATCGACCAGCTCGCCGGCCAGCGTGGAGCCGATGGTGCGGGTCCACAGCCAGCGGCCATTGGTCCACAGCTTCATCTTGGCCAGCACGTAGCTGTTGGTGAAGCTGCCGCAGCAGAACGCGATCAGCGAGCCCATCGCGATGCGCCAGGTATTGCCGAAGACGTCTTCCAGGCTCTTCTGGTAATCGCTCATGAAGGGCGCCACCGGCATCTTCAGCACCACCAGGCTCATGAAGGTGGCGAACGCCAGCGCGGCGAATCCGGCCCAGACCACGCGGCGATCCCGCCCGTAGCCGTAGACCTCGGTCAGCACGTCCCCAAAAATGTAGGAGATCGGGAAGAACAGCACGCCCGCGCCGAAGGTCACCGCGCCGATCACCGGCAGCGTGACCTGGGCCGCCTTGGCCGCGCCGATCAGGTTGGAGCACAGCAGGACCGTGACGAAAGCCACCATCACAAGATCGTAGTAACGATAGACGCGCCCGCTGTGGGCGGGCGTGGCGCTTGACATGGTCATCGGGGTGTTCCAGGGGGCGATTTTGCGCGATTATGCCAGCCGCGCCACCACCTTGCCCCGCCACACTGTAGACGAGCGGGCACCCTGGCCGGGTCGCCCCGGGCCAGGGCTGCCTGCGTGGGGGCTGCGGCTAGATGTTCAGCTTGCTGATCTTGGAGCCGTCCAGCGACACGTCGAACATCAGCCCGACATTGGTCTGCAGGAAGGCGATCACCGGCTGCTGGCCGGTGATCGTATCGAGTTTGCCGTTGGCACCGACCTTGGCGAGCGCCACGCCGGCATCCGCGCCGACCGTCCAGCCGCTGCTGCTGACGAACTTGTTGTAGGCATCGGGCGTCATGAACATCAGCACCACCGACTTGGACTGGCCGCCGGCAGTCAGGCCGACCGAGGCAGAGGTCGTGCGGTAGTAGCCCATCGGGGCACCGTTTGAGCGCAGCACGCCCTCGCCGTATTCGCCGCCAACTACCAGCCCAGCAGACAGCACACGCGGGAAAATCAGGATGCCCTGGGCTCGCGACGCCAGGTCGCGGGAGCCGTCGACCGTCGTGAACAGCCGGTTGAGCGCGCCGTCGGCACCGGCATCGATTTCTTTCTTCTTGGCCGCCGCGTCGGTTGGCGCATAGGTGCCGGTCGTGGTGCAGCCAGCCGCGAACGCGGTGGCCACGACCAGGCTCGAGCCCGCCAGCCGGGTGACAAAGTGGCGTCGATTCATGTGCTCTCTCCTGTCTGGGATCCGTTAGCCGGCCGTCGGGCATCTGCCGTCTGTCGTCGCCTTGCCTTGGCGGTCGGGGCTAAGTCATTGTGGACAAGGAGGTTGCCCGCAGCAATGCATGACAAAAGAATTGTCTGGGGGCCTCGAAACTATTTAATGCGGATTTCGATGCCGCTCAGGCAGGCGCCGGATCGCCGCTGTCCCCGGGGGCGGCCAGCCCGAAGTGCCGGTAGGCGGCAGCGGTGGCCATGCGGCCCCGTGGTGTGCGCTGCAGGTAGCCCTGCTGGATCAGGAAAGGCTCGAGCACGTCCTCGATGGTGTCGCGCTCCTCGCCGATGGCAGCGGCCAGGTTATCCACGCCCACCGGGCCGCCGCTGAACTTGAGCAGGATCGCTTCCAGCAGCTTGCGGTCCATCAGGTCGAAGCCGACCGCGTCCACGTCGAGCATGGCGAGTGCGGCGTCGGCAATCGTGCGGGTGATGTTGCCGTCTCCTTTGACCTCCGCAAAGTCGCGCACGCGGCGCAGCAGCCGGTTGGCGATCCGCGGCGTGCCGCGCGCGCGGCGTGCGATTTCCAGCGCGCCCATCGGGTCGATGCGGGCACCCAGCAGCTGGGCGGAGCGCGTGACGATGCGCGAGAGCTCCTCGGCGGTGTAGAACTCCAGCCGCGCCACGATGCCGAAGCGATCGCGCAGCGGGTTGGTCAGCATGCCCGCGCGGGTGGTGGCGCCGACCAGCGTGAAGGGCTGCAGGTCCAGCTTGACCGAGCGCGCGGCCGGGCCTTCGCCGATCATGATGTCGATCTGGTAGTCCTCGAGCGCCGGGTACAGGATTTCCTCGACGACCGGGGAAAGCCGGTGGATTTCGTCGATGAACAAGACGTCGTTGGCTTCCAGGTTGGTCAGCAGCGCGGCCAGGTCGCCCGGGCGCTCCAGCACCGGGCCCGAGGTCTGGCGCAGGTTGACGCCCATCTCACGGGCGATGATGTGCGCCAGCGTTGTCTTGCCCAGCCCAGGTGGCCCGAACAGCAGCACGTGATCGAGCGCTTCGCGGCGGTTGCGCGCGGCGTGCATGAAGATGTCGAGCTGGCCGCGCACTTTTTCCTGGCCGACATATTCGTCGAGCAGCTTGGGACGCAGCGCGCGCTCGAAGGCCTCTTCGTTGGGGGAGACGGCGGTGGGGGCGATCACGCGATCGGGGCCCCGCTCGGTGGCTAGCTTGTCGGTTTCGATCATGTTACGGATGCGGGCAAAGTGGTTGGATTGTAGCCCTTCCGGGCGTGGCGCCGGCCGCGCGGGCCCTGTGCCGCCAGCGCGGGCTCAGCGTCGGGAGCGTCCTTGGCCTGCCCTCGATCCGGCCGGGTCAACCCTTGGACAGCGACTTCAGCGCCATCTTGATGCCGTCCGACACGCCGGTGCCGGCCGGCACCTGCTTGATCGCCAGTGCCGCCTCCTTCTCCGAGTAGCCGAGTGCCAGCAGCGCGTTGAGGATGTCGACGGCGTTGTCGTGCACCGGGGTGCTGCCGGGCGCAGCCCCAAGCTCGGCGCCCAGCTTGCCCTTGAGCTCTAGCAGCAGGCGCTCGGCGGTCTTCTTGCCGATGCCCGGCACGCGCGTCAGGCGCCCCGCTTCCTGCAGCGTGATGGCCTGCGCCAGTTCGCTGACCGACATGCCGGAGAGCACCGCCAGCGCCATGCGCGCACCGATGCCGGTGATCTTGATCAGCTCGCGGAAGGTGTTGCGCTCGGTGGCGCTGCCGAAGCCGTACAGCAGGTGCGCATCCTCTCGCACGATCTGCTGGGTCAGCAAGGTAACGGGATGGCCGACGGCGGGCAGGTTGTAGAAGGTGCTCATCGGCACGTCGATCTCATAGCCGACGCCGTGGCAATCGACCAGCAGGTGCGGGGGATTCTTCTCGATGAGGGTGCCGGCGATGCGTCCGATCATGGTGTGGTGTCTGCAGCGAATTACGGCGCGTGCGCCGGGATGGGAAGGGAGTGCGGCGGCGGGCACCGCAGGGAAGGCCCGCCATCGCGAAGGCCGCCAGTGTAGCCCAGCGTGCGGCGTACCGGCGCTGCCGGGCCACATTGGCCAATGGGTATCGGCTATCGGCTATCGGCTATCGGCCCAGCGTGTCCACCGCCTGGCGTCCCAGCGCGGGATCGTCGGTGAAGAAGCCGTCGATGCCGGCGGCGAGGAATGCTTGCACCTCGCGCACCATGCCGCTGGGGCTGCGCGTGGCATCATCGCCGCCGGTGCGCAGGTTGCGCGGCAGGAAGGTGTTCTCAGGGCGGAAGGTATAGGGATGGACCAGCAAGCCGGCCGCGTGCGCGTTGCGCACCAGCGCGGTCGGCGTGCCGAGGTTGCCGTTGGCGTCGCGGGGCACCACGCTGGACTTCTCCGGGCCGATGCCGTTGGCGTAGCTGGCCACTTCGCGCAGGCCGATCGGGGTCATCATGTTGGCGAAGGTGCGGGTGTCGCCGGCCAGGCGCCAGTCGGCAGGCCGGTTCTTCGCGCCACCCATCAATTGGATGAGCTTCACATTGGGCATGCCCTGGGCCAGGCGCTGGCGCATCTCGCGCAGGTTGCCAGTCTCGAAGGACTGCACGAATACGGGCGCGCTGCGCGTATATGCATGGGCTTGCAGCGTGGCCACCAGCTTCTCCTCCAGCGGCAGCCCGATGCCGCGGAAATAGCTCGGGTGCTTGGTTTCCGGATACAGGCCGATCACGCGCCCGCTGCGTTGCGATGCCTTGGCCACCAGCTCGATGATTTCGTCGAAGGTGGGGATCTCGAACTTGTCGTTGTACTGGGTATTGGCCTTGCGCACCTGCGGGATGCGCTCGCGCGCGCGCAACGTCTTGAGCTCAGCCAGCGTGAAGTCTTCGGTGAACCAGCCGTCCAGGCGCTCGCCGTCGATCACCTTGATGCGCTTGCGGCTGGCGAACTGGGGCAGCTCCGCCACATTGGTCGTGGTGCCGATCTCGTTCTCGTGCCGGGCCACCAGCACGCCGTCGCGCGTCATCACCAGGTCGGGCTCCACCACGTCGGCACCGTCGTCGATGGCGCGCTGGTAGGACGCCAGCGTGTGCTCAGGGCGCAGCGCGCTGGCGCCGCGATGCCCGATCACCAGCGCCTTGGGCGCGGCTGGCGCCGGGCTGGGGGCCGGGGCTGCCGGGGCGGTGGCCACGGGCGGCTGCGCGGCGCAGCCGGCGAGGACCGCGGCGGCCAGCGCGGACAGCAGTGCTGGCAGGCGAGCGGAGCGGAGCGAATTCAAGGCGCGGAACGCGCGAAGCGAAGCGGAGCATGCGGCATCCTTTGGCGGGCGATCGCTCGATTGTAAGAGACTTGAAGGTGCAGGCGGCTGCTTAGCCGCTTGGCTCACTTAGCCGATCAGGCGCCCACGCCGTACGCGCATGCCCTTGCGCACCAGGTCCGGGGCCAGCCCGGTCAGGGCGGTGAGCGTGTTGCTGCCATTGGCATGGCAGATTGCCATGCCCAGCGCATCCGCCGCGTCGGAGCTGGGCCGCCCCGTCAGGCTCAGCAGGCGCATCACCATTTCCTGCACCTGTTCCTTGTTGGCGCGGCCGTAGCCGACTACCGCCACCTTCAATTGCAGTGCTGTGTACTCGAACACCGGCAGGCCATGCGCCACCAGCCCGCAGATCGCCGCGCCGCGGGCCTGGCCCAGCAGCAGCGTGGATTGCGGGTTGACGTTGACGAATACTTTCTCGATCGCGGCGCAATCGGGCGCGTAGGTGCGGGTGACTTCGCTGATGCCGTCGAAGAGGGTTTTCAGCCTTGCCGGCAGGCCGCTGTCGCCGTCGCTCTTGATGGTGCCGGAGGCGATGTAAGTTAGCTTGTTGCCGTGCTTTTCGAGCACGCCGAAGCCGGTGGTGCGGAGGCCGGGGTCGATGCCGAGGATACGCATGAGGGTCGGGCTCGGCTTTTAATGGGTGATGGGGGATTGTAACGTTGGGAGGGTGGGGGCGGCTGCAACTGCAACTGCAACTGCAACTGCTTAAAGTCAAAAGCAGTTTCACCACCCCTGCGGGGCGGCGACCTACTTTTTTGTCTTGCCAAAAAAGTAGGCAAAAAAGGCGCGCCGGATGGGGCGACACCCCCTCGGGATTCGACGAAAAGAGCGGCCGGGACCCAAACTCGCATCGCCTTAAGGCGATACTCAGACATGGGTCCCTCTTTTCCGCTCTTTTCGCCGAATCCCGAGGCGCCCCATACGGCCTTGGCACACCTTCACGGCTCGCTTCGCATCGCGTTTGGGTGTGGCCCGCCCTTCGGGGCGCTTCACACGGCTACCACAATGGGCTGATTCTTCCGCTGGTTTGCTCCCCTCTCCCGCTTGCGGGAGAGGGGCCGGGGAGAGGGCGGGCGCTTGCGATGCCGCGACGCGTTCAAGTGCCCGGCCTGGACCTCAATGGCGGAAGTGACGAACGCCGGTCAACACCATCGCGATATTGCGCTCGTCTGCTGCGGCGATCACTTCGTCGTCGCGCATCGAGCCGCCCGGCTGGATGACGCAGGTGGCACCTGCATCCACCACCACGTCCAGGCCGTCGCGGAACGGGAAGAAGGCGTCCGAGGCCACGGCCGAACCTGCCAGCGTGAGGCCGGCGTTTTGCGCCTTGATGCTGGCGATGCGGGCCGAGTCCACGCGGCTCATCTGGCCGGCGCCGACGCCGAGCGTCATGCCGCCGCCGCAGAACACGATGGCGTTCGACTTGACGAACTTGGCCACGCGCCAGGCGAACATCAGGTCGTCCATTTCCTTGGGCGTGGGCTGGCGCTTGGTCACCACGCGCAGTTCGTCCTGCTGGACGTTCCTGGCGTCGGGGCTTTGCACCAGCAGGCCGCCGCCGACGCGCTTGAAGTCATACGGGTTGAGGCCGTTGCCCAGCGGGATTTCCAGCAGGCGCACGTTCTGCTTGGCAGCAAACACGGCGCGCGCGCCGGCGCTGAAGGACGGGGCGATCAGCACTTCGACGAACTGCTTGGCCACGGCTTGCGCGGCGGCTTCGTCCAGCTCGACGTTGAAGGCGATGATGCCGCCGAAGGCCGAGGTCGAGTCGGTCTTGAGGGCTTTTTCGTAGGCTTCCAGCGCATTGGCGCCGACTGCCACGCCGCACGGGTTGGCGTGCTTGATGATCACGCAGGCCGCGCCGGTGGCGGCTCCGAAGGTCTTGACGCACTCCCATGCCGCATCGGCGTCGGCGATGTTGTTGTACGACAGTTCCTTGCCTTGCAACTGCGCGTAGTTGGCCAGCGCGCCGTCGGAGGCCTTCAGGTCTCGGTAGAAGGCGGCCGACTGGTGCGGGTTCTCGCCGTAGCGCATCTCCTGCACCTTCTCGAAGGCCACGTTCAGCGTCTGCGGGTAGGCGCTGCGGGTCTGGTGCGACTTGTCCGCGCCGAGGCTGGTCAGGTAGTTGGTGATGGCGCCGTCGTACTGCGCGGTGTGGGCGAACACCTTGGTGGCCAGGCGGAAGTTGGTGTCGTAGCCGACGCTGTTGGCGTTGGCGCGCATTTCTTCCAGCACCGGCGCGTAGTCGGCCGGGTCCACGATGACGGTGACGTCGCGGTGGTTCTTGGCGGCCGAGCGCAGCATGGTGGGGCCGCCGATGTCGATGTTCTCGATGGCATCCGGCAGCGAGCAGTCATCCTTGGCCACGGTTTGCTGGAACGGGTACAGGTTCACGACCAGCAGGTCGATGGTGGGGATGTTGTGCTCGGCCAGCGCTGCCATGTGCTCGGGCAGGTCACGGCGGGCCAGGATGCCGCCGTGCACCTTCGGGTGCAGGGTCTTGACGCGGCCGTCGAGCATTTCGGGGAAACCGGTGTAGTCGGCCACCTCCGTGACTGGCAGGCCGGCTTCGGCGAGCAGCTTGGCGGTGCCGCCGGTGGAGAGCAGCGCGATGCCGAGCGCGTTGAGCTCGCGGGCAAATTCGACGATGCCGGTCTTGTCGGATACGGAGAGGAGGGCTTGCTTGATCATGGCTATGGGGAGACGCTTCAAAGTAAACCGTGCTGCTGCAACTTCTTGCGCAGCGTATTGCGATTGATGCCCAGGTAGGCGGCCGCGAGCGACTGGTTGCGCTCGGCGCGCGCCATCACTGCTTCAAGCAGCGGCCGTTCCACGGCTTCGAGCACCATGTTGTACATATTCGACGGCTCTTCACCGTCCAGGTCGCGAAAGTAGGCACCCAGGCTGTCCCGGATGCACTGGTCGATAGCGTTGCGGCTCATGCGGCAAGCAACTCCCCGTTATTGTTGTTGTTCGACTGGTTGCGTTTCTCGTTGTCGGCGTCGATCACATCATCCGTGCCGTTGGCGCCTTCTTCCACATAGACCAGGCGCTCCGACAGCTGCGCCTGCTCATCGAAGAATTCGTTGACCGCGGCGAGCTGTGCCGTGGTGCTGTCCAGCGTGTTCATGCGGTGGCGGAACAGGTTGGCGCCGGCCAGGCCGCGCGTGTACCAGGCAATGTGCTTGCGCGCGGTGCGCACGCCGGTGAACTCGCCGTAGAAGTCGTAGTGGTCTTCCAGGTGCGCGTTCATGATGGCGCGGATCTCGGCCACTTCCGGCGACGGCAGCAGCTCGCCGGTGGCGAGGTAGTGCTCGATCTCGCGGAACAGCCAGGGCCGGCCCTGCGCCGCGCGGCCGATCATGATGGCGTCGGCGCCGGTCACGGCCAGCACATGCTTGGCTTTTTGCGGCGTGGTGACGTCGCCATTGGCGACCACGGGGATGGAGAGCGCTGCCTTGACCGCGGCAATGGTCTCGTACTCGGCTTCGCCCTTGTACAGGTCGGCGCGCGTGCGCCCGTGCACGGTGAGCATGCTGATGCCGGCGTCTTCCACCATGCGCGCGATGCGAAGCGCATTGCGGTTCTGGCGGTCCCAGCCGGTGCGGATCTTGAGCGTGACGGGCACGCGCGGATCGACCTCGGCCACGGCGGCGACCACCGCCTGGACGATGCGCACCACCAGCGGCTCGTTTTGCAGCAGCGCCGAGCCGGCGGCCACATTGCACACCTTCTTGGCCGGGCAGCCCATGTTGATGTCGATGATCTGCGCGCCGCGCTCGACGTTATGGCGCGCGGCTTCCGCCATCATGGCCGGCTCGGCGCCGGCGATCTGCACCGCGATGGGCTCGACTTCGCCGGTGTGGTTGGCGCGCCGCATGGTTTTTTCGCTCTTCCACAACTGCGCGTTGGAGGCCACCATTTCGGACACCGCGTAGCCCGCCCCCAGCCGTTTGCACAGCTGGCGGAATGGCCGGTCCGTCACACCGGCCATAGGCGCGACGAACAGGTTGTTGCGGAGTTGGTGCGGTCCGATTTGCACGATAGCGACTGTAGCGGCTGACGAGGGGCCGCAAGGCGGCCCGCAACTAGACAAAAATGAAAATGGCATGCCCTGCCGAAACAGCGCTCGGCGTCATTCAGTGGGCATGTGTGAGGGCAGGATTTTACCGCCAAACGGCCCCGGTTGCTCAAGATTTGAGCAAATATTGCACCGGGCCGCATTGCAAACAATGTTGTCGGCGCCGCCTTTAGCGGCGCATGCCATACATCATCTGGCGCGCCAGCGTGTCCTTGAGCGGTCCCAGGCAAGCGAGCGCCGCCAAGGACGCCCCACGCGCGTGGGCAGCGAGCGGGTAGGAAACGCCAAACACGCGGGGGAGCAGGTCGGTCACGCCGATGGTGACGGCCCGATCCAGCTTTTGTTGCGCCGCAAACGCCTGCAAGGCTTGCGGGCTGCAGTCGGCGCGCAGCGCGAGCGCCAGGGCAAAGGCGTCGCGCAGCCCGAGGTTGAGGCCCTGGCCGGCTACCGGATGTAGCGTCTGCGCCGCATTGCCGACCGCCACCACGCGGCCCTGCACGGTGACGGGCGCCGCGTTCAGCCCGAGCGGGAAGGCATGGCGCTTGCCAATGCCGGTGAAGCGGCCCATGCGCGGGCCGAATGCTTGTTCCAGTTCAGTGAGGAACTCGCCTTCGGGCAGCGCGAGCCGGCGCGCCGCTTGTTCTGGCGGGCAGCACCAGACCAGGGCGTAGCCGGGCGTGCCGTGCTCTTCATGCGGCAGCAGCGCCAGTGGCCCTTCCTCGGTAAAGCGCTCCCAGGCCCAGCCAGGCTGCGGGCGCGAGCAGGCCACGTGGGCCACGATCGCGGTCTGCCCGTAGTCGCGCCGGTATTTCTGCGCCTGCACGCCACGCTGCGCGCGGGTGGACTGCTGGTGGAACAGGCCGCCTTCGGCCTGCACCGCCAGGCGCGCGCCAAGGGCGGCGGGCTGCCGGTCATGCCCATGGCCGGAGAGGCGCACCAGGCCGGCCGTATCGGGACCGGATTGCTCCAGGTGATCGATGCGTGTCTCATAGACCCGTGCCAGGCGCTCGCCAGCGGCGGCGGGGCTGGCCTGGATGGCCTGGGCCAGCGCGCGCTCAAGTGCCTCGCACAGCTCGCCGTAGCGCACCACATAGCCCAGCGCGGGCACGTCGTAGTCGTCGCTGTGCAGCCTGACGTGGCCGAACCGCCCGCGTTGCGAGACATGGATATGCTCGATCGGCGTGACGGCGCGGGGCCACGCGCCGATCTGCTCGAGCAGCTGGCGGCTGCCGTAGGACAGCGCGATGGCGCGCGGATCGCGGGACGCGCGCGCAGGCGTGGCGGCGTCGATCAAGGTCAGGCGCCACGGGCTCCTGCGCAGCAACAGGCAGGCCAGCGCGAGGCCTACCGGCCCCGCGCCGACGATGGCGATATCCGTGTCCGCAGAGACTTCAGTGCTTGCCGGGCTCATGCGCGCTGCCTGGCTGGGCGAACGGGTTGCTGTCGTTGCTCGCGTTGCCCATGGTGTCCGTCGTGTCCATGGCGTCCGACTCCGCCGGCTGCGCGCCGCGCCTCCAGCAATTGGCGTCGGTCCGGTGCTTGCCCGCCGCCGCGTCGCTCAGGGCGTTGTCCAGCTTCTGCTGGTTGAAGCCGGGAAATGCCTGCAGGCGTTCCAAGAGCGCCGCGTGATTGGCCGCATCGAGCGGCACCACGCAGCCCCGGGGCGTGCCGTTGGACTTGGGGTCTCCCACCAGGATCAGCCATGCTTTGCCGGCCCACGGCTCGCGGTTCGAGACCCGCACCACCACGCGCTCGATCACATCCCATTCGAGTTCTTCGCGCTGGCCATCGGGGCGATGCACGACGAGGCGGTCGTCGTAGAGGTTGACCACGAACGGTTGCCCGGGATCGACGGAGCGCGCGCGGCTGGCCTGTGCGCGATTGCCCGTCGGAAGTATCTTGCGTAGCCAGCTGATCATCGTGCACCTCCCGCGTCGCGCATCAGCGCCTCGATTTCGTCGGCCTTGACCGGGACGCCACGCGTCATCAGTTCGCAGCCGCCATCGGTGACAACCGCATCGTCCTCGATGCGGATGCCGATATGCCAGAAGCGCTCCGGCACGTCCGGTGCCGGGCGCACGTAGATGCCGGGCTCCACCGTCAGCACCATGCCGGGCTCGAGTGGGCGCCAGGCGCGCTCGCCCTCGGCCGGCGCGGCACCGGGCACGCGGTATTCGCCCACATCATGCACGTCCATGCCTAGCCAGTGGCCGGTGCGGTGCATGTAGAACTGGCGGTAGCTGCCGCTGGCGAGCACGTCGTCCAGGCTGCCGCAGCGGTTCGCGTCGAGCAGGCCGGTATCGAGCATGCCCTGCGCCAGCACGCGGGTCGCCGCGTCGTGCGGCACGTTGTAGGGCACGCCGGGGCGGGTCTCGGCGATGGCGGCTTCCTGCGCGGCCACCACCAGGTCGTACAACTCGCGCTGGGCCGGCGAGAAGCGGCCGGAGACGGGGAAGGTGCGGGTGATGTCGGAGGCATAGCCGTCGAGCTCGCAGCCGGCGTCGATCAGGCACAGGTCGCCGTCGCGCAGCTCGGCGGGGCCGGCCCGGTAATGCAGCACGCAGGCATTGGGGCCGGTGGCGACGATCGAGTTGTAGGCGACGCTCTGCGCGCCGTGGCGGCGGAATTCGTAGAGCAGCTCGGCTTCCAGGTGGTACTCGCGCAGCCCTTCGCGCGACGCGCGCATGGCGCGCACATGGGCCTGGGCCGAGATCTCGGCGGCGCGGCGCATGGTGACAATCTCGCCGGCGTCCTTGAACAAGCGCATCTCGTCGAGGATGGTGCGGATGTCGATCGCCGTCGATGGCGCGGTCACGCCGGCACGGCCTTGCATGCGCACCGTTTCGAGCCAGCGCCGCACCTGCATGTCGGTGCGGGTGTTGGCGGCCAGCGGGTAGGCCACCACGGCGTGGTTGGCCAGCAGCGACGGCAGCAGGGCGTCGATCTCCTCGACCGAATGCGCTTCGTCGAAGCCGAAGGCGGCCTGCGCGCCTTCCGGGCCATAGCGGAAGCCATCCCAGATCTCGCGTTCTTCGTGCTTGGGGCGGCAGAACAGGATGCTGCGCTCGGCGCCGGACGCCTGCGCCACCAGGACCAGCACTGCCTCCGGCTCGGTGAAGCCGGTCAGGTAGTAGAAATAGCTGTCGTGGCGATAGGGATAGTCGCTATCGCGGTTGCGCATGGCTTCCGGCGCGGTGGGCAGGATCGCCACGCCGCCGCCGCCGGCGCGCAATTGCTGGAGCACGCGGGCGCGCCGGTCGCGACAGGCGAGAAGGAGGGCGGAGTCGGGTGCGGACATGTGTTGGGCCACGTGGATGGGGAATAAGGCGATTCTAACGCCGCCGCATTGCCGGTGCGGGCCTGGACGCGCTGGACCCGCTCAAGGCAGGGGTGCGCAAGCGGTGCCGGACCGGGCTAGCACCGCGGCATCGAGTGCCGCCAGCTGGGCCGGCGTGCCGATGTTCTCCCAGGCGCCGTCGAAGCGCTCGCCGCTGGCTAGCCCGGCTGCCACCGCGGCGCGGTAGTAAGGCGTCATGGCAACTTTCTGGCCGGGCTCGATGGCAGTAAACAGCCGGGTGTCGTACAGGCCAATATTGCCGAAGGTCAGGCTCGGCGCCGTTGCCGTGGGCGCGGGCAGCAGCAGGCCATCGGCCCCGAGCGCAAAATCGCCGCGCGGATGGAATGGCGGATTGGGCACCATCACCAGGTGCATGCGCGGCTCGGGCGCACCGGCCATGGCGCGCGCCCGGGGCAGCAGGGCGCGGAAGTCGTAGTCGGTGAAGATGTCGCCGGATACCGCCAGGAATATCTCTCCGCGCTCGGGCGCGGCCGACAGCAGCGGCAGCGCCTGGGCAATGCCGCCGGCGGTTTCCAGCGCGCTGGGCTCGGCCGAGTACGCCAGGCACACGCCGAAGCGGTTGCCATCACCGAGCGCCTGTTCGATCTGCCCGCCAAGCCAGGCGTGGTTGATCACGATGTCCTTGAAGCCGGCACGCGCCAGCGCCTCGATCTTCCAGACGATCAGTGGTTTTCCGCCCACCTGCAGCAGCGGCTTGGGGCAAGCATCGGTCAGCGGGCGCATGCGCTCGCCGCGCCCGGCTGCAAAAATCATGGCTTTCAATGCAGGGTCTCCGGCGCTTATTTCAGCGCGTGGTTCAGCAGGTATGTCAGCGCGATCAGGGTGCCCATGCCGCCGGCAATGGTCCAGCCGATGCTGCGCGTCCTGGCGGCGATGACGATGGCCACCAGGCCGGCAATCAGGCGCGCGTTGCCAGGGCCGATGTCGAGCTGGCCATCGCGCATCAGCAGGTCGGGGGCGATCAACGCCGAGAGCATGGCGGCCGGCACGAACTGCAGCGCGGTGCGGAACCACGACGGCAGCCGCACCCGGCCTTCCACGGCAATGAAGGACAGGCGGATCAGGAAGGTGGCGAGGCCGGCGCCGATGAACACCAGCAGCAGGGTCAACTGGCTCATGCGGCGGGCTCCGTCGCGGCCGGCTTGCGCTGCCCGCGGTCCTTGCCCAGCAGCAGCATGCCCGCGGCAATCCCGCCCAGCGCCGCGGCCATCAGGCCGAGCTTGTGCGGCATGCCGTAGCAGGCCACCGCCAGCGCCGTGGCCACCAGCGCCGCCGCGGCGTGCGAGCGGTGCTTGATGCCGGGCACGATGATGGCGATGAAGGTGAGCGGCAGGAAGAAGTCGAGCGGCCAGTCGCGCGGGATCTGGGCGCCCACCAGCACGCCCGCCAGCGTCGAGACCTGCCAGCTGGCCCACAGCGCGAAGCCGGCGCCAAAGAAGAACCAGTGGCGGTAGCGCTTGTGCTCGTTGTCGTCGCCAAGGCGCCGCGTCATGGCGGCGAAGGCCTCGTCGGTCAGCAGGTAGGCGATCAGCGCCTTCCAGCGGCCCGGCAGGTGCGCCAGTGCCGGGGCCATGGTGGCGGAGTACAGCGCATGGCGCAGGTTGACCATGGCGACCGTCACGGCAATCAGCACCGCCGGCGTGCCCGCCGCCCACAGCTGCGTCAGGATCATCTGCGAGGCGCCACCGAACACGATCGCGCTCATGGCGCAGGCCAGCCACGCGGGCATGCCGGCGTTGACCGCCAGCACGCCATAGATCAGGCCGAACGGAGCCACGCCCAGCAGCATGGGCGCCAGCGCGCGCACGCCGGCCCACCACTCGCCGCCGCGGGTGAGCTTGCCCGGGGGTGGCCGCCGGAGATCATGGCTGTGCACCCGGCATGGCTTGCGCTGGCATCAGAAGGTGTAGCTGACCGGGCGCTCGACGCCATCGAGGGCGTCGAACAGGCGTACCAGCCTGCGCAGCTCGATGTAGCGGCCCGCCACCTGGCGAGCGTACTTGAGCACCAGCGGCAGGTTGGCCAGGTAGCCATCCTTGCCGTCGCGATGGTAAAGGCGGGCAAAGATGCCGAGCACCTTGAGGTGGCGCTGCAGGCCCATCCACTCGAAATCCCGGTAGAAGTCGCCAAAATCGGGCGCCACCGGCAGCCCGGCCTTGCGCGCGCGCTCCCAGTAGCGGATCAGCCAGTCGAGCTGCTCCTGCTCGTCCCATTCAATATAGGCATCGCGCCACAGCGACACCGCGTCATAGGTGATGGGGCCGATCACCGCGTCCTGGAAATCGAGGATGCCGGGATTGGCCTCGCCCTCAAGCACCATCAGGTTGCGCGAGTGATAGTCGCGATGCACGTACACCTGCGGCTGGGCCACGTTGTTGGCCAGCAGCGTCTGCATCACTTCGGCCAGTCCGGATTCCTGGTCGGGCGTGAGTGTCACACCCAGGTGCCGGGCCACGTACCACTGCGGGAACAGGTCGACTTCACGCTGCAGCAGCGCGCGGTCGTAGGCGGGCAAGGTGCCGGGGCGGGTCGCGAGCTGGATCTTCACGAGCGCGGCGGAGGCATCGCCATAGAGGCCGCGCGCGCTGGCAGCGTCCAGCCGGGACAGATACGTGGTGTTGCCCAGGTCGCTGAGCAGAAGGAAGCCTTGTTCAAGGTCCTGCGCCAGTACCTTGGGCACGTTCACGCCGGCGGCGCCGAACAGTTCCGCCACATGGATGAAGGGGCGGCAGTCCTCCTGCGCGGGCGGCGCATCCATCACGATCACGCTCGGATGGTCGGGGTGGCTGGTGCTGGCCCGGAAGTACCGCCGGAAGCTGGCGTCGGCCGATGCCGGGGCGCAGGAGTCGGGGTTAACGGACCAGGCCGGACCGAGTCCGGACACCCAGACTTTGAGCTGGTCGAGACGCGGGTCGAGAGGATGTGCTGCCATGCCGGAAAGGGAGAATAGGATGCCCCGTATAATACCCGACCAGACCCGGGCCCCGGGGCGGCTCCCAGGCGGGCCTCCCCAGCCCGACAGCCTGCTTCGGCGGTGGCTGGCGGTTGCTGGGCCGCCGCCGCCGCTCTGACTCATGACCCGCTCGCATGACCGAACAACGACGATCACCGAACCAGAAGGCTAGCAAGACACCGGCACGACTCCCCGGCAGCGCGTTGCGCCCGCTCGTGCTGGCCATGGCCAGCTGGTCGGTGGGTGCGCACGCGCAGGCCGTGAGCTCCACCATTCCCGACCTGCCGGTGGCCGAGCCGACCGTCGAGGCGATGCCCGAGGCCCCGCCGGTAGCCGGCGAGCTGGTGCCGCGCCTGGCTGAGCCGGGCACGGCCAGGACCACGCCGGCCGAACCCGACGACAATCCGCCCACCTTTGTCTCGGGCGACCGCATGACCGGCTATAACCAGCGCGGCGTGGAACTCGAGGGCAACGCCGAGCTGCGCCGCGCTGGCGGCGTGGTCAAGGGCGACAAGCTCACCTATGACCAGGACAGCGACGAGGCTTTTGTCCACGGCAATGCCCGCATCGCCCGCGACGGCTCGCTCTCGGTCGGGCCGGAAGCCCGTCTGCGGGTCGAGGCCAACGAAGGCTACATGCTGTCGCCGGACTACTATTTCCAGCAGACCGGCGGCTCGGGCAAGGCCGAGCGCATCGATTTCATCGACAAGAACCTGAGCACGATCAAGCGCGCCACCTATACGACCTGTTCGCCGGACAACGCGGACTGGTATTTCAGCGCGCGCGAGCTCGATATCGACAGCGACCGCCAGGTGGGCACCGCCTATGGCGGCGTGCTGCGCTTTTTCGACGTGCCGATCATGGCGGCACCGGTGTTCAGTTTCCCGCTCAACAACGAGCGCCGCAGCGGCGTGCTGCCGCCGCTGTTCGGCTACAGCTCGCGCTCGGGGGCCGACCTGACGGTGCCGTATTACTTCAATATCGCGCCCAATCGGGATCTGACGTTGTTCCCGCGCTATCTGAGCTCGCGCGGGGCGCAACTAGGTAGCGACTATCGCTACGTCGGTGATGGCTATAGCGGACGCCTGCGCGGCGAGTTCCTTCCGGACGATCAAAAGACCAAGACCAATCGCTGGGCTTATTCGGTCCAGCACACCCAGTTGCTCGCCCGTGGCCTTACCGCCTACGTCAATGTGAACAAGGTTTCGGACAACCAGTACCCCGACGACCTGACACGATCGGTGACGCAGGCGACTCAGAGGCAATACACGCAGGAAGGGGGTGTTTCTTACACCTGGCAGGATTTTTCCGTGCTCGCGCGCGTGCAGAAGTTCCAGACCCTGACGCCGAGCCAGCCCTCTTACGAACGCGTGCCGCAGATCAATGGCAGCTATACACGGTATGATCTGGCCGGCTTCGACATCCAAGTCCAGACCGATTTCACGCGCTTCCGTATCCCGCTGACTTCGGATGGCACGCAGCAACCGGAAGGTGACCGGCTCTTCGTCCAGTCTTCGATCAGCTATCCGATCGTGCGCCCGGGCTGGTTCGTCACGCCCAAGGTATCGTTCAACGCCACCCAGTACCAGATGGAACCCGGCTCGGTCGCCGCCGGCACACCCACCACACTGAACCGCACGCTGCCGACGCTCAGCCTGGATTCGGGCATGACCTTCGAGCGCGAAGCGCCGACCATGAGCCGCTTGTTTGGCGTCAACTACGTGCAGACGCTCGAGCCACGCCTGTTCTACGTCTACACGCCGTTCCGTGACCAGAGCCAGTTCCCGCTGTTCGATACCGTACAGTCCGACTTCGGCTACGGCCAGATCTTCAGTGAAAATCCGTTCACCGGCTATGACCGCATCGCTGACAACAATAAGGTGACGGCGGGCGTGACCACGCGCCTGATCGAGGCAAGCAGCGGCATCGAGCGTTTCCGCGGCACGATCGCGCAGCGTTTCGACCTGACGGGCCAGCGCGTGCAGATCAGCGGCACCGACCCGATAGGCAAGGCAGGCTATTCCGACCTGCTGGCGGCGACGACCATCCAGATGTTCAAGGGTTACTACCTCGATGCGGGGATGCAGTACAACCCGGACAGCGCACGGGTGATCTACTCGAACATTGCCTTCTCCTGGCGGCCGGAGCAGCGAAAGACGCTGAATATCGGCTATCGCTACCGGCGCCCGACTTCGGTGACGGACAATACCGCCATCGACCAGTTCGAGGTGTCGAGCCAGTGGCCGCTGTCCCAGCGCACCTATGGCATCGGCCGGGTCGCGTTCGACCTGAGCGCGAGCCAGTTGGTCGACGCGCTGGCCGGCTTCGAATACGCAGCGGATTGCTGGGTTGGCCGTGTGGTCTACCAGCGCTTCCGCAATACCTCGCAGGGCTACACCGGGCGCATCTTCTTCCAGGTGGAGTTCCGCGGGTTGTCCAAGATCGGTTCCAATCCGCTGGATGTGCTGCGGCTGAACGTGCCGGGTTATGAGCCCGTCCTCGCCAAGCCTGTTATCCCATCCCAGTTCGACCACTATGAATGACGGACCATGATGAAACGTCAAGAATTCAACGCGCTCTCCTCGATGTCTTCCCGCCTGACCGGCTGGCAAAGCTTGCTGCTGACCGCACTGCTGGCCGCCTTCGCGCTGCCCGCTTCGGCGCAGCTCAAGGCGCCCGGGCAGAAGGCCACCGGCATCTTCATGCCTCAGGCCGGCGACAGCGCTGCCGCTTCGCCCAGCCAGCCGCGCCTGGGGGTGACGCAGCCGGGCACGAGCGCCCAGCGCTCGCAACTGGTGGACGAGGTGGTGGCGATCGTCAACAACAGTGTGATCACACGGCGTGAGCTGCTGGATCGCGCCGACGAGATCGAATCGCAGCTGCGCCAGGCCAACCGGCCGGTGCCGGCGCGCGCCGACCTCTTGGGCGAAGTGCTCGAGCGGCTGGTGATGGAGCGCGTGCAGACGCAGGCTGCGCAGGATGCCGGCATCAAGGTGACGGACCAGGAAGTGGACCGCGCCGTTGAGTCGGTCGCGCAGCAAAACCACATCAATGCGACCGACCTGCGCAGCCAGGTCGAGCGCAGCGGCATGACCTGGACCAAGTACCGCGACGAGCTGCGCAAGCAGGTCCAGGTGATCCGCCTGCGCGAGCGCGAAGTCGACTCCAAGATCCAGGTCTATGACGGCGAGATCGACAACTATCTCGCCGCCCGTGGCGGCCAGGGCGCCGCCGCCAGCGGCCCCACCGAATACAACGTGGCCCAGATCCTGGTGCGCGTGCCGGAGGATGCCTCCGAAGCACAGAAGGCCACCTTGCGCGCCAAGGCCGAAGGCCTGCTCAAGCAGGCCCAGGGCGGCGCGGATTTCGCCCAGCTGGCGCAGGGCTCCGACGGCCCCGAGGCTGCCCAGGGCGGCTCGCTCGGCTTCCGCGAAATCGGCCGGCTGCCGGCGCTGTTTGCCAATGCCGTGCTTGACCTGCAGCCCGGTGGCGTGGCGCCCCAGGTCATCGAGAGCGCCAACGGTTTCCACGTGCTCAAGCTGGTGGCCAAGCGCACTGCGCCGCCGGCATCGTCGAACCCTGAGGCCAGCAATCACATCACGCAGACCCAGGTGCGCCATATCCTGATCCGCACCGGCCCCAACATGCCGGAAGCCGAGGCGCGCCGCCAGCTTTCCACGCTGCGCGATCGCATCACCCACGGCGGCGATTTCGCCGACGCGGCCAAGCGCTTCTCCCAGGATGGCTCGGCGCAGAACGGCGGCGATCTCGGCTGGGTATCGCCGGGCGAACTGGTGCCGGAGTTCGAGCAGGCCATGAGCCGCCTGCGCCCGGGCGAGGTGTCCGAGCCCATCGTCACGCAGTTCGGCGTGCACCTCATCCAGGTGCTCAACCGCCGCGAGACCGAGGTCACGCCGGAGAAGCAGCGCGACTTTGCCCGCGCGGAACTCCGCGAGCAGAAGGTGCGCGCGGCGTATGAAGACTGGCAGCGCCAGTTGCGCCAGGCCGCCTACGTGGAATACCGCGTCAACCGCCAGCGCTAACCAGAACGCATCGCCACCATGTCCGAGACGCTCGCGCTAGCCGTCACCACCGGGGAGCCCGCCGGCATTGGCCCCGACATCACCGTCGGTGCCTTGCTGCAGCTCGCCGGCGAGCATCCGCAGGTGCGTTTCCACGTGCTGGGCGACGCGGGCCTGCTGGCCGCACGCGCCGCCGCGCTGGGTGTCGCGCAAGCCTGGGCGCACCGGCTGGCGGATGGCAGCGTGGTGTGCGACGATATCCCTCTGGCCGTGCCTTGCGATGCTGGCCGGCTGGATGCGCGCAACGGCGCCTATGTGCTCGCCTTGCTCGATGCCGCCATCGATGGCTGCATGGCGGGCACCAACGGCACGCGGCGCTTTGCCGGCATGGTGACAGCGCCCGTGCAGAAGAGCACCATCAACGATGCCGGCGTGCCCTTCACCGGGCACACCGAATACCTGGCCGAGCGCGCCGGCGTGCCGCGCGTGGTGATGATGCTGGCCGGCCCGCAGCCCGCGCATGCCAACGCCATGCTGCGCGTGGCGCTGGCCACCACCCACCTGCCATTGCGCGCGGTGCCCGATGCGCTGACCGTGTCCATGCTGGTAGAAACGCTGGCCATCGTCGACCACGACCTGCGCCGGCATTTCGGCATCGCCCGGCCGCGCATCCTGGTGACCGGCCTGAACCCGCATGCCGGCGAAAGCGGCCACATGGGCCATGAGGAGATCGATGTGATCATTCCCGCGCTGGCCCATGCCGTGGACGCGGGCATCGATGCCCGCGGCCCGTATCCGGCCGACACGCTGTTCCAGCCCCGCCATCTCGATGGCGCGGACTGCGTGCTGGCGATGTACCACGACCAGGGCCTGGCCCCGCTCAAGTACGGCACCTTTGGCCACGGCGTGAACATCACGCTGGGCCTGCCTTTATCCGCACCTCGGTCGACCATGGCACCGCGCTCGACCTGGCCGCAAGTGGCCAGGCCGAGCACGGCAGCATGATCGAGGCGATCCGCAACGCCATCGCCATGGCCGGCCACGCCAACGGCCGGCCGCGTGTCGCGCCGCTGGCGGCAACACGCTGACGCCCGAGCGAGACCAAACTATGCGTTCCAACGTACACCAGGGCCATGTGGCCCGCAAACGATTCGGGCAGAACTTCCTGGTCGATGACGGCATCATCCACGGCATCGTCAGTGCCATCGACCCGCAGCACGGCGACACCCTGGTCGAGATCGGCCCCGGCCTCGGCGCGCTGACCCAGCCGCTGCTGGAGCGCCTGCCGCAGATGCAGGTGGTCGAGCTTGACCGCGACCTGGTGGAGCGCCTGCGCCGCCGCTACGGCGAGCGGCTGGTGATCCACGCCGGCGACGCGCTGGCCTTCGATTTCGGCAAGCTGTGCGAAGCCGGCAAGCCGCTGCGCATTGTCGGCAACCTGCCCTACAACATCTCCAGCCCGCTGCTGTTCCACCTGGCCGGGTTTGCCGACCAGGTGCGCGACCAGCACTTCATGCTGCAAAAGGAAGTGGTCGAGCGCATGGTGGCCGAGCCCGGCAGCAAGGCCTTCGGGCGGCTGTCGATCATGCTGCAGGTGCGCTATCACATGGAGCATGTGCTCGACGTGCCGCCGGCCTCGTTCAACCCGCCGCCCAAGGTCGACTCCGCCGTGGTGCGCATGATCCCCTGGCCGCGGCAGCCCGATGGCCAGTTGCGCTCGCCGTATCCCGCGTGCGACCTGACGGTGCTGGGCGACGTGGTGGCCGCGGCGTTCTCGCAGCGGCGCAAGGTCCTGCGCAATACGCTGTCGATGCTGCGCGACCAGGTCGACTTTGAAGCGCTTGGCTTCGACCTGGCGCGCCGTGCCGAGGAAGTCCCCGTGGCCGAGTACGTCGGCCTGGCGCGCCAGCTTGAAACCCCGGCCACATGATGCGCGCGGCCGGCTCCCGTTCCCATTGCCATTGGTGGCGCTGCTGAACGCAGCGGCACGTCGTCATCCCCTGATCCCGACTCCAGCCGCCGCAGCCCGGTTGGCAGCAAACTGCCTGCGCTGACCGGCCCCGCGGCGCTTCTCTTACCGAAGGAAATGCCATGACTAGCGAAACGCAGGCGCCCCAGCGCAAGGTCATCCTCACCGGCGACCGCCCCACCGGCCAGCTTCACCTTGGCCATTACGTTGGCTCGCTCAAGAGCCGCGTGGCGCTGCAGGACACCCACAAGCAATACCTGTTGCTGGCCGACACCCAGGCCATGACCGACAACGCGCACGATCCGGACAAGGTGCGGCGCAACGTGCTGGAGGTGGCGCTCGACTACCTCGCGGTCGGCATCGACCCGGCCAAGACCACCATCACGGTGCAGTCGCACCTGCCGGCGCTGGCCGAGCTGACCCTGATGTACCTGAACTTTGTCACGGTGGCCCGGCTTGAACGCAACCCGACCATCAAGGATGAGATCCAGGCGCGCGGCTTCGGCCGCGATATCCCGGCGGGCTTCCTGTGCTACCCGGCATCGCAAGCTGCTGACATCACCGGCTTCAAGGCCACCGTGGTGCCGGTCGGCGAGGACCAGGCGCCCCTGATCGAGCAGACCAACGAGATTGCGCGCCGCATCAACCACCAGGTTGGCCGCGAAGTACTGCCGGAAGCCGCCGCGCTGATCCCGCGCTTTGGCCGGCTGCCCGGCGTCGACGGCAAGGCCAAGATGAGCAAGTCGCAAGGCAACGCGATCTCGCTGGCGGCCTCGCCCGAGCAGGTCAAGGAAGCGGTCATGCGCATGTAGTACCGACGCCAACCACCTCAAGGTGTCCGATCCGGGCCAGGTCGAAGGCAATGTGGTGTTCACCTACCTCGACGCGTTCGACGAGGCTGTCGAGGAAGTGGCCGAGTTGAAGGAACACTATCGGCGTGGCGGCTTGGGCGATATGGTGCTCAAGCGCAGGCTGGATGGGGTGCTGCAGGCGCTGCTGGCGCCGATTCGCGAGCGGCGCGAGGAGCTGGCGAAGGATCCCGCGGCGGTGTTCGATATCTTGAAGCAGGGGACGGAGCGGGCTCGCGTGGTGACTCAGGCGACGCTGGATGAAGTGCGTGAGGCGCTGGGAACGTTCCGGTTCTGAGTTTTTTGAGGGGCGTGGGGTTGCAACTGCTTAACTGTAACTGCAACTGCTTAACGTCAAAGTCAAAGGCAGTTTCACCTCCCCTGCGGGAGGCGACCTACTTTCTTGTCTCGCCAAGAAAGTAGGCAAAGAAGGCGACCCGGATGGGGCGAAAGACTCCTCGTCGGCAGGCAAAAAGAGCGGCCGGGGGCCAAACTCACATCGCCTTAAGGCGATGCTCAGACATGGCCCCCTCTTTTCCGCTCTTTTGCCTGCCGACGAGGCGCCCCATAACGGGAGATGAAAACCTTGACGGCTCGCTTCGCATCGTGGGCGGGTGATTGCCGCCTGGGGGCGGAACTCACGGCTACACCGAATCAAATTTGACCCTCTGTGGTAAGCCGTGTTTCCCGCCCGAGGGGCGGGAAACACCCACGCGCGATGCGAAGCGAGCCGTGGAGGTGTGCCAAGGCCGTATGGGGCGCCTCGGGATTTCACGAAAAGAGCGGAAAAGAGGGACCCATGTCTGAGTATCGCCTTAAGGCGATGCGAGTTTGGGTCCCGGCCGCTCTTTTCGTGAAATCCCGAGGGGTGTCGCCCCATCCGGCGCGCCTTTTTGCCTACTTTTTGGCAAGACAAAAAAGTAGGTCGCCTCCCCGAAGGGGAGGTGAAACTGCAGTTGCTTTTGACGTTAAGCCGTTGAAGTTGCAGCTGATTTTTCAGTTGCAGTTGCAGTTGCAGTTGCGGCCACACCCCCTCCCTTCACTCCCGCCGATTCACCAACACAATCCCCCCAACACCAGCACCGCAGCAATCGCAAACCGCATGCCAACAGCGTCATGCATCAGCACCACGCCAAACGCCACCCCGAACAGCGGCGTCAGAAACGAAAACACCGACAAGCGCGACGCCAGGTACTGACGCAGCAGCCAGAACCACGTCAGATAGCTGGCGAACGCAATCAGCACCGACTGGTAGAACAGGCTGGCTACCACCATGCCATCGACGCGCGCATGCAGGTGCTGGCCGGCTGCAAGCGCCATGGCCAGCAGCATCACCGCCGACACCGCAAGTTGATAGAGCAGCGTCTTGCTGGGCGCTGCCGAAGCCAGCCGGCTGGCGCGCACCACCACCGTGGTGGCGGCCCACAGGAAGCCGGCAAGGATCCCCAGCGCATCGCCCAGCAACGTGCTGCCGCCATGCGCGGCCGGCGCGGTGATGCCATCGGCAAAGGCCAGCGCCATCCCGCAGAAGGCCAGCCCGACGCCCAGCCATTGCCCGCGCCGCAGACGTTCGCCGGCGACGCTCAGATGCAGGCCGAGGGCGGTAAAGATGGGCGCGGTGTAGAGGAACACCGCCATGCGTGAAGCGGTGGTGTGGCCGAGCCCGACGAAGATGCAGAAGAACTCGGCGCCGAACAGCAAGCCAGCCAGCAGCCCGGCGCCCAGCGTGCCGTCGTGTTGCCACAGCGGCGTGCGGCGCCAGGCGGCAAAGCCGAACACCAGCAGCGCCGCCACGGCAGAGCGCACGCCGGCCTGCAGCACCGCGCCCATCAGCGGCGCGGTCGCCTTGATGACCACTTGCTGCAGTCCCCAGGCCAGGCACAGCACCACCATCAGCGTGACGGCCGTGCCGTCGAGCGGGCGCCGGCTTGGCGACAGTGCGCTCACCTCAAGGACGGCCGGCGTCGCGCGTGGAATTGCGCTCGATCAGCTCGATCTTGTAGCCGTCCGGGTCTTCAACGAAGGCGATCACGGTGGTGCCGCCCTTGACCGGGCCGGCTTCGCGCACGACGTTGCCGCCGGCGGCGCGGATACGCTCGCAGGTGGCTGCCGCGTTATCGGTTTCCAGCGCGATATGGCCGTAGGCGGTGCCCATCTCGTACTTTTCCACGCCGTAGTTATAGGTCAGCTCGAGCACGGCGGTTTCGGATTCCGGGCCGTAGCCGACGAAGGCGAGGCGGTATTTGTATTCGGTGTTGTCGCTCTCGCGCAGCAGTTGCATGCCGAGGATGCGGGTGTAGAAGTCGATCGAGCGTTGCAGGTCGCCGACGCGGAGCATGGTGTGAAGGAGTCGCATTTTGGGAGAGGCCTGATTTTGTTTTGGGATAGGCCGGATATTCTAAACGGGATGGAAGCAATGGGTTTGCCTTGGCACAGGCGTGCCATTTTCCCGTTTTAAATCAAGGGCCCAGCCTAGAACGTGGGCAGCAACTCAGGCGGGTGGGCCCGCAATTGCGCGCGGGCATCCCGGAACTCCGGAAAGATCGACGCCACCGTATCCCAGAACCTCGGGCTGTGGTTCATCTCCTTGAGATGCGCCAGCTCATGGGCGGCCACGTAGTCGATCATCGACAGCGGAAAATGCATCAATCGCCAGTTCAGGCGGATCTTGCCGTCGGCGGTGCAACTGCCCCAGCGCGTGGCGGCGGAGGTCAGCGCGAACGCGCTATGCCGCACGCCGAGCTTTTCCGCGTAGAGATCGAGCCGCTGTGCCAGCAGGCGCCGTGCCTGGTGCTGCAGCCAGCCTTGCACGCGGTCCTTGATCTGCTGCTCGTCGGCATGCGCGGGCAGCGCGAGATGCAGGATGCGCGTGTCGGCATCGAACAGCAGCACGCCGGCGGGAGACTCCAGCTGCAGCGTGATGGGCTTGCCCAGGAAGGGCAGGCTGGCGCCTTCGCGCCATTGCACGGTGGGCAGCACGCGGCGGGCTTCGCGGTGCTGCCATTCGCCCAGCTTGTTGAAGATCCAGCGCTGCTTTTCCAGAATGGCCGACTCGATGTCGGCCAGCGTGACCCAGCGCGGCGCCGTGATGGACAGGCCGCGGTCGTCCACGGTGAAACCGATGGTACGGCGCGACGAGCGCTTGAGCGTGTAATGCACGGCGCGCTCGCCCACCAGCAGCCGCCGTGCATTGGGCTGCGGCTGGGGCCAGGGCCGCGCAGTCGGAGAGATGGGCTGCACCGGCGCCAATCCGCCTGGCACCATGCCGGGCGCCCTGTCCTCGCCCGCAAGGGCGTCGGACAGCGGCAGCTCCATCTGGGAACCGGGGGAGTCGGGGGACGGGCGCAGCAATTTCATGCGGGCGTTTTGCTCCGGTAGCTCTCGGCGTCGATTCTACGCATATCTTGTTCGATCCACGCCTCAACCTCCTGGTTGACCTGATCCGCCGTCTTGTTCGCCGACGAAATCGGCGCGCCGACGGAGACCGTGATCAGGCCCGGGTACTTGAGAAACGAGTTGCGCGGCCACAGGCGGCCGGAGTTGACGGCCATCGGGATCACCCATGCGCCGGTCTCTACCGCAAGGCGGGCGCCGCCGCTCTTGTAGCGCGTCTTCTCCAGGCCGGAGCGCGTGCGCGTGCCTTCCGGGAACATGATGATCCAGGCGCCTTCGGCGAGCCGCTCGCGGCCCTGGCGCACGGCCGAGGCGAAGGCGCGGGTGCCTTCCTTGCGGTTGATGTGCACCATCTTGAGCATGCCCAGCGCCCAGCCGAAGAAGGGCACCATCAACAGTTCGCGCTTGAACACGAAGCACATCGGTTTGGGCATGGTGGCCAGGTAGGCCACGGTTTCCCACGCCGACTGGTGCTTGGACAGCACCACCACCGGCTTGTCGAGCATGGCATCGAAATGCTCGCGGCCTTCATAGCGGTAGCGGATGCCGCAGATCAGCGCGGCCGCGCCGGTCACCAGCCGCGGCCAGCCACGCACGAAGCGGTAGCGGCGCTCGGCGTTCATGAACGGAAAGACGATGAAGCACGCACAGGCATAGGGCGGCGTCAGTACCAGGAGGAACAACGCGAACAGAAAGGAGCGGAGAAAAATCATCGGTGCGGGAGTTGGGTTCAGGAGCCGGCCTGGCGCGGGGCGCCATCGCCGGTGAGCAGCCAGCGTGCAAAGGCGCGCAGGTCGTCGTGGATCAGCGTGCCGGGCGGAAGGCCGCCCTTTTTCTCGGTCTTGGGGCCTTTGCCGGTCAGCACCAGGTGCGGGGCGCAGCCCACCGCCAGCCCGGCTTCGAGGTCGCGCAGGGAGTCGCCTACCAGCGGCACGCCCTTGAGCTCGACGCCGAAGCGCTCCGCCAGTTGCTCGAGCATGCCGGGCTTGGGCTTGCGGCAATCGCAGCCGTCCGCCGCCGTATGCGGGCAGAAGAAGACCGCGTCAACGCGCCCGCCGAGATTGGCCAGCGCCTTGTGCATCTTCTCGTGCATGGCGTTGAGCGCGCTCATCTCGAACAGGCCGCGGCCGATGCCGGACTGGTTGCTGACGATCACCACGCGATAGCCAGCCTGGTTGAGCGCGGCGATCGCTTCCAGGCTGCCATCGATGGGGATCCATTCATCCGGCGTCTTGATGAACTGGTCGCTGTCGAGGTTGACGACCCCGTCGCGATCGAGCACGACAAGCTTGGGCGGTGTCTGCGGCATGATGGCTTCCCGGTGGGTGCTTGGCCGCTTACGCGGCCAGCTTGGAGATGTCGGCCACGCGATTGGCCAGCACGTGCAGCGAGGCCAGCAACGCGAGCCGGTTGGCGCGCAGCTGCGGATCTTCGGCCATCACCATGACATCGTTGAAGAACTGGTCGACCGCCTCGCGCAGCTGTGCCAGGTCGCGCAGCGCGGTGGCGAAGTCGCCGTTGGCGAAGGCGGCATCCACTTGCGGACGCACGCTTTCCACCGCCCTGTGCAGCGCGCTTTCGGCGGCTTCCTGCAGCAGGGCCGGCTGCACCGTGCCGATCGGGTCCGTGTTCTTGCGCAGGATGTTGGTGATGCGCTTGTTGGCCGCGGCCAGCGCCTCGGCCTGGGGCAGGGCGGCAAAGGTGCGCACGGCTTCCAGGCGGGCCAGGATGTCGTCCAGGCGCTGCGGGCGCAGGCTCACCACGGCTTCCACTTCATGGGTGGTGTAGCCCTTGTCCTTCAGGTAGCCGCGCAGGCGGTCGTACAGGAAATCGGCAATCGCGGCTTGCGTGGGCTTGACCGCGGCAATGCCGGTGAAGGCCTGCTGGGTGAGTTCCAAGAGCGCGTCGATCGACAGCGGCAGCGGGGTCTCGACCAGCATGCGCAGGATGCCGAGCGCGTGGCGGCGCAGCGCAAACGGGTCCTTCTCGCCGGTAGGCGACAGGCCGATGCCCCAGATGCCGACCAGCGTTTCCAGTTTGTCGGCCAGCGCCACGGCCAGGCTCACCGGGCCATCCGGCAGGGCGTCGCCGGCAAAGCGCGGGCGGTAGTGCTCGGAGCACGCCAGCGCCACGCTTTCCGCCTCATCGTCGTGACGCGCGTAGTACGTGCCCATGGTGCCTTGCAGTTCCGGGAACTCGCCCACCATGTCGGTCAGCAGGTCGGCCTTGGCGAGCTCGGCGCCACGCATGGCAGCCGCCTTTTCCACGGCGATGCCGGCCGCGCCGAGCGCGTCGGCGATGTGGCCGGCGATCTGCTGCAGGCGCTGCACGCGGTCCAGCTGCGTGCCGATCTTGTTGTGATAGACCACGTTGGCCAGTTGCGGCACGCGCGAGGCGAGGGTCTTCTTGCGATCCTGGTCGAAGAAGAACTTGGCATCGGCCAGGCGCGGGCGCACCACGCGCTCGTTGCCGCTGATGATGGACTCCGGCGTATCGGTGGCCAGGTTGGAGACCACCAGGAAGCGGTTGCGCAGGTGGCCGGCGGCATCGGTCAGCGCGAAGTATTTCTGGTTGGTCTGCATGGTCAGGATCAGGCATTCCTGCGGCACTTCGAGGAACACTTCCTCGAAGTGGCACGGATAGACCACCGGCCATTCCACCAGCGAGTTGACTTCGTCGAGCAGGGCATCGGGCATCACGACCTGGTCGGCGCCCGCCTGCTCCAGCAGCGCGGTACGGATGCGTTCGCGGCGATCCGCGTAGCTGGCCAGCACGCGGCCTTGTGATTCCAGCACGGCGGCGTATTCGCCTGCGTGTGCGATCTCGATCTCGCCGCTCGACAGGAAGCGGTGGCCGCGCGTGGTCCGGCCCGCCTGCAGCCCCAGCACGCTGACCGGCACCACCTCGGTGCCAAGCAGTGCAATCAAACCGTGCGCGGGGCGCACGAAATGCACCGTGCTGCCGTCCGGGCGCTGGTAGCTCATCACCTTGGGGATGGGCAGCCTGGCGATGGTGTCGTCCAGTGCTGCCTGCAGCCCGGCGCCCAGTTCGGCGCCGCGCGCGGTGTAGCAGTAGAAGAAGGCATCGGCCTTGCCGTCGGAGGCGCGCTCCAGGGTTTGCCAGTCGATCGCCTCGACGCCCACCGATTTAGCCAGTGCGGCCAGCTTCTTGGCCAGCGGGGCGGTGGGCTGGCCGCTGGCGTCCAGCGCCACCGTCAGGGGCAGCACTTTTTCGCGCTGCTCGCGGTCGGGCGCGTTGCGGCGCACCTTGGTGACCAGCGCGGCCAGCCGGCGCGGCGTGGCGAACGCGGTCACTGCCGCGCCGTCACCTACCAGGCCACGCTCGGAGAGGCCAGCGAAGAGGCCCTGCGCGAAGGCGTCGCCCAGGCGTGCCAGCGCCTTGGGCGGCAGCTCTTCAGTGAACAGTTCGATCAGCAGCGTATCGTTCGAATCGGTGAGGAGTTGCGACATGAATCGTTTCCAACAAGTTGTGGCACGCGCTGCGATTTAGCAGCGCGGTGCAATAGTAGGTTCTACGCCGGACAACAGCCACAGGCCGTTTTGCTGGCGGAATTGCAGCGTGGTTGCTACGCACTGCGTGTCTGCGTTGGTGCCATTGGTGCCATTGGTGCCGTTGCTTGCGCTGCTGCCACGGCCGCCTGGGGCGGGACGGGGCGCGAAGAAGCGGGCATCGAGGCGGCGCAGCCGCTTGTCGTAGCGGATCTCGTCGATACGGCCGCTCACCCAGAAATCGATCTTGGGCGGCAGCTGCGCGGCCGAGTAATACGTCTTGATCTGCCTGCGCACCCGCCCGTTGACGGTCTCGGTCTCGACCCACGAGAGTGGGTAGCGGATCGCGCTTTCATAGGCGCGCAGCGGCACGCGGTGCCAGCCCAGGTCCTTGGAGCCCGACAGATCGCACGAGAACGTGCGCACCAGCTGGGTCCATTGGTCCAGTGAGTTGTTCGGGCCGAAAGCACCATGCCAGTGCCGGTCGATCGCCTGCTGCAGGGCCTGCGGATTGGCCTCGCACACATTGGACAGGTCGGCCGGCAGGTATAGCACCTGCGGGCTCGGCATGGACGCGGTGGCCTGGGCGGCGCCATGCGCCCCCAAGGCCAGCAGCGCCAGGGCAGCGCCTCGGCATAGCGCGCTGCGCGCTGAGCGGGTCATGCGGTGGCCTCTCGGTCGCACATCGGGAAGCCGAGCGACTCGCGCGAGTCGTAGTAGGCCTGGGCCACCAGCCGCGACAGGTTGCGGATGCGGCCGATGTAGGCCGCGCGCTCGGTGACCGAGATCGCGCCGCGCGCGTCCAGCAGGTTGAAGGTGTGGGCGGCCTTGAGCAGTTGCTCGTAGGCGGGCAGCGGCAGGCGCTTGGCGGCGTCCGCCGGTGCGGCCTCCCCGGCTTGGGCGGCATCCGGCTTGGCCTCGGCCGCGCCCATCAGGCGCTTGGCCTCCGCCTCGTGTTCCGCGAAGTGGCGGAACAGGATCTCGGTGTTGCTCTGCTCGAAGTTGTAGGTGGATTGCTCCACTTCGTTCTGGTGATAGACGTCGCCGTAGGTCAGGCGGCGGGTCTTGCCGTTTTCTTCCCACTCGGTCCACACCAGGTCATAGATGTTCTCGACCTTCTGCAGGTACATCGCCAGGCGTTCGATGCCGTAGGTGATCTCGCCGGTGATGGGCTTGCAGTCGATGCCGCCGACTTGCTGGAAGTAGGTGAACTGCGTGACTTCCATGCCGTTGAGCCAGACTTCCCAGCCCAGGCCCCAGGCGCCGAGCGTGGGGTTCTCCCAGTCGTCCTCGACAAAGCGGATGTCGTTCTGCTTGAGGTCCAGGCCCAGCGCTTCCAGCGAGCCGAGGTACAGCTCCAGGATGTTCTCGGGTGCGGGCTTGAGCACCACCTGGTACTGGTAGTAGTGCTGCAGGCGGTTGGGGTTCTCGCCATAGCGCCCGTCCTTGGGGCGGCGCGACGGCTGCACATAGGCGGCTCGCCACGGTTCCGGGCCGATCGCGCGCAGGAAGGTATGCACGTGCGAGGTGCCGGCGCCGACCTCCAGATCGATAGGTTGCAAGAGTGCACAACCCTGCCGGTCCCAGTAGGCCTGCAGGGTGAGGATCATTTGTTGGAAGGTCAGCATAGGCGAAGACTAGTAAGGGCCTGCACGCAGGCCAGCAAGCAAGGGCGGACGGCGTGGCGGCAAAGTTGCCGCAGCGCCTCACGAAGATCGTGCCAAACCCCGAATTCTATCGGTTTTTTGCCGCCGCCAGCCATCGGCACGGCCCTTGCATGGGTCAGGGCGTCCAATCCCGCCCGCGGGGCTGGCATGTGGTGTCGGCGTTTTGCAACGAATCGGGTAAACACCGAAGGGAGCTAAAGGCTTGCCGGATACTGGTCGTTAGCGTTTTTGTATACAGTATTAGGCAGAGCTGTGCATAACAGCCGCAACCGTTTGAATCAATCCAGTTACGGGGACACCGGTCATGTCGCTACTTTCTCGCAAGCCCTATCTCGTTGCCATCGTCGTGATGATTGCCGTCGCCTTGCTATCGGTAGCAGCGGGGGCGTCTGCCTGACGACTGGCCCGGCCGCCGTCAGCCCTGCTGGCGGCGGCGCCAGGCCGCCAGTGCCAGCACCAGCAGGCATGCCGCCAGCGCCGGCATATTGCCCCACCGCACGTAGGGGTGAATCCCTGCGTGCCCTGCACATTGGCGGTGAGCGTGCCGACGGTGAAGGTCGGCAGTTGTCCCGCCACCACGCCGTCTGGCGTCACCACGGCCGTCATGCCGGTATTGGTCGAGCGCAGCATCGGCCTGCGCGTTTCCAGCGCGCGCATGCGCGAGATCTGCAGGTGCTGGTCCAGCGCGATGGTGTCGCCGAACCACGCCAGGTTGGTCACGTTGGCCAGGATATTGGCCGGCACCTTCTGGCTGCGCAGGGTCTCGGCGATTTCCTCGCCGAACAGATCCTCGTAGCAGATGTTGGGCGCCACCATGATGCCGCGCACCGGCAGCGGCGTCTGGTCCAGCCCGCCGCGGCGGAAATCCCCTAGCGGCATCTTCATCATGTCCACGAACCAGTGGAAGCCGAAGGGAATGAACTCGCCGAATGGCACCAGGTGGTGCTTGTTGTAGCGGTACAGCCGTTCGGTCAACGGGCCCAGGCCAAAGACACTGTTGGTGAAATCGACCGGCGAGTCCGCGCCGGCTGCACCGAACAGCACGGTGGTGCCGCTTGCCACGGTGAAGTCGCGCACCGCGATGGCGATGTCCACCGGCAGGTCCTGCAGGATCACCGGGAATGCGGTCTCGGGCGTCACCACCAGATCGGCAGGGGCGGCCGTGATCAGGTCGCGGTACAGCTCGAGCGAGCGCTGCACGCCGACCGGCTCGAACTTGATGTCCTGCGCCACGTTGCCTTGCAGCAGCCGCACCGAAATGGGCTTGCCGGCAGGCGTGGTCCAGGCGATCGGCACCAGCGCGGCGCCGGCCAGCGGCAGCGCCACGGCCGCCGCCAGGGCGAGCATGCCGGCACGCATGCCGCGCGGGTTGGCGCCGCCACGGCCAAAGCCGCGTACGGCGGCCACCAGCAACGCAGCCACCGTCGCGGCCAGCGCGCCGATGCCATAGACGCCCACCAGCGGCGCAAAGCCGGCCAGCGGGCCATCGGTATGGGCGTAGCCGCTCGACAGCCAGGGAAAGCCGGTGAAGACCACGCCGCGCAGCCATTCCGACAGCCCCCAGGCCGCGCCAAAGGCGAGCGGCGCGAGCAGCGTCAGTGAGGTTGTCCGCGTACGGCGGGCAGTCAGCCAGTGCCAGGTGGCGGCGGCCAGCGCCGGATAGAGGGAGAGGAAGGCGGCGAACAGCAGCACGGCAAGCAATGCCATCCACGCTGGCATCTCGCCATAGACGTGCATGCTGATATAGAGCCACCAGATGCCGGAGAGGAACCAGCCGAGGCCGAAGGCGTAGCCGGTAGCGGCCGCGCCACGGGTGCGCGGCGCATCAGCGACCAGTGCCACCAGCCCCGCCAGCGACAGCAGTTGCAGCCACCACCATGTGTGCGGCGCGTAGGCCTGGGTATGGGCCACGCCCAGCACGGCAGCCAGAACCAAGCGGGGCAGGCTTACGCCGCGCGCGTCGTCGCGTCCGGCGCTGGTGGCGCCGGACCATGCCTGGAGCACGCGCCTCATGCGCCGTCCATGTCGGGTGCGGTGAGCGCAGGCTCGCGGCGCACCAGCAGCAGGTGTGCCTGCCGGGCGTCGGCGCGCAGGACTTCGAAGCGCATCGGCGGCAGCATCACCACTTCGCCGCGATGCGGCACATGGCCCAGGTGGTTGCTCAGCAAGCCGCCCACGGTATCGACGTCGTGATCCGAAAATTGCGTGCCGAAGGTTTCGTTGAACTGCTCGATCTCGGTCAGTCCATGCACGCGCCAGCTGCCATCGGGCAGCTGCACGATGTTGTCATGGTCTTCGTCGAGATCGAACTCGTCCTCGATGTCGCCCACGATCTGCTCCAGCACGTCCTCGATGGTGACCAGGCCGGCGATGCCGCCGTACTCGTCCACCACCATGGCGATGTGGTTGCGGTTGATGCGGAAGTCGCGCAACAGGATATTGAGGCGCTTGGACTCGGGAATGAACACCGCCGGGCGCAACGTCTCGCGCAGGTCGAACTCCTCGTCGGTGTAATACCGCAGGAGGTCCTTGGCGAGCAGGATGCCGATGATGTTGTCACGGCTGCCCTCATAGACCGGAAAGCGCGAGTGCGCTGTCTGCCGCATGAAGGGAATGAAGCTCTCCGGCGCGTCGGCGATATTGACGGTGTCCATCTGGCCACGGGGGACCATGATGTCGCGCGCGGTGAGTTCGGATACCTGGAACACGCCTTCGATCATGGAAAGCGAGTCGGCGTCGATCAGGTTGCGCGCATGCGCATCCTGGAGCACCTCAAGCAATTCGGCACGGGAGTCGGGCTCGGGAGAGATGAAATCCGAGAGCCGTTCGAGCAGGGATCGGGGACGGTCGGCTGACTTCGAACTGGGATAAGGGTCGTTCATGGCGCGACGAGCGCGGGGTGGATATCGGTTGAAGGATACACTAAAAGGGTTTGGGGGCTGTGACTTGGGGGTGACGGGGGAGGTTTGGCGGTGTTTGAAATTGCAACTGCAACTTCAACGGCTTAACGTCAAGGGCAACTGCAACTGCAGTTTCACCACCCCTGCGGGGCGGCGACCTACTTTTTTGTCTTGCCAAAAAAGTAGGCAAAAAGGCGCGCCGGATGGGGCGACTACCCTCGGGATTCGACGAAAAGAGCGGCCGGGACCCAAACTCGCATCGCCTTAAGGCAATACTCAGACATGGGTCCCTCTTTTCCGCTCTTTTCGTCGAATCCCGAGGCGCCCCATACGGCCTAGGTGAACCTTGACGGCTCGCTTCGCATCGCGCTTGGGTGATTCCCGCCTGACGGGCGGGAATCACGGCTACACCTAGTCTCTGATTTTAACGTTGCCGTCTGCCTGGTACGGATCTGCGAAGCCCAGGGCTTGCAGGGTTTCCGTTTCGATGGCTTCCATTTCTTCCGCCTCGGCATCTTCCTCGTGCTCGTAGCCTTGCGCGTGCAGCACGCCGTGCACGATCAGGTGCGCATAGTGCGCTTCTAGCGACTTTTTCTGCTCACGGGCTTCCTGCTCTACTACCGGGCAGCACAGCACGATATCGCCGCTGACCGGGTCCGACTCGTGCTCGGCATAGGCGAAGGTCAGGACATTGGTCGCGTAGTCCTTGCCGCGGTAGCTGCGGTTCAGGCTGCGGCCTTCTTCTTCGCCGACAAAGCGGATGGTCAGTGTGGCATCGGCGTACAGCGCCGACTTGGCCCAGGTTTGCACCTTGCGCTGGGTCGGCAGGCCGCGGCGGGCCTTGAGGCCGTCGCCATATTGCAGCGCCAGTTCCAGCGATGGCGGCGTGGCGGGGGTGCCGGTGGTGGTGACCACGGGCGTGGCGGTCACGGCGACCGAGAGGGCGTCGTGGTTGTCCGGGCGCACCAGCAGGCCGGCCTGCTGGCGGTCGTCGGCGTGCTCGGCCAGCAGCGCGACCACGCCGTCGGCAGCTTGCGACAGGTCCACGGTGACGCTGCGGCCGTCAGGCAGTTGCACGCGCAGGGCGTGTGCCTGGGTCTTGCGCGCGCGGCCTTCGGCGTCGAACAGGATCAGGCTGGCGGAGGAAGAGGATTTTGCGTTCACGATTTGGCGTTTGATTAAGCGTCTCGATGTTGAGCGTGATATTCGTCGTAGGCATCGACGATGCGCGCCACCAGCGGATGGCGTACGACGTCGGTGCTGGTAAAGCGGGTCATGGCCACGCCGCGCACTTCGCGCAGCACGTGCTGGGCTTCCACCAGCCCGCTCTTCTGCCCGCGCGGCAGGTCGATCTGGGTGGTGTCGCCAGTGATGACCGCCTTGGAGCCAAAGCCGATCCGGGTCAGGAACATCTTCATCTGCTCGGGCGTGGTGTTCTGCGCCTCGTCCAGGATGATGAAGGCGTGGTTCAGCGTGCGCCCGCGCATATAGGCCAGCGGCGCGACCTCGATCATCTGGCGCTCGAACATCTTTTGCGTGCGGTCGAAGCCGAGCAGGTCGTAGAGGGCGTCGTACAGCGGCCGCAGGTAGGGGTCGATCTTCTGCGCCAGGTCGCCGGGCAAGAAGCCCAGGCGCTCGCCGGCTTCCACCGCGGGGCGCGTCAGCACGATGCGCTTGACCGAGTCGCGCTCGAGCGCGTCCACGGCGCAGGCCACCGCCAGGTAGGTCTTACCGGTGCCGGCCGGGCCGATGCCGAGCGTCAGGTCGTGCGCCAGCACGTTGCGCAGGTAGTCGCGCTGCATGGGCGTGCGCCCGTGCAGGCCCGCGCGGCGCGTGTGCAGCACGGGGGATTCGTCATCGTCGCCCCCGGTATCCGCGCTCGCGCCGTCGGGCACATAGCCGCCGTGCGCGGCGACCTGGCGCGCCTCGACCAGGCCGAGCTGCACGTCGTCGATCGACAGGGCGGTGCGGGCGTTGTTGTAGAAGCGCTCGAGTGCCGCCGCCGCGTCGCGGGCGTAGGCGCCGCGAACGGTCATGCGATGGCCGCGGCGCTGGATGGTGACGTCGAGCGCCTGCTCGATCTGGCGCAGGTTCTCGTCAAGCGGCCCGCATAGGTTCTGCAGGCGGGCGTTGTCGTCCTTGGGGGCGACGAATTCGGCTGAGGGAATTTTCATCTGGGTACGAGTGGCGGCATCAGGCGGCATCAGGCTTGGATTACTGGCGCACTACGATTTCGCCGCGCAGCGAATGCGGAAAGGCTTCGGTAATGGCCACGTCCACCATTTCGCCGACCATGCGGTCGCGGCTGGCCTGGGGCACGCCCGGCAGCGCGAAGTTCACCACGCGGTTGTTTTCGGTGCGGCCGTGCAACTCGGTCGGGTCCTTGCGTGCCGGGCCTTCCACCAGGATGCGCTGCACCGAGCCGACCATGCCGGCGCTGATGCGCTGCACGTTCTCCTCGATGGTGGCCTGCAGGCGCTGCAGGCGGCGCAGCTTGACCTCGGCCGGCGTGTCGTCGGCCAGGTTGGCCGCTGGCGTGCCGGGGCGCGGGCTGAAGATGAACGAGAACGAGGTGTCGTAGCCGATCTCCTCGATCATGGCCATCAGCTTTTCAAAGTCCGCCTCGGTCTCGCCGGGAAAGCCGATGATGAAGTCGGATGACAGCGACATGTCCGGACGCAGTGCGCGCAACTTGCGAATGATGCTCTTGTACTCCAGCACGCTGTAACCGCGCTTCATCGCAATCAGGATGCGGTCGGAGGCGTGCTGCACCGGCAGGTGCAGGTGGTTGACCAGCTTCGGGCAGCGCTCGTACATCTCGATCAGCCGCGGCGTGAACTCCTTCGGGTGGCTGGTGGTGTAGCGGATGCGCTCGATGCCGGGGATCTCGGCCACGTATTCGATCAGCAGCGCGAAGTCGGCGATTTCGCTGGTACCGCCCATGGCGCCGCGATAGGCGTTGACGTTCTGCCCCAGCAATGTGACTTCGCGCACGCCTTGCTCGGCCAGGCCGGCGACTTCCGCCAGCACATCTTCGAACGGGCGCGAGACTTCCTCGCCGCGGGTGTAGGGCACCACGCAGTAGCTGCAGTACTTGGAGCAGCCTTCCATGATCGAGACAAAGGCGCTCGGGCCTTCCACTCGTGCCGGCGGCAGGTGGTCGAACTTCTCGATCTCGGGAAAGGAGATGTCCACCTGCGAGTGGCCGGTCTGCTGGCGGCGGTTGATCATGTCGGGCAGTCGGTGCAGTGTCTGCGGGCCGAAGACCACGTCGACATAGGGCGCGCGCTTGACGATGGCGGCGCCTTCCTGGCTCGCCACGCAGCCGCCCACGCCGATCACCAGGTCCGGCTTGACGGCCTTGAGCGCCTTCAGGCGGCCCAGTTCCGAGAACACCTTCTCTTGCGCTTTCTCGCGCACGGAGCAGGTGTTGAAGAGGATGACGTCCGCTTCTTCCAGCGTGTTCTGTCTTCTCCATGCCCTGGGTGGCATGGAGCACATCGACCATCTTGTCCGAGTCGTACTCGTTCATCTGACAGCCGTAGGTTTTGACGAAGACTTTTTCATGGTGCCGATCTCAGTGGTTGACCTGGGGGCATCAGGGTTTTATGGGGACTAAAGAGCATCCGGGCCTCGGCGCGTCGCCGCGCCCCGGAATACGGCTATTGCACTATTGCGCTGCTTTCTGTTCCTGCTCGCTCAGCACCCAGGCCGTCAGCAACTGGCCGTAGAGGTCGAGCTTGAACCGCACCGGCAGCTTCTGGCCGGCGACCGCCCCGATGGGCAGCAACTGGTTATCCGTGCCGAACAGCCGCAGGCCCGGCGCCACGCCAACGGTCTTGCCGTCCAGCGTGGCCGACTGTGGCGCGCTGGGCGACTGCGCGGCGAGCACCAGCTTGGCCTTGGCCGCGTCGGCGGGGATCACGCGCAACGCCTGCTGCGCATGCGCCGTTGCCGGCAGCAGCGCGGCCGACAAGGCAAGCGATGCGGCTAGCAGGGTTGCCCGCACCAAGTCGAAAAGGGCAGGGCGCGCGGCACGGTTGGCTGGCATGGAGGCTCCGGCGGGAAACGGTTCGGAAAACGAAAGCGATGCGGGTCTTCTTCCCGGCGGCGCGGGCCGGGCAACCTAACATTCTACCCGGTCGCCCGCCTTGCGCGCGGCGCTAGAACAGCCCGGATGCTTCCTGCAGCACACGCTGCTTGGAGACCGTGCCCATCAGCTCGCGCCCGGCCGTGTCGCGGATCAGCGGGATCCGGTTGAGCGCGTGATGGGTGAACAGCCGCATTGCGTCGGGCAGGCGGGACTCCGGCGTCAGGGTTGGGAAATCGCGCTCGCACAGCGCGAGCAGTCCCGCGTGCGGCTGCTCGCGCAGCGCGCGCTGCACCGCATGGATCGACAGCGCGCCCAGCAGGCGACCATCCGGCCCAACCATATACAAATAGCGCGTGCCGGTCTCGGCGAACTTGTCGCTGGCCTGCTCCAGCGTGGCCTCGGGGCCGATGATGGTGTCGGTGGTGTCGCACAGCCCGGCCAGCGTCAGCGCGCGGGCCCGGTCGGCCGCGGCCGAGGCCTGCGTGCGCTCGGCCACCACGCTGTACAAGGACAAGGTCTGGCAGCGCGATGCGGTGTAGTAGGCCGCCGCCGCGCCGATCATGCCCGGCAGCAGCAGCGCCGGGGCCAGTGTCATCTCGAACACCATCAGCACCGACATCAGCGGCGCCTGGCTGGTGGCGGCCAGGAAGGCGGCCATGCCCACCAGCGGCAGCAGTGGCGCGCCGCTGCCGCCCGGCACGGCGGGCGCCAGCAGTTGCCCGAGCGCGGCGCCGACGAACAGCGAGGGGTGAACACGCCGCCCACCGCGCCCGAGCCCATGCTGAGCACGGTGGCCACCAGCTTGGCCAGCAGCACGGCCACCAGCGGCACGCTCAGCGGATGCGCCTGCAGGATCGACTGGATGGTGTAGAAGCCATTGCCCACCACCTCGGGCACCCAGATCGCCAGCACGCCCACCAGGGCGCCGCCCAGCGCCAGGCGCGGCACGAAGCCGCCTGGCACTCGGGCAAAGGCGCGCTTGGCCAGGCTGGAGGCGCGCATGAAGAGGGCGCCGGACACGCCAGCCAGCACGCCCAGCAGCACGGCCGACAGCAGCATCGGCGGCTGCAACAGGTCGGACGGCACACTGAGGCCTGGATAGAGCGGCTGCAGGCCACCATGCAGCTGGCTGACCACGGTGCCCGCCACGGAAGCCAGGAACAGCGGCATCAGGCGCTGCACCGCCACCGCGCCAAAGACCACCTCGGCCACGAAGACCGCCGCCGACAGTGGCGTGTGATATACCGAGGCCAGCCCGGCGGCGGCCGCGCAAGCCGTGAGCATGCGCCGCAGGTTGGTGTCGCCGTCCGGCCCGCTGCCGGCGCGCGCGGACGGAAACACCGATCCGCACAGGGCCGCGAGCTGGATCATCGCGCCTTCCTTACCCACCGAGCTGCCCGTGACGATGGAGCAGAACGAAGACAGCGCGCGCAGCAAGGTAATGCGCACCGGCAGTCGCCCGGTGCCGCTGGCAACCGCTTCCATATAGTCGGAGACGCCGGGCCGCGCGGCGTTGAGCTTGGCTGCCGCCGTCAGCAGCAAGCCCGCGATCACGCCGCCAAGCGTCGGGATCGCCACCCGCCAGATCAGTGCGAGGCCCGCGAATACCGTGACGATATCGGCGTGCGTGCCAAACATCACGTAGCCGCTGGCGTCCAGCGCTTCCTTGAACAGGGTGGTGACAATGGCCGCGGCAATCCCTACCGGGATGGCAGTAAAGAGGGTGACTTCCTGGTCTTCGATGAATCTGAACCGCATCGTGTCGGCATCCGGGGGCTGGGATGGGCTGGGCTGGGCTGGCGCGCGCCCGCGCGGCGCGTGGGCTCGGCCAGGCAGGGGCCAGGCGAGGGATGGCCGCCATCATAGCGCAGCGGCGCCAGCGTCCCTTGGGGCGCCGCGTGCGCGTGAAAGCGCCAGGCTGGTACACTAGCGGTCTTTCCTCCTAAAGAAGCGGGGGCAGTCGCCTCGCTTCGCCGGTCGGTATTTCCGGTTTTCGGTTTTCTCACTCACGTCGCCCCCGCGATTGGCGCACCACATGCGCAAAGGGCGGCCGAAGCGTCAATTCATGTCTTTTTCCGAACTTGGCTTGTCCGACAAGCTTATGCGTGCCGTGGCCGAACAGGGCTATACCACGCCGACTCCGATTCAAGCGCAGGCGATTCCCGCCATCCTGAAAGGGGGCGACCTGCTTGCCGGCGCGCAGACCGGCACCGGCAAGACGGCCGGCTTCACGCTGCCGCTGCTGCAACTGCTGTCCGAATCCTCGGCCGGCCGCGAACCCGCACGTGGACAACGCTTGCCGGTACGGGCGCTGGTCCTGACCCCGACCCGCGAACTGGCAGCGCAGGTGGAAGAAAGCGTCCGTAACTACGGCAAGTACCTCAAGCTGCGCTCCATGGTGATGTTCGGCGGCGTGGGCATCAACCCGCAGATCGAACAGCTCAAGCGCGGTGTCGATATCGTGGTGGCCACGCCCGGCCGCCTACTCGATCACCTGTCCCAGCGCACCATCGACCTGTCGCACGTGGAAATGCTGGTGCTGGACGAAGCCGACCGCATGCTCGACATGGGCTTCATCCACGACATCCGCAAGATCCTCAACGTCTTGCCGCCGAAGCGCCAGAACCTGCTGTTCTCGGCTACCTTCTCCGACGAGATCCGTGGCCTGGCCGACCGCCTGCTGGACAACCCCGCCTCCATCGAAGTGGCGCGCCGCAACACCACGGCCGAAACCGTGGCGCAGCGCGTCTACCCGGTGGACCGCGAGCGCAAGCGCGAACTGCTGGCCCACCTGGTGCGCGAGAACGACTGGCACCAGGTGCTGGTGTTCACCCGCACCAAGCACGGCGCCAACCGCCTGGCCGAGCAGCTCGACAAGGACGGCCTGTCGGCGCTGGCCATCCACGGCAACAAGAGCCAGTCGGCCCGCACGCGCGCGCTGACCGAGTTCAAGGCCGGCACGCTGCGCCTGCTGGTGGCTACCGATATCGCCGCGCGCGGCATCGACATCGACCAGCTGCCCCACGTGGTCAACTACGACCTGCCCAACGTGCCCGAAGACTACGTGCACCGTATCGGCCGTACCGGCCGCGCCGGCGCCGAGGGCGAGGCGATCTCGCTGGTCTGCGTGGATGAAATCTCGCTGATGCGCGATATCGAGCGGCTGATCAAGCGCCAGATCGAGCAAACCATCTTGCCGGGCTTCGAGGTGGATCCGAGCATTCCGGCCGAGCCGATCCAGAAGGGCCGGCAGGCACGTGGCCAGGGCCAGGGCAATGGTGGTGGTGGAGGTGGCCGTGGCCGCGGCCAGGCACCTGCCGGCGGCCAGCCGCGCGGCCGGGCACCGGCAGCGGATGCCGGCGAGCGCCAGCAACGTCCGGCCCGCGCGCCGCAAGGCCGCAGCCCGGCTCCGGCCGCGGCTGACGGGCAAGGCCAGCGCCGCGCGCCGCAGGGCAGCGGCCGTCCGGCTTCGGCCGGGCAAGGCAGCCCACGTAATGGCCAGGCCAATAGCCAGGCCAACGGCAATCGCACCGCCGGCAACGGCAACGCCAATGGCAACCGCAGTGGCGAGGCCAATGGCAACCGCGCCGCTGGCAACGGCAACCGCGACCGCAATGGCGATGTCAACGGTAACCGCGCTGGTGCCAACGTCAATGGCAACCCCCATGCCGCGCAGCCGCGCACCGGACAGGATCCCGCGGCACGCGGTCGCCGCCCTGCGCCGCAAGCCGCGCTGCTTGGCGGCCAGCGTGCCAAGCCTACGCGCTAACTCCCCAACGTTCCCCAACGGCGGCCACGCGCAATGTCCAGTTCAGGGTTTGACCTCCAGGTGCCTGGCGACGGCGGCACGCCCGCCGATGACGGTGGCGTGCCCTACGCCAGCCTCACGCCGGACTTGATGCTGGATGCGATGGAGGCCGCGGGTTTCGAGCCGGACGGCCGCCTGCTGGCGCTCAATAGTTATGAGAACCGGGTCTGGCAGGTGGGGATCGAAGGCAGCGCGCCGGTGGTGGTCAAGTTCTACCGCCCCGGCCGCTGGAGCGACGCCGCTATCCTGGAAGAACATGCCTTCGTGCAGCAACTGGCCGATGCCGAGATTCCGGCGGTGCCGGCCATCGCGCGCGACGGCGCCACACTGCTGGCGCACGCCGGTTTTCGCTTCGCGGTGTTTCCCCGCTGCGGGGGACGCGAGCCGGAGCTGGATCGTGCCGACACGCTGACCTGGCTTGGCCGTTTCATCGGCCGCATCCATGCGGTCGGCGCCACGCGTCCTTACCAGGCGCGCCCCACCATCGACGTGGACACCTTCGGGGTGGCCCCGCGCGACTGGCTGCTGGCGCAAGACTGTATTCCCCTGGAACTGCGCCCGGCCTGGCAGGCGGTTGCCGATCTCGCCGTGGATGGCGCTCGCCGCTGCTTCGAGCGCGCGGGCGACGTGGCGCAGTTGCGGCTGCATGGCGATTGCCATCGCGGCAATGTGTTGTGGATCGAGGAGTCCCAGGCTGGCACGCGCCCGCCCGGGCCGCACTTTGTCGACTTCGACGATAGCCGCATGGGACCGGCCGTGCAGGATCTGTGGATGCTGCTGGAGGGCGACCGCGCCGCCATGCAGGGCCAGATGGCCGACATCCTGGCCGGCTATGAGGATTTCGCGCAATTCCAGCCGCGTGAGCTTTACCTGATCGAGGCGCTGCGCACGCTGCGTCTGCTGCATTACAGCGCCTGGCTGGCCAGCCGCTGGCGCGATCCGGCCTTCCCGGCGGCGTTCCCGTGGTTTGGCACTGCCCGCTACTGGCAGGACCGCATCCTCGAATTGCGCGAGCAGGTCGCGCTGATGGACGAGCCACCGCTCTGGCCGGTCTGACCCGGCACCGGCCAGCCCAGGCCGGCTGCCTTACTTCTTGCCCGAGGCCTTGACCAGGACTACCGGGCACGGCGCGTGCGCCAGCACCCGTCCCGCCACCGAACCAATCACCGCATCGAAGAACGCGCCGCGGCCATGCGTGCCCATGACGATGCCTTGCGCGCCCACGCTGGTGGCGTAGGCGACGATGCGTTCCGGCGCGAAGCCGTGCAAGGCATGCTGCTCTACGGCGATGCCGGCGGTGGCGAGGATGTCGGCCACGGACTTCATGGCCTTGCCGCTTTCTTCCTGGTGCCAGGCGTCGATGGTTTCCTTGTTGACGAAGGCGCGGACCTGCCCGGTTACCTCGGGCGTCACGTGGACCACATGCACGGTGAAGCCGCGTTGCAGCAATTTGCCTTCGGCGATGAAGCGGGCAGCTTCGTCGGAAAACGGCGAACCGTCGGTGGCGAGCACGATATTGGTCATGGCGGCTATCTCCTGTAATGGCTGTAATCGTTGCGGCATGGCGGCCCCGGCCTGGGTGGCTCGCGGGCGGTCACTACGATCATCATGGCACCCCACGGGCGACCTTGCCTGGATCCAGATCAATTCGGGCGCAATCGCCGGCGCCCTTCATGGACCTCCATCTCCCCGTTTTGACAGGTTTTTTGCACCGCGCCGGGGGCATCTCAGCGCCTTTTTGACGCGCCGGAACCTACCCTGCAGATAGGAAAACTCTGTCGGATGTTCCGGCTTGCCGCCATGTGGATCTACTATCGGCTGGCGATCGGCGCGTTGGCCATGCTCGCGCTGATGCTGCTTTTTGCCATGGAATTCGGGCTGGCCAGTGCCATTTCGCGGCGCGAAGAGGGCTTTTCGCAGTCGCCCGACGAGCAGGGGCCCTGAGGGCGCCTGCGCAAAGCCGGGCACAATGAAGGCGCGCCGCCAGGAGCGCCGTGCGTGGACAAGTTGCATGGAGCGGTTCAGACTGCCGGTGCGGGCCGCGCGGCTGTCTTGCGGCCCGCCCGCCGTATCCGTCGCCATGCACTTTCCTATCCAACAAGAAACATGAGACTACGTTCCCGTGCCCGCGCGCCTGGCAGCGCGCGGCATTCCGCGCCCCTGCATACCGATTCCCGCTCCCACCGAACCCCTTGCGCACCGCGGTCTGCATGACCGTGTGCACCGCCCTCGGCGCCGTGCTGCTGGCCGCGGGCGCGCATGCCGCCACGCTCGACAGCACGCAGCTGCAGCAGCAGGCCGACCAGGCCGCCGCGCGCAGCTACCGTGAATGGGTCGAGCTGCTGGCGCTGCCCAACGACGCCACCGTGCCCGCCGATATCCGGAAAAACGCCGACTGGCTGGTCAAGGCCTTCGCCCGGCGCGGCTTCCAGGCGCGCGAGCTGCCCAACAACGGCAAGCCCATGGTCTACGCCGAATATCCCGCCGGCGCGCAGCCAGGCGCCGGCCCGCGCAAGACCGTGTTGTTCTACATGCATTTCGACGGCCAGTCGGTGACGCCTTCGCAGTGGGCGCAGCCCAGCCCGTGGGAGGCTACGCTCAAGGCGCGTAGCGCCGATGGCAAGTGGGAAACACTGTCGCTGGAGAAACTCTATGGCGGCCAGGTCGATCCCGAGTGGCGCGTGTTCGGCCGTTCCTCGTCGGACGACAAGGGTCCCATCGTGATGTTCCTCGCGGCCATGGATGCGCTCAAGGCTGCCGGAGCGGACCCCGCGGTCAATATCAAGGTGCTGCTGGACTCCGAGGAGGAGAAGGGCTCGCCGTCGCTGGGCAAGGTGATCGCAGACAACCTGGCGCTGCTGCGCAATGACGGCATGGTGATCTTCGATGGCCCGATGCACCAGAGCAACCAGCCCACGCTGATCTTCGGCAACCGCGGCGTGTTGCTGGTGCAGCTCAAGGTGTTCGGCGCCAGCCAGGGCCTGCACAGCGGCCACTACGGCAACTATGCCGCCAACCCCGCGCAGCGGCTGGCGAGCCTGCTCGCCTCCATGAAGGACGATGAGGGCCGCGTCACCATTCCCGGCTACTACAAGCCGGTGAAGATCGACGAACGCGCGCGCCACATCATGGCCGCCGTGCCCGATGACGAAGCCGCGCTGCGCCGCCGCCTGGGCATCGCGCGCGCCGAGCGGGTTGGCGCCAACTACCAGGAGGCCATGCAGTACCCCACGCTGAACGTGCGCGGCATGGCCGCCGGCGATGTGGGCGAGAAGGCCCGCACCATCATTCCGGAAGTGGCGGTGGCCGATATCGATATCCGCACCGTGCCGGAGACCAGCCCCGAATCCCTGTTCGCGCTCGTCAGGCAGCACGTGGAAAAGCAGGGCTACCACCTGGTCAAGGGCGAGCCCACGGATGACGATCGCGCGCGCTATCCCAAGCTGGCCTCGGTCACCGCGGGCGAGGTCTCGGCCTCCAGTTCCGCCGCGCGCACGGACCTGTCGGCGCCCATCAGCCAGTGGCTCACGCAGGCCATGCAGCAGTCCTACGGCAAGGCGCCGGTGCAGATCCGCATGATGGGCGGCACCGTGCCGACCGGCGCGGCGGTGCAGGCGCTGCAGGCGCCGTTCGTGATCGTGCCGCTGGTCAATGCGGACAATAACCAGCACAGCTACGACGAGAATATGCGGCTGGGCAACTACCGCGATGGCATCCGTACCGTGATGGGTATCCTGCAGACACCGTTCAAGTAAGACCCAACGCCACAGGCGCCGCGCATCCGCCGGGACGCGGCGGCGCCTGCCTGATTCCTCATCAAATCACGGGAGATAACGAGATGACGCAAGCCAAGCAAGACCCCGCCGCCTACGCGCAAACGCCGGCCTTCGAAGCCGGCCGGCAGGTACGTTCGGAAGTCATGGGAGAGCAATACGTGCAGCGCGCGTTCGACGCCGCGCAACAGCAGGGCGATGTCGGCCTGCAGCAACTGGTGACGGAATTCGCCTGGGGCACCGTGTGGACGCGCGAGGGCCTGGATCGCAAGCAGCGCAGCCTGGCTACGGTATCGATGCTGATCGCGCTCAACCGGCCGCAGGAACTGACCGGGCATCTGCGCGGCGCCCTGGCCAATGGCGTGACGCCGCAGGAATTGCGTGAACTGGTGGTGCACAGCGCGGTGTACTGCGGCTTTCCGGCGGCGCTGGACGCCGGGCGCAAGCTGGCCGAAGTGCTGGAAGCTGCCAACGTGAAGGGCTGAGCGGGCGGTCGCAAGCGGGGATAGGCTCGGGGAAGGTTCACGGCCGCTTCGGGCATCCGGAATCATGCCGGAATGCGGCGAGATAGGGGCGTTCCCCCGGGGTGGCATTCATGCCATCCCTAACGCTGCAGCGCCTGTGCGGCAAAAGTCACCAACCATCCGCTGCCCAGGCAGGCGGCGATCCATCCGGCGAGGATCAGGGCGGTGTCTTTGATGGTCATGATGGCTTCCTGCTGTCTGTACTGTCTGTGCTGTCTTGCTTGATGCTCACACCGAGAAACCGAACGGATAGTCGTGCTTGACCGTGCGGGCGCCGTCGCTGAAAGCATCGACCTTGCGCGCGCCGTCGGTATAGGCGTCGGCCGTGCGGTGCACGTAGCCGTAGTTGTCGCCGGCATGGGTGCCGCGGGCGTCCGCGGCAAAGGCGGAGTTCAGGGAGAGCAGGGCGGTGCCGGCGATGGCGGCAGCGAGGAACAGGCGGGCGGTGGTGATTCTCATGATCTATCTGCCTTGTTGAAATTGGGAGAAGGTGTTCCGTCTCCATGTGACAAAGGATAGATCTGGCGAGGGATCGATACGGGTCCTTGTATCGTATTCGATATTCAAATTTTTGATTAAGCGTCCCGGACAACCTCAGGCGCCTGCCGGAATGCCTGCCGCGCCGCAAAATCCTGCGCCGCCGCCAGCAGCCAGGTCCGCAGGCGCGACATGGCGTCGCTCATCGGCCGTGAGTCCGGCGCCACCAGGTAGTAAGCGCGCTGCGAGCGCATGGCCTGCGCCACCGGCATCACCAGCAAGCCCAGCGCCAGGTACTCCTCCACCAAGAAGCGCGGCACCAGGCCCACGCCGAGCTTTGCGCGGGCGGCGCTGATCACCATGCTGTGGTGGTCATAGCGCGTGCCGCGCATGGCGTTGACATCGGCCACGCCGGCCGCCTCCATCCAGTTCTTCCAGTCCAGCCTGCGCGTCGACAGATGCAGCAAGGGCGCCTGCGCGATCCGCTCGGCGGTGACCGGCCCCTCGCCGGCAAACAGCTCCGGATGGCAGATCGGCACCGATTCCTCGTCGAACAGCGGGTCGGCTCGGCCACCCGGATAGTTGGCTTCGCCGTAGTGGATGGCGGCGTCGTATGGCGTGCCGTCGAACAGGAACACATCCGCCTGCGCGCTGAAGTTGACCACCACCTGGGGATGCTGCGCGTAGAAGGCGGGCAGGCGCGGAATCAGCCATTCCACTGCCAGCGTCGGCACGCAGGCCAGTTCCACGATACCGCCCGCGCCCTCGTGCGCCATGATATCCAGCGTGTCGCGCTGCAGCTTTTGCAAGCTTTCCCGCACCTGATAGCCATACAGCGAGCCGGCCGGGGTCAGGCTGACGCGCTGGTTGGCGCGGTGGAACAGCGCCACGCCGAGCTGGCTCTCCAGCGTGGCGATCTGGCGCGAGACGGCGCTCTCGCTCAGGCAGAGCTCCGCCGCCGCCCGGCGCAGGTTCTGGTGGCGGGCGGCGGCTTCGAAAGCGCGCAGGCTGCTGAGGCTGGGAATGCGGGAGGCGCTCATGGGGCGAGTGGCAGGGGGCGGTTGACTTAGGCATCGCGCTGGTGGCTCACATTGATGCATGGAAGTCAAGTCATCATCCTATGCGTAAATCTCGCTTGATGTAAAAAAGTTGATGACTAAAAATGCCGAACTCCCGGAATGTTACCTATATGCCTTCCGGCGTTCCCCGCCCCCCAAGAGACTAGAGACGGGACATCACAACCAATAAGGAAACGAGGAGACCGGCATGAATCGACTGCTTCGCATCATCGGCCATTGCGGCATTTCAATGGGTTTGCTGGCCATGACCGCGGCCACGGCCAGTGCGGACGACTTCCCCAACAAGCCGGTCCGCATCATCGTGCCGTACCCGGCCGGCGGCACCACCGACATGGTGGCGCGCATGATCGGCGACCAGCTCACCGTGATGTGGAAGCAGCCGGTGCTGGTGGACAACCGTCCCGGCGCCGGCGGCATCGTGGGCACCGGCGTGGCGGCCAAGTCGCCGGCCGATGGCTACACGCTGCTGATGGGCTCGGTCGGCGAGTTCGGCATCAATCCCACGCTGTACAAGAAGCTGCCCTATGACGCCGCCGCGGACTTCGTGCCCGTGTCGCTGGTGGCCAAGGTGCCCAACGTGGTGGTGATCTCGCCGGCGTTTGCCGAGCGCGCGCGCGTCACAACGCTGGCGGAGTTCATCGCCTACCTCAAGGCCAATCCCGCCAAGGTCAACATGGCCTCGGCCGGCAACGGCACTTCGACCCACCTGGCGGGTGAGCTGTTCCAGCGCATGACCGGCACGCAGATGAGCCACGTTGCCTACAAGGGCAGCAGCCCGGCACTGGCCGACCTGATGGGCGGCAGTGTCGACGTGATGTTCGACAACCTGCCCGCATCGATCCAGTTCGTCCGTGCCGGCAAGCTCAAGGCCCTGGCGGTCACCTCCGCAGCCCGTTCGGCGGCGCTGCCCAATGTGCCCACCGTGGCAGCCGCCGGGCCGGTCGACGGCTTCGACGCCAGCCCATGGTTCGGCCTGTTTGCGCCCAAGGGCCTGCCCGCTGCGATTGCGCAGAAGATCAGCCGCGACCTGGCACGCGCCACCAGCGATCCCGCCATCCAGGCCAAGCTGCGCGAGCAGGGCGCCGAGCTGGCGCCGAACTCGCCGGAAGCATTCGCCGAACTGGTCCGCAACGACCGCCGCAAGTGGGGCGAGATCGTCAAGCTCTCCGGCGCCACCGTCGACTGATCGACTGATCTCCCACCGAGCATCCCATGAGCACGCCAGTCCATCCGTACGCGTTCGCGCCGGCCATGCGGGAGCCGCAAGGCTCGCCCATTCGCGAGCTGTTCCCCTACATGAGCTTGCCGGACATGATCTCGTTCGCGGGTGGCTACCCGTCGCCGGCCAGCTTCGATGCCGCCGCGCTGCAGGATGCCGCGAGCAAGGTCATGGCCACCGATCCCGCGCAATGCCTGCAGTACGGGCCGACCGAGGGCATGCCAGCGCTGCGCCAGGCGCTGTCCGCGCTGATGGCGGAGCGCGGCACGCCGTTGCCACCCGAGCGGATCGTGGTGACTTCGGGCTCGCAGCAAGGCTTCGACCTGCTGGTGCGGGCCTTCGTCGCGCCGGGCACGCCGGTGTGGGTGGAAACGCCCACCTATCCCGCCGCCGTGCAGGCGTTGCGGCTGGCCGGCGCCGCCGTGCGCGCCATCCCCTCCGACCAGGACGGGCTGTGCGTGCAGGCGCTTGCCACCATGCTGGCGGACTGCCCCGATGCCGAACGTCCGCGCCTGCTCTACCTGGTGCCCACCTTCGCCAACCCGAGCGGGCGCACGCTGGCGCTGGCGCGCCGCCGCACCTTGCTCGCGCTCGCCGCGCAGCACCGCATCGTGGTGGTGGAAGACGATCCCTACGGCAGCCTGCGCTTTGACGGCGAGCCGCTGCCCTCGCTGCTGTCGCTGGCAGCGCAGGATCCCGCGCTGGCGCCTTGGGTGATCTACCTCGGCAGCTTCTCCAAGACCATGGCGCCCGGGCTGCGCCTGGGCTGGATGGCCGGGCCCGCCGAAATCCTGCGGCGCGCGGTGATCGCCAAGCAAGTCTGCGATCTGTGCACCTCGCCATGGCTGCAGCTCGCCATGGCAAGCTGCCTGGCGGACGGCCTGCTGCCCCGCCAGACCGCGCGCATCATCGACCTGTACCGCCACAAGCGCGACCTGATGGTGCGGGCCCTGACCGATGCCTTCGGCGCCGCGCTGCGCAGTGAAATCCCGCAAGGCGGCATGTTCCTGTGGTGCGAGATCGACGGCGTGGCCGACGCGGCGAGCCTGCTGCCGCACGCCATCGCGGCACGCGTGATGTATGTGCCGGGCGCCAGCTTTGGCGTGGATGTCCAGCGCTCGGCCGCGCTGCGGCTATCCTTTGCCACCGCGTCCGATGCGCAGATCGTGGAAGGCGTGGCGCGCTTGCGGCGGGCGGTGGTGGCCAGCCAGGGCGGCGCGGCGCTGGCCGGCTGAGCCGCGGCTCGTTTCACGCGGGACGCGCTGTGGCCGTGGGCAGCGCTATGGGATACTGAAGCTTCCGTTCAGCTACCTAGCGCCATCCATGGCGCCGCCCCATGCCCGCCCTCTGGCCTCAAGACGCCTGGCCTCATTCCGGCTTCGACCCCGCCGCGCGCGACAGCGACGGCCGTCTGCTGGTCAGCGACCACCTGCTGCGGATGTGGTGGCACCGCCCCGAGGTGGCACCGGTGGAAGCCTCGTGCGATGCAGAGCGAGCGCTGCATGCGGCGCTGATCGCCCAGCCGCGGCGGGTGGTGCCGGCCAGCGAACTCGCCGCCTTGCAAGATGCCGACGCCCGTGACAACTACGGCGTGGTGCTGGCCATGCGCGAGCGCCTGCTTGCCGCACCGACCATCGAGGCGGCCTATCTGGATATCTTCAGGGAGGGCAATGTCAGCGTGCCGCCGGTCTTTATCGACCAGCTCGCGCACCTGATCGTGCATGGCATCCTCTATGGCAGTGACAACCCGGACCCGATGGAGTGGCGTGCCGCGGAGTTGTTCTCACGCGCGCAGAAGGTATCGCTGCAGGAAGGCGGGGTGATGCTGGCAGATGCCGACACGGTCGAGCTGTACGCGTCGGGCAGTGTCTACGGCGAGCTAGGCCGGATGCTGGCCGAAGCGCAGATTCCGGCGCGCAAGGTGGAACTGGATGTGCTGGATCGCGATAACGCGCAGGCTTACTGGGGGCGCAGCGAGCGCCACGACACGGTGATCCGCTTTGCCAGCGGCAGTGCGGCGCTGGGGGCGTTCAGCCGCGTGATCGCACGCTGGGTGCGGCATTTCTTCGGGGTGGAGGTGGCGGTGATGCCGCTGTCCGCGATCGAGGACCGGCAATGGGCCTGGCATATCGGGCTGGACGCGCAGGCCACGCTGTTGCTCAATGACCTGTATCGCGGCGTGGAGCTGGAGCCGGAGCGGCAGCGGCGCATCTTGTCGCTGTTCCGGCTGGATTTTGCCGATCCATCCGTGGTCAGGCCGGATGTGGCTGGCCGGCCCGTCTACCTGGCGGCGGCGATGAACGAGGCCGGGATCCTCAAGGTGAAGCCGCAGAATCTGCTGCTGAACCTGCCTCTGGCCTCGGTCTCGTAGCCGTTGGCCGTAGTAGCACCACGACCAGCAGTAGCAACCACGTGCGCGCCATCAACGGCGCCATTCGCGGTCGTGATCGCGCTCATGGCCGTGTTCGTGCCACTCGCGCTCGCGCCAATCATGCTCGCGCCGATCGCGTTCACGCCACTGTTGCTCGCGCCATTCGCGTTCGCGCCAGGCGCGCTCGCGCACACCGGCGCCGTAGTAGCCGGGGCCGTAGTAACCAGGGCCTGCCACTACCACGGGCTGGGGTTGCACATACACCGGGGCCGGCTGGTAGACCGGAGCCGGCGCGACAAACACCGGGCCGGGCACGCCGATGCCGATGTCCACATCCACGCGCGCGAATGCGGCGCTGGAAGCAAGGCCTGCAACAGCAGCAATGGCGCAAAGGGTGGCAATTTTCCGCACGGGGGACTCCGGTTAGTGATTGGCTCCACTGTAAGCCGGCGCGCCGATGTCAGGTATTAGCGGGGTAATACAACTGTGTCTTCTTGTAACGTTTGATGCTTAATTTCCACAGTACCCTTGCTGTGTGGCATGGCTGGTGGCATCACGCGCTGCGCCACTGCAGCCGCCTTCCCAGCCACGGCGCCAGCGCCGACGTTGCCACTCCCAGCGCAATCAGCGCCAGCCCGGCCGACAGATCCGCCGAGATCCGCTCCTGGAACGCCACCGCCGAGACCACCAGCCCGATCAGCGGCACGCACAGCATGGCGATCGAGGTGGCGGCAGGCGGCAAGGCCTGCGTCATGTTCAGCACCACGATAAAGGTCAGCGCGGTGGCCAGCGGCCCGGTGTAGAACAGCAGCGGCCAGATTTCCGGCGCCGAGAGGAAGTGGGGCGCGCCGTCGCGCAGCAGCGCCAGCACCACCAGCGGCACCGAGGCCACGGCGGTCTCCCACGGGATCATGTCCGCGCCCAGGCGCACCGTGCGGTTGGCGCGCAGCTGGATGATGCTGAGCGACCAGGCCAGCGACGCGCCGAGCAGCATCACCAGGCCCACGGCGGTATGCAGCTGCCAGTCCCGCACGGCCGGGGCGACCATCAGCGCGATGCCGGCATAGCTCAGGCCGGTGGCGATCCACTGCGGGCGCGACAGCCGCTCCTTGAGCACCAGCGACGACAGCGGAATCACCCATACCGAGGTGGCATAGGCGATCACCGAGGCCCGGCCCGGCGGCACGTACTGCAGCGCCCACAGCGCCAGCGCGGTGAAAGCTGCCATCTGCAGCAGGCCCACGCCGATCACCAGCGGCCATTCCTGCCGCGTGGGCAGGCGCAGCCGGCGCAACGCAGCCAGCACGAGGAAGCTGATGGCGGCGGCCGAGACAAAGCGCGCGGCGGCAAACCAGAGCGGGCTGACGTGGGTCAGGCCCAGCTTCATGACCGGCCAGTTGCCGCCCCAGATCGCCACGGCGCAGGCGAGGGGAATAAACCGGCGCCATCCTTGTTGTGCTTGCATGCTTCGACTCGACTCTTGGACCAGGTTGTCCCGCCGCCACGAGATGGGAGGGGATGCTGGAAAGTCTACGGTTTATTGCGCCGCAGCAAAAACCGAAGGTAGCTGCAGATTCCTGCCGTTGCGGCATAGAATGCTGTTATTCGTAAAAACAGGAGCGCAACGTGCTGGACATCGACCTGGATGCCACGGATATCCGGATTCTCAACGAGCTGCAGCGCGACGCCAGCCTGACCAATGTGGAACTGGCCAGCCGCGTCAACCTGTCGCCCTCGCCCTGCCTGGCGCGGGTCAAGCAGCTGGAAAAACAAGGCGTGATCTCGCGCCGCGTCACGCTGCTCGACGCGCGCCGGCTTGGCCTGAAGGTGGTGGTGTTTATCCAGATCTCGCTGGACAAGCAGCGCCGCGAAACCTTGGACGCCTTCGAGCGGCGCATCACCACCCTGCCGCAGGTGATGGAGTGCTACCTGATGTCGGGCGATGCCGACTACCTCCTGCGCGTGGTGGTGGCCGACGTGGAAGCGCTGGAGCGGCTGATCATCGACCAGATCACGCGCATTCCCTGCGTGTCCAGCATCCGCTCCAGCTTTGCGCTCAAGCAGGTCCTGTACAGCACGGCATTGCCGCTCGGGTAATGCCCCGGTTCAGGATGACGCCCGCTGCGCTTCGCGCGCCGTAAGCGCCACCACGCTGTCGATGCGCGTGTCGGCGCAGGCCACGGCGATGCCGTCGGATAGTAGCGGCGCGGCCAGCCGCGTCAACACATTGCCGGGCGGCATTTCCACCGCCAGCTGCACGCCGCATTCGCGCGCCAGCAGCATGGCCTCGTGCCAGCGCACCGGCACGGCCAGGTTGCGCGCCAGGTCGGCGGCGATGCGCGCCGGATCGCGCAGCTCGCGCGCCGCGCTGGCGCTGAAGTAGCGCAGGCGCGGCCGGCGCACGCGCTCGCGCACGCCGTCAAAGGCATGCGCAAGCTCAGCGGCCGCGTCGTCCAGCAGCGCGCAGTGCGAAGGCACGCTGATGGCGATGGGTTTGGCCGCATGGGCACCGGCGTCCAGCGCCAGTGCCGCCACGCGGGCCATGGCCGCTGCCGCGCCGGCAATCACGAGTTGGGTGGGGGCATTCAGATTGGCCAGGTAGACCGGCGATGCGGGCCCATGCACCTGCGCGATGATGCGCTCCAGCGGGCCGCTCTCCAGCCCGAGGATCGCTGTCATGCCATAGCCGCTCGGATACGCTCGCTCCATCAGCTCCCCACGCAGCGCCACCAGCCTGACCGCATCCGCATGGCCCAGTACGCCCGCGCAGACCGCCGCCGGGAAGGCGCCGATCGACAGGCCGGCCACGGCATCGGGTTTGGCGCCCTCGGCAAGCAGGCAGCGCGCCATCGCCACGCCCGCGGTCAGCAGGCATAGCTGCACGGCCCCGGTGGAGGCGAGTTCGGCTGCGCTGTCCAGCGCCAGCACATCGCGTCCGAGCGCCTCGCTGGTCTCGCTGATGGTGGCGCGCACGGCCGGGTGGTCGGGCAGCGCGTGCAGCATGCCGGGGCGCTGGGCGCCCTGGCCGGGGAAGGTGAACAGGGTGCTCATCGCGTGCTCACGGCTGCGGCTGCCAGGGGTCCTGGCTCATGACAGGGCCGTTGACGGTCTTCAGCAGCACGCGGCCGCCGGTGCGCACGCGCTCGCGCAGCGCGAATGCACCGAACGGCGTGGCCACCTGGATGTCGATGCGGACTTGCGCATCATCGAGCAAGGCCGCGAGGGTGCGGGCCAGCTCGGCAGGCAGCGGCGTTGCCGCGGTGACCAGCAGGTCGAGATCGCTACCCGGATGCAGCACGTCGATGCCGCAGGCCAGCGTAAAGCCCGCGCCGCCGGTCACGCCCCAGTTCGCCTGCGCCGCATCCAGCAGTGGCGCGACGCGCGCCAGCGCGACAAGCGCAGGCAATGCGGCGTGGCGCGGATGATCCCGCCAGCGCGCCTGGCGCGCGATCGTGCCCGGCGTGACCACGCGCGCCACCTGCGCGGCCGGCAGCCAGGCCGCGTGGCGCTGCGCGCGCGTGGTGCCGCGCAGCCCGACCGGGATGCGTGCGTCGCTGGCGCCATCGCGCCGCACTACCAGCGGTGCGCACGCGAGCCACGCGGCACTTGCCCACTCGGGCAGTGCATTGACCCGGGCGAAGCCCGGTGCGTCCGCGAGCCACACCAGATCGTGCGGCAGGAGCGTGCTTGTGGTCATGTCATGCGCCGGTCTTGCAACGGCTTCAGTCCGGCCACTGCTGCGCGAGCACTTCGCGTACGCGGCTGGAAGCCTGGCGGTTTTCTCCCCCAGGCGGCTGCGCAGGTCGCGTTGCGGCTCGGCCTGGATATCGGCCAGGGCGGCTTGCAGAGCGCCATGCACGGTGTCGAGGTCGGCTGCGTCCGGTTGTGCCGCTTGCCTGACGCCAACCTGCTTCCACAGCAGTCCCAGCGTGGCGTAGTTGCCGATGTCGTACGCCATCGGCGGCACGGTGGCGGCAAAGCTCTCCAGGTCTTCCACGCTGCGCATGGTGATGCGGGCGGCGGCCTGCTTGCCCATGGCGTGCACTTGCACGCCGGCATCCGTCAGCGCGATCAGGCGGTTGGCCTGGTAGCCGTGCGCGAGGAAGGCGCCCGACATGGCGCGCCCGACCAGCAGCGCGATCACCGGATGGCCTTGCAGCCGCGCCGTGGCGTAGGCATCGGCCGCGCCAGCCAGCGCCTGATGAATGCCGAAGGCTTCCTCGCGCCGTCCATAGGCCTGGCTGGGCGTATCGACGATGGCCACAATGGGTCGCTTGATCCTGGCGTCCCGGTCGGCCAGCACGATCTCGTGCACGGCCTGCGCCAGCGACCAGCCTTCAAGCAGCCCGACCTCGCCGTCGCGCACGCGCGGGAAGGCATTGGCGGCGTCGGGCACCACCGCGATGAAACGTGCCGGCTGGCCCGCCAACTCGGCGTCGGCCACCTGCACGGTGGCGGGATAGCCGGGGCGGCGCGGGGCATTGCGCGTCAGCGCCGCGAGCCAGGCCTCGCCGCGGCCCTGCGTGTTTGCTGAACTCATGGCTTTGCTCCGTGTGCGTAGAAGGTGCGGACGGTTGCCGGCTCCGGCTGGCGCGCCGGATCATATTCGGCCAGGCGTTGCAGGTAGTGCGCATAGCGTTCGCTGCGATGCTCGCCTGGCACGCCTTGCGCCATGACCTCGCGCACCGTGGCGCGGATGGCATCGCTGTCATCCTCGACGTAGCGGTCGGCCAGCCCGGTGGCAATGCGTTGCTCGCCGCCGGTAAAGCTCCAGATAAAGGGACGATCGCGCGAATCGTATTCGGCAACGCCCGCCTCCTGCTCGATCACTGCCGGCCCGTTCAGGCCAAGGCGCGCCTCGCGCGTCACCACCAGGTAGCTGCACAGGCCCGCCGCGATCGACATGCCGCCAAAGCAGCCTACCGTGCCGGCGATCACGCCCACCACCGGCTGGTAGCGGCGCAGATCGACAATGGCTGCGTGGATATCGGCGATAGCCGCGAGGCCAAGGTTGGCTTCCTGCAGCCGCACGCCGCCGGTCTCGAACAGGATCACGGCGCGCGTGGGCACGCCGCGCCGGTTGTCCTGCGCGGCCAGCTCCAGCGCGCCGGCGATCTTGGCGCCGCCCACCTCGCCGAGGCTGCCGCCCTGGAACGCGCCTTCGATGGCAAGGACCACGGCAGGCTGGCCGTCGATGCGGCCCTTGGCCACCACCACGCCGTCATCCGCCTGCGGCACCACGCCCTGGCGTTCCAGCCACGGCGAGACCAGCTGGTCGAAGGGGCCGGCGAGTTCGCGCAAGGTGCCGGGATCGAGCAGCGCATGCACGCGGGCACGCGCGCCGAGCTCGACAAAGCTCTCGCGGTTCAGCAGCGATGCGTGGTTCATGCTTGCTCCTTGCCATCGGCGCCGAGCGCTTCGAAGGCTTCCGCCAGCCGCATGCCCACCACGCCCGGCGTGGCGCCGAAATCATGGATGCGGATGCGCATGGCGGCGCGCGGCTCGGCGCTGAACACGCGCGAGAGCTGCGCGTCCCAGACCTTGCCGTAGCCGTCCACCGAAGTGGTGACATGAATCTGCGTGGTGCCGGCCGTGCCGGGCTCCACCATGACTTCGAGATCGCCGGAGCCGACCACGCCAACCAGCACGCGCTGGCTTGCCGGCGCGCCGGCGGGATATTCGAACTGGAGCTGTTCCATTATTTGTCTCCTTGCGCTGGGCAATGGGCCGGCGGCACCGCAAGCGGCAGCCGGTCCAGGAAAAAGTGGCGGCGAGCAGATCCGCGGCGCCGCCGGGAGAGGCGTTGCAGGCCAGCATGCCGGCCTCGAGCTGGCGCAGCAGGCGCCGCCCGGCCAGCGTGCCGATGCCGCCGGCGGCCAGCACCCGGCTCGCGCCTTGCTGCATCAGCGACAGCCCTTCGCGGCCGGCGCGGGCCAGCACGCAGGTGTCATCGAGCCGCTGCATGATGGCCAGCAGTGCGTTCACGCGCGCGCTGGGCTCGGCGTCGCCGCGCGCCCGGCTGCGCTGCAGTTCGGGCAACCCGGCGCGCAGCACGTGCGGGAAGCCGGCCTGCGCCTGGCCGCGCGCGCCGGCGACGCCGTAGTCGATGCAGGCGCGTTCGCCCTTGTGGCCGGTACGCGCGGGGCGGTGCCGGTCGGGGACGCGGGCGATGGCGCCAGCGCTGCGCGCGATGCCATGCGCCGAGCCTGCGTGCCGGTGCAGCCCCGCGGCGCCAACCAGCAGCCCCAGGCTCCAGATCGCGCCGCGATGCGTATTGATGCCGCCGGTGGCGCGCATCATCGCGGCCTCCGCTTCGCGGCCAAGCGCGCCCAGCCGCTCGCGCAGCGCCACGCCGGGCCGCGCCGCGCGCATGCCCGCCGCCGCCATCTCCACAAAAGCAGGATGCAGCGCACGCGCCGAGACGCGCATCAGGTCCAGGTTGAGATCGGCGTGGGCGCCATTGCCGCGGCCATCCACCAGCCCGGGCTTGGGCGACAGCGCGGCCTCGTCGATCAGCGCGCTGACCGCGAGATCGGCCAGTGCGATGGCAGCGGGGTCGAATCCGGCATCAACATGCCGCCGGACAAGCCATGCGGGGTTAGCCATCACCAGCTCCGGAAGCGTGCCGGCGGCTCGTACAGCCCGCCGGACCAGTCGACCAGGTCGGCCATGCTCTTGGCTGCCAGCAGCGAGCGGGTAGCCTGGCTGCGCTGCACGCCGAGGTCTTCGGGCAGCGCGATCAGGCCGTCGCTGCGCATGCGGCGCGTGGTGCTGGTGTCGTGGCGCAGGCCGATCGGCGTCACGCCGGCCACGGCCGCCAGCATGGCGCGGCGCTCCTCCAGCGAGCGTGCCTTGTAGAGATAGGCGATGCCTTCCTCGGTCAGCACGTGCGTGACATCGTCGCCGTAGATCATCACCGGGGCCAGCGGCATGCCGCTGTCCTTGGCCACCTGCACCGCGTCGAGCGACTCGACAAAGGTCGGCTTGCCGCCGGCCTGGAAGGTCTCCACCATCTGCACCACCAGCTTGCGGCCGCGCGCGAGCGGGTCGTCGGTCTCGATCAGGTCGAGCCATGCTGGCGTGGGATGGCGCCGCCCGCCCGGGTTGTGGCCCATGTTGGGCGCGCCGCCAAAGCCGGACAAGCGCCCGCGCGTGACCGTGGAGGAATGGCCGTCGCCGTCGATCTGCAGCGTGGAGCCAATGAACAGGTCCACCGCGTACTGGCCGGCTAGCTGGCAGAAGGCGCGGTTGGAGCGCATCGAGCCATCCGCGCCGGTGAAGAACACGTCCGGCCTCGCGGCCACATAGTTCTCCATGCCGAGCTCGCTGCCGAAGCTGTGCACGCTCTCCACCCAGCCGGACTCGATGGCGGGGATCAGCGTGGGGTGCGGGTTCAGCGTCCAGTACTTGCAGATCTTGCCCTTGAGGCCGAGCGACTCGCCGTAGGTGGGCAGGATCAGTTCAATGGCCGCGGTATTGAAGCCGATGCCATGGTTGAGCGACTGCACCTGGTGGCGCTCGTACACGCCACGGATTGCCATCATGGCCATCAGCACGTGCACCGGCTTGATCAGGCGCGGATCCCGCGTGAACAGCGGCTCGCAGAAGAAGGGCTTGTCCGCCTGCACCACGTAGTCGATCCACGAGCCGGGGATATCCACGCGCGGCAGGCCGGCGGGGTCATCCACGATCTCGTTGACCTGGGCCACCACGATGCCGTCGCGGAAGGTGGCGGCCTCCACCAGCGCGGGCGTGTCCTCGGTGCTGGCGCCGGTGTAGAGGTTGCCATCGCGGTCGGCCTTGTAGCCGGCGATCAGCACGATATTGGGCGTGAGATCCACATAGAGCCGCGCGTACAGCTCGATGTACGTGTGGATCGCGCCGACTTCAAGCTGGCCATCTTCCAGGAACTGCGAGATGCGCAGGCTCTGCGCGCCGGCGTAGGCAAAGTCCAGTTTCCTGGCAATGCCGCGCTCGAACAGGTCGAGGTGTTCCACCCGGCTCACGCTCGGGATGATCATGTGCAGGCCGTGCACCTTGGCCGGGTCCACCTCGGCCAGCGAGCGCGAGAGGAAGTCGGCCTGCTTCTGGTTGTTGCCCTCCAGCACCACGCGGTCGCCCGGCGCGGTGATGGCTTCGAGGAATGGGACGATGTCGGCGGTGGGCACGACACGGCCACTGGCAAAGGCGGCGCCGCGTGCCATGCGGCGGCGCTTTTCGGTGCGGCGGGTGTCCCACTGTCGGTCCGTGGCTGGGTTCGGCATCGCGTCTCCGGTGTGCTTGATGCTAGGGATGGCACCAAGATACGCAGCGCGCGCGGCGCAAGCAATGACGCCCGGCGCGGCATCGTTACTCTAGGTGTAAGTGTTGGCGGCCCGACATGCCAGGCGTTCGCGCCGCGTCTCGCGCGGCCCGTACGCCGCCGCGCGCCACGCAAGGGCTGGCTTGGTCACAAGTGCGCCGGATATCCGTTTCCCGCCGTTAATCCCACGCTAACGATTCTCTCGCCGGGTTGATTGATGCAGTGCGATGGCTCGCCTAGATTGCATCCATCAAACCTAGAACCAGCCCGCGCGCAATCTTGCCGATGGGCCAACAGGAGACACCACCATGATCATCTACGGAACCGCCTTGCTGGCGCTTTGCCATCTCGTCGGCCTGTTCCTTGGCGAGCTGCTGGGCATCGCGATCGGCGTCAAGGCCAATGTGGGCGGCGTCGGCATCGCCATGCTGCTGCTGATCTCGATACGGCTCTACCTGCACGGACGCGGGCTTCTGCCCAAGGAGACCGAGGCGGGCGTGGGCTTCTGGGGGCGATGTATATCCCGGTGGTGGTGGCGATGGCGGCACAGCAGAACGTGGTCGCCGCGTTGCGCGGCGGGCCGGTGGCCCTGATCGCGGCAGTCGGCGCGGTGCTGGTGTCTGCCTGCTGCATTGCCGTGCTCAGCCGCACCGGCGACCACGCGCCACTGCCGCCGCTGCTTTCGCCGGAAGCCACCCCCAGCCACGCTTCGCGCTAAGGACGCCGCCATGCCGCATTCCATCTCGCACATTATCGAGAACATCCTGCTGCAGAATGCCCTGGTCACCGCGTTCGCCGCGGTCGGCATCATCATGTGGCTGTCATCAAGGCTATCGCGCTGGCTGACCTTCGGGCGCGTCCATGCCTCCGCCATCGCCATCGTCATCGGCCTGCTGCTGGCCTACTACGGCGGCATCGTCACCGGCAAGGAAAAAGGCCTGGCGGATCTCTCGCTGTTTTCCGGCATCGGCCTGATGGGCGGCGCCATGCTGCGCGACTTCGCCATCGTCGCCACCGCCTTCGAGGTGCAGGTCACCGAGGCGCGCAAGGCCGGGCTGGTCGGCGCGGTGTCGCTGCTGCTCGGCACCATCCTGCCGTTTATCGTGGGTGCTGTCGTGGCGCGCGCCTTTGGCTACAGCGATGCGGTCAGCATGACCACCATCGGCGCTGGCGCGGTGACGTATATCGTGGGGCCGGTCACCGGGGCAGCGCTGGGCGCCAGTTCCGACGTGATCGCGCTGAGCATCGCCACCGGGCTGATCAAGGCCATCATCGTGATGGTGGGCACGCCCATGGCGGCGGGCTTTCTCGGCCTGAACAACCCGCGCGCCGCGATGGTGTTCGGCGGGTTGGCGGGCACCGTCAGCGGGGTTTCCGCGGGGTTGGCCGCAACGGATCGCAGGCTGGTGCCTTATGGTGCGCTGGTGGCCACGTTCCACACCGGGCTGGGTTGCCTGCTGGGGCCGTCGCTGTTGTTCCTGGCGACCAAGGCGATCGTTGGCTAGGCGGGCTGCGGCGAGCGCATCGTCAACCGGCAAACCGCCGCCAGCGCCAGCAAATTCGGATCCCGCTCGCGCCGCCGCAGAAAGCTCAGGCCAATGGTCTGGCGCAGCCGGTACTGCGCGGCCAGCGGGATCAGCGCCACCTTGTGCGCAAACACATCGCGCACGCGGCCGGGCAGCAGCGCGTAGCCCACGCCGCCGCTGACCAGGTTCATCAGCGAGAAGATGTCGCCGACCTTCATCACCACATTGGGCGTGAAGTCGGCGATGCGGAACGCTTCCATGAAGCCCTGGTAAGTGATGAAGCCCTCGCTGAGCGTGACGAAGGGTTCGTCCCGGCATTGCCGCAGGTCGATGGAGGCTTGCCGCGCATAGGGCGAATCCGCAGGCGCGGCGAAGTAGATCTCGTCTTCGAACAGCGCGATGGATTCGATCTCGGGATCCGGCTCGGGCATGGCCATCAGCGCGGCGTCGATCGCGCCTTGCTTGAGCTTGAAGAGCAGGTCGGCATTGGAGCCGAGCACCAGCTCCGCCTGCAGTTCCGGCCGCCTGACCTTGATGCCGATCACCACGTCCGGCACCGTGCGGATGGTCAGCGAATAGAGCGAGCCGATTTTCATGTGATCGGCCGAGTACCCGGCGGCCTGGCGCGTGGCGCGGATGCCGTCGGCCATGGCCTTGATGACGTCGGTAGCCACATCCGCCAGCACGTGCGCGGCTTCGGTCGGCAGCAGGTTGCGCCCTTCGTGGCGGAACAGGGCGCAGCGCATGCCTTCTTCCAGAGAGTGCAGCGCGCGGTGCACGCTGACCGTGCTCACATCCAGCGCCTCGGCGGCCTTGGCGAGGTTGCCCGTCTCCATGTAGGCGAGCAGGACTTCGAGCTTGCGCAAGGTGATTTCTTCGTTGATCCGGTTTCGCATAGGAGGTGCGTCTTGCGTGCGGTGGCGTTGACCGGAGCATGATAACCAGAATCGAAGCCGGATGGCTCCGGGACAAGCGGGAGCGCGAGTTGCAGGCAGGGTCGGATCTGCGTTGTCGGGCAAAACCGAACGCAGCAATGACGTTCTAGCGAAATCCAGCGCCAGCATAGCTCCCCTCTCCCGCGCGCGGGAGAGGGGTTGGGGGAGAGGGCGGGCGCTGGTTATGCCAGCTTGCTGGAAAACACTACAGGGCTTCGCTTCAAGTGGCTCCTAGCTAAGCCACCCCTCTCCCCGGCCCTCTCCCCCTGAGGGGAGAGGGAGAGACAGCTGTCGTCATGGCGCGCGGCTTTGGCCCGTTCGCCGGCTTCGGCGAATGCATCAGGTCTGTCGGCTTGCTGACAAAGCCGGATCTGCGTTGTCGTGCACACCCTCTCCCCAACCCGGAGCCCGGGGCTTTGCAGGCAAGCGATTTAGTCCAGGCTCAGGTTGGAGGCCCGGATAGTCTCCCCCAGCGGCGCTGTTCACTACTGACAAGCGAGGCGAAACCCGACTGCGGCTGCCCGCCGGCCAGGCCGCCCATCTCCTTGAACCTGGCCGTCACCTCGGGGTCGCGCATGACCATGGCCAGACTGGCCTGCAGCCTGGCGACCACAGCCGGCGGCGTGCGCGCCGCGGCGAATACGCCAAGCCAGCCCATCACCACGAAGTCGCTGACACCCGCCTGCGCCATGGTCGGCACGTCCGGCACGTCCGGCAGGCTGGGCAGGCGCTCGGCGCTGGTGACCGCCAGCGCCCGCAGCTTGCCCGCGCGGATATGCGGCAGCGCCTGCGTCAGGTTGTCGAACATGAAGGTGGTCTCGCCAGACAGCAGAGCGGTGGTGGCCGGGGTGGAGCCACGGTAGGGCACGTGGATGACTTCGGTTGCCGTGCGCATGCGAAACAGCTCGGCCGTCAAGTGCGTGGTCTGCCCGATGCCGGCTGAGCCGTAGGAAAACTGGCCTGGCTTCTTCTTCAGTTGCTCGGTCAGCTCCGCCACGGTCTTGATGGGCGACTGCGCGTTGACTACCAGCACGTTGGGGAACGAAATCATGTCCGTGATCGGCACGAAATCCTGTGGCCGGTAGCTCAGGTGCTTGTAGGCGCTGTAGTTGATGGCATGCGAGCCGGTGTTGCCGACCAGCAAGGTGTAGCCATCGTCCGGCGCGCGCAGCAGGGCCTGGGTGCCGATGATGCCGCCGCTGCCGGGCCGGTTGTCGACGATGACGGGCTGGCCCAGCAGCGCGCTGAGCTTTTGCGCGACCAGCCGGGTGGGGATGTCGGTGGTGCCGCCGGGCGCGCCGGGCACGATGATGGTGACGGAACGCTCGGGCCAGGCCGGCTCGGCCCGCGCGGTGCCGGCGGTGGTCAGCAAGGCGAGCGCGGCAACGCGCAGAGGGAAGGCGCAAAGCCTTGTGAACAGCTTGGTATGCATGGGGGTGTCTCCTCCGGGATGCATGGTGCCCTGATACGGGCGCGGCGGCCGGTATGGTCCGGCTCTGCCTGTCCACCGCTGCAACGGCAACGCCTTTAGCGCGGCGTCATGCGGATCGCGCCGTCGAGGCGGATGGTCTCGCCGTTGAGCATGGCGTTCTCCAGGATATGCAGCGCGGTCGAGGCAAATTCATCGGGCATGCCCAGCCGCGCCGGGTGCGGCACCGAGGCCCCGAGCGAGGCGCGCACGTTCTCCGGCAGGCGCGCCAGCAGCGGCGTATCGAACAGCCCCGGTGCAATCGTGCAGACGCGGATCATCCGCTGCGCCAGGTCGCGTGCCGCCACCAGCGTCATGCCGACGATGCCGGCCTTGGCCGACGCATAGGGGATCTGCCCGATCTGGCCTTCATACGCGGCCACCGAGGCCGTCAGCACGCAGGCGCCGCGCTCGCCGTCGACCAGCTCGTTGCGGGCCATGCGGGCCGCGGCCAGGCGCAGCGTGTTGAAGGTGCCGACCAGGTTGATGCGCACGATCGATTCGTATTTCTCCAGCGAGCCGGGCTGGCCGTCCTTCTCCACCAGGCGCACCGGGCCGCCCACGCCGGCGCAATGGATCAGCGCGCGCATGGTGCCGAGCGCGTCGGCCGCGTCGAACACGCGGGTCATCTGCGCGGTGTCGCAGACATCGGCCTGGACAAAGCGGGCGAGATCGCCGAGCGCTTGCACGGCGGCGGCGCCGTTCTCTTCGGACAAGTCGGCGATCACCACGGCAACGCCGCGCTCGGTGAGGCGGCGGGCGCAGGCGAGGCCCAGCCCGGAGGCGCCGCCGGTGACGACGGCGGACATGTTGGCAAGCTTCATCTTGTGTCTCCTGGTTCCAGGTATCAATGTCGTATGCGTATTGGCTCAGAGCCGTTCGATGATGGTGGCGTTGGCCATGCCCCCAGCCTCGCACATCGACTGCAGGCCGTAGCGCCCGCCGCTGTCTTCCAGGGCGTGCAGCATCGTGGTCATCAGGCGCGCGCCCGAGGCGCCCAGCGGATGCCCGAGCGCGATCGCGCCGCCACGCGGATTCAGGCGTGCCGGGTCGGCGCCGAGCGCGCGTTGCCATGCCAGCGGCACGCAGGCAAAGGCCTCGTTGATCTCGTAGTGTGCAATCGCATCGAGGCTGAGGCCGCTCTTTTCCAGCGCGCGCTTGCTGGAAGGAATCGGCGCGGTCAGCATGGTCAGGGGGCTGTCGCCGCAGGCATCGAAGGCAACGAAGCGCGCGCGGGCGTTCAGGCCGAGGCGGGAGGCGGCGCGCTCGCTCATCAGCAGGATGGCGGCGGCGCCGTCGCTGATCTGCGAGGCATTGCCGGCGGTCACATGCCAGCCGATCTGCGGGAAGCGCTGGCCGAGCGCTTCGTCGCGGAAGGACGGCGCCAGCGTGGCCAGGCGCTCGGCGGTGGTGGTGGGGCGGATGGTTTCATCGTGCTCGACGAGGCCCGCGGCGGTACGGACCGGCAGGATCTCGCGGCGGAAGGCGCCGGCTTCTCGCGCCTGGTGCGCGCGCTGGTGCGATTGCGCGGAGTATTGGTCGAGATCGTCGCGCGACAGTTCCCACTGCGCCGCGACCAGCTCCGCCGCCACGCCTTGCGACACCAGCCCGGGCGCGTAGCGCGCCTCGAACGACGGGCCATAGGGATTCTGGCCGATGCGCCCCGAGCCCATCGGCACGCGGCTCATGGATTCGATGCCGCAGGCAATCACGATGTCGTAGGCGCCCGCCATGATGCCTTGCGCGGCAAAATGCACGGCCTGCTGGCTGGACCCGCATTTGCGGTCGATGGTGGTGGAGGGCACATGTTCGGGGAACCCCGCCGCCAGCCACGCCACGCGGCCGGGCGTGGCCGATTGCTCGCCGACCTGGCTCACGCAGCCGGTGATGACGTCTTCCACCAGTCCGGGGTCCAGCTTGTTGCGCTCGACCAACCCGGCCAGCACCTGTGCCAGCAATTCCGTGGGATGGAGTTCGGTGAAGGCGGAGCCGGGCTTGGCGCGGCCCATGGGCGAACGGATGGCGTCGACGATGACGGCTTGCTGCATGGTGGGTCTCCGGATGTCTCTTGATGGATGTGGGAACGACGCTGGATCAGCTGCCGGTGAACTCGGGCCTGCGCTTCTCCAGGAAAGCCGACACCGCTTCCCGGTGGTCCGAAGTCTGGTGCGACAACGCCTGGAAGCCGGCCGACAATTCCAGCAAGGTATCCAGGCGTGTATGCAACGCCTCGCGCAACAGGCGCTTGGCCAGCCGCACCGCATGCGGCGGATTGGCGGCGATGCGTTCGGCCAGTTCATTGGCCGTGGGCAGCAGTTGATCCGGCGGCACCACGCGAGAGACCAGGTTCCACTCCAGCGCCTGGCGCGCATCGATGACCTGCCCGGTGAAGGTCAGCTCCGCGGCGCGTGCAAGGCCGATCACCCGCGGCAGCAGCCATGCGCCACCATCGCCCGGAATGATCCCCAGCTTGACGAAACTCTCGGCAAACTGCGCTTGCTCCGAGGCTATGCGCATGTCGCACATGCAGGCCAGGTCCAGGCCCGCGCCCATGGCCGCGCCATTGACGGCGGCGATCACCGGCACCTCCAGGTTGAACAGCGCCAGCGGCAGCCGCTGGATGCCCAGGCGGTAATCCTGGCGAATCTCCATGCCGGGCACCTGGCCCGAAGCCTGGCGCTCCATGTCGCGGATATTGCCGCCCGAGGAGAACGCGGTGCCGGCGCCGGTGATGATCACCGCGCGTACGCTGCCGTCACGGTGGATACGGTCGATGGCCTCCAGGAAGTCGGCCACAGCGGTGTTGCCGGTGAGGGATTGCGCCGCTCCGGCTCGTTCATGGTCAGGGTCACGATGTGGCCCTGCTGCGCGTAGCGCAGGAAGCTTGTCATGCTGGTCTCCGGTCGTTGTAGTCGTTGGCCGGCGCCGAGCGGCGCCGCCGACATTGGCTTATCCCAAAAGGCTAAGGGAGCGCGCCCCCGGGTGTCCAATATTCATTTGGGCTGCACTGATATCCGCCGTATATCAGTGCAGCCGCGTATCGGTTCCCGCCGCATCCGCATTCAAGGCCGCCCGCAGGCTTGCGGACTTCTACCGGCGAGGGTTCGTGTGCCGAATGCACCGCCCAATACCTGGTTCGATTGCTTTGTACGGTTATAATTTGCATCCTAACTATATGGCTGCTATCATTCCGTCGATGCCTTCAATCGACACCCTCCGTTTCGCCTTTACCGGCCAGATCATGCTGGCCGGCCGCCAATGGCGCCACATTTCGCAGGGTGCCGTCACCGCCTACGGTATTTCCGCCGCCGCCGCGGGCCCTTGCTGTTTATCCGCCGCCTTGGCGGCGGCGTGCGCCAGGTCACCTTGGCGGACTATGTCGGGCTGGAAGGCGCATCGCTGGTGCGCCTGGTTGACCAGCTTTCCGCGGCGGGCCTTGTGCGCCGGGAAGTGGATGCGAACGATCGCAGGGCCAATGCGCTCTGGCTCACCGATGCCGGCGAGGCGCTTGCCGAAAAACTCGAGGCTGAGCTCAAGCATCTGCGGGCCAGCGTCTTTGCTGACATCAGCGAACAGGATTTCGAGGGCGCCATGCGCGTGCTCAATGCGCTCGCCCGCGCAGCCGAGTCCACCCCCAACACTGTTTCCGGGTCGTAAGAACATGGTTAGCTGGCCCACCGGACGGGACTGGATCTTTTCCCTCAAAGCCTTTGCTGCGGCCATGCTGGCGCTGTTCATCGCGCTGTACCTCGGCCTGCCGCGCCCGTACTGGGCCATGGCCTCCGTGTATATCGTGGCGCATCCGCTGACCGGCGCGACGCGTTCCAAGGCGCTGTATCGCGTGCTTGGCACGCTGCTTGGCGCAGCCGCATCCGTGGCCATCGTGCCGCCGCTGGTCAATGCGCCGGTGCTGCTGATGGCTGCGGTGGCGCTATGGACCGGCATCCTGCTCTATGTCGCGCTGCTGCACCGTACGCCGCGCAGCTATGTGTTCATGCTGGCGGCCTATACGCTGCCGATGGTGGCCTTGCCCTCGGTGAGCGATCCCGGGGGCGTGTTCGATATCGCCGTGGCGCGGGCCGAGGAGATCTGCCTGGGCATCCTGTGCGCGAGCATCATCGGCTCGACCATCTTCCCCGCCAAGGTAGCCACGGTGCTCGGCCAGAAATCCGGCCAGTGGCTGGCAGACGCCGCGCTGTGGGCCACCGATATGCTCTCGGCCCATCTGGCCGCGAAGGTGTCGCGCCATCACAGCCGCCATCGCCTGGCCGCCGACATCCTCGCGCTCGACCAACTGATCAGCCATCTCTCCTACGACGCCGAGAGCGCCGCGCGCGTGAAGCACGCGCAGGAGTTGCGTGGCCGCATGACGATGCTGCTGCCCGTGCTGTCGTCGCTGGCCTCCGTGGTGGATGCCTTGCACCAGCACGCCGCCGGCATTCCGCAACGTCTGTCGCGCAATATGGCGCTGGTGTCGGCGTGGATCAGCGCGGGCGCGCAGGCGCCGCTGCCGGCGTTGCAGCTATCCCCGGATGCGCCCATCGCCGACGCCGGCCTGGAGCCCGGCAGTGCCGGGCCTGACTGGCACGCGGCACTGGCCGCCACCGCCGAGGGCCGCCTGCGCGAGCTGATGGAGTTGTGGCAGGACTGCGTATCGCTGCAGCGCCGTATCGGCGCGGCGGCACCGGAGGGCGACTGGGCGCCGGTGTTCCAGCGCTGGGGCGTGGGCGCCGCACGCCACTACGATCACGGCATGCTGTTGTTCTCCACCGCCACGACGGCGCTGGCGATCTTCAGCATGGGCATGGTGTGGATCTGGACGGGCTGGGCGGATGGTGCCGGCGCGGTCGCGCTGGGCGCGGTGTCGTGCTGCTTCTTTGCCGCGATGGACGAGCCGGCGCCCATGATCCGCTCGTTCTTCCGCTGGAACGTGGTGTGCCTGGTGCTCGCCACCATCTACCTGTTCGTGGTCCTGCCGAACGCGCACGATTTCGAGATGCTGGTGCTGATGTTCGCGGTGCCTTACCTGATCATCGGCGTGATGATGGCGCAGCCGCGGCTCGCGCTGATCGCCATGCCGCTGGCCGTGGTCACGGCCAACGATATCGGCATCCAGGGCGCCTACAACGCCGACTTCAACGCCTTTTTCAATGGCAACGTGGCCGGCATCGCCGGCATCCTGTTCGCACTGGTGTGGACCCTGGTGGCGCGGCCGTTCGGGACCAAGGCCGCGGTGCGGCGGCTGGTGCGCGCCAGCTGGGGCGACATCGCCCGCAACGCCACCGGGCGCGAGCCGGGCGAGCACGCGCACTTGCGTGCCCGCATGCTGGACCGCCTGGCGCAACTGGTGCCGCGGCTGGCGGCCAGCGAGGATGAAACCACCGGCGACGGTTTTACCGAAGTGCGCGTGGAGCTCAGCACGCTGGCGCTGCAACGCGAACTGTCCGCGCTGGCGCCGGAGCACCAGCACTCGGTGCGCCGCGTGCTGCAGGGCATCGCCAGCTACTACCAGGCACGCCTGGATGCCCGTGCCGACACGCCGCCGCAAGTGCTGCGCGACCGGCTGGGCAAGGCGATCCGCAAGGTTGCCTCGCGCGCCGACCACGCTTCGCGCGAAGCCTTCGCCGCGCTGGTGGAGATGCACGTCGCGTTGTTTTCGGCAGCACCCGCGGCGATGAGCGCGGCTGGTGCCCAGCCCGCAGGCCAGGCGGCAGACCCAATGAGCAAGCAAGCGAGCAACAAGCAATGAGCGGCGAAGTCGACGTCTATGGTGTGTTTGTCCCGAGCCTGCTGGCGTGGATGCTGGTGGCGTTCGTGATCACGGCTTGCGCGCGCGCCGTGCTGGCGCGTGTGGGTTTTTATCGGCTGGTCTGGCACCGGTCCCTGTTCAATCTGGCGTTATATGTGATCGTCCTGGGCGGCATCGTCCACCTGGTCTATCGGCTGCAGTCATGAAACTGAATCTTCGTACGCTTGGACCCATCGTCCTTACCCTTGTCGTCACCGCGGTCGCGGTCGTCGTCGTCAAGCACCTGTGGGATTACTACACGGTGGCGCCATGGACCCGCGACGGCCATATCCGCGCGGACGTGGTGCAGATCGCGCCGGACGTGTCCGGGCTGGTGACCAAGGTCCTGGTCAAGGACAACCAGCGCGTGCAACGCGGGCAGCCGCTGTTCGAGATCGACCGCGACCGCTTCGCGCTCGCGCTGCAGCAGGCCCAGGCTACCGCGGCGGCGCAGAGTGCCATGCTCGCGCAGGCCCGCCGTGAGGCACGCCGCAGCCAGACCCTGTCCGAGGTCGTCTCCAAGGAAGTGGTGGAAGAAGGCCTGGCCAAGGTCCAGCAGGGCGAGGCCGCGCTGGCGCAGGCGCAGGCCGCGGTCAACCTCGCCAAGCTCAACCTGGAGCGCACCAGCGTGCTCAGCCCGGTCGATGGCTACCTGAACGACCGGCTGCCGCGACTGGGCGACTACGTCAACACTGGCCGCCCGGTGTTGTCGATGGTGGATGCGAACTCCTTCCACGTGGAAGGCTACTTCGAGGAAACCAAGCTGCACGGCATCCATATCGGCAATCCGGTGGACATCCGCATCATGGGCGAATCCCGCGTGCTGCATGGCCACGTGCAGAGCATCGCCGCCGGCATCGAGGACCGGGACCGCACCAACGGCTCCAACCTGCTGCCGAATGTGAACCCGACGTTTAACTGGGTCCGCCTTGCGCAGCGTATCCCGGTGCGCATCGCGCTGGACGAGCCGCCCGCCGACCTGCGGATGGTGGCGGGCCGTACCGCTACCGTGTCGGTGCGCGAACCCTCGGCGCGGGACAAGGCGCAGGCCGAGCCGCAGGACCAGAAGGGCCAGAAGGGCCAGAAGGACAAGCTCGCGCTGGCCGGCAAGGGAGCCGCCAGCCAGGAGGCGCGCAGTGAACACGTTGCGCAAAGCCCTGCTGCCGGCACTGGTGACGCTGCTGTTTGCTGCCTGCACCACCGTCGGTCCGGACTACCATGTGCTCGACAACGCCGCCGTGAAGGCGGAAGCGGCCAACGGCCCGCTGCTCGGCACGAACAATCCCGCCGTATCGATTGCCGAGGTGCCCGATGGCTGGTGGCGCCTGTATGACGATCCCAAGCTCGACCAACTGGTGCAGCAGGCGCTCGTCGCTAATACCGATCTGCGCGTGGCAGCGGCCAACCTGAAGCGCGCCATCGCGGTCTACCACGAGGTGGAGGCGGAGAACCTGCCGGAAGCCAAGCTCTCCGCCAGCGCGGAGCGCGGGCAGATCGCCGGCGAGCCGCTGCTCAAGGAAGAGAAGATCCCGGCGATGAACTTTGGCGATGTCGGCTTCAAGGTTTCCTACCTGATCGACTTCTTCGGCAAGCTCGCGCGCGCCGATGAGGCGGCACTGGCCGGCGCGCAAGCCAGCCAGGCGGCGCTCGACCAGGCACGCGTTGGCGTGGTGGCCGAGACCGTGCGTGCCTACGTGCAGGGCTGCGCCGCGACGCATGAACTCACCGTGGCCGAGCATCAACTGGAGTTGCAGCGCCGCGGCGTCGAACTGGCCCGCAAGATGGTCGATGCCGGGCGCGGGCAGCCGGTGGACCTGCTGCGCTCCCAGGCCCAGGCCGACGTGCTGCGCGCTGCCTTGCCGCGCTTCAAGGCCGAGCAAGAGGGCGCGGCGTACCGGCTGGCGGTGATGCTGGGCAAGCCGCCCAGCGCCACCTCGCAGGCCGAGTACGCCTGCCACGAAGAACCCAGGCTGCGCCAGGCGCTGCCTGTGGGCGACGGCGCCGCGCTGCTCAAGCGCCGGCCCGACGTGCGCCAGGCCGAGCGCGAACTCGCCTCCGCCACGGCCAAGATCGGTGTCGCCACGGCGGATCTGTATCCGTCCATCCGCATCGGTGCCTCCGCCGGCTTTACCGGCATCCTGGATCACCTCGGGCAAGCGCCGACCGCGCACTGGGGCTATGGTCCGCTGATCACCTGGAACATCCCGACCAGCGGCACGCGCGCCCGCATCCACGGCACCGAAGCCGGCGCCGAAGCAGCACTCGCCCACTTCGATGGCGTGGTGCTCAAGGCGCTGCGTGAAACGCAGTCGGCGCTGAGCAGCTATACGCGGGAGCTGGAGCGCACCCAGGCGCTGCGCGATGCTCGCGACAAGGCCAATGAAGTCGCACGGCAGAATCGCCAGCTCTACCAGGCCGGCCGCTCGCCGTACCTGTCGAGCCTGGACGCTGACCGCACGCTGGCCAGCACCGAGGCGTCGCTGGCGGCGTCGGAAAGCCAGGTGGCGCTGGACCAGATCAATCTCTTCCTTGCGCTGGGCGGCGGATGGCAAAATGCGCCCAAGGTCGAGTCGCGCACGATGAGCGAGTGAGGCGCACTGAACGCGCACTGAGCGCCCGCCGAAGGCGCATCAGGCCGTCACCATGGTTAAAGCCATGCAAGCTTGCTTGCATGGCGCAACGGAATACAAGCAGCATGTCTAACTTCTCTGGTTTCTCTTTTCCCGCCCTCCGTAAAGCGCTGTCCATCGCGGTAGCCACGCTCGGCATCGTGGCATCGGGCGCTACGATGGCGCAGGAGCAGACCCTGCGCGTCGGCACCGTCAGCGGCCCGGACGCGCAGGTCTGGCAGGTAGTGCAAAAGGCCGCCAAGCGCCAAGGGCTCAACATCAAGGTCGTCGAGTTCAACGACTACGTGCAGCCCAACGCCGCGCTCGACGCCGGCGACCTCGACGCCAACAGCTTCCAGCACCAGCCCTACCTGGACAGCCAGGTGAAGCAGCGCGGCTACAAGATGGTCAGCGTGGGCTACACGTATATCTCCCCGCTGGGCATCTACTCGCAAAAGCTGAAGTCACCCAAGGACCTGCCGCAAGGCGCCAAGGTCGCCGTGCCCAACGACCCCTCCAACGAAAATCGCGCGCTGCTCTTGCTGGCCGCGCAAGGCGTGATCAAGCTCAAGAGCGGCGTCGGCACCAACGGCGTCAACGCAACGCCGCTGGATGTCAGCGACAACCCCAAGAAGCTGAAGCTCGTCGAGCTCGATGCCGCGCAACTGGCGCGCTCACTGCCCGACGTGGCAGCGGCGGTGATCAACACCAACTACGCGCTCGCCGCCGGCCTGCAGCCGACCCGCAACGCCATCGCGCTGGAAGACATCCACAGCCCGTACGCCAACATCATCGCGGTACGCACGCAGGACAAGGACAAGCCGTGGGTGAAGAAGCTGGTCGCCGCCTACCAGTCGGAAGAGGTGCGGCAGTTCATGAAGAACGAGTTCAAGGGCGCGATGGTGCCGTCGTTCTGATTGGGCGGGCTACCGGCGACATCCGGTAGTCCCGGTTGCGCTGGCCCAACAGTCAAGCCCCTTTCGGATCGCAAGGTCCGAAAGGGGTTGTTGTTTGTGTTGTGGCAGGCGGCTACTCCCTTGGCATGAACGTGATGTTGACGCCGGGGGCGCCACGCCGTTTTCGTCGCGCGGCAGCGGATCGGATCGCTCCACCGCGCGCAGCACGGCGCTGTCCCAGCCGGCATTGCCACTGGACTTGGTCAGCCGCACCGACAGCAGCGAGCCGTCCGGCGCCATGCGCACCGAGACCACCGCGGCCGGGTTGCCGGCAATCTCTTCGGTAAAGATGATGTTCGGCTTGACGCGGCGGCGCACGCGGTCCGCGTAGCCGGGCGAGGCATTGCCACCCGCACCGGCGCCTGTGCCCGCGCGGCTGCCCACGCCACCGGTGGTGGGGGCGCTGTTGGCCATGGCCTGCAGGCGGGCCAGTTCGCTCTGGCGCTGTTGCTTCAGTGCGGCCTGTCGCTCCGCCTCGCGCGCCTTGTGTTCGCGCTGATCAGCCTGCCTGGCTTCCTCGGCCGCTGCAGCCTGCTTGCGCTTTTGCGCCTGCAAGGCGATGTCGGCGTTCTCATCCGGTTGCGGTTTCACCACGGGTTCCGGCTCCACCGGCTTCGGTTGGACCACCGGCTGGGGCTGCGAGATGTCGGGCACCGTGTCCCACAGTTCCGCCTCCACGCCAGCCGGCGTGCGGCTTTGCCAGTGCACCCCATAGTAGAGCAGCATGCCCAGCAGCAGGTGCATGAACAGAGCCAGCAGGAAACACTTCAGCGTTCCTCGCTCCTGTACCAGTTGATACGGATAGGCAATGGTCTTCATGACGCGCGGCAGGCCACGTGCGGGCGATGCATAGTCAATGCTCTGTCACTTTTGAATCACTCTTGAATCCCTCTCACATCCCAGTGAAGGGCGTCGGTGCGGTGCTTTGTGCGCGAACCCGCGCATGGCATCACTCTATGCAGCTTAGGTCGGCATCGTTGCGGTAGGCAAGCGGGATTCCGTGGGGGTGCCAGCCGGCGCCAGGTCCAGCCTGGCGGTTGATCCGTCCCATCGCAATATTTACAGATCCCCACCGCACCGCTTGCACGCCTCAACCGCAACCTGACCCCAAAAAGTGCCGCCTCAGCCATCGCCCGCGCAGCGGCCGACGCCGCTTTGCCGGGCACGGTCTAAGCTATATGGGAAAGATCCCGCCCCCTTCCTTGCAGGGTGATTCGCCATGGCCGCTCGCTCCATTGCTTCCCTTTCCCTCAGCTTCGGGCTTGTCTCGATTCCCGTGAAGGTGTACGCCGCGACGGAAAGCAAATCGGGCGTCGGCTTCAACCTGCTGCACAAGGGGTGCGGCTCGCGCCTGAAGCAGCAGTACATCTGCCTGCGCGAGGACGTGGTGGTGGAGCGCTCCGAGATAGTGAAGGGCTACGAGTTCGAGAAGGATCACTATGTGGTCTTCGAGCCGGAAGAGCTGGATGCGCTGGAGGCCGAGGCCCGCCATACGATTGACATCGTGTCGTTTGTGCCGGTCGGCGCGATCGATCCTATCTACTTTGACAATGCCTATTACCTCGGACCGGACAAGCGCGGGGCCAAGTCCTATGCCCTGCTGACGGAGGCGATGCGGCAGACCGGCACCTGCGCGCTGGCCCAGTGGGTCTGGAAGGGCAAGCAGTACATGGTCCAGGTGCGCGCCGGGGACGATGGACTGATCCTGCAGCAGCTGCTCTATGCGGACGAGGTGCGCTCCATGGCCGACCTGCATGTCGAGAAGGCGGAGGTGCATGCCGCGGAGCTGTCGCTGGCGCTGCAGCTGATCGAGCAGAACACGGTGGCCAGCTACGACCCGGCTGCGTACGCGGACGAGGAGAAGGCGCGGGTGCTCGCGGCCATCGACAAGAAGATCGCGGGCAAGAAGATCACCGTGACGGAACATCGCGAGTCCAGCCAGGGCGCGGAAGTCATCGACCTGATGGAAGCGCTGCGCGCCAGCGTTCAGCAGCGCAAGCGCGCCGTGGGCAAAGCGGGCGCGGCGCCGGATGCGCCGAAGGCACGCAAGACCGCGCGCCGCGCGACGGCCGCTGCCCCGGCACCCGCGCCCGCGCGTCGCGCAGCAGGCAAGAAGTAATCGGCCAATGACGCTCTATACGATGCGCGAGGTCCAGGCCTTGCTCGGCATCCCGCGCTCGGTTGCCGCCCGGCTGATCGCGGATGGCGTGGTCACGCCAAGCCGCGGCGCGCGGCGCGAATACCTCTTCACATTCCAAGACATGGTCATGCTGCGGACCGCCAACTCGTTGCACGAGGCGCAGATCCCGAGCCGCAGCATCTCGCGCGCGCTCTCGAGATTGAAGGCATCCAGAGGACAGGAAGCGCCGCTGACTGGCGTGCGGATTCGCGCCATCGGCAACGAGGTGGCAACCCGTGACGCAGTCCGCCAGTGGCAGGCGGAATCGGGCCAGTTGCTGATGGACTTCGAGCCGGAGGAGGCCGCCGCCGTCCATTCCATTCATCAGGCTCCGGCCACCGAAGCGAGCGCCTGGTTCCAGGCCGGTTGCGAACTGGAGGCCGCGGCGCCCGACGAAGCGGAGCAGGCGTACCGCCGCGCGCTGTCGCTCGATGGGGGCTATCTCGAGCCCTATCTCAACCTGGGCTGCATGCTGTGCGACGCCGGCCACTTCGGCGAGGCCATCGCGCTCTATCGCTGTGGGCTTGCGCACCTCCCTCGCGAGCCGCTGATGCATTTCAACCTGGCGGTCGCGCTGGAGGATGACGGCCTGCAAGCAGAGGCGCTGGCCAGCTATGCGCATTGCATTGAACTCGCGCCGGAATTCGCGGATGCCCATTTCAATGCAGCCCGGCTGTATGAGTCGATGGGTGACGACATGCGGGCGATCCGGCATTTCAACGCGTACAGGAGGCTGCAGCCTCCTTGAAAAGCCAGCCGTCTTTTTATAGGATCATCGCAAAGGAGGGTACTGAATCATGAAGCAGGAAAACTTTGCGCGAGCACCGTTCGCGCCAGGGCAACCTGTCCTCGGCGAAGTGGTGGCCGTCGGCGCGATCCGCCCGGAAGCGGGCGACCTCGTTGCCGTGCGAAGCCGGATCGATCCACAGGTCGAATTCAACACGCGCCTGACACTGCCTGTGCCCGACGGCACGTGGAAAGCCGTGGTGTTCAGTATCGATCGCGCCGGCTGCGCGCTGGTGGAGTTCGGCGGCGTCAAGCTGGACGACGAGGTAGAGATTTCGATGGATCACTTCGTGTCGGTGCTCAAGTGCATACCGCCGCAGTGACGCAGTGAAGCGCCTGGCGCTACGCGACGGCGCGCAGCGCGTAGCGATAGCCGGCACGCAAGGGGAGCCCGGAAAGGCGCTGCCACTCCATGCCGGCGATCATGCCAGCTGTGCTAGCCCACCGTCACGGCGATGCGGCGAGGGCGCGCCTCGTCGCGGCGCGGGATGGTCAGCTTCAGCACGCCGTCCTGCAAGTTCGCCTCGATCTTCGTGGCGTCCAGGTCCGGGCCCAGCGCAAAAGTCCGCGTGAAATGCGGCTGCCGGACCTCGGCATGCTGGATGCGCAGGCCCGCTGGCGTGGGCACCACGGCCTCGGCATCGATCCGCAGGTTGCCATCATGGACATTCACTTGCAGCTTGTCCCGGGAGACGCCGGGAACGTCGCGCTTGGCGACTTGCGTCAGATCGGTCATGGCAATCTCCTGTGAACAGGCGAATGGGCTACTGCCCACCCCCATGCCCTGAGCCACTACGAAGAATGCAGCGCTAGCACCACGCCAGCAGGGGTTTCGTAGATGTCCACTGCAGGCACCAGCGGCGTCCTGGACGCGGACTTTTCGTCTTGCCGCTGCGTGCCCGCGCTCTCGATATCGCGACTGCCCGGGCGAAATCAAGTTAGTACTTTTCCGGGAATTTTCAAGAAGGCGGCAAGAGGGCGTCAGGAGGGCGTCAAGAGGGCGTCAGCGCGTTGCCACATTCCGGCCGTTCGGTGGACAGAGACCATATGCTCGCACATCGGATCACAACGCGCATGCAGGTTCCTTGGTTCTGAGCCGACGTCGGGTAGACGTTACCTGGTTCGCTATCCACCCCTTCCGTCTATTGGCTGGCAGGAACCCCTCATTGCGCAAATTGTCTATACGGCATATCGCCCTTTTTCGGGGAGATGCCAAATGGCTGCCACGCAAGCAGGGGCGATGCCCCTCTCCGATCAGGACGCTCGGCGCCAGTTGCGCCGAGCCGTCATCGCCAGCACGATCGGTACCACGATCGAGTGGTACGACTTCTTCCTCTACAGTACGGTGACCGGCCTGGTTTTCGCGAAACTGTATTTTCCGGAGTCGGATCCGGTCGTCGGCACACTGCAGGCTTTCCTTATCTATGCGGTCGGCTTTGTAGCACGGCCGGTAGGCGCGGCCATTTTCGGCCACTACGGCGATCGCATCGGACGCAAAGCCACGCTGATCGTGACACTGTTGTTGATGGGCCTCGCCACGTTTGCCGTGGCCTTTGTCCCTACCTATGCAGAGATCGGCATCTGGGGCGCCGTCGCGCTCACGGTGCTGCGCTTCATTCAGGGTGTGGGCGTCGGGGGCGAATGGGGTGGCTCGGTCTTGATGTCGATGGAATGGACCCGCACCAACGCGCATCGCGGCTTCGTCGCATCTTGGCCGCAGTTCGGGGTGCCGGCGGGACTGTTCCTGGCAAACCTGGCAGTGCTGGCCATGAGCGAGATCTCTGGCAGCGGCTTCCTCGCCTGGGGCTGGCGAGTGCCGTTCTTCCTCAGCATCGTACTGGTCGCGATCGGCTTCTACATCCGCTTGAATATCCTCGAGACGCCTACCTTCGCGCGGCTTTTGGCCGAGGGTAAGATCGAGAAGACGCCGATGCTTGAGGTGCTGCGCCGCCAGCCGAAGGACATCCTTCTCGCGGCCTTTGCCCGCATGGCCGAACAAGCACCTTTCTACGTCTTCACCGCCTTTGTCTTCACCTATGGCGTGTCGACACTGGGCGTGACACGCAACCTGTTGCTGACGGCGGTGCTGGCGGCTTCGGTGCTGGAATTCGGCACCATCCCGTTCTTTGGCCATGTTTCCGATCTGATCGGGCGTCGGCGGATGTACATGATCGGTGCGGCCGTGGTCGGCGTATTCGGTTTCCTCTATTTTGCGATGGTCGGCACCAAGGATCCGATGTGGATCTTCGTGGCCATTGTGCTCTCGCTGGTACCGCATTCGATGATGTACGGTCCCCAGGCCGCTCTGATCGCTGAATCCTTCACGGGGCGCCTGCGTTACAGCGGCGCGTCCTTGGGCTACCAGCTGGCTTCGGTCATTGCCGGCGGCCCTGCGCCGCTGATTGCAACTGCGCTCTTCGCTTACTACCATTCGGGCTATGCAATCGCGGGCTATATCCTGGCGTGCTCGGCGATCAGCCTGATCGCCGCTTCGCGGCTGGGCGACTACACGAACAAGGACATCTCGCAGGAATACGATGACGCGTCGACGACGGGCGATAGCGGACACGCGACCCCAGTTGCATGATCGATCCGCTTGCCGCTGCTCCGGTCAACGCGCCCGGGTTAGAGGCACAGATCCGGCGGCCGCGCCGCGCGGCCGCCTGCCTCGATGCGGGCCCCTACCCTTGACTCGTTTCAACGACGTCCTGCACTTGCGCCGGCGACGCGGTCGGTGCAGCCGACGGCGCGTTCTTCACCGAGTCCGGAACGCCGCCGACGAGGATCCCCGCCTCGACGGCCGCACGCACTTCGCTCTCCGACAGGCCTAAGCCGCGGAACACCTGTTCGTTGTGTTCACCGCGGAACGCCGGCGCGCTGCGCGGGCCGAGTTCGTCGTCTGAAAACCGCCACGGATAGCCGTGGATAAGATACGAACCACCTCGCCGATCAGGGACTTCCTGCACGGCGCCCCACTGCTTCGCCCAGTCGGTATCGGCGAGTTCCTTCAGCGAGCGGATCTGGCCGATCGCGATCTTCGCTTCGTCGAGCTGCGCATCGAGCGTCTTCAGGTCGCGGAACGATAGCATCCATTTTTGGATCACCGCATGCAGTGCGCCGTAGTTCTGCAGACGCCGCTCAGCGGTACTGAAGCGCGGGTCGCGCCCAAGGTCCATCCGGCGCATCGCGCGCAGGTAGTTCGGAAACGTGTTGCTGCCCACGATGCTCTGCGCCGCGACAAACGCCTCGCCCCCCGGCCCGACGAAGTGCGGGCCTTCGGTCGCGCCGAGCACGCCTGGCTCCGCGCCGGTATCGATACCCGCGAGATCGAGATGCGCGCGCTCGTTAATGGACAGCATCACGGCTGCCATCGCGACGTCAATGTACTGTCCCCGGCCAGTCACTTCGCGCTTGCGCACCGCGGCGAGCACCGCAATGGTTGCCTGCAGGCCCGCGTAGACATCTGCGTGCGACAGCGGATCTGTCCATTTTCGGCCAGCATCGATACCCTCGAAATGATGCATCGTGTTGTGCGTGAAGCCGGCTTCGGCTTGCACCGTGGGGGCATAGGCCATGCGCGACGCCCACGGCCCTCGCTGGCCATAGCCCGTGATAGACACGTACACCAGCTTCGGATTGCGCTGGCTGAGCGTCTCGTAGTCAAGGCCAAACGACTTGAGCGTGCCCGCCCGAAAGTTCTCGACGATGATGTCGGCTTCATCGCAAAGGCGCAGCACCAGCTCGCGCGCGCTCCCCACGTTCAAGTCGATACTGATGTTGCGCTTGCCGCTGTTCTGTTGCGCGTAGTAGCCCGACATGCCGTCCTGGTTCGGGTACGCGGCGCGCGACACATCTGGACGTGGTGGCTCGATCTTGATCACGTCTGCGCCGAGATCGGCGAGCGTGCGTGCACAGAGCGGTCCGGCCAACACCCGCGAAAAGTCGACGACCTTGAGTCCGTCTAGTGGTCCAGTCATGTCAGTTCCCTTCGAATTCTGCTGTGCCGGGGCCAGTCTTGCCGAAGGCTTCGAGCCCCGCTTGAGGTCCTGCGACGCCCAGATCGGCTTTTGCAGCTCGAACATCGCTTCGTCGGCTGCGTTCAGGCCTTCGTCGAGCGCGATGCGCACAAGCCGCTTCGTAGCGCCGTGCGCAACGGTCGGGCCGGCGGCCAGTTCCTGAGCGACCGACAGCGCAACCTCGTCGAGTTTGTCGTCGGGCACCACCAGGTTGATCAGGCCCCAGCGTTCAAGCGTTGCCGCGTCATAGCGACGGCCGAGCATCGACATCTCCTTGGCGCGGGCCGGTCCCGCCCGCACCACCTGACGCTGGATACCGCCAAGCAACGGATGCAGGCCGAGCGCGACCTCGACCGAACCGATCTTGGCTGATTCGGCGACCAGGCTGTAGTCGCAGGCGAGCACCACTTCGAAGCCGCCACCGAGGCAGGTGCCATTGACGGCTGCGACGATCGGAACTGGCAGCGTCTCGAACGCGCGTAGCACTTCGAGCGGATCGACCAGCCCTTTGCCCTGTCGCGCAATGCGATCCGGGAACAGCGACACCTCGGCGCCTGCCGAGAAATGCCGCAATCCGCTGCGCAACAGGATTGCGCGGGAACCGCGCTTGACCGCCGCGTCGAATTCTTCGAGCAGCGCGCGGTACATCGTTGGACCCATGAGGTTGTGCGGACGAAAATTCATCGTCAACACGGTCACGCGGTCGTTGATCTCACGCATCACGATAGGTTCGCTCATTGTTGCTCCATGTATTGGTTCAGGCGTTGTCGAATTGAACAGACAACGTTCGTTGCGAAGTTCCCTTGGTTTGAATCCAGGGCAGCATCCGGGCTTGCAGGTTGAGTTCATCCGACTGCCCCTCGGAGCATCTGGACGCCCGTCAATTCGCAGAGTTCGTCGAACGATATGTCCGAGCAGATCTCTACGACCTCCAGGCCCGAAGGCGTGATATCGATAACCGCCAGATCGGTATAGATCCGGCTCACGCAACCCATCCCGGTGACGGGATAGGAGCATCGTTCGACGATCTTGCTTTCGCCCTTTTTAGTCAGATGCTCCATCATCACGTAGACATCCTTCGCGCCAGTTGCGAGATCCATCGCACCGCCAACCGCTGGAATGGCGTCGGCTTGCCCGGTGTGCCAGTTCGCCAGGTCGCCATTGACCGATACCTGGAACGCGCCCAGTACGCAGTAGTCCAGATGTCCGCCGCGCACCATGGAAAAGGAATCGGCATGATGGAAGAACGCGCCTCCTGGAAGGAGCGTGACCGGTTCCTTTCCTGCATTGATCAGGTCATCGTCCTCATCGCCAGGCGCTGGCGCGGGCCCCATCCCGAGGATGCCGTTTTCGCTGTGAAGAATGATTTCCCGGTGTGGGTCCAGATGATTGGCGACAAGCGTCGGTACGCCAATTCCCAGATTGACGTATGCGCCTTCCGGGATATCTCGCGCAACGCGCTGCGCCATTTCGATCCGTGTAAGCTTTTTCATTTCTGCGATCTCGTCTCTAACGTTTCCGCCCGATTTGCAGGAAATGACGAAACCTGCACCACGCGTTTTACAAAGATTCCTGGGGAAACAACCGCCTCTGGATTCAACGCACCGAGTGGGACGATTTCGCTGACTTGCGCGATCGCAGTCGTCGCCGCGCTGGCCATGATGGGACCAAAATTGCGACCGGACATCCTGTAGGTCAGGTTGCCCCATTGGTCTGCGCAATGTGCCTTCACGAGCGCATAATCAGCTTTCAGCGGTAATTCGAAGATGTAGTTCTTGCCCTCTATCTTGCGGGATTCCTTTCCTTCCGCGAGCCTGGTGCCATAGGCTGTTGGGGTATAGAATCCGCCGATTCCGGCGCCTGCAGCCCGCATGCGCTCCGCCAACGTACCTTGTGGAATGACTTCAAGTTCCACTTCTCCCGCCCGATAAGCCGCGTCAAACAGGGTTGCTCCGGCGAGCCGCGGAAACGAACAAATCAGCTTCCTTACACGCTTCTGCCGAATCAGTGCACCGAATCCAGAATCGTCGCTTCCAGAGTTGTTGCTGATGATTGTGAGATCGCGCGCACCCTGCGCAACCAGCGCGTCAATCAGTTGCAAGGGAAGGCCTGCTCGCCCGAAGCCGCTGATCATGATGATTGCACCATCCTTGACGTCCTCTAGCGCGGCTTCGCATGTTTCCAGAATCTTGTTGAGCATAAGAATTCCAAAGGCGACTGATGTGTCTGGCCGCTTGGGTAAATGGCGCTCCAACGACGTCCCTTGCAGTGGTCTTGAACCAGACCCGGAGCGAGATCTGCTGCGAGGCGCGAAGCTTCGCACCACGTTTGCGCTTTGATAAAAAGCGATCTCGAGGGAGGCGAGCAGCCAGAAAGCTGGGAGAGACCGCGGTGACGGCTCGGCCGTTGCCGCGGGCAGTTGAGTATCAGCGTACGAACTGTTTCAGGCGAAACGGGTCCGATCAGCCTTCGCTCGGATCATAGGGCGACGCCCGGTTTTCAAGCTTCCACCTCATCTCGGCTTCCGTATCGGGACGAGGTGGGTGAATGCTGTCGATCAACCACAGTTCGCGCGGTGTTTCGCCGACATGCAACTCGAAGTGGTAGCCCCGATCCTGAACGAAGGGTGCAATCGCGGCATTCGCTTTGCGCAGCCAGGACGCCGTCCACTCGACGTCCTTGGAGATGTGCCTGGCGAATTGGTCCAGTCGGATTCTGACGAAATCGCCTCGCTCCTCGCCTCCCATGTAGAAGGAGTCTTTCGGCTGTTCATGGAACAGAACGCCTACGTAGAAGCGAGGAATGATGTAGATGTCGGCGATGCGATTTGCCATCTCCTTTTTTCTTCCGCCGTGTAGGCGCCGACTGGATGATAGATATTCCACAAAGGCATTTTTTGTCTCCATGCTTTAAAGATGCCGCGCTTATCATGTCAAAACATCTGATTCTCTTTCGAAAAAGGACGTGACATCAGTAAGGCAGCGATATCGATAGCCAAGGAAAAGACTATCGGATTAAGCCCATGTTTTTCGCAAATGCAGCATTCTTAGCGAAGGCGATGCGGCTGCCTATCAGCTTCCTTTAGGTTTCAATGGTAGAGTGCCAACCGGGTCCGTAGTGATCAGTTTTTTATTAACGAATTCCTCGAAACCGGCCATCGACAGCTCCCTCCCGAATCCAGAGTTCTTGACACCGCCAAACGGTAGCTGGGGAATCGTCGAAAACGGTCGATTTACAAACACCATGCCGCTGTCAATACGCGCGGCAATCTGCTCGCCGCGCTCAAGATCGGCGGTCAGGATGGAGCCGCCGAGTCCATATTGCGTATCGTTTGCGAGCCGAATGGCTTCTTCTTCATTTGCAACAACGAAGAAAGAAGCGATAGGGCCGAAGAGCTCTTCCCGATAGATCGGGTCGCTCGTGTTGATGTTGCTAAGTATGGTGGGTTCAATATAGAACCCTTCCCGATCGATGCGATGGCCGCCACACTCGATAGCTGCGCCGGAATCAACTGCGCGCTGGATCTGGTCAAGAAGGTGATCGAGGGCTTTTTCTGACGAAATCGGCCCAAGCGTCGTATTCGCGTCCGCAGGGTCGCCAGCCTGCAGGGCGGTCATGGCCTTTTTAAAGCCGCTGAGGAATTCCTCGCCGCGCTGTTTGCCCACGACGATGATGCGTTTCGAGCCAACGCAAACCTGTCCGCAATTCAGCGTCCGTCCGATTAACGCGGTATCGATGGCCCATTCGAGTGGAGCATCCTCCAGGACGATCATGGCATCGTTGCCACCGAGTTCGAGTACGACTTTTTTCAGATTGCGCCCAGCCCGCTCAGCAACAGCGGCGCCGGCTCTTTCACTGCCCGTTAGGGTTACTCCGCGCACGCGTGGATCGTCGATGATCCTCCCGACCTGGTCAATCGACGCGAAGACGCTGGTGTAGACCCCCGCGGGCGCACCAGCTTCTTCAAACAGTCGAGAAAACGCCAGTGCACATTGCGGCACGTTTTCGGCATGCTTCAAGATGAGTACATTGCCAACCATGAGCTGCGGAGCGGCAACGCGGGCGATCTGGTAGTACGGGTAATTCCACGGTTCGACACCCAGCAGGATTCCAACCGGATAAACATGGACTTTGGCGCCGGACACCTCCGGCACTTGTTGCGGCTCAAGGAACTCGTGTGCGCGCTGCGCGTAGTAGTCGAGGATATTTGCTGATAACTTCACTTCGGCGCGTGCTTCGGCGATCCTCTTTCCCATCTCCAGCGTGATAATCTGCGCATATTCTTCCGCCTTGTCTCGCAGGATAGATGCCGCCTTCGCGATAACCCGCGCACGATCCGCAACGGACCGATGCCGCCAATCCAGTTCAAAAGCACTTTGAGCCGTCGCAATAATGTCCGCGATCTCGTGGTCATTCGCGCTTTCGAACGTCTTGACTAATTTTCCTGTCGCAGGGTTGATTGTCTTGTATTCCATCTAGCGCTCCTCGCTATGTCAGCAGAATATGGACGGAAAATGGAATCAGATAGCGCCCGAGCCCCTGAATTTTTTACCATCCATGCATCGTTGGCTCATTCTGGACTTGACCCTCCCGGCTGACAATCCCATTGGGAAAGGATGCAGCGTTCACTGCTAGTTAACATGGCGCCGACGACGCAGTCTCCAAAAAAGGGATGGGCAGGGCACGTCGGTCAGTGCGCACGTGGCGTGGTCTGGTGTGGCGCGGGCGGCCACTTCCGGCGCAAACATGACGTGTCTTCCGACGGCCTGTTGGAGGCGGACGCACCGGCGGCCAGCAGTGCGGTCAGACTGAACCAGTGGCTTTAAGGGGCGATTGCGTCGCGGCGCCTCTGCCGTCGCGCGATAGTTGTGACGCCTTGTGGCAGCTACGGCTCCACAAGATGCGGTGAAGCTTCGAATTGGTGCGCCGGCTTACGGGGCCGGTGCAACTTGACGCGCTTATTTCCAGCTCTCGGCGTATTCCCTCAATTCTTTTTCAAGGTATTCCATTAGCGCCCGTTTTGCGGGTGACGGGAAATGGCTTGGAAGCGTGAGAATGTACAGGCTGTTAAGCTGCCCGACGATCCGGTACTGCGGAAGTACTTGCTGCAGATTTTGGGCGGTCGGTCCGCGCATTGCATATGTTGGCAGAATACCGATGCCCATGCCTTCCAGTACAGCATCGAGGAGAAATGGGTAGTCTGCCGATTGTAGCGTTGGCTGGATATGGACGAGCTGGCCGTCCGTATCGTCAATTCGATTTCTAAGCTCGATCGTAGACTCCTGACTTGGCGGCAACCCGATAAAAGTCTGCGATGCGAGGTCCGCGGGGCAGTTAATCGGTCCGCGTCTATGAAAATAATCCGCGGATGCGCAAAGGACCCAGTCAATTGAACAAACTTCACGAGCCACGTAATCCAAAGGCGGTGTTCGCTCGATCCGCAGCGCAATGTCGATTTCGGATGCGATAAGATCTTCGATCCGGTTACTGAAGGTGATGGTCAGCGTGATTCCCGGATGAATCCGCGCGAACTCACGTAGTTTCGATCCGACAAATAACCTGCCAATGCCGGTGGGTACGCTGATGCGAATCCGCCCCGTCAGCGTGTGCCCAAGCATGTCGATGGATGCACGGGCGTTATCCAGGTCATCCAGCATACGCCGTCCGCTGGCGTAGAGCACCTGACCCGCTTCGGTCAGCTCGAAACTGCGCGCCGATCTTCGAACAAGTTGCGCTCTCGTTTCACGCTCGAGAACCTTGAGTCTCTGGCTGATGTTTGACTTGGACATATTGAGCTTGCGCGCGGCTGCGGCCAAGCCGTGACACTCCACAATCTCAATAAACAACGTGATCAGATTCAGGTCCATTCGGGGTACTCGATGAGTAGCTGAACCGCGAGCGCTTTCGCGTTGGGGCCGCGCCTTCTCAAGGCTCGACCTGGATTGCAAGCGCCTTATTGATGCTCCATCCGTCAGCAGAGATATTACTCTTGCGGCGCTCTGACATCCTGTGTGCACACTGGTAGCTAAAGCAGGTCAGGACGCGTTCATGTTGTCAGATGCGTCCGAACTGAGCGTCGGCCAAGGCCGATGTCACGACGACGACCATAGTTCTTCGAAGATCTCTTACCGAAGTGGAAGGGATCTTCGAGCGCTCATTTCAGGGCGATGGGGAACGAGCGTAGATGGCCGGCAAGCGTTAGCCAAGCCAGCCAAGCATCGCGCCCGCCGCTCCGCCAGCAAGATAACCGTGATTCTCGCAATCCAACTTGACAGTCGATAGTTCGACGTATAGCCTTGATTGCAGTCGCAATTAAGGTTGGAAGACCTTGCCATGTTTGACACAGTAGCTAACACCGCTACTCGAGCGAAGGAGAAAGCACATGAAGGCCCTGGTCATCGAACACAACGGCGAACCGTCGGCAGTAGTCCACTTGCGTGATTTGCCCGAACCCATGCCTGGGCCAACGGAAGTCCGCGTGAGGATGCTCCTGGCGCCCGTGCACCCGTCCGACTTGCACATCATCCGTGGACGTTTCGCCCCTCAGCGTCGGCCAAAACTGCCCGCTTCGCCCGGGTCCGAGGGCGTCGGAATCATCGACGCCGTGGGCAGCGACGTGCCGCGCACGCGGGTCGGAGAGCGCGTCGTTCTGCTGGATGTGCCCGGGACCTGGCGAGAGCAAGTCATCAGTCCGGCCGACCGCGCGATAGCTGTACCGGCGGCGGTCTCCGACGAGGACGCCGCACAGGCCCTGATCAACCCGATGACGGCATGGGCAATGACAGTGGTGGAGCACCAGCTTGGACGCGGCGACTGGCTTGTCCAGAGCGCGGCCGGCTCGACGGTCGGTCGCTTCGTGCTGCAGATCGCGAAAGCGCAGGGATTCCGCACCATCAACCTGGTACGCCGTGAAGAGCAGGTCGCCGAGATCCGTGAACTCGGCGGTGACATCGTGCTGTGCACCGCGGACGAAAGCTGGCCCGAGCAACTGAAGAAGGCCGCCGGCGGCAATGGCATCGCGAGGGCGATCGACTGCGTTGCCGGCCGCACCGGCGCCACGCTTGCGCGTCAGTTGGCCCAGAACGGACGCCTGCTCGTCTATGGAGCCCTGTCGTCGCACCGCCAGTCCGACCCGGCAGCCTTCGAGATGCCGGTTTTCGCCCCGGCGCTGGTCTACTCAAGTGCCGAGGTGCGCGGCTGGTTCATCTACTCATGGCTCGCACGCCAGGGGGTGAGTGAAGGCAGCCGGATGTTGCGCAGTCTGCTCGATCTTATGGCCGAGGGCCGCTTGAAGCCGCCTGCGGCGCGCCGCTACCACGTTGATGACGCACTCGAAGCTTTCACGGCCGCGGAGCGCGCCGGAGACAACGCCAAACCGCTGCTGGCATTCGCGCAGGGCTGAGCTTCGCCTGTGTCACCGTTATGCGCAGTCCCCGTTTTTGGAGAAGACCATGGTGTATGTAAAACGCGAGCAATCCGATGAAAACCGCGAAGTGCTGCTGGCCACGGCCAGCCGGCTGTTTCGCGAGCGAGGCATCGATGGCGTGGGCGTCGCGGAAATCGCGCGTGAAGCCGGGCTGACGCACGGGGCGCTGTACGCACATTTCCGCTCGAAGGACGATCTGGCGACGGAAGCCTTTACGCAGGCCCTGGCGCTGAGCCGCGAAGCATTCCGGGGCGAGGGAACGCGCCGCAAGCACAGCGTGTCGGGGTATCTCGACTATCTGCTTTCGCCGCTCAACCGCGACGAACCGGGCATGAGTTGTCCAATGACGGCGTCGGCGAGCGAAATCGGGCGGCACGGAAAGGACATCAGCGCGCGGTTCGCCAAAGGGTTTCAGGAGAAGGCGAGCGCATTCGAGGCCGTAATGGACGAAGCCATTCCCGAGGCTGAACGGCGCCGCCTGGGGCTGGCCATCGTCGCCGCGGAAATCGGAGCTATGGCCGCCGCCCGGGCCGTCGCCAAAAGCGACCCTTCGTTGTCCGATGAAATATTGAAGGCGGTGCATGCCATGCTGGTGAAAGCATCGAAGGGGTAGTGAAGCAGCAGCTTATCGTCTGCATTGACGAACACTAAGCAACCATCCGCACCATCAGCCGTACTCCAAACTCAAGGAAACATCGTGTTGCAAGATCTGTCGCGCCGCCACTTCCTCGTATCCGCCGCCGCAGGCGCCGCAAGCCTCGCGCTTGCCGGCATGGCCTCGGCCACGGCAGCATCCCCGCTTCCCACGCTGTCTGAAGTCCTGGCAGGAGATTCAGGCTCAATGACAATCGTGAACTACGCGACGTATGTTACGGACCGGGGCAGGGTGGACGCGTCCCGAGCGGAACATCAGGTTTACGCGGATGCGCTTCGCGAGCACGACCGGCTAGTGATGGGCGGCCCCCTGCTCGGCGATGACGGGCGGCCCAGCGGCGTCCTGCTCGTTTATGAGGTGGCGTCGAAACAGCAAGCCGAGACCTTGGCGCAAAGCGATCCGTTCGTTCAGCAAGGTGCGATTGCGAACTATCGTCTGGGCGAGTGGAACGTGCTCGACAGGAACATTGAGTTGCTCGCTGCCGCGCTCGTCCCGGAGGATCGGCGTGCTCAGCCCAAGGAGCCTCGTGCATCTGGCGCTACGCCAGTCGCATCGGACGCGCATGCCGCGCGGCTCTACGTCAGTTACGTGAAATACGTTTCCGACTCGGCGCGTGTCGAGCGGGTGAGGGCGGCCCACCAATCGTATGCACAGGCGATCAAGGCGAACGGCGGGCTGATCATGGCGGGTCCTTTTGCAGACGACTCGGGCGCCATGTACATTTATCGGGCGCGGTCGAAAGATGAAGCGATGGCGCTGGTACAAAAGGACCCGTATCATGCCGAGGGTGTGTTCGAATCGTATGCGCTTTCGGAGTGGCGGCTGTTTGGTTTGAATGCGGGATTGATCCAGAGCCGTTGAAGCGCATGCTACCCAGCACCGCCTACGTGCGCGGGCAGCTGAAGAAGCTGGGCTGACGCTTACTCTATGGCGCGCAGTGCGCGATGGATCAAAAGTGAGGTGCTGGATTAAGCCACGAATCTCGCCCGGCGAAGGCCTCATCCCTTCGCGTTGGTGCCGGCGCGGCTCACGATGCTGGCTGGCGGCTCGTCGCGGTAGTGTAATGGTGCAGCGAGGGTGCCGAGGGCACATCAGTATTGGTAGTGCAGCGAAAGATCGACGACCGTATTGGTCGCCTTCTGCGTGATCGGACTGTGCGCCGCCGAGCCAGCGAGTTGGCCGACCGCAACGTCGCCGGTGACAAACCAATGCTCGCGAAAGAACCAGATCGCGGAGATGCCCGCGCCGTATGACTTGAGGCCCGCATCGGCCTTGTATTGCGGATAGCCCGAGCGCGTCGCCTGAGCCGAGGTGACGCCGAACCACCGGCTCATGTAGCGCGCATCACCGAAGGTGACGGTAGGGCCGGCAAACCAGAAAAAGCGCTCCGAGCTGCCGGGCAGCGGCAGGTAGGCGCCGATATCGCCGATCCAGCCGTCGGTGCCGCCCAGGCTGCGCCGCACATCGATGCGCACCACCAAGGGGAATGACGCTGACACCACATACTCGCCAAAGAGCTTGGTCTCGACTGCAAAATTGATGTTGCCTAGTCCGTTGAGACGGCCGGGATCGTCGGCCATGCGCCGGCCCAGGTTGTAGCCTATCGCCACCCCCGCGCGCCAGTGGTTCGCCCGCAGCAGGTTCACGCCGATGCCCTCACCGGCGGAAACAAAGAACAGGTCGCGGTAGCGGATATCGAAGCTGGGGCCCGCGAGCACGTGATAGCGCAGGGTACCTTCGTAATACGGTCGCAGGCTGGCGGCGGCCCCAACCTGGACCTGCCAGTCGGGCACCTTCGCCTCGTACAGTTTCATCAACGGGACACCGGCCGAATATTGCCACTCGGCCAGCGGCGACGGTGTCTGCGCGCGAGCGCTCGAAGCGGCAGCCGCCAGGCCCACCAGCAGGGCAGCCGGCCACCGGGCCGCAGTATTGCTGTTATCCGCCATTCGTCCTCCGTCACTGGGCTGATTGGCCGCGCATAAAGCCGGGCCTGTCGCCGACTAGCTCCATCGAGCCTCGGCGCCCGGAGCAAAGGGCATTCGGGTATGTCTTCCTGCTTCAGGATGTCACGCTTCCTTTGCGTTAAGACTACAAAATCCCTGCGGCTTTTTCAAAGCGCCGTTACGCCGCGGTGGTGCGCCCGGGGGCGGCGGTGCCGGCGCCGCCATACTTTGCGTCCGCCGACCTAGCGGGCTAAATTGCGAAGAAAGGCCCGCCACCGGCACGAAGCCGTGAGGCCGGGCACGCCGGAAGCCGTCACGGTCGGCAGATCGGGAGACTGCGGTAGGCGCTTGTGCGACGCGATTGCCAGGGCCGGCAGCTTGCCGCCGCGGGTCCAGGACGACCCAGGCGCCCGCCGACCAACGCCCCCTTTCTCCAACATCAGCCAGAAGACCGTCCTCCCGGAGCAGCACAAGAGCGCAATCCAAAGAACCCTTTCACCGGCGAGGATCAGTAGTTCGCTGCGGACACTTAGATTCGCCCCAAGCCGGATCTAGCCGTTACGCAGCTTGCTTGTCAAGCCTCTTCGTTTTGCCAGGCGCTAGAATGTGGAATTCCGGCCGGCATGGGTTACGCCGAAGCGGCGCATTTGCCCGCCATCACCGGGCTCTACGCCAGCCTTGCGGCTCTCGTCGCCTACGCCGCGTTCGGGCCTAGCCGCATTCTGGTCCTTGGCCCCGACTCCGCGCTGGCCGCGTTGATCGCCTCCATCGTGTTGCCGTTGGCTGGCGCCCACCCAGAGAGGGCGGCGATGCTCGCCGGCATGCTTGCGATCCTGTCGGGATCGCTGTGCATCGGGGTAGGACTGCAATACGCGGTGAACCGCAACCAGGAACTGATCGCCCTGGGCGCTGCCAATTTGGCTGCGGGCCTGCTGCAGGGTTTCCCCGTGACGAGCAGTTCGTCACGCACCCCGGTTGCCGAAGCCGCCGGCGCGCGGACGCAGCTCACCAGCGTGATTGCCGCGCTGAGCGTTGCCATGCTGCTGCTGTTCGCCCCCGCGCTCTTCCGCACCTTGCCCAATGCGGCGCTGGGCGCCGTGGTTGTCGCGGCTTGTCTCGGCCTGTTCGAGATACGGAGCGTGGCGCGTTTGCTGCGCCTTCGCCCCAGCGAGTTCGCCCGGTCGATGGCCTGCTTTGCGTGCGTCTCGTGCAGCGCTTTCACGTGGCTGCTCCACGGCAATTGCAAGGCTGGCGTCCATGCAAAATCGGACGTCGCAGATCGCGATGCGACGACCGTCAATTTAGTCCCTGAGCGCGAGTTCGTAGCGTGCGAAGGACAACGCGCCCTTCTGCACGTAGCTGTGCGACGCAAAGCCGAAGCTGGCACGCCGCCTAGCTGAGGCTGTTGCTGACCGGGGGCCACAAGACGCACTTGGATTTCTCAATAGCGGTCGCTCCGTTGCATTGACTCGCCATCTCAGCGTTGAGCGAGGCGGGCCAGAAATGCGTCGACTTGCCCCTCCTGTGTCGCCCAGGACGTTACCAGTCGGATCACTGAATGATCGTCATCCACCGTTCTCCAGACGTAGAATGCGAACTGCCGTTGCAAATCAGCAATCACGGAATTTGGCAATACAGGAAACAGTTGATTTGTCGCCGTTTCAGCCTCAAGACCGTAGCCAGCAGACATGATTCCGGAGGCGAGCTTTAATGCCATGGCGTTGGCGTGTTTTGCATTTTCGAAGAAGAGATTCTTGGCGCCAAATAGCTCCTGAAACTGGATACCCAGTAGTCGTCCCTTGGCCAGCATGCCGCCGCGTTGCTTGACATGAAATGCAAAATCCTCCGTCAGCGCCGGATTGCAGACAACGATTGCTTCACCCAAGAGCGCTCCGGCCTTGGTTCCACCGATCCAGAAGATGTCGACCAGAGTAGCAATATCAGCCAAAGTTGCGTCGTTTTTGGTTGATGCCAGTGCCGCGGCCCTTTGCAGCCATTCGGGGGAGATGGTGGGTGCAGACAACTTCATAGTGGCCTGAAATGGACCTCAGGCCGCCGCCGCTACCCGTTCGTCTCTTACCGACCCACAGCAAACCAAGGGCCAAGCTCCGGCAAATCGGCGGCTTCCTGGGGTAAAGCAGTCAAGCAATCCGACAGGTCGCGTGGTTGCCAGAATCCTTGTAGGTGTCGTTAGGGCGTTACCTCGCGCGCCCCGACGGGGTTGAAGATGATCAGAGTTGTGATCGCCGACTCGGATGAAAGCGCAGCTCTCTTATCCGCGCGCTGCTCGAAGGCACGCCTAACCTTCCACCAGGATCCGCGACACAGGCACCTGCACGGTACCTTTCTCGCCATCCACATGGCCTGCACCAGCCCGCCCCAGCCCGCACGGTCGAAGTCTGCCAACTTGGCTTTGAAATGGCTCCAGGCGCGCGAGGCTGGGTGTGCGTCCCTCGATTCACGACTGCCATGGCCATGCTTCCCCACTGTGGAAGTACCGCTTCAGCGACTGCGTATTAGAGCAACTTGAGCAGCCAAGGGCCCGAAGGGCCACACCCTATCGTTAACCCGCTCTTCTCGAAATCACGCCTTCTCCTACAACAATCCTTGGTGCTATAGTCACCAGGTGACTTGGTGTGTTAGCAAGCGGTGCGCACATCGTTGCCCACGTTCAAAGGAGGAACCATGTTCAAGAGAAACAAGCTGCTGGAAATGCTCGAACGCGACGAAATTCCGCTGGGGATGCAGTGCTTCACCGGTCATCCGTCGCTGATCGAGGTCATGGGGTTGACAGGTTTCGACTTCGTCATGCTCGACTGCGAGCACTCGGGCAATGACGTCCGGGCCATGGAGGGCAGTGTGCGGGCTGCGCAACTGGCCGGCCTTGCGGCGTATGTGCGCGTTCCCGACCGGGCCGACGAAACCGGTATCAGGCGTGCGTTGGAGGCAGGCGCAGAAGGTGTCTTTCTGCCAATGATTCGATCGGCCGCTGATGTCAAGCTGGCCGCGAAGCACGCGTTCTTCCCGCCGATGGGCGAGCGCGGCATCTGCCCCGCGACACGCGCCGCGGGCTACGCATTCAGGAACTTCGATCAGTACACCGCCTGGAATAACGCCGAAATAGCGCTCGTGCCGATGATCGAGCATCCCGATGCAGTCGAGAACATCGATGAAATCTGCGCGCTGGACGAAGTCAGGATCATCGTCTTTGGTGCCGGCGATCTTGCATACGCGATGGGTGAAGGTACCCAGATGATGAAGAGCCCACGCGTTCAAGAGGCCTACAGGGTAGTGCTGAGCGCCGCGCAACGGCATGGCGTCGCCGTGGTTGGCGGTCCCGTGCTCGACCCTTTGCCTGCGACCTGCCGCAAGTCGCTGGAAGATGGCGTGCGCATCTTCTGCCTTGGCTTAGACACGCTGGCTTTCAGACGCTTCTGCGAACAAACGGTTGCGGCACTCAACCTCGGTGTTGACGGTACGTCGTTCAAACGCGCACCTGCGCCGGAGAGTGCCTTTCCCGGCTGAATCCTCACACAATGTCTGCCTTTTATTGACAACTATGGGAGTGCCGAAATGGCTAAATGGAACTGGAAGCGGTATGTGGTCGGAGCCGACACGAATGGGAAATCTGCAGTGTTGATGGATGAGGCCACCAACGTGCAGCACAACCCAGGAATCTTCTACCGGGCAACGTTGTGGAGCGCTGCGGAAGTACCCGTGGACAATTCGATTGAAGGCGATCGCGCAATCTCAATCACGACGCGCGAGCCGCTGCCGGGAGGACTGCTGTATCGCGCGCTCGAAATCCCGCCCGATACCGCCGACAATGCGCACCACATCGAAGAGCTGCGGAAGCTGAACGTCGAGGTGCAACAGAAACACGCGCCGACGGCTGAAGATCTGGCCCGCCACCCGAGCATGCATCGTACCGACACGCTCGACTGCATTACCTGTGTCAAAGGGGAAATCTATCTCGTGACGGACGTCGACGAGCGGCTGATGCGTCCCGGCGATTCGGTGATCATTCGCGGCACCAATCACGCGTGGAGCAATCGCTCCGACCAGCCATGCCTGTTGGTTGGCTGCATGATCGACGCCACCTCGCGTTAGCGGTTCCTTTGCCAGTCACGCCGCGCACTACCTCCACAAATGACTGGCTATTCCAAAAACAGCGTCGTCACGAACAAGACGGCCAGGGGAGACGAATGAGATTCAAGAATCTGGTCGCGTGCAAATTGGCGGTTGCCGCGATCACAAGTTCTGGTGGGGCGCAGGCTTACGAGCTGGGGTATCCAGGCTGGTCAACCCCGCCGGGGGCAATGATGACGTTGTCCGCGGCTTCGCTGCCCACGGGTGTCTACAGCTTCAACGTCATTTACACGGCTCAGGGGCATCGTCACGGCCCGGGGATCCCAATGAGTCTACGCCGCTGCACGTGGCGTCTGCTGTTACGGGCATTCTGTGGGCTCCCGGCTGGACGGTCTTCGGCGCCCGTTACGAGGCGCTCGTCGTGCAGCCTTTCACGATGGCGGACGCCGGGGCACCGCTTAACCAGCAGAGCTCCGGCATTCATAACACGCTGATTGCGCCCATACAACTTGGCTGGCAACTGGGGGATACCGGTTTCCATGTGAAAACGGGGCTGGCGGTGACGGTGCCAGACGGCACCATCAGTGGGGAAAACGGTCTTGCAGATCCCGGCGCACCATGGTGGATATTCCAGCCACTGCTCAGTATTTCATACATCAAGCACGGCTGGAATCTCACGGGCAACTTTTCGGTAGAACTCAACACTCCGAATACCAAGACCCATTACCGCACGGGCGACATCCTGCATGCGGACTTTGCCGTGACGCAGGCGCTGGGCAATTGGACCGTAGGACCGGTAGCCTCATACATCGGGCAAGTCAACAACGACACATCGAGTGCCTTCTATCGCCATGCAATCAATGTGAATCGATACAACCTGTTCGCCGTCGGTGCGTTGGTCGGATACAAATTCGGCCCGGCTACCGTCAATCTCTGGGCGACGAAAGACATTGTTGCCAACGCGTCGGGCGGTCCCACCGGACCTGACAGAGCGACGATCTTGAAAGGCTACAAGGTCTTTGCCAATCTCAACTTCCGCTTCTAGCCGACGGATCGGACCAATGATGGAGGCACCAATGAATACAAGTAAAGCGCTTGATCTTGAGGCGATTATCGATCAGGGCGGCGTTACAGGCTTGCAGATCGCAATATTTCTACTGTGCGGTCTGATCGCGATGATCGATGGCTTCGATACCCAGGCTATCGCCTTTGTCGCGCCGCAGATCATCAGCGAATGGAACGTGGAACCGGCGGCGTTCGGACGCGTGTTCGGCGCTGGCCTTCTGGGCGGACTCGTCGGCGCGCTTGTTCTCGGCGCTGCGGGAGATCGCTTCGGCAGGAAAACGACCATGTTGTGCGCGGTTCTGGTCTTTGCAGTGGCATCGCTATTGACCCCATTCGCAGAGTCAATCGGAGAGTTGACCGCGCTAAGGTTTGTCACCGGTATCGGACTCGGGGGCGCATTGCCGGCCTTCATCTCGCTCACGTCGGAGTATGCGCCTAAGCGTCTCAGGAGCTCGCTTGTCGGAATGATGTTCTGCGGCTTCCCGCTGGGTGCGGTAGTGGGAGGCGTCGCATCGGCTGCGCTCATTCCGGCGTTCGGATGGAAGGGGGTGTTTTTTGCGGGTGGCGCGCTGCCTCTGCTCATTCTCCCGATCTTTCTCGTCGTCTCGCCAGAGTCGGTGAGGTATCTCGCGTTGCGTGGCGATCGGGATGCAATCGCACGCATCCTGAACCGTATGAACGCGCGGGGGCGATGGAACGGCGAGATTGGCTTCTGTTCAGGTGTATCGCGTTTGCCGGTGTCTGGCCTGTTCAGGAGCGGCCGTGCACCGACCACGTTGCTGCTCTGGATTTCATTCTTTCTTAGCTTGCTTCTGACGTACTTCCTGATCAACTGGATTCCGATCGTGGCTCGTGGCTATGGGTTCGATATTGAGCAAGCGGTGTTTGCTGTGTCGATGCTCAATTTCGGTGCTGTGGCTGGTTGCATCGTATTGGGTCGCCTTTCGGATCGTTACGGGGCACCGGTTGTGATCGGAGCGGGCTATCTCGCTGGCGCATTGGCTATTGGCGCCATCGGCTTTGTCGGCTGGTCGCCGAGATTGCTTTACACCGCGGCATTCGTCGCTGGCGCACTCAGCATCGGCGCGCAGATGTGCACCGTCGCACTCTGCGCGGTGTACTACGACACATCTCTGCGGGCAACAGGGATCGGCTGGGCGATGGGAGTAGGGCGCATTGGCGCAATCGTTGGTCCCGTCCTTGGCGGTGTTCTGCTAGGTTCGGGTGTGACGTCGGGAATGTTGTTTCTAGTGGCGGGCGCCACGTCGGCGGGCGCGGCCGTCGCCGTGCTGCTATTGGGTCGGTTCATGCGCCGACAGGGGCATCGCAAGGAGGACGGTCGAACCGACTTTCACGCCGACGGACCTTCGGGCAGCGATTTCAGTTCGCTTGCCAGCATGACCACGCTTGACTGATTGATCGTTCAAACTCAAGGAGTACTCAGTATGCACACATTCTCTCTCGAGCAAGCCGCCACGATCGTCGACGCTGCGCTGCACATGGCGCGCAGGACGGCTTGCGCTCCCATGACTGTCGCGGTACTCGATGCCGGCGGTCATCTCGTCGCGTTCAAGCGGGAGGACCAGAGCAGCATCCTGCGGCCGCAAATTGCGCAGGCGAAGGCGTGGGGTGTACTTGGAATGGGCGCCGGAGGCCGCATGCTTGCACAGCGCGCCAGTACAGCACCGGCATTCTTCGCCGCGCTGACGGACATTTCGCAAGGGCGTATCGTGCCCGTTGCGGGTGGCGTGCTTATTCGCGATAGCGAGGGCCGTGCAATTGGTGCCGTCGGGGTGAGCGGCGATCAACCGGAAAAGGATGAAGCCTGCGCAGTATTTGGCATCGAAGGGGCAGGCCTGAAGGCAGACGTCGGCTAGAGGCTTTGCCGACGGCATCAATTCTATAAGCTCAGGGCCAGTTCCTTGCGGATCTGGCGGTGGGCGAATCGCCACACTCCATTCGCGTTCCTGCGCAGTTCATCGATAACGTCATTCACTCTCAGTGAAGTGGGCGTATCGGGACCAAGCGTCTCAAATGTCAACTGGAGGGCGGTCGTCGAGGCGGTGTCCGAAGTGAGGGCCGTAACACGAAGATTGGACCACACGTGCCGCGTCTTTCGATTCGGGATGGCGAAGCGTGCCTGGCAGTCAGCGGCGATCGCAGTGCGCCCTACCGATTGATGGCTCCCTATGCTCAGTACGCCGTCCTCCGTAAAGAGGCGCGCCAGACCATTTGCGTCGCCATCGTCGGCACAGAATGCGAAATCGCTGAGTAGCCGCTCGATAGAATGCAATTCGGGTTGAATCATGGATGTCTACGGGAAGGCCTTGCGTTGCGTGATTGGTGTGCCGTTGATTGCCACGATGCATGGGATGGAAAGTCACTAGGTGACATTGAGAGTATAGTATTATCGCTTTGTCCTAGTCCAGAAAGAAGGGAAACAGCATGCAGGATTCGGTAGAGAGCGCTTGGCAACCTTCGCGACGTCTCCCAAGAGGAAACGCGGCGGAGCAGATTCTCGAAGATCTGCGAAGCAGGATCCTGGCTGGGCAACTTCCCCGCGGAAGCAAGTTGCCGACGGAGAAGCGACTGGCCGAAGGTTATGGCGTGAGCGGACCGACCGTTCGCGAGGCGATCCGAGGGTTGACCACCGCGCGGCTGGTCGAGGTTCGGCACGGCAGTGGCGCCTATGTGACCGCGGATGCCAATCAGTTGATTTGCGTGTCGCTGAGTTCAATGATGCAACTGGAGAGGGTCGGGTTCGCCGATGTGCTAGGTGTGCTCGGCGTACTCAACGGATACGCTGCGGAACTCGCCGCGGCGAAGTCGACCCAGGAGGACGTCGACACCCTGCGCGAAGCGCTCCGGCATATCGACAAGGGCGCGGATGCAGAGACCATCGCGGCGGGCTTGCGCGGATTTGTAGACGCCTTGGGGAAGGCGTCCGGCAATGTGCTGCTAGCTGTGCTGTGCCGGTTTCTGGCAGGCGTGCAGATCGCGCTGGCCCAAGAGCTGACTCGCGATTCACTCGACGTCTGGAGAAAGACGACACGCTCCCTGGCAAAGGACCGACTGCGAGTGGTCGACGCCATAGCGGCGCACGATACCGAGGCGGCGCGGGAAGCGGCACGCCTTTATGGTGCGCGCTCGGCGAAGGTCATCATGTCTTTGCCGGCAGCGCTCGACACCATGCTGTCCGACGGCGCAATGACAAGCCTGCTCAATTCGCTGGTGCAGGGCGGGTGAGGGGGCGGCAGAATCGCGCAGGCGACGATTGAAACGACGCCGCTCACTTCGCTCACCATTGCGGGAAACTCCGCAAGTTTGCCGTTACCGATCCATTCGGCCATACAAGTAGACCGAGTCTGAGCTGTCAAGTTGCGCCGAAGCGGACGCCTGCATCGGTGCTGGGCAATAAGCCAACGTCCCGATCAGGTGGATCACAAAAGTGAGAAAGCAGATGAAGAAGAGCTGGAGATCCATCGGTATGGCCTTCTTCTTGTCTGCGGGGGCAGGGTCGTTGCGAATCTAGGACTGCTGCGGAACTTACCCAGATGCCCTCCTACGGATTCAGTCCCTGACCACAGACCTGCCAGAACGCCTAGCAGCTTCCGATCCAACGGCCGTTCCTGGCCGGAAGCCGACGGTGAGTAATCAGGAGCCGCCTGTAAGGGCCGGATGGCCCAAAGCACGCCGCGCAGAACATAATCGGCGCCGGCTGTGGGAAGTGAATGCACCTCGCGTCACTCAGTTGCTGCCGCACAACTGCATTCCGCGTAAGATGTAAAGGTCCAGCCACAGTGCCGTCGCCAAGCATGTCAAAGCGAATCGCATACGCATCGCTCGGCGGTCACCGCCATCCAACGGGAGCGCGATGAACCCGACCACCTTCAATCCGCAGGAAATCGTGACGAGCATCATTGTCCACGAGGTCGAGCCCGACGCCGTCGAGCAGTACGAAACGTGGCTCGCGGACATCCGAGCCGCATGCTCCAGGTTTTCCGGCTACCTAAGCACCGATGTGGTCCGTCCGGTCGGCATGAGCCGCGAGTATGCGACCATCGTCCGCTTCGCCGACTTCAGAAGCCTCAACGCTTGGATGGAATCCGATGTGCGCCGCCAACATATTGAGAGAATGCGGCCATCGCTGCGGCAAGGCGACCGATACGAGATCAGGACTGGCCTCGATTTCTGGTTCACGCCAAAGAACGCACCAGTCAGGATCCCAACCGCGTGGAAGCAGTGGCTCATCACGTGGAGCGCCATCCTGCCGCTCAGCATCGTCGTACCATGGAGCGTCGTGCCGGTGCTCACGCGCCTCGGCTTCGCCCACGACTCGTTCATCGACAAGGCAGCCGTGACGGCGGCAATCGTGTTCCTGATGGTTTACGTGGTGATGCCGCGCTATACACGGCTCGTTGCACACTGGCTGTTCAAGTGACCAGTGCGTACTTGGCGCGCTGCAGCGGCGCTCAGGCCGTGCATCGTGCGTTTGCGCGTGTCGTCATGCGCACCGAGCGTGCTACCGAGTTGCGTCCTCATCGCCGGCTAGTCGCTCCTGCGCGAAGATCGGCAGGGATGCGCCATCCCGCCAGTGCATCGCGCACCTTCTGGTCGTCCCAGGAGTTCATCGAAGTGCGTTCGAGCGTTTCCTTGGGTTGCCGAGCGGCTCAGTCAGGGCGTCACTGACATTGTTGGCGCTCCGGAAGTGGAAACTTCGGAGGCCAAAGAAAAAACCTCTTCAGATCAGAGATCTGAAGAGGTTTTTCCAAGGTGCGCTCCCCTAACGCGAAGGCACCCAACTGTATGGTGGCGAATCAGGGACTCGAACCCCGGACCTGCGGATTATGATTCCGTCGCTCTAACCAACTGAGCTAATTCGCCGAACAAGACCGAGATTATACATGGCATTTGGAGGCTGTCAACACCCCCTCTTCAAAAAATTTCGAGGGTGTCGAACGGCATCTCGCGCGGCCTGCAAAAAACCGGCGGGCCTTGCGGCCCGCCGGTGGAGCGACTGACTACCGGATCAGTCGTGCATGAGCCTGGTGCCCGGGACGACGGGCCAGCTCACGCGCCTTTAGTCGTTGGCGTAGATATTGACGTCCTTGGTTTCGCGGACGAACAGCGAGCCGATGACAAGGGTGACGCCCGCGATGATGATCGGGTACCAGAGGCCGTAGTAGATGTTGCCGTTCTGCGCCACCAGCGCGAAGGAGATGGTGGGCAGCAGGCCGCCGAACCAGCCATTGCCGATGTGATACGGCAGCGACATGGACGTGTAGCGGATCCGGGTCGGGAACATCTCCACCAGCATGGCGGCGATCGGGCCGTACACCATGGTCACGTAGATCACCAGGATGACGAGGACCACCAGCACCATGATGGTGTTCATCTGCGCGGGGTCTGCCTTGGTCGGGTAGCCGGCCGCGGCCATCGAGTCGCCCACCTGCTTCTTGAACGCGGCGATCTGCTTCTTGCTGGCGTCATCGAAGCTGTGGCCCGCCGGTACCAGGGTAGCGTTCAAGGAGACAAACTCCTTGTCGCCGATCTTCACCGTGGCTACGGTGCCGGCCGGGGCTTCCACCACTTCGTAGCTTGCCGAGGCTTGCGCCAGCGTCCGCTTGACGATGTCGCAGGAGCTGCGGAAATCGATCTCGCGGGCGATCGGGCTGCCCTGGAAGGAGCATTGCTTCGGGTCCGCAGTCACCACGATCTGGGCGCTTTGCTGCGCGCGCTCCAGGGCGGGGTTGGCGTAGTGGGTCATGGCCTTGAACAGCGGGAAGTAGGTCAGCATCGCCAGCGCGCAGCCGGCCATGATGATCCACTTGCGGCCGATCTTGTCCGACAGCGAGCCGAAGAAGATGAAGAACGGCGTGCCGATCACCAGGGCGCCCGCGATCAGCAGGTTGGCGGTGGTGGCGTCGACCTTGAGCACCTGGGTCAGGAAGAACAGCGAGTAGAACTGGCCCGTGTACCACACCACGGCCTGGCCGGCGGTCAGGCCTACCAGCGCCAGGATCACGATCTTCAGGTTGCGCCATTGGCCGAACGACTCGGTCAGCGGGGCCTTGGAGGTCTTGCCCTCGGCCTTCATCTTCTGGAAGGCGGGCGATTCGCTCATCGACAGGCGGATGTAGACCGATACGCCGAGCAGCAGGATCGAGACCAGGAACGGAATGCGCCAGCCCCAGACGTCGAAGTTCGGACCGGTCAGGTTGCGGCACAGGAGGATCACGATCAGCGACAGGAACAGGCCGAGCGTGGCGGTGGTCTGGATCCATGCGGTATAGGCACCGCGCTTGCCGTGCGGCGCGTGCTCGGCCACATAGGTGGCGGCACCGCCGTACTCGCCGCCGAGCGCCAGGCCCTGCAGCATGCGCAGCCCGATCAGGATGATCGGGGCCGCCCAGCCGATGGTGCCGTAGCCTGGCAGCAGGCCCACGATAAAGGTGGACGCGCCCATGATCAGGATGGTCACCAGGAAGGTGTACTTGCGCCCGATCATGTCGCCAAGGCGGCCGAACACCAGCGCGCCGAACGGCCGCACGATGAAGCCCGCGGCAAAGGCTAGCAGCGCGAAGATGAAGGCGGCGGTTGGATCGAGGCCAGAGAAGAACTGCTTGGCGATGATGGCCGCCAGCGAACCGTAAAGATAAAAGTCGTACCACTCGAATACCGTGCCGAGCGAGGAAGCAAAAATCACCTTCCGCTCTTCGGGCGTCATCGCAGAGCCCTGGGTTGTGCCTCCGGGCATTGCCACGTTCTGTGCGTTAGCCATTGTCTCCTCCGTGTTTGATCGGAATCTTTCGTGGGGCCGCTGGCACGCTCGCGGGCGCGCCATTGCCTCCGAAGTTGCAATGGATTGTGGGTGGCGAAACTTACTGCGTTCTGACAATTTCCGCCCGGTAAGCCGCTAAATGCTCGGGGTATACGCTAGGCAAGAAGCGGGTTCTGCATTGCTGCGCCGCGAAGCGTGCGGTCGCGGAAGATCGCGCCGGAACAAGCGCCAGGCGGCGCCGTTGTATTTCTTGCTATGCAGCATCGTCGTGGCGCTGCGCGACCGCGGCCCGATCGTCGGCATCGTCGTCGTCCTCGCGGTTCATCCGCCAGGCGTAGAGCGCGGCCATGAGCACGTAGACGATCAGCGCGCCCTGCGCGCCGACCCAGAACGAGAAGGGCCAGCCGAAGAAATCGAAGCGCAGTTCGCGGGCGAACCAGGCGACGCCGAAGGTGACCACGAACCAGATCGACAGCAACACGGCAATCCAGCGCAGGTTGCGATGCCATGCACGGCGTTCGGACTGGTCGGCCTGGTCGCGCCCGCCGCGCGCGTGCTCGGGGTTGGTCATGCAGGCTCCGGGGAGATGGCCGGCGCAGCGTGATGCGAAAGCACGCGCCGGCCAGGCGCGGCTCCGTCTGGTAGACGTGGTCGAGGATGCTGACATCGCCGCCGTGCTGCTGCACGATCTCGCGCACGATGGCCAGGCCCAGGCCGCTGCCCTGGGTCTTGGTGCCGAGCACGCGGTAGAACCGCTCCATCACGCGCTCGCGCTCGGCCACCGGGATGCCGGGGCCGGTGTCTTCCACTTCGAGATACGCGAAGGGCTCGAAGGCATCCGCGCTGACGCGCACGGTGGCGTTCCCATCGGCCGGCGTGTAGCGGATGGCGTTGTCGATCAGGTTGTTGAGCATCTCGGTGAGCATCAGACGGTTGCCTTGCACCATCACCGGGTGGTCGTCGGCATCCACGCCGAGATCGATGCGGCGCGCCCACGCCTGCGGCAGCCAGTCCTTGACCACCTCGCGCGCGAGCGCGGCCAGGTCCAGCGGCGCCATGCTGCCGGCGCCGGCCAGGTTCTCCATGCGCGCCAGCGACAACAACTGCGTCACCAGGTGGGCCGCGCGTTCGGAGCTGCCGGCGATCTGCGCCAGCGACTTGCGCAGTTCCTCGGGCGATTGCTCGCGCTGCGCCAGCTCCGCCTGCATGCGCAGCCCGGCCAGCGGTGTCTTCATCTGGTGGGCGGCATCGGCGATAAAGCGCTTCTGCGTCTGCACCGAAATATCCAGCCGCGCCAGCAGGTCATTGAAGGACGCGACCAGCGGCGTGATCTCCTGCGGCGCGGCGCGCTCGTCGATGGGGCTGGTGTCGCCGGGATTGCGCGCGCGGATGCGCTGCTGGATCGAGGTAAGCGGGGCCAGCCCGCGTGTGAGGCCGAACCACACCAGCACCACCGCCAGCGGCAGGATCACGAACTGCGGCAGGATCACGCCCTTGATGATTTCATTGGCCAGCCGCGCGCGCTTGTCGAGCGTCTCGCCAACCTGCACCAGCACCGGCTGCGCGTCGCCCGCCTGCTTGAGATCGACATAGGTGTAGGCCACGCGCACGTCGTTGCCCGCGATGCGGTCGTCGCGCAGCGAGACCAGCCCGGCGTGGCCGCGATCATCCTCGCCGGGCAGCGGCATGTCGTTGTCGCCGGCGACGAACTCGCCGTGGGTGCCCACCACCTGGTAGTAGATGTTGTCGGTTTCATCGGCCCGCAGGATCTCGCGCGCGGACAGCGGCAGCTGCAGCGTGACGCGCCCGTTGACCTCGCGCACCTGCTGCGAGAGCACGATGGCGCTGGCCTCCAGCGAGCGGTCGAAGGGCCCGTTGGCGATGGATTTCGCCACCAGGTAGGTCACGGCAATGCTCATCGGCCATAGCAGCAGCAGTGGCGCCAGCATCCAGTCCAGGATTTCGCCGAACAGCGAGCGCGGCGATGGATGGCCCGCGCTGTCCTCAAGGTGCGGCAGGGCGTCGGCCAGCGTTTCGTCGCTGACGATCTCATCGGGCGGGAGGGCGGGCGCGCGGGCCGTGCGGCCCGCGCGCGCCGCCGTGGCAGTCGCAGCAGGCTCATGGGGAGGAGGTGGGGCAGGTCGTGGCGGTGTCGCCGGCCGGTCGTGAAAGGGAATCGGCGCTGATGCCGATTCTAATGCCGAAATTGATGCCGAATCTGATGGCGCTTTCTAGTCGTGCGCCACGGCGGCCTGGAATTTCTCCAGGCAGTAGCCCAGCCCGCGTACCGTGGCAATGCGGATGCCGCCCACCTCGATCTTCTTGCGCAGCCGGTGCACATAGACTTCGATGGCGTTGTTGCTGACCTCTTCGCCCCATTCGCACAGGTGGTCGACCAGCTGCTCCTTCGACACCAGCCGCCCGGTGCGGGTGAGCAGGATCTCCAGCAGCCCGACTTCGCGCGCGGACAGATCCAGCATCTGCTCGTTCAGGTAGGCGATGCGGCCAACCTGGTCGAAGGCCAGCGGGCCGTGGTGCGTGAGCGTGGCGCCGCCGCCGGCGCCGCGCCGCACCAGCGCGCGCACGCGGGCTTCCAGCTCGGACAGGGCGAAGGGCTTGGCCATGTAGTCGTCGGCGCCCAGGTCCAGGCCCTTGACGCGCTCGTCGACGCCGTCGGCCGCGGTCAGGATCAGCACCGGCAGCATGGCGCCGCGCGTGCGCAGGCGCTTGAGCACTTCCAGCCCGGGCATGCGGGGCAGGCCCAGATCGAGGATCAGGAGGTCGAAGGTCTGGGTCGAGAGGGCCGAATCGGCTTCAACCCCACTGGCAACATGGTCGACGGCATAGCCGGAGTGACGTAATGAGCGCGTCAGGCCGTCTGCCAGCACATCGTCATCTTCAGCGATCAGAATACGCATGGTTGTCTCCACCCTGGCCCGGCTTAGTCGTCGCTTTACATCAAATGACGCGTGCGGGACTTGCCAAGCATACTGTTTTTTATACAGTATCCGCTTGATCCGGTCGCGCAGTGAGCGGGCCGGATCGTACTGAATTTAGTAACGAACGTATTACCGACGTTTGCCCAATGTTTGCCCCTGCTGCCAGGTTCATTGTCATCAGGAGTTCGCAGCGCGGCGCGGGTCGGGCGGTTACCCGCAAAAGCAGGCAGCGCGCCACATGCGGCCTATTTATACACCATTGACGGAAGGACGACCATGGATGACGGCAAGAAGGCGGGTGCTGGCGTAAGCGCCGAAAAGCAGAAGGCGCTGGCGGCCGCGCTGGCCCAGATCGAGAAGCAGTTCGGCAAGGGCTCGATCATGAAACTGGGCGAGGCCGACATCGACCAGGATATCCAGGTCGTGTCCACCGGCTCGCTGGGCCTGGACATCGCGCTGGGCGTCGGCGGCCTGCCGCGCGGCCGCGTGGTGGAGATCTACGGCCCGGAATCCTCGGGCAAGACCACGCTCACGCTGCAGGTCGTGGCCGAGATGCAAAAGCTGGGCGGCACCTGCGCCTTTATCGATGCCGAGCACGCGCTCGACGTCAACTATGCCGGCAAGCTCGGCGTGTCCGTGGGGGACCTGCTGATCTCCCAGCCCGACACCGGCGAGCAGGCACTGGAAATCACCGACGCGCTGGTGCGCTCGGGCTCGGTCGACCTGATCGTGATCGACTCGGTGGCGGCCCTGGTGCCCAAGGCTGAAATCGAAGGCGAGATGGGCGATTCGCTGCCGGGTCTGCAGGCTCGCCTGATGAGCCAGGCGCTGCGCAAGCTGACCGGCACCATCAAGCGCACCAACTGCCTGGTGATCTTCATCAACCAGATCCGCATGAAGATCGGCGTGATGTTCGGCTCGCCCGAAACCACCACCGGCGGCAATGCGCTGAAGTTCTACGCCTCGGTGCGCCTGGACATCCGCCGCATCGGCTCGATCAAGAAGGGCGATGAGGTGATCGGCAACGAAACCAAGGTCAAGGTCGTCAAGAACAAGGTATCGCCGCCGTTCCGCGAAGCCTTCTTCGACATCCTCTACGGCCAGGGCATCTCGCGCCAGGGCGAAATCATCGACCTCGGCGTGGACGCCAAGGTCGTCGAGAAGTCGGGCGCGTGGTACAGCTACAAGGGCGAGAAGATCGGCCAGGGCAAGGACAACGCGCGTGAATACCTGCGCGAAAATCCGGACATCGCCGACGAGATCGAGAACAAGGTGCGCGAGTCGCTGGGCGTGGTCCTGATGAACGGCACGCCGGCCGCCGCCGGCGCCGTGGTCACCGCCGAAGACTGAGCTTCGCCGGCCGGGGCGTTCCCGGCCGCGAACCCCACCCGGGGCGGCACGCGCAGCGACGCGCGCCGCCCCGGTTTGCTTTTATACAGCGCGGTTTCTTGAGTCTCTTCCGAACCTTTTGCGAGCCTTTGCCGAGCGCTCCTCTCCCATGGCCACCCGTCCTCCTCTCTCCCTGAAAGCCCGCGCCGTCGGCTACCTGTCGCGGCGCGAGCACAGCCGGGCGGAGCTGGCGCGCAAGCTGGCCCCGCACGCCGAGTCTCCCGAGGCCCTCGAGCAACTGCTGGATACGCTAGAGCGCGAGAACTGGCTGTCCAACGCGCGCTTTGTCGACAGCCTGGTGCACCGGCGCGCGGCCCGCTATGGCGCCGCCCGCGTGATGCAGGAAGCCCGCACCCATCAGCTCGGCGGCGATCAGCTCGCCGACCTGCAGGATCGCCTGCGCGGGTCGGAGCTGGAGCGCGGCCGCGCAGTCTGGCAAAAGCGTTTTGGCACGCCGCCCGCCACGCCGGACGAAAAGGCCAAGCAGATCCGCTTTATGGTGGCCCGCGGCTTTTCCCGCTCGGTGGTGAGCCAGGTGATCAAAGGGGCGGATGAATGGCTGGACGGCAGTGACTGACGTCGGCCGACGTGGCAGCCTCAAGTGATGCCGCGGTGATGTCACGGCCGTGTCCTGCACCTTCCTGCACCGGTTTCGGGCACATACCTGTTTTGCCAGTAGGCGTATTCCGAGCGTGCCTGCCTTGCCAGCGGACCTCGCCGCAACCCTGCAATGCCGCGATTTTCCCGCATACGCGCGGCCTGCCCGTCGTTCGACAATCCCCGACAACAGCGCCGCGTGCAGTTTGTTCCCGGTCAAGGTTGTCCGGCATGTTAAAATCCTGCGGTTTTCCGGCCCAGCCGTCCATTTCTCCCGCTCCTGCCTGGTGTTATGCCGCTTTCCCCGCCCGTCAATCGCGCCCTGCGTCACCGTCGTGCCATCACGGCGGAGGCCTATGTCAGGGACGACGGCCTATGGGATATCGAAGCGCGCCTGACTGACACCAAGCCGCGCGAGATTCCGCTGGCCGGCGGCGGTGTGCGCCCCGTGGGCGAGCCGCTGCACGATTTGTGGCTGCGCGTCACCATCGACCCGCGCATGAACGTCGTGGACGCCGATGCCTGTTCCGACTGGGTGCCTTATCCCGGCCAGTGCAACACCATAGGCCCGGCCTACCGCAAGCTGATCGGCCTGAACCTGATGAAGGGTTTCCGCAAGTCGGTGAAAGAGCGCCTGTCCGGCGTGGCCGGATGCACCCACCTGACCGAGCTGGCCGGCATACTGCCGACCACCGCGATCCAGGCATTCGCCGGCGATGTGTTCAACATCCGCGACGGCGGCGCCGAAGATACCAGTACTGAGCCGCCTTACCAGTTGCACGGCTGCCATGCCCTGCATTTCGAAGGCGAGGTCGTACGCCAGTTTTACCCCCGCTGGTATGGTCACCAGCCAAAGCCGAGGATCAAGACCGAAGGGTCATCGACCCCGGCGGCGCAGCCAGCGGAGGCGCTCGCCGCCCCCGCCGACGGCGCCATGTCCCGCAGGTCAACCGGCACTTCTGGCTAAGCCAGGCCGGCCTGCAGTCCGCCGAGATTCCATCTCCACACTTTTACGCCTACCCGAAAGGAAACACGCATGAATATCCATGAGTACCAAGGCAAGGAAATCCTGCGCAAATACAATGTGCCGGTTCCGCGCGGCATCCCCGCGTTCTCGGTCGAAGAGGCCCTGAAGGCTGCTGAACAACTGGGCGGCCCGGTATGGGTCGTCAAGGCGCAGATCCACGCGGGCGGCCGCGGCAAGGGCGGCGGCGTGAAGGTGGCCAAGAGCATCGACGAGGTCAAGACCTACGCCACCAACATCCTCGGCATGACCCTGGTCACGCACCAGACCGGCCCGGAAGGCAAGAAGGTCAACCGCCTGCTGATCGAAGAAGGCGCCGACATCAAGAAGGAACTGTACGTCAGCCTGGTGGTTGACCGCGTTTCGCAAAAGGTCGCGCTGATGGCCTCCAGCGAAGGCGGCATGGACATCGAGGAAGTCGCTGCCCACAGCCCGGAAAAGATCCACACGCTGATCATCGATCCGTCGGCCGGCCTGCTCGACGCGGACGCGGACGACATCGCCCGCAAGATCGGCGTGCCCGACGCCAGCGTTGCCCAAGCCCGCCAGGCCCTGCAAGGCCTGTACAAGGCATTCTGGGACACCGACGCCTCGCTGGCTGAAATCAACCCGCTGATCCTGACCGGCGACGGCAAGGTGATCGCGCTGGACGCCAAGTTCAACTTCGACTCCAACGCCCTGTTCCGTCACCCGGAAATCGTCGCCTACCGCGACCTGGACGAAGAAGATCCGGCTGAAATCGAAGCGTCGAAGTTCGACCTGGCCTACATCTCGCTGGACGGCAACATCGGCTGCCTGGTGAACGGCGCCGGCCTGGCCATGGCCACCATGGACACCATCAAGCTGTTCGGCGGCGAGCCGGCCAACTTCCTGGACGTGGGCGGCGGTGCCACCACCGAGAAGGTGACCGAAGCCTTCAAGCTGATGCTGAAGAACCCGAACCTGAAGGCCATCCTGGTCAACATCTTCGGCGGCATCATGCGTTGCGACGTGATCGCCGAAGGCGTGATCGCTGCATCCAAGGCCGTGTCGCTGTCCGTGCCGCTGGTCGTGCGCATGAAGGGTACCAACGAAGAGATCGGCAAGAAGATGCTGGCCGACTCGGGCCTGCCCATCATCGCTGCCGATACCATGGAAGAAGCTGCCCAGAAGGTCGTGGCTGCTGCCGCGGGCAAGTAAGCCAGACGCGAACACGAACGCCAGCAGCGCGCCGGGGCCAGGCCTTCGCGCGCTGCTTTGAGCCAAGCAAAGGATTACAGCATGTCGATTCTGATTAATAAAGACACCAAGGTCATCACCCAGGGCATCACCGGCAAGACCGGCCAGTTCCACACCCGTGGCTGCCGCGACTATGCCAACGGCAAGAACTGCTTCGTTGCCGGCGTGAACCCGAAGAAAGCCGGCGAAGACTTCGAAGGCATTCCCATCTACGCAAGCGTCAAGGATGCCAAGGCATCCACCGGCGCCACCGTGTCCGTGATCTACGTGCCGCCCGCAGGCGCCGCTGCCGCCATCTGGGAAGCCGTTGACGCTGACCTGGACCTGGTGGTCTGCATCACCGAAGGCATCCCCGTGCGCGACATGATGGAGCTCAAGGACAAGATGGCCAAGGGCAACAAGAAGACCCTGTTGCTGGGACCGAACTGCCCGGGCCTGATCACGCCTGACGAAATCAAGATCGGCATCATGCCGGGCCACATCCACCGCAAGGGCCGCATCGGCGTGGTGTCGCGCTCGGGCACGCTGACCTATGAAGCAGTGGGTCAGCTGACCGCGCTGGGCATGGGCCAGTCGTCGGCAGTGGGCATTGGTGGCGACCCCATCAACGGCCTGAAGCACATCGACATCATGAAGATGTTCAACGACGATCCCGAAACGGACGCCGTGGTCATGATTGGCGAAATCGGTGGTCCGGACGAAGCCAATGCGGCTTACTGGATCAAGGAAAACATGAAGAAGCCGGTAGTTGGCTTCATCGCTGGCGTGACCGCGCCTCCGGGCAAGCGCATGGGCCACGCCGGCGCGCTGATCTCGGGTGGTGCCGACACGGCGCAAGCCAAGCTGGAAATCATGGAAGCCTGCGGTATCAAGGTCACCAAGAACCCGTCGGAAATGGCTCGCCTGCTCAAGTCGATCCTGTAATACGGAAACGCAGCCTCCCGCCTCCGGGCGGGAAAGCTTGCCGGAGCCGGCGCGCTCGCATGACTGCGACCGCACGCCGGCCCTCGATGCCCCCGCCTTCGTGCGGGGGCATGTCATTCTGGCGTGCCGGTCACCTAGGGTATCTCCCGAGGCGCGTGACATGCCGATTGAAACCGAATCGAAAGCTTGATACGGTAAATCTTCATGTCTGAAGACTCAGACATGCGAAATTCCATCGGCGCCGCAGGTTTTGGCAGCGCTGTGTGGCGTTCGAATCATAATTTAAGAAACTCGAGGAGCTTTACCGTGGAACTGCTGTCCTCCACCGCCTTCTGGATCGCGTTGGGATCCATTATCCTGACCAACATCGTGCTCTCCGGCGACAACGCCGTGGTGATCGCGCTGGCCTCCCGCAACCTCCCGCCCGCCCAGCAGAAGAAGGCCATCTTCTGGGGCAGCGCCGCCGCCATCATCATGCGGGTGGTGCTGACGGTAGCCGCGGTCAAGCTGCTGAGCCTGCCGTACCTGAAGATCGTCGGCGCCATCCTGCTGGTCTACATCGGCGTGCAACTGCTCACCGGCGACGACGACGAAGAAGGCCACTCGGCCAAGGACAATATCTGGGCCGCGATCCGCACCATCCTGATCGCCGACCTGGTGATGTCGCTCGACAACGTGGTGGCCGTGGCCGCCGCCGCGCAGAAGGGACCCGAAGGCAGCCAGCTGATGCTGCTGATCCTGGGCCTGGGCCTGTCGATCCCCCTGATCGTGTTCGGCAGCACCATCCTGCTGAAGGTCATGGACCGCTTCCCCATCATCATCGTGCTGGGCGCCGCGCTGCTGGGCTACCTCGCGGGTGAAATGCTGGTCAGCGACCCGGTGGACGCCGCGTGGTTCGAGATGCATGTGCCGCATGCCCACCTGGTGTTTGGCGCGATCGGCGCCGCGCTGGTGGTGGTGGTTGGCAAGCTGCTGAATAAGCGAGCGCCACAGACGGCTTGACGCGCTTTGTAGGGTAGGTGGCATCCCCGTTGGGGGCGCCGCCGGAAAAACGGGCGGCCCGGGAGCTGCCCGTTTTGTTTTTGGGTTGCTGTGCATCCCATGGGGTGGATATGGCCGTGATGTCAGTGCGCTTTCAGACTGACTTAAGCTAAAACATCGGTTTACTGACCCTCCGCGTCATACTTAGTGACAAAATTTGCGCCCGATCAACGCTCGGAATGGGCCTAAGTGGCGAAAATTGTCACCCGTCGACGAGCCATCAAGGCTTGCCGGCGCTGGCACGCTAAGTGCTAAGAACTTACGGCATCACATGAAACAAAATGTTTCGATTTGTATCCAAAATTCCTTCGAGGGGTCAATCATGCAACAACGGGTTCAACAACTGAAAAAACTGGGCCGCCGAGCCCAGAAGGGCTTCACGCTGATCGAACTGATGATCGTGGTTGCGATTATCGGTATTCTGGCTGCGATCGCGATTCCGCAGTATCAGGATTATGTGACGCGTAGCCGTTGGACCGAAAACATTTCGTCGATTGCTGCGTTGAAGCAGGCCATCGCGGAATGTGCGCAGACGAACGCGCTGGCAGCGGGGGCAATTGCCGCTCCCTGCAATACCTCCGCGGCACTTGCAACTGCAGCGGGTGGTGGCTTTACCGCTATGCCGACACCGACCAATGGCACTGTGGACTATGGCGTTACCGCCGCTGGCGTAATCACTATTGTTGGGAAGCTTGCGTTAGCAACCGGTGGTTGTACGGTGACGTTCACGCCGGCCGTCACCGCTTCCTCGGTGACATTCACGGCTGCGACTACTGTTTGCGGGAAGCCGCAGACAGGTGTGTGATTTAAGCTCTACTTGATCAGTAAAGAAAAAGCGCCTTCGGGGGGCCTGTACGGGATTTTGTGTGCAGGGCATAACATGTCGACAAGGAGCATGTAATGCCACGCAAACCAAAGGCCATACCCAGGGACCTTCCGACCATCCCTAAGGAGCTGATCGATCAGTTCGTTAAAGGTCCGATGACTGCTGAGGCGGTGCAAGACGCCGCCATGGCGTTCAAGAAGGCCCTGATCGAGCGGGCGATGGGCGCGGAGCTGGGCCATCACCTGGGCTACCCGGCGGGTGCCGAGCGCCCCGAGGATGCAACCAACCAGCGCAATGGCTCCAGCGCCAAGACCGTGCTTACGGACACGGGACCCTTGCGGCTGGCGATCCCGCGCGACCGCGACGGCAGCTTCGCGCCCATCCTGATTCCCAAGCACGACCGGCGTTTTACTGGCTTTGACGACAAGATCATCGCCATGTATGCGCGCGGCATGACGGTACGCGAGATCCAGGCGTTCCTGGTCGAGCAGTATGGCACTGAGGTGTCGCCCGCGTTCATCAGCTCGGTAACGGATGCGGTCATGGAGGAAGTCACCGCCTGGCAGGCCCGTCCATTGGAGGTCATGTACCCGGTCGTGTTCTTCGACGCGCTGCGGGTCAAGATGCGCGAGGATGGCGTCGTGCGCAGCAAGGCGGTCTATCTGGCGCTGGGCGTGCTGCCCGATGGCACGCGTGACATCCTGGGCCTGTGGATCGAGACCACCGAAGGGGCAAAGTTCTGGATGAAGGTGTTCAACGACCTGAAGACGCGAGGCACCCAAGACATCCTGATCGCGGTGACCGACGGCTTGAAGGGCATGGAGCAGGCCCTGAACGCGGTGTTCCCGAGCACGACACTGCAGACTTGTGTCGTGCATCTGATACGCGGCAGCCTGGACTACGCGAGCTGGAAGGACCGCCGTGTGGTGGCGGCCGCGCTCAAGCCTGTCTACACGGCTGCCACGGTTGAGGCCGCCGAGGCGGCGCTGTTGGCCTTCGAGCAAAGCGACTGGGGCAAGCGCTACCCACCGATTGCAGCCTCCTGGCATCGCGCCTGGGACCGGGTGATTCCATTCTTTGCGTTCCCGCCGGCCATCCGCAAGATCATCTACACCACGAATGCCATCGATAGCATCAACGCGCAACTGCGTAAGATTATCAAGACCCGCGGGCACTTCCCGAGCGATGAAGCGGCCACCAAACTGCTGTGGCTAGCCTTGCGCAACATCACCGGCAAGTGGGGCAGCGCCACGCACGACTGGAAAGCCGCCATGAACCAGTTCGCGATCCTCTACGAGGATCGCTTCACACAACCCCATCGCTGAGATAGGATCAAAGGCCTGCCTGCCGGGCAGCCTGCCCGGCAGGCAGGTTTTTAGCCTTGCACACAAAAATCCTGACACCCCCTTCGGGCGCTTTTTCTTTACCCAGTCCCCAAGCTATCATCCGCCTTCTGCCCCCAAGGCATAACAAGGCACCCCACATGCTGCCCTCTCGGTCAGCCATCCCTCTCAGCTTCCTCGCCGTAGCCCTCACGCTGCCGCTGCTGGTCTCCCGGCACACGCTCCCGCTCGCCACCTTCTACGGCGAATGGACCTCGGCATTGCTGTTCGCGCTCGCTGTCATCCTGCTGGGCGCCGCGGCGCTGCGGCAGGGCAGGAGCACGGCCTACAACGCTGCTCCCGCCCAATTCCCCTGGATCCTACTTTTCCCCCTCTGGCTGATCGCCACCGGCGTCACGCAAACGCTGACCGGCATGGCCGATGTGTCGGGCAGCCGGCTGATTACCGAGCTTTCGCTGGCCCTGGCTGGCGCGGTGATGTGGACAGCCTGGCGCCAGGGCCGTGCCGCGACGCCCGTGGAGCGCCAGACGATGGTCGATGTGCTGGCAATGGCCTGGCTGGTGGCCGGGTTGCTGGGCACGCTCGCACAGTGGGTCCAGGTATTCGGCCTGGAGCCCGACACGCTGGGGATGGTGTCCACTTACTTTTACGACGATAACCGCCGCCTGTGGGGCAATCTGAACCAGCCTAACCACCAGGCTACGGTTGCCGGGATCGCGCTGGCGGCGGGGGTCTGGCTGGCGGCTCGCGGGTGGCTGCGGGCGCCGGCCTGGCTGGCGGCGGCGTTGCTGCTGGTGAGCGGCATCGTGCTGTCCGGCTCGCGCACGGGCGTGCTGCATGTGGGGCTGGCTTCGATTTATGCGCTGGTCGCTGCCTGGCTGGCGCGGGGCGGGGCGGCGTTTGGCGGCCCGGGCGAGCTGGGTGGATTCGCGGGTGCCATGCAGCGCGCCGGCCACGCCGGGCGCAATCCCATGCGACGGCCTGCTGGGCTGGCGTTCGCCGCGGTGGCCATGGTGGCGCTGCTGCTGATCCTGCAGCCGGCGATCAAGAGCGCCGGGCAGGCAATGGACTGGCGCCTTTTCGATACCGTTGCGCAGATGCAGGGGGCCGACCAGCTCTCGTGGCGCGCCGCGATGTGGACGCATGCGTGGGCGATGTTCCGCGCGCATCCGTGGCTTGGAGTGGGTTGGGGTGAATACGGCTGGGCACAGTTCCAGCAGCTCGCGCAGGTGGGCGTGAAGGTGGAGATGTCGCTGCATGCGCACAATGCCGTGCTGGACATGCTGGCCAAGACGGGCGTGATCGGCGCGGCGGGTGTGTTCCTGAGCCTGCTGGCATGGCTATGGCGCGTGGCGCGCCAGCGCTTGTGGCGCGGGGTGCGCCCGAGCGCGCGCAGACGGGGCTGGTGCTGGCCTGGCTGGCGATGCTGTGTGCGCATTCCATGCTTGAGTACCCGCTGCACTACCTGTATTTCGTGCTGCCGTTCTGCTTCTTGCTGGGCTGGCTGGAGCCATCGGGGTTCGGCCGCCTGCGCGTGCCGCGCGGGTTTGCCGTGCTGGCGGGCGTGGTATTCGCTGGCGTGGCGGCGGCCATCCTGGCCACCATGTGGCAGGACTACCGCCGTGCCGAGGCGCGCGAGTACGCGCGTGCCGAGCGCCGGGCCGCACTGCCGATGCCGAACTTCTGGTTCCGGCAAGCGGCCGCGTCGGACGCGATCGAGGAGGCGAAGATCACGCCGGAGAACGCGGCGCAGTTGCTCGGGCCCCATATCGCCGCGGTGCACCTGCTGCCGACGCCGACGCTGATCTCGCGCACCGCCTGGCTGATGGCGCTGACCGGTGACCCGGTACAGGCCCGTGCATGGCTGGAGCGCCTGCGCTTTTACTTCGCGGGGGATGAGGCTAACCAGTTCGCGGCCCTCGCCCAACGCTGCGCCGAAGTCGACGCCGCGGCGCGGCCGCGGGATTTCTGCGACTGGGTGCAGCTGCGCGCCAAACACAAAGCGGAGTGAGCGTCCCTGAGCAGGGCCGCGCTACGCAGGGTTATTGCGGCGCGTAGCCCGGGGGCGGGGGCGGCGGATAGTAGTACGTCGGCGCTGCGGCAGGGCGCGGGACTGAGGCCATGCGCCCGTAGACCGGTACCCGGTGGCCGCTTGCGTACATGCATTGCACATACGCGGCGTCGTACCGACGCTGGCTGCCGTAGCCGGCATATTGGGCATTGCCTGCCCCGACCGCCGCGCCCGTGAGCAGGCCGACACCCGCGCCCACCGCCGCGCCCGAGCCGCCATTGAAAGCCGCCCCGGCCGCCGCGCCCAGCGCGGTGCCCACCACGGCGCTGCCTACCGCGCTATTGGTGGCCGCCTGGTTGGCGGTGACACCCCTACCTGGCCAAAGGCGTACTGGCGGCAGCTATTGTCGTCGGCCCGGAACTGGTCGAAGTTCTTGCCGGTGCCCGGCAGCACCATCACGCTGGGGCCGCTGGGCATCACGGCGCACCCGGCCAGCACCATCGCCGCGAGCGGCAGGCTCAGCAGGATTGGCAGGCTGGGGCGGTTGACGTGGTTAAGGACTTTCATCTCGGCACCTCGATACCTTGGTCTTCGATTGCGCGCCGCGCCGTGGGCGTTTCGGGCATTCAGCGTACCGGCCCTGTCAAGCGTCAGACGCTAGGCGGGTGGCTGTGCCGGCACCTTATGCCAGCCGCCGGGACAAGCCTTGATGTACGGGTAGTAGCCATCCGGCCGCGCGCAGCGATACCAAAACGCCTGCTGCTGGGGCACGGGTGCCGCTACACCGCCGCTGTCCATTTCCATCGTGTCGTCCTGGCCCTGCTCGATGTATTGCGGCGGCGACGCAGGTGCCCCGACGACGGCGGGACCATAGGCGTAGCCGGGCGGGTAGTAGTACGGGTAGGGGTAGCCCCACCCGTATCCGTAGCCAAATCCGGGACCGATGTAGACGCCTACGCTGCTGTGCCAGCCACCATGCCAGCCACCGCCGCCGTGCCATCCGCCACCACCGTGCCAGCCGCCGCCGCCTCTTCCCGCCAGCGCGGTACCGCTCGCGCCCAGCGCTGCCAACACCAGCAAGAGCTGGCCAACCCTACGCCCGTTCATGTTGCCCACCTTGGATCGACGCGGAACGTGGTCCCGCTGGCGGCGCAGTTCGCGCCCCTAGATTGCATTGAATACCAATTTGCCGTAGCCCGCGATGTGACGCCTGCTGGCGAAATGCGGCGTTACGCTTGTTACAGCGGAAGCGGCTCTGACGTAAGACTGTGTCAGGTTTGGTAAGAAAGGCGGCTCGCGGCGGCGATGCGGATCAGGCACATGCGGCGCGTGCCGGGCGTCCTGCTCAGGTGCCTGAGACCCAATCCCCCGACTTGCCTCCATGCTTCTCCAGCAGCTTCACGTCGCCCATCACCATGCCGCGGTCGACCGCCTTGCACATGTCGTAGATGGTCAGCAGCGCCACCTGCACGCCGGTCAGCGCTTCCATCTCCACACCGGTCTGGCCATGGGTTTCGGTGCGCACGGTGCAGCGGATGGTGGCGCTGGCCTCGTCCAGCGTGTAGTCCACCGCCACCTTGGTGAGCGAGATCGGGTGGCATAGCGGAATCAGGTCGGAGGTGCGCTTGCTGGCCATGATGGCGGCCACGCGCGCAATGCCTAGCACGTCGCCCTTCTTGGCCGTGCCGTCGCGCACCAGCGCAAAGGTGGCGGGCAGCATGGTGATGGTGCCGGTGGCGATGGCCACGCGGTGGCTGTGCGCCTTGGCGCCGACGTCGACCATATGGGCTTGTCCGGCGGAATCGAAATGGGTGAGCTGGCTCATGGCGTGGACCTGGCGGATGGCGGGAATGAATGCGTGACGGATGCGCTTGCCGCGCATGCCGGGGCAGTGCGTGGCAAGACCGGGCGACGCCCGATGGGAATGGCTTGCGCAGGCCGCTATCATAGCAACATGCGTAAGAACCAAACGCTCGCCGGAGCGCTCTCCTCGCCCGCCCGACGGGCGCGCCTCATGTCTTCCAGGCCTCCCGGGGGCCTTGGCCGCCGCTCGCTCGCGGCGCTGCTGGCGCTGACGGTCGCGCTGCCCGCTTGGCCCCAGCAACGCCTGCTGCTGAACGACCCCACGCGTACCGCGGCGGCGGCGGCTGCCGCGCCGGAGAGCGACAGCCGCGACGGCGGCGACCAGGTCTATGACAACCTGAACCGCAGCGTGAAGGCGGGGCAGAAATCCGATTTTGGCCTGCGCAGCAACAACACCGTGGTGGAGACCTCCGGCGTGCAGCTGCCCGACCTGGGCGATCCGTCCACCGCGTCCCTCACGCCCGACATGGAGCGGCGCCTGGGCGACCGCATCATGCGCGAGATCCGGCGCGATCCGGACTACGTGTCCGACGCGCTGCTGGCCGACTACCTGAACGCGCTTGGCTATCGCCTGGTGCAGGCGGCGCGCCGGCAAAACATCTCCGGCTCCACCGGCGCCGGCACCTTTGCCACGGGCTTTGAGCTGTTCGCGGTGCGCGACCGCAGCATCAACGCTTTTGCGTTGCCCGGCGGGTATATCGGTGTGCACACCGGCCTGCTGGTGCAGTCCGATACCGAATCCGAGCTGGCCTCGGTGCTGGGGCACGAAATCGGCCACGTGATGCAGCGGCATATCGCGCGCGGCATCACCACGCAGGACCAGTCGATGTGGATCGCGCTGGCCTCGATGGTGCTGGCCGGGCTGGCCGCCACCAAGAGCGGCGACGCGGCCGCGGCGCTGGCCATGGGCGGGCAGGCTGCGGCGGTGTCCAACCAGCTGTCTTTCTCGCGCGGCGCCGAGCGCGAGGCCGACCGGGTCGGCTTCCAGATCATGACCGCGGCGGGGTTTGACCCCCAGGGCATGCCCGACTTCTTCAAGCGGCTGCAGCGCGTGGTGGGGATTTCGGAGAGCTCGATGCCGTCGTATGTGCGCACCCACCCGCTTACCTCCGAGCGGATCGCCGACATGCAGGACCGCGTAAGCCATGTGGCCGTGCGCCGCGTGGCGAGCACGCCCGAGTATGAGTTCGCGCGGATGCGCTCCCGCATCCTGCAGGAAACCACGCCGAGCGATCTGCAGAACGCGCGCGCGGCGCTACAGGCGCAGCTGGCGGCAGCCTCGCCGGCGCGGCTGCCTGCGCTTTACTACGGCATCGCGTTCGCCGAGCAGCGGCTGGGCCGCAACGCCGCGGCCGAGCAGTCGCTGGCCGAAGCCCGCCGCTTCTACGGCACGATCCCAAGCGCTACCTCGGGCAGCCCCATGCTGGATGTGATGGCGATCGAGCTGGCGCGCGCGCAGGGACGCCAGCAGGACGCGCTGAACCAGGCGGTGGCGTCGATGAAGGCGTTCCCGTTGTCGCACGCGGTGGCACTGAGCTATGCCGCGACCTTGCTCGGCGCCGGCCGGATGGACCAGGCAGTGACCTTCCTGCGCGAGCGCACGCGCGAGGAGATCGCCCGCTCCGAGTGGTGGGACATGCTGGCGCGGGCCTACGCCGCGCAGGGCCGGCGCGTGCAGCAGCACCAGGCGCTGGCGGAGAAATACGCGGTGGATGGCGCCTACCAGGCCGCCATCGAGCAGTTGCAGATCGCGCGCAAGGCGGGCGACGGCGATTTCTACACGCTGTCGGAAGTCGATGCGCGGCTGCACCAGCTGGAGCGCCAGTACCGCGAGGAAAAGCAGGACAACAAGGGCATGCCTAACTGACGCGATGGCGCACTGGCGCCGTCACTCAGGCAGCCTGTTCCCCCGCGGGCGGTTGCGGCTGGCGCACAAAGCCGTAGCGCGCCGGCACTTCGTCCTCTGCGATCGGCTCGACCTGCACGTCGGTGCCGTTGAAATGAAACACGCCGAGGTTGCCGCCGCAGGCCTCGCCGTGCCAGGTGCAGGCGCTGCTGAAGCCATCGAGATCATGGTCGTGCAGGAGCGCGGCCTGCAGGCCGCCGCCGCTCTCGCCCTCCACCGTGCCCGCCAGCACCACATTGCCGTGCTCGTCCGCATGGCAGCCATGCAGCGTGAAGGCACGCTGCGAGCTGGTGTGCAGCTTGCCCTGGTGCAGCCGCACGATCCACGGCGCATAGGCCAGCGACACGAACACGCGCTGCGGGCCGTTCTGGAAATACCAGGCGCCGCGTTCGTCGCGCTGGTAGTTCCGCTCGATAAAGGCGATCAGCGCCTCGTGGCGGATCGGGTCGCCGGACAGGCCGTGCTGCTGGGCGTACTCGTTGCGTATGCGCCATTGCCCACGCCGGTCCAGCGCCAGCCAGCCGTAGCAGTTGGGTACGTTGGGCCAGCGGGCCATGGCTTGCTTGACTGTCTCATCCATCTTCGGTGCCTCCTTGCGGGACCGCCCGTGCCCGGGCACCCCGCTCGCATTCGTTCTGGCGACGCCTGTTGCGCAGGCGCGGCCCGCACTCTCCGTGGCCTTAAGCCACGGCGTCGAAAAACCGCAGCATGCGCGCTGGCAGCCACTCGATATGCCCCGCATAGGGTAGCAACGGCAGGGCGCGCAGCCCATCTTCGCGCGGTGTCATGAAACCGACGTGACCACCATGCTCGGGCTGCTCCAGCCAGACCTGCGGGCTGACCTCGGCGGGGCCCGGCAGGTGGCGCGCCGGCAGGAAGGGGTCGTTGCGCGCGTTGAGCACCAGCGTGGGCACTTTGATTTCGCCGAGCACCGGCTTGCTGGATGCGCGCGCCCAGTAGTCATCAGTATCGCGAAAGCCGTGCAGCGGCGCCGTCACGATATTGTCGAACGCGTACAGGTCGCGGCTGGCGAGCATGGCCTCGCGGTCGAACAGCCCGGGATACTGGCTCAGCTTGGCCAGCGACTTGCGTTTCAGGGTTTGCAGGAACATGCGCGTGTACAGCATGTTGAAGCCCTGCGACAGCGCCGCGCCGCCGCCGGCCAGGTCCAGCGGGGCCGAGACCGATGCCGCCGCGCTGATAAAGCCCGCGGCGCTGCCTTGTTCGCCGAGCAGGCGCAGCAGGGCATTGCCGCCGAGCGAAATGCCTACCACCAGCAGCTTGCGCCCGTGGCCGCAATATTGGCGGTGCAGACGTTCCAGGATCCAGTGGAGTTCCTCGGCGTCGCCGGAGTGATAGAAGCGCGGCGCCAGGTTCAGCTCGCCCGAGCAGCCGCGAAAGTGCGGAATCACGCCCTGCCAGCCGCGCGCCGCCAGCGCATGCATCAGGGCCTGCGCGTAATGGCTGCCGGAGTCGCCTTCCAGGCCATGGAACATCACCAGCAGCGGGGTATCGGGCGTGACCGGGTGCGTGGTCCAGTCCAGGTCGACGAAGTCGTCGTCCGGGGCGGTCCAGCGCTCGCGCTTGAAGCTGACGCGCGGCGGGCGCTGCGCGAAGCGCGCCGGGATGATGGTCTGCGCATGGCCGCCGGCGAGCCACCAGGGCATGCGGCGGCCGCCGCCGAACGCGGAGGCGGCGCGGATGTCGTCCGGTGCGGGCCGGTGGTGCGAAGGCGGAAGCTGGCTCATGCCTGCAAGGCTTTAGGCGATCATGCGACGCGCGCACGGGCTGGCCGGCCCGTGCGCGCTGCGTCCAATCCTAGTGGAGGGCCTGGCCTGGCGCCGTGCTCACGGTCGCGACCTGGGCAGCGTTGGCCGGGCTGCAATGGATGTGCGCCAGGCGCCAGCCCTCGTGGTTCTGCATCAGGACATAGGTGGTGTGCACGTAGAGGTCGGCTTCGACGCGGTCGTCGCCAAAGCGCAGGGCTTCGGTCACGTCGAAGATGGCGACGCCCATCGAGGTATGGCTGCTGGTCTCGATCACGTCGATCAGCACCGGCTGTACGTCCAGCAACTGCGCGAAGGCCTGGCGCAGGTGCTCGTGGCCGATCAGGCGCTGGCCGTCCGGCATCACGCAGGTAACCGAGTCTTCATCCAGCCACAGGCGCAGCGCGCCGTCGGCATCGCGCAGCTTCATGGCCTCGCGAAAGGCTTCGACGATGTCTTCGGCGGAATCGAACAGGCGGGCAAAACGCGGCATGGTGGACTGGGCTCAGGGATTCGTTGGCCGGATAAACACGAACGGCGGGTCAGCGCTTCAGGCCCGGTGCAGGAGCTTGCGCAGCTCCACAAACACCATTTCGGGCTCGATGTCCTTCAGGCAGCGCAGGTGGCCAAGCGGGCACTCGCGCTTGAAGCACGGACTGCATTCGAGCTGCAGCCACATGATACTCGCAGCCTGCGACAGCGGGGGTGTATGGCGCGGGTCACTGGAGCCAAACACCGCCACCTGCGGCCGGTTCAGCGCTGCGGTGACGTGCATCAGGCCGGAGTCGTTGCAGACAGCCGCTTCCGACATGGCCAGCAGGTCCACGGCATCGTCCAGCGAGGTCTGGCCGCACAGGTTGCGCACGAAGGGCGCGCCCTTGGCGATCTCGTCGGCGATCTCGGCGTCCTTGGGCGAGCCCAGGGTGATCATCTGCGCATACGGGAACGAGCGCTTGAGCATCTGCGCGAGCTCGGCGAAGTGCGCGGCCGGCCAGCGCTTGGCGGGGCCAAACTCCGCGCCCGGGCAGAAGGCGATCAGGCGCGTCTGCGGGGCAATGCCGAAGCGCTCCGCGGTCTTGGCCATGCGCACCGGGTCGGTCCGCAGCCGCGGCTCGGGCAGGTTCTCCGGCAGGCGGGCGCCGGGCTTGAGCGCCAGCCGCGCGTAGTGCTCCACCATGGGCGGGCGCTGGTCGCGGGGCGGATTGCCATGGCGGATATTGAGCAGGCCGAAGCGGGCTTCGCCGCGATAGCCGACGCGCAGCGGGATGCCGGCCAGCCAGGGGATCAGCGCGGACTTGAGCGAGTTCGGCAGCACATAGGCCGCGTCGTAGCCTTCGTTCTTGAGCTGCTGGGAGAACATCAGCCGTGCCGAGAGCTGCAGCTTGCCGTGCGCCAGTTCGCTGGGGAAGACCTGGTGGATCTCGGGCATGCGGGCCAGCACCGGCGCCACCCATTTAGGGGCGAGGGCGTCGATCTGCAGGCGCGGATGGCGCGCTTTCATGAGGGTGAAGAGCGGCTGCGCCATCAGGGCGTCGCCGATCCAGTTGGGGGCGATGACGAGGGCTTTTTCATGAATGGGGCGCTGCCGGAAGGGTTGGCGTGGCGCAAGCTGCGCGCGCCACGCACGCCAACGCGCCGGCGCGCCGCATGGCGGGCCGGAGCATCGGGGTGGTGCGGTCAAGCGTGGGCCGTGTCAGTGGTGACCCTTGATCACGGTGCCGGGCTTGAGCTTGTAGACGGTACCGCAGTACGGGCACTTCACCTCGCCGGTGTCGGTCACGTCGAGGAAGACGCGCGGATGGTAGTTCCAGGTCGGCGTGTTGCCGGTGGGGCAGTGCAGCGGAAGGTCTTCCGCGCCGATTTCGATCAGGGAGGCGGTTTGCGTCATGGTGTTGCGGGGATGGTTTTAGTCTTTAGTCTTTTGTATGGACTGAAGTATGACTGGTTAAGCGGTTCGTGATTGCCTGGCGAGTTTCCGGGTTCCGGGGTGGTTTCAGACCACGGTCAGCCAGTGCTTGTATTGCTCATTGGTGCCGCCGACCGCCGAGAAGAAGGCGTCCTGCACGCGCTTGGTCACCGGGCCGCGGCGGCCTTCTCCGATCACGCGGTCGTCGAGCTCGCGGATCGGCGTGACTTCGGCCGCGGTGCCGGTGAAGAAGGCCTCGTCCGAGCAGTACACCTCGTCGCGGGTGATGCGCTTCTCGCGCACCTCGATGCCGAGATCGCGGGCGATGGTGAGGATGGCGTCGCGGGTGATGCCGTCCAGGCACGAGGCCAGGTCAGGCGTATAGATCACGCCGTCGCGCACCACGAACACGTTCTCGCCCGAGCCTTCGCTGACGTAACCTTCGGTATCCAGCAGCAGGGCTTCGTCGTAGCCCATGCTGGTGGCTTCCTGGTTGGCCAGGATCGAGTTGATGTAGTAGCCGCTGGCCTTGGCCCGCACCAGCGACACATTGACGTGGTGGCGGGTGAAGGAAGAGGTCTTGACGCGGATGCCGCGCTCCAGGCCTTCCTCGCCAAGGTAGGCGCCCCACGGCCACGCGGCAATGGCCACGTGGATGGTGTTGCCCCTGGCCGAGACGCCCATTTTTTCCGAGCCGATCCAGACCAGCGGGCGGATGTAGCAGGACTCGAGCTGGTTGGCCTTCACCACCTCGCGTTGCGCCGCTTCCAGCGTAGCCGCGTCGAACGGCATCTGCATCTGGAAGATCTTGGCCGAGTTGAACAGGCGGCGGGTGTGCTCCTTGAGGCGGAAGATCGCGGTGCCGGCCGGCGTCTTGTAGGCGCGTACGCCCTCGAACACGCCCATGCCGTAATGCAAGGTATGGGTCAGCACATGGATCTTGGCGTCACGCCATTCGATCAACTTGCCGTCCATCCAGATTTTTCCGTCGCGATCCGCCATCGACATGGTTCTCTCCCTGAGCGCCGTCAGCAATGCAAAAAAGACATTGTAAACCCCGGGACCCCCTGTGCCAACGCGGCCGCGGGTCCGCGGGGGTCTAAAATCGTCACATTGTGTATGCCGCCACTGCCACCTGTGACCCTGCCGCCGTCGTCCGGACCTATCGCCTTCCACCTCGATCCGCATGGGTCCAGGCGTGCTGCGCAGTTGCGCGAGATGCTGTTCTCGGGGGCTGCGCAGGCGGAGATCGACGCCCTGGTGGCGCCGTGGGAGATAGGTCCCAGCCTGCCCCGCATCCTGCTGTCCGTGGCGTATGGGAACGACGATCCCGCAGCGCTCGAACGCGTGGCGCCGCCGTGGCGATGGCGCATCCTGCAGGCGGCGCTGAATGCGCTGTGCGCTGACTGGGACCCGCGCCTGCGGCCTTACCTCGACTATCTGGCTGCCATGCAGGCGGGGCGGGCCGCCGAATTCGCGGCGCTTCCGGCTTCATTGCGCGCGGCGTTCGCAGAAGGCTTGCTGTACGGCGAAGAGCGCCAGCGTGCGATGGCGGCGGTGGCGCCTTCTGCCACGTCCGCCCCGGATGCTCCGGATGCCGCGCCGGGCAACGGTTTCGGGCCGGCGCTGCGCGCCTTCGCCGAGGTCGGGGACGGCGACTGGGCGGCCGCGCAGGCGGGGTTCGAGACCGCGCTCAGGCGCCTCAGGGCGCAGCTCGGCCGGCGCACCGGATTGCTGCCGGCTGCGCTGGCGCCTTACTACCCGCTGTCGTTGCTGGCCCAACGCACGCCCGCCCACCTCGAACAAGCCCGCAAGTTCTGCCAGGCGGAAGCGGGCACGCGCAACCCGGAGCCCACCGAGCGCTGGGGGCTGTGGTGCCACGTGCTGGCGGTGCATAAGGGTGAAGCGCGCCTGGACGAAGCCGCGTTCGAATTGCGCCCCGAGGTGCCGCCGCTCGCGCAGTTCTGGCGCGTGCTGCTGCGCGCATGGGCCGGCGATGTGGCGCAGGCCAGCGGCCGGCGCCAGCCGGCTGCCGCCCGTGCCGAAGCCATCGCGGCCCTGCGCGAGCGCCTGCAGGCCTGCGGCCATCACTGGTTCAACCAGCAACTGGACGCCGCCCTGGCGCTTGAAGCCGGCGAACCCGTGCCGGAAACCTTCTTCGCCGGCCAGCGCCAGGAAAGCTGGCGGCTTGCGCTCGAGGCTTTGCAAGCCCTCGCGGGCGAGACGCGCGCGCCCGACGGCGCCAGCGCCAGCCGCCTGCTGTGGGCGTTGACCATCGACGCCGATGGCGCGGTCGGCACCATCGAGCCGCTCGAGCAGCAGCGCGGCCCGCGCGGCTGGAACAAGCCGCGTCCCGTGCCGCTGGCCCGCCTGGCCGAAGACGACCGGCTCGAGCCGTGGGACGCCCGCGTGGCCCGTGCGGTTCGTCGCGACCAGTCCTATCACCGGCGCTACGTGCTCGATCGCGCCGCCGCCATGCTGGCGCTGGTCGGGCATCCGGGCGTGGTGCTGGCGCAGACCCCCGAGCAGACGCTGGAAGTGGTGGAGGGCGCGCCCACGCTGGAAGTGGTGCGCCAGGGCGGCCGCTATACCTTGCGGGTCTCGCCCCGGTGCGCGAGGCCCCGGCGATGGACAGCTTCCTGCCCGCCGGCAGCCGCGCCGATGCCGAAGCCTTGCGCCAGATCACCGTGCTGCGCGAAGGCTCGCAGCGCCTGCGCGTGATCCGGCTCACGCCGGCGCAGCAGGGCGCGGCGCAACTGATCGCCGACGGGCTGGCCGTGCCGGCCGAGGCGCACGCCCAGCTCGACGCCACGCTGCGCGCGCTGTCGGGGCATTTCCAGGTGCACTCCGACCATGATGGCAGCGCCCGCGAGCTCGAGACCGAGAGCCGGCTGCGCGCCGAACTATCGCCGCTGGGCGAAGGCCTGGCCCTGCGGCTGGTGGTCACCCCGCTGGGCCCGCTCGGGCCGCGGCTGGCCCCGGGCAACGGGCGCGAGCGCCTGATGGCGGCGGTCAAGGGGAAAGCCTGGCCACGGTGCGCGAGCTCAAGGCCGAGCTGGCCCACGTGGCCGAGGTCTTCGACGCGCTGCCCTTCCTGGTGCCGCGCTCGCCGGAAAGCGGCGAATACGACTGGACCCTGGCCGACCCGGAGGAAGCCTTGTCGGTGGTCGAGCAGTTGCCCGGGCTGCCCGGCGTGCTGGCGGTGGAATGGCCCCGGGGCAAGGAAATCCGCGTGGTGGGGGCCGACATCCCCCAACTGGCGGTGCACATCGAAACCGAGAGCGAATGGTTCAAGCTGGTCGGCGAGCTGAGCGTGGCCGAGGGGCTGGTGCTGCAGCTCGGCCAGTTGCTGGCCTGGGCCGGCAGCCATGCCGGGCGCTTCATGCCGATGGGGCAGGGTGTCTATGTGGCGCTCACGCGCAGCCTGCGCGCGCGGTTGCGCGACCTGGCGAGCGTGGCGCACAACGTGCCCGACGGCATCAAGGTGCCGCTGATGGCGGCGCCCTGGCTGGACGACGTGCTGGCCGGCGCGGGCATCGACCCCGACCAGCATTTCCGCCAGCGCGTGGCGCGGCTGCGCCGGGCGCGCAATAGCGACGCGGTGTTGCCGCCCAACCTGGCCGCCGAGCTGCGGCCCTACCAGGAAGACGGTTACCGCTGGGCCATGTCGCTGGCCGAGGCCGGCTTTGGCGCCTGCCTGGCCGACGACATGGGGCTGGGCAAGACGCTGCAAGCGCTGGCGGTGATGCTAGCGCGTGCCGACGGCGGCGCCGCGCTGGTGATCACGCCGACCTCGGTGTGCGGCAACTGGGCCGAGGAAGCAAGGCGCTTCGCGCCGACGCTGCGCGTGCACATCTACGCCGAGGGCGAGCGCGCGGCCTTGCTGGACCAGGCCGGGCCGCATGACGTGGTGATCGTCTCTTACACGTTGCTGCTGCAGGCGCGCGACGCCTTCTGCCAGCGCGAGTGGCACACGGTGGTGGCCGACGAGGCGCAGGCGTTCAAGAACGCCGCCACCAAGCGCTCGCAGGCGGTGTTCGAGCTGCGGGCCGATTTCCGCATGGCGCTGTCGGGCACGCCGGTGGAAAACCGGCTGGCCGAGCTGTGGTCGATCATGCGCTTTTGCAACCCCGGCCTGCTCGGCTCGCTGGTCCGTTTCAACGAGCACTTCGCGGTGCCGATCGAGCGCAATGGCGTGCGCGAGGCGGCCCAGCGGCTGCGCCGCATGATCGCGCCGTTCGTCCTGCGCCGGACCAAGGCCCAGGTGCTGGACGAACTGCCGCCGCGCACCGAACTGGTGTTGCGCATCGAGCAGGACCCGATCGAGGCGGCCCACTACGAAGCGCTGCGCCGCCAGGCGCTGGCCGAAGCCGAGGCCGTGGTCAAAGGCCCGAAGGCTCGCAAGACCGCCGCCGGCCAGCCCGCGGCCGAGGCGCGCATCCATGTGCTGGCCCAACTGATGCGGATGCGCCGCGCCGCCTGCGACGCGCGCCTGGTCACGCCCGAGCTGGAACTGGAACTCGGGCAGGAGGGCGCCAAGGTGCGCGCTTTCGTGCAACTGGCGGGCGAGCTGGCTGCCAACGGGCACAAGACGCTGGTCTTCAGCCAGTTCGTCGATTTCCTGCAGTTGCTGCGCCGGGGGCTCGATGCGGCCGGCCTCGCCTGGCAATACCTCGACGGCGCCACGCCGGCGGCCGAGCGCACGCGGCGCGTGGCAGCGTTCCAGGCCGGCGCGGGCGATGTCTTCCTGATCAGCCTGAAGGCGGGCGGCTTTGGCCTCAACCTGACGGCTGCCGACTACGTGATCATCGCCGACCCCTGGTGGAACCCGGCGGCGGAGGACCAGGCCATGGGCCGCGCCCACCGCATCGGGCAGCAGCGCCCCGTGACGGTCTACCGCCTGATCAGCGCGGGCACCATCGAGGAACGCATCCTCACGCTGCATCACGGCAAGCGCGCGCTGGCCGATGGGATCCTGGAGGCGGGCGAGGACGGCGGGGCCGGCTTTACCGGCACGGCGGCAGCGCTGCCGGACATCGACGAACTGGTGGGGCTGCTGCGCAGCTAGGGGCGCAAGGGGTGCTTCCGCCAGCCGGGTCGATCGGGATGGCACCGGGGTTCCGCCCCATGTCTGCTTATACCAACATGGCATACCTTCAAGCGAACTCCGTCGTTGGTAATGCGGCGGATCGTTGGTATCTTGCTGTCTTGGCCCGGGGCGCCAGACCCCGGCCGGCAGCCCCGACCCGCATTCTTTTTCTCGACGGTACCCCCATGTTCCGCACAGCTACCCGCCGCATCTCGCCCGTTTTCCATTCGTCCCGCGCATCCCGCCTGGCCGCCGGCCTTGGCTTGCTGGCCGCGCTGAGCACGCTGGCCGCGCCGGCCCGCGCGCAGGACCCGGCGTGGCCGACCCAGCCGATCACCATCCTGATGGGCTTTACCCCTGGCTCCGGCGTGGACATGGTTGGCCGCACGCTGCAGGAATCGCTGCAGAAGTCGCTCAAGGCCACCATCATCTATGACTACCGCCCCGGCGCCGGTGGCAATGTTGCCTCCGAAGTGGTGGCGCATGCCAAGCCCGATGGCTACACGCTGCTGCTCGGCACCGCGGCCACGCACGGCATCAACCCGGCCCTGTACAAGAGCCTGCCGTTCGACGCCGAAGCCGATTTCACGCCCGTGGCGCCGCTGGTGGAAGTCTCCAACGTGCTGACCGTGAACCCCGCCGTGATCGACGTGAAGTCGGTCAAGGAGTTCATCGAGAAGGTCAAGGCCAACCCCGGCAAGTACAACTATGCGTCGACCGGCAACGGGACCGGCACCCACCTGGCCTTTGTGGAGTTCAACGCGCGCGCCGGCCTGGATATGGTCCACGTGCCGTACAAGGGCGGCCCCGATGCGCTGCAGGCCGTGCTCAAGGGGGAGGTGTGCTGCATTTTTAATCAGGTGCAGAGCGTGTTGCCGCAATATCGCGCCGGCAAGGTGCGGCTGCTTGGCGTCACCACCAAGAACCATGTGGCGGTGATTCCCGAAGTGCCTACCATCGCCGAGAGCGGCTTGCCTGGCTTCAACAGCACCATCTGGTTTGGCTTCTTCGGTCCCAAGGGGCTCGACCCCAAGATCAGCAAGAAGATCAATGATGCGGTCAAGGTCGCGCTGGAAACGCCGGCGATCCGGCAGAAGCTGATCGAGGCAGGCAATTCGCCACGGATCGAGACGGTCGAGCAGTTCCGCGGCACTGTGAAGGCGGATCGGCAGAAGTGGGCGGGGGTGGTGAAGAGTGTTGGGGCGTCTATTGATTGATATGGTGTTGGGTGATTTGGGGCAAGGGCAGAACCGTTGGCTCTTGCTGCGGGGTTGGGCTTTGTTTTCTTGGCGTTGGCTATTGCACCCAAGAGCCGTACGACATCCCCCTGCGGGGGCTGCCGGTCACTCTTCTTTGCGCGGCAAAGAAGACTAACGAGAAGAAAGCCGCCCTGCCGGGGGCAGAGCAATAAGGCTGTTTTTGCCTCTGTGAATGCGTCGTACGGCCCTGAGTGTTGGCTGGCGTGCCTTACCTGCCCAAAGGTCATCGCACCTGCATGACCCACGGGTTTCGTGGTGCGGCCCCTGACCTCGCGTGCGGTGACCATTCCCACATCTGCCGTTCGCGGCGCGGAGGGCCACGATGCTGCCGGCCTTGCTGGTTTCGTGGTTTTGTCTCTGGCGGCGGGCGCCCGGCCATTTGAGGCCCTGCCGTACCGGCTCATCCGGCAACTTGCTATCAGCGCCCCTGGTTTCGTGGTGGGCACCGTGGCCCGGTCCGCAAGGGTTACGCTCGAACATCACCGCGCTTGCCCTCCGAGACAAAACCACGAAACCAGCCACACCCGAAACGGCGCAGCACCTCGCGCCGCGAACGGCAGATGGCCGAACGCGCACCGCACACGAGGTCAGGGGCCCCACCACGAAACCCATGGGTCATGCAGTTTCGATGACCTCCAGGCTGGTAGGACACGCCAGCCAACACTCAGGGCCGTACGACGCAACCCCCGAGGCCCATGAGCCTTATTGCTCTGCTCCCGGCAGGGCGGCTTTCTTCTCGTTAGTCTTCTTTGCCGCGCAAAGAAGAGTGACCGGCAGCCCCCGCAGGGGGATGTCGTACGGCACTTGGGTGCAAAAGCCAACGCCGCAACAAAGAGCAGCGACTGATCCAGCACACCCCCCGCCACAACGTCCAACAACTGTTAAGCAACCACTTACCACCCCCTCCCACTCCCCCTATAATGCCCAATTCCCCCTAAGGGCTTTCCCGCCCGCGGCGGCAGCCATCCCCCTATCTTCAGTTATGACATTCCGACCGCCCCAGGCACTGCTGCGTCCCTGGCATCGTTTTGCCCCGGCCGAGCGGGCCGGCTTTATCGAGGGGGCGCGGTATTTTGCGCCGTCCCTGCCTGCCGTGTTCTCCTGGGGGCTGGTGACCGGCGTGGCCATGAGCAAGTCGGTGATGAACGTGCCCGAGGCGATCGGCATGTCCTTGCTGGTCTATGCGGGCTCGGCCCAGTTGTCCGTGCTGCCGCTGTTTGCGGCGGGCCTGCCGTTGTGGACGGTGTGGCTGACCGCTGCCATCGTCAACCTGCGCTTCGTGATCTTCAGTGCGGGGCTGCAGCCGCATTTCAGCTACCTGCCGCTGTGGCGCCGCACGCTGCTGGGGTCGTTCAACGGCGACCTGCATTTCGTCTACTTCATGCAGCGCTATGCCACGCCGGGCCATGAGCCGGGCAAGGAAGGGTACTTCTGGGGCATGGCGCTGACCAATTTCACCATGTGGCAGGTCTCGTCGATCATCGGCATCGTGCTGGCCAGCGCGTTCCCGGATAGCTGGGGCCTTGGGCTGGCCGGCACGCTGGCGCTGATTCCGGTGATGGTCACGACCATCCGCTCGCGTTCCACGCTGCTGGCGGTGGCGGTGGCTGCGACGCTGGCGCTGCTGTGCTTCCAGCTGCCTTACCGGCTCGGCCTGGTGGCGGCGGTGGTGGGGGCGATCGCCGCCGGCATGGCCAGCGATGAGCTCGCGGCCCGCGCGACCTTGCGCGGCATCCGCCGCCGCAAGGCGGAGCATGCGCCCGCGCAGTCAGCTTCTCAGTCGGCCCCTCAGTCAGCCTCCCCGGCTGCGGAGGACCGGGCATGAGCCATCTCGAGATCTGGATCGCGCTGGTCGGCATGGCGCTGGTGACCATTGTCACCCGTGCGCTGTTCCTGATGGCGGGCGAGCGCGTGACGGTGCCGGACCGCATCCAGCGCGCGCTGCGCTACGCGCCGGCGGCGGCGCTGGCGGCCATCATCCTGCCCGACCTGATGACCTGGCACGGGCATTTCACGCTGGCACCCAGCAACTACAAGCTGGTGGCCGGCGCGGTGGCGCTGGTGTTCTACCTGGCGACGCGCCGCATGGTGGGCATGATCGTGGCGGGCATGGCGGTCTATACCGGCCTGCGGCTGCTCGGCTGAGCCGGGGCCCGGCGTTCGCCGGGCCCCGAAGGCGCGATGCGGCTAGGCAGCGTCGCCGGGGCCGTCTTGCCCCTCGGGCCCGGGCCCGAGTGCCGTGCCCAGCTGGGTCAGCAGCCGCGTCAGGCGGGCCTGCGTGCTGGCGCCGGTCTTGAGGAATACCGCCTTGAGCTGGCTGCGCGCAGTTTCGTGCCGCACGCTCAGGCGCTCGCTTGCTTCGGGCAGGCCCATGCCGGTGGCCAACAGGCTGGCCAGGCGGATCTCGGCGGGCGTCAGGCCATAGACTTCGCGCAGCAACTGCGGGAGTTGCGCCGGCGTCTGCGCGTCTTCATGGATCACCACCAGCGCGGCGGGTTGCTGCCAGGGCAGCGCAAAGACGTGGGACGGCGGCAGCGGCAGCACGATCAGCTGCGCGCAGGCGCCGCTGGCATGGCGGGCGATGGCCGCATGCGCCGGCACCGTGCTGTGCGGCGCGCAGGCAGCGGTCACCAGGTCGGCCAGCGAGCGCGACAATTGCCACTCGCCGGCCTTGCCGGCGGGGTCCAGCCGCCGCACCCAGCGCTCGCCGATGCCGTTGCTCAGCAATACGCGCCGCTCGGGCGAGAAGGCGATTACGCCGAACGACAGGCGCTCCAGGATCTGCGCTGACAACTGCGCCAGCCTCGACAGCCCGAGGGTGCGGTCGCGCATGGCCATGGCGCTGCGCATGTGGGGCAGCGCCCAGTCCAGCGCGCTGACGTCCGCCGGCGTGAAATTGCCTTGGGAGAACGAGCGCTGCAGCGCGAAATACACCTCGTAGTGGGGCTTTCGCTCGACCAGGCAGGCCGCGTAGGAGCACAGGTCGAAGCGGTGGAAGAAATCGCGGTAGAACGGGCTGCGCTGCATCGAGCCCTCGCCAAAATCGCGCGCATCGATGTACCACTCCCCGGGGAGAGGTTATGGGCAAACAGCTTGCCCGGATCGAGTTCGTGGAACTCCTTCTCGTAAGCGCTGAACAGCTCCTGCACCGGGCGCACCATCTCGTTGACCGTCATCAGGTCCCGATCGGTATCGCGCACGATCATCGATGCGTGCGCGCTGCCTACGATGTTGCTCAGGGTGCTCAGACTTTGCTGCCAGGCCTGCGCGTCAAGAATCCCTTCATACAAGCCACGGATCGCCCCGTGCATGTCTTCGTTCATGATTACCCCTGCCTTCGCGACAACGGCGTTAGCCGTGTGGCGCCGACGCCGCTTCCCGTAAGCGCGTCCGGCACCCGTGCCTTGGGTCCCGTCTGAAGCGGGCCTCTGGCTATGTTTTTGCGTGCTCTTCTTGTACCAACTTGTGCATACAGTGCGCGCTTTGGCAGCAGCGTACGAGACCAAGCGTGATTGTCGCACCCCCATTCAGGGGTGCGTTGCAAGGGTGTGGCTCGCCGCCCGCTGTATGTGGCGAATAGTACACCTGCAGCCGGGTGCATCCGGGGCCCAATCCCGCAAAACGGCCCTTGCGATCAGGTAAAATGCCGATTTTCCCCGATTTTCGCTCTCCAGCCACCGCCATGACCTCTGTCCTGCGTCTTTCCGATCTCATCTCCCAAGGCAAAATTGCCGGCAAGCGGGTTTTTATCCGCGCCGACCTGAACGTGCCGCAGGATGACGCCGGCCAAATCACCGAAGACACCCGCATCCGCGCCTCGGTGCCTGCCATCGAGGCCTGCCTGCAGGCAGGCGCCGCCGTGATGGTGACGTCCCACCTGGGCCGCCCGACCGAAGGCGAGTTCAAGCCCGAGGATTCGCTGGCGCCCGTGGCCATGCGCCTGTCCGAGCTGCTCGGCAAGCCGGTCAAGCTCGTGCAGAACTGGGTCGACGGCAACGGCGACGTCAGCGCGGTCAAGCCCGGCGAAGTGGTGTTGCTGGAAAACTGCCGCGTCAACAAGGGCGAAAAGAAGAACAGCGACGAACTGGCGCAGAAGATGGCCAAGCTGTGCGACGTCTACGTAAACGATGCCTTCGGCACCGCGCACCGCGCCGAAGCCACCACCCACGGCATCGCCAAGTACGCCCCCATCGCCTGCGCCGGCCCGCTGCTGGCCGCCGAGATCGATGCGCTGGGCAAGGCCCTGGGCCAGCCGGCGCGTCCGCTGGTGGCGATCGTCGCCGGCTCCAAGGTGTCCACCAAGCTGACCATCCTCAAGACGCTGGCCGGCAAGGTCGACAACCTGATCGTCGGCGGCGGCATCGCCAATACCTTCATGCTGGCTGCCGGCCTGAAGATCGGCAAGTCGCTGGCCGAGGCTGACCTGGTGGCCGATGCGCGCACCATCATCGACCTCATGGCCGCGCGCGGCGCCTCGGTGCCCATCCCCGTGGACGTGGTGTGCGCCAAGGAATTCAGCGCCACCGCTGTTGCCACCGTCAAGGACGCGAAGGACGTGGCCGACGACGACATGATCCTCGACATCGGCCCCAAGACCGCGCAGATGCTGGGGGACCAGCTCAAGCTGGCCGGCACCATCGTGTGGAACGGCCCGGTTGGTGTGTTCGAGTTCGACCAGTTCAGCAATGGCACCAAGGTGCTGGCGCAGGCCATCGCCGAGTCCAAGGCGTTCTCGATCGCCGGTGGCGGCGACACGCTGGCGGCCATCGCCAAGTACGGCATCGCTGACCAGGTGGGCTACATCTCCACCGGTGGCGGCGCTTTCCTGGAATTCCTGGAGGGCAAGAAGCTGCCCGCGTTCGAGGTGCTGGAACAGCGCGCCGCGGGCTGAGGGTGGCAGGTTTGCGTGGGTTTGGCGCGGGCATGGCCGGCAAGCGTGGGCTGGCGGCGTTGCTGCTGGCTGCCTCGATGATGCTGGCCCTGGCCGCATGCGGCCGCCCGGGCGGCGGCGCGCCCGAGGGCGTCCCCAGGCTGCCGCGTCGGTGGCGGGAATGCCCGCCGGCGAGCTGGCGCGGGGTGGAGGCGGCGGCGAGCAGCAGGAGGCGGAGCGCCGCTACCTGGCGCTGAAGTACGCGCTGACGGTGGAGAACGCCGCCGACGCGCTGGAGACTGGCTGGAAGAGCGTGGTGCAACGCTGCCAGGCGCTCGGCTGCGAGTTGCTGGAGGCGGCCTTCACCCGTAGCCGCGACGGTGCGCTGCCGCACGGCGAGCTGCGCGCGCGCATCGCGCCGAAAGCCTTGCCGGATCTGCTCAAGGCGGCCGAGCAGGGCGGCACCGTGGTGTCCAACGCGGTGTCGAGCGAGGACAAGACCGACCAGGTGATCGATGCCGAAGCCCGCATCAAGAACACCACCGAGCTGCGCGACCGCCTGCGCGCCATGCTGCAGAACGCGCGCGGCCCGCTGCGCGACGTGATCGAGCTGGAGCGCGAGCTGGCGCGCGTGCAGGGTGAGCTGGACACGATCAACGGACTGCGCAAGATGCTGGCGGCGCAAACCGACCGCAATGAGGTCCGCATCGACTTCGTCGCGCGCGAGACGTTCGTCAGCCGGCGCAAGGTGTCGCCGCTGCGCGACGCCGTGAGCGATATCGCCGAGTTGTTCCTCGGCAGCCTGGCGATGCTGATCCGCGTGGCCGCCGGCGCGCTGCCGTGGCTGCTGGTTGGTGTGCCGCTGCTGTGGTTCGCGCTGGCCTGGCGCCGGCGCCGCGCGGCGCGCAGGAAGCAAGCCGTGCCGGCGCCGCCGGGCGGCGCTGGCCCTCGATAAGGAAAATCAGTTCATGACCCGTTCCACCAAGATCGTCGCTACCATCGGCCCCGCTTCCAGCACGCTGGAAATCCTGACGCGCATGATCGCGGCCGGGGTCGACGTGGTGCGCCTGAATTTCTCCCACGGCAAGGCCGAAGACCACATCGAGCGCGCCCGCCTGGTGCGCGAGGCGGCCAAGGCCTGCGGCCGCGAAGTCGCCATCATGGCCGACCTGCAAGGCCCCAAGATCCGCGTCGGCAAGTTCGAAAACGGCAAGATCACGCTGAAGGTGGGCGAGCCCTTTATCCTCGACGCCACCTGCACACTGGGCAACCAGGAACGCGCCGGCCTCGACTACGAGGACCTGCCGCGCGACGTCGGCCCGGGCGACCTGCTGCTGCTCAACGACGGCCTGATCGTGCTGGCGGTGGAGCGCGTGCTCGGCAACGAGATCTTCACCAAGGTGAAGATCGGCGGCGAGCTGTCCAACAACAAGGGCATCAACCGCCAGGGCGGCGGGCTGTCGGCGCCGGCGCTGACCGCCAAGGACATGGAAGACATCAAGACCGCCATGGCGTTGGGCGCGGACTATGTCGCGGTGAGCTTCCCCAAGAACGCCACCGATATGGAAATGGCCCGCCAGCTCGCCGCGGTGGCCGGCCAGCCGCACCAGCACAAGGCCCGCATGATCGCCAAGATCGAGCGCGCCGAGGCCATCCGTCCGGGCGTGCTCGAGGAAATCCTGCAAGCCTCCGACGGCATCATGGTGGCCCGCGGCGACCTCGCCGTGGAGGTGGGCAACGCGGCCGTGCCGGCGCTGCAAAAGCGTATGATCCGGCTGGCGCGCGAAGCCAACAAGCTGACCATCACCGCCACCCAGATGATGGAGAGCATGATCGTCAACCCGGTGCCCACGCGGGCCGAAGTGTCGGACGTGGCCAACGCCGTGCTGGATGGCACCGACGCCGTGATGCTGTCGGCCGAGACCGCCGCCGGCAGCTACCCGGTGGAGACGGTGGAAACCGTGGCCCTGGTGTGCGTGGAGGCCGAGAAATCCGAGGTGGTCCAGCTCGACACCGATTTCCTGAACCAGACCTTTGGCCGCATCGACCAGTCGATCGCCATGGGCGCGCTGTTCACCGCCTATCATTTGCAGGTGAAGGCCATTGCCGCGCTGACCGATTCCGGCGCCACCGCGCTGTGGATGAGCCGGCATCGCATCCATGTGCCGATCTACGCGATGACGCCCAACCTGGCCTCGCAGCGCAAGATGCAGCTATACCGCAATGTGGTGCCGCTGCCGCTGGAAGCCAGCGCCGACCGCGACACCGCGCTGGAACAGGCCGAAGAACTGCTGCTGTCGCAAGGCGTGGTGCAGCGCGGCGACTTTATCGTGCTGACCATTGGCGAGCCGATGGGCCAGCCAGGTGGCACCAATACGCTGAAGATTGTCCGGGTAGGTGCCTGATATGTGCCGCGCCGGACAGACAGCCGGCGCCTGGGCGCTCAGCATCACTCCCGGAATCATCGCGTAGAGACGGTGTGCTACGCGAGCAAAACGATTACATGATTAAACGAGATACCCCATTCTTTCTTTAGGAGTTTGACATGCCACTCGTATCGATGCGCCAGCTGCTCGACCACGCCGCCGAAAACGGCTACGCGCTGCCCGCCTTCAACGTGAACAACCTGGAACAGGTACAGGCCATCATGCAGGCCGCCGACGAAGTCAATGCGCCGGTGATCATGCAAGCCTCCGCAGGCGCGCGCAAGTATGCCGGCGAGCACTTCCTGCGCCACCTGATCGAAGCCGCGGTGGAAGCCTACCCGCATATCCCGGTGGTGATGCACCAGGATCACGGCCAGTCGCCGGCGATCTGCCAGGCCGCCATCGACCTGGGCTTCTCCTCGGTGATGATGGATGGCTCGCTGCGTGAAGACGGCAAGACTCCGTCCGACTACGAGTACAACATCGACGTGACCCGCAAGGTGGTGCAGCTGTCGCACGCCATCGGCGTGACCGTGGAAGGCGAACTCGGCTGCCTGGGCTCGCTCGAGACCGGCGAAGCCGGCGAAGAAGACGGCATCGGCGCCGAAGGCAAGCTGGACCACTCCATGCTGCTGACCGATCCCGAGCAGGCTGCCGACTTCGTCAAGGCCACCCAGCTGGACGCCCTGGCGATCGCCATCGGCACCTCGCACGGCGCCTACAAGTTCACCCGCAAGCCCACCGGCGACATCCTGGCGATCAACCGCATCAAGGAAATCCACGCCCGCATCCCCAACACCCACCTGGTGATGCATGGCTCGTCGTCGGTGCCGCAGGAACTGCTGGAAGAAATCCGCCAGTTCGGCGGCGACATGAAGGAAACCTACGGCGTGCCGGTCGAGGAAATCCAGGAAGCCATCAAGTACGGCGTGCGCAAGATCAATATCGATACCGATATCCGCCTTGCCATGACCGGCGCGATCCGCCGCTTCTTTGCCGAAAACCCGAGCAAGTTCGACCCGCGCGAATACCTGAAGCCGGCCCGCGAAGCCGCCAAGCTGGTTTGCAAGGCACGCTACGTCGCCTTCGGCTGCGAAGGCCAGGCCGCCAAGATCAAGCCGGTCTCGCTCGCCGCCGTCGCGCAGAAGTACAAGTCGGGCGAACTCGCCCAGGTCGTGCAGTAAGCAGGACCCGTGCCGTCCCCGCCCCGATCCCGTCAAAAGGAGAGGTGCGGGACGACGCTTTTCAGGCCCCGGCGCCGGAGCCTGAAAAGCGCTAACAAAATGAAGCGAAGCAGTTGTTCTGGCCCGACGCCAGAATCATTCTGTTAGTGCCTCCTATCGGAACCACCGAACCACCATGTCGAACGCTCTCTATCAGTCCTCCATCACTTCGCTGCCGCTGCTCGGCCACGGCAAGGTCCGCGACAACTACGCTGTCGGCGACGACAAGCTGCTGATCGTCACCACCGACCGCCTGTCGGCCTTCGACGTCATCCTGGGCGAGCCGATCCCGGCCAAGGGCCGCGTGCTCAACCAGATGGCCAACTTCTGGTTCAAGAAGCTGGCCCACATCGTGCCGAACCACGAAACCGGCATCGCCGCCGAGACCGTGGTGAGCCCGGCCGAGGTCGAGCAGGTGCAAGGCCGTGCCGTGGTGGTCAAGCGCCTCAAGCCGATCCTGGTGGAAGCCGTGGTGCGCGGCTACCTGGCAGGCAGCGGCTGGAAGGACTACCAGGCCACCGGCAGCGTGTGCGGCATCGAGCTGCCCGCCGGCCTGCAGAACGCGCAGAAGCTGCCCGAGCCGATCTTCACCCCGGCCGCCAAGGCCGAGATGGGCGAGCACGACGAGAACATCTCCTTTGCGGAAACCGAAGCCCGCGTCGGCGCCGAACTGGCGCGCCAGATGCGCGACATCTCGATCCGCCTGTACAAGGAAGCGGCCGACTACGCCGCCACCCGCGGCATCATCATCGCCGACACCAAGTTCGAGTTCGGCCTGGACGAGAACGGCACGCTGACGCTGATGGACGAAGTGCTGACCGCCGATTCCTCGCGCTTCTGGCCCGCGGATTCGTACCAGGTCGGCACCAACCCGCCGTCCTTCGACAAGCAGTTCGTGCGCGACTGGCTGGAAGCCGTGCGTATCGACGGCAAGCCCTGGCCCAAGACCGCACCGGCGCCGGCACTGCCCGCCGACGTGATCGGGAAGACCGCCGCCAAGTACCGCGAGGCGCTGACGCGCCTGACCGGCGAGGAACTGCAGTAATTGTTGGGGCGGCGCAGGTGCTGGCCGAAGCCGGCAGGCGCGCCAATGCCGTTCGGAATGACGACGGTGTTGACTCCCTCTCCCCTCAGGGGAGAGGGCCGGGGAGAGGGGTGGCTTAGCTAGGAGCCACTTCAAGCGAAGCCCGTGGTGTTTTCCAGCACGCAGGCGTAACCAGCGCCCGCCCTCTCCCCAACCCCTCTCCCGCGCGCGGGAGAGCGAAAAAACGCAAGGCGAAAGCTGACGCAATCAATATGCGCCAGACTGATTTTTAAGGATTTAACGTGAGCAATACAGCCAAGCCGCTGGTCGGCGTTGTGATGGGCAGCAGTTCCGACTGGGACGTGATGCAGAACGCGGTTGCCATGCTGAAGGATTTCGGCGTGGCCTTCGAGGCACGCGTGGTCTCCGCCCACCGCATGGCCGACGATATGTTCGAGTACGCCGCCACCGCGCGCGCGCGCGGCCTGCGCGCCATCATCGCCGGTGCCGGCGGCGCTGCGCACCTGCCCGGCATGATCGCCGCCAAGACCATCGTGCCGGTGTTCGGCGTGCCGGTGCCGTCGCGCTACCTGCGCGGCGAGGACTCGCTGCTGTCGATCGTGCAGATGCCCAAGGGCGTGCCGGTTGCCACCTTCGCCATTGGCGAAGCGGGTGCCGCCAATGCCGCGCTGCACGCCATCGCCACGCTGGCCACCACCGACGACGCGCTGGCCGCCGCGCTGGAAGCGTTCCGCGCCAAGCAGACCGAAGCCGCCCGCGCCATGACGCTGCCGGTGTAAGGCGCACGCACACCGACTAGCCCTAAGCCCCGAATCCGGAAAGACGCGCCATGCCCACCGATATCCATCCCCACCTGGTCGAAGCCCACACGCCGGAGTCGCGTGCCGAGTTCGGCATCGACAATCCCAGCGCGCCGGTGCTGCCCGGCGCCTGGCTAGGCATGCTGGGCGGCGGCCAGCTTGGCCGCATGTTCACCCATGCCGCGCAGTCGATGGGCTACAAGGTTTGCGTGCTCGATCCGGACCAGGACAGCCCGGCCGGCACGATCGCCGAGAAGCACATCTGCGCGGCCTATACGGATGAAGCTGCGCTGGCCGAGATGGCCAAGCTATGCCCGGCGGTGACCACCGAGTTCGAGAACGTGCCCTCGCTCTCGCTCGACCGGCTCGAGCAGCTCGGCGCCTTCGTCGCGCCGCGCGGCTATTGCGTGTCGATCGCGCAGAACCGCATTGGCGAGAAGAAGTTCTTCGCCTCCTGCGCCGAGCGCACCGGCGTGCCCACCGCGCCGCACTGGGTGATCCAGCACGACGCCGACGTCGACCAGTTGCCCGAGCACCTGCTGCCCGGCATCCTCAAGACCGCGCGCATGGGTTATGACGGCAAGGGGCAGGCCCGCGTCAAGACCCGCGAAGACGTGCGCGCCGCCTGGCGCGCGATGCAGCACGTGCCGTGCGTGCTGGAGCAGATGCTGCCGCTGGCCTACGAGGTCTCGGTGCTGGCCGCGCGCGCCGCGGACGGCACCACCGCCACTTGGCCGCTCGCCGAGAACGTGCACCGCGACGGGATCCTGTTCTCCACGGTGATGCCGTCCGCCAGCGTCTCCGACGAGATCGCCGCGCGCGCGCGCGCCGCCGCCGCCACCATCACCACCGAGATGGGCTATGTGGGCGTGCTGTGCATCGAGTTCTTCGTGCTGACCGACGGCTCGCTGGTCGCCAACGAAATGGCGCCGCGCCCGCACAACTCCGGCCACATCACCATGGACGCCTGCGAGACCAGCCAGTTCGAGCAGCAGGTGCGCGCCATGGCTCGCCTGCCGCTGGGCAGCACGCGCCAGCATTCGGCCGGCAAGATGCTCAACCTGCTGGGCGATGTGTGGTTCGAGTTCGGCCTGGAGCGCACGCCGGCCTGGGACGAAGTCGTGGCGCAAGCGGGCGCCAAGCTGCACCTGTATGGCAAGAGCGATGCCCGCCCCTCGCGCAAGATGGGCCACGTGAATTGCGTGGGCGGCGAGGCAGCTGACGCCGAGCGCGCCTTCGACGCGGCCCTGACAGCGCTGCATATTGCGCCCTGATAGCTTCGTAGCTTCGTAGTAACGCCACCCAAGAGATTCCCGATGTCGCGCATGCCCACGTCCGCCGAACTTGACCAAGCGGTCCAACTGCTGGAGGCCGGCGAACTGGTCGCCTTCCCGACCGAGACGGTCTACGGCCTCGGCGCCGACGCGGAGAACCCCGAGGCCGTCGCCCGCATCTACGCGGCCAAGGGCCGCCCGTCCAATCACCCGATCATCGTCCACGTGGTGGACGGCGGCGATATCAGCTACTGGGTGGACGACGTGCCGCCGGCCGCGCAAGCGCTGATCGACGCCTTCTGGCCCGGCCCGCTCACGCTGATCCTCAAGCGCGCCGCGCATATCCCGGCGGCGGTTGCCGGTGGCCAGGACAGCATTGGCCTGCGTTGTCCCTCGCATCCGGTCGCGCAGGCGCTACTTAGCCGCTTCAAGCGTGGCCGTGGCGGCATTGCCGCGCCGTCCGCGAACAAGTTTGGCCAGGTCAGCCCGACCACGGCGCAGCATGTGCGCGATGAGTTTGGCGACGCTGTCTTCGTGCTTGAAGGCGATGGCGTTGAGGTTGGCATCGAATCGACCATTGTCGACCTGTCGCGGCTGGAGCAGGGCATTGGACCGGTATTGCTGCGCCCCGGCGCGATCACGCCGGCCATGATGGCGCAGGTGCTGGGCGTCACGCCGCTGCCGCCGGATGCCGCGGCGCCGCGCGCGTCAGGTACGCTGAAGGCGCACTATGCGCCGCATACGCCGTTGGGTTTGTGTTCTGCTGCGGATCTGCCTGCGCAACTGGTCGATTTGCCCGCCGACGCGCGAGTGGCGTGGGTTGGTGTTCAGGCGGCTGCTGATCCGCGGTGCGTTTGGGTGCAGGCGCCTGCCGATGCCGAGGGTTATGCGCGTGCGCTTTATAGCTTGTTGCGCAGGCTGGATGGGGATGGGTTTGCGCGGCTGGTGTTTGAGGCCTTGCCGGCTGGGCATGAGTGGGATGGGGTTCGAGATCGGTTGCAGCGGGCTGCTGCTGCGTTTGGGGGGTAAGGGGGCGGGGTCGGCTGCAACTGCAAAATCAGCTTCAACGGCTTAACTTCAAGGTCAAAGGCAACTGCAGTTTCACCGCCCCTGCGGGGCGGCGACCTACTTTTTTGTCTTGCCAAAAAGTAGGCAAAAAAGGCGCGCCGGATGGGGCGACACCCCTCGGGATTCGGCGAAAAGAGCGGCCGGGACCCAAACTCGCATCGCCTTAAGGCGATACTCAGACATGGGTCCCTCTTTTCCGCTCTTTTCGCCGAATCCCGAGGCGCCCCATACGGCCTTGGCACACCTCCACGGCTCGCTTCGCATCGCGCGTGGGTGTTTCCCGCCTGGGGGCGGGAAACACGGCTACACCGAATTGTTGTCTGGCGATGTCGTTTCTGCTCCCGCTGGTTTGCTCCCCTCTCCCGCTTGCGGGAGAGGGGCCGGGGAGAGGGCGGGCGCTCGCAAGGGCGTGATCTCACCGTTCTTCCGTACCGGCTGCCAGTATCACGCCACTCAGGGTGCGCCCTGATACACCCATTGCAGCAGGGCGTCGTGGGCTTCGCGGGCTTGTGCTGCGTTGGCGTGGTTGATGTAGCTGACCACCACATACCGATCGCCGTTCAGGGCATCGACATAGCCGGCGAGTGCCCGGACATCGTTCAACGTTCCTGTCTTCATGTAGGCATTGCCGGCCGCGCCGGCGCGCGTCAGGCGGTTGCGCAGCGTGCCATCGACGCCGAGGATCGGCAGCGAATCCATCAGCACCGGCCCGACTTCGCTGGCCAGCGCTTGCTGCAGCAGCCGCGACATATCGTAGGCACTGATCCGTTCTTCACGCGATAGCCCGGAGCCGTTGTCCAGCACCAGGCCGGGCATGTCCAGCCCCTGGCGCGCCAGCCAGCGCTGCACCACCTTGGCCGAGCGTGTCGTGCTGGCCGGGCCGCCGCGATCCATCTCCGCGCCGATGGTCAGGTAAAGCTGGCGAGCCATCACATTGTTCGAGAACTTGTTGATGTCGCGCACGATTTCCGACAGGGGCTGGCCGTAGTGGCGTGCCAGCAGGAAGGCGTTGCGCGGGGCGCGGCCCATGCGCAGGGCTGGCTGGTGGGTGAAGCGGCCGCCGGCCAGTTGCCACTCGGCGACGAAGCCGCCCCAGGCGAACTCGTTGTGTGAGAGCGTGGCGATATTGACCACGTGTTCGCCGCAGTCGGCGGCGTAGCTGCCGTCGAAGGAGGCCAGCACGGTGCCGTCGGGTTGCGGCGTGACGGCGGGGCGGGCGCGTGCCGACCAGTTGCCGCATTTGCCGTTGGACAGCGCGAGGCGGTTGTCGAGCTTGAGCTGCGCCAGCGCGGGCGTGACCGATACCGCGACCGACTGGTTGACCGGGTCGGGCGTGATGGTAAACGACAGCGTCTTGAAGGCGTAGAGCAGCGCGTCGGGGCTGACGTTGTAGGCGCGCTGGGTTTCGCCGTCGATGGTGGCGCCGTTGTCGAGGGTGGAATCGAAGTAGCTGCGGTCCAGCACCAGGTCGCCGTTGATGGTGGTGGCGCCCGCGGTGCGGGCGGCGTTGACCAGCTTGGCCATTTCTTCGGGCACCAGCTTGGGGTCGCCATAGCCACGCAGATAGACATTGCCGTTGACGGTGCCGTCGGCACCCGGCTGGTTGTCGGCGTAGAGCGCGGTCTGCCAGCGGTAGCCGGGGCCAAGCAGCTGGAGCCCGGCGAAGGTGGTGACCAGCTTCATGGTGGAAGCCGGGTTCATCGGCGTCTGCGCGTTCCAGCTTGCGCGCGGCGCCGGCGCGCCGACCTTGATCACGTAGAAGCTGGTGGCCGAGGCGGGCACATGCGCGCGCTTGAGCGCGGCCGCCACGCTGCCCGGCAGGCCCGAGTGCGGCTCGGCGGGCTGGGCAGCGGCGTGGGCGGCCTTGGTCTTGTGAACGGTGGTCTTAGCGGTGGCGGCGCTCAGGCCGCTGATGCACAACAGCCCGGCGACGCAAAGCGGCAGCAGGCGGCGAAGAATTGGGGAAGGGCGTTTCGGCATGGTGCCCATGTTAACGCATGGGCCTGGGCGCGGATGACGCCGCCTTTCGATTTCCGCAGGATTTCCCCAGAATTTCCGTCTAGTCTTGCGCGGCGTTCGTCGGCTCTGCCATCTGGGCCGCACCCACTGGCTGAGGTGGCGCGAGCTTGCCGAGCAGCGCGCGCAGCGTGTCTTGCTCCTGCGCCGACAATGCACCCGCAACGCGCGCGTCATGCGCGCACACCGCGGCGGTGGCGGCTTCCAGCGTGCGCCGTCCCGCTGGGGTCAGCACCAGGCTGTAGGCGCGGCGGTCGTGCGGCGCCGGGCGGCGCGCAACCAGCTTCATGTCTTCCAGCGCGTCGACCAGCAGCACCGCACCCGAGCGCGCAATGCCCAGGATGCTGGCCAGCTCGGTCAGCTTGAGCAGCGGATTGCGCGAGACGATCACGAGCGCGGAGAAGCGCGGCGGCGTGATGTTCCACTGCGCTAGCGATTGCACGAAGTCTTCGTAGATGCGGATCTGCGCGCGGCGGATGGCGTAGCCGACCAGGCTGTCGAGCACACCATAGTCGACGTCGGCGATATGCGGATCGAACCCGCCGGGTGCATCGGCTGCCTGGCTCGCGCCGGCGGGATCGGGGGCGAGGGCATCGCGGCCGCGGCGCGCTCGCGCCTTTGCTGTGGTCATGAGGCCTTGGCGTCAGTCGATGAGTGTGGGTGGTAGCGGTAAGGGGGATGGGCCGGCGGAAAAACCGGGTCGCCTACATGACGCGAAAATACCGCATTTCCACCCGGTCCGGATAGCGGGCGCCGGTGGCGACAAACAGGTGCTGCATGAGCCAGTCGTAGCCGGGCGCCGACGTCTCGAAGCGGGGCGCGGTGCGGAAATAGATCAGGCGCGGGTCGACGATCTCGCCGCCGGCCAGGCGCGCGATCAGCTCGGCCGGCCCGCTGCGCACGCCGGCGTTGACGATGTAGATGCGCTCGCCGTCGCCGGTCTCCAGCACGTAGCGAGCCTCGATGTCGGCCACGACGATGCCGTTGCCGGCGTCGTGGCGCACCAGCTGAAAATCCGCCCCGCCGGGCAGGATGCGCCCTTGCAGGCGCGGCCCGGAAACTACGCCGTCGAGGATGGGGATGACCCGCCGGTTGCCCAGCGCGCTCGTGCCCACCTCGGTGGCCGGCGCCAGCCGGAAGCTGAAGTCCGCCACATGCTCCAGCGTGGGCGTGGGCAGGGCGGCGATGGCGAGGGGCGCGGCGGGCGAGGTCATTTCAGCAGCTTCCAGTTGCCGTTGTCGATGGTCAGCATCACGCGGCCGCGTGTGTCGAAGCCGAAGTGATCCTGCGCGGTGTAGTTCAGCACGCCGTGCGACACCACGATATCGCGTTCGCTCTCCAGCGCGGTCTTGAGGGCTTTGCGGAATGCCGGCGTGCCCGGCTTGGCCTGCTTGAGCGCCACCGGCACGATGCGCTGCAGCACCAGGCCCGCATCGTAGGGGTGGGCGCCGAACTGGGTGCGGCTGTCGGGCCCGTACAGTTTCTCGTAGCGGCCCACATAGTCCAGTCCCGGCTTCTTGGTGGCGGCGCTGTCGGGCAGCTGCTCGGCCACGATCACCGGCCCGGCCGGCAGGATGGAGCCGTTGACGGCCTTGCCACCGATGCGGATCAGGTCCTTGGTGGCCGCGCCGTGCGTGTGGTAGACCGGGCCCGCGAACCCGCGCTCGCGCAGCGTGGTGTGGGGCAGGGCCGCGCCGGTGCCGGCGCCGGCGATCAGCACCGCGTCGGGGCGGGCGGCGATCAGCTTGAGCGTTTGCGCGGTCACGCTGGTGTCCGAGCGCGCATAGCGTTCGGTGGCCACCAGGCGCATGCCGCGCGCGGTGGCGGCGGTGGTGAATTCCTTGAGCCAGGTTTCGCCGTAGGCGTCGGCAAAGCCGATGAAGGCGATGGTCTTGACGCCTCTCGCGTGCGCCGCATCCGCCACGGCTTCGGCCATCAGCTTGACCGGCTGTGCCAGGCGATAGGTCCATTCGCCGCGCCCGGGCTTGAGCTCGATCGGCGAGAAGGCCAGCTGCACGGTCTGGCTCTCGTCGGCCACTTCGGCAATCGCGATCGATGGCGCCACCGCCGACGAGCCGAGGATGATGTCGACCTTGTCTTCGCTGACGAAGCGGCGCGCCACCTTGGTGGCCTGGGTGGGATCGGAGCCGTCGTCCAGCACGATGTAGCGGACCTTTTCGCCGCCGATGGTCTCCGGCAGGAAGGGCATGCTGTTTTTCTGCGGGATGCCGAGCGAGGCCGAGGGACCGGTCGACGCGATGCTGACGCCGACCGTCACTTCGGCAAACACGGGTGCGGCGCCAAGCGCGCAGGCAAGGCCGGCGGTGACGGCGAGCGCAAGGCGGGTGGCGGGCGTGGCAAGGCGGGTAAGGCTGGGGCGCGGCACGATGTCTCCTTATCTTCGAATGACGCCGGCTTCTCAGGGCCGGTCGGGGGGCATGACGCGACGGACTGGCGCAATCACAGGCGCGCGGCCCGCTTAGCGCGGCGGCACCTGCAGCGATTGCCGGTCGAAGCCGGCGAGCTGCTTGTAGCGCAGCGCAATCGCTTCGAGCTCGGTGCGCGGGATCACGCTTTCGATATCGCTGAAGCCTTGCGGCGCGCGCTGCTCGGCCAGCTGCATGACCTGCTCGGGCCCGTTCATGCGGTTGCGCAGCACGATGGCCGCGGTGCGCGGCAGTCGCTCCGCCTCGTACTCGCGCAGCGCGTAGCCGGCGCCGCAGACGTCGCGCGGCGCGCCGTTGGCCAAGAGGCTGTCCATCAGGTAGCGCGCATCGAGGATGGCCTGCGCGCTGCCGTTGGAGCCGATCGGGTACATCGGGTGGGCGGCGTCTCCCAGCAGCGTCACGCGGTCGAAGGTCCAGCGCGGCAGCGTGTCCTTGTCGACCATGGGGAATTCGTAGATGGCCTGCGCGCCGTCGATCAGCGCGGGGATGTCGATCCAGTCCCAGCGCCAGCCGGCGAAGGCTTCGCGGAACACGGACTTGTCGACCTCTTTGTTCCAGTCGCTGCGCGGCGGGGTATCCGGCACGCTGTCGGGCACGCGCAGCTCGGCGATCCAGTTGACCAGCGAGCGCCCCTTGCGGCGCAGCGGCTCGGAGATCGGGTAGGCCACGAACTTCTGGTCCTGGTGGCCCGCCATGAACATCGAGCTGCCGTCCAGGTACGGCGGCGCCTCGGTGACGGCGCGCCACAGCGTGCGGCGCGAGAAGCGCGGCGCGTCGCCCTGCGGATAGAAGTGGCGGCGCACGGCGGAGTGGATGCCGTCGGCGCCCACCAGCACATCGGCCCGCGCCGTGACTTGCGCGTTGTCGCTGCGCCGGCGCAGCGTGAACTCCACGGGGTCTGCGGCGCGCGCGCCGGTGCTCGCGACCGCCTCAAACGTGTGGCCGGCATGCACGCTGTCGGCCCCCAGGCGTTCCACCACGGTGCGGTAGAGCAGCATCTGGAATTCGCCGCGATGGATGGAGAACTGCGGCTGGCCGTAGCCCGCCGCGCGCCCGCGCGGCTCGTGCCAGATGCGCTGGCCAAGCTTGTTGTAGTAGGAGAGGAGGAGGTCTGCACCGCCAGCTCGGCCAGCGCATCGTGCAACCCGAGCTCGGACAGCTCGCGCACGGCGTGCGGCAGCAGGTTGATGCCAACGCCGAGCGGGCGCAGCGTCTCGCTGGCTTCCCAGACCTCGACCTCGATGCCGTGCCGGTGGCAAAGCAGTGCCAGCGTCAGGCCACCGATGCCGCCACCGGCAATCGCGATCTTCATGGTGTTGTCTCCACGGCTTGTCATGGATTGCCCGTGCCGCGCGTGCTCCATGCGGAGCGGGCGGCCGGCAGCAATATTGTTATGTAGTATAACTAAATGCGCGGAGGCTTCAAGATGGCCGGTGTGCGGGGAAACCCGCAAGTAAGCGGCGCATACACGTCCTGGGCACGGGATTTGTGGGAATCCGCTGACACGATGTTCGGCCATGCCCCCGTCACGCAAAGCGGCCCCGAGCCCCATACTGAACGCACCTGCCGCAGATGTGGACCTTGCGGTAATACGCGATAACGATGCCTGGTTGCATTGCCAGGCCCAAAGCAAATGCCGCATATCCCACAAGGAGCCTCATCATGCGTACCGTAACCCTGTCTATCCTGCTTGCCACCCTGCTGAGCGTGGCGGGTTGTGCCGACATGACGCCCAAGCAGCGCAATACCGCCATCGGCGCGGGTGTCGGCGGCGTGGCTGGCGCAGCACTGGTCGGCGGCCCGGCGGCTACCATCGGTGGCGCAGCGCTGGGCGGCGTGGTCGGTAACGTGGCCACGCCCGACCGCAGGTAAGGATCAACGCCGCCACGCGTAGCCATTACGAAGCGGCTCGCCAAAAAGCAAAAAGCGGATGCCGTCGGCATCCGCTTTTGCTTTTCTTATCGCCGGGTCAGCAGGCTGACTTCGCGATCGCCTCCGTGGCCTGCCCGCTTTTCCCCACAGTGTTGGCCACCGGGAACACGGCGTCGTAGGCCCAGTTGTAGACGAACGCATAGACCACGTAGAAGGCCGCCAAGGCGATGTCCATGATGAACGCATCGATGAGGCTCATGTCGAGGTACCACGCCACCATCGGCAGGAACACGACCAGCAGGCCCAGTTCGAACAGGATGGCGTGGAGCACCCGCACGGGCACCGGCTTACGCAGCTGCCCGGTGAACCGAAGCATGGCCTTGTCGAACAGCACGTTGTAGATGTAGTTCCAGGCGGCGGCGATCACCGATGCCACCACGGCGAGGATGCCGATCTGGTGCAGGGCGAAGCCAAACACCCAGCTGCCGACCGGAGCGACAATTAGCAAGCCGATCACTTCAAAGCCGATGGTGTGACGAATTCTGTCCTTGGTGCTGCGCATGATCCTTCCTGTCTGGCGTGAATGAGGCCATTCTATCGAGTATTCTGGGATGGTAAAGTTAGGTTCTATCGCTAAAACCGATGAATGGGCTAGCGGCCCGTCTCAAGGAATCGACATGAGCCTCTCGCTAGAGCAACTGCAGGCCTTTGCCGCCGCCGCCGAGTGCGGCTCTTTCTCCGCTGCCGCGCGCCGCCTGGGCAAGGCCCAGTCGGTCGTCAGCGCGGCCGTGTCCAATCTCGAGATCGACCTGGGCAACCAGTTGTTCGACCGCGGCGGGCGCTATCCCACCCTGACCCCCGCGGGCGAACGCCTGTTGGCAGAAGCGCGCGTGATCCTGGAGCGCTGCGAGCATTTCCGCGGCGTGGCCAAGAGCCTGGGCGAGGGCGTGGAGAGCCGCCTGGTGCTGGCGGTGGACGAGCTGTATCCGGAGGAAACCCTGGGCGTGATGCTGGAGGAATTCTCCGCGCGCTTCCCGGCCGTGGAGCTGGAGCTGCTGTTCCCCTTGATGGAAGACGTAAGCCGGCTGGTGCTGGAGCGCTGCGCGGACTTGGGACTCATGTGGCGCCAGGAAGTGCTGCCGCCGGAGCTGGGTTTCCGCGCGCTGGGCTGGGTGCCGATGCGGATCATCTGCGCCCCCGACCATCCGCTTGCGGACCAGCGCGTGGGCTGGGAAGAGCTCAAGCGCTACCGCCAACTGATGGTGGCGACCCGCACCGACAGCGAGGAAAAAATGCGCCTGCGCGTGGCCGCCGAAGTCTGGTGGGTGGAGAGCCAGTGGGTCATCGTCGAGCTGGTCAAGCGCCGGCTGGGATGGGCCTTCGTGCCCTGGCACGTGGCGGCCAACTCGCCGGCGGGCACGCAACTGGTGTCGCCCGCGCTGGAGTTCGACGACCAGGACTGGCCGGTGGCCATGGAGCTGGTGTGGCACAAGCAGCGGCCGCTCGGCAAGGCCGCCACCTGGCTCAAGGAGCGGGTGAGCAAGCAGCCGCTGCCGCGTCCGGAGGTGCCTGCCCGGCCGTAGCCGATATCGGCAGCTATCGGGGCTATCGGGCCTATCGGGCCTATCGGGCCAGCCCGAATTCCTTGGCCAGCGTGCTGTAGCGCTGCACCGTCCGCTGCACGTAGGTATCCAGGTCCGCACCGCCCAGGTCGACAGGAAACAGGCCTTGCTCCGCGCGCAGCCTGGCGAATGCGGGGCTGGCCTGCAACCTTTCGAAGCGGTTGACCCAGCGCCGGTAGTCGGCCTGCGGCACCTTGGGGCCCATGTAGAAGCCGCGCAGGATGGGCCAGACAATGTCGAAGCCCTGCTCGCGCGCAGTGGGCACGCTGGCCAGCCTGCCGGGCAGGCGCTGCTCCGCCAGCACGGCCAGGATGCGGATGCCGCCCGCGCCGAGCTGCATGGCGGCTTCCGATGCGTCGCCGGACACCGCCTGGACGTGCCCGGCCTGCAGCGCCGTAAAGGCCTCGCCACCGCCCTCGAAACCCACGAAGCGCATGCGCTTGTAGCCCACCCCGGCCTGCCGGGCCACCAGCGCGGCCTTTATCCAGTCCTGGTTGCCGATGGTGCCGCCTGCCCCGAACAGCACCTGGTCCGGGTCCGACCTGAGCGCGGCCACCAGGTCCTTCAGGCTCTTGAAGGGCGAATCGGCGCGCACCGCGATCACGCCGTAATCGGTGCCGAGCGCGCCGACCCAGCGCACGTCCGCCGCGCCGTACTTACCGAACTTGCCTTCAGCCAGAGCCAGAAGCGAGCCGCCTGAAAAGGCTACGATGGTATCGGGCTCGGCGGGGCGTTGCGCCACGATGCTGTTGTAGGCCACCGCGCCGATACCGCCCGGCACGTAGGCCAGCCGCATCGGCTGCTCGGTCAGTCCGGCTTCGAGCAGCGCGCGCTGCGCCAGCTTGCAGGTCAGGTCGAAGCCGCCGCCGGGCTTGGCGGGCACGATGCATTCCGGCGCGGCGGCCGCCGGCCGCGCGCAGGCAGCGGCGAGGGCGAGCGCCGCGCAGGCAAAACGCAGGGCGGCCAGGACGTGGCGCATCGATTCTCCTCGGGGGCGATTGGACGGCAGACAGCTTACCGGGAAATCCCGAACAAATCCGCTGGCCGCCAATGCGAAAATCAGGCATAACAAAGCGCGCCCAGAAGCGCTGGACGAAGCCGCCGAACGGGCCAAAGCGGCGCACCATGACGACGGCTGTCTCTCCCTCTCCCGCCATGCAGGAGAGGGGAGCAAACCATGCGCATGGCATGGCGTGACGCCAGCTGGAAACATGCAGGAGTAGACCTTTCCATGAGAGTACTGCTGGTCGAGGACCACGATGAACTGGCCACCTGGGTGATGCAGGCGCTGCGCGCGCTGCATTTCACCGTGGAGCGCGCGGCCGACGCGGCCAGCGCGGAATCCTTGCTGTTCAGCACCCACGCCGGCAGCGCGGGCGGGGCCGGCAGCGACTACGCGCTGGTGCTGCTGGACCTGACCCTGCCCGACCGCGACGGCCTGGACCTGCTCGCGCGCCTGCGCGCTCGCGGCTGCCGCGTGCCGGTGATGATCCTGACCGCGCGCGGCGAGGTGGGCGACCGGGTCAAGGGCCTGGATCTTGGGGCCGACGACTACATGGCCAAGCCCTTCGACCTGGCCGAGTTCGAGGCGCGCGTGAAGGCGCTGCTGCGCCGCGCGCGCCAGACCGAAGCGCCGCTGGTGGTTTGCGGCGGCCTGGGCTTCGATACCGTGTCACGCCATTTCCAGGTGGGCGGCGTGCCGCTGGCGCTGACGCCGCGCGAGCATGCGGTGCTGGAGATCCTGATGACGCCGCCGGGCAAGACCGTCAGCAAGGACCGCATCTACGCCAGCATCTTCACCCTGGCCGACGACACCCTGCCGGATGTGATCGAGGTCTACGTGCACCGCCTGCGCCGCAAGCTCGAAGGCTCGGGCGCCGCCATCGTGACCCTGCGCGGGCTGGGCTACGTGCTGGAGCCCAGCGGTGGCTGAGCCGAGCAAGCGCGCCGCTAGCCTGCGCGCGCGCCTGCTGTGGTGGCTGATCCCGCCCATGCTGGTGCTGCAGGCCGTACTACGGCGTGGTGGCTTACTCCAATGCGCTGGAATCCGCCGACCAGGCCTATGATCGCACCTTGCTGGCATCGGCGCGCAATATCTCCGAGCGCATCACGCTCACCCCGGAAGGCGTGCGCGTGGACGTGCCGTACATCTCGCTCGATACCTTCGAGGTGGGCATGAACGCCACCATGTTCTACCGCGTCAGCGGCGTGCATGGCGAGTTCGTCTCGGGCTACGACGACCTGCCGCCGTTCGATGCCAGCCAGCCGCGCACCAAGCTGTATCCCGCGCTGGTGAGCTTCTACGACCGCACGTACCGTGGCCAGCCGATCCGCATCGCCGCGCTGCGCCAGCCGGTGATGGACGCCAGCGGCACGCACGGCGGCATGGCCTTGATCGAGGTCGGCGAAACCCTCGACTCGCGCCAGGCGCTGACGCGCAACATCCTGTTCGACGTGCTGTGGGGCCAGCTGATGCTGGTGCTGGCCGCGGTGCTGGTGATCTGGCTGTTCACGCGGCGCGCGCTGGCGCCCCTCGATGCGCTGCGCGAAGAGGTGGCGCAACGCCAGCCCGGCGCCACCACGCCGCTGTCGCTTGACAGCGCCCCGCGCGAGGCCGCGCCGCTGGTGGTGGCCATGAACGGCTATATGGCGCGGCTGGAACAGGTGCTCGCCGCGCAGCGCCGCTTTATCGCCGACGCCGCCCACCAGCTGCGCACGCCGCTCGCGGTGCTGCACACGCAAGCCCAGCTGGCCGCGCGCGAGCACGATCCCGACGAGCAGCGGCGCATCGCGCAGGGCCTGGCCGACAGCACCGCGCGCATGGCCGCGCTGGCCGACCGCCTGCTGTCGATGGCGCGCGCGGCGCACGGCGGGGCCGAGGCGCCGCGCGCGCTGGATCTCGCGGCGTTGGTGAAAGAGGTCTGCCTCGAACTCACGCCCGCCGCGCGCACGCGCCGCATCGACCTGGGCTTCGAGGGCGAGTGCGTGCAGCAAGTGCTCGGTACCGACCTGCTGCACGAGCTGGTGACCAACCTGGTCGACAACGCGCTGCGCTATACGCCATCGGGCGGCGTGGTCACGGCGCGTGTCTTGCGCGCTGGCGAAGCCGTGGTGCTGGAAGTGGAGGACGACGGCCCCGGCATTCCCGTCGCGGAACGCGCGGCGGTGCTGGAGCCGTTCTATCGTGGCAAGGCGGCGGGTTTGAAGGCGCCTGGTGAGGCGGCGCCCGCGGGCTCGGGGCTTGGCCTCACCATCGTGCGCGATATCGCTGCCGCGCATGGCGCCTCGCTGGCGCTGCTGGATGGGGCGCGGGGCAAGGGCCTGCTGGTGCGGGTGTGCTTCCCGCCGGCATAGTGCGGCGGCAAGGCTCCCATGGCTACGCGCTATTGCGTTGCCGAGCCGCCGGGCGCCGTGCCAGCCGGCGCCGTATTCGACGCGCTATCCGTCTCGATATGCCACCCGCCACCCAGCGCCTTGATCAGCACCGAGCTGGTCGTGTACTGGCGGCCTGCAATGGTCAGCGCGGTGCGCTCGGCCGTATAAGCCGTAGTCTGCGCGGTCAGCACATCCAGCAGGCTGGCGGTACCGGCGCGGTAGCGGTTGTTGACCAGCGCCAGCGCATCGCGCGCGGAGCGCAGCGCGTCGTTCTGCACCGCGAATTCCTGCTCCAGCAGCCGGGCGGCGGCCAGGTTGTCCTCGACTTCCTGGAACGCGGCTAGCACCGTCTGGCGGTAGTTGGCCACGGCCTGGTCGTAGGCGGCCACCGCTTGCGCCTTGGCCGCGCTGCGCAGGCCGCCGTCGAACAGCGTGCCGGCCAGCGCCGGGCCGATCGACCACACGCGGTCCGGCAGCGACAGCCAGCGCGCCAGCGTGCTGGCGGAAAGCCCGCCGGTGGCCGACAGCGACAGCGTCGGGTAATAAGCCGCCTGCGCCACGCCAATCTGGGCGTTGGCCGCGGCCATGCGGCGCTCGGCCGCGCCGATATCGGGCCGGCGCTCCAGCAGCGCGGACGGCACCGCGATGGGTACGCGCGGCACGGCGGCGGCGTAGTCCTGCGGCGCGATGGAGAGGTCGGCTGGTGGCCGGCCGGTCAGGATGGCCAGGGCGTGCTCGAGCTGCGCGCGCGTGATCTGGATATCGATCTGCTGCGCCTGGGCGGACTTGAGCTGGGTCTCGGATTGCAGCACGTCGGAGCGCTGGGCGGTGCCGGCCGCGTACTGGTTGCGTACCAGCTGCAGGGATTTTTCGTAGTCGACCACCGTGCGGTCCAGCAAAGCCTTCTGCTGATCGGCGATGCGCAGCAGGAAGTAGCTTTGCGCGAGCGTAGCCTGCGTGGACAACAGCGTCGAGGCCAGGTCGGCCTGGCTGGCCTGCGCGCTGGCTTCGCTGCTTTCCACCTGCCTGCGCACGCGGCCCCACACATCGATTTCCCAGCTGGCCGACAGCGAGGCGCTCTGCCCGTTGCCGATCTGGCCGTTGCTGCCGCGCGCGCGGTCGAGCGCGGCGGAGGCGCCCACCGTGGGGAAATAGCCCGCGCGCGCCGATTGCAGCGCGGCGGCGGCCTGCCGGTACTGTGCCTCGGCGGCCTTGATGTTCTGGTTCGACACCTTCACCTGCGCCATCAGCGCGTCGAGCTGCGGATCGTTGAACACCGCCCACCAGTTGCTGCGCGCGCTGGCATCCTGCGGCTCGGCCTGTTTCCACTCGCCCCACTGCGAGGTGTCGGCGGGTGCTTCCTTGAAGGCCGGGGTGGACGGTGCGTCGGGCCGCTTGTAGTCGGGACCCACGGCGCAGCCGCCCAGCAGCACGGCGCAGGCTACCGTCAGCGCGGTCGCCGAAAGGGAGAGGGTAGGGAGGCGGAGAAAAGCGTTCATGGATCGCATTCAGGGTTCGAGGCTGGCCGTGGCCGTGGCCGGAGGCAGGGCGGAGCGGCGCTGGCGCCAGGCTTTCACCTTCAGGCGCCAGCGGTCCAGCGTCAGGTACACCACGGGCGTCGTGTACAGCGTCAGCAACTGGCTGACCACCAGCCCGCCGACGATGGAGATGCCCAGCGGCGCGCGCAGCTCGGCGCCGTCGCCGTGGCCGATCGCCAGCGGGATGGCGCCGAGCAGGGCGGCCATGGTGGTCATCAGGATGGGGCGGAAGCGCAGCAGGCACGCACGGTAGATGGCGTCGTGCGGCGACAGGCCCTCGCGCCGCTCGGCGTCGATGGCGAAGTCGATCATCATGATGGCGTTCTTCTTGACGATGCCGATCAGCAGGATCACGCCGATCAGCGCGATGATGCTGAAATCCGTGCCCGAGGCCAGCAGCGCCAGCAGCGCGCCCACGCCGGCGGACGGCAGCGTGGACAGGATGGTGAGCGGATGCACATAGCTCTCGTACAACATGCCGAGCACGATATAGATGGTGATCAGCGCGGCCAGGATCAGCAGCGGCTGGCTCTTGAGCGAATCCTGGAAGGCCTTGGCGCTGCCCTGGAAATTGGCCTGCAGCGTCTCCGGCACGCCGATGCGCGCCATCTCCGCCTTGACCGCGTCGGTGGCCTGCGACAGCGAGACCCCTTCGGCAAGGTTGAAGGAAATGGTGGAAGCGGCGAACTGGCCCTGGTGGTTGACGCCCAGTGGCGTGCTTGTGGGCGCGAAGCGCGCGAACGCCGACAGCGGCACCCGCTTGCCGCCACCGGTGACCACATAGATATCCTGGAGCGCATGCGGGCCCTGAAGGTACTCGGGGCTGAGCTCCATCACCACCCGATACTGGTTGAGCGGGTTGTAGATGGTGGACACCAGGCGCTGGCCAAAGGCGTCGTTGAGCACGGCATCGATCTGCTGCGCGGTGACGCCGAGCTTGGACGCGGTATCGCGGTCGATGATGACTGAGGTCTGCAGGCCCTTGTCGTTGGTGTCGGTGTCCACGTCTTCCAGCCCCTTGAGGTTGGAGATGGCCGCACGGACCTTGGGCTCCCACTCGCGCAATACGTCGAGGTCGTCCGACTGCAGCGTGAACTGGTAGGCCGAGCTGCTCTGCCGGCCACCGATGCGGATGTCCTGCACCGAGGTCAGGAACAGGCTGGCGCCGGGCTCCTTGGCCAGCTTGACGCGCAGCCGGGCCACGATGGCGTCGGCCGATTCGCGCTCGGAGATCGGCTTGAGCGTGACGAACATCTGGCCGGTATTGCGCTGCGAGCCGCCGGTAAAGCCGGTCACGTTAACCACCGCCGGGTCGGACTGCACGATCTTGATGAAGTTATCGAGCTTGGGGCGCATGGCCTGGAACGAGGTGGCCTGGTCGGCGCGGATAAAGCCGATCAGGCGCCCGGTATCCTGCTGCGGGAAAAAGCCCTTGGGCACGATGGTGTAGAGCCAGACATTGAGGCCGATGGTCGCCAGCAGCACCAGCCACACCAGCGCGCTGTGGCGCAGTGCCACCGCCAGCGTGCGCGAGTACCCGTCGTGCATCCAGGTGAACACGCGCTCGCTGGCGCGGTAGAAACGGCCTTGCTTCTCGGGGCGTACCGGTTTGAGCAGCCGCGCGCACATCATCGGCGTGGCGGTCAGCGAGACCACCAGCGACACCAGGATCGCCACCGACAGGGTGATGGCGAACTCTTGGAACAGGCGTCCGACGATGCCGCCCATCATCAGCAGCGGGATGAATACCGCGATCAGCGACAGGCTCATCGACAGCACCGTGAAGCCCACCTCGCGCGAGCCCCTGAGCGCGGCTTCGAGCGGCTTCATACCCTCCTCGACATGGCGCGAGATATTCTCCAGCACCACGATGGCGTCATCGACCACGAAGCCGGTGGCGATGGTCAGCGCCATCAGCGACAGGTTGTTGAGCGAGAAGCCCGCCAGGTACATCACCGAGAAGGTGCCGATCAGCGACACCGGCACCGCCACGCTGGGAATCAGCGTGGCGCGCACATTGCGCAGGAACAGGAACACCACCATGATCACCAGCGCCACCGAGATCATCAGCGTGCGCTCCACCTCGCGCAGCGAACCGCGGATGGTGGGGGTGCGGTCCATCATCACTTCCATCTTGATGGCAGACGGAATCATCTGCTGCAGCGACGGCAGCATCGCGGTCACACGGTCGACGGTTTCGATGATGTTGGCGCCGGGCGAGCGGTTGAGCACCAGCAGCACCGAGGGCTGGCCGTTGGCGGAGCCGGCATTGCGGATGTCCTGCACCGAGTCGGTCACGTTGGCCACGTCGGCCAGCCGCACCGGTACCGAGAAGGCGTTCGGGCCGCGGCTGGTGGCGTTGCCGCCGGTGGCGCCGGTGGAAATGGTGGTGGTGCCGCTGCTGGTGGTCAGCGTGGTGGTGGTGACGCCGTTGACGGTCTTGGTGCTGACGCCACCGCCCGCGGCAGCGTTGGCCGTGCTGGCGATCAGCGCGCCGGCCGAGGCCGACGAGAAGGTGCCGGGGGTGGCGTAGCGGACGATCAGCGGCATGTAGTCCGCCGCCTTCATGGCCTGGTCGTTGGCGTAGACCTGCCAGTTGGTGGTGGCGTTTTCCAGCGTGCCGAGCGGGCGGTTGGCATTGGTGGCGCTGATGGTGTTGCGCACATCCTCCAGCGAGATGCCGTACTTGTTGAGCGCCGTGGGGTTGAGCTCCACCCGCACCGCCGGCAGCGACGAGCCGCCGATGGTGACCTGGCCCACGCCCTCGATCTGCGACATCTTCTGCGCCAGGATGGTCGAGGCCGCGTCGTAGAGCTGGCCGCGCGTCATGGTGGGCGAGGTCAGCGCGATGATCATGATCGGCGCGTCGGCCGGGTTGACCTTGCGGTATGTCGGATTGCTCGGCAGGCTGGTGGGCAGCGTGGCGCGCGAGGCATTGATGGCGGCCTGCACGTCGCGCGCGGCGCCGTCGATGTCGCGCGAGAGCTCGAACTGCATCGTGACGCGGGTCGAACCCAGCGAGCTGCTGGAGGTGATCTCCGTCACGCCGGCGATGGCGCCCAGGGCGCGCTCCAGCGGCGTGGCCACGGTAGCGGCCATGGTCTCGGGGCTGGCACCGGGCAAGGAGGCGGACACCGAGATGGTGGGGAAATCCACCTGCGGCAGCGGCGAGACCGGCAGCAGCCGCAGCGCCGCCAGCCCGGCCAGCAGGATGCCGATGGTCAGCAGCGCGGTGGCGACCGGGCGATGGATAAAGGTGGCCGACAGGTTCATCACGGCCTCGGCTCGGGTGCGGGGCCGCCGGTTTCATCGCCGCCGCCGGTGTCGCCATACCGGCGCCGGCGCCAGTCCTTGAGGCGTGCTGCCACGCTGTCGAACGCCAGGTAGATCACCGGCGTGGTGAACAGCGTCAGCACCTGGCTGACCAACAGCCCGCCCACCATGGTGATGCCCAGCGGGCGGCGCAGCTCGGAGCCGATACCGGTGCCCAGCATCAGCGGCAGCGCGGCCAGCAGTGCCGCCATGGTAGTCATCAGGATCGGGCGGAAACGCAGCAGGCAGGCCTGGAAGATCGCGTCGCGCGGTTTCATGCCGCCCTCGCGCTCGGCTTCCAGCGCGAAGTCGATCATCATGATGGCGTTCTTCTTGACGATACCGATCAGCAGGATGATGCCGATGATCGCGATGATGCCCAGGTCCTGGCCCGACACCAGCAGCGCCAGCAGCGCGCCCACGCCGGCCGACGGCAGGGTGGAGAGGATGGTCACCGGGTGGATGGTGCTCTCATAGAGCACGCCCAGCACGATGTACATCGTGATCACCGCGGCCAGGATCAGCCACAGCGTGTTGGACAGCGAAGCGCGGAAGGCCAGCGCGGCACCCTGGAAATCGGTCTGCATCGAAATCGGCAGGCCGATTTCCTGCTCCACCTTGGTGATCTTGTCGACGGCGGCGCCGAGCGATTCGCCGGAGGCCAGGTTGAACGAGATGGTGGCGGAGGGGAACTGGCCCTGGTGGTTGATCACCAGCGGGCCGGTGCGCTCGCTGATGTGCGCGAACGCGCCCAGCGGCACCTGCCCCCGGAGGAGGAGGGCAGGCGCAGCTCCGCCAGCGACTGTGGATCGGTGCGGAACTGCGGCATGGCCTCCAGCACCACGCGGTACTGGCTCGACTGCGTGAAGATGGTCGACACCAGGCGCTGGCCGAAGGCGCTGTACAGCGCGCTGTCGATCACCGCGGTGGTGATGCCGAAGCGCGCCGCGGCGTCGCGATCGATATCCACATAGGCGCGCAGGCCGTTGTTCTGCTGGTCGCTGGCCACGTCGCGCAATTCGGGCTCCTGCTTCAGGCGCTCGACCAGCCTTGGCACCCAGGTGGCCAGCGTCGCCGGGTCCGGGTCCTGCACGGTGAACTGGTACTGGGTGCGGGAGACGCGGTCCTCGATGGTCAGGTCCTGCACAGGCTGGGTGTAGAGCGAGACGCCGCCGAGCTTGTCGACCGCGGCCTGCAACCGGCGCGTCACGTCCTCGATGGAATCGCTGCGCGCATCCTTTGGCTTCAGGTTGATCAGCAGGCGCCCGGCATTGAGCGTGGTGTTGGTGCCGTCCACGCCGATGAAGGAGGACAGGCTTTCCACTGCCGGATCTTCCAGCACCACCTTCGCCACCGCTTGCTGCTTGAGCGCCATGGCCGGGAACGAGGTGGTCTGGGAAGCCTCGGTAATACCCTGGATCACGCCGGTGTCCTGCACCGGGAAGAAGCCCTTGGGCACCAGCATGTACAGCAGCACGGTCAGCACCAGCGTGCCGATGGCGACCAGCAGGGTGGTCTTCTGGCGGTCCAGTACCCAATCCAGGGCGCGCCCGTAGCTGGCGATCACGTTGTCGAAGAAGCGGCCGGTGGCGAGATGGAAGCGCGACTGCTTCTCCTCGGGCACATGGTGCAGCAGGCGCGCGCACATCATCGGCGTGAGCGTCAGCGAGACCACCGCCGAGATCAGGATCGAGACCGCCAGCGTGATGGCGAACTCGCGGAACAGGCGTCCCACCACATCGCCCATGAACAGCAGCGGGATCAGCACGGCCACCAGCGAGAACGTCAGCGAGATGATGGTGAAGCCAATCTGCTTGGATCCCTTGAGCGCCGCCTCCATGGGCGGATCGCCTTTCTCGATGTAGCGCATGATGTTCTCGATCATCACGATCGCATCGTCCACCACGAAGCCGGTGGCGATGGTCAGCGCCATCAGCGTCAGGTTATTGATCGAGAAGCCCGCCAGGTACATCACGCCGAAGGTGCCTACCAGCGACAGCGGCACCGCCACGCCCGGGATGATGGTGGCGGGCACATTGCGCAGGAAGACGAAGATCACCATCACCACCAGCGCGACGGCCAGCAGCAGCTCGAACTCCACGTCGCGCACCGAGGCGCGGATGGTGGTGGTGCGGTCGGTCAGCAACTGCACCTTGACCGAGGCCGGCAGCGCGTTCTGCAATTGCGGCAGCAGGGCCTTGATGCGGTCCACCACCTCGATCACATTGGCGCCGGGCTGGCGCTGGATGCTCAGCACGATGGCCGGCTTGTCGTTGGCCCAGGCCGCCAGGCGGCTGTTCTCGGGCCCGTCGATGATGTTGGCCACATCGGTGATGCGGATCGGCGCGCCGTTCTGGTAGCCGACGATGATCTGGCGGTACTCGTCGGCGGACTTGAGCTGGTCGTTGGCGTCGATGGTGGAGGCGCGCGCGGGGCCGTCGAAGCTGCCCTTGGCGCCGTTGACGTTGGCGCTGCCGATCGCCGTGCGCAGGTCGTCGATCGACATGCCGAGCGCGGCCAGCGCGGTCGGGTTGGCCTGGATGCGCACCGCCGGGCGTTGCCCGCCGCTGATGCTCACCAGCCCCACGCCCTGCAGCTGCGAGATCTTCTGCGCCACGCGCGTGTCCACCATATCCTGCAGCTTGGGCAGCGGCATGGTGTCGGACGTCATGGCCAGCGTCATGATCGGCGCGTCGGCCGGGTTGACCTTGCTGTACACCGGCGGCATCGGCAAGTCCGCCGGCAGCAGGTTGCCGCCGGCGTTGATGGCGGCCTGCACCTCTTGCTCGGCCACGTCCAGCGACAGCGTCAGCTCGAACTGCAGCGTGATCACCGAGGCGCCGCCCGAGGACGACGACGACATCTGCTTCAAGCCCGGCATCTGGCCGAACTGGCGCTCCAGTGGCGCCGTGATGGACGAGGTCATCACATCCGGGCTGGCGCCCGGGTACAGCGTGGTGACCTGGATGGTCGGGTAGTCGACCTCCGGCAGCGCCGACAGCGGCAGCAGCCTGAAGGCCACCAGGCCCGACAGCAGGATGGCGACCATCAGCAGCGCGGTGGCGACCGGCCGCTCGATGAACAGGCGTGAGGGATTCATGCTGGGTCCTTACTGTGGCCGCTGGGGCGCCGCGCCCGCCGGGGCACCAGCGCCGCCACCGCCATCCGTTGCTGCCGCGCTCGCGCCGTCGCGGTGACGCCGGCCTTCGCCGAGCACGCCGGAGGCAGCCGAGGCGCCCGGCACGCCGGAGGCGCCGGCCGCGCCGCTGGCGCCACCGTCGCGACGCCGTCCGCGCCCGCGCGGTGCGCTGGCCGGCACCAGCGCGGCAGCGCGCGCTGCCGGGTCCACGGCTTCCACCGTCATGCCTTCCTTGAGCCGGTCGGCGCCGTCGATCACCACGCGCTGGCCGGGCTGCAGGCCCTTGCTCACCACGGTGCGCTCGCCGTCGCTCGGGCCGAGCGCGACAACCTGGACCTTGACCTTGCTGCTGTCGTCCACCACATAGACAAAGGTGCCTTGCTGGCCGCGCTGGATGGCCGCCACGGGTACCACGGTAGCGTTCTCGATCGTGTCCACGCGCGTGCGCAGGTTGACGAACTGGTTCGGGAACAGCAGGCCGTCCTGATTCTGGAAGATCGCCTTGAGCTTGACCGTGCCGGTGGTGGTGTCGATCTGGTTGTCGGTGGTCAGCAGCGTGCCCTCGGCCAGGCGGTTGCGCGCCTGGCGGTCCCAGGCCTGGACCGGGATGGTCTCGCCGGCGTGCAGGCGCTTGAGCACCGACGGCAGGTTGTCTTCAGGAATGGTATAGAGCACCGCGATCGGCTGGATCTGGGTGATCAGCGCGATGCCGTTGGTGTCGCTGGTGCTGACGATATTGCCCGGGTCGACCTGGCGCAGGCCGATGCGACCGGAGGCCGGCGCCAGGATGCGGGTGTAGCCCAGTTGCAGGCGGGCGCTGTCCACGTTGGCCTGGTCGGTCTTGACCACGCCTTCGTACTGGCGCACCAGGGCGTCCTGGGTGTCGACCTGCTGGCTGGAGATGGAGTCCTGGCCGAGCAGGGTGCGGTAGCGCTTCTGGTCCAGGCGGGCATTTTCCAGCAAGGCGCGGTCTCGCGCCAGCGTGCCCACGGCCTGGTCCAGCGTGGCCTGGAACGGGCGGGGGTCGATCTCGGCAAGCACGTCGCCGGCCTTGACCATCTGGCCCTCCTTGAACAGGACCTTGAGCAGAGGCCCCGACACCTGGACCCTCACGGTCACATTGGCCACGGGCGTGACATTGCCCAGGCCGTTGAGGATGACATCCATATTACGCTGGGCCACGGTGCTGACCACCACGGGCGAGCGTTGGCCGCCGGGGCCGCCGGGGCCACCACGGCCGCCATTGGGGCCGCCGGGAGCACCAGCGCCGGGCGCGCCCGGGGCGGCGGCGGCGGGAGTACGATGCTTGTACCAATACCAGCCGCCGCCGGCCAGCAGGAGGATCAGCGCGGTGGCGATCAGTTTGCGGCGGCGCGAGGCAGCCTTGGGCGGTGGTGGCAGCTTAGCCGGTTGATGTTCTTCGGGGTTGGCCATGACCGGATCCTGGGAGCAACGCGTCAGCAATAACGCGCGTGAACGATTTTCGGGGTATGAGGGGCAGAAGTATGCCGCATCGCCGTCGGCACGTGCCGCTGGCAGCACGCGGTGTCAGACGCAGTTTTGCGTCAGCCGGGCGGCGTCGGGCGGGGCCGTCTTCGTCCGGCGACCGCCGGCAACGGCAACATAAGCGAAGCATAATGCGCCTTGTCTGCGCCTATGTTTCAGCGCGGGCAGCCATTCTTACAGATCATTACCAGCAGGCTGGGTGTAATGCCTTGAAACAATTCGCCCGGATTGCCGCGCCCAGCCTAGCTATCATCTGCCTATGCGAGCCAATCAGCCTACCCAGATCCTCGTCGTCGACGACGATCCCGAACTCCGCGACCTGCTGCGCGAATACCTCACCCAGCAGGGCTTTGCCGTGTCGGTGCTGCACGATGGCGAAGGCTTGCAGGCACGCCTGGAGCGCGAGCGCCCCGCCCTGATCGTGCTCGACCTGATGATGCCCAAGGTGGATGGCCTGACCGCGCTGCGCAACCTGCGGGCCAAGAACGACGACATTCCCGTGATCCTGCTGACCGCGCGCAGCGACGAGATCGATCGCATCGTCGGGCTGGAGATCGGCGCTGACGATTATCTCGGCAAGCCGTTCTCGCCGCGCGAGCTGCTGGCCCGGATCAACGCCGTGCTGCGCCGCAAGCTGGCCCGCCCGGCGGCCGCGCCGGAAGACCGCGAGGGCATGGCCTTCGGGGCATTCCGGGTCAACTTCCGCCAGCGCTCGCTGGTGCGGGGCGGCGACCCGGTGGCGATCAGCGATACCGAGTTCGCGCTGCTCAAGCTGCTGTTGATGCACCCGCTTGAGGTGCTGTCGCGCGAGCGCATCGTGGAGCTGATGTACGGCACCGCGAGTGGCATCAGCGACCGCGGCATCGACGTCCAGATCTGGCGCCTGCGCCGCCTGCTCGACGAAGACGCCCAGCGTCCCCGCTACATCCAGACGGTGCGGGGCGCGGTTACACCTTCGTGCCCGACGAAGCCGAAGACATTCCCCAATGAAACTGCGCATCGATACGTTGTTCGGACGCATCGCGCTGCTTATCGCGGCGGTGCTGGTGCTGAGCCATTTCTCCTGGCTCGCCATTTTGCGCATGGATCGCCGCCAGCAACAGGTGGATTACTCCGTCGATCAGATGATGTTCCAGTTCGAGAGCATCCAGCGCGCGCTCGCCGCGCAGCCACCCGTCAAACTGCCAAGCCTGGTGGAGGTGGCCAGCGAGGCCAGCGCGGCCGAGCACACCGTGGCTGCCAAGGGGCGGGCGCGCCGGCTGGTCGAGCAGTTCTCGCAGCGCATGCCGCCGGGTACCCAGGTGCGGCTCGAGGAAGAACAGACTACGCGCATCTGGGTCAAGCTGCCGCACCGGCAGGACTGGATCGCGATGCCGGCGCTGTGGGTGGTCAACCCGCCGCCCGACAACCGCCTGCTGCCTGGCGTGATCCTGGTGGTCGGCGTGGCCATGGCGGTGGCCTTGCTGATTGCCTGGCAGATCCAGCGTCCGGTGCGCGACATGGCCGCGGCGGCCGAGCAGTTGTCGCGCCAGCACACCGTCAAGCCGCTGCGCGAGCGCGGCCCGCACGAGCTGCGGCAGCTGATCGTGCGCTTCAACCGCATGATGGCCGACCTGACCCGCATCGACCAGGAGCGCAATACGATGCTTGCCGGCATCGCCCACGATCTGAAGACGCCGCTGGCGCGGCTGCGGCTGCGCGCCGAGATGCTGGCCGACCCCAAGGCGGCGGCCGGCGTCACGCGCGATGTCGAGTCGATGTCCGCCATCGTCGAGCAGTTCCTGACCTTTGCCCAGAGCGGCGAACCCGCAGCGCGGCCGGTGCCGGTCGATCGCCGCATCGGCGAGCTGGCCGCCTCGCTGGCTGAGCAGGACAAGTCGGTGGAGATCTCGCTGATGGCGGGCGAGGGCTTCCGCATGATCGCCACCCAGCTCGACCGCATCGTTGGCAACCTGGTCGACAACGCCTATGCCTATGGGGCAGCGCCAGTGCTGCTGAGCACCGCGCGCCAGGCCGATGGCTGGCACATGGTGGTCGAAGACCATGGCGAAGGCATTCCGCCGGAGGCCATGGAAAAGGTCACCCTGCCGTTCGTGCGGCTGGACCCGGCGCGCGGCGGCAACGCGCATTCGGGCCTGGGCCTGGCCATCGTCGACCGGCTGGTGCGCCAGGCGGGCGGCCGGCTCGTGCTGGAGAACCGTGCCGAGGGCGGACTGCGGGTGGAAATGATATTTCCGTTCACGGCGCTGGCGCAGGCGGCCTGAAAGACGGCCCGATGCTGCCGGGCAGTCCCAAAAAGCGTATCAATCCTGGAACACTTTCCGGCGGATTGCCTCGTCACGGGGGGCTGCGCATGACGTGATGGCCACGCGAGCCAGACGGCGGCTCACGTGGTACGTAGATTGCTGCAAGTAGTTGCTCTGTGCGCGTAGGCAACGCGTAGTGCCATTCCAGTTGATCAGGAGACGCATTATGGCAACTTTTGTCGCCCTCTTAAACTTCACCGACCAGGGAATCCGTACCGTAAAGGACACAACCAAACGCGCCGCGGCCGTTCGAGAAATGGCTAAGAAAAGCGGCATTGAGATGAAAGATATCTACTGGACGCTCGGGCAATACGATCTCGTCGTGACCTTCACCGCGCCCGACGAGGCCACCATGACTGCATTTGGCCTCTCCCTGGGCATGGCAGGCAACGTCCGTACCCAGACGCTGCGAGCCTTCTCCATGGATGAGATGAATGGCATCCTCAGCAAGATGCCGTAACCGCGCACTGGCACGCCATAAAGAAAGCCCGCATCGCGGGCTTTCTTTATGGCAGGGATGCGTCCTGCGTTCAGGCGCCGGGCACCTTCTTCTTTTCCCCGATGCGGCTTTCCTTGCCCGCCAGCAGCTTGCCGATATTCTGGCGATGGCGAACCACCAGCAGCACGCTGATCACGAAGACCGCGCCGGCGATCACGTCCACGCCCGACATCAGCACATAGAAGAAGGGCGCGAAGATGGCCGACACCAGCGCCGCCAGCGACGAGTAGCGGAAGAAGAAGGCGACGATCAGCCAGGTCGCCAGCGTGCCCGCGCCCAGCAGCGGGTCGATGGCAAACAGGATGCCGGCCGCGGTGGCCACGCCCTTGCCGCCCGCAAAGCGGAAGAACACCGGGAACAGGTGCCCCAGGAACACCGCCACCGCCACCAGCGCGATGCCCGTGTCGTCGACGCCGTAGGCCGGGCCGAAGCGCTGCGCCAGCCAGACCGCCAGCCAGCCCTTCAGTGCATCGCCGATCAGCGTGAGGATGGCGGCTTTCTTGTTGCCGCTGCGCAGCACGTTGGTCGCGCCGGGATTGCCGGATCCATAGGTATGCGGATCGGGCAGGCGCATGGCCTTGCTGACCACGACGGCAAAGGAAATGGAGCCGATCAGGTAAGCGGCTAGGGCAGAAATCAGATTGGCCATGTGGGAACCGGGGATTTGAGGCTGGCGGGATTGTAGCGTGGAAGGGGGTGATTTCTTTGGGGACTTCCCGGAGAGGGGATGGGGGGCGCTGTTTCTTGGAGCCGCGGTGGCGTTTGCGCCCAACAGCCGTACGACGTCGCTTTGCGGGGTTGGTCGCTGTTTATTTCGTGGGGGGTGTCAGGATTTTTGTGTGCAAGGCTAAAAACCTGCCTGCCGGGCAGGCTGCCCGGCAGGCAGGCCTTTGATCCTATCTCAGCGATGGGGTTGTGTGAAGCGATCCTCGTAGAGGATCGCGAACTGGTTCATGGCGGCTTTCCAGTCGTGCGTGGCGCTGCCCCACTTGCCGGTGATGTTGCGCAAGGCTAGCCACAGCAGTTTGGTGGCCGCTTCATCGCTCGGGAAGTGCCCGCGGGTCTTGATAATCTTACGCAGTTGCGCGTTGATGCTATCGATGGCATTCGTGGTGTAGATGATCTTGCGGATGGCCGGCGGGAACGCAAAGAATGGAATCACCCGGTCCCAGGCGCGATGCCAGGAGGCTGCAATCGGTGGGTAGCGCTTGCCCCAGTCGCTTTGCTCGAAGGCCAACAGCGCCGCCTCGGCGGCCTCAACCGTGGCAGCCGTGTAGACAGGCTTGAGCGCGGCCGCCACCACACGGCGGTCCTTCCAGCTCGCGTAGTCCAGGCTGCCGCGTATCAGATGCACGACACAAGTCTGCAGTGTCGTGCTCGGGAACACCGCGTTCAGGGCCTGCTCCATGCCCTTCAAGCCGTCGGTCACCGCGATCAGGATGTCTTGGGTGCCTCGCGTCTTCAGGTCGTTGAACACCTTCATCCAGAACTTTGCCCCTTCGGTGGTCTCGATCCACAGGCCCAGGATGTCACGCGTGCCATCGGGCAGCACGCCCAGCGCCAGATAGACCGCCTTGCTGCGCACGACGCCATCCTCGCGCATCTTGACCCGCAGCGCGTCGAAGAACACGACCGGGTACATGACCTCCAATGGACGGGCCTGCCAGGCGGTGACTTCCTCCATGACCGCATCCGTTACCGAGCTGATGAACGCGGGCGACACCTCAGTGCCATACTGCTCGACCAGGAACGCCTGGATCTCGCGTACCGTCATGCCGCGCGCATACATGGCGATGATCTTGTCGTCAAAGCCAGTAAAACGCCGGTCGTGCTTGGGAATCAGGATGGGCGCGAAGCTGCCGTCGCGGTCGCGCGGGATCGCCAGCCGCAAGGGTCCCGTGTCCGTAAGCACGGTCTTGGCGCTGGAGCCATTGCGCTGGTTGGTTGCATCCTCGGGGCGCTCGGCACCCGCCGGGTAGCCCAGGTGATGGCCCAGCTCCGCGCCCATCGCCCGCTCGATCAGGGCCTTCTTGAACGCCATGGCGGCGTCTTGCACCGCCTCAGCAGTCATCGGACCTTTAACGAACTGATCGATCAGCTCCTTAGGGATGGTCGGAAGGTCCCTGGGTATGGCCTTTGGTTTGCGTGGCATTACATGCTCCTTGTCGACATGTTATGCCCTGCACACAAAATCCCGTACAGGCCCTTCGTGGGCGATGGCAGTTGAACCCAACAGCCATACGACATCCCCCTGCGGGGGCTGCCGGTCACTCTTCTTTGCGTCGGCAAACAAGACTAACGAGAAGAAAGCCGACCCTGCCGGGCGCAGAGCAATCGCGAGTGCGCAGGACGCTGGTTTCGTCGTACGGCCACAGTACTGCTGACATCTGCCGTTACCGGCTCGTAGGGCATCGCAATGGCATGACCCATGGTTTTCGTCGTGGGGCTCCCGGTAGCGGAATCCTTGCCCATTCGCCAATCTGCCGTTACCGGCGCGAAGCACCACGACACATCCCTCGTCAATGGTTTCGTGGTGGGGCGGGCGCGGTGGTCAAGGTCTCGGGCTTATCAATCCAGTGCCACCGCGCCCACGACGGAACCGGTGCGCCTGCAACTTCGTGGCCGGCCACTCCGCGAGCGACAGACGGCTTGAAGCAAGTGATGTCTGCTACCGGGGGCCCCACCGTGAATCCGGGAGGCTGGCAGGTTCGTGGCCGGTCAAGCCAGTACCGGCAGATGCCAGCCGGCACTCTGGGCCGTACGACGAAACCACCGAGATTCGAGAGCCTTATTGCTCTGCTCCCGGCAGGGCGGCTTTCTTCTCGTTAGTCTTCTTTGCCGCGCAAAGAAGAGTGACCGGCAGCCCCCGCAGGGGGATGTCGTATGGCTTTTGGGTTCAACAGCCATCGCCGACGAAATAAACAGCGACCAACCCCGCAGGGCGATATCTACGGCTTTTGGGTCCAAGGGCCAACGCCGCTCAAACACCGCCCCAGAGCCCTTCCTAGTCCCTCAACGCACACTCCACCACCTCCGCCCCCACCAACGTCTTCAATACCTGCGGATCAATACTGACCAGATACCCCCTGCGCCCCCCATTGATGTAAATCCGCTCCAGCGCCAACACACCAGCCTCAACAAAAACCGGCATCCGCTTGCGCGTCCCAAACGGCGACGTCCCCCCACCAGATACCCGCTATGCCGCTGCGCCACCTCCGGCTTGCACGGCTGCACGCTCTTGCGCCCGGTCTGGCGCGCCAGGTTCTTGGTCGACACCGAGCAGTCCCCATGCATCAGCACAATCAGCGGCTGCGCCTTCTCGTCTTCCATGACCAGGGTCTTGATCACCGCGTGCTCCTCCACGCCGAGCTGGCGCGCGGATTCGCCGGTGCCGCCATGCTCGACGTAGTCATAGGCATGCTCGCCAAAGGCAACGCCATGCTGCTTGAGGAACTGGGTGGCGGGGGTTTCTGAAACGTGCTTCGATTTACTCATGGGATGGATCGCATAGACCGCGCAAAAAACTAGCCGCGCCTAGCCGCGCGGATGGTGATGCTGGTGCAGATCGCGCAGGCGCTCGCGCGCCACGTGCGTATAAATCTGCGTGGTGGAAATATCGGCGTGCCCCAGCAGCAACTGCACCACGCGCAGGTCGGCGCCGTGGTTGAGCAGGTGGGTGGCAAAGGCGTGCCGCAAGGTATGCGGGGACAGCGGCGCGTAGATCTCGGCATCGCGCGCGTGGCGCTTGATCAGGTGCCAGAAGGCCTGACGCGTCATGCCCTCGCCGCGCTGGGTGACGAACAGCGCTTCGCAGGCGCGCTCTCCCAGCAGCGCGGGGCGGCCTTCGGCCAGGTAGCGGCGCAGCCAGTCGCCGGCCTCCGTGCCAAACGGCACCAGGCGTTCCTTGTTGCCCTTGCCGCCCACCACGCGGGCCACGCCCTCGTTCAGGCCAATCTCGATGGTCTTCATCTGCGTGAGCTCGGACACGCGCAGGCCGCTGGCATACATCAGCTCCAGCATGGTGCGGTCGCGCAGGCCGAGCGGCGTGGCGGTGTCCGGTGTTTCCAGCAGCGCCTCGACCTGCGCCTCGGTCAGCGTCTTGGGAAAGCGCGGGGGCTGCTTGGCCGGGCGCAACAGCAGGCAGGGATCGGCCGTAATCATGTGTTCACGCAGCGCCCACTGGAAAAAGCGCTTGAACACTGTCAGCCGCCGGTTGGCCGACGAGGCGCGGGTCTCCAGGTGGCGCGAGGCGAAGTAGCCGTTGAGGGCGGTGTCGTCCACCGCCAGCAGCGCGCAGGTGTCCGACGCATGCAGCCAGCGCGACAGCAGCGCCAGGTCGCGCCGGTAGGCGTCGATGGTGTTGCGCGCCAGGCCGTCCTCCAGCCACAGCGCGTCGCAGAACCGGTCGACGAGGGCCAGGTCGGCGACGAGGGCGGGGCTGTCCTCGGCTTCGGCGCCGAGGGTGTCGTTGTCGTTGTCGGCTTCGATGTCGTCGAGATCGTCGTGATCGTCGCGACCGTTGTTATCGTCGCCCTCGTCAATCCGCGCGATGTCGTTCATGCGAGCATCACCCCTTCATGGCGCAGCAACCAGCGTTTGATGTCAAGGTAGAAGCCATCGCCGTCATGGTTGGCAAAGCCGCCGATGCCGCTGGCGTCAACCACGCGATGGCAGGGAATCACCAGCGGGAAGAAATTCGCACCGCACGCCTGCCCGACCGCGCGCGGCGCGCTGGCGATCTGCCGCGCCACCGCGCCATAGGTGGTGACCTTGCCGCGCGGCACGCTCGATATCGCTTGCCAGACCCGGCGCTGGAACGCGCTGCCGACCGGCGCCAGCGGGATGTCGAAGCGCGCATCCGGATCGGCGTAGTAGGCCTCGAGCTGTCGCGCCAGGCGTTGCGTGACCGCGTTGGCGGGTTCGACGAGCCGCATGCTCTCGGGCAGGTAGACGATCTCGCGGACGAATTCGCCGTCGGTGCGCACGCCGATCTTGCCGAAAGGGGCTTGGAGGATGGCGTCGAAGATGGAGTCCATGGCAGGGGTGGGAAGCGCGAGCCTGGATTTTAGAGCATGGCGGCGCCCCTTGGGATGCCCGGTGGCGTGCAGGGCGCTTCCATGGGGCAATGCAACCGCTTGACTGGGGTTTCCCCTTCCTTGAGTTCTGCCTCGCCTTAATATTTAATTCAACATGAATTAATTAATGCAGCAACGGCGCCGCAACACACCGCTCCAGGTGATGCAACCGGCGCCCAGAACAACATCCGGAGACGATATGAACAGTGCCAAGGGCGGCCGCGGCGTGAATTCCGCCAGTTTGCGGCTGTACAACGAGCGCGCGCTCCTGCTGGCGCTGCGGCATGCCGGAGAAGCGTCCAAGGCGGATCTCGCCCGCATCGCGCAGCTCACCAACACCGCGGTGGGCAGCATCGTGCAGACGCTCACCGAGGATGGCCTGATCCATGTGGCTGGCCGCCGCCAGGACGGGCAGCGCGGCCAGCCGGCCAGCCTGATCCGCCTGCAGCCCAAGGGCGCGTTCGGCATCGGGGTCCGGCTGGATCGCGGCAGCATCGAATGCGTGATGGTGGATTTTGGTGGTGAGATCCTCGCCAGCCGCGCCCACCAGATGGTCCTGCCGCATCCGGAACAAGCGCTGGCGCTGGTGCGCGACGACGTGGCCGCGCTGCGCGCGCTGCTCACGCCGGCCGAGCGCAAGCGCCTGCTCGGCATCGGCGTGGCCCAGCCCTACAACCTCGGCGCCTGGCTGCGCGAGCTGGACCTGCAGGATGAGGCATCGCAGGCCACCTTCCGTGCCTGGGATGCGGTGGACTTCGCCGCCGAGCTGTCGGATGCCACGGGGCTGCCGGTATTTGGCGAGAACGACGGCACCGCCGCCGCCGTGGCCGAGCTGTTCTATGGCAGCCACCACGCGCAGAGTTTCCTCTATGTCTTCGTTGGCCCGGCGATTGGCGGCGGCGTGGCGCTCAACGGCGACTGCGTGCGCGGCGTGTCGGGCAATGCCGGCGATATCGGCATGATGCCGGTGCAGCCGAGCCTGCTTGCCTCGGCGCCGCGCACCGGCAAGCGGCGCGACATCCTGCTGGCGCGCGCCTCGCTCAACGCGCTGACGCGCCACCTGCGCCACCACGGCGTGGCCATCGACAGCCATGCCGACCTGGAGGCGCAGGTGCGCGGCCAGCATCCGGCGGTGGCGGAGTGGCTCGACGACTGCATCGACGCGCTGGCGCCCGCGATGCAATCCGCGCTGGCGGTGCTCGACGTGCCGCTGATCATCCTCGATGCCGATATCGACGGCGGCCTGGTGCAGGCGCTGATCGAGCGCCTGCAGGGCGAACTGGACGACGGCGCGCCCGAGGCACGGCGCCCGCCACGCGTGGTGCGCGGCTGCTTTGGCGCCAACGCCGGCGCGGTCGGCGCCGCGTCGCTGCCGATGTTCATGAATTTCTCGCCGCGGGCCGACATGCTCAAAGGCGCATCCGCCATGATTCCGGAGGCCAACCATGCCATCGTCTGATTCGTCTGATTTGTCCGTACCGCTTGTTCCGGCTGTTTCACCCGATACGTCCACCAAGGCGCCGCTGCTGGCGCTGCGCAATATCTGCAAGACCTTCCCCGGCGTGCGCGCGCTGCGCAATGTCGAGCTCACGGCCTACGCCGGCGAGGTCCACGCCCTGATGGGCGAGAACGGCGCGGGCAAGTCGACGCTGATGAAGATCCTGTCCGGCGCCTACACGGCGGACCCCGGCGGCGAATGCGATATCGACGGGCAACGGGTGCAGATCGACGGCCCGCAATCCGCGCGCGACCTCGGCGTCGCGGTGATCTACCAGGAGCTGAGCCTGGCGCCCAACCTGAGCGTGGCCGAGAACATCTACCTGGGCCGCGCCCTGCAGCGCCGCGGGCTAGTGGCGCGTGGCGACATGGCGCGCGCCTGCGCGCCCACGCTGGCCAGGCTCGGCGCGGATTTCTCGCCCGTGGCGAGCGTGGCGAGCCTGTCGATCGCGCAGCGCCAGCTGGTGGAAATCGCGCGGGCCGTGCACTTCGAGGCACGCATCCTGGTGATGGACGAGCCCACCACGCCGCTGTCCACGCACGAGACGGATCGCCTGTTCGCGCTGATCCGCCAGCTGCGGGGCGAAGGCATGGCGATCCTCTATATCAGCCACCGCATGGCCGAGATCGACGAGCTGGCCGATCGCGTGACCGTGCTGCGCGACGGCTGCTTCGTCGGCACGCTGGACCGCGCGCACCTGTCGCAGGCAGCGCTGGTCAAGATGATGGTGGGGCGGGACCTGTCGGGCTTCTATACCAAGACGCACGGCCAGGCGCTGGAGCGCGACGTGATGCTGTCCGTGCGCGATGTGGCCGACGGCCGCCGCGTCAAGGGCTGCAGCTTCGACCTGCGCGCCGGCGAGGTGCTCGGGCTGGCAGGCCTGGTCGGCGCGGGCCGCACGGAGCTGGCGCGGCTGGTGTTTGGCGCAGAAGTGCGCACGCGCGGCGAGGTGCTTATTGCCAACCCGGCGAGCCCCGGCGGGCTGGTCACGCTGCCGGCCGGTGGCCCGCGCCAGGCCATCGATGCCGGCATTGCCTACCTGACCGAGGACCGCAAGCTGCAAGGCCTGTTCCTGGACCAGAGCGTGCACGAGAACATCAACCTGATCGTGGCCGCGCGCGACGCGCTCGGCCTCGGCCGCCTGAACCGGCCCGCCGCGCGCCGCCGCACGACAGAGGCCATCGACACCCTGGGCATCCGCGTGGCGCATGCGCAGGTCAACGTGGGCGCGTTGTCGGGCGGCAACCAGCAGAAGGTGATGCTGTCGCGCTTGCTGGAAATCCAGCCGCGCGTGCTGATCCTGGATGAGCCCACGCGCGGCGTGGACATCGGGGCCAAGTCGGAGATTTACCGGCTGATCAACGCGCTGGCCGAGAGCGGCGTGGCGATCCTGATGATCTCCAGCGAGCTGCCCGAAGTGGTGGGCCTGTGCGACCGCGTGCTGGTCATGCGCGAAGGCGCGCTGGCCGGCGAAGTGCGCCCGGCCAAGAGCGCGGCCGAAACCCAGGAGCGCATCATCGCGCTGGCCACCGGCGCGGCGGCGCAGCCGGCGCCCGCATGGGCCGACGCTCCGCTGCCTGCCGCCGGCAACGCAACCAGCATCACGCTGCATTGAGACCGGGCACAACCTTCGCGCCACCCGCAAGAGACAAGGATATCGACGCCGGCCTGCAACTCCCCGAGAGCCGCCGGCGCAGGAGACAACCATGCATGAATCCATCACCCGTTCCACCGCGCCCGCCCCTACCGCTGGCGCGTCATTGCCGGTCGCCACCCTCGGCCGCCTCACCACCCAGGAGCGACTGCGCGCGCTCGGCATGCTGCCCGTGCTGGTGCTGCTGTGCATCGGCTTCACGGTGCTGACCGAAAACTTCGCCGGCTGGCAGAACCTGTCGATCATCGCGCAGCAAGCCTCCATCAACATGGTGCTGGCCGCGGGCATGACCTTCGTGATCCTGACCGGCGGCATCGATTTGTCGGTGGGCTCCATCCTGTCGATCTCGGCGGTGGTGGCGATGCTGGTGTCGCTGATGCCGCAGCTCGGCATGCTGAGCGTGCCGGCCGCGCTCCTGTGCGGCCTGCTGTTCGGCATCGTCAACGGCGCGTTGGTGGCTTTCATGAAACTGCCGCCGTTCATCGTCACACTGGGCACGCTGACGGCGGTGCGCGGGCTGGCGCGGCTGGTCGGCAACGACAGCACCATCTACAACCCGGATATCGGCTTTGCCTTTATCGGCAACGGCGAAGTGCTGGGCGTGCCCTGGCTGGTGATCATCGCCTTTGCCGTGGTGGCGGTGTCGTGGTTCGTGCTGCGCCGTACCGTGCTGGGTTTGCAGATCTACGCGGTGGGCGGCAATGCCGAGGCGGCGCGGCTGTCCGGCATCAAGGTGTGGGTCGTGCTGCTGTTCGTGTACGCGGTGTCCGGGCTGCTGGCGGGGCTGGGCGGCGTGATGTCTTCCGCGCGCTTGTACGCGGCCAACGGGCTGCAGCTGGGCCAGTCCTACGAACTCGATGCCATTGCCGCGGTCATCCTGGGCGGCACCAGCTTTGTGGGCGGCACCGGCTCCATCGTCGGCACGCTGGTCGGAGCACTGATCATCGCGGTGCTGTCCAACGGGCTGGTGCTGCTGGGCGTGTCCGATATCTGGCAGTACATCATCAAGGGCCTGGTGATCATTGGCGCGGTGGCGCTCGACAGCTATCGCCGCAAGGGCTCGGCGCGCACCTGAAGCGAGCGCGGCCCAATCATCGGCTACTGGAGAGACGACATGTCAAAGCTTTACCTCGCGGCATTGGCGCTGGCGGCAATGAGCGCAACGAGCGTGCTATGCACCGGCGCCGCCGCACAGGGCGCGCCGGAATCCGCATCGGCGCCCGCCGCGCAACGGCCGCTGAAGAAAGTCGGCGTTACGCTCGGCTCGCTCGGCAATCCGTACTTCGTTGCGCTGGCGCGCGGCGCTGAAGCCGCGGCCAGGAAGATCAACCCGGACGCCAAGGTCACGGTGCTGTCCGCCGACTATGACCTCAACAAGCAGTTCTCGCATATCGACAGCTTTATCGTGTCGAAGGTGGACCTGATCCTGATCAACGCGGCCGACGCGCGCGCCATCGAGCCCGCGGTGAAGAAGGCCCGCAAGGCCGGCATCGTGGTGGTGGCGGTGGACGTGGCGGCAGCGGGCGCCGACGCCACGGTGCAGACCGACAACACGCAGGCCGGCGAGCTGGCCTGCGCCTTCCTCGCCGAGCGGCTGGGCGGGCGCGGCAACCTGATCATCCAGAATGGCCCGCCGGTGTCCGCCGTGCTGGATCGCGTGAAGGGCTGCAAGACGGTGTTGGGCAAGCACCCCGGCATCCACGTGCTCTCCGACGACCAGGACGGCAAGGGCTCGCGCGAGGGCGGGCTCAACGTCATGCAGCTTTACCTGACCCGCTTCCCGAAGGTCGACGCGGTCTTCACCATCAACGACCCGCAGGCGGTCGGCGCCGACCTGGCCGCGCGCCAGCTGAACCGGCGCGGCATCCTGATTGCCTCGGTCGACGGCGCGCCCGATATCGAGGCAGCGCTCAAGGCCAACACCCTGGTGCAGGCCTCGGCCAGCCAGGACCCGTGGGCCATTGCGCGCACCGCGGTGGAGATCGGCGTGGGGCTGATGAATGGCAAGGCGCCCGCAAGCCGCACCGTGCTGCTGCCGCCTACACTGGTTACGCGAGCCAATGTGAACGAGTACAAGGGCTGGGCCGCGCCGCGCTAGCCGGGCAGCGGTCCGCGCTCAACTGACAACCGAATCACCCGACAACCGACCAACCGACTGGTGAAACCATGCCAAACAATGCTGTAGGCGCAGTCCCCGAATTCGACTTCGTGCTGTTCGGCGGCACCGGCGACCTCGCCACGCGCAAGCTGCTGCCGGCGCTGTTCGATGCGCACTGCGTGGGCTCGCTGCACCCGCGCGGGCGCATCCTCGCGCTCGGCAGCCAGCCGCTCGGCCAGGACGCCTACCTGGCCATGCTGGAGTCCAAGGTGCGTCCCGCGCTGCCCGCTGCCGCCGCGGCCGAAGCCTGGCAGGCCTTTGTCGCGCGCATCCTCTACCTGCAGGTGGACGCCAACGCGCCGGAGGGCTTCGATTCCCTTGCCGAGCTGGTGCGCGCGCGCGCCGCGCCGGTGGTGGTCTTCTACCTGGCCACCGGCCCGCAGCTGTTCGTGCCGATCTGCGAGCAGCTGGCCCGCACTGGCCTGAACCACGCAGGCGTGCGCATCGTGCTGGAAAAGCCGCTGGGCCACGACCTGGCCTCGTCCGATGCCATCAACTCCGCGGTGGCGCGCCATTTTGCCGAGGACCAGATCTACCGCATCGATCATTACCTGGGCAAGGAGTCGGTGCAGAACCTGATGGCGATGCGCTTTGGCAATGTCCTGTTCGAACCGCTGTGGCGGCGCGAGTGGGTGCGCGATGTGCAGATCACCATCGCCGAGGAAATCGGCGTGGAAAAGCGCGGCGCATTCTACGACGGCATCGGCGCGCTGCGCGACATGGTGCAGAACCACCTGCTGCAGTTGCTGTGCATGGTGGCGATGGAGCCGCCGGCGAGCCTGTCGGAAGACGCGATCCGCGACGAAAAGCTGAAGATCCTCAAGGCGCTCAAGCCCATCGAGCTGAACGAGGTCGCCGAGAAAGTGGTGCGCGGGCAATACTGCCGCGGCGCGGCCGCTGGCGACGCGGTGCCGGGCTACGTGAACGAACCCGCCATCTCGCCCGACAGCCAGACCGAGACCTTCGTCGCCATCAAGGCGGAGATCGCCAACTGGCGCTGGGCCGGCGTGCCGTTCTACCTGCGCACCGGCAAGCGCATGCAGTCGCGCGTGGCCGAGATCGTGATCCAGTTCCGCGACGTGCCGTACTCGCTGTTCCCGCGTCCGCTGGACCATGAGCCCGGCAACCGGCTGGTGATCACGCTGCAGCCGGAGGAAAGCATCCGCCTGCATTTCCTGGTCAAGCATCCCGGCGACACGCAGGCGCTGCAGCCCGCCACGCTGGACCTGCAACGCATGCTGCCGCGCGGGCAGGGCAATCGCAACGAGCGCAAGACCGGCGCTTACGAGCGGCTGCTGCTCGACGTGATCCGCGGGCGGCTCGGGCTGTTCGTGCGGCGCGACGAGCAGGCGCAGGCCTGGCGCTGGGTCGCGCCGATCCAGCAGGCCTGGGCGCAGAGCAATCTCGCACCCAAGCTCTACACCGCGGGCACCTGGGGGCCCGCGGCCTCGAGCGCGCTGCCGTCGCGCGATGGCGCGGTCTGGCACGAAGAGCTGTGAAGCACGTTTGAAGCATACCGGCGCACTGGCGATTGCCTGTACGCCGGCGAGTACAGGAGTTGTATCGATGTCCGCTATGCCCCAAGTGTCCCACCATCTACCCGCCTGGCAGCGGCTGCAAGCGCACGCGCAAACCATCCGCCATGCCCACCTGCGCGATTGGTTCGACGGCCAGCAGGGCGAAGCCCGCGGCGCCGGCTTCGTGGCCGAGGCCGCCGGCCTGACGCTGGACTACGCCAAGAACCGCGTCACCAACACCACCATGGCGCTGTTGTTCGCGCTGGCCGGAGAGGCCGGCGTGACCACACGGCGCGATGCCATGTACCGCGGCGAAGCGGTCAACACCACCGAGCGCCGCGCCGCGCTGCATATGGCGCTGCGCGCGTGGCCGCAGGACGGCTTCCACGCGCAGGGCGTGGCGGTGGGCGGCGACGTGGCCGCGGTGCTCGCGCAGATGGAGCGCTTCGCCGACGCGGTGCGCGGCGGCGCGTGGCGCGGCTGGAATGGCCGCCAGATCACCGACGTGATCAATATCGGCATTGGCGGCTCGGACCTGGGGCCGCGCATGGTCTGCCGCGCGCTCGCGCACCTGGACACCGAAGGGCCGCGCATGCATTTTGTCGCCAACGTGGATGGCAGCGATCTTGCCGCCGTGCTTGCGCGGCTGGACGCCGCCAGCACGCTGGTGGTGGTTTGCTCCAAGACCTTTACCACGCTGGAGACCATGGCCAACGCGCACACCGCGCGCACCTGGTTCCTGCGCCACGGGGTGCCGCAGGCACAGTTGGCCAGCCACTTCGTCGCGGTCTCCACCAACCGGCAGGCGGTAGCCGAGTTCGGCATCGACCCAGCCAACATGTTCCCGTTCTGGGACTGGGTGGGCGGGCGCTTTTCGCTGTGGTCGGCGGTGGGGCTGTCGATTGCGCTGGCCGTTGGCTTTGCGCGTTTTCGCCAGTTGCTCGACGGCGCCCGCGCCATGGACCAGCATTTCGCCGAGGCCGAGCCGCCGCAAAACATGCCGATGATCCTCGGCCTGCTCGATGTCTGGTATCGCAGCTTCCTGGGTACCGGCAGCCGCTGCGTGGCGCCGTACTGCGAGCCGCTCGAGCTGCTGCCTGCCTTCCTGCAGCAGCTCGAGATGGAGAGCAACGGCAAGTCCGTGCAGCTCGATGGCGCCGCCGCCGCGCAAGGCACCGCGCCGGTGGTGTGGGGCACTACCGGCACCAACGGCCAGCATGCCTACTTCCAGATGGTGCATCAGGGCTCGCACTGGATGCCGGTGGATTTCATCGCCGCGCTGGAGCCGGTGCACCCGATGCCGGGCCACCATGGCAAGCTGCTCGCCAACTGCTTTGCGCAAGGCGAGGCGCTGCTGCGCGGGCGCACCGCGCAAGAGGTCCGGGCGCTCGGCGTACAGGACGAAGCGCTGGTGCCGCACATGGTGTTCGAGGGCAACCGTCCCAGCAACACGCTGCTGCTGCAGCGGCTCGATCCGTATCACCTGGGCGCATTGGTCGCGCTCTCGGAGCACCGCACCTTCGTGCAGGGCGTGCTGTGGAACATCAATTCGTTCGACCAGTGGGGCGTGGAGCTTGGCAAGCAGCTCGCCGCGCCGATCGCCAGCGAGCTCGATGGCGGCCCGGCCCGCCCGCACGATGCTTCCACCGCCGGCCTGATCCGGCGCGCGCTCGCCGCGGCATCGGCCTGGCAAGCCTGACGCGCGGCAGCGCGCGCAGACGGAAATACGAGAAAGAGGATGCAATGACAACGACATCATGGCCAGCCTACGTCGTCTTCGGCGAGGCATTGACCGACATGGTTCATCAAGGCGGGCAGGCGTGGCTCGGCCTGCCCGGCGGCTCGTGCTGGAACGTGGCCCGCGTGGGCGCGCGGCTGGGCCTGCCCACCGCCTTCGCCGGCGCGATCAGCTGCGACACGCTGGGCGACCAGCTGGCCGAGGCCAGTGCCGAGGCCGGGCTGGACCTGCGCTTCCTGCAGCGGGTTGAGCGCTCGCCGTTGCTGGCGTTTGTCGGCGCGCAGCACCCGCCGCAGTATTTCTTCGTCGGCGACGACAGCGCCGATCTCTACTTCGAACCCCAGCGCCTGCCGCCGGGGTGGCGCCAGGCCGCGCGCACCGTGCACTTCGGCTCGCTCAGCCTCGCGCGCCAGCCGCTCGCCGCGCGCCTGTGCGAAGAAGCCACGCAGGCCAGGGCCGCAGGCAAGCGCATCGCCTTCGATCCCAACTTCCGCACGCCCATGCGCGCGCCGGAGTACCAGGCCGTCTTTGCGCATATGGCCGGCCTGGCGGACTACATCAAGGTGTCGGACGAGGACTTGCGCGGCCTGTACCCTACGCTGGACGAGCACGCCGCGCTGGCGGCGCTCAGGGCGCAGGCCCCGCAGGCGCGCGTGCTGCTGACGCGCGGCGCGCACGGCATGACGCTGCTGCATGGGTATGACGCGGTAGAGCAGCCTGTGTTTGCCGTCGACGTGGTCGACACCGTCGGCTGCGGCGATGCCGCCATGGGCGGCTGGATGGCGGGCTTGCTGCTGGACCCGGAGGCAACGCTGGCGCAGCAGGCGCGATGGGCTGCCGCTACCGCGGCGGTGGCGGCCACGCGCGCGGGGGCCTATTCGCCGAGTGTGGGGGAGGTGAGGGTGCTGCTGGGCGAGGGGGTGGCTTTGGCCTCTTTGGCCTGATAGCGCCGGATCGGCGTTGGGGTGCTCCCCTTTCCCGCGCGCGGGAGAGCAACCGTGTCAAGTGGGGTCGGGGAGAGGGCGGACGTTGGATGTGGCGTTGGCCTGCTTGACGTCAAAAGGTCAAAAGGTCAAAAGCTCAACGGCTTAAAGTCAAAGGCGGTTTCACCTCCCCTGCGGGGAGGCGACCTACTTTCTTGTCTCGCCAAGAAAGTAGGCAAAGAAGGCGACCCGGATGCGGCGAAGGACCCCTCGTCGGCAAGCCAAAAGAGCAGCCGGGACCCAAACTCACATCGCCTTAGGGCGATGCTCAGACATGGGTCCCTCTTTTCCGCTCTTTTGGCTTGCCGACGAGGCGCCGCATAACGGGAGATGCAAACCTTGACGGCTCGCTTCGCATCGCGCTTGGGTGATTTCCGCCTGGGGGCGGAAATCACGGCTAGACCGAGTGATGTTTGACTCTACAGCTGGTTTGCTCCCCTCTCCCACTTGTGGGAGAGGGGCCGGGGAGAGGGCGGGCGCTCGATATGCCTGCGTGCTGGACAACACCGCGGGCTTCGCTTCAAGTTGCTCCGAGCCACCCCCTCTCCGCTCAGGGAGAGACAGCCGTCGTCATGGCGCGCGGCTTTGGCGCACTCGCCGGCTTCGGCTAGTGCTGCAGGTTTGCCACCTGAATCACTGCTCCAGCTTGATGTTCTGCACCTTCACCAGCGTCTTCATCTTCTCGAACTCCTTCTTGATCTCGGCCGCGTGCTGCGCCGGGGTGTTGCCCGAGGGTTCCGCGCCGGCGGTGCGCAGGCGCTGCTGGAAGTCCTTGTCCTGCAATGCCTTGACGGCCGCTTCATTAAGTTTCTTGATCACGTCGTCGGGCGTGCCGGCAGGTGCCACCAGGCCATACCAGGCCGGGTCGTTCGGCTCCTTCAGGCCCATTTCGCCGAAGGTCGGCACGTTCGGCAGCGAGTCGATGCGCTTGTTCCAGGCCACCACGATCGGGCGCAGCTTGCCGGCCTTGATGTAGGGCATGGAGGAGGGCAGGTTGTCGACCATGATCGGCACCTGGCCGGCCAGCACGTCGTTCAGCGCCAGGCCCGCGCCGCGGTAGGGGATATGGACCATGAAGGTCTTGGTGGAGACCTTGAACTGCTCGCCCAGCATGTGGCCGAAGGCGCAGGTGCCGGAGGTCGCGTACGAATACTTGCCCGGATTCGCCTTCAGCACGGCCAGGAATTCCTTGTAGTCCTTGGCCGGGAAGTTCGGGTTGACCGCGATCACGTTGGCCACGTTGGCCAGGTTGGTGATGGGCTTGAAGTCCTTGATCGGGTCGTACGACAGCTTGGGGTTGCACGCCGGGTTGACCGCCATGGTGGAGACGGTGGAGATGCCGATCGTGTAGCCGTCGGGCGCGGCCTTGGCGATGGCGTCGGCGCCGATCGAGCCGCCGCCGCCGGCGCGGTTTTCCACCACCACGGGCTGGCCCAGGATGCGGCTCATCTGGTCGGCCGCGCCGCGGCCCACGATGTCCGTCGTGCCGCCGGGCGCGAACGGGATGATCAGCCGGATCGGCTTGGTCGGGAAGCTTTGCGCCTGCGCCACGGAGGCCGCTGCTGCCAGGCCAAGGGCCAGGGCGATTTTGCTGGTTTGCATGAGATCGTGTCTCCCGTCAAAGGACCGGGCGGGGATATCCGCCCAAGGTGAAGAACGCCGGCGACGCATCCGCTGTGGCGGGGCTTTGGAGCCGGCGGCGTGAGTTCTGGCGGGCGGGCCTGGTGGCCGCCCGGGGGCTAACCGCCCAGGAGCCCGCGCTTGAGTTCCCGGTCGACCGGATGGTCGCCAAGGAAGATGCGCAGCACGGCCTGGTAGAAATCTTCGCCCGGGATCGGCTTGCCGCGCGGCGTGCCGTTGATGGCGACCACGGTGCCGCCATCGGGCGAAAAATCAAAATTGATCACATCGCCCTTGCGGGCGGTACCCATCTGCTCCATGGTCTCGCGCAGCTGGAGCAGGCGGTCGGACAGCCTCTGGAACTGGACCTCGCTGTGGTTTTCGCGGATCCCTTCGTTCAGGGCCTTGATAAAGGCATCGGATGGCACCTCGCGCAGCGGCCGGATCTGCAGGCGCTTGGGGCCGTGGGCGCCCAGCACCACGGTGGCATTGCGCGCCTTCTCCGGCAGGTAAAGGGCGGCCACATAGCCCTTGATGATGAACATCGAGCGCAGGCCGGTGCCGTTCAGTTGTAGCTCCTTGCCGCCGACGCGCGTGGCGTCGTCGATCCGCATGCCCTCGATTTCGTTGGCGCGCGCGGTCTCCGACGGCATGGCCAAGGCCGCGCCCACGCAGAGGGTGAGCGCCAGCAGGCTGGCGCGGCGGGCGAGCGGTTCGTGCGCGAACGGGGTACGGCGGGGAAACATGGAGAGGCTGGACGGTACGACGGAACGTGCCATATTCCGCGATTTCTGAAACAATACCAATTGGTATCTGCCCTAGGCTGCACTTGGCGTGCGCGGCGGCCATCACAATAACTAAAACCAATCGATGTCTTCTGCTCTCCTGTTGGTGCCGGATTTCAGCCTGATCCTGATCGGCTGGCTGCTGGTGCGCTATTCCCCGTTCGACCGCGCGTTCTGGGCCGGCGTGGAGCGCCTGGTGTATTTCGTGCTCTTTCCCGCGCTGCTGCTGCAGTCCACCAACAGCGCCAAGTTCGATTTCTCCTCGACCTCGGCCATGCTCGGCCTGGCGCTGCTGACCACTGCCTTTGGCATGGTGGGCGGCTACGCCGTCAAATGGGCGATGCGGCTGGCGCCGCTCGATTTTGCTTCCGGCTTGCAGACCGCATTCCGCTTCAATTCCTATATCGGGCTGGCGCTGGCCGCACGCCTGGGCGGCAGCGAGGGGCTGGCCATGATGGCGGTGATCGTCGGCTGCACGGTGCCGCTGTGCAACGTGGCCGCGGTTTGGGCACTGGCCCGTCACGGCGAAACCCGCCTGTGGCGCGAGCTGGCGCGCAACCCGCTGATCCTGGCCACCGCCGGGGGCTTGCTGACCAACCTGCTTGGCCTGCATCCGCCCGAGGTGGTGGGCATGACGCTGGCCCGGCTGGGTTCCGCGTCCACGGCGCTGGGGCTGATGACGGTCGGCGCGGGCCTGCAGATGAGCGGGGTGACGGGGGCGATCGGGCCGGTGGCGTGGTGGAGCGGCGTCAAGCTGGTGGCCATGCCGTGCTTTGCCTGGGCGGTGGGGCGCTTGCTGCCGCTGACCGAGTTGCAGTCGCAGATCGTGGTGCTGTTCGCCTCGCTGCCGACCGCGTCGAGCGCCTACATCCTGGCCGTGCGCATGGGCGGCAACGGGCCGATGGTGGCGGCGACGATCTCGGTCATGACCGTGGCGGCCATCGTCACCACGCCGTTCTGGCTGTCCCTGGTCAGTTAGCGGGTGCTTCGGTGTGCGCTGGCGCTTGCGCCAGCGCCCAGTCGATATGCTCGCGCACCAGCGGGCTGGCGTCGGCCTGGCGCGCGCCGAGCGCCGCGCGGATGCGCGCGGCCAGCGCCGTGTCGCCACTGGCGAGCGCCGCGCGCAGGCTGTTGCCCAGTCCCACCGCCAGGTTGCGCAGCCAGCGTTCATGGCCGATGCGGCGGATCGGGCTGCCCTCCAGCCGCTGGTTGAACTCCGCCTCGGTCCAGCCGAACAGCTCGGCCATGTCGGGTGCGTCGAAGCCGTTGCGCACGTCGAAGTCCGGCAGCGTGGCGCGATGGGCGAACTTGTTCCACGGGCAGGCCAGCTGGCAGTCGTCGCAGCCATACACGCGGTTGCCCATCGGCGCGCGCAACTCCTCTGGGATGGCGCCCTTGTGCTCGATGGTCAGGTAGGAGATGCAGCGGCGCGCGTCGATGCGGTAGGGCTCCAGGATGGCCTGGGTCGGGCAGATATCGATGCAGCGGCGGCAATGGCCGCAGTGGTCGGATTCCGGCGCGTCGGCAGGGAAGGGCACATCGACCAGGATCTCGCCGAGGAAGAACATCGAGCCGCCATCGCGGTCGAGCAGCAGCGTGTGCTTGCCGCGCCAGCCAAGGCCGCCCTGCGCGGCCAGCGCCACCTCCATCACCGGCGCGGAATCCGTGAAGACGCGATAGCCGAACGCGCCGATGGCGGCCTCGATGCGGCTGGCGAGCTGCTGCAGGCGGTTGCGCAGCACCTTGTGATAATCGCGGCCCCGCGCGTAAAGCGAGATCACGGCGGTGGCGGGGTCGTCGAGCCGGGCAAGTTCATGGCTGCGCCAGTCGTCCGGGCCCGCGGCGGGCAGATAGGGCATGCGGGCCACGATGGCGCGTACCGTGCCGGGCACCAGTTCGGCGGGACGCGCGCGCCGCAAGCCGTGGTTCGCCATATAATCCATGTCGCCGTGGTAGCCCTGTGCCAGCCACGCCAACAATCCTGCTTCGGCCCGGCTGAGATCCACGTCGGCAATGCTGACCGCATCGAAGCCGAGTTCCGCGCCCCAGGCCCGGATCGAGCCCACCAGCGCTTCCAGCCCGGCGGCGTCCGTGCCCGCATGGGCAATGGACGGCGCAAGGCCAGGCGCTGTCCCGGGGACGGCGCTGCTGGCAGGAGGGGGCGAGGCGGTTGGCGCCTGGGCTGCTCGGTCGATCATTCCCCAATTGTACGCAATGCCCCTGCTCCAAGAACGCACACTCAACCTGCCCGACGAAGCGGCCACCGCCCGGCTGGGCGCGGCGCTGGCCGAGGCCGTTCGCAACCTGCCGCCCCAGACCGTGCACCTGCAGCTCTCGGGCGACCTTGGCGCCGGCAAGACCACGTTGTCGCGTGCCATCCTTCGCGCGCTCGGCCACACGGGCAAGGTGCGCAGCCCCACCTACACGCTGTGCGAGCCGTATTCGGTCACGCGCACCGATGGCTCACCCCTGACCGCCTACCACTTCGACCTGTACCGCTTCGCCGATCCGGAGGAGTGGGCCGATGCCGGTTTTCGTGATTGTTTTGCCGAACCTGCCGTTAACCTGGTGGAGTGGCCGGAGAATGCCGGGCACTTGCTTGGGGAACCGGACCTTCACTTGTTGCTCCAATCGGACACAAGCGACGCCGACGACGCGGCCGAACGCCGTATCGTCACGCTTCGTGCCTATACTCAGACTGGACTTATCCTGCTTTGCGCATGCTGATCAAGCGACTCGCCACCGACCGACCCGACGATATCCAGCTGGCCCGCCGCAAATGGCTGGCGCAGTGCCTCAAGGCCAGCGCCGGCAGCGTGGTGCTGACACTGGCCGGGCCGCAGATCGCCTTTGGCGCCGGCATCGTCGCGGTGCGGGTCTGGCCCGCCGAGGAATACACCCGCGTCACCATCGAATCCGACGAGCCGCTGGCCGCCGTCCACCAGATGGTCCACGGCCCCGACCGGCTGGTGGTGGACATCGATGGCCTCGATCTCTCACCCACCTTGCGCGAGCTGGTGGCCAAGATCACCTCCAACGATCCTTACATCCAGACCGTGCGCGTGGGCCAGAACCGGCCGCGCGTGGTGCGGCTGGTGTTCGACCTGAAGGAAAACGTCTCGCCGCAGGTGTTCACGCTGGCGCCGATCGGCAGCTACCGCAACCGCCTGGTGTTTGACCTCTACCCTGTCAACCCGCCCGATCCGCTGTGGACGCTGGTGCGCGACACCGAGGACAAGCAGCGCAGGTTTGCCGCCACGCAGCCGCCGGCAGGCGCGGATGGCGTGTCCGGCGCGCCTGCCACCGGCGAGGAAGACGCCATTGGCGCGCTGGTGCGCAAGTTCGACGACAAGGGCGCCAACCCGGTGCCGGCCCTGCCGCCGATGGCAGCCGTCAAGCCCAGGCCACCGGTCCCCTCGACGGCACCATCGGCACCGCCGCTGGCCCAGAACAATCCGCCTGCGGCCTTGCCCGCCAACAACCCGCCGGCGGACCGCTCCTTCAAGATGCGCCGCCTGCTGACGGTGGCGATCGATCCAGGCCACGGCGGCGAGGATCCTGGCGCCACCGGCGCCTCCGGCTCGCGCGAGAAGGACGTGGTGCTGCAGATCGCGCAACGGCTGCGCGCCAAGATCGATGCCCAGCCCAATATGCGCGCCATGATGACGCGCGACGCGGACTTCTTCGTGCCGCTCAATGTGCGCGTGCAGAAGGCGCGCCGGGTGCAGGCCGACCTGTTCGTGTCCATCCATGCCGATGCCTTCCTCTCGCCGGAAGCCAAGGGCGCCTCGGTGTTCGCGCTGTCCGAGCGCGGCGCCTCGAGCAGCGCGGCGCGCTGGATGGCCAACAAGGAAAACGCCTCCGACCTGATCGGCGGCGCCAACATGGGCAACAAGGATGCGCAGGTGGCGCGGGTGCTGCTGGACTTGTCCACCACCGCGCAGATCAACGACAGCCTGCAGGTGGGCAAGGCCGTGCTGTCGGAGATCGGCGGCGTCAACCGGCTGCACAAGGGCAGCGTGGAGCAGGCGGGCTTTGCCGTGCTGAAGGCGCCGGATATCCCTTCGATCCTGGTCGAGACCGCCTTCATCAGCAATCCCGAGGAAGAGCGCAAGCTCAACGACGAGAACCACCAGGAGCAACTGGCCAACGCCATCCTGCGTGGCATCAAGAACTACTTCGCGCGCAATCCGCCACTGTCGAAGAATCCGTCGGTGTAAGCGAGGATGGGCCAAAACCGTTCGCAATGACGACGCCTGTCGCTCCCTCTCCCCTCATGGGGAGAGGGGAGCAAACCGGCAGGGGTTCAACTCCTATGGAAGGCCGATGCGTCAAAAAAACGGCCGGCAATCAACTTGCCGGCCGTTTGTCATGTTGCGCGGTAATACTCAGGCGCGGGCAGTGGCGCCTTCGGGTAGCGCGTCGCGGCTGGCATAGCGCGAGGCGATCACCGAGCACACGATCAGCTGCAACTGGTGGTAGACCATCAGCGGCAGCACCAAGAGGCCCAGCGCCGGGTGGCCGGCAAACAGGATCTTGGCCATCGGGATGCCGTTGGCCAGGCTCTTCTTGGAGCCGCAGAACACCGCGGTGATCTCGTCTTCCACGGAGAAGCCGAGGCGGCGCGCGGTGAAGGTGGTGGTGGCCAGGATCACGAGCAGCAGCACGGCGGCGAGCGCCATCACGGCGCCGATGGTTTCCCAGTTGTACTTGTGCCACAGGCCGGCGGCGGTGGCGTCGCAGAACGACGAATACACGATGAGCACGATCACGCCGCGGTCGATCTTGTTGGTGATCTGCTTCTTCTTGGCCAGCCAGCTGCCGATCAGCGGACGGGCCAGCTGGCCGAGCGCGAACGGCAGCAGCAGTTGCAGCGCAACGCCGGTCAGCGCCTTGCCCAGCGGCATCGAGGCGCCGCTGGCGCTGATCACCAGGCCCATCAGCAGCGGTGTGACGGCCATGCCGATCAGGCCCGAGATGGTGGCGTTGAAGATGGCGCCCGGCACGTTGCCGCGCGCCATCGAGGTCATCGCCACCGACGACGACACGGTGGAGGGCAGCGCGCACAGGTAGAACACGCCCAGCAGCAGCTCGGCGGGCAGCGTGTTGCGCAGGCCGAACATCAGCGCCAGCCCGACCACCGGGAAGACGATGTAGGTGAAGCTCTGCACGAAGGCGTGCAGGCGCCAGTGGCGCGCGCCGGCCACCAGCTTGTCGCGCGAGAGCGCCGCGCCGTGCAGGAAGAACACCAGGGCGACGCCCAGGTTGGTGACCATGCCCAGGTGCAGCGGGCCGTCGCCGGCGCCAATTTGCGGGGCCAGCAGCGCGATGCCGATGGCGGTGAGCATGATCAGTACGAACCCGTCGATCAGGTCGTAGATTTTCTTGAAGGGTGAGAGGATGGCGGACATTGACGGCTAAGTTGGATTAGGGTTTCGCCTAGTATTGGACGTTACCGAAGCCTAGAATGCAAATTCATTTATCGCATCCATTCATCTCATAGACGCATGAATTACACATTGCGCCAGTTGCGCGTCTTCCTCGCCGTGGTCGGGCATGGCAGTTTCAGCCGTGCTGCAGATGCCGTCGGCCTGACGCAGCCGGCCGTCAGCCGGGGCGTGGCCGAGCTCGAAGAGGCACTTGGCGTGCGCTTGCTCGACCGCACCACGCGCGAGGTGGTGGTGACCGACGCGGGCCAGGCGCTGGCCCCCGCCATCGAGCGCCTGCTTGGCCAGCTGGACGATACGCTGGAAGAAACGCGGCAGCTTGGCGAGCGCTATCGGGGGCGTGTTGTGATTGCCAGCGCACCCACGATTTCGGCGCGGCTGATGCCGCTGTATGTGGCGACCTGCGCGCGCCAGTACCCGGATATTCGCCTCAGCGTGCGCGACAACGTGCAGGCGGACGGCCTCGAGCAGATCCGTGCGGGGGCGGTGGACTTTGGCGTATTGATCGATCCTTTGGCGCATGAAGGCTTGACCATCGCGCCACTGGCGACCGATCCATTTTGCTTTGTGTGCCGGCGCGATCACCCGCTGGCCAATGCCGACTCGGTGCCGTGGTCCGCGCTGGACCGGATGCCGCTGGTGTTGCTGGATTTCGCCTCGGGCAGCCGGCCCCTGATCGACCGCATCTTCGCCAGCCATGGCGTGGCGCCCAGCGTGGTGCAGGAGCTGGGGCATTCGGCCAGCGTGTTCGGCATGGTCGAGGCCGGCATCGGCGCTTCGGTCCTGCCCTCGTTCTCGCTGCCGCTGCCGGCGGCATCGCCGCTGGTCTGGCGGCCGCTCACGCCGCGCGAGGAGCGGCGCATCGTCATGGTCTGCAGGGAAGACCGCTCCTTGTCGCCCTCGGCCGCCGCCGTGTGGCAGATGGTGCAGAGCCTGCCGTTGCCGGCCGAGCCGGCCATGCCGCAATGACTGGCACCCTGGCTTAGCGGCTTAGCTGCGCGTTGCCGTGACCATCACTGCTTCCAGCGCAAAGCTGCCGTCGGCCTTGACCAGGTAGTGCTCGCGTACTTCCGCCGGCGCCAGTTGCCACAGGTGCAAGATGGCGGCCACCGCCACGGGCGGCGTGCGCATGCGCTGCACCCAGGTGGCAAACTCCAGCTCGATGCGCCAGACCGGCGAGACACCGGCCTGGAAGCCCGCCGTCTCCAGCATCCCTTGCCATTCGTTGCCGGTGTAGTCGCGGATATGCGACGGGTCGCGCAACAACTCCACCGATTGCAGCCAGGTGTCGAGCAGCGGGTCGTCCGAGCCCGCGATGTCGATCAGCACGGCCTTGCCGCCCGGCTTGAGCACCCGGTGCATCTCCGCCAGCGCCGCCGGCACGTTGCGCCAGTGGTGCGCGCTCATGCGCGAGATCACCGCGTCGAAGCTGGCATCGTAGAAGGGCAGCGATTCCGTGGCGCCCTGGCAGGTGCGGATATTGGCCAGCCCCTTGTCGCGCGCCGCGCCTTCCACCACCGCCAGCATCTCTGCCGACAGATCGTAAGCCATCACTTCCGCTGCGACCCCCGCCGCGGCAAAGCTGGCATGGCCCGCGCCGCAACCCAGGTCGAGCACCTGCGCCGCCGGCACCGCCGCCAGTTCCTGTGCAAGCTGCTGCAGGTCTGCACCCTGCGCGTGGACCGCGCTGGTGAGGTAGGCGCTGGCGGTGGCGCCGAACTGGGCGGCAACGAGTTCTTGTTGTTGCATGGGGCTCTCCTGGCGGCAATGGCCGCTGGTGGATTCTGGTGACCGGGGGCTGCAAAAGCGGGGACCGGGGGACTTGCCCGCGTAACGGGTTCGACGTACTGTAGCAGCCTGTTTTCCCGGTACAAGTTTTATCCTGGTATAAAACGCACCAGCTTCCAGTCTACTGCCTCGTTTTCCCGCTCAGCCCTCCATGACAGATTACGCGCTTCCCGATCCCGCCAAGCCAAGCGAACTCACGCGCGAAGCCGTGCTGGGCCGCTTCCTGCGGGCCCACCGCGAGCGCCTGGCCCCGGCCGAGGTTGGCCTGGCGCCCGGCCGGCGGCGGCGCACCCCGGGCTTGCGCCGCGAGGAACTGGCGCAGCTCGCTGGCCTGAGCGCCACCTGGGTAACGTGGCTGGAGCAGGGCCGGCCGGTGGCGCTGTCGGCCCGCGCGCTTGCCAGCCTGGCCGGCGCACTGCGGCTGTCGCGTGCGGAGCGGGCCTACCTGTTCGAGCTGGCCGGCCGGCGCGACCCCATGCAAGCCCAGGACGAACACGCACCCGCCACGGTCCTCGCCAGCGTGGAGGCCATCAACGGCCCGGCCTACCTGCTGGACCGGCAATGGAACGCGCTGGCCTGGAATGCCGCCGCCGCCGATTTGTTCGTGGGCTGGCTTGACCCCACCAGTGAGGATCGCAACCTGCTGCGCAGCATGTTCCTGTCGCCGGGCTTGCAGGCACTAGTGGAAGACTGGCCGCACCGCGCGGCACGGCTGGTGGCGGAATTCCGCGCGCACAGCATCCGCCATGCCGAAGACCCGCCGACGCGGGCGCTCGTGGACGAACTGATCTCGCAGAGCCCGGCGTTCCGCGCCGACTGGCTGTCGCAGGACGTGGAAGAGCGCCAGGGCGGCCGCCGCGGCTTTTGCCATCCGCAGCGCGGGCTGCTGCATTTCGAGCAGCTCACGCTGGTGCCGGCGGCCGCGCCGGGTCTGACGCTGGTGATGCTGATGCGTGCCTGAGGGCCAAGTGCCCTGGCGTCTTAGAACTTATGCCGGATCCCCGCCACTGCCGATACCTGGGTCTTGGTCGAGGACGGCGAGAGCGTGTAGATCTGGGCATATGTGGCGTCGCCCGCAGCGTGCTGGTATATGCCGACCAGGAACAGGTCGGTGCGCTTGCTGAGGAAATAGTCGGCGCCGAGGTTGACCTGATGCCATTTCGGGCTGTTGTCCATAGGGCGGTAATCGCCCCACGTATAGATATAGGCTGCGCCCACCATCAGGTTTGGCGTGATGTAGTCGGTAACAGAAATCTCGCCGTTGTTGACCGTCAGCCTCGTGTTGTCGAGGTAGTTGAAGCGCACATTGGTGTACAGGACCGAGACGCCCACCGGACCGAACTGATAGGCGCCCCCGCGCCCCAGATCCGCTGCCGATCCACTTTGGCCCCGGTAGCCAGGCTGGTGAGGAAGGGAGACGTGAAGCCGTAGTCGCCGACTACTGCGCCCGACTGGTTAGTCGGGCTGTTCGGCGTATTCAGCTCCTCATACGCCACGCCCAGCGAAAGATCGTTGCGTTTGTACGATATGCCGAGGCTATACGCATTGTTCGAGTGGAAGTCGCCAGGCTTTTCCCCGAGGCTGAACATGCCGGCAAACTGCAGGCCACCGTATGAAGGGCTCTTGTAGGCGATCGTATTGTTGACGCGGAACGTGTTGAACACATTGTCGCTGTCGCCGATGTGCGTGCCATAGGCGGCGAACTGTGTTGCCGATTCGAATGACCACAGCGTCGCCGCAGAGAGATCGTACTGCCGGCCTAATGTAACGGTGCCCAGATCCTGGGACGACATGCCGACGAAGGCCTGCCGGCCGAACATCCGTCCACCCTGCGAAGCCGTGCCATTGATGACGGAAAAGCCACTCTCCAGCGTAAAGATGGCCTTGTTGCCGCCACCCAGATCCTCCTCGCCCCTTAATCCCCAGCGAGGCGTTTGCATCGGCCCGTTGGCCATCTGGAAGCTGGAATGGCTGTTCTGATTGTTGGCATAAACAATGCCGGTCGAGATCAGCCCGTACAAATTCACCCCGCTTTGCGCGTAGGATGCCGAACACGCTAGCAATAACGTCGTGGCGACGATGGCACTTCGCTTCATAGTGACCTTCCTGTCATTAGAAAAAAGTAAAAAAGCGGTCCTCCCGCACGCACCGGGGTGCGCAGGGATCCGGAAGAAAGAAGAGCTGGACGGGAAGAGGTGCGGGCGACGTCGTCGCTAGGAAACGACCCAAGCCGTGTCCGCAGGTAGCGGGAAGCTGGCTGGGATGGCTAGCCGGCCAAGGTGCTTGCCGGAACCGGCGTGGCGTGCAAATGCACGCGAGCCAGCACCGGCGAGAAGTAAGCCAATCGAATCGACTGCGTAACGGCGATGCATGCCTGCTCCCTCATTGATCTCTTTATCGGTGAGATTTGAGTGGATTGTCGGCGCAGGAAAACCGCCGCGGGAAGCACAGATTTTGGCTACCGCCGAGCGAATTTTTCGCTCGACCCATTAAGGGGCGCCCTTTTTTTGCACCGCAATAAAGCATCGCCGGCACCTGCGTAGGGCATGCTGCACTGGCATTGTGCGCCCTAATTTAGGCATCGCCCTTGCTCGAAAAACGGTTCTTGTTCGAGCACTCCCTCGTCATCAAAATACAGCAGTCACGAGATTTGACCGCTTGCAGACAGATCCGAAAACGAGGCAGGGAACCATGGAAATCAAGATGTCATCATTGGAAAATCCGAACCGCAGGCGCGTGCTGCAGGCTTCCCTCGCGGCAGCCGGGCTGGCCACCGGCGCGCTGCTGTCGGTCAAGTCCTTTGCCGCCGATCGCGCGGCGGTCAATATGCAGTTGGGCTGGATACCTGGCGGTAACCAGGTCGGCGAGGTTGTTGCGAAACGGCTCGGCTACTACGAGCAGGAAGGAATCGATTTCAAGATCCAGCCCGGCGGCCCCAATGTCGATGGCGTGGCCATCGTGGCCTCGGGGCGCGGCGAGGCCGGGCAAATCTCATCCAGCCCATCCGTCATGCTGGCCGTATCGGAAGGGCTGCCGGTCAAGTGCTTTGCCGTAGGCCTGCAGCAGCACCCCTACGCCTTCTTCTCGCTCAAGAAAACGCCGATCCGCACGCCGCAGGAAATGATCGGCAAGCGTATCGGCATCCAGGCCACCGGACTCGTGCTGCTCAAGGCGCTGCTGGCGAGGCACAAGATCGCGGAGAGCCAGGTCAGCGTCGTGCCGATCGGCGCCGACATGATGCCTCTGCTTAGCGGACGGGTGGATGCCGTAGCGGGTTGGCAGACCAACTTGTCCGCACTGAAGGCCCTGGGCGCGGACCGTGTCGACCTGAGCCTCTGGGATTCCGGCGTCCGCCTCTACGCGCTGCCCTACTACGCGCACGTCGACACGCTGCGTAATCACCCGGAAGTGCTGCAGCGCTTTCTGCGCGCGACTGCACGCGGCTGGCTTTACGCCAATAAGAACCGGGATCAGGCAGTCGATCTACTGCTCAAGGAATTCCCGAGCCTGAACCTCGCGGACGAGCGCGGGTCGATCGACGTCTTGATGGGCTACGCCTTCAATAGAGCGAGCGGCACGCAGGGTTGGGGAACGATGGACCCTGCCGTATGGCAGGAGCAGATCTCCCTGTATGCGCAGCTCGGCCAGTTCCGCGCGCGCGCTCCCAAGGTGGAGGATGTCATGACGCTGGACATCCTGCAGGCCACCAAATCGTCACGACTGGTGGTGTAAGCCATGCAAGCCACGCTATTCAATCCACGCCCTGCCGCACGCGCCGGCGTTCCAGCTTCCACCGGCACCGGACTTTCAATCAGTTGCCGCGATATCAATGTCCGCTTCTTCACCGACCGTCGCAGCACCACAGCCATCGAGGGCCTGAGCCTCGATGTGGCCACGGGGAATTCCTGACGCTGCTCGGACCCTCCGGCTGTGGCAAGTCCACGTTCCTGCGCGTGGTGGCGGACCTGGTCAAGCCCAGCCGCGGCGACATCCGCGTGCTCAACGAACCGCCGGCGGTCGCTCGGGCCCGCCGCGACATCGGCTTCGTGTTCCAGGATGCGGCGCTGCTGCCCTGGCGCACGGCGTTGCAGAACGTCGAGCTGCCGCTTGAGGTCGCCAACGGCAAGGCGCGCGCGGGCAAGGCAACGCCACGCGAGCTGCTGGAACTGGTTGGCTTGAAGGGGCGCGAGGATGCGCTGCCTCATGAAATGTCCGGCGGCATGCGCCAGCGCGTCGCGATCGCCCGCGCGCTGGTCAGCGATCCGAAGGTGCTGCTGATGGACGAGCCCTTCGGTGCGCTGGATGAAATCACGCGCGACCGGCTGAACGAGGAATTGCGGCGGGTCTGGAAGGAAATGGGACTGACGATCCTGTTCGTCACGCACAGCATCCATGAAGCGGCATTCCTGGGCCAGCGCGTGCTCCTGCTGGCGGCCAACCCCGGCCGGGTCAAGGAAATCGTCCCGGTGGCGCTGCCTGAAGACCGCACCCTGGATGTGCGTGAAACCCCCGAGTTCGTAACACTATCCGCGCATCTGCGCCGCGTGCTGGAGACTTGCTGATGAGCACATCGGAAATGAAGTTGAACCTGCCCGTTGCCGGCGCGGATGCGGAGGCCCACGCCTATTTCGCCAGCCGTCGGCGGCGCGTCTGGCGCGCCCGCGTCTTGCCCGCGCTCGGTATCGCGGGGCTGCTGTTCGCCTGGTGGGCCGTGGTGGCGGGCTTCGATATCAAGCCCTTCATCGCGCCGTCTCCCGGGCTGGTGCTGCAGACATTCTTCGACAAGCGCGACGTTCTGCTGCAGAACTTGATTCCCACCGTCATCGAAGCGGCCGGCGGCTTCCTGCTGGGCAACCTGCTCGCCATCCTGCTGGCGACCGTGTTCGTCCATAACAAGACGCTGCAGGAGATCTTCTACCCGGTGGCGGTCATGATCAACTCGATCCCGGTGGTGGCCAAGGCGCCGATCCTGGTGCTGATCATGGGCAACGGGATCGAGCCGAAGATCACCATCGCCGCCATCGTGTGCTTTTTCCCCACACTGGTGAACATGGTGCGCGGGCTGGAAGCCGTCAATCCGCAGTCGCTGGAGCTGATGCGGGTCCTGTCGGCCAGCAAGCGCGAGATCTTCTTCAAGCTGCGCCTGCTCAATTCGCTGCCGTATCTCTTCTCCGCGCTGCGCATCGCCGCGTCGATGTCGGTGATCGGTGCGGTCGTCGGCGAATGGATCGGGGCCACGGTGGGCATCGGCGCCATGATCATCCAGGCCACTTACGCCTTTGACTCCGCCTTGCTATACGCGGCAATCATCATGTGCGCGGCGATGTCCGGCACCTTCTTCCTGGTGATCGCACTGGTCGAACGCTGGCTTATCACGTGGCAGCCTGAGCAATCGCACTGAGCGCTGCACGACAACAACAATCCCGAGGATACAAATGAACAAGATCAATGACTGGATCCGCCAGCCGGCACACGATGTGCGCGTCGCGGCCGCAGCAAATGTCGTGGTGGTGGGCGGTGGGCCGGCTGGCCTGTCGGCCGCGCTTGCGGCGGCGAGGAACGGCGCCGAAACGATTCTGCTCGAACGCTACAACCATCTGGGCGGCCTTGCTTCCGGCGGCATGGTGCTGGTGCTGGACGATATGTGGGACAGCCACCTGCAGGAGATCTCGGTGCGCGGCAACTGCATGACCATGATCGAAAACATGGCAGCGCTGGGCCTGGCCAAGTTTCCCCGCGCGAACGAATGGGGCGAAGACCCGGCCGCCTATCGGCGCTGGGGCCGCTGGGGAACGTTCGATTTCCACAGCCAGAAGACGCCGCATCCGGTGTGCTTCGCCGCGGCCTTCGACCCTGACGCCTACAAGCGCGTCGCGCTCGACATGGTGCAGCAAGCCGGCGTCAAGCTGCGGCTGCATTCGTGGTTCTCGCAGACTTTGGTGGAGGACGGCCAGGTCAAGGGCGTGATCTGCGAAACGAAGAGCGGGCGTGAAGCCATCCTCGCCGACGTGGTGATCGACGCCACCGGCGACCTCGATGTCGCGGCCTCCGCAGGTGCGCCGCATGCCGGCGGCAGCTACATCACCACCACGGTGTTCCGCCTTGGCGGCGTGGATACGGACGCCGCCGAGCGCTTCGAGCACGAAGAGCCAGAGGCCTACGCGCAGCTCGACCGCCAGATCAAGCGCATCCTCGGCGGCTCGTGGGGACTGTGGTGGCTCAAGACGCCGCTGCCTGGCGTGGTGTGGTGCAACTGCCCGCACATGGCGGGCATCGACGGCCTCAAGGCGGAAGACCTAACGCGCGCCGAGATCCAGGGACGCCAGCATATCCACGCCGTGGTCGAGTTCGTGCGCGAGAAGCTGCCCGGCTTCGAGCAATGCTACGTGATCGACGTCGCACCGCAGACGGGCGTGCGGCAGACCCGCCTGCTCGAAGGCGAGTACGTGATGTCCAAGGAAGACGTGGCGCAGCGGTTGCGCTTTGACGACAGCATCGCGCGCGGCCGTGACTACTACATGCCGTACCGCGCGCTGTTGCCAAAGCAGGTGGACAACCTGCTGGTGGCCGGCCGCCACTACTCGGCCACCTCGCAGGCACAGAAGATCTCGCGCGAGATCCCGCCCTGCATGGCGATGGGCGAAGCCGCCGGCGTCGCCGCAGCGCTGGCGCTCAACGCCAATGTTTCAGTGCGCGACGTCGACGTGCGGGCCGTGCAGAAGACCTTGCGCGCACAGGGCGCGGATCCCGGCGACCAGACTGGCCGCAACGCCGATATTCCCGCACTGGCGGCCTATGTGCGGCAGGCGGAGGCAGCATAAGACATGGAGGACAACAACATGGCGCAAGACCTGCCCCTGAGCGGCATCCGGGTCATCGATTTCACCCAGGTGATGATGGGCCCGGTGTGCACGCAGACGCTGGCCGACTACGGCGCCGACGTTATCAAGGTGGAGCGCAAGGGCTCCGGCGATCTCAGCCGCTCCACCTTCGAGCCGGTTGCCGGCGCGGACAACCCCATCTTTTGCAGCCTGAACCGCAACAAACGCAGCATTGCGCTTGACCTGCGGGATCCGGAACAGATGGCGCACGTGAAGACCCTGATCGCCGGCGCCGATGTCGTGGTCAATAATTTCCGCGCGGGGGTGATGGAGCGCATGGGCCTCGGCTACGAGGCATGCCGCGCGTTGAATCCGCGCATCATCTACGCGGTCGGCACCGGCTTCGGCGAATCCGGGCCGTATGCGCACAAGGGCGGCCAGGACGTGCTGGCACAGGCCATTACCGGCGTGATGGCGCGCCGGGCCGACGATTCGGTGCCGGTCTCGGTCTACCCGACCGCGCTGGCCGACTATTCCGCCGGCATGCACATGGTGCAGGGCGTGCTGCTGGCCTTGCTGGACCGCGCCCGCACTGGCGAGGGACAGAAGATCAGCGTGTCGCTGTACAACTCCATGCTCGCCATGCAGATGCAGGAAGCGGCCATGATCATGATGGACGATTCCGAGGTCAACTGGGCGGCCATGCCGTTGTCCGGCGTGTTCGATACGCAGACGGGACCCCTGGTGATGGTGGGCGCATTCAAGCAGAACCCGTTGCGCGACATCTGCGCGGCGCTTGAGATCGAGGACATGTCGGCAGATCCGCGCTACTGCGACCTGAGCCAGCAGTTCCGCAACAAGGCCGGGCTGCAGGCAGTGCTGCGCGAGCGCTTTGCCGCCAATACGCGCGACCACTGGCTCTCCCGCCTGGAAGCGCAGGACATACTCTGCGCGCCGGTGCGAGACCTGCGCGAAGCGCTGGTGGATCCGCAGACTTTGCACAACCAGCTGCTGCTGGAAGGCGCGGGCGAGGGCCGGCAAGTCAAGTTCGTCGGCAGTCCCATCAGCATGTCGCGCGCTCGCGTCAGCCTGCGCCGCCCGCCGCCGCGGCTCGGTCAGCATAACGATGACGTGCTGCGCGAACTAGAGGGGATGCCGGCAACGATGGCCGTGCAAGGAGTGGCGGAATGAGCGTCCATCTGCAAGTCGAGAATTTTGTCGCCACGGTGACGTTGTCGCGGCCCGAGGTCATGAACGCAGTCGATCTCGCCACCGAGGCCGAGTTGCAAGGCATCTGGGCAGAGCTGGAGCGGCGCGACGATGTTCGCGTCATCGTGCTGACGGGGAGGGTGACCGCGCCTTCTGCGTGGGCGCCGATTTGAAGAACCCGTCCACCACCGGCCTGGAATACTGGGGTGCTGCGCGGCCGGGCGGATTCGGCGGCATCGCGTTGCGCGAGTCGCTGAATATACCCGTCATCGCTCGCGTCAACGGCTTCGCGCTCGGCGGCGGCTTCGAGATGGTGCTGGGCTGCGACATCGTGGTCGCTTGCGAGGAGGCCAGCTTTGGCTTGCCCGAAGCGCTGGTGGGACGCATGCCGCTCGACGGCGGCATGACCCTGCTGCAGCGTCAGATCCCGTTCCGCAAGGCCATGGCCATGCTGCTGACCGGGCGCCGCATGCCGGCACGCGAAGCCGCCGAGATCGGCCTGATCAACGAGGTGGTGCCACGCGCGCAACTGGATGCGGCGGTGCAAGTCTGGATCGATGCGCTGCTGGCGTGCGCGCCGCTGTCGCAGCAGGCGATCAAGCAGGTTGTGCGCCGCACGTCGACCTTGTCGCCGGCCGATGCCCAGGCACTGCGGCTGCCCGCCCTGGTCGACGCGCTGCAGTCCGAGGACGCGCACGAAGGCGTGCTGGCCTTCCAGCAAAAGCGCAAGCCGCAATGGAGCGGGCGCTGATGGCCTACGTCATTGCCTCTGGTTGTATCGATGTCAAGGACGGCGCCTGCGTGAAATGCTGCCCCGTCGATTGCATCTACGAGGGCGTGCGCACGCTCTATATCCACCCCGATGAATGCATCAGCTGCGGCATCTGCGTGTCCGTGTGCCCGACCGAAGCCATCCACGACGAAGCGGAGCTGCCGCCGGCGCAGGCCGTGTTCGCCGCCGTGAACAGGGAGTTTTTTGCCAGGCACGTGAGCGGCGTCGGCTCGCCGGGCGGCGCCGACTACGTCGGGCCGCAGGCCTGTGACCACCCCGTGGTCGAGGCGTATCCTGTGCGCAGCGAGCCGTAGTCCATGAATCGATCGAGGAGAGCATGCACGCCAGCATCCTGAAGTACTTCGTTGAAGTCGCGCGATGCGGGTCGATCCGCAAGGCGGCGCAGAACCTTTATGTCGCATCCAGCGCCGTCAACCGGCAGATTCTCAAGCTCGAGGCCGAGATGGGAACCGAGCTGTTCGACCGCTTGCCCAACGGTATCCGGCTGAATGCTTCAGGCGAGCGGATGCTGCAGCATATCCGCGCGACGCTCAACGATTTTCACCTGATGCGAAGCGAACTCGATGAACTCAAGGACGAACGCAGGGGCCACATATCGGTCGTGGCGATGGACTCACTGTTCGTCGATTTCCTCCCCGCGGCGGTGGAGGACTATTCGGAACTGTATCCGGCAGTGACGTACTCCATCGCCGCCGTCACCCCTGGGATGTCGCGCCAAAAGTCCTGGGTGGCGAGTTCGATGTCGGCGTCACCTTTATCGCCAAGCTGCCGGCGGGGCTGAACGTCGTGGCCCAGGTCGCGCTGCCGCCAGGCGTAGTAATGGCCTCTTCCCATCCGCTTGCGAAGAAGGAGCGGATCAGCTTTGCCGACTGCCGCAGCCACGCGTTCCTGCGCCTGGAAGGACGCTCGCCGATCCAGGGCGTGGTGTCTCCCAGGTTCATGGAATTCTGGGATCTGATGACCCCCAGCGTTACCTGCAATTCCACCCTTCTGCTCAAGCGCCTGGTCGCCTCGGGGCGGGGCATTTCCTTCTTCTCCAAGCTCGCTTTCATTGATGAGATCGCCAGCGGCGAAGTGGTCTGGCGCCCGTTCGACGAACCCAATATCAACGCGCTGACGGTTGGCATCATCACGCCATGCCAGCGCGTGCTGTCCAATGTCACGCTGGAATTCGTCAAGGGCATCGTGCACCGCCTCAAGCAGGTAGAACTCTCATTGCTAGACACGTAGAAACCTGACATGACCATGTATAAGAACTATATCGACGGCCAATGGCTCGACGGCGCATCCGCTCACGCCAACGTCAATCCGTCCGACACGACCGACATCATCGGCCACTACGCGCTGGCCGATGCCGCACAGGCCGGCCAGGCCAGCGCTGCCGCCCATGCCGCCGCGCCGCGGTGGGCCGCCAGCACGCCACAACAACGCGCCGATGCGCTCGACAAGATCGGTACCGAGCTCTTGGCGCGGCGCGAGGAACTCGGCCTGCTGTTGTCGCGCGAAGAAGGCAAGATCCTGCCGGAAGGCATCGGCGAGGTCACCCGTGCGGGGAATATCTTCAAGTTCTTCGCCGGGGAGGCCTTGCGCCAGCGCGGCGACAAGCTGGCCTCGGTACGGCCTGGCGTGGAAATCGAAGTCACGCGCGAGCCGGTCGGGGTGGTAGGCATCATCGCGCCATGGAACTTCCCGATGGCGATTCCCGCCTGGAAGATCGCACCAGCCCTGGCGTACGGCAACACGGTCGTGTTCAAGCCCGCGGAGCTCGTGCCGGGCTGCGCCTGGGCGCTGGCGGAGATCATCAGCCGCGCGGGATTGCCGGCGGGAGCATTCAACCTGGCGATGGGGCGCGGTTCGCAAGTGGGCCAGGCCATGCTTGATGACAGGCGTATCGCCGGGATTTCCTTCACCGGTTCGGTGGCTACGGGCGGGCGCGTGGCCCAGGCGGCCGCCCAACGGCTGGCCAAGGTCCAGCTTGAAATGGGCGGCAAGAACCCGATGGTGGTGCTCAATGATGCCGATCTCGAGGTGGCGGTGGAGTGCGCCGTGCAAAGCGCATTCTTTTCCACCGGGCAGCGCTGCACCGCATCGAGCCGGCTGATCGTGGAAGAGGGCATCTATGCCCGTTTCGTCGAACGGATGCAGGAGCGCACGGCCGCGCTCAGGATCGGCCACGCCCTCGACACCGGCACCGACATCGGTCCGGTGGCAAGCGGCGACCAGCTTGAGCAGGACTTGCGCTACCTCGCCATCGGGCGCGAGGAGGGCGCCAGGTTGGTGTGCGGCGGCGAACACGTGACACGCGCCACGCCGGGCTTCTACCTGACGCCGGCGATCTTCGCCGATTGCAGCAACGACATGCGGATCTGCCGCGAAGAGATCTTCGGGCCGGTTGCCGCCATCATCCCGGCCAGGAACTATGAGCATGCACTGGAACTGGCCAACGACACCGAGTTCGGCCTCGCCAGCGGTATCTGCTCGACGTCGCTAAAGCACGTACAGCACTTCAAACGGCACGCTCAAGCTGGCATGGTCATGGTCAATGTGCCCACGGCAGGTGTCGATTATCACGTCCCGTTCGGCGGCCGCAAGGGCTCCAGCCTGGGGCCGCGCGAGCAGGGCACCTTCGCGGCCGAGTTCTATACGACGGTGAAGACGGCTTACGTGGCGGGTTGAGAGGATGGCGCTGGTGGCGGACTGGCCGCCGCCGGCCTTACTTCGGCTGCATGCGGATGGCGCCGTCGAGCCGGATCACTTCGCCGTTGAGCATGGTGTTGGCGATGATGGATCCCACCAGCTTCGCGTACTCGGCCGGGCGGCCCAGGCGCGGCGGGAACGGCACCATCTTGCCGAGCGCGTCCTGTACATCCTGCGGCATGCCCAGCAGCATCGGCGTCTCGAACAGCCCCGGGGCGATCGTCATGCAGCGCACGCCGTCGCGCGACAGGTCGCGCGCGATGGCCAGCGTCATGGCGACCACGCCGCCCTTGGAGGCCGCGTAGGCGGCCTGCCCGATCTGGCCGTCGAACGCTGCCACCGATGCCGTATTGATGATCACGCCACGCTCGCCTTCCGCGTCGGGCGTGTTCTGCACCATCGCCGCGGCAGCCAGCCGGATCATGTTGAAGGTGCCGATCAGGTTGACGCGGATGGTCTTGTCGAAGGCGTCGAGCGGGTGCGGGCCGTTCTTGCCCACCGTCTTGTTGGCGGTGGCGATGCCGGCGCAGTTGACCAACCCGGCCAGGCGGCCCAGCGCGGTGGCTGCCGCCACGGCAGCCTGTCCGTCGGCCTCGCTGCTGACGTCGCAGCGCACGAACTTCCCGCCCAGCTCGGCCGCCAGCGCGGTGCCGGCGGCTTCGTTGAGGTCGGCGATCACTACCTTGCCGCCGGCGGCGGCCAGCATGCGGGCGCTGCCCTCGCCGAGCCCGGAGGCGCCGCCGGTGACAATAAATACGTTGTCGCGGATTTCCATCGTTGTCTTCCTCGCTTGGATAAGTGGTTTCTTGATTTTCTGGCGCTGCAGATATGGCATGTTGGCATAACGTTTACGTAAACGTCAATTCGCCGGCGGCAATAAAAAGGCGACCCGGGGGTCGCCTTTCTTTCTGCAGCGCTGGATGCGCCTGGCTTACTTCAGTGCGTCGAACACACGCGCGGTGATGTCTTCCACGCTGCCAACGCCCGCGATCTTGCGATACTGCGGCGGTGCAACCTTGGCGGCGGGGTCGCCATTGGCGGCCCACTTGGAGTAGTAGTCCACCAGCGGACGTGTCTGCTGGGAGTAGACGTCGAGGCGCTTCTTGACGGTCTCTTCCTTGTCGTCGTCGCGCTGGATCAGCGGTTCGCCGGTGACGTCGTCCACGCCTTCCACCTTGGGCGGGTTGTACTTGACGTGGTAGGTGCGGCCCGATGCCACGTGCGCGCGGCGCCCGCTCATGCGCTCGATGATGGCATCGAACGGCACGTCGATTTCCAGTACGTAGTCGATCGCCACGCCCGCTTCCTTCATGGCCTCGGCCTGCGGAATGGTGCGCGGGAAGCCATCGAACAGATAGCCGTCCTTGCAATCGGCCGCCTGCAGGCGGTCCTTGACCAGGCCGATGATGATGTCGTCCGACACCAGGCCACCTGCGTCCATCACCTTCTTGGCGGCCACGCCTAGCGGCGTGCCAGCCTTCACCGCGGCGCGCAGCATGTCGCCGGTGGAGATTTGGGGGATGCCGAACTTCTCGCAGATGAACTGGGCTTGCGTGCCTTTGCCGGCGCCAGGTGCGCCCAACAGGATCAAACGCATTACGGGTCCTCAGAGTTTTGAATCTTGTATGGCAGGGGGAATGGAAGGAGGGTAACGCCGAAACTTGACGCGAGGCTTACCAACGCCGTCAGGACGGCGCACCTCGGGTCGGAGTCTGGTCTGTTGACGGTCGGCACGCTAAAGCGCTAAAGCCTCTGCCGCTGGCGGCGGGCGGGTACCGAACGGGCTCACTTTTCATCTCCCCACCGAGCCTTGGCCGGACGCCCGGGCGCCCGACGGCTCTGTATCGGCAAGCATTATGCCATGAGGCGGCGCGAAATCGGCTCGCCGCTGCGGTGACATCTGCCATGACTTATGTCGCAGGTCATGGGATGACTGCCGCAGCCGGCGGCCATCGCCAAGTGCGCTCAGGGGCCTTCCTGTGCCATGGCCTGCGCCCAAAGCACACGCACCCGGTCCAGGTCGGCTTGCGTATCGACGCCCGGCGCGGGCACTGCCGCTGTTTCCAGCACGCCGATACGCTCGCCATGCCACATCGCGCGCAGCTGCTCCAGGGCTTCCGTCTGCTCCACCGGCGACAGCGCCAGCGTGGGGAAGCGCCGCAGGAATCCGGCGCGGTAGGCGTACAGGCCAATGTGGCGCAATACCGGCATGGCCGGCAACGCCACCTGGGCGGCGGCTGCCGCCGCGGCCGGCACGCCGGCCCAGGCGTCGCGCGCCCAGGGGATCGGGGCGCGGGAGAAATACAGCGCGCGGCCGGCGGCATCGCACACCACTTTCACCACATTGGGGTTGAACACCTCGGCAATCTCGCCGATCGGATGTGCAGCGGTGGCGATGGCGCAATCGGCATGGTGCGCCAGATGCAGCGCCACCTCGTCGATCAGGCCGGGCTCGATGAGCGGCTCGTCGCCCTGCACATTGACCACGATGGCATCGTCCGGCAGGCCCAGCAGCGTGGCCACTTCGGCCAGGCGGTCGGTGCCCGAGGGATGGTCGGCACGCGTGATCACGGCTTCGATGCCATGCGCCGCGCAGGCTGCCGCCACTTCGGGCGCGTCGGTGGCCACCACCGTGCGCTGCGCCGACGAGGCATGGGCGCGCTCAGCCACGCGCACGATCATGGGCTTGCCGCCGATATCGGCCAGCGGCTTGTTGGGCAGCCGGGTGGAGGCCAGGCGCGCCGGGATGACGACGGTAAAAGCGGGCAGCGACATGGTGCGAGCCGCCGCTTATTCCGGCGAGACCAGCCGGCCCGGCACGGTCTGGCGTGCTTCATCGGCCAGCATGATGGGAATGCCGTCGCGGATCGGATAGGCCAGTTTGTCCACGTGGCAGATCAGTTCCTGGGCGGCACGGTCATGTTCCAGCTTGCTCTTGCACAGCGGGCAGACCAGGATTTCAAGCAGCCGGTTGTCCATCTTGCGTTTCCTTGGTGTGGCCGGCGGCGGTCGCGGCGCCCGGCGCTGCGGGAGCGGCCTGGGCATGCGCGGCGACAGCGCGGCGAATTTTTTCGATCAGGCCCGCATCGATCACGGGCGTGGTGGGGACGACCCAGATCCGCGGGTCCAGCGGGTCACTGAGGCGCTCGCATTTTACGGCATCCTTCTCGGTGATCAGGATCGCATCGGCCGCTTGCGCGACAGGATCGCCGGCAAAGGGGTCTTCGGCGAAGTCGTAGTGGTCCGGCAGCGGCATGGTGTCGGGCGCGAGGCCTGCCGCGCGCAGGCTGGCGAAGAAGCGCTCGGGGTTGCCGATGCCGGCGGCGGCCAGCACACGCTGCCCGGCAAACGCGGACAGCGGCCTGGCCATGGTAGGGTCGGCCAGTTGCCAGGCATCGTCCAGCACCAGGCGCATGCCGTAGACATCCGGCTTGTCCTGGCTGGGGCGGAAGTCCGGGTCGTTGATGAGGGTGGCGTCGCGCCGGCGCGAGAGCGATTCTCGCAGCGGGCCCGCGGGCAGCAGCAAGCCGTTGCCGCCCATGCGCGAATCGAACATCACGATCTCGAAGTCGCGTTGCAGCTTGTAGTGCTGCAGGCCATCGTCGAGCAGCAGCACGTTGACGCCGGGATGCGAGACCAGCATGGTCTGCGCGCATAGCGCGCGGTCGGGGAAGACCCAGACCGGCACGTCGGTGGCGCGCGCGATCAAGAGTGGCTCGTCGCCCACGTCCTTGGCCTGCGAGGTGGGCTTGACCCGGCGCGGATGCTTGAGCTTGACGCCGTAGCCGCGCGAGACCACGCCCGGGCGCAGGCCGGACTCGGCCAGCGCATGGGCCAGCGCGATCACCGCGGGGGTCTTGCCGGTGCCGCCCACGGTCACGTTGCCGACCACCACCACCGGCATGGGCAGGCGCGTCGAGCGGTACCAGCCGCGCCGGTATGCCAGGCGCCGCCAGCCGCTGACCAGGCCGAACACCCACGACAGCGGCAGCATCAGCCAGGCGAACCAGCCGCGGCGTTGCCACTGGGCGGTCACGAAGTCGGCAAGGGCGTTGCGGGGAGCTGGCATGGGCGTGGTAGGCAGGGCTGGGCGGTAATGTTGCGTTGAATAGGGCAGGGGCGGGGCCGGGGACGGTAGCGCGGCGCGCCGGCATGATGGTGCCATCGCGCCTTGGCTGGGCAGCGCAAGCTAGCTACCCAGCCATTATGGGCACCTTGCGGCGCCCGCCGCAAGGTGCGGCTCGCTGCGGGTGATCTGCATCCGCGCGCCGGGCCGTTCAGCGCGCCTGCGAGCTCTGTGTGGCGAAGGTCAGGCGGGGCAGCCCGGCCAGGCGGGCGGCTTCCATGACATTGATCACGGACTGATGCGTGGCCTGTGCGTCCGCGTTGACGATCAGCACCGGCGGCTGGCCGTCGGCCGGGCCGGCGACCTCGCGCAGGCGCTGGGCCAGGCTGGTGACGTCCTGCTGGTCCATGACCTGCTTGTTGATCGAGTAGATGCCCTTGGCCGATACGGATACCACGATCTCGCCGGGGCGCTGCTGCGCCTTTTCGGCGTCGGCGGTTGGCAACTGGATCTGCAGTTCGGTATAGCGCGAGTAAGTGGTCGTGATCATCAGGAAGATCAGGATCACGAGCAGGACGTCGATCAACGGGATGAGGTTGATCTCCGGTTCTTCACGCCGCTGGCGGGATCGGAAGTGCATGGCGTATCAGGCGCGGCGCTGCGGCAGGATGGCGTCCAGGAAGGCGGTGGCGCGGAATTCCAGCTCGGCCACGTAGTCGTCCACGCGCCGGCGGAAGTAGCGCCAGAAGATCAGTGCCGGAATCGCGATGATCAGCCCGAAGGCGGTGTTATAGAGCGCCACCGAGATCCCGTGGGCCAGCTGCTCGGGGCTGGCGCCGGCGCCGCCCTGGCTGCCGAAGATCTCGATCATGCCGATCACGGTGCCTAGCAGGCCCATCAGCGGCGCCACCGAGGCGATCGTGCCCAGCGCGTTGAGGTAGCGCTCCAGCTCGTGCGCCACGGCACGCCCGGCTTCCTCGACCACTTCCTTGGCGGCATCGCGGGAGGTGTGGGGCTGCAGCACCACATGGCGCAGGCCGGCGGCCAGCACGCGGCCCAGCGGGGAGTTCTGCTCCAGCGTGTTGACCACCTCCGGCGTGGCGCGGCGCTGGTGCGCCACCGACAGGGCTTCGTCGTAAAGCTTGGGCGGCAGCACCTTGCTGCGCTTCAGGCTGAGGAAACGCTCGACGATCAGCGCCAGGGCGATGACCGAGGCGAGCAACAAGGGCCAGATCGGCCAGCCGGCAGCTTGAATGATGGAAAACACGTGGAACCCCGAGTCAACGGCTTGTGTGCTCATGCCAGGCGCCGCAGCCGTGCGCGCGCTGGCTATGTTCGAAAATGTTCGAAAAAATCAGGCGCCACTCTAACCCGCAGCACCGGGCGCGGCAAGACGCAGCATCGCGGTGTGTCTGCCGCGCATCGTGCTCGCGGGGGCGTGCAAGGCGGCGACTGTCGGGATGTCCACACGGAACAGGGACAGTGCTGTGGATGAATTGTGGACAGAGGGCTGACAAGGCAGTCAAGTCGCTGATTGATAAGGAAAAATTGTGGGTCGCTTAAAAAACGGGCAAGCGGCGAGTGACGAAGACATCCTCCGGGAACGCGCGGACCGTCCAAAACCAGACTCCGGTCTATCCACATTAATGCAGGACAGTGCTGTGGACCGTTTGTGGACAGACGCCTGAAAAGAACGCTAAGTCATTGATTGGAAAGGCAGGTATACGCGCTGCCTAAAAAATGTGCAGAACACGCCAGATGGGCGCCGCGGGGGCGCCGACGGCCCGTAAACGGAAAAATCCCGCCATGTCTCTCCCTTTCCACATTCCGCCGGGACAGTCTTGTGGACGGGTTGTGGAAAACTATCTGAGAAGCCACTTAAGTCATTGATTGAAAAGCACTTCATACCTGCTGATTAAAAAATAGGCAATAGCCATTTGCGCGGTATTATCCAGTCCCCGCGCTCATGGTCAGCACATGGCCGCGCAATGTCACGGTAAGGCGGTCTTGCGATCTCTTTTCGCCCCTGGATGGGCATTTCCGGCGGGTCGCAGAAAGTTTTCCACAGCCGGGGCGTTCTATCCGAGGTTGTCCAGAGTTCCTGTGGATAACTTTGTGAACAAGCCGGGGGCGCAGCCGGTAAGTGTTTGACGCATAAGGGGTTTGCTTACATTGCCTAAAAAATAAGACAGCCGAAAGCGCATAAGAATCAAAGGCTTGTGTCAAGTCATGCCGCTTTGCGGGGTTATTGCCTCGCCCACCCCAAGAGACTTGACAGACCAGTTATGCTGTGGACATGTCAATTCCACGCCGCTTGCCCGGCCGTGCCCCATGTCAGAACCGCTGAACTTTTCGCGTGAAACCCAGCCTATGGCCCCTCCAGGGGCACGTGAGGCGATTCCCGTCGGGGAACTGAACCACGCGATCGCCCAGGTACTGGAACGTAGTTTTCCGCTGACCTGGGTCCGGGGCGAAATCTCGAATTTCACACGCGCCGCCAGCGGCCACTGGTATTTCTCGCTCAAGGACGCACGCGCCCAGATCCGCTGCGTGATGTTCCGCGGGCGCAACCAGCATGTCGACTTCACGCCGCGCGAGGGCGAGGCGGTCGAGGTGCGAGCGCTGGTGTCGATGTACGAGGCGCGTGGCGAGTTGCAGCTGGGTGTGGAGGGCATGCGCCGCGCCGGCCTTGGCAATCTCTACGAGGCATTCTTGCGCCTGAAGGAAAAGCTCTCGCAGGCCGGGCTGTTCGCGCCCGAGCGCAAGCGGCCACTGCCGGCCCACGCCCGCACCATTGGCGTGATCACCTCGCTGCAGGCCGCCGCCTTGCGCGACGTGATCAGCACCCTGCGCCGGCGCGCGCCGCATGTGCCCGTCGTGGTTTACCCGGTGCCGGTGCAGGGCGCCGGCGCGGCGGCCAGGATCGCCGCCATGATCGACAGCGCCAGCGAGCGCAACGAATGCGATGTGCTGATCCTGTGCCGTGGCGGCGGCAGCATCGAAGACCTGTGGTCGTTCAATGAAGAGAGCGTGGCGCAGGCCATCGCGCGCTGCGCCGTGCCGGTGGTCTCCGGCGTGGGCCACGAAACCGATTTCACCATCGCCGACTTCGTCGCCGACGTGCGCGCGCCCACGCCTACCGGCGCAGCCGAGCTGGTCAGCCCGGACCGCAGCCATATGCTGCTGCAAGCCAGCCGCGCGCGCGACGCGCTGGCCCAATGCATGCAGCGCCAGCTTGACCGGCGCGCCCAGAACCTGGACTGGCTGGCCCGCCGCCTGCGCAGCCCGCAAGCGCAGGTGCAGGAGCGCCGCCTGCAGGTCGACAACCTCATGCGTCACCTGCGCTCCGCGCTGCGCGATACCGTTGCCGCCCAACGGCACCGCCAGCAGGTGCTGGCCATGCGCTGGGCGGCCGGCCGTCCCGACCTGGCCCAGGCCCAGTCCGAGCTGCGCCGCACCGCGCTGCGCCTGCGCGACGCCACGCAGCGCCAGGTTGAGCGCGCCGGCCAGCGCTGGCAGCGCGCCGCCGGCTCGCTCGAGCTGCTGGCGCCGCAGCGCACCCTGGAGCGCGGCTACGCCGTGCTGCTGGACCAGCGCGGACGCGCCTTGCGCTCGCCGTCGGAGCTGCGCGCGGGCGCCGTGATCGAAGTCCACCTGGCCGAAGGCGTGGCCGATGCCAGCATCGCCAGCGTGCAGCCGCGCCTGGCGGAACTCTAAGCCCGGCGCGCGTCGGCGGTCCGCCGACAGCGCTTGCATATCGATCAAACTAATATGATCGAAGGGGCTTTGTTTGCCGCGTTTGCGTGGGTATGGCAAGTCCCCTACAATCGACAATTCCTGATCTTCAACCCCACAGAAAGAGACAGAACAATGGAACATACTCTCCCCCGCTGCCCTACGCTCATGATGCGCTCGCTCCGCACATCTCCAAGGAGACCCTGGAGTTCCACCACGACAAGCATCACCAGACCTACGTCACCAACCTGAACAACCTGATCAAGGGCACCGAGTTCGAAAACTCGACGCTCGAAGACATCGTCAAGAAGTCCTCTGGCGGCATCTTCAACAACGCCGCCCAGGTGTGGAACCACACCTTCTACTGGGACTCGCTCAAGCCCAACGGCGGCGGCCAACCGACCGGCGCGCTGGCTGATGCCATCAACGCCAAGTTCGGCTCCTTCGACAAGTTCAAGGAAGAATTCACCAAGACCGCGGTCGGCACCTTCGGTTCGGGCTGGGCCTGGCTGGTGAAGAAGGCCGACGGTTCGCTGGACCTGGTCTCGACCTCCAACGCCGCCACCCCGCTGACCACCGACGCCAAGCCGCTGCTGACCTGCGACGTGTGGGAACACGCTTACTACATCGACTACCGCAATGCCCGCCCGAAGTATGTCGAGGCATTCTGGAACGTCGTGAACTGGGACTTCGCCAGCAAGAACTTCGCTGGTTGATCTAGCGGTTGCTTCTGCACCAGAAGTTGAAAAGAGCCCCTTACTTGTTAAGGGGTTTTTTTGCCTGACGGTTGGTGTTTTGTGGAATAGAAGTTGAAACGAGGGGGCAAGACCAGGGGAGTCAATCAAGGGCGATGCTGCACGGCCTCTTGCGTAGCCAGACGATAGCAGCCTGCATGCAAGCGCTGATCGGCATTGCGCACATGAGCACCAGTATGAAATGGCCCGTGGCCCTCTGGCGGCGCTCCAGCCAACGCGGAGAGATTGCCGCTCCAGCACCCGCCACACCATGTCATGCCACGGGCTCACGCAAACAGATCCATGCCCTGCACCAGGCGCTTCGCCAGCCGCGGCTGGCGAAACTGGTCCAGCCACCATTCCAGCGCGCGGCCCTCATGGTCGCCGCGCCACGCCACATACAGCGTATTGGGCTCGCGCGGATCGGCCGTGTGCTTCTCCACCAGTTCCCCCGCTTGAGCAGCGAGGCCACACGGTGCCGGGGCAGCCAGCCCACGCCCAGCCCCTCGCGCTGCGCCAGGATCTTGGCCCGCATGGACGGCACCGCCAGCGACGCTTGCCCGCCGACCAGCCCGTAGGCCCGCCCGGCGGTCCCGCGCGACGAATCGGCCACCGCCACGCCCCGGTGCGATGAGATGCGCTGGCGCGTGAGCGGCTCGGCCACGCCGGCAAGAGGGTGGCGCGGCGCCACGGCGAAGACCCATTCCACCACGCCGAGCTCGAACCAGCGCAGGCCGGGAATGGCGGGCGGCTCGTTGGTCGCGCCGACGATCACATCGGCGCGGCCGTCGCGCAGCGCTTCCCAGGTGCCGCTGAGGACTTCGTGGGTCAGGCGCAGCGCCACGCCGGATTTGAGCGCGTCGAAGCTGCGGATCACCGGCATCAGCAATTCGAACTCCAGTACTTCGTCCGTGACGATCCACAGGCGGTCTTCCCAGCCGCTCGCAACCTGCCGCACGCGCTGGGTCATGCGCGCTACGTCCTGCATCAGCCGCGCGGCCTCGTCGGCCAGCAGATGGCCTGCAGGTGTGAGTTGCAGGCGGTAGCGGCGGCGGTCGAACAGCAAGGCGTCAAAGCGGCCTTCCAGTTGCCGGGCGGCGTGGAGACCGTCGATGGCGCCTTGCCAAGCCGCGCCGCCGCACGCGAGAGGCTGCCGCTGTCACGGATGGCTTCCAGCAAGGCCAGTTCGTCTTCTGACAACATGTTCAACTCCGTCGAACGAGTTCATCGGGAAAATCGTACGGCAAAACACGTGTGCCGGCGCAATATTCGTCACAGTGCTTCACCCGATTCCCGAAACCCCTTTGTTTGCCCGCGCCGTCGGCCAGGAGCGTTCGTCCTGCCATGGCACAGTCACCGGAGAAAAGTCATGGCCCTCATCCACCGAATGGCACGGTACGCCGGCGCCGCATTGCTTATGTCTGGCTTGGTCGGCGCGCTCGCGCCGCTCGCCCATGCCGCAGAACCTGTCGGCGCCGCAGCAGTCCAGCAGCACACGATCAACGCCAACGGCATCGACCTGCACTATCTGCAGTCCGGGCGCGGCAGCGGCACGCCGGTCGTGCTGTTGCACGGCTACGCGGAATCCAGCCATATGTGGCTGCCGCTCATGGCGCGGCTTGGCGACCAGCGCGTCGTCATCGCGCCGGACCTGCGCGGCGCGGGCGGGTCGGCGATTACGCAGTCGGGCTACGACAAGAAGACCATGGCGCAGGACATTCACGCCCTGGTCCAGGCACTCGGCTACCGCAAGATCAATATCGTCGGCCACGATATCGGCCTGATGGTGGCCTACGCCTACGCCGCGCAATACCCGGACGAAGTGGAAAGCGTCACGCTGATGGACGCGTTCCTGCCCGGCGTGGGCGACTGGCAAAAGGTCTGGCTGCTGCGCGACAAGTGGCACTTCAACTTCTATGGCGACACGCCCGAAAAGCTGGTGCGGGGCCGCGAGCGTACCTACTTTGAGCACTTCTGGAACGACTTCGCCGCCGACCCCAGGCATTCGGTGCCGCAAGCCGCCCGCCAGCTTTATGCAGCCAACTACGCCAGGCCGGGCCGGATGCGTGCGGGATTCGAGTTCTTCCGTGCGTTCCCGCAGGATGCCGAAGACTTCGCGGCACTGGCAAAGCACCCGCTGCCGATGCCCATGCTGGTGCTGGCGGGCGAGAAGGCCTCGGGCAATTTCCTGATCGACCAGGCGCGCCTCGTCGCCACCAATGTGCAAGGCGTGATCGTCAAGGGCTCGGGGCACTGGCTGATGGAAGAAGCGCCGGGGCAGACCATTCCGGCTATCGTGCATTTCATTAACGCGCCGTCGCAACCTGTTGGCGCCGACTAAGAGCGCGTACCTCACCGCATCAAAAGGAGTATCGACATGGGACTGCTCGTCAACGGAAAATGGCAAGACCGCTGGTACGACACGGCATCCACCGGCGGCCGCTTCGTTCGCAAGGACGCCGCCTTTCGCAACTGGGTGACGCCCGATGGCGCCGCCGGCCCGAGCGGCGCCGGTGGCTTCAAGGCGGAGGCCGGACGCTATCACCTATACGTGAGCCTGGCGTGCCCCTGGGCGCACCGCACGCTAATCATGCGCACGCTCAAGGGGCTGGAGGGGATGATCAGCGTCTCCACGGTGCACTGGCTGATGCTTGGCGAAGGCTGGACTTTCGCCGAAGGCCCGGGCGTGGTGCCGGACACGGTCAACGGCGCGCGACTCCTGCACCAGGTCTACACCGCAGCCGATCCCGACTACACCGGGCGCGTCACCGTGCCCGTGCTGTGGGACAAGCAGCGGGGAACCATCGTCAGCAACGAGTCGTCGGAGATCATCCGCATGTTCAATACCGCCTTCGATGGGATCGGCGCCAAGGCGGGCGACTACTATCCGGCCGCGCTGCGCGCGGAAATCGACGAGGTCAACGCGCGGGTGTACGACACGCTCAACAACGGTGTCTACAAAGCGGGCTTTGCCACCACGCAGGGCGCGTATGAAGAGGCGCTGACGCCGTTGTTCGATACGCTCGACTGGCTGGAGGCGCGGCTCGCCACGCGCCGCTTCCTGCTGGGCGACCAGCTCACCGAGGCCGACATCCGCCTGTTCACGACGCTGGTGCGCTTTGACGCGGTCTATGTGGGGCACTTCAAGTGCAACCTGCGGCGCATCGCCGATTATGCGAACCTGTCAGGCTTTACGCGCGACATCTACCAGTTGCCGGGGATCGCGGCGACGGTCGATATCGACCACATCAAGCGGCACTACTATGAAAGCCACCGCTCGATCAATCCGAGCGGCGTGGTGCCGGCGGGGCCGGTGCTAGACTTTGCCGCGCCGCCCGAGCGCGCGCGGCTGGCGGCGTGAGGCCGCCTTCTTTTTCTTTGCTAGCCGAGACCACTGTCATGAAGTTTCATCGCCAATTCCTGCTTGCCTTGCTCACAGTGGCAGCGGTTGCCACAGCGCCCGTCGCGCTGGCTGCCGCTGACGATGGCCCCGCGTATGGCCCCGAGCTGCAAGGCTTCGACTATCCGGCGCCGGTCCAGCAGTTCGCATTCACCTCGCAGGGCGAAGCGATGCACATGGCTTACATGGATATCAAGCCGGAGCGCGCCAACGGCCGCACCGCGGTCTTGCTGCATGGAAAGAACTTCTGCGCGGCGACCTGGGCGGACACGATCAAGGTGCTCAGCACGGCCGGGTATCGCGTCATTGCGCCGGACCAGATCGGCTTTTGCAAATCCAGCAAGCCGGTGCGCTACCAGTACAGCTTCCAGCAACTGGCGCGCAACACGCACGCGTTGCTGGCATCGATCGGCGTCAATGAGGCAACGGTGATCGGGCATTCGACGGGCGGCATGCTGGCGATGCGCTATGCGTTGATGTACCCGCAGCAAACCGCGCAGCTCGCGCTCGTCAACCCGATCGGCCTGGAGGACTGGAAGGCGTTGGGCGTGCCGTCCTTGTCGGTCGATCAATGGTATGCCCGTGAGCTCGCCACCAACGCCGACAAGATCCGCAGCTACGAACAGGCCACCTACTATGTCGGCACGTGGCGCCCCGAGTACGAGCCCTGGGTGCAGATGCTGGCGGGCATGAACCGCGGCCCGGGCAAGCAGCAGGTGGCCTGGAACTCCGCGCTGATCTACGACATGATCTTCACGCAGCCGGTCGTGTATGAGTTGGGCGCGCTCAAGACGCCGACCTTGCTGCTGATCGGCGACAAGGACACTACGGCCATCGCCAAGGACGCGGCACCGCCGGAGATCCGCGCGAAAGTCGGCAACTATCCGGTGCTGGCGCAGCGTACCTTGAAGGCGCTGCCCAACGCCAGGTTGGTGGAGTTTGCGGAGCTGGGCCACGCGCCGCAGATGCAGGATCCAAAGGCGTTCCACAACGCGCTGCTCGACGGGCTGGCCGCATTGCCCGCGAGCCGGTGACGCGCGCACCGTGCGGGCGCTGGCAGGCGTCAGAAGCCGTATCGCCATTCACCACGCCAAACGAGATCGGGCCTTGCCTGAGGAAGCGGGACAGGTTGCCTCCCTGTTCAACGTGGCTAACGTGGCGCTCAGGGCATCAACACCTTGATCGGCTCCGTGAGCGTTTGCCGGGTGGTGGCGTAGTCCGCCCAGGGATCCGCCGTCTGCTTGCCGATCCGTTCGTGGAGGCTGGTGACGGTCCACTGGGCGCCGGATGTGATGGCGTCCAGTTCCGCCCACGCCAACGGTACGGAAACCCCCAGCCCGGGCCGCGCCCGCGCAGAGAACGCGGCCACCGTGGTGGCGCCGAAGCCATTGCGCAGATAGTCGACATACGTCTTGCCGACGCGGTTGCGCGGCCCGCTCTTGGCCACGAAGCGCGTGGGAACGGTCTTGGCCATATGCGTCACCAGCTGTTTGGCGAATGCCTTGACGACCTCCCAGTCGTGACGCGGCGAGATCGGCACCACCACGTGCAAGCCCTTGCCGCCGCTGGTTTTCAGGAAGCTGCGCAGGTCCAGTTCGTCGAGCACGGCCTTCATCATCGCGGCGCCTTCGCGCACGTGATCCCATGGCACGCCTTCGCCGGGGTCGAGGTCGAACACCACCCGGTCCGGTTTGGCAAGCCTGCGCTTGTTGGCATTCCAGGTATGGAACTCGATTACGTTGAACTGGGCCGCCGCGACGATGCCCGCTTGCGTGGCGATCTCGAGCAAAAGGGGATGCTCAGGCCAGAGCGCCGGATCGAGCGTATTGATGCCGGGCATGCGCAGGGCGTCTGCGTGTTTCTGGAAGAACAGCTCGCCGCCGATGCCGCTGGGCCCGCGCACCAGCGCCACGGGCCGTCCGCGCAAATGCGGCAGCAGCAGCGCCGCGATGGCCTCGTAGTATGCAACCAGGTCGCCCTTGGTCAGTCCGGTCGAGTCATCGATGACGCGTTCGGCATGGCTGATGCGCACGCCCGATGCGGCGGTTGTCCTTGGTTTCGATTTTGCTTCTTTGGCTTTGGTGTCCTTGACGGCTTTGGCCGTCGTGGCGGCGCGTGCTGCAGCCTTGCCCTGCGGCTCTAGCTGAACCGCGCGCTCCACCGAGATCGCCGCGGGCGCCTTGTCCGTGCGCAGGCCGTGGAATACCGCATGGCGCACGCGTCCTTCCTGCGTCCAGCCGCCGAACGAAACCTCGGCCACGAGCTTGGGCTTCACCCAGTGCGATTGCGTCTGGCCCGTCGGCTTGCCCGCGACGCCTGCCTGCAGCGGCGAGGCCTCTTGCCCCAGGGCATCGAGCTTGCGCTGCAGGGTCGATAGCGTGTCGGTGTCGAATCCTGTCCCGACCTTGCCGGCATAGCGCAGCTGCCCGCTCTCATCATGCACGCCGAGCAGCAACGCGCCGATGCCCTGGCGGGAACCCGCCGGATCGGTGTAGCCAACCACCACGAACTCCTGGCGCTGTGTGCATTTCAGCTTGATCCAGGAGTGCGCGCGCGTGGACACGTAGGGCGCATCGGCGCGCTTGCCGATGACGCCTTCAAGCCCGAGCTTGCATGCTGCCGACAAGAGCTCGGAGCCGCTGGCTTCGGAGCTCTCGCTAAAGTGCAGGGAATCGGATGGCTTGTCCGTCAGCACGCGCCGCAGTATGTCCCGGCGCGCCGACAGTGGCACCTTGCGCAGGTCGAAGCCGTTGCAGTACGGCAGGTCGAACAGGAAGTACCGGACCGCATCCACCTTCGCGCTTTCAAATGCATTCTGCAATGCCTGGAAATCTGTCCTGCCTTGTTTGTCGATCATCACGATCTCGCCATCGAGCCAGCCGGTGCGCAGGCCAAGTGCACCGACGGCCTTGGCCAACCCGCGCAGCCTGGCCGTCCAGTCGTGGCCGCTGCGCGCAGAACAGGCGGATCTCCTCGCCGTCGATGCGCGCGAGCAGGCGGTAGCCGTCGAACTTGACCTCGTACAGCCATCCGCCATCGTCCGCCGGCGCCTTGTCGGCCAGGGTTGCCAGTTGCGGCGCCAGCATCAGCGGCAGGTCGGCGGCCTTGGCGGCGGGAGGCATGCTGTCGGGTGCTTCGATGCCAGCTTTGCGCGCGGATTTCCGCGTTGCCTTGCCGGCCGGCTTTGCGTCCGGTTTGCGCTTGCCGGAAAGCACACTGTCGGGCAACGCTTCCACGATGTCGAACGACGAGGCGGCGCGCGCCTCGTCATCGCGCTCCTTGATCAGCAGCCACGCTGGCTTGTTCGCATCCTGGTCCTGCCTGCCATGCATGCGCACCAGCGTCCATTGCCCGTGGAGCTTTTCGCCATCCAGGACGAACTTGAGCTTGCCGTCCCGATAGCCGGCATGCGGGTCGCCGAGTGGTGCCCAGGTGCCCCGGTCCCACACGATGACCGTACCGGCGCCATACTGCCCTGGTGGAATCACGCCCTCGAAGGATCCGTAGTTGAGCGGGTGATCCTCTACCTCGATGGCCATGCGTTTGTCGGACGGGTCCAGGCTTGGGCCCTTGGGTACCGCCCAGCTTTTCAGGGTGCCGTCGAGTTCCAGGCGGAAGTCATAGTGCAGGCGCCGGGCGGCGTGCTTTTGCACGACGAACGATAGTTTGCCGGCACGCCCGCCCCGTGCGCCCTGGGGCTCCGCGGTGACGGCAAAGTCGCGTTTCTGGTGGTACTTTTCCAGCGGATTCGGCATCTTGGGCACCTTGGCGCGAATGGCCGCGCTGTGCGCAATGGGTGGCAGAAATCGTGCCCGGCGAACCGGCAGGGTGGCGGCCAAGGGAATGAATCCTGCATGAGGGACAGGGCAAGGCCGCTTTGCCGGTGTCACTCACGCGCTGGCGGTTGCCGCCGCCAGATCCCTGCCTGTCGTTACCGAACAAGAACACTCCATCTTGCACTTTCTCCGACCCATGCGGGCCGCGTTTTGTAAAAAATGCAGTGCTATCGCCACTGTTCTCGCTAGTTCCGCCGCGGACGAAAGGCTCGCGCCCGGGAGACGTTCTTGCCTGCATCTTGTCGTGCTCGCAGCCGTCACGTTCGGCGTGCCGGCAGATCATGCCTTTGCCGAGGAGGCGGAGGCTGCATCTGCGGCCGATGTGGCGCAGTGCGGTGATCTGCTCGCCATCGTGCGCGATAGCCTGGTCAAGGAGGTGGAAGTGCCTTGTGCTCACCCTTCGCTGGCGACATGCAAAGAACGCAAGCGTCCACTGCAGGCCATCACCGCCTATATCCGGGAGCGCACCGGCAACCGAAGCGACGATTGCGACACGCTGCTGGAAGTGAATCGCCGGTTGCGCGCCTTGCCCCCAAAGCGCTGACAGGCCGCGCCATGGTGCTACCATGCGCGCAGCTTGCCAGCCTGGGCATCAGGCCCGGGCGGCAGAGTTCGACTTTTGCAGGGGAATCTGGATGGATCCGACAGTAGTGATCAGCACCTTCGAGCGCATCGCCAACGACGACACGGTGGAGCTATCGGTGGACGATGCCGTGGCCGGCCTGGCCGCGCTGCTTGCCAGCGAGCCGTTTTCCGACGCAGCGCGTGCGCTGCTGGAGAAGGTGGGGGCCACGCTCTATCGCGTAGGCCTGGACGGTTACGAAGACTGAAGGGAACGCGGGCGGCGCGCTCGTGCCGCCCCAGGTATTCAGTAGACAGGCGCCTCGCCCTCGGGGCGGTGCTTGAAGCGGCGATGCACCCAGTAGTATTGCTCCGGCATGGTGCGGACCTGCTGCTCCAGGAACTCGTTCATGCGCAGCGCGTCGACCTTCTCGTCGCCGGAGGGGTAGCCCGTCAGCGCATCGAATATCTTCAGCTTGTAGCCGCGGTAGCCAGGCAGGACAGAGGTCGTGAAGGGCACGACGCGTGCGCCGCTGAGCGCGGCCAGGCGCGACACCGAAGTGAGCGTGCAAGCGGGGACGTTGAAAAACGGCACGAATACCGAATCGCGCAAGCCAAAATCCATGTCCGCCGCGAGCATCAGCGGCATGCCCGACTTGAGCGCGCGCAAGGCCTGGCGCACGCTGCCATTGCGCGGGATCATCTCCGTGCCGAACCTGCCGCGCTGCTGCTTGGCGAGCTGTTCCAGCAACGGGTTCGACATCTTCGTGTAGAGCGAGGCCACCGGATGCTTGATCGAGTAGAACATGCAGCCGGCCTCGATCGCCACGAAATGGAATCCCAGGAAGATGGTCGGGCCGGCCTCGGCATTGCCGAGTTCGATGGCGGAGTCCAGTTCAACCAGGTCATTCAGCTGGCCGGCGTCGCCATACCATTGCACGCCGCGTTCCAGGTAGCTTCGGATCACGTGGCTGAAATGCGCCTGGCCCAGGGCATGGCGATGCGCTTCGCTCCTGTCGGGAAAGCAAAGCCGCAGGTTGGTCTGCACGACGCTGCGGCGCCGGCTTGGAATGCGATAGAGCAGGGCGCCCAGGCCCATGCCGACACGGGCGCACACGCTATAGGGTAAGGCGGCGAGCAAACGCAGCAGGCTGATGGTGAAAAATAGTCCAATACGCTGGATCATCCTGTTCCTGAAGGGTTGCCGCGTGGCGCGATGCGCCGCCTTTGCCAGGTGGCGCGGGCGTGCGCTGTCTCGCGTGAATGACGCGGCAGTGGTGGTGATTGCCAGCTGGTGGGCTTGCGGGGCCTGTCGGGCCCGCCTTGTTGGTGTGGTGCTATGGCGCCGCGTCGATGCGGGCGCGTGGCTGCATCATTGAAGGTCCGGGACCGGCGCCTGCTGCGGCGCTAGTTGCCAGCCCTGCGCATCGACGTTCTTCCCGTCGCGGTAGATCCAGCCGGTGCCGCAGGCCTGGCATACAAAGGTACTAACCGTCATCGCAGGGCGGCGCGGCACCTTGATGCGTTGCGTGTCAGTAATCCTGAGCAACGCATGGCCTGGCGAGCCACCACGGTTGGTGTCGATGGCGAGGCAGGCTGGGCAAGGCGACATGCGGAATCCGGCGGCGGAAGGTGGGTAACTGTAGCACGTTGATGCTGCCATAAACCGCCGCCGCCAGCTTGTGTCTGTTCACGCACGCGGGGGCGCCCGAGGCGGGAAAAAGGCCGCGCCTGCAACCGATGGGGCACTTTTCTCTTCGGCAAGTTGACATGCCTGTCCCAGCCCTGTATAAATGTTGGTGCAGGATCTTTCAAGCGGTTACTCCGATGTTATGGATCGTCCCCTCCAAGCGGCGATTCGTTTGCTCCATGTTCCTTCCTTGATCGTCATGCCTGGTGAGCATCAGGCTCATCCAGAACTTTTAAGGTTTAAAGGATATCCAGCATGGAAACCGGTACCGTCAAGTGGTTCAACGACTCCAAGGGCTTCGGCTTCATCACCCCTGACGCAGGCGGCAACGACCTGTTCGCGCATTTCTCGGAAATTCAAGGCGGCGGTTTCAAGTCGCTGCAAGAAGGCCAGAAAGTGCGTTACGTCGCAGGCGTTGGCCAAAAGGGCCCCGCAGCGACCAAGATCGAGCCGATCTAATCGAGCCGATTCGAATCGCCTAGAAGAAAGCCCCGCTTAGCGGGGCTTTTTTACCGACCGGGAATCATCGCGGTGCGCAAGCGCCAAAACATCATGCCTATGGTCGAATCCATCCTTCTTGCCGCCGTCCGGGTCTCGTCGTTCGAGGGCCAGCAGCCGCTGACCAATGCGAGCGGATTTTTTCGAGCGCGACGGCCGGCTCTTCGTGGTGACCAGTCGCCATGTGGTGTTCGACGAGCCAAGCAAGCACCACCCGGACCGTATCGAGATCGAACTGCACAGCCAGCCGGAAAACATGGCCGACTCGATCGGCTTTTCGATTCCGCTATACCGTGACGGGCTTGCGGTCTGGCATGAAGGCGAGGACGGTGGTGGCCCGGTCGATGTCGCTGTGGTGGAACTCGAGCGCAAGGCGTTGCCGCCCACGCTGCTCTATCGGGCATTCACGCCGGAGCATCTGGCGCAGCCTTCCGACCGCGTCGAGGTGGGCGACTCCCTGTTGATCGTTGGATTTCCGCTGGGTTTTCATGACGCGCTCCATCATTTGCCGGTTGCGCGCCAGGCCGTGATCGCTTCCTCCTACGGATTGCGTTTCCAGGGCCAGGGGTTTTCCTGACCGATGCCAGGACCCATCGCGGCACCAGCGGCGCGCTCGTGGTCTCGCGCATGCGCGACGGCCGGGGCGACAAGCTGGACCTCCCGTGGATGCTGCTCGGCATTCACTCCGCCCGCTTCGACGTCGGCTCGCGCGACCTGGCAGAGGACGAAGTGCTTGGGCTGAACTCGGCCTGGTATGCGGACATGCTGCTGACCCTGACCGATCCCGCGGCGGCAAAGCCCGCGCGGACCGCGCCTGGCGCTACAAGTGCAAGTGCCACTGCCACCGCCAGTGCCAGTGCCACTGCCACTGCCACCAGTGCCGCTGCTGCCACCGCCGCCGTTGGCAATGCTGCGGCCACGCCTTCAGCTGCTGCTGCGGCTGCTGCTCCTCCCGCGCCTGTTCCCGCGCCAGTCCCGCCCGCTCGGCCAAAATAAAGGTCATGGGGCTGCTCCCAATAGGAGTAGAGTGGGACTCAGTGGAACTGTGGAGTGCATCATGGACGTCAATCCGATTGCCAGCTACAAAGGGTTCGACTTATACCCTCTCGTCTACAAGCATGCGGTGGTGCGCAACTGGCCGGAACGCAGGCCGGACCGGACCTTCGATGCCGCCGTTGTGATCTGCCGCGAAGGTGGCGAGCCCGAGGGCGAGCAGGCCCGTACGTTCCGCCTCGATACCGTGCCGTGGGACAATGTCGGCGCTGCGCGCCGTGGTGTCGTTCGTTATGCCGAGGACATTATCAACGGCGCGATTCCCGGGCAATCCGTCGTATCGCTCTGACGCCTGAAGCGATATGCGGCAATGTCCGTCGTTGCACGAGGATGACGCAGGCGCGCCTGTCATGTCCTCGCCTGTCCCTGGCTTGGCCAAGCTGCCAGCCACCGCTACATCGTCGCCAGTTGACGAGATCCCCGGGATGTCCTGCTTGTCCATCGGACCGACGGTGCGCCGGTCGTTCGCCGGTGCGGCGTCATGCTAGATCTCGTTGCCTTCGTGAAGCCGGTCCTTGACGAGATTACCGGGCAGGATGTCAGGATCTGGCCGACAGGGCAACGCGTGGTGACTGCAAACTGGCAGATCCCTGATGCCAGGAGCCTTACCTGGTCAGCCAGGACGCTTGAAATCGAGATGGCGCAGGACGTCGCGGAGCAGTTAAGCAACGCGGACCAAAGCGCCTTATATCAACTACAACGCAGCCTTGACCGGTATCTGCGCGCACGCCTTGGCGTCCATTGCAAGCAGGACAATCCAGGGAACGCGATCGTGATCGTCGTCGATCGCCTGATGGCTCCCTAGCTTGCCCGCGTGCTGGCGCATTGGGCCTCGGCATTGGCCATTGCAAGCGAACCGGCACAAGGCCAGCTGCGGCATCCAGCCGCCTGGAGCACTACATGAACACAACGCCTTCCGCCAGCTACAAGGGATTCGACCTTTATCCGCTGGTATACAAGATCCAGCCCGCGCAATCCTGGCCGAGGACCAAGCCGGATCGCAGCTTCAATGCATCCGTGGTGATCTGCCGTGAGGGCCATCGGCCCGGCAGCGAACGCACTCGCGTATTCCGCCTGGAAAGCACACCATGGGAGAATATCGGCACGGCGCGCAGGGGTGCCGTGAAGTTCGGTGAAGATATTATTAACGGACTGATTCCCGGGGAATCTGTGGCTACGCTGTAACGCTGCGCCGGCAGAATCTGGCGCAGGAGCGCGGCGTTGCCCGCGCTTGCCGTTATGCTGGCGTGTCGGCTGGTACCGTAGGGCCGGCCTGGCAGCTGCCAGGCAACGGGAAGCAAGAGGAAACGGGACCGCGCCGTGCAATGCCCGCCCTGCCGGTCTACCTGTCAAAACCTGCCGTGCGCAGTTGCGCCGGCCCGCAAGCGCATACGTCATGAACAAGGTTGCAACACCATCCAACTTCCTCTGCACGCTACCGGGACAAGGCAAGGGCATCGCCTACCACGTAGCCGTCAGCTTTCTCGACTCCAGCCATCCGACGGGCGTGCGCTTCACCAGTTTCGTCGGTGACGGCAGGCGTTCATTCGGGGTTCAGGCCAAGGAGGCGGCCTTGACGGGCGAAATGGTCGACAGCTTCGAGGCGTTGTGCCGGCTCGCGATCGGGCAAGCGATTCGTGACAACCTCTATGACAAGGCCGGCGAAGGAGACTACGTGCTGGACCTGGGGGCGCAGCCTTTCGAGGGCGAGTTGCGCCCGGTTGGCTCTCGCGTTGGCGCCAGCATGCCGCGCATGCGGTTTCCTGGCTGAGCCAGCGCTTTTCCTGGCACTGGCACGGGCGCGCAAAGCGCCCGGGAGGGTAGTGCTGGTCCGGACTAGACGCCGAATGCCGGGCTGCCGAAGCGGGCCAGCAGCGATTCGATCAATGCCATGTCTTCGGTTTGCGGCGTCCTGTCTTCCGTGGCGCGCGACGGGCCGCAATAGGTTGCGGCTACATGCCTGCGCACGGTAAGCACTTCATCCGCGGGGCGCTCCACCGTGACTGCCGGTCCCGGCACGTGGCGATAGCTTCCGCCTACCCAGCCGCCTGGCGTCAGGTGCATCTCTTCCCATTCTTCGCTGATCGACATGATTCTTCCTTTCGTTAGAGGGTGGGAGGGGCCGCGGGTCAACAGCTTGACGGCGCGGCGGCGTATCGCCTAGCAGTATCAATACTTGTGGCGATAGTTGATCCGGCCCTTGGTCAGGTCGTAGGGCGACATTTCCAGCGTGACGCGATCGCCGGCCAGGATACGAATGCGGTTCTTCTTCAGGCGCCCTGACGAATAGGCCCACACCTGGAAGCCATTTTCCAGGATGACGCGAAAACGGTTGTCCGGCAGTACTTCCGATACTTGTCCACCAAATTCCACTAGTTCTTCTTTAGCCAAGGATGATCCTTTTGCAGCAAGACCTGCTGCACAGTAGGTTGAGACGCATGCGGGTTGCTTTTCGTGTGGCCGGCTTATTGCAGGCGCATATCGGCAGCGACGCTCTCGGCCGCGCGTCGGGCGGCCTGTTTAGCCAGGGCTTCGGTGCCATGCGTGGCATGGCGCATCGAGACGTTGGCGACGATGCATTCGGAGCCGTTCTTGTATTCGGCGATCAGGTAGGTCGCAAACCACACGCCTGGCTCTTGTTGTATTGGGTACACCGACACGGTGTACGGATTGACGCGAGTGGTGCTATTGGTGCTATTGGTGCGAATGATGCTTTGATTCAAGGTGTTGCCCTTATGCGGGCGGACGATCTGAGGCAACGTTGAGCGCATCTCGTGGTGCGCCGCGTGCTCTCTTCTGGCGATCGGTCGCCGTGTTTGAGCTTGCCCAGCAACGTCAGGTCCCGCGCGTTTGCGCGAGAAAGGTAGCTGGTGATGAGTGGACCGTGCTTGCGCAGGCTGATGCGCCAGGTACATGCGCACAGGTTGCGGAGCGGACATGCCGCCGGGTCGGGAGGGTGATGGGCGGTTGTCGCCCTGAACGAATCGGGTGTACGCCCGACAGGCCGCCGTTGATATTTTTTGATGATGTCTGGCAGCCGGCACGTTTGGGCCGACTAGAAGGAAGTCGGCGAACGGCCAAGACTGGCAATGATACCATTTTCCGTCAATCGGCGCTCGCCCGCGGATTTGGGCGTACGATAGACATAGCGTTGCGCATAGGCGCCCCTCGTGGCGCCGGTGTGGCGCGGCGCTACCTGTCGTATCCCGCGAAAAGCCGGTGCCCGATGCCGGGCAGGCCGCAACTGAGCGAGGTGATCGATGCCGGAGAGTTTTTTCTATCAGGGCCACTACGTCAACTTCGAGCTGACGCAGCGCACCTTCGGCCAATGGAACTGGGTCTATACACTGGATACGCACGGCCGTTTTGAAAACCAGGGCAACGCGTTCAGCTCGCGCGAGCTGGCCATGAAGGATGCCCTGGAGAACGCCAAGGCCCGGATCGAGCGCCTGGGGCACTAGCCAAGTGGCATCTGGCGCCTGGTCGCCTTACTTGCCCTCGTCGGGAATGTTGTACTGCGCCTGCATCGAGACCGTGAACGGTCGGATCTTCTCGATGCACGCGGCGCTGTCGCCGCCTTCCATGGTGGACAGGTTCCAGTTGCAGCCGCCTGCGTCCGGCGCATGCCAGCAAATGTCGCCAAAACAGGCGCCGCTGCATTCCTCGAACTTCTGCTGCTCGGCGCGAATCATTGCGCGCAGTTCTGCCTTGTTCTTGATTTGTCGGTCCATGGTCGTCTCCTGTTTTTTCGTGGGGAAGTCTTGCTGGGCGTGGCTGCGGCCAGGCCGGTCAGGGCGGCCGCGCGATGGACTGCAATTCCGGGCGAATCGAGGGGGCGGGACTACTTGCGCTTGACGAAGGTGGACATGTCGTCGATGACGGTCCTGGCATAGGACACGGCCAGGTCGATGGCATCGTGCGGCGTGTGCGCGACATGCTCGAGCAAGGGTGGCACCAGCCTGAGCGAACCGCTGTCGCCGCTGACCTGCGTGATGGTCACGGTGGCGAGAAAGCTCGCCCGTGCGAGTTCGGCACTGGGGCTTTCGTCGAACGAGCGGCGTACATTGGCCGAAACCTTGAACCCCTTGTAGATCGCATGATTTTGAGACATGTTGATCTCCTTTCTTCAACGAGCATACGCTGTTTGCCTGGTGGCGTCCGATTTACTTGGTGGCGCAAGGGCAGGTGGCTATAACCCGCCGGCCGATGGCGTTTTTCCCGCTTCGGTAAAGCACAGGCGCCTCGCGCGCGATATTTCCCTGAACGCGGGAGTAAGCGGGTATGCTGGATCTGCCGCCTGGCACGCAATGCAGTAACCCACTCGTGGAGACACACCATGGCCAAAGGTCAATTACGCGGCAATCGCGAAACCAAGAAGCCCAAGCAACCCAAGAAGCCGGTTGCGCCTGCAGCACCGTTCGGTGCGGTCCAGTCGCGCGTCGGCAATGATGGCACTGCAGGCAAGAAGAAGTAATCAAGACGCGAATAAAGCGCAACTAATGCGCAACTGAAGTGCAACTGAGACGGAACGTCAGGCCGGACCGTGCCATCTTGCTTTGCAGCAAGAAGCCCGGGGTGCCGCCGCTACCGGCGCGCGCCCGTTTGGCCCCTGACGTTCACCCGATGCGGTGGCGGTGACAAGCTGCCGCCGGGGCGTTCGAGACACCGGGAGTGCAAGATGAGGCGTGACATGTCCTTCGCGGACCGCGTGCTGACGGCACTGCGCGCCGACAGCCAGGCGATGATGACGGATCTCCAGCTCGCCAAGGCGCTGGGCAATGCCGATGCATCCAAGCTCAGCCACCATTTACTTCTGCTTCAGGATTCGGGCCTGGTCGCCAAGACCGCTACCTCCGGGTGGCGCTTGACCTGGGCCGGCCACGACCGCGCGGAGGCGCGCAGCGTGGCCTAGCAAGCAAACCACCCGCCATCAAGTAAAAAGCCCGTGGCCATTGCGGCACGGGCTTTGTCACGCTCTTTGTCACGCTATTTCTTGTCGGCGGGCTGCGCGGCTTGCGGGTCGAACTGACCGGGCTGGGAGGTATGGCGTTTCTCGCCGGGTTGCTGGAAGTGTGTCTTCCAGGGTGTGGTCGGCGCCTTTTGCTGACCAGGCTGCCTGGGACTGTAATGCATTCAATACCCCCATCGATGTCCGTGCGTGCCGGACCGGCACTCCCCTAGTGTAGGCTGATGCAGGCCCATTCCCTAACGCTGTTACCGATGAGGCGCCTGCGGCGGCGTTGCCATGCCAGTGTCATTCCTCCTGGAACGCTTCCTCGCGCTTGGCTTTGATCGACGGCAGGGCAACGATGCAGACCAGCAGCGCCGCGGCAATCAGCAGGCCGAGCGACAGCGGACGGGTCAGGAATACGGTGAACGTCCCCCGCGACAGCAAGAGCGCGCGGCGGAAGTTCTCTTCCATCATTGGCCCCAGCACAAAGCCCAGCAGCAGCGGCGCCGGCTCGCACTTGAGCTTGATGAACAGGTAGCCGATCACACCGAAGCCAGCCGCGGTAAAGACGTCGAAGGTCTGGTTGTTGACCGAGAACACGCCGATGCAGCAGAACACCAGGATGGCCGGGTACAGGAAGCGGTAGGGCACCTGCAGCAGCTTGACCCAGATCCCGATCAGCGGCAGGTTCAGGATGATCAGCATCAGGTTGCCGATCCACATCGAGGCGATCAGGCCCCAGAACAGCGCGGGGTTGCTGGTCATGACCTGCGGGCCCGGCTGGATGTTGTGGATGGTCATCGCGCCCACCATCAGCGCCATCACGGCGTTGGGCGGAATGCCCAGCGTGAGCAGCGGGATGAAGGAGGTCTGCGCCGCGGCGTTGTTGGCCGATTCCGGGCCTGCCACGCCCTCGATGGCGCCCTTGCCGAATTCATGCGAGTACTTGGAAGTCTTCTTCTCCAGCGAGTAGGCCGCGAAGGACGCGAGCGCCGCACCGCCGCCGGGCAGGATACCGAGGATGGAGCCGAGCGCGGTACCGCGCAGCACTGCTGGCGCCATGCGCTTGAAGTCAGCCTTGGAGGGCCACAGGTTGCTAACGTGATCGGTGAAGGTCTCGCGATGTTCCTTCTGCTCGAGGTTTGCGATGATCTCGGCAAAGCCGAACATGCCCATGGCCAGCGCGACGAAGTCGACGCCGTCGGTCAGTTCCGGCACATCGAAGGAGAAGCGCGCGGCGCCCGAGTTCACGTCGGTGCCGATCAGGCCCAGCAGCAGCCCCAGCACGATCATGGCAACCGCCTTGGGCAGCGAGCCCGAAGCCAGCACCACGGCGCCGATCAGGCCCAGGCACATCAGCGAGAAATATTCGGCGGGCCCAAACTTGAATGCCAGTTCCGACAGCGGCGTGGCAAACGCGGCCAGGATCAAGGTTGCCACGCAGCCGGCAAAGAAGGAGCCCAGGCCGGCGGTGGCCAGCGCCACCCCGCTCGCCCTCGCCGCGCCATCTGGTAGCCATCGATGGTGGTCACCACCGACGACGATTCACCCGGCAGGTTGACCAGGATGGCGGTGGTGGAGCCACCGTACTGGGCGCCGTAGTAAATGCCGGCCAGCATGATCAGCGCGGCCACCGGCGGCAGCGTGTAGGTCACCGGCAGCAGCATGGCGATGGTCGCCAGCGGCCCGATGCCGGGCAGCACGCCGATCAGCGTTCCCAGCACGCAGCCGAGAAAGCAGTATCCAACGTTCTGCAGTGTCAGCGCCGTGGAGAACCCAAGGGCCAGGTGTTCGAATAGTTCCATGAGGCTGTCTCCCTCGCCTGCAGTGAAACCCGGGCCGCGCATCTGCCGGAAGGCAGGTACGGCGGACCAGGCTACGCGCGGTATTTTTTACGGAATTGCGCGCGAATCGGAGGAAGCTGGCGCGGCGCGATGCCACGCTGGTTTCCGCCACAGATCGTCATCGACAGCAGGCGCGCGCGCTTAGGCGCACCCCAATGGCTTACCCAGCACAGTAGGCGCGGGTGCTTTCATCCGCCTTTCAGCGACGGCCGCTGCGGGTATGTCCCGATACGTTTGAGTGACGCCGGAGATTCCTCGGGCCTGAAAAGCCAACGCCCCGGCGAAAACCGGGGCGTTTTCACATGGCCTGCCGCTAGCCTGGCAGGCGAACGGGCGCAATGCTCACTGCTTCGTATCCTTGCCCATGGCGTCCTTGCCCATCGTGTCCTTGCTCATGGCGTCCTTGCTCATGCTGTCCTTGCCCATTTTGTCCTTGCCCATCTTGTCGTGGCTCTTGCTCATCTTGTCCTTGCTCATCGAGTCCTTGCTCATGGTGTCCTTGGCCATGCTGCTGTCACTGCTCATGGCATCCTTCTTCATGGCGTCCTGGGCAAAGGCATGACCGGCGAACAGCATCGTGGTCGAGAGCAGTGTGGCTGTGAAAAGTTTGTTCATGAAGATCTCCTTGGGGTGGTCAGTGTGCAAGCCGGCACCATGCCGGCCAATTTCAAGCGGATCAGGATCCGCCGAACCAGTTGTATCCCTGGTCTTCCCAGTAACCGCCGGGATACGTGTTGGTGACGTACAGCGCCATGATGTGCTTGGGGTTCTTGTAGCCAAGCTTGGTCGGCATGCGCAGCTTCATGGGAAAGCCGTACTTGGGCGGCAGCGTTTCCCCGTCGTAGGTAAAGGTCAGCAGCGTCTGCGGGTGCAGCGCGGTGGGCATGTCGATGCTGGTGAAGTAGTCGTCGGCGCAGCGAAAGCCCACATACTTCGCGCTGGTGTCGGCACCCACGCGATGCAGGAACTCGGAGAAGGGCGTGCCGCCCCACTTGCCGATGGCGCTCCAGCCTTCCACGCAGATATGGCGCGTGACCTGCGAGGTCTGCGGCAGCGCGTAGAGCTCGTCGAGCGTCCAGGATGCCTTGCGTGCCACCAGGCCGCCCACTTCCAGGCGGAAATCCTTTGCGTCGACCTCGGGCACCTCGTCTTCGCCGTAGAAGGCATTGAACGGGAACGGCCTTGTCATGCGGGATTCGTCATAGGTAGGCGCGAGCCGGCTGGGGTCGAACAGCCAGCCTTGCACGCGATCGTTGAAGCGCGATACCGCGGAAAGGAAGCGTTCCACCGAGGCATCGTCGGTCAGGCTGCAGCCCGTCAGCATCGACAGCCCGCCCAGCGTGACGACGCGCTTGGCGAACAGGCGGCGCGAGGGCATATCGAGTTCGCGCACGGCATCGCGCAGGATCAGACGACGGTCGAGCGTGACGATGGGTTTGCGTTTGTTCATGGCGATTCTCCGCGAGGCGGGTTCCTGGCCTCTCTGGCTTCTCTGGGTTCGGGGCGGGCAGGCGTTCAGCGGCCGCGCAGCATGATCAGCAAGGTGCGCGGTACCAGCGCCACCATGGCCACATGCACGACGGTGAACAGCACGATGGCGCTCATGCACACGAAATGGACCCAGCGCGCCGCGTCGTAGCCGCCCATCAGGTCGCGCAGCAGCGGGAACTGCACCGACTTCCAGATCGCCAGGCCGGACACCACCGTGAGCACGATGATCACCACCACGCCCAGATACATGGCTTTCTGGGCCGCGTTGTATTCGGCCAGGTCCGGGTGCGCCAGCCGGCCGCGCAGCGCCGCGGCGATATCGCGCAGCGCGGCGGGCACCGACAGCGGCAGGAAGCGGCGGCGGAACCGCCCGGTGATGGCGTTCATCAACAGGTAGAACAGCCCGTTGGCGACCAGCAGCCACATGGCGGCGAAGTGCCACTGCAGCGCGCCACCCAGCCATCCGCCGAGCGTGATGGCCTTGGGGAAATGCAGCCCGAACAGCGGCGACGCGTTATAGATGCGCCAGCCGCTCATCATCATGATGATGACGGCGATGGCGTTAAGCCAATGGGTGATGCGCACCCACGCCGGCTGGATGGTGGCGGACGAATGTCCGCGGCGGCCGTGCGCGGTCCGCGATAGCTGGGAGGCTGTGTCCACCGTTGTTCTCCAATGTCCCGTGGCGCCCGCAGGTGCGGCTGCAACGGTTTATGTGCCTTTGTCGACGGTGGTGGCACGAACTTACACGCGGGACGGAAATTTTTTGTGGCACGCGGGCACGTCGGCAACGGGTATCCCCGGCGTCACTCGGCGAGCTCGGCGAAAGAAGGTACGGACTGTTGGGCGACGCATGGACGGCTACCCGCACTCTTGACATTAGCACTCCGCCCGCGAGACGCCAAAGGCAATCGATACCCGCTTCCCACGGCCCGCTACAATGCTGGCGGGCTGCGCGGACAGCGCTGCTCCACCGCGCTGGAGCCTGCAGCCCGGCCCGCCCGTAATCGCAACGCAATCGCAAACCGCCATCGCCCCGACACCCTCCACGGACCCCAGGATCTCCGCATGCCACTGACCGCCGAGCAGCTCACCGAATACATGGACTTCGCCGCAGGCCTGGCGCAGGCGGCCGGCAACGCCAGCCTGCCGTACTTTCGCAGCGCCCCGGCGGTAGAGGACAAGGGCGGCCGGCGCTTCGACCCGGTCACCGCGGCCGACAAGGCCGCCGAGCGCGCCATGCGCGACCTGATCCTGGCGAAATACCCGGAGCACGGCATCCTTGGCGAGGAAGAAGACCGCGTGGCCGGCAGCTCGCCGCTGACCTGGGTGCTCGACCCCATCGACGGCACCCGTGCCTTTATTACGGGGCTGCCGCTCTGGGGCACGCTGATCGCGCTCAATGACGGCCAGCGTCCGGTGATCGGCATCATGGACCAGCCGTTCACGCGCGAGCGGTTCAGCGGCGATGGCAGCCAGGCATGGCTCAACGGCCAGCCCCTGCGCACGCGGCCGTGCGCCGACCTGGCGCAGGCCAAGCTGATGTGCACCACGCCGGAGATGTTCGAGGATGCGGCGCAGTTCGCCGCCTTCCGCCGCGTGGCGGACGCCGCTCGCATGCAGCGCTACGGCGGTGATTGCTATGCCTACTGCATGGTCGCCGCGGGCCATGTGGATGCCGTGGTCGAGGCTGGCCTGAAGGCATACGACGTGCAGGCGCTGATTCCCATCGTGCAAGGCGCCGGCGGCGTCATGACCAGTTGGACCGGCGGCGATGCGCAGCAGGGTGGCACAGTCGTTGCCTGTGGTGACCCGCGGCTGCACCAGCAAATCCTCGCGCTGCTGAATGCGCCTGATTGAGCACTCCTGTGGCTCGGGGCGCCTGCCGGGCTTGCTATCATGCTGGCCGCAACGTCCGGCGCGGGGAAAAGCCAGGCCAGCCAGCCCAGCCATCCCGGCCCGGACTTAACCATGCAGTAGGGAAGAAACCAGAAACATGATGTCAAACGCTTGCGGCCTCGATTTCGGCACGTCCAATTCCACGGTGGGCTGGTGCCGGCCGGGACAACCCACGCTGTTGCCGCTGGAAGATGGCAAGCTCACGCTGCCCTCCGTGATCTTCTTTCATTCCGAGGATCCGCTGGTCAGCTACGGCCGCGCCGCGCTTGGCGACTACCTGGCGGGCTATGAGGGCCGGCTGATGCGCTCGCTCAAGAGCCTGCTCGGCACCTCGATGATAGAGGACAGCACCGAGGTCATGGGCCAGGCCATGCCGTTTCGCAAGCTGCTCTCGCACTTCATCGGCGAGCTCAAGCAGCGCGCCGAGACCTCGGCCGGCGCAAGCTTCGACAAGGTCGTGCTGGGCCGCCCGGTGTTCTTCATCGACGAAGACCCCAAGGCCGACCAGCTCGCCGAGCAGACGCTGCGCGAGATCGCCGCGGATGCCGGCTTCAAGGACATCGAGTTCCAGTACGAGCCGATCGCCGCGGCCTTCGACTACGAAGCCACGATCTCGCGCGAGGAACTGGTGCTGGTGGCCGACATCGGCGGCGGCACCTCCGACTTCTCGCTGGTGCGCCTGTCGCCCGAGCGGGCCGGCAAGGTCGACCGGCGTGGCGACATCCTGGCCAATGGCGGCGTGCACATCGGCGGCACGGACTTCGACAAGAGCCTGAGCCTGGCGAGCGTGATGCCGTTCCTGGGCCTGGGCAGCGAGCTGCGCAACGGCAAGGCGATGCCTTCGGGCCAGTACTTCGACCTGGCGAGCTGGCATACCATCAACCTGGTCTACACCCGCAAGGCGTGGTCGCACGTGATGGACAACTATCGCGATGCCGCCGACAAGGTAAAACTGGACCGGCTGATCAGCCTGATCAAGCAGCGCGCCGGCCACTGGCTGGCGATCCAGGTGGAAGCCGCCAAGATCGCCTTGTCGGGCGAGCCGCAGACGCAGCTCGACCTCGGGCGCATCGCGCCGGGCGAGACCATGGCGATCAGCCGCGCTGACTTTGACCAGTCCATCGGCAAGCTGGTTGGCAAGACCGAGGTGACCGTGCAGGCGTTGCTGCGCGATGCGGGCGTGCAGGCGGATGCAATAGACACGGTGTTGTTTACCGGCGGCTCGAGCAGCGTGCCTTTGCTGCGCGAGCGGTTGTCCGAGCTGATCCCGGGGGCGCAGCGGATCGAGGGCGATCTGTTTGGCGGCATCGGTTCCGGGCTGGCGCTGGATGCGCGGCGGAAGTTTGGGTGAGGGGATGGGTGGGGTAGGTTGACTGTAACTGCAACTGCAACTGCAACTGCAACTGCAGAATCAGCTTCAGCTGCTTGACTGCAACGTCGAAAGCTTAAGGTCAAAGGCAGTTTCACCTCCCCTGCAGGGAGGCGACCTACTTTCTTGTCTCGCCAAGAAAGTAGGCAAAGAAGGCGACCCGGATGGGGCGAAAGACTCCTCGTCGCCAGGCCAAAAGAGCGGCCGGGACCCAAACTCGCATCGCCTTAGGGCGATGCTCAAACATGGGTCCCTCTTTTCCGCTCTTTTGGCCTGGCGACGAGGCGCCCCATAACGGGAGATGCAAACCTTCACGGCTCGCTTCGCCTCGCGCGTGGGTGATTTCCGCCTGGGGGCGGAAATCACGGCTATACCGAATGGTTCTCTATTCCCGTCGGTTTGCTCCCTCTCCCGCTTGCGGGAGAGGGGCCAGGGAGAGGGCGGGCGCTGGCAAGAGCGAGATACCCTAAACGACCTTGTGCCCCTGGCCGGGTGCCGTCCGTCATCCCCGCATGCTAATGTCCCATCTCCGCGAATTCGCCTCTCTGGTTTGCTCCCTCTCCCGCTTGCGGGAGAGGGGCCGGGGAGAGGGCGGGCGCTGGCAAGAGCGAGATACCCTAAACCACCTTGTGCCCCTGGCCACGTGCGGACCGTCATCCCCTCATGCTAATGTCCCATCTCCGCGAATTCGCGTTTTCGAAGAGGCACCACATGCATGCGGGTATCGTCGAAGCCAGCTACGGCTCCGATCCGGTTGGCCTGGTCAGCGGCTTTCGCTTCCTGCCCGGCGAGCCGGGCCAGCCCATCGATTCCGCCGCCGCGGCCGTGTGGCTCGGGCAGCCCCGCCGGGCGACGAGTTTCTCTGGCTGCACTTCAATTTGTCGCATAGCGCCTGCGAGCGCTGGCTCAAGGGCCAGCTCGACCTGCCCGAGGGATTCTTCGAGGCGCTGCGCGAGGGCTCGCGCTCCACGCGCATCGAGCGGCTCGACACGGCGCTGCTTGCCGTGGTCAACGACGTGATCTACAACTTCGGCGTGAGCACCACCGATATTTCCACGCTGTGGGCCTGTGCCGACCGCCGCATCCTGGTGACGGCGCGCATGAAGCCGTTGCGCTCGGTCGACCAGCTGCGCGCCTCGGTGCGCCAGGGCGAGCTGTTCCACACGCCGCTGGCGCTGCTGGTGCATTTGCTGCGCGACCAGGCCGAGGTGCTGGTGCGCATCGTGCGCGAAACCAGCGGCACCGTGGACCAGGTAGAGGATCGCCTGCTTTCGCAGCGCCTGCATGGCAACCGCGCGGAGCTCGGCTCCATGCGCCGTGGCCTGGTGCGCTTGCAGCGGCTGCTCGCGCCCGAGCCTGGCGCGCTGTTCCGCCTGCTCAACCGGCCACCTGCGTGGCTGCAGGAGCAGGACATCCACGACCTGCGCTCATCCACCGAGGAGTTCTCGCTGGTGCTGAGCGACCTGGCGGCGCTGGTCGAGCGCATCAAGCTGCTGCAGGAAGAAATCGCGGCCAAGCTCAACGAGCAGACCAATCGCACGCTGTTCACGCTGACGCTGGTCACCGTGCTGGCGCTGCCGATCAACATCGTCGCCGGTTTCTTCGGCATGAATGTGGGCGGGATTCCGCTGGCGGACCATCCACACGGTTTCTGGGTGCTGGTGGTGCTGGTGGCCAGCTTCACCGTGCTGGCGGGGCGCTGGGCCTTCCGCAAGCAGGGAGATTACTGAGCGCGCTGGCGACGATTCACGGGGACGTCACATCTCGCGGTTAGCCTGCCAGTGACCACGTTGTTGCGAACAGGAGTTAGCGATGAGACCAGACGAGAACGAGCTGATTCGGCGTATCCACCGCGAGGTGGCCGATCACTATGACGAAGAACTCGAGCTGGAGCTGGAAGACCACCATGTCGATACGCTGTTCGGCGACGCCGGCGGCGGCCTGGACGACGATGAGCGGGCCGCGCGGCGCCTGTACTTCCGTGAGCTGTTCCGTCTGCAGGGCGAGCTGGTCAAGCTGCAAAGCTGGGTGGTGGAAACCGGCCACAAGGTCGTGATCCTGTTCGAAGGGCGCGACGCGGCCGGCAAGGGCGGCGTGATCAAGCGCATCACCCAGCGGCTCAATCCGCGCGTGGCCCGGGTGGCAGCGCTGCCGGCGCCCAACGACCGCGAGCGCACCCAGTGGTATTTCCAGCGCTATGTCTCGCACCTGCCGGCGGCCGGCGAGATCGTGCTGTTCGACCGCAGCTGGTACAACCGCGCCGGCGTGGAGCGCGTGATGGGTTTTTGCACCGACGACCAGTACGAGGAGTTCTTCCGCTCGGTGCCGGAGTTCGAACGCATGCTGGTGCGCTCCGGCATCCAGGTGATCAAGTACTGGTTCTCGATCTCCGACGAAGAGCAGCACCTGCGCTTCCTCAGCCGCATCCACGATCCGCTCAAGCAGTGGAAGCTCAGCCCGATGGATCTCGAATCCCGCCGGCGCTGGGAGGACTACACCCGCGCCAAGGAAATCATGCTGGAGCGCACGCATATCGACGAGGCGCCGTGGTGGGTGGTGCAGGCGGTCGACAAGAAGAAGGCGCGCCTCAATTGCATCCATCACCTGCTGCAGCAGATGCCTTATGAAGAGCGCGTGCAGCCGGCCGTGGTGCTGCCGCAGCGCGAGCGGCACGACGACTACGCGCGCCAGCCGGTGCCGGACAACATGATCGTGCCGGAAATCTACTGAGCTATCGATCCATCCGGCAGGGCCGCGGCCCTGCCGTCCCGTCTTTTCCTTCCCTCAGTCCTTCTTCTTCACGTGCCGCAGCTCCGCCTCCCGCTGCGGCCGTGCCTCGATGATCTTCCTGCATTTCTTGTTCTTCAGTTCCTTCCACTGCTTGCATTCCTTGCGCGTGCGCAGGCAGCCCTTGCAGTAGCCGGTGGCGTCGTCGAACTTGCAGATCTTGACGCAGGGCGACTCCACGCTCATGCCGCGCTCCCGCAATCGGCGCGCCGCAGGATGAAGTCGGCCACGTCGTCGCGCACCGGCGCCAGCCAGTGCAGCGGGTCGGCGAACACGCCGATCAGCAGCGTGTGGGACAGGCGCGCATAGCTGCGGTACTGCACCGGCACGCCGCCTTGTTCCAGCCGCCTGGCCATTTGTGCGGAATTGCGCTGCGGGTTGACCAGGCGGTCGCCGTCGTCCACGCCGATGAAGGCTGCGGGTGAGCGTGCATCGGCGTAGTCGATCGGCTGCGAGCCGGGTGGATAGTCCGGATGATGGAACACCGGCTGCGCCTGGCGGTTCTCGATCGGCAGGAAATCGTAGACCCCGGCCAGCCCGATCCAGCCGCGCAGCAGGGTGGGGCTCATGTCGAAGCGGCCGAGCCAGCGCGCATCGAGCGCGAGCATGGCGGCGTTGTAGCCGCCCGCGCTGTGCCCCATCAGGAACAGCCGCCGCGGGTCGCCGCCGTAGCTGGCGATCTCGCTCCGCGTCCACGCGACCGCGCGCGCGTTGTCCACCAGGAAATCCGGATAGCTGACTTCGGGATAGAGGCGGTAGTCCGGGATCACGGTCAGGATGCCGCGCGCAGCCAGCGCTGCCGCGACGAAGGCGTAGTCGGCCTTTTCGCCGCTGCTCCAGGTGCCCCCGTAGAAGAACACCACGACCGGCGCCTTGCCTGCACACGCAGGCTGGCGCGGCGCGTAGATGTCGAGCCTGGCGCGCGGGCCATCGCCGTAGGGCACGCTGGCGCTCAGGGCATAGGCTTTGCTTTGGGTTAAGCCATTGAGCACGTCCGACGTGGAGCAGGCGCCAAGGCCGACCAGCGGCAGCGCCAGGAGGAATGAAAGAAAGCGCGGTCTGAACCTTGGCAAGGCTTCCTCGTCGGTAATTTTTTCAAGTGCCGCCAGCCATTCTTGCATAGTTGCGCGCAGTGCTTGCCGTGGTGCGCGGCGGGCCGGGAGGCAAGGCCTGGCCGCCGGGCATCGGGCGGATGCGCAGCAAGTTGAGTGCCACGCAAGCCTCGCACCGGTGCGCACCCTGCCTGGCTTCGGCTACTCTCAGTGAAGGCTCGCTACAGGAGGTACTCCTTGTTCGGCACCTGGGCATGGGTCATCGGCACGCTGCTCATCACCATGGGCTTGATCAGTTCGCAGGTAAAGCGGCTGCCGCTGTCGGCGTCGGCGCTCTACCTGCTGTTCGGCATCGGGCTCGGGCCGTGGGGGCTTGGCCTGATCCGGGGCGACGTGACGGATCGCGATCATGCGGCCGCGCTGGAGATCGTGACCGAGATCGCCCTGCTGGTATCGCTGTTCGCGGTGGGGCTGCGGCTGCGCGTGCATCCGCGCGATCGCCTCTGGCGCATTGCGCTGCGGCTGGCCACGGTGGGCATGCTGCTGACCATCGCCATGCTGTTCGCGATCGGCTTCTGGATCATGGGCTTGCCGGCGGGCGTGGCCCTGCTGCTCGCGGCCATCCTGGCGCCCACCGATCCGGTGCTGGCCTCCGACGTGCAGGTCGAGGATACGCAGGACCGCGACCGGATGCGCTTTAGCCTGACCGGGGAGGGCGGGCTCAACGACGGCGCCGCGTTTCCCTTCGTCATCCTCGCGCTTGGCCTGATGGGCGGGCAGGATCCCGGCATTGCCTGGCAGCGCTGGCTGTGGGTCGACCTGCTGTGGGCCTCCCTGGCCGGCCTGGCGCTGGGCTGGAGCATGGGCTGGCTGTGCAGCCGCGCGGTGCTGGCCCTGCGCAAGCGCCGGCGTGGCGCGGTCGGCATGGAGAGCTTCTTCGCCGTGGGCCTGATCGGGCTGGCTTACGGCGCCGCGCTGGCCGTGCACAGCTACGGCTTCCTGGCGGTGTTTGCCGCCGGCATGGCCATGCGCCACGTCGAGCACGAGGAGAACCAGGACATCGAGCCCGACGAAGTGCTGGGCGCGACCGTGTTCTCGGAGCAGGAGAGCACGGCCGTGCAGCACGACAAGGCTGCCGCCTACCTGGCCCACACCGTCAGCGAGTTCTCGCTGGACCTGGAGCGGCTCGCCGAGCTTAGCGTGATGGTGGCGGTGGGCGCGCTGCTGTCCGTGCGGATGCTGCGCTGGGAGTACCTCGGCCTGGGGCTGGCGCTGATCCTGGTGGTGCGCCCGCTGGCCGTGGCGATCTCCACCATCGGGGTTGCGCTGCAGCCGGCGCAGCGCCGGCTCATGGCCTGGTTCGGCGTGCGCGGCATCGGCTCGGTCTACTACCTGGCCTATGCCCTTGCGCATGGCGCGGATTTCCGCCATGGGGCCATGCTGGCCGACGCCACGCTCTGCGTGGTGGTGCTATCGGTGGTGCTGCATGGCTCATCGGCCACGCCCCTGATGGCGATGTACCGGCGCTGGCGCGGCGCCGCCAAGGCCTGAATCCGCTGGCGTGCGCGCCGGTCCTGGCGCCCGCCGACAATTTTCTCCCGCGTTAAAGCTCTTGTCCCGGATGCCGTTATTTGTGTGGCTTAGGGCTTGTCCGCCCAGGCCGGCATCCATAAAACAAGAACCGGAGCTTTAGAACATGAGGGGTCCTCTCTTGCGCCAACGCACAGGCCTGCTGGCCGCCCTGCTGGCCGCCATGTCTGTCGCCGCCTGTGGTGGCGGTGGCGGCGATGCGCCCGCTGCCAACCAGGTGCCTGCCAGCCCCTCGGTGCCAGTCGTCAACGCGCCCGTAGCAGCGGTGCCACCCACGCTGGCGCCCGCCTGCAGCGGCTGCAGCGCCGTGGACGCGAGCAGTTACTCGGGTTCCGGCGTCGGCGTCTGGTCCGCCTCCAACACCAACGGCGTGCCAGTCGACGTGCCGGTTGCCATCGGCGGCGTGAACGGCAAGGCCGTGACGCTGCTCTACACCAACGGCGCCGCGGCGCAGGCCATGCCGGCCAGCCTGTCGCTGTCGGTCATCCAGTCCGTGCTGGGCAACCTGTCGATCCAGTCGGTTTCCGCCGGGCAGGACGAACAAACGCTGCGCGACATCGCCGAGTTCAATCGCGCCGGCTGGGCGGCACTGGCCGGCGGCAAGCGCGTGGCCAGCCTCTCGGAGATCGCGCCGCCACCGCCGCTCGCTTCCGTGGTCAACGATACCAAGAGCTGGTATCACACCGACGGCACGCGCCGCGCCGCCACGCTGGTCAAGCAAGTGACGACGGGAGACACCACCACCGTCAACATCTGGGTGGAGACCACCGAGTCGGTGCCCGGCAAGATCACCGGCACCCTCGTCGATACGCTGGCTGCGGCCTTCGCCGGCGGCGGCGGCATCTACGACATGCTGACCTCGGTCGGCGGCCCCTTGTGGGGCGCGCACAGCTACAACAACCTCATCGCCGGCAGCGGCCAGTCGGTGGATATCGTCGTGCTCAAGCTTCGACAACAACAACAGGCCATTTGGTACCGTGGGCTATTTCTGGGGCCTGCATAGCCTGAAGGCCACCTCGGATTCGCGCAGCAACGAGTCCCTGTCGCTCTATCTCGATTCCGAGACCCTGTACCTGGGCGGCGCCGAAGGCCTGAAGTCGATGAAGATGACCATGGCGCACGAGGGGATGCATATGCAGAACTTCTACCGCCGCGGCGTCAAGGCCGGCCAGCAGTACGCATTCGACAGCTGGCTGGAAGAAATGTCCGCGATGATGATGGAGGACTTTGCCAGCAACACCATCGACGCCAGCTACAACGCGATCCGCGACGTGCGCTTCAGGGACTACGTGAGCTACGGCAATGGCAACTACAACTGCAACATGCTGAACTTCACCGGCTTCGGCGCTACCTGCGAGAGCTATTCGGTGTCGGGCAGCTTCGGCGGCTTCCTTGACCGGCAGCTCGGCCTGGCCTTCTACAAGGACCTGCTGGGCCGCACTTCCAGCGCGGATTCCAAGACCGTGCTCGACCAGGCCATCAAGGCCGCGCGCCCGGACTCCGGCTTCACCCAGGAACTGTTGCGCTGGACCGTCACCAGCAATTCGCTGATGCCAGCCGCCTCGTCACCGGCGCGCTACGGCTACCCGGCCCGTGTCGATGGCGGCTTTACGCTCCCGCTGATCGATCCGGACCTGTTCCGTGCCTCGCGCAAGCTGCCGGTGGCCGTGCCCTCCACGTTGCAGCCGTATGGTAGTTTTCCGGTGGTTCGCAGCAATGTCGGCGCCACGTTCAGCGAGACCGTGCGCGTGCCTGCCGGCACTACGCTATCCGTAGTGGTGTACTGAACGCGCTAGGCGCAGGACCGCCGGATCTCCCTGCGGCGGCTCCCGGGCGGCGATGTTCGCCGCCCGGACTGGTCAACCCAACCAACCTCATGCATCGAATCCTGTCCCTGATTGCCGCCCTGTCCGTGGTGCTGGCCGCATGCGTGCACGCGGTGCCAGCCGGGCGCTCCATCGCCTTGACGGGCACGGTGGTGGTCAAGGGCAGCGCCCTGTTCCAGCAGCCGATGCTGGTCACCGCCGACGGCGAGGCATGGGTGCTCGAGAAATTCCCCGTAGGCGAGGCCGAGGCATTGCGCGGCAAGACGGTGGGCGTGACCGGCACCGTGCTGCGCGCAAACCAGCCGGGCACGTGGGCGCCGGCCATCCGCGTCGAGCAGATCGAGGCCGCGCCGGACGGCGGGCCTGCGCGCTAGATCCGGCTGGATCCCGCTCAGTCAGTCGCTCGGGCCCGGGCGGTCCGGGAACGCCTCTTCCAGTGTCAGTACCGTGCCCGTCAGGCTGCCTTCATAGCCGGGCAGGGCGTCCACCACCTGCCGGAAACCGGCGCTCCTGAGTGCCGCCACGGCGCCGGCCAGCGTCGGGCTTTGCAGGCGCTCCCGCTCGATCACAAAGAAATACCGTTCTTTGAGCACCGGCACGAAATCCAGCCCGAAGCGGCGCGCCGCGGTTTCCACGCCGAATCCCGCATCCGCCATGCCGCTGCCGATATAGGCGGCCACCGCGGCATGGGTGAACTCGCCATTGCTGTAACCCTCGATGCGCCCGCTGTCGATGCCGCGCGCCTTGAGCATCAGATCCAGCAGCAGCCGCGTGCCGGAGCCGGTCTGGCGGTTGACGAAGCGCACATCGGCGCGGCAGAGATCTTGCAGCGTGGTGACCTGCTTCGGATTGCCGGGGCGCACGAAGATGCCCTGCGAGCGAACCGCCAGCTGGATCAGGCAATGGGTCTCGGGGCGAATCCACGTGGCAAAGCTCGCCAGCATTTCCCCCTCGAATTCGCCGATCGGCACGTGGAAGCCGGCAATGTCGCAGGCACCTTGCGCAAGTGCTGCAACCGCCTCAAGGCTGCCGCAGTACTTCAGGTCGTGGCGCACCTGGTGCGCCTCCAGGAAGTCATGCAGCGCCGCCACCGCGAAGCCATGGCTGGCGTGCAGGCGCAGCGTGGGGCCCGGCTGGTCGACCAGTTTCTTCAGTTCGATTTCCAGTTCCGATGCCAGGCTTTCCAGCGTGGGGGAGAGCCGCGCGGCAATGCGCTTGCTGGCCCACACCAGTTGCTGCGCCAGCGGCGAGAGCGCGCTGCCGCGCCCGCGGGTCTTGGCAATCAGCGCGCCGCCGAACAGGGTTTGCGCGTCGCGCAGGATGCCCCAGGCGTAGCGGTAGGACAGGCCGGTGGCCTGCGCCGACTGGCTGATGCTGCCTGTGCGCTCGATATGCCCGAGCAAGGCCACCAGGCGGGACACGTCGAGTGGGGCGCTGGCGGCATCGCTGTCGTCGCGGATTTGGAGGTGGGGCAGGATCGAGATGCGAATCATATGAGAAAAATAGCATATTGCTCGAACGCGGCCAACTGCCTATAGTCCGCTCAAAGAGGCATAGCACCCGGGAATAGCTAGCTTAGCTGGCCAGCCGAGATGGGGAATGCCCAGTCAGAGCCCCCGATATATGAAAAAAATAGCATATAACGCGGCCGCCGTAACACGGTGTGCCGCGCCCCGCAGCCAATCCTGGCAAGACGCGCAAGCCAATGCGCCACACCGTCTGCCGCTGGCGTTGCGCTTTGGCGCTTGCGCCGGCCCGTGCTGCGCCACCAGGAGACACGATGTCTGATTCAGCCGCCAAATCAGCCGCTAATGCCGTGCGCGACCCGGTCGCCCGCATTGTGGCCGCGCGCCGCGATATGCCGGGCGCCTTGCTGCCCATCCTCTATGAGATCCAGGATACGGTGGGCTACGTGCCCGCCGACGCCCTGCCCGAGATTGCGCGCGCGCTCAACCTGTCGCGCGCCGAAGTGCATGGCGTGGTGACCTTCTATCATCACTTTCGCGATAGCAAGCCGGGCCGGCACGTGGTCCAGGTCTGCCGCGCGGAAGCGTGCCAGTCGGTTGGCAGCGAGGCCCTTGCCGCGCACGCCGAGCGCGCGCTGGGCTGCGGATTTCATGAAACCACCGCCGATGGCGAATTCACGCTCGAGCCGGTGTACTGCCTCGGCCAGTGCGCCTGTGGCCCGGCCGTGATGATCGATGGGCTTCTGGCCGGCCGCGTCACGCCGCAGCGCTTCGATGCCTTGATCAAAGCCTGCGCCGATACCGCCCAGGACCAGGCAGCGGAGGTGCCGGCATGAGCATCACCGTTTTCGTACCCCGCGATTCCAGCGCGCTGGCCATGGGCGCCGACGCGGTGGCCCGCGCCATCTCGCGTGAGGCCGCCGCACGTGGCGCCAGCGTCGAGCTGGTGCGCAACGGCTCGCGCGGCATGTTCTGGCTCGAGCCGCTGGTCGAGGTGCAGACCGCCGCCGGGCGCGTGGCCTACGGCCCGGTTGCGCCGGAAGATGTCGCCGCGCTGTTCGATGCGGATTTCCTGGCCGGTGGCGAGCACGCGCTGGCGCTTGGGCTCACCGAGGAAATCTCGTTCCTCAAGGGCCAGGAGCGCCTGACCTTTGCCCGCATGGGCATCACCGATCCGCTCTCGCTCGCCGACTACATTGCGCACGATGGCTACGCCGGCCTGACCCGCGCGCTGGCGCTGGACGGCGCGCAGATCGTGCGCGAGGTGACCGATTCCGGTTTGCGCGGGCGCGGCGGCGCGGCGTTTCCCACGGGCATCAAGTGGCAGACGGTGCTGAACGCGCAGTCGGCCACCAAGTACGTGGTCTGCAATGCCGACGAGGGTGACTCCGGCACCTTCTCAGACCGCATGGTGATGGAAGGCGACCCGTTCATGCTGATCGAAGGCATGACCATCGCCGGCCTCGCTGTCGGCGCGGAGCATGGCTATATCTACGTGCGCTCGGAGTACCCGCACGCTATCGCCGTGCTGGAAGCCGCCATCGGCGTTGCGCAGGCGGCCGGCTGGCTGGGCGACGATATCCGCGGCAGCGGCCGGCGCTTCCAACTGGAAGTGCGCAAGGGTGCCGGCGCCTATGTGTGCGGCGAGGAAACCGCGCTGCTGGAGAGCCTGGAGGGCAAGCGCGGCGTGGTGCGCGCCAAGCCGCCGCTGCCGGCCATCGAAGGGCTGTTCGGCAAGCCCACCATCATCAACAACGTGATCTCGCTGGCCACCGTGCCGGTGATCCTGGCGCGCGGCGCGCAGTACTACCGCGACTTCGGCATGGGCCGCTCGCGCGGCACGCTTCCGTTCCAGATCGCCGGCAATGTGCGGCAGGGCGGGCTGGTGGAGAAAGCCTTCGGCGTGACGCTGCGTGAACTGCTGGAGGACTACGGGCAGGGCACGCGCAGCGGTCGGGCGATCCGCGCGGTACAGGTGGGTGGTCCGCTGGGCGCCTACCTGCCGGTCTCGCGGCTGGATACGCCGATGGACTATGAAGCGTTCGCGGCCTTTGGCGCGGTGCTGGGCCACGGCGGCATCGTGGTGTTCGACGACACCGTCGACATGGCCAAGCAGGCGCGCTACGCGATGGCGTTCTGCGCCATCGAATCCTGCGGCAAGTGCACGCCGTGCCGGATCGGCTCCACGCGCGGCGTCGAGGTGATCGACAAGATCATCGCGGGCGACCAGCCGGTGAAGCACGTCAAGCTGGTGCGCGACCTGTGCGACACCATGCTGGGCGGATCGCTGTGCGCCATGGGCGGCATGACGCCCTACCCGGTGCTGTCGGCGCTCGACGAGTTTCCGGAAGATTTCGGCGTGGCCGTGCCAGCCAAGGCTGCCTGAACCCAGCGCAACGGCACATCGAACCGGCGCAGCCTCAGCGCCCCTCTGAATCACCAGTACGCGGCCCCCGGGCCGCAGCGGGAGTCCGTCTTGAACACACGCAATGAAATCGACTACGGTACGCCGGCCAGCGATGCGCAACAGCAGGTCACCCTTGAGATCGACGGCGTCGACGTGACCGTGCCCGCCGGCACCTCGCTGATGCGGGCCGCCGTGCAAGCCGGTGTGAACGTACCCAAGCTGTGCGCCACCGACAGCCTCAAGTCCTTCGGCTCGTGCCGCCTGTGCCTGGTCGAGATCGAAGGACGGCGCGGCTTCCCCGCCTCCTGCACCACGCCGGCCGAAGCCGGCATGAAGGTGAGGACCCAGACCGACAAGCTGGCCGACCTGCGCCGCGGCGTGATGGAGCTGTATATCTCCGACCACCCGCTGGACTGCCTGACTTGTCCCACCAACGGCAACTGCGAGCTGCAGGACATGGCCGGCGTGGTGGGCCTGCGCGAGGTGCGCTACGGCTACGACGGCGCTAACCATCGCGCCGAGGCCAAGGACGAGTCCAACTCGTACTTTACCTACGATCCCTCCAAGTGCATCGTGTGCAACCGCTGCGTGCGGGCCTGCGAGGAAACCCAGGGCACCTTCGCGCTCACCATCAGCGGCCGCGGCTTCGATTCGCGCGTGACGGCGGGGCAGGGCGACAGCTTCATGGATTCCGACTGCGTGTCGTGCGGCGCCTGCGTGCAGGCTTGCCCTACCGCCACGCTGGCCGAGACCTCCATCATCCGCATGGGCCAGCCCGAGCACAGCAAGGTCACCACCTGCGCCTACTGCGGCGTGGGCTGTGCCTTCAAGGCGGAGATGAAGGGCAATGAAGTGGTGCGCATGGTGCCGTACAAGAACGGCCAGGCCAACGAGGGCCACTCGTGCGTGAAGGGTCGTTTCGCCTTTGGCTACGCGACCCACAAGGACCGCATCCTGAACCCGATGATCCGCGCCAGGATCACCGATCCGTGGCGTGAAGTGTCGTGGGAGGAGGCGATCAGCTACGCAGCCTCGGAGTTCAAGCGCATCCAGGCCAAGCATGGCCGGGACTCCATCGGGGGCATCGTGTCCTCGCGCTGTACCAACGAGGAAGGCTACCTGGTGCAAAAGCTGGTGCGCGCCGCCTTCGGCAACAACAACGTCGATACCTGCGCGCGTGTTTGCCACTCGCCCACCGGCTACGGCCTCAAGCAGACGCTGGGCGAATCCGCCGGCACGCAGACCTTCCGCTCGGTGGAGAAGGCCGACGTCATCATGGTGATGGGCGCCAACCCCACCGACGGCCATCCCGTGTTTGCCTCGCGCATGAAGAAGCGCCTGCGCGCCGGCGCCAAGCTGATCGTGATCGATCCGCGCCGCATCGACCTGGTGGATTCGCCGCACGTGCGTGCCGACTTCCACCTGCAACTGCGTCCCGGCACCAATGTGGCCGTAGTGACCTCGATGGCGCATGTGATCGTCAGCGAGGGCCTGATGGCCGAATCGTTTATCGCCGAGCGCTGCGAGGACCGTGCGTTCCAGCAGTGGCGCGACTTTGTCATGCTGCCGGAGAACTCGCCGGAAGCGATGGCCGAGATCACCGGCATCCCCGCCGAGCAACTGCGCGGCGCGGCACGCCTGTACGCCACCGGCGGCAATGCCGCGATCTACTACGGCCTGGGCGTGACCGAGCATGCGCAAGGTTCGACGACAGTGATGGGCATCGCCAACCTCGCCATGTGCACCGGCAATATCGGCCGCGAAGGCGTGGGCGTGAACCCGCTGCGCGGGCAGAACAATGTGCAGGGCTCCTGCGATATCGGCTCGTTCCCGCACGAGCTGCCGGGCTACCGCCATGTGTCGGACTCCACCACGCGCGGCCTGTTCGAATCCGCGTGGAACGTGGAGATCAGCCCGGAACCTGGCCTGCGCATCCCCAATATGTTCGAGGCCGCGCTGTCGGGCAGCTTCATGGGCCTGTACTGCCAGGGCGAAGATATCGTGCAGTCCGACCCCAACACGCAGCACGTGTCGGCGGCGCTCTCGGCCATGGAGTGCATCGTGGTGCAGGACATCTTCCTCAACGAGACCGCCAAGTACGCGCACGTGTTCCTGCCGGGCTCGTCGTTCCTGGAGAAGGACGGCACCTTCACCAACGCCGAGCGCCGCATTTCGCGGGTGCGCAAGGTGATGCCGCCCAAGGCCCGCTATGCCGACTGGGAAGCCACCGTGCTGCTGTCCAATGCGCTGGGCTACCCGATGGAGTACAAGCATCCGTCCGAGATCATGGACGAGATCGCGCGGCTCACGCCGACCTTCAGCGGCGTCAGCTACCAGCGGCTGGAGGAACTCGGCAGCATCCAGTGGCCGTGCAACGACGCCGCGCCCGAGGGCACGCCGACCATGCACATCGACGCCTTCGTGCGCGGCAAGGGCAAGTTCATCATCACCCGCTACGTGCCCACGGCTGAGCGCGTGAATCGCAAGTTCCCGCTGATTCTCACTACCGGGCGCATCCTGTCGCAGTACAACGTGGGCGCCCAGACGCGCCGCACCGACAACGTGATGTGGCACGACGAGGACCGCTTGGAGATCCATCCGCACGATGCCGAGGAACGTGGCATCAAGGACGGCGACTGGGTCGGCGTGCAGAGCCGCGCGGGGAAACCGTGCTGCGCGCCATCGTCAGCGAGCGCATGCAGCCGGGCGTGGTGTACACCACCTTCCACTTCCCCGAGTCCGGCGCGAATGTGATCACCACCGATAACTCGGACTGGGCCACCAACTGCCCCGAGTACAAGGTCACCGCGGTGCAGGTCATGCCGGTGGCGCAGCCCTCTGAATGGCAGCGCCAGTATCGCGACTTCCACGAGCAGCAGATGCAATTGCTGCAGGCGGCCGGCGCTGAGGCGGGGTCGGCATGACACTCTGCGAACTCGCCATGGCCAGGTCCGATGCGGCGGCGCCTTGCAGCGATGCCGAGCCGCCCACGCACAGCACCTTCGCCGTCAGCCGCTGCCGCCTGGGCGAGCTGGCGCTGGAGGACGACGAGATCGCCGAGGAAGTGCCGGTCGCGCTCGAGTACAACGGCATCTCGCACGCGGTCATGCTGGCGTCTCCGGCAGACCTTGAAGACTTCGCGCTGGGCTTCAGCCTGAGCGAAGGGCTGGTGGCCAGCCCGCGCGACGTCTATGAAATCGACACCGAGGTTCGCCCCGAAGGCATCGCGGTGAAGCTGCGCATCGCTGCGCAAGCCTTCGCCGCGCTCAAGGACCGCCGCCGCGCCATGGCGGGCCGCACCGGCTGCGGCCTGTGCGGCACCGAATCGCTGCAGGAAGTCATGCGCGCGCCGGCGCCGGTGAGTAGCAGCGCCAGCTTCAGCGACGAGGTGCTGTACGCCGCGTTCGCGCAGTTGCAGACCCGGCAGGAACTGCTGCGCCACACCGGCTCCACGCACGCCGCCGCCTGGCTGCGCGCCGACGGCCAGGTGGCGCTGGTCCGTGAAGACGTGGGCCGCCACAACGCGCTCGACAAACTGATCGGCGCGCTGGCGCGCGGCGGCGAAGACCGCTCGCGCGGCGCCGTGCTGGTGACCAGCCGCGCCAGCTACGAAATGGTCCTGAAGACCGCCAGCGCCGGCGTTGGCATGCTGGCCGCCGTCTCCGGCCCGACCGCGCTCGCGGTACGTCTGGCGATCGATGCCGGCGTCACGCTGGCCGGCTTTGTGCGCGCGGGCCGCCACGTGGTCTACTCTCACCCCCAACGTTTGCACAGCAGGACGGAACAGGCATGAACTCCGACAACCTCGTCAAGATGGCGAACCAGATCGGCACCTTCTTCGAAGCCATGCCGGACCGTGAGGAAGCCGTGGCGGATATCGCCGGCCATATCAAGCGCTTCTGGGAGCCGCGCATGCGGCGCGCATTGCTGGAGCGGCTGGACGGTGGCGAGGATGCCGGGCTGGACGAGATCGTGCTGCTGGCGGTGACGCGGCATCGCGCGTTGCTGCAGTGAGGTGATTATTCGCGCTTTCAGCGCTGGATTATTTTCAGGCTGACAGGCTGACATGGGGCTTGGGTGGGCGGTGTTTTAAAGCTTCTAGCTGCTGATGCAGAATAGCGTGAGTGGGCGGTGTTTTAGCGCTTCTAGCTGCTGGCGCGGCTGTACGGTGTTGCCGTTTTAGAACGTGTGAGATGTCACTTTTCTTTACTCGTAAAGAAAAGTGACCAAAAAAGCGATCCTTGCAGGAGGCTGGCGTGGCGTCATTGGGGACCCCAATGGTTTCGTCGTCGGGCCCCGGGTTCTAGTGGACTCGTGCCGTTACCAGTTTAGACCACCACGACTCAGCCAATGCCCAGGGATTCGTGGTGGTCCCCCGGTAGCTGTCACCACTTGCTTCAAGCCGTCTGTCGCTCGCGGCGCGGGCGGCCACGAAGTTGCAGGCGTCCCGTTTTCGTCGTGGGCGCGGTGGCACTGCCGAAATAGTTCTGAGGGATTCACCACCGCGCCCACCCCACCACGAAACCATCACGGCGTGATATATCTTGATGCTCCGATCTGGTAGCGGCAGATGGGCGAATGGGCAGGGATGCTACTACCGGGGGCCTCACCACGAAACCAGCGTCATTAATAGGATCGTGGCCATTTAAATCGGTAACGGCACGAGTGAATTAAAACCCGGGGCCTGACGACGAAACCATTGGGGTCCCCAATGACGCCACGCCAGCCTCCTGCAAGGATCGCTTTCTTTGGTCACTTTTCTTTACGAGTAAAGAAAAGTGACATCTCACACGTTCTAAAACGGCCAACACCGTACAGCCGCGCCAGCAGCTAGAAGCGCTAAAACACCGCCCCCATCCACCACACCTCTACCGCAACCGCAAAGGCTCCAGCAGCGCCGCATCATATTGCCCGCGATCAATGCGCCCCAACTCCAGCATCCGCAGCAAGATATAAGCCTGCCGCTGCCGCGCCCGCCGCGGATTGACCACAGGATTATTAGCGGAAGGCGCCTTGGGCAACCCAGCCAGCATCGCGCATTCAGCCAGCGTCAGCTCAGCCACCGGCTTGCCAAAGTAAGTCTCGGCAGCCTCAGCAAAGCCATAGGCTCCCTGCCCAAGGTAGACCTTGTTCATATAGAGCTCCAGGATCTCGTCCTTGCTCATGGCGTGCTCGATGCGGTAAGCCAGCAGCACTTCGTACAGCTTGCGGGTATAGGTCTTCTCGCGCGAGAGGAAGAAATTGCGTGCCACCTGCATGGTGATGGTGGAGGCGCCCTGCGACAGCTCGTCGGACAGGTTGGCCACGCCGGCGCGGATCACGCCGACATAGTCGATGCCGTCGTGCAGGTAGAAGCGGTCATCCTCGATGGCCACCACCGCCTGCGTGAGCTTGGGCGGTATCTGGCCGATGGGGACATAGCCGGGTGACTGGCGGAAGGTGGTGAGCGCATCCAGCGTGGGCAACTGGCGCTGAGCGACGAGTACGGCCAGCGTGCCGAGCAGGGCTACACCCAGCATCAGCACCACCAGCAGCTTGAGAAAATTCGACCAGAGACGTTCCATGGGCAGTATTGTGCCAGCACGCGGCGGCCCTGCCCCGCTCTCGGGGCCACGCCATGCGGCGACGCCTGTGCGGCCAGCGTGGCGGCGAGGCAAACGCTTGGGCTGAACCCCGTCGCACGACGCGTGGCGTAGTCCAAACAGACGATGAGCCATCCATTGCCCCCTTGTACGCTCAACGCATATTTAAGGAGTGCACCTTAAATGGAATCTGGCGCGGGCGGTGCATCGGCTAAATGCCATTGCCATCGGCCGCGTCGTTGGCGGCGGCTGCCCCGCCGAGCGTGGACGAAGGAGGGTGACAAATGTTGACGCACTTGCAGCGTCTTGAGGCCGAGAGCATTCACATCATGCGAGAGGTGGTCGCGGAGTGTGAAAACCCGGTCATGCTTTACTCCATCGGCAAGGACAGCGCGGTGATGCTGCACTTGGCAATGAAGGCTTTCTATCCCGGAAAACTCCCGTTTCCACTATTGCACGTCGACACGACATGGAAATTCCGCGAGATGATTCAATTTCGGGACGCCATGGCGAATAAGCTCGGCTTCCACCTGATCGTCCACGTGAACCCCGAGGGGTTGGAAAAGGGGATCAACCCGTTTACCCATGGCTCGGCCATACACACCGACATCTGGAAAACCGAGGGACTGAAGCAGGCGCTGGACCAATACGGTTTCGATGCGGCATTTGGTGGCGCGAGGCGGGACGAAGAGAAATCGCGTGCCAAGGAGCGCATCTTTTCGATCCGCTCCGAGCGGCACCGCTGGGATCCGAAACTGCAACGCCCCGAGCTCTGGCGACTGTACAACGCCCGCAAGCACAAAGGCGAAAGCATTCGGGTGTTCCCGCTCTCCAACTGGACCGAGCTCGATATCTGGCAATACATCTATCTCGAAGGCATTCCGATCGTACCGCTCTATTTAGCGAAAGAGCGACCGGTCGTGGAGCGCGACGGCACGCTCATCATGGTCGATGACGAGCGCATGCCACTGAAAGACGGTGAAGCTCCCGAATTCAGGAAGGTGCGCTTTCGCACGCTGGGCTGCTATCCACTGACCGGTGCCATCGAGAGTGAGGCGGATTCCCTGGCGGCAATCATTCAGGAGATGCTTCTGGCCAAGACATCCGAACGGCAGGGCCGCCTTATCGACCACGACTCGGCGGGTTCCATGGAGAAAAAGAAACAGGAGGGGTACTTCTGATGGCACACATATCCGATTCGATCGCTGCAGACATCGGGCAATATCTGCAATCACAAGAGAACAAGAGAACAAGAGCCTGCTGCGCTTCATCACCTGCGGCAGCGTGGATGACGGCAAGAGCACGCTCATTGGCCGCATGCTCTATGAGTCGAAGATGCTCTTCGAAGATCAGCTCAGTCAGTTGGAGGCAGACTCGAAGAAGGTGGGAACGCAAGGCGGCGACCTTGATTTCGCACTGCTGGTCGATGGCCTCGCGGCTGAGCGCGAGCAAGGCATCACGATCGATGTCGCCTATCGCTTTTTCTCGACCGACAAGCGCAAATTCATCGTGGCTGATACGCCGGGCCACGAACAATACACGCGCAATATGGTCACCGGAGCCTCGACGGCCGATGTCGCCATCATCCTGATTGACGCGCGCAAAGGCGTGCTGACCCAGACGCGTCGGCACAGCTATCTCGTTTCGATGATCGGCATTCGCCAGGTTGTACTTGCCATCAACAAGCTGGATATGGTGGAATACTCGAGAGAGATCTACGACAGAATTGATGCAGACTATAGAGCCTTTGCCAGCCAGATCGGCCTGCGGAGTATCGTCACCATCCCCATGTCGGCCCTGAAGGGCGACAATATCACCGAGATCAGCGCAAACACGCCCTGGTACGACGGGCCTACCCTGATGGGGTACCTTGACTCGGTGCAGGTCGAAGACGGCAGCGCTCAGCGCGGGCCGTTTCGCATGCCGGTGCAGTGGGTCAACCGACCCAACCTTGATTTCCGCGGCTACGCGGGCACCGTCGCTAGTGGCCGCGTCAAGCGCGGCGATCGCCTTCGGGTCCTGCCGTCAGGCAGGAAAGCCGGGTTGCGCGTATCGTGACAAGCGAAGCCGACCTCGAGGAAGCGGTGTCCGGCCAGTCGATCACGCTCACGCTGGAGGACGAAATCGATATCAGCCGAGGCGACGTTCTCGCGCCGATCGAGGTGCCGGCTGGCGTGGCGGATCAGTTCGAGGCGACCATTGTCTGGATGAGCGACGAGCCTATGCTGCCAGGACGCCCATACCTGTTGAAAATCGGCGCGAAGACCGTGACCGCCACCAGCGCGGTGCCGAAATACAAGATCAACGTCAACACGCTCGAGCATCTCGCGGCCAGGACGCTGAGCCTGAATGAGATCGCGGTCTGCAACCTGATTCTCGATCAGCCAATCGCATTCGATCCCTACCTGGACAATCGCGATACGGGCGGTTTCATCATGATCGACCGCCTGACCAACAATACGATCGGGGCCGGATTGCTGCACTTTGCCTTGCGCCGCTCGCAGAACATCCACTGGCAGGCGATTGACATCGACAAACAGGCGCATGCTGCTCTCAGAGGGCAGAAGCCCTGCGTGCTCTGGTTCACGGGGCTGTCGGGTGCCGGCAAGTCCACGATCGCGAACCTCGTCGAGCGCAAACTGCATGCATCGGGCAAGCATACCTATCTGCTGGATGGCGACAATGTGCGCCACGGCCTGAACAAGGATCTCGGCTTCTCCGACGCCGATCGGGTCGAGAACATTCGGCGTGTTGGCGAAGTCGCAAAGCTGATGGTCGATGCGGGACTGATCGTTCTCGTGTCCTTCATCTCGCCATTCCGTTCCGAGCGCAGCATGTCTCGCGGACTGATGGCGCCGGACGAGTTCTTCGAAGTGTTCGTCGATACGCCAATCAGCGTGGCGGAACAGCGGGATCCAAGGGGCTTTACAAGAAGGCGCGCCGTGGCGAGCTGACGAACTTCACCGGCATCGATTCCCCTTACGAGGCACCGGAGAACCCGGAGATTCGGGTCGACACCACCGCCTGGTCGCCGGAGGAGGCAGCCGAGCAGATCGTCAGCCACCTGATCACCCGCGAGGCGCTATGAACCGCTACTACGTGTTCAACGGAGATGCGGACGGCCTGTGTGCGTTGCAGCAACTGCGGCTTGCCGCACCTGGCGAGTCCAGCGGCGCGAGGCTGCTGACCGGGGTCAAACGCGACATTCAGTTGCTGCAGCACATCGGCGGGGGAGGGCGACACCATTACCGTGCTCGACATCTCGCTCGACCAAAATCGGGCTGATCTGCTTCGCCTGCTCGAGGCAGGCGCATCGGTGCGCTATTTTGACCACCATCACGCGGGCGAGCTGCCTCGCCATACGCGCTTCGAATCCCACATCGACGAGGCGGCCGGCGTCTGCACCAGCATCCTGGTCGACCGCTATCTTGGCGGCCGCCACCGTGCGTGGGCTATCGCGGCGGCATACGGCGACAGCCTGCCTGGCGTGGGCAGCGCCATGGCACTGGCGGCCGGCTTCGGCGCTGGCGCGGCTGCGGCCTTGGAGCGGCTCGGCATCTATCTCAACTACAACGCTTACGGCGAAACCGTCGTCGATCTGCATTTCGATCCGGCCGAGTTGTCGGCGCTGATGCTGCCTTTTGCCGACCCGCTGGAATTCGTGGCGTGCTCGGACGCATACGCGCGGCTGGCGGCCGGCTATGAGGAGGACATGGACCTGGCACGCCGGCTCGAGCCGGCACGCCAGGTCCCTGGCGCGGCGCTGCTGGTGCTGCCGGATGCACCGTGGGCGCGGCGCGCCATCGGCGTCCTGGCCAACGAACTCATGCATGGGCAGCCTGATCGTGCGCTTGGTATCCTTTCACCCAAAAGGCAAGGTGGATTCACGGTCAGCGTGCGCATACCCGGCCATAGCCCGGTGGCTGCGGCCGACTTCTGCCGCACGTTCGACACCGGAGGTGGCCGGAAACTGGCGGGAGGCATCAACCATTTGCCCGAGTCGGAAGTCGACCGCTTTGCGCGCGAGTTCGAGGCATGCTTCGGCATCGCGTCTGGATCGCGTTTCGCATGATTCTCATGATCGTTGGTGAAAGACTTGCGCTCTCGGGATGAGGACGGCCTCGTTGCGAGGCGTCGCGTCTGCGTTACGATCGTCGATGGGCGGGTGCCGCGGCAAGGCTGACGGCAGCCTTGCCGCCCCGTGCGCTCCGACCCGTTGACTTCGGCGCGTGCCTCGCGACTTCGCCGGAGACGTCCAGCCGGGAAAGCAGGGAAGCCGTATCGGGCGACATCGGGCCCGCCAGTAGCGCCACCAGGCAATCCTCGAGGTTCTTGATGAACAACTCCGTGTCCATCACCAGGCTTTCCTTCTCGCTCGCATCCAGCATGCGGGAATGGTCGGCGAGCCCGTGGAGCAGCAATACGGCCGCCATGAGCAGGCGCTGGTGTGCCACGGGCTCAGGCAGATCCTGGATGACGTCAAGCAGCGATCGCCTCAGCCGGTCCACCTGGCCAAGCTTGAGCGTGGAGGTGCGCAAGTTCTGCACGGAGAGCGTATGCGTGGCCACCAGTTGGGCATCCAGGCGGATGAACTCCTTTCCGCCGTCGGGATCGAAGATCTTCTCCGCAACCGGGTGCATCAGCGCCCGCACCACGTCTCTAACCGAAGGTTTGCCCCGCTGCTCCAGTTCGTCGAGCAGCGCGTTGCGCCGGGCGGCGATGCCCGGCTCATGCTTGTCCAGGATAGCCTGCAACAGGCCGTCCTTGCTGCCGAAATGGTAATGTGTGGCGTTCTTGTTGCGCTGTCCGGCGGCTTTGTTGATATCGTTCAACGAAACCCCTTCGATGCCGCGCTCGGCGAACAAACGCTCCGCAATTGCCACTAGCTTTGCCCGCGTGGCAACACTTTTCAGTGTCAGGCTCTCGACTTTTCTGCCTTGCTGGGACATCGTACCAATCGTCTCGTTTGATCAACGCCATGCAGTGTAGCATCGGGCATGGGCCGGCATGTCCCGGTATTGCCGGCCGGCTGGCGTCTTCCATGCCTTCCATTCCGGCTCATCCGAACGTCACCAACACCTTGGCCGACTCCTCAGCGCGCGCGGCGGTAGCAAAGGCTTGCTCGAAATCGGCGAAGGCGAAGCGGTGGCTGATCAGCGGAGTAGTGTCGATCCGGCCGGTGGCGAGGATCTCCAGTACCTCTCCAAACTCAGTGGGGTAGGCCATTGCGGTGGTCACCTCCATCTCCTTGCCCAGCGCCATCGCCAGATCCATGGCGACAGGCGCGTGATGCACCGCCACCACCGTCAGATGCGCCCCGAATCGTGCGTGCGCGATGATCTGGGGAATAACCGGCGCAGCGCCCGACACTTCGATGAATTCGTCGGTATCCACGACAGGCATCCCATAGAGCGTGCCAGCGCCATGGCGTTGGCCGATTTCAGCCCAGAGATCGCATTTGTCGGGATTGAGCGTGGCGTTTGCTCCGAGCGCCTGCGCACGTGCCAGGCGGGTGTCCACGCGATCGACAGCGATGATGTCCGCGACGCCGCGCAGACGGAGCATCGCCACGACGCCGAGCCCGATGGGGCCCGCGCCGAAAACGACCACCCTGCTGCCTGCGCCGGCGCGCGAACGGTTGACGCCGTGCAGCGCGACGGCGAGCGGCTCGGCCAGCGCGGCGGTTTCGATGTCCAGCATGTCGGGAATGGTGTAGACCGACGACTCGGCCATCACATTGCGCACGAGAATGTGCGAGGCGAAGGCCCCTGGGCCGCCGGAGCCGATCATGTTCGCGGGCGTCGTCGGGTTCACCACCACGCGCTGCCCTTTGCGCAGCGCCGTCACTTGCGCTCCCGCCTCCTCGATCACGCCCGAGAATTCGTGCCCGAGCGATAGGGGACCATCGCCTCCGATCGGCAGGCCGCCCGCGCGTGCGTAGCCGAGATCGGAGCCGCAGATGCCGCAGACCGCGACCTTGACGACGATATCGCCCGGCCCGACGCTCGGCCGCTCCACAGGCTCGATGCGGATATCATCAGGTCCATGGACCGCCGCACGGAACATCATTTCTGCCATGGTGGTGTCCTTCCTTTCAGATCGCAATCCAGGCGCGATCGCGCGCCGACCGTCGCACCGCGTCGAGCACCGCCTGCCCGCGCACCGCATCGTCGAATGTCGCCGCGCGCTCGGGGATGGCGGGCACGCCATGCTCGATCCGCGCGCGCATCTCGGCGAAAAGGCGCGCATAGGGCGGCACATCGATCCCCATTGTGTGCCAGCGATCCTGCTCGGTCTGGATCAGCTCGGCGACGGGAAAAGGTGTCGACGTCGCGTTGACGAGATCGGCGGGTATCTCGATGCGCCGCACGCCATCGGCGTCGCTTACCCAGACCTCTTCGGGGTCAGCGTAGGTCGCGCCGCTCTGAATCCACGCCCCGCCTGCGCTGCCTACCACCTTCGTCGCCATCACCAGCGGTCCCGGCGCGGCAAGTGCGGCGATGATTGACCCCGCAACACCGCTGCCCGTTTCGAACTGCACGTTGTAGCAATCGTCGGCCGTCATGTTGGGGCGCCCGGGCGCCAGCGTTTGCAGCATGCCGCTGACGCGCGCGATGGGCCCGAACATGTATTCGACCTGATCGATCATGTGCGAGCCGAACGCGCCAAGGAAGCCGCCGCCCTGGTCGGCGTCCTCCCACCAGTCGCTGAGCCTCTCTGCGGAATCCTGCAGGCCCGGCTGGTGGTAGATGCGCAGGAAATGGCGCGGTGCCCCGATCATTCCCGACTAGACGACCCGCCGCAACAGCGCCTGCGCGCTGTCGAAGCGGAACTCGGCGCCGAGCATGTGATAGACGCCGGCTCTTGTCGCGGCTTTGCGCATCTCCGCGGCTTCGGCAACGTCGCGGGCAAAGGGCTTTTCGCAAACGACATGCCGCCCCGCGGCGATCGCCTCCATCACCGGTGCATAGTGCGCGTGCGGGGGCGTCGCCACCGTGACGAGTTGCACCGCTGGATCGGCAAGCGCTTCGGCAAGACTATCGGTTGCGAGCGGGATGCCAAGCGGCGCGGCGCGCGCGATGGTGCGGGCACGGTCTCGGCCGACGATCGCGCGCACCTCGAACCCCGCCTCGCGTAGCGCACGTACATGGGTAAAAAGGCCGAAGCCGGTGCCGACCACCGCGGCGGCTATGGGATGCGTCATCAAGGGTTGCCTCCATATGGTTCAAGATTGAGCGCCGCGGCGCAGCGGCGCGCGGCTTCGCCGAGATCGGCAATGCGTCGCGGCGCCGCATTCATTGCGCCACCTCGCCGCTCAGCAGCGGCGAGACTTCATCCAGCGCCGCCTCGCCGCGTTCATGCAGCGCGGCCAGTGCGATGCGGCGCAGCGTTACCAACGGCGGCTCGCCCTGCGTGCCGATCAGCCGCAGGCTCATGCCCCCATGGACATGGCCGAAGGGGTGGATCCAGTTGCCGGAGATGCCGGGCTCGCCCTGCGCAATGATGACGCGCACCGAGCCGTCATGGCGATAGATGGCCTTGTACTTCTGCACATGGCCGCCGCCGTCTTCGTAGTTGTCCAGGTTCTCTTGCCAGATCGAGCAGAGCTGGAGGATCCAGTAGTCGCAGGGCGTTGGCAGGAAATCGATCACCAGCGCTTCGCCGTCGGCGCATTCCCAGGTGCCAAAGCCGTGATGCCGATCCGGCACCCCGCCATTGGATAGATACACCGCGCGATCGAAGCGGATGCGGTTCGGCCGTTGGCTGAGATTGTCCTGCCACCAGCGCCGCACCAGTTCGCAATAGCCAAGTACCGTCTGTCCCGCCTTGGCGAGCGCATCGCTCATTTCGGCGGCGGTGATGGGGCGCGGTTCCGGGCGATCGACTCGCTCGATGGTGAACCCGGGCGGCGCGGTATTCGCGCGATCATGATAGAGCGTGCGGATGAGCAGGCCGACGCAATCAGGCGTGATCGACAGCCAGTCGCGTTCGTCCGCTGGCCTGCGCTGGCCGACGACGATCTCGAAATTGCCCGCCGCATCGAAGGTCACTTCGCGTGACGAGATGAAGCCGGTGGTCTGCAGCGCCGCGGGATCGAACCCGGCAAGGCCCGCCACGCCGTGCGCCGCCCAGTCCAGCGTTCCCGGATGGCGCGGCTGCGGCGCACGCCATGAAGCAATGACGAAATAGGGCAGTCCGCCGCGATTGCCGCGAATGACGTAGTCATGGCTGCCATCGATGAACTCGGCGAGCAGGTGATCCTGGTCGGGCGACTGGAAGTTGATGGACTGGCGCCAGGGCGCATTGCGCAGGCGCGGCCGTTCGGGCTCGCAGTTCTCCATGAAGCGCTCGATCCCGTTGCGCATCAGGCGCGTCATGAACCGATACCATTCGGCGCAGTCGAGGGCGTTAGCCTCCGCGCCGAAATGGTCGACCATATGGCCGGCGCGGCGCACCGTTTCACAGTAGTCATGCCACGCCCGGCCGGACAGCAGGCGCTCCGCGGCTCGATCTGTCATCACAACTCTCCTTCGATGCGCTCTGGCCTGACCGAGAAGCGCTGATAATAGAAGCCGAATCGCTCGCGCAACGCCGCTACGTCGATGCCAAAATCGCCTTTCAGGTCATAGACGACCCGTCCGTGCTTTCCGCGGGGATTGGACTCCAGATAGGCATGCACACGGGCACGGGCTACGTCGGTCAGTGCAAGACCGGCCATCGCATAGACGCGCTCGATCACCGTCTTTTGGTCGGCCATGTAGTCGTCGAACAGCACGTCGAGCGATTGGCCGGCGGGCACGGTGTCCCGGTCTCGCACACAGGCGCGCAGCAGATGCTCCAGGCGATCCGTCCAATAGCGGGCAAGTTCCTTTACATCGACGGTATGCCGGCGGATGCGGTCACCATAGGCGATCATGGTGATCGCTGACTGCAGGACGGCGACCGGATCGCGATGCGTGATGACGACCGTTGCGTCGGGATAGGTCGTCATCAACGGCCGGAGATTCTCCATGTGCGGCGGCGACTTCATCACCCATCGGTCCGGCCCCTTGAGCCAGGTGAGCGCTTGCAGGACCCGGCGGCCGTAGGCGTAGTGCGAAGTCTGATCCTTGCTGTAGTAATAGTCGCGCCAGCGATAGGGCCGGCACTGCCATTCCGGCAGATAGGATGAGAAGTCCAGGGCTTGCAGCTCTATGTCCTCATGCACGTGGGCCGGGGCCATCTCGTGCATCGCCGGCATGAGCGGCAGCATGGCTTCGAATTCGCCCCACATATCGCGGGCACGAAGGAAGCGCGGATCGTCCGCGCCCGGCGTGGCCTGCTCTTCCGGCGTTGGAATCGGCTCCATCGCTTCCCATAGCGGCATGGAGCGCAGCCGCGGATCGGCTGCCAGGATGTTGACGAGGTGGGTGGTGCCCGAGCGTGGAAGCCCGGCGATGACGATCGGCTGTCGAATCGCGACCTCATTGATTTCAGGGTGCTGCTTCACAAGATCTTCGAAGCGAAGGCGCGCACAAGCATAGCGCACGGCATCGCCGAACAGGCCCGCGCGACCCAGCGGGCCGAGGCCCGTGTCCTCGTCAAAGCTCCTTAGCCAGATACGCAGCCGCTCGCGGAAGTCGTCCGGACCAAAGTCGGACAGACCCGTTCGGTGGCGTGCGGCCGCCAGGACGGCCTCCTCGCTCATTTCCACTGGCGGGGAGGAAGCAATCGCTCGACGCTGCTTCTCGGTTAGTTGGGGGTGCCGAGGTCGGCGATGCGGATGGCGTCAGGTTTCATTGCGTTGGTCCGGTCTGGAAGCGTGATGGAAGGCTGCAGCGATCCTGCCGTTGCGGTTCAGCCAGCGACGGTAAAGCCGCCGTCGACCGGCAGCGTTTGTCCGGTGATCCAGCTGGCGGCTGCGCTTGTCAGGAACAGGACCGGACCCGCGATGTCGCGTGGCACGCCCAGCCGTGCTGCCGGCGTACGTGCAAGCGTGGGTCCTGACCATGCCGGGTTGGCGACGGTCGCCGCCGTCATGCGGCTCGCGGTAAGCCCCGCGGCGACCGCGTTGACACGAATGCGCCCGCCCCAATGGACTGCCAATGCCCGGGTCAACCCGACGACACCGGTCTTCGCTGCACCATAGCCGGGAACGATGTCGATCCCGAAGAACGAGCTCATCGACGCGATGCTGATAATGGAAGGCCCGCCTGGCAGGGCGCTTTTCAGGAGTTTGTCCGCACAGCCATGCGCCATGCGGTAACCGCCGACGAGGTGCATGCGCACCGCGCGCTCGAAGACCTCCGGGTCGTACTCGTCGAGGCCGCTGCTCGGCAGCGCAAAGCCGGCGTTGTTGATGAGAATGTCAACCTGTGGCACCGCGGCTGCCACAGCGGAGATATTGTCCGCGTCCTCGATGTCGAGCTGCAAATAGCAGTAGCCATCCAAATCAGCCCCATAGTCGGACACAGAGCGCCGGGTGCCGGTGATAGTGACCTCCGCGCCTGCGTCTCGATACGCTTCGGCGATCCCGGTGCCGATACCGCTGGTGCCACCAGTCACCAACACGTGACAGCCTTTGTAGTCAAACCGAAGGTTCGGCCAGTCGGCCTGTAGGGTATGCATTGGACGTTGTCTCCAATAGGAATACGGGATCGCTGCTACGCGATGCGATCAGTCGGCGGCGCGGTGCAGGGTGTCACCCAACACCGGTGCAAACGAATTTAAGGTAAGAATATTAAAATTTGTTGTCCATGGCAAGCGCCTGATAAGGTGCCAGAGCCGCGATTGGAATTTCCCGGGACTTCTTTGCATCGCGCCTTGCTCTGGCCGGCGGCCTGCGAAACGGCACGGAAGTTGGCAAAAATTCCGGAGTTTCCTGAAGCTTGGAGGAGGGAGGGCGAGACAGGAGATGAGCCAGGAGGCGCGTGGGGGCTCGGATGACCGGCCCCGTTCGGCGAGGAAAGGCGCGTTGCGGATACGCCATCCTCGATGGTCGGCCGTTTTGTGATAAGGCTTGTGCCTTAAAAGAGGTGTGTCAAGGGCGGAAGCGGTCCCCCTCGACGCGATGCATGCGCCTTGCGGCAAGCACACCTGCTCCATAAGGGGGCCGGCACGCGGCGGGCCGACGCCCCCGTGTCACGCCGGCTCAGCCAGCGGGCAGCGCCACGCCGAGGTCCTTCGCCAGCGTTTCCAGGTTGCGCCAGATCGCCGGGTTCACATCCAGGTGGGTGGTGGCGAGCGCGCGGTTGGCGGCTTCGAACTCGCCCGGGTACTGCACGCGATCAAAGCCCGGGGCGGGTGGGGTGTCGTGCAGGTAGTTGACGAAGGCTTACACCTCCGCGCTCTGCCAGCTCAGGCCCAGGTCGAGTTCCGGGTTCATCAGCACCGCGAACATATTGTTGGTGGCCACGCCGCCGCGGGGGTTGTCCGGCTGGATGGTGCCGCCCCGGACAGCACGCCGGCCAGCAGTTCAGCTACCACGCCGAGCGCATAGCCCTTGTGGCCGCCGAAGGGCAGCAGGGCGCCCGGGTGTTCGCTGAACATGGAGCAGGCATCGGTGGTGGGGTTGCCGTCGCCGTCGATGATGCTGTTCTGCGGCGCGTGCTCGCCTTTTCGGCGAGCACGCGGGCCTTGTTGATGGCGATGGCGCTGGTGGCGATGTCGACCACCAGCGGCGGGCGACCGTTGGGCATCGGCCCGGCGAAGCACAGCGGGTTGGTGGTCAGCCGCGCGGTGCGGCCGCCGTAGGGGGCCACCACCGGAGAGCGGTTGATCACGTTGGTAAAGCTCAGCAGCACGAACCGCTCCTTGGCCACCATCTCGCCGTAGTGTCCCATGCGGCCGAGATGGTGCGAACGGCGCAGCGTGACGATGCAGTGGCCGTGCTGGCGCACGCGCTCGATGGCGGTCTCGATGACGCGCTTGCCCACGTGCTGGCCGAAGCCGCCGTTGCCGTCGAACACCAGCAGGCTGTCGCGGTCGAGCACGCATTCGGCGCGGCCCCCGGGTTGACGTTGCCTGTGGCGAGCGAGCGCTGGTAGTTGGGCAGGATCGACAGGCCGTGGCTGGTGTAGCCGCAGCGGTCGGCCTCGACCAGGTGCTCGGCCACGTCGTTGGCGATGTCGGTCGGCACGCCTAGCGCGGCGAGCACGTCGCGGGCGAGCTGGGTGGCGGATTGCAATGCGATTTTCATGATCGGTCCTTTTCCCGGTGTGCGCTCAGATCCAGCCCAGCCAGCGCCAGTAGGTGGCGGCGAACAGCAGCATCAGGGCGTAGCCGATCACCGTCACGGGGATGCCGACCTTGGCGAACTGCTTGCCGTTGAAGGTATCCGTGCCAAGGCAAACCATGTTCTGAGGCGCATTGATCGGCAGGATGAAGCCGAAGCTCACGGTGAAGCCGAGCAGCATGGTCAGGCCGATCTGGTTGATATCGCCCGGCAGCGTCTGCAGCACCGAGATCAAGATCGGCAGCAGCGCGGCGGTGAGCGCGGTGGCGCTGGCAGTGGATCAGGATCAGGAAGGCGGCCAGGATGGCGAACACCAGGATCGGGCCTTGCGTGGCGAGCCCGGAGTTGGCCACCACGAACTTGCCCAGCCATTGGCCGGCCTGCGTGGTGACAAGCGCGGTGCCCAGGCTGATGCCCACCCCGAACACGATCAGCGTGCCCCACGGCGTGCGTTGCTGCATGGTCTTCCAGTCCATCACGCCGATGCGCGGCATCATCAGGATCACCAGGCCGACGAAGGTCACGGTGGCGGTGTCGAACTGGTGCAGCTCGCCCTCGGTGGCCCAGAACAGCAGCAGCCCGATGGACACGGCGGCAAGCCGCTTCTGCGGGCCGCTCATCGGGCCCAGCCCGGCGAGTTCCTTTTGCACGGCCTCCTTGCCGCCGGGGATGGCTTCGGTTTCGGCGGGCAGCAGGAAACGCACCAGGAAATACAGCACGACCGACATCACGATGGCCCACGGCGCGCTGGCGATCAGCCATTGCAGCCAGGTGATGCGCTCGCCCAGCAGCTTATCCATGAAGCCTGCCGTCAGCAGGTTCTGCGCGGCGGCGGTCTGGATGCCGACGTTCCAGATGCTGGTGGCCATGGCCACGGTGATCATGATGCCGGCGGCGATATTCGATTTCTTGTCGACCCCGAACGCCGCGATCACGCCCATCATGATCGGCACCACGCAGGCGCTGCGCGCGGTGGCGCTCGGCACCACCAGCGACAGCGCGATGGTCACCGCGATGCTGCCGATCAGGATACGCCGCGTGCTGGTGCCGATGGCCGACAGCGTGACCAGCGCGATGCGCCGGTCGAGCCCGGTCACCGTCATCGCCGCCGAGATGAAGAGGGCGGCGGCAACCAGCGCCAGCGCGGTGTTGGAGAACCCTGCCAGCGCCATGCCGAGCGCGCGGGACGTGCCGTATTGCGTGGCCGGGTCGGCCACCGTGGGCGCGAAGCCGATCAGCGCCGCCATCAGCGACGTGATCATGATGGCGCTGGCCTCGTAGGAGACCGCCTCGGTGATCCACACCACGATGGCAAAGGCGAGGACGGCCAGCATGCGATGTCCCGCCACCGGCAGGTCCGGGGGCAGGGGCAGGGCGAGTATGCCGATCAGTACCAGGATGGCGGCATAGAGCCCCCATGGCGTGGATCTACCAGGCGCGGCTTGCGGCACGGCGGCAGCTGCACCAATGGCGCTCGGGGCGGCAGCGCGAACGGCTTGGGTTGGAATGCGCGGGTTTGTCATCGCTTTGCCTTTTCTTCTCTGGTTGGTCTTGGTTCGACACGGAAAGGCGGACGTCACGCGCGGGCAGGTGGCTAGCCTGTGACTGGCTGGGTGGCGGCGTCGTTCGGCGGTTTTCCGTGAAGACCTGGCGGATGCGGGGGACCGGCTTGTGGCGCTTGTGGCCGGACTGCCGCGTTCGACATGGGGAAATTATTGTGCCGGCCAACGGCGCCTGTCGAGGGTGGATCCGGGGACATATGATGCGGATCAAGGAACCGGTTCGCGCCGGGAAATTTCCATGCGCCACACGGTCAGACTTTCAGAGCTTTGCGCTACAAGGGCTTGAGGGCGTTGCGCCACACGGTCAGACTTTCAGAGCTTTGCGCTACAAGGGCTTGAGGGCGTTGCGCAGCGAGCGCAACAGCCGGCGGCCCTGCACGCTTGCAAGCCGCGCGAAAGTGATCTGAAAATATTGGAGTGCATGATGAAGGTTTTAGTGAGAGGACTACGTGCCGAAGTCGACGCATCCACGTTGCGTAAAGCCCTGGCCGCCTACGTGCGGGTCAAGGATGTCGAGCTGATCTGCGAGGGCGACTGTGCCCATCCCTGGGCCTGGGTCGACCTGGATCTGGACGATGTGGACCCGATGAGCGTGTGGAAGCTGGTGGCGAAGCTCGATCGCCGTTATATTGCTGGCTGCCATACGCGCTGGCATGTGCCGGCCTATCGCCCGCGCTGAACCGCCGCCACGTGCGGTGCGGCGCGCGCGCCACCGAACGACAAAGACAGGGCAGGGACACGATGCAGGAAAACATGGCCGATGCGCCATCACAAGGTGCCGGCGTGCCCGGCAATGCAGCGCTTGCGCTGGACAACGTGGTCAATCTGCGCGACCTCGGCGGCCTCGCCACGCGCGACGGCTACCGCGTGCGAGCCGGCAAGCTGTTTCGCAGCGGCAACCCGGGCCTGGCCAGCGCGGCGGATATGGAGCGGCTGCGCGCATTGCAGCTGGACATGGTGATCGATTTCCGCTCGCCTGATGAGAAGACCGCGGCGGAGAGCCCCTTTGGCGAGGCCTTCCGCTGGGTTGCCACGCCGGTGCTGGAAGGCAGCATGTCGATGGCCGAGTTGATGCCGCGTTTGCGCGACGGCAGCGCGGCGCAGATGGAGGCCTTCATGCTGGAGGTCTATGGCGACTTTCCGCGCAAGTACCAGGCCGCGTTCGGCAGTTTCCTGAAGGCCGCGGAGCAGGGCGGCAACCTGCTGTACCACTGCACCGCGGGCAAGGACCGCACCGGCTTTGCCTCGCTGTTGCTGCTGGCCGGCCTGGGCGTGGAGCGCGACACCATCATGGCCAACTACCTGGAATCGAATCACTGGAACCAGGGCTTCAACCAGAAGATGAGTGCCGGTGCCGCGCAGTTCGGCGTCGATCCCGCGGTGATGTGGCCATTGCTGGCGGTGAAAGCCGCCTACCTGGAAGCCTCGATGCATGCCATCGAGCAGGACTACGGCGGCATCGACGCCTACCTGGGCAACGTGCTGAAGGTGGATGCCGAGCGCTTGCGCCAGGCCTACCTGGTACGCGCATAAGGTGCCAGGGAGCTACGCGAGCGCCTTTTGCTCCATCATGATCCGCGCGGTGTTCAGCGCGATCATCCCTTCCTCGTCGGTAGGCAGCACCAGCACCGGCACGCGGCTGTGGTCGCGGCTGATGCACTGGCGGTTCTCGTTGTTGGCGCCGGCGTCCAGGCTGATGCCGAACAGCTCCGCCAGCCGCGCGCAGATCTTCTCGCGCACCGGTGGCGAGTTGGCGCCAATGCCGGCGGTGAACACCAGCGCATCCAGGCCGCCCAGCGTGGTCGCCAGCTTGCCGATTTCCTGCGCCGCGCGGTAGGCGTAGAAATCGATCGCCAGCCGCGCGCGCGGCGCGTCGCTGGCCAGCAGGGCGCGCATGTCGCTGCTGACACCCGACAATCCCTTCATCCCTGAATCCTGGTACAGCATCGCCTCGATGTCCTTGGTGCTCATGCCTTGCTGCGACAGCCACAGGATGGCGCCGGCATCGATGGCGCCGCAGCGCGTGCCCATCGGCAGGCCGTCGAGCGCCGTCAGGCCCATGGTGGATTCCACGCTGCGCCCCTCGCGCATGGCGCACAGGCTGGCGCCGTTGCCCAGGTGCGCCACCATCACGCGGCCTTGTGCCAGGTCGGGCGCGATCTGCTGCAGGCGGCGCGCGATGTATTCGTAGGACAGGCCGTGAAAGCCGTAGCGGCGGATGCCGCGTTCGAAGTACTCGTAAGGCAGCGCCAGCAGTTGCGCCAGCGGGTCGTGCCCGGCGTGAAAGGCGGTGTCGAAGCAGGCTACCTGCAGCAGCGCCGGCGCGGCGGCGCGCACCGCACGGATCGCCGTGAGGTTGTGCGGCTGATGCAGCGGCGCCAGCGGGATCAATGCTTCGAGCTTGGCAATGACGTCGTCATCGATCTTCACGGCGGCGGCGAAATCCGCGCCGCCATGCACCACGCGATGGCCGATCGCCACCGGCGGCGCATCGCGCAGGCCGATGCTCAGCACCAGCCGGATCAGGCGGAAGGCCGCGTCGTGATCCGCCACCTGCGCCACCGGAAAGCGCTCGTCCGCTACCACGCGGCCATCCGCCATGCTGGCGGTGAGGCGCGGCGACACGCCGATGCCTTCGATCTGTCCGTGCGCGCTGAGCACCGGGTTGATGTCGGTATTGGCATGGGCGGCCTCGGGCACGGTGTACACCGAGACCTTGACGCTGGAGGAGCCGGCATTGACGACGAGGATGGTGGGATGGGTGGCGCTCACGCTGGCAGGCCTCCTTGTGACGATGACGTTGACTATGACTGGGACGGTGGCGCGCTCAGATCTCGGTGGGCGTCCGGGCGGTGCGGCGCGCATGCGCCAGCAGCACGGCGATCGCGCAGCTGCCGATGCGCGCGCGCACGCTGTCGGCGCGGCTGGTGAGGATGATGGGCACGCGCGCGCCCAGCACGATGCCGGCGGCTTCGGCGCCGGCCAGGAAGGTGAGCTGCTTGGCCAGCATGTTGCCGGCCTCCAGGTCGGGCACCAGCAGGATGTCGGGGTCGCCGGCGACCTCGGAGACGATGCCCTTTGTCACCGCGGCTTCATGGCTGATCGCGTTGTCGAAGGCGAGCGGGCCATCGAGGATGCCGCCTTCGATCTGGCCGCGCCGGCTCATCATGCATAGCGCGGCCGCGTCGATGGTGGAGGGGATCTTGTCGGTCACGGTTTCCACCGCCGAGAGGATGGCCACCTTTGGGCACGCGATGCCCAGCACGCGCAGCAGGTCGATCGCGTTGCGGCAGATGTCGGCCTTGTCGTTGAGCGTGGGAAAGATATTGACCGCGGCGTCGGTGATGAACAGCGGCTTGTGATAGCTCGGCACGTCCATTGCAAACACATGCGAGAGGCGCCGGCCCGTGCGCAGGCCGGTGGCGGACGCGGTGACTTCGTGCAGCAGCTCGTCGGTGTGCAGGCTGCCCTTCATCAGCAATTCCGCCTCGCCAGCGCGTATCGCCGCGACCGCGCGCGCGGCGGCGGCATGGCTATGCGGCGCGTCGATCAGCACGCTGTCGCCGAGGTCCAGCGCATTTGCGTCGGCCACCTGGCGGATGCGCGCCTCGGGCCCGATCAGCAGCGGCACGATCAGGCCGAGGCTGGCCGCCTGCAGCGCGCCGCCAAGCGAGGAAGCATCGCAGGGATGCGCCACCGCGGTGGGAATGGCGGGCAAATCCTGGCAGCGTGCCAGCAGGACGGAGTACTTGTCGAGCGTCTGGGTCATCGGCGTTCCGGTGCGTCGGGGTTGCGGTGCGACCGCGCGGGCATGCTGCGTCGCGCAAAAAGCAAAGGCCAGTATAGGCGATGTTTCCTGCGGCACGATGACATCGGCTGATACCTTGCGCCAGGTCATCCCGCTGCGGATCCGCCCATGCGGCGGGTTGTCAAGCACGGTGCAGGCTGATAGATTCTGCTGTGCTGCAGGGCAGCACTTCCGTGCGATCGCCTGGAAACGACTGCCTTCCGCGCCACACCGTAGAACGTAGAAGGGAAGCCGAGTGAACGCACGTGATCCCGTCACCCATGCCGGCAGCGCAGCCGCCGGCGTGCCACCGCTCTTGTCCGATGCGTGGTCGTACGCGCATGACGCCTGGCAGCGCGCCATCCTGTTGCTCGACATCCTGCGCGAGCGCGGCAACCAGACCTTCGAGCACGAGCGCGAGGGCATGCCGCCGGTACTGATCTTCGAGCACGAGGTGGTGATCGACGCGCGCACGCTGGCGCAACCCGCCAACTACGCGCTGCTGCGCATCCTGCCGCCGCCCGGCATCGTCACCGACGACACCAAGCGGCCCTTCGTGGTGATCGATCCGCGCGCCGGGCATGGTCCCGGCATCGGCGGCTTCAAGATCGACAGCGAGATCGGCATCGCGTTGCGCAGCGGCCATCCCTGCTATTTCGTCACCTTTTTCCCGGTGCCTTGCCCGGGCCAGACCATCGAGTGCGTGGCGCGCGCCGAAGCCGTGTTCCTGCGCACGGCGGCCGAGCGCCATCCGCAAGCGCAAGGCAAGCCGTTCGTGATCGGCAACTGCCAGGGCGGCTGGGCGCTGATGATGCTGGCTGCCGCCGCGCCGGAACTGGTCGGCCCCATCCTGCTGGCCGGTTCGCCGCTGGCCTACTGGTCGGGCGTGCGCGGGCGCAACCCGATGCGCTACAGCGGTGGGCTGCTGGGCGGCTCGTGGCTGTCGTCCTTTACTTCCGATCTCGGCAATGGCCGCTTCGACGGGGCCTGGCTCGTGCAGAATTTCGAGCAGCTCAATCCGTCCAACACGTACTGGAAAAAACTCTACGACGTCTATGCGCGCGTAGATACGGAGCGCGAGCGTTTCCTGGAGTTCGAGCGCTGGTGGGGCGGGCACTTCCTGCTCAACCGTGCCGAGATCGACTGGATCGTGCAGAACCTCTTCGTTGGCAACCATCTCACCGCCGGCGAGGTGCACAGCGCGGATGGCAGCGTCGTGGTGGACCTGCGCAATGTGCGCTCGCCGATCGTGGTCTTTGCCTCCTGGGGCGACAACATCACGCCGCCGCAGCAGGCGCTGAACTGGATTCCCGATCTTTACGCCAGCGTCGACGAGATCGTCGCCAACGACCAGGTCATCGTCTACTGCCTGCATGAAAAGATCGGGCACCTCGGCATCTTCGTGTCGGCCGGCGTGGCCAATCGCGAGCACACCGAGCTGTTCTCCGCGCTCGACCTGATCGACGTGCTGCCGCCCGGGCTGTACGAGGCGCGCATCGAAGATATCGCGCCGGGCACCTCGCACCTGGAACTGATCGAAGGCCGCTACCTGATGCGCTTCGAGCGCAGGACCATCGACGACATCCTCGCGCTGGACGATGGCCGCGACGACGAGCGAGCGTTCGAGGTGGTGCGCCGCGTGGCCGAAGTCAACCAGCGCCTGTACGATACCTTCGCCTCGCCGGGGTGCAGGCCGCATCCAACGAGCTGGGCGCCTACGCGATGCGGCAGATGCATCCGGCCCGGCTCGAGCGCTCCCTGGCATCGGACGCGAATCCGTGGATGGCGTGGATCGCCGCGCTGGCGCCGTCGGTGCGCGAGGCGCGCCAGCCGGTGGCGCCGGACAATCCCTTCGTCACGCTGGAGCGCGCGGTGTCCGACACCATCGTGCGCACGCTCGACGCGTGGCGCGACCAGCGCGATGCCTTCCAGGAGCAGGTCTTCGAGGCGCTGTACCAGTCGCCATGGCTGTCCGCGCTGATGGGCTTCTCGCCCGGCGCCGAAAAGCGCGGCCCGCCGCCGGTGACCGCGGCGCTGCGCGAGGAACTGGCCGCGCGGCGCCTCCATGACGCGGAGGCGGGCATCGAGCAGGGCACGCCGCTCGACGCCTTCATGCGCATCCTTTGCTATGTGGCCGACGAAAACGCCAGCATCGAGGAGCGGCCCTTCAACCTGATGCGGCAGATGGCGCGCGAGCACCTGGAGCAGCAGCCTGACATCGCCACGGTCAAGGCCACGGTCAAGCGGCAGAGCTTTATCGTGGGGCTGGACGCCGAACGCGCCGTGGCCGCGCTGCCGCTGCTGGTGCCGGACAGCGGGCAACGCCATCGCATCATGATGGCGATCCACCGCATCGTGACCGTGGTGGGGCCGCTCGAAGGCGCCCGCCTGGCGCGCTATCGCGAGGTGGCGCACGTGTTGGGCACCGACCATACGGCGCGGCAGACGGCGGAGCCCGCAACGGTGGCGCCCGCGGCGCCTGCCCCCGTGGCACCGTCGCCGCGCGCGGTGCGCAAGGCGGCATCGCCGCAAGCCAAGGCGCGAGCCCGCAAGGCAGGCTCGGCCGTGGCCGGCGCGGCCAAGCCCGGCAAGCTGGCCAAGCCGCTCAAGGCGGTCAAGCCATCACCGCGGCGCAGCGTCAAGACAGGCACCTGAACCAGGCGAGCAAAAACCGGCGCTAGCAGGGGCGCGCATTCACTAAGCGAGGGACATCATGGTGCAAGTACCCAATCCCCCATTGCTGGGCGCGCGCGTGTTGGTGGTCGGCGTGGCCAACGCGGAATCCATCGCGTGGGGCGGCGCGCGGGCCTTTCGCGAGCTTGGCGCCGAGCTCGCGATCACCTATCTCAACGACAAGGCCTATCCGCATGCGGCGCCGCTGGCCGAAGCGGTGGGCGCGACGATCCTGATGCCGCTCGACGTGGAGGACGCTGGCCAGGAGCAGGCGCTGTTCGAGCGGATCACCCAGCAATGGGGCCAGCTCGACGTGCTGGTGCACTCGGTGGCCTTCGCGCCCAAGGCCGACCTGCAGGGCGGGCTGCTGAATGCGTCGGCGGCCGGCTTCGCGCGGGCCATGGACGTCTCCTGCCATTCCTTCGTGCGGCTGGCGCGGCGCGCGGTGCCGCTGATGCGCGAGGGCGGCAGCCTGTTCGCCATGAGCTACGAGGGCGCCAACCGCGTGGTGCCGAACTACAACCTGATGGGTCCGGTCAAGGCGGCGCTGGAGGCCTGTTGCCGCTACCTGGCGCACGAACTCGGCCCGAGCGGCATCCGCGTGCACGCCATCTCGCCGGGGCCGCTCAAGACCCGCGCGGCGTCCGGGCTCAAGGATTTCGAGCAATTGCTGGCGGATGCCGCGGGCCGCGCCCCGCTGGGCGAGCTGGTCGACATCATGGATGTGGGCTTTGCCACCGCCTACCTTGCCACGCCCTACGCGCGCCGGATCTCCGGCAACGTCGTGTACGTGGACGGCGGCGCGCACATCATGGGCTGACTGCCGCCAAGGGCGCGATGCGCGGCCCACACGGCCCGCGTCGGGCCGCCTACAATGAGCTAGACAACCCAGGCCCGTGCCGCTTGCCGCGTGCGCGCTGCCTCATATCGGGAGCGAGACATGAAGGTACTCATCCGGGGCCTGCACCGCGATGTGACCGAACAGATGCTGCGCGACAAGCTGGCGACCTACGCACCGGTGACATCCGTGGAACTGGTGCGCGAGGGCGATCCGGACCATCCTTGGGCCTGGGTCAACCTGGATATCGATCCCTTCACCGCCTGGCGCCTGCTGCGCCAGCTCGATCGCCAATACTTTGCCGGCAGCATGATGCGCTGGTATATCCCGGCTCACCAGGGTTGACGCGTTGACATGTTGACGTGCAGGCAAGTTGAGGCAGGGCGGCTGCCGCGCCGCCAAGCTTTGGCATTAAGATAAGCGGCTTCTGCCACTTTGCTGCGCTGCCACGCGGTAGCGCCATTCCCGCATGCTAGAACTCGAAGGCGCGATCTGGTTTCGCTCAGGCTCCCAGGACTGGGGCGGGGGCGAACGCATCGCCCTGCTGGCCGCGATCGGCGAGCATGGCTCGATCACGGCTGCCGCCAAGGCGGTCGGCCTGAGCTACAAGGCCGCCTGGGATGCCATCGACGCCATGAACAACAGCGCGGGCGAGCCGCTGGTGGTGCGCGCCGCCGGCGGCAAGGGCGGCGGCGGTACCGTGCTCACGGAGCGCGCCGCCAGCCTGATCCGCACTTACCGCGTGCTCGAGCACGAGCACCGGCTCTTTATCGAACACCTCGCCAGCCTCGGCAACTTCAACGAGACGGCGCAGGACGACCTTCACCTGATGCGGCGTTTCATGATCAAGACCAGTGCGCGCAACAAGCTCTTCGGCAAGGTGGCTGCGATCCGTGGCGGCGCCGTCAACGACGAGATCACGCTGTCGCTCGCGGGCGGCCAGCACGTGGTCGCCACCATCACCCACGAAAGCGTGGAGACGCTGGGCCTGGTACCCGGCGCCGAAGCCTTCGCGCTGATCAAGGCTTCCTCGGTCCTGCTGGGGCTGCCCGATCCCGGACTGCGGCTCTCGGCGCGCAACCAGTTGCCAGGCAAGGTGACCCGCGTGCTGCCGGGCGCCGTCAATGCCGAGGTGGCGCTGGAGCTGGACGGCGGCGGCACCGTGGTGGCCATCGTCACCAACGACAGCGTGAGCGCGCTCGGCCTGGCCGAGGGCAGCCGCGCGCTGGCGATCTTCAAGGCGTCGAGCGTGATCCTGGGTACCATGGGCTGAGTCGCGTCGCGGAATCTTCTGCGCGGCTTGACGTCAAATTCAACTGCTTAACGTCCAAAGGTCAAAAGCCTAAAGTCAAAGGCAGTTTCACCTCCCCTGCGGGGAGGCGACCTACTTTCTTGTCTCGCCAAGAAAGTAGGCAAAGAAGGCGACCCGGATGGGGCGAAAGACTCCTCGTCGGCAGGCAAAAGAGCGGCCGGGGGCCAAACTCACATCGCCTTGAGGCGATGCTCAGACATGGCCCCCTCTTTTCCGCTCTTTTTGCCTGCCGACGAGGCGCCCCATAACGGGAGATGAAAACCTTGACGGCTCGCTTCGCATCGCGCGTGGGTGATTTCCGCCTGGGGGCGGAAATCACGGCTACCACAATTGGTTGATCTTGCCGCCGGTTTGCTCCCCTCTCCCACTCGTGGGAGAGGGGCCGGGGAGAGGGCGGGCGCTGGCTCGAAGTGAAGTGTCGCTCCCCCACCCCCTCCCGCCATGTGGGAGAGGGGAGCAAATCAGTGCTGGAGTCCGCTCTGCAAAGCAGTCCAGCCCAAACCAAGATCCAAGTACCCGTTGATGATTCACAGAAATCCGCAGGAAGCAGCATTTGCGCCGGGCCGTTCCATCCCGGCATGGCGCGTGCTGGAGATCGTCATCGGCGTCACCATGTGGGTGATTGCCGCCAAGCTGCTGTTTTCCTCAGACCCATGCCAAGAAATATAGAAATCAAGGCGCATATCGACAGCGTGGACACATTGGTGCCGCTGGTTGCGCCGCTGGCCGATCATGGCCCGGAGCTGATCTTGCAGGACGACACCTTCTTCGTCTGCCCCAACGGCCGGCTCAAGCTGCGTGCCTTCCCGTCCGGCGATGGCCAGTTGATCTTCTACGCGCGCGCCGACCAGGCCGGGCCCAAGGAGAGCCACTACATCATATCGCCCACGGCCGAGCCCGATTCGCTGCGCGCCGCACTGACGGCGGCGTGGGGCGAGAACGGGCGCGTGCGCAAGGCGCGCACCTTGTTCCTGGTGGGCCGCACGCGCGTGCATCTGGACCGCGTGGAGGGGCTGGGGGATTTCCTGGAGCTCGAGGTGGTGCTGGCGCAGGGCGAGCCGGCAGCGGCCGGCGTTGCCGAGGCGCATATGCTGCTGGGCAAGCTAGGCGTAGCGCCAGGGCAATGGATCGACGCCGCCTACGTGGACCTGCTGCGCGCGGCCGGGGCCTGAGCCGGCCTCAGACCGCGCTCGCGGAAGCCGGTGCGTACACCTGCGGATGCCCCTTCACGGGCGCGGCGCCAAAGATACGGCCTTCGCGCACTTCCAGCACATGGTCGCCGAGGGCTTCCACGTCGTCGGGGTCGTGCGAGATCACCAGCATCGGCACTTCCAGGCTGGCCTGCAGCGCGCGCAGCTCGGCGCGCATGCGCACGCGCAGCGCCGGGTCCAGCGCGGAGAACGGTTCGTCCAGCAGCACGATGTCGGGCCGCGCCGCCAGCGCACGCGCCAGCGCGGCGCGTTGCTTCTGGCCGCCCGAGATCTCGCCGGGATAGTTGCCGGTGATCGCGCCGAGGCCGAACGCATCGATCCAGCGCTGCGCTTCCGGGTGGTGCGTATTGCGGCGCGGGTTGCGCCAGCCGCGCTCCAGGCCAAAGGCAATGTTCTGCGCGACCGTCAGATGCGGGAACAGGGCGTAGTCCTGGAACAGGTAGGCTACGCGCCGCTCCTGCGGGCGTACGTTGACGCGAGTCTCGCTGTCGAACAAGGTGCGGCCGTTGAGCGCGATGTGGCCGCTGTCGGGCGTGAGCAATCCGGCGATGGCGCGCAGCGTCAGGCTCTTGCCTGCGCCGGAGGGTCCGAACAGGGCAATGCGCTTGCTCTCCGAGTCAAAGGCGATATCCAGCCCGAAATGGCGGTCGGCGGAACCGAGCTGCTTGCGTACGGTGACTTGCATGGTCATGGCGGTCTACCGGTACATTTTGCGGGTGGGCGGCACCAGCCGCCCGGCGGCCACCAGCAGCACCACGCAGGTGACGGAGGTGACCAGCACCAGCAGGGTGGAGGTGTTGTCGTCGCCGGCCTGCACGGCTTCGTAGATGGCGACCGACAGCGTTTGCGTGCGCCCGGGCAGGTTGCCGGCCACCATCAGCGTGGCGCCGAACTCGCCCAGCGCGCGGGCAAAGGCCAGCAGCACGCCGGCGATGATGCCGCGCGACGCCAGCGGCAGCGTTACGCGAAAGAAGATGCCAGCCTCGGACGTGCCGAGCACGCGCGCGGCGTCCTCCAGCTGGGAGTCCACCCCTTCGAAGGCGGTGCGTGCCGACTTCAGCACGAGCGGGAAGGCCACGATGGTGGAGGCCAGCACCGCGCCTTGCCAGGTAAAGACCAGTTCGATGCCGAGCCGCCCGAGCCACTCGCCAAAGACGCCGCGGCGCCCGACCAGCACCAGCAGGTAGTAGCCGAGCACGGTGGGCGGCAGCACCAGCGGGAGCGTGAGCAGGGCGTCGACCACGTCGCGCGCGGCCGATTGCCAGCGCGATAGCGCAAAGGCCGCGCCCACGCCGAGCACGGCATTGAGCACGGTGGCCCAGCCCGCTACTTTGAGCGAGAGCGAGAGCGGGACCCAGACAGCTTCCAGGGAGGTCATCAGCATAAACGCCTGCCGGCGAAGCCAGGCAGGCGGTGAGGTGGATTCAGGTTGGCGGCGCGCGCAGGCGCCGGGGCTGCGGGTAAGGACTACGGATTATGGCTTGCGGATTACGGCTCACGGCTTACGGCTTGAGAAAACCATACTTCGCCAGCACCGCTTGCCCTTCCGGCGATGTCACGTAGCCGAGGAATGCCGCGGCTTCGGCGGGCTGCTTCGATTGCGAGGTGATGGCGATCGGATAGGTGACCGGCTGGCGCGTCGGCACCCGCAGCGCCACCTTGACCTTCTCCGGCATGATCGCCGCATCGGTGGCAAAGACGAAGCCGGCATCGACTTCACCGCGCGCCACATAGTCCAGGCTCTGGCGCACGTTCTGCGCCATCACGCCCTTGGCCGATACCGCATCCCACACGCCCGCCGCTTCCAGCGCGCCCTTGGTGTAGCGGCCTACCGGCACCGACGCCGGGTTGCCGAAGGCCACGCGCTTGAACTCGGGGCGGGTCAGGTCCTGCAGCTTGCTCAAGTCCAGCTTGCTGTCCGCCGGCACGATCAGCGCCAGCTGGTTGGCCGCGAAATCGCGGCGCGACGCAGGCTGCACCACACGCTCGGCCACCGCCTTGTTCATGGCGTCCTGGTCGGCCGAGGCAAACACATCGGCCGGCGCGCCGTTGACGATCTGCTGCATCAGCACGTCGGAGGCACCGAAGTTGAGGATCACCTTGGTCTGGGGATGCGCGCGTTCGTAGGATTCGGCGAGCGACTTGAAGGCATTGGTCAGGCTGGCCGCGGCGGAGACCACCAGGTCGGCGCCGAAGGCGGCCGGCGCGGACAGCGCCAGCGTGGCGGACAGCAGCAGGCCGGCCGCCAGCGCGGCGGTCCGTCGGGCGCCGCGCGGTGGGCGGAACTGGGCAGGCTGCGGAGCGGAGATCGGGTGCATGGGCATGGCGGGGCGAGGGTTGGAGGGCAGGCGGGGCAAACAGAAAGTGTCCGCCAAAAGCGCAATATATGACGGTATATAACGCGGCGTCAATGGCACTTTTGGTCAGGACAGGGCATATGGGCAGAGTCCCCCGCTCCGCGCCCCACCCGATGGTGGCCGTCACGGTGGTGTAACGCGCGCGTCACTCTGCTGCCATTTGCGCTCGGGACAATGTCCGGCTTCAGGCACAACAAGAAAGAAGGGAGCCACAAATGCACCGCCGTCCGACCGACGTTCTACCTGCGCGCGCCGCGCCCGCTTCGTCCCCCATCCTCGCCGTGTCCACCGTGGCCGCGGTCGCCGCCGCCATCGCGGCCACCGCGCTGCTGGCCGCCTGCGGCTCCGGCGACAGCCCCGCCAGCCCCGGCACGGGCGCCGGTGTCACGCCGCAGGCCGATAGCGTCTCGGCCGGCACCAAGGCCACGCTGGCCTTGCTGGAGACCACTGACCTGCACACCAATGTGCGCAGCTACGACTACTTCAAGCTGGCCGAGGACAAGTCCTTCGGCTTCGAGCGCGTGGCAACCCTGATCAAGCAGGCGCGCACCGAGTTTCCCAACACCTTGTTGCTGGACAACGGCGACACCATCCAGGGCACGGCGTTGGCCGACTACCAGGCCCAGGTCAACCCGCTTAAGTGCGGCGAGACGCTGGCCATGTACAAAGTGATGAACGCCGCGAAGTTCGACGGCGGCGGCATCGGCAACCACGAGTTCAACTACGGCCTGGGCTACCTGAACCAGGTCACGGGCAACCGCTTCAACGTGGATGGCCTGCCCGACCCGACCGTGCAGACGCCGTGCGCCGGGCCGGCCTTCCCGCAGGTGCTGGCCAACGTGTACAGCGTGCGCACGCGCGCGCCGCTGTTCCAGCCGTACACCATCATCACCCGCCAGATCACCGCCACCGGGCCCGACGGCAAGGCCGTCACGGTCCCGGTCAAGGTCGGCATCATCGGTTTCACGCCGCCCGCGATCATGAGCTGGGACAAGCGCTGGCTCGACGGCAAGGTCTACACGGAGGGCGTGAAGGAAACCGCTGAGAAGTTCGTGCCTGAGATGCGCGCCAAGGGCGCCGACCTGGTGGTGGTGATCTCGCACGGCGGGCTCGATGCCTCCGCTTACTCGCCCACCATGGAGAACGGCAGCTGGCACCTGTCCAAGGTGGCCGGCGTGGACGCCATGCTGATCGGCCACTCGCACCAGGTCTTCCCCGATGCCACCAGCACGGTAGCGCAGTTCAACCTGCCGGGCGTGGACAAGGTACGCGGCACGGTCAACGGCGTGCCCACGGTGATGGCCGACTACTGGGGCCGCCGCCTCGGCGTGATCAAGCTGCAGCTGGCGCATGACGGTTCCCGCTGGGTCGTAGACAAGAGCGCCACCACGGTGGAGGCGCGCTCGATCCAGAACGCCGACAAGAGCTATGTTGCCCCCGATGCCACCGTGGCCGCCGCGGCCGATGCGGAGCACCAGGCCACCATCGCTTATGTGAAGACGCCAATCGGCACCACCGACTACCGCATGAGCACGTACTTCGCCGATGTGGGCGATCCCGGCGCGATCCAGATCGTCAACCAGGCGCAGGCGGCCTACGTGAAGGACTACATCGCCGCCAACCTGCCGGCGCTGGCCGCGCTGCCGGTGCTGTCCGTCTCCGCGCCGTTCAAGAGCGGCTTTGGCGGCGGCAACGACTACACGGACGTGCAGTCCGGCAACCTCGCCATCAACAATGCGGCCGATCTCTACCTTTACCCCAACACCATCTACGCGGTGAAGGTGAGCGGCAGCGACGTCAAGGCGTGGCTGGAGACCGCCGCCAAACGCTTCAACCTGATCGATCCGGCCAAGACCGCCGACCAGCAGCTCATCAGCAGCTTCCCTGGCTATAACTTCGACATGTTCACCTCGCCCGACCTGCAGTACGAAATCGACGTGATGCAAGCCGAAGGCAGCCGCATCAAGAACCTCGCTTACAAGGGCGTGCCGCTCGACGCCAGCCAGCAGTTCATCGTAGCCACCAACAACTACCGCGCCAGCGGCGGCGGCAATTTCCCCGGCCTGGACGGCAGCAAGACGGTCTATGCCTCGCCCGACACCAGCCGCGATGTGTTGATCGCCTACATCAAGAAAGCCGGCTCCATCACGCGCGCCGCCAACGGCGCTGCGCGCAGCTGGCGCTTCACCAAGGTGGCCACGGCCGGCAAGGTGGTATTTGCTTCCGCGCCTAACCAGCTGGCGCAGGCACAAGCCGCGGGCCTCGCCAATATTGCGCTGGAGCAGGCGAGCTACGACACCACCAAGAACCTGTCGCTGTATAGCATCGACCTCAACCAGTAAGGCGGCAATGACCACGGCAATGAAGGGAACGATGGCGCCGGCACGCAGCGCGCCTGGGCGTCGCCAGGGCCGCCAGCGCCGCCTGCATCCGGTCATCGCTGCCGCGCTGGTGGCGGTCGCGGTGGCGGCAGGCTGCGTGGGCGGGGCTTCGGCGTGGCGCGAGCATGCCAGCGCGCGCCACGCGCAACTTGCCCAGTGGCAGACGCTGGCGGGCTCGGCCGCAGACGCGCAGGCGCTCGCGGCGTTGCAAAAGCGGCGCAGGCGGGCGAGGTCGCGGCCCAGGCCGCGCTCGGTGAGGCGTTGTGGGCAAGCGGGGATGCGGCGACGCATGCCGAAGGCCGGGACTGGCTGAAACAGGCCGCCGTGGCGGGCGACGCGCGCGCGCATTTCGTGCTGGGCAAGGCGGCCTTCCTCGGCGATGCGCAGCGCTCGCCCGACGTGGCGGCGGCCTGGCACCACTTCGAGCTGGCCGCCGCTGCGGGCAATACCGGGGCGGCGTACTACCTCGGCTTGCTGCACCGTGGCGGCTATGGCCGCACGCCGGACCCGGCCGCGGCCGCGCGCTGGTTCGAGCTGGCCGCAGATGCCGGCGTGGCGCAGGCGATGTTCATGCTGGCCAACGCCTATCGCGAAGGTGCGGGGGTGCCGCGCGACGAGGGCCGCGCGGTGGCGTGGTACGAGGCCGCGGCCGAGCGCGAGCATCCGGAATCGATCCAGGCGCTGGCGATGGCCTATCGGTATGGCGAGCTGGGGTTGAAGCGGGATGAGGGCAGTTTTCGCGCGCATCTGGCGGAGACCGCGCATGCGCTGAAGCATCCGGCTCTGGTTCCCTGAGCCTTTGGGTCCTGGAGCGCGGGCGGCGGCGAGGCGGCGTGCGTGGATGCCACCGCCGCCGCCCGGCCGCGCAAGGGGGATCGGGCTTGGCCGATCTCGCTCAGTCGATCTTGATGTCCGCCGCCTTCACCACCTTCGCCCACTTCACGATCTCGCTGCGCTGGAACTCGGCAAACTGCTGGGGCGACATCCCCGACGGTTCCATCCCCAGCTTTTCCAGCCGCGCCTGCATGTCCGGCGTCTTGATGATCGCCGAGATCTCCTTGTACAGGCGGTCCACGATCGGCTTGGGCGTATTCGCCGGGGCAAAGACGGCTTGCCAGGATTCCAGCTCGTAGCCGCTGACGCCGGCCTCGGCCATCGTCGGCACGTTCGGCATGCTCTTGATGCGCTTGGCGGAAGTCACCGCCAGTGCCCGCAGCTTGCCCGAATCGATATGCTGGGCCGCCACCACGGTGGTGTCGAACATCATCGGCACCTGCCCCGCCATCACGTCCTGGATCGCCGGGCCGCTGCCCTTGTAGGGAATATGCGTGATCTTGATGCCAGCCAGGCTCTGGAACAATTCGCCGGCCAGGTGCTGCGAGGTGCCGTTGCCGGCGGACGCGAAGGCCAGCGTATCCGGCTTGGCCTTGGCTTCGGTCACGATGTCCTTCACCGTCTTGAACGGGCTGCCGGCGCCGACCACCAGCACATTGGCATTGGTGCCGATCAGCGTGATGGGGGCGAAGGACTTGACCACGTCGTACGGCATCTTCGGATATAGGCTGGCATTGATCGCGTGCGAGCTGATGGTGCCGCCAAGGATGGTGTAGCCATCGGGCGCGGCCTTGGACGCGTAGTCGGAACCGATATTGCCGCCGGCGCCGGGGCGGTTCTCCACTACCACGGTGGTGCCGAGCGCCTGGCCAAGGCGCTGGCCGATCAGGCGCGCCAGGGTATCGGTGGTGCCCCCGGGCGGGAAGGGCACCACGTAGGTGATCGGCTTGCTGGGCCAGCTGGCCTGGGCGGAAGCGGTCAGCGGGAGGGCGGCGGCTACGGTCGTCGCGGCGGCCAGCAGCGCAAGGGCTTGGCGTTTCATGGGGTTGGGTCTCCTCGGTTTTTCTTGGAATGGTGAAGCGTCAATGGATTTCCGGCTCGCCGCTTTCCGGGGCGTCGACCGGTTCCAGGAAATCAAAGTCGCAGCCCTTGTCCGCCTGGCTGACATGGCGCAGGTAAAGCTTGCCGTAGCCACGCTCGAACTTGGGCACGGGCGCGACCCACGCAGCGCGGCGGCGCGCCATCTCCTCGTCGCCGATCAGCAGGTTGAGCTTGCGGGCCGGGACATCGAGCTCGATCAGGTCGCCATCGCGCACGAAGGCGAGCGGGCCGCCAACATAGGATTCCGGCGCCACGTGCAGCACGCACGCGCCGTAGCTGGTGCCACTCATGCGCGCATCGGAAATACGCACCATGTCGCGCACGCCTTGCTTGAGCAGCTTCTGCGGAATCGGCAACTGGCCCCATTCCGGCATGCCTGGGGCGCCTTGCGGGCCGGCGTTCTGCAGCACGATCACGCAGGTGGCGTCGATGTCCAGCGCTGGGTCGTCGATGCGCGCCGCCATGTCGTTGTAGTCGCGGAACACCACGGCGCGGCCGGTGTGGCGCAGCAGGTCCTGCTGCGCCGCGGGGAGCTTGATCACGGCGCCGTCCGGGGCGAGGTTGCCGCGCAGTACCGCCAGGCCGTCGCTGGCCACGAGCGGCTTGTCGCGCGGGCGGATCACGTCGTCGTTGAAGACGCGGGCGCCTTCCAGGTTCTCGCCGAGCGTGCGGCCGTCGACGGTGAGCGTGCGCGTATCGAGCAGGTCGCCCATCTGTGCCAGCATCGCGCGCAGACCGCCGGCGTAGTAGAAGTCTTCCATCAGGTACTGGCCCGACGGACGGATATTGGCCAGCACCGGCGTGCCGCGCGCCAGCGCGTCGTAGCGGTCCAGCGAGAGCGCATGGCCGGCGCGGCGCGCCAGCGCGATCAGGTGGACGATGGCATTGGTGGAGCCGGACAGCGCCAGCGCGGTGCGCACGCCGTTGTCGATGGCGGCAGGCGTGACGATCTCTGACGGCTTCAGGTCCTGCCACACCATCTCGACAATGCGCCGGCCCGACAGCGAGGCCATCTGTGCGTGGCGCGAATCCGGCGCGGGAATCGACGAGGCGCCGGACAGGCACATGCCGATGGCCTCCACCACGGCCGTCATGGTCGACGCGGTGCCCATCGTCATGCAGTGCCCGGGCGAACGCGCGATGCCGTCCTCGATGCCCTGCCAGTCCTGCTCGGTGATATTGCCCGCGCGCAGCTCGGCCCAGTATTTCCACGTATCCGAGCCCGAGCCCAGCGTGACGCCATTCCAGTTGCCGCGCAGCATCGGCCCGGCCGGCACGAAGATGGTCGGCAGGTCCATCGCCAGCGCCCCCATCAGCAGGGCGGGGGTGGTCTTGTCGCAGCCGCCCAGCAGCACGCAGCCATCGGCAGGGTAGGAGCGCAGCAGCTCCTCCGTCTCCATCGCCAGCAGGTTGCGGTACAGCATGGTGGTGGGCTTCTGGAACGGCTCGGACAGGCTCATCGCCGGCATTTCCACCGGGAACCCACCGGCCTGCCAGATGCCGCGCTTGACCTCTTCGGCACGCTGGCGGAAGTGGCTGTGGCAGGGGTTGATGTCGCTCCACGTGTTGATGATGGCGATCACCGGCTTGCCGGCGTAGTCGGCGCGGTTGTAGCCCATCTGCGCGGTGCGCGAGCGGTGGCCGAAGGCGCGCAGGTCGTTGGCGCCGTACCAGCGGTGGCTGCGCAGTTCCTCTGGGCGCTTGGCGGGCCGGTCTTGCCTGTCTTGCCGGTCTTGTGGCGCGGAGTTGGCGGGGGTGTGGGCATGGGCTGTCTCGTCTGATTGGTAGCGTCGTGTCGACGTCTGTTTTTTGTCCGGCCTCGGCGTGCGACGGCGGTGCTTCTCCGGCCCCGAAGACAGCAGATGATAGCGCTGTCATTTGTCGATCACAACGCATGCCTGCTCGGGGTTAACCCGTCGCGCGGGCCGGCATTGCAGCCCGCCCCGCGGCGCGGGCGCTATCATGGCGGCCACGCTGGCCGTGCCGACCCTGCGGCCAGCTGGCTTTTTTGCTTCCTTCACCACATTCATGGCCTCATCCCGCAAGCCGACCACCCCTCGCCCCGCGCCCCCGCCAGCTCCCGCGGGCCGCGCCACCGGCAGCGTCACGCTGGCCGACGTGGCCAAGATCGCGGGCGTCTCGCCGATCACCGTGTCGCGCGTGGTCAACCAGCCCGGGCTGGTCTCGGCGGGTACCGTGGCGCGCGTGCAGGAGGCCATCCAGCGCACCGGCTATGTGCCCAACCTGCTGGCCGGCGGCCTGGCCTCGCGGCGCAGCCGGCTGATCGCGGCCATCGTGCCGACCATCGCCAACTCGATCTTCGCGGACACCATCCAGGCGCTGACCGACCGCTTCTCGCAAGCGGGCTACCAGATGATGCTGGGCCTGTCGGGCTATGCCGCCACGCGCGAGCAGGACCTGCTGGCCGCCATCCTCTCGCGCCGCCCGGACGGCATCGTGCTGACCGGCATCGCGCACACCGCCGACACGCGCCGCCGCCTGCTGGGCGCGCGCGTGCCGGTGGTGGAGACCTGGGACATCACGCCCACGCCGATCGACATGCTGGTGGGTTTCTCGCACGAGAAGGTGGGACAGTCGGTGGCCGAGTTCCTGTATGCGCGCGGCTATCGCAAGCCCGCCATCCTGTCGGCCAGCGACCAGCGCGCCGAGTCGCGCCGCCTGGGCTTTCTCGACGCCTTCGGCCGCTACGGCATCACGGAAGTGCCGAGCAGCATCGTGCCGGCGCCGTCCAGCCTGGGGCTGGGCCGCGAGGGGCTGGCGCGGCTGCTCGACGGCGGCGCGCGGCCGGACGTGGTGTTCTGCAGCTCGGACACGCTGGCGCAGGGTGCGCTGTCGGAAGCCCGCGCGCGCGGGCTGAAGGTGCCGGAGCAGCTCGCGGTGATGGGCTTTGGCGACCTCAACTTTGCCGCGCACACTTTCCCGTCGCTCTCGACCGTGCGCATTGACGGCCCGGCCATCGGCCGCACCGCCGCCGAATGCCTGCTGGCGCGCATCGACGGGCGCGAGGTGGGGGAGCGCATCATCGACCTGGGGTTCGAGGTCATCCAGCGCGACAGCGCCTGAGTGGAGCGTCCTGCGCTGCGGCGCGGCGCAGGACGCGCTATGATTGCGCTACCATCCAACGCCGCAACCTTTTCCCTCGCTTCGCACCCATGTCCCAAGCCACGCTTATCCAGATCGGCCCCCTCGCGCCGCAGATCAATTCCCGCCTGCGCGAGCAGTACCAGGCCGTGCCGCTGTGGGAGCAGGCCGAGCCGCTGGCGTGGCTGCGCGAGCACGCGCAGCAGGCGCGCGTGGCGGTGACGTCGGCGCGCCACGGCATCACCGCCGAGGCGATCGCGGCCATGCCGAAGCTCGAAGCCATCGTGAGCTTTGGCGTGGGCTATGACTCGATCGCGCTGGACGCGGCCCGCGCACGCGGCATCCAGGTCAGCAACACGCCCGACGTGCTCAACGACTGCGTGGCCGACCTCGCCTTCGGCCTGCTGCTCGACGCCGCCCGCGGCATCGCCCATGGCGACCGCTTCGTGCGCGCCGGCAAGTGGGGCAAGGACAACTTCCCGCTGACCACCCGCGTCTCCGGCAAGAAGCTCGGCATCCTCGGCCTGGGCCGCATCGGCGAGAAAGTGGCGCAGCGCGCCACCGGCTTCGGCATGGAGATCGCGTACCACAACCGCCGAGCGCGCGACGGCGCGCCGTGGCGCCACGAGCCGGACCTGAAGGCGCTGGCCGGCTGGGCGGATTTCCTGGCTGTCACTTGCGTGGGCGGCCCCGAGACCGAAGGGCTGGTGTCCGCCGAGATCATCGCGGCGCTGGGCCCCAAGGGCATCCTGGTCAATGTGTCGCGCGGCAGCGTGGTGGACGAAGACGCGCTGGTGGCGGCCTTGCGCGACGGCCGCCTGGGCGGTGCCGGGCTGGACGTGTTCCGCGCCGAGCCGGAAGTGCCCGAGGCGCTGTTCGCGCTGGACAACGTCGTGCTGGCCCCGCATGGGGCCAGCGGCACGCATGAAACCCGCGCCGCCATGTCCGGCCTGGTGTTCGACAACCTCGATGCGTTTCTTGGGACCGGCAAGGTGATCACGCCGGTACTTTGACGCGCTGGCCGGCCCCTCGCGTACCGCGCCGGTCCTATACTGGATCAGGCGCCCGCTGCCCTGGCGGCGCCATCTCACCTCACGCGTCAGGAGGCAATGATGGGACGCAAATATATCGATTGCCGCGAGTTTCCGAGCCAGTCCAAGTGCACGGTGGCATTGAGCGCCGACACGGAAGACGAACTGCTCGAAGTCGCGGTCCAGCATGCGGTGCAGGTGCACCAGCACCAGGATGGCCCCGAACTGCGGCAGATGCTCAAGAGCGCATTCAAGGATGTCTCGCCGCCCGCGTGAGGCCCGGGGGCACGAACGCAGGCCGCCGCCCGGCGAGGGGCGGTGGGCTGCGGTTCAGGTCTGACGTTGGGTTTGAAGCTGTCGCCAACGCTTCAAACACATGCGCTATGCTCAGCAGCATCAACGTCCGCCATCCCGCCCACGCTCAATGAAAACCATCTACCTTGCCGGCTTCGACGTATTCCGCAAAGACGCCATCGCCTATGGCGAGACCCTCAAGGCCCGCTGCGCCCATTACGGCTTCCTCGGCCTCTACCCCCTCGACAAAGCCGCCCCGGCGGGCCTTTCCGGCCCCGATACCGCGCGCTGGATCTACGAAGCGAACATCAACCTGCTGCGCCGCGCCGATATGGTGATGGCCAACCTCGACGATTTCCGCGGCCCGGGCGAGCCGGACTCGGGCACGGCGTTCGAGGTGGGGTTCGCGATTGCGCTGCAAAAGCCGGTATGGGGCTACAGCGGCGACCGCGGCACGTTGCTGGACCGCGTGGCCGTTGCCACCGATGCAACGCACGGCAAGGGCGAGCGGCTCGATGCGCGCGGCTTCGTGGTGGAGGATTTTGGCCTGGGCAAGAACCTGATGCTGGCCTGCTCGGCCAAGCTGGTGGCGGGAGATGCCGAGGCATGCCTGGCGGCCATGGCCGAGGCGGAGCGCAGGCGCAGTTGCAGGGGCGCGTGGGCGCCGGCGGAGGATTGATGCTGGCGCGGGCGGGACCTGCGTCCCGCCGCGCCACTACTTTACCGTGCCTCGGCGCAGTGTTTCCACGCCGGCCGCGATATCGTCCGCGGTGCTGGCCACGATCTGGCGGTAAGCCGCCACTACACCGTCCACCGCGCCCGGCGCGGGCAGCTCGGCCTGCGTGCGGCCGGCCTTGACCTTGCCGTCGGGCAGGCGGCGCACGGTCCAATTGATGACGGCGCCGGCGCGCTGGCCCACGTCCGCATCCAGCCGCACCACTTCGGTGGTGATGCGAAACACAGGCTCCACTTCCGACAAGCCTTGCTGGTAGGTATCGACCGCACCCAGCCTGGCCTGCAGTTGCTGCGACAGCGCGTCGCGCAGCTCATCCGGCAGAGGCGCGGACCAGCGCGACAGGTCCAGCAGCCTGAGCGCGTTGCCATCCTTCCCGTCACGCACCACAAGCTGTGGCCGGTTGAGGCGTTCAGGCACCCGCACCGGCGCAACCTCGATCCACACCGGCTGTGCCTGCGGCGCCCGCGCCGGCGCAGCGGCCTGTCCTTCAGCGCTGGTAGCGGTAGCGGGACCCTGGGCCAGCGTGTAGTAGCGCGGATCGGGCGAGGCGCAGCCCGCCAGCAGCGCGGCGGCGAGCGAGAGGGGCAGCAACGGGCGGTGGCGGGTCATCTCTATGCGGGTCATCATCATTTCTCCGGCTTGCCGCGCACCAGGGCTTCGGGGTGGCGTTCCAGGTATTCGGTCAGCGTGCGCAGCGACACCGCGGTGCGCGTCAGCTCCTGCATCATGCGGCGCGTGTCTTGCTGCAGCGGCGCATCCGAGGCAAGCGTGCCGTTGGCGGAATGCAGCGTCTTGCGCGCGTCCTGCAGCGCGGCCAGCACTTGCGGCGCCACATCGCCATTGAGCTGGGCGACCAGCTTGTCGGCGCTGGTCATCATGGTGTTGAGCGTGGCCATCGACGTGCGCAGGTCCTGGCCGATCTGGTCGAACGGCACCTTGTCGATCTTGTTGACGATATCGCCCAGCTTGGCCTGCAGCTCGTCGAACGCGCCCGGCGTGGTGGGCAGCTCAGGCATGGGGCCATCCGGGTTGACGCTGGCCGGCGGCGCCTTGGGGAAGAAGTCCAGCGCCACATAGAGCTGGCCGGTCAGCAGGTTGCCGGTGCGCAACTGCGCGCGCATGCCGCGCTTGATCAACGTCTGGACGATATTGCGGGCGCGGTTGATGTCCTCCACGTCGCGCGCGCGAAAGCCCATGCGCGAGGGATACAGTTCCACCACCACCGGCAGGCGGAAGGCCTTCTTCTCACTCTGGTATTCGATGCCGATCGAGCGCACCTGGCCCACGATCACGCCGCGGAAATCCACGGGCGCGCCGGGTGACAGGCCGCGCACGGACTGGTCGAAGTTCAGCACGGCGAGCGAAGGCGCGAGTTCTTCCGGCTCCTTCATCGCCTCGGTCTGGTCGCTGGCCAGCAGGAACTGGGTGTTCTCGTTGGCGGCATCCATTGCCTTGGAGTCGTCCGGGGCCTGGAAGGCCACGCCGCCCAGCAGCACCGTCACCAGCGATTGCGTGTTGAGCTTGAAGCCGCCGGCATCGAGCTTGATGTCCACGCCGCTGGCGTGCCAGAAGCGCGAGTCGGCCGTGACCAGCTTGTCGTAGGGCTTGTTGATGAACACGCGCAGCGACAGGTCGCGCCCATTGGGCTCCAGCTGGTAGGCCACCACCTGGCCGACCTGCACGCGGCGGTAGTAGACCGGCGAGCCGATGTCGAGCGAGCCGAGATCGGTGGCGCGCAGCACGAACTGCTTGCCGGAGGCGTCGGTGGTGACGGCGGGCGGCACTTCGAGCCCGGTGAAGTCGCGCACGCGCTCCTCCGACTTGCCGGCGTCAACGCCGATATAGGCGCCGGACAGCAGCGTCTCCAGCCCGGAGATGCCACTGGTGGCAAAGCGCGGGCGCACCACCCAGAAGCGCGTGTCCTTGGCGGAGAAGCTCGCCGCATCCTGGGTCAGGTCGATCCTGGCGATCACGTGCGAGCGGTCGCCGGCGAGCCGCACGGACTTGACCAGGCCAATGTCCACGTCCTTGTAGCGTACCGGCGTCTTGCCTGGGACGAGGCCCTCGGCGGTGCGGAACGTGACCGTGATCTGGGGGCCGCGCTCGGTGAGCGTGTGGATCAGCAGCGACAGGCCAACCACCGCCGCCACGATCGGGATCAGCCAGACCAGCGAGGGCAGCCAGCGCGCTCGGCGGCGGCGCTCGGGCGCCGGTGGCAGCGACGGCGAGGAAGGAGAGGAGGAGACGGGTCAAGGTCAGGCATCGTTTGTATCCATCGAATCCCACAGCAGGCGCGGGTCGAAACTGAGTGAAGCCAGCATGGTGAGCACCACCACGGAGCCGAACGCCATGGCGCCGGCGCCCGGGATGATGGTGGCGAGCGCCCCGGCCCGCACCAGCGAAGCCAGCAGCGCCACCACGAAAATATCCAGCATCGACCAGCGGCCGATGAGTTCCACCAGCCCGTACAGCTTGGTCTGCTGGCGAATCCGCCAGCGCGAGCGGAAGTGCACGGACAGCAGCAGCAGCGTGAGGATGATCATCTTCAGCAGCGGCACCACGATGCTGGCGATCAGCACCACGATGGCCAGCAGGTTGGAGCCCGACAGCCACAGGTAGACCACGCCGGAGAAGATGGTGTCGCGCTGCGTGCCCAGGATGGACTGCGTCACCATCACCGGCAGCAGGTTGGCGGGAAGATAGAGGATGAAGGCGGACAGCAGGAACGCCCAGGTGCGGGTGAGGCTGTTCGGCTTGCGGTGATGTAGCGTGGCGCCGCAGCGCGGGCAGGGCTCGCCTTCCATCGTGCGCGGGCTGAGCGCATCGCAGGCGTGGCAGGACACCAGGCCCATCGAAGTGGCGGTGGGCACCTGCGGCAGCGGCTTGGTTTCGTCGTCGTCGGTCAGCTCCGCCACCACCTCGGCGGCCAGGCGGCGCGAGCGCGCTAGCGCGGCGGCGCCCACCGGGAGCTTGGGGGTTGGGGCGCTCATCGGGGCGGCTCCTCGTCCAGGTGCTGCCAGAGATCGCGCGGATCGAACGACAGCATCGCGGCCAGCACGATCACCAGCGCGGCGAACGACCACAGCGCCACGCCCGGCAACACCTGCGCCATGGTGGAGAGCTTTACCAGCGTGACCAGCACGCCAATCATGAAGACTTCGATCATGCCCCACGGCCGGGTTTGCTGGATGCCGCGCACGATGCGCTCGAAGCCCGGCGGCATCCGGCGGCGCGCCATCGGCACCAGCAGGTAAAGCATCATCAGCATCTCGGACAAGGGAAACAGGATGGTGGTGGCGAACACGATCACGGCCACCAGTGCCATGTTGTCCGCGTAGAGCGCCTGCACCGCGCCCCACAGCGTGGTTTGGGTGCGCACGCCCTTGAGATCCATCTCGACGATGGGATAGGCGTTGGACACCATGAACAGGATCAGCGCGGCAATCACCAGCGGCAGCAGCCGGGCATAGGCCCGCGCGCTATCGCGGTAGAGCTGGCCGCCGCAGCGCAGGCACAGCGCGCGCTCGCCCGGCTCCAGCTCGGCGCGCTGGTAGACCGCATCGCAGTACTCGCAGGCCACCAGCCGGGCCAGCTCGGCCTGGGTGGGCGCGGGCGGCGCCAACGGTTGCGGTTCGGGACGGCTGGTTTCGCTCATGCCTTGCCGGAACCCGCCACGTCCTCGGCGGTGGTGATGGGCTTGCCTTGCGCCAGCGCTGGCGGCGGGTCGGCCAGGTGCTGCGAGCCGATGGTCCAGTCGCGCAGCAGCGCGTAGGCCACTGCCAGCAGCGTCGGGCCGATGAAGACGCCGAGGAAGCCGAAGGCCAGCGCGCCGCCAAACACGCCCAGCATCACCCAGATCAGGGGCATGTCGGTGCCCTTGCTGATCAGGAGCGGCTTGATGACGTTGTCGGCCATGCTGACCACGCCCACGCCCCACACCACCATGAAGATGGCCCAGCCCAGCGAGCCGGTGTGGTACAGCCAGAGCGCGGCGGGAATCCACACCAGCGGCGGCCCGACCGGGATCACGGACAGGAAGAAGGTGATGAAGCCGAGGATGGCGGCGCCGGGCACCCCGGCGATCCAGAAGCCGATGCCGGCCAGCAGGGCCTGCACGAACGCCGTGCCCAGCACGCCGTAGACCACGCCCTTGACCGTATTGCCGGCCAGCGCCAGCAGGTGGTCGGCGCGCTCGCCGGCAATGCGGCGCATGCCGGCGCGCAGCCACGCCACCGCGAACTCGCCGCCGGTGTAGAAGAAGAATGCCAGCACGATCGACAGCGCCAGCTGGCCCAGCCCCGCGCCGATCGACAGCCCGGCGCCCAGCACCACATGGCCCACGGGCGCAATCAATTTGCGCAGGTTGGCGACCATCTCCGAGTCGGCATGGATCACCTTGTCCCAGGAGCTTTGCAGGTAGTCGCCCACATAGGGCAGGCCGGTCAGCCATGCGGGCAGCGCGGGCGCGCCGTGATCGAAGAACTGGTCGACCAGGCCGGACAGCTCGTCGATGTGCGCGGAGACGCTGGCGCCCGCATAGACAAAGGGACCGAGCACGATGACCGCGGCCAGCAGCACGCAGATCAGGGCCGCCAGGCTGCGCCGGTTGCCCATCCAGCGCGACAGCACCGTATAGGGGTACCACGAGCTGAAGGCGAGGATGGCGCCCCACAACAGCGCGGTGGTAAAGGGCGCGAGCACCAGCAGTGAGCCGCCGATCAGCACGATCAGTGCAAAGATGGCGGCGAGTTTTTCAATCAGTTGGCCGGAATTCATCAGTTCGCGCGGGAAACATCGGCCTTCAGGCCGGTGAGGGATAGCGCGCGACGCGAAGCGTCGCCCCTGTGCCCGCTCTCCTTCGTGGATTGCGCTACGAGTGAATAACCATATCCATCGCCGCGCTGAATGATCTTGCAGTAGCGGTGAGAAATGCCTTGGACGACCCCAGCGACGGTCTGAATGTTGAAGGATCCGGTGGCGCGAATCGCCAGCCGCCCAATATGCCTACCGACCTTCTTTCCGGACGGGACATCGGCCCGCACCATATCACCGGTCTGGAAGCCGAATGCCCGCTTGCTGCGCATCAAATAGCCGCGCGGGAAGCCTGATGCGGTGAGTCGCGTGCGCTGGTAAGTGCCACGGCCCGAGCACTTGATAGCCAACGTGGGCTTTTGCCAGTCTGAAACAGAGTCGACCACCCCAACACACGCCGCGTCCAGCGCGTGCGTCTTTGGCAGATCGAAGCGTCGGCGGTTGTACTTCGTCCGGCCACCCGACCCCGTCTCCAATGAAAGCCCCGTGGTCTTCAGCGCGTTGTACAGCGCCCACCGGGTCGAATTGACGGCGGCAGCGTCGCGAAGCGGGGCCTTTGCCTTCGCCAGAATGCGTCTGAGGCGCTCCGGGTCCTTGCGCAGGAAATCAGAGAGCGGGCGAGCGGCCTTCTTCCTATTGCAAGGCACGCAAGCCAGTGTCAGATTGGAGACCCGATTCGAGCCTCCGTTTGCCCGGGCATCGATATGTTCCAATTCCAGCGGCATATCGCGGGCATCGCAGTACGCGCACTGCCGGCCCCATTTCTCTAGTAGGTATTCGCGGACCTCATAGCCGGCCAGTTCGCCCTGCTGATACTCGACGCCGGAGATTTCGGCGTTCTGCATCGCCTGCATGTCGAAGCGGACGAGTTCGGTGCTGATGGCGGTGATCGGCGCGAGTGCGCGCAAGCGGCGGACCCAGGCCATCGTGGTCTGCACACGGTGTTGTAGGCTCGGCGCTAGCCAGCCTGCCGGCTTACGGCGGTTGTCGAATCGGGCAGCGCGATACCGCGTCTTCCGCCCGCGTCGCGACCGGCGCATAGCCCTGCGGGCCGTCAGGTTCAGGCTGATCTGCGCGCCGCGGTGTATCAGTTCCACTAGCGACAGCACGGCGACACGCCGGCCCGCCTCGCCGCCGCAGGACTCGACCTCACGCACGATGGCCACGCCGGTTCCCTTGCTACCGGGATCGAGTTTAAGACGGACCGGTTGCAGGACGCAGTCCGCTGTCCGCCGATCCACTATGCGGATAGCGAACGGCATCACGCGGTGCACGCGTGCGCGGCCGCGCGCCAGCAACAGCCGCGCCCGCTTCTCACTGCAGGGCATGAGCGGATTGCCGCTCCTGTCTAACACAAAGACTGCCAAGGCAATCTCTCCTAAAAGCTGCCCTTACGGGCCTGGTGACGCCTCCCGTTGGGAGGTCTCCCCTCGGCAATGTTGCGAACCGGCGATCTGCCCCGATCCGTTTCGTGCTTGGTGAGTAGCTCCGGGGAGTCGCACCCCGAGGCTCTCGCAGAACCGTACGTGACACTCTCGCGTCATACGGCTCCCGTTATCCAACCACACCCTAAGCAACCCGCCAGTGGGTAAACAGTCCACGATAGATATCCTTCATCCTGCCCAGCCACGCCACGCCGCGCAGCTTGTGCCACGACAGCGTCTTGTACTTGCGCCGGGCCCACGTCACAAGTCGACGGTCAACATAACGCGCCAACTCGCGCATCGCAGATCGATGGAATGCCCCGTAGTAGCTTAGCCACCCACGAATTGCCGGATTGCAGAACTCAGCGAGTTCCTCCAGCGTTGCTGGAGTCCGGCGGTGCAGCCGCCAGTTCCGCACCGTCTGCCTCATTCGGTTCAGCGCTTCCTTGCTCACCGCCGGCAAAAAATTGGTAAATCGCCGGTTGTGTCTGTTCAGCGCCTCACGAGGTCGGAACGTGAAACCCAGGAACGTGAACTGCACGTCGGGATACGAACCGGGACGGTTACTGTCCTTGCAGTACACAATCTTCGACTTCTCTGGATGCATCGTCAGCCCACAGTCCGCCAGCCTCGAGGCTATTGCCTCCATCACGGCCTTCGCCTCTGCTTCCGTGCGGCAGTGGACCACCGCATCATCGGCGTATCGGGCAAACGGACACTGCGGATACGTCCGCTTCATCCAGTTGTCAAACGCATAATGCATGAACAGGTTCATCAGGATCGGACTGACTACGCCTCCCTGGGGTGTACCCCTCGTGCGGGGTATCTGCTCCCCGTCCGCGGTTTCAAACGGCGCGCACAGCCACCGCTCAACGTACAGCAGGATCCAGTCTTCCCTGATGTGGCGCCGCACTGCTTTCATCAGCAGCGCATGGTCGATCTGGTCAAACGCCGCCTTGATGTCAAACTCAACAACCCAGTCGTATTTCCAGCAACGCTTTCGCGTCACGGCAATCGCCTGTTTCGCCGACTTGCCCGGCCGGTACCCATAGGAATCTTCGTGGAATACCGGATCAAGGATCGGCTCGATCATGAGTTTGGTCACCGTCTGGGCGACCCTGTCAGATACTGTGGGCACGCCCAGCTTTCTCGTGCCACCCGTGGCCTTTGGTATCTCCACCTGTTTCACCGGCGGCGGGAAATACGCCCCCGACGACATCCGGTTCCACACCTTGTAGAGGTTGCCCGACAGGTTCTGCTCGAACATGGCGATTGTTTCATCGTCCACACCCGCAGCGCCACGGTTGGCCTTCACCAGCTGGTACGCCTCCCATACCACCCGCTTCGCAATGCAATACGGTTTTGCTGGGCTCATGTCACTCATCCCGGCCTTGCCGGTTGGCAACACTCGTCAGCAGGATAACGCTGCCCCTTTGCTCCATTCCCATTACAGGAACTTCAACACTACTACGGGCAGCTCCGCCCCTCGCTCCGGCATCGGTATTCATCCTCATGGTGTCTGCCATTTGTCTTTTCCCTTCACATCCGAAGCAAGGTTCTCACGTTCCATACCAAAGCCTGTATTGGGCTCATGCCACCTATACACCGACTGCCACCGGGCCCGTAAGCAGGTTTCCTCCCGGCTGATCCTGGAGGACAAGGTCACCTCCAGTTTTGACAGTGTCTATACAAGTTACGATGCGTCATCGGTCGGTTTGCTTTCGCTCATCTTCCCAATACGTACCTGCCACCCTCACGGAGTGACTTTTCCCCGGTCGCTCACCACCGTGCCTTTTGGGCACAGCAGCACCGGGCGGTTTGGAGCCTGCCCCTGCAGGCCGACTCCGGGAGGCCTTCTCCCATCTTTGGTACAGCACCACGGGCTCTCACCCGTGTTCGTGACACACACCCTGTCGCTTGTCTGCAACCGGAGCTTCAAGAGGTTGGGACTGAGGAAGCATCCCCACGTTGGCCTTGCACCTATTCGCAACGTAGCGGGTTGGTTACCGCTTTGCCTGGTCAACCCGAGCTTGTTCAGTTGCCTTTGCAAGCTCCGGCCTTTAGGCCGGGGTAGTTGACCGGGCGCTTCTCCTGGACTGCCGGTGTGACGTGGACGGCGTCAATATATAGGAAAACCCGTAGGCCGCCGGAGGCGGGCCGTTTTGAGACGGCTGAGATGCTGCATTGCGGGATGCCTGGCGCGCTATGTGCTTCGCAGTCCTTCCCCGAACGTCTCACGATGCCATACCTCGGTGACATCTTCCAGCAGCGCGAGAAAGCGGTCCAGCGCGGGCAGGCCGTGGTCGCGCCGTACGGTGGCGTAAAGGTCCGCGGCCAGCCCCGGCTCGTCCAGCGTGACGAAGGCCACGTCCTCCCGCGGCGCGCCTGAAAGCGAGCGCGGCAGCGCGCTCACCCCCACGCCTGCGCCCACCAGGCTCAGCACTGTCTGTGGATCCACCGACTCGTGCAGCACGCGCGGCTGGAAGCCATTGCGCACGCAGGCGGCCAGCAGGTTGCGGATCACCGGGCTTTGCGTATTAAGGACCACAAACGGCTCCGCCGCCAGCGCCTTCAGCCGGATCCGGCCGCTCGCCGCCAGTGGATGGCCGGCCGGCAACGCGGCCATCAGCGGCTGCGGATAGACCCGGATCGAGCGCAACTCCTCCCGCTCGGTGGCGCTGGACGCAAAGCCCACATCGATCTGGCCGCGCGCCAGCGCCTCGCCCTGCTGGTCGGGCAGCATCTCGTGCAGGGTCCATTCCACCGCCGGATTGCGCTCCTGGAACAGCCGCATGGTACGTGGCAGGGGACCATACATCACCGAATTGATGATGCCGATGCGCAGGTAGCCCTCCAGCCCGTCGGCCACGCGCAGCACCATTTTCCGGGTCGAGTCCAGGTCGGCCACGATGTCGCGCGCCCGGATCAGCAGCGCCTCGCCCGCCCGGGTCAGGCGCGCGCCCAGGCGGCCGCGCTCGAACAGGATGACCCCGAGCGACGCCTCCAGCGACTTGATCTGCTGGCTCAGCGGCGGCTGGGAAATATGCAGGCGCTCGGCGGCACGGCTGAAGTTGCCCTCCTCGGCGACGGCGATGAAATAGCGGAGCTGGCGGATATCCATATGGTTTTCGTATGGAAAAGATTCTCAAATCATATTTCACATATGGATTTGGCGCAGCTAGTCTTTGCTTCAAGACGGCCCGCCAGCCCCCAAGACAGCGATAAGCAGCGATTAACAGCGACAGACGGCGGAGCAAGGAGAAAACAATGACCCCCATCAAAGTCAACGGCGCCCTGCGCGCCGTGCAAGCCCCAGCGATACGCCCCTGCTGTGGGTGCTGCGCGACGAACTCGACCTCACCGGCACCAAGTACGGCTGCGGCATGGGCCTGTGCGGCGCCTGCACGGTGCATGTGGACGGCGCCCCGGTGCGGGCCTGCCAGACGCCGGTGTCCAACGTGGCGGGCAAGCGGGTCACCACCATCGAAGGCCTGGGCCAGCCCGATGCGCTGCACGCGGTGCAGAAAGCCTGGCAAGCCGAGGACGTGCCCCAATGCGGCTATTGCCAGTCCGGCCAGCTAATGTCGGCCGCCGCGCTGCTGGCCCGCAAGCGCAACCCCACCGACAGCGATATCGACGCCGCCATGGCCGGCAACATCTGCCGCTGCGGCACCTACGACCGCATCCGCCGCGCGATCCATCGCGCCGCCGCCGAACTGCGTGGAGGCAAGGCAGCATGACGCGCGATCTCGACCTCATCGATGCCACCCCTGCCAATGGCGGGCGCCGCCGTTTCCTGCAAGCCGGCGCCGCTCTCGCCGGCGGCTTGCTGCTGGAGATCGGCAGTGCTGGCCAGTTCATCCGCAACGCTGGCGCCGCGCCCATCACCGACAGCGCGGCCGGCAACTTCGCCCCCAATGCCTGGGTGCGCGTCACGCCCGACAACCGCGTGCTGCTGGTGGTGCACAAGTACGACAGCGGCACCGGCGTGAAGAACGCGCTGGGCCTGATGCTGGCCGAGGAGCTGGATGCCGACTGGGCCACCGTGCAGGTGATCCAGCCCGACGATCCGCTCGCCAAGGCCTACCTGCATCCGCTGTGGGGCATGCACGCCACCGGCGGCAGCACCAGCGTGCCGCTGGAGTGGAATACGCTGCGCCGCGCGGGCGCCACCGCGCGCGCCATGCTGGTCGGAGAAGCCGCGCGGCGCTGGGCGGTCGAGCCGGCCACCTGCAAGACCGCGGCCAGCGCCGTGATCCACGCGGCCAGCGGACGGCGCCTAACCTACGGCGAACTGGCCGAAGGCGCGGCACGGCTGCCGGTGCCGGCGGAGGTCACGCTCAAGCGGCCCGACGAATTCGTGCTGATCGGCAAGGAGCGCAGCAGCTACCGCGTGGCCGACAAGCTTACCGGCCGCGCGCGCTACGCCATCGACATCAAGCTGCCGGACATGCTGACCGCAATCGTGGTGCACGCGCCGGTGGTCAACGCGCGGGTGGTGTCCTTCAACGCCGCCGAGGTCAAGGCGCTGCCCGGCGTGCGCGATGTGTTCGCTACCGAGATTCCGGAAGTGATCGCGCATTTCCGTCCCGACGCGCCCGCCGCGCGTCCATCAACGGCGCCAGCCAGCCCGGCGTGGCCATCGTGGCCGATCATTTCTGGGCCGCGCAGCGCGCGCGCCAGGTGCTCAAGGTGGCGTGGGGCGACAGCGAGATGAAGGACTTCAGCGCAGAGGCCGCCATCCGCACCATGGCCGCGCGCGTGGACGAGCCGGGCAAGAAGTCCAAGGCCAAGGGCGATGCCGATGCCGCCTTCCAGGGCGCCGCCAAGGTCGTGGAAGCGGTCTACACCATGCCCTACAAGGCGCACGCGCAGATGGAGCCGCTCAGCATCGTGGCGTGGGTCAGGCCGGATGCGGTGGAGTACTGGGGCGGCGTGCAGGTGCCGTCGCGCTGCGCGCAGGCGGCCGAAACCATCGCCGGCATCTCGCGCGACAAGGTGAAGATCCACCTGACCGAAGCCGGCGGCAGCTTCGGCGCCCGCGAAGGGCTGCACATCATCCTGGAAGCGACCTATATCGCCAAGCGCATGGGCCGCCCTGTCAAGCTGCTCTACAGCCGCGAAGACGACATGCACGCGTTCTACTACCAGAGCGCCAGCGTGCACAAGGCGCGCGCCGCGCTGGACGCGGCCGGCAATGTGCAGGCGTTCAGCCTGCGCGCCGTGGTGCCGTCGATCAAGGAGCCGGACGATCCCGGCTTCCTGGCCAAGGTGCCGGTGGACCCGAGCTGTACCGAGGGCATGCGCGACGATTTCTACTACCAGGTACCGGCGCTCGACCTGGCCTGGGTGCGCCACGAGCCGGGCTTCCCGGTGTGGTGGTGGCGCGCGGTGAGCTACGTGCCGAATATCTTCGCCATCGAAAGCCTGATCGACGAAGCCGCGCATGCCAGCGCGCAGGACCCGGTGGCGCTGCGCGGCAAGCTGCTGCAAGGCAAGCCCGAGCATGTCGCGGTGCTCGACCGCGCCGCCGCGCTGGCGGGCTGGAAAGCCGGCGTGAAACCGGGCAAGGGCCGCGAGGGTCGTGGCCTGGGCGTGGCCACCTACGAAGGCTACAAGAGCTATATCGCCATCGTGGCCGATGTCAGCGTCAGGAACGGCGCCATCACCGTGCACAAGATCACCTGCGTGGTGGACTGCGGCCTGTGCGTCGATCCCAGCTCGGTGCGCCAGCAACTGGCCGGCGGCATCTACTGGGGCGTGTCCACCGCGCTGATGAACGCGGTGCATATCGAGAACGGCGGCGTGAAGCAAAGCAAGCTTCCACGACTACCCGGTGGTGCGCATGAGCGACGCGCCCGCGCTGGAGATCGTGGTGATGCCGCCCTCAGGCAGGCAGCCCGGTGGCGTTGGCGAACTGTCCAATCCGCCGGTGGTGCCCGCGATCGGCAACGCCATCTTTGCGGCTACCGGCAAACGGCTGCGCGCCACGCCGTTCGTGCTGGCCTGAGCCGCCGCCCTCGACAACACCAACGAACATGCACAACCCGAACACGGAGCAACGCAAATGACAAAATGGAAATGCATGGTATGCGGCTTTGAATATGACGAAGCGCTCGGCATGCCCGAACATGGTTTTCCCGCCGGCACGCGCTGGGAAGACATCCCCGACGAATGGCTGTGCCCGGACTGCGGCGTGAGCAAGGCAGAGTTCGAGATGGAAGTGGTGGCCTGAGCCATGACCAACGACGCGAACGACGCCATCCACGCTGAAGCACATCGAGCCTTGCCGCTGGTCATCCTCGGCACCGGCCTGGCCGGCTACACGCTCGCGCGCGAGTTCCGCAAGCTCGACAGCGCGACGCCGCTGGTCATCGTCACGCGCGACGGCGGCGAGTCGTACTCCAAGCCGATGCTGTCCAACGCGCTGGCCGCCAACAAGGCGCCCGCCGCACTCGCCATCGCCAGCGCACAGAAGATGGCCACGCAACTCAACGCACGCGTGCTGACGCATGCCGACGCAACGGCCATCGACACCAGCGCGGGCACCGTGCTGGTCGACGGGCAAGCGCTGCGCTACGGACAACTGGTGCTGGCGCTGGGCGCGCAAGCGCGCGCCGGGCTTGCAAGGCGATGGTGCCGATGCGGTGCAGACCGTCAACGATCTCGCCGACTACACGCGCTTTTACGCCTCGCTGCAAGGCAAGCGCCGCGTGGCCATCCTCGGTGCCGGCTTGATCGGCTGCGAGTTCGCCAACGACCTGCACGCGGGCGGCTTCGCAGTGGAGCTGGTCGATCCCGCCGCGTGGCCGCTCGGCCGGCTGCTGCCGGGCGAGGCGGGCGAGCTGATGGCCGGCGCGCTGCGCGGCCTCGGCGTGCGCCTGCACCTCGGCGAGATGCCGGTCGCGGTGCATCGCCGCGACGGCGCGTTCGCGGTGCAACTGGCGAGTGGCGCGCAGATCGTGGCCGACGTGGTGCTGTCTGCCACCGGGCTGTTGCCGCGCGTGGCGCTGGCGCAAGACGCCGGCATTGCCACAGCACGCGGCATCGTGGTCGACCGCCTGCTGCGCACCAGCGCGCCAGCGGTCTACGCGCTGGGCGACTGCGCGGAGGTCGACGGCCTGGTGCTGCCCTACGTGATGCCGCTGATGCAGGCCGCCCGCGCACTGGCCCGCACGCTCGCTGGCACGCCTACGCCGCTGAGCTATCCCGCCATGCCGGTGGTGGTGAAAACGCCTGTGCTGCCGGCGTTGGTTTCGCCCGCGCTGGCTGGCGCGGGCAACTGGGAGATCGAATCCCAGGCGGCGGAGGAAGCCGGCGCTGGCCTGCGCGCGTTGTTCCGCGATACGCAAGGCGGCCTGACCGGATTCGCGCTCTTGGGCAAGGCGGTGGCGGAGAAGGGCGCACTGGCCAAACAGATCCGCGACTGGCTGCCGGCGCCAGCCACGCCAGCCGCGCCAGCCTGAAGCAAGAACACAACGAGCTGCACGCCTGCACAACCCACACTCGACAATACGAGAGGAGACTTCCCAATGCTTGTCACCCAACAGCCGGTCCTGCGGCGCTTCTGGTACGCGGTCATTCCCGAATCCATGCTCGACAACGGCCCGCAGCCGTTCACGTTGCTGGGCGAGGACATCGTGATCTGGCGCGGGGCCGATGGCACGCCCGCGGCCGTGCGCGACCGCTGCTGCCACCGCACCGCCAAGCTCTCCAAGGGCTATGTGGATTCGGACGGCCTGCTGTGCTGCGGCTATCACGGCTGGTCCTACGACTGCAGCGGCAAGTGCGTGCGCATTCCGCAGATGCCGCAGAACATGATTCCCGCCAACGCGCGCGTGGCGAACTACCACTGCAAGCTGCGCTACGGCTACGTGTGGGTGGCGCTGGAAGACCCGCTGACCGATATCCCCGACATCCCCGAAGGCAACGATCCTTCATTGCGCCGCATTCCACAGTTCTACGAACGCTGGCAATGCAGCGGCCTGCGCTTCATGGAAAACTCGTTCGACAACGCGCACTTCAGCTTCGTGCACAAGAACACCTTCGGCAAGTTCGCCAGCCCCAAGCCGGCGGACATCGAGATCGTCGAGAACGCGTGGGGCTTCGAGTCGCGCCGCTCGGTGCCCATCATGAACCCGCCGGATAGCTGGCTGCTCACCGGCAGCAAGGAGCCGGAGACCATCCGCCACCTGCACGACAACTGGTACATGCCGTTCTCGCGCCGCTTCGGCTGCACCTATCCCAACGGCCTGGTGCACACCATCGTCAACTGCGCCACGCCCATCGACGACAAGAGCACGATGATGGTCCAGTGGCTGTACCGCAACGACACGGAGCAGCAGGCGCCGGCCGAGGAACTGGTCAAGTTCGACCACGCGGTCACGCGCGAGGACAAGGAGATCCTGGAAGCCACGGACTATGACGCGCCCATCGATACCACGCGGCGCATGGAGTTCCACATGCCGTCCGACAAGCCCGGGCTGGTGATGCGCAAGAAGCTGATGGCGCTGCTGCAGGCGCACGGCGAGAAGGAGGTGCACCTGTAGGAAGCTTGCTGACCTTGCCCCGGCGCCTGCTGGGCGCTAGTCAGGTGCCGGGGTTTTCTTTTCTGGGTTCATCGGACTTGCGTGGGTCGATCAATGCGATGCGATACGCCGGTTTGCTCCCCTCTCCCATGAAATGGGAGAGGGGCCGAGGAGAGGGTGGGCGCTAGCTCAAGGTGAAGCGCCTCGCTCTTGCGGATGCCCGCCCTCTCCCCCAACCCCTCTCCTGCCGCGCGGGAGAGGGGAGCTACAACAGCGCCGGATTTGCGCCGCAACGGGTTCACACCAAAGTCCGTAGAAGCCAATTCCCATAGATGTCGCGTGATCTCACGTAACGGCACAAGAGGAGACAACCCCATGAACACCCAAGACCTGACCGGCGACAGGCCGGCCGCAGTCGACCAGGTGCCCGCCCCCGGGCCGCTGGTGATGCTGGGCTTCCAGCACGTGCTGGTGATGTATGTCGGCGCCATCGCGGTGCCGATGATCATCGCCAGCGCGCTCAAGCTGCCGAAGGAGGCGGTGGCGGTCCTGATCAACGCCGACCTCTTCACCTGCGGCATCGCCACCATCCTGCAGGCCGCCGGCTTCTGGCGCTTTGGCGTGCGCATGCCGGTGATGCAGGGCGTGGCCTTCAGCGCCATTCCGCCGATCCTTGTCATCGCCACGAACCCGGCGCTCGGCTTGCCGGCGGTGATCGGCGCGGTAATGGCGGGCGGCGTGATCACCATGCTGCTGGCGCCCGTGTTCGGCAGGCTGCTGCGCTTCTTCCCGCCCATCGTCGGCGGGTCCATCGTCATGGTGGTGGGGCTGTCGCTGTTTCCGGTGGGCGTGAACTGGGTCGGCGGCGGACGCGGCGCGGCGGATTTCGGCGCGCCGCATAACCTGGCGCTGGCGGGCTTCGTGTTCGCGCTGATCCTGGTCATCAACAAATGGCTCAAGGGGTTCTGGTCCAACGTCTCCGTGCTGCTGGCGCTGGCGGCCGGCATGCTGGTGGCGATCCCCTTTGGCATGGTGGATTTCCATGGGGTTGCCGAGGCGCCGATGCTCGACGTGATCCATCCCTTCTATTTCGGCTGGCCGGTGTTCGATGTGGTGGCCACGCTCACCATCGTGGTGGTGATGATCATCATCATGATCGAGTCGATGGGTTTGTTCCTGGCGATTGGCGATGTCGTGAACAAGCCGCTGAGTGCGGGCGAGATGACGGATGGCCTGCGGGCCAACGGCCTGGCCAGCGTGATCGGTGGGGCGCTCAACGGCTTTCCGTACACCATCTACAGCCAGAACATCGGCCTGCTGGTGGTGACGGGCGTCAAGAGCCGCTGGGTCGTGGTGGCAGCGGGCGTGATCCTGTGCGCGTTGGGCTTGTTCCCCAAGCTGGCCACGGTAGTCGCTTCCATTCCTCTGCCGGCGCTGGGCGGGGCAGGGCTGTTCATGTTCGGCGTGGTCACCGCAGCGGGCGTGCGCACGCTGGCGCGGGTGGATTTCGAGGGCACGCGGCATAACGTGTATATCGTTGCCGCCACGCTGGCCATCTCGCTGCTGCCCACGTTCTCGGGCACGCTGTTCAACCAATTGCCAGGTTGGTTGCAGCCCATCATGCACAGCAGCATCTTGCTGGCTTGCGTGATGTCGGTGGCATTGAACCTGCTGTTCAACGGCATTCCGTGCGTCGATGCCCATGCGGTGCCGGCGGCGGGCGGGTTGCAGCCGAGCCGCTAGCGCCCCTGCCGTTCAGCTTGCCGGCTGCTGGGCGGGTTCCACTTTTGCCGGCGGGCCTTGTTCGAGCAGCGCGGCGATCAGGTCCGATTGCGTGACGATGCCCAGCAGCCGCTGCTGGGCATCCACCACCGGCACCTGATGCAGGCCGCCATCGGAAAACGCCCGCGCCAGATCCACCATGGGCTGCTCCACCCGGGCCGTGGCCATCCCGGTGTGCATCAGGTCCCCGGCAGTGCCAACTCGCACCTGCCCCGCAGCGTCGCCCCGCGCAGCAAGAAGATCCGCCAAACCAAGCATGCCAAGCAGCCGCCGCTGCCCGTCCACCACCGGCAATGCCTGGATCCCATGCTTGAACAACAGGGCCCGCGCCTCCACGCCACTTTGCCCGGGCTGCACCGTCACCACGTCCCGCGACATGATGTCCCCGCACCGCACATCGCCGAAGCGCCGGCGATACGCCCGCAGCTGCGCGGCCACCAGGATGTCTTCAAGGTCGTCTTCCTCGATATCCAGGAATTCGCCGCGGGCCTTCAGCACTTCGTCCAGATCGCTGCGGTTGAAACCCACCCGCTCGCTCGGCAGCGGATCGGCGGTGCGGTGCGGGTTGGCGTGCTCGACGGGGCGGTGCGGATAGCGCCGGCGCATCAGGTTGTTGAACAGCAGCGCCACCAGCAGCAACAGCATCGAGTTGACCGCGACCGGCATCACCACGAAGCCAAAGCCAAGCTGGGTCACGGCGTGGCCGCCGAAGACCGCGGTAATCGCCACCGCGCCGCTGGGCGGGTGCATGCAGCGCAGCTGGAACATGGCGACGATGGCCAGCGCCACGGCGACCGAGGCGGCCAGCCCAGGCTCGGGGATCCAGCGCGCGCAGGCCACGCCGATCAGCGCCGCCACCAGGTTGCCGCCGATGATGGACCACGGCTGCGCCAGCGGGCTCGCCGGCACGGCGAACAGCAGCACCGCGGAGGCGCCCATCGGGGCAATGAACCAGGGGTTGAAGCCACCGAGCAGGTGACGGCTGATCCATTCGGTGATCAGCAGGCCCAGCAGCGCGCCGATGCAGCTCTTGATGCGTTCGCGGCGGCCGGCGGTGATGGGAGTGGGGGCAAACGCGCGCAGCCACGCACGTGCCCGGCCTGGCGGGAAGTCGGCTAAGGAGGGGGCCTGGGATGGCGGCATGGGTCTTTTTGTTCGGGTTGTGCGGGAAATGCGTGCAATAGCGCACCTGGATCGACTTGGGATAGTGCCCTGGAATCCAGCGCGCAAATATATCATGGCATGATACATTCCGTTTTCCGCGGACCGTGTTCGTCCCGCAATCCGCGCCACGTCCTTCGCCACATTTGCCCAATCCTCACCATGCACTTCGAAAAACGCGACTACGCCGTCGACCGCCGGCTGCTCCTGCTGGCCGCGCTGGCGCCGCTCATCGGGGCGATCAGCACGGCGGCTGCCGTGCTGCTGCTAAACCTGATCCGGTTCTTCACCAACCTCTTTTTCTATCAGACGCTGTCGCTGGCGGAGCGCTCGCCGGCGCAGCATGCGCTGGGGGCATGGGTGATCGCCGTCCCGGTGGCGGGTGGCTTGCTGGTGGGCCTGATGGCGCGCTATGGCAGCGACAAGATCCGTGGCCACGGCATCCCGGAGGCCATCGAGGCCGTGCTGTTCGGCAAAAGCAAGATGTCGCCCCGGGTGGCGGCGCTCAAGCCGCTGTCGTCCGGCATCGTGATCGGCAGCGGCGGGCCGTTTGGCGCGGAGGGCCCGATCATCATGACCGGCGGCTCGATCGCCTCGCTGCTTGCGCAGTACCTGCATCTCACCGCGGCCGAGCGCAAGACGCTGCTGGTGGCGGGCGCGTGCGCCGGCATGACGGCGATCTTCGGCACGCCGGTGGCGGCGGTGCTGCTGGCCGTGGAGCTGTTGCTGTTCGAGCTGCGCCCGCGCAGCCTGCTGCCGGTGGCGCTGGCTTGCGCCGTAGCCGGCTTCCTGCGCACGATGGTGTTCGAGCCCGGTCCCTTGTTTGCGCTGCACACCGCGCCGGCAAGCAACATGGCGCTGGGCTCGTGCATGGTTGCCGGCCTGCTTTGCGGCATGCTGGGCGCCGTGCTGACGCTGGCGCTCTATCGCACCGAGGACCAGTTCTCCAGGCTCAAGCTGCACTGGATGTGGTGGCCGGCAATCGGCGGGCTGGTGGTTGGCATCGGCGGGTACTTCGAGCCGCGCGCGCTGGGCGTGGGCTATGACGTGATCGCGGACCTGTTGCACAACCGCATGGCGATCGGCGTGGCGGTGGCGCTGCTGACGGTCAAGGCCATTATCTGGGTTGCCGCGCTGGGGTCAGGCACCTCGGGTGGCGTGCTGGCCCCGCTGCTGATGCTGGGCGCGGGCCTTGGCGTGGCGCTCGCGCCGTGGCTGCCCGGCGCCTCGCCGGCGTTGTGGGCACTGGTGTGCATGGCGGGCGTGCTGGGCAGCGTGCTTGGCGCGCCGCTGACCGCCATCGTCTTTGCCTTCGGCCTGACGCATGACAGCAACGCATTGCTGCCGCTGCTGCTGACCGTGGCGGTGGCGCACGGCTTCACGGTGCTGACCATGAAGCGCTCGATCATGACCGAGAAGATCGCGCGCCGCGGCCTGCATATCTATCGCGAGTATGGCGTGGATCCGCTCGAGCGCCAGCACGTGGCGGATTTGATGACGACGGCCGTGGTGAGCGTGGACGGCGAGCAGCCGGTCCACGTCTTGTGGGCCAGGCACTTTGGCGAGCAGGCACCGCATCGCGGCTATCCCGTGGTGTGCGCAGAGCGTGTGGTCGGCATGCTGGAGCGCAATGCGCTGCGCGGGACGGAGGCATCGATGGAGGCCGGCCGCGCGCTGATGGCGCCGCTGCAGCCGCACCAGGTGCTGCTGCCGGCGCAGACCGCGCGCATCGCGGCGGGCCGCATGGCGGAGCTCGGCGTCAGCCGGCTGCCGGTGGTGGCCGACCTGGATTCCATGCGGCTGGTCGGCGTGGTCTCGCTGCGCGACCTGCTGGGCCCCAGCGGCCAGGTGCTGCACGAGGAAACCCGGCGCGAACGGCTGCGCGGCGCTGCCGCGGCGTAAGCGCTCCCGCGCCGCTCAAAGCTTGTAGCTCGACAGCAGGATGCTGGTCTCCGTGGCGGCAATGCCGTCGATCAGCCGGATGCGGTCCAGCGTGCGGTCGAACGCCTCCAGCGAATCCGCGCGCAGCTCGGCAATGATGTCCCAGCGCCCGTTGGTGGTGTGCATGGCCTGCACATTGGGCTCGCCGCGCAGCGCCTGCAGCACCGCGCGCGCCTTGTTGCCTTCCACCGCGATGGTCATCCAGGCGCGGATGCGGTGCGCCTCGGCTTCGGGCTTCAGCCGCACCGTGTAGCCCACGATCAGTCCTTCCTTTTCCAGCTTGTCGATGCGGTTCTGCACGGTGGCGCGCGAGACGCGCAGCGCCTTGGCCAGAGCGGTGGCCGGCGTGCGCGCGTTGTCGCGCAGCAGGGCAAGCAACTGGCGGTCGGTGTCGTCCATGGTGGTTCCTGTGGGCGGGCGAGGGGGTGCTTTTGCCTGCACGATCGTCGTGGCTGGCGATTCGCCAATTCTAGTTGGCGTTTTGCAATACAGTACAGGCAAATTGCGCAACTTGCTGGCTTTTAGTTAGCGCGGCAGTGCACCAGAATGCAGGCATCCCAGCGCATTCACTGACCCCGTCACCCACCACCTAAAGGAGCCAGCGTGATCAACCAGCCCACCATCCTGCTTGTCGAGCCCACCCACTACGACGTGTCGTACAGCATCAACCCGTGGATGGACCCCGGCCTCTGGGCTAGCGACCCGCGCGGCATGCATCGCAACGCGGTGGCATCCTTCGAATCCCTGCATGCTGCCTTGCAGGCAGCTGGCTTCGCGGTGGAAACCGCACCCGGCGCCCCGGGCCTGCCCGACATGGTGTTCCCTGCCAATGCCGCCGTGGTGCTGGATGGCCACGCCGTGCTGGCGCGCTTTCGCTATCCGCAACGGGCCGGCGAGGAAGCGCCTTTGCGCGCATCTTCGAGGGCCTGCGCGAGCGCGGCCTGATCGACTCCGTCAGCCTGCTGCCGGAAGGCTGCTACCAGGAGGGCGCCGGCGACTGCATCTGGGATGCCGTGCGCGGCCACTTCTGGGCCGGCTTCGGCCCGCGCTCTTCGCGTGCAGCGGCCGAAGCCATGGCGAGCCATTTCGGCCGCGAGGTGGTGGCGCTGGAACTCGCCACGGCGCAGAGCTATCACCTCGACGTGTGCTTCTGCCCGCTGTCCGGCGGCGAGATCCTCTACTACCCGCCCGCCTTTACGCGGGACGCCCTGCGCACCTTGCGCGAGCGCGTGCCGGCCAGCCTGCGCATCGAGGCGAGCGAGGATGATCTGCGCCACTTCAGCGTCAATGCGGTCAACCTGCATGACCAGGTGGTGATGACGCGCACCACGCCGCACCTGCGCGCCGAACTGGGCCAGCGCGGCTACCAGTTGCGCGAGGTGGACTTGTCGCCGTACATGCTGTCCGGCGGCGGCGCCTACTGCATGACGCTGCGCCTGGACCGCACCAGCGGGCCGGCCCAGGGGATCGTCGCGGCCGATGGCGCCGCGGTGGCGGCATGAGATGGGCCGGCCGGGCAAAAACTAGAACCGAGGCAAACAGAGCCAAGTAACGCCAATCAGGGAGAACACCATGAAGGAGATCGCCATGACCCGCTTTCTGGACGCCGCCGATGTGGCGGCGCTGGTGCGCGCCACGGGCGTCGCCAACGCCATCGCGCAGATGGCGCATCATATCCACCAGGATTTTGTGCGCTGGGACGCATTCGATAAATCCGCGCGGCTGGCCACGCACTCCGTCGACGGCGTGATCGAGCTGATGCCGGTGAGCGACGGCGTGCAATACGCATTCAAGTACGTTAACGGCCATCCGCGCAATGGGCAGAACGCCATGCCGACGGTGATGGCCTTTGGCGCGCTGGCGGAAGTGGAGAGCGGCTTCCCGTTGCTGCTGTGCGACCTCACGCTCGCCACCGCGTTGCGCACTGGCGCCACGTCGGCGCTGGCCGCGCAGGTGATGGCGCGGCCCGGCGCCGCCACGCTGGCGCTGATCGGCAACGGCGCGCAGGCGGAGTTCCAGGCGCTGGCCTTCCATGCCATGGTGGGCATCCGGGAGATCCGCGCCTACGACATCGATCCGGCCGCGACCGCGCGGCTCGCGTACAACCTGGCAGGCGTGCAGGGGCTGAAGGTAGTGGCGGCGGACTCGGTGCGTGCAGCAGTGCAGGGTGCCGACATCATCAGCACCGTGACCGCGGACAAGACGCGGGCCACCATCCTCACGCCTGACCTGGTCGCCCCCGGCGTGCATATCAATGCGGTAGGCGGCGATTGCCCGGGCAAGACCGAACTGCACCCGGACATCCTGCGCCAGGCGCGCATCGTGGTCGAGTACGCGCCGCAGACGCGCATCGAAGGCGAGATCCAGCAATTGCCGCCGGATACGCCGGTGACGGAGTTGTGGGAGATTTTCTCCGGCCGGGCGGCCGGGCGCACCGAAACGGGGCAGGTCACGGTGTTCGACTCGGTGGGGTTTGCGCTGGAGGATTACTCCGCGCTGCGCTGGCTCCATGCCGCGGCCCACGCGCAGCATCGCGGCAGCCACGTGGAACTGGTGGCGACGCCGCCGGATCCGCGCAATCTCTATGGCTGGATGTTGGACGCCGGGGTGCCGCAGCCCGCGCGCGAGCCGCTCGCCGCGCTGGCCTGAAGCGGTGGCAGATGCAACAACGCCGCAGTCGTGCGGGTCACGAGACTGCGGCGTTGTAGTGTGCGGTTTATAGCGAGTGCCACGCCCACGGGTAACGGGCAAGGCAGGCCGGGCGGCCGGGTGACGGCCGGGCAGATAGCTGCCGGTGAAACGTCCTGGATAGGGTCGTGGCGATGTGCCGGGTGATCAGCCGGCTGCGCCTCGGGTCATCATCAGTTGCGCGCGCAGGAAGCCTTTGACTTCTTCCAGCGAGGGCGTCTTCAGGAACACCATGATGCCCCATTGCTGTAGCGCATCGGCCACGCCGTCATAGGCCTGGCGGTTGGTGATCACGGCGAAGATGACATTCTGGCGCGCAAAGAAGTTTTGCAGCTTCTCGATGGTGGCCGACTCGGCGTCAGTGAGTTCTTCCACGTAGTACAGCACCACTCGCGGATGCGAGCTGACCGAAGTAATGATGGTATCCACCACGTCCTCCACCACCACGCTTTTCAGGGGCAAGCCCCATTTGCCCAGTTGCGCGTGGATGCGTTGGGCTTCCTGGTGGTTCGGGTGGAACACCACCAGGTCGAGTTCATGCACAGAAGGAAGCTCCTGCCCCACGCGCGTGGCCAGCAGGCGATGCACGGTCTCCTTATGTATGCGTCGGTGGCCACCGTTGGTCTTCCAGGCCCCGAGTTCGCCGCGTTCCACCATCTTCTGCACAGTGCCTAATGACACATTGAGCAGCTTCGCGGCGGTACGCGTACTGTAGTAAGGCTTTTCAGCCAGTTCTGAATCCAGTTTCATCCGTTCACCCGTTAACTAAACACACCGCACTGCGAGAGAAGCAGCAGTGACAGCGCGAGCCTTCCGCGCTGGTTTGGGCTTGGCAACGCAAGACGAACGCCTGCAATGAAGTCGTTTGCATGCTGGCACCGTTAAGCCTCCCGCATGACCTGCCCTCGCTGTCTGGGGGCGGCGGGAGCGAAGGTGCTCCCGCGGTCATGCAATGGCGTGATCTATGTCACTGGTGCCTTCTTCTCCCGATGGAAGAATGCCAGCCTCGAATCATATGCGGTATCGAACATAAGCAGCCAGTCGGCGTGCCAAATATTTCGAAATCGCATCGATCGCTCCCACTTCTGTGTTTAAACGCATATTGCCGCGTTTTGGCAGACACGGGTGAGCGGGAATTTATAGCGAACATTGCATACATCCGAAGCGCTTTTACCGGGCTGCCAGCGTATCGCGCGGCCCTTATATTCAGGACTGCCGCGGGCGCAGGGGGTTCCCGGAGGTGGCAGGCATTGGCTTTAAGCCAGCCCGTTGAAACATATGGCAGACATGGCCGCGCGGCCACTCCGCCTCATCAATTGACAAATATGGCGTAGGCAGCAATTTCGCGTGCCGTCAGGGATTTCGCCCACCTGCCACCGCCGCGGTTTGCCTGGCCGATGCGACTGGCATGTTGCCGAGCTCCGCGTCGCCATCTGTTGCCATCCCCGTTATCGGGAGGGTTTGGCGCACGGCTGCCGGCGCGCTTTCCGGGCACACGGACTCCGGGTCCGGCGCGGGCAGCGTCATGGACATCTCCAGTTCGCGCGTCTTGATCACGATGAAGTATTCGTAGATCGACTGCAGCACGGCGTAGGTGAGACCGGCCCGTCCGTCGAGGAAGCCGCGCTTGCCCAGGTACAGGATCGCGAACTTGACGAGGGGGCGCATCGGCAGGCGGAAGAACAACGCTTTCTGGTGCGCGCGGCGCCGGTGGAAATCCGTCGCGAACAGGGCTTCGGCCAGGCTGAACGCTGCCTTGCCGCGCCGGTTCTCGATGATCTGCATCGCCTCCAGCCCGCTGTAGTTGTTGTGGCGCGTGATCCAGTGGGCTACGCCTTTGCTGAAGGGGTAGTGGTCGAGATAGCCGGTCAGCTCGCCGACCGGGCCATCGGGGATCGATACAGGGTTTACCAGGCGCTCGTAGCGCATGCATTGCGGCCGGAACAAACGCAGGTAGAAGGGGGATGTCTGTACATGGCGCAGCCAGGTGTCGAGGAAAAGTCGCGCCGCTGCACCCGGAACGCGACCTCGTCGCGCGCCGCGCGCACCGCGGCCTGGGCTTGCGCCACGAGCTCGGGCGTCATGCGCTCGTCGGCATCGATGTAGAACACCCAGGGATGGCGAAAGCCGATGTGCTGCAGGCCCCAGTTCTGGTGGCTGGCCCAGTTGTCGAAGACGCGCTGCGTGACATGCGCGCCAAAGCGCTGCGCGATCGCCACCGTGGCGTCGGTGCTCATCGAGTCGTACACATGGATGTCGTCCGACCACGCCACGCTTTGCAGGCAGCCCGGCAGGTCCTGCTCCTCGTTGCGGGTCAGGATCAGCACGGAGATGCCCGGCGCTTGCATGGGCTGGCTAGGCTGAAGACTTGGCATGTCTGACTCTCGTGCTGATGGCGCGGGCCGGGACGCCCGCGTAGACGGTCCATGGCGTGCGCAGGCTCTTGCCGACCACCGCGCGCGGCGCGATCACCGCGCCCTCGGCCAGCGTCACACCCGGCGAGACAAAGGCTTCGGCGCAGATCCACACGTGCGCCGCGAGCACGATGGGATGGGCTACCAGCTGGAAGTTGGCGCTGTTGTAGTCGTGCGTGCCGGTGCACAGGTGCGCGCCCTGCGAGACCACGCAGAAATCGCCGATGTCGATCGGCGCCATGTTGTACAGCGTGACGCCATCGGCCACGCCGACATGGCTGCCCACGCGCAGGTTCCACGGCGCCCAGATCTTCACGCCCGGATAGATATGCACATGCGGGCCCAGCCGCGCCCCGAACAACCTCAACAGCGCCGAGCGCCACGCATGCAGCGGGCGTGGGCTTGGCCGGAACAGGCACAACCAGACCCAGTGCCAGAGCTGGCGCTGAATCCGGTTGCCCAGCGAAAACGAAGCCCCGGTAGTCGGGTCGTTTCCTTGAAGGATCATCGTCGGTCCGCTCCTGCTGGTTGGCGGCTTCTCGATACACGGCACGGCAAGGCCCGGCAGCCATGGAGGCGACCACGGTGCGGGCCAGCACCGCGGTCGCCGAACCCGGCCGAAGCCAGGCTTTGTCCCGCACCGGCCGCGCCAGGCACGGCAAGGTGCAAAGCGCGCGGGAAGGGGTGAAGCCATAGTGGCGCGGCGTGCGCGCCGCTTCGGTGCGGCACCTCACACAACGAAAAGTCGAAGCGCAAGGAAGCGGGAAGGACGGGGAGCGCGAACGGAGGAGGAGGGAGGTGGAGTTGCGGTTGATGCGGCAAGGAAAGCGGCAACGCAAGCTGCGCTCAAGCCATTGCAGTTCAGCCGGTGGCAGCCAGAGCCGCCACCAGGCAAATCTCAAAGCCTGTATTTCCTGACTTTATCGAACAAGGTCGTCTTGGCAATCCCCAGTGCCTCGCTAGCCCGGCTGAGGTTGCCCTCATGCCTGCGCATGGCATCGGCAATCATGGCCCGCTCGAATTGCTCGACGGCCTGCGCCAGCGGCAGCGCCGCCGGCTCGGCGGTGCCTTGCCCGGGATTGCACCCCAGCCCCAGCACATGGCGCTCAGCCAGGTTGCGCAGCTCGCGCACATTGCCCGGCCACGGATAGGCCATCAGCGCAGCGAGCTCCGCCGGCGTGGCAGGCTGCGCCTCGCGCTCGAAGCGCAGCGCCGCCTGCGCGACAAAGTGCTCGAACAGCGGCGGCACGTCTTCGCGCCGCTCGCGCAGCGGCGGCAGCTCCAGCGTCACCACGTTGAGCCGGTAGTACAGGTCGGCGCGGAACTGGCCGGCCGCGGAGAGCGCCTTCAGATCCGCCTTGGTGGCCGCAACCACGCGGGTATTGACCGGCACCGGCGTATTGGAGCCAAGCCGCTCCACCACGCGCTCCTGCAGCACCCGCAGCAGCTTGATCTGCATCTGCATCGGCATGCTCTCGATCTCGTCGAGGAACAGCGTGCCGCCCTCGGCGTGCTCGATCTTGCCGATGCGCCGCCGCGCCGCGCCGGTGAACGAGCCGGCCTCATGGCCAAAGATCTCGCTTTCGAACAGCTGTTCGGGCAGGCCGCCGCAGTTGATCGGCACGAAGTGCCGCGCGCGGCGGGAACTCGCTTCGTGCAGGCAGCGGGCGACCAGTTCCTTGCCGGTGCCGGTCTCGCCGTGTATGAGCACGTTGGCAGCGGTGTCGGCCAGGTCGGCGATCAGCTTGCGCAGCCGCTCGATGGATGGCGAATGGCCGATCAGGCGCGCCTGCAAGGTGTCGCGCCCGGCCAGCTTCCTGCGCAGCTCGGCCACTTCCAGCACCAGCCGGCGTTTCTCAAGCGCGCGCTGCGTGACCTCGACCAGGCGCTCCGGCGAGAACGGTTTTTCCAGGAAGTGGTAGGCGCCGGCCTTCATGGCCTGCACGGCCAGGCTGACATCGCCGTGGCCCGTGACCATCACCACCGGCAGCGCGTCGTCGCGCGCCCGCAGCTCATGCAGCAGCGCCATGCCGTCGATGCCGGGCAGGCGGATGTCGCTCACCACCACGCCGGGGAAATGGCTGCCGACTTCGCGCAGCGCGGCTTCGGCGCTGGCCACGGCGCGCGTGGCAATGCCTTCGAGCCGCAGCGCTTGCTCGCAACCCAGGCGCACGTCGGGGTCGTCCTCGACGATCAGCACGGTCAGCCGCGCAGGGTCGATCGCGTCCGCGGAATCGGCATGGTTCGGGTCAATTGCCATGGCGGCTCTCCTGCTCAAGCCTGGCCAGCGGCAGCACCAGCGTGAAGCACGCGCCGCCGTCGGGGTGGTTGCTGGCCTCCAGGTTGCCGCCGACCTCGTCCAGGATGCCGGCCGACAGCGTCAGGCCCAGGCCTAGTCCCTGTCCTGCCGGCTTGGTGGTGAAGAACGGCTCGAACAGCCGCGCGAAGGCTTCCTCGGACAGCCCGGGGCCGTTGTCGCGGATGGTCAGGCGCAGCTTGCTGCCCGCCAGGTGGCTGCGCAGCTCCAGCCGGGGCTCAGGGCTGCCGGCCAGCGCGTCGAGCGCGTTGCCGATCAGGTTGACCAGCACCTGCTCCAGCCGGTTGGGATCGCACGTCACCACCAGGTCCGGCTCGATCTGCCGGACCAGCGCCGGGCCTACCGCCTGCAGGCGCGTATCGAGCAGGAACAGGGCGTTGTCGATGGCATCGTCCAGCGGCGCCAGGCGGCCGGCGTTGCTGCCATTGCCAGGCTTGCGCGCGAATGACTTGAGCGCGCCGGTGATGCGCCCCATGCGCTCCACCAGCCCGATGATGGTGCCGAGGTTGGCCTGCGCGGTGGCGTTGTCGCCGCGCTCGAGGAATTTCTGGGTATTGCCCGAGAGCGTGCGCAGGGCCGCTAGGGGCTGGTTGAGCTCGTGGGCGATGCCGGTGGACATCTGGCCTACCGCGGCCAGCTTGCCGGCCTGCAGCAGGCCATCCTGGGCCTGGCGCAGGGTCGCTTCGGTGCGGATGCGTTCGGCGACTTCCGCCTGCAAGTGCTGGTTGGCGGCGGACAGGTCGGCGGTGCGCTCCGCGACCTTGCGCTCCAGTTCGCCGTTGGCGGCCTCCAGCGCGGCGCGTGCGGCCATGCGCTCGCTGGCGACGCGCCGGCGCACGTTCCAGGCCGCCGCCAGCAGCAACAGGAAGGCGGTCAGCACGCCGGCCAGCGCGGCGGTGCTGAGTGCAGCCACGCGGGCCTGCGAGGTATTGGTGAGCAGCGTCAGGTGCCAGTCGGTGCCGACCAGCTCGGCGTTCTGTGCCAGCATGGGCGGGCCGCGCCGCAGGCGGACCAGGGCGTCGCTGTCGGACAGCTTGCGCACCGGCGTGAGCTCCAGCTGCGGGAGCGCGGCGCGGTTGTATTGCAGGTTGCGTTGCAGCCGCTCGCGCAGCTCGGGGGCAGCGGCTTGAGCGCGGCCAGTTTCAGGGACGGGTCGGAGGCCAGGATCACCACGCCGTTCTCGTCCGTCAGCAGCATCTGGGTATCGGCGCCCTGCCAGCGGTTTTCCAGGGGCTCCAGCCCCACCTTGACGACGGCCACGCCGCTTGGCTTGTGGCGATCGCCCAGCGGCGCCGAGAGGTAGTAGCCGGGCTCGCTGCGGGTGGTGCCCACCCCATAGAAGCGTCCCAGCTGGCCGTCCGCCGCGTCGCTGAAGTAGGGGCGGAAGCTCAGGTCTTCGCCCAGGTAGCTGTCGGGGCGCTGCCAGTTGCTGGTGGCAAGCACGCGGCCACGGGCATCGAGCACGAACACCACGCGGGTGCCGGCGCGGGCATTGACTGCGGCGAGGTACTGGTTGGCCGCCTCGACGCGCGCCGGATCGTCCGGATGCGCCAGCAGGGCGGCAATCTTGTCATCCAGCGAGAGCAGGCTGGGCACGTAGTCATAGCGCGCCAGCTCGCTCGACAGGGCCTGGCCGTACAGGCGCAGCTGCACCTGGCCGCGTTCGCCCTGGCGCGCCAGCGCGTTGTCGTAGCTATAGCGGTAGCCCATGGCGCCAGCCAGCCCGATCAGCGCAGCCAGTGCCAGCATGGCCACGAGAGGCACCCACGGGCGCAGGCGGGCGGCGCGAGCGGAGGTGTCGTGCGGGGCACCTTGCGGGGTGGCGTGTGAAGGGAGCGGGCCGGTCATGGGAGCGGGCGGAATGCGCAAAAAGCGAAGGCGAAAGAACTCGGTCGCGGGCAGCGAGCCCGACTGGTTAAGACTGGAGGCGCCAGCAAAAGTGCATCGTGCGGAGCGGTAAGCGTGGCGTGGGTGTGCCAATGCGCACATTGCGCAATGGCGGCGCCCGCGGCGACCCCGTGTTTTACCACATCGCGGTTTTCCGGCCCCCGGAAAGAAAAAGGCCCGGCCACCTGATCGGTGGCCGGGCCTTGGCGCGCTGGCAGTGTTACTTGCCGGCCAGGACCTGAACGGGTGTCAGGCCGCGGTTGCCGTCGGCAGCGGGGTCATCCGCTTCTTCGGGCACCGGCGCGCCGATGGCGCCTTCGCTTTTGGCGACGACGGTTGTGGCAATGGCATTGCCAAGCACATTGGTAACGGTACGGCCCATGTCCAGCACGTGGTCGATGCCGAGCACCAGCAGGATGCCCGCCTCGGGCAGGCCGAACATCGGCAGCACCGCGGCCACCACCACCAGCGAGGCACGCGGCACGCCGGCAATGCCCTTGCTGGTGACCAGCAGCACCAGCAGCATGGTCACCTGCTGCGAGAGCGACAGGTGGATGCCGTACACCTGCGCCACGAACAGCGCGGCGAAGGACGTGTACATGATCGAGCCGTCCAGGTTGAATGAGTAGCCCAGCGGCAGCACGAAGCCCGTGATGCGTTCCTTGACGCCAAAGCGGCCGAGCTGCTCGATCACCTTGGGGTAAGCCGATTCGCTGCTGGCGGTGGCGAAACCGATCATCAGCGGGGCGCGCACCATCTTGAGCAGGCGGAACACATCGCGGCCGAGGAAGAAGTAGCCACCGGCGATCAGCGCCACCCACAGCAGCGCCAGCGACAGGTAGACGGCACCCAGCAGCTTCGCGTACACGACCAGCACGCCCAGGCCCTCGGCGGTGATCACCGCGGCGACCGCGCCGAACACGCCGACCGGCGCAAAGGCCATCACGTAGTTGGTGATCTTCAGCATCACGTGCGACAGGCCTTCGATGCCGGCCAGCACGGGTTTGCCGATGCCGTCCTTGAGCGTGCCCAGCGCAAAGCCGAAGAACAGCGAGAACACCACGATCTGCAGGATCTCATTGGTGGCCATGGCTTCCACGAAGCTCTTGGGGAACATGTGCGCGATGAAATCGCGCAGGTTCAGCGCCCCGGTCTTCAGGTTGGAGGCCGCGTCCGCCGCCGGCAGCGCCAGGTTCATGCCTTCGCCCGGGCGCAGCAGATTGGCCATCAACAGGCCCAGCAGCAGCGAGGTAATGGACGCGGCGATGAACCATGCCATCGCCTTCATGCCGATGCGGCCAACGGCCTTGCCATCGCCCATGCTGGCGATGCCGCCAACCAGGGTGGCGAACACCAGCGGCCCGATGATCATCTTGATCATGCGCAGGAACACGTCGGTCAGGATGGACAGGTGGTTGGCGATGGACTTGGCGGCGGCGGGGTCCGGCGCGTAGTGGTGGGCGGCCGTGCCGGCCAGCACGCCAAGCAGCATCGCAATGAAAATCAGGGTGGGCAGTCGGTTCAGTTTCATCAGAAGTCGGGCCGATGCGCCCGGCCAATGGCCGGACGGCTGTTTTGCGGGGGCTGGCTGGCAGCCTTCTGGCGTGGCGCTGCCGTCGTGGGGACAGCGCCATGCGGCCTCAGCCGGGAAAATCAGTGCCTGTTCAAATGCCTGTTCAAATGCCTGTTCTATGCCGAACGGGCATGGGCAGCGTGTGCCCGGCGCCCACCGGTGTGGTGGGCAAGGTCGGCAAGGCGGGGTCGATCATTGTTTCCTCCATTGTTTTGGGTCCGGGCCGGCACGGGGGAGCCAACCGTCGACCTGTATGGCCGCTTGGGGCCGGCGCATACATTGCACGAGGCGTGCCAGGCCACGGGCCGCGCCGATGCCGCCTAAGCCACTGAAATACAAGGGGAAATTAATGTGCGCCCGGCGCACGGTTCGGATTTCCGTGCGAGCGGGGCGGTAGGGCGTTCGGATTTCCGAACGGGTGGCGGGGCTAAAAGCGGAGCTGGCACCCGTACGGGCGCCGGCGTGTGATGCAAGAGGCAAGTCTCGATTGGCGCGTGCTGCCGCCAGCCGCTCGCCCCAGATGACTTAAGCGTTGCCCACCGGCTGGATTGGGCAACTCTCCAGGAACAGTTCCAGCGGCATCGGCCGCCCGATCACATAACCCTGGGCATAGTCCACGCCGATCGAGCGCAAGGCCTGCAGCGTTTCCTCGTCCTCCACGGACTCGGCCACGGTCAGCATGCCCAGGCGATGGCCGATATCGTTGATCGAGCTGACGATCTCGCGGTCCACCGCGTTGCCGGCCAGGTGGCGGATAAAGCTCCCGTCGATCTTGAGATAGTCCACCGGGAACTGCTTGAGATAGGAGAACGACGACAAGCCGGCCCCGAAATCGTCCAGCGCCACGGTACAGCCAGCGCTGCGCATTTCGGTCACCAGGCGATTGGCCGCCGCCATGTTGTTGATCAGCGCGGTCTCGGTGATCTCCAGCTGGATGCGGCTGGCGGGCAGCACGGACTCGTGCAGCTCGGCATGCAGGAACGGCAGCAGGAACGGCTCGCCCAGCGAATTGGCCGACAAGTTGATGGCGACCGTGAGATCGGGCACCGCGGTCAGGCGCGCGCCGAATTCGTGCAGCACATGGTGGATCACCCAGCGGTCCACGTGGCCCATCAGGTCATAGCGCTCGGCGGCGGGGATGAACGCGCCCGGCATCACCAGCTTGCCTTGCTCATCGACCATGCGCACCAGGATCTCGATATGGCGGCCGGCCTGGTTGTGCTCCTGCAGCGCGCGGATCTCCTGGGCGAACAGGCGGAAGCGGTTCGCGTCCAGCGCCGAGTGGATGCCGGCGGCAACCTGCAGCTCCTGGTGGTGGCGCTGGGCGTCGCTTTCGTCGCGCCGGTACACCGAGACGCGGCTGCGCCCGGCCGCCTTGGCGGCGTAGCAGGCTACGTCGGCGCGGCTCATCAGCTCGCCCATCGGCGGCGTTTCGTGGTCGATGGCGGTAATGCCGATGCTCGCGCCCACATCGTAGACCCGCCCTTCCCATGGGAAGCGCTGGCCGCGGATGGCATCGATGATCTTCTGGCATACGCGCTCGGCCTGGTCCACCGTACAGTCCTTGAGCAGCAGCGCGAATTCGTCGCCGCCCAGGCGGGCGAGCAGGTCGTCCGGCCGCACGTGGTAGCGGATCACGTGGCCGAGCTCGCGCAGCAGTACGTCGCCCGCGGCATGCCCGGCCGTGTCGTTGACGATCTTGAACCGGTCCAGGTCGATGAAGCACAGCGCGTGATGCTGCTGCTGCAGGCGCGCGGCCTCGCAGGCCTCGCGCAGCCGCTTCTCGAACCAGATGCGGTTGGGCAGGCCGGTGAGCGCATCGTGCGAGGCCGAGTGGGCCAGCTCGCGCTGCAGCGCGCGGGCGCTGGTGATGTCCTGGAACACCAGCACCGCACCGATGACCTCGCCGCTGGCCGTGCGCACCGGCGCGGCGGAGTCCTGCACGTCATGGCGGTCGCCGGTCAGGCTTTGCAGCACCGCGCCGTCCTGGAGGTAGACCGGGCGCAAGGTCAGCAGGCACTGTTCCACCGGGCTGGGGATCGGCGCGTTGGTATGCTCGTCGACGATGCGGAAGATGGATTCGAGCGGCTGGCCGGCGGCCGCCTGCATGGTCCAGCCGGTGAGCTGCTCGGCGATCGGGTTCATGAAGGTCACGCCCATGGTGGCGTCGGTGCAGATCACCGCGTCGCCGATGGAGCGCAGCGTGATGTGCAGGCGTTCCTTCTCCTCGAACAGCGCCTCGGTGAGGCGGCGCTGCTCGGTGATGTCCCAGTTGGTGCCGATCATGGACACCGCGGTGTCATCGTCCTGGCGCAGCACCATCGCCATGGCGCGGATATGGCGCACCTCGCCGCCGGGGCGCTGGATGCGGTATTCGGTGTCGAAGGCGCGCATGCCGCGCACCGCCTCGCGCATCTCGGTGCTTGCCTGCTCGACATCCTCGGGATGCACCATGGCCGTCCAGCGCTTGATGTCCGGCGCGCCCAGGGCAGGATCGACGCCGTGCAGCGCGTGCATGCGCGCGTCCCACTCGATCGCGCCGCTGGCAATGTCCCACTCCCAGATGCCCACGCCGCCGGCCTCAACTGCCAGCTGGGTCCGGCGCGACAGCGCCTCGAGCTTGTCCAGCGCGGTCTTGCGCTCGTCGATGTCCTCCACCTGGGAGATGAAATGCAGCGGCTTGCCCGTGTTCTCGTCGCGCACCAGGGAGACGGCCAGCAAGGTCCAGCGATAGCTGCCGTCCTTGTGGCGGAAGCGCTTTTCTATCCGGTACGACTCGATCTCGCCGGCCAGCAGGCGCTCGACCTGGTGCAGGTCGGGGGCGAGATCGTCCGGGTGGGTGATGGCCGGGAAGGGCAGCTCCGCCAGCTCGGCGGCATCAAAGCCGAACAGGTCGCAGATGGCGCGGTTGACCTGCAGCCAGTTGCCGTCCAGCCCCACCAGCGCCATGCCGATGGCCGAGTGCTCCATGGCCTGGCGAAAGCGCCGCTCGCTGGCGCGCAGCTCGCTGCGGTCGCGCCGGTTCTGCTCGAGCAGGAAGGCGATGCAGATCGGGAACACCATGATCAGCGCGGTCGACAACTGCACCGACTGCAGCAGGAACGGCTCGTTCGCGCCCAGGCCGAGCGCTGCGGTGACCAGCCCCAGCGCCACCGTGCCGCAGATGGCCAGCAGCGTCAGCAGGGCAGTGGCAAAGGGGTTGGTCAGCAGCGCCGCCAGCACCAGCGGCAGCGCCATCACCACGAACGGCTCGTTGCTCTTATATAGCGCCACGCCGCCCACCGCCAGGCTCAGCGAGAGCAGGCCGGCAAAACGGGGCAGCTGCGCGCGGCGGAAGGTATCCGCGAAACGCTCGCGCGTGACCGATACCATCAGCGGCAGCAACATGACGATGCCCATCGAGTCCGCCGTCCACCAGGTCCACCAGACCGCGCCAAAGCCGCTGTGGTACGCGGTGCTGATGGCGGCGGCGCCGATGGTGGCGCCCACCGCCGGCCCCAGCGTGCTGGCCGCGCCCAGCGTCAGCGCAAAGCGCGCCAGCGGTCCCGGGCGGGATAGCGTGGCGCCGCTGGTCATGGCGCGCACCAGCCACGCCGAGAAGGCAATCTCGGCGACGTTGCCCAGCGCCAGTGCCAGCGCAATGGCGGGCGTATCGCCCATGGCCGCGTTGGCCGCCACGCCCGCCACCAGCATCCCGGCCAGCTGCCAGGGCGCATCGCCGCTGCGCTGGTGCAGCAAGATGCCGATGCCGAAAGCATTGGCCAGCCAGAGCATGGCCACGTTGCCCGGGTAGCGCGACACGGCCAGACCGGCCAGGGCCAGCAGGAAGAAGGCAATGGCGGATAGCGACACGCGCTGCCAGCGCGGACAGGTGATGGGCAAGGGGCGGACATCCAAGTCTGGTGTCATGTGGCGTCAGCCTGAAGCTGCGTTCTCGAAATTGGGGCGATGGGCGGGCGTTGCGGCAAGTTGCACGCGCGGCCCAGCTTAATGGATCAATATAGCGGCGATATGCCGGAAGCACGAGGCGATAAGCCCAGGTCTGCTCCCGCTGTTCAGACTAGCGCCGGACGCCGTTTTGGGGTAGGAGGGCGGGCGGCGGACCGGAACCGGTACCGGCGCCCTGTCGTCCAAGTCCTACAGGCGTTTCAGGCATTGCCCCGCTAAGGAGGGGTATTGGCGCAGATATCGGCCCTTGGGCGGGTGGTGATGACGCGGCGGCGATTACCTCGCGCGTAATCGCGCGCCGCGCTGCGCGCACCGATGATACGGACAGCTTCCTCACTCACCCCAAGGAGAAGACCATGTCCGAATCGGATCGTACCGCCGCCCACGCCAACCTCGCCGCAACCGATCTTGCCGCCCTGGCGGATCGCTATCTCGCGGCCTGGAACGAAGCCGACGCGGCTCGTCGCCGCGCGCTGATCGTCAGCACCTGGACCGAGTCCGCCAGCTACGTCGATCCGCTCATGCGCGGTGACGGCCACGCCGGGATCGACGCCATGATCGCCGCCGTCCAGGCGCGCTTTCCGGGTTTGCGCTTTTCGCGCGCGACGCCGGTCGACGCGCATGGCGGCAACCTGCGCTTTACCTGGGAGCTGGCGCCCGTGGGCGCGGCTGCCGTGGTGGTCGGCACCGACTTCGCGACCGTGGCGGCAGACGGCCGGCTGCAAAGCATGACAGGCTTTATCGACCGCGCGCCGCAAGGCATGGCATGAGGTCGCCCGGGTGCCCGGGCGGCCGCTCACGCGCCCGTCCGGGCGCGGCGCGCGGTGAAGCGCGCGGCCACGCGCCTGCCGGTGGCCATGGCCGGCACCTCCACCCAGCGATGCAGCAGCATGGCAAGGCCAAGCGCCAGCCCGGCATCGATGGCGAAGCGCGCCAGCTGCAAGCCCATTTGCCCGGGCGCCAGCTCCGGCATCATCCGCTTGACCGCTTCGATCACCAACGGATGCGTCAGGTAGAGCGCGTACGACAGCTCGCCCAGCCACACCAGCGCTCGCGGCACGCGCAGCACGCCGGCATGCTCGGCCGCCACCGCGCCGAACAGTAGCGCGCCCGCCGGCAAGCCGCGCCCGGCCAGGCTGAACTCGGGCTCCACCAGCCACAGCGAGGCGGCGAAGCTGCCCACGCCCGCCACGAGCAAGGCCATCGCCACGCCGCGCGAGAGCCGGTGGCGCGTGCGCGCATAGAGCCAGGCCAGCGCGCAGCCGAGCGCGAATTCCAGCACCAGCGGATTGGCAATCATCGACACCCATGCCGATGCGAACGGGTAGACGTGCGTCGGGTCCGGGTTCACCGCGCCGAAGCGCCACCAGGGCAGCACCAGCGTGGTGCCTGCCAGCGCCGCGGCCACCACCAGCAGCGCGCGCTGCCGCGCCACCAGCAGGCCGAGCGCGCAGATCGCATAGAAGGCCATTTCGTAATTGAGCGACCAGCCCACGTATAGCGCCGGATAGCCGAAGTAAGGCGCCTCCTGCTGTGCGACGGGCAGGAAGGCGAGCGAGCTGGCGAACACCGCGAGGCTGACCGGGTTGAGCGTGAGCGCATGCAGCGCCGACATGACCCAGTACGGCGGCACCAGCCGGAAGACGCGGCGGATCGAGAAGGCCAGCGCCGTCTCGGGCTCGGGGCGCGCCAGCACCGCCACCCACGCGATGATGAATCCGCTGATGACGAAGAACACGTCCACGCCGACATGGCCGCGCTTGATCACGTGTTCGGTGACCCATGCCAGCAGCGGCAACCGCTCGCCGCCCAGGCGCAGCCCGGAGTGGTAGACCAGCACATAGGCGGCGGCCAGCCCGCGCAGCGCCTGGATGCTGTCGAGTGTGGCGGGCGCGGCATATGGCGAGCGGGTAGCGCAAGGGGCGGGCACGAGTCCGGATGCAGGGTGGCTGGCAGTTGATAACAAACAGACCGCTGGGCCGGGCGCGAAGTTCGCCAGCCCGGTGCACGGTGCCGCACGCGACTTTCCTTTTTGCACTATGCTCAGAAAGTTTTACGGCGTGCGTACCGCGGCTGGGGCGCGCGCCGCTGACCGGCCGCCGGCGGCGCGGCGCGGCGGATCGAACCGCTGCGCCATGCCGGGGGCGGACCAGGGCAAACAGACCCAAGGAGCTTCCCCCATGACCACGCTAGATATCAACGGCAAGCCGTTGCAGGTAGACGTTGATCCTTCCACGCCCCTGCTGTGGGCGTTACGCGACAGCCTTGGCATGACCGGCACCAAGTTCGGCTGCGGCATGGCTGCATGCGGCGCGTGCACCGTGCATGTGAACGGGCAGGCCACACGCAGTTGCGTGACGCCGGTCTCGGCGGCGCAAGGCGCGCGCATCACCACTATCGAAGGCGTCACCGGCGACAAGGTTGGCCGCGCGGTGCTCGACGCCTGGATCAAGCACGATGTGGCGCAGTGCGGCTATTGCCAGAACGGCCAGGTGATGAGCGCCGTCGGGCTGTTGCGCAGTAAAAAGCACCCAAGCGATGCCGACATCGACCAGGCCATGGCCGGCAACCTGTGCCGCTGCGGCACCTACCAGCGCATCCGCGCGGCCATCAAGGACGCGGCGCGCGCGCTGGCTTAAGGGGACGACACCATGCGAATCAGATACCTTGAAGCGCTCGCCGGCGGCAATCGCCGGCACGCGGACTCCGGCGGCGTCGCCGCGCTGGACCGCCGCAGTTTTCTCAAGCTGACCGGCTTTGCCGGTGGCGGCCTGGCGCTCGGCATCCTGCCGGCCCAGGCCGCGCTGGCGCAGGAAGGCGCGGCGCCCAAGGCCCCGCCTTCGCAGCCGCAGGCGTTCCTGCTGATCGCCCCGGACAATACCGTCACGGTGGCGGTCAACCGGCTCGAATTCGGCCAGGGCGTGCATACGGCGTTGCCCATGGCGCTGGCAGAAGAGCTCGACGTCGACTGGCGCAACGTGCGCGCCACGCTGGCGCCCGCCGGCGATGCGTACAAGGATCCCGCCTTCGGCATGCAGATCACCGGCGGCTCCACCGCGCTCAACCATTCCTTCCAGCAGTACCGTGAGCTGGGCGCGCGCGCACGTGCCATGCTGGTTTCCGCCGCGGCCAAGCAGTGGCAGGTCGATCCGGCGAGCTGCCAGGTGGCGCTGGGCGTGGTCACCTCCGGCAGCCATCGCGCCACCTTTGGCGAACTGGCGCAGGCCGCCATGGCGCTGCCGGTGCCGCAGCAGGTGACGCTGAAAAACCCGGCGCAGTTCAAGCTCATCGGCAAGCCCACGCGCCGGCTGGATGCGCGCGGCAAGCTGGAGGGGACCACCGCCTTCGGCATCGACGTGCGACTCAAGGACATGGTGGTGGCCGTAGTGGCGCGCCCGCCGCGTTTTGGCGGCAAGGTGAAATCCTTCAACGCAGACAAGGCGCGCGCGATCAAGGGCGTGGCCGACGTGATGCTGGTGCCGGTGGACCGTGGCGGCACCGGCGTGGCGGTGGTGGCCGATGGCTACTGGCCGGCCAAGCAGGCGCGCGATGCGCTGGAGATCGTGTGGGAAGACAGCGGCTCCAGCGTCTCCACCAAGGACCTGTTTGCACAGTACAAGACGCTGGCCGCGCAGCCCGGCACGGTGGCGCTGCAGGCCGACCTGGGCGCCATGTCCGGCGCCGCGCGCACCATCTCGGCGGACTACGAGTTCCCCTACCTGGCGCATGCGCCGATGGAGCCGCTGAACTGCACCTTGCAAGCCGAGGTGTCCGGCAAGGCGGTGCAGAACGTGAAGGTATGGGTGGGCTCGCAGTTCCAGACCGTGGACCAGGCCGCCATCGGGCGCGTGCTCGGGCTGCCGCCGGCCAAGGTCACGCTCAACACCATGATGGCGGGCGGCGGGTTCGGCCGGCGCGCCGTGCCCACCTCCGACTACCTGGTCGAAGCGGCCAACGTGCTGCTGGCCTGGGTCAAGAACGGGCATGACGAACCGCTCAAGGTGATGTGGAGCCGCGAGGACGATATCCGCGGCGGCTACTACCGGCCGCTGCATGTGCACCGCGCGCGCATCGGCATCGACGCGAAGGGGCAGGTGCTCGGCTGGCAACATACCGTCGTCGGGCAGTCCATCCTCACCGGCACGCCGTTCGAGGCATTCATGGTCAAGGGCGGCGTGGATGGGACCATGGTCGAAGGCCTGGTCGAGAACGACTACGGCTTCCCGCTGCAACTATCGGTGCATCATCCGCAGGTAGCGGTGCCGGTGCTGTGGTGGCGCTCGGTTGGCAACACGCACACCGCCTTCGTCAAGGAAACGCTGGTCGACGAAGTGGCCGTCAATGCCAGGCAGGATCCGGTGGCGTACCGCCTGGCGCGGCTGGACGCGAGCAAGCACGGGCGCCATCGCGCGGCGCTGCAACTGGCGGTGGACAAGTCCGGCTACGGCAAGCGCAAGCTGCCCAAGGGCCAGGCCTGGGGCGTGGCGGTGCATGAGTCGTTCGGCACGGTGGTGGCCTATGTGGTGGAGGTGTCGCTGGTGAAAAACGAGCCACATGTGCATCGCGTGACGGCCGGGGTGCATGCCAACCGCGTGGTCAATCCCATGTCGGCCGAGGCGCAGGTGCAGGGCGCGTGCGTGTTCGGGCTGGCGATGACGCGGCCGGGCTTTGCCATCGAGATCGAGAACGGCGCGGTGAAGAACAGCAACTTCCCCGATTATCCGCCGCCGCGCATCACCGATGCGCCGGTAGTGGACGTGTTCTTCGTGCCCTCCGAGGAGCCGCCCACCGGCCTGGGCGAGCCGGGCGTGCCGGCCATTGCTCCGGCGGTGGCCAACGCGCTGTTCAAGCTCACCGGCAAGCGCCAGCGGCAGTTGCCGTTTGTGCTGGCCTGAGCTGGCCTAAGCCCAGGCACCGGGCTCAGGGCGCGCGGTTGTCACCGGCCGCGCGCCAGGCCTGCGTGAAGCGTAGCAGGTCGTCGGCCGAGGCATCGGTGATGGCCGCGTAGCGCATGCCGTCCGCCTCCCAGAGCGCCAGTTGATAGCCTTGGCGCGCCTCGATCTGCGGCGGTGCCGGGCTGCGGCCGGGATTGACGGCCGGCTTGCCCTCGGGCGTGTCAGACGAGCGCAATGGCAGTACGAACACATCGATGGGGTGCTGGTTGCGGCGGTAGACCAGCACCGCCACCGGCCGCCCATGCACGTAGTCAAGCCGTCCCCCGGCCAGCGGGAAACCTTGCGGCGCGAGTTCGCGTACCGACGGCGCGTAGTCGATGCGGCCATTGAACCAGGGCTTGACGGTGTGGCGGTCCGACGAGGCGACATCGATCGTGTGCCCCGAGATCAGCGCCCGCACGTGGCTGCTCACCATCTCGCTTTCCACCGTGGGCTCCGGGCCATCGCTCAGCGTGTACTGGACCATGCCGATGCCCAGCGTCGCAACAGTCAGCGCTGCCATGGCGGCATTGGCGGCCGGGCCCCATTCGAAATAGCGCCGCATCCGTTGCCACCATGCGCCACCGTTGCCGGCGGGCGCCGCCGCGCCGCCGAAAGCCGCCGCCTGTGGCGCTGGCGCGGCCTGGGCTGCGTCCAGCGCGGCGTTCAGCCGCGCGCGCAGGGCCGGGCCGGCGCGATGGTAGGGCGCATGCGCGCGCAATACGGTGCGCAGTTCGCGCAGGTGTGCGAGCTGCGCGGTGCAGGCCGTGCATTGCGCCAGGTGCCGCTCGAGGCGCAAGGCATCGCCCGCGCCGAGCTCGCCGTCAGCACTGGCCTGCAGCAGCAGGCGGGCGTCATTGCAGTTCATGGCCTGTCTCCCCGGCAGGTTGCGGCGGCGTTGCGTGGATGGCAGTTGCCGCGTCGGCCCTGCCCGTTGCCGGCGCGGCGGATGCGTTGCTTGCCGCGCCGAGGTTGGCGCCGCCATTGGCGCTGGTGCCTCGCGTGCCTTCCGCCCGCAAGGCGAGCACTGCCGTCGCCAGCAGCTTGCGCGCGCGTGCCAGGCGCGACATCACGGTGCCCAGCGGGACTTGGGCGATGACGGCGATATCGCGATAAGGCAGGTCCTCGAGCTCACGCAGCACCAGTACTTCGCGAAAGGCCAGCGGCAGGCGCTCCAGCGCCAGATGCAGCAGCTGGACATCCTCGGCGCGCAACAGCCATTGCTCCGGGCTGTCGCCGTGTCCATCCTGCCAGCCGGGCAGCGGCTCGCCATCGAAATGCGCGTCGTCGTAGCCGGCGCCTTCGGCCTGGCCCGGCTGATGCCGCTTGCGCCAGGCGGTGAACCACGTGTTGCGCACGATCGCCAGCAGCCACGCGCGTGGCTGGTCGCCCCGGAAACTGTCAAAAAGCAGAAAGCCCGCAGGCAGGCTTCCTGCACCACGTCATCCGCCTCCACGGGGTTGCCCGACAGCCAGCGGGCCAGGTTGTAGGCGGCATCGAGGTGCGGAAGCACCAGATCGTCGAAACAGCGGCGCTGGTCGGCAGCGTTCACATCACTCCTTTGGCTCGGTGCCCGGGTTGGACGCATCGCGCGCGCTTCCCCGTTCATTCCGTCTCTGCCTCGTATACCGGGATTGCACTGAGTTTATTCCCGATTCTCACCGCCACCACGAAAAAAATATTACCGGAAACGGGAATAAACATGCCTGCGCGCCGGTATGACAGGCAGGTCCACAGCAACCTGGCCGATCCGATCAACCGATGGAGCTCAACATGAAGCGAGCATGGAAGCGGCGCGATTTTCTCGGGCTTGCCGCCTGCGCCGGCGGCGCGGTGTTTGTGTCGGCATTGCCCGGATGGGCCGCCGGACGCGACGAAGCGTTCTACTTTGTCCAACTCTCGGACTCGCACTGGGGCTTCCAGGGCCCGCCCAATCCCGACGCGCGCGGCACCTTGCCCAAGGCGGTGGCCGCGGTCAACGCACTGGCGGAACCGCCGGATTTCCTGATGTTCACCGGCGACCTCACCCACACCACCGATGACCCCGCCGAGCGCCGCCGGCGCATGCGCGAGTTCCAGTCGATCATCGCCGCGCTCAAGGTGCCGGTCGTGCACCTGATGCCGGGCGAGCACGACGCCAGCCTGGACCAGGGCGCCGCCTACCGCGAACTGTTCGGTCCCACGCACTATGTGTTCGACCACAAGGGCGTGCACTTCATCGTGCTGGACAACGTGTCCGATCCTGCCGGACGGGTGGGCGCGGCGCAGCTCGACTGGCTCGCCGCGGATCTTGCGCAGCAGCCGCAGTCGGCGCGCATCGTGGTGTTCACGCACCGTCCGCTGTTCGATCTCTATCCGCAGTGGGACTGGGCCACGCGCGACGGCGCGCAGGTCATCGAGCGGCTGATGCCGCATCCCAACGTGACGGTGTTCTATGGACACATCCATCACGAGCATCACCACATGACCGGGCATATCGCGCACCACGCGGCGCGCTCGCTGATGTTTCCATTGCCGGCGGCGGGGTCGCAGCCGCAGCGCTTGCCGGTGCCGTGGGATCCGACGCAGCCCTATCGGGGATTGGGCTGGAGGGAAGTGGAGGCGGGCAGGGCGTCGGGGGATTTCGGGATCGAGGAGAAGCCTGTCAATGGTTGAGCAGGTTGTGCTGTGCCGCTTTGAACTCGCTATCAGGAGTTGGTCATGTTAGTCACAGGACGAGAAGGAATCAGCCGCAGGCGGGCGCTGTGCTGCTTGCTGGCGCTGGCGGGCGGGACGCCACTGTTGCACAGCGCGGCCGCCGCGCCGCGGGTGATCAAGGTGCATGCGCGGAAGTTTGTCTTCACGCCGAATCAGATTGCGCTGCGGGTCGGGGAGCCGGTGGTGTTCGAGCTGACCGCGCAGGATGTGATCATGGGGTTTAGCGTGCCGGACCTGGGGATTCGGGCGGATTTGCCGCCCGGCAAGGTGGTTCGGGTTTCGGCGTTACCGAAGGTGGCTGGGAGCTTTGGGTTCTTGTGCGATATTTTTTGTGGGTCCGGGCATGAGACTATGAATGGGGTGATTGAGGTTAGTTAGGTTGTTGCAACTGCAACTGCAACTGCAACTGCAACTGCAACTGCAGTTTCACCACCCCTGCGGGGCGGCGACCTACTTTTTTGTCTTGCCAAAAAAGTAGGCAAAAAGGCGCGCCGGATGGGGCGACTACCCCTCGGGATTCGACGAAAAGAGCGGCCGGGACCCAAACTCGCATCGCCTTAAGGCGATACTCAGACATGGGTCCCTCTTTTCCGCTCTTTTCGCCGAATCCCGAGGCGCCCCATACGGCCTCTGCACACCTTGACGGCTCGCTGCGCATCGCGCTGGGGTGATTCCCGCCTGGGGGCGCGAATCACGGCCGAACCGAATCGATGCTTCAACTCTCCTGCCGGTTGGCTCCCCTCTCCCGCCTGCGGGAGAGGGGCCGGGGAGAGGGCGGGCGCTCGCAGGAGCGAGAGATCTCATTGACTGTGGGCCTCAATCCCCCTCCCCAGACGCCAACACCCGCCGCCGCTCGCGTTCGGCCTCCGTGCTGCTCACGGGTTCATGTCCCTCCCGCCGGGCCTGCCGCTTCTCCTTGCGCTTCACATACCAATAATGCGCGCGATCGAGGTAGAGATAGACCACCGGCGTAGTGAACAGCGTCAGCGCCTGCGACAACACCAGCCCACCCACCATCGCGAAGCCCAATGGCCGCCGCAGTTCCGAGCCTGCGCCGTGCCCGAGCATCAACGGCAGTCCGGACAACAGCGCGCACATGGTGGTCATCATGATCGGCCGGAAGCGCAGCAGGCACGCCTGGTAGATGGCCTCCTCCGGCTTCATGCCGTGGTCGCGCTCCGCGGTAAGCGCGAAGTCGACCATCATGATCCCATTCTTCTTGACGATGCCGATCAGCAGGATGATGCCGATCAGCGCGATCACGCTGAGGTCGTAGCCGCCGGCCAGCAGGATCAGCAGCGCGCCCACGCCGGCGGAGGGCAGGGTGGAGAGGATGGTGAGCGGGTGGATGTAGCTTTCGTACAGCAGCCCCAGCACGATGTACACGGCGACCAGGGCGGCGGCGATCAGGTAGGGCTGGGAGGCAAGCGAGGCGGCGAAGGCCTGGGCCGTGCCCTGGAACGAGCCGGAGAGGGTTTGCGGGCGGCCCATGCCGGACAGCGTGCTGTTGATGGCCTTGACGGCATCGCCGAGCGCCACGCCCTGTGCCAGGTTGAAGGAGATCGTGACGGCGGGGAACTGCCCCTGGTGGCTGATCGACAGATAGGCAGTGCTGTCGGTGTCAATCTTGACGAAGGTGGACAGGGGCACCTGCTCGCCGGTCAGCGGCGAGGTGACGTACAGCTTGCTGAACAGGCGCGGGTCTTCCTGCAGTGCCGGCGTGACCTCCAGGACCACGTGGTAGCTGTTGATCTGCGTGAAGTACTGCGCTACCTGCCGCTGCCCGATCGCGTCGTACAGCGTGGCATCGATCAGGGCCGGTGTGATGCCAAAGCTGGACGCACGCGCGCGGTCGATGGTCAGGCGCGCGGCGGCGGCGGCGTTCTGCTGGTCGGACGCCACGTCTCTCAACTCCGGCAGGGCGCGCAGGCGCTCCAGGATGCGCGGCGCCCACTGGTTGAGCTCGTCCAGGCTGGAGTCCATCAGCGTGTACTGGTATTGCGTGCGCGACAGCCGCCCGCCCACGTTGATGTCCTGCCCGGCCTGCAGGAACAGGTTGGCGCCTTGCACCTGCGCCAGCTTGGGCCGCAGCCGCGCGATCACTTCGTCGGCGCTGGCGGTGCGGCCCTGGTCCTTGGGTTTCAGGCTGATGAAGAAGTTGCCGGTGTTGAGTGTGTTCTGCCCTCCGGTCATGCCGACCGCCGCGACATCGGGATCGGCGCGCACGATATCCGCGAGCTGCACCATGCGCGCGTTCATGGACTTGAAGGAGGCGTCCTGCGCCGACTCCGCGATGCCGAACATGAAGCCGGTGTCCTGCTGCGGGAAGAAGCCCTTGGGTATGTAGATGAACAGCGCCACCGTGGTGGCAACCGTGGCGATAAACACGCACAGTGTGAAGAACTGGTGGCGCATCACCACGTCCAGCCCGCGCTTGTAGCCTGCGAGCATGGTGTCGAAGCCATGCTCGAACCAGCGGTAGATGCGGCCGTGATGATGGCCGCGCGGCGGGGTCAGGAAGCGCGAGCACAGCATCGGCGTCAGCGTCAGCGAGACCAGCACCGATACCACGATGGTCAGCGTGACAGTCACGGCAAACTCGCGGAAGAGCCGCCCCACGATGCCGCCCATCAGCAGCAGCGGGATGAACACCGCCACCAGCGAGACCGAGATCGACACGATGGTGAAGCTGATTTCGGCGGCGCCCTTGAGCGCGGCGTCGATCGGTGCCATGCCGCCTTCGACGTGGCGATAGATGTTCTCCAGCATCACGATGGCATCATCCACCACGAACCCCACCGCGATGGTGAGCGCCATCAGCGACAGGTTGTCGCGGCTGTAGCCGAGCAGGTACATGCCGCCTGCGGTGCCCATCAGCGCCAGCGGTACGGTGACGCTTGGGATGACCGTGGCGGCCACGTTGCGCAGGAACACGAAGATGATCATCACCACCAGCGCGATGGTGAGCACCAGCGTGGACTCCACGTCGGCCACCGAGGCACGGATGGTCTGGGTGCGGTCGGCCAGCGTGTTGACGTTGATGGTGGGCGGGATCGCGGCCTGCAGGCGCGGCAGCGCGGCGCGGATGCGGTCCACCGTCTCGATCACGTTGGCGCCTGGCTGCTTGGTGATGGCCAGGATGATGGCGCGCCCGTTGTGGAAGGTGTTGTCCGCCGGCGCGGCGGCGCCGGCAAAGCCCCAGCCCGCCAGCTTGGCGTTCTCGGGCCCGTCCACCGCCACGCCGACATCGCGCACGCGCACCGGCGCGCCGTTGCGGTAGGCCAGCACCATGTCGTTCCACGCCGCCGCCTTGGTGACCTGGTCGTTGGTGTAGACGTTGAAGGCCTTGGTGGCGCCATCGGTGCTGCCGGTGGGCTGGTTGACCGTGGTGGCGGCAATCACGCCGCGCAGGTCTTCCAGGCTCATGCCCATGGCCGAGAGCTTCTCGGGATCCACCTGGATGCGCACCGAAGGCTTCTGCTGACCACCGATGAAGACCAGCCCCACGCCGGAAATCTGCGAGATCTGCTGCGCCAGCACGTTGTCGGCGAAGTCGTTGATTTCGGTCAGCGGCAGGGTGTCGGACTGCACCGCCAGGACCAGGATCGGCGAGTCGGCGGGATTGATCTTGCGGAATGTCGGCGGCGTGGGCAGGTTGCTTGGCAACTGGCCGCTGGCGGCGTTGATGGCGGCCTGCACGTCCACGGCGGCGGCGTCGATGCTGCGGTTGAGGTCGAACTGCAGCGTGATCTGGGCGTTGCCCTGCGCGCTGGTCGATGTCATCTGGGTGAGCCCGCTGATCAGCGAGAACTGGCGCTCCAGCGGCTGGGCCACGTTCGACGCCATGGTCTCCGGGCTGGCGCCGGGCAGGTTCGCCGAGACCTGGATGGTGGGGAAATCCACCTGCGGCAGCGGCGCGATGGGCAGCAGCGGCCACGCGGCCACGCCGACCAGCAGCACCGCCAGCGCCAGCAGCAAGGTGCCGATCGGGCGCTTGATGAAGATCGCGGAAATGCTCATGGCCGTGCGTTCCCGGCGACGTTTGCCGGCCCGCCGGCGGCAGGTGCGGAGGCGGGCGCGGCACCGGCTACCGCTACGGTCGTGGCTGCGGTCGTCTCGTTCACGCGGGTGCCGGGCTTGAGCTTGTACTGCCCGTCCACCACGACCCGCTCGTCAGCCGCCAGCCCCTTGGTCACGACGGCCTTGGCGTCCTGCGTTTCCGCCACCTCGATCGGGCGGGACGCCACGGTATGGTCCGCCTGCACCACATAGACATAGGTGCCGGTCTGGCCGCGTTGCACGGCGGCGGCAGGGATGGTCAGCGCCTGGTCGCGCTCGCCGAGCACCAGCCGCGCATTGACGTACTGGCCAGGCCACAGTGTGTGCGACGGATTGGGAAAGCGCCCTTTCAGCTGGATGGTGCCGGAGGTCGTGTCGATGGTGTTGTTGAGCAAAACCAGCTTGCCCTGTCCCAGCAACTGGCCGGTGGCGCGCTCGCTGGCTTGCACCGCGAGCGGCGTGCCGCTGGCCTGCATGGCGCGGTTGATGCGCTGGAATTCGCCATCGGGCAGCGTGAACACCACGTCGATCGGGTCGATCTGGCGGATCACCACCAGGCCGTTGGCGTCGGCGGCGTGGACGATATTTCCCGGGTCCACCAGGCGCGCACCTACGCGCCCGGACAGCGGCGCGGTGATGGTGGTGTAGTCGAGCTGCACGCGGGCGACGTTGACCAGTGCTTCGTCGGTCTTCACCGCGGCGGCCAGCTGCGCCACCTGCGCGCGCTGGGTATCCAGCGTTTGCTGCGTGGTGGCGTTTTCCTTGATGAGGCCCTCGTAACGCTGCAGGTCAAGACGCGCATTGGCTAGCTGCGCTTCGTCGCGCGACTTTTGCGCCATGGCTTGCTGCAACTGCGCCTGGAACGTGCGCGGGTCGATTTGCGCCAGCAGCTGCCCGGCCGTGACGTCCTGGCCTTCGACAAAGCCGACGCGGTCGAGCTGGCCGTCCACGCGTGGCTTGACCGTCACCGTGGCCATCGCCTGCACCGTGCCGACGCCGGCCAGGCCGATCGGCACGTCCTCGCGCTTGACCTGCGCGCTGGTCACGGAGACCGCTGGCGCCGGCGGCGCTGCCCGGCGCGGCGCCACCATGCGCTTGAGCGGGCCGACGGCGAACCACACCACGGCTGCCAGCACGAGCACGGCCAGGCCGATCAGGACGGGATTGCGACGGGAGGGCTGGGTCGCCATGGATTGCCTTGAAGGTGGTCTGTCGATGTGGATCAGGGGGCCAGGGGATCAGGGTTGGGCCAGCGCATCGCTTTGCCAGCCGCCGCCGATCGCCTTGACCAGCGCCACGCTGGCTGCAAGCTCCCGGCCTCGCAACTGGATAGCGGTCCGTTCGTTAGACAAGGAAAGGGCCTGTGCCGTTACCACCGAGAGGTAGGAAGCGGTGCCGGCGCGGTATTGCGCCAGGCTCACGCGCTCCGCCACGCGGGCGGCTTCCACCGCGTGGTCCTGCACCACCACTTCCTGGTCGAGCACGCGCAGCGCCGAGAGGTTGTCTTCCACCTCCTGCATGCCGCTGAGCACGGTTTGCCGGTACGCCGCGACGGTCCCGTCGTAGGCCGCCACGGCCTGGTCGTTCTGCGCGTTGCGCAGCCCACCGTCGAAGATGGTGCCGGCCAGCGCCGCGCCCAGCGACCACACCCGGCCGGGCGGCCCGAACCAGTTGGCCAGGCTGCCGCTGCTGGCGCCGCCCACAGCGGAGAGCACCAACGACGGAAAGTACGCGGCGCGCGCCACGCCGATATTGGCATTGGCCGCCGCCATGCGGCGCTCGGCCGCCGAGATGTCGGGGCGGCGCTCGAGCAGCGCCGAGGGCAGTCCCAGGGGCACCGCCAGCGGGCGCATCGAAAACGGCTCGGGCGTGAGCGTGAACTCGGCCGGGGCGCGCCCCAACAGCACGGCGATGGCGTGTTCCAGCTGGTTGCGCTGCACGTCCAGATCCATCGCCTGCGCTTGCGCCGCGTTCAGCGTCACCTGGGCCAGCGCCACGTCGCCCGAGGTAGCCACGCCGGCGCGGAACTGGCTCTGGGTCAGCTTGAGCGATTCTTCATACGCGGCCAGGGTGCGGGCATACAGTGCCTTGAGCACATCGGTGACGCGCAGCTGGATATAGTCCTGCACCAGTTCGCCCTGGATCGTCAGCCGCGCGGCCGCGAGGTCGGCGGCGCTAGCCTGGGAGTTGTCGCGGGCGGCCTCTATGCTGCGCCGCACCTGGCCCCACAGGTCGATCTCCCAGCTGGCATCGAGGTTGGCCGAATGGGTGTTGGACACGGCCTGGATGCCCAGCGCGTTGGTGCGCGCGCGCCCCACTGCCACGCCTGCGCCGAGCGTGGGATACAAGCCGGCCCGCGCCGCCTGCGCCAGCGCGCGGGACTGCCGGTACTGGGCCTCGGCCTGGCGCAGGCTCTGGTTGGCTGCGTTGGCTTGCCCCACCAGCTCATTCAGCCGGGCATCGTCGAACCCCGCCCACCAGGCCTGGGTCAGGTCCACCGCGCGGGGCTCGGCGACCTTCCATTGGTGATCGTCCGGCACGGCCTCGCGATACGCGGTAGGGGTCTCCACCGGGGGCCGCTGATAGTCCGGCCCGACCGCGCAGCCGCCCATCCAGGCAGACGCCAGGGCGATGCAAAACAGGCGCGGCGAAAGCAAACGCGCGGCGTTCATGAATGCAAGGGGCAAGCGATGGTCATGACGGACTTTCGTGAGGCGATGCCGTTGTTTGTCGTTTCCTGCTTGGGCTGGCGGATTGGTTTTCCCGCGCATGCCACCGCCGGCGCGGCGCAGCGCTGGCTGGTCTTATGGCAAGCATAGTGCGGCGCGCGCAGGTGTGAAACGCGCTGCGCATTACCGGATATTTCACTCGCTTACGCCGATGCGCCCAGCGGCGCCACTGCCGCGCAAGCAAGCGAGGCGTGAAATACATCCACGGTTGGCGGCACGCGGCGGGCGCGCGCGCCGGTTACGGGATCTTGCAGCGGGTGGGTGCCGGATTGTGCGGCGCGGCAAAAAATGAGCGCGCGCCAGCGCCGCGCAAGGACGCCCGCGTTGCCGCGCTTGCGGCCACGGGCGGGCCGCCGCAGCCTGTTGTAATCTCGTGTAAATGTGCGCCAGCGAGCCCCGGCGGGTTGCATTTGCTGCGCCTGCCGCGTAGAAAGTAGGTGTCAGGCGGTCACGGCGGGAGGGCTGCGGCAATCCGAATGGCCGGCCGACGCATATAACTACATGACATCTGGACGACGAGCGGGAAGACGTGGCCATGGAGACCGATCAAGAAAGCACACTGACGTACGCACTGCTGACAGTGCCAGCGCGTGCCGCCATCTGCCGCGCGCTGCTGGAAGCGGGCGAAGCCGGCATGCCGGCGTTCGACCTGGCCGGCGTCGCCGGGCTGAGCCTGCCGCGCGCCAGCCGCCATTTCAATGAACTCATGCAGGCCGATGTGCTGACCCTGGTCGTGCGCGACCGGCAGGTGATCTATGTGCTCAAGGCCCGCCGCGCGGTGAGCCTGGCGCTGGAGTATCTCGACAGCAGCGGGTTGTAGGCCGGCGGGGCAGCCGGCACGGCTGGCGGCCCCGGCGCTGTTAAAATATGCGCCCGCGCGCCAAGGGCCTCCTTTTGTCCAGGTGGCCCTTTTCGTTTTGACGTTTCTTTTGACGTTTCCCCAGCACGAAATCTCCCACCCATGCCAGCCCTGGAACGTTTGTTTGTAGCCCTCGAAGAGCAGGGCTGGGCCGTGTCCGACGACCTCATCGACACCACGCTGGCGGCGCGGCTGCATGCCGAGGGCCGCGCGGCGTGGGAGGCCGGCCTGTTCCACCCCGCCCGCATCGGGCGGGGCGAGGCCACTGCCCGCGACGCGGGCATTCGCGGCGATTCGATCCTGTGGCTCGACGACGCGCCCGCCGGCGCGGCCAGGGCGGATTTCCAGGCCTGGGCGGCGGGTTTGCGCGAGGCCTTGAACGAGCGGTACTTCCTGGGCTTGAAGCGCGAGGAATTCCACTTCTCGCACTATCCGGTCGGCACCGCCTACAAGAAGCACGTGGACCAGCACCGCGCGACCCTGCATCGCAAGATTTCGCTGGTGCTCTACCTCAATCCCGAATGGAGCGAGCGCGATGGCGGCGAGCTTGCCCTCTACGCGCAGGACGACGGCGCCACCGAACTGCACCGCGTGCTGCCGCAGCGCGCGCGGCTGGTGGTGTTTCGCAGCGACCTGGTCCCGCATGAGGTATTGCCCTGCCACAAGACCCGCTGGGCACTCACCGGCTGGTTCCGCACCGATCCGGCCTGAGCGGCATAAGCAGCATCAGCAGCACAACCGGGGCAAAGGCATGAGCACACGACCGCAGCCGCACGAAGATGACGCCGCCGCCGCTGGACAGTTTTCGGCCGAGCTCGAAGCACTGCTCCGGTCGCATGCCATGCGCAGGCAACTGGTCAAGGGCGAGGTGCTGTTTACCTACGGCTCCAACCCGGACGCGCTCTTCTGCGTCGAGCGCGGTGCCATCAAGGTCAGCAGCACGGCGCAGAACGGGCGCGAGGCAGTGGTCAGCCTGCTGGAAGCCGGGCAGTGGTTCGGCGAGGTCTCGCTCTTCATCGACGCGCATCGCGTGTACGACACGCGTGCCGCCGAGGCCAGCGAGCTGCTGGTGATCCCCGCCGCCACCTTCCATGCGCTCATCGCGCGCGAGCCACGTTGGCTGATGGAGTTCACGCAACTGATCTGCCGGCGCTATCGCAGCGCACTGGAGTGGATCGACGAGGTGATCCTGATGCCGTTCCCGGTGCGGCTGGCGCGGCGACTGCTTGCCGTCGAGCATGCGCATGCGCTGTCCACCCACGGCACGCCCGGCGTGCGGAAATCCGGCGCCCCCGCCGCGCTGAAGCTCTCCCAGGAAGACCTTGGCCATATGCTCGGCGTGTCCCGTCAGAGCGTCAACCGGCAGCTCAAGGACTGGGAGAAGCAGGGCGTGCTGCGCCTGGAATACGGGCGCCTGACGCTATCCGACAAGGCGGCGCTGCAGGCCATCGCCAGCGGGTCCGCGCCGGGCACCTAGCGTGGGACGTTGCGCTTCGTCGCAAGAATGAAATAACCGGCGGCTAAGATCCTGACGGGGCCGGTGGACACTTTTCCCTTCGCGGGGATGGCAGGTTTTTTGACGAAATCCGTGTCTGCCCGGCCCCGTCCCGATTGACGGCCATGGCTGTTCCCTCCCGTTCGCACCGCTTGCGAAAGTCAACGATATAAACGGTATATACTGTTTTTGTACCAATGCGATCAAGACAGGAGGATGCATGGCAACGGTCTCCAATGGGCGCACGCGTGCGCCCGCGCCCACCGCGGCGCAGAAAAAGGCAGCCGCCGCGGTGAAGCGGCCGGTCACGCGCGCAAGGAAGACGCAGACGGCAGTGAAGGCAGCCAAGGTCGAAACGGTCAAGGGCGTGGTTGCCGCACCGAAGGCCGAGAAAGCCGAGAAGGTTGAGAAGGTTGAGAAGGTTGATAAGGCGCAGAAGCCCGCCAAGGCCAAGGTCGTGCGCGACAGCTTCACCATGCCGGAGTGGGACTATGCCAAGCTGGCGGAGCTCAAACGGCGCTGCCTGAACGGCGGCGCGCACGTGAAGAAGAGCGAGTTGCTGCGGGCCGGGCTCAAGATGCTGGAGTCGCTGCCGGAGCGGCAATTGCTGGCCGTCGTGGCCCAGGTCGAGACCGTCAAGACGGGCCGGCCGGCCAAGCGCAAGGCGCGCGACGGGGCTTCCGGGCAGTAAGGCTGCGGTCCACATTGCATGCCACCTGGATGCATTCCGTCCACGTGCGCAGTGTTTTTGCCGGGTTTCATGAATAGTTGATGACAGCCTCAACCATCTGCCGATTCGGTCGTTAAGATAGGTAAGGCTTATCAATCCTGGAGCCGGACCGACCGGGCGCTGCCTCGCCGGTCCTTCGCTTTTCAGAGCCTTCACCATTTCTTGCCGGCGCCATCGTCATCCGCAGAATGAGTCTCTTCAGGCCGTCTTTCTGGTGCCCGTTTTCCGTGTTCGCCGTCGTCACGGTGCCCCTGGCCGAGCCACCGCGGGAACGGCCTCCGGGCGATGTTTCGGCGCAAGCCGAATCGAACCCGGACGCGCGGCGAGACCTCCTCACGGCGCCCACGCTCCCTGACCGCTAGCCGGGCATTGTTGCGTTTTGCGACCGTAGTTTCGCTGCACTGCAAGGCGACTCATTGCCAGCTATAAATCTGGCAAAGATGCGAAAAGCGCCTATAATTATGCTGCTTTGCATCAATTTTACGCGCTGCCATCCGGTAGCACCGGATCGCGTCCGCGCCCCTGATCAGGTTGCCCAGCTATCCAGACGAGGTCAGTCGATGTTGCCGTGTGAGCGATGCAAGCGCCAGGCCGGCAGGCCAGGACACCTGCCGCCGCACGAGGACCTGGAGGCCGCGCGCGCCAATGCGGCGGCCCAGGACGGCGCCCCCTTTGTCTACCGTTGCCGCCAGTGCGGCTTTACGATGGTGCTGCGCAGCCCCAGCCTGGAAGTGCCCGACTACTGGGCCCTGGAAGACCAGGCGTCCTCCACCTGAAGCTGACGGGATGCCGGCCGGCTCCCGGCGCGCCCGCTATTGTTCCCGCCACATCGCCGTGCCATCATCGCGCAGCCGCCTGCGAGTTGCCTGGCCGCGCTGAACCCGACACCTCCCAAACTAACGTCAGCACATTCCCCGCATGGATTGGAGCGATATCAAGGTCTTCCTGGCGATCGCCCGGGCCGGCACCCTGGGCGGCGCCGCGCGCGCGATCGGGCAGACCCAGCCGACCATGGGCCGCCGGCTGAAGGCGCTGGAGGACGCCGTCGGCCATGCCTTGTTCCAGCGCACCAGCGACGGCTACGTGCTGACCGATGAAGGCGCCGCCGTGCTCGCCCACGCGGAGCGCATCGAGGAGGAGGCGATCGCCTTCGAGCGCCAGCTCGATGGCCAGGCGCGGGAACTGGACGGCATGCTGCGGATCTCGTCGTCCGACTGGTTTGGCGTGCACATGCTGACGCCGGTGATCGCGGACTTTATCCGCGCGCATCCGCGCGTCGCGGTGGAACTGGTCACCGATGCGCGCTTGCTCAGCCTGGCGCGCCGCGAGGCCGACCTGGTGTTTCGCATCCGCGCGTTCGACGAGGCCGATATCGTGCAGCGCAAGCTGATGCACATGGACTACGCACTCTACTCGGCGCCCGGCGTGGCGCCGCCGCGCGCTGGCGACGGCGCGGGCCATGCCCTGCTGACGCTGGACGCGGGTTTCGCGGGCTTGCCGGATGTGGCGTGGATGCGCAAGCTGCTGCCCAACGCCCGGGTGGCATTCGGCAGCAACAGCCGCGAGGCGCAGGCCAAGCTGTGCGCGGCCGGCGCGGGGCTGGCCGTCCTGCCCTGCGTGCTGGCCGAGCGCCTCCGCGGGCTGCAGGCCATCGACATGGGGAGGCGCCGCCCGGGCGCGATGTCTGGGTGGGCTATCACCGCGACCTGCGCCGCCTGGGGCGGCTGCGCGCCTTCCTGGATGCAACCATCGAGCGCCTGGGCAGCGAAGTCTAGTGTCCCGTTCCGCTGCTGATTCGTTCGCAAAACCTGTTGAGATTAGAGCAGGAATTTTTGGGGGCGAAGTGTGCGATGGGTATTGCTTGTAGCCCGCTGACGCGGGGGATGCGTGTGTGGGCGGGGTTTTCGCTCTTCTAGCTGCTGGCGCGGCTGGGCGGTGTTGCCGTTTTAGAACGTGTGAGATGTCACTTTTCTTTACTCGTAAAGAAAAGTAACCAAAGAAAGCGATCCTTGCAGGAGGCTGGCGTGGCGTCATTGGTGACCCCAATGGTTTCGTCGTCAGGCCCCGGGTTCTAATGACCTCGTGCCGTTACCAGTTTAGATCATCACGACGCTGCCAATGCCCAGGGTTTCGTGGTGGCCCCCACCGGTAGCCACCACCACGAATTTCAGGCCGTCTGTCGCTCGCGGCGCGGGCGGCCACGAAGTTGCGTGCGTCCCGTTTTCGTCGTGGGCGCGGTGGCACCGCCGAAATAGTTTTGAGGGATTCACCACCGCGCCCACCCCACCACGAAACCATCACGGTGTGATATATCGTGGTGCTTCGCGCCGGTACCGGCAGATGTGTGGATGAGCAGGGATGCTGCTACCGAGCAGCCTCACGACGAAACCGGCGTCATTCGCAAGATCGTGGCCATTTAAACCGGTAACGGCATGAGGCCATTAGAACCCGGGGCCTGACGACGAAACCACCGGGCTGCGCAACCCCGACACGCCAGCCTCCTGCAAGGATCGCTTTCTCTTGGTTACTTCTCTTTACGAGTAAAGAGAAGTGACATCTCACATGTGTAAACGGCCAACCCCGTACAGCCGCGACAGCAGCTAGAAGCGCCAAAACACGTCCAGCCCATCAACCATCAAAGCCGCCCAGCCGCGCAAGCAGCCAGAAGCCAGAAGCATCAAAACCCCGCCCTAAAGAGACACCCCCGCGTCAGCGGGCTAGTCCTTCGCAACATCCACCACCAGTTTGCCCTTGGCCGTGCCGGTCTCTATCGCGCGATGCGCCTCGATGGCGTCCTCGAGCTGGAAGTGCCGCGGGTCGAGCCGCACGGAGAGCTTGCCCGCGTCGGCCAGCCGCGCTGCTTCGCGCAGGATCTCGCCGTGGTGCGCACGGCCCTTGCCGGTGAGCATGGGCATCAGCGTGAACACGCCGGAGTACGTGGCCGCACGAAACGACAGCGGCGCCAGCGCATGCGTGCCCCAGCCAAGGCAGCTCACCACATGGCCGCCATAGGTGCGCGCGGCGAGGAACGAGCTGTCCAGCACCGCGCCGCCCACCGTATCGTAGACCACGTCGAAGCCCGCGCCCGCCGTGTATTGGTCGACATACTGCGCGACCGATGTCGTGGCGTGGTCGATGGCGGTGGCGCCGTAGCCCTCGATGATTGCCTTCTGCGCGGCCGAGCCCGTGGCGTAGACCTGCGCCCCGAGCGCGCGGGCGATCTGTACCGCGATATGCCCCACGCCGCCCGCGCCGCCATGCACCAGCACCTTCTCGCCGGGCTGCACGCGGGCCCGGTCGACCAGGCCTTCCCACGCGGTGATGAATACCAGCGGCAACGCGGCGGCTTCGCGCATCGACAGCGCGGCGGGCTTGTGCGCGAGCAGCTCGGCATCGACCGCCGCGTACTGGGCGAGCGAGCCTTGCAGGCCGCCGACGCCTCCTGTCATGCCATAGACATCGTCGCCGGGCGCGAAGGCCGTCACGCCCGCGCCCACGGCTTCGACCACGCCGGCCAGGTCCAGGCCCAGCACGGCGGGAAATGGGTGGCGGGCGTGCTCCGCGTGGCCGGCGCGGATCTTGGTGTCGAGCGGGTTGACGCCGCTGGCCAGGATGCGCACCAGCACCTGGCCGGGGCCGGTGTTTGGCTTGGGAAGCCGGGCGGCCGTGAACGGCGCGCCCGCGGATTCGACGACGAGGGCCTGCATGGGGTGGCTTGGGGCATGATGCGCTCCGGATAGTTGGTGATAGATTGGCGATGGAGTGGCGGTGGGTTTGTGTGGCCATTCTTGGCCATGCCGGCGTGTTCGTAAATCAACGCTTCTGTACTCTTGCCATGCAGTTTTGAATGGAGTGTTTCTCCCCATTTGCGCACGCCCAGGTAGAAGATGCTGCAGGCTCCAGATCAGCTCGATCCCCGCTTCCTGCTCGGCCGCACCCTCGGGCGCGGGGATGCCGAACTCGGTCCGGATCTCGTCTGGCACCGGCAGGAAGATCCTGGTGCGCAGCTTGTTCAGGTACTTGTATGGGATCCGGGAGGTGTTGTAAGGGTGGTCTATAAGTAACTTCGATCTCGGCGGAATTCGTTGGGCCGCGAATAAAGATTCTGCCGCGCGGCCAGTCCCCACAACGATTTTCACGATTCCAGGGTAAACACGTATCAAGTCGTCGACTTGAAAACGCCACCCCCGTCCCTATAATTAGCACTCGCTGGGCATGAGTGCTAACAGACCTCTTCCAGCGTACTAATTCTGCTGGCCGTCAGTGCTGGCGGTCAATTTTTGTGAACCTAAAATCACTTTTTGTACCAAGGAGTCCGTATGAATCTGCGTCCTTTGCACGACCGCGTGATCGTGAAGCGTCTGGACAATGAAACCAAGACCGCTTCCGGCATCGTGATTCCCGACAACGCTGCCGAAAAGCCTGATCAAGGTGAAGTGCTCGCCGTGGGCCCCGGCAAGAAGGATGACAAGGGTGCTTCGATTGCGCTCGACGTCAAGGTGGGTGACCGCGTGCTGTTCGGCAAGTATGCCGGCCAGGCCGTGAAGGTGGATGGCCTGGAACTGCTGGTCATGCGCGAAGAAGACATCATGGCCGTGGTGAACAAGTAATCCACGCACCCCCATTCGTACAGATTTAGGAGATTCAGAACATGGCAGCTAAAGACGTAGTATTCGGCGACGCCGCCCGTGCCAAGATGGTCGAAGGCGTGAACATTCTCGCCAACGCAGTCAAGGTTACCCTGGGCCCGAAGGGTCGCAACGTGGTGCTGGAGCGCAGCTTCGGCGGCCCGACCGTGACCAAGGACGGTGTGTCCGTGGCCAAGGAAATCGAGCTGAAGGACAAGCTGCAGAACATGGGCGCGCAAATGGTCAAGGAAGTGGCTTCCAAGACCAGCGACAACGCCGGTGACGGTACCACCACCGCAACCGTGCTGGCCCAGTCGATCGTGCGCGAAGGCATGAAGTACGTTGCCGCCGGCATGAACCCGATGGACCTGAAGCGCGGTATCGACAAGGCTGTGGTGAACGCGGTTGAAGAGCTGAAGAAGCTGACCAAGACCACCACCACCAGCAAGGAAATCGCCCAGGTTGGCTCGATCTCCGCCAACAGCGACGAAGTGATCGGCAAGCTGATCGCTGAAGCGATGGACAAGGTCGGCAAGGAAGGCGTGATCACCGTGGAAGACGGCAAGTCGCTGGCCGACGAGCTGGAAGTCGTGGAAGGCATGCAGTTCGACCGCGGCTACCTGTCGCCGTACTTCATCAACAACCCGGAAAAGCAGGTTGTTGCCCTGGAAAACCCGTTCGTCCTGCTGTTCGACAAGAAGATCTCGAACATCCGCGACCTGCTGCCGGTGCTGGAACAAGTGGCCAAGTCGGGCCGCCCGCTGCTGATCATCGCTGAAGACGTCGAGGGCGAAGCCCTGGCGACCCTGGTGGTGAACAACATCCGTGGCATCCTGAAGACCGCTGCTGTCAAGGCTCCGGGCTTCGGCGACCGCCGCAAGGCCATGCTGGAAGACATCGCCATCCTGACCGGCGGTGCAGTGATCGCTGAAGAAATCGGCCTGACGCTGGAAAAGGCAACCCTGCAAGAACTGGGTCAAGCCAAGCGCATCGAAATCGGCAAGGAAAACACCATCATCATCGACGGCGCCGGCGACGCAGGCTCGATCGAAGCACGCGTGAAGCAGATCCGTGCCCAGATCGAAGAAGCGACCTCGGACTACGACCGTGAAAAGCTGCAAGAACGCGTGGCCAAGCTGGCCGGCGGCGTTGCAGTGATCAAGGTTGGAGCCGCCACCGAAGTCGAAATGAAGGAAAAGAAGGCACGCGTGGAAGATGCACTGCACGCAACCCGTGCAGCCGTGGAAGAAGGCATTGTCCCCGGCGGCGGTGTGGCACTGCTGCGCGCTCGCGCTGCCATCGCTGGCCTGACCGGCGACAACGCTGACCAGAACGCGGGCATCAAGATCGTGCTGCGCGCCATGGAAGAGCCGCTGCGCCAGATCGTGCTGAACGCTGGCGAAGAAGCCTCGGTCGTCGTGGCCAAGGTCATCGATGGCAAGGGCAACTACGGCTATAACGCCGCCACCGGCGAGTACGGTGACCTGGTGGAAATGGGCGTGCTGGACCCGACCAAGGTGACCCGCACCGCGCTGCAGAACGCTGCTTCGGTCGCTTCGCTGATGCTGACCACCGACTGCGCAGTTGCTGAAACGCCGAAGGATGAATCGGCTCCGGCAATGCCGGGCGGCATGGGCGGCATGGGCGGCATGGGCGGCATGGACGGCATGATGTAAATCTGCCGGCCCGCCAAACGGCAGCCTGCTGTACCCGTAGTAGCAAAAACCCCGCTGGCGCGAGCCGGCGGGGGTTTTTGCTTGTGGGGCGACGGTATGCGGGGCGATATGGGCAAGCTGCGCGCCGTCGCCGGAAAGCCTCAGAGCTCCACGGTATAGCACCAGTCGAAGGCCGGGTTCTCCAGCTCGCCGGTCTTGCGGCGGATATAGCCGCGCGGGTTGCACACCACGCGCGCATCGTCGAGGCGGTAGTCGAAGCCCGTATGCGTATGGCCATGCACCCACAGGTCGGCCTGCGCGACCAGGTCCGGGCGGCGCGAGATAAAGCCGGCGGAGACCAGGTCGTGGGAGAAGCGCGGGTCGAGGCTGCCCAGATCCGGCGCATGGTGGGTGACCACCACCGTCTTGCCGGCAAAGGGCGTGGCGAGCTGCGCCGCGAGCCAGGCGCTGGCGGCCTGGTGCCGCGCCAGGGCATCGGCCACGGTGAAGCGGCGGTGCTGGCCGTTGCCATCCGCCACCTCGATCAGGCGGTGGTCGACCATCACGCCCGCGCAAGCCAGCATCGACTCCTCGCGCCGGCCGGCGCCGAACAACGCGTAGTCGGTCCACCAGGTGGTGCCGATCACGCGCACCGGTTCGCCCGCAAGATCATCGAAATAGGCAACGGCATCATTGAGCACCCGCACGTGCGGCGCCGCCTGGGAGGCTTGTGCCATGGCGGCGTCGACCGTTTCGAAGGCGCCCTCGTAGTACTCGTGATTGCCCGGCACATAGACCACCGGCCCCGAAAAGGTGCGCGCGGCCCAATCGACGCCGGCGCGGCCGTTGGCGATATCGCCGGCCAACACCACCAGGTCGGCGGGGCAGGCGGGGACTGACTCCGGCGCGTCGTGTTCGAGGTGCAGATCGCTGAGGATGCGGATTCTCATGCTGGCTCCATGCGGGTGTGCGCTGGCGCAGGCGCGCACGTGCATGGATTCTTCAGAAAAGCGCCGGCCCGGTCAAGGCCGGCGTGGCCCTCAGAAGACGCCCGGTAAAACGCGGTAGTGAACCTTGCCCCGATAGGCCCGGTACTCGGGATCCTCCGACAGCAGCGCTTCCACGCGGGCGATGCGGATCCCCTGCAGGACAAACTGCCCGGCGAACACCAGCACGTTCTGCAGCCCGAAGTTGGCCAGCAGGAAGCCGATGTCGGTGGCGAGGTAGCCCAGGTAGATCGGATGACGAACGAGCCGGTAGGCGCCATCCGACACGATTCCGCGGTTGGCCGGCAGGATGCCGAACGAATAGCGCAGCGAGGCCTTGGCGAAGATCTGCCAGGCCAGCCCGGCGATCTGCAGCCCGGCGCCGATCGCCTCCGGCACGATGCGCGTGCCGGGCGCAAGCTGGATGGCCATGAAGTAGTAGGTGCCCCCGAGTGAGCAGAGGACGGCGACGAAACTCCAGTCGCGCCGCGCCGGCACCCGTACGATCAGTGACAGCCCGACCGTCAGGCATTCCGTCACGACGATCAGCAGCAGCGTGATGCGCGTCGGCTCGGCGAGCCAGTGCGTGATAGCCGCGTAGGCGAACAGGCCGAGGAGCAGGGCGGTGGCGATGCGCAGGCCCATCTCAACCACGATCTCGCGGGGCCGCAGTGCCATGGGCGGGGGCGTCCCGACGAACTCAACGGATTTGCTGTCGTACATGATTTCTCCCTGAAAAGGCACCACTTCTGGATCGCAATTGCAACGCGTTCATACCATCCCGCGCTTTACCCGTTTGCCTGCCGCACCGTCGCCACCCGTGGCCCGTATCCCGTGTCCCGTGTCCCGCTCACTTGGAAATGCGCAGGATCTCCGAAGCCAGCTTGGAAAAACACGGTTTGAGGCCGCTGATGTTGGCGGCGTAGCAATAGACGCCTGACGGCTGGGCGCTGTTGTACAGAGGCGCATCCGGCGTGTTGGCCAGGTTCTTGAGCAGGTCGGCGTTGAAGCCGCCGTTGCCGTCCAGTCCCAGGGTAAATATGTACACGCCGTTGCTGCGCAGGTAGGTGGCCATCTCCACCGGCACGTTGGTCGAGGCGTTGTAGATGTTCTGGGCGTTGAAGGTGGAGTCGACGACGTAGGGCACCGAAGTGGGCGTGATCGGGAACTCGTGGTCGGCCGCGTTGTGGGCGTTGTAGTACGCAGGCATCTGGGTCGGCGTGACCGTGGTGGTGGTGGAGGTGGAGGTGAAGATGCCGGGCGTCTTGCCGTCCCCCGAGCTGCCGCTGGTCTGCGTCGAACTCGAGCTGAGATTCGCGCAGGCGCCGGTCATCTTGGTGTTTTGCTGGTTGATCTGGTAGAAGCCGCCAACGCTGGAGCTGGGCGAGCTGGTCGTGGCGCTGCCCGCGCAGAACGTGGTGCCGTTGACCGTGCTGCTGGTGGTGTTGCTCGTGCTGCTGCTCTTGCAGGCCTTGCCCTTGCTGTTGCAGGTGGTCGTGGTGATGGTGGTGGTGGTGCTCGTGCTGGTGTCCATGCGGTAGCTGGCGGCCAGCGTATTGGGCTCGCCGTCTGAGAAAAGCACCACCACGCGCAGGCTCGACCGGTTGCTGGTCGCGATGCTGTTGAGCTGCGAGCGGGCCTGCCACAGCGCTTCCGCATAGTTGGTGTTGCCGCCGTTGGAGAGGTTGGTGATCGTGTTCTCCATGACCGTGCGGTTGAACCCGCGCTGCGTCGTGTTGATGTTGATATCCGAAACAGCCCCGGTTGAAAAATGCACCAGGCCCACGCGGTCCTCCGTGGGGCTGAACTGTTCGAGGAAGCTGTTGGCGTTCGCCCTGACCGTGCTCCATACGGGACCCATCGAACCCGATGAATCAATGATGAAGATCAGGTCAAGGTCCTTGCGGATGGACTGCGATGTCGCGGCCACGGCGATATTGTTGAAGCCGAGAATCTTCATCAGCGAAAGCGGCATCGTCGCCGTGGCGGAGACGCCGATGGTGATCGCCCCCAGCGTGGGCGTATCGAAGTTCACTGTCACCGGATTCAGCGAGGGCGTGGCGCGCAGGTAGCCCGTGGGATAGTTGGCGTAGAAGAAGTTGTTGGCGGCCTGGCGGGCATTTGCCGCCTGGTCGGCCTGTGTGGTGCCGTTGGTGACCGCCTTGGCCGCGGCGACCGCGGCGGAGTCCACGGCGGCATTCAGCTTGGCCTTGGTCACATAGGCCATGCCGGCATCCACGGCCAGCCCGACGACGCCCAGCAGCCCGATCACCAGCAGGCCCGCGATGATGGTGATCTGCCCCCGTTGCTTGTCAGCGTGTTGCAGTTTCATGGCTGCTCCTTGGCGTTCCTTGTTTCAGAACGAGGTGACCGAGTACAGGTTGGGCCCGATGTTCGGCATTTTCAGCACGCCCATCGTCAGGCCCTTGAAGTACATGTCGAAGTTGTAGTAAGACTCGACGACGTAGACGATCTGGCCGTCGCTCAGCAAGCCCGTCATGGCGTTCGCGGTGGGCGACGAGGTGCCGCCGGAAGGCAGGCCGGCGCAACTGCCGTCGCTCGCCCATGAGCCGCTGCCGCTGCCGCAGTTCCACACCAGGCTGCCCGGCACGGAGCCGCCTAGCGACCAGCCGCCCGTCCAGCGGTACTGCTCAAGCACGATGTTGCGCACCGTGCAGTTACCGCCGGCGCAGTTCTCGGCGTCGCCCATGACCTTGGTGATGTAGATCATGCCGCGCTGGCTCATCTTCAGCGGCGGCGTGGTTTGCGCCAGAGCCACCATGATGTCCTGCGGTGTGTAGGCCGCGCTGCGCGAGGCCAGGTTGGCGCCTTCGCGGGTCAGGTTGACCAGGATCAGGTTGGCCTGGATGGCCCGCGCGAAATCGATCACGGGCAGCGTCAGGAAGATGAAGATCGGCAGCAGGATGCCGAACTCGATCGCGGCGATGCCGCGCGCTGCCTGCCTGCGGCGCAGTGGACGGGTGCGTTTCATCAGAAGGCCTCGTTGCGCATGGTGGCGGCGACGCTGAAGTTGTACTTGCCGCCAGTGGACGTGAAGAAGGCCGCGACCATCGGCGTGAGCAAGGGCCAGGAGCAATTGACCTGGATCACCACAAGGTCGCCGGCGGCGCCGAACATGCTGCCGCCGCTGGCCTGGCTGGTGCCGTTGACCCAGGTGGTGACCGTCGCGTTCGACATGTCGTACACCCCCAGAGAGCTGTCGTGGATCTTCGTCAGCACGGCCACGTAGCGCTGCTGCGAACTGGTATGCGGATCGAGGTTGTCCTGTCCGGTGACCGCATAGCGCGCGCCTTCGCGCACGGCGTGCTGCATGGTCAGGTTGGCCCACATCATCATGCCGAAGTCCGCGATCGAGAACAGCAGCAGGAAGAACACGGGGGCCACCAGCGCGAACTCGACCGCGCTGGCGCCGCGTTGCCGCCGGGAAGTCTTGGTGTCCAGGGTTTGCATGTCGTAGCCCCTTGTGGATTGCGGCGGTACCGGTGCCAGTACCGGTGCCAGATACGCGGCCCGCTAGCTGGTGCCCATCATGAACGGCATCAGCGAGCGATAGAACTGGATGGCCGGCGAGCCAAGCAGCACCACGAACAACGACGGCAGGATGAAGAAGATCAGCGGGAACAGCAGTTTCACCGCGATCTTTGCCGCGCACTCCTCTGCGTACTGGCGGCGCTTGACGCGCAGTGTGTCCGCGTGCACCCGCAGCGAGTCCGACACGCTTGTGCCGAAACGGTCCGCCTGGATCAGCATGCTGACCAGCATGTCGACGTCTTCCACGCCCGTGCGCAGCGCCAGGTTGCGGAGCGCCTTCTCGCGTGACAGGCCGGCGCGCAGCTCCAGCACCAGCAACTCAAGCTCCTCGCCCAGCGCGTTGCGGTTGGCGCGCAATTCCTCGACCACCTTGAGCAAGGCCGCGTCGAGCGCCAGGCCGGCTTCCACGCACACCGTGATCAGGTCGAGCGCATCTGGGAAGTTCTCGAAAATCTCCAGCTTGCGTTGACGGATGCGCCTGCGCAGCACCAGGTCCGGCAGGTAGAAGCCGGCGATCGCCACGCCCAGCAGCGCGGCGGGCAGCAGGCGTGGGCTGTCCTCGCTGATCACGCCGCCCGTCAGCACGAACAGCAGCAAGGGGAAGAGCAGGGCCAGCGCGGTCTTGGCGGCGAAGTAGACCGGCACCGCGGAGGGGCTGCGCCAGCCGGCGTTCATGAAGCGGGTGCGCAGGGCGGAGCCGTCCCAGCCGTCCTTGGGCAGGGACAGCTTGGCCAGCGGCTTGGACACCCGTTCCAGCTTGCGCATCCAGTCGGCCTGCAGCGCGGACGGGGTGGCATCGTCGGGGGCAGCGGCCCGGGTCACCTGCGTGATGCGCCGCTGCAGCGCATCGCTGCGCAGCAGCATCATGGCGGCCAGCGTGACTCCGAAGGCCAGCAAGAAGGTGAAGACCAGGAGGAGGATTTGCTCGAGTCTCATGATTGTGTTGGGCGGCGCCCATCCTTTCCTAAGTTGAACTTGTCCCTGCCTAGATATGGATACGCACTATCCTGCGCATCCACACCAGGCCAAGCACCATCAGAGCGATGGCATAGCCGACGATCCACGGCCCGCTGGGATCCGTCACCAGCGGCGTGAGGAAATCCGGGTTCAGGAAAAACATGGCGCCCGCCACGCCGAAGGGCATCAGCGCCAGGATCACGCCAGAGAGCCGTCCCTCGGCCGAGAGCACACGCACCTGGCCCAGCAGCTTCATGCGTTCGCGGATGATGTGGCTGACGTTGCCGAGGATCTCGGCCAGGTTGCCGCCGGATTCGCGCTGGATCATCACGGCGATCACCAGGTAGCGCAGGTCGGGCAGCGGCGCGCGGGTGGCCAGGTTGTTCAGCGCGTCGTGCATCGAGGCGCCGTAGTTGATTTCGTCGAAAGCCAGGCGGAACTCCGCGCCGAGCGGATCAGGCAATTCGTCGCCGGCCATGTCGAGCGCGCTGGAGAAGGAGTGCCCGGCGCGCAGCGCGCGGCTCATCATGTCGGCTCCTTCGGGCAGCTGCGCCTCGATCTGTTGCAGGCGGCGGCTGCGGCGTCGGTTGACGAACCACAGCGGCACCGGCAGCCAGCACAGGCCCGCGGCGGCGGCCGGCAACGCAGCCAGGTCCAGCAGCAGGCTGATCACGTAGAGTGCCGCCGCCGGCAGCAAGGTCAGGCCGAGAAAGGTCGACACGTTCCAGTAGAGGCCGGACTGCATCAGCAGGCGGTCCAGCGCCTGGACGCGCGGCGTCTTGCGCAGCAGGTTCGCGAAGAAGGCCGAGCCGCTCAGCTGGCGCTGCTTGATGATGGACGAGGTCTCGCCTTGCCAGGCCGTCTGCGCCACTGCGCGCAGGCGCCGTCCCAGGCGCCGCGCGCTGGCGCTGTGCTTGCGCTGCCACCACTGGTAGCCCACCACGATCAGCAGCACGATGGCGATGAAGAGCGAAAGGCCGAAGCCAGCGAGGGTCGTGTTCATGGCGTGGTCTCCTGCGCAGCGTGCGGGTGGGTCATACGTCGAAGCGCAGCGAGGGCTCGAACAGCCGGTCCGGCACGCTCAGGCCGAACGAATGCAGCCGTTCGCAAAAATGCGGCCGCACGCCGGTGGCGCAGAAGTGCCCCTTGACGCGACCTTCCGCGTTCACGCCGGTGCGTTTGAAGGTAAAGATTTCCTGCATGTTGACCACATCGCTCTCCATGCCGGTGATCTCCTGCACGCTCATCAGCTTGCGCCGGCCGTCGGTCAGGCGCGACACCTGCAGGATCACGGTGATCGCCGAGGTGATCTGCTGGCGCATCGTCTTGGGCGGCAGCGCGAGGCCGGCCATGCTGACCATGTTCTCGAGCCGGGTCAGCGCGTCGCGCGGCGTATTGGCGTGGATGGTGGCGAGCGAGCCTTCGTGCCCGGTGTTCATCGCGTGCAGCATGTCGAGCGCTTCCGCGCCGCGCACTTCGCCGAGGATGATGCGGTCCGGGCGCATGCGCAGCGCGTTCTTGACCAGCGCGCGTTGCGTGATCTCGCCCCGGTCCTCGATGTTGGGCGGGCGCGTCTCCAGGCGCAGCACGTGGTCCTGCCGGAGCTGCAGTTCCGCCGCATCCTCGATGGTGACGATGCGTTCGCTCGGCGGGATAAAGCCCGAGAGGATATTGAGCAGCGTGGTCTTGCCGCTGCCGGTGCCGCCCGAGATCAGGATGTTCAGCTTGGCCTTGACCATGGCCTCGATCAGCTGCGCCATCGGCGGCGTGAGCGTCTGCAGCTCCACCAGGTCCTTGACCATCAGCGGATTGACGGAGAAGCGCCGGATCGACAGCAGCGGGCCGTCCACTGCCGACGGCGGGATGATCGCATTCACGCGTGAGCCATCGGGCAGCCGCGCATCCACCATCGGGCTCGATTCATCGATGCGCCGCCCTACGCGCGACACGATCTTGTCGATGATCTTCATCAGGTGGGCATCGTCGTTGAAGGTCACCCCCGTCAGTTCCAGCTTGCCGCGGCGCTCCACGTAGACCTGCTTGTACGTATTGACCAGGATGTCCGAGACGGTCGGGTCGCTCAGCAGGGGTTCGAGCGGGCCGAAGCCGAGCATCTCGTCGCGCACGTCCGACACCAGCCGCTTGCGCTCGGTTTCGTTGATGGGGATATTGCGTTCGTCGATGATGCGCTCGACCAGCAGCGCCAGCTCGCGCCGTACCTGCTCCGGCGAGAGGCGCTGCAGTTTCTCCAGTTCCACGCGTTCGATGATGGCTTCGTGGATCTCCGTCTTGAGCTGCTGGTAGGCCGCGTTCGCGGTGTTGCTGGCAGCGCCGATGCGCTCGGTGATGGTTTCGCCAGCCTTCTCGTAGAGTTGTTCACGCAATGACATGTCGGTTCTCCGCTGCGCGCCTGGCGCCGATGTGTTTGATCAGGGCTGGCTAGGCATGCTTCTCGATGCGCAGGCCGGTGCCGGCCTGGCTGCCGCGATGTCCCAGCAGCTTTTGCAGCAACCCGTCCTCTTTCTTTGCCGCGCCCGGCTAGACGCTCTCGACCATCTGCACCAGCGCGCGCGAGATTGCGCTGCGCTCGGCCAGTTGCAGCACCGGCACGCCCTGGTTGCTGGCGTCGCGTGCCGGCTTGGGATCCGACGGCAGCATGTGCGCGACCTTTGCGCCCAGCGTCTCTTCCAGCGTGTGCAGGTCCACCGGCGGGTTCTTCTCAAACTGGTTGATCACCATGTGCAGGCGCTCGGTGGGATAGCCCAGCGAGTGGAAGATCTCCATCAGATGCCGCCCGGCGCGCAGGTAGGGCAGGGTGAGTTGCAGCACTGGATAGATCCTGTCGCTGTGGTCCAGCACCATGATCGAGGAAGGGTTGATGTCCTGGCCCACGTCAAAGATGATCACGTCGTATGCCGGGCGCACCAGGTCGAGGATGCTCTCGAGATGGGCTGCCTTGATATCCCCCGCCTTCACCGGGTCGCCGGCTCCGGCGATGACGTCGAAGTTGGGATGCGCATGCGTGATGCACGCGTCGAGCAAGGCCAGGTCCAGCCGGTCGACTTGCTGGCAGATGTCGGTGAGCATGGCCGGCGGCGCCTTGTCCGTGACCAGAAAGGCGGCATCGCCGAACTGCTGGACCAGGTCTACCAGCAGGACGCGCTTGCCGCGCGTGGCGGCAATGGCATAGCCGAGGTTGGCGGCGACGAAGGTGGTGCCGCTGCCGCCTTTGCAGGAGGTGAAGGTCAGCGTGCGGGCCTCGGCCTCGGCGCTGCCGTGCGGCTTGATCGCCAGGCGTTCCAACTCGTCGTTGAACTCGCGGGGGTCCAGCGGCCAGCGCAGCACGCTGCGCACGCCCATGCGCATGGCGCGCATCAGCAGCTCGGAGGTTGGCGAGGGCGTGACCAGGATGCAGGGCACGTCCCCCGGCTCCGGAAAGCGCTGGCGCAGGCGTTCCAGCACGTTGAGGCTGAAATCGTCCGCCTGCAGGATCAGGAAATCGGATGGGTGGATCAGTCCGGCCATGCCGAGCGCCCGCTCCGGATCGGTGCAGACCAGTTGTACCTGCCGCTGCGTCGCGACCTGTCCGGCCATCGCGGACATTTGCCGGGCCCGCGTCTCGTCGGCCGAGACCAGAATTAGCTTTGCCATCTCGATATCTCCCAGTTTGCGGATCGGCCTCGCGGTCAGGGCGTGGAGCCCAAGGACGATGAGCTGCCCACCCCGATCGCGTAGGCGTTCCCGTCGCTCGGCGGGTTGCGGTACGATGAGTTGTAGCGATCCAGGGCAAAGGTGGCGCTGCGCGCATCGACCCCGGTCACCGGGTCCGCGTTCGCCGACGCGTCAGGGTTGAGCGTCTGCATGGCACGCACGGTGCGCACGGCGTCGCCGAAGTGGGCGTCGTACACCGGCGTGGTGGTCATGCAGCCGGCCACGCCGGCCGCCGCGGCAGTGACGGCAAGCCGGGAGAGTCGTGCAGGTAGGTTGTGGAAGTTCATGATGTTCCCCTGTTCTTTGCGTTCCGTTGGCATCGGGCTCATTGCGTTGAGTCCATGCTCGACGCCGGCGCCGCGGGCGAGCCAGGCAAGGTAGCGTCGGCGGTGGTTTGCGCTGCCATGGCGCCGGCGGTGGATGCCGGCATGAGCGCGCCAGCGTTGGCCGTGTCGCGCGCGCCGCTCGCGGGCGAGGTGCTGGTGGTGGGCGCGGCCGGTGCCGGTGCCATGGGTGCGGGAGGGGCGCCAACGGGGGCCGGTGGCATGGGAGGCGGCGCGGTGACCGCGGGATGGCCTTCCATGTTGCCGTTGATGAAGACCTCGCCCGGGGTCGGCGCGCCGAAGGAGTCCGTGGGCATCGGATAGTTGGCCGGCAGCGGCTTGACTAGCCGGGGCGTGACCACGAACAGCAGTTCGCTCTTGTCCTGCTGGAAGTTGGTGCTGCGGAACAGGTTGCCCAGCACGGGCAGCTCGCCCGCGCCCGGCAGTGCCTTCAGGCTTCCCGTGACGTTGCTCTTGATCAGTCCGCCGATGGCAAAGCTCTGGCCGTCCATCACCTGCAGCGTGGTGGAGGCGCGGCGGGTCGTGATCAGCGGCAGGATGGTGGTGCCACTGAGATTTGGCGCGCTGAGCGCTACGCCGGTCGGCGAGAGCTCGGAGACCTCGGGCGCCACCTTCAGGTTGATCCGGCCGTTGGCCAGCACGGTCGGCGTGAAGCGCAGGCCGACGCCGAAGGTTTCCTCCTGCAGCGTGATGGTCGTGCCGCCGGCGCTGGAGGCTTGCGGCACCGGGATGAATACTTTGCCGCCCGCGAGGAAGCTGGCTTCCTGGCCGCTGATGGCCATCAGGTTGGGCTCGGCCAGCACCTTGACCAGGCTGTCGCCTTTCTGTGCATCCACGTGGAAGTTGAAGGGCAGGTTGTTGGACTTCATCCCGGAGATCACGCCGGCGCCGCCCGAGAGGAAGTTGGCAAGCAGCCCAAAGCTCCAGCTGCCGAACGCGCCGTTCAGGTTGGCCGAGGCGCCGAGCTGGTCGATCAGCGTCTTCGATACTTCCGCCACCTTGACTTCCAGCATCACCTGCTGCGGCGAGTCCACCGTCATCATGTTGATGATGCGCGGACTGCGCAGCGGCTGCGCGCCGTTGCCGCCGGCGGGCGCGCCGAGCATGCCCAGCCCGCCCATGCTGTTGCCGGCCATGGCGAGCATCGGGTTTGCCACGGGGACGCCGATCTGCTGCTGCGGCGCCTGCAGCGGGCTGCGGGTTTGCCGCACGACGAAGGCGTTGGCGATGTCGATGACCATCTGCGCGACGGTGGAGTCGGGCACGTTGCCGCTGAGCACCAAGCTGTCCGCGGCAGAGGCAACGCGCACCTGGCGGGCCTGGGGCAGCAGTTCGTGCAGGGTCGACTGCAAGCCGCCCGGGTCGGCGCCGACGGTCACGTCGATGACCGAGCAACTGCCGCTCTTGCCCTGCACGATCATGTTTGTCGTTCCGACATCCAGGCCGAGCAGGTAGAGGGTTTGCGGCGACACCAGCATGGCCTGCACCACGCTGGGGTTGCCCAGCGTGCGCGTGCGCACCGCTTCCGGCAGCGAGATCATCCGCGACTTGCCAACCGGCACCTGCACCTGCTGCGGCTCGCGCGCGGCGCTGGTGCAGTTCGGCCCGCGGCTGATGCCCGCGTCGGGGGCGGCGGCGGCACGCTGGCCGCGCCGATGGTGAGCTGGATCGGGCCGGCGGCGGCCAGTTTCATCGCCTGTTGGGTGCCCGGCGCGGTTTGCGCGGCAGCCGCGGCATCGGCGGCTTGCGCCTGTTCGCTGGCCAGCCAGACGCTGGTCAACGACAGCACGGCCAGCGCGGTGAGGCTCCGCCTTGTGGGGCCGCTGCGCGGCGCGCTGGCGCGCGGGCTGCCCTCCTGGTGGTGGTCTCGGTCCATTTGAATTCCCCCGGTTGTTGACCCCATCGGCTGGGGCCGGCATTTGGCAATGTCAACGTCTGTGCGTTAGAAGCATTCTTGGTTTTGCTGCATGCCGCTGATCACGCCTACGCAGTTGGTGGCGATCTTCTTTTCTGTGAGGCGATGCACGACCTGGACGGCCTTGACCACCACCGGCGCGGCCACCGCGGCCTTGAGCACCGGCTCGTTGAGCAGGCTGCGCTTGGTGGCGCCGGCGGTGTCCACGGGATGCGGGTCGATCTGGTTGCGCAACACCAGCGAGAGCGTGCCCACGCTGCGCGCCAGGTCGAGCTTTTCCGCTTCCTCGGGCGAGACTTCGAGCGTCACGGCGTTCACCACCTTGGGTTTGGTCTCGTCGCGATTGACCTCTTGCGCGATGGCCAGCACCAGGATCTTCTCCAGCACGATCTTCGAGATCGACTGTTCGTTCTGCGTGGTGTTCTCGCCCTTGGTGGTGTCCTTCTGGGTGTTCACGATGATGTCGACGAAGCTGCCCGGCAGCGCGAAACCCGCCACGCCCACCACGTCGTTTACGCGCACCGTGATGGCACGCTTGCCGTCGGCAATCACCGCGGAGAGTCCGCCGCGGGTGCCAATGGGCGTGAGCTTGGATTCCAGGATGGGCTCGCCGCGCATGACGCTGGACTTGGTCACCCGTCCGTCGATCAGTTTCTGGTCGGTCAGCGCGCCGGGCGGCAGGCTGTCGCGCGGCCAGTCGACGGCCTTGACGAATTCGGGCGCGAGCCGTTGCCCCAGGTTGATGTCGGTCGCGGCCACCACCACCTTGGTCACGCTGCCCGAGCTTTGCTGCATCATCCAGCGCGAGGCCAGGACAACGGCTGCCAGGCCGGCCAGGGCCGCCACCAGCAGCATCACGATTGCGCGTACATTTCTCATTTGATGGTCCTCCCCAGTTTGAATCCCGGCGTCGGCGCGCCGCCAGGCGATGCGCGAGCGCGTCCCTTGGCTGTCACGCCAAACTCCATGTCAGCGGTGCCGCGTGGCGGCGTTCAGTTGCAGGCGGAGATGCGGCGTCCGTGGCCGTGCGCGCTCCGGCGGCAGCGCAGCAGCGCGGCACGCGTGCGCCGGTGTGCGAGCCATTGGCGATAGAGGCCGGTATTCTCGCGCCGGCGCTTATGCGACGGCGCGGATGAGGGTGGGGCGGTGGACAGGTGCTCGCGCATGATGGTTCTCTCCCTTTTCTCAGCCCACTGGCGGGGCCTGTGTACCGATGTCCGTCGCGTAGCGCTGCGTACCTCAGAGCGTGCCTGCCATGACCAGCAGGACGCCGCCTGCCATCGCGACGGCGTAGGGCAGGCGTGCGGTTGTTTCCATCTGGTCGTTGCCCGTCGCAGTGGCGCGCCAGCCAAACGGCAGCCACAGCAGCCGCGCAGACAGGCTCGCCAGGGTCTGGCGCGCGTGTTTGCGTGTCAGCATGATGGTCACCGCCATCACGCCGCCAAGCAGGAAGCTGGCGACCACGATATGCAGTGCGGCTTGCACGCCCACGAAGGCGCCGATGCTTGCCATCAGCTTGGCGTCTCCGGCGCCCAGCGCGCCGATCAGGTAGAGCACGAGGAACGGTGCCAGGCCGGCCGCCGCCCCGGTTAGCCACGCCCAGCTGCCTGCGCTAATGCCGTGGCCGAAGACCTGCACGAGCCATGCTGCCTGCAAGCCTGCCAGCACCAGCCAGTTCGGAATCCGGTGGCTGCGCAGATCGCTGATCGCGGCAATGCCGAGCATGGCGAGCAGCAGTCCGTTGGCGGTGAGGTCGAGTGCGCGCATGGCATGCCTCCGTGGGCAGGCGTTCTTGTTACGGGTGTTGGCTCTTGCGTTCGTGTTCGCTACGGCCCTGCCAGCGGCAGAGGCTGTCAGGGCCGTGCGTGCCGCACCAGGCCGCGGCGGTGAGAGCGGTCTGGATGTTGGTCCAGATGGTCGTCACGGCAGTCTTGATCAGCGGTCCGGCTGTCACCATGCAGAGCGCCACGAACGCAAGCAGCAGTGCGTATTCGATCCCGGCGGCCCCGTCCTCTTCACGTGCAAAACGCTTGATGCCTTCGAACATGGTGTTCATGTCCTTCTCCTTCACGTCATGGTTTAAAGGGAAAAAGCGCCCGCTGAAGTTCGGGCACAAGATTCGGCTGGGGACGCCAGCCATGGCCAAGATGGGGGATGTCACGATGACGCGGTGCACGCTAGCGCTACAGCGATGCAGAGATCGCTGTCCCCCGGTGCGCAACACGACAAGGTGGGCCTCCCAGCTCCACCATTTTCCAGGGGATCATCCGGCTGGCTTGCCACCCGGCTGGCCCTCACCTGGCGCGTTGCCGCTGATGCGGCTTATGGCGCCTGGGTAGGTGCCGCGGGCCGATTCTTTTCCTCCCTCAGGAATCGGTCCCGCGCCTGAAAGTGCTACAAGACTGCTTTTGTGATCGCTGCACCGGCGCGTTGATGATCACCGTGTGCGGCGTGGGCCATGGATTCTCAAAATTGCGCTGGCCCGGCGCTCAACCTCCCCGCGAAGCAACCCCTGTCACGGCCGCCGCTTCACCCCCGTCAAGTCTGTTGTCGTGATGTCTGTGCTGGTGGTTCTGAAACCCCTTGGCTCCGGCATCCTTGGCGACCCATTTTTGTGTTTCGGTCGCTCTGCTCTTTGTAACGAGGATAAGAGCGACGAACGTGCCAGAGGTGCTAAGTCTTTGATTTAATGCGTGATGTTTTTTTGGCACTTGTTACACGCGACGTTTCTTGTAACAAGATGTTTCCTTGTTGTTACTGCTTGCCAGCTGTTTGCTTGCGCCGCAACATGGCGCGGAACGCAAAGAGTGATGCGTTCCGTGCCTACCTGTGCCGCCAAGTGCTTAAAAGGGCGCCTAAGAGGCTTTTTGCGGGCCCCTCCCGGATCCGGCGCCAGGGATTTTGCGATGGCGTATCCGGGTGGTGGAGCAGTCGCCGCACGACCGTGCGAATGGTTGCAGTGGTGATACTCCCCAGCACGAACGGGTTATCCGCCCTAGTGCACGCGGACATTGCGACAGGTGCCGCGACAGGGCGGGGAGTGCGCCAGAAGCGTACTCCGGCGACAAAAGATGTAGCCGGACAGGAGGACGAATGTTGGCTGGCTCACATTGGCCCGGGCGCTTCCTCGTCTTGTTGGATGACCTGGGAACTTCCTACGATGCTCGCGGGATACGGTCGATTTGGTTGCATTCCTGATACATTGCTGGCCGCTATGCCGGGATAAGAGATATCGTCACGCGGCGTGCGGGCACCGCGGTTAGCCGACGCATCGCTAATTTGCACAATTCACGGGGAGAAAACAGGATGCAGCTAGACAACAATGCGTTCCACGCGACGGCATACGAGCAGCCGGCCGCGACGGTGCGTCCTCTGCGGTTCGAGTTCATCGGCTCGGGCTCCGAGTTTTTCCGCATCTGGATCGTCAATACCTTGCTGACCATTGTCACGCTGGGCATCTACTCGGCCTGGGCCAAGGTCCGCACGATGCAGTACTTCTACCGCAACACGCGGCTGGACGGCGCGAGCTTCGATTACCACGGCCGTGCCTCCGCCATCCTCAAGGGCCGCGCCATCGTGTTTGGCCTGGCGATGGTGTTCCAGCTTGCCAGCCATATCTCCTTGTTCCTGACATTGGCGCTGGGCCTGGCGCTGGCGGTGGTGTTTCCGTTGCTGCTGGTGCGTTCCCTGCGCTTTCGCATGGCGAACTCCAGCTACCGCGGCCTGCGCTTTGCCTTCACCGGGGGCGATGCCCAGGCCTACAAGGTGTTCCTGCTCTGGCCCGTGCTCACGGTGCTCTCCCTGTATGCGCTGGCGCCGCTCGCGCATCAGCGCTTCAAGCAATACCAGCATGACAACACCCGCTTCGGCACGGCGCCCTTCGGCATCAGCGCGAGTGCGGGCGGCTTCTATGGTGTTTACCTGCGCGCGTTCGGCATGATGGTGGCTGTCGTGGTGGGAACGAGCATTGCCGGCGGCATGCTGGGCAAGGGCATCGGTGCCGGGATTGGCGCCGGCATGGGGGCGGGCATCGGCGCGCCGGCGGTGGCGGGGATCATGGCCGTCATCGGCTTCTTCGTGGCGATGCTAGCCGTCGGCCCCTTCTTCATGGCACGGCTGCAGAATCTGGTGTGGAACCACACCACGCTGGCGCCGCACGCGTTTCGCAGCGAGGTTGGCGCGGGCCGCCTGTTCTTTATCTTTGTCACCAACATGATCGCCAACGCGCTGACGCTGGGCCTGTTCCTGCCGTTCGCGCGGGTGCGTTCGATGCGCTACCGTATCGAGAGCATGACCATGCTTGCGGCGGCGCCGCTGGACGCCTTCGTGGCTGGCGAGACGCAGCAGGTGGGCGCGCTGGGCGACGCCGCTGTGGACTGGTACGACATCGATATTGCACTGTGACCACGCCCATCGCTCCGCCCACTTCATTTTCTCCGCTACGAAGGTCCTGATGAAGGTTCCCCCGATGCCACGGCCGCCGCCCCGGTAGCCGCCACTTACTTCGATGGCCGCTCGTCGCGAGCGCATCGGGTGAGGCTGTCTATCGAAGGGCGCGACGCGGTGCTGCGCGAAGCCGATGGCACGGTGCTGCGCCGCGCGCCGCTGGCCGCGCTGCGCGTCTCCGAGCGGGTCAAGCGTGCGCCGCGCCTGGTGACGTTTGCCGACGGCGCCTTCTGCGAGGTCACCGACCACGCCGGCTTTGCCGCGCTGCTGGGTGCCAGCGGCCACCGCGAAAGCTGGGTGGTGCGTGCGCAAAACAGCTGGCGGCTGGCGCTGCTGTCCGTGCTGGGCCTGGCCGCGGCGCTGTTGCTGGGATATTTCTACGTATTGCCCTGGGGCGCCGGCGTGGTGGCGCGCAGCGTGCCGCCGGCGCTGGAAGCCCGGCTCGGCGAGGCCACGCTCGCCAGCATCGATCATGGCCTGCTCCTGCCTTCGGCCCTGCCGCAGGCGCAGCAGCAACGGATTCGCGCCGACTTCGCCGCGCTCGTGCGTCCGGCCGATCCGGGCCACGCGTACAAGATCCTGTTCCGCCACGGCGGCCGGCTCGGGGCCAATGCGCTGGCGCTGCCGGGTGGCACCATCGTGGTGACCGATGAGCTCGTCAAGCTGACCGGCGTGGGTCCGGGCCTCATGGGCGTGCTCGCCCACGAGGCCGGGCACGTGGCCGAGCGCCATGGCCTGCGGCAGATCCTCCAGGCCTCGGCGGTGGGCGCGCTGGCGGCTTATTTCTTTGGCGACTATTCCACGGTGCTGGCGGGCGTGCCTGCCGCGATCCTGACGCTGCGCTACTCGCGCGACCATGAGCGCGCGGCGGATGCGTATGCGGTGGAGGTCATGCAGCGCAACCACTTGCCGGTGTCGGCGTTTGCCGATGTCTTGCAGGCGCTGGAAGACGCCCACACCCGGCAGGCGGAAGTCCAGGCAGCCAAGGCCGATGGCGGGAGCGAGGCCAGCGCGCCAGTCGCCTCCGGCGAGCGCGAAACCAAGCGGGAGCGCCGCAGCCGGCGGGCCGCGGAGGATGGCGGCAACAACGGGGATAACGACGAGGGCGACAGCTTCTTCTCTACCCATCCGCTCACGCGCGAGCGCATCGAGGCGCTGCGGGCGGCTGGCCGCTGAGCCTCAGCTGCCTGGCTGCGGCGCATCGAGTGGCGCGTCAAGGGGCGCGTCAAGTGGCGCGTTCGGGGCTACGGCCGCCACCTGGCCTTGCAGCCAGCCATGGAACCGCAGGATGGCCTTCTCGCGCGGGTTGCCTTCTCGCCAGGTGACCCAGTAGTGCAGGCTGGACGGGATGCGCGTGGTGCCGATCTGCACCAGTTCGCCGCTGGCAAGGTAGTCGCTGGCGAGTTGCAGGCGCGCGGTGGCCACGCCCAGCCCCGCCACCGCCGATTGCAGCATCATGCCCGCGTCCTGGAAGATCGGCCCGCGCTCGGGCTCCGTGCCGGGCAGGCCGGCGCTTTCCAGCCAGTCGCGCCACGGCCGCAGCGCGAAGCGCAGCATCGGCAGGCGGGGCAGGTCGGCCAGCTTGAAGCCGGGGTAGCGTGCCAGCAGCGCCGGGCTGGCGACCGCAATCACATGGTCCTCGATCAGGTTGTGGCAGGCAAAGCCGGGCAGGTCCACGCGCTGGTGCCAGATGCCCACATCCACCGAGTACGGATCGGGCGGTGTGATCTCGGCGTGCAGCCGCAGGTGCAGGTCCAGTCCCGGCAGGGCCGCGTGCAGGCTTGGCAGGCGGCGAATGAGCCACGCGTTGGCCAGGTCGGCCATGACGCTCACCTCCAGCCGCACCACCTGCGGGGCGCCACCGTTGCTGGCCTCGCGCAGGCCGTCTTCCAGTTCAGCCAGCCCGTCGCGAATCCGCTCGGCCAGCCGCGCGCCCACATTGGTGGGGATCATCAGGTGGCCGGTGCGCTGGAACAGCTTGGTGCCCAGCTTGTCTTCCAGCGCGCGCAGATGGTGGCTGATGGCGCTGTGGGTCAGCGCCAGTTCTTCCGCGGCGCGGGAGAAGCTGCGGTGGCGGGCAGCGGCCTCGAGCGCCCGCAGCGCCTGCAGCGCTGGCAGGTGCGGCGCGCGCTGCGCGCGCAGGGGCTCGGGCGGCGGGGCGGGTTCAGCCGGCCCGGCGGGCAAGCTGGACTGGCCGGGCAGGCCGGGCTTGGTGGTTTTAGGACGTCGGGAGATCATTGCCGTCAAATTCTACTCACAATTGCGGCGGGTATCTTTCGTTGGTGTTGCGCGCGGCGACTGACGACAATGCAGACATGACTTCTACCAATGTATCCACCCCTGCCACTGCCGCGCCTTCTCCTGCCTCACTGGCTGGCGATCCCGCGCTGGCCGCTGCGCGCTGGCGCGTGCTTTGCATCTTTTCGCTAGGTTTCCTGGTCTCCTATATCTTCCGGGGCGTCAACCTGGGCTTCGCGCCGCATCTGATCCGCGAGATGGGGCTGGGCGCTGCCGACCTGGGGCTGCTGACCAGCTTCTACTTCCTGGGGTTTGCCTGCGCCCAGTTGCCGGCCGGGCTGATGCTCGACCGCTTTGGCCCGCGCCGCACCGAGGCCGCGTTGCTGCTGGTGGCGGTGGCCGGCGCGCTGGTGTTCGCCTCGGCGACCAGCATGGCCGCGCTGGCGGCCGGGCGCCTGATGATCGGCGTGGGCGTGTCGGTTTGCCTGGGGGCTGCCATCCAGGCCTTGTCGATCTGGTTCCCGCTGTCGCGCATGCCCTTGCTCAACGGGGTGGTGATGGCGATCGGCGGGCTGGGCGCCGTCGTGGTGGGCGCGCCGCTGGGCTGGCTGCTGTCGTGGACCGACTGGCGCACCGTAAGCTACGGGCTGGCCGGGTTGACGCTGGCCATGGCGGCGCTGCTGTGGCTCGGTGCGCCCGAGACCAGCCGCGCTGGCAAGCAGCGCCTTGCCGAGCAGTTACGCGGCACCTGGCAGGTCTTGCGCAATGAGCGCTTCCTGCGCGTGGTGCCGCTGGCCCTGTTGAATCAAGGCGTGTTCCTGGCGGTGCAGACGCTGTGGGTCGGTGCCTTCCTGCGCGACGTGGCCGGATACTCGCCGGAGCAGGGCGCTCGCCTGGTGTCGGTGATCGGCTTTGCCATGATGGGCGGTTGCGTTTGCGCCGGCTGGGCCGCGCGCCACCTGGAGCGTGCCGGCGTGAGCCTTTACACCTTCGCGGGCGTTGGCATGAGCGGGTTCATCGTGATCCAGTGCGTGATCATGGCGGGTGTGCCGCTGCCGCCGGCCTTGCTGTGGGCGGCCTATGGGGTGTTCGGCTCCAGCGGCATCCTGGCCTATGCCGTGCTGGCGCGCAGCTTCCCCGACGCGTTGATCGGGCGCGCCACCACGGCGCTGACCTTGACGGTGTTCCTGTCCACCTTTGCCTGCCAGGTCGGCATCGGGCTGCTGCTGGACCTCTGGGCCGCCGATGCAGGCCGCTACCCGAAGGCGGCGCACCTGACAGTGTGGGGCGGGCTGGTGGCGCTGCAGGTGCTGGCCGCGCTGTGGTACATGCTGGGGCGCGTCGCGGCAGCAGCGCTACAGCATGACCGGCCGGTCGTCGAGCTCGTTCGGATTGGGCCGGTCGCCAGCGGGGAAGTGGGCGGCGAGCTGATGGTGGATTTTTCCACCGCCGCCAGCACGGGCTTGACCGATAGCTCCCGCGCCAGCCCGCTCGCCAGTTCGTTGCAGATGGCGCGCCAGGTCTGCGGGCCGACGCGTGCATCGATGCCGCGGTCGGCCAGCAGCTCCACCGCGTGATCGGCCAGGTTGATGTAGAGCAGCACCCCGGTGTGGCCTTCGGTGTTCCATACCTCCAGCGCGCCGAACAAGGCGCGGGCACGCTCGCGCGGGGTGGTGCCAGAGAAGGCCAGCGCCACGGGCAGGCTGGATTCGATCACTACCCGGATTTCGCCGTGATGCCGCTGCTCGCCGGCGCGCACCGCCTGCTGCAGTTGCTGCTGGGCGTCGGCGGGGAAGTGCTTGCTGGCGGCGCCGGGGCGCGTGCCAAGATGGCGCAGGGCGCGTTTGAAGTGTGGCATGTGTCGTTACCAGTTGCCGGAGGCGCCGCCTCCGTCGAAGCCGCCACCGCCACCGCCACCACCACCGAATCCGCCACCGCCACCGCCTCCTCCGAAGCCGCCGCCGCCGCCGCCGCGTCCCCAGCCGCCACCCCCGAGACCGCCAAGGGTGCCGCCGAGTCCGCCGGCGGCCGCGTCCCAGCCACGCCCGCGCGTCACGATCGGCGAGCCGCCCGAGCGGCGGGCCGCGGAGATGAAGAAGAACAGGATGATGGCGAGCGGGAACAGCACCGGCAGCCAGTCGGTCCACGAGCCGCTCGGGGCGGCTTTGCGGCCGGCCTGCGGGCCGGGCAGGGCTTCCTTGTCGATGGTGGCCTGGATCGCCGAGACGCCGGCCGCGATGCCGCCGTAGAAATCGTTCTGGCGGAAGTGCGGCGCCATCACGTCTTGCAGGATGCGCTTGGACATGGCATCGGTCAGCGAGCCTTGCACGCCGCGCCCCACTTCCAGGCGCATCTTGCGCAGGCCGGGCGGGTTGTCCTTGGCGATCAGCAAGATCACGCCATCGTCGATGCCCTTGCGCCCGGCGCGCCAGGCGTCGGCCACGCGGATGCTGTAGGCGTCGATGGGCTCGGGATCGGTAGTGGGCACCATCAGCACGAAGATCTGGCTGCCGCGCTGCTGCTCATACTCGGCCAGCACGTTTTCCAGCGCGCTGCGCTGGCTGGCGCTGAGCGTGCCGGTGAGGTCGGTCACCCGCTGCGTGAGCGGCGGCACCGCGACAAAGCCGTCGCCGGCGGCCATGGCCGGGGACGCCAGCAGCGCGCCCAGCCACAGCAGCAGCGCCAGCATGGCGGCTGTCCAGCCACTGCGCTCAGAGAGATTCCGCATAAGCATGGTCCGGGATCAGAACTTCACCGTGGGCGGCGCCGAGATGGCCTTCTCGTTTTCCACCGTGAACGATGGCTTGACCGGGTACTTGAAGATCATGGCGGTCAGGTTGGTGGGGAAGCTGCGCGCCAGGATGTTGTAGTCGCGCACCGCGGTGATATAGCGCTGGCGTGCCACCGTGATGCGGTTCTCGGTGCCTTCGAGCTGCGATTGCAGGTCGCGGAACGATGCATCGGCCTTGAGTTGCGGATAGTTCTCCGACACCGCCAGCAGGCGCGACAGCGCGCCGCTCAGCTCGCCCTGGGCTTGCTGGAAGCGCTTGAAGGCTTCGGGGTCGTTGAGGGTCTCGGGCGAGACCTGGATGCTGGTGGCCGCGGCGCGGGCCTTGGTGACGGCCTCCAGCGTCTCGCGCTCATGCGTGGCGTAGCCCTTGACGGTATTGACCAGGTTGGGGATCAGGTCGGCGCGGCGCTGGTACTGGTTGATCACCTCGCCCCAGGCCGCCTTGACGGCCTCGTCCTTGGCCTGGAAGTCGTTGTACCCGCAGGCGGACAGCAGGCTGGCGCACAGGGCCAGCAAGAGCCAGCGCAGGACAGAGCGCCCGGAGGACAGGGACAGGGAAGGGGATGCGCGCATCGAAGACTCCGGAATTCGTGGAGTCCCCAGTGTAGCGCAGGGGCCGGCCCGCGCAAGCGAACCGGCCCGGGTGTAGTTGACGGAAGGCCGGCCGTCCCGGTAGATTATCGTTTCTGCCGTGGTTGCTACGGTGGCGCCATCCCGGCGCCATGCCGTGCTCCCAGCCAGCCCCAACCCGCCCCAACCCGCCATGCGCGCTGTTTCGTCGATTTCCGCACTTGTTTGCCCTGCCTCGCAGCGGCAGGTGCCGGCGCGCGCCAAAGCCAAAAAACAGCCGCTCATCTGACCGGGGCGCTGTTCCGTCAGATGAGCGACGGAGCGGCACCTGCGTACCAGCGTACGGGGGCGAGGCCAGGATTCACGGTTCAGGCTTTCCCACTGTCCCACGCGGGCTCATCTGCCACCCGGCGCACTTCTGCACGGTTTTTATTGACCGGTCGTACAGGAGTGATTCGATGCAAGCAGTAGCTCAAGACCAGCAAGACCAGCAAGACCAGCAAGACCAGCAAGCACAACAAGTCTTTTCCGGAATCTGGCTGCCATTGGTGACGCCCTTTGCCGACGGCGCGGTCGATTTTCCCGCACTGTCCCGCCTGGTGGCGCACTACGCCGGCAGCGCCGTCGCCGGGATCGTGGTGTGCGGCAGCACTGGCGAGGCAGCCGCGCTTGATGAGGCCGAGCAACTGGCCGTGCTGGATACGGTGCTGGCCAGTGCCGGCAACTTGCCGGTGATGATGGGCGTGGCGGGCAGCCAGGCGCGCCAGGTGCAGGCGCGCGTGCGCCAGCTGGCTGAGCGGCCGCTGGCCGGGCTGCTGGCGCCCGCGCCTTACTATGTCCGTCCGTCGCAGGCCGGCCTGCTGGATTATTTCCGCGCCCTGGCCGACAGTGCCGCCGCGCCGCTGGTGCTGTATGACATTCCCTACCGGACCGGCGTGAAGCTCGAGACGCAGACCATCCTGGCGCTGGCCGCCCATCCGAGTATCCGCGCCATCAAGGATTGCGGCGGCGATTACCACGGCACGCAGGCCATCATTGCCGACGGGCGCTTGAGCGTGCTGGCGGGCGAGGATCACCAGTTGCTGGGCACGCTGTGCCTGGGCGGCACGGGCGCGATCATCGCCTCTGCCCATCTGTATCCGGAGCTGTTCGTCGCGCTGGCGCAGGCGGTGGCCGGGCAGCGGCTCGACCAGGCGCGCCGGCTTTTCCATGCCTTGATGCCGATGATCAAGCTGCTGTTTGCCGAGCCCAATCCGGGCCCGCTCAAGGCCATGCTGGCGCGCGAGGGATGGCTGCGCAACGAGCTGCGCGCGCCGATGACGCCCGCCAGCGCCTCCCTTGAGGCAGCGCTGGCACGGGCCTGCGAGCAGGTCGGGGCGGCTGCGCCCGACCTGCTCGGCTGACCCGGCGGGCCTTCGGGCCTTCCTGCCCTCAGGCCGCGAAGGCCTTGCGGGCGGCTTCGATGGTGGTCGCGAGGATGGCGTCGTCGTGCTGCGCTGAGACGAAGCCCGCCTCGAAAGCGGACGGCGCCAGGTAGACGCCGGCATCCAGCATGGCGTGGAAGAAGCGGTTGAAGCGCGCGGTATCGCACTGCGTGACTTCAGCAAAGCTGCCCGGCACGCCTTCGCGGAAGTACAGCCCGAACATGCCGCCGATGGCATCCGCCGCGAACGGCACGCCGGCAGCCACCGCCGCCGCGGCCAGGCCGTCAGCCAGCTTGCGGGTTTGCGCGGCCAGGCGGTCATGGAAGCCCGGTGCCTGGATCAGCTTGAGGGTGGTCAGCCCGGCCGCCACCGCCAGCGGGTTGCCCGACAGCGTGCCGGCCTGGTACACGGCGCCCAGGGGCGCCAGGCAGGCCATGATGTCGCGCCGGCCGCCAAAGGCCGCTGCCGGCATGCCGCCGCCGATCACCTTGCCCAGGCAGGTCAGGTCCGGCGTGATGCCGTAATGCGCCTGCGCGCCGCCCAGCGCCACGCGAAAGCCCGTCATCACCTCGTCGAAGATCAGCACCGCGCCATGCTGGGTGCACAGCGTGCGCATGGCTTGCAGGAACGCATCGCTGGCACGTACCAGGTTCATGTTGCCGGCCACCGGCTCCACGATCACGGCGGCGATCTCGCCGGCGTGCTTGATGAAGGCTTGCTCGAGCTGTTCGACGTTGTTGTACTCCAGCACCATGGTGTGCTTGGTCACGTCGGCGGGCACGCCGGCCGAGGAGGGCGCGTTCTTGGTGGTGTCGGCAAAGGTCAGCAGGCCGGAACCGGCCTTGACCAGCAGGCTGTCGGCGTGGCCGTGGTAGCAGCCCTCGAACTTCACGATCAGGTCGCGCTTGGTGAAGCCGCGCGCCAGGCGCAGTGCGCTCATCGTGGCCTCGGTGCCGGAGGAAACCAGGCGCACCTGCTCGATCGATGGCACCAGTTTGCAGATTTCCTCGGCCATCTCGATCTCGGCCTCGGTCGGCGCGCCGAACGAGAAGCTGTGGGCCGAGGTCTCCTGCACCGCGCGCACCACTTCGGGGTGGGCATGGCCGACGATCATCGGGCCCCACGAGCCGATATAGTCGATGTAGCGCTGGCCGTCGGCGTCCCACATGTACGCGCCTTCGGCGCGCGTGATGAAGCGGGGCGTGCCGCCCACCGAGCGGAAGGCGCGCACGGGCGAATTGACGCCGCCCGGGATGGTTTGCTGTGCGCGGTCGAAGAGCTGCTGGTTACGAGACATGGCTTTGCGTGAAATCAAAAGCGGGAGAAACGCGTTCTAACAGGCAGCAAGTTACGTTGAAGATGCCGGCAAAAGGCTCAAATGCGAGGCATATACGCGGTAACGTGCGCGAACACGGCGTATTTGGCCCGAATCCTGCTTGCCCGGCTGGCGCCGGCGGCGCCGATTCGGTACCATCTGGCCCTGAATTTTAATGGAGAGTGACTGGACCGTTATGGAATACAAGACCTGGATGTGCCTGATCTGCGGCTGGATTTACGATGAAGCTACCGGCGCGCCCGAAGACGGCCTTGCCCCCGGCACCAAATGGGAAGACGTGCCCATCAACTGGACCTGCCCGGAATGCGGTGCGCGCAAGGAAGATTTCGAGATGGTGGCGCTCTGACACGCTCCAGGGTTGCTGGAGTTGCTGGATAGCAACGCTAGATTTGCTGCGTCGCCAGCCAGGACAGGCTGGATGGCGTGATCTGGTCATGCGCGACCATGACGCGACCGTGACTACACGGCCTGGGCCGGTCAGCCCGCCGCGGCGCGTCGCGTCGATGCGACAGATCGATAGGGGCTGCCCGAGATTCCGGATTGACGGCCCCACGGCGACTTGTCACACTCTGTTTCAAATTTGAAAATCCACCCTTTGGGGGGGACCGCGGCAGGCGCGGGTACCACGCGCCGCCGTTTGCCGGTCACCGGAGCTTTCCGGCCGGCGTGTTTTCGGGAATCAAATCGTTTTGTTTCGGGGTCCGTCGGGGCAGCCAGGCTGCCTTGCGCGGAAGTTCTCAAGTGAATGCCGGCGTTTCCGTGAGGGAAACATGCTGGTCGCGGGAACGAGATGCGGGTCGCTCAACTACAAGAAGGTATTCGGGTCAGCGCTGAGGTCAGCGGCGCGGTCGAAGCTGGCGCCGGCGCCAGCGGCGGCGCTGCGCCTGCGCGCCGCAAGGTGCTCGTCATCGACGATTCCAGCACCATCCGCCGCACCGCCGAGATATTCCTGTCCCAGGCCGGCTGCCAGGTGCTGCTGGCCGAAGACGGCTTCGAGGCACTCGCCAAGGTCGGCGACATGCATCCGGACCTGATCTTCTGCGACATCCTGATGCCGCGCCTGGACGGTTACCAGACCTGCGCCCTCATCAAGAAAAGCCCTCGGTTCCATGCCATCCCGGTGATCATGCTGTCCTCCCGCGACGGCGTGTTCGACCGTTCGCGCGGCCGCCTGGTCGGCGCGCAAGACCATCTCGCCAAGCCATTTACCCGTGAGTCGCTGCTGCAGGCGGTAGACGCCTGCGTGCCACGTGCCGCTGCCGTGGCCAGCCCCTTGCCGGCTTGAGCGCAACCCAAGGAATACCCATCATCATGACTATCAGCAAAATCCTCATCGTCGACGACTTCCCCACCGAAGCCCTTTTCATGTCCGACCTGCTCGGCAAGAAGGGCTTCAAGGTCTCGGTGGCCGGCAATAGCGAGCAGGCCTTCGCCCGGCTCGAGAAGGAACCCTTCGACCTGATCCTGATGGACGTGGTGATGCCCGGCCAGAACGGCTACCAGGCGACCCGCGCGATCAAGCGCGACGACCGCTTCAAGGACATCCCGGTGATCATGTGCACCAGCAAGGGCCTGGACACCGACCGCATCTGGGGCATGCGCCAGGGCGCGGCCGACTACGTCGTCAAGCCGGTCGATGGTGAAGAACTGCTGACCAAGATCGCCGCGCTGGCGCACTGAGCCGCTGCCCGATCGCATCCGACCCCATCCTTGCTTTTCACCGGACTCCGACCATGACTGCGCCGCGCCAGGATCTTCGTGCCCGCCAGACCCGGCTGCAGGACTACCAGGCCATGCTGGCCCGCCGGCTGCGCGAGGCGCGCAACCTGCCAGCGGTGGACAGCTTCCTGGGCCTGCAGGTGGGACAGCGGCACTGGCTGCTGCCGTTGCCGCAGACGGGCGAGGTGCTGGAGATGCGCCAGCCCAGCCGCGTGCCGCTCACGCAGTCCTGGTACACGGGGCTGGTGAACGCGCGCGGCAGCCTGCTGGGCGTGATCGATTTCGGCCTGTTCTGCGGCGAGGAGCCACCCCGCTGCAGCCGGGCAGCAAGATCGTGGTGCTGTCGCGCCAGGTGGAGCGCGCCTGCGGCATCCTTGCCACGCGCGTGATCGGGCTGCGCCATGCCGGCGACCTGTCGTTGCCGGTAGAGGTGGCTGATCCGGCCAATGCGGCCCGGGCACGGCAGGAGCCTGCACCGGATTGGGAGGGTCCCCGTTTTGCCGATCGCGACGGGCGCGACTGGCAGGTGCTCGACGTGCGCAGGCTGCTGGCGTCGCCGGCCTTCCTGCAGGTGGGCAGGCAGGCCGCCTGAGCGCCGCGCGGGCTGCCCGCGACGACGCGACGACAAATCAAATTCAAAAAATAACGGACAGAGGGTGCTATGGGATTCAAGATGTTCAGCCTGGGTCGCCAGGCGCCGGCGGCCGGTGCCGCCGAACTGGCGGTAGACGCTGCGGCCGCGCCCATCACGCGAAGCACCCCGGCCGAGAAGCTCTCGGGCCGGCTGTCCCGCATCCCGTTTGCCAGCCAGCAGCGCGCGCTGACCGCTGGCGTGGTGCTGTCTCTGGTGGCGTTGCTGGCGTCGGTGTATTTCGATAACCGCGAAGCCAACAACGGCGCGGCGCAGATCGAGATCGCCGGCGACATGCTGATGCACTCGCAGCGCCTGGCCAAGGCGGTGCCGGTGGCGCTGCTGGGCAATGCGCAGGCGTTCACGCAGCTGCGCCAGTCCAAAAGCGAGCTCGCGGGCGACTTGCAGGCGCTGCAAGACGGCAGCGAGGCCAAGCACGTGCGCGCTACCGGCGCGGTGGCCGCGCCGCTGCTGGAAAAAGCCATGGAATCCTGGCAGCGCACCGAGAAAAGCGCAGGCGACGTGCTGGCCCAGCAGCCCACCCTGACCACCATCGGCCAGACGCTGCAGATCTTCAATGCCTCCAACCCCGAACTGCTGGAAAGCGCGGAGCAGGTGGCGGCAATCAAGCTGCAAAGCGGCGCCAACGCGCGCGAGGTGGCCGCCTCCGCGCAGCTGGTGATGCTGACGCAGCGCCTGGGTAAAAACCTGAACGAGTTCCTGGCGGGCGAAGGCGTCAACCCGGAAACCGCGTTCTTGCTCGGCAAGGACACCAACACCTTCCGCGAAACCCTGGACGGCCTGATGAACGGCAGCGAAGCGCTGCGGCTGTCGGCGGCGGGAGACGCCGAAACCCGCGGCTACCTGCAGCAGCTGTCGCAACGTTTCGACGCGGTGCAGAAGACCACCCAGACCATCCTGCAGAACCTGCCCGGCCTGATCGCCGCCAAGCGCGCGCAGCAGCAGATCTTCAACGACAACGAGGCACTGCGCGGCGAGCTCTCCGCGTTGCAGGCCGCTTATGCGCAAGGCGCCCGCGTGCGCCCGCTCACGCTCGGCGCCACCATCGTCTCGGCCCTGCTCACGCTGCTGTTCCTGGCCGGTCTGGCCGCGCTGTACCTGCGCGATTCGCGCGCCCGTACCCTCGAAGCCGAGGCCCGCGAGCGCGAGGCCGAAGCCCGCCGGCTGGACGAAAAGCGCAACAACGACGCGACCCAGAAGGCGATTTTGCAGTTGATGAACGAGCTGCAGGACATCGCCGACGGCGACCTGACCAAGCAAGCCACCGTGACCGAGGACATCACCGGCGCCATCGCCGACTCGGTGAACTACACCGTGGAAGAACTGCGCGAACTGGTCGGCCGGGTGCAGCAGACCGCCGGCGAAGTGACGCAGGCATCGGGGCAGGTGCAGGACACCTCCACCGAGCTGGTCGCGGCCTCGGAAGAGCAGTCGCGCCAGATCCGCCAGACCGGCGAATCGGTGGTGGAAATGGCCGACCGCATCACGCAGGTCTCGCGCGGCGCGGCGGAATCGGCCAACGTGGCGCGCGCCTCGCTGGCCGCGGCCGAGCAGGGCCAGCACGCCGTGCAGAATGCCATTGTGGGCATGAACGACATTCGCGAGCAGATCCAGGACACCTCCAAGCGCATCAAGCGCCTGGGCGAATCCTCGCAGGAGATCGGTGAAATCGTCGAGCTGATCTCCGACATTACCGAGCAGACCAACGTGCTGGCGCTGAACGCCGCCATCCAGGCCGCGTCCGCCGGTGAAGCCGGCCGCGGCTTCTCGGTGGTGGCCGAAGAAGTGCAACGGCTGGCAGAGCGCTCCGGCGAGGCAACCAAGCAGATCGGCGCGCTGATCCGCACCATCCAGACCGACACGCAGGACGCGGTGCACGCCATGGAGCGCAGCACGCAGGGCGTGGTGGAAGGGGCCAAGCTGTCGGACAACGCCGGCGCCGCGCTGGTGGAGATCGGCCGCGTGTCGCGCCAGCTCGCCGAACTGATCGAGCAGATCTCGCAGACCACCTCGCACGAGGCGGGGCTGGCTACCGCGGTGGCACGCAACATCGAAGGGATCCTGCAGGTGACCGAGCAGACCTCGTCCGGCACGCGCCAGACGGCACTCTCGGTGCGCCAGCTGACCTTGCTGACCGAAGAGCTGCGCAACTCGGTGCTGCGATTCAAGATCGCCTGACAAGCCAGCACTGGTGTTCAACGCGAGCCCGCGCGGATGCGGGCCACGGACCGGCGCCACCGCATTGGACGCATTGGAAGCAGTCATGTCATTGAATTTCCCTGTCTCGCGCGAGGCCGCCGGCACCGATCCGGCCGTGCAGGATCCGCTGCCGTCGCCAGCACTGGCCGCGCCCGCGCCGGACCTGTCCGCCGAGCTATCCGCTCCAGTCGGGAAAGCCGCTGCCCCGGTGGCCCGGGATCTTTCCGTGCTGGCCTGGCTGGCGCCGAGCCTGCGCACCGCGCTGGACGATGCCGCCGCGGAGCTGGGCCACTACGTCGATGAAGTGCAGCAGGCGCCCGAGGCGCTTGGCGCGCGCGACACCACCTCGCTGCGCCTGGCCGGCCAGCATCTGCACCAGGCCGCCGGCGCGGTGCATATCGTTGGCCTGCGCGGGGTCGATCCGTATTGCCAGGCGCTGCGCCGCTTGCTGGAAGGCGTCGATGGCGGCGCCGTGCCCGCCGACGCCGGCACGCTGGCCGCATTCCGCCTGGGCGTGCAGGCGCTGGCCGAGTACGTCGACGACCTGATGGCTGGCGACGAGGAAGATCCGGTGCGGCTGTTCCGTTCCTATGCCGACGTGCTGGGCCGCCTTGGCGAAGACCGCGTGCACCCCGCCGACCTGTGGGTGGACGAGCTGCAGATGCTGCCCGGCATCCTGCTGCCGATGCGCATGGCCGCAACCGTCACGCGCGCGCGCCAGCGCTTCGAGGCGGCGTTGCTCAAGGCGCTGCGCTTGCCGGTGCCGTGCGTTGACCCGAGCCTGTTGCACGAGGCCTATCTGCCGCTGGAATCCGCGCTGGAAGACGTCCGTGCGAGCGAGCAGGAACTGCGCCGCGCCACCGACCATCCCGACCGCGGCGTGTGGCACGTGCTGGCGCTGGTGTTCGGCGCGCTGGCCCACGGCCTGCTGCCGTCGGACCTGCTGGCCAAGCGGCTGGCGGGGCGGGCCCACCTGCTGCTGCGCCAGTACCTGCAAGGGCAGGTGCGGGTGCCGCAGGCCTTGCTCAACGACGCCGTGTACCTGCTGGTCACCACCAGCGGCACGCTGCCCGCGAACGAACCGCAGAGCGCGCCCGTGCTGGTGCTGCGCTCCGCCATTCGAGAATGCCTGCAAGCCTTCCGCATCGACGCGGCGCACGCCGCGGTGCATGCCGATTTCCGCGTGCGCTATTACGGCTGGCTCGACCCGATCGATACCCGCAACCTGCAGCAGGCGGCCACCGCGCTCGAGCGGGCCGCCGCCGCCGGCCCGGACTACGGCGAATGGCATAACGCGCTCGCCGTGCTGGCCGAAGCCGCGCAGCCGCTGGCCCAGCCGGCGCTGCTGCGCTGCCTGGATGCCGCGGCGCAGGTCCGCCCCGGCGCCGACGACCCCTTTGGCGCCGGCGCCATTGCCTTGTTCCTGGGGCGGGCACTAGCGCTGCCATGGCGCGTGCATGGCAGCACCGGGCACGCGGCGGCCGCCGAGTTCGCGCGGCGTTGCGATGAACTGACCTCGTACCTTGGTGCGCGCGAGCGCGGCGAGCCGGTTGCGCAAGCGCCGCGCTGGCTCGCGCAGATGGTGGACCAGGCGCGCACGCAACGCCTGCGCGAGGCCGCGCTCGCGCAACTGCGCGGCCACCTCGACAGCGGCGAATCCTGGCTCGATGCCTATGACCGCGATGCCGCCCGTGCCGAAGCCGGCGCCCACCTGCGCGACGCCGAACGCGCTTTCGCGGCGCTTGCCGGGACGCTGGATGGCCTGCGCGAGGCCGGCGCGCTGCCGGAAGCACTGCAGGCCGATGCGCTCGCGGTAGCGGCGGCGCTGGAGCGCGTGATGCCAGCGCTGGAATGGCTTGCTGGCGCTCGCGCCACGCAGGTTGCAGGCGACGCTGCCAGCGCTGCCGACGCGGCGCGCGAGCGCGCTGCCCGCCTTGCCGCGATTGCCGGCGAGCTGGGTGTTGTGCATGCCTTTATCGATGCGCTGGCATTTGGCCGCACCGCAGCGGCGGATGCGCATGCCGAAGCCGCCGACATTGCCGCTCAAGAAGAGCAGGGCAGCGCGGTTTCCCACGCGAGGCTGCTAGCCAATGCGCGCGCGGCGGTCAACGATGCGGTGCGCCATCCGGCCGCAGCCGACGCGCCCGAGGTGACGGCGCTGCGCGCCGCGCTGCAGGCCATGAACGAGCAGGCCGCCATTGACGACGCAGCCGGCCTGCGTCGCCAGGCCGGCGAAGCCACCACGCAACTCAATGCCTGGCTCGCCGGTTCCGAGGGCGCGGCCGAGCGCCTGGTGGTGGCGCTGGCCGAGGCGCTGCCGACCAGCGCGCCCGGCACGCCCGCGCCCGCGGCAGCGATGCCCGCCGCGGCCGACACCGCCGCGATCGACGCCGAACTGCTGGATATCTTCCTGACCGAAGCGGTCGAGGTGCTGGGCGAGGTCGCCAACGATCTCGGCGGCGGCCTCCTGGCGCTGGCAGTTGCCGATACCATCAGCCGCCTGCGCCGCGCCTTCCATACGCTCAAGGGATCCAGCCGGATGGTGGGCCTGCATCGTTTTGGCGAGGCAGCCTGGGCGATCGAGCAGGTGATGAACCTTTGGATTGCCGAGGCCCGCGCCCCGGCGCCGGTCCTGCTGGACTTGCTGGTGCGTGCCCACGACGAGCTGTCCGGTTGGGTGAGCGCGCTGCGCGACGATGCCCATGCCGCGCACGACGCCACGGGCCTGCTGGCCACGGCGCAGTCTGTGCGCGCGGGCGAGCAGCCCGAGCCGGAGCACATCGCCGAGGCGGTGGCTTCGCCTGTGCAGGCGGCCGGGCCTGAGCTGGTGGTGGCGCAGCCCGAAGACGGGCAGGTGCTGGAAGCACAAGCGGAGCAAGAGCCGGAGCAAGAGATTCAGCTCCCGCTGCAGGCGGCTGAACAGCCGGCCGAGGCCGAAGAAGACAGCGCCGCCGCCGGGGATGCCAAGGTCATTCCTTTCCGCTTTGCCAGCACGCCGGCTGAGGAAAACGACCACTTCAAGCTGATCGGCCCGGTGCGTATCAGCCTGCCGCTCTACAACGTCTACTTGCAGGAAGCCGACGACCTCATCCGCCAGTTCGCCACCGATGTCTCGGAGTGGCGCCACGAGGGCCGTCCCTGCCCGAGCGAGCTGGCGTTGCGCGTCGCGCATACCTTGCAAGGCAGCGCTTCCACGGTCGGCCTGGAGCCGGTGCGCGCGATTGCCGAGGCGCTTGAGCGCCTGATGCTGCAGCTCGGCGCGCACCCGGTGGCGATGCACCCTGGCGACTTCCGCTTGCTGGAGCAGGCGGTGGAGCGCGTGCGCGGCATGCTGCACCAGTTTGCCGCGGGCATCTGGCCGGCCGCCGATGACGCGCTCTGCCGCAGCCTGCTGGAGCTTGGCGAGCGCGCCATGGTGCGCCCACGGCTGGCGTTGCCGGCGGTGGATCTGTTGGCCGAGGCGGAGGACGCGCCGGTTGCGTTGCTGTTCGGCAAGTTGCCGGGCGCGGCCAGCAGCGGCATGCTGCACGACGCCACCGTCATGCCCCTGCATGCGGCGGAGGTACAAGCGGCTCCGGATGCCACGGATACGCCGGACAAGCAAGCTGCCGAGGCCGCCGAGGCCGCCGAGGAGGCCCTGGATCCGGCGCTCGTCGAGATTTTCCTGGAAGAGGCGCACGGCAGCCTGCCGGAACTGGGCAAGCTGCTGCGTGGCTGGGAGACGGCCTGCGGCGATGGCGAGCATGCCAGCCACGCTGGCCTGATCCTGCGCGCGCTGCACACGCTCAAGGGCAGCGCCCGGATGGCCGGCGCCATGGCGCTGGGCCAGGCCGCCCACGAAATGGAAACCCTGCTCGATGCTGGCGTGCGCGCCGATCGCGTCGGGCCGGTCATGTTCGTGCGCCTGTATGCCTGGTACGACCGCATCCTCGCGCATAGCGAGGCGCTGCAGGCCGGCCGCCTGCTGCCGGTGGACGATCCCGAGCTGATCAACACCATGACCGGGCAGAACAGCGCGCCGGAAGTGGAACCGGTATCGGCTGCCCCAGCACCTGCACCAGCACCAGCACCTGCGCCCGTGCAAGACGCGCCGCAAGCTGGCGCTGCCCGCCACGCCGCATCGACGAGCGCCACGCTACAGCCGTGGCTGCCCGCCACGCCCATGCTGCCGGCCGGGGCATCGCTGCCGATGCCCGCTGCCGGCGCTGCGCCGATGCCCGCCACCGATGCCGTCGAACGCCAGCGCGCGCTGGTGCGGGTGCAGGCCCGCACGCTCGATACGCTGATCACCGATGCCGGCGAAGTCGGCGCGACGCGCGCGCGGCTGGAGAGCGAGCTCGACGCGATGCGCAGCTACCTGGGCGAGCTCAACGACAACGTGGCGCGCTTGCGCGGCCAGTTGCGCGAGATCGAGATCCAGGCCGAGTCGCAGATGGCCTCGCGCACCGCCGATGCCCAGCACAAGGTCGAGTTCGATCCGCTCGAGTTCGATCGCTTCACGCGCTTCCAGGAACTGACGCGGATGATGGCCGAGTCGGTCAACGACGTGGCCACTGTCGAGCAAAACCTGCAGCGCGGCTTCGATCGCGCCGCCGGCGACCTCGACGCGCAGGCCCGCTTGACCCGCGGCCTGCAGCGCAGCCTGATGCAGGCACGCATGGTGCAGTTCGACGCGCTGGCCGAGCGTTTGTATCGCGTGGCGCGCCAGGCTGCCAGCGAGACCGGCAAGGAAGTGCGCCTGCTGATCAAGGGCGGCACCGTGGAGGTCGACCGCTCCGTGCTGGACCGCATGGCTGGCCCGATCGAGCACCTGATCCGCAATGCGGTGGTGCACGGCATCGAGTCCGCTGACGTGCGCCGCGAGGCAGGCAAGCCCGCCACCGGCGCGCTCACGCTGGAAGTGCAGCAGGAGGGCAATGAGGTGGTGCTGCACTTCGTGGACGATGGCGGCGGGCTGGACCTCGCGCGCATCCGCGCGCGCGCCATCGAGCGTGAGCTGCTGGCGCCGGACGACGACGCGGGCGATGCCCGGCTCACCGAGATGATCTTCGCCCCAGGCTTCAGCACCGCGGATACGGTGTCGGAGCTGGCAGGGCGCGGCGTGGGCATGGACGTGGTGCGCGCCGAAACGGTGGCGCTGGGCGGGCGCATCGCGCTGGCCACTCAATCCGGGCAAGGCACCCGCTTTACCGTGCACCTGCCACTGACGACAGCCATCACGCAAGTGCTGCTGGTCACGCTGGGCGGCCGGCCGTTCGCCATCCCGAGCGGCATGATCGACCAGGTCCAGCAACTGCGCTCGCAAGGGCTGCTCGAAGCCTACAACCAAGGCAGCCTCGACGCCCCCGGCGGCGCTGTGCCGTTCCACTACCTCGGGACGCTGCTGGAAGAAACGCCGGCGGTAGCCGCGGGCAAGAAGTATTCGCCGGTAGTGGTGGTGCGCAGCGGGGCCGAGCGCATCGCCGTGCACGTGGACGAAGTGATCGGCAACCGCGAAGTGGTGGTCAAGCACATCGGCCCGCACCTGGCACGCCTGGAAGGCATTGCCGGCGCGACCACGCTGGGCGACGGCGAGATCGTGCTGATCTACAACCCGGTGGTGCTGGCGCAGCGCTTCGTGCGCGAGCGCGGCGAGCTGGCCCGTCCGCAGCTTGCCGATCTGCCGCAGCTTCCCCAACTGGCGTCGCAGCCGATGCTGGGCGCGGTGGCAGAATTCTCGCAAGGCGGCGCAGCTCCGGTGCAAGGGCTGGGCACCCAGCCAACCGTCATGGTGGTCGACGACTCACTGACCGTGCGCAAGGTCACGCATCGCTTGCTGACGCGGGCTGGCTACCAGGTGGTGCTGGCGCGCGATGGCGTGGATGCGCTGCGGCAGTTGCAGGAGGTGATGCCTGACGCGATGCTGGTCGACATCGAGATGCCGCATATGGATGGGTTTGACCTGACGCGCAATGTGCGCGCGGATAGCCGGACCGGGCATATGCCGTTGGTGATGATCACTTCGCGCACGGCGGAGAAGCATCGGCGTTATGCGGCTGAGATTGGAGTTAATGTTTATTTGGGCAAGCCGTATAACGAAGACGAGTTGCTGACCACGCTGCATCATTTGCTGGGTGAGCGGGCAGTGGGTACGTCGGGGTCGGTGGCGCAGATGTTGGGGGAGGATGCGGGGAATTGAGGGTGGGGTGGGGCTTGAATGCAACTGCAACTGCAACTGCAAAATCAACTTCAACTGCAGTTTCACCACCCCTGCGGGGCGGCGACCTACTTTTTTGTCTTGCCAAAAAAGTAGGCAAAAAGGCGCGCCGGATGGGGCGACACCCCTCGGGATTCGACGAAAAGAGCGGCCGGGACCCAAACTCGCATCGCCTTAAGGCGATACTCAGACATGGGTCCCTCTTTTCCGCTCTTTTCGCCGAATCCCGAGGCGCCCCATACGGCCTCTGCACACCTTGACGGCTCGCTTCGCATTGCGTTGGGGGTGTTCCCCGCCTGGGGGCGGGTCACACGGCTACACCGAATCGTTCGCTATGTCCGCTGGTTGGCTCCCCTCTCCCGCCAGCGGGAGAGGGGCTGGGGGAGAGGGCGGGCGCTCGATGTGGCGCTCGCCCTCATTCTCTTACTTGTTCACCATCCGCGCCGGCACCGAGAGTGTCAGTGCCGCACCCACCACCAGACAGGCTGCGAGCAGGTACATCCCGGAGTCCGTGCTCTGCGTCAGGTCCTTCAGCCAGCCTACCGCGTAGGGGCTGATAAACCCGGCCAGGTTCCCCAGCGAGTTGATCAGCGCAATCCCCGCGGCCGCGCCCGTGCCTGCCAGGAATGCCGTCGGCAGGCTCCAGAACAGCGGCAGGGTGGTCAGGATGCCGATGGTGGCCAGCGTCAGGCCGAGCAATGCCAGCACGGTATTGTTGTGCCATTGCACCGACAGCACCAGGCCAACGGCACCCAGCAGCGCGGGAACGGCGATATGCCAGCGGCGTTCGCGGGTGCGGTCGGCGCTGTAGGCCACCAGCACCATGCCGACCACCGCGCAGCCGTAGGGGATGGCGGTGAGCAGGCCGATGTCCAGCGGGCTCTTCACGCCGGTCTGCTTGATGATGGTGGGCAGCCAGAAGCTCACGCCGTACAGGCCCATCACGAAGCTGAAGTAGATCGCGCTCATCAGCCACACGCGCGGGCTGGACAACACCTTGCCGATGGGCGCGTCTTCCTTGTGCATGTCCTCGGCAGCGATATTGCGCTGGAGCAGCGCTTTTTCTTCGTTGTTCAGCCACTTGGCGTGGACGATGCGGTCGTCCAGGTAGGCCAGCACCACCAGCCCTACCAGCACCGACGGGATGCCTTCGAGCAGGAACATCCATTGCCAGCCGGACCAGCCGTTGCGGCCGTCGAACGATTGCATCATCCAGCCCGACAGCGGGCCGCCGATCACGCCGGAGAGCGCGATCGCGGTCATGAAGAAGGTGGTGGTGCGCCCGCGCCGGTGAGACGGGTACCAGTAGGTCAGGTAGAGGATGATGCCGGGGAAGAAGCCGGCCTCGGCAATTCCTAGCAGGAAGCGCAGCACGTAGAACATGGTCGGCGTGGTGACGAACATCATCGCCGCCGAGATCACGCCCCAGGTGATCATGATCCGCGCGATCCAGATGCGCGCGCCGACCTTGTGCAGGATCACGTTGCTGGGCACTTCGAACAGGAAGTAGCCGATGAAGAAGATGCCCGCGCCGAGGCCGTAGATGGTCTCGCTGAACTTCAGGTCGCCGAGCATCTGCAGCTTGGCGAAGCCTACGTTGACGCGGTCCAGGTACGCCACCACGTAGCAAAGCAAAAGGAATGGCACCAGGCGCAAGGTCACCTTGCGGTAGGTGGCGTCCTCGAACGCGGGATCGGCCACGCCGGAGTGTACTGCGGTCGTTGTCATGCGGTCTCCTCTTGGGTCTGTAGATCTACATGGATCTGTTTTTTGGGTTGCACGATACCGCTGGGTGGGCGCCGCTTGCCGCTTGCGGCGCCCAGGAAAATGTCCTGGCAAGTTCCTAGTGGGAGAACGGGCCGCGTCCGCGCAGCGCGTTGGCGACCATCATCAGCGCCAGCAGGAAGGGCAGCGCCACGTAGAGGCACCAGTGCACGCGGTCGCCCACGCTGTCGCCCCATTTGCGCTTGAAGACTTGCAGGCGGGGCATGGCCGAGGGGTTGGTGGCACGTTTGTTTCTGACGTGCCACGCCATCCAGAAGAAGAAAATGGCGAAGGCGACGGACAGGAAGTTGATATTACCCATGTTGAATTGCGATGGTTTTCAGTGTGGTGAATCCGTACAGGGCCTCGAAGCCCTTCTCGCGGCCGTAGCCGGACTGCCCGCTGCCGCCAAAAGGTAGCTCTACCCCGCCGCCGGCACCGTAGTTGTTGATAAAGACCTGGCCGGCGCGCAGCTTGTGCGCCAGGCGCAACTGGCGCGCGCCATCGCGGGTCCAGATGCCGGCGACCAGGCCGTAGGGCGTGCCGTTGGCGAGCGCGATGGCTTCGGCCTCGGTGTCGAACGGTGTGGCCGCCAGCAGCGGGCCAAACACTTCTTCCTGCGCCAGCCGGTGCGTGGGCGGCACGTCGCGGAACAGCATCGGCACCTGGTAATAGCCGGACTCCGGCGCTTCCGCGACGATCTGGCCTTGCGCCATGGCGGTAATGCCGGCGTGCTGCGCGTCGGAGACGAAGTCCCAGACCCGCTGCTGCTGCTTGCGGTTGATCAGCGGGCCGCATTCCAGGTCCAGCTCGGACGGCCCTACGCGCAAGGATTCGAACACCGTGGCAAGGCGGTCGAGCACGGCATTGTAGAGCGGGCGTTCCACCAGCACGCGGCTGCCGGCCGAGCAGGTCTGGCCCGCGTTCTGCACGATGCCGTTGACGATGACCGGCACCAGCGCATCGAGGTCGGCGTCGGCAAAGACGATCTGGGGCGACTTGCCGCCAAGCTCCAGCGTGACCGGCACGTGGTTCTCGGCCGCCATCTGCGCGATCAGCTTGCCGGTCTGCGGCGAGCCGGTGAAGGAGATGTGGTTGATGCCCGCGTGGCGCGCCAGCGCGGCGCCAGCCTCATGGCCATAGCCGGTGACGATGTTCAGCGCGCCTTCGGGCAGGCCGGCCTCGGCCGCCAGTTCCGCCACGCGCAGCAGCGACAGGCAGGCGTCTTCGGCGGGCTTGACCACGCAGGCATTGCCCGTGGCCAGCGCCGCGCCCACGCTGCGCCCGAAGATCTGTAGCGGATAGTTCCACGGGATGATGTGGCCGGTCACGCCGTGCGGCTCGCGCACGGTCAGCACGGTAAAGCCGGGCTGGTAAGGGATGGTCTGGCCGTGCAGCTTGTCGACCGCGCCGGCATAGAACTCGAAGTAGCGCGCCACGGCGCGCGCGTCGGCGGTGGCCTGGCGCAAGGGCTTGCCGGTGTCGCGCGCTTCCAGCGCGGCGAGTTCGGCTTCGTGCTCGATGAGGGTGAGCGCCACGCGGTTGAGCAGGCGGGAGCGCTCGGCGGGCGCCATCGCGCCCCAGGCGCCTTCGGCGGCCTGGCGGGCTGCGTGGACGGCCACGTTGATGTCGACCGCGTTGCCGCGGGCGATTTCGGCGAAAGGCTCGCCGCTGGAGGGGTCGAATACCTTGATGCGCAAGCCGGAGTCCGGCGCGATCAGGCGGTTGGCAACGAAGTGCTGGGCGTGCATTGGAATGGCTCCGGCTGGATGCGACTGCCTGGTTGTGGCGGGCAATGCGCCTGTCGATGCGTCTGTCGGACAATCCGTCATTATCACTCACCGCGCGCGGCGTGCAAGGCACGCGAACGTCAGGCCTGGGTCAGCTTCGAACCGCTATAATGCCCGCCATCCTCAAACACAGGCATCTGGAGAGCAAGCATGAGCTTCAATCTCGTTTCCCCCGGCAAGGACATCCCGAACGATTTCAACGTCATCATCGAAATCTCCGCCCAGAGCGATCCGGTGAAGTACGAAGCCGACAAGGAAACCGGCCTGCTCTTCGTCGACCGTTTCATCGGCACCGGCATGCGCTACCCGGCCAACTACGGCTTCATCCCCCAGACCCTGTCGGGCGATGGCGACCCCGTCGACGTGCTGGTGCTCTCGCCGTTCCCGATCCTGGCTGGTGCAGTGGTGCGTTGCCGCGCGCTGGGCATGCTCAAGATGACCGACGAGTCGGGCGTGGATGCCAAGCTGATCGCCGTGCCGCTGGACAAGCTGTCGCCGGCCACCGCCTTCATGAAGGGCCTATCGGACGTGCCGCAGAACCTGCTGGACCAGATCAAGCACTTCTTTGAGAACTACAAGGCACTCGAGGCAGGCAAGTGGGTCAAGGTCGAAGGCTGGGCCGGCATTGAAGAAGCCCACAAGGAAATCACCGACGGCGTGGCGAACTACACCAAGTAAGCATCCGCTTTCGCGCTCAGTCATGCCGGATTCCGGCGCGTGGCTGAATCGATGCTGAATAACCCCGCTGCGGCGGGGTTTTTTGTTGCGCCAGGCTTGATGGAAACCAAAGATGCCATAAAGCCGGTGCGTTAAGCTTCAATCACAGAACAACCAGGCAGACACACTGCCAATTCCCCATGTCCGCTACCTTTTCGACGCCGTCCACCATGGCGCGTTATTCCGGCCCGGCGGTGTTCTTCCACTGGGCGGTGGTCCTGCTGATTGCCACTGCGTACAGCGCGATCGAGTTGGAGGGCTTTCTGCCCGAGCGCAGCGCCTCCCAAGCCTTGTCGATGTCAGTGCACACTTGGGCTGGGGCCCTGGTGTTCGTCCTGGCCGTGCCGCGCCTGCTGTGGCGCCTGGTGCGCGGCGCGCCAGCCCCGAGCCTGGTCCGCGCTGGATACAGCTGCTGGGCAGTGCCATGCACCTTGTGCTCTATCTGTTCATCTTCGCGCAGCCCGTGCTGGGCCTGCTGGCCCTCAACGCCGGCGGCCACCTGCTGACGGTGCCGGGGCTTGGCGTCGAACTGCCCGCGCTGGTGGCGCAAAGCCGGGACTTGAAAGACATCCTCGAGGAAATCCACGGCACACTGGGCACCGCCTTCTACACGGTGATCGGACTGCATGCCATCGCCGCGCTGTTCCACCATTACATGCTGGGCGATAACACGCTGCGTCGCATGTGGCGGTGATGCGCCAAGCTGGCCTTAGCTGCGTGCAAACGGCGTGCGGTCGTTGAGTTCGTCCAGGTAGGCGTCGATGCCCTGGCGCTCGCGCACCAGGAAGCGTTCCACGGCATCGGCAAAGGACGGATGCGCCAGCCAGTGGGCGGAGCGGGTCGCCACCGGCAGGAAGCCCCGCGCCATCTTGTGCTCGCCCTGGGCGCCGCCTTCGAAGGTGCGGATGCCCTGGGCTATGCAGAACTCCAGCGGCTGGTAGTAAGCCGTCTCGAAATGCAGGCACGGGTGATGCTCGAGCGCGCCCCAGTAGCGCCCGAACAGGGTGCTGCGCGCCGGGCCGTCATCGTAGACCACCAGCGATGCGGCGATCGGCTGGCCGGCACGCTCGGCCACCACCAGCAGCAGGTTCTCCGGCATGGCGGCGCCGATGCGCTGGAAGAAATCCAGGTTCAGGTAGGGCGTCGAATGGTGTTCGCGGTACGTCTGCCGGTAGCAGCGGTTGAAAAAGCGCCATTGCGCCTCGCCGATTTCGGGGCCACGCAGCTGCCGGAAGGTGATGCCGGCGTCGGCCACGCGGCGCCGTTCGGCGCGAATGTTCTTGCGTTTCTTTTGCGAGAGCGTGGCCAGGAACGCTTCGAAGCTCTCATAGCCCGGGTTGGTCCAGTGGAACTGCACGCCGTGGCGCATCAGCATGCCGGCGTCTTGCATCAGCTCGGCCTCATGCTCGTCGGGAAACAGCACGTGCAGGGAAGACAACTGGCTTTGTTCCGCCAGCGCCAGCGCACATTGCAGCAGGTAGCCGCGCGCGTCTTCGTCCTCGGCCAGCAGCCGCGCGCCCTGTACGGGCGTGAAGGGGAGCGCGGACAGCAGCTTGGGGTAGTAGGGCAGGCGATGCTGCGCGTAGGCGTCGGCCCAGGCCCAGTCGAACACGTATTCCCCATAAGAGTGCGACTTCGCGTACAGCGGCATGGCCGCCGCAAGGCGCTCGCCACCCTCGGCGCGTGGCGCCCACAGCGTCAGGTAGCGCGGGCTCCAGCCGGTCTCGTCGCAGGCGCTGCCGCTGGCATGCATGGCATGCAGGAAGGCGTGGCGCAAGAACGGCGTGGCCCCGGGCTGGGCCGCCACCAGGGCGTCCCATTCGGCTTCGGGCAGCTCGGACAGATCGAAAACGATCTGCGTGCGATAATTCTCCATCCGCTCGTGTTCCTGTCTGCCTTGTGCCGCAGCCGCCCCTGGGGTGGCCGCATCAGGCTGGTCGGAGCCGGGCTTGAAAGATTCAGACTGCATTGCGCTAGATTCGCTCATCATTGGCGCTGCTCTTGGGCAGGCCCTTGTTCCGGCGTGGCCGATACGGCTGATACGACTGATCGCCCCGCGCCCGCGGCAGGCGGGTGGGGCGACGGTTGAGTCTACCGGAAATGGCGCGGTGCGGCAGGCCACATCCGGCCGCTGGCAGGCAGGCTAAAATCTCTCACTAACCAACGACTATATAAGGGGCCAATATGAAGCAGATTACCGCCATCATCAAACCGTTCAAGCTGGACGAAGTGCGCGAGGCGCTGGCTGACGTCGGCGTGACCGGCCTGACGGTAACCGAGGTGAAGGGTTTTGGCCGCCAGAAGGGGCATACCGAGCTATATCGCGGCGCTGAATATGTGGTCGACTTCCTGCCCAAGATCAAGATCGAGGTCGTGGTTGCCGAGAACCAGCTCGACACCGTGCTGGATGCCATCGTCAAGGCAGCGCACACCGGCAAGATCGGCGACGGCAAGATCTTCGTGACCGAGATCGAGCGCGTGATCCGTATCCGTACCGGCGAGCAGGACGAAGCCGCCGTTTAAGCGTTCAAGCGCCGGCGAGCAATTCTGGCGGTCCCACGGGAGGGGGCGCCGGGATTGCCGCGGGCGTTGTTGCCCGGCTCGGCACTGCCTAGCTCGGCAGCTTCCAGCCGAAACGCACGCACAGCAGGCGCGCCGCCGTGATGGTGATGGCGCCCGCCAGCAGGGCCAGTTCCTGCTCGGCCCGCAGCCAGGTCAGGCCAACATAGACGCAGCAGCCGACGAAGGCACAGGTGGCATAGGGCGAGCGGTCCCGCAGGATCATCGGCACCTCGTTGCACAACACGTCGCGCACCACGCCACCGAACACCGAAGAGATGATGCCCATCATGACCGCCACGGTCGGGGTCATCTGCGCCACCAGCGCGAGCGATGTGCCGGTGACGGAAAACAGCCCCAGGCCGATTGCATCGGCCGTGATCATGGTGCGCTCGGACGCTACCCGGCTGACCACGCGCAGCACGAACGACGCGCCGAGCGACATTACGAAGATCAGGATCACATAGCCTTCGTGGTCGACCCAGTAGAAGGGTCGGCGGTCCAGCAGCACGTCGCGCACCGTGCCGCCGCCGAAGGCGGTGGCGAACGCCACCACGAAAGTGCCCACGGCATCGAAGCGCTGCTTGCGCGCATCGACCACGCCGGAGACGGCAAAGGCGAGCACGCCCACCACTTCCATGACATGCAGGATCAGGGGCAGCCGCCCCATCAGGAGATCGAGCGGCAGATGCATCGTGCGCGCCGTCTCAGGCGTGCGGCTGGCGCAGCAGCACCATCAACGCGCCGGCGCCACCCTCGGCGCCGCGTGCCTGCACGAAGGCCAGCACTTCTTCCTTCTGTACCAGCCAGCTGCGCACCTTGCCCTTGAGCACAGGCGTCTTGTCCGGCGAGCCGTTGCCCTTGCCGTGGATCACGCGCACGCAGCGCACGCCACGCTTGACCGAGCGCCGCACGAACTCGGCCAGCGCCTCGCGCGCCTCGTCGCTGCGCAGGCCGTGCAGGTCGATCTTGTCCTGGGGCACCCATTCGCCGCGGCGCAGTTTCTTGACTACGTCCATGCCGATGCCGGGGCGGCGGAACGACAGGGTTTCATCGGTATCCAGCAGGCTTTCGACGTCGAACTCGTCGGAAAGCGACGCGGCCAGCACGGCTTTGTCGTCCAGCTGGGTTTGTATCGGCACGGGCGCGGGGTGCCGCGGGGCGGGGTTGACGCGGTTGCGGTCGCGCAGGGTGTTGACGTTGCCTACGCTGCTGCGGAATACGTCGGCCTCTTCGCGAGCGCGCTGCGCCGCTTCGTCCGCCGCGCGGCGCTCGGCTTCACGCCGCTCGGTGTCGGCCTTGAGGGAGTCGCGCAGGCCGGACAGGTCGGTCAGGCCGAAACGCTTGGGCTGGCTGGCGGGTTTGGCGGATTTCTTGGCGCCGTGCGTCATGGAGTCTCTCCGGGGTGCTCGGCGTGATTATAGGGTGGGCAGGCCCGGCCTTTGTCTCAGCTTGCCGACAAAGCCGGCTCTGCGTTGTCGTGCTCCCCTCGCGCGCGCGGGAGAGGGGCTGGGGGAGAGGGCGGGCGCTGGTTACGCTGTCGCGCTGGAAAAAACAGCCGGCTTCGCTTCAAGTGGCTCCTAGCTAAGCCACCCCTCTCCCCCTGAGGGGAGAGGGAGAGACAGGCGTCGTCATGGCGCGCGGCATTGGCCTGTTCGGCGGCTTCGGCCGATGCTACAGGTTTGTCAGCAGTCTTAGTCGCTTTACTGCAGGGCTTCCACGTAACGCTGCGCATCCAGCGCTGCCATGCAGCCCGTGCCGGCGCTGGTGATCGCCTGGCGATAGATGTGGTCCTGCACGTCGCCGGCAGCGAACACGCCCGGGATGCTGGTGGCCGTGGCATCGCCGGCCAAGCCGGTCTTGGTCACGATGTAGCCGTTTTTCATGTCGAGCTGGCCCTCGAACAGGTCGGTATTGGGCTTGTGGCCGATGGCGATGAACACGCCCGCCAGCTTGAGCTCTTCGGTCTTGTCGCCCTGGGCATCGCGCAACTTGATGCCGGTCACGCCCGATTCGTCGCCCACCACCTCGTCCAGCACGGTGTTGTAGCGGATTGCGATACGGCCTTCCTTCTCGCGCTGGAGCAGGCGGTCGACCAGGATCGGCTCGGCGCGGAACTTGTCGCGGCGGTGGATCAGGGTGACCTTGCTGGCGATATGCGACAGGTAGAGCGCTTCCTCGACCGCGGTGTTGCCGCCGCCGACCACGGCCACTTCCTGGTTCTTGTAGAAGAACCCGTCGCAGGTGGCGCAGGCCGACACGCCGCGGCCCATGAACAGCTCTTCCGACTGCAGGCCAAGGTACTGGGCCGAGGCGCCGGTGGCGATGATCAGCGAATCGCAGGTGTATTCACCGGCATCGCCAACCAGGCGGATCGGGCGTTCGGTCAGCTTGGCGGTATGGATGTGATCGAAGATGATTTCGGTGTTGAAGCGCTCGGCATGCTCCAGGAAGCGCTGCATCAGTTCCGGGCCTTGCACGCCGTTGGCGTCGGCGGGCCAGTTTTCCACGTCGGTGGTGGTCATCAGCTGGCCACCCTGGGCCAGACCGGTGATCAGCACCGGCTGCAGGTTGGCGCGGGCCGCGTAGACGGCGGCGGTATAGCCGGCGGGGCCGGAACCGAGAATCAGCACTTTTGCGTGTTTGGCCATGATGCTTTCCTAAGGCTGGTGCGCCTTGATGCGCACTAGCGTGAATCGAAACCAGCATTATAAGTGGACCGGCGTTTGCTCACTGTTGCAAATTCCAATGGGAGCGATAGCCCCGGCCAAGGTTAAAATGGCCGCCACCACCCTCTTCAAATGGCAACCCAGACCCAAGGCATGGCCCGAGCTACTACCACAACACGTACCGATCCTTCCGCGCTGCCCTCGCGCATCGGCAAGCTGCTGGGCGAAGTGCGCTGGTTCCTGTTGCTGGCGGTCACACTGGCCTTCGTCTGCATCCTGGCCAGCTACAGCAAGGCGGACCCCGGCTGGTCGCACGCCAACCAGGTGGCCGACATCCACAACCTCGGCGGCCGCGTGGGCGCCTGGATGGCCGACGTGCTGTTCTTCGTCTTCGGCTTCTCCGCCTACTGGTGGGCCGTGCTGCTGGTGCGCCGCTGCTGGCGCGGCTGGCGCGCGCTGACCGCCGAGCTGCCCGAGCGCACCGGCGAGGCCCGTCAGGGCCTGGTGGTGAGCTGGATCGGCTTTGGCCTGTCGCTGACCGCCAGCATGGGGCTGGAAGCCATCCGCATGTATCCGCTGCGCGCCGCGCTGCCGCGCGCCCCCGGTGGCGTGCTGGGCGACCTGCTGGGCGGCTGGATGCAGATGGCGCTGGGCTTTACCGGCGCCACGCTGCTGCTCTTGCTGACGCTGGCCATCGGCCTGTCGCTGTTCTTCCATTTCTCGTGGCTATCGGTGGCCGAGCACGTGGGCGGCTTCGTCGAGACGCTCTTCCTCGGCTTTAAGGCGCGCCGGGAGAGCAAGCAGGACCGCATCATCGGCGAGGCGGCCAAGGTCGTGCGCACCGAAACCGTGGAGGTGCAGCGGGTCAAGATCGAGGAAGCCGCGCCGGTGCAGATCGTGCGGCCGCAGGCGGTGCCCAAGCACGAGCGCGTGGAGCGCGAGAAGCAGCAGCCGCTGTTCGCCGATATCCAGGACTCCGACCTGCCGCCGCTGGCGCTGCTGGACCCCATCCCGACCCACCAGGAAACGGTGAGCGCGGAAACGCTGGAATTCACCTCGCGCCTGATCGAGAAGAAGCTCAAGGACTTTGGCGTCGAGGTCAAGGTGGTGGCGGCCTACCCGGGCCCGGTCATCACCCGCTACGAGATCGAGCCGGCCACCGGCGTCAAGGGCAGCCAGGTGGTCAACCTGGCGCGCGACCTGGCGCGTTCGCTGTCGCTGGTCTCCATCCGGGTGGTGGAAACCATCCCCGGCAAGGTCTACATGGGGCTGGAACTGCCCAACCCCAAGCGCCAGACGGTGCGGCTGTCCGAGATCCTCGGCTCGCAGGTCTACAACGAGAGCGCGTCCAATCTCACCATGGCGCTGGGCAAGGACATCGCCGGCAAGCCCATGGTGGCGGATCTCGCCAAGATGCCGCACTGCATGGTGGCCGGCACCACCGGCTCCGGCAAGTCGGTGGGCATCAACGCCATGATCCTGTCGCTGCTCTACAAGGCCAAGGCCGAGCAGGTGCGGCTGATCTTGATCGATCCGAAAATGCTCGAAATGAGCGTCTACGAAGGCATCCCGCACCTGCTGTGCCCGGTGGTGACGGATATGCGCCAGGCCGGCAACGCCCTGAACTGGGCGGTCGGCGAGATGGAGCGGCGCTACAAGCTGATGAGCAAGCTGGGCGTGCGCAACCTGGCCGGCTACAACAAGAAGATCGACGAAGCCGCGGCGCGCGAGGAAAAGCTCCCCAATCCGTTCAGCCTGACCCCGGACGCGCCAGAGCCGCTCGAAAAGCTGCCGATGATCGTGATCGTCATCGACGAGCTGGCCGACCTGATGATGGTGGTGGGCAAGAAGGTGGAAGAGCTGATCGCGCGCATCGCGCAGAAGGCCCGCGCCGCAGGCATCCACCTGGTGCTGGCCACGCAGCGCCCGTCGGTCGACGTGATTACCGGGCTGATCAAGGCCAACGTGCCAACCCGCATCGCCTTCCAGGTCAGCAGCAAGATCGATTCGCGCACCATCCTCGACCAGCAGGGCGCGGAAGCGCTGCTCGGCATGGGCGACATGCTCTACCTGGCGCCGGGCACCGGCGTGCCGATCCGCGTCCACGGCGCCTTTGTCTCCGACGATGAAGTGCACCGCGTGGTCGAAAAGCTCAAGGAAGGCGGCGAGACCAACTACATCGAGGGCATCCTCGAAGGCGGCGTGGCCGAGGGCGACCTGGGCAGCGATGGCATGGGCGGCGGCGCCGGCATTGGCGGCGGCGGTGAGGCCGATCCGCTCTACGACCAGGCAGTCGACGTGGTGCTGAAGAACCGCCGAGCCTCGATCTCGCTGGTGCAGCGCCACCTGCGCATCGGCTACAACCGCGCCGCGCGGCTGCTCGAGGACATGGAGAAGGCCGGCCTGGTCTCCGCCATGTCGGGCAACGGCAATCGCGACATCCTGGCCCCGGCCGGCACGGCCCGCGAGGAAGAATAAGCTGCCGCGCGTAACATGCTGTTACGTGCGAAGCACATCGTTGCGGAATCCGGCGCCCGTGCGCCGCTCTAACCGGACAGGCAGCGCAGCCGCCCCGGCGGTGCGCATCCTCCAACCCAGCAAGGACAACACCATGCGAATCCGCATTCTCGTGTCGGCGTGCGCCGCGGCGGCCATGCTGTCGCTGACTGCGACGGCGGCCATGGCGGCCGGCACCGACCAGCTCCAGGCCTTCGTGGCGGGCGTGAAGAGCGCCAAGGGCGAATTCACCCAGCGCCAGGTCAAGGGGCAGGGCGACAGCCTCAAGGTGGCCAGCACATCCAGCGGCACGTTTGCTTTTTCGCGCCCCGGCAAGTTCACCTGGCGCTACGTCAAGCCTTACGACCAGTTGCTGCAGGCCGACGGCCAGACGCTCTACATCTACGACAAGGACCTCAACCAGGTCACCGAGCGCAAGCTCGATGGCGCACTGGGTTCCAGCCCCGCCGCGATCCTGTTCGGCAGCAATGACCTGGAAAAGAACTTTGTCGTGAAGAACGGCCCCACGCGCGATGGCGTGGAGTGGCTTGAGCTTACGCCCAGGGCCAAGGACACGCAGTTCGAGCGCATCGGCATCGGCTTCAAGAGCGGCAACCTGGAAGCGATGGAGTTGCGCGATGCCTTCGGCAACACCACGCTGCTGACCTTCAGCGCGATGCAGAAGAACCCCGTGCTGCCGGCCGACACCTTCCGGTTCGCGGTGCCCAAGGGCGCCGATGTGCTCAAGCAATGAGGCGCCCCATGATCCCCGCATTCCTTGCGCTGCCGGCTTGGCGCCGTGGCGGTGCCATTGCCGGCATTGGCGCTGCCGCGCTGCTGGCCGCGTGCGCCAGTCCCGGCGCCAGCAAGCAGTTCGACGTGGATGCCTTCCTGCGCGCCTCCGATACGGCGCTGCCGGAAGTGCTGGCCAACCCGGATTTCCTCTCCGCCACGCAGGCCAGCGCCAACGATTGCGCCGTGCTGCTGCAGTCGGTCACCAGCGGCGTGCTGGAAGGGCTGCCGCCCGCCGGCAGCGGACGCGGGCCCGCCTGGCTGCTGCATCCGGCTGGCGCCCCGGCCAACGTGTGGCTGGTGGTCAGCAAGAACGGTGGCGAACGGACCTGCCATGGGCCGCTTCCAGCCGATGCCATGAAGGCGTTGGTGGAGCGCGCCAGCACTTGAATGTGATGCGTGGATAGTGCCGGGACGTGATGGCAGCCCCGGCGGGCTCTGCCATTCCGGTGTGCGTCTCTATCATCACTTTTGCACTCCCGTGCTCGCTTCGAGAAAAATGACAACGTTGTAACTTGACCCCGGAAACAGGAATGATTATTGTTCTGTTTCTCAGTTGTCTTGCCAAGGATGCATCCAAGGCATCTTCAGGACGGCATACAACAATCATCGAAGGGGGAGAGTCATGACCGTATTCCGCCGCTTGCTGCCGCGCGCCGCTGCGCTCGCTGTTCTGGCATTGCCGCTCGCCGTGTCCGCCCAGGAGAAGGTGCTGAACCTTTACACCGCGCGCCACTACCAGACCGACGAAGCGCTCTACGCCAACTTCACCAAGCAGACCGGCATCAAGATCAACCGCATCGAGGGCCAGGAAGACCCGCTGCTGGAGCGCATCAAGAGCGAGGGTGCCAATAGCCCGGCCGATGTGTTCATCACCGTCGACATCGGCCGGTTGTGGCGGGCCCAGCAGGCGGGCGTGTTCGCGCCGCTCAAGTCGAGCGTGCTGGAGTCGCGCATTCCCGCCAACTACCGCGACCCGAACGGCGACTGGTTCGGCTTCTCGGCGCGGGCCCGCGTGATCGCCTACAACAAGGCCACGGTCAAGCCCGGCGACATCAAGACTTACGAAGATCTCGCCGATCCCAAGTGGAAGGGCAAGCTTTGCATCCGCTCCAGCGGCCACGTGTACAACCTGTCGCTGATGTCCAGCCTGATCGCCCATGACGGCGAGGCCAAGACCGAGCAATGGACGCGCGGCGTGGTGGCCAACCTGGCCCGGGCGCCCAAGGGCGGGGACACCGACCAGCTCAAGGCGGTGGCAGCGGGCGAGTGCGAGATCGCGGTGGCCAACACCTACTACATCGCCCGTATCCTCAAGTCGACCAAGCCCGAGGACAAGGCCGTGGCGGAAAAGCTCGGCGTGCTGTGGCCCAACCAGGCCAGCCAGGGCGTGCACATGAACATCTCCGGCGGCGGCATGCTCAAGCATGCGCCCAACAAGGAGTCGGCGCGCGCGTTCCTGGAGTACCTGGCCAGCGACGAAGCGCAGCGCTACTTTGCCGATGGCAACAATGAGTGGCCGGTGGTGGAAAGCGTGAAGATCAGCAATCCGGCGCTGGAAGCCCTGGGCAGCTTCAAGGCGGACAAGATCAACGTGGCCGAACTGGGCAAGCACCAGCCGCAAGCGCAGAAGCTGGCGGACAAGGCTGGGTACAAGTAAGAAGTAAGAAGCAAGAAGGCGCCAGCGCGACCTGGCTGGCGGGACGGAAATGGCGGCGCGAGCCGCCATTTCCTATTTAAGGCTTGGGCACGGGCCTGGCTTTGGCCCCGGGCCGCCTGGCGGCCTTGCCCTCGCTGCCTTCGCCATTTTCAAGGCGCCGGAAGTTCAGCTTTGCGCCGCGTTCCCTGTGCTTCTCGAAGGTCACCTTCAACTGCTCGCGCCGCTTCTTGTGCGTGTGGCCCAACGTGCCAGCCGCATACGGGAGCTTGGCCACCACCGCACCCGCGGTCTGGCGCGCCAGCAGCACGTCCAGCGCCTGCCGCGCGCGCACCTGGGCGTGCAGCAGCGCATCCGAGGGATTGGCCTTGGCGCGGTTCATGTCGTAGGGCAGCATGACCGGCCCGGCAAGCTGGCGCAGCGCCGCGCGGACATGCGGGCTGTCCAGCCCGGCCTCGTGGAGGACCCAGGCGGCGTCATGGCGCAGCCACGGCTCCGGGTCGCCGAGCTTGCGCAGCAGGGCAAGCGAGATATCGGCCTGGCGGTAACCGTGCGCGCGCCTTACCGCGTTGAGCGCGATGCGCCTGACATGGGAGTTCTCGTGATCGAACAGGTCCGCCACCAGGCGCTCGACCATGCCAGGCTTTTCCAGCTGTTCAGCCAGTTGGCCCGCCAGGGCGATTTCCTCGACTGCGCTGATCCGGCCTTGCCGGGTCATCCGGTTCAGCTTGAACACGAGCATGCGGTAACGAAGCTGCATAACACTCCCTGAAAACGCGGCGAACAAATGCCGGGCAAGGATTGCGGCCGGCACAGTTATGATGCGGCGCGAAGCACGCCAGCGGCGGGGGCAGACCGCTTTGGCTCGCGCGAGAAAGGGCGCGGCGAGCCGGGGCGCAGCTTCGGACTAGGGGGATATCGGCAATACGTTGAAGATCTTTAGGAAATTTCGCAAGCCCGCCGGTTATTCCCGCGCATCCCGCCGTATCGAGCGCGACAGCAGGATCACCGGCAGCAGGCCCACCGCCACGATCACCAGCGAGGCGGTGGCGGCCCCGGCCAGGCGCTCGTCGGAGGCCAGGTTGTAGGCCTGCACGGCCAGCGTGTCGAAGTTGAACGGCCGCATCACGAAGGTGGCCGGCAGCTCCTTCATGACATCGACGAAGACGATCAACGCCGCGGTCAGCAGGCTGCCGCGCAGCATCGGCAGGTGCACGCGCCGCAGCGTGGCGCCGGGGCCGTGGCCAAGACTGCGCGCCGCCGCGTCCATGCCCGGCGTGATCTTGACCAGGCCAGCGTTGACGGTTTGCAGCGCCACGCCCAGAAAGCGCACCAGGTAGGCATAGACCAGCGCGGCAATGCCGCCGGTCAGCAGGAGCCCGGCCGACCATCCCAGATGCTGCTGCAGCCAGGCCGACATGGCATTGTCCAGTCGCGCCACCGGCACCAGCACGCCGACCGCCACCACCGAGCCGGGCAGGGCATAGCCCATGCCGCACACCCGCGTCAGCGCGCGCAGCAGCCAGCCCCGGCCGGCGGCCATGCCGCGCCCCGCATAACCGATCACCAGCGCTGCCAGCACCGCGATCAGCGCGGTGACGCTGGCCAGCGCGAAGCTGTTGCGCACCAGGCCGATAAAGCGCGGGCCGAACTGCGCGTCGCCTTCGGCCAGCGCCATCTTGCACAGCATCAGCGCCGGGATGGCAAAGCCCAGCAGCACAGGCACCAAGCCTACCAGCAGCGCCAGCGCGGCACGCCAGCCGTGCAGCCGGTAGGCCGGCGCGCGGCGCTGGCCGCCGTGCACGCGGGCGCGGCCACGGCTGGCGCGCTCGACCAGCAGGATGCCGATCACGAACAGCAGCATGCAGGCCGACAACTGCGCTGCCGCGTTCTTGTCGCCCAGCGAGAACCAGGCGCGGTAGATGCCCGTGGAAAAGGTCGGGATGCCGAAATAGGCCACCGTGCCGAAATCGGCCAGTGTCTCCATCAGCGCGAGCGCGGTGCCGGCCACAATGCCGGGCCTCGCCAGCGGCAGCATCACGCGCCAGATGCTGCCCCAGGTGCCATAGCCAAGCAGCCTTGCCGCTTCCAGCGTGTTCAGCGTCTGCTGCAGGAAGGCCGCGCGCGCAGTCAGGTAGACATAAGGGTAGAGCACCAGCGTGAACAGCACGATGGCGCCGCCCAGCGAGCGGATATCGGGGAACCAGTATTCGCGCGCACGCCAGCCGGTCACTTCGCGCAGCCAGCTTTGCACCGGGCCGGCGAACTGCAGGGCATCGGTATAGGCGTAGGCAATGACATAAGCCGGCATCGCCAGCGGCAGCACCAGCGCCCATTCCAGCCAGGCCCGCCCGGTGAACCGGTAGGTGCTGACCAGCCACGCGGTGGGCACGCCTACCAGCAGCACGCCGGCGCAGACCCCGGCCAGCAGCCACAGCGTGTTGCCAACGTACTCGGCCAGGACCGTATCGGCCAGATGCCGCCAGGTGTCGCCGCTGGGCACGAGCAGGCTGCCGGCCACCTGCGCGATCGGCAAGGCGATCAGCAGCGCGGCCAGGGCGGCAACCAGGGCTAGCGGGTGCAGGCGGCGGGTACGGCTCGGGCGAAGCAGGATCATGCGGCAGCGGATTGGGTGGTGGGTTTGGCGCGGGACAGGTCGAGGCCCGGCGGCAGGGCTCGGTCGGCAGGCCTTGCGAGGCCAGTCCCGCATTCTAGCAATGCGGGTACGCCGGGGGACACATCCCATGTGACAGACATCAAGGGCCTGCGTCCATATAATGCTCGGCATGCCAGGCCACCCGCATTCCAATTCATCCATGCCAGCACGATCCGATATCGTGATCGAGGTCGATCGCATCCACCATGGCTTTGGCAGCCAGCGCGTTGTCAACGACCTGTCCTTCACCCTCGCGCGCGGCAGCATCGCCTGCCTGCTCGGCCCCAGCGGTTGCGGCAAGACCACCGTGCTGCGCGCCATCGCGGGTTTCGAGCCGCTGCGCGAAGGCCGCATCCTGCTGCAAGGGCAGGTGATGTCGTCGCCAGGGTTTGCCGTGGCGCCCGAGCACCGGCGCATCGGCATGGTGTTCCAGGACTACGCCTTGTTCCCGCACCTGAGCGTGGCGGACAACGTGGCCTTCGGGCTGCATGCCGTGCGCCGCGGCGAACGCGCGGCGCGGGTCGAGGAAATGCTCGCGCTGGTGGGCCTGGCCGGATCCGGCGGCAAGTTTGCGCATGAACTCTCGGGTGGCCAGCAGCAGCGCGTGGCGCTGGCTCGCGCACTGGCGCCAAAGCCGGAGCTGCTGCTGCTCGACGAGCCGTTCTCCAACCTTGACATCGAGCTGCGCGAGCGCCTGAGCCTGGAGGTGCGCGACATCCTCAAGGCCCAGGGCGCCACCGCCATCCTGGTCACGCACGACCAGTACGAGGCCTTTGCCATGGCCGACGAGATCGGCGTGATGCACGCCGGCGCCATCGAGCAGTGGGACAGCGCGCACAACCTGTATCACCGGCCGGCCACGCGCGTGGTCGCGGGCTTCATCGGGCAGGGCGTGCTGATCCCGGGCCAGCTTGCCAGCCCACACTCGGTCACGCTGGAACTCGGCACGCTGCACAGCAAGGAGCCGCTGGGCGTTCCGCCTGCCACGGCAGAGGTCGATGTGCTGATCCGCCCCGACGATATCGTCCACGACGACGACAGCCCGCTGCGCGCCCAGATACTGCACAAGGCCTTTCGCGGCGCAGAGATCCTGTACACCCTGCGCCTGGCCGGCGGCGGGCAGGTACTGTCGCTGGTGCCTTCGCACCACGATCATGCGCTAGGCGAACACATCGGCATTCGCGTGGAGGTTGACGACGTGGTGGCGTTCCGGCGCGGATGAGCGCGCGCCGCCAGGTCCTGGCAGCTTGCTTGCTTACTGATTTGTCTTTCCCGACACGACGGCTTCAAGGCTTCATGGCCTCACTACCTCACGATTCCAGGACTCTCATCGTGTTTGCTTCCCTGAAGTGCGCATCCCGGCCGCTGCGCCGCCAATGCCTGCGCAGCGGCCTGCTGCTGGCCTTGCTGGCCTGCGGCGCAAGCCAGGCCTGGGCCCAGCCGGCTGCCGGCGCCACGTGGCGGATGGCCACCGAGTACCCGGCCAGCGCCATGCCGGGCGAAGGGCTGGGCACCTTCGCCGACGAGGTCAAGGCGCGCACCGCAGGCGCAATCGAGGTCAAGCCCAGCTTTGACGCCAGCGCGGGCGTCAAGTCCGCGCAGATGCCGGCCGCGGTGAAAGAAGGGCGACTGGAGGGCGGCGACGCCTTCGGCGGCGCGCTGGGTGCGGTCGATCCGCTGTTCCTGCTGTCTTCGCTGCCGTTCGTCGCCACCTCGGTCGACTCAGCCAAGCGCCTTGCCGAACTCGCCCGCGCCGACTACGCGCGCGCCTTCGAGGCGCAGGGGCAGCATCTGCTCTACGTCACGCCGTGGCCGCCCACCGGCTTGTGGTCGCGCAACGCCGTTGCCACGCTGACCGACCTGCGCGCGCTATCGGTGCGCACCTATGACGAGACTTCCACCGAAGTCATGCGCGCTGCCGGCGCGCAGTCGACCAACCTGTCGTTTGCCGACGCGATGCCGCGCCTGAAAGACGGCACGGTCAAGGCGGTGCTGTCGTCCGGCGATGGAGGCGCCGGCCGCAAGCTTTGGGACTACCTGCCCAACTTCACGGCCATCGGCTATGCGATGCCGTTGTCGTTCACCACGGTCAATGCGGCCGCGTATGCGGCCTTGCCGCCCGCTTTGCGTGCCTCGGTGGACGCCGCCGCGCAGGCGACCGAGCAAAAGCAGTGGGCCCGCCTGGGCACCCGCCTGGCAGAGAACGCCGCGCGCATGCGCGCCAACGGCGTGACCATCCAGGACAACCCCGCTCCGGCGGTGCAGCAGGCACTGCGCGATGCCGGCGCGGGCGCGGTGACGGCCTGGCGCGCGCGCGTGGGCAGCGAGCGTGCCGGCGTGCTGGATGCCTTCACGCGCAATGAGCGCGCCGCGCGCTGATTCGCCAGCCGTGGCGGGCTGCGCGGCCCGCCGCGCGCGATGGTCTACACTGTCAGGTTCCTAGGCGCAGCGGGCACGCACCGTGCGCGCCTGACCTGACATAAAGGCCTGAATACCGTGGCGGACACGCTGTTTTCCGAAGCTCCCGATCGTTCCCAACAACCCCTGGCCGAGCGCCTGCGTCCGCGCAATATCGACGAGGTGATCGGCCAGCAACACCTGCTTGGCGCCGGCAAGCCGCTGCGGGTGGCGTTCGCGTCCGGCGAGCCGCATTCCATGATCCTGTGGGGCCCGCCCGGCGTGGGCAAGACCACGCTGGCGCGGCTGATGGCCACGGCCTTCGATGCCGAGTTCATCGCGTTGTCGGCGGTGCTGTCCGGCGTCAAGGACATCCGCGAGGCAGTCGAGCGTGCCGAGCAATACCGGGCCCACGGACGGCGCACGCTGGTGTTCGTGGACGAGGTGCACCGCTTCAACAAGAGCCAGCAGGACGCCTTCCTGCCGCACGTGGAAAGCGGGCTGTTCACCTTTATCGGCGCCACCACCGAGAACCCGTCCTTCGAGGTCAACGGCGCATTGCTGTCGCGCGCCGCGGTGTATGTGCTCAAGAGCCTGGACGACGCGGAACTGACGCAACTGGCGCGGCGCGCCAGCGAAGAGCTGGGTGGCCTGCAGTGGGAGGAAGAGGCGCTGCTGCTGATCGTGGCCTCGGCCGATGGCGATGGCCGCAAGCTGCTCAACAATATCGAGATCGTGGCGCGCGCCGCGCGCAGTGCCAACGCGCCGGTCATCGACAACGCGTTGCTCGGCAGCGCCTTGTCGGAGAACCTGCGCCGCTTCGACAAGGGCGGCGACGCGTTCTACGATCAGATCAGCGCGCTGCACAAGTCCGTGCGCGGCTCCGATCCCGATGCCACGCTGTACTGGTTCTGCCGCATGATCGACGGCGGCGCCGATCCGCGCTACCTGGCGCGGCGCATCGTGCGCATGGCGTGGGAGGACATCGGCCTGGCCGATCCGCGTGCCGCCCGCATCACGTTGGATGCCGCCGAGACCTACGAACGGCTGGGCTCGCCCGAAGGCGAGCTCGCGCTGGCGCAAGCCTTGATCTACCTGGCCGTGGCGCCCAAGTCCAATGCCGGCTACAACGCCTACAACACCGCGCGTGCCTTCGTGGCCAAGGACAAGTCGCGGGGCGTGCCGGTGCACCTGCGCAATGCGCCGACCAAGCTGATGAAAGAACTCGGCTACGGCCACGCCTACCGCTACGCGCACGACGAGCCCGAAGCCTATGCCGCCGGCGAGCACTACTTCCCCGACGACCTCAAGCGCCCGGGCTGGTACAAGCCCACGCCGCGCGGGCTGGAAGGCAAGATCGGCGACAAGCTGCGCCACCTGCGAGATCTTGACGCGCAATGGCGCCGGCAGCAGGGCAAAGGCAGGGGCAGGGACGACGACGGTGGCGACGGCGGCGGGGCGCAATAGCGCGCATCGCCCTTGCCCGGCGGCGTGTCCTCGCGAGCAGCGGGCGATCCGCCAGCCTGTTCTCCAGCCGGCGCAACGGTGTCAGCCCCGGCCAGTACAGTAAAATGCCGGATCCGCCAGCATGTCGCTGGCCAATGCACCTGCCCTCACACGCAACATGCTAGACATCCAGCTGTTCCGCAAAGACATCGACGCCGTGGCGCAACGCCTTGCCACGCGCGGATTCCAACTCGACGTAGCGGCCTTCCAGGCACTCGAAGCCGAGCGCAAGCAACTGCAGACCCGGACCGAGGAACTGCAGGCGCGCCGCAACAGCCTCTCCAAGCAGATCGGCATGCTCAAGGGCAAGGGCGAGGACGCCTCCGCGGTGATGGCCGAAGTCGGCGGCATCGGCGATGCCCTCAAGGCATCGGCCGCGCGCCTGGACGAAATCCAGGCGCAGCTCGCCGATATCCTGGAGGCCATCCCCAACCTGCCGCACGAAAGTGTGCCGGTGGGCCGGGACGAGACCGGCAACGTGGAAGTGCGCCGCGTCGGCACGCCCCGCAGCTTCGACTTCGAGGTCAAGGACCATGTCGACGTGGGCGAGCGCCTCGGGCTGGATTTCGATACCGCGAGCAAGGTCACGGGCTCGCGCTTCGCCATGCTGCGCGGTGGCATCGCACGCATGCACCGCGCGCTGGTGCAGCTGATGCTGGACACCCACACGATCGAGCACGGCTACACCGAGATGTACGTGCCCTACATCGTCAATGCCGCATCGATGCGCGGCACCGGCCAGCTGCCCAAGTTCGAAGAAGACCTGTTCAAGGTGCCGCGCAAGGTCGGCAGTGAAGAGGGCGAGCGCATCGAGAACTTCTACCTTATCCCCACGGCCGAGGTACCGCTGACCAACATCGTGCGCGACGCCATCGTGGCCGGCGACAAGCTGCCGCTGCGTTTCGTTGCCCACACGCCTTGCTTCCGCTCGGAAGCCGGCTCCTACGGCCGCGACACGCGCGGCATGATTCGCCAGCACCAATTCGACAAGGTCGAGCTCGTGCAGGTGGTGCAGCCCGAGCACTCGTTCGATGCGCTGGAGCAGCTCACCGGCCACGCCGAAGCTATCCTGAAGAAGCTCGACCTGCCGTTCCGCACCGTGGTGCTGTGCACCGGCGACATGGGCTTTGGCAGCACCAAGACCTATGACCTCGAAGTGTGGATCCCCGCGCAGGGCACCTACCGCGAGATCAGCTCCTGCTCGAACATGGGCGACTTCCAGGCCCGCCGCATGCAGGCCCGCTTCCGTGCCGGCCAAGGCAAGCCGGAACTGCTGCATACGCTCAACGGCTCCGGCCTGGCGGTTGGCCGCACGCTGGTGGCGATCCTGGAGAACTACCAGAACGCGGATGGTTCTCTGACGGTGCCGGCCGCATTGCAGCCGTACCTGGGCGGCCTGGCGCGCCTTGAGCCCGAGGCGTAATTTTTCACGCGAGGGGCTTGCGGGGCAAACAAGATTTCCTCTATAATCTTGTTCTTCGCGACAAGCGACCCAGTTACCGGAGAGGTGGCAGAGTGGTCGAATGTACCTGACTCGAAATCAGGCGTAGGTGCGAGCCTACCGTGGGTTCGAATCCCACCCTCTCCGCCAGCAGTACCCAAAGCCTCACGATTCCTCACAGAGTCGTGGGGCTTTTGCTTTGGGGGTACGGCCTCGCGTTGCCGGCACTATATTGGTTAAGTGGCAACCGCCACGTCGACCAGAATGGAGGTAAGGCATGAGCCGGAACGCTCACTCCAATTCGAAGCGGCCATCCCCGAATATCCGCATAGAGAAACGGCACAGCAAGGAGAGCGAGGTGCAGGAGGTTTCTCAGAAGGACCCGAAGATGGCTGAGCCTGGCGCGATGCGTCAGCGCACGCATCGCAAGTAATTTAGCCAACCCGCAGTCAACCACGCAGTCAACCCTGCGCACCCGCGCGGGGCCCGCAACCGGCCCCGCGCAGTCAATGCACTATCATGACGCTGCTCCGATTTGAACAGCCGCTCATGACACAGTCTTCTTACCAGCCTTCCCCGCACGCCTTGCCCGGCGCCGATGCGTCCTCCGACTATCTGCATGGCATGCCCTTTCGCCACTACAAGGGCGGTGCCTATGCCATCGTCGGGCTCGGCGTGATCGAGTCGGACCTGTCGCAGGTGGTCGTGTACGAGTCGATGCGGGATCGCTCCCGGTTGTGGGTGCGGCCGCTGGACGTATTCAGCGAAAGCGTGGCCGCGCCGCAGGGCACGCAGCCGCGTTTCGCGCCAGACTGGCCGGCCGCGCTGGCTTGCCTGGACTGGTTGCCGCGCGCGACCGTGCTGCAGGTGCTGGCCTGCTACGACGCGCCTTACCGGCATTACCACGATCGCCGCCATGTGCTGGAGATGTTTGCGCTGGCGCAGGCGCGCGGCATTGTGCTTGCGCCAGCGCAGGCGCTTGCCGTGCTGTTCCACGACGCGGTCTACGTGCCGGGTTGCGAGCATAACGAAGCGGCATCGGCCGGGTTGATCGAAACCATGGTGAGCGGGGTCGATGCGGCGGTGACAGCGCTGGCCGCACGCATCGTGATGGATACGTGCGGGCATCGTGCTTCGGTGCCGGAGTCCGAGGCGGTGCTGGATCTGGACCTGTCTCGGCTGGCCGCACCCGAGGCGGACTTCGACGCCTGGACCGCCGCCGTGTTCGAGGAAAACAAGGCGCTGCTGGCCAATCGCCTGGGCTTGTCCGGAGACGCCTTGTTCGCGGCCTTCATGCAACGCCGCATTGCGTTCCTGCAGGCGATGGCGCAGCGCCCGCGGCTCTTCCTCACCGCGGCATTTGCCGATTGCGAAGCACCGGCACGCGCCAATATCGCGCGCATGGCGGCGGGGGCTGAGCCGATGGTGGCTGCTCCTGTTCAAGCGCTCGCCGCGGTCCAGCCGGCTGGCGCGCCCTGGCTCACACCGGCAACCGCGCTGGGCGTGGTGGGCCTTCTCGCCTTGTTCGCGCTGTTGCTGCTTTGCGTGGTGCGCGGCCTGCTGCTGGTCATCCGCCCGCTGGTGCGCCGGCTCGATGCCGCGCGGCTGCGTGGCCGCGACGCGCTGCGCGTACGCGCCACGAAGCCGTGGCCGCGCGTTGCCAGCCTGCTGGAGCGCGATATCGTCGAGTTGCTCGTGCTGGCGGTGGGCGGAGTGCTGTTGCTGGCGTGCGCTGCCGCCTTGCTGTGGCTGGGTGAATCCATCGCCGAAGGCGCGCCACTGGTGCAGGTGGACCAGGCGGTGTTCGCGCAGCTTCGCGCATGGCAGCAAGGCTGGCTGGATACGGCCATGGTGGCGCTGACCGAGCTGGGTGGCGCGCGGGTATCCGTGGCGGTGGGCGTGGCGGTCTTTGGCTGGCTGGCGTGGCGCCGGGCCTGGGTGGCGGCGGCGTACTGGGTGGGGGCGCTGGTTGGCGCGCGCGCCTGCGTGATGGTGCTCAAGCTCGCCCTTGAGCGCAGCCGGCCGGCCAGCATCTACGGCGGCCTGGAGTCGTTCTCGTTTCCCAGCGGCCACGCCACCAGCAGCATGGTGACCTACGGCTTCCTGGCTTTCCTGTTGTGCCTGCGCCAGCCGTGGCGGGTACGGATGCCGGTGGTCGCGCTGACGGCGGTGGTGGTGACGCTGATCTGCCTGTCGCGGCTCTACCTTGGCATGCACTGGCTGTCCGACGTGCTGGCGGGCTGCGCGCTCGGCTTTGCCTGGATCGTGCTGCTGGGCACCGCGTACGTTACCCTGCATGCGCCGGAGCGCCTGGCGCCGCTGCGCCTGGGCGCGGTCGCCGCCGCGGCGGTGGTGGTGGTCGGGGCCTGGATCGTGGTGTTCCAGTTGCCCACCACGGTCGAGCGCTATCGCCGCGCGCTTACGGCTGGAACGGCTCCGCCGGCGGCAGCCGCGAGACCAGCAACTGATCGATCTTGTGATGGTCGATGTCCAGCACCTCAAAGCGGAATCCCGCGGCCTCGATCGCTTCCGATTTCTTCGGGATCCGCTTGAGCGTGTAGATGACGAGCCCGGCGGCGGTGTCGACGTAGTCTTCGCCGGGCAGCTCATCGAGCTCCAGCGCCTTCTTCAGGTCCACCAGCGGCGTCACGCCGTCGACCAGCCACGAACTCTCGTCGCGCCGCACGATCTGCTCGTCTTCGGTGGAGTAGATGATGTTGCCCATCAGCGCGCCAACGATATCGTCCAGCGTGACGATGCCCACCACCAGTCCATACTCGTTCATCACTACCGCAAAATTCTGGTGCATCTCGCGAAAGCGCGTGAGCGATTCGGTGAGCGTCAGCGTGTCCGGGATCACCAGCACGTTCTTGTCGTGGTGCTTGCCGATATTGCCGATGTTGCCGATCACGCCGGTGGAATCGTCGGCGAGGAACATCTGCAGGATGTCCTTCGAATCGATATAGCCCAGCACGTCGTCGAGGTTATGCCCGCACACCGGATACTGCGCTTGCGGATAGTTGACCAGCTTGCGCCGCAGGCTGTCGGCGGACTCGTCCAGGCCGATGTAGACCACATCGTCGCGCGGGGTCATCACCGCGGTGACGTTCTTCGCGTCCAGCTCGAACACGTTCTCGATCAGGTGGATCTCGTGCTTGTGCAGCACGCCGGCCTCCGCCCCGGCATCGACCATGGCGGCGATGTCTTCCGTGGTGATCTGGTCGATGTGCTTGGTGGGCACGCCGAACACGTGCAGGGTGGCGTTGGCGGCGCCGTTGAACACATAGACCAGCGGCTTGAAGATCTTGATGAGCGTGAGCATCGGCCCGATCACCACCAGCGCGCAGGCCTCTGGAAACGTCATGGCGATGCGCTTGGGGATCAGGTCGGCGAACTGGATGAAGAGCAGGGTGACGATCAGGAAAGAGCCGACATTGGCGATGCGCTGGGTAGTGACCACGTCCAGGTAGGGCAGCAGCGCCGTCTGCAGCAGGTCGGAGACATGCTTCTCGCCGACGATACCGGCCAGGATGGCCACGCTGTTGACGCCGATCTGCACGATGGTGAAGAAGTTGCCCGGCTCCTCCTTGAGCAGCATGATCTTGGTGGCGCGGCGGTCGCCACGCTCCGACAGCACCTGCAGCTTGGTGCGGCGCGATGCGGTCAGCGCGATCTCGGAAATCGAGAAGAAGGCGCTGATCAGGATAAGGAGAAGCAGGATAAGGGCGAACATAGGTTTTGGGGGGCACCGTTCAGGCGCTTTGATGATGGTGCACGGTGCACGGTACTGTCAAATTCTGCAAAGGGCCGGGGCAGGGCAGCCCGCTTCATTTAGGGGCATGCTCGAAGCTGACCGCCGGCGCCTCCAGCCGCTGCGGCAGCGCAGCAGCCAGCGCTATTGCGGCGGCGGCAAACTGCTCGCGCATATCGTCGGCCAGGCTGGAGCTGCCGCGGTGGCTGGCGCGCAGCAGCTGGATCTCGAAAGGCAACGCGGGCTTGACCTCATGCAGCGACACACGCTCCGGGTTTGCGCCCAGCGCGGTGTACTGGTCTAGCAAGGTGAGGCCCAGGCCGGCATCGACCAGGGCCAGCGCCAGCGAATAGGTCTGGACTTCCAGCGTCGAGCGCGGCTCGAGCGCATTGCGCGCCAGGGTCTGGCGCACCAGCAGCCCGAGCGAGCTGTTGTCGTCGTAGGCGATGAAAGGGCGCGCCACCAGCCGGTGCATTGGCACGTCGGCCCGCCGGCCGCGGGCCGCCAGCGGCTCGCCGCGCGGCACCGCCAGCAGCATCTGGCCGCCAGCTACCGGTTCGCTGATGATGGCTTCGTGGCGCGGTGGCGAGAAGGCGAAGCCCAGGTCGATCTGGTTGGCCAGCAAGCCTTGCACGATCTCGCCGGTGTGGTGGGTCAGTACCTGCACCTGGGTGTCGGGATGGCGCGCGCAAAAGCGGCGTGCGGCTGGCACCAGCAGCGGATTGGCCAGGCTCGGCGTGGCCGCCACGCGCAGGCGGCCGGCGCCTTTGTGGCGCAGGCTTTCGGAAACGCGGCGCACCCGCTCGATCTCGCCATATAGCCGCTCGACATCGCCATACAGCGCGTTGGCCTCGGGCGTGGCCTGCAGCCTGCCTTTTACCCGGTCGAACAAACGGAAGCCGAGCGTGGCCTCGGCATGCTGCAGCACGCGGGTGACGACCGGCTGGGAGACGTGCAGCAGCCGCGCGGCCTCGCTGACGGTGCCGGTCAGCATCACCGCCCGGAAGACTTCGATCTGACGCAATCGCATGTTGCAAGGGAGGGCGCCCTGGAATAGCGGCATCCATAGCCTAAAGACATATTCTTGCACGTATTGGCATTGGGCAAGCCGGGCTCTCGTGGACTACCCTCTGTGGATCGGATCAAAGAGGCGGGTGATGAAGGTTGTGATCGTAGGGGCGGGCGTGATCGGGATGAGCGCGGCGTGGCGGCTGGCAGGCGACGGGCACGAGGTGACCGTGCTGGAGCGGCGCGATGGCCCGGGCGAGGAAACCAGCTTCGCCAACGGCGGGCAGCTCAGCTATAGCTATGTGGCGCCGCTCGCCGGGCCGGGCGTGCTGGCCAAGGTGCCCGGGTGGCTGCTGCGCGCCGATTCGCCGATGCGCTTCCGGCCATCGGTGGACCCGGCACAGTGGCGCTGGCTGGTTGCGTTTGCACGGGCTTGCAATGCCTCCGCCAGCGAGGCCACCACGCGCAAGCTGCTGCGCCTGGCCTTCTACTCCCGCGACCTGATGCAGGCTTTCGTCGACAGCCAGCCGGTGGAGTTCGGCTTTGCCCGGCGCGGCAAGCTGATTGTGCACCGCGATGCGGGCAGCTTCGATGCCGCGTGCCGCCTGCTCGATTACCAGGCCAGCCTGGGCTGCGAGCAGCAGGCGCTGGACAGCGATGCCTGCGTGGCGCTGGAGCCGGCGCTGGCCGGCATCCGCGGCGAGATTGCCGGGGCCATTCACACGCCGAGCGAGGAAGTGGCCGATTGCCATCGCTTCTGCCTGGCGCTGGCACAGTTGCTGCAAGACCGTCCCGGCGTAGCGCTGCGTTTCGGCACCGGCGTGCTGGGTATCGAGCGCGCAGGCGAGCGCGTGACCGGCGTGCGCACCGCTGCCGGCATCGAGCGGGCGGACGCGGTGGTGGTGGCAGGCGGCATCGGCAGCGTGGCGCTGCTCAAGCCGCTGGGGCTGCGGGCGCCGCTGTGGCCGCTCAAGGGCTACAGCATCACGGTGCCGATCCGCGATGGCGAGCGTGCGCCGCACATCAGCATCACGGATTTCGCGCGCAAGATCGTCTATGCCCGCATCGGCAACACCTTGCGTGTGGCGGGCATGGCCGACCTGGTGCGCGGGGACACCATCATCGACCGTGCCCGCATCGCCACGCTGGCCTTTGAGACCCGCGCGCTGTTCGGCGACATGGCGCCGGGCATGGAGCCGGAGCAGTTGCAGCCCTGGGCGGGCCTGCGCCCGGCCACGCCGACCGGCCTGCCGATGGTGGGGCCCACGAGCCTGCGCGGCCTGTGGCTCAATATCGGCCACGGCGCGCTTGGCTTCACGCTGGCCATGGGCAGCGCGGGCTTGCTGGCCGATGGCCTGGCCGGGCGCAAGCCGGCCATCGATGAAAGGGATTTTGCCGCGGCGCTGGCTTGATGGGCAGCGTTCCGGGGCAGTTTTTTCGTTTGCATTACCGCTGAGAAATACCGCTTCACGACCAAGCAGGACTTCGAGCCATTCCCATCCAAGGAGAAAACGATATGAAATCGCACGTCCGTTCCCACCGATTCTCCCGTTGCCTGCTGGCGGTTGCCATGCTGGCTGGCGCCGCCGGCGCCGTTCACGACGCCAATGCTGCAGACGGCGATACGCTGCGCAAGATCAAGGACACCGGCGTGATCTCGCTGGGCTATCGCGAGTCCTCCATCCCGTTCTCCTATACCAACGGACGCGATGTGATGGGCTACTCGCACGAGATCCTGCTGCAGATCGTCGACAAGGTGAAGGCGCAACTGCAGTTGGCCAAGCTCGAGGTCAAGCTGGTGCCCATCACCTCGCAGAATCGCATTTCGCTGATGCAGAACGGCACCATCGACATCGAGTGCGGCACCACCACCAACAACCTGGAGCGGCAGAAGCAGGTAGCGTTTTCCAACAGCCTGTTTGTCTACGGGCTGCGCATGCTGACCAAGAAGGATTCGGGCGTGAAAGACTTCCCCGATCTCAAGGACCGCAATGTGGTGACCACCGCGGGCACCACGGACGAGCGCCTGCTGGTCAAGATGAATGGCGAAAAGGCCATGAACATGAACCTGATCAGCGCCAAGGACCACGGGCAGTCCTTCCTGATCCTGGAGACGGGCCGCGCGGTGGCCTTTGTCATGGACGAGCCGCTGCTCTACGGCGAGCTGACCAAGGCCAAGAGCGCCAATGACTGGACCGTGGTGGGCACGCCGCTGCAGACCGAGAACTACGCCTGCATGTTCCGCAAGGACGATCCGTCCTTCAAGGCGCTGGCCGACGGCGTGATCGCCGACCTGATGACCAGCGGCCGTGCCGAGCAGTTGTACAAGAAGTGGTTCCAGTCGCCGATCCCGCCGCGCAACATCAACCTGAACTATCCGCTGTCAGCCGACATGAAGGATCTTTACGCCCACCCGAACGACAAGGCGTTCCAGTAAGCAGGGCGGCGCAGGGCCCGGCAGGGCAGGGCGAATCGTTATTGCTGTTCGACAGGAAATTGCGCTAGGCTAAAAGCCGGCCTGCGCTCTTGGCGGGCCAACGCTTGCCGGACCGATGCGGACGCCGTCCGCGTCGGCTGTGCTGACTGGAGAACATATGCGATCGCTTCGTACTGGCTGTCTCAACGCCCTGTTCGCCGTTTCGCTGCTGGCGGCCGGCGCTGCCGCGCAGGCCGCGGACCTGCTCGATACCGTAAAGCAGGCCGGCGCGCTCAAGATCGGGCTGGAAGGTACCTATCCGCCGTTCAACTACCGCGGCAGCAACAACCAGCTGGAAGGCTTCGATGTGGATGTGGCGAAGGGCGTGGCGGCCAAGCTGGGCGTCAAGCCGGAGTTTGTCACCACCGAATGGAGCGGCATCATTGCCGGGCTGCAGGCTGGCAAGTTCGACGTGATCGTCAACCAGGTCGCGGTGACGCCGCAGCGCAAGCAGGTGCTGGATTTCTCCACGCCTTACGTGTATTCGGCGGCGCAACTGATCCAGCGCAAGGATGACAACCGGCAGTTCAAGTCCCTCGAGGACCTGAAAGGCAAGAAGCTGGGCGTGAGCCTGGGCAGCAACTACAACGAGCTGGCCAAGTCTGTGCCCGGCATCGACGTCAAGACCTATCCGGGCGCGCCCGAATACCTGCGCGACCTGGCAGCCCAGCGCGTGGATGCCGCGCTCAACGACCGCCTGATGATCAGTTACCTGATCAAGATGTCCAACCTGCCACTGCGGCCCGGCGCGATCGTCGAAGGCGGCAACTCGGAGGTGGCGATTCCCTTCCGCAAGGACAACCCGAAGTTCGCACAGGCCATCGACCGGGCACTGGACGAGATGCGCAAGGACGGCAGCCTCGGCAAGCTGTCGGTGAAGTGGTTTGGCGGTGACGTGACCAAGCCCGCCAAGTAAGCGCGGGCGCGTTCCCGCCAGGGCTTCCCATGTCCGCTCTCCAGCTTGTCGTCGAGTCGCTGCCCGTGCTGCTGCAGGGCATGCTGCTCACCATCAAGTTCGCGCTGCTGTCGATGGTCTTCGGACTGGTGATCGGCACCGCGGTGGCGCTCATGGGCATCAGCCACCGGCGCGTGCTGGAGGCCATCGCGCGGGTCTATGTGAGCATCATGCGCGGCACGCCGCTGCTGGTGCAGATCTTCGTGGTGTATTACGGCTTGCCGGGCATCGGCATCGCCATGGAACCCACGCCGGCGGGCGTGTTGACGCTGAGCCTGAACGTGGGCGCCTATCTCTCCGAGAGCATGCGCGGCGCCATCCTCGGCATCCCGCGCGGGCAGTGGCTGGCCGCCTATAGCCTGGGACTGACGCAAGGCCAGACCCTGCGCTATGTGGTGGGCCCGCAGGCGCTGCGGCTGGCGGTGCCGAGCCTGTCGAACAGCCTGATCAGCCTGATCAAGGACACCTCGCTGGTATCGGTGATCACCGTGACCGAGTTGCTGCGCACGGCGCAGGAGGTGATTGCCGCGACCTACCAGCCGCTGCCGCTCTATGTCGCGGTGGCCGCGATCTACTGGATGCTCAGCACGGCGCTGGCGCAGGTGCAGCGGAAGCTGGAGCGGCGCTTGTCGTTGCCGGGGCGGCACTAGGCCGCACCGGGCCCTATCGCAGCGCCAAACGAAGCCGCCGAACGAAGCCGCCGAACAGGCCAAAGCCGCGCGCAATGACGACGGCTGTCTCTCCCTCTCCCCCGGCTTGCTCTCCCACAAATGACAGAGGGGTGCAAACCAACGCATATCGGCACCACGCAGAAAGCAGAAAGCCAGCCGGTGTGGCTGGCTTTCTTGCGTTGCTGCTTCACTGCGCCGCGCTCAACCCTGCGCGATCCGCTGCTCGATATGCGCGAGCGCTTCCTCCACCTGATCCACCAGGATCAGGCAAAGGTCGCCCGGCTGCAGGTGCGACAGCGCGGTGTCGATGGCGAGGAATTCCCCGCGGATCTCCTCCACTGCGCTGGCGCGCGTCGCGCCCTCCAGGCCTGCGCGCAGCAGGGCCAGCACTTCGCCGTCCTCGCGTCCGCGCTGGCACTGGTCCTGGTACAGGATCACTTCGTCGAACACGCCACCGAGGATTTCGGTCTGGCGGCGGATATCGACGTCGCGGCGGTCGCCCGCGCCGCTGATCACCACCGAGCGGCGCTTGGCCGGCATGCCTTCGATGGCGTTGCACAGCGCCTGGATCGCATCCGGGTTGTGGCCGTAGTCGGCGATCAGCGTCGCGCCCTTGTGGTCGAACACGTTGAAGCGTCCGGGGGCGGTGGCCGCGTCGTTGACAAAGGTCGCCAGGCTGCGGCGGATCACTTCCCAGTCGATGCCGAGCGCCCATGCCGCCGCGGTGGCGGACATGGCGTTCTCGACCTGGAACCCGATCGAGCCGCCGCGCGTCAGCGGAATGCTCGACAGCGCGATGCGCACCTGGTTCTCGCCTTCGGCGGCCACGATATGGCCATCCTCGACGTACACCACGCGCTTGCCCTGCGCGCAGTGCGTGGCCATCACGGGGTTGTTGAGGTCGGCCGCGAAGAAGGTCACGGCGCCGGGGCAGGCGTCGGCCATGCGCACCACCATGGGGTCCGCGGCATTGAGCACGGCCATGCCGTGCGGTGCCACGTTCTGCACGATGACGCTCTTCAGCACGGCCAGGTCTTCCACGGTGCTGATGTAGGACAGCCCGAGGTGGTCGCCTTCGCCCACGTTGGTGACCACGGCCACGTCGCAGCGATCGAAGGCCAGGCCCTCGCGCAGCAGGCCGCCGCGCGCGGTCTCGAACACGGCGGCGTCCACGTCGGGATGCATCAGTACATTGCGGGCGCTGCGCGGGCCGCTGCAGTCGCCGGTATCGATGCGCTCGCCCTTGACGTAGACACCGTCGGTGCCGGTCATGCCGATGCGCAGGCCGCTGCCGGCTAGCAGGTGGGCAATCAGGCGGACCGTGGTGGTCTTGCCGTTGGTGCCGGAGACCGCCACCACGGGGATGCGGCCATCGTCGCCGTCGGCGAACATCGTGGAGATGATGGCCTCGCCCACCGCACGGCCCTTGCCGTAGGAGGGCTGCAGGTGCATGCGCAGGCCCGGCGCGGCATTGACTTCGACGATGCCGCCGGCCTGTTCCTCGAACGGCTTGAGCACGGTCTCGCAGACCGCGTCGACGCCGCAGATGTCCAGGCCGACCATGCGCGCGGCCGCCACGGCGCGGGCGGCCATGTCGGGGTGCACATCGTCGGTGACGTCTGTCGCGCTGCCGCCGGTGGACAGGTTGGCGTTATTGCGCAGCACCACGCGGGTGCCCTTGGGCGGCACCGCATCCGCGGTGAGATGCTGCTTGGCCAGCGTGGCCAGCGCGATATCGTCAAAGCGGATCTTGGTCAGCGAGGTGGCGTGTCCCTCGCCGCGGCGCGGGTCGCGGTTCACTTCCTCGACCAGTTGGCGCACGGTGTGCTTGCCATCGCCGGTGACCTGGGGCGGATCGCGGCGTGCCGCGGCGACCAGGTGGTTGCCCACCACCAGCAGGCGGAAATCGTGGCCGGGAATATAGCGCTCGACGATCACGTCGGAGCTGATCTCGGCGGCCACTTCATAGGCGGCGATGACTTCCTCGCGAGTGCGGATGCGTACCGCCACGCCCTTGCCCTGGTTGCCATCGCGCGGCTTGACCACCACCGGCGCATCGATCTCCTGCGCGACGGCCCAGGCTTCGTCGGGGTCCGAGACGGAGCGGCCCATCGGCACCGGCACGCCGGCGGCGTGCAGCAGCTTCTTGGTGAGTTCCTTGTCTTGCGCGATCGATTCCGAGACCGCACTGGTCATGTCGGTCTCGGCGGCCTGGATGCGGCGTTGCTTGCTGCCCCAGCCGAACTGCACCATGCTGCCTTGCGTCAGGCGGCGATACGGAATGCCGCGTGCCACGCCCGCGTAGACGATGGAGCCGGTGCTCGGCCCCAGGCGCACGTCTTCATCGAGCTCGCGCAGGCGATGCAGCGCATCGGCCAGGTCGAACGGCATGTCGTCGCGCGCGGCGCGGCACAGCGTGGCGGCAAGCTCCAGCGCCAGCCGGCCGACTTCTTCCTCGCTGTACTGCACCACCACCTGGTAGGTGCCGGGTTCGACGGTGGGCGCGGTGCGGCTGAAGCTGACCGGGCAGCCGGCCTCCGCCTGCAGGCGCATGGCCGCGCATTCCAGCGCGTGCGCCAGCGACACCACGCCTTCGTTGTCATCGGGCCGCAGCGGGCCAACCTCGGGAAAGCGCGCGCGCAGGCGCTCTTCAAAACCGGGCAGCTGAGCCAGCGTATGGGCCTCGTCGGAGCACGAAACGATGGCTTCGATGGCGGTGTGGCGGCACCACAGGTTAGGGCCGCGCAGGGCCCGGATACGTGAGACTTCCATGAAATCAGTTTCCTTCCGGATCAGGCGCGGCGGCCCGGTTGGCCCATCCACTGGTGCACCAGGTCGACCGTCGGCAGGGTCGTCGCCTCATCGCATTGCAGGACCAGCAGGTCGCCGGCCACTACTTGCGCGAGTGCGGCCTCGATCGCCTGGCGGCGCGAGCCCTCGTCGATGATCTTGGTGACGCGGCGGCCTTCGTACAGGCCCTGCTTGAGCAGCGCGCGTGCCTCGGTGTCCGGCAGCGTGCGCTTGACCGAGGTGTCCTCGCACAGGAAGACGCGGTCGAATGCAGCGCCCAGCACCTTGCCTTGCTTGACCATGTCTTCGTCGCGGCGCGGCGCGCCGGCGCCGTACACCACCACGCGGCGCTCGCTCGGGAAGCGTTCCAGCGATGCCACCAGCGCTTCCAGCGCGGGCGCATTGTGGGCGTCGTCGATCACCACGATGGCGCCGTTGCGCTCGAACAGCGTGAAGCGTCCGGGCACATCCACCTGGCCCACATCGAACGTCACCACGCCAGCGCGGATCAGGTCGTTGGAGATGCCCAGCGCCCAGCCGGTGGCCACCGCCGCCAGCACGTTCTCGACCTGGAAGGCCACGCGGCCCGCATAGGTGAGCGGGATCGCGGCCACATCGGTCAGCGGCACCTCGCGGCTGCCGGTGGCGAGCACCACCTTGCCGTCGCGCACGTAGACCGCGCGGCGCCCCGCCGCGCGATGCGCGGCAATGGCGGGCAGGTCGGTCGTCAGGCCGAAGAAGATCACGTCGCCATCGCACAGCTCCGCCATCTCGACCACCAGCGGGTCGCGCGCGTTGAGGACCGCCACACCGCCGTCCAGCACCACGTCGACTTGCGTGCGCAGCACGTTGTACATCTTCTCGACTTCTTCGACGTAATACTGGCCGAGGTGGTCGGGCACATCGATATTGGTCACCACGCCAACCTGGCAACGGTCGTAGGCGAGGCCTTCGGACAGGATGGCGCCGCTGTCGTTCTCGAGCACGGCGGCATCCACCGCGCGGTTCATCAGGATGCGGCGGGCCGCGTCCCAGTTGGCGCGGTCGCCGCCCTGGACCTGGCGGCGGTCGAGGTAAAGGCCGTCGCTGCACGCCAGGCCGGTGTGCTTGCCGGAGAGTTGCAGCAGGCGCGCCACCAGCTTGGCCACCACGGTCTTGCCGTTGGTGCCGGTGATGCCGACCACCGGGATGCGGCCGTTGTCGTCGCCTTCGCCAGCCGGGAACAGGTGATCCACCACGGCACGGCCCACCGGGCGGGCTTCGCCGTTGGAGGGCTTCAGGTGCATCAGCAGGCCAGGGCCGGCATTGACCTCGACGATGGCGCCGCGCTGCTCGGCGAGCGGGCGCGAGATGTCCTGGGCCACCAGGTCGACCCCGGCAATGTCCAGGCCCACCACGCGCGCAGCCAGCGAGGCATGCGCGGCCACGCTCGGGTGCACGCGGTCGGTGACGTCGAAGGCCACGTTGCCATTGCGCTGGATCAGCACATGCTTGCCCTCGGGCGGCACGGAAAGCGCCTCAAAGCCTTGGCGCTTGAGTTCCAGGCGCGCGGCCGAATCCAGCCGCACCTTGTTGAGCGGGTGGTCTTCGGTGCTGCCGCGGCGCGGGTCGGAATTGATCTGCGACTCGATCAGCTCGTCGATGGTCGACTTGCCGTCGCCGGTGACGCTGGCCGTCTCGCCCATGGCGGCGGCCACCAGGCGGCCGCCCACCACCAGCAGGCGGTGTTCATTGCCCAGTACGAAGCGCTCGACGATGACGCCGCTGCCTTCGTCGATGGCCACGCCATAGGCGGTCTCGACTTCTTCGCGCGTGGTCAGGTTGGTGAATACCCCGCGGCCGTGGTTGCCGTCATAGGGCTTGACCACCACCGGCAGGCCGATGTCCTCGGCGGCGTCCCAGGCGTCGGCGGCACTTTCCACCAGCCGGCCTTCGGGCACGGGCACGCCGCAGGATTCCAGCAGGCTCTTGGTCAGGTCCTTGTCGCGCGAGATGCTCTCGGCGATGGCGGCGGTGCGGTCGGTCTCGGCGGTCCAGATGCGGCGCTGGCGGCTGCCATAGCCGAGTTGCACCAGGTTGCCCTCGGACAGGCGCAGAGCCGGGATGTCGCGGTCGTCGGCAGCGTCGACGATGCAGGCGGTGCTCGGGCCCAGGCAATGCTCGTCCACCATGCGGCGCAGGTGGTCCACCGTCTCCTGGACGTCGTAGGGACGGTCTTCGATGGCCGCCATCACCAGGTCGCGGGCGGCGAACAGAGCGGCGCGGGTGACGTCCTCGTGCCAGGCCCGCACGATCACCTTGTAGACACCCCGGATCGGGGTCTCGCGTGCCTTGCCGAAGCCGCCGGGCATGCCGGCGAGGTTCTGCAGCTCAAGCGTGACGTGTTCCAGGATGTGGCCAGGCCACGTGCCTTCCTTGAGCCGCTGCAGGAAGCCGCCGCGCTCGCCAATACTGCAGCGATGCTCGACCAGCGAGGGCAACCATGCCGACAGACGCTCGTAGAACCCCGGAATCGTGTTGGAGGGAAAATCCTCCAGTTCCCCGATATCGACCCACGCCTCCAGCACAGGCCGATATGTCCACATATTCGGGCCGCGCAGCGACATGACATCGAAAATCTCAATGTCCTTCTTTTTCATTGATTTAGCTTGAGGCAGTGGGCGAGTGCCCGAGAAATAGAAGCCTAACCTTTCAGTAACGTTACAACGGTCAGCCGGTTGACTTTCTTGATTAAAAAGCGATTGTGCAGTGCATCATGGGCGCCCGTGTGTTTGGCCTTATGTATACTGCGGGCAAATCGGCGGGCCGCCAGGGCGCGCCCGCACTAAATTGTTTCAAGTTATGTCCATAGCCCAAGGACGCAGCATGCCGTACCAACGATGACCCAACCTTCCTTGCCCGTGATTGACAGCGACGCCCAGAACGAGCCGTGGCGTAACGAACTCGGCACCCGCCTGCAACCTGGCGAAGCCGTCCTTGCCTGGCTCGAAGTCGACCTTGACGCAAAGCTGCATTTTACCCAAGGCTGGGTACTTGTGACGGATCGTCGCTTGCTGGCGCGCATGCCTGGGCAAAAAGACTGGCAGGAATGGGTGATCCAGCCCGGATTATCGCTGCATCACGCCGATCACGCGGGGGTCGGCACGCTGGAGCTGCAGGATAGTGGGCGATTGCTGGCAAGCTGGCGCTACACGCTCGGCCACAACCCGGCCGCGTTGCGCCTGATCGACCAGTTCCATGCGCAGCGCGACCTGTCGGCCTCGGGCCGGGCGGGGCTGCCGGATATCGATGCCGAGGCGGTCTGTCCGACCTGCAAGGCGCCGCTGCCCCCGGACGACGATCAATGTCCGCAATGCAGCCGTGACCTGGAAACCCCGCCCTCGACCTGGGCGCTGTTGCGCCTGTGGCGCTTCGCCAGGCCGTACCGCTTCCAGTTGCTGGCCGGCTTCCTGCTGACGCTGCTGTCCACAGCCGCTACGCTGGTGCCGCCGTACCTGACCATGCCGTTGATGGACAACGTGCTGATTCCTTACCAGAACGGCCTGCCCATCGACTACAGCCGGGTCAAGCTGTACCTGGCCGGCCTGCTGGGCGCGGCGCTGGTGGCGTGGAGCCTTGGCTGGGCGCGTACCTATCTGCTGGCGCGGGTGTCCGAGCGGATCGGCGCGGACCTGCGCACCACCACCTACGAGCACCTGCTGCGGCTGTCGCTGGAGTACTTCGGCGGCAAGCGCACAGGCGACCTGATGGCCCGCATCGGCTCGGAAAGCGATCGCATCTGCGTGTTTCTGTCGCTACATCTGCTGGATTTCGCCACCGACGTGCTGATGATCGTGATGACGGCGGCCATCCTGATTTCCATCAATCCGTGGCTGGCGCTGGTCACCCTGGTGCCGCTGCCGTTCATCGCGTGGATGATCCACCTGGTGCGCGACCGGCTGCGCCACGGCTTCGAGAAGATCGACCGGATCTGGTCGGAGATCACCAACGTGCTTGCCGACACCATCCCGGGCATCCGCGTGGTCAAGGCGTTCGCGCAGGAAAAGCGCGAGGTGGAGCGCTTTCGCGAGGCCAACCGGCACAACCTGGCGATCAACGACCGGGTCAATGCGGTGTGGTCGCTGTTCACCCCGACCGTCACGCTGCTGACCGAGATCGGCTTGCTGGTGGTGTGGATCTTCGGCATCTGGCAGGTCTCGCACAACGCGATCACGGTCGGCGTGCTGGTGGCCTTCCTCACCTATATCAGCCGCTTCTACACGCGCCTGGACTCGATGAGCCGCATCGTCTCGGTCACGCAGAAGGCCGCCGCCGGCGCCAAGCGCATCTTCGACATCCTCGATCACGTGTCCAGCGTGCCGGAGCCCACGCGGCCGGTGCACCTGGAGCGTGTCGAGGGCGCCATCGAGCTGCGCGACCTGGGCTTTCGCTACGGCAACCGTGCCGTGATCCGCGGGCTCAACCTGTCGATCGCGCCGGGCGAGATGATTGGCCTGGTGGGACACAGCGGGTCGGGCAAGAGCACGCTGGTCAACCTGATCTGCCGCTTCTACGATGTCTCCGAAGGCGCGATCCGGCTGGATGGCGTCGATATCCGCTCGCTGCCGGTATCGGAGTTCCGCAGCCATATCGGGCTGGTGCTGCAGGAGCCGTTCCTGTTCTTTGGCACGATTGCCGAGAACATCGCCTACGGCAAGCCGGGCGCCACGCGCGAAGAGATCATCTCTGCGGCGCGGGCTGCCCATGCGCATGAATTCATCCTGCGCCTGCCGCACGGCTACGACTCGCTGGTGGGCGAGCGCGGGCAAGCGCTGTCCGGCGGCGAGCGCCAGCGCATCTCCATCGCCCGCGCGCTGCTGATCAACCCGCGCATCCTGATCATGGACGAGGCCACCTCGTCCGTGGATACGACCACGGAGAAGGAAATCCAGAAGGCGCTGGATAACCTGGTGCAGGGCCGCACCACCATCGCCATCGCCCACCGCTTGTCCACGCTGCGCAAGGCGGACCGCCTGGTGGTGATGGACCGTGGGCAGATCGTGGAAGTCGGCAACCACGATGAGTTGCTGGCGCGCGAAGGCGCCTATTACAAGCTTTACCAGGCGCAGGCCCGCAATGTCGACGCCGACGCGGATCTCGCCTCCGCCGAAGCGCTCAACGTGCAATAAGGATGGGAGCTCACATGCAGCAAGTCGATTTCAAGCTCTCCCGCAATGCCCTTGGGCGCCTGGTGATGACCACGGCGGATGGCGTTGCGCATGATGGCGTCGTTCCCGTTCGCGCGTTTCCCATCGCCGCGCCCGACGATGGCGTCGGCCTGGTCAGCACCGATGGCCGCGAACTGGCCTGGCTGCCCCGCCTGGATACCTTGCCCGCCCCCGTGCGCGAGATGATCGAGGCCGAACTGGCCAGCCGCGAATTCATGCCTGAGATCCGCCGCATCCGCTCGGTGTCCACCTACGCCACCCCCAGCACCTGGGAGGTGGAGACGGATCGTGGCCTCACCTCGCTGGTGTTGCGCGGCGAGGAAGACATCCGCCGCCTCGCCGGCTCCACGCTGCTGATCTCCGACAGCCACGGCATTCACTACCTGGTGCGCAACCTGACCAGCCTGGACAAGGGAAGCCGCAAGATCCTCGATCGCTTTCTCTGATCTGCACCTCAGAGCTGCACCTCAGAGCTTGCCGGTGAAGATCACCCCGACCTGGCGGTCGGGGTGCATCGCAAACAGGTAGAGCTGGCCGGGCGTGGGCAAGCTATGCGTGGTGGTGGGGTCGTAGTAGGCGATGCCGGTCATCGGCGTGTTCGCGTAGCGGCAGGTCGGGCCGCTCAACTGCAGGGTGACGTTGTAGACCTTGCCTTGGCGCCGCGGCGTGGCGGTCCCCGTCAAGCTGCAGCCTGAGCCGCTGCCATCGAGCGTGAAGTTGCCGTTGGCGTCGATGACCAGCCGTACGCCGCCCGCGGTGATCCCGCTGGTGTCGATGACGTTCGACGTGCCGTAATAAGTCCCCTTCAAGCCGTCGGTGGTCGCGATGAAGTTGTAGTCGGTGCTGTAGGTGGCGTTAACGACCGAGTTCCTCCCGTTGCGGTAGGTGACCTGCGCCTGGATCGACTTGCCTGGCACATAGGCCGCCATCAGGTTCGCCGCAGTCAGGCTGTAGCCCGCCGCCTCCTGGTTGAAATCCAGCCCGTTGTTGTTCGTGGTCAGCGCGCCACTCCCCGAGCTGTAGTTGCCGGTCAGCACCCCGGTCGATACGTCCGGTATGCCCGCCATGGCGTAGAACGCGTAATAGACGTTCTCGTCCAGCACCAGGATGTTGAACCGTTCGTTGGCGGCGGAGGTGCCGATGTAGAAGCCGGAGCCGAGCGCGATGGTGTCGGGCGCCGCCGGAATCACCGGCGTCGTCGGATCCGTGGGTGTCGTCGACGTGGTGGCGGGAGGGTGCGCACGATTGCCAGTCCACCACCGTTGTCGCCCGATCCGCCGCAGCCTGCGAGGGCCAGCGCAATGCTTGCAGCCCCAATGCGTCTCTTCATCTGTACTTTGCCCGTTCCTGTGCGCAGGGGCGCCTCTAGCGCCGCTTTTCGGTTGCCAAAAAAATGTCGACTGTAACAGATGATTACAATTTGCTGATGACCTTGGCGACACATGCCCGAGTGCGCAAAAAGACGCCCGCACAAGAGTGGGCGGGCGCTGGAGGGCAACGGACGCGGGCCTCGAAGGTCCGCGTCGGGAAGACCGCCTCTGCAGCGGCAGCCAGTGGGGATGATGCAGGCGTGAGGGCGTTATGTGAATCAGACAACTCTTAATTTGGCCGATATTGCCCTGCTTTCCTGCAATTTTTCTGGGGGTAGTGAGGAGGCATGCGCCGCCCTCATTATCTAAGCCGGAAAAGAAAACCCCGAGGATGGGAATCCTCGGGGTTTTTGGTAGTCCCGGAAATAACCGGAACTGAATATTGGTGGGCCGGCGTCAATCGAATAGTTGCCGGAAAGTGGCCATGGTGGCTGATTTTGGCTTCTGACTGGTCAAAGTTACCCCCAAAGTTACCCCCAGACTAGGCACGCTGCCCCTCCCGCGAGGTTCAGTGCGACGAGCGCCAGCCAGTCGAAAGATTGGTGTTGGCCGGTGTTGCGTGGACGCTGCGGCGGCACGCTGGAAAAGCTAGCTGCAAAAACGCTTGGTGACATTGGTGACAGGGTAGGGAATCGACCGGAAAGCCATGCCTGTCAATGGTTTCAGTGTCACCAACTACCTTTGTGTTTTTTGGTGACACACATATATTTTGGTGACAAAGTTGGTGACAGCGCCAAATCTGCAACGGTGGCATAAGGCTTTGCAGGCCATTTCTTCCCGCAAACCCGCTTGGCGCGGTGATATTTGCTTTTCGGTGTCGATTGTGCTTTGCCGGTAGAGGGTCGCCCTCTTCTGGGGCTGGGTCTACTCGCGCTCTTCCGGGACGCGGCGCGATGAGAATCGCCCCGTGCCGCCGCCCAACCGGCGCGGGATGCACTTGTTACAATCGGCCTCGCGGGGCCTAGGGCGGCCACCCGAACGCCGGATACCTTCACCGGCTGGCCTCGCATCCTCTGAAGGCGCATGGAGGGTGCGACATTGGATGAGACAGCGAGCCAGCAAATGGCTTGTTTCGATAGCTTTGCTGAGGAGCAACGGCGGCGCGTGGAAGAGGCTTGCGCGCGAATTGCGGAGATCGATAACCATTCGACCACGCGTATGCAGGACTGGATACTCGCGCATGGTTTCAATCGATCATTCGATGAATATCTTGCCGAAGCGCACGCTAGCCGAGGTCGGGCCGTTACGGAGCTGCGTAGCGCTGATCCACTGGGGATGGGAGGACCTTCGTTCTTTGCTGCGGAAATGAGTCGACAGCTTGGCGGCGCGGCTTTTCACGAAGTACAAGCGCGGATTGAATTTGACGCGCTACGCTTCAAAGCGCAAATGCGCACGGTCGCGGACTTCTCAAACAAATATCACAACCAATTGGCCGCAGTAGCGGGCTGGTCCAACGAGTATGGCGCGTTGGCTGCCACAGCGGCGAAACTGCCCGCTTGGCCAAGCCTGCAGGCTGACGCCTCTGCCATCCTGGATCGCCTTAAAGCTGACACATTAGCGCTGCCTTCGATGGACCAGGCAATCAATGCTTTATTGGGGCGCGAGGCCATCAAGGGAGCAAGCATTGCCGCATTGGGGCTTGGCAGCTATGGCCCGGCTATCCTTCGCCTGCCGCGTGTTTCGGGGCGTGACGATGCAGAGGACGCGGGGGAACGCCGTGCGCAAGCGGTGCGCCAGGCTATCCAGGATGTTGAGTCAACCCCAGTGCGCGACGAGCCTCCAGATGCTTCCCTTCGGCGTCGCGTGGAATGGTCTGCCGTGCAAATGGAGGTTCGCAAGTGTGGACATCTCGGCCCGGTTCTGGCGCTCAAGGGCAAGGGGAATCTGACGGAAGATGAGCTTTGGCGGGTTCTTAGCCAAGCTGATGCCATGTTGCGGCAACTGGATTCCTCGGCGCCTGGTGTTGCCCCCCGTCCCGATAGTGAGCTTGCCTTGGGCCGCGCTGGTGACGCTGGTAAGAGGCATCCGCGCGACCGGGCGGCAGCAGCGCGGGCAGCAAGAGCAATGAAGCTACGCGGTTATCTTGCGCGCATTGCGGCCGATGAGCGGAAGGGAGTTGCCATCATGGGGAGGGACTATGCCGCCAAGCTGGCGGCCGAGTTGTGCTTGACGGCATCCTATGTCCGCGATCTGCGCACCCAACACTTGAAGGGAAAAACGCCAAATCCTGGCAAGGACAAAGACGAAGAAAGCGAGGCTACTGTCATGTCACAGTAGCCGCGTTCTACAGCTTCAAACGTGGTTTCTGTCGGATGGGCTTTCAGTAGCCGCGTTTCGCTCCCTAGCATATGGCACATGCCGCGACGAACAAGGATGCTCGGTGACGCGGCGGTGAAACTCACTGTGAGGCCATATGCAAAGCACACCCGTCGCCAATGCCACCCCTGCTGGTGGCCCCCTCTGGAGACTCCCTACCGTCACGGATAAAACGGGGCTCTCGCGCTCGGAAATCTATCGCCGTATCGCCCGCCAGGAGTTCCCGGCCGGCGTCCGCCTGGGCGCGCGCTCTCGTGCATGGCGGGCGTCCGAGGTAGAAGCATGGATTGCGGCTCTCCCGGCGGCGGTATGACAATGGCTCGCCCGAACACCTCCAGCGCCATTGCATTAGTCCAGTTGCGCGGCGGCGTGCCCGTTACCGACTCCCTATCAATCGCGCGTGAGTTTGGCGTTCGCCATGACAACGTGCTGCGTTCGCTTGATTCACTGATTTCGGACGGCACAATCAGCCACCTCAGTTTTGAGTTGGCTGAATACCTGGATGAGCAGGGCAAGCCACGGCGAGCAATCCAGCTAACCGAGCGCGGCGCTCTGATTGCCATGCCGTTCATCGGTGGCCGCAACTCGCGCTCTGGACAGGTGCGGTTAGTCGATGCCTTCCTGGCACTGCGTCAGCAACTGACCGAGCCTAAGTCGGTCGGCTGGAGCACAGCGCGTGGCGAGGTTGCCGCCAACTATGCCGTTGTCTCCCAAATGCTGGCCATGCGCCGCGAAATGGAAGGCAAAGGCACGAGGTCCCACCACTACGCGAATGAGGCTCGGCTGATCAACAGTGCTTTCAGTGGCAAACCCGATCCGATAGACCGCGCCGCGCTAAGCGCGCCCGAGCTGCACATCCTGCGTCGCCTTGAGGTAAAGGCTTCGGCGCTGATCGGCATGGGCCTATGCTACGAAGAACGCAAGGCGGCGCTTCTTGCTTATGGTGCCGAGCTGCGCGGCCAAAAGGCTGGCCGCTTGGCGGGCGGTGGACATGAAAACCCCGAGATGATCGCAGCCGCAGCCAATCGGGCGTGCGATTGGGCGGCGGGGGCTGCGGCCGCGTCTGGTGAGGGTGAGGCACGCCATGATGACGCGTAACGGAAATAACGGAAAGCCTGATGCCGCCCAGCATTCGATTGCTACGCTTCGCCATGGGGAAGTGGACCGCTATGGGAATGTTCGCCTGCGTCACGTAAGCGCCTACCTGGTCAATGCCACGTACCAGGTGAAAGTGCCGGTGAGTCGTCGGATGCTGTGCAAGGGCATTGAGGGCGGTAGACGTGCTGAAGCCGAGCGCGCCCGCCTGCTTGCCGGCCTGCGCCGGGGGCGCTCGATAGCCTCGCTGCAGCTCGCGTGCATAGCATCCAGGACGTACCGTGCCGCGTGCTTGAGCTGCGGGCGCTAGGTCACAAAATCACCACGCGCCTGGAGTGGCGCGTTACAGCGGATGGCAAGCGCCACAATGTGGCGGTCTATACGCTGGAGGGCGGGGCATGATGTGTTTCCGCCTGCGCCTGTTGGCCATGGCCGCCGCCCTGACGCTGGCCCGTTGCGGCCCTGAGCCCCTTGCCCTGGTACTGGCCTCGCAGGCGTCGCCGGCGTGGGCTTTCGCCACGGCGGCCAGCTCGCGCTATACTGTGCGTGCTGTCGAGACAACGATAGCCGGGTTTGGCGACTCGGTACTACAGGCGGACGGACCGCCTCAACTGGCGGTATTTTTTCGTCCGGCCATTGCGTCTCCTATGGGGCGGCATGGTGGGAGGGGTTCGCCCCTGCCGGGCACCTGTAGCCGGTTCGCCAACCTGCCATTGCCGCCCCACCCGTTTGGCGACGGAGGGCGGTTCCTACCTCTACAGGAGCCTGCCATGCGTGCTAGTGCCTCTGCTCGTCCCGAGCAAACCCAACTCCCTGAAATCCTCGCTATCGTCCGCACCGCGCTGCGTGATGCCGTTTCCGCACCTACTGATCGCGAATCGCTCGATGTAGCCGGCGCTGCCCTGGTGGCCGTCGCTGACCGTGTGCGTGCCCTGCAAGCGGAGGTGCGTCATGCGTAACAGCACCGCCTCCGATCCTTTCGCCGTCACCATGCGCCAATTCAAGGCGTTGGCCGATTTCATGCTTGATCCAGACGGCGATGCATTCGACACGCTGCCCGCGCTCTGCAAGGCGGAGCTGTCTCTGACGTTCAACCGGCTCAGTGCCGAACTTGTGCACCTGGCTGTGCAAGGGAGCCGCGCCATGTGTAAGCAGCATCAAGACACCCGAGAGGGCCTGCGCGAAACTGCGGAGACGGCAGAGCACGTGTGCATCGTAGCGATGGATTGCTTCACAGGCCTGACAGCGATCTGCGAGGCCATCATTCGTCTGGCATCCGTCAAACACAAGCCCGACAACTTGGATGCTATCGAAGGGCTTGCCCGCCTAGGCGCGCGTATGGCCGACGAGACTCACAATGACGTGGACCTGCACCGGGACGAGTTCCAGGCGCGGTGGCGCAAGCTTGTTGGAGAGCCGAGCCATGTCTAAATCACCGGAAGCGCTCCACCACCGCTCGATCACGCGATATGGCGTTACGGCGCATCGTGCGGGAGACGACACGGTACTTTCAAACCGCGCGCTGCTTTCGGAGCCCGTGGATATGGCCGTAGGCAGGGCTGAGCAGCTTCACGCGCTCCTGACGATGACTCGTGGCGAGGGCTTCGAATACTTCACCAGGCTGGACAAGCCCCTGCAAGAGGCGTTGCTGACCCTTGCCTCTGGCCTAGCGCTAGAGGTTCAGCTCTTGAGCGAACTGCAATCCGCGCCAAGAACAGGGGAGGCGTGCCATGTGTGAATCATGCGAATGCCGCACGTGCCAGGCGCGCGAGCGAATGAGTCAGGCTCAGGCCGTCTTGGGAGACGTAGCAAAGGGAAAGGTGTCGAATGCGATTAGTGCCCTGCATGGGATTCGCTGGGCCGCTGGCTATGCACAATCTGAGGATGATATAGACGCCTTCTTGTGTCTGCTCGATGCCGTGCTGCCTCGCGTCGGTGCAGAACTAGAGATAGTGCACAGTGCATTGGGCGGCACGCCTGTTGGCTACTTTGCACACGCGAAGAGGGGGACGACGATGCGCGCCAGGTCTGATGTCGTTGGCCGCTGTCTGAATGATCTGTTCCCCTGGCCTACAGCCGGGATCATCAACACGGAGGATAAGGCGTGACCACTACTACTCGAACGAAGACGGCCACTGTGCCGGCCATCAAGCGCGCGCCGAGCTTCTGCGTCGCCTTTCCTTTGGAACTGCAATGGGCCGTCGATCTTGGCGTTGGCGCAGCGGAAGAAATGCTGCCCTACTTGGGTCGATTGCGATTGCATGAGCTTATGCGCGACTCGGCGCAGCAACTTAAGCGAGCCTTGCTCAGTGGTGCCAAGTTGGTGCCGGAGCCGCCCGATGAGCGGCTGATAGCGGCGTCCGTAGATGCGTACATGGCTGGCCTGGTCGGACGGATTCAGCAGCACCTCATTGCGGGCATGGGCCTGCCCACCGACGAGGAAGCGCAGGACGCGCCTAGCGTCCACTAAGCGCCAATACCGATGAAATGCAAACCCGTGCTGGCTCCACCAAGAGCTGGCGGGGCGCACTCGCGCCCAAAATCTGTAGAGGTAGCCTAATGCAACGTGAGCACACCCCGGAAAAGATACGCGCCGCCCTGGCCTGTATCCCGGCCGATGACCGCGAGCTGTGGGTTCGAATGGGCATGGCCCTCAAGAACGAGTACGGCGACGAAGGCTGGCCGCTCTTCAAAGAGTGGAGCGAGTCAGCGGCGAACTACGAAGCCGCGGCCGCCGCCGCAACTTGGAAGAGCTGCAAGGCTTCGGGAGGCGTGGGCCTTGGGACGCTGTGGCGCGAAGCCATGGGGCGCGGCTTCGATCCTAAGCGGTTTGGGCCGGCACCTGCCTTGTCGAAAGAAGAGACGGCGCGCCGCGATGCCGAACGCAAACAACGTGAGTTGAGTGACAAAGCAAAGCAGGCGGACGGGCAGCGCCAGGCCGCTGCCAAGGCCGTGGAGTTGTGGGAGGCCGCGTCCGAGTCGGGTAGTTCGACCTATCTGAAGCGCAAGGGTGTGGAGGCCTACGGCCTGCGCTTCGGCAAGGGCTGCATCCTGGTGCCGGTGCGTGACGCAGCGGGCCAACTGTGGAACCTGCAGCGGATCTACGGCAAACCCCTGCGCGACGGCAACGACAAGATCTTTTGAAGGGTGGGCGCGTGTCGGGCTGCTATCACCTGATCGGCACGCCGGATGCGACGGGGTGGCTGCTGGTGGCCGAGGGATATGCCACGGCCGCGACGTTGCACCAGGTGTGCGGCTTGCCGGTGGTGGTGGCCTTCAATGCGTCGAATCTGCGGCACGTGGCAGAAACCATGCGGCAGCTCTTCCCGGATGTGCAACTGCTAATCTGCGCCGACGATGACCGGGCCACCGAAGCGGAGACGGGCAAGAATCCGGGGCTGCTGGCGGCCAAGGATGCTGCGCGGCGGGCACGTGGTCAGATGGTGGCGCCGGCAGGCTTGCCGGAGGGCGGCAGCGACTTTAACGACCTGGCCCGCGCTTCTGGAACTGAGCAGGTGCGCCAGCAGCTTGAGGCCGCCATGCGGCCGGTGCCTTCGGCTGTGCCTGCAGCGGACGGGACTGATAAGGCTGCGGCAAGCCATCGGACTGCCGCTACGCGCGACGCAAAGGTGCAGGGTGGGGGTGAGGTGGCCACCACCAAGACGAAAGCGCCTAAGGCCGCTAAATCGGCCCGGCCGGCTGGCCGCCCATGGTTCGATGTGGATGCCAAAGGGGTTTGGTATCACGGCTTTAGCGACCAGGGCGACCTGTTGCCGCCGTACTGGGTCTGTTCGCGGCTCGATGTCGAGGCCAAGACCCGCGACGAACACAATGGCGAGTGGGGTTTTCTCCTGGTGGCCAACGATGCCGATGGCCACCCGAAGCAATGGGCGATGCCGGCGCGCATGTTGGCCGGCGATGGCACGGAATACCGGGCGACATTGCTTTCCATGGGCGTCAACATCGCACCTGGTTCGAAGGCAAAGAACCTGCTGACAACGTACATCCAGACGGCCGCGACGGAAACACGGGCGCGCTGCACGGATCGCATCGGCTGGCATGGGAGCGCGTTTGTCTTGCCGGATCGCACCATAGGGGAGGCAGAGGGCGAGCGTGTGCTGTTCCAGTCGGCTGCGGGCGTTGTATCGCAGTTCAAGCAACGTGGCACGCTCGATGAGTGGAAAACGCAGGTTGCGGCTGCGTGCGTCGGTAACACGCGGTTGACCTTCTGTGCCTCTGCGGCGTTCGCGGCGCCGCTCCTGCATTATGCGGGCTTGCAGTCGGGCGGCTTTCACCTGGTAGGGGACAGCTCCAGCGGCAAGACAACGGGCCTGCGCGTCGCGGCCTCAGTGTTTGGGGGGCGTGACTATGCGCGGAGCTGGCGTGCGACTGACAACGCCTTAGAACTGACCGCTGCGCAGCATTCGGATGCGCTGCTCATTCTGGATGAGATTGGCCAGGTCGATCCGAAAATTATCGGGGATACGGTCTACATGCTGGCCAACGAGGCCGGCAAGGGGCGCGCCACGCGCACTGCCACGGCGCGGCCGGCGCTCACGTGGCGACTGCTGTTCTTGTCCGACGGCGAGATCAAGCTATCCGATCACATGGCCGAGGCCGGCAAGGTGGCGAAGTCGGGGCAAGAGATCCGCCTGGCCAACATCCCGGCCGATGCAGGTAAGGGCCTGGGCGTGTTTGAAGACCTTTGCGGGTTCGTCTCGGGCAAGGCCTTGTCCGATCACCTGCAAGAGGCTACGCGAAGCTACTACGGCACGGCGGGCATGGGGTTCATTGAATGGGCGGTGGCCAACCAAGCCGAGCTTGCGGAGGCCTTGCGGGAGGGTGTTAGCGCCCTGGTGAGTGATTGGGTGGCGGGCGGCGCTCATGGCCAGGTGTTTCGCGTGGCGTCGCGATTTGCGCTGGTGGGGGTGGCCGGCGAGCTGTCCACCAGTGCGGGTTTGACTGGCTGGCCGGCGGGCTGGGCCACATCTGCGGCACGGGCTTGCTTTGACGCGTGGCTGACCGAGCGCGGCGGGGCAGGCAGCGGCGAGCATAAGTCAATGGTTCGGCAGGTACGCAGCTTTCTGGAACTGCATGGGGATGCGCGCTTTACCTGGGTGAATCGTGCTGCGGATGATCACAAGCCCAATACGATGAATCGCGCGGGATACAAGCGCCTGGTAACGGGCAGTGGAACACCGATCAACACGAATACTGACTACCTGCGCGAGTTTGGCGACAAGATGAGCCCTGAGGCGGCGGAGGCTTCGGCGTGCGAGTACTTCATCCAGCCCGAAGTGTGGCGCAGGGAGGTATGCAAGGGATATGACCCGAAGGCAGTGGCTGCGCTGTTGATGGCGATGGACGTACTGCAGCACGAAGAAAAGAGCGGCCGACCGGATAAGCTGATGCGAATACCCGGTGTGGGGCGAACGCGCGTGTATTGCATTTCCTCGGGGCTCTTCGAGATGGATACATGAAACCTGTTCGTACCGAGGATGACTATCGGGGCGGACGCATCTCCGCCTGCGATGGCTAGCTGCAATCAAACAAGACAGATAGACAGAATATTCCGGCGGTTAGAAACGCTACTGTTCCGCCAAGATCGTTCAGCGCGATTTTCGAGATATTACTGCTTTTCATCCTTTTGACCCCAAAGTGCCGATCCCGCAGTGTGAGGGAAGAGCAACCGCCTCTCCAGGACAGTTTCCTTCTCAGGCGCGGCAATCCACACCACTCGTCGCACAGCGCGGAGGGACGCCAGAGGGACGCGACGTACAATACCAGCCTCACCACTTGCCAGTAAGAACAAACATGCCCGCTTCCGCAGTAGTCGCGGCCAGTACAGTCGCCACGGCCAGCGTAGCCGCGCCCGCGCTTGGGGATAGTATCGCAAGCGGCCTATGGTCATTTGCTGGTGGCGTTCTCGCGGCCTTCGTAGCTTTCGGAGTCGCGTGGTACCAGCAGAGAGCGCAGAGCGACCGTGAGCGCCTCAAGATGGCTGCGGACTCCGCAGGCTCGCATATGGCGAATGTTGCCTTCGACAAGTACGTCGCGTTCTGCGAGTCATATGTGGAAGGCTCTGATAGGGCCTTGGCTACCATCACCGCACATGGCCCCACTGAGAAGGTCTTGGCGGATGCTTATGAACTAGCATGCATCCGGCGCAAGTGGGCTCTCTGGATTCCGGCGGACACAGATGGGAAGTTGCAGAAGTTCGAGAAGGCGCTGAGGGAAATTGGCGCTTCTGCTCACTACATTGAGGTAACCCGTGCCGATCCGAAAGCGGCAGCGAGGGAAGAAATGATTGACCGGATGTATCGCAGCTTTTATGCGGTGGTCGGTCTTGGAGAATGGAAGGGGAGAAGGTCAACGATGAGGCTGCGCACACGAGTCTGATTCTCTGGCTGCGGCGAGTCTTGGGCACGGAGCAATTCGACACGCTCCGGAAGGCAGTAATCGCCCGGGCGGTGGCGGAGTTCAGTGCGTCACAGCAATAGGGGCAGCCTACCTAGCGTCCTGCCGTCAACAGGCAGCGCCATTCCGAGGCCCGGTAAGGCTCCGCGCCCGTCAGGCTGCCTGGCGGGACGCGAGGGCGCGCGGAAGGGCCGATTTTTCTGGGTCGGTCGCCGTGACGGTGAACGGCGCATCAATCCGCCTGACCGCAGGGCACGATCCTGTGGAAGAATGTGGCGGTTCGGCTTAGCTCACATACCAGATGCCCACCCCACCCATTCTGCAGACTAGTAGCAGCCCAAGCGTCGCACCGCGTGGCGAGCCCCCGTCAGTGCTGGGCGCTTCCACCGTCCAGCAGGGGACACGGCCTGAGTCCAAGCACGACTACGGGTCTTCAGAGTGGGCAATGGTGTACGTAACCATCGTGCTAACAGTCGCAACTATTGGGCTGGCCATCTACACCGCTCGGCTCTTCAGGGCCACGGTTCGCCTCGCGGAAGACGCCAAGACGAACTCCGAACGTCAGGGCAATCTCGAGCGACCGTGGCTATGTGTCGAACACATCCACATCGTTCGGCGCGAGGGTGCGCCGATTCGGCCAGAGTTGCTTAACAACTGGTATGCGAGCTTGAAGTGGAAGAATGTTGGCCGCTCACCAGCTCGCATCGAGTCTTGCGTAGTGAAGATCGAGGACAAGACAACACTTCCCGAACAGCCCAGCTACGAAAACGCATCGCCGCTTGTTCACGTGGCTACGTTGGCCGTTGGAGAGAACTTTGAGACCAATCAGGTAGGCCCACCAGTAGAACACGGCCACAGGGAGGGGGATGCGATCCAGTTCCTGTTCTATGGTGTATTGACCTACACGTCTCTTGGTGGGGAGCGTTATCGCACTGGATTTGCGGTTGACGTTTCCCCGAATCTTCCAGCAGCGGGCTTCGACTCGCGCGCACACTACACCTTTTACGAGTAGCGACCTGGGCCCGTTGCCATCGAGCCAAACAAAAGGCCGCGCGGCCCTTGCCAGGTACGCGCGGCTCTCGCTACAGCATCAAACGCCGGCCGCCAAACAGCATTGCTTGCGGCGTGGCAGCTAGGCATTGCGGCGAGAACTTCCTCAGCGCGACTCGATAGGGGAATGATGCGTGCGTGTCCGTTCTTGGTCAGCGGCAGGTGCGCCGTTTGCCGCTCCAAGTCGATGTGCGCCCAGGTGAGGTTGATGAGTTCCCTTCACGGCCGATCTGAGTCGCTGAGCAGCACGCTGAAGCGACGGTAGCGCCCGCAGCAGGCCGCAAGGCTCGCAGCTCGATGCCGACCAGGTGGTGACGCCCTGCGTCCCGCTCAGGCGGGCCGTGATGGCCAGCAGCGTGAGCGCCTGGCGGTGCGGCGGTGGCGGCCTGGTGGAGGCTCTATGCACGCGGCGGCCGGCAAGCCGTTGGCCAGCTCCAAGGCACGCGTGCCAGCGATGTGGCCATGTCTCGATGCCGGCGGCCTGCCGCCCGGCGCGGCAGCGCCCTCCACCATCACGATAGATCCGGCGGTGGATCAGCGGCAACGCCCGCAGCGGGCCGCAGGCTTCTCCCTCGATGCCGACCAGGTGGAGGCCCCCTGCGGTCGCTCAAACGAGCGGTGATGGCCTGCGGCGTGAGCGCCTGGCGGTGCGGCGGTGGCGGCCTGGTGGAGGCTCTATTCGCGCGGCGGCCGGTGAGCTACTGGCTAGCTCCAAGACATGCGTGCCGGCGACGTGCCCACCTCCCGATGCCAGTGGCCAGCCGCCCGGCGCGGCAGCGCCGTCCACCATCACGATAGATCGGGCGGTGAAGCAACGGCAACGCCTGCAGCGGGCCGCAGGCTCGCCCCTCGATGCCGACCAGGTGGTGTCGCCCCATGCCCCGCTCATGAGTGCCGTGGTGGCCTGCAGCGTGAGCGCCTGGCGGTGCGGCGGTGGCGGCCTGGCGGAGGCCCTGTTCGCGCGGCAGAATGGACCGGCTGAGTCTAGCTCCAATAGGTTGGGGGGGCGGCGGTGAGGCTTTGTAGGGTAGTGTGTTGAAAATATCTGAATGATCGCCGCGATGGGTTATCTCGGCATTTTGGTACTCGCAGTCGCCCGGGATGCGTTGATTTACTGTCAGGCCTGGTGCCACTTGTCACCAGCGTCACCAGCTCGGGACCCGCGTCACCAGCCGTTTTTGGTGACGCGCAAACCGTTGATTTAGAGCGGCTGGCGGTACTTATCCACAGGGTGTCACCACTGTCACCATGTTTTCAAAATGACTTCCAAGTTGATCGGCGGAATTGTGTGGGGATCTCGCTTAGTTGATCAGAAAATGTGAATGGCATCTAGCAGTGGCGATCCACACCTCCGGTCCTAGGCGGGAGTACCCCTCCGGGTGCGGCTTGGCGCACGCGGGTCCTTCCGGGGTCCGATCTCATGGGGGTCATTCGCACCGCAATCGTTTTCTAGATGAAAGACCCCTTAGGGTGAGTTAATTACCGACCGGTAGATAGACCACGATTAGCGTGCGGTGGCGGAGTAGGCGGGCATCCCCGTTATTGGGAAAAATACGTTCTGGCCATTAGTTACTATTCGTGTGAGTAAGACTGCACATGCATAAAGGCGCGTGCAAATAGCTCCTGTAGTTGGGGCGGCGGCACTGACAGAAAGGCGCAAGCTACAGGTGCAAATGCCTCGATCACGTCAACGGCAGTTGGAAAAGCGACGCCTGGGCGGGCCAGCCGAAGAAGTTCTTCCATGGCGCTCACATCCTGTTGCGGGATGCTAGGGTCTAGCGAGTGGCCAAAGCGATTTCGGATCCTATTCAATTGAATAATGCCTGGCCGAACAGTTGCGGCGCTCGCTTGCTTGGCTGGCAGGAGCTTGGCCTTTTGGGCGAATGTGAGCCGCAACTCAGCCAGATCCGTGATGCCAAGATGCCCTTCGAGATACCTATCTAGGAAGTTCTCTATGACCAGGTGCGACCGCAATACGCGTCCAATCGCATCGTGGTCAGCCTTGGCCAGCTCCAGATAGCGAGCATTGTGTTTGTTGAAGTCGTCCTCGATGGCGGCCCAATGGGGTTTTAACTCTTCCAGGACCCGCTCTATGCCATCTATGTCTTTCATGTCGTCGCTCTCCGCTATTGGCTGTTGCTGCTGAATCGCTTTCTCTGCAAGAGCTGATCGTGCTAAGCGGCCTGATCGCCTTCAAATCGAAGGATCTGCGCTCCGCGTTTGATCCCTTCTAAATAGTCAGCCCAGCGTTGCATCATCTCGCGTCGCTGCGGCAGGTGGGCAGTGCGGTTGTAGGCGCGGCCAAGCGGATCTTTGACGGCGTGCGCGAGCTGCGCCTCAATGATGGCCGGCGGGAAGGCTAGCACTTCGTCCAGTATGGTGCGCGCCATGGCACGGAAACCGTGGCCCGTCATGGTTTCGTTGTCGTAGCCCATGCGCCGTAGGCCGGCGTTGATGGTGTTGTCGCTCATGGGGCGGCTCGGCGAGCGAACGCCAGGCAGCACATAACGGCCGGTGCCGGTCAGGGCGTGCAGCTCGCGGAGGATGGCAACCGCTTGACTCGGTAACGGCACGATGTGTGCCGCGCCCTCGGCCTTGCCTTGCTTGGTCCGCTTCATACGGCCAGCTGGAATTTCCCAAGTGGCTCCGTCCAGGTCGAACTCAGGCCACTCCGCCAGGCGCAGTTCGCCGGGACGCTGGAATAGCAGTGGTGCGAGCTTGAGCGCACAGGCTACGGGGAAGGTCCCGGTATAGCCGTCGATGGCCCGCAGCAACTCGCCCACCTTGGCCGGCTCGGTGATCGCCGCGAAGTGCCGCTTCTGTACTGGCGGCAGGGCGCCGCGCAGGTCGGCGGTGATATCTCGCTCGGCTCGGCCGGTGGCCACCGCGTAGCGCATCGCCTGGCCGATGTTGTCGCGTAGGCGGTGAGCGGTTTCCAGGGTGCCGCGGCGCTCCACCCGCCGCAGCACTTCCAGCACATCGGCCGGCTTGAGATCGGCCGTAGGCTTGCCGCCAATCCAGGGGAAGGCGTTGGCTTCCAGGCGGCGCAGGATCCTCACGCCGTGGCTGGCTGACCAGGTGCTCGCGTACTTTGCGTGCCACTCGCGCGCGACCAGCTCGAAGCTGTTGGCCTCTCGCGGCGCTTTGGTGCTCTTGGCCGCCTTGCGGTGGGCGCTGGGGTCGATGCCATCAGCCAGCCGCCGCCGGGCCTCGTCGCGGCGCTCGCGGGCTTCACGCAAACCCACCTCGGGGTACGTGCCAAGGGAAAGCATCTTTTCCTTACCCCCAAGCCGGTACTTGAGCCGCCACCACTTGCCGCCGCTGGGGGCAATCCACAGCAACAGGCCGTCAGCGTCATACAGCTTGACGGGCTTCTCGCCTGGCTTGGCGTTCTTGATGGCAGTGTCGGTGAGTGGCATTTGGGGGTAACTATTTTGGGGGTAACAAGCTACCCCGAAAGTTACCCCCAAAATGCTCGGGCTGTAAAGAAATGCCCCGGTACCGTATGGGACGCTAAATCCCGAGAAACCAAAGAAAAAGCCCGGATATACCGGGCTTTTGGAATGTCCAGGATTAACCTGAAACTAGTATTTGGTGGAGCCGGCGGGAATCGAACCCGCGTCCGCAAGCCCTCCACAGAGAGTTCTACATACTTAGTCCTGTCATTTGATTTAACCGGTGCATCGCGGACGGACACGCTCTACAACGGCGAGTCACTAAATTTTCGTCCCTAGGTCCGTGACATACTCAGGGCTTATCTGGCGTTAATGACCTCGCGTAGTCTTGCGACTCTAGCCCGCCAGCGAGCCAGTGCGAGGACGGCCGCAATTAAGCGGCCAGTGCGTAACGTTCGTCGTTAGCAGTTATTGCATTCCCATTGATTAACGAGGTGACGGGTCCTCGGTATGCCCTCCACTGCTTTGTAACCCACGTCGAAACCAGGTCGGCCCCTGCGTGAACTGTGTGAACAGTGTCAAGAAGGCAGATTGTACTCCGTTGGCGGCTCCAGGTGTCAATGACTGCGGGCCGCCTCCAGCGTCAGGGATGCCCGACAGGTGCCAGCAGCGCGATCAGCTCGCTGGGATGGCGCACCAGATAGTCGGCACCCCATGCCTCGGGCGGCTCGCCGTCACCGCAGTAGCCGTAGGCAGCGGTGATCGTGATCATGCCGGCGGCCTTGCCGGCCTGGATGTCGCGCACGTCGTCGCCAACATACACGCAGCGCCCGGGCGCCACGCCGCTGACTTCGGCGGCATGCAGCAGCGGCGCGGGGTGGGGCTTGGCGTGCGCCGTGGTGTCGCCGCTGACCACGGCCGAGGCGCGCGGCGCCAGCCCGATGGCGGCGACCAGCGGCGCGGTGAAGCGCGTGATCTTGTTGGTGACGATGCCCCAGCGGATGCCGGCGGTTTCCAGCGCGTCCAGCACCTCGGCCATGCCGTCGAACAGGCGCGTATGCACCGCGATGTCGGCCTCGTAGTAATCGAGGAAGGTATCGCGCAGCGCGGGGAACTCAGGATCGGCCGGACTCTTGCCGAAGGCGGCGCCGATCAGGCCGCGCGCGCCGTGCGAGGCGACCGGGCGGAGTTTCTCGTAGTCCACGGGCGGCCGGCCGTGCTCGGTGACGAGCCGGTTGGCCGCCGCGGCCAGGTCAGGGGCGGTGTCGGCGAGGGTGCCGTCGAGATCGAAGAAGACTGCGTCGTAGGTGTGCATGTTCAGGCCGGCCGGCGAAATGCCATCATATAGTTCACATCGGTGTCCCGGCCCAGCGAGTAGACCTGGGTCAGCGGGTTGTAGGTCATGCCGCGCATCTCGACCAGCTCGAGCCCCGTGTTGCGGGCGTAGCGAGCGAGTTCGGATGGCGTGATGAACCTGTCGTAGTCATGCGTGCCGCGCGGCAGCATCTTGAGCACGTATTCGGCGCCGACCACGGCCAGCAGGTAGGCCTTGAGGTTGCGATTGATGGTGGAGCAGAACACGTATCCGCCAGGGCGCACCAGCGTAGCGCAGGCACGCACGATCGATTGCGGGTCCGGTACGTGCTCGAGCATCTCCATGCAGGTCACCACATCGACGCTGGCGGGCATGCGAGCCGCCAGGGCTTCGGCAGCGATTTCCTCGTAGGTGACGGACACGCCTGATTCCAGGCTATGCAGGTCGGCCACCTTCAGTGCCTTGGTGGACAGGTCGATCCCGCGCACCGTGGCGCCGGTGCGCGCCATGCTCTCGGCCAGGATGCCGCCACCGCAGCCGATGTCGACCACGTCCTTGCCCTTGAGGCTGGCGATGCCGTCGATCCAGCCGAGCCGCAGGGGATTGAGCTCGTGCAGCGGCTTGAACTCGCTTTCCGGGTCCCACCAGCGATGGGCCAGCTCGCTGAACTTGTCGATTTCGCGCGCGTCGGCGTTCTTGCCGATCAAGGTGGTTTCAACGGTCGGATGAAGCGGGGAGGATATCTGCGTCATGGAGTTTGGCGCGCCACCAGGGCGGCGGCGTGAAGGCGGAGGATATGCAGCGACTGTATCAAAAAAGCCCAGCTTGCGCTGGGCTTTTTTCATCGGAAAGGTTCCGATTAACGTGCGCTGCGGGTGCCGACCACTTCGACTTCCACGCGACGATTCGGCTGCTGGCAGCCGATTTGCGCCTTGCGATTGCCCTTGCACGACTTCGGGTCAACCTTCAGCTGACGCTTGCCCTTGCCTTCCGTGTAGACACGGTTGGCTTCCACGCCCTTGCTGACCAGATAGGCCTTGACGGCTTCAGCACGACGGATCGACAGGCGATCGTTGTACTTGTCCGAACCGAACGAGTCGGTGTGGCCAACTGCGATAATCACTTCCAGGGTGATGCCCGACAGCTTGGAGGTCAGGTCGTCCAGCTTGGACTTGCCTTCCGGCTTCAGCACAGCCTTGTCGAAATCGAACAGGGTGTCAGCAGCGAAAGTGACCTTTTCGCTGGAAACAACCGGAGGAGCAACCGGTGCCACCGGGGGCAACCGGAGCGACCGCCGGAGCCAGGGCGCCGTCGCACAGGGCGTTGGCGGTGGCCGGGGTCCACGAGCTGTCGCGCCAGCAGAGCTCGTTCGTGCCGTTCTTCCACACGTACTCGCTCGTACCGTTGCCCCAGTTATCGTTCACAGCCTTCTTTTCGTAGGGGACGGACTGGGCTTGAGCGGATGCAGCCATTACTGCGGTAGCTGCAACGAGCGCGAGCTTGGCAAATTTTTTCATATTTCTCCTCTCAGGATGAGATCACCGCAGGGTTACTGCGAGCAAATGGACGGAAACAAGTCATACATTCTTCGGAGTATAACATTCTCGATGCGGTGTATGCTCCACTTCGAACAATGTCTGGCTCTTCGCTGGGGAATTGTGCCACAAGGGTCGTTTCCTAAGAAGTAAATATATTCGATTCCACCAATGGGTTTTAGGCCTGTGGTGTTTGTGCAACATGGCTCTTGCGATGCCCGCAAACCCTTGTCGGGCCGTGCTTGCAGGATTTTCGACACGGCCTTGCGCGCGCTTTCCCGGCCCTGCCGGAACCCCTGCCAAGGGGGCCGCCGCGGCTGCGGGAGAGGGCAGCCGCGCATGTTAGAATGTCACGTTGCCCACCTGTCAGACGCCGCTTTGGCGAATGGCGATTCACCTGGGTGCCTTCTGTTTAAATTCGCCGGATAACCCACGCCGCAATGGATCAATTCGCCAAAGAAACCCTTCCGGTCTCCCTCGAAGAGGAAATGCGCCGTTCCTATCTCGATTACGCCATGAGCGTGATCGTCGGGCGCGCGCTTCCCGATGTACGGGATGGCTTGAAGCCGGTACACCGGCGCGTGCTCTATGCGATGCATGAGCTTAACAACGACTGGAACCGGCCGTACAAGAAATCGGCCCGTATCGTAGGGGACGTGATTGGTAAGTATCACCCCCACGGCGACACTGCTGTATACGATACGATCGTGCGGATGGCGCAGAATTTCTCGCTGCGCTACATGCTGGTCGATGGCCAGGGTAACTTCGGGTCGGTGGACGGGGATAACGCGGCAGCCATGCGTTATACCGAAATCCGCCTGTCCAAGATTGCCCACGAGATGCTGCTCGATATCGATAAGGAAACTGTCGATTTTGGGCCGAATTATGACGGCTCCGAACATGAGCCGCTGATTCTGCCGGCACGCATCCCGAATCTGCTGATTAATGGTTCGTCGGGTATCGCGGTGGGTATGGCCACCAATATCCCGCCACATAACCTTAACGAAGTGGTCGATGCCTGCCTGCATCTGCTGCGTAATCCGCAAGCCACGATTGACGAGCTGATCGAGCTGATTCCGGCGCCGGACTTCCCGACCGCCGGCATTATCTATGGCATCCAGGGCGTGCGCGAAGGCTATCGCACCGGCCGCGGCCGCGTCGTCATGCGCGCCAAGACGCACTTCGAGGATATCGACCGTGGCCAACGCCAGGCGATCATCGTCGACGAGCTGCCCTACCAGGTCAACAAGCGCACCCTGCTCGAGCGGATCGCAGAGCTGGTGACGGACAAGAAGGTCGAGGGCATCTCCGATATCCGCGACGAGTCCGACAAATCCGGCATGCGCGTGGTGATCGAGCTCAAGCGCAACGAAGTGCCGGAGGTGGTGCTTAACAACCTCTATAAGCACACCCAGCTGCAGGACACCTTCGGCATGAACATGGTGGCGCTGGTCGACGGCCAGCCGCGCCTGCTGAACCTGCGCCAGATGCTGGATTGCTTCCTGTCGCACCGGCGCGAAGTCGTCACCCGCCGTACCGTGTTCGAGCTGCGCAAGGCGCGCGAGCGCGGCCACGTGCTGGAAGGCCTGGCGGTTGCTCTTGCCAACATCGATGAGTTCATCGCCATCATCAAGGCGGCGCCCACGCCCCCATCGCCAAGCAAGGGCTGATGGCCAAGGCCTGGGATTCCAGCCTGGTGCGCGAGATGCTGGCACGCGCCGAAGGCGACACCGCCGGCGGCCGCGCCTCCTACCGCCCGGACGGCCTGCCGGCCATCTTCGGCATGCAAGCCGACGGGCTGTACCGCCTGTCCGACTCGCAAGCCCAGGAAATCCTGCAGATGCGCCTGCAGCGCCTCACGGGCCTGGAGCAGGACAAGATCGTCCAGGAATACCGCGATGTCATGGCGGTCATCTCCGACCTGCTCGACATCCTGTCGCGCCCGGAACGCATCAGCACCATCATCACCGACGAGCTGACTGCCATCCGCGCCGAGTTCGGCGACCTGCGCCGCTCGCACATCGAGCTCAACGCGACCGAGCTCGATACCGAGGACCTGATCACGCCGCAGGACATGGTGGTGACCCTGTCGCACAGTGGCTATATGAAGAGCCAGCCGATTTCCGAGTACCGCGCGCAAAAGCGTGGCGGCCGCGGCAAGCTGGCGACCACCACCAAGGAAGACGACTGGATCGACACGCTCTTCGTCGCCAACACGCACGACTACATCCTGTGCTTCTCGAACCGCGGCCGGCTGTACTGGCTGAAGGTGTACGAGGTGCCGCAGGGGTCGCGCAACTCGCGCGGCAGGCCGATCGTCAACATGTTCCCGCTGTCCGATGGCGAGAAGATCAACGTCATCCTGCCGGTGCGCCAGTTCGACGCCGAGCATTTCATCTTCATGAGCACCGCGCGCGGCACCGTCAAGAAGACGGCGCTGACCGAGTTCTCGAACCCGCGCAAGGCCGGCATCATCGCGGTCGATCTCGACGAGGGCGACTACCTGATCGGGGCTGCCGTCACCGACGGCCAGCACGACGTGATGCTGTTCTCGGATTCCGGCAAAGCCGTGCGCTTCGACGAGAACGACGTGCGTCCGATGGGCCGCCAGGCCCGCGGCGTGCGCGGCATGAACCTGGAAGAAAGCCAGACCGTGATCGCCATGCTGGTGGCCCCGGCCGAGACCAGCGAGCAAGCCGTCGCGGTGGGCAGCGTGCTGACCGCCACCGAAAATGGTTACGGCAAGCGCACTCCGATCGCCGAGTACACTCGACACGGCCGTGGCACCAAGGGCATGATTGCGATCCAGACGAGCGAGCGCAACGGCCGGGTAGTGGCTGCCGCGCTGGTGTCGCCGGAGGACGAGATCATGCTGATCACGACCGGCGGCGTGCTGATCCGTACACGTGTGTCTGAAATCCGCGAGATGGGGCGCGCCACGCAAGGCGTGACCCTGATCAATGTGGACGAGGGCACCAAGCTGTCCGGCCTGCAGCGAATCGTCGAAAGCGATGCCGACAACGGTGTGGCGGGCGACGAACTCGAAGAAGGGGCGGACGCGGTGGACGCGGCGGCTCCGGCTGCCGACGGTGAGCAGGCAGGTGCGCAGGACGGCACCGACGCTGGCACGCCTGATACAGGATCAAATTCGTAAGTTGTTGCAACATTGACCCGTTGGACGGAACTCGATTGCCGGCCGCGGGACTAAAAACGGACATATTTACAAGGGAGTCACAATGCTCAAAACCTATCGACGTATCGCTGTTCTGGCTGCCTTCGTTCCGGCCATGATGCTGGCCAACGCGGCGCATGCCCAGGACGCCGACAAGACCACTGCCATCAAGGAACTCCTGACCGTGATGCAAGCCGACCAGGCCGTCAAGGGCCAGGCCGAGAACTGGCAGCAAGGCGCCAAGCAGGAAGCGCCCATGGTCTTGGAGCAGGTACTGGTCGAGAACAAGACGCTCAACGACAAGCAAAAGCAGGCTGCTGTCGAGAAGCTCAAGAAGAACGGCGCGGTGCAGCGCATGGTCGATGGCGCCGGCACGGCATTCACCACCGACGGCTTCAAGAGCGATGCCATGAAGGCCCACTACGACGCCTTCGGCAAGTACTACAGCGCCCAGGAAATCAAGGACCTGACCACGTTCCTGAAGTCGCCGACCGGCCAGAAGTTCATGGCCAACCAGGGCAAGGCGACCCAGGAAATCTGGGGTTCGATGATGCAAAAGTACGGCCCGCAAGTCGGCAAGTCGATGCGCGACGCCGCCGAGAAGGAAATCGCCGCCGCGGCGAAGTAATCCGCTGGGCGGGCGGGGCGCTGTCCTCGCCTCCCCAATCTGGCGCGGGTTTGATGGATAATGGCTGCTTGGGTAATACCGGCAGCCATTTTTCATTTCCATCCCGATCCATGAACGAACCCCAGAATCCAGCACTTGCCGCCATGATGCAGCGCGCCGTGGCCGAGCGTGTCTATAACTTCTCGCCCGGTCCGGCAGCCCTGCCGACCGAAGTGCTGCTGCAGGCAGCCGACGAGATGCTGTCGTGGCACGGATCCGGCGTCTCGGTGATGGAAATGAGCCACCGCAGCCGCGAGTTCGAGAGCATCCAGGCCGAGGCGCTGGCCAACCTGCGCGAGCTGCTGCAGGTCCCGAAGAATTTCCGCATCCTGTTCCTGCAGGGGGCGCCATCGGCGAGAACGGCATCGTGCCGCTGAACCTGATGCGGCGCGTGAACGCCGATCGCCCCAAGGCGGATTTCGTCGTCACCGGCACCTGGTCGGTCAAGTCCGAGCAGGAAGCGCGCCGCTACGGCGAGGTGAATATCGCTGCCACCAGCACCGCGCAAAAATTCGTCCGCATCCCGGATGTGGCTGACTGGAAGCTGTCGGACGATGCCGACTACGTGCACCTGTGCACCAACGAGACCATCGTTGGCGTGGAGTTCCAGGACGTGCCCGACATTGGCCAGCACCGCGATGGCGGACCGGTCGTGGTGGCCGACGTCTCCAGCCACATCCTGTCGCGCCCGGTCGACTGGTCGCGGGTGCAGGTGGCCTACGGCGGCGCGCAAAGAACATCGGGCCGGCCGGCCTGACCATCGTGATCGTGCGCGAGGACCTGCTGGGCCATGCGCATCCGCTCTGCCCGTCCGCGTTCAACTGGCGCCTGGTGGCCGAGCACGACTCGATGTACAACACGCCGCCGACCTATTCCATCTATATCGCCGGGCTGGTCTTCAAGTGGCTCAAGGCGCAGGGCGGCGTGGGCGCGATCGAGCAACGCAATATCGCCAAGTCGCATGCACTGTACGAGTTCCTCGACCAGAGCGCGTTCTACCGCAACGAGATCGATCCGGGCAGCCGCTCGCGTATGAACGTGCCGTTCTTCCTGGCCGACGAATCCCGCAACGACGCCTTCCTGGCAGGCGCGCGTGCCAATGGCCTGGTGCAGTTGAAGGGCCATAAGTCGGTCGGCGGCATGCGCGCCAGCCTCTACAACGCCATGCCGATCGAGGGCGTTGCCGCCCTGATCGAGTACATGCGCGAATTCGAGCGGACCGCGGCCTGATCCTTCGTTTGCAGCGGCATCGCGTGGCGCTGCCGCTGCAGTGCCGATTCGGTTTTTTCCAGGGCCATTTCCATTGCCATTGCCACTGCGCAATGACGTGGCGTAGCGGATTCATACAATGACAAATCAAGACAAGCAAGGCGCGCAGGGGAGGCGCAGCAGGACAATGGCGTGGCCGAGAAAGCGCTGGGCGTCGAGCTGACGCCGCTGCGCGAGCAGATCGACACGCTCGACCGCGAGCTGCTGGCGATGCTGAACCGCCGCGCGCAACTCGCCCTCGACGTAGGCGAGGTCAAGAAAAAGTACGGCGCGCCGGTGTTCCGTCCCGAGCGCGAGCTGCAGGTGATTCGCAAGGTCCAGGGCGCCAACCCCGGTCCGCTGCTCGACGACAGCGTGGCGGCGATCTGGCGTGAAGTGATGTCGGCCTGCCGCGGTCTGGAAAAGCCGCTCGAGGTGGCCTTCCTCGGCCCGGCCGGCACGTTCTCCGAGCAGGCGCTGTACGCGCACTTCGGCCACGAGGTCAGCGGCGTGCCGTGCCCGAGCATCGACGAGGTGTTCCGCGCGGTGGAAGCCGGTACTGTCGAATACGGCGTGGTGCCGGTGGAAAACTCCACCGAGGGCGCGGTCTCGCGCACGCTGGACCTGTTCCTGCAGACCTCGCTGAAGATCAGCGGCGAGATCGCGCTGAAGGTGCACCACAACCTGATGGCAACGTCCCCCGACATGAAGGGCGTGACCGTGGTGCGCGCCCACGCGCAGGCGCTTGCGCAGTGCCAGCACTGGCTCACGGCCAACTACCCGCACCTGGAGCGCCAGGCGGTATCGAGCAATGCGGAAGCGGCACGCATGGCCAGCGAGGATCCCACCGTGGCGGCCATCGCCGGCGAGTCGGCGGCCAATCGCTACCACCTGCATCTGGTGCGCACGCATATCCAGGACGATCCGCATAACCGCACGCGCTTCGCGGTGATCGGCCGCTACGAGACCGAACCCTCCGGCAGCGACCAGACCTCGATGATCCTCTCGGTGCCCAACAAGGCCGGCGCCGTCTACCAGTTGCTTGCGCCGCTGGCCGACAACGGCGTGTCGATGTGCCGGTTCGAGTCGCGCCCGGCGCGCAGCGGCGCGTGGGAGTACTACTTCTACGTCGACGTGGAAGGCCACCAGCATGATGCTTCGGTGGCGCGCGCGCTGGAAGAGCTGCGCCGCAACGCGGCTTACTTCAAGGTGCTGGGCTCCTATCCGTCCAGCCGGTAACGAGGCGGCAACCAGGCGGCGGAGCCGCTGGCATGGGTGCGGCTGCCAGGCGGCAGCCGGATCCGCGAACAACGTTTCAGAGAAGGAATGAACATGGCAGAGCAGGGCAAGCAGTTCGGTCCCGAGTATGTGCGGGCGATTTCCCCGTACGTGGCGGGCAAGCCGATTTCCGAAGTCGCGCGCGAGTTTGGCCTGGACGAGTCCACCATCGTCAAGCTGGCCTCGAACGAGAATCCGCTCGGCATGCCCGAATCGGCCCGGACCGCCATCGCTGCCGCCATGGCCGACCTGGGCCGTTACCCGGACGCCAACGGCTTCGTGTTGAAGGGCGCGCTGTCGGCCCGCTTCGACGTGCCGGCCGACTGGCTCACGCTGGGCAACGGCAGCAACGACATCCTGGAAATCGCGGCGCATGCGCTGGTCAAGCCGGGCGAGTCGATCGTCTATGCCGAGCATGCATTCGCGGTGTATGCGCTGGCCACGCAGGAAGTCGGCGCGCGCGCCATCGAGGTCAAGGCGCGCGACTACGGCCACGATCTCGCCGCCATGGCCGCGGCCATGGCGGCGGACACGCGCCTGGTCTTTATCGCCAACCCCAACAACCCGACCGGCACCTTCCTGCCGGCAGCCGACATCGAGGCCTTCCTGGCCAAGGTGCCGGCCGACGTCGTGGTGGTGCTGGACGAGGCCTACAACGAATACCTGGACGACGCGCAGCAGTACGATTCGATCGCGTGGGTCCGCAAGTATCCCAACCTGCTGGTGTCGCGCACCTTCTCCAAGGCTTACGGCCTGGCCGGCCTGCGCATCGGCTACGCCGTGGCGCAGCCTGCGCTCACCGATCTGCTCAACCGTATCCGCCAACCCTTCAACGTCAACAGCCTGGCGCAGGCCGCGGCGGTGGCGGCGCTGGGCGATGCGGCCTTCCTGCGGCGCAGCGCCGAGCTCAACCGTGCCGGCAAGGCGCAACTGGTGGCGGCGTTCGACCGGCTTGGCCTGCAGTACGTGCCGTCCTCGGGCAATTTCGTGCTGGTGCGTGTGGGCCAGGACGATGGCGCCGGCGCGCGGGTCAACCTGGCGCTGCTCAAGCAGGGCGTGATCGTGCGGCCGGTGGGCAACTACAACCTGCCGCAATGGCTGCGCATCACCATCGGCCTGCCTGAAGAAAACGCTGCCTTTATCGCGGCGCTGGAAAAGGCCCTCAAATAAGCGCTGTCCCGGCCCCTGCGCGGGCCGGCACCGCCCCGGATGCCGGAATGGCGGCGCCGACGCCCGGCGGAGAAGTTACAATATCGGATTCCCGAACTTCCTTGCCTGGCAGCGTATCCCCGTGACCGTTCCTGCGTCCGCTCCATTTTTTCCCGTGTCGTCATTGTCGGCGTTGGCCTGATCGGCGGCTCGCTGGCACTCGCGCTCAAGCGCGCGGGTGCGGTCGGCACGGTGGTCGGCGTTGGCCGCTCGCAAGCTTCGCTCGAGCGAGCGCTCAAGCTGGGCGTGATCGACGAGGCGGCCACGCTGGAAGACGCCGCCAAGGGCGCCAGCATGATCGTGCTGTGCGCGCCGGTGGCGCAGACCTTTGCGCTGCTCCATGCACTTGAGCCGCATCTGGAGCCCACCACCATCATCACGGACGCCGGCAGCACCAAGTCCGACGTCATCATGGCGGCCAAGACCGCGCTGGGCGACAAGGCGGCTCAGTTCGTGCCGGCTCATCCCATCGCCGGACGCGAGCTGCATGGCGTGGAAGCCGCGCTGGACGATCTCTATGTCGGCAAGAAAGTCGTGCTGTGCCCGCTGCAGGAAAATGCCCGCATCGACGTGGCCGCCGTGCGCGCCATGTGGGAGACCACGGGCGCCCAGTGCAGCGTGATGTCGGCCGTGCAGCACGATGCCGTGTTTGCCGCCGTCAGCCATTTGCCGCACCTGCTGTCCTACGCGCTGGTGGCCCAGGTGGCCAATGCCGAAGACGCGGCGCTCAAGCTCGATTTCGCCGGCGGCGGCTTCCGGGATTTCACCCGGATCGCGGCGTCCTCGCCGGAAATGTGGCGCGATATCTGCGTTGGCAACCGCGAGGCGATGCTGAGCGAGCTCAGCACCTACCAGGCCATGCTGGCGCATCTGAAGACCCTGATCGAAAGCAGCAACGGCGAGGGCCTGGAACGTATTTTCCAGCGCGCCAGCCAGGCGCGGCAGCAATGGGGCGCGCAGCGCGTGCCGGCTGTCAACGCCGAGCCCTGATCGTCACGCAATCGCCACGCCAGCCATACGCCACCACTACGCCAACGCCACGTCACCAACGGAGCGGCGCGCCTTTCATCGAAAGCCGCCGGCCAACTAGCATGCAAACCATGGAACATCTCACGCTCGGTCCCTTCACTCGCGCTTCGGGCACGGTTCGCCTGCCGGGTTCCAAGAGCATCTCGAACCGGGTCCTGCTGCTGGCGGCGCTGGCCGAGGGTGAGACCCGCGTGTGCGACCTGCTCGACTCGGATGACACGCGCGTGATGCTGCAGGCGCTGCGCACGCTGGGTGTCGAATGGCGCCAGGAGGACGGCGTTTGCGTGGTGCGCGGCGTGGGCGGCAATTTCCCCAACAAGGCGGCCGAGCTGTTCATGGGCAATGCGGGCACGGCCATCCGCCCGCTCACCGCGGCGCTGGCGCTGCAGGGCGGGAGCTACAAGCTGTCCGGCGTGCCGCGCATGCATGAGCGGCCGATCGGCGATCTGGTCGATGGCCTGCGCCAGATTGGCGCGAGCGTCGCTTACCTTGGCACCGAGGGCTATCCGCCCTTGCAGATTTCTCCCGCGCAGATTCGCATCGATGCGCCGATCCGCGTGCGTGGAGACGTGTCCAGCCAGTTCCTGACGGCGCTGCTGATGACCTTGCCGCCGGCCGATGCGCCTGGCGACACCATCGAGATCGAAGTGGTGGGCGAGCTGATTTCCAAGCCCTATGTGGAGATCACGCTTAACCTGCTGGCGCGCTTTGGCATCGAGGTCCGGCGCGAGGGCTGGTCACGCTTCATCCTGCCGGCTCGCGCCGCATATCGCTCGCCGGGCGAGATTTTTGTCGAGGGCGATGCGTCTTCGGCCTCCTACTTCCTGGCTGCGGGCGCCATCGGCGGCGGCCCGCTGCGGGTGGAGGGCGTAGGCATGGCAAGCATCCAGGGCGACGTCAAGTTTGCCGAGGCGCTTAACCGCATGGGCGCCAACGTGATGGCCGGCGCCAACTGGATCGAGGTCCGCGGCACCGAGCGCGACGATTGCCGCCTGCACGGCATCGAGCTGGACTGCAACCATATTCCGGACGCTGCCATGACCCTGGCCGTGGCGGCACTGTTCGCCGAAGGGCCCACCACGCTAACTAATATCGCCAGCTGGCGGGTCAAGGAAACCGACCGCATCAGCGCCATGGCCACCGAGCTGCGCAAGCTGGGTGTCGAGGTGGAAGAGGGCGCGGATTACCTGAAGGTGACGCCGCCGGCCCAATCCGCCTGGCAGACGCCGGCCGCCGGCATCGATACCTATGATGACCACCGCATGGCGATGTGCTTTTCGCTGGCCGCGTTCGGTCCGCTGCCGGTGCGCATCAACGAACCCGGCTGCGTCGCCAAGACGTTCCCGGATTACTTCGAGGTGTTTGGCACGGTGGCGCGCTGATCACGCGGCCAGTTGCAGGCCGTCGTCGCCGCGCCCGGTTTGGGGCGAGCGCTTGTGCTGCGCGCCGGGTTCGCGCCGTTCCCAGTAGCGGTCGAAGAAGTAATGCGCCACAGTGTTGACTGCTGGTTCGACGAACGTCACGGCGCCGCTGACAGCCAGATTGCCGGTCAGCGTATAAGTGACGCCAAAGGCAATGACAACGTGCATGATGCCGAACGACAGGGTCTTAGCCATGGTAGATTGCCTCGCGAAGATGTCGGTTGTTTGCTGCATGGGCCCGGGTTTTTGTCGGGTGCCCGTCATGAACCACATACTAATGATTCTCAATTGATTTAAGAAATCAATATTTTGTTCTGTCTTAATAAACAATGACTATCGTCGACGTCATCACAATCGACGGGCCCACCGCATCAGGAAAGGGTACCGTAGCGCACAAGGTGGCCGACGCGCTCAGTTTCCACTTGCTGGACAGCGGTGCGTTGTATCGCCTGGTGGCGCTCGCCAGCGAGCGTGCGGGCATCGACATGCACGATGTCGACGGGTTGGCAAGCCTGGCTACCCGCCTCGATGTGAAGTTCGGGCCGGACCGTGTCTGGCTGCGCGGCGAGGAGGTCAGCCTGGCCATCCGCGCGGAAGCCACCGGCAACCGGGCCTCGGCGATCGCCGTCCACCAGCCGGTGCGCGACGCCCTGACGGCGCTGCAGCGCGGTTTTCGCAAGCTGCCCGGCCTGGTTGCCGACGGCCGCGACATGGGCACCGTGATTTTCCCGGATGCCCGGCTGAAGGTGTTCCTGACGGCAAGTGTCGAGGCGCGCGCTCGCAGGCGCTATAAACAATTGATTGATAAGGGAATTTCTGCTAATATCGAAGACCTTTTGCGAGACCTTGAGTCGCGCGACCAGCGGGATCGCTCCCGCACGGCCGCGCCGCTGCGTCCCGCAGAGGATGCGCACCTGCTCGATACCTCCGACATGACGGTGGATCAGGCGGTGGCGCAGGTGCTGCAGTGGTACGGCACGCCGGGTTACTGACCCGCGCGAGTCCAGCCGCTGCAACATCGAAGTGCCGGCAGAGCCTGCAAGCGCAGATCCGCCGGTGTTGTTCAACCTGACCCCGCTGCCCGGTGCAGACTGAGCGCGATCCACGCGCCGGCCCGAGTACTGCGGATTGATACTCAAGTTTATGTCCGACCTGCAAACTAACGAATCCTTTGCCGCACTGTTCGAGGAATCCGTCGCCCGCTCCAATATGAAGGCTGGCGAAGTGATTTCCGCTGAAGTCGTGCGCATCGACCACAATTTCGTGGTCGTCAACGCCGGCCTCAAATCGGAAGCCTTTGTGCCGGTGGAGGAGTTCCTGAACGACCAGGGCGAACTCGAAGTGCAGGCCGGCGACTACGTCTCCGTGGCCATCGACGCGCTCGAGAACGGCTATGGCGACACCATCCTGTCCCGCGACAAGGCCAAGCGCCTGGCATCGTGGCTGAACCTCGAGAAGGCGCTGGAAGACGGCGAAATCATCTCGGGCACGGTCACGGGCAAGGTCAAGGGCGGCCTGACCGTCATGGTCAACGGCATCCGCGCGTTCCTGCCGGGCTCGCTGGTCGACGTGCGTCCGATCAAGGACACCACGCCGTACGAAGGCAAGACCCTGGAATTCAAGGTCATCAAGCTGGACCGCAAGCGCAACAACGTGGTGCTGTCGCGCCGCGCCGTTGTGGAAGCGACCCTGGGCGAAGAGCGCCAGAAGCTGATGGAAACCCTGAAGGAAGGCGCCATCGTCAACGGTATCGTCAAGAACATCACGGACTACGGCGCATTCGTGGACCTGGGTGGCATCGACGGCCTGCTGCACATCACCGACCTGGCATGGCGTCGTGTGCGTCACCCGAGCGAAGTGCTGTCGGTTGGCCAGGAAATCACCGCCAAGATCCTCAAGTTCGACCAAGAGAAGAACCGCGTCTCGCTGGGCGTGAAGCAGCTGGGCGAAGATCCGTGGGTCGGCATCTCGCGTCGCTACCCGCAAAGCACCCGCCTGTTCGGCAAGGTGACCAACCTGACCGACTACGGCGCATTCGTTGAAATCGAAGCCGGCATCGAAGGCCTGGTCCACGTTTCCGAAATGGACTGGACCAACAAGAACGTGGCCCCGTCCAAGGTTGTCCAGCTGGGCGACGAAGTCGAAGTCATGGTTCTGGATATCGACGAAGACAAGCGTCGTATCAGCCTGGGCATGAAGCAATGCAAGGCCAATCCGTGGGACGATTTCAGCCGTAACCACAAGAAGGGCGACAAGCTGGGCGGCCAGATCAAGTCGATCACCGACTTCGGCGTGTTCATCGGCCTGCCCGGTGGCATCGACGGCCTGGTGCACCTGTCCGACCTGTCCTGGCAAGAAACCGGCGAAGAAGCCGTGCGCAAGTACAAGAAGGGCGACGAAGTGGAAGCCGTGGTTCTGGGCATCGACGTCGACAAGGAACGCATCTCGCTGGGTATCAAGCAGCTGTCGGGCGACCCGTTCAACAACTTCATCTCGGCTAACGACAAGGGTTCCCTGGTCAACGGCACGATCAAGACTGTTGATGCCAAGGGCGCTGTCGTGCAACTGGCTGATGACGTCGAAGGCTACCTGCGCGCATCCGAAATCTCGGCTGACCGCGTGGAAGATGCTCGCAACGTGCTGAAGGAAGGCGAACAAATCACCGCCCTGGTGGTGAACGTCGACCGCAAGTCGCGCAACATCAACCTGTCGATCAAGGCCAAGGACAACGTCGAGCAGCAAGAAGCCATGCAAAAGTTCGCTGCTGACACCGGCACGGCTGGCACGACCAACCTGGGCGCGCTGCTGAAGGCCAAGCTCGGCCAGGACAACCAGTAAGCATTGGTTCTTACGCCTGCTAGCGGATGCCCATGACCAAGTCCGAGCTTGTCGAAAAACTGGCTGCCCGGTTCCCGCAGCTGTTGCTGCGGGATGCGGATATCTCGGTGAAGACGATCCTCGACGCGATGTCCGAAGCGCTGGCCGATGGCCACCGCATCGAGATTCGCGGATTCGGCAGTTTTGGTCTGAACCGGCGTCCGCCGCGCGTTGGGCGCAACCCCAAGTCCGGCGAACGCGTGCTGGTGCCCGAGAAACGGGTGCCGCACTTCAAGGCGGGCAAGGAGTTGCGTGAACGTGTCGATCGCAGCCCGGCGCTGCCGCAGGCAGGTAGCGGCGGCGGTGCTGGCGCCAATGCCAACGGAAGTCACGTTGTTGGCAGCGGCAATGCGAATGGCAGCATCCATGGCGGCGGCAATGGCCATGGCGCTGCGGCTGGTGCGGGTCATGCGACCGCGCCTGGCCAGGCGAAGCCGGCAGCCGTTGCCGGCAGCGCCTTGCATGATGACGGCGGGCTGAAACTGGCCCAGTCCTGAATCCGCTGCGTTTGGCTCGTGATGTGCCTGGATAGTCAAAAAAGCGCCCCTTATCGGGGCGCTTTTTCATTGCGCGTGCATACAAGAGGTTACCGTTGGCACGAGGCGATTCCGCTACAATGCCGGGAATCGTGCGATGCGTGAGCCTTGAACACGCAGCGGCCTAGCCGCAACCTAAATGTAATGACCTCGGGTATACCCCTTGGTCCTCCCTGCAAGGTGGACTCTCTGGCTTCGGCCAGCGATCCCGCCATGAGTAGTATGAAATGAAGCTCGTTCATACCACGCCTAGGGCGGAATCCTCCGCCCACAAGGCGGTGGAGTGCGCGACATTTGACCCGCAAGGGTTGTGTAATAGGGCGAGAAGCTCTGTGCGTTATGGTTCAGTCGGACCAGCCTTGAGGCTGCCCGATAGAGAACCTGCTATGCGACTAGCAGTAGCCGATGGAGACATGCGTCACTGGTAACGGTGGGGTGTGAAGCTTTCCTGACAATGTAGCCCCCGCAAGGGTGTTGATCGACCGTGAAGACGAACAGCAGAGACTCCGAGCAGCACCGGGGTTGAGGAGCTAGGCTGGCTGGTATGGGTAATGTAAGTGAATTGCTGATAAACGTCGTGAGCATTGCGGTGCCAAAGCTGCTGTCAGGCACTAACCAAAAGGTACGTGGTCGGTTGTCCCGCTGGTTCCTCGGGGCACGTCGTCACTGGACCACCGGCGAAGAGGCAGACCCTAACCCAGTCTTGTAACGTGCAGGGAACGCAGTAAGCCCGTATGACCGCCGAGGGGCAGTTGACCTCGGCAGGCGAACCGTAAGGAACGTTGTTGGTCGTGCGGGTATGGGAGGTTGGAAAAAGCGAATGCCGGGCTGTAATGGTTCGGATAGGGGTTGCAACATCACCCCACGCGAAAGCGGGCAGACTTCCAACTGGTCTTTCGTCGCAAGACGAACTGACAGATCTCGCTTGAACGTGAAATTTTCCCCTAGGGGCCAACGTGCCCCTTAGGGGGCAAGTTGTCTCTCTTGATGTTGGGGTAACCCTCAAGATAGGAGAGCAGCATGGAAGTAATCATCCGCAAGGATGATTCTGCGCTTTCCGGCGCACCGCGAAGCTGGACGACCATTGATTGGCGTCGGGTAGAGCGGAACGTTCGGGAGATGCAGGTCAGAATTGCGAAGGCAACAAAGGAAGGGGACTGGCGCAGGGTGAAAGCTCTGCAAAGGTCTCTGACCCGCTCGTGGTCCGCCAAAGCATCGGCGGTACGACGAGTGGCGGCAAACCGAGGTAAGCGAACGGCAGGCGTCGATCGCGAACTGTGGGATTCGCCTGAAGCCCGGTGGGAAGCCATTGGGCGGTTGAAGCGCCGAGGGTACCGACCTATGCCATTGAGGCGGGTCTTTATCCCTAAGGCCAACGGGAAGGAGCGCCCACTAGGCATTCCGACCATGTTGGATCGAGCCATGCAGGCCTTGTACCTGCTGGCGCTGGAACCAGTGTCCGAAGGGACGAGCGATCCGAACTCGTATGGGTTCCGGCTCAATCGTTCCACGTTGGATGCCATGTCCCAGCTATACGTGGCCTTGTCACAGAAGGTCTCAGCCCAATGGGTGCTGGAAGCGGATATCAAAGGCTGTTTCGACCATATCAGTCATGACTGGCTGGAGAGCAATGTCCGAATGGACAAAGCGATCCTGAGGAAGTGGCTGAAGGCTGGCGTGGTATTTCAGGGCCAGTTTCAGGCAACCGAGGCTGGAACGCCGCAGGGGGCATTATTTCCCCAACATTGGCAAATGTGGTGCTGAACGGACTGGAGGGGCAACTGCTTGCGCAACTGAAGGCGAAGCTGGGGGTCGCAAGGTCTAAACGGCTGAAGGTTAACGTTGTGCGATATGCGGATGACTTCGTCATCACTGGAATCTCGCAAGAGGTGCTGGAAGGTGAGGTGAAGCCGTGGGTAGAGCAGTTCCTGGCAGAACGGGGGCTGACACTATCGATGGAGAAAACGCGGATCGTCAATATTGCTAAAGGCTTTGACTTTCTGGGGTGGAATTTCCGGAAGTACCTGGGAAAGCTACTCATCAAGCCAAGCAAGAAAAACGTGCAAACGTTCTATCGCAAGGTGAGAGAGGTCATCAGCAACAACAAGACGGTTAAGCAGGAGGAGCTAGTCCGCCTGTTGAATCCGATGCTACGAGGCTGGGCGCAGTATCACAGTCCCGTAGTTGCCAAAGCGACGTTCACTCGCCTAGAGCACAGCATCTTTGTGGCTCTACGGCGATGGGCTAAACGGAGACATCCAACGAAGAATGCCGAATGGATACGCAAGAAGTACTTCGCGTCCATCGGTGGTCAGAACTGGGTGTTTGGAACCACAGTAGTGAAAGATGACGGTAGTAAGGATTGGACGGAGTTGTACTCGCTTGCGGGAACACCCATCCGGCGCCACCAGAAAGTCCGAGGGGAGTTCAATCCCTTCGATCCAGCGCAAGAAGTGTATGGCGAAACCTTGCGGCAGGAGCGCATGCTGAATAACATGTCGCACCGTAAGCAGTGGATCAAGTTGTACATGTCCCAGCGAGGCTTGTGTGCGTTGTGCCAGTGCAGGATGACCAAAGAGACGGGGTGGCATGACCATCATATCGAGTATCGTGTACACGGTGGCTCGGACGCTCTAGGAAATCGCGTGCTGCTGCATCCAGACTGCCACGTCCAAGTGCATAACCACGGTCTAACCGTAATGAAACCGGTCCCATTAATTTGAAGGGATTTTGTAAGGGCTTGAGCCGTATGCGGTGAAAGTCGCAAGTACGGTTCTTAGGGGGATGGGTCAGCAATGACCTGTTCCTACCCTACCACCGAGGGGGCGCCGCCCGCCGGCGTCCGCATCACCGGAGTCCGATCCATCCCATCTGCCGCATGAAGCCCGCATGAAACTTGTCGCCTGGATCATCCGCATCGTCCTGTTCGCGCTGCTGTTCGTGCTGGCGCTGCGCAACACCGCCGACGTCTCGTTGCAGCTCTTTTTCGACGCAGTCTGGCGCGCGCCGCTGATCCTGATCTTGCTGGCCGCTTTCGGGCTGGGCATCCTCGCTGCACTCGCTGCTCTCGCGCCTGTGCTGATGCGCCAGCGCATGGAGGCGGGCCGGCTGCGGCGTGCGCTGGGCGAGGCGCGCAGCCAGTCGGCGGAAAGTGCGCGCGACCCACAGGCCGCGGCAGGTTCCGGCATTCCTTACAACGTAGTTGGCCCGAAAGTCTGACCCATGATTTTTGAAACCTGGTGGCTGCTGGCGCTGCCGCTCATTTTCGGCCTCGGCTGGATGGCTGCCCGCTTCGATGCGCGCCAGCTGATGAGCGAGCAGGGCGCGCTGCCGCGCTCCTATTTCAAGGGGCTGAATTTCCTGCTCAACGAGCAGCCCGACCAAGCCATCGATGCGTTCATCGAGGTGGTGCGCCTGGACCCCGAGACCACCGAGCTGCACTTTGCGCTCGGCGCCTTGTTCCGCCGGCGCGGTGAAACCGAGCGCGCCATCCGCGTGCACCAGAACCTGGCCAGCCGCCAGGATCTTCCTGATGCCGAGCGCGAGCACGCGCTCTATGAGCTGGGCCAGGACTTCCTGCGTGCCGGCCTGCTTGACCGCGCCGAGGAATCGCTGCGCCGCCTGATGTCCGGGCCGTATGCGGCCCCGGCAAAGCATGTGCTTCTGGAGCTCTACGAAGTCGAGAAAGAGTGGAAGAAGGCCATCGACGCGGCGCGCGAGCTGCAGCCGCTGGAGCACAAGGACTACAGTGTGCAGATCGCGCAGTTCTGCTGCGAGCTGGCGCAGGACGCGCTGCAGCGCAAGCAGCCCGACGATGCCATCGGCTGGCTGCAGCAGGCAGTCAAGGAAAACCCCGCCAATGTGCGCGCGCCGATGCTGCTGGGCGACGTGGCGATGGCGGCGGGCGACGCGCAAGGCGCGCTCGGCCACTGGCTTGGCATCGAGAAGCAGGATGCCTCCTACCTGCCGCTGGTGGCGGATCGCGTGGTCAAGGCGTACCGCCAGCTGGGCGACGATGGCCGGGCGCTGGAGTGGTTGCGTGGCCTGCTCAAGACCAACCTGGCTGCCGAGCTGCTCGATAGTGCCTATCGCGCCGAGCAGGAACTGCACGGCGCGCATGCCGCGGCCGTGCTGATGCGCGAGCAATTGCGCCGCCAGCCGTCGTTGCAGGCCCTGACCAAGTATTTCGAGGCGCAGGCTGCGGAGGTAGCGCAAGCCAGCGTGGCTGTCACTGCCGATGGGGCCGATGCCGAGCCGGCGGGCTCCGCCCACGATATCGAGCATGAGCAGGAGGTGTCGGCGATTCGCGACCTGCTGCAGCATCGCACGCGTAACCTGGCGCGCTATACCTGCCGCGAATGCGGCTTCCGCGCCCGATTGTTCTATTGGCAGTGCCCCGGCTGCAACCGCTGGGAAACCTATGCACCGCGGCGTTCCGAGGCGCTCGGCTGACGCTGGCGCCGATGCTGATCTCGATGTTGATGCTTTAGCGTCGCACGCCAATCCCTATCTGGAGTACAAGTTATGAAAGTCACCATTATCGGCAGCGGCTACGTCGGTCTAGTGACCGGGGCCTGCCTGGCTGAGCTGGGCAACGATGTGTTCTGCCTGGACGTCGACGAACGCAAGATCGCGATGCTCAATGCCGGCGGCGTGCCGATCTACGAACCGGGCTTGAAAGAGCTGATCCAGCGCAACCGCGAGGCTGGCCGGCTGACGTTTTCCACCGATGTGGCGGCCAGCGTGGAGCATGCCGACGTGCAGTTCATCGCCGTTGGCACCCCGCCCGACGAGGACGGCTCGGCCGACCTGCAATATGTGCTGGCGGCTGCCCGCAATATCGGCAAGTACATGACCGGCTTCAAGGTGGTGGTGGACAAGTCCACCGTGCCGGTTGGCACCGGCGACCGTGTCGCCGAAGCCATTCGTGAAGAGTTGGCCGCGCGCGGCCTCGAAGACCTGCAGTTCTCGGTGGTCTCGAATCCGGAGTTCCTGAAGGAAGGCGCCGCGGTGGAGGACTTCATGCGTCCCGACCGTATCGTGCTGGGCTGCAATGCCGACGTGGCAGGCCGCCACGCCAAGGCGATCATGCGCCAGCTCTACGCGCCCTTCAACCGCAATCATGAGCGTACTTTCTATATGGACGTGCGCTCGGCCGAGTTCACCAAGTACGCCGCCAACTCGATGCTGGCCACGCGCATCTCGTTCATGAACGAGCTGGCGAACCTGGCCGATGAGGTCGGCGCCGATATCGAATTGGTCCGCATGGGCATCGGTTCCGATCCGCGCATCGGCTATAGTTTCCTGTACGCCGGTGCCGGCTACGGCGGCTCGTGCTTCCCCAAGGATGTGCAGGCGCTGATGCGCACGGCCAGCGCGCATGGCAAGCCCATGCGCGTGCTGGAAGCGGTGGAAGCGGTCAACGATGCGCAAAAGCAGGTCCTCGCCGACAAGGTCGTGCGCCGCTTCGGCGAGGATCTCACCGGCCGCACCTTTGCGATCTGGGGCCTGGCATTCAAGCCCAATACCGACGACATGCGCGAAGCGCCGTCGCGGGTGCTGGCGCAAGCGCTGGTGTCCCGGGGCGCCTGCCTGCGCGTGCATGATCCGATCTCGATGGCCGAGGCCAAGCATGCGCTGGCCCTCGATCTCGCGGACATCGAAGGCGGCTTCGCGCGCGTGCATTTCAGCGACGCGCAGATGGATACGCTCGACGGCGCCGATGCCCTGGTCATCGTCACCGAGTGGAAGGTGTTTCGCAGCCCGGATTTCAACCAGATCAAGCGCCGCCTGAAGGCACCCGTCATCTTCGACGGACGCAATCTGTACGAGCCCGAAGCCATGCAGGAAGCGGGCATCGAATATCATGCGATCGGGCGGCCGACCACGACGCGCTGAAACGCAACCCAACGGGAACGACAAGCCAACGCCCCGGCTGACGGACCGGGCCGTGTTGCCAAGGATGTCCATGAGCAAGAACCATATTCCGCAGCAACAGATCAATCAATCGCGCATCCTGGTGGCGGGCGACATGATGCTCGACCGCTATTGGTTTGGCGATGTCGAGCGCATCTCGCCGGAAGCGCCGGTGCCGGTGGTGCAGATCAAGCGCAGCGACGAACGCCTCGGCGGCGCCGCCAACGTGGCGCGCAACGCCGCCGCGCTGGGCGCCCAGGTAGGCATGCTGGGCGTGGTCGGCGACGACGAGCCCGGCCGTACGCTGGAGGCGCTGCTCAGCGCCAGCCACGTGCAGCCCTACCTGCATCGCGACCCCACGGTCAACACCACCATCAAGCTGCGCGTGGTGGCGCACCAGCAGCAGTTGCTGCGGGTGGACTTCGAGAATGTTCCGGGACATGAAGTGCTGGCTGCGGTGCAGGATCGTTTCCTGGCCCTGGTCAAGGAGTACAAGGTCCTGGTGCTCTCCGACTACGGCAAGGGTGGCCTGGCCCACGTCGGCCGCATGGTCGAGGCGGGCCGCGCCGCGGGCTGCCTGGTGCTGGTCGACCCCAAGGGCGACGATTACTCACGCTATCGCGGCGCCACGCTGATCACCCCCAACCGCGCTGAAATGCGGCACGTGGTGGGCGCCTGGAAGACCGAGTCCGATCTCACCATCCGGGCCCAGAACCTGCGGCGCGAGCTGCATCTCGAAGCGCTGCTTCTGACGCGCTCGGAAGAGGGCATGACGCTCTACACCGAAGCCGAGGTGCTGCACGTGTCGGCGCAGGCGCGCGAAGTCTACGACGTGTCCGGCGCCGGCGACACCGTGATCGCCACGCTGGCGACCATGCTGGGCGCGGGCGTGCCGCTCAAGGAAGCCGTGCAGCACGCCAATCGCGCTGGCAGCATCGTGGTGGGCAAGCTGGGCACCGCGGTCGTCACCTATCCTGAATTGTTCGGCACGCCGGCGTAATGGCCGCGCTGCCTCCTGGCTCGGCTGAGCCCACACGACCATGACCATCATCGTTACCGGCGCTGCCGGCTTCATCGGCAGCAACCTCGTCAAGGGCCTGAACGAGCGCGGCGAAGACAATGTCGTCGCCGTCGACAACCTGACGCGCGCCGACAAATTCCACAACCTCGTCGACTGCGAGATCCGCGATTACCTCGACAAGGGCGAGTTTATCGAGCGCTTCAAGCGCGGCGAGTTCGGCAAGGTGCGCGCGGTGTTTCATGAGGGTGCCTGTTCGGACACCATGGAGACCGACGGCCGCTACATGATGGAGAACAATTTCCGCTACACCAAGGCGCTGATGGATGCCTGCCTGGAGCAGGGCACGCAATTCCTCTACGCCTCGTCGGCGGCCACCTATGGCGCCTCGCAGGTGTTCAAGGAAGAGCGCGAATTTGAGAAGCCGCTGAACGTCTACGGCTACTCCAAGTTCCTGTTCGACCAGGTGGTGCGGCGCACGCTGCCGTCCGCGCTGTCGCAGATCGTGGGCTTTCGCTATTTCAACGTGTATGGCCCGCGTGAGGCGCACAAGGGCCGCATGGCCTCGGTGGCGTTCCACAATTTCAACCAGTTCCGCGCCGACGGCACGGTGAAGCTGTTTGGCGAGTATGGCGGCTATGTGCCGGGTGGCCACACCCGTGACTTCATCTCGGTGGAAGACGTGGTGAAGGTCAACCTGTTCTTCCTGGAGCATCCGGACAAGTCGGGCATCTTCAACCTCGGCACCGGCCGCGCGCAACCGTTCAACGACATCGCCGCGACCGTGGTCAACACGCTGCGCGAGGCCGATGGCCGGCCCCATCTGACGCTCGACGAGATGGTGCAGGAGGGCCTGGTGGAGTACATCAAGTTCCCCGACGCGCTGCGCGGCAAGTACCAGTGCTACACCCAATCCGATGTCTCGCGCCTGCGTGGCGCCGGGTACAAGGAAGCGTTCTACACCGTGGAAGAAGGCGTGTCGCGCTACTGCCGCTGGTTGTTGCAGAACAAGGGCTGAAGTCGCAAAGACGCGCGCATAGAACCACTTGCCGCCCGCTTTCCGCGTACTGTGGAAACACCTCGGTAGCGTTGAGGTGAACTTTTGTTGCGGGGTGCGCCAAGCCGCTTGCCCGCTCCTATCCTGCGTGTTGCTTCGTCCAGCCAGGGCGAAGCCACCTTCATCAACGGATAGGAGAAATTCCCATGTTCAAGCCAACTTTGACGCGTGCGTCCAGGCAGGTCCTGCTGGCCGCCGCCGTCTGGTTCTCGCTCTCGGGCGCCGCGCTCGCGGCGATCGATGTAAATACCGCCGATGAGGCCGCGCTGGTTTCGCTCAAGGGCATCGGGCCTGCCACGGCCAGCACCATTGTCAGCGAACGCAGCCGGGGCGGTCCTTTCAAGGATGCCGCGGATCTCGCCGATCGGGTCAAGGGTCTGGGGCAGAAATCGGTCGTGCGCTTGCAGGAGGCCGGCATGACCATCGGCGCCGGCGGCGCAGCCGCGCCGAAGGCCACGGTGGCCGCGGCGGCTCCGGCCAAGAAGGACGCCAAGGCGGAGAAGCCGCCGGCCAAGGCCGTTCGCTAAGGCTGCCGCGGGCGTGCTGCGCGGCGCCCGCCCCGGAAGCTATCCGATCGTCGAAGCCCCGGCCGAGCCCGGGGCTTTTGCTACCCATGCACCAGCACGAGGATCCGGCGCTGGTATGGCTCGTGCTAGTGCCGTGTGGCTTATCACGAATGCGGCCGCGCGGTATCATGCGGACGCTGTTGCGGCCCGAGCTGGCTGCGTGGCCAACAAGATCCAAAATCGAGCCGGACCTGCCCGCATACGGGGGCGGCCAGGCCAATAAAAAGGAGCTGGACAATGGGAAATAACGAGGACGCGGGATTCCTGCCCAAGTGGCGGCTAAAGACGCACGGTGTGATTGCGCCGGATGAGCGCCTGCCCGCCGGCCAGACCCTCCTGGCAGGGATCCAGCATGTGGTGGCGATGTTCGGCTCGACCGCGATCGCGCCGATCCTGATGGGCTTCAATCCCAATATCGCCATCCTGTTTTCCGGCATCGGCACGCTGATCTTCTTCCTGTGCGTGCGCGGCAGGGTGCCGAGCTACCTGGGCTCCAGCTTTGCCTTCATCGCGGTGGTGATCGCGGCGACCGGCTACGCCGGCAGCGGCCCCAACCCGAATATCCCGGTGGCGCTCGGCGGCATCATCGCAGCGGGCGTGCTGTACCTGCTCATTGGCCTGGTGGTGCAGTCGGTCGGCTATCGCTGGGTGGAGCGGCTGATGCCGCCCGTGGTGACGGGCGCCATCGTGGCGGCCATCGGCCTGAACCTGGCGCCGGTGGCGGTCAAGGCCGTGAGCGGCGCCGCGCTGGACACCTGGGTGGGCCTGGCCACGGTGCTGGCCGTGGGCATGGTCGCAGTCCATGCGCCGGGCATGCTGCGCCGGCTCCCGGTGCTGGTGGGCGGGCTGTTCGGCTACGTGCTGTACTTCGTCTGCGCCAACGGGCTGGGCATGGGCAAAGGCATCGATTTCTCCGGCGTGGCCGCCGCCGCGCTGGTTCGGCCTGCCGGTCTTCTCCACGCCGGTGTTCCAGGCCAGCGCCATGCTGCTGATCGCCCCGGTAGCCATCGTGCTGGTGGCGGAAAACCTCGGGCATATCAAGGCCATCAGTGTGATGACCGGCCGCAATCTCGACCCGTATATCGGCCGCGCCTTCATCGGCGACGGCATTGCCACCATCATCTCCGCCGGCGGCGGCGGCACGGGCGTGACCACTTACGCCGAGAACATGGGCGTGATGGCGGTGACCAAGATCTACTCCACGCTGATCTTCGTGGTGGCGGCGGCGGTGGCGCTGGTGCTGGGCTTCTCGCCCAAGTTTGGTGCGCTGATCCTGACCATCCCGGGTCCGGTGATCGGTGGCCTGACCATTGTCGTGTTCGGCCTGATCGCTGCCACCGCCGGGCGTATCTGGGTGCAGAACAAGGTCGATTTCTCCAGTTCGCGCAACCTGATCACGGTCGGCGCCACGCTGACCGTGGCGGCCGGCGACCTGACCCTGAAGCTGGGCGGCATGACGCTTGGCGGCATCGGTACCGCCACTTTTGGCGCGATCCTGCTGTATCACCTGCTGGGCAGCCGCAAGGCGGAGGCCGAAGCCGAGGCGGAAGCCGAAGCCGAAGCCTGACACACCGCGAAGCTAGCGGGCGCTCCCGCGGGGAGCACCCGCCACGTCGGCAACGCGGGCTTTGCGACTGCATTACAATGAGCGCCGACATTGGAATCCCGCTCACCATGGCCTACAAGACGATTGAAGACACCATCGGCAATACGCCGCTGGTGCAACTGCAGCGCATCCCCGGCGCCGCCGGCACGCCGCGCGGCAACGTAATCCTCGGCAAGCTCGAGGGCAACAACCCGGCGGGCTCGGTCAAGGACCGGCCGGCAGTCTCGATGATTGCCCGCGCCGAGTCGCGCGGGCGCATCAAGCCGGGCGACACGCTGATCGAAGCCACATCGGGCAATACCGGCATCGCGCTGGCCATGGCAGCTGCCATCCGTGGCTACAAGATGGTGCTGATCATGCCGGAAGACCTGAGCATGGAGCGCCGCCAGAGCATGGCCGCCTACGGCGCGGAAATCATCCTGACGCCGGTCAAGGGCGGCATGGAATACGCGCGCGACCTCGCGGACTCCATGGAGCGCGATGGCCGCGGCGTGATCCTGGACCAGTTCGCCAACCCGGACAATCCGCTGGCGCACTACGAGACCACTGGCCCGGAGATCTGGCGCGATACCGAAGGGCGCATTACTCACTTCGTCTCTGCCATGGGCACCACGGGCACCATTACCGGTGTTTCGCGCTACCTCAAGGAACAGAACGCAGAGATCCAGATCGTGGGGGCGCAACCCGCCGAAGGCTCGCGCATTCCCGGCATCCGCAAGTGGCCCGAGGCGTACATGCCGAAGATCTACGACCCGAAGTTCATCGACCGTACCGAGCCTGTCGGCCAGGGCGATGCCGAGCACATGGCACGCCGCATGGCGCGCGAGGAAGGGATCTTCTGCGGCATCTCGGCTGCCGGCGCGCTGTGCGTGGCGCTGCGTATCGCCGAGGAAGTGGAGAACGCCACCATCGTGTTCGTGGTGTGCGATCGCGGCGATCGCTACCTGTCGACCGGGGTGTTCCCGGCCTGACGCCGCGTTGCTCGCGCATTAAAAAAAGCCCCGCGAATCTTGCGGGGCTTTTTGTTTCTGCTGCGATTAGCGAGGTCAGCCCATCGCCGCCTTGACCGCCTCGCCCAGCTGGTACACGGCCAGCGCGTAGAAGAAGCTGCGGTTGTAGCGTGTCAGCACATAGAAGTTGCGCAGGCCGAGCATGTAGTCGGTGGTTTCGCCGGGCGTGGGCAGGTCCACCACCAGCACGCCGGTTTCGCCTTCGCGTGCCAGGTCGATCGGCTCGTCCACGCGCAGGCCGGCCTTGAGCAATTGGTTGAGCGTGCGGGTGGGCCATGGCTCGCCATCCGCAGCGGCGGCGGCGATGCCGCGGCTGCCGTCGTCGGCGGCGATGCGCCAGACCACCGGGCGGCCCTGTTCCCAGCCGTGCAGTTGCAGGAAGCGGGCCACGCTGCCGATCGCGTCGGCGGCGCTGCTGCGCAGGTCGATGTGGCCGTCGCCGTCGTAGTCGATGGCGTATTCGCGCAGGCTGGTGGGCATGAACTGCGGAATACCCACGGCGCCCGCGAAGGAGCCCAGCACCGAGAACACGTCGGTGTTGGTGTCGCGGCACCACAGCAGGTAGTCGGCCAGCTGGTTGCGGAACAGCGTGGTGCGCGCTTCGCGATTGGGCACGTCCGGATAATCGAAGGCCAGCGTGGAGAGCGAGTCGATCACGCGGAAGGTACCCATGTCGCGGCCATAGATGGTCTCGACACCGATGATGCCGACGATCACCGCGGCCGGCACACCGAACTCGGCTTCCGCGCGGCGCAGCGTTTCGCGATTCTGCTGCCAGAAGCGCACGCCTGCATTGATGCGGATCGGCTCGATAAAGCGCGAGCGGTAGGTGCGCCAGCTTTTGCGTCCCGGTGTGGCGGGCGGCATGATCAAGCGGACCACCGTGGATGAATACACGGCCTGGCCGAACCAGCCTTCCAGCGTTTCGCGGGCAAAGCGGTGGCGCGCCACCATCTCGTCGATGAAGGCGCGGCTCTTGGGGTTGTCACGATAGCGGCCCGGCTCGATTTCTTCTTCGCGCACGCTCACGCGGCGCTTGCCGGCGGCAAGCAGGGCGGGGGAGACGCCGCACAAGCTCAATGCGGCAGCGGAGAGTGCGGCGCCCAGGAGCGGGCGGCGCAGGGAGCGCTGGGAGTCGGTCATGGTGTCCTTTGCAAGTCGCAGCGAGTATAGCGGATGGTGCCTGCGCGCCACCCCGCTGGGTGGCCAGCGCGGCATGTGCTAACGTAACGAACGGAGACCACGATTAAAGCAATAAGACATGCCCACAGGCTATTACACGCATCCCGAGTTCCTGCTGCATGAGATGGGGCATTTCCATCCGGAGTGCCCCGAGCGCCTGCAGGCCATTGAGGATCACTTGATCTCGCACGGCATGGTCGGCCTGCTCGACCGGCGCGAGGCGAGCGCCGCCACCGCCGAGCAGATCGGGCGCGTGCATCTTCCGCAATACATCGCCACGCTGGCCGCGGCCAGCCCTGCCAGCGGCTACTACCCGATCGATCCCGATACCTCGATGAACCCGCACACGCTGGCCGCCGCCACCCATGCGGCCGGCGCCGCGGTGGCCGCCACCGATGCGGTGATGGCGGGCGAGGTCGAGAACGCGTTTTGCTGCGTGCGCCCGCCGGGGCACCATGCCGAGCCGGATCGGGCCATGGGCTTTTGCTTCTACAACAATGTGGCGATCGCCGCGCGTCATGCGCTCGCCGCGCACGGGCTCGAGCGCGTGGCCATCGTCGATTTCGACGTGCATCACGGCAATGGCACCGAAGCCGCCTTCCGTGGCGACGCCCAGGTGTTGATGTGCAGCTTCTTCCAGCATCCGTTCTATCCCTACAGCGGCACCGAGCACATCGCCGCCAATATGTCGAACATCCCGCTGCCGGCCTATACCAACGGCCTGGCGGTGCGTGAAGTGGTGGAGACGATCTGGCTGCCGCGCCTGAACGCGTTCAAGCCGCAGATGCTGTTTATCTCGGCTGGCTTCGACGCCCATCGCGAGGATGACCTCGGGCAGATGGGGCTGGTCGAGCAGGACTATGCCTGGATCACCGCCCAACTGGTCGACGTCGCCCGCGCCCATGCGAAAGGGCGCATCGTCAGTTGCCTGGAAGGTGGCTATAACCTGAGCGCGCTGAGCCGTAGCGTGTGTGCGCACCTCAAGGTGCTGCTCGAACGATAGGAGGCCCTGGCATGGCTGAAACCGATATCCGCGATATCCGCGCCGTGACGCCGCTGCTCACCGAAAGCCTCGACGCCCCGGGCGTGCTGCGCCTGACGATGAACCGGCCCGAAGCGTTCAACTCGCTGTCCGAGGACCTGCTGGACGCGCTGTCCGCGGCGTTTGCCCGCGCCGGCGCCGATGCCTCGGTCCGCGTGGTGGTGCTGGCTGCGGCCGGCCGCGCGTTCTGCGCGGGACATGACCTGCGCGAGATGCGCGCCAGCCCGTCGCACGACTACTACCGCCGCCTGTTCGACCGCTGCACCCGCATGATGATGGCGATGCAGAAGATGCCGCAGCCGGTCATCGCGCGCGTGCAAGGCATTGCCACCGCCGCCGGCTGCCAGCTGGTGGCGATGTGCGACCTGGCGGTGGCGGCCGACGTGGCCCGCTTTGCGGTATCGGGCGTAAATCTCGGCTTGTTCTGCGCGACCCTCGGCGTGGCGCTGTCGCGCAACCTGTCGCGCAAGCACGCCATGGAGATGCTGCTGACCGGCGACATGATCGACGCCCTGCAAGCCCGGGACCGCGGGCTGGTCAACCGCGTAGTGCCGGCCGATGCCCTCGATGCCGAGGTCGCGCGCCTGGCGGCCAGCATCTGCGCCAAGCCGGCCGCCGCCGTGGCCGCCGGCAAGGGCCTGTTCTACCGCCAACTGGAGATGGGCATCGAAGCGGCCTACCAGCTCGCCGGGCAGACCATGGCTTGCAACATGATGGATCCGGCGGCGCTGGAGGGCGTCCAGGCCTTTCTCGATAAGCGCCCGCCCTCTTGGGGTGATGTTTAAATAACGTTTTGTTGGCTTTTGCCGGTCTATATGCCCTCAACATATAAAGACATCGGCAAAAAGTCGTTTCTGGTATGAAGCGGATCGCTTAAAATGCGCGCTTCGCCCAAAAATAAAATGCGGCAACAGCGCTAGAGAGACTTTCTCGCCTGTTGCCGTTTTCTTTCACATGATCGAACTGCAAGGTCTTTCGCAGCGCTTCCCCGGCGGGTCGGGTGAAGTGCATGCGCTGCGGGACGTCAACCTGTCGATTGCGGCAGGTGAGGTCTTCGGCATCATCGGCCGCAGCGGCGCCGGCAAGAGCACGCTGGTGCGCGCCATCAACCTGCTTAACCGCCCCAGCGCCGGCCGCGTGAGCGTGGCCGGCCAGGAGCTGACCGCGCTCGACAGCGCCGCGTTGCGCAAGGCACGCCGCGACATCGGCATGATCTTCCAGCATTTCAACCTGCTGTCGTCGCGTACCGTCTATGACAATGTGGCGCTGCCGCTGGAGCTCGCCGGCAAGTCCCGCAGCGAGATCTCCGATACGGTGCTGCCGCTGCTGGAGCTGGTCGGCCTGACGGCGCTCAAGGATCGCTATCCCGCCCAGGTCAGCGGCGGGCAGAAGCAGCGCGTGGGGATTGCCCGCGCGCTGGCCAGCAAGCCCAAGGTGCTGCTGTCGGACGAGGCGACCTCCGCCCTCGATCCGGAGACCACCCGCTCCATCCTCGAACTGCTCAAGCAGATCAATCGCGAGCTGGGCCTGACCATCGTCATGATCACGCACCAGATGGAAGTGATCAAACAGGTCTGCGACCGCGTGGCCGTGCTCGAAGCCGGCCAGGTGGTGGAAACCGGCCGGGTGATCGACGTATTCCTGCGCCCCAAGCATGAAGTCACGCGCGCCATGATCGGCGACGTGATCGCGCAGGAACTGCCGCCCAGCGTGCTCAAGCGTGTGGAAAGCCGGCTAGGCAACGGGCGCGACCACGTCTACCGCCTGGCCTTCACCGGCGCGGGCGTGGACCAGCCGGTGCTGGCCCAGGCGATCCGCCGCTACGGGCTGGACTTCAACATCCTGCACGGGCATATCGACGAGATCCAGGGCCAGGCCTTTGGCTCGCTGGCCATCATGGCCACCGGCGAGCCGGCCGACGTGAAGGCGGCGATGGAGTACCTGCAACAAGAGGGCGTAGTGGTGGAGGAGATCGAGCATGTGGTCTGAAATGTTTGACCTGTTCCTGGCCTCGTTCAACGAGACGCTGCTGATGGTGAGCATCTCGGGCGTGGTCGGCGCGTTGCTTGGCGTGCCGCTGGGCGTGCTGCTGCACCTGACCAACCGCGGCGGCGTGCTGTCGCATCCACTGTTCAACCGCACCATCGGCGTGGTGGTCAACGCCGTGCGCTCGATCCCCTTCATCATCCTGCTGGTGGTGGTGATCCCGTTCACGCGCTTTATCGTGGGGTCGTCGATCGGCACGACCGCGGCCGTGGTGCCGCTGACCATCGCCGCGATCCCGTTTATCGCGCGCCTGGTGGAAAGCGCGCTGCGCGAAGTCGACAAGGGCCTCGTCGAAGCCGCCCAGTCGATGGGCGCGAGCACTGGCCAGATCGTGATGAAGGTGCTGCTGCCCGAGGCCATGCCTGGCATCGTGGCCGGCCTGACCATCACCTTTGTCAGCCTGGTGGGCTATTCGGCCATGGCCGGCGCCATCGGCGGCGGCGGCCTGGGCGACCTCGGCATCCGCTATGGCTACCAGCGCTACATCACCGAGGTGATGGTGGCGGTGGTACTGATCCTGATCGTTTTCGTGCAAGCGGTGCAAAGCTTCGGCGACTGGCTGGTGCGGCGCATCAGCCACAAGTAACAGGTCAGCCCGGCATTCCGCCCGGCTATCTGCAAAGACATAGAGCCATCGAGAAAAAGGAAGTCAACATGCAACGTCGTAACTTGCTGCAATGGATTGTCGGCGCCGCCCTGGGCGCCACCCTGGCCACCGGCGCCGTGGCGCAGGAAAAGCCGATCAAGATCGGCGTCACCGGCGGCCCGCACGCCCAGATCTTGGAACAGGTGAAGAAGGTCGCGGCCAAGGATGGCCTGAACATCCAGGTGGTGGAATTCAGCGATTACTTCCAGCCGAACGCCGCGCTGGCTTCGGGTGACCTGGATGCCAACAGCTACCAGCACCTGCCCTACCTGGAAGCGCAGATCAAGGACCGTGGCTACAAGTTCACCCACATTGCCTTCACCGTGACCTTCCCGATGGGCGTGTACTCCAAGAAGATCAAGTCGCTCGAACAGATCAAGGATGGCGCGCGCGTTGGCGTCCCGAACGATCCTACCAATGGTGGCCGTGGCCTGCTGTTGCTGCAAAGCAAGGGCCTGATCAAGCTGCGCCCGGACGCTGGCCTGAAGGCTACGCCGCTGGACATCGTCTCCAACCCGAAGAAGATCCGGATCGTCGAGCTGGACGCCGCGCAACTGCCGCGCTCGCTGGATGACCTCGACGCTGCAGCCATCAACGGCAACTACGCCGAATCGGCCGGCTTGTCGCCGACCAAGGACGCGATTGCCATGGAAGGCCCCAAGGGTCCCTATGCCAACCTGATCGCCATCCGCGAAGCCGACAAGAACAAGCCCTGGGTGGCCAAGCTGGTCAAAGCCTATCATTCGCCGGAGATCAAGCAGTATGTCCAGAGCACTTTCAAGGATTCGGTGATTACCGCCTGGTAAGTTTGAAAAAACCCTCAAAAACCGTGTGCCGCAGGGCATCCTGCGGCACAATACGGCGAAGTTTTCACATTGCCGGGCTATGCCCGGCAATTCTTTACCGATAAAATAGTACGACCGTTCGAAAAATAAGAGTGCCACCCACCCGGTGGTTATAATGGCGAGCGAACCAAATTTCTGACTATCGACTATCAGTGGAGTGAGCGCATGAAAGTACTCGTCGCAGTCAAGCGCGTGGTGGATTACAACGTCAAGGTCCGGGTGAAGTCGGACGGCACGGGCGTGGATCTGGCCAACGTCAAGATGAGCATGAACCCGTTTGACGAAATCGCCGTGGAAGAAGCGGTGCGCCTGCGGGAAGCCGGGGTGGTCACCGAGGTGATCGCCGTGTCCTGCGGCGTGACCCAGTGCCAGGAAACCCTGCGTACGGCGATGGCCATCGGTGCCGACCGCGGCATCCTGGTGGAATCGAACGAAGACCTGCAGCCGCTGGCCGTGGCCAAGCTGCTCAAGGCCCTGGTCGACAAGGAACAGCCGCAACTGGTGATCCTGGGCAAGCAAGCCATTGACGACGACTCCAACCAGACCGGCCAGATGCTGGCTGCGCTGGCGGGCCTGCCGCAAGCTACCTTCGCCTCGAAGGTGGTGGTGGCCGATGGCCGCGCATCGGTGACGCGTGAAGTGGATGGCGGTCTGGAGACCCTGTCGCTCAAGCTGCCAGCGGTGGTGACCACCGACCTGCGCCTGAACGAGCCGCGCTACGTGACGCTGCCGAACATCATGAAGGCCAAGAAGAAGCCGCTGGATATCGTCAAGCCGGAAGATCTCGGCGTGGACGTGGCGCCGCGTCTGAAGACCGTCAAGGTCGTTGAGCCGCCCAAGCGTAGCGCGGGTGTGATGGTGCCGGACGTTGCGACGCTGGTGCAAAAGCTGAAGAACGAAGCCAAGGTCATCTGAGCGCGCCAGGAGATAAAACATGACTGCACTCGTCATTGCTGAACACGACAACCAATCCATCAAGGCCGCTACCTTGAACACGGTGACGGCAGCCGCCCAGTGCGGCGGCGATGTCCACGTGCTGGTGGCTGGCGCCAATGCCGCTGCCGCCGCTGCTGCTGCCGCGAAGATCGCCGGCGTGTCCAAGGTGCTGCTGGCCGACGCGCCGCAGTTCGCCGACGGCCTGGCCGAGAACGTGGCCGAGCAAGTCCTGGCCATCGCCAGCGACTACAGCCACATCCTGGCGCCCGCATCGGCCTACGGCAAGAACATCCTGCCGCGCGTCGCGGCCAAGCTGGACGTAGCCCAGCTGTCGGACATCACCAAGGTCGACAGCCCGGACACGTTCGAGCGCCCGATCTACGCCGGCAACGCGATCTCGATCGTGCAGTCGTCGGACAAGGTCAAGGTCATCACCGTGCGCGGTACCGGCTTTGACGCCGCCGCCGCCGAAGGTGGCTCGGCCGCCGTCGAAAACCTGCCCGCAGTGGCCGACGCTGGCATCTCGCAATTCGTTTCGCGCGAAGTCACCAAGAGTGACCGCCCCGAGCTGACCGCTGCCAAGATCATCGTGTCCGGTGGCCGTGGCGTGGGTTCCGGCGAGAACTACACCAAGGTGCTGACGCCGCTGGCCGACAAGCTGAACGCCGCGATGGGCGCTTCGCGCGCTGCCGTGGACGCCGGCTTCGTGCCCAACGACTATCAAGTCGGCCAGACCGGCAAGATCGTCGCGCCGCAGCTGTACATCGCCGTTGGTATCTCCGGCGCGATCCAGCATCTGGCCGGCATGAAGGACTCCAAGGTGATCGTCGCGATCAACAAGGACGCCGAAGCCCCGATCTTCTCGGTGGCCGACTACGGCCTGGTGGGCGATCTGAACACCGTCGTGCCCGAACTGGTGGCGGCGCTGGGCTGATCCCCACTGCCCGGCACGGCGTTTGACGCGCCGGGCTCGATCAGGAAGTACAAGCCGTTCCGGGCCCGCCCGAGAACGGCTTTTTATACATACCGGAGACATCGATGACCTACCGTGCCCCGCTCAAGGACATGCTGTTCGTGATGAACGAACTGGCTGATCTTGACGCCGTCAGCAAGCTGCCCGGCTTCGAGGACGCCACGCCGGAGACGGCGCAGGCGGTGCTCGACGAGGCGGCCAAATTCAACGAACAAGTGGTGGCGCCGCTCAACCGCATCGGCGACATCGAGCCCAGCAGCTGGAAGGACGGCGTGGTCACCACCACACCCGGTTTCAAGGACGCGTTCCGCCAGTTTGGCGAAGGTGGCTGGCAGGGCGTGCTGCATCCGCAGGAGTTCGGTGGCCAGGGCTTGCCCAAGCTGATCGCCACGGCCTGCAACGAGATGCTGAACACGGCGAACCTGTCGTTCGCGCTGTGCCCGTTGCTGACCGACGGCGCCATCGAGGCCCTGCTGACCGCGGGCAGCGACGCGCAGAAGGCCACCTTCCTGCCCAAGCTGATCTCCGGCGAATGGACCGGCACCATGAACCTGACCGAGCCGCAGGCCGGCTCGGACCTGGCCGCCGTGCGTACGCGTGCGGAGCCGCAGGGCGATGGCACCTACAAGGTGTTCGGCACCAAGATCTTCATCACCTACGGTGAGCACGACATGGCGCAGAACATCGTCCATCTGGTGCTGGCGCGCACGCCCACGGCACCCGAGGGCGTCAAGGGCATCTCGCTGTTCATCGTGCCCAAGTTCCTGGTGGGTGAAGACGGCTCGCCGGGCGCGCGCAACGACGCGCACTGCGTGTCGATCGAGCACAAGCTGGGCATCAAGGCCAGCCCCACAGCCGTGCTGCAGTTCGGCGACCACGGCGGCGCCATCGGCACGCTGGTCGGCGAGGAAAACCGCGGCCTGGAATACATGTTCATCATGATGAACTCGGCGCGCTTCTCGGTTGGCATGCAAGGCGTCGCCGTGTCGGAGCGGGCCTACCAGCAGGCCGTGAATTTTGCCCGCGAGCGCGTGCAAAGCCGTCCGGTCGATGGCTCGGCGCGCGAGGCGGTGACCATCATCCATCACCCGGACGTCAAGCGCATGCTGATGACCATGCGCTCGCTGATCGAAGGCGCGCGTGCGGTAGCGTATGTGGCCGCGGCGGCGTGCGACACGGCGCACCAGCACGCCGACGAAGCGGTGCGCAAGCAAAGCCAGGCGTTCTACGAGTTCATGGTGCCCATCGTCAAGGGCTGGAGCACGGAGCTGTCGATCGATGTGACCAGCCTGGGCGTGCAGGTGCACGGCGGCATGGGCTTCATCGAGGAAACCGGCGCGGCCCAGCACTATCGCGATGCCCGCATCCTGCCGATCTACGAAGGCACGACCGCGATCCAGGCCAACGATCTCGTCGGCCGCAAGACGGTGCGCGACGGTGGTGCGGTGGCCCGGGCGATCTGTGCGCAGATCGCCGAGACCGAAGCGGCGCTGGGCAAGCATGGTGGCGCGGCGTTCACCGCGGTGCAGGCGCAACTGGCCAAGGGGCGCGCGGCACTGGAGGCCGTGGTGGCGTTCGTCGTGGCCAACGCCAAGTCGGATCCCAATGCCGTGTTTGCCGGCAGCGTGCCTTACCTGAAGCTCTGCGGCATCGTGTTTTCGGGCTGGCAGCTTGGCCGGGCGATGCTGGCCGCGGATGCGAAGCGTGGCGAGGATCCGTCCTTCCACGACGCCAAGATTGCTACCGCGCATTTCTTCGCGGAGCACATCTTGTCGCAGGCATCGGGTTTGCGCGATGCCATCGTGGCGGGTGCGGCGCCGGTCAATGCGTTGAGCGAAGCGCAGTTCTGAGCCTCCTGATCCCGGCAAGAAAAAGGCGGCCCCGCGGGGCCGCCTTTTTATCGCGCGTTGGAACAGTGCGCGGGTCAGGCCGTCGCGTGACGCGGCGCGGCGTGCGTTCTCGCCGGCTTGAGATAGCGCATGACCGAGAGGTCGTCCGCGCGGATCGCCGGCGCGGTGCCGGACACCAGGTCCGACAGCAGCTTGCCCGAGCCGCAGGCCATGGTCCAGCCCAGCGTGCCGTGGCCGGTATTGAGCCACAGTCCCTTGAGCGGCGTGGGGCCGACGATGGGGGTGCCGTCCGGCGTCATCGGGCGCAGGCCAGTCCAGAAGCTGGCGCGGCTGACATCGCCCGCGCCCGGGAACAGGTCCGTGACCACATGCTCCAGCGTGCGGCGCTTGGCCGGGTCGAGCGAGCGGTCGTAGCCGACGATCTGCGCCATGCCGCCTACGCGGATGCGATCGTCGAAGCGCGTGATCGCCACCTTGAACGTTTCGTCGAGCACGGTGGAAACGGGGCTGCGGTCCGCATTGGTCATGGGCACCGTGAGCGAGAAGCCCTTGAGCGGATAGACCGGCAGGTTCGACAGGCCCGGCAGGATGTTCTTCACGAACGGCGTCGACCAGCTACCCAGCGCTACCACGACCAGGTCGGTCAAGACGGGCTCGCCGCCAACCATGGCGCCGGTAACGGCATCGCCCTTGGTCAGCAGCCCGTCGATGGAGCGGTTGTAGTGGAACTGCACGCCCAGGCCCTCGGCCATGGCGGCGAGTTGCCGGGTGAACAGCTGGCAGTCGCCGGTTTCATCGTTGGGTAGCCGCAGGCCGCCGCTCAGCTTGTGGCTGACGGCGGCCAGGGCCGGTTCGCTGGCGGCGAGTTCCTCGCGCGATAGCAACTGGTAGGGCACGCCGGCTTGTTCCAGCACGGCAATGTCCTTGGCGGCACCGTCGAGCTGCTCGGCGGTGCGGAAGAGTTGCAGCGTGCCTTGCTGGCGGCCTTCGTAGGCGATGCCGGTATCGGCGCGCAGGGCCCGGATGCAGTCGCGGCTGTACTCGGCCAGCCGCACCATGCGCTCCTTGTTGACGGCATAGCGCTCGGCGCTGCAGTTCATCAGCATCTGCCACATCCATTGGAGCTGGAACAGCGTACCGTCCGGCTTGATGGAGAGCGGGGCGTGCTCTTGGAACATCCACTTGATGGCTTTGAGCGGCACGCCGGGCGCGGCCCAGGGCGATGCATAGCCCGGGGAGATCTGGCCGGCATTGGCAAAACTGGTCCCAAGCGCGGGCGCGGCCTCACGGTCGATCACGGTGACTTCATGGCCGGCACGGGCCAGGTACCAGGCGCTGGTAACGCCAATTACGCCACTGCCAAGAACGAGAACGCGCATAGTCGGAAGCTCGCAACCAAGAAATAGAATGGATAAAGTATTTACATCTATACTATTGAAATATTGGTAGTCATAGTTGTCGTAATTTTCAGGGAAACAGGAAGAACTAATGAGAACAAGTCGTCAGCCCGTGCGCAGCCTGGACCGGCTGGATCGGAAGATCCTGGCTTTGCTCCAGGCGGACGGGCGCATGTCGATGAAGGAACTGGCGGAAGCGGTCGGCCTGACCATCACGCCATGCATCGAGCGGGTCAAACGCATGGAGCGCGACGGCGTCATCATGGGCTATTACGCGCGCCTGAATCCCGCGCTGCTCGGCAGCGGCCTGCTGGTGTTTGTCGAGATCTCGCTGGGCAACAAGTCCGGCAATATGTTCGAGCAGTTTCGCCGCGAGGTGTCGCGCATCCCGGAGGTACTTGAGTGCCATCTGGTCTCGGGCGATTTCGACTACCTGATCAAGGCCCGCATCCGCGAGATCGGCGAGTATCGCCGCCTGCTGGGCGACATCCTGCTGCAGTTGCCGGGCGCCGCGCAGTCCAAGAGCTACGTGGTGATGGAAGAGATCAAGGAAACGCTGGCGATTGCGGTCGACGAGAAGGCCCCGCACGCCTGAAGCCGCGCTGGCCTGCTGTATCTGGCAACACGGCCTAGAACAGCGACATCTGCGGCGCGGCGCTCGCCCGGGAAAAATGCTCTGTGGTCAGGGGATGGCGCTCGGCGTTAAGCCCGAAGCGCTGGCAGGCGAGCTTGAAGCGCTTGCGCAGCAGTTCGGCAAAGATGCCCGTGCCGGTCATGCGCGTGCCAAACCGGGAGTCGTAGGCCTGGCCCCCGCGCATTTGCGCAACCAGGCTCTCCACATGCCGGGCGCGCAGCGGATGGTAGGTGGCCAGCCACTCGGAGAACAGCTGCTCCACCTCGCGCGGCAGGCGCAGCAGGATATACGCCGCCGTTTTCGCCCCGGCCTTGGCTGCCGCCTCGAGGATGGACTCCATTTCCGGATCGGTCAGGCTCGGAATGACCGGCGCCACCATCACCCCCACCGGAATGCCGGCCTCGCTCAGCGCTGCGATGGCGGCCAGGCGGCGCGCCGGCGCGCTGGCGCGGGGCTCCAGCGTGCGGGCGATTTCATTCTTGAGCGACGTGACCGACATATGGACTCGGACCAGGTTCTTGGCCGCCATGCGCTGCAGGATGTCGATGTCGCGCGTGACCACGCCCGACTTGGTCGTGATGGCCACCGGATGGTTGAACCGCTCCAGCACTTCCAGGATGCCGCGCGTGATCTTGAGATCCCGCTCGATGGGCTGGTAGGGGTCGGTATTGGCTCCCAGCGCGATTACCGTCGGTACATAGTTGCGGTGAGCCAGCTCGGCCTCGAGCAGGGCGGCGGCGTTGTCTTTTGCGTACAGGCGGGTTTCGAAGTCGAGGCCCGGCGAAAGCCCCAGATAGGCATGGCTGGGCCGGGCATAGCAATAGATGCAGCCATGCTCGCATCCGCGGTACGGATTGATGGACGCGTCGAACGGCAGGTCTGGCGACTGGTTGCGCGAAATGATGCGCTTGGCTTTCTCCGTGAAGACAATGGTCTGGATCTGGGGTGTCTCTGGCTCATCGAAGGCTTGGGACTCATCGGCGACCCGCTCGCGGGTCCAGGCGTCGAACCGGCTGACATCGTTCGAGCGCGCCGCCCGGCCTTTCAGCGGGCTGGAGGAGGGAGGTCGGGTCGTCACGTTGGCGGTCCTGCGGCTACGGTTTGTACTGTATATTTATACAGTGTTTCGCGTAAACAGCCAAGGCGTGTTTTTACCGGGCCGAAGAGGCAGAGGAGGCTGAATAGGCGGAAGACCCTGCCTAGGGGCAGTCCCAGTAGGGCGGGGAGCCGAAGTGCGCGGCAAAGAAATCGATAAACGCGTGCGTCTTCGCCGGGACCTGGCGACGGCTGGGATAGACCGCCCAGATCGACACGGCCGGCAGCACCGGGTAATCGGGGAGCACGCTGACCAGCGCACCGCTGCGCAAGTGGGGGCCAACATCCCAGGTGGACTTGAGCGCCAGCCCCATGCCAGCCAGGACCGCATCCCGGATGACTTCGCCATTGTCCGTGCGCAGGTTGCCGGTGACCGCCACCGCGGTCTTGCCCAGCGCCGTGTCGAACTGCCAGGAGGCCTGGTCGCCCAGCACGATGCAATTGTGGTTGCGCAGGTCTTCCGGGTGACGGGGCGTGCCATGCGCGGCGAGATAGGCGGGCGAAGCGCAAACGGTGCGATGGCTCGGGGCCAGGGGGCGTGCTACCAGGGATGAGTCCGGCAGCGCGCCCATGCGCAGTGCCACGTCGACGCCGGCCTCGACCAGGCCGATCACATGGTCGGTCAGGCGCAGGTCCAGTGTCAGGCCGGGATAGGCAGCGAGGAAGGCGGGAATGGCCGGCGAGACGTGCTGGCGGCCGAAGGAGGCGGGCACCGTGACCCGCAGCGGCCCCTGGGGCGCTTGCGCGCCGTGGCCGACCGACTGCGCGGCCTGGTCGGCCGTGTCGAGCAATTGCGCGGCATGTTCGAGGAAGCGCTCGCCCTCGCCGGTCAGGGAGATGCGGCGCGTGGTCCGGTGCAGCAGCCGCGTGCCGAGCTGCTGCTCGAGCTGCGCCAGGCGGCTGCTGGCCGAGGAGGTGGACAGCCCGAGATCGCGCGCCGCGGCCGAGAGGTTGCCCAGCGACGCAGCGCGCACGAACACGGCGATGTCCAGCAGGTCGAAGTGCATCGGCGCTGGGGTGCGGGGCCTGGGGCTTACTGCGACAAGGCGCGCGCGGCTTCGACCTGGGATTCGAAGAAGGTCTGGAAACTGATGGCCAGGCCTGCCATCAACAGGCCGGTACCGATCAGCAGGGACAGGATGACCAGGATCACGACGGGCCAGCCCGAGCGCGTCGGCGTGCCATGCGGGTTGAAGCGGGCATCCCATTTATCGTCGGGGCGCAGGCCATACACGATGGCCGCCAGGAACGCGCTGATCACCGACGTGCCGCCGGCAATGGCAAAGGTCCAGTTCAGGGCCGGCAAGCCGGCGCCCGTCTGCATCGACATGACGCCGATGACCCCGGCGAGTGCCGCCAGCAGGTGCGCCCAGGCAAATTTATCGCGCAAGCCACCTAGGTAGAAGCGATGCAGGCCCACGGTGCCGAACAGGAAGGCCAGTGCGACCGTGATCAGTTTGGATTTGCCCTGAAGCGGCTTGGGGCTAGCGGTGGCTGAAACTTGGGTGGCGGCAGGCATGGGCGACAGCTAGGTTAATGGCCGGCAGGGGCGGCCGACGCAAAATCAGGTGAGTGCCAGTCAGGCTGGCGTCGGCGCTCATTGTACGCTGGCATCAAACGCGGGCGGACGCCGGCGGAGCAAGGCAGGAGGCTATACGCGTCGGACGAGCAATACCCGCGAGAGTTCCTTTCGCGGCACATCGTCAAGGAGGGGAAGCCAGGGGAGCGCTGATCGCCGCGGGCAGGGCAATCAGCCAGGAAGTGGGTGGGGAGGGGGCCGGCGTGCCTAGCGGCCGCCGTCTCGTCCGCGCGCTTGCCAGCCCGGGCCCATGCCGGAGCTGCGCTGGTCGCCGCGCCCGTTGTCGCCTTGCATATTGCGATCGGGCTGCCGGTTGCGTTCATCGCCGCGTTCCTGGGGCGACTGGGGGCGGCCATTCAGGCGGTCATCGGCGCGCGCGCGGGCTTCCATTCGTTCGATCTGGGCCCGCACATGGTCTTGCCGTTCAGCGCGTACGCTCGCCATCGCCCATGCGCCCTGGCCAGGCTGGCTTTGCGCATTGCTCACATTCCGGCCTTCGGGCCGGCTATGTTGCCAAAACGCGACCTGTGCATGGCTGACAGCAGTGAGGCCGAGCAAAGAAACGGCCAACAGGATGCCAGCCACCGAGTCGCGCAGGAGGGTGCGGGGGAGCATGCGGAATCCCAGTATCCTGTCGCGTGGTGAGGTTGTTCGAGATATGGGTTCATGGTACGCACGCGTCTTCGACGCGCCTATGCTAAAGCCGTTACCGGTGTAACGGATTGTTTCGCTACTGTCCCGAGAGCCACGCCGTATCCCGCGCGCGGCAAGGGTTCAGGGTGCGTAGCGGATGCGATATACCGCGCCCGCCATGTCGTCGCTGACCAGCAGTGAGCCGTCCGGGGCAACCTGGACATCGACGGGCCGGCCCCAGGGTTTGTCGCCCTGCAGCCAGCCTTGCGCGAACACCTCCTGGCGCACCGCCTGGCCGCGCTCGTTCAGCACCACCCGGACGATGCGGTAGCCGATCGGCTTGGTTCGGTTCCAGCTGCCGTGCTCGGCAATGAAAATATTGTTGCGGTATTCGGCGGGGAATTGCGTGCCGGTATAGAAGCGCATGCCGAGCGCGGCGACGTGGGCGCCCAGCTTTGCCACCGGCGGCTCGAACTCGGAGCAGGCGCGCTGCTTGCCGAATTCCGGGTCGGCAACACTGCCAGCGTGGCAGTACGGATAGCCGAAGTGCTGGCCGGCCCGGGTCACCCGGTTGAGCTCGTCGTCGGGCACATCGTCCCCCAGCATGTCGCGCCCGTTGTCGGTGAACCAGAGTTGGCGGGTGGCCGGGTGCCAGTCGAAGCCCACCGAATTGCGCACCCCTTGGCCACGACCTGCAAGTCGGTGCCGTCGGGCTTCATCTTCATGATGTTGGCGTAGCGGTTTTCGTCGGGCGCGCAGATATTGCAGGGGGCGCCGACCGGCACATACAGATAGCCATCCGGGCCAAAGGCGATAAACTTCCATCCGTGATGCGTTTCGGAGGGAAGCGATCGCTTACCACAACGGGCTTGGGCGGGTTGTCCAGGCGGGCATCGATGTCATCCAGGCGGACGATCCGCGAGGTCGAGGAGGCGTAAAGCGCGCCGTCGCGGAAGGCCACGCCTACCGGCATGGTCAGGCCGGTGGCGACGGTCCTGAGCTTCGGGGCGGGCGCCAGCGGGTTGCGGATTGCATACACCTTGCCTTCGCCGCGGGTGCCGACAAAGAGCGTGCCCCCCGGCGACAGGGTCATGCCACGTGCTTCCGGCACCTCCGCGCTCAGCAATTCGATGCGAAAGCCTGGCGGCAGCTGGATCTGCTCCAGCGGCAGGGCGGCGTTGGCATCGGGACTGAGCCAGATCGCTGCCACGAACGCCGCGAAAGTGCTCGCGAGCAGGGTCCGGAAGCTGCGAATGTGAAGGTGAAAACGCATGGCGCGCTCTCCTGTCGGGGTTTTCACCACGATGCCTGTGGCCGGGTGTCGCGTCAATCGCTCTAAGTGTTTGTTTGGCCTCGGAATTTGGTCTATACTCTTGCGTTTCGTGTTCGAACATCAAGTTTTCTGAGGAATCAAACCCATGGTCGTAATCCGTCTGGCTCGCGGTGGCAGCAAGAAGCGCCCCTTCTTCAATATCGTCGCTGCTGACTCGCGTAATCGTCGCGATGGCCGTTTCATCGAGCGTATTGGTTTCTACAATCCCCTGGCTTCGGCAAGCGAAGAAGGCCTGCGTCTGGTGCAAGACCGCCTGACGTACTGGACCGGCGTTGGCGCCCAGCTGTCGCCGACGGTTGCCCGTCTGGTCAAGCAAAACGCCGCCAAGGCTGTAGCCTGATAGTTGTGACGCGCGTTTCGCGACGCGTGGCAAACGACACGTGACAGAACGCAAGCAAGGCGCCCCGGCGCGGCGGCCACTCAACGTGCCGCTCGAGCCCTCGGCCCGGCGCGAGGCCGGTGAGCAGGAAAAGCCCAGTCTCAATCGCGGCGCAACCGGGTTGCCGGCGGCGCTGGCGTATACCGATAAGCTGCCGGACGACCTGATCGAGGTCGGTTATGTCGGCGCGGCTTATGGAATACGGGGCTGGATCAAGGTCCAGCCGCATGCCGACGATGCGAGCGCGCTGTTGCACGCGCGCCGCTGGTGGCTGCTGAAACCGCCGCCAACCGGCCTGGCTGGCGCGGCGGATGCCGTTGCCTTCGAGGCCTTGTGCGTAAAGATCGTGCAGTCCCGCGAGCACAGCGGTACCGTAGTGGCCCAGGCGAGCGGCGTGTCCGAGCGCAATCACTCGGAAGCGCTCAAGGGTCGCCGTGTCTGGATTCGTCGCGAGGATTTCCCCGCGCCGGATGAAAATGAATTCTACTGGGTCGATCTGATTGGCTGCGCCGTGTTCAATGAGCAGGGCGAGTCGCTGGGCGAAGTGTCCGGGCTGATCGACAACGGTGCGCACCAGATCCTGCAGGTGGCGCATGCCTTGCCCGATGGCAAGGCGGGTGAGCGCCTGATTCCCTTTGTCGACGCATTCCTGCGCTCGGTCGATATTTCGGCCCGGCGCGTGGTGGTGGACTGGGGCCTGGATTACTGAGCGGCCCGAGCTGGTGAATGCGCGGGCGCTTGGCCGGCGATGGCCGGTGGGCGAGTGTTGGGCAAGTAAAGGGAGAGGCGGATGCAGTTCGACGTAATCACGCTGTTTCCCGAGATGTTCCGCGCGCTGACCGACTGGGGCATTACCAGCCGGGCGGCAAAGCAGCAGCGCTACACGCTGCGCACCTGGAATCCACGCGACTTCACCAGCGACAACTACCGTACCATCGACGATCGCCCCTATGGCGGCGGCCCTGGCATGGTGATGCTGGCCAAGCCGCTGGAAGATGCCATCGACGCGGCGTGTTCCGCCCAGCAGGCGGCGCAGGCTGAGCCGGTACGGCCGCACGTGGTGCTGATGTCGCCGCAAGGCGCGCCGCTGACGCACCAAAAGTGATGTCGCTGGCACAACGCCCCGGCCTGGTGATGCTGTGTGGCCGCTATGAAGCGATCGACCAGCGCTTGATCGAGCGACGGGTCGATGAGGAAATCAGCCTCGGCGATTTCGTGCTGTCGGGCGGCGAGTTGCCGGCCATGGCCGTGATTGACGCGGTGGTCAGGCATTTGCCGGGTGTACTGGGCGACGCCCAGTCGGCTGTCCAGGACAGCTTCGTCAACGGGCTGCTGGATTGTCCGCACTACACGCGGCCGGAAGAATACGAAGGTGTGCGGGTGCCCGATATCTTGCTCGGGGGCCATCATGCCGAGATCGAGAAGTGGCGGCGCCAGCAGGCGCTGGCAAATACTGCGAAGAAGCGCCCCGATCTGATCGAGGCAGCGCGCAGCCAAGGGTTGCTAAGCCGGGTCGACGAGAAATTCCTGTCGGCATGGCTGGCGAAAGAAGGGCGGGAGTTCGCTCCCGCCAAGTGAAACCCCATCCTCTGCCGGGGCCCAGGCCATGCCTGGGGCATACAACGTCGGCATGATGGACAAGGAGAAGAAACGATGAACATCATCGAGCTGATCGAGAAAGACGAAATCGCGCGTCTGACCGCGAACAAGACCATCCCCGCATTCGCACCCGGCGACACCGTGATCGTCAGCGTGAACGTGGTGGAAGGTAGCCGCAAGCGCGTCCAGGCTTATGAAGGCGTCGTGATTGCCAAGCGCAATCGTGGCCTGAATTCGTCCTTCATCGTGCGCAAGATTTCGTCGGGTGAAGGCGTGGAACGTACGTTCCAGCTGTACTCGCCGCTGATCGCCGCGATCGAAGTGAAGCGCCGTGGCGACGTCCGCCGCGCCAAGCTGTATTACCTGCGTCAGCGTTCGGGCAAGTCCGCGCGGATCAAGGAAAAGCTGGCATACAAGTCGGCACCGGCCAAGGCTGCTGCCAAGGCTGCTGCTCAGTAAGGCGCCAGTTGCCGCGATCGGCTTGCCGGTCGCAGCTGCGCAAAAGGGCACCCTCGGGTGCCCTTTTTGCATCTCGGCGTGCCACGTTTGCCGCGTCGCAGCACAAACGTTTTGGCTGGCTTCTGTCATACTCGCAACGATTATGCGTCCTGCCTTTGATCCCGAATCCCTCCCCATCGTCGCCACCGATACCCGGCACCCCCGCTGGCCGACGTGCGCCTGCAGCCGGAGTTCATCCGCCACCGGCTCCAGTCGCCGCCTGTCTGGGACCCCGAGCTGACCGATGAGTCGCGCGCCTATGACCGCAGCCTGAAGCTGCGCGATGCAGCCGTGCTGGTACCGTTGGTGGAGCGAGAGGATGGGCTGACCGTGCTGCTGACCGAGCGCAACGCCAACCTGAGCGCGCACGCGGGGCAGATCAGTTTCCCGGGTGGGCGGCACGAGGCGTTCGATATCGACCGGACTGCCACGGCGCTACGCGAAACCGAGGAAGAGGTGGGGCTGGCGCGCGATTATGTGGAAGTGCTGGGTAGCTTGCCCGACTACATCACGGGCACCGGCTTCCATGTGAGCCCGGTGGTGGGCCTGGTCCGCGACGGTTTCACGCTGCGCCCCGATGCGCGCGAGGTTGCCGATGTGTTCGAGGTGCCGCTGGGTTTCCTGATGGACCCGTCGCATCACCAGCAGCGCCTGTTCCGCTGGGTGGACGGCGAGCGGCTGTTCTACGCCATGCCGTTTCCGCGCGAGGATGGCGGCCACCGGTTTATCTGGGGCGCCACTGCCGGCATGTTGCGCAACCTCTACCACTTGCTGGCAGCCTGAGGGCTGCCCTCGCGCTCAGGCGGCTGCAGCCGCCGGCTCGATGTCTTCCCCGGTGCAGTGCGGGCAGCTCTTGCCCACCACGTAGTGCGGGCTTTGCTGTTCCTCGGCGGTGACCACGGCGCGGCAGGCAAAGCACTGCTTGGGGCCGGCCGGTTCCAGGCTGGGGTTCAGCGCGGTGCGGTAGTCAAAGACGAAGCAGTCGCCCTGATAGTGGCTGCCGCCGACTTCCTCGAAATACTTCAGGATGCCGCCCTCGAGCTGGTAGACGTGCTCGATGCCGGCTTCCTGCATGTGGATGGCGGCTTTCTCGCAGCGAATGCCGCCGGTGCAGAACGACACGATGGTCTTGCCCTCGAACTCCGCCTTGTGCGCGGCGATGGCCGGCGGGAAATCGCTGAACTTGGCGATGTCGTAGTCGACCGCCTGCTCGAACGTGCCGACCGCGACTTCAAAGGCATTGCGTGTATCCAGCATCACCACCGGGCGGCCGGCATCGTCGTGGCCCTGGTCCAGCCAGCGCTTGAGCTCGACCGGCTTGACCGCCGGCGCGCGGCCTGCCTCGGGGCGGATCAGCGGCATCTTCATGGTGATGATTTCCTTCTTCTCGCGCACCAGCATGCGCTTGAAGGGCTGGTTCTCCGACAGGCTTTCCTTGGGCTCGATATCGGCAAAGCGCGGGTCGGCGTGCAGCCAGCCGACGAAGCCGTCGATGGCCTCGCGCACGCCGGCCAGGAACAGGTTGATGCCTTCCGGCGCGAGCAGGATCGTGCCCTTGAGCCCGTGTGCTTCGCAGCGCGCGCGCATTTCCGGGCGCAAGACCGGGATGTCGTCCAGCGAGACGAATTTGTAAGCGGAGATGTTTACGATCTGCATAGGTGGCGCGCAACGGGCCCGCGCCGTGTGAGCGCGCGGTAACTGCCTGATTGGAAAGGCGAAATTATAGCGCCTTGCAGGCCTCGTGCCGGGCTTTTCCGAGCGCCCGGCTCAGTCTTGCGATCGGGTGCGTGGCGCAAAGAAGGCAGGCGCGGGCATGCCGAGCCGGTACAATTACGGCCATGTCTGCACCTCGCTTCGTTCATCTCCGTCTCCATTCCGAATACTCCGTCGTCGACGGCATCGTGCGCCTGGACGATGCCGTCAAGGCTGCGGCCGCCGATGGCATGGGCGCGCTCGCCCTGACCGACCTGGCCAATGCCTTCGGCCTGATCCGCTTCTACAAGGAAGCGCGCGGCGGTGGCGTCAAGCCCGTGGTCGGCACCGACGTCTGGCTCACCAACGCCGACGATCGCGACAAGCCGGCGCGGCTGCTGCTGCTGGTCCAGGACCGGATTGGCTACCTCAATCTCTGCGTGCTGCTGTCGCGCGCATGGCTTTCCAACCAGTACCGCGGCCGCGCCGAGATCGACCCGGCCTGGTTCGATGAAACCGGCGAAGAGGGCCAGCCGCTGGCTACCGGCCTGATTGCGCTGTCCGGCGCCATGGGCGGCGACATCGGCATGGCGCTGGCCAACGGCAACGATGCGGCCGCGGCGCAGGCTGCCGCGCATTGGGCCAAGGTGTTCCCGCAGCGGTTCTACATCGAGTTGCAGCGCGCCGGCCTGCCTGGCACCGATGCTTATGTGCAGCAGGCGGTGCAGCTGGCGGCCAGGATGCGCCTGCCGGTGGTGGCAACGCATCCGGTGCAGTTCATGACGCCCGACGATTTCACCGCGCACGAGGCTCGCACCTGCATCGCCGAAGGGAGTTGCTGGCCAACCCCGCCGCGTGCGGCGCTTCACCACCGACCAGTATTTCAAGACCCAGGACGAGATGTGCGCGCTGTTCGCCGACATCCCGTCCGCGCTGGAAAACGCGGTGCAGATCGCGCGCCGTTGCAACCTCACGCTGGAGCTGGGCAAGCCGCGCCTGCCGCTGTTTCCCACGCCCGACGGCATGTCGCTCGACGACTACCTCGTGCACCTGGCCAAGGAAGGCCTGGAAAAGCGCATGGCGGTACTGTTCCCCGACGAAGCCGTGCGCGAGGCCAAGCGCCCCGAGTACTACGCGCGGCTCGAGTTCGAGACCGGCACCATCATCAAGATGGGCTTCCCCGGCTACTTCCTGATCGTGGCGGACTTTATCAACTGGGCCAAGAACAACGGCGTGCCGGTTGGCCCGGGACGGGGCTCCGGCGCCGGTTCGCTGGTGGCCTATGCGCTCGGCATTACCGATCTGGATCCGCTTAAGTACGCGCTGCTGTTCGAGCGGTTCCTGAATCCGGAACGGGTTTCGATGCCCGACTTCGACATCGACTTCTGCCAGCAGGGACGCGATCGCGTGATCACGTACGTGAAGGAGAAGTACGGCCACGCCGCGGTATCGCAGATCGCCACCTTCGGCACCATGGCCGCCAAGGCGGCGGTGCGCGACGTGGGCCGCGTGCTGGACCTGGGCTATGGCTTTGTCGACGGCATCGCCAAGCTAATCCCTTTCAAGCCGGGCAAGCTCGTCACCATCGAGGAAGCCAAGAAGGAAGAGCCGCTGCTGACCGAGCGCGAGAAGAACGAAGAAGAAGTGCGCCAGTTGCTGGAGCTGGCGCAGCGCGTGGAAGGCATGACGCGTAACGTCGGCATGCACGCCGGTGGCGTGCTGATCGCCCCGGGCAAGCTGACGGACTTCTGCCCGCTCTATACGCAGGGCGCGCAGAACGACGGCATGAGCGGCGTGGTCAGCCAGTACGACAAGGACGACGTGGAAGCGGCCGGCCTGGTCAAGTTCGACTTCTTGGGCCTGACCACGCTGACCATCCTGGACTGGGCCGAGCGTTATATCCGCCGGCTCGACCCGTCCATGGCGGACTGGAGCTGCAGCCACATCCCGCTCGACGACAGCAAGGCATTCGACATCCTCAAGACGGCCAACACGGTCGCGGTGTTCCAGCTGGAAAGCCGCGGCATGCAGGGCATGCTGAAGGACGCCAAGCCTGACCGCTTCGAGGACATCATCGCGCTGGTGGCGCTCTACCGCCCGGGCCCGATGGACCTGATCCCCAGCTTCTGCGCCCGTAAGCACGGCCGCGAGAAGGTGGAGTACCCGGACCCGCGCGTCGAGCCGGTGCTCAAGGAGACCTACGGCATCATGGTCTACCAGGAGCAGGTGATGCAGATGGCGCAGATCATCGGCGGCTACTCGCTGGGCGGCGCCGACTTGCTGCGCCGCGCCATGGGCAAGAAGAAGGCCGAGGAAATGGCCCAGCACCGCGAGCTGTTCCGCGAGGGTGCGGCCAAGAACGGCCTGACCGCCGAGAAGGCGGACGATACCTTCGACCTGATGGAAAAGTTCGCGGGCTACGGCTTCAACAAGTCGCACGCGGCCGCTTACGCTTTGCTGGCCTACTACACGGCCTGGCTCAAGGCGCACCATCCGGCCGCGTTCATGGCAGCGAATATGTCGCTCGCCATGGACGATACCGACAAGGTCAAGATCCTTTTGATGACTGCAAGCTCAACAAGCTCCAGGTGCTGCCGCCTGACGTCAACGCCAGCGAATACCGCTTCGCGCCGACCGATGCCAAGACCATCCGCTACGGCCTTGGCGGCATCAAGGGCTCGGGGCAGGGCGCCATCGAGGACATCCTGCGTGCCCGCGAGGAAAAGCCCTTTGCCGACCTGTTCGATTTCTGCGAGCGCGTCGACCGCCGCCAGGTCAACCGCCGCACCATCGAGGCGCTGATCCGCGCCGGCGCCTTCGACAGCCTCAACGACAATCGCGGCCAGTTGCTGGCCTCGGTGTCGCGCGCCATGGAAGCCGCCGAGCAGAAGGCTGAATCGGCCAACCAGGTGTCGCTGTTCGACCTGATGGCCGACGCCGGCGAATCGCACCGTCCCGAGCTGGTCGACGAGCCGGCCTGGGCGCCCAAGCGCATGCTGCAGGAAGAAAAGCAGGCGCTGGGCTATTACTTCTCCGGCCACCTGTTCGACGCCTATCGCGACGAAGTCGGCCGCTTCCTCAAGGGCACGCTGGCCGGCCTGGAAAAGGAAGTGCAGGGCAACGGCGGCGGCTACGGCCGCGACGTGCGCGGCAAGGTCATCGCCGGTGTCATCACCGGCATGCGCACCCAGATGACGCAGCGCGGCAAGATGCTGATCGTCTTGCTCGACGACGGCACCGGGCAGGTCGAGATGACGGTGTTCAACGAATTGTTCGATGCCAACCGCCATATGTTCCGCGAGGACGAGATGGTGATCGTGCAGGGCAATGCCCGCCATGACACCTTTACCGGTGGCGTGCGCTTCACCGCCGAATCGGTGATGGACCTGGTGGCGGCGCGCGCCAAGTACGCCGAGGCGGTAGGCCTGGCGTTCAACGGCAATGCCTCCACCGAACTGCTGCGCGAGTTGCTTACGCCCTACCTGGCGAACGTGGCCAATACGCCAGGCGTGCCGGTGCGCGTGAGCTACGCCACCACCGGCGCGCGCTGCGAGGCGGAGCTGGGCCGGCAGTGGCTGGTCACGCCATCCGACGATGCCCTGGCAAGCTTCCGCGCGGCCCTGTCTGGCGAGAATGTCCGCATGCTGTACGGCTGACCCGGGCTTGCCGGCAGGGCGGCAACGGCAGTGCGCCGCCCTGGCCGGCCTTGCTGCCGTCCATCTTCGTCTTTCCATGGATCACACAAGCCCCGCATGGCCAAGCAACGCATCCTCTTCCACCTGACCCACTTTCTGCGCGGCGGCATCGAGACCTCGCTGGTATCGCTGCTGGCCTCGCTGGATCGAGAGCGCTTCGAGATCGGCCTGACGCTGACCTATCCGACCGAGGCGCTGGAGACGCATTTCCGCGCGATGCTGCCGCCGGACGTCAAGATCCATATCCTCGCGCCGGAGGCCTGGCTCTCGCACTGCCGGCAACTGAAAAAAGCCGGCAAGCTGGGCCCGCTGGGCAAGATCTATGAAGAAGTGCTGTTGCCGCCGCTGCGCAAGCCGCTGGTCAACCGGCGCTTTCGCGGCATCGCACGGGACTATGACCTGGTCATCGACTATGACATGTCGCTCTCGCGGCTGACCGGCCGCCTGCCGGTGCCGATGATCGGCTACCAGCATTTCAGCGTGGCCCACCTGGAGCGCGAGAACCGCCGCAAGCTGCGCAAGCTGCGGCGCCAGTGCCGCGAGCACTATGACCGCATCGTGGTGCTCAACGACAGCATGCTGGCCGACGCGCGGGCGCTGATTCCCGAGGCCGCCGACAAATTCATCCGCCTGTACAACGCCACCGACCTCGATCGCATTCGCGCGCTCGGCAAGGCGCCTTTCACCCCGCTGGCTTATCCCTACATCGTTTCGGTGGGGCGGCTGGAGGAAAGCCAGAAGGATTTCACCACGCTGCTGCGGGCCTACGCGGCGCTGGTCAGGGGCACGGGCTTGTGCGAGCGGCTGGTGCTGGTGGGTGACGGCGCTTCGCGCGGCCGGCTCGAAGCGCTCGCGCGCGAGCTCGGCATCAGCGAGCGCGTCAGCTTTGCCGGCTTCCAGGCTAATCCCTATGCGTGGATCCACCATGCGCGGCTGATGGCGTTCAGCTCCAAGATGGAGGGGCTGCCCAATGTGCTGCTCGAAGGCATGGCGCTGGGCCAGTTGGTGGTGAGCACCGATTGCCCGGTGGGCCCGCGCGAGATCCTGGCCGAGGGCAAGGCCGGCCTGCTGACGCCGGTTGGCGATGTGCCGGCGCTGGCGGAGGCGATCCGCCTCGGGCTCGAGGACGCGCCGCTGCGCGCCCGCCTGCTGGCCTATGCGGCGGTCCACATCGAGCAGATGGGCTTTGGCCCCACCTCGGCGGCCTTCAGCGCTTGTGTCGAGGGGCTGCTGGGTGCACCTCAGGCAGGGGCGGCAGCCCCTACCGTGGCGGCACCTGCTGCTCGCTCTTCTGCTGCAGGTACCACAGTTTGATGTATTTGTAGTAGCTGGCCTGGCCATTCATCAGCGCCACGCCGAGCCCCTGCGCGCCGTCCAGGAAGCCGCGGCGCAGCAGGTAGGTGCGCAGGAATGCCCAGGCGCCATGCAGCACGGCGCTGGCGGGCGACGCCGTCTTGCCGCGGGCAAATCCCTGCTGGGCGCCCAGGCTGGAGTATTTGTCGATCTTTTGCAGCACCTGCGAGAAATCGTCATAGGTGTAATGCAGCAGCGGCGAATTGAGCCTGCCGACCGGCGCATCGGCTACCACGCGCTCGTGCACGAGATCGTCGGTGAAGCGGGCGCAGCCACGGCGGAACAGCCGTGTGACGTAGTCGGGGTACCAGCCGCCGTGGCGGATGAAGCGGCCGCAAAAGCGCGACAGCCGAGGCACCTCGTACGCATCGGACTGGCCGGATGCCACCGCGGCGAGGATCTCGTCGCGCAGCTCGGGGGTGACCCGTTCGTCGGCGTCGATGGAGAAGATCCAGTCGCCGTCGGCCTTCGATACCGCCAGGTTTTTCTGGGCGCCGAAGCCGGGCCAGTGCTCGGTTTCGAAGACCTCCGCACCCAGGCTTCGGGCCAGCTCGACCGTGCCGTCCCGGCTACCTGAATCCACTATAATCGCGCGGTCGCACCAGGACACGCTTTCCAGGCACTCCCGGATGTTATGTGCCTCGTTTTTTGTAATTAGTACGACTGAGATTCTCATAGAGCTTGTTTATGATGTTCCGTGCCGGAAAAGTGACCGCTTTTACCAATGCGCTAGTTCTGGCATTCCCAATCCTGCTACTGTGCGTGCCGAAGGGCGCCGGCATTTTCCTGGGCGCCATCTTGCTGCTGGCCTTGATTGTCCATAGCGGCATGGGGCCCACGTTATCGCAGTATCGCGCCACGCTGTGGCCCATCGGGCTCGCTATTCTAGCTTTGGTGCTTGTCTTCCTGGGTTCCAAGCTCTATTTTCACGTCCCCTGGAACGTGATGGATAACCCTTCACGCATCCTCCTTTTGTTGGTGACATGCCTGGTTATCCTCAAAATCGCGCCAGACCCGCAGCGGATCTGGCGTGGTATCACGATCGCTTTGGCGATGAGCCTGGTGGTTGTCCTGTTCCAGTATTGGGTCCTCAACGATCCACGGCCGTCGGCCTGGACCCAGGCCATCGCATTCGGGAACATGGTTGCCGCATTGGGGCTGATTGGCTTCGTGCGGCCTGGGACCAGCCGCAAGTCGCATCTGGTTGCCTGGCTAGACCTGGCTCTCGCGGGTTCGGTGCTGATTGTGAATGGCACGCGCGGCGCTTGGCTGGCATTGTTTATCACGATGATCCCGCTGCTCTTTGTTCGCTACCCGAGCATGAGGCCGGCGAAGTTCTTTGGCGCCGTGGTGCTCATCGCTGCCTTGGCTGCGGGATTCTATCTGGTGCCTGGCAGCCCCGTCGCGCAGCGGGTTGACCTTGTGCGGGGACAATGGGAGCAGTTCCAGCACGGGAATACCGAAACGTCGGTGGGTGCACGGTTGAAGCTCTGGCAAATGGCGCTGGAATCGATCCACTTGCATCCATGGCTTGGCGTCGGGGTCGGACAGTTCGCGCGTATCCCTCAATCTTCCATCTTCTGCAAGGAGCATGGGTCGTCTGACGTTTGCACCCTTGAGCACGCGCACAATGATGTCCTCGAGGCCGCAGCGACAATGGGCATGCCGGGCATGCTGGCATTGCTGGGCTTGTTTCTGGTCCCTGGTGTCCTGTTCTGGCGGTTGCTAGGCGTATGCAGGCGCAACGCCAATCCCCTTGGCGTCAGCTTGTGCGCTTCCGGCATCGGCGTCGTCATGGCCAGCCTGATCAGCGGCCTGACCCAGGTGACGATGGCGCACCAGGCAAATATCGTTTTTTATGCCGGCGTGATCGGGCTGTTGCTCGGGCTGGCCGCAGTACAAGCAAAGTATCCCCGCGCCGACGGGGTGGAGAAAACGTGAAAGTCCAAGAACAAAATGCGCCCCCGGCCCAGGAAGCCGACACCCTGAAGCGAGTCTGGTCCTACCTGCGCCCGGAAATGCGCGTCTTCATCGTCGCCATCATCGCGATGGCGGCTGTGGCGGGCGCCGAAGGGATCATGCCCAAGGTCGTCAACGACCTGCTCGACAACGGTTTCGGCGGCGCCTATGCCGGCAAGCTCTGGCACGTGCCGGCCCTGCTGATCGGCGTGGCGCTGGTACGCGGGGTGGCGCAGTTCGCTTCCGGCTACCTGCTCGCCCTGATCTCCAACCGGGTGCTGCTGAAGATGCGCATGCAGATGTTCGAGCGCATGCTGCATGCGCCCGCGCTGTTCTACCATCGCAACACCGCGGCGTCGCTGATCAATGCGGTGATCTTCGAAGTCAACCAGGTCATGCAGATCCTGACTGGCGTGCTGATCACCCTGGTGCGCGATTCGCTCACCGTGCTGGCGCTGCTCGTCTACCTGTTCTATACCAACTGGAGCCTGACGCTGGTGGTGGCGGTGATCCTGCCGGTGATCGGTTTTGTCATGGCCAAGGTCAATCGCCGCCTGCGCCGCCTCAATCGCGATCACCAGGCGCTGACCAACACCGCGGCCTACGTGGTCGAGGAAGCCGCCGGTGGCTACAAGGTGGTCAAGCTGCATGGCGGCGAGGCGTATGAGACTTCGCGTTTCGCGGCCATGGCCGAGCGCCTGCGTGGCTATTCCATGCGCATGGCAGTGGCGGGCGGGCTGAACCAGCCCGTCACGGCATTCCTGGCGGCGCTGGCGTTGTCCGTCATCCTCACCATCGCGATGATCCAGTCGCAGTCCAACCACACGACGGTGGGCAGCTTCACCGGCTTTGTGATGGCGATGCTGCTGCTGGTCTCGCCGCTCAAGCACCTGACCGACCTGAACCAGCCGCTGCAGCGCGGCCTGACTGCGGCCGAGATGATCTTCGGCCTGATCGACGAGCCGGTCGAGCCGCAAGACGGCGGCCTGCCGCTCGAGCGCGCGCGTGGCGAACTGGTGTTCGAGAAGGTGGGCTTCCGCTACGGCGAGGCCGCCCGCCCGGCGCTGGACAACATCAACTTCAACGTCAGCGCCGGTGAAGTGGTGGCGCTGGTGGGGCCGTCGGGCAGCGGCAAGACCACGCTGGTCAACCTGGTGCCGCGCTTCTTCGACCCAACCGAGGGCCGCATCCTGCTGGACGGCAGGACCATCGACGCGTTCTCGCTGCAGGACCTGCGCCGCCAGATCGCCTTTGTCAGCCAGGACGTGGTGCTGTTCAACGACACGGTTGCCGCCAACGTGGCCTATGGCGTGCATCCGGCGACGCAGATCGACATGGCGCGCGTCGAGCGCGCGCTGGCCGCCGCCTACCTGACCGATGTGATCAAGGGCCTGCCGCAAGGTCTCGAGACCAATATTGGCGACAACGGCATGAAGCTGTCCGGCGGCCAGCGCCAGCGCATGGCGATTGCGCGCGCGCTATACAAGGACGCACCGATCCTGATCCTCGACGAAGCCACCTCGGCGCTCGACTCGGAATCCGAGCGCCAGGTGCAGGCCGCGCTGGAGGCCCTGATGGTCGGCCGGACCACGCTGGTCATCGCGCACCGCCTGTCGACCATCGAGAACGCCGATCGCATCGTGGTGCTCGACCACGGGCGGGTAGCGGAGCACGGCAGCCACGCCGAGCTGCTCTCGTCCGAGGGGCTCTACGCCGGGCTGCACAAGATCCAGTTCGCCACCCAGTAAGCCGGCGCAGTCAGTCGGCGCAGTCAGCCAAATTCCCGCTGCCCGCGGCAGCCAGCGTGGGCGGTTCATGCGCAGTGCATAGAGGGGGACACCCCCGAAAGGAGACCACCATGACCGCATCGCCACCCCCGCTGAGCCGTTACCCGGTTCCCGCCATCGCGGACCTGCCCGAGGACATCCGGGCTCGCATCCTGGAAGTCCAGGACAAGGCCGGCTTCGTGCCGAACGTGTTCCTGACACTGGCCCACCGGCCCGATGAGTTCCGCGCCTTCTTCGCCTACCACGATGCGCTGATGCTCAAGGAAGGTGGCCTCTCCAAGGGTGAGCGCGAGATGATCGTGGTAGCCACTTCGGGCGCCAACCAGTGCCTCTACTGCGTGGTGGCGCACGGCGCCATCCTGCGCATCTACGAGAAGAAGCCGATGCTGGCCGACCAGGTGGCGGTCAACTACCGCAAGGCCGATATCACGCCGCGCCAGCGCGCCATGCTCGATTTTGCCCTCAAGGTCTGCGAGGCCTCGGCCGAGGTTGGCGACGCCGATTTCGCGGTGCTGGCCAAGCATGGGTTCAGCCAAGAGGACGCCTGGGATATCGCTGCCATCACCGCCTTCTTCGGCCTTTCCAACCGCATGGCGAACACCATCAGCATGCGGCCGAACGAAGAGTTCTACCTGATGGGGCGCGTGCCGAAGGCTAAGTAGCGCCTCTGGATGCACGTGCGGTGGGCGCCTGCCGCGCCCATCTCCTTGTTCCACTTCTCTCGATCCGCCCGTCGCCTTGAATCCCGTCTCGCTCTTCTTTGCCCAGGCCTGCCTGGTGGTCGGCACGCCGTTCCTGCTGTGGCGCGGGCTGCGCATCGGCAGCATCGTGCCGCTGGTGGCCATGCAGATCGTGGGCGGCATCCTGCTCGGGCCGTCCCTGCTTGGCGCGTTGTGGCCGCAAGGCTGGCAGGCCCTGTTCGGGCCGGCGCAGCTAGCCGCGCTCTCCGGGCTGCAATGGCTGGCGGTGGTGCTGTTTGCCTTCCTCTCCGGCTTGCATATCGGCGGCGCGCAGCAGCAAGGGATGCGGCGCATTGCGATGGCGGCAGCGCTGGGCAGCGTGCTGGGGCCGTTCGCGCTCGGCACGGCAGCCGGGGCCTGGCTGGCCTACGCTACGCCGGGTGCAGTCGGGCAAGCGGCATCCGCCTGGCAATTCGCCTTTGCCGTGGGCGTTTCCATGGCGGTAACGGCACTGCCGGTGCTGGGGGCGATCCTGCGTGAAATGAAGCTGTCCGACTCCGTGCCCGGACAGCTGGCGCTCGGCTGCGCCGCCTTCAGCGATGCGGCCATCTGGCTGGTGCTGTCGGCCATCCTCGCCAGCGCAGGCCGTTCGTCGTCCTACGACTTCCTGCGCCTGGCGTTGCTTGGACTCGCCTACGTCGGTGCGATGCTGTGGCTGGTACGTCCGCTGCTGGCGCGCATGCTGCCGCGGATGGCCGCCGTTGATGCGCGCCTGGCGCTGGTCGCGGTGCTGATCTTCGGCTCGGCGCTGATCTCCGAATCGATCGGCCTGCACTACATCCTTGGCGGCTTCCTCGCGGGCGTCGTGCTGCCGAGCGATGCGGCCGGCGAGCTCCGGCGCCAGCTCGAGCCTGCCACCGTGGTGGTACTGATGCCGTTCTTCTTTCTGATGACCGGGCTGCGTACCGACATCGCCATGGGTGGTCAGGAGACCCTGCTGGAGTTCGGCCTGTGCACCGTGGTCGCGGTGGCCAGCAAGGTGGTCGGGACCGCATTGCCGGCGCGCCTGGCCGGCCTGCCGCGGCGCGAGGCCTGGATGCTGGGCGCGCTGGTGCAGACCAAGGGCCTGATGGAAGTGGTGGTGCTGGGCATCTTGTTAGAGGCCGGGCTGATCGGCATGACGGCCTTCTCTGGCCTGCTGCTGATGGCGCTGGCCACCACCGTGCTGGCCAAGCCGTTGACACGCGCGGCGGCGCGCCTGCGCGAACGCTGAGCCGCGCTTGCCGTCACCAGCCGGGCAGCGCTAGCGGATCTGCGCGCACGTGCCGCTGCGCGGGTCGAACAGCACCGGCCAGGCCTGCTCGTAGATGCCAGGGGTGCAATGCTGCTCGCAATGCGCATGCGCCAGCGTGACGCGCCGCGGGTCCTGCCAGACCATCAGCGTGCAGCCGCTGCCATCGATCGCCCGCAGTTCGATATGCGGGGTCTTGCGCACCTGACGGAACTCCGTGAGATCGAAATGACAGGAGCCATGCCGGCCCACCCACAGCTTCCAGCTGAGGCTGCGCACATCGTTGCTGGCCACCCGCATATGGGCATCCTCGCGAAAGCCGTCTTCCTCCGTACGCTGGCAATCGGCGGCGATATCGATGTCGTGCGGGGGAATGGGCGTGGCGCGTTCCCGCGCCACGGGGGCGGGGGCCGTTTGTGTCGCGGGTACGCGCGCAGCTGGCGGGGAGGGAGGAGGCAGTGTCACCGTGCATGCCGCCAATGCGGCAGCTAACGGCCACAACAGCAAGCGCTTGTTCTTCATGATGACTCCTTGCGCCCGGCGCCCGCGAGGCAATCTGAATGCCGGCACCTGTCTCCATATTTATAGCGGATAGGGCAAGGAAGGCGAGAGGAAAGCGTGCGCACGCGCACCGCTCTTGCTACTTCGGCGCAGCGCCGTCGCCTCCCGAGGCAAGGGTGCCGACGAGAGCGACCTGACGGCGAAGCGCTTCGGTGGTGTGGCCCTGTCCGAAGAGCCTGTCGAAGACGACCAGCACGCCGCCGAAGCTGGCATCCAGGTATTCGACGTTGGCGGCGTGATGGACCCGGTGCGCGGACGGCGTATTCAGGACATATTCCAGCCAGCCGAGCCGCGATCCCTGGAGAACCTGGAACGCATATTTGAGTCGACCATCCGTCTCCTGGACACGGAGGGGCTGAAGGGTTTGAGCACCAGCCGGATTACATCAGGATGATGTCGTACTGCTCCTGGTGGAACGTCGATTCCACCTGCAGCGAGATCGGCTTGCCGATGAAGTCGCCGAGCATGGCCAGATGCTGGCTTTCTTCTTCCAGGAACAAATCGATCACGTGCTGCGAGCCGAGGATGCGGAACTCGCGCGGGTTGAACTGGCGCGACTCGCGCATGATCTCGCGCAGGATGTCGTAGCAGACCGTGCGCGGCGTCTTGACCTGGCCCTTGCCCGTGCAAACGGGGCACTGCTCGCACAGCACGTGCGCCAGCGATTCACGCGTGCGCTTGCGGGTCATCTCCACCAGCCCGAGCTGAGAGAAGCTGTTGACGGTGATGCGGGTGCGGTCGCGTGACAGCGCGCGCTTGAGCTCCGAGAGCACCTGGTCGCGATGCTCCGTGTTCTCCATATCGATGAAGTCGATGATGATGATGCCGCCCAGGTTGCGCAGCCGCAGCTGGCGCGCGATGGTGTGCGCCGCTTCCAGGTTGGTCTTGAAGATCGTGTCGTCGAAGTTGCGCGCGCCGACGTAGCCACCGGTGTTGACGTCGATGGTGGTCATGGCCTCCGTCTGGTCGATCATCAGGTAGCCGCCGGACTTCAGGTCGACCCGGCGCGACAGCGCCTTCTCGATCTCGGCGTCGATATTGAAGAGGTCGAAGACGGGGCGCTCGCCGGTGTAGTGCGACAGCCGCGGCAGCACCGCGGGGGTGTACTCCTGGGCGAACTCGACCAGCTTCTGGAAGTTCTCGCGCGAATCCACCTGGATCACGTTGGTGGCGTCGTTGACGAAGTCGCGCAGCACGCGCTGGGCCAGGTTGAGGTCCTGGTAGAGCAGGCTGGGCGCGGGCAGCGTGGTGGCGTTCTGGCGGATCGAGGCCCAGATCTTGCGCAGGTAGGCGATGTCGTTGCCGAGCTCTTCGTTGCTGGATTCCTCGGCGATGGTGCGCACGATGAAGCCGCCGCGCTCATCCGCCGGCACCAGCCCCTGCACGCGGGCGCGCAGGGTTTCGCGGTCGACCTCACCCTCGATGCGCTGGGAGATGCCGATGTGCGGGTCCTGCGGCAGGTAGACCAGGGTGCGCCCGGCAATGCTGACCTGCGTGGACAGGCGCGCGCCCTTGGTGCCGATGGGATCCTTGATGACCTGGACCATCAGGGCCTGGCCTTCGTAGAGCGTCTTCTCGATGGCCAGCGGTGCGGCATTGGCGTTCTTGTCCGGGTCGCGCGGGTGCCAGATGTCGGCGACATGGAGGAAGGCGGCGCGCTCCAGCCCGATATCGATGAAGGCGGACTGCATGCCGGGCAGCACGCGCACGACCTTGCCGAGGTAGATGTTACCGACGAGCCCGCGCGACAGCGTGCGCTCGACGTGGAGTTCCTGCACGGCGGCCTGCTGCACGATGGCCACGCGTGTTTCCTGCGGTGTGATGTTGACGAGGATGTCTTCAGTCATAGTGGATGAAACTCGTCGCCGGCTGACCGGCCAGGTGGTTGTCCGCATTGTGCTGCCATGCGTCCCGTGGGCGCTGCCGTGGCCAGGGTGGCAGCAGCTTGAAGCGGGAACGGATGGGCGGCGGCGGGTTTCTCAGAACCGCAGATGGGCCTGTCTGAGCAGCGAAGCCGTCTCGAACAGGGGCAAACCCATGATACCCGAATAGCTGCCGTCGATTCGCTCGACGAACTCGGCGGCGCGGCCCTGGATGCCATAGGCGCCGGCCTTGCCGGCCGGTTCGCCGCTGGCGACGTAGGCCGCGATCTCGTCGGCGGTCATGGTGCGAAAGCTCACCTCGGAAACCGACAGCGCATGGCGCTGGCCCAGCGCAGAGACCACGGTTACCGCGCTCAGCACACGGTGGGTGCGCCCGGACAGGACGGCCAGCATGCGGGCGGCATCGGCGTCGTCGGCGGGCTTGCCGAGGATCTCGCCGCCCAGGCAGACGGTGGTGTCCGAGGTCAGGATGGGGGCGTCGGGCAGGGCGCGCCGCTCGCGCCGGCGCAGCGCGGCTTCGGCCTTGAGGGCGCACACGCGCTGCACGTAGTCGTCCGGGCTCTCGCCAGGCAATACGACTTCCAGCGCCTCGGCGTCTTCATCGTCGTCGGCCAGCAGCAGTTCGTAGGCGACGCCAAGCTGGGTCAGCAGCTCGCGCCGGCGCGGGCTTTGGGAGGCGAGATAGAGGAAGGTATGGGTCACGGCAGGGCAGTCGGGAAGGATCCGGGGATAGGGCATGCCAAATGCGGCTGCAGCGCATGCGCCGCTTCGGTCGCATTGTACCCGCGGCCTCGCCCGGTGCGTGACACAGGCGCGCTTGGTTTCAGGCGCGGTGGTAGGGGTGGTTCTGGGTGACCGACCAGGCGCGATAGAGCTGCTCTGCCAGCAGCACGCGCACCATGCCGTGCGGCATGGTCAGGCTGGACAGGCGCAGCAGGGTTTGCGCGCGGGCCTTCAGGGCGGGATCGAGGCCGTCGGCGCCGCCGATCAGGAAGGCGACGTCGCCGCCTTCGCGCTGCCAGTCGCCCAGCTGGGCGGCGAGTTGCACCGTAGTGAGGTCGCGTCCGCGCTCGTCGAGCGCCACGATGCGGCATTGCTTGGGCAGCGACGCCTCGATGCGGGCCGCCTCGCGTTGCATCACGGTGGTGGCGTTATTGCTCGAGGAGCGCGTCTCGGGCTTGATCTCGCGTAGTTCGATGCGCAGCTCGGGCGGCATGCGCTTCGCGTACTCCGCGAATCCGGTTTCGATCCAGCCGGGCATCTTGTGTCCAACGGCCACGATCAGCAACTGCATGGCGGGAAGCGGGCCGGTCCGGCTCAGGCCGAGCGGGTGGTGCGCTTGCGCGCGACCGGAGCCTTCGCGGCCGCCGTCTTGGCCGGTGCCTTGGCGGCAGTCTTGGTCGCAGCCGTCTTGGTGGCAGTCTTGCGTGCCACGCCGGTGCCGGCCGCGGTCTTGCGCGGCGCGGCCGTCTTGGCCGGTGCCTTGCGTGCCGGTGCCGAGCCCAGCGCGCTGGTCAGGCGTTTTTGCACGGTCGGGGCGCGGTTGGTGGCGATGGCGTCCGGGTCCGTATCTTCGTGGCCAAGCGGCGGCGAAGGCTCTTTCATGCCTTCGGGCAGGCGGGCCAGTGCCGGGCGCAGGCCGGTGGCGCGGCGCGCGGTGCGCACGACCGGTGCCTCGTCTTCGTCTTCGCCGTCGATCGGCTCACTGGCCTTGGCCAGGCCCTTCTTGGCCGTGGACAGCTTCAGGCGTACCGGCTTGTCACCCCAGAGTTCTTCCAGGTTGTAATACATGCGCAGCTGCGGCTGCATGATGTGGACGACGGCGTCGCCACAGTCGACCAGCACCCATTCGCCCGTTTCCAGCCCTTCCACCGCAACGATATGGCCGCCGGCGTCCTTGACGGTATCGCGGACCGAGGCGGCCAGCGCCTTGGTCTGGCGGTTCGAGCTCCCGCTGGCGATCACCACCCGGTCGAACAGCTCGGTCAGGTGGGTGGTGTCGTACACCTTGATGTCCTGCGCTTTGACATCTTCGAGGCCGTCGACGATGGCGCGTTGCAGTTTGCGAATATCCATGGTGCTTTTTTCAGTTCAGCTGAGATCGGTTTGGGGGCGGGCCGGGATGGGCAGATCCAACTGCGTCGGCCGATACAGGCCGCGGCTCGCGATGTAGTGTGCCACGCCGGACGGCAGCTGGTCATCTGCCGGTTGTCCGGCAGCCAGGCGTTGGCGTAGGGCGGTGGAGGAGAGGTCGACGGCTAGCGTCTGGTCGATCCACATGCGGCCGGAGGGCATGGATTGTATCAGGTCGGTGGACGCACGCCGTTCTGCGAGCTCCTGGCGCACCGGACCGTCCAGTTCCGCGAGGTCGAAACCGGGCCGCGTCGCCACGCAAAGGTGGACGTGCGCGAACAGTTCCTGCCAGCCATGCCAGGTGTGCAGGCGCAGCAACTGGTCGGCGCCCATGAGCCACGCCAGCGAGGCGTTGGGGCCATAGTGCTCGCGCAGTTCATGCACGGTATCAACGGTGTAGCTGGGGCCGGCGCGATCGACTTCCATAGGGCTGGCATGGACCAGCGCGCGGGTGTCGGACAACGCCTGCGCGGCCAGCTCGGTCATGGCGAGGCGGTCGGCGGCAGGGGTGACGTCGTCGCCTTTTTGCCACGACTGGCCGGTGGGAATCCAGACCAGCTCGTCGAGCTCGAGATGTTCGATGCACAGGCGGGCGAGTGCCACGTGGCCGATGTGGGGTGGATCGAAGGTGCCACCGAGAATGCCGAGGCGGTAGGGGCGGTTGCTCTTGGTCGAGCCTGCTGCGTCTGCCGCGTTGGCGGTGAGCGATCGTGCGATGTGGTGTGCCATGGGGTTGCCGTCAGGCCCACTCGCGCACTGGCAGGAAGTCCGTGTACAGCGCGGCCTCCGCGCTGCCCGGCTCGGGCTGCCAGTCGTAGCGCCAGCTGGCCAGCGGCGGCATCGACATCAGGATCGACTCGCTGCGTCCGCCCGATTGCAGCCCGAAGTGCGTGCCGCGGTCGAACACCAGGTTGAACTCCACATAGCGGCCGCGCCGGTAGGCCTGGAACTCCCGCTCGCGCTCGCCATAAGGCATGTCCTTGCGCGCCTGCAGGATCGGCAGGTAGGCGTCGAGGAAGGCGTCGCCGACCGACTGCATCATGGCAAAGCTGCGCTCGAAGCCGAGCGCGGAGAAGTCATCGAAGAAAATGCCGCCAATGCCGCGCGCTTCGCCGCGGTGCTTGAGGAAGAAATACTCGTCGCACCATTGCTTGAAACGCGGATAGAGGTCATCGCCATAGGGGGCGAGGGCGTCGCGGCAGGTGGCGTGGAAGTGCGTACAGTCGCCAGCGTTGCCGTAATACGGCGTCAGGTCCATGCCGCCGCCGAACCACCAGACCGGTTCGGCGCCTTCCTTCACCGCCAGCAGGCAGCGCACGTTCATATGCACGGTCGGGACAAAGGGATTGCGCGGGTGGAACACCAGCGAGACGCCCATCGCCTCGAAGCCGCGGCCGGCCAGCTCAGGCCGGTTGGCGCTGGCCGACGGCGGCAGGGCATCGCCCCGCACATGCGAGAAGCCCACGCCGGCACGCTCCATCACGGCGCCGCCTTCCAGGATACGGGTGCGGCCACTACCGCGCAGGCGCTCGGTGGGCGGCTTCTCCCAGGCATCGGTCGAAAACGCCTTGCCGTCGATGGCGGCGACAGCGTCGGTGATACGGTCTTGCAGACCGAGCAGATAGGCACGGACTGCCTGGGAATCGATCATGGTATGCGGGCGGGTGGGCCGGAGCGGTGACGGCCGGGCAGGTCAGTCAACCTGCCCGGCCGTCATAGCGATGTCATGATTGTACTGGCTGAGGCAACGCTTGGCCGGATTCGGGGAATTCTGTTCCGGCGTGTCGAAAGGGGCGAAGAAATCGTAGCGAGCGGCCCATCGCGAGCACCGCAGGGCTCGCCATGGGCCGCGCAGTAGATTTATTCGTCCTTTACCGTTTGATGGCGCGGTAGCCGATGTCGGTACGGTACTGCATGCCATCGAAGTGGATCTTCTCGGCCGCGCCATAAGCCGCGCGCTGCGCTGCCTTGACGGTATCGGCCAGCCCGACCACGCACAGCACGCGGCCGCCCGTGGTCAGCAGCACGCCGTCCTTGAGCGTGGTGCCGGCGTGGAAGGTCACGCTGTCGTCGGTCTCGGCCGGGATGCCGGTAATGGTGTCGCCCTTGCGCGGGGCATCGGGATAGCCAAAGGCCGCCATCACCACGCCCAGCGCGGTGCGGCGGTCCCAGTCCAGTTCGATCTCGTCGAGCTTGCCGTTGACGGCGTGCTCCATCACATCGACCAGGTCGGTCTTCAGGCGCGTCAGGATCGGCTGGGTTTCCGGGTCGCCCATGCGGCAGTTGAACTCCAGCGTCTTCAGGTTGCTTTCGCTGTCGATCATCAGGCCGGCATACAGGAAGCCGGTGTAGGTGATGCCGTCCTTTTCCATGCCGCGCACGGTCGGCATGATGATCTCGCGCAGCGCGCGTGCATGCAACGCGGGCGTGACCACCGGGGCCGGCGAGTACGCGCCCATGCCGCCGGTATTGGGGCCGGCGTCGTGATCGAGCAGGCGCTTGTGGTCCTGGCTGGTCGCGAGTGCCAGGACGTTCTTGCCGTCCACCAGCACGATGAAGCTGGCTTCCTCGCCCTCGAGGAATTCCTCGATCACCACGCGCGCGCCGGCGTCGCCGAGGCGGTTGTCGGCCAGCATCATGTCAACCGCGGCGTGCGCTTCTTCCAGCGTGGCGGCAACCACCACGCCCTTGCCGGCGGCCAGGCCGTCGGCCTTGATCACGATCGGCGCGCCCTGCGCGTCGATATACGCGTGGGCCGCGGCGGCGTCGTTGAAGGTCTGGTAGGCGGCGGTCGGGATGCCGTGGCGCTGCATGAAAGCCTTGGCGAAATCCTTGGAGGATTCCAGCTGGGCCGCCGCTTGCGTCGGGCCGAAGATGCGCAGGCCCTTGGCACGGAAGATATCGACGATGCCGGCCGCCAGCGGCGCCTCGGGGCCGACCACAGTGAAGCTCACGCCTTCGCGCTCGGCAAAGGCGGCGAGCACTGCCGGATCGGTCAGGGGAACATTCTGCAGCCGCTTGTCGAGCGCGGTGCCGCCGTTGCCCGGCGCCACGTACACCACCTGCACCTTGGGCGACTGGGCCAATTTCCAGGCCATCGCGTGTTCACGACCACCCGAGCCGACAACCAATACTTTCATGATCTACTGCCAGAAAAAATGACGCATGCGAAATGCGAAAAGCGGCAGCAATGGCTTATCGAGCCGCGCTGCCGCCGTGAGGCGAGGTCTTGCCCGATCCCCGCCTTACTCCTCGATCACCGCGTTGGTGAAGACTTCCTGCACGTCGTCCAGGTTTTCCAGGGCGTCGAGCAGCTTTTGCATCTTGACGGCGTCGTCGCCGGTGAAGCTGACTTCGTTCTGCGGCTTCATCGTGACGTCGGCCATCTCGGCCTTGAAGCCCGCGGCTTCCAGCGCGGCCTTGACCGCGCCGAAATCGTTGGGCGGGCACAGCACTTCGATCGAGCCGTCGTCGTTGGTGACCACGTCGTCGGCGCCGGCTTCCAGCGCCGCTTCCATCAGCTTGTCCTCGGCCGTGCCGGGGGCAAACAGGAACTGGCCGCAATGGGTGAACATGAACGCCACCGAGCCTTCCGCGCCCATGTTGCCGCCGTTCTTGGAGAAGGCATGACGCACTTCAGCCACGGTACGGGTACGGTTGTCGGTCAGGCAGTCGACGATGATCGCCGCGCCGGCCAGGCCGTAGCCCTCATAGCGGATTTCTTCGTAGTTGGCGCCTTCCAGGCCACCCACGCCGCGCTGGATGGCGCGCTGGATGTTGTCCTTGGGCATGTTCGCATCCATCGCCTTGTCCATGGACAGGCGCAGGCGCGGGTTGGAGTCGGGATCAGCGCCGCCGAGCTTCGCGGCGACGGTGATTTCCTTGATCAGGCGGGTCCAGACCTTGCCGCGCTTGGAGTCAGCCGCGGCCTTCTTGTGTTTGATATTGGCCCATTTTGAGTGACCGGCCATGATTCTCTCCGCAGCGGAAAATGTTTGACGCGCGTGCCTTGGCGTTGCGCGCCGGCTGTGCCGGGCGGGCAACGGGTGCTCGCTGGCGGCGCGCCGGGTGGTTTATGTGTCTGTGAGCCGGCCTGGGGGCTGGCTATAATCAGCCCAGCATTTTATCACGCGGCCCCGCCGCCGCTGGCCTCCCGATCAAGGGAGCCGCCGGGAAGGGCGGGGACGGTCGCGGCGAATGCGCCGCGCGGCTTGCCAACCAGAGAGACCATGGCCGAACCCATCATCATCGCCAAGAACGCCGAGCTGGAACTTGCCCTGCTGCCCGAGATGGGCAACCGGCACGGCCTGATCACCGGCGCCACCGGCACCGGCAAGACCGTGACGCTGCAAAGCCTGGCCCAGGGCTTCTCACGGCTGGGCGTGCCGGTCTTCATGGCCGACGTCAAAGGTGACCTGACCGGCATTTCCCAGCCGGGCAAGCTCTCCGACAAGCTCAAGGCGCGCCTGGCCGAACTCGGCCTGCCCGAGCCGGTGTGGGGCGCCTGCCCCACCACCCTGTGGGATGTGTTCGGGCAAAAGGGCCATCCCGTGCGCGCCACGGTCTCCCATATGGGGCCGCTGCTGCTGTCGCGCATGCTGGAGCTCAACGACACCCAGCAGGGCGTGCTCAACCTGGTCTTCCGCATCGCCGACGCCAGCGGGCTGCTGCTGCTCGACGCCAAGGACCTGCGCGCCATGCTGCAGTACGTGGGCGACAACGCCGGGCAGTTCACCACCGAATACGGCAATATCTCTGCGGCCTCGATCGGGGCCATCCAGCGCGGGCTGATGGCGCTGGAGTCGCAAGGCGCCGACGTGTTCTTCGGCGAGCCCATGCTCAACCTGGATGACTTCATCCAGACCGAGAACGGGCAGGGCGTGGTGAACATCCTGGCTGCCGACAAGCTGCTGAATTCGCCCAAGCTCTACGCCACCTTCCTGCTCTGGCTGCTGTCGGAGCTGTTCGAGAAATTGCCCGAGGCGGGCGATCTCGACAAGCCCAAGCTGGTGTTCTTTTTCGACGAGGCGCACCTGCTGTTCAACGACGCGCCCAAGGCTCTGCTCGACAAGATCGAGCAGGTGGTGCGGCTGATCCGCTCCAAGGGCGTTGGCGTGTATTTCGTCACGCAGAATCCCGTCGACATCCCCGATACCGTGCTGGGCCAGCTCGGCAACCGCGTGCAGCACGCGCTGCGCGCGTTCACGCCACGCGACCAGAAGGCCGTCAAGGTGGCGGCCACCACCATGCGGGCCAAGCCGGGGCTGGATCTGGAGAAGGCGATCGGGGAGCTCGGTGTGGGCGAGGCGCTGGTGTCGCTGCTCGACGCCAAAGGCATTCCCGGCATCACCGAGCGCGCTTGGGTGCTGGCGCCCGGCAGCCGGATCGGCCCGATCACCGACGACGAGCGCAAGCAGTTGCTGGCCAGCTCGCTGGTGGCCGGCACCTATGAGCACACCATCGATCGCGAGTCGGCTTACGAGAAGCTCAAGGGCCGTGCCGCCGCGCCTGCGTCTTCTCCCACCGCTGCCGGCAGCGGCGCACCCGCGCCCGTGCCCACGGCAGGCCAGCCGGAGCCCGCGCATGGCGGCGGCTGGCTGGACCAGGCGGGCGAGATCCTTGGCGGGCTGACCAAGGGCACCGGCAAGACCGGGCGTGGCGACTCCATCCTGGAGTCGATGGCCAAGTCGGCCGCGCGCACGGTGGGCTCGCAGGTCGGGCGCGAGCTGATTCGCGGCGTGCTGGGCAGCTTGCTAGGCTCGGGCAAGAAGAAGTAGGCGGGGGAGGGCTCAGCGGCGTTGCGCTGCTGCCTCGTCTTCCCGCATCTTGCGCAGGAACAGCCGGATGAAGAACCAGCCCATGCCGATGATGAAGGCAATGACGGCCAGGCTCATCAGCCCGGTGGGGGTCGCAAACAGGATCTTCAAGGCTGCCATGTGGGTCTCCCAGGTCAGGCGAGGCACACCGGACGGTGTGCCTCTGCCGATACCGATAGTCTAGGGAGAGCCGCGGCCGGCGGGATTGAGGCCGGTCAAGCCGGGCGCAGACGAAGGCCCGGACAGGCAGGGAACACTCAGTTCTTGGTGCCGAACAGCCGGTCGCCCGCGTCGCCCAGGCCCGGGATGATGTAGGCGTGCTCGTCCAGGTGGCTGTCCAGCGAGGCGACAAACAGTTTCACGCCGGGGTGTGCCTTCTGGAACACTTCGACGCCTTCCGGCGCTGCGACCAGCGCCACGAACGTAATCGCATCGTCCTTGACGCCGCGGCGCTTGAGCACATCCACCGCATGCGCGGCGGAGTAGCCGGTGGCGACCATCGGGTCGCACAGGATAAAGCTGCGGTCTTCCACGTCGGGCAGGCGCACCAGGTATTCCACCGGGCGGTGCTGGTCGTCGCGGTAGACGCCGATATGGCCGATGCGGGCCGAGGGAATCAGCTCGACCAGGCCGTCGCTCATGCCCACGCCGGCGCGCAGCACCGGCACGATGGTGAGTTTCTTGCCGGCGATCACCGGCGCGTCCAGCTCTACCAGTGGCGTTTCGATGCGGCGCGTGGTCAGCGGCAGGTCGCGCGTGATTTCATAGCCCATCAGCAGCGTGATCTCCCGCAGCAGCTCGCGGAACGTGCGCGTGGAGGTGTCCTTGTCGCGCATATGGGAGAGCTTGTGCTGGATCAGCGGGTGATCGAGGATGTACAGCTTGGGAAAACGGGGATCTTGCTTCATGGCGGGTAGGCGGCTGGAGTGGGCGCGAGGGCCCGTTGCAGCCGGATTGTAATGGATGCGGGGCTGCCCGCCCCCGGCGATCCTCCCGCCGCAAGCGCGCAGCCCCGCGTGCGCTCAATCCACCGAGATGCTGGCGCTCTTGGCGACCTTGCCGAATTTCTCGTACTCGGACAGCGTCAGCGACTGCAGGTCCGCTGCGCTCGAACCCTTGGGGTTGAAGCCCGCCTGCACCAGTTTGTCCTTCACGTCCACGTTGCCCAGCGCCTCGACGAAGGCGGCATTGAGTGCTTGCACCACCGGCGCGGGCAGCCCGGCCGGGCCGTACACGCCGAACCACGGCTCGACGGCGTAGCCCGCCAGGCCGGCCTCGGCCAGCGTTGGCACATTCGGCAGCGCCGGCGAGCGGCTCTTGCCGGCCACGGCCAGCGCGCGCAGCTTGCCGCCCTGGATGTGCGGCAGCGAGGCGGGCAGGTTGTCGAACATCACCTGCACGTGGCCGCCGAGCATGTCGTTGATGGCCGGGCTGCTGCCCTTGTATGGCACATGGGTCAGGCCCGTTTGCGTCATCTGCGAGAACATCGCGCCCGCCAGGTGCATGGACGTGCCGGTGCCCGCGGTGGCGTAGGTCAGGCCGGGATGGGCCTTGGCGTAGCTGACCAGTTCGGCCACGTTCTTCACCGGCAGGCTGTTGCTGACTTCCAGCACGATGGTCGAGGTGCCGAGCAGGCTGACCGCGGTGAAATCCTTGCGCGGGTCGAACGGCACGTGCTTGTAGATATGCGGGTTCAGCGCATTGGTCGAGATCGCGCCGAAGCCGATGGTGTAGCCGTCCGGCGCGGCCTTGGCGACCGCTTCCATGCCGATATTGCCGCCCGCACCGGGGCGATTCTCCACCACCACGGGCTGGCCGAGTTTCTCCGCCACCTTCTGGCCGACCGTGCGCGCCACCAGGTCGGTGGTGCCGCCCGCGGCGTAAGGCACGATGAATCGGATCGGCTTGACGGGGTATTCGGCCGCGTTGGCGACCGATGGCAGCCAGCCGCTTGCGAGCGCGGCAACCGCGGCGGCGGCCATCATCAGCGGGCGGGCGGCGGTTTGCTTGTCAACTGGAACGGGAATGCGCGAGGAAAGCGTAGCGAGGGGTGCTGCCGTCATGAATGCTCCTGGTTTTTCTTATGCGGCGCGCGTGTGACGCGCCGACCGGCGAGCTTACGGCAGTTTCAGGATGGCTGCCAGGGTTGCCCTCAGGGCAGGCTGGCAAGCGAGGCAAGAGCGTGGCGGCTAGCGCTAGATATTCTGCCCGCGCTCCGCCGCCGGCAGCGCCGGGCGGCCAAGCAGGTCGCGCACACGCCGCGTATTGCGCTCGAATACCCAGTACACGGCAAAGGCATAGGCATAGCAGCCCACCAGGATCAGCGCCACCAGGCCAAGGCTGCCGGCGCCGACGGGCTGGCGGACCTTGACCAGGGCCGCGGCGATGAACAGGGCCAGCGGGAAATGCGTGAGGTAGAGCGAGTACGAGAACCCGGACGCCACCGTAGCCAGGCGCGACAAGCCAGCGGGGCCGATGCGGATGCGCGTCGACAACACGGTCAGCAGCAGCACGAAGAAGCCCAGCGCGACAGCGGCGTCGGCGTATGGCCGATGCTTGGCGAGCGCAATGGCGGCGAGGAAAACCAGCAACGCCGGCAGCACTAGCCACCTGCGCCGAGCGATCGCCGCCACCTTCGCCAGCCGCGGCTCCAGGGCTTGCGCCAGCACGCCCAGCAGCCAATACAAAAAGCCTTCGACCAGGCCGTGGAACAACCCCATCGTGACCAGCGCCGCCAATACGCACAGCAACACCTGCGGCGTGCGGCGCAGGTGCCAGGCGCCGTATAGCGCAGGGAACCAGAGGTAGTACCAGAACTCGTTGGCCAAGCTCCACAGCGGCCCGTTGGAGCCGTAGGTCTGGCAGGCAAGGGTCTGCAGGAAGGCTGCGTTGCAAACGAATCCGGCGACGCCGAGGTTTTGCGAGATATCGATCTGCTGGACTGCGTTGCCCTCGGTGCCCAGGTAGAACGGTCCCCACGCCAGGTGGATCCCAGCGCTGTCCCAGAACAGGCCGAGCAGCAGCGCGGGCAGCAATACGATCCATAGCCGCGTCATGCGGTCGGCCAGGTAGCTGCGCCAGGACCAGTCGCCACGCGTCATCTTGCGGCGCACGGTGCCGCCCACCAGGTAGCCCGAGAGCAGGAAGAACACGATCACGCATTCGTGGCCGACGCTGCAAAGCGCGTAGAACAGCGGCAGCGCTACGCCGGCCGCACCGCCATGCGGGCCGCTCGCGCCATAGTCGACGATGACCAGCGCCCGGATATGGCCAAGGCAGACCAGGCCCGCGGCCAGCGCCCGGATCAGGTCCAGCACATCGTATTGTCTGCTTCGGTCCGTGCCATCCACGACCAGTCTCCCGGTTCCGGCTCGCCAGGGCTGCGGGCGGCACACGGCGGCCCGCAGCGCGGAACTCTACTGGGCAGAGCTTAGCCTGGCGGCCACGGCGTGAAGGTGCGCCATCCCACATAGCGAAAGCCGCGTTGCATGATGGTTCCTTCAAAGGGAAGGTTGGGGCACGTCGCCCAACACCTGTACACAGCACAATGCGCATCGGATGCCATTGCCTCTTTTCGAATACAATGGCTCGCGTCCGTGGCGGGCCGCCCGCGTCCAGCGGCGCGCGGCCCCACTATCTCCGGCTTCTCCCTTGTCTGCATCCCAACTTTCCCGCTCCTTGCCGGCCACCGAGCCGGCATCGCAGCGCGCCGGCCTGGCCGTGGCTGCCGTCGGCGCCATCCTCTTTTCCGGCAAGGCGATCGTCGCCAAGCTGATGTACCGCTACCAGGTCGATGCGGTCATGGTCATCAGCCTGCGCATGCTGTTTGCCGTGCCGCTGTTCATGGCGATCGGCTGGTGGCAGTCGCGGCGCCTGCCGGCGCTGTCCTGGGCCGATCGCGGCCGCATCGTGTTCCTCGGCATCATCGGTTACTACCTGTCCAGCTTCCTCGACTTCCTCGGCCTGCAATACATCACGGCCGGGCTCGAGCGGCTGATCCTGTTCCTGACGCCGTCCTTCGTGCTGCTGGCCAGCGCCGTGCTGTTCAAGCGGCGCATCAGCATGCGGCAGTGGCTGTCCCTGGCGCTGGCCTATATAGGCATCGTGCTGGTTTTCGCGCATGATCTCGACGTGAGCGGCGGCCAGGTGTGGCTCGGCGCCGCGCTGGTGCTCGGCAGCGCACTGACCTACGGCGTCTACCTGATCGCGTCCGGCGAATTGGTGCAGCGCATCGGTTCGTTGCGGCTGGTGGCCTATGCGATGTGCGTTTCCACCGCCTGCTGCGTGGTGCAATATCTGGTGCTGCGCCGCCCGCTGGCGGCGCTGCTGCAGCCTGCGCCCGTGATGTGGCTTTCGCTTGTCAATTCGGTGTTTTGCACGGTGCTGCCGGTGTCGCTGACGATGGTGGCGGTGGCGCGCATCGGCGCGCCGATGGCATCGCAGGCGGGTATGCTCGGACCGGTCTCGACCCTGTTCCTGGGCTTCTGGCTGCTGGGCGAGCCGATCACCGGCGTGCAGCTCGCCGGCAGCGCGCTGGTCATGGGCGGGATATATTTGCTGTCGGCGCGCAGCGGCAAAGGCACTGCCCGGGCAGCAGGGCGCGGCGGCAACGCGATGGATACGCAGGACAACAAGCAGGCGGGTGGCCGCCTCGATGACACAAGGAGTCGATGAGATGGATCTAGGATTGCGCGGCAAGCATGCGCTGGTGTGTGGCGCCAGCAAGGGCCTCGGTTTTGCCTGCGCCGACGCGCTGGCTGCCGAAGGCGTGGATGTGGTGATCGTGGCGCGCGGCGCCGAGGCGCTGGAAAAGGCGGCGGCGGACCTGCGCGCGCGCCACGGCCGGCGCGTGATGGCGGTTGCCACCGACATCACCACCCCAGCAGGGCGAAAGCTGGCGCTGGACGCCGTCGCCAAGCTGGGCGACCTGGACATCCTCATCAACAACGCCGGCGGCCCGCCCCCGGGCAATTTCCGCGACTGGGACCGCGACGCCTGGATCGCGGCGATCGACGCCAACATGCTGACCCCGATCGAGTTGATCAAGGCCACCGTGGACGGCATGATCGCGCGCAAATGGGGCCGCATCGTCAACATCACCAGCGGCGCCGTGAAGGCCCCGATCGATGTGCTCGGCCTGTCCAACGGCGCGCGCTCGGGCCTGACCGGCTTTGTCGCCGGCCTGGCGCGCGAAGTGGCGCAGCACGGCGTGACGGTGAACAACCTGCTGCCCGGCCCGTTCAATACCGACCGTCTCTACAAGACCATGGAAGGCGGCGCCAGGCAGGCCGGCCTGTCGATCGAGGAAGTCTCGAAGCGCCGCGCCGCGCAGAACCCGAGCCGCCGCTTTGGCGAGCCGGCCGAGTTCGGCGCCACCTGCGCGTTCCTGTGCAGCCGCCACGCCGCGTACATGACCGGGCAGAATGTGCTGCTCGACGGCGGCGCCTACCCCGGCACGTTCTGAACGACTGCCGCACCCAATCCGCGGCGCGCGGGCGGCCTGGCAGCCGTGCCGCGCCGCGGGCGTTTTCCCGCCGGGCCATGCCGGCCCGGCCTTTCTCTGATTGGCCAGGATGATGCCGATGACTCCCCTCGTATTGCGCTGATTGCGCACGACCACAAGAAAGACGACATCGTGGCCTTTGCGGGCCGCCATCGCGATTTCCTGTCGCGCTGTGAACTGCTCGCCACCGGCACCACGGGCGGCCGGCTGAGCGATGAAATCGGCCTGACGGTGACGCGCATGCTCTCCGGCCCGTGGGGCGGCGACCTGCAGATTGGCGCGCAGCTGGCCGAAGGCCGCGTGGGCGTGGTGATTTTCCTGCGCGACCCGATGACGCCGCAACCGCACGAACCCGATATCAATGCCCTGGTGCGCGCCTGCGACGTGCACAACGTGCCCTGCGCCACCAATGTGGCCACCGCGGATCTGCTGATCGCGGAGCTGCGGCGGCTGTATCCGGAGTAAACCGCTTCAGCCGGCGTACTTCCGCATCAACACATACCAACAACGCATCAACTGGAAAGGAGCGAGACATGAGCAAGGCCATCCGCATTTTCGAGACCGGCGGCCCGGAGGTGATGCAGTGGGTCGACGTCGAGGTCGGGGAGCCCGGCCCCGGCGAGGTGCGCGTGCGGCACGAGGCGGTTGGCCTCAACTACATCGACGTGTATTTCCGCACCGGGCTGTACAAGCAGCCGCTGCCGGCCGGCCTCGGCATGGAAGGCGCCGGCGTGGTGGAGGCGGTTGGCGATGGCGTGAAGCACCTGAGCGTGGGCGACCGTGTTGCCTATGCCGGCCGTCCCACGGGCGCCTATGCGCAGGTGCGGGTCATGCCGGCCGATATCGTGGTGCGCCTGCCGGATGCCATCTCGTTCGAGCAGGGCGCGGCGATGATGCTGCAGGGCCTGACCACGCAATACCTGGTGCGTGACAGCTACCGCGTGCAGGCCGGCGATACCGTGCTGCTGCACGCCGCCGCGGGTGGCGTTGGCCTGATCGCCAGCCAGTGGCTCAAGGCGCTGGGCGCCACCGTGATCGGCACCGCCGGCAGTGATGAGAAGGCCGCGCTGGCGCGCGCGCATGGCTGCGACCACACCATCGTCTACACGCGCGAATCCTTCGTCGACAAGGTCAAGGAAATCACCGGCGGCAAGGGCGTCGCCGCGGTCTACGACTCGGTTGGCAAGGACACCTTCAATGGCTCGCTGGATTGCCTGAAGCCGCGCGGCACCATGGTGATGTTCGGCAACGCATCCGGCCCGGTGCCGCCGTTCGATCTGTCCGTGCTGGGCAACAAGGGCTCGCTGCGCATCACGCGGCCGACGCTGATGACCTATGTGGTCCACCGTGAACTGCTGGAGCCGATGGCGGCCGAGCTGTTCGAGATGGTGACCAGCGGCCGGGTGAAGATTGAAGTCCGCCAACGCTATGCGCTGGCGGATGTGGCACAGGCGCATCGCGACCTGGAAGGCCGCAAGACCACCGGCACGACCGTCCTGCTGCCCTGAGCCTGGCAGCCCGGTGCGCGCCTGCCAGGCGGCTAGCGGGCTCGCACCGTCTGGGCGCCGGCGCGCGCCTCGGCCTGCCGCAGCACATGCGGCGGCAGGCACCTGAGGATGAAGTGCACTGCCAGTGGGATCAGCACCACGTCGTCCATGAGGCCCAGGACAGGGATGAAGTCGGGAATCAGGTCAACTGGCGAAATGGCATAGAGCACCAGACCGAACGCGGCCGGGCGCAGCCAGCGCGGGGCGTCGGGATGGCGCAGCGCGTACCACAGCAGGCGGCCATCGCGCCGCACCAGGGTCCACAGTGCCGAAAATCGTTTCCACATGAGAGGCCTCCTTCACTTATCGCAAATGCCACTAGTGTGATCGAGCGCGATGAAGCGCGATCAAGCGGCGTGGCCGATTGCGCCACTCGCAGATAGCTTGGGCCAATCTTCGGCGCTTCAAGTTCCGCGGGGATTTCAGGCAGGGGAGGGGTGACGCGAAGGGCATCCAGGATAGGTGGCGGGGCCGGAGAATCGCCCCGCCACCGTGCCGGCAGGCCCGCGAGTGCGGACTGCCGGCAACTGCTTCAAGCTCAAGCGCTACTGGCGATCAGCCCGGGATCTTGCCTTCCACGCCTTCCACGTAGAACTTGATGCCATGCAGGAAGCCATCGTCGGCGACCTGGTCCTTGGTCAGCTGCTCCTTGCCGGTATTGTCCTTGAGCGGACCCTTCCAGATCGGCGCGGAGCCGTCGACCACACCCTTCTTGCGCTCTTCCACCAGTGCCTTCACATCATCCGGCACCACGGCGTTGAAGCCCTTCAGGTCAATCATGCCTTCCTTGACGCCCCACCACGTGGTGCTGTTCTTCCACTGGTTGGCCAGCACGTCGCCGACCACCTTGTTGTAGTACACGCCCCACGAGATCACCGAGGCGGCCAGGTGGGCCTTCTCGCCGAACTTGCTCATGTCGCTGTCCCAGCCGAAGGCGTACACGCCCTTTTCCTGCGCGGTCTGCACCACGGCGGCGGAGTCGGTGTTCTGCATCAGCATGTCCACGCCCTGGCCGATCAGCGTGGTAGCGGCTTCGCGCTCCTTGCCCGGATCAAACCACTTGTTCACCCACACCACCTTCACGGTAGCCTTGGGATTGACGCTGCGCGCGCCCAGGGTGAACGAGTCGATGTTGCGGATCACCTCGGGAATGGGCACCGATGCCACCACGCCCATCTTGCCTGTCTTGCTCATCTTGCCGGCGACCACGCCAGCCAGGTAAGCGCCTTCATAGGTGCGCACGTCGTATTGCGCGAGGTTCTCAGCGGTCTTGAAGCCGGTGGCGTGCTCGAACTTCACGTCCGGGAATTCCTTGGCGACCTTGAGCATCGACTCCATGTAGCCAAAGGTGGTGCCGAAGATGAGCTTGTTGCCTTGCGCGGCCAGGTCGCGGAACACGCGTTCGGCATCGGCGGCGGATTCGGGCACGTTCTCGACGAAGGAGGTCTTCACCTTGTCGCCGTACTTTTCTTCCACGGCCTTGCGGCCGGCGTCGTGGGCGTAGGTCCAGCCGGCATCGCCGACCGGGCCGATGTAGACGAAGGCGACCTTGAGCGGCTCGGCCTTCTGCTCGGCGACGGGAGCGGAGGCCCCAGCCGCACTTTCCGCCGGTTTTTCGGCTTCTTTCTTGCCGCAGCCCGCGAGAGCCAGCACGGCGGTGGCAGCCAGTGCGGCAAGGGTTTTCCTGCGCGTGACGATCATGATTTCTCCTTGTAATGACCGAGGTACTGAGTACCGATGTTTTGACTAAGGTTGCAACTGTGGCTCTGAACAACGAGGGCTTTAAGCCTGGAGTCTCTGATGGACTTTTGACAAACTAAATAAAAACGAAAACGCGGCGCTGCCCGGCACGGCGCCGGGCAGGCACGGCAACAGGATCGGTCAGGCGGCACCGGGGCGGAATGGCTTGCCAAGCGAGGCCGGCATGTTCAGGCGGATCCACGCGGGGTTGCGCGAGATCAGCGCGAGCACGACGATGGTCGCCGCATACGGCAGCATCGACAGGATCTGCGACGGCACCGATACGCCAATGCCCTGCAGGTAAAACTGCAGGATGGTGACGCCGCCGAACAGCCACGCCCCGGCCCATACGCGGCCCGGGCGCCAGGTGGCGAAGGTGGTCAGCGCCAGTGCGATCCAGCCGCGCCCGGCCACCAGGTTCTCCACCCACATCGGCGTGTACACCAGCGACAGGTAGGCGCCGGCGAGCCCGCAGCAGGCGCCGCCGAACAGCAGCGCGCCAAAGCGGATCAGGCGCACCGGGTAGCCTAGCGCATGCGCGGATTCCGGCGACTCCCCAATCGCGCGCAGCGTCAGCCCGGCGCGCGTGCGGAACAGGAACCACATGATCGCGCCGCACAGGAACACGCTGAAATACACCATCCAGTGCTGCTGGAAGAAGGCCGGCCCGAAGAAGGGAATGTCGGCCAGCCAGGGAATCGACTTGGCCTGCGACGGCATGGCAAAGCCGACAAAGCGCTGGCCCATGAAGGCCGACAGCCCGGTGCCGAAGATCGACAGCGCCAGGCCGGTGGCCACCTGGTTGGTGGCCAGCACCAGCGCCAGCCACGAGAACAGCGTGGCCATCAGCATGCCGGCCAGCGCGCCGGCGGCAAAGCCGATCAGTGGCGACTGGGTCTGGTAGCCGACCATGAAGCCGAACGCCGCGGCCACCAGCATCATGCCTTCGGCGCCCAGGTTGAGCACGCCGGCGCGTTCGTTGATGAGCAAGCCAAGCGCCGCCAGCAGCAACGGCGTGCCGGCGTTGATCGCGGTGGCGATAAGAGGGGCTAGTTGTTCCATGTCTTGTGGGCTCTCGCTCAGGCGGCCTTGGCGCGCCAGCGCAGGCGGTTGTCGATCAGCGTATCGCTGGCCAGCAGGAAGAACAGCAGCATGCCCTGGAACACCGAGCCAAGCGCCGAAGGCAGGCCCAGGCGCGACTGGGCCATTTCGCCGCCGATATAGAACAGCGACATGACGATGCCGCCAAACACGGTGCCCACCGGATGCAGGCGGCCCACAAAGGCCACGATGATCGCGGTGAAGCCGTAGCCGGGCGAGATCGAGGGCAGCAGCTGGCCGATCGGGCCGGTTACCTCGAACGCGCCTGCCAGGCCGGCCGTGCCGCCGGAGATCATCAGCGCGCTCCACAGCGAGCGGCGCGCCGAGAAGCCGGCATAGCGCGCCGCCGCCGGGGCGGTGCCGCCCACCTGCAGGCGGTAGCCCGCGAAGCTGCGGAAGATGAATGCGGTCATCAGCACCACCAGCACCAGCATCACCACAAAGCCTGCGTGCAGGCGCGAGCCCGACATCAGGTTAGGCAGCAGGAACTCGGAGGAGAACACCTTGGACTGCGGGAAGTTCATGCCGTTGGGATCCTTCAGCGGCCCGTTGACCACGTACAGCATCAACTGCTGCGCGATATAGGTCAGCATCAGCGACACCAGGATCTCGTTGGCGTTGAACTTGTCCTTGAGCGCGGCGGTGAGCGACGCCCAGAACATGCCGCCGACCACGCCGGCCAGCGAGGCCAGCACCAGCACCACGGTGCCGTTCGACACCATTGCCCGGCACGTCGAAGTACAGCACGGTGGCGCCGGCGAAGATGCCGCCGACGATGAGCTGGCCGTCAGCGCCGATGTTCCAGATATTGGCGCGGTAGCACACCGAAAGCCCGAGCGCGCACAGCACCAGGGGCACGGTCTTGAGCAGTACCTCGCCAATGGCGCGGCGGTCCTTGAGCGGGTCGACCAGGAACACCTTGAGCGCGGCGACCGGATCCTTGCCGAGCAGCAGGAAGAGCAGGGCGCCGAAGGCCAGCGTCAAGGCCAGCGCGATGAAGGGCGAGGCATAGGCCATGCGGCGCGAGGGCAGCCCGCGCGGTGCCAGCGATACCGGCGAACGAAGGAGGAAATCAGCCATGGAACAAGGCCTCCTCTTGTTCGCGCCGCCCGCCAGGGCCACCTTCCCAAAGACCGCTCATCCACAGGCCCACCTGCTCGCGCGTGGCGTCCTGGGTGGGGATCGACGGCGACAGCCGGCCCTTGGCGATCACGTGCAGGCGATCGCAGATGGCGAACAGTTCATCCAGCTCTTCAGACACCACCAGCAACGCGCAGCTCGTGGCCTTGAGCGCCAGCAGCTCGTTGTGGATCTGCGCCGCTGCGCCGACGTCCACGCCCCAGGTGGGCTGGGCCACGATCAGCACCTTCGGGCCGCTTTCGATCTCGCGGCCGACGATGAATTTCTGCAGGTTGCCGCCCGACAGGCTCTTGGCCAGCGCGTCAGGCCCATTTGCCTTCACGCGAAAGCGGCCGATCACGGCTTGCGCCAGGCTGGCAGCGGCCTTGGGTGAAATCATGCCGCGCCGCACATAGGGCGCGGACTGGTGCGACAGCAGGATGTTGGCGGCCAGGCTCATGCCGGGCACGGCGCCACGGCCGAGGCGCTCCTCCGGCACGAAGGCCAGCCCGGCGCGGCGGCGCTGGCGCGCGTCCAGCTTGCCCACCGGCTTGTTATCCAGGGTGATGGCGTCGCGCGCGGCGCGCACGTCCTCGCCCGACAGCGCCGCCAGCAATTCCTGTTGGCCGTTGCCGGACACGCCGGCGATGCCAACGATTTCGCCGGCACGCAGGTCCAGCGAAATCCCGGAGAGCTCCGTCGCAAACGCATGCGCGCGCGGCAGCGAGAGTTCGCGCACCGCCAGCCGGCAGGCGCCTGGCTCGGTCTGCACGCGCGCCTCGCGCGGCGGCTCGCCGCCGATCATCAGGCGCGACAGCGAGGCCGCGCTTTCCTGGCGCGGATCGCACACGCCGGTGACGCGGCCCATGCGCATCACGGTGGCGCTATGGCACAGCTCGCGGATCTCGTCGAGCTTGTGGCTGATGTACAGGATGCTGGTGCCTTCCGCGGCGAGCTGGCGCAGCGTGACGAAGAGCGTCTGCACCGCCTGCGGGGTCAGCACCGAGGTCGGCTCGTCCAGGATCAGCAGTTGCGGCTTGGCCAGCAACGCGCGCACGATTTCCACGCGCTGGCGCTCGCCCACCGACAAGGTGTGCACATGGCGGTTCGGCTCCAGCGGCAAGCCATAGCGCTGGGCAGTCTCACGGATCTGGTCGGCCAGCTGCTTCATATTGGTGCCCGCGTGCGGGCTGCCGGCCCCGCCTTGCTGCCCCGGGGCAGGCCAAGGGCGATGTTTTCGGTCACGGTCAGCGTATCGAACAGCGAAAAGTGCTGGAACACCATCGCGATGCCCAGGTTCCGTGCGTCGTGCGGATTATGGATGGCGGCGGGTGCACCGTTGAAGTGCATGTCGCCGGCGTCCGGCTTGACCGCGCCAAAGATGATTTTCATCAGGGTGGACTTGCCGGCGCCGTTCTCGCCGAGCACGGCGTGGATTTCGCCGGGGGCGACGACGAGGGACACGTCGTCGTTGGCGGTCACGCCGGGGTAACGCTTGCTGATATGGGCAAGCGCCAGCCTTGGGGTTGTGCTTAAGGTCACTGAGGCGGCTCGGGTTGTTATGGCAGCAACGTGGATCAATGTTCGTATCAGGCAGCACCTCCTGCAGTGCGTGGGGCAGGATCGCCGTTACGCATTGCAGCAACCATCACTGGCCGGTGATGCCGTTTATTAACCTTGGATTATATAAGTGTGCGGGGTTTGGACGACCTGATCAGGCCAGTTTTCTCGGCCCCGCAACGGATACAAGCAGGTTGCAAGTCGCATGCCGGGCGTTTCGGGCGGGGGCGCGGGCGGTTGGGCTGCCGAGGGCGGCCAGCATGGCCGATGGGCGCGAAACCGGCGGGAAATTTGCGGAAAGCGGGAGGAGCGGGGGGAGCGGGGAAGGGGAGGGAATCGGCGGCCGGGGCAGGACGCCCCGGCCTATGCCGGAACGGGGGCGGCGCGCTGTCGCCCCCGATGGCTTGCGGCGTGTCAGGCGCCGTTGCTGACCGCGATCTGGTTGAAGCGGCCTTCGCGGAAATCGGCCAGGGTCTGGTAGATCTCCTCCTGGGTGTTCATCACGAACGGCCCATATTGCGCGATCGGCTCGCCCAGCGGCTTGCCCGCGATCAGCAGGAAGCGCGCATCGGCCGTGGCCGTGACGTTGACCCCGTCGGCGCCGGCGGCATTGTCCAGTACGCCCATGCGCTGCGCTTGCAGCACGGCGGCGTTGTTGCCGGTGCCGACCGCGATTTCGCCGCGATAGGTGTACAGGAAGGCGTTATGCCCTTGTGGCAGCGCTTGCGAGAAGGTCTGCCCCGCCGGCAACGACACGTCCAGGTAAAGCGGCTCCGTGACCGGGCGCGTGACCGCGCCAGCCACCCCGTGCGAGGCGCCCGCCAGCACGCGCACCGTGGCGCCGCCCGGCAGTGCTACCGTGGGCACGGCGGATGCCGGCAGGTCGCGGTACCAGGGCGCCGTCATCTTGTCCGCGGCGGGCAGGTTCAGCCACAACTGGAAGCCTTCCATGCGGCCGTCTTCCTGCTCGGGCATCTCCGAGTGCACCACGCCGGCGCCGGCCACCATCCATTGCGCACCGCCGTTTTCCAGCAGGCCCTCGTTGCCGGCGCTGTCGCGATGGCGCATGCGTCCGGCCAGCATGTAGGTGATGGTCTCGAAGCCGCGGTGCGGGTGGTCGGGGAAGCCGCCGATGTAGTCGTCGCGGCTATCGGTGCCGAACGCGTCCAGCATCAGGAACGGGTCCAGGCGACGCTGCAGGTTCTGCGTGAGCACGCGGGTGAGCTTGACGCCGGCGCCGTCCGAGGTGGCGATGCCGCGCACCACGCGGTCGACCGCGCGCGAGCGCTGCACGGTTTCCGTGGCGGTGGCCGGGACGGTGGGGGCGGTAGTGCGTTGTTCCATGATCGATCTCCTGTTGGCTGGGGGTGGCGGCAATGGCGCGCGGCCCCAAAGGCCACCCTCGTAATTTAAGGGTTTCGGCCAGAACCGGTAGAGGGCATCCGGGCAAAAGATTGTTCTGCCCATGGCACGGTCGGCCTCGCTCGCTGTGTCATTTTTGGAACAACGCGCGTGGCGCCGAGATGTCATGCGAAGTCGGATAAAGGCAGCCAGAAAGCGGCGTGAAAACGCAAGGGAAGCGTGATGATGACAAGATCGATGAAAATGGGTATAATAGCGCTCTCGTTGTCATCCGATGCCGCGTAATCATGTCGGCGTGTCGGGCAGGCAGGGCCCGGGCAGGCGTTTTCGAGTGCCGCCCCAACCCCTTGCATTCCCAAGCGTGGCACCGGCCGATTGATCCGGCGGCGCGTCGGAACCACCAAATTTGCGCTGCCACTGGCCTCCCGTTCCTGCACCTTGCAGCGGGTTGCGCCGCTCCCGGGACTCCCGCCTTTACCGGCACGGTGTCTCTTCAATTGGGTTTCCCGCTCTACAGCGTGAAACCCGGCGTCCGTCCACCGGCTCATCTGCCGGTCATGGCGGGCAAGGCAATCTAGTCAGGGCCGGCGGCCCCCATTTGCACCCGCCCGAGCCCACTTAGTTCGTCCGTCAATCCGGATGTGGCGTTTCGTGCCCACATTCGGCATGCGGACAGAGGGGAATATGTCCAAGCAATCCGTACAGGCGCTGGCCTGGGGATGTCTCACGCTTGCTGCGCTGGCCGGTCTGGTCACGTGGATCGGCGTGGATGCCGTCCTGCAATATCAGGACCGCCTGTGGTACGACGTGGCCGACCACCTGCGCCTGGTGGCGTGGTCCATGGCGCTGGCGCTGGCCACCGGCATCCCGGCCGGCATCGGCCTGAGCCGGCCCTGCATGCGCCGCTGGGCCGACCGCCTGATGCAGATCTTCAATATCGGCAACACCGTGCCGTCGCTGGCGGTGCTGGCGCTGGCCCTGGCCGTGCTTGGCATCGGCGAGCGTCCCGCCATCCTGGCGCTGTGGCTGGCTTCGCTGCTGCCGATCGTGCGCAATACCTGCGAGGGCTTGCGCGGCGTCTCCCCGGCACTGATCGAGGCCGCGCGCGGCCTTGGCATGACCGCCACGCAGCGCCTGTTCCGGGTCGAGCTGCCCAATGCGCTGCCGGTGATCCTGGCGGGCGTGCGCATCAGCCTGGTGATCAATGTCGGCACGGTGCCACTGTCCTTCCTGATCGGCGCCAACAGCCTGGGCGAATTGATTTTCCCCGGTATCTACCTGAACAACCAGCCCCTGCTGTTGCTGGGCGCCGCGGCCACCGCGCTGCTGGCACTCGCCCTCGACGGCCTGTTCGCCGCCGCCGGTTATTGCTACCTGCGCCGCCGCGGGCTGGCGCGCTAAGGCACTGATGGGCGCACAGAACATGAAGGAGAACCCGATGCATTTCATCACAAGCGCGCTGGCCCACGCGGGCCGCGCGGCCCGTGGCCACGCACGCATGCTGGCGAGCGTGGCCGTGCTTGCCGCCGTGGCAGCCCTGGCGCTGCCGGCGCACGCCGACACCGTTCGCGTAGGCGGCAAGAATTTCACCGAGCAGCTGATCCTGTCGTCGATGACCACGCAGTACCTGCAGGCCAAAGGCCTCGCCACCGAGCTGACCGCGGGCCTTGGCAGCACGCTGATGCGCCAGGCGATGGAAAGCGGCCAGCTCGATGTGGTGTGGGACTACACCGGCACGGCGCTGATCGTGTTCAACAAGGTCGAGGAAAAGCTCGGCGCCGAGGAAAGCTATGCGCGCGTCAAGATGCTCGACGCCGCGCGCGGCCTGATATGGCTCGACGCCTCCGGTATCAACAACACCTATGCGCTGGCGATGCCGAGAAAGCGCGCCGCAGCCGCTGGCGTGACCACGTTGTCGGCCTTCGCCGAGAAGATGCGCGCCGCCGGCGAGGGCACCGCCCATCCGTTCGCGGTCGACATGGAGTTTGCCGCGCGTCCCGACGGGCTGGAACCGCTCAAGACGCTCTACAAGCTGCCGTTCTCGCGCCGCGACGTGATCCAGCTCGATCCCGGCCTGGTCTACACGGCGCTGAAGAACGAGCAGGTCGAGCTGGGCCTGGTCTACACCACCGATGGCCGCGTCAAGGGCTTCGACCTGGTGCTGCTGGAAGACGACCAGCATTTCTTCCCCGCCTATAACGCGGTACCCGTGGTGCGCAAGGCAACACTGGACGCGCATCCCGAGCTCGCGGGCCTGCTCAACGCGCTGTCGGCCCAGCTCGACAACGCGGCCATGACCGAGATGAACTACAAGGTCGACATCGACCAGCAACCGGTCGACAAGGTGGCGCAGGAATTCCTGCGCGGCCACGGCCTGATCTGAGGAGGGCCGCATGGACTTGCTGACTTACCTCCAACACAGCTGGCCGACCCTACTCAAGCTCACCGGCCAGCACCTGGCGCTGGTGGGCTCAGCGGTGGGCCTGGCGATCGTCGTCGGCGTGCCGCTGGGCATCCTGTGCGCGCGCTTCCGCTTTCTCGCCACGCCGCTCTTGACGCTGGCCACCATCGTGCTGACCTTGCCGTCTATCGCGCTGTTCGGGCTGATGATCCCGATCTTCGCGCGCTTCGGCCACGCACTTGGCTACGTGCCGGCGGTGACCGCGGTGTTCCTCTATTCGCTGCTGCCGATCATGCGCAATACCTGCGTAGCGCTCACCAATGTCGACGACGGCATCCAGGAAGCCGGCCGCGGCATCGGCATGACCACCTGGCAGCGCATGCGGCTGGTGGACCTGCCGCTGGCCGTGCCCGTCATCCTCGGCGGCGTGCGTACCGCCGTGGTGATGAATATCGGCGTGGCCACCATTGCCGCCATCATCGGCGCGGGTGGCCTCGGGGTGCTGATCCTGCAAGCGATCAGCCAGAGCAACATGAGCAAGCTGGCGATCGGCGCGGTGCTGGTCAGCGTGCTCGCCATCGTGGCCGATGCCTGCCTGCAGTGGTTGCAGCGGGCGCTGACACCGAAAGGAATTCGCTGAACATGATTGAACTCGACCAACTCACCAAGACCTTCAAGCAAAAAGACGGCGCCGAAGTGCGCGCCGTCGATGCCGTTTCGCTCACGGTGCCCAAGGGCGAGATCTGCGTCTTCCTCGGTCCCTCGGGCTGCGGCAAGACCACCACGCTCAAGATGATCAACCGCCTGATCCAGCCCAGCTCCGGCCGGGTGCTGATCGACGGCGAGGACACCACCCGCGTGGACGAAGTCACGCTGCGCCGCAAGATCGGTTACGTGATCCAGCAGATTGGCCTGTTCCCCAACATGACCATCGAGGAGAACATCATGGTGGTGCCGGGCCTGCTGGGCTGGGACAAGAAGCGCTGCCGCGAGCGGGCGCGCGAGCTGATGTCGATGGTGCAGCTCGATCCCAACAAGATGCTCACGCGCTATCCGCGCGAACTCTCGGGCGGGCAGCAGCAGCGCATCGGCGTGATCCGCGCGCTGGCGGCGGACGCGCCCGTGCTGCTGATGGACGAGCCGTTCGGCGCGGTGGACCCGATCAACCGGGAGAGCATCCAGAACGAGTTTTTCCTGATGCAGCGCCAGCTCGGCAAGACCGTGATCATGGTCTCGCATGATATCGACGAGGCCATCAAGCTGGGCGACCGCGTGGCCGTGTTCCGTGGCGGGAAGCTGGTGCAGTTCGATCATCCCGACGCGCTGCTGGCACGTCCGGCCGACGATTTCGTGCAAGCCTTCATCGGCCACGACAACACGCTCAAGCGCCTGCTGCTGGTGCGCGCCGGCGATGCCGCCACCATGGCGCAGACCTGCAGCCCTGGCATGCCGCTGGCGCAGGCCTTCGCCATCATGGACGAGGCCGATGTGCGTCACCTGCCGGTGGTGGACGACGCGCAGCGCGCGCTGGGCTACGTCACGCGGCGCGATGCGCGCGCGGGGCAGGGCGTGTGCGCGGACGCGATGCGGCCGTTCATGGCGACCGCCGCGTTCGACGAGCACCTGCGCATCGTGCTCTCGCGCATGTACCAGCACAACACCAGCTGGCTGCCGGTGGTGGATGCCGATGGCGTCTACCTCGGCGAAGTCACGCAGGAGTCGATCGCCGACTATCTCAGCTCGGGCCGCTCGCGCGGGAACGCGCCGGTGATTCAGCCGCCGCAGGCGCCGGCTGCCATCGAGCGCGTTGCGGCGTAGCGCATGGCAAGTGCCAGATAGAAACCGGGCCGGGGAGAGGGGTGGCCTAGCTAGGAGCCACTTGCAGCGAAGCCCGTGGTGTTTTTCAGCACGCAGGCGTAACGAGCGCCCGCCCTCTCCCCAGCCCCTCTCCCGCGCGCGGGAGAGGGGAGCACGACAACGCAGATCCGGCTTGGTCGGCAGGCTGAAGCTAGCACCGAAGTGACGTGCCTCAGACTGCTGATAAACCTGGTGCACAAGCCGAAGCCGCCGAACGGGCCAAAGCCGCGCGCCATGACGACGGCTGTCTCCCTCTCCCCTCAGGGGGAGAGGGCCGGGGAGAGGGGTGGCTTAGCTAGGAGCAACTGAAGCGTAGCCCGTGGTGTTTTTCAGCACGCAGGCGTAACGAGCGCCTGCCCTCTCCCCCAGCCCCTCTCCCGCGCGCGGGAGAGGGGAGCACGACAACGCAGAGCCGGCTTTGTCAGCAGCCTGGGGCCGGAATTTCCGGCTTTTTTATCGCGGCGTATGCGAACTCAGCCGCGGGCCAGCTGCCCGTCGGTGAGGCGCCACACGTTCAGCGGGTTGCCATCCTGCAGCGCGGGCGGCAGCAGTTCCGCCGGCACGTTCTGGTAGCACACCGGGCGCAGGAAGCGCTCGATGGCGGATGCGCCCACCGAGGTGGCGCGCGTGTCGGACGTGGCGGGGAACGGGCCGCCGTGCACCATCGCGTACGACACTTCCACGCCCGTCGGATAGCCGTTGAACAGCACGCGCCCGGCCTTGCGCTCGAGCACGGTCAGCAGGCTGCCGGCTTCGGCACGGTCCGCCGCATCCGCTTGCACGGTGGCGGTGAGCTGGCCTTCCAGGCGGCGCGCAACCGCCAGCATTTCCGCGTGATCGCGGCAGACGACCAGCACAGAGGACGGGCCAAACACTTCGGCTTCCATGCGGTGGTCCGCAAGGAAGCGCGCCGCCGTGGTTTCGAACAGCGCGGGGCGGGCCTGGTTGGGGCCGCTGGCGGCCTGGCCGCTGCCGATGCGGCGCAGCCCTTCGATATCGCTGAGCTGGGCCACGCCGTTGTCATAGGCCTGGCTGATGCCGGGCGTCAGCATGGTGGCGGCGGCTTTCTCCGCCAACGCGGCAATCGCGCCCTGGCGGAACATGTCCAGCGCCGGGCTTTCCACCGCCAGCAGCAGGCCGGGGTTGGTGCAGAACTGGCCCACGCCCATCACCAGCGAATCCACCAGGTTGCGCGCGATCTCCGCGCCGCGGGCAGCCAGGGCTGCCGGCAGCAGGAACACCGGGTTGATACTGCTCATTTCCGCGTAGACGGGGATCGGCTGGGGACGGCTGTTGGCCGTGTGAACCAGCGCCAGGCCGCCGCTGCGCGAGCCCGTGAAGCCTACTGCCTGGATCGACGGATGCGCGACCAGGGACGTGCCCACGGCAACGCCCGCGCCTACCAGCAGCGAGAACACGCCTTCGGGCAGGCCGGCGTCGGCCACGGCCTTCTGGATCACGCGCCCGACCAGCTCGGAGGTGCCGAGGTGGGCCGAGTGCGCCTTGACGACGACCGGGCAACCGGCCGCCAGCGCGGACGCGGTATCGCCGCCCGCCACGGAGAACGCGAGCGGGAAATTGCTGGCGCCGAACACCGCCACCGGGCCAACCGCGATCTTCTGCAGGCGCAGGTCGGGGCGCGGTGGCGTGCGTTCCGGCAGGGCCGAGTCGAGCGTGGCGGATTGCCAGCGGCCATCGCGCAGCACGCTGGCGAACAGGCGCAGCTGGCCGGCGGTGCGGGCGCGCTCGCCCTGCAGGCGCGCGATGGGCAATGCGCTCTCGGCGTGGGCGCGCTCGATCAGCGTATCGCCCAGGGCCTCCAGGCCGCTGGCGATCGACTCCAGGAATCTGGCGCGGGTTTCCGGCGAGGTGTTGCGGTAGGTGTCGAATGCGGCTTCGGCCAGCGCGCAGGCACGCTCGGCCTCGGCGGCGCCGCCGCCATGGAATTCCGGTGCCAGGACTTCACCCGTGGCCGGGTTGTTGGCATGAAGGATCTTGGTGGTGCCGCGCACAGCGCTGGCGCCGATCAGCATTTCGCCGGTAATGGTCATGAGCGTTTCCTGCTTTTCAACTGCGATCAAGTGGGAGCGCGCCGTAGCTTGCGCTTGAGGCGGCGCTGATGTGGCCCCGGGCGAACACGCGGGACGCATAAATGGGGATATGTCCTCGCCGTGCATTATTGTAAGACATCCTACAACACGAGGCGCTTGTCGGGCAAGCAAGAAATCCCGGACTCCGCCGGGATGATGCGGGAGCTCGGCCCTAGCCGGCTTCCACCGCCGCCGACGCCTTGCGCAGCCGCTCGCGGCTGTTGGTCAGGTGCATGCGCATGGCAGCCTTGGCGCCTTCGGGGTCGCGCCGCTCGATGGCGTCAAAGATATTCTCGTGCTCGATATTGACGCGCTCGAGGTACTGCTCCCGCTCCTGGGCGCTGACATGCAGCCGGCTGCGCGGGATCACCATGGTGCCGAGGTGGCCCATGATGTCCGTGAAGTAGCGGTTGCCGGTAGCGCGCGCGATGAGCAGGTGGAACTCGAAATCGGCGCCGACGGAATCCTCTCCGCCCGCCGCCGTGCGCTTGAGCTCATCGAGCGCGCCGCGCATTGCCGTCAGTTGCTCGTCGCTGCGCCGCGATGCTGCCAGGCTGGCCGCCTCGGCTTCCAGGCTGACGCGGAATTCCAGCATGGCCAGCACGTCCATGGCAGTGCCCATGGTGGCGGGATCGATGCGAAACGGCGAGCCGTTCTCGGCGCTGCGCGCCAGCACGAAGGTGCCGATGCCGTGGCGGGTTTCCACCAGGCCGCTGGCCTGCAGCCGCGACAGCGCTTCGCGCACCACGGTGCGGCTGACGCCGAGCGCGGCCATGATCTCGGACTCGGTCGGCAGCTTGTCGCCCGGCTTGAGCTGGCCTTGCTGGATGCGCTCACTCAGGTTGCTCACCGCCTCTTCGGCAAGCGTGCGGCCGCGGCGCCGCAGCGGGGGTGGAGGCAAACATCGGGTTTGACATGGTGATGGGCTGGGGCTTGACCGGATCGCAATGGCCTCATTATACTGCGTCGTAAGTCATATGACGACCGATAACAGGTGTCTCCCGCTACATGGGCTATAGCAGCCGCATCGGGACCTGGAAAGCACCGCACACAAGGATCCGGCAGCAGCCGGCGCATCCAAACCGAGACAACTGCAAGGGCCGGCAGCCAACGCGGCGAGCCGCTCTTCCCGCTGGAGTTCAACATGGCCCAATCGTCCCTTTCCGCCGCGCCCGTGGCAGGCACCCCCGTGATCACCGAGCTGACCGTAGTGCCGGTGGCCGGCCACGACAGCATGTTGATGAACCTGTCCGGCGCGCACGGTCCGTTCTTCACCCGCAATATCGTCATCCTGAAAGACAGCGCGGGCAATACCGGCGTTGGCGAGGTGCCGGGCGGCGAAGCCATCCGCCAGACGCTGGACGACGCGCGCGAACTCCTCGTCGGCCAGTCGATCGGCAACCACCAGGCGCTGCTCAATCGCGTGCGCACCGCCTTTGCCAGCCGCGACGCGGGTGGCCGCGGCCTGCAGACCTTCGACCTGCGCATCGCCATTCACGCGGTCACCGCGCTCGAGGCGGCGCTGCTCGACCTGCTGGGCAAGCATCTGGGCGTGCCGGTGGCCGCGCTGCTGGGCGAAGGCCAGCAGCGCGATGCCGTGGAGATGCTGGGCTACCTGTTCTATATCGGGGACCGTAACCGCACCACGCTCGGCTACCGCAGCGAGCCCGAGGCTGACAACGACTGGTTCCGCCTGCGCAATGATGCCGCGATGAACGCCGAGGGCGTGGTACGGCTGGCCGAGGCTGCCTATGAGCGCTATGGCTTTAACGACTTCAAGCTCAAGGGCGGTGTGCTGCGCGGCGACGAAGAGATGGAAGCCATCCTGGCGCTCGCCGAGCGCTTCCCCAAGGCGCGCATCACGCTGGACCCCAACGGCGCGTGGTCGCTGGCCGAAGCCGTGCGCCTGTGCCGCGACAAGCATGGCCTGCTGGCCTATGCCGAAGATCCTTGCGGCGCGGAGGACGGTTATTCGGGCCGCGAGATCATGGCCGAGTTCCGTACCGCCACCGGCCTGCCCACCGCCACCAACATGGTCGCGACCGACTGGCGCCAGATGGGCCACGCGGTGCGCCTGCAATCCGTGGACATTCCGCTGGCCGATCCGCATTTCTGGACCATGCAGGGCTCGGTGCGGGTGGCGCAGATGTGCGCCGAGTGGGGCCTGACCTGGGGCTCGCACTCCAACAACCATTTCGATATTTCGCTGGCCATGTTCACCCACGTGGCCGCCGCCGCGCCGGGCCGCGTCACCGCCATCGACACCCACTGGATCTGGCAGGACGGCGAGCGCCTGACCAAGGCGCCGCTGAAGATCGAGAACGGCAAGGTGGCCGTGCCGACCGAGCCGGGCCTGGGCGTCGAGCTCGATATGGAGCAACTGGCGCTGGCGCACGAGCGCTACAAGAACATGGGATTGGGTGCGCGCGACGACGCGGTCGCCATGCAGTTCCTGATCCCGGGCTGGACCTTCAACAACAAGGCGCCCTGCATGGTCCGGTGAGCGGCATCCCTGGCCCGGCACGAATCCTAGAAACCAACAAAAAAACCAGCAAAAACCAGGAGACAACCATGAACAAACCATACGCCCGGCCCGCTACCGCCGGCACGCTTGCCGCACCCGCGCGGCGCAAGTTCGGCCGGCTTGCCGCGGCCATGCTGGCCACCATGACGGCACTGGCCGCCGCAGGCGCCGTGACCAGCACCGCGGCCGCCGCGCCGGCATGGCCCCAGAAGGCCGTATCGGTGGTGGTACCGTTTCCCGCGGGCGGCTCTACCGACACCATCGCGCGCATGCTGGCGGTGCCGCTCAATGAAAAACTGGGCCAGCCGTTTGTGATCGACAATCGCCCGGGCGCAACCGGAGCCATCGGCGCGACCATGGTCAAGCGCGCGCCTGCCGATGGCTACACCTTGCTGGTGGCATCGATCGGCGTCTATGCCGTGAACCCGTTCCTGCAAAGGAACCTGGGCTATGACCCGGCCAAGGACTTCGACCTGCTGACGGTGGCCGTGCGCGCGCCCAACGTGCTGGTCACCAAGCCTGATTTCCCCGCGAAGAACTTGCAGGAACTGGTCGCGTACATGAAGAAGAATCCGGGCAAGGTGGCGTTCGCCAGTTCCGGCGCCGGTTCGTCGGACCATCTGACGGCCGCGCTGTTCTGGCAAAAATCCGGCACCGACGGGCTTCACGTTCCCTACAAGGGCGGGGCGCCGGCCATCTCCGACCTGCTCGCCGGCCAAGTGGACGTCTCGTTCCAGAACGTGAATGCGGTACTCCAGCATATCCGCAGCGGCAAGCTCAAGGCGCTGGCCGTGACCGGCGACAAGCGCTCGGCGGTGCTGCCGAACGTGCCCACCATGGCGGAGGGCGGCGTGAAGGATGTGGACGTGTATTCGTGGCAAGCCGTGGCCGCGCCGCGCGGGCTGCCCAAGGACGTCAAGGCCAGGCTGCATGCCGCGCTGGTCGGCTCGCTGGGCGCGCCGCAGATGCGCCAGAAGCTGGCCGAGAACGGCTTCGAGGTGGTCGCCAATACGCCGGAGCAGTTCGAACAGTTCGAGAAGCAGGAACTCCAGCGCTGGAAGGGCGTGATCGAAGCCGGCAAGATCAGCATCGACTAAGCGCGGCTTGCGCCCACGCATTGCTCTTTGCCCCGCGACGGCGGGGCGTTTTTATTTGTGCGGACGGGCGGATTTGGGCTCAGGCGCGGGCCGGCGCGACCTGATAGGCTTGGCTTATGTTCATCGATGCGCGCCTTCGACCCCGGCCATGATCCGCTTTTGCAAATCGCCCCTCTGCCTGCTGATCGAGACCAGCTCCCGATGGCTGATTCCGCGCGGGTTCGACGGCTTCGCGCCGGGGCCGCTGATCCTGGTGCGGCCAGGCGTGAGCCAGGCGCTGATCGAACATGAGAAGGTGCACGTGCGGCAATTCTGGCGCTGGTGTGGCCTGATGGGCGTGCTCTACCTGGCGAGCCCGCGCTGGCGGCTGCGTTTCGAGCTGGAGGCTTACCGCGAGCAGCTCAGGCACTGCGAGCCGGGCGCCGCACATCACTTCGCGCGCATGCTGGCCCGGCACTACCGGATGGGCATTACGCAGGAGCAGGCGTATCGCTTGCTGACGGCGCCGGCCGAGCCAGGATGAACCGCGCAGTGCGGACCGATTCAGCCGAGATGGCTGCACTTGTGGATGATCAGCGCGAGCGCCACGATGCCAAGGGTCATTACGATAAGGTCTAGCACTGCGGCTCCGTGTGGCGATGTCTTGAGGGGGAGCCGCCAATCTATCGCGTAACGGGTTGCGGAGTTGTCGGGAAGCGTCTGAATCGTTGTGAGGATAATTCCCACAAGCAACGGAGCAACGGCTGCGCCGCGGAGAAGAATTCTGGCGGAAGCGGTGAGATTCGAACTCACGGATGGGTCACCCCATCGGCAGTTTTCAAGACTGCTGCCTTAAACCACTCGGCCACGCTTCCGGGAGGGTTCCGAAAGGAAGAGCAGGCATTGTAGCGCGAACCGGGAAGGCCCCCGTCCGTGCTGCGTGCTGCTTTGACGCTGGCGCAACGTCCAGCGCCGCGCATTATAGCAAGGCCGCGCGACGTGGGTGGCATGAGAAGATGCCTGTGGGCTTGTCGGTGTCTGTCGGACACGGCGGAACCTTCAATCCGGCTTCATGCTCCTATCATGCGTGAGGGGAATCGCGCTCATGCGGGCGCTCCCTCCTGTTCCATGCAGTAGCAGTCAATCGAGGAGGAGAAGCAATGAACGGCAAGACTCTGTTGAGCGTGGCGGCGGCCGCCGCGGTGGTTGGCTTGGCGGGTTGCGCGGCGCCGGGTGGTGGCTATGGTGGCGGTTATGGCGGTGGCTACGGTGCGCCGCAGCAAGCAGCGTACCAGGCACCGCCCCCGCCCCCGGGCACCAGCACCTACCAGGCACCCGCGAATTCGGTGCTTTATGGCCGGGTTGAATCGATCGAGCCCGTGACGACGCAGCAAAACAGCTCGGGCTTGCTCGGCACCGTGATCGGCGGCGTGGCCGGCGGCTTGCTGGGCCACCAGATCGGCGGGGGCACCGGCAATACCGTTGCAACCATCGGCGGCGCGGTGGTGGGTGGGGTGGCGGGCAACCAGATCGAGAAGCGTGCCGGCAGCAGCACCCAGACCGTCTATCGCGTCAACGTGCGGCTGGACGATGGCCGCATGGCGACCGTGACGCAGCGCGATGTCAGCAACCTGCGCATTGGCTCCCGGGCCCAGGTGGCCAACGACATAGCGACGCCGTACTGAGCGGCATCGCTGCGCGGCCAGTACGCGAGCAAACCGCCAGCAAAACGGCCACCCGAGGGTGGCCGTTTTGCTGGCCGCGGCGTGACGTCGAGATCAACCTTTCAGGAACATCTCCTGCAGGTCGTTCAGGAAGCGCCGGCCTAGCTCGGTGGGCTTGATGGTGGCGAGATCGGCCTCCAGCAGGCCCTTCTTTTCGGCGGCAGCCAGGTCGCGGCTGATGGTGTGCAGTGGCAGGCCGGTGTGGTCGAAGAAAGTGCTGGCCGGCACGCCGTCGGTGAGGCGCAGCGCGTTGAGCATGAACTCGAAGGGCAGGTCGGCGGCGCCGACATCGTGCTGCTCCTGCACCGCGTTGCCGGCCATGGCCTGCGCCATATACGTGGCGGGATGCTTGTGGCGCACCTGGCGCAGCACCCGGTGCGGGAACGACAGCTTGCCGTGCGCGCCGGCCCCGATGCCCAGGTAGTCGCCGAAGCGCCAGTAGTTCAGGTTGTGGCGCGCTTGCCGATGCGGTCGGGCGTAGGCGGAGGTTTCGTAGTGGACATAGCCCGCCTGCGCGGTGCGCGCTTCGATCAGGTCCTGCATTTCATACGCGCTGTCGTCATCCGGCAGCGCCGGCGGGAACTTGGCGAACAGCGTATTCGGCTCCAGCGTCAGGTGGTAGAGCGACAGGTGCGTGGTGTTGAACGACAGCGCGGTTTCCAGGTCCTCGGCGCATTCCGCCAGCGTCTGGCCAGGCAGCGCGTACATCAGGTCGAGGTTGACGTTGTCGAAGTTGTCCAGCGCGATGCCGATCGCGGCGCGGGCTTCGGCGCCGCCGTGGATGCGGCCAAGCGCGGCAAGATGGCGGTCGTTGAAACTCTGGATGCCGATCGACAAGCGGTTGATGCCGCTGGCGCGATAGCTGGCGAAGCGCTCTGCCTCGAAGGTGCCGGGGTTGGCCTCCATCGTGATCTCGGCGTCGGCGTCCAGCGGCAACAGCGCGCGGATATCCGACAGCAGCCGGTCCATGCCCGCGGCCGACAACAGGCTGGGCGTGCCGCCGCCGATGAAGACCGTGTGCACCTGGCGGCCCCATACCAGCGGCAGCGATTGCTCCAGGTCGGCGCGCAGCGCGTCCAGGTAGGCGTCTTCCGGGATGTCGTGGCTGTCTGCCGCACCGGGTACGGCATGCGAGTTGAAATCGCAGTACGGGCACTTGCGCACGCACCACGGGATATGCACGTAAAGCGACAGCGGGGGCGAGGCGGGCAGCGCGAGCTGGCCCGGCTGCAGCCACAATGACTTGGTGTCGGCGGGGGCGCCAACGCTGGCGCCCGTGGACGCCAGGGGAACGATCGGGATCATGGGCAGCCAATCTTGGGGTCGCTGGCCTGCAGGCGCTCGGTCAGCGCCTTGAGCGCGAGCGCGCGATGGCTGACGGCGTTCTTTTCCTCGGCGCTCAGCTCGGCCGCGGTCTTGCCCAGGTGCGGCAGCAGGAAGTGCGGGTCGTAGCCAAAGCCGGCATTGCCGCGCGGCGCGTCGACCACCTCGCCAGCCCACACGCCTTCGGCGATCACCGGCCGCGGATCCTCGGCATGGCGCACCAGTACCAGCACGCAGTAGTAGTAGGCGCGGCGATTGAGCTTGCCGGCTAGCTGCGAGATGAGGTGCGCGTTGTTGGCGGTATCGGACTTCGGCTTGCCCACCAGTTGCGCGTAGCGCGCCGAGTAGACGCCCGGCGCGCCATCCAGCGCGTCGACGCAGATGCCGGAGTCATCCGCCAGCGCGGGCAGGCCGGACAGGCGGCTGGCGTGGCGCGCCTTGGTGAGGGCGTTCTCGACGAAGGTGGCGAAGGGCTCCTCGGCCTCGTCAATGCCGAGCTGCCCCTGCGGGATCACCTCGAAGCCGAGCGGCGCCAGCAGCGCGCCAAACTCGCCGAGCTTGCCGGGGTTGTTGGAGGCGAGGACCAGGCGTTGCATCGCGTTCACCGTATCAGGCCAGGCCCAGCGCGCGGCGCTGGTGCGCCACCAGTTCGGCGATGCCTTGCTCCGCGATGCGCGTCATGGCATCGAGATCGGGACGGCTGAACGGCACGCCTTCGGCGGTGCCTTGCACTTCGACAAAGCCGCCGCTGCCGGTCATCACCACGTTCATGTCGGTGTCACAGTTGCTGTCTTCGGCATAGTCCAGGTCGAGCACGGCCACGCCATCCACCATGCCGACCGACACGGCGGCAACGAAGTCGCGGATTGGGCTGGCTTTGATCTGGCCTTCGCGCAGCATGGCGGAGACGGCGTCATGGGCGGCCACGAAGGCACCGGTGATGGCCGCGGTGCGGGTGCCGCCATCGGCCTGCAGCACATCGCAGTCCAGGTGGATGGTGAATTCGCCCAGCGCGGACAGATCGAACACCGAGCGCATGGCGCGGCCGATCAGGCGCTGGATTTCCTGCGTGCGCCCGGTCTGCTTGCCGCGGGCGGCCTCACGGTCCGAGCGCGTGTGGGTGGCGCGCGGCAGCATGCCGTACTCGGCGGTGACCCAGCCTTCGCCGCTGCCCTTCTTGTGGGGAGGCACCTTGGCCAGCACGCTGGCGGTGCACAGCACCTTGGTATCGCCAAAGGCACTCAGGACAGCACCTTCGGCGTGACGGGTGTAGTGGCGGGTCAGGGTAATAGGGCGCAGCGCATCGGCTGCGCGTCCGCTGGATCGCATGTGGGGGTTTTCTCGGGAATCGGTTCAGGACCGGATTTTAACGCCGCAGGGCGCCGCGTGCGCGTCCGGCATCAATTCCCCCACAGGGAACCGCGAATTCCCGCGTCATTGCGGCGCGGGCGGTACTTTAGCCCGGAATCACGCCGGTTTCAGGGGCGGGCGCCGCCGCGCTAGCTCAGCCTCAGCGCATGAAATTGCTGGTCTTGTCGATCGCTGCGCGGATCTCGGCGATGGAGCGCTCGATCTCCTCCTCGGAGAGCAGGTCGGTATCGCCGCCATTGTTCTCCAGGATCGAGGTGGTGAACGTATTGAGCGGCAGGGTCTCGGTGGCGACCGAGTCCTCATTGGACAGTTGGGCGTCGAGCTCCCACATCATGGCGATGGCGGTCGTGTTGTCGGCGCCGTCGCCGGCATTGTGCAGTGCCTGCTCGATCAGGTCCGGAATCGCATGCACCACGGACAGGTTGGTGACCTTCTCCACCAGCAGTTGCTCTTCGATGCTGCCCCACAGCCCGTCGGAGCACAGCAGGGCCACGTCGCCCGGCTCCAGCCGCAGCGGGCCGCCGATATCGATCAGCGGCAGGTTGGGCGAGCCGAGGCAGTTGTAGAGCTTGTTGCGCTCGGGGTGGTTGGCCACCTCCATCGGCAGCACGCGCTCCTGCTGCAGCAGGTTCTCGATCTTGGAGTGGTCGCGCGTGCGGGTCAGCAGATTGCCTTTGCGCACCAGGTAGAGCCGCGAATCGCCGGCGTGGGCCCAGTGGATCTGGCCGTTCTGGACCAGGCAGCAGACCACGGTGGTACGCGGGACGTCGGCCAGCTGGTTGGCTTCGGCATAGCGATGGATTTCCCGGTGGGCCAGCATGATGGTGTCCTGCAGGAAATCGGCAGGATTGCGGATCGAGGGCCGGGCCTGGGCCTGGAACTGGCGTGCCAGGGTCTGCAAGGCTTGTTGCGCGGCGACTTCGCCTAGCGCGTGGCCGCCCAGGCCATCGGCCAGCACCATCAACAGGGCATCCCGCGTGAAGCAATAGCCCATGCGGTCCTGGTTGATGCGGCGGCCGCCTTTTCTGCTTTCCTGGTAGACGGAGAATCGCATGGTGGCTGTAGGGGGTCAGTTCTTGAGAGACGGCGGCGCCATCTGCGCGCCCCACCGGCACAGCGTGCGGGCGGGCCGCGAGGCGACGGTTCTCATCATAGTTGTTAATGGTGGCAGAGGGTGGCGCAGGGAGGAGGTCTGCACACGGCGCATGGAGGGCGCTTCTGTGCTTTATTCGCCGCTCGAGCCGGCCTCCTTGGCCTGGATGGCGGCGGCAGGTTCCTCGCGCTTGCGCAGCAGCGTCAGGAACCGGCTTGCGAGGGGCGCTCGGCGGCGGCGGCCGCGGCGGGCGCGGCCGCCTGCTCGCCCAGTGCATTGGTCTGTTCGCGCAACTCCTTTTGCAGCCGGAACACGCTCTGCGGCCGCTCGGACGGGGTCAGGCGCAGGCACCATTCGACCAGGTCAACCAGGCCGTTGGTATAGCTGGCGCGCAGCCGCGTGATGGAGTCCGCCATGCGGTCGTCCTTCTCGCGCTGGTTGGCCTCCTGGGGCGGCATGCCGGCCATGCAGGCATAGAGCGTGGCGCCGAGGCTGTAGATGTCGGTCCACGGCCCCAGTTCGGAATGCTTGCCGTACAGTTCCGGCGCGGCAAAGCCCGGCGTGTACATGGGCTGGAAGCGCGCCGCTTCCATGGTCAGGATCTGGCGGGCGGCGCCAAAATCCAGCAGGATGGGCGATTCGTCTTCGCGCAGGTAGATGTTGCCGGGCTTGATATCCAGGTGCAGCAGCTTGTGGATATGCACCTCGCGCAGGCCGCTCATCAGGTCGTGGAAGACCTTGCGGATGAAGTGTTCGCGCAGCACCTTGGCGCGGCCTTGCTGGCGCGCGTGCAGGATGTGTTCCTGCAGCGTCTTGCCCAGCTCGTAGTTCATCACCATGTAGACGGTGGAATTCTCACGGAAGAAATTCACCACGCGCACCACGCTGGGATGCGAAATCTTCGCCAGCGAGCGGCCTTCCTCAAAGAAATACTTGAGCCCCAGCCGGAACGACGCCGCGCTTTCCTCGGGCACCACGGGGATCAGTTCGCCAGGCTTGCGGCGTGCCAGCGACGACGGCAGGTACTCCTTGATCGCGACAGGGGAGCCGGTCTCGTCGGTAGCTAGGTAGACGAAACTGAACCCCCCGCTGGCCAACTTCTTTACAATACGATAGTTGGACAGCAGCGTGCCGATGGGCAGCGGTGCGCTCTTTGGAGGTGATGCGCCCTTTGGCTCTGTCATAGGATTCGGGACCTTGATTGCCTCCGGATTGTCCTGACTAATCGATGACTTGTAAAGAACACTATAGCGGCCATTTTGGCCTCTCTTTTCGGCGTTCAACCAGCGTGGTTGCGGGGCTGCCGGCTCCCCAGGCTGTTTGAAGCCAAGCGGCCAGATGGCCATTTCACGAGACTACTCAATGATCCACAGCATGACAGGCTACGGCCTGGCGACGCGCCAGGCGCCGCTGACGGACGCGCAAGGCGCGCCCACCGGCAGGACCGCATCCGTTTCGGTGGAGTTCCGCACGGTCAATTCGCGATTCCTCGACCTGTTTTTCCGGGCTCCCGAAGAATGCCGAGCCTTCGAGCCGGCGCTGCGGGAAATGCTCATGGCGAAGCTGTCGCGCGGCAAGCTGGAATGCCGCATCAACCTGCAGCGCGCCGATGCCGGCGCCGGCGGCACCACGCTGGCGCTCAACGATGCCTTGCTGGCGCAGATCCGCTCGATCGAGGCCACGGTAGCGGGCACCTTCACCGAGGCGGGCTCGCTGCGCATGGGCGAGATCCTGCGCTGGCCCGGCGTGCTGGTGGAACCCGAATTGTCGCAGGACGCCCTGCGCGAGGCCGTGACGGGCGCGGCCAAGGAAGCGCTGGGCCAGTTGCTGGAAGCGCGCCGCCGCGAGGGTGACGCGCTCAAGGCCACCTTGGACGAGCGCATCGAATCCATGCTGGCCATCGTCGAGCGCCTCACGCCGACCATCCCGCAACTGATCGCCCACCACCAGGACAAGCTCACCGAGCGCCTGCAGGAGGCCTTCAACCTGGTCGCGCCCGGTGGCATGCCCTCGATGAGCCGCGATGAAATCGGCGAGCGCATCCGCCAGGAAGCCACGGTCTATGGCATCCGCATCGATATCGCCGAAGAGTTGTCGCGCCTGCAGGCCCACCTGAACGAAACCAGCCATATCCTCAAGAAGGGCGGGCAGGTTGGCAAGCGGCTCGATTTCATGATGCAGGAGCTCAACCGCGAAGCGAACACGCTGGGCTCCAAATCAGCGGCCAAAGAACTGGCCGATGCCGCCATGGAACTCAAACTGCTGATCGAGCAGATGCGAGAACAGATTCAGAACCTAGAATAATCATCATGAGTGAAACGTCGTCCCACGTCGCCATCGACACCGCCTACCCCGGCAACCTGTTCATGGTGGTGGCGCCTTCCGGCGCCGGCAAGTCCACCCTGGTCAACGCGCTGCTGGCGCAGGACCAGGCCATTCGCCTGTCCATCTCGCATACCACCCGCGCGCCGCGTCCCGGCGAGCAGGATGGCCGCGAATACCACTTCACCACCGTGGACGCCTTTCGCGCGGCGCGCGATCGCGGCGAATTCCTCGAGTGGGCGGAAGTACATGGCAACTACTACGCCACCTCGCGGGTGTGGATCGAGCAACAGATGGCCCAGGGCAACGATGTGCTGCTGGAAATCGACTGGCAGGGCGCGCAGCAGGTGCACCAGCGCTTTTCCAACGCCATGGAGATCTTCATCCTGCCGCCGTCGCTGCAAGCGCTCGAAGAGCGCCTGAAAAAGCGCGGCCAGGACGAGCCCAACGTGATCGTGCGCCGCCTGCTGGCAGCCGGCAGCGAGATGGCGCACGCGTCCGAGTCGGACTATGTCATCATCAACGAGGTTTTCGAGCAGGCGCTCGAACAGCTGCGCAGCGTCATACGTGCTACCCGTCTGCGGTTTTCGTCGCAAAAAGCGCGTCACGCCGACCTCTTCATCGAGCTCGGTATTCATTGAGTCGGAGCGCGGCGGGAACGTTTCTTGCCGCGTGCTGTAAAATAGCCGGCATCGCATAAGGTTTTGTCCCGAGGTGGATTTGATATGGCGCGTATTACCGTCGAAGATTGTCTGAAACACATCCCGAATCGTTTCGAGCTCGCGCTCGCGGCGACCTACCGGGCCCGTCAGTTGGTGCAGGGTCACACTCCCAAGGTCGAGGCCAAGGACAAGCCCACGGTTGTGGCGCTGCGTGAAATCGCCTCGGGCCAGATCGGCATCGAGATGCTCAAGAAGGTACCGACCTGATTTACGGGCGGCGGTGGCCAGTCCTAGCAACGCGTACCTTTGCATTGAGACTCTGCTAACGTACCTGTTCGCTTACTCGCTTAACCAGCCAGATTACAGAAGCCGCCCACATGTCTTCCTCCCAGCCTTCCTCCCCTGTCGCGACGGCAAGCCCCACGGCCACGCCGGCGCGATCGCGCGGAGAAGCCCCTGGTGAGGCGAGTGGCGATGCAGTGCCACCCGTTCAGCGCAAACGCGCCGCGCCCGGTCAGTCGAGCGTGACCGCGCGTACCGGCGCTCCCAATCTTCCCGATCCGCTTGGCAACGATGTGGTTGGCGAGCGGGCCGTTGCGCCCGCGATGGGCGCAGGCAAGGCAAGAGCCGCCCAGGCAGCCGCCGAAAGTGAGCTGAGCGAGGCGTCGCCGGGCGACGCGCTCTTCATCGACGCAGTGCTGGCGCAGTCCTACCGTCACTTCTTCGGCCCGACCTCGCAACCGGCGGTGCCCCGCGCCAGCAGGTGATCTCGATCACCCGGCTGATGGAAAAGCTCGCTTACCTCAAGCCGGCGGACCAGGCGCACGTGCGCGAAGCCTTCCAGTTTTCGGACGAGGCTCACCTTGGCCAGTATCGCCAGAGCGGCGAGCCCTACATCACGCATCCGGTCGCGGTGGCGGAGCTGTGCGCCGACTGGAAGCTCGATGTCCAGTCCATCATGGCGGCGTTGCTGCACGACGTGATGGAAGACCAGGGCATCACCAAGAGTGAGCTGGCGGAAAAATTCGGCCCCAAGGTGTCGGAACTGGTCGATGGCCTGACCAAGCTGGACAAGCTCGAATTCCAGAGCCGCGAGCAGGCGCAGGCGGAGAGCTTCCGCAAGATGCTGCTGGCGATGGCGCGCGATGTGCGGGTGATCCTGGTCAAGCTGGCCGACCGCACCCACAACATGCGCACGCTCGATTTCGTGCCGCCGGAAAAGCGCAGGCGGATCGCGCTCGAAACCATGGAGATCTACGCGCCGATCGCGCATCGGCTCGGTCTCAACACCACGTACCGCGAACTGCAGGAACTGTCCTTCAAGGTCGGTTCGCCGTTCCGCTATGCCACGCTGGAAAAAGCGGTCAAGGCCGCGCGTGGCAACCGGCGCGAAGTGGTCAAGCGCATTCTCGAAACCGCGCAGAAGGCGCTGGGCGATGCCGGCATCGTGGCGGAGCTGTCGGGGCGTGAAAAGACGCTCTATAGCATCTACCGCAAGATGCACGACAAGCAGCTGTCGTTCTCTCAGGTGCTCGACGTGTATGGTTTCCGCGTGGTGGTGGAAACCCAGATGCACACCTATATGGCGATGGGCGCGCTGCACGGGCTGTACAAGCCCATGCCGGGCAAGTTCAAGGACTACATCGCCATTCCCAAGATCAACGGCTACCAGTCGTTGCACACCACGCTGGTGGGCCCGTTCGGCACGCCGGTGGAGTTCCAGATCCGCACCCGCGACATGCACCAGATCGCGGAAGCCGGCGTGGCCGCGCACTGGATGTACAAGCACCAGGCCGACCAGGCCAACGATATCCAGCAGCAGGCGCACCAGTGGCTGCAGTCGCTGCTCGATATCCAGAGCCAGACCGGCGATTCGCAGGAATTCCTCGAGCACGTCAAGATCGACCTGTTCCCGGATGCGGTCTATGTGTTCACGCCCAAGGGGCATATCCGCGCGCTGCCGCGCGGCGCCACCGCGCTCGATTTCGCCTATGCCGTGCACAGCGACCTCGGCAACCAATGCGTGGCGGTCAAGATCAACAACGAGCTGCTGCCGCTGCGCACCGAGCTCAAGAGCGGCGATATCGTCGAGGTGGTGACGGCTCCGTACTCCAAGCCCAATCCGGCCTGGCTGGCGTTCGTGCGCACCGGCAAGGCGCGCGCAGCCATTCGCCATTACCTCAAGACCACCCGGCTCGACGAAGCCATCCAGCTTGGCGAACGCCTGCTGGAGCAGTCGGCGCGACAGCTCGGCATCGAGCTCAGGGCGCTGCCGCAGTCGGTGTGGGACCGCATGGTGCAGTGGACCGGCAACAAGCACAAGGAAGACATTTTCGCCGACCTGGCGCTGGGGCGGCGCGTGCCGGCCGTGGTGGCCAAGCGCATGGAGATCCTGCTGCAGGAGCTCTCCGGCGATGTCGACAGCGCGCTGCTGGCGGCCGTGCAGACCTTCTCCGGCGAAGAAGCCCCGGCGGTGCCGATCACCGGCGACGAGGGCATGTCGATGATCTTCTCGTCATGCTGCCGGCCGATTCCCGGCGACTCCATCGTCGGCTACCTGGGCAAGGGCGAGGGCTTGCAGATCCACGTGCAGGACTGCAAGGTGGCCAAGCGCCTGCACAGCAAGGATCCGGAACACTGGATCGACGTAATGTGGGCGAAGAAGACCACGCGCTCCTTCGATGTGTCGATCAAGGTGATGGTGCGCAACGTCAAGGGCATCGTCGCCCGCGTGGCGGCGGACCTGACCTCCGCGGACGCCAACGTGGCGCACGTGGCGATGGAGCAGCAGGAAGGCGGCCACCAGGAAGCCACCTACATGCAGTTCATCATCCAGGTGCAGAACCGCCTGCATCTTGCCAACGTGATGCGGGCGCTCCGGCGCAACCCCGACGTCATCCGCATCTTCCGCGACCGCAACGACGGCTGACGCTGCCGTCCCGCACGCATGCACTGAGCCCGGCCAAGCCGGGCTCAGTGCTTTCGGCTCGCGAGGCGATCGGCTCCGCCTGCTTCCTGGGATAGCAGACTTTCAGGATATCGATCTGCTCCACCCCGGCCGGCGTGCGCAGCGGCACGGTATCGCCTTCGCGCGCCTTGAGCAGCGCGCGCGCGATCGGCGAGATCCAGCTCACATGGTTGCTGTCCAGGTCGACCTCGTCCGTGCCGACGATCGTCACGGTGGTTTCCTCGCCCGCCTGGTCGGCGTAGGTGACCGTGGCGCCGAAAAGATCTGGTCGTTGTCGCCCTGCAGGGAGGGATCCACCACCTCGGCCTTCTCCAGGCGCTTGGTCAGGAAGCGGATGCGGCGGTCGATCTCGCGCAGGCGCTTCTTGCCGTAGTGATAGTCGCCGTTCTCGGAGCGGTCGCCATTGGATGCGGCCCATGAAACGATCTGGACCACCTCCGGGCGCGCCACGTCGATCAGGTGCATCAGTTCGTCGCGCAGGCGCTGGTAGCCTTGCGCCGAGATGTAGTTCTTGGTGCCGGGTGGCAGCGGGGCGGCGCCTTCGGGAAGGTCGTCGTCCTCGTCGCCGGGTGACTCTTTGACAAATGCCTTGTTCATGATCCGATCACATCTACGGGGCTGTCATTATAGGAAGCGGCGGCCTGCCGAAGGGAAAAGCAAAAAAAGTGGGGCAGGGGGGTTCCCAAACTTCAAAAGTACGTTATAATTTCTTTCTCGAGTGCGGCTGTAGCTCAGTTGGATAGAGTACTTGGCTACGAACCAAGGGGTCGTGGGTTCGAATCCTGCCAGCCGCACCACTCATTGCGAAAAGAGCTTCCAGAAATGGAAGCTCTTTTTTCATGTGCGCCCAGCATGGGCGCACTCCTGTGGGTGCAAGTCCCACCGTAAGTTGATCACAGCGATCGAAGCGAAGCGCAACTGCGAAAGGGCGACCGATCGTGGGGAGGAAGCGTGGAGCGAAGCTGCGAGCCGAGGAACACGAACCGGATAGAAGGCGGTGCCGACCAGGACGAGCGGGCATGAAACCGCGAAGTTCTCGTGATCAAGGGGAGGCGGCGTAAATCCGGCGGTTGTGCAGCGAAGGAGTGCGTTCTTACCTGGGGAGATCTCGCCTCATGCCTGAAAGGGCGACGGCGTCGAGCCGGAGCGAGAAGTCAGCAGAGGTCGAAGTAGTTGGGGGTAGCGCCGGCAAGGCTCGAATCCGCCGACGAAGGACCGAACGAGAGGGAGTGTTCGAAGCCATGTCGATACCGAAGGCATTGCGTCAGAAGCCCGCGCGAGCGGGGCGGGAGGGAGTAGCGGGCGGTGAAGCCGGCCGTGAACCCGCCTGCGACGAAGCCGGCGGTCCGCGGCGGGGACCGGAGGACACGGGGTCGGCGCTGCTGGCAGCGGCGCTGACGCGAGAGAACCTGAAGCAGGCGTTCAGGCGGGTCCGCCGCAACAAAGGCGCCGCTGGCGTGGATGGTCTGGATATTGATCAGACCGCCCGCTATCTGGTGTCGGCGTGGCCGGAGATCCGCCAGCAACTGCTCAAGGGGACGTACCGGCCCAGTCCGGTACGGCGGGTAACGATTCCGAAGCCGGACGGAGGAGGCGAGCGCGAGCTCGGTATTCCGACGGTGACGGACCGGCTGATCCAGCAGGCGCTGTTGCAGGTGCTGCAGCCGATGCTGGACCCCACCTTCAGCGAGCACAGCTACGGCTTCCGGCCTGGGCGGCGTGCGCACGATGCGGTGTTAGCCGCGCAGTCGTACGTGCAGTCGGGGCGGCGAGTGGTGGTGGACGTGGATCTGGAGAAGTTCTTTGACCGGGTCAACCACGACATCCTGATTGACCGTCTACAGAAGCGCATCGGGGACGCCGGGGTCATCCGGCTGATCCGGGCGTATCTGAACAGCGGGCTGATGGATGGCGGGGTAGTGCTGCAGCGGTACGAGGGCACGCCGCAAGGCGGGCCGCTGTCACCGCTGCTGGCTAACGTACTGCTCGATGAGGTGGACAAGGCGTTGGAGCGTCGAGGTCATTGCTTCGTGCGCTATGCCGATGATGCGAACGTGTACGTGCGCAGTCGGCGGGCGGGCGAGCGAGTGATGGCGCTATTGCGGCGCTTGTACGGCAGCCTGCGCCTGAAGGTCAACGAGGCAAAGAGCGCGGTGGCGAGCGCGTTTGGCCGCAAGTTCCTCGGCTACAGCTTCTGGGTGGCCGCAGGGGGAGTGGTCAAGCGCAAAGTGGCAGTTAAGCCGCTGCTGACGTTCAAGCAACGCATCCGCGAACTGACTCGCCGCTCAGGCGGGCGGAGTCTGCAGGCAGTCGTGGATCGGGTGAGGCCATATGTTCTGGGATGGAAGGCCTACTTCCGGCTGGCGCAAACGCCCCAGGTCTGGCGCGAGCTGGACAAGTGGATGCGCCACCGGCTGAGGGCCATCCAGCTCAAGCACTGGCGCCGTGGTCGGGTCATTTACCGAGAGTTGCGTGCGCTGGGTGCTACAGCGGATGCCGCCAGGCAAGCAGCGGCGAGTAGCCGGTGCTGGTGGCGCAACAGCGGCGACACGCTGAACCGGGTCCTGACCATCGCCTACTTCGATCAGTTGGGCATGCCCCGTCTCACTTAACCTCAACCTCTCGAACCGCCCGGTGCGGACCCGCATGCCGGGTGGTGTGGCAGGGGCGCAGCCAGTGGGCTGCCCCTATGCCGATTTCCGCTTCCGCTTTCGGTTCCTGATCCGCCTGCTTTCCGGATCCGGGTCTGACCATTCTACGGCGTTGCGCCGCGCATCGACGGGAATGCGGGAATGGCCGCGATTGAGACTTGTCTCATCGTGCGCCGGGCTTCCTGCCGCTAATCTTTGTTCCGGTGCGCATCCGTGCGCGTTCATAACCGGATCGCTCTCTTGCTGCTGTTTCCCGATCTGCCGGGCCGAGCGATCGCGCTTTCCTCTGGGGAGTCTTGCGATGCGATCATTGCCATGGTTTGTCTGTGCCGCCGTGCTCGCCGTAGTGGCCGGTGCTGCATGCCGTAGGCGCAAGCCGGGCATGCCGCGAACCGCGTTGCCGTCAGCGACGGAGCGCCGGCCTGGCTCGCAAGGCTGTGCTTGTAGCCAGGCGCTCGAGGGCAAGCCAGCGCCAGCCACCGGCGAGCGCACGCGCAGTTTGCTGGTGGGCCTTTTGCACGATGCGCGGTTGACCCTTGACGTCAGCACCCTTGCCACCGGCGTGGATTCGCGCACGCAGGCGGGCTTGCTGGCTACCGACTGGCATATCCATACGGCAGGCGAGGCGCGGGGCACGCTGGCGTGGCTGCTCGAGGAAGGGCATCGCGCGCTGTATCCGCAGGTTTGCCGGATCTTGTTCTCGGTGCCGCGCGCGGCGCGCGAGCGGGAGATCGTGCTGCTCGACGATCGCTTCGATCCGGTGTCGCTGGCCCGCTGCATCGACAATCTCGAGCGCGCCATGCCGGACCTACGCGCGAGCCGCCTGCTTGGCTCGCGGGTCGACCTGGCGCGCGGCGTGCTGGCCTGGGACATGAGCCGGGCGATTCATGTCGCGCGCGCCGCCTACGACTGCGGCATGCAAACCGAAGCGCAGGCCTGGGCCGTGATCGAGCAGGCCGCGTCGCAGGTCTTCGCGCAGATGGCGTCCTGGCAGGAGGTTGCGGTGAGCTACCTGCTGGGCCGCGCGATGTGGGCCGGGCCTGGCGCCGGGCTGCAGCGGCAGCTAACGTTTGTCCGGCATTGCCTCGAGGATTCGGATGGCCCCTTGCGCGACGTGCGCTATCGCGCTGCACGCCATGGTATGTAGGCGCGTGCCGTCTTGCCGGGCTGAGGCCGGCGGCCTAGGCTGGTTCAGGAGGGCGCAGGGCGCAGGGCGCCAGGCGCTATGCTTCATGCTTGCGGCAAGAACCAGGGAGGATCCAATGAGCAATGCGGACTGGCGGGTGGAGGCGTATCGGGGCATGGACGTCTACGTGCTTGTATCGAAGCCGGGAGGCAACGGCATCCCGGCGTTGGGCAAGGTTGCCCAGTGGGGGTACGAGGTGCGCGTTTGCCAGGAGGGCGCGGATCCGTCCGATGCCGGCGACATCGAGAGCTTGTCAGGCGACGGCGCGCGGTTTGCTACCCGGCACGCTGCCGAAGTCGCGGCATTTGCTGCTGCCTATCAGCTTGTGGACAAGCTCGTGGGGCCGGTGACGGACTAGTGGGCGTGTCGCCTTTGCTTGCGGGAAAGGCGGAAGTGCGCCGTAGTGCGTGCCGCCGCGTGCCGGCGAAGGCGCCGCTTCGCGGGTTATTGCGTCCTTCGAGACCAAGCTCGAAGCGCTGGATCAGGTGAACCGTTACCTGAAAGACATGCGGGAGCCGGAAGACGGTGAGGCGCGCGCAGGCCGGTGCGCTTGACAGCGGGCCGAAACAGGGCTCAAAACAGGGCTCAACGCAGGGTCCTGTGGCGGCTCATTTCACGATGGCGTCACAAAGCGATTGCAATGCGCGGCGGGATCCACCATAATCCGGCCTCTCGGACGCGGGGTGGAGCAGTTGGCAGCTCGTCGGGCTCATAACCCGAAGGTCGCAGGTTCAAGTCCTGCCCCCGCAACCAAAGACCCTTTCCGGTCTTCCGAGACCTAGTCTCCGGGCCGTCCTGGCCAAGTTCTGCAAATTTCCAAAGATTCGAAACCCGTGCATTGCCCGGGACAAGTTCGCATTGCGTGCGCCCTGGCTCGTGCTGTTCAGTGTCGCCCGCGGCCGCCTCCACCTCCGCTGCGTCCGCCTCGCGCTCCCCCGTGCCTCCCCAGCCGCCCCCATGGTAGTAGCCGTGCGCCATGCCGGCATGGTGGGGATAGCCGCCGTAATATCGCGGCTCGCCCGCGTGGTAGCCGGGGCCGCGATAGTAGCCATAGGCGCGATAGCCACGATAACCGTGATAGCTGCCGTAACCGTAGTAGAAGGCGGGACTGTAGAACCCACCGTAGTAGGGCAGCGCATAGGCGTAGCCGTAGCCGTAAGTGCCAGGAGGATAGACGACGCTGCCGTCGTAGAACCCATAGGGATCGTAGGGGTTGTAGGGGGTGTAGCTGTCGTAGGGGTCGTAGGGGTCGTAGTAAGGAAAGCCGGCGCATGCGCCCACGCACAGCACGGTCACTGCTAACAACAAGCGGAGCAAGGCGCGGTGCATGGCGTTTCTGGTTCACCAACGGATCGCGCCCGGCGGGTGCCGGGCGATAGCAATTTGAGATTGTGATCCGCCGGGAGGCTCACTGTCACGCGGGCTCGCACACGCACGGCGCCCGCCAGAGATTCAGGCCGGCGCCCGGGCCAGTTCGGCCGCGCGCAAAAACGTGTCGCGCACCTGCGGCTGGCCTTCGCGCGCGGCTGCCTCGGACAGCGCCGTCAAGCGCTCGATCAGTACGCTCAGGTTATTGCCCTCCGGGGCAGTCTTGCTCGCGCCGCACTGATCGACGGCCTCGCGCACTACCTGTCCGAGTTCCTCGTTCACATCCGCGCCGTCGAAGGCGCTGATCGACAGGGCGGAAATCTGCTCGAGGTAGAGGTTGACCAACGCTTCGTCGTGTACCGGTTCGGGCATTTCCGTCTCCTTGGCAAAATGGGCTGGGTGCAATCCATTGTAGTAGGCCGCATGTCCGACGCATGTCGGCACGCGGCCTACACGGCGGCCCCTCGCGCAGGGCTTGCGTCAGGTCAAGGCGCGTGGATGTTGATAATGATTCTTATTTGTAAGAACGCAGGCTTTCTCTTACAATCGGCGCTCGCCTGGGGCACGGCAAGGTGCTCCTGGCCAACTGTCTTGCCGAGGTAATCGAAATCATGATGCTGCAGATCCCCGATGTGCTGACAAAGGCGCAGGTAGCCCAATGCCGCGCCTGGATGGACGCGGCGGAATGGACCGACGGCAACGCCACTTCCGGGCACCAGTCGGCCCTGGCCAAGCGCAACCTGCAACTGCCCGAAGGCTCGCCCGTGGCGCGCCAGGTGGGCGACCTGATCCAGGACGCGCTGGGCGCCAATCCGCTCTTTATCTCGGCCGCACTGCCGCTCAAGGTCTATCCGCCCTTGTTCAACCGCTATGAGGGCGGGCATGCGTTCGATAACCATATCGACAACGCGATCCGCCACCTGCGCGGCACCAACTTCCGCGTGCGCAGCGACCTCTCGGCAACGCTGTTCCTGACGGAGCCGGAAGACTACGATGGCGGCGAGCTGGTGGTGGAGGATACCTACGGGCAGCAACGCGTGAAGCTGCCAGCGGGGCACATGGTGCTGTACCCGGCCACCAGCCTGCACCACGTCAGCCCGGTTACGCGCGGCGCGCGCGTGTCGTCATTTTTCTGGATTCAAAGCATGGTGCGCGACGAGGGCCAGCGCTCGGTACTGTTCGAGCTCGATACGCAGATCCAGCGGGTGGGCCAGGCCCTGGGGCACAAGGACGCGGCCGTGGTGGGGCTGACCGGCGTGTATCACAACCTGCTGCGACGCTGGGCCGACGCGTGAGCGGCGACGTGGGGAATGAGGAAGACGGGGAGGGGCGAAGCGGGGAAGGGGATGTTGAGGCAGGATGCCGAGGCTTGATACTCGCGAATCGCCGGCATCGGCCAGCCATTCGCGATTCACTGTGCAACGAGGCTAACGGCGATCCCGATGCTGCGGCGGTAGCGGGACCATGGCTACGCGTCGTCGCGCGGGCTTGAGCGCACGCTGCATCGGCCAGAACACGTATTGGGTATGCGGGTCCATCGGCTTGCCGAAGTAGGACACCCACACCTGCACGCCCTGTTCGGTTTCTGCGACGATGGCAGCCACTGCGCGGGCTGCGACTGCGGGAGATTTGAGCAAGGTGGCCAGTGCTTCGACACCTTGGACCACGTGGTGCTTGACACCACCGAACCATGCATATTGACGCATGGCAGATAACAAACGCTCGGTCATGAACTCTAGTGTTTGGTTGGTAGTAATGATCAGACCGGAGCTTACACGCTTTGTTCAGTGCCGATCGATGGGACCTGTCTATCGCTTACCCTGAGTCATCGGATGTCCCAACCGCGGGCGCCGGCCCTCTTGTCTGTTGTCATTGCGTCATTGCGCTAGTGCCGATCGGCCCGCGCATTGACAACGCAAGGGCCGAGGATTAGCGTCATCAACAGGAACATCCGACCCTTGAAGCCTTCCTGGGAGCTTGCCGATGACCGAAGACATGCTGCTGCAACTGATGGTGGAAGTCGAGAAGGAAGACCCGATCGACTATGCTGATCTGCCCTTCGACGACGCCACGCTGCGCGCGTTGGTGTGCCGTCTGGTGGCGCAGCGCTCCAGCGCCATGGAGACGGCCGGCATGCCGGTGGACGCGTTGCTGGCTACCATGTGGGCCTCCACCGCCAAGCTGGTGCTGGAGAATATGGTGCTTAACGCGCGCCTGTTGACGCTGCAGGGTTTGCCGGATGACGCCAACGCGCTGATCGACCGCATCGCCCGGCAATCCCGCGGCACGCCCTGAGCCGAGTCCGCCTTCCGGCGGCTTAGGCCGCTTGCGCCGCCGATCCGAAGTGATGGATCGGTGTGTGGCGCATCGTTATCATCCAGCAGGGCGCCTCCCATTTCGATACACTACGGGTTTTCGGTGCGACACGGCACGCTCCGTGTAGAGGGACAGCCCCTCTTAAATCAGCTGGATCCTCGGTCCAAAACGATGTCTCAGTTCTGGTCGCATTACGAGAAGAGGCATTGAGGTAAGAGGGAAATGGACAGTTTCTGCTGGCCGTCAGCCCCTCCAACAGTTAGCGATGCGCAGCCTACCATAGCTGTGGCCGCTAACGCCTGCTGATACCCAAGGACTCGTTCCTCGGGTGCTGCTCTACAAGGCTGGCCTAACTGGTCAGTCCATCTCCGGGGGCACGCTTTCTTGCCATCGGGGGAGTTCCATCCAACCCGCAGTATGGGTTAGGTCTGGCGTTAATTTTGTCAAACGGTCCGGAAGGGTCGTCGAGACGCCGCGTGGGCGGATGCCATTCGCCCACAAGGCGAAAAGGTATTTGTAGATCCGGTCCGTCTGGACCGGCAGGTGAAATTTAGAGTAACCCGGAGCGTGAAGCTCTGCGCGTTATGGTTCGGTCAGACACATCCGCGAGGGTGCTCGGATAGAGAACCTGCTATGCGATTAGCAGTAGCCTAGGGAGACATGCGTCACTGGTAACGGTGGGGTGTGAAGCTTTCCCGACAATGTAGCCCCCGCCAGGGTACGACAGGTCCGTGAGGACTTGCCGTAGAGACTCCGAGCAGCATCGGGGTTGAGGAGCTAGGCTGACTGGTATGAGTAATGTAAGTGAACTGCTGATAAACGTCGTGAGTAGTAAGGTGCCAAAGCTGCTGTTAGGCATTAACCAAAAAGGTGTGTGGTTGGTTGTCCCGTTCGAAACTCGGGGCACATCGTCTTTAAACCACCGGCGAAGAGGCAGGCTCTAACCCAGTCGTGTAACGCGCAGGGAACGTGGTAAGCCCGTATGGCTGCCGGCGTGCAGTATGGCTCTGGCAGGCGAACCGCAAGGGACGCTGCTGGCTGTGCGGGTATGGGAGGTTGGAAAAAGCGAATGCCGGGCTGTAATGGTCCGGATAGGGGTTGAAACATCACCTCACGCGAAAGCGGGCAGACTTCCAACTGGTCAATCGTCGCAGGACGGCTGACAGAACTCGCTTGTGTAATTTTCTTCCCTTGAGGGGCAATATGTCCCTCAAGGGGCAAGTTGTCTCTATGTTTTGGGAAGTTTCTCAAGATAGGAGAGCAGCATGGAAGCATTGATCCGCAAGGATGAATCTGCGCTCTCCGGCGTACCGCAAAGGTGGGGCGACATCAATTGGCGCCACGTCGAACGGAACGTTCGGGTAATGCAGATTCGAATTGCGAAGGCAACACAGGAAGGGGACTGGCGCAGGGTAAAAGCCCTGCAAAGATCCTTGACCCGCTCGTGGTCCGCCAAGGCATCGGCGGTGCGACGAGTGACTGAAAACCGTGGCAGGAAAACAGCAGGTGTAGATAACGTGCTGTGGGATTCGCCCGAACCCCGGTGGGAAGCCATCGGGCGGTTGAAGCGCCGGGGGTATCGGCCCATGCCATTACGGAGGGTCTTCATCCCCAAGTCCGACGGAAAGGAACGCCCTTTGGGTATTCCGACCATGTTGGACCGAGCCATGCAAGCGCTGTATTTGCTGGCACTGGAACCGGTGTCCGAAGGAACAAGCGATCCGAACTCTTATGGGTTCCGGATCAATCGTGCAACAGCGGACGCCATGTCTCAGCTATTTGTCTCACTATCCAAAAAGGCTTCGGCCCAATGGGTGTTAGAGGCAGATATCAAAGGGTGCTTCGACCATATCAGCCACGACTGGCTAGAGCGCAATGTCCCGATGGACAAAGTGATCCTGCGGAAATGGCTGAAAGCTGGCGTGGTATTTCAGGGTCAGCTTCAGGCGACCGAAGCCGGAACACCACAGGGGGTATCATTTCCCCGACTCTGGCAAATGTGGCATTGAACGGGTTGGAACAGCAACTGGTTAAGTCTTTACAAGCTAAGCTGGGTGTTGCCAAGACTAATAAGCTAAAGGTGAACGTTGTACGGTACGCAGACGACTTTGTGATCACCGGTAGTACACCGGAGATGTTAGAGAACGAGGTGAAGCCGTTGATAGAACAGTTCCTGGCAGTACGGGGACTGACGCTATCGACGGAGAAAACGCGGATAGTCAGTATCACTAAAGGCTTTGATTTCCTAGGGTGGAATTTCCGGAAGTACTCGGGGAAACTGCTCATCAAGCCCAGCAAGAAGAACGTGCAGACGTTCTATCGCAAGGTGAAGGAGGTCATCAGTGCCAATAAGGCGGTGAAGCACGAGCACCTGCTTCGACTGCTGAACCCGATGCTAAGGGGTGGGCGCAGTATCACAGCCCAGTGGTTGCGAAAGAGACGTTCACACGAGTGGAGCACGATGTATTTCGGGCGATATGGCGGTGGGCGAGACGGCGGCATCCGAAAAAGAACGCCGGCTGGGTGCGAAAGAAGTACTTCGCATCGGTCGGTGAGCGGAACTGGGTGTTTGGAACCACAGTAACAAGGAAGGACGGCAGTAGCTACTGGATGGAGTTGTACTCGCTTTCGAGTACGGTCATTCAACGGCACACAAAAATCAAAGGGAACTACAACCCCTTCGATCCCAGGCAGGAACGGTATGGTGAGAAATTGCGACAAGAGCGCATGCAGTCGAGCATGTCGCACCGAAAGCAGTGGATCAAGTTGTACATATCTCAGCAAGGGCTGTGTGCGGTGTGCCAGTGCAAGATCACCAAAGAGACAGGGTGGGAAGACCACCACTTGGAACCGCGCATCCTTGGCGGCTCCGATGCTCTAGGAAATCGCGTGCTGTTGCACCCGAACTGCCATAATCAAGTTCACCACCACGGTCAAACAGTTGTGAAACCGGTGTTTAACTACACTTTGTAACGGCTTGAGCCGTATGCGGGGAAACTCGCACGTACGGTTCTTAGGGGGGATAGCGCCAGCAATGGCCTATCCCTACCCTACCCCCGACACCGTCGCGTTGCCCGCGTATGCAACTGCGCGCGGTACTGCTGATATGGAGGATTTCGGGTGATCAAGTGGATAATCGTCGCGGCGTACCTGGGAGCGATCCTGTACGTGCATTTCCGCGGCAAGGTGAGGCTGCGCATCTGGCGCCAGTTGCTCGACCATTCGGCCCTGGTGGCCCCGGTCAACTGCTTCATGTATGTATTCTCCGGCGTGCCGCGCACGCCCTACATCCCCGTCGAGCGTTTTCCCGAACTCGAGAAAATCCGCGCCGCCTGGCCGGAGATTCGCGATGAAGGCCTGGCCCTGGCTGCCATGCGCAAGATCAAGGCCGCCGACAAGAACGACGATGCCGGTTTCAACTCGTTCTTCAAGTACGGCTGGAAGCGTTTCTACCTGAAATGGTACGAAGCCCGCCATCCCTCGGCCGAGGTCCTGTGCCCGCGCACGGTGGAGTTGCTCCGTGGCTTGCCGAGCGTGAAGGCGGCGATGTTCGCCGAGCTGCCGCCCGGTGGCAAGCTGAACCCGCACCGCGATCCGTTCGCGGGTTCGCTGCGTTATCACCTGGGCCTGGCCACGCCTAACGACGACCGCTGCTTTATCGAGGTCGACGGCGAGCGCCATAGCTGGCGCGATGGCGAGGGCGTGGTGTTCGACGAGACCTACCTGCACTGGGCGGAGAACAAGAGCGACAGCAACCGCCTGATCCTGTTCTGCGACATCGAGCGTCCGATGCGCTTCGGCTGGGCCGGCAAGATCAACCGCTGGCTGGGCCGCAAGGTCATGACCGCGGCGAGCTCGCCCAACGAAGAGTCTGACCAGACCGGCATGATCAACCGCCTGTTCCGCATTGTCTGGCTCGGCGGCCAGTATCGCCGGCGTTTCAAGGCGTGGAGCCGGCCGGCTTACTACGTGGTCAAGTTTGGCTTGATCGCCGCTGGCGTGGCGCTGATCGTGTACCTGTAACGCTGTAACGTGCAAAATGAAAGGGCCGGCTGATGCCGGCCCTTTCATTTGCACATCGGCGATTGGCTATCGGCGCCGCCGCTCCAGCTCGTCGTCGAGCGCCTCGTAGTGGGCGCGCTTGGCCTGGTACATGCGGGTGTCGGCCAGCTTGACGGCATCGCTCAGGCGCTCGCCTGCGCTGCAGCTTGCCGTGCCGATCGACAGGCTGAGCGCGGTGCCCGGATAGAACTGGTTGTTGAGCTCCACCACCTGGTGGATCTGCTCGACCACCGTGGCCACGCCGCGCTCGTCGCGCGCCGGCAGCAGCACCATGAATTCGTCGCCCCCGACCCGCGCCACGCAGACCTGATCGCCCACGGCCTTCTTCAGCGCCTCTCCGGTACGGCGCAGGAGCGCATCGCCGTCGCCGTGGCCGAGCTTGATCGTTGACCTGCTTCAGGCCATTCAGGTCGACCGCGATCACGCTGACCGGCCACGGGCCCTTGCGTCCCAGCCGCGCGAGCTCGTCTTCGTAGTAGGCGCGGTTGTAGAGCTTGGTCAGTACATCGTGTTTGCCCAGGAACTCGACATAGGCCTCGGCCTTCTTGCGTGCGGTGATGTCGGTCAGCGACACCAGCACCTGGTCCCATTCCGCCTCGCAGCCGGGGAACACCGACCACTGCATGAACACGTCCACGGCCCGGCCATCCAGCGCATAGTTGATGACTTCGCGCTGCTGCCAGAGCTTCTCGTTCCAGAGATCGATCAGCTGCTCGGCGAACTGGATGCGCATATTGTCGCGGAACACATCGCCCAGGCGCGAGAGCAGCTCTGCCTTGGTTGACGCGCTGAACATCAGCAGGGTTTGCTGGTTGACGTCGAGCACGCGGATTTCCTGCATGCAGCGCGAAATGAAATCCGGATGCACGTTGAGGAAGGTGCGGAAGTCCGTGATGCCCGCACCGCGGACTTCATCCAGCAGTACCTTGACCGCGCTGAAATCCTCGACCCACAGCGACACCGGCGAATGCTCGAACAGGCCCAGCGCGTATTGCTCGCTGCGGCGCAGCCCGCGCTCGGTGGCCACGCGCGCGGTGATGTCCTCGATCGACAGCAGCACGCGTTCCCACGTTGCCTCAAAGCCGGGCATGACGGTGGCATCCAGGCGGATGTCCAGCCGCTTGCCTTCCAGCGTGTAGTTGACGGTCTGGCTGGAAAAGCGCAATCCGCCGTCCCACAGCTGGCCGAGTTCCTCGACGTGCTGGTCGAACATATCGTCGCGAAAGACGGTGTCGAGGTTATTGACGAGGTCGGCGAGGTCGGCGGCGCGAAAGAGGTCCAGCGTGCGCTGGTTCACGTCCAGCACGCGGATCCGTGCCGAGCAACGCGCGACTTGTTCCGGATTGGCGCGCAGGTGGCTGCGCAGGTCGGTCACGCCCTGCGCGCGCAGGGCCTGGAAGTGTTCGCGCACCGCGCTGAAGTCTTCCAGCCACAACGAGACTGGCGCCAGCTGGAACAAGGCCTTGTATTCGTTATCGATCCGCTGCGTGTCGGTCGTTGCCATCAATGCGTCTTTTCCCAATCCCTATCCCCATCCCAATCCTGTTCGGCGCGGGCCAGGGCTGGCACGCGTGTGGCGCGGCTGGCTTTGTGCCGCCTCGGATTTGCCGGGGCCGCCGCCATGCTCGCTTCGAGCGATAGCATAGGGCAGCAGGGGAGGAAATGGATAGCGTGTGGCGTAAAAACCCCACACATGGCGCCCGCCGGCGCGTCAGCCCCGGCGGGAGAGCTCGGCGATGCGTGCGGGGGCGTAACGGTGCCGCGCGTTCTCCTGTTCGGCGATCAATTGCAGCGTGGCCGCCTGCAACAGCGAGCCGGCGGTCAGGTGCGAGGCCAGGGTGCGCAGTTCATCGAGCTTGCCGCTGGCGGCGGAGTTGGCATGAGTCATCTCAGTCAAGGTCTGGACAGGAACCCGGCCGATGGTATCGGCAAGCCGGGTGGGCCTGCTTTGTCCCTGGTCATGCTCTGTGCGCGCGGCGTTGTCTTTGGTGTCCTGGCCAGCTCTGGCATCGGTGCGCGCCACGCGATGCGCCGCGTCGGCGCGGCGGGCGGTGCATAGGCGCAGGGCGGAGCCCACGGTCTCGATGGCGAGCGGGAGGGAGGGGTGCGGCATCTTGTTCTCCTTGGAGCGCGGCCTGCCGGTTTCGGCAATGTTCGCAAGGATGCCGGCCCGGTCCGCCGCCGCCTAGCGCGCTGCGATGAACGGCGCGATGCTAGGAGCGAATGGTGGCGCGAGGCGACGGATGTGGCGCGCCAGGCCCGTCGCCAGCCATCCAGCATCGGCCGCTATGGCTTGTCCGCCAGGCGCGCCACCACCGCAGCGAGCTTGCGCAACGCCCGCTCGATCTCCGGCGTGAACGGCGTGCCGCAATTGAGCCGCAGGAAATGGTCGAAGCGGTTGGAGTTGGAGAACATCACCCCGGGCACGACCCGGATGCCGGCCGCCATGGCCTGGTCGAACACGGCCTCGGACGGGACCGAGCCCGGCAGCTCGACCCACAGGTGCAGGCCGCCGTTCGGGTTGGAGGCGCGCGTGCCCGCTGGAAACTCGGCGGCAATCGCCTGCGCCACCTGCGCGCGCTGGCTGCGCAATTGCTCGCGCAGGCGCCGCAGGTGCCGCTCGAATGCGCCGGAACCCATGAACTCGGCCGCCGCCATCTGCGCCAGCAACTCATTGGGCCGCGACTGGCTGTACTTGAGCATTTCCACGCGCGCCTGCCACTTGCCCGCGGCGATCCAGCCCAGCCGCATGCCGGGCGCCAGGATCTTGTGCAGCGAGGCGCAATGGATCACGCCGCCGCTGCGGTCCCAGGCCTTGAGGGCGGCCAGCGGCGCGTCGCTGTCCGCCAGCGCGGAGAAGCAGTCGTCCTCGATCAGCGCGATGGCGCGCGCCTCGCACCAGGCCACCAGTTGCGCCTTGTTGGCGTCCGGCATGATGCTGCCCAGCGGATTCTGCAGGTTCGGCACCACCACCACGGCGCGGATGTTGTCGTAGGTCTGCGCCGCCAGCTCCAGCGCTTCGAGCGAGATGCCGGTCTGCGGGCTGCTGGGAATCTCCAGCGCGCGCATGCCCAGGCTTTCGAGGATTTGCAGCAGGCCGTAATAGGTGGGCGATTCCACGGCAATCACGTCACCGGGCTGCGCCACCGCGCGCAGCGCGAGGTTGAGCGCCTCGGTGCAGCCGTGGGTCACCAGGATATCTTCCGGCGCTACCGTGATGCGCGCGAGCAGCGCGTTGCGCGCCAGCACGGCGCGAAAGGCCGGATGGCCGCCGGCGTCGGCCGCGCTGCCGAACAGTTGCGGGTGAAGGCGCAGCGCGCGCGCCGCCGCATTGCGCAGGCCTTCCGCCGGGTACAGCGCGGGCGCGCCGCAGGCGCCGGCAAAGTTCACCGCGACCGGTTGCTGGCGTCCGCGCGCGGTGATGGCGGAAATGCGCTCATGGATGCCCACGTATTGCGCGGGGTCCGGCAGCGCGGCGACCGGCTCCTCGATCGGCGCCAGCGGCCTGTGCCGGTGGTGCCGCACGAAGTAGCCCGAGCGCGGCCTGGCCTCGAGCAGGCCATCGCTTTCCATCTGCCGGCAGGCCTGCAGCGCGGTGGACAGGCTCACGCCGTGCAGCTCCATGAGCGTGCGCACGGAGGGCACGCGGTCCCCCGGCTTCAACACGCCCGTTTCAATGGCGTGCAAGTAGTGCTGGGCAAGCTGGCGGTAGAGCGGGACGGATTCCATGCGGCATGGTGACGCGGCGGCGGCCGGCGCAACAGATACAGATAGGGGCTTCTGTATCGTAACAGATGGTCTGTCATGCCTCTGTTACGGTTCACAAGCCATTGGCGTGTGCCTGTTTTGGCCCGGCCCGCATCGGTAGTCTGGAACCCTGTCAAAGCCAGGGAGCCGGCATCATGCAAAGCTATCGTTCAGACCCGACCATCCCCACCGTCCAGCCTGTCCAGCCTGTACAGCCCACGCGCGCCATGCTGGCTGGCGCTGAGCCGCAAGCCCAGGCGCTCGACCTGGAAAGCAGCCGCGTGCTGCGCTTCCATGCCAAGGCCGGCACGACCCTTTGCGTGCTGGAGGGCGAAATCGAACTCACCGAGGCGCCGCGATGGCTGGCCGGCACCGTTTGGCGCCAGCCGCGCCGCCTGCCGGCCGGCAGCGTCGTGGCGCTGTCGCCGGGCTGGGTGGAAGTGCTAGCCCGTCAGGCCGCCTTGCTGCGGCTGCAGGCCCCTGCGGCAAGGCCCTGGTGGAACCGCTGGCTGCGGCTGGCGCAGGCATGAATCCATGGAGAGCAACACGATGGGATCGTCCATATCGACGTGCCCGCCACGCTGGCCGACGGCCCGCAGACCCAGCACCTTGGCGACCTCACCTTCCCGGTGCTGCGCCGCCTGGTGGGCGATGTGGTCACGGTCAGCGACGCGGAACTGGTCCAGGCCATGGCCTTCTTCGCCGGGCGCATGAAGATGATGGTCGAGCCGACCGGCTGCCTGGCCGGGACAGCCGCCTTGGGGCGGTCAGTCCTGGCGGTCGTGCGCGCTCAGCATGGCATGGGCCACCAGGTCCAGGGCGGGCCGGGTATCGCCGTTCTTGTCAGTCCAGACCTTGGGCGTGAGGCTGCCCGACAGCGCCACGGACTCGCCATCCTCCAGCGCCAGCAGGCCTGCGCGCACCTTGTCGGCAAACGCGATCACATTGACGATGACGGTGTCGCCATCGTTGATCGCGGCCTTGAGCTTGGCGGTCACGTACTGGCTGCCGCCCTGGCCGGTACGCTCGCTGGCGTGGCCGTGGAGCCGGCCGCTGACTAGTGCGTCGATCATCTTGCTTCCTTCCTGGTCTGTTCTGTTAGGCACGCTGGCGTTGGGCACGGTAATGCCTTGCCGGGGTGCGGAAGATCTCACAATTTAGCGGTCTCGTGGCAGAGAATGCGGACCCTGGCCCTAAAAACGATAAAATTGCGGTCCGGCCAGCCCGACGCTCAACCAGAGTGCAGTCAGCGCCCCTTCCAGGGCCGACCCACCGGCCGCAGAATTCCAGGTTCCCATGCTACGTCTAAGTGAAGTCAAACTCCCGCTCGACCATGCCGAGAGCGATCTCAAGGCCGTGGTCCTCGCCCGCCTCGCCGAGCTTGGCGTCAAGGCCGATGGCCTGACCGGGTTCACCGTGTACCGCCGCGCGCACGATGCCCGCAAGCGTTCCGATATCAAGCTCACCTACATCATCGATATCGCGGTGAAGGACGAAGCCGCGGCGATCAAGCGCATGGCCGGCAAGCCGAACTGGAGCGTGACGCCGGACATGGCCTATCGCTTCGTCGCGCAGGCGCCCGCGCCGGGCACCACGCTGCGCCCGGTGGTGATCGGCATGGGCCCGTGCGGGCTGCTGGCCGGGCTGATCCTGGCGCAGATGGGCTTCAAGCCGATCATCCTGGAGCGCGGCAAGGAAGTGCGCGAGCGCACCAAGGACACCTTCGGCCTGTGGCGCAAGAGCGTGCTCAACCCCGAGTCCAACGTACAGTTCGGCGAGGGCGGGGCCGGCACCTTCTCCGACGGCAAGCTCTACAGCCAGATCAAGGACCCGAAGCATTACGGCCGCAAGGTGCTTGACGAGTTCGTCAAGGCCGGCGCGCCGGAAGACATCCTCTACCTCGCGCGCCCGCACATCGGCACGTTCCGCCTGGTGAGCATGGTGGAGAAGATGCGCGCCGAGATTTTCTCGCTCGGCGGCGAGATCCGCTTCGAGACCCGCGTCGAGGACGTCGACATCGAGGGCGGCAAGATGCGCGGCCTGACGCTGTCCAACGGCGAGTACCTGCAGGCCGACCACGTCGTCCTGGCGGTCGGCCACAGCGCGCGCGACACCTTCGAGATGCTGCATGAGCGCGGCGTGTTCATGGAGGCCAAGCCGTTCTCGCTGGGTTTCCGCATCGAGCACCCGCAGGGCATGATCAACAGCAGCCGCTTTGGCAAGTTCGCCGGCAACAAGCTGCTGGGTGCCGCGGACTACAAGGTGGTGCACCACGCCAGCAACGGCCGCGCTGTGTATAGCTTCTGCATGTGCCCGGGCGGCACGGTGGTGGCCGCGGCCTCGGAGCCGGGCCGCGTGGTCACCAACGGCATGAGCCAGTACATCCGTGCCGAGCGCAACGCCAATGCCGGCATCGTGGTGGGCATCACGCCGGAGGATTTCCCCGGCGGCCCGCTGGCCGGCATCGCCTTCCAGCGCCACTGGGAAGAGCGCGCATTCGAGCTTGGCGGGCGCAACTACAATGCGCCGGCCCAGCTGGTGGGCGACTTCATCGCGCGCCGGCCTTCCACCGCGATGGGCTCGGTCGAGCCTTCGTACAAGCCGGGCGTCACGCCGACGGACCTGTCCACCGCGCTGCCCGACTACATCATCGAAGCCATCCGCGAGGCGCTGCCCGAACTCGACAAGAAGATCGCTGGCTTTGCCATGCATGACGCGGTGCTGACCGGCGTGGAAACGCGTACGTCATCGCCGCTGCGCATCCGCCGCAAGGACAACTACCAGAGCATGAACGTGGAAGGCCTGTACCCGGCCGGCGAAGGCGCCGGCTATGCGGGCGGCATCTACTCCGCGGCCATCGATGGCATCGAAGTGGCCGAGGCCGTGGCATTGAGCATCGTCAACGGCAAGGCGGGCTGAACGGGTTTTAGCCTGCGGCAGGCCTGGAAGCTTCCAGCCAGGCCGCAGCCCCCAGCCCGGCCGCGCGCCCGCTGGCAAAGCAGGCGGTCAGCAGGTAGCCGCCGGTGGGCGCCTCCCAGTCCAGCATTTCGCCGGCGGAGAACACGCCCGGCACGGCGCGCAGCATCAGCTGCGCGTCCATCGCCTCGAACGCGACGCCGCCCGCGCTGCTGATCACTTCATCGATCGGGCGCGCGCGCAGCAGGCGCAAGGGCAGCGCCTTGATCGCCGCCGCCAGCCGCGCGGGATCGGCAAATTCCTCCTTTGACAAGCACTCACGCAGCAGCCCGGCCTTGACGCCGGTGATGCCCAGCTTGCTCTGCAGGTGGCTCGACAGCGAGCGCGCGCCGCGCGGGCGCTGCACTGCTTCGGCCACGCGTTCGGCAGACAGGCCCGGCGCCAGGTCGAGATGGATCGTAGCCTCGCCGGTGGCCTCCAGCAGGTCGCGCATTGGCGCGCTCAATGCATAGACCAGGCTGCCCTCGATGCCGCCGGCGGTGATGACGAACTCGCCCTGGCGATAGTGCTCCACGCCATCGCGGTCGCGCAGCCCGAGGGCCACGGCTTTCAACGGATGGCCGGCAAAGCGCGTGTGGAAGTGCTCGCTCCAGGCTACGTCGAAGCCGCAGTTGGCGGGGCGCAAAGCGGCGATGTCCACCCCGCGTGCCGCCAGCAGCGGTACCCATGCGCCATCGGAACCCAGGCGCGCCCAGCTGCCGCCACCAAGCGCCAGCACCGTGGCATCGGCATGAACCAGCCGCTCGCCATCCGGCGTGGCAAAGCGCAGCTTGCCCGATGCATCCTCCCAGCCGCGCCAGCGATGCCGCATATGGAACTGCACGCCGGCATCGCGCAGGCGATGCAGCCACGCACGCAGCATCGGCGCGGCCTTCATGTCGGTGGGGAAGACGCGGCCCGAACTGCCGACAAAGGTCTCGATGCCAAGGCCGTGCACCCAGTCGCGCAGCGCTTGCGGATCGAAGCCAGCCAGCAGCGGCGCGATCTGCGCGCTGCGCTTGCCATAGCGCCCGAGGAAGGGCTGCGCCGCTTCGGAATGCGTGAGGTTCATGCCGCCGCGGCCGGCCATCAGGAATTTCCGGCCGACCGAGGGCATGGCGTCGTACACGTCCACGCGCAATCCACGCGCCGCCAGCACTTCGGCCGCCATCAGGCCGGCCGGCCCGCCGCCGATGACGGCGACGCTGGCGGTGGAGGCGGAAGCGGTGGAAGAGGGCATGGCTTGAATCCGGGGAAACGCAGTCGATCGGGGAATGCAGGCCGCGTGGGGATGCTGCCTGCGGCGGATCGGATTATATAGGGCGGCCCTTCGCCGGGGCTGCGGCGCGGGCTACTGCTAAGATCGCCCTTTCGCCCATTTCACCCATTTCGCGCGCGCCACCGGTTTGCTGCATCTGTCCATGTCCCTGTCGTCCACTTTCTCATTGCCTCGATCCGCCGCGCGCGCCCTCGCGCCGGTGCTACTGAGCCTGCTGGCCGCCATGCAGCCAGCGCACGCGCAGGAGACCGCGCAAGGGCTGCAGGAAAAGGCGATGAAGGGCGATTTCCTGTCGCAGCGCAACCTGTCGTACTGCCTGCAGTCCGGCTGCCTCGGGCTGGAGCGCGACCGCGTCAAGGCCTGCATGTGGCGCAAGGTGATCGTGCTGTCCGGCGAACGCCATGTCACCGACCTGGATACCGCCAACCTGGAGTACGTCTGCGGCAAGCTGGGCACGGCCGAGCGCGATGCGGCCATGCGCCAGGCCGACGCGCTGGCCAAGCAGATCTACGGGCCGCGGCGCTGAGCGGCTTTGGCGTGCCTGGGCGGGAGGCTAAAATAGCGGTTTAGCGCCGCCACTCATCGCCATGCCCACCGCTTCGCCATCCACCCAGTCCGTCATAGACGCTACCCAGCAATGGCTCGAGCGCGCGGTGATCGGCCTCAACCTGTGCCCTTTCGCAAAGGCTGTGCACGTGAAGCAGCAGATCCGCTATGCGGTGAGCGATGCCACCGATACCGAGGGCGTGCTGACCGATCTCGAGACCGAGCTGCGCATGCTGGCCGAGGCCGACCCCGCCGAGATCGACACGACCCTGCTGATCGTGCCGCATGCGCTGGCGGAGTTTCTCGACTACAACGATTTCCTCTACTTCGCCGAGCGTTTGCTCAAGAGCCTGCGCCTGGCGGGCGTCCTGCAGATTGCGAGCTTCCATCCGCACTACGAGTTCGGCGGCAGCGAGTCGGACGACATCGAGAACTACACCAACCGCGCGCCTTACCCCATCCTGCACCTGCTGCGCGAAGACAGCATCGCACGGGCCGTGGCGGCCTTTCCCGATGCGTCGGACATCTACGAGCGCAACCAGGAAACCATGCGCCGCCTCGGCCATGACGGCTGGCGCAGGCTGATGACCGAGGCCGGCGGGCAATAAATCTGGCAATAGGCCGGGTAATAGGCTGGGTAATAGGCCGGGCAATAAAAAACGCGCCGCATCGGCGGCGCGTGGAGGCGGGCTCGGGAACGCCTCAGCCGGCAGCCGCGGCTGCCGGCTCGCCAGCATGGTCCTGCGTATAGAAGCGCGTTTCCATCTCTTCCAGTCCCAGCGTGCGCAGCACTTCACCCAGCCGCTCGGCCGGGCGGCGGCGCGGCAGGTCCTTGTACTGCGCGATGATCAGTTCGTTCTTCATCGAGTGCTCCCAGCCCACCAGTTCGGTCACGCTGACCTGGTAGCCGTGGGCCTCCAGTTGCAGGCAGCGCAGCACGTTGGTCACCTGGCTGCCGAACTCGCGGGTATGCAGCGGATGGCGCCAGATCTCGGTCAGCGGATTGCCGGCCAGCAGCTGGCCCTTGTGCTTGCGCAGCACGCCGGCCACCTCGGCCTGGCAGCATGGCACCACCACGATGTACTTGGCGCGTTTTTCCAGCGCGAAGCGGATCGCATCGTCCGTGGCCGTGTTGCAGGCGTGCAGTGCGGTGACGATGTCGATGGTGGGCGGCAGTTGATCCGACGTGATGGAGTCCGCCACCGACAGGTTCAGGAACGACATGCCCTTGAAATCCAGCCGGCTGGCTAGCTCCTGCGAGCTGCGCACCAGTTCCTCGCGCGTCTCGATGCCGTAGATGTGCGACTGGTCGAGCCGCTCCTTGAAGAACAGGTCGTACAGGATGAAGCCGAGGTAGGACTTGCCGGCGCCGTGGTCGACCAGCGTCACGTCGGGGTGATCCTGCTTGAGATCCTGCAGCAGCGGCTCGATGAACTGGAACAGGTGGTAGACCTGCTTGAGCTTGCGGCGGCTGTCCTGGTTCATCTTGCCGTCGCGCGTGAGGATATGCAGCGCCTTGAGCAGCTCGATGGACTGGCCGGGACGGATTTCGTGGGGGCTGGACGCCGGTGCGGCGGGCGTCTTGGACGCCGGGGACTTCTGGGCCATCTGGGATGTCTGGAACCTGGGGAAAAGCGGTGAGGCGTGCGCCAAAGCCGGACGACGCTGCGCCGGTACAGCGGCAGTTTACCGAAAGTCGCGCTTGCTCGGGCGAGTGGCGCAACCGGCGCACGCTGGCGCAGTCTTGCCAGGCCGCCTAAAGCAAGCAGTAATCCACCGGTTCGAGCGGCGGCGGTAGCTCGGTTTCGCCCATCGCTTCCTTCATGCCGATCTCGATCGTGCGGCAGAGCGCATCGAGCGGCAGGTCGTTGGCGCGGGTGCCGAACGGCTCTTCCAGTTCATCGCCCAGCGCATCCAGGCCGAAGAAGGTGTACGCCACGATGGCCACCACGACGGGCGTGACGAAGCCGATGGTATCCACCAGCCCGAACGGCAGCAAGAAGCAATACAGGTAGGCGGTACGGTGCAGCAGCAGCGTGTACGAGAAAGGGATGGGCGTGCTGTGGATGCGGTCGCACGCCACCGCCGTGGCCACCATGGCCGACAAGGTGCCGTCGATGCCGGCGGCGAGGCAGGGCTCCACGCGGTGCTGCCGCACGCACTGGCCCAGGTCCTCGCCCATGCGCATCATCAGCAAGGCGGGCGCATTGGTGCTGCGCTGCAGCTCGGCAAGCTCCGCCGGGCGCAGCCAGGCGGGGTCCAGGCCGGTGGCGGCGCTGGTGCCGCGCAAACGGTTGCGCAGCGCGTAAGCATAGGCAATCGTGCGGGAAATCATGCGCACGCGCGCGTCGTTGAGGCCCGCCGGCTTATGGCCGGCGCTGTCGGGCACGTTGTCTGCGATCAGGCTGAGGCATTGGCGTGCCAGGTTCTGGCTGCGCACCACCAGCTCGCCCCACAGCTTGCGGCCTTCCCAGAAGCGGTCGTAGGCGGCGGTATTGCGAAAGCCCAGGAAGATGGCCAGCGGCAGGCCGATCAGCGTGAAGGGGATGGCCGTGAGCGTGACCTTGTGCTGGAAGAACGCGCCGTGGCTGATGGTGACGGCAACCGCTACCAGGAAATTCACCAGCAGCACGCGCCAGATGCGTGACAGGATCGAGCCTCGCAGGACCAGGAACAGCCTCGGTCCCGATGGGCGGTCTCGCACAATCATCTGTGATCCCCTGGTGTTGCGGCGCGGCGTTCCGTCAATGGGCAGAAGTGTACATTTTTCGCCCGGGGTTTGCCCTGAGGGCGAGTTGGGGGCGGGCGCGGTGGCTCAAGTTTTCCGCGAACTGGCCGATGGTGTTGTGTGCGTCAGAAGGGACTGAGATCCAGCGTCGCATCAATGACATCCCCGGCTTCAAGGGCCTGCCTGGCAGGCCACGGGCACTGGGCGGCCGCGCCATTGCGCCGCGGCGGCGCAGCACCGCCGAGGCCGGGATTGCGGACGACCCGAGGACGGGGCGGAGACGTCCGGACACGATCCATCAAGGGAACAACCGAATGGAAGACCGGGGACAAGACACAGCGGCCGGCGGTTTGCAGGTCAGTCTGGATGACAGCGCCAGGCAGCTGCGCGCGGCATATGCCGTCACGCCGGGCCGGATGGCACCGGACCGCGCCGCGCTGCAAGAGGCGCTGGCCGGCGGCGGCTGGGCAGACGCGAAACTGGACACCGCCGCGATCGGCACCTTTCTCGCGCAATGCCAGCGCGCCACCGCGGGGGCATCCGTGGAGGCGCTGATCGGCGAGCTGACGGACGGCTATTTCGATCTCAGCGTCAGCAGCGACAACCTGAGCGTGCGGCTCAACCTGCTGCCGCCGCAGGGCGGGCGCGAGGTGACGCGGGACGAAATCCGTGCCGCGCTGGCCGAGCGCGGCGTCAAAGCCGAGCCGGACAGTGCGGCCCTGCGCGGCGCGGTCGAGGCGGGCTATTGCGACGGGCTGGAGATTGTCACCGGACGCGCGCCGTTGCCCGGCACGCCCGCGCGCTTCGAGAGCCTGCTGGCTCCCCCAAGCCGCTGGTGGCCGAGGACGAAAGCGGCCGCATCGACCTGCGCGACCTGGGCACGCTGTTGCTGGTGAATCCCGGCACGCCGCTGATGCGGCGCATCCCGGCCCGCCAGGGCAGCGACGGCGTCGATGTCTTCGGCAAGGTTGTGCCCGCCGTGCCGGCCGCCGATCCGCCGTTCGCGGACGGCCTGACCGGCGTGGCGCCCGATCCCGCCGATCCCGAGGTGCTGGTGGCCACGATCTCAGGCTCGCCGGCCTTGCTGGCGCAGGGCGCATCGGTGAGCCCGGTGGTCGATGTGGCAGCGGTGGACATGCACTCCGGCAACATCACCTTCGACGGCACGCTGCGCGTCAACGGCGATATCAAGACCGGCATGACCGTGCGCGTGACCGGCGATGTCATCGTCAGCGGCACCATCGAGGCCGCCCATGTGGAGGCGGGCGGCAATGTGGTGGTAAAGGGCGGCATCATCGGCAAGGCCGAGGGCACGCATCAGGCCGCGCAGCAGGGCGCCGACAGCGCCGTCGCGCTGGCGCGGGTGACCTGCAAGGGTTCTGTGCATGCGCGCTTCATCGAAAGCGCGGTGGTCGAGGCCGGCACCGAGGTCAAGGTGGAAAGCGGTATCCGCCAGAGCGACGTCGCCGCCGGGCGCAGCATCGTTGCCGGCAGCCCCAAGGGTGGCCAGGGCAACATCACCGGCGGGCGCTGTCGTGCGCAACTGGCCGTGCGCACCGCCACGCTTGGCGCCTCCGCAGGCACCGCCACCACCGTGCAGGTGGGCACCAATCCCTATGCCGAGACCGAGAAGGCCGAGGTAGAGGCCCAGCGCCGCCAGCTCGAGACCGAGCAGGCCAAGGTGCAGCAGCTGGTCAGCTTCTTCGCCAAGAATCCCGAGAAAGCCGTCGGCGACCTGCGCGAGAAGGCGCGCGCCACGCTGTTCAAGCTCACCCGCGACTCGATTGCGCTCGACGCCAGGCTGGCCAAGCTTGCCGAGCAGCTACGGCCGTCTCCCGAGGCGGTGATCGAGGTGAGCCGGCGCATCCACGGCGGGTGCAGCCTGCATATCGGGCCAAAGTCGATGAAGATCATGGAGGACAAGCCGGGCGGCCATATCCGGCTGGTGGAGGACCGCATCGCGCTGGTCTGAGCCGCGTTTCCCTCCATCGCACACCGGTCGCCGCGCTTCTAGCGCGGCGTTTTGCATGTGCGCCCGGCAGGGCGAACTTCAGGCTGCTGGCAAAGGTGCAAACCAGCGAAAGGGATAACCCAACGACTCGGTTTAGCCGTGTGACTCGCCCCCAGGCGGGGAACACCCCAACGCGATGCGAAGCGAGCCGTTAAGGTTTGAATCTCCCGTTATGCGGCGAGGAGTCTTTCGCCGCATCCGGGTCGCCTTCTTTGCCTACTTTCTTGGCGAGACAAGAAAGTAGGTCGCCTCCCCGTAGGGGAGGTGAAACTGCAGTTGCTCTTGACGTTAAGCAGTTGATTTTGTAGTTAAGCAGCGCGGATGGTGAACAAGTAGGCGTTCGAAGGCCAACGCCACATCCAACGCCCGCCCTCTCCCCCGCCCCACTCGACACGCTTGCTCTCCCGCGTGCAGGAGACGGGAGCGCGACAATGTAGATCAACCTTCGTCAGCAAGCTGACGTGCATCCAGAACAAGATGCGGAACATGTTACGTGACGCGTAACACCCCGCGCCGCCGCCCAGGCCGTGGTGCCGGTTGCCCCGCGCCAGCAACAATCCCTTGCCAGGCAAGGCCGGGCGGCCTGTCCCGCGCGGTACGGCAGACCGGCCTGGCGGCTGGCACGTGCCTTGCGAAGTAGCCTGCCAGGCGCTCTCGCCGGCGCCGTTCCAGGAAAACAAAGGAGGAATCATGGACGTGGCACTCACCAGCCGGGCAGGCGTCGACAGCATTATCCCGCGCGGGCTCTCGTCGGGCTTGCCTGCGGCCATGTCGCCAAGGCCGCTAGCCCGGCTGCCGCACGCGGGCCGCGGCCCGGCACGGCTCAAGGCGGTGGTGATCGACGAATGCGCGCTGCTGCGCCTCGGCCTGACCCGCATGCTGGAGAGCATGCCAGGCGTGGAACAGGTGGATGGCGCGGATCCCGACGATCTCTCGATGCACGGAACGACGATCCGGGAGGCCGGCTTGCTGGTGTTTGGCATGCCGCAGGACGTGACCAGCGGCTGGCGCCTGCTGCGCAAGCTGCGCGGCATGCTGCCCGCCCAGCGGGTGCTGCTGCTGTCGGACAATATGTGGCTGCACATGCCGCCGCCGGAGATGGGCTACGGCATCTGCTGCTGCCTGCCCAAGACCGCCGCCCTGGTGACCCTGGAAGCCGCTATCAGCAGCATGCTCGAGGCCGAGGTGCTGGCCGCCTGAGCCGCGCTTCAATCCACCCCGGCCGCATCTGCCACGCCGGCGATCCTCTCGCGCAGCCAGAGGATCGCCGGATCGGCGTGGTTGCGCGGGTGCCATGCCGCGAACAGGGAAAACCCGTTCGCCTCGAAGGGCAGCGCAAAGGCGTCCAGCCGGTCGCCGTAGCGTTGCGCCAGCCGGCAGGGCAACGTGGCCACGTAGTGGCTGTGGCTGAGCAGTTCGGGCACCAGGGTAAAGGTCTGCAGCGATAGCACCACCTTGCGCCGCCGCCCCAGCGCCTCCAGTTGCTCATCCATGTAGCCGTGGAAGCTGCCGCCGCTGGTCGACACCAGCACGTGATCCAGTGCGCAATACGCATCCAGGTCCAGCGGGCGCATGCCGCGCGGATGGTGCTTGCGCTGGACCATCACGAAGCGCTCGTCGAGCAGCTTCCTCGCCTTCATCGACGGCGCCACCATCCGCTCGGAGCCGATCAGCAGGTCCACCTCGCCAAGCTCCAGCCTGGCGCCGATGGTGGCGGGATCCGCCGCCACGAACGCCATCTGCACACCCTGGCCCGCCATCCCCGACAAGGTCTCCATCAGCCGTAGCCCGAGCACGGCGATGGCATTGTCGCTGGCCGCCACCACGAAGCGCCGCGTATCCGTCAGCGGGTCGAACGCCGCGCGGTGGCGCACCACGGATTCCAGGTTCTTCAGGGCCGCATGCAGCGGCTCGGACAGCGCGATGGCCAGCGCCGTCGGCGTCATGCCGCGGCCCGTTTCCGTGGGGATGAGCAACGGGTCGCCAAAGACATGCCGCAGGCGCGCCAGCTGGGTGGAAACCGCGGGCTGCGTCAGGTGCAGGCGTGCCGCGGCCCGCGTGACATTGCATTCCGCCAGGAGCGTATCCAGCGAGACCAGCAGATTGAGGTCGAATGCCTCTGAGATCAATCATGTTGATAGGTCGGATATCAGTAATTGATTTCAAAGATAGGTCGGCGGTGCCTAGAGTGCAATCGTGCGCGCGCATCGGCGTGCCATCGCATCGGAGGACAACGACATGGACAAGGACATGAATTTGAAGCCGGACCCGAACCCAGCCCTGAACCAGATCAACATGAAGGCCTGGATGCTCGACCAGCTCGGACAAGCCCTGGCACTCCGGGATGTGCCCGCGCCGCAGCCGCGCGCGGGCGCGGTGGTGGTGCGGATGGAGGCGGTGCCGCTCTTGAGCTACACCCGTGCGTACCTGCAAGGCGCGCTGCCCTACGCGTACCCGCCGGGGCCCTTTAGCCCCGGCACCAATGGCATCGGCCGTATCGCCGCAGTGGGCGAGGGCGTGCAATCGCTGCAGGTTGGCCAGCGGGTCGCCGTGAATCCGCTCTGGCGCAGCAGCGAAGCCGGGCCGGAGCCCGAGCAGATCCTGATCGGCCTGACCGGCATCAGCGCTGGCAGCGCCGCCATGCTCGCTGCTTTCCCCCACGGTACGCTGCGTGAATTGGCCGAGATGCCGGCCTCGACCCTGATCCCGCTGCACGGGCTGGAGCACCTGAGCGCCGCGCGGCTGGCGACGCTGGCCAAGTTCATCGTGCCCTTCGGCGGCTTGCGCCGCGGCAGGCTGCAAGCGGGGGAGACGGTGGCCATCAATGGCGCTAGCGGGTACTTCGGCAGCGCGGCGGTGATGGCGGCGCTCGCCATGGGTGCGGCCAGGGTCATCGCGCTGGGGCGGCGCGCGGCGCCGCTGGAACGGCTGGCCGCGCTCGGTAGCGGCCGGGTGGTGCCGGTGATCCTGCATGGCGATGCCGACGCGGACGTTAGGGCGATCCGCGCCGCCGCGGGCGGCCGGGTCGACCTGGCCTTCGATATGGTCGGGCAGGCGAGCGATGCCAGCGCCACGCTCGCGGCGCTCAAGAGCCTGCGGCGTGGCGGGCGGCTGGTGCTGATGGGCAGCATGCAGGTGCCGCTGCCGATTCCCTATGGCGAGATGCTGCGCAACAACTGGGAGTTGATCGGCCATTTCATGTATGAGAGCGCCGACTACCTCGCCCTGGTGGCACTGGCAGCCTCGGGTCAGTTAGCGCTGGATGCCGTGCAGGTGGAGACCTTTGCCTTCAGCGAACTGGAAAGCGCGATCGATGCGGCGGGACGCATGGACGGACTGGCCTGCACGGTCGCGCTGCTTGGGGGGCGGGAAGTGACTTGGGAGGCGGCGGCAATGCCGCCGAAGGCATGATGCGCATCTTGCAGCACTCCCAAGTATGAACCACGTTCACTTGTCTGTAAATTCAGACATGTAGCTATTCAGTATCGCAAATGGCAGGTCTATGTTGACTCTTCGTCACAACCGCTCCCCATCAACAGCGATTGCGGCGATCGACGAGGGAAGCGTCGATTTTCTGAAGCCTCAACATAAGACAGGAAGAACATGCCAAAGACTGCTCACGAAGCGGTGACCTCGCCTATGCATCCGGCCGCCACCCGCTTCACCCCGACCCGGCTGAGCGCCATCGCGCTCGCTTCGCTGGCGCTGACCCTGGGTGCCTGCGGCGGCGACGATCCCGTTGCTACCACCCCGGCATCGACCACGCCCGCTGTAGTCGCGGGCTGCGAACTGAACGGCACCACCGGCGGCGAAGCCGTGGTGCTGCCGGGCGACCCCAACGCCCCGGAAATCGCCACCGGCTATGCGCCGAAGAACACGGTCTACGCCAAGACCTATATGGCGGTGACCAACAACCCGGTCTCGACCAAGGCCGCCTGCGACGTGCTGAAGAACGGCGGCACGGCGGTGGACGCCGCGGTAGCGGCGCAGATGGTGCTGAACCTGGTCGAGCCGCAATCGTCCGGCATCGGCGGCGGCTCCTTCATCATGTACTACGACGCGGCCACCAAGAAGGTCACCGCTTACGACGGGCGCGAGATGGCGCCGGCCGCCGCCGACGGCAACTACATCCAATGGAAGTCCGCCGCCGACCAGACCCTGCCGGCGCCCAACCCGACGCACAGCGGCCGCTCCATCGGCACGCCCGGCACGCTGCGCGTGCTGGAGCTGGCGCACGGCGAGCACGGCAAGCTGGCCTGGAAGGACTTGTTCTCTCCCGCCATCAAGCTGGCGACCGATGGTTTCCCGATTCCGCCCCGCATGGCTGCCGCGATCGCCTCGGCGGTCAGCAACCCGGTCACGGCCCCCAGCATCAAGCGCGATGCCGAGATGGCCGGATATTTCCTCAACGCCGACGGCACCCCGCGCGCGGTCAACACCATCATCAAGAACCCGGCGCTGGCCAATGTGTTCAGCGCGGTCGCCACCGGCGGCGCCGACGCCTTCTACAAGAATGGCCCGATCGCCCAGGCAATCGTCAACAAGATCCAGACCACGTACGGTGGGACCGCCACGCCAGGCGTGACCACCGTGGCCGACCTGGAGAGCTACGTCGCCAAGAAGCGCACGGCGGTCTGCACGACCTACCGCGAGTACGAGATCTGCGGCATGCCGCCGCCGTCCTCCGGCGGCATCGCGGTGGCGCAGATCATGGGCATTCTCGAGAACTACGAGATGTCGCGCTACGCGCCGTCGAACATGGACAAGAACGGCGGCCGCCCGAGCGTGCTCGGCGTCCACCTGATGGCCGAGGCGGGCAACCTGGCCTATGCCGACCGCAACAAGTACGTGGCCGACACCGATTTCATCGGCCTGCCGGGCGGCAGCTGGGAGAGCATGCTGAACAAGCCCTACCTGCGCAAGCGGGCGGACCTCATCAGCACGGTGGGTTCCATGACGCTGCCGGTCGCCGCGGGCGACCTCGGCGCCGTGCCGCTCGCCCCGTCGATCATCAACGAGCACGGCACCACGCACCTGTCGCTGACCGACAAGTACGGCAACGTCGTCTCGATGACCACCACCATCGAAGCGGGCCTCGGCTCGTATCACTTCACCAACGGCTTCCTGCTCAATAACCAGCTGACCGACTTCAACGCGGCCCCCGCCGATGCCGGCGGCACGCCCATCGCTAACCGCGTGCAGCCGGGCAAGCGCCCGCGCAGCTCGATGGCGCCCACGCTGGTGTTCAAGCGCAACGCCGACGGTTCGCGCGGCGACTTCTACATGACCACCGGCTCGCCGGGCGGCGCCAGCATCATCCAGTACGTAGCCAAGACCCTGGTGGGCGTGCTGGACTGGAAGATGGACGCGCAGCAGGCCGTGTCGATGATCGACTTCGGTGGCTCGAACAGCGCCGCCAGCGGCATGATGGTCGGTGGCGAGCATCCCAACGTGGATGCCACCAAGCCGGCCGGCGGCCTGGCCGGCGACAACGACCCGCTGGTCAAGGGCCTGCGCGGGCTCGGCCACGTGGTCAACGTGACGGCGCAGTCGAGCGGCCTGAGCGCCATCATCCGCACCACCGTGGGCGGGTCGACGGCGCTGGTCGGCGGGGCCGATCCGCGCCGTGAAGGCGTGGTGCTGGGCGATACGTTCAAGCCATAAGCCGGGACGGAAGGGATTTGCGGAAATTTCTCAGCATGCATTAGGAAATGGCTGATAGGTCGAAGCGAGTCCGCTCGCTACAGTAGCCACATACCGCTCTCTCCCCGGGGGTGGTATTCCCGATGAGGGCCTAATCCCTTGGTCCTCTTTCCGTAGCGCTGCATGCTCTCGCATGTGGCGCTATTTTTTTGCCCGTCCTTTCTTGCCTCCCGCCGTTGCGTCACGGGAATCGCTTACCAGACCCGGATCTTGATCTGCAGAGAGATGCAGCCATCCACCTTTCCCCGCATCGTCGGCACATAGAGCAGGTTCGCACCCACGCGCCCGTACTCGATGCTGATCACCGGCGCCGCCATCGGCGACCAGCCACCGTGATTGACATCCGGATACCCGCGCACCGCGCCCGCCGTCCCGCCGATCCGCACCGGGCCGAGATGCAAGGGCTGCCAGGTGACGCTGGCGTAGGTGGAGTGGCGGCGCATGCTGTTGCGGTATTCGCCCGCGGACAGGGTGAAATCCTCGGTGACGCGGACATCGGCGCCCACGCCCCAGTTGGCCGCGTTGTAGTGCGCCGCATGATTGAAGTGGTACGAGAAAAACCCGGCGTTCAGCCAGACCTGCGGGCTGAAGGCGGGCGTCGGCGTAGCCTTCGCCGAATCTGCTGGCGTGTCTGGCGGTGTGCTGTCATCCGCGCGGGCGGTGACGGCCCACAGGGATGCGCCTAGCGCAAACACCATCAGGAGCTTGCGCGGAAAAAGGCGATACCTCGCCGCGCCAGGAACTGGATAAGCATCCATGGCCGCTTCCTTGTCGATTGTCTTGGCTGGGAGCTGGCTGGACGCGACGCGAATCGGCGCGTGGGCGCAGCCATCCTGCGCGAGTCCGGCGTGGCGCCGGCGGCCCTAGGTGGCGGCGGTGTGCATGGTGTTCCCCGGTTGCGTGGCAAGTGCGAACGCGTGCCGTGTACTGCGCGGCCGGTTCGTCATCGATCCCGGCGGCCAATTGGATTGGCGGGCCGGCGTTATATTTGTCGTGTTACCAGCCTGGTGCTTCGGCGCGGGCTATTCAATCAATCGAATGCCGTAAGCCTATGGAGGGGATTGGAGGGCAAGCGGATGTCAACGTCCCGGTAACACGTGACGTTCCGCGAGCTTGCGCAGGCAGGCAGGGGAGGGTTTAGATACCGCTGGCGGCTGCCAGGCGGCAGCCCCAGGACATAGCGCGATCAGGCGAACACGCGTTCGACAATGCGGGCAGGGGTGCGCCGCGGCGCTCGGGTCATGCGGGAGACGCGCTGGCCGAATTCGCCTGCCTGTGCGCCATCGCACGCCAGGCCGGGTGCGCGGTGCAATTGGATGGCTCCGCACGCATGCCTTGCGCGCGCACGTCCGGAAAATCCGATACGTCGAGCCAGACCGACAGGAAGGCGCCCATCGCATCCAGCAGCGTGTCCGAGTTGATGCCGGTCGGCCCGCCCACCTTCGGGCAGATGACCAGGTGGGTGCCCTCGTGCGAATACACGCGCAGCGTCTTGATCAGGTCCGCCGGCTGCAGGTGATGCTCCGAGCAGGGCACGCCCTGGAAACCGAACGCCAGCAGGAATTCCTCCTCCTCGGCCTTGCCAGTGCAGAGAATCACCTTGGGGCGCATGCGCCGGCGCTGCTCCGCGATAAAGCGGAAGCGCCCACCCTGGCGGCAGAATTCCACATAACGCCAGCTCGGGCTGAGGCACGGGTTGCGACGAAAGGCCTCGATCTGCGAGAGGTCCATCTGCTGCGGCTTGGGCAGGGGTAGAGGTTGAGCTTGAACTCCCAGCCGTGCGGCGCGTAAAGGTACTGGTCGAAGTAGCCGCGCCAGTCCAGCCCCGGCATGGTTTCACGCAGCGTTGCCGCGCGCGTCGCCGCCATGATGCGGGCGAGGCGCTGGTGCGTTTGCCAGCGCGGCATGTCGTGCCGGTGGCGCTCGCGGAATGCGCTGTCCCAGGCAGGCGGCTCATGCACCGGTACCAGCGAGGCACCCGGCGAAGACGCAAGCAGGTGCGGCTCCTTGTCGCATATCCAGACAGCCGCGCCGATGTTCCCTCCCTCCATGCCGGCGTACGAAGAGAAATACGCGTCCAACTCTTCACTGCTGAAAACTGATGTCATTTGATTCCCCATTCGTCGTTGCCCGTCATGCAAGCCCCAGTCGGTGCATGGGGCAGTCGACAGGGTTTCCCGCGTAGCAGCGGCATGGCGCCGTGCCGTCGATGCGCACGCGTTGCCTGCCGTGTCGTTGTTGTCGTGCTTCGCCTGGCCTGCTTCGTGCGCACCCGCTTGCCGGACGGGCGCACCATGCTTGGCCGGATTCAACGCGGCGCTGCTCGCTCGCGCGTGAATGACGAGGACTAGCGCAATCGCCGTGCCATATGGCCGATGGCGCTGGCCGGCGCGCCGCAGTCGTGGCGCGAGGTGGGTACGATCAGGCTGGAAGCGGCGCCAGATAAGGGATTGCGGGCGATCTGGCTAGGGCGGGGCGAGGGCGGCGCCGTGGGCCGCCGCGCGGGGGATGGCGCGGTGGTGTTACGCGTTACGTAACGCGGGCTGTGCGGGGAACGCGGTGGCCGCTTTGCCAGCGTCTTGCGCTGAGAGCGAGTGAAGATGGATGGCGATCGATTTATCGGGAATCCGGTGTTCTGGATGCAATTCATACCCCGTTGCATCCCCCATATTCGTGCGGTACCCCCATGGCGGGTGATTCTTTTGCCACTGTTGCCCAAGGTCGGCAGGCGCCGTCAAATCCCGAAGGGAAGGGCGGCGGGCGAAATACCTGCTGCAGGCGCTGGACCGGCTCACGCCCGGAATGGACAACGGAGATTCGTGTCTAACTGGTCAAACGCACCAGGAGGCCGCGATGAGCGCATGTATCAGAAACCTCACAATCTGTGCGGCCTTGTTGCTGACCGGCTGCGTGGTCGTGCCCGCTTATGATGCCTATGGCTACAGCTACCCGGCCTACAGCGCCTATCCCTATGAGCCTTACTATCCCGCTTACCCCGGCCCCTACTACAACTACGGTTGGTGGCCTGGATTTTATGGCGGTGCGGTTTTCTTCGGCGGCGGTGGCCATGGCGGGGGACGCCACGGCGGCCGCGGAGGTGGCCGTGGCCGCTGAGCCGTGTCGCGCTTACGGGTTCATTCAGGCTCAGCCAGTAGCGTGTCGCACCGACCTTCGTCAAGGACATGAACTTTCGCCGCACTCCTTCACCGCGGCGCTCAGCCTGACCTTAGTCCGGTTACGTTGTCGACCACGTCATTCCTCTTTGCAATTGCGGTGCCGACGAGCCAGGCAATATGCAATGGCAGACCGTCGAGGAGGCCAGGGTCAAGGACAGGCGGGAGCGCAGGATCTGCAGCGCTCCATCGTCGACGCGTTGACGTCATTCCAGGCAGCCCGCGGGTGCGCATACCTATGAGCTGGGTGCCGTCCCAAACGGGCCTGTCGCCCCGGTGTCAGCGCTTCCAGGCTATCGGCGCGGAGGCAGAGCAGGTGGCGAATTTGCCAGACCCGGTCCTGCTGGTGGCGACCTGGATGCTTTGCTCGTTGACCGGCTCGAGCTGCCGTTGCCGGCGCTCGGCCAGGCTGTTGGCCACGCTGGTCAACGCTGACTTGCATGCCGCCTCCGCCGCGCTGGAGCGCACGAAGAACTGCGGATAGCGATAGTTGACCATGAGGGTGAAACCGTCCGCGACATACTCCACCGTGTATTCGGTGTTGCTGTCATAGGTCGACATCTGTCGGCTGGCGGATGGCGCGGGCGTCGTGCAAGCCGCTGATATCAGGCAGGCCACTGCTGCCAGCATCTTCTTGTATTGCACAGCATGATCTCCATGGATTGCATTGCAGGGAGCGACGCGCGCACCTTGACACGTGCGAGTCCGCGGCTGGATGGTACCAAGGAATGGCGGCGCAGGAATCCGGAAAAATATGGGGCCGGCATGTTCCTGCAAGGATGGCTTCTTCGAAGCCGATGTACGACTTCGCTATCCGCGATGAAATGAACAGGCGAGCGTATCCGAGGGCAATCGCTTCCCTTAAGATTCGACGGGATCGCTTCAAGGGGGGCGGGTTTGAGGCTGGCCACGCGCTAGGGCTACGCTGAAGAAGCCGCCGTTTTCGTCGACGGCCTGCTGCTGAATTTCGGAATGCGAGATCAGCGACGCGATTGGTTCGATTTTCTTGCCCCGAAGGGCCTTGTAAGCGGGTCTCCCGACCCACTTTGGCCGCTCATGGACGCACCTGTGCCATGAGCCGCTCGCGGCTCATGTAGATGTTGCTCAACGCCAGTGCTGTGAAGGCGCGCGTGGCGTTCTTCGCCAGGCCGCGATAGCGCACCTTGACGAAACCCCATAGCCGCTTGACCACCGCAAAGACGTGCTCGACCCGCGCACGTATCTTCGACTTGTTGCGGTTCTTCGAGCGTCTGGCGTCATCGACTTCACCACTGCGCCTGCGCACACGCTGGTTGGTAAAGTCCTTCGCGTGCGGTGCCTTGCTGGCAATGAGTTCCTTCTGGCTCGCATAGGCGCTGTCGCCGTACACACGCCGCTCGGCGCCGTGCAGCAGAGCCGGCAGCGGATGCTTGTCATGCACGTTCGCAGCCGTCACTACCGCGCTGTGTGCCAGTCCCGTCTGGCTATCCACGCCGATGTGCAGCTTCATGCCGAAGTACCACTGCTGGCCTTTCCTCGTCTGATGCATTTCGGGGTCTCGCGCCTTGTCCGCATTCTTCGTGGAACTGGGCGCCCCGATGATGGTGGCATCCACGATCGTGCCGGTGCCAACCTTCAGCCCCCGCCCTTGCAGTACTTCGCCGACCTTGGCGAACAACTGCTCGCCGAGCTTGTTGCGCTCCAGCAGCCGGCGAAACTTCAACAGCGTCGTGCCATCGGGAACGCGCTCGCGCCCCAGGTCAATCCCAACGAATCGCCGCAATGCAGTGCTGTCCAGCAGCGCCTCCTCGCACGCTTCATCCGCCAGGTTGAACCAGTGCTGCACAAAGTGCATGCGCAGCATGCGCTCCAGACCAACTGGCGGGCGACCGCCTTGACCCTTCGGATAGTGCGGCTCGACAACCTCGCACAACTGCGTCCACGGCACGATCTGCTCCATCGTCTCAAGGAACACATCACGTTTGGTTGGCCGACGGTACTGTTCGAATCCGGCGCCTTGATCGGCCGCCATCGCAAGGGTCTGTTGTTTCATCCGCATTTAACGATTCACCGCCCAACGGCGTTGACCTTTTTCAGCGTAGCCCTAGTGTCCTGCGTCAGAAATTCGCAGACAAAATCTCCTGATGCTGGCGAGGATGTCATCGGCGGACTTGGTCCACACGAAAGGCGTGGGGTTGGCGTTGTTCAGGTCGAGGTATTGATGGATGGCTTGCTCAAGTTGTCGGGTTGATCGATGCGTGCCGCGGCGGATGTATTGTTCCGTGATGGCTGCAAACCAGCGTTCCACCTGATTGATCCATGAGGCGGAGGTCGGTGTGAAATGAACATGGAAGCGCGGATGGCGAGCGAACCAAGCCTTGATCGACGGCGTCTTGTGCGTGCCGTAGTTGTCCATGACGAGATGCACATCGAGCTTGGGTGGCACGTTGGCTTCAATCGTGCGTAGAAACTGCAGGAACTCACTGCAGCGATGTCTGCGATGCAATTCACCGATAACTTTTCCAGTGGCGATGTCCAGCGCGGCGAACAACGTTGTCGTGCCATGGCGCATGTAGTCGTGCGTGCGTCGCTCGGGGATGCCTGGCGCCAGCGGTAGCATGGGTTGCGTGCGGTCCAGTGCCTGAATCTGGCTCTTCTCGTCAACGCACAACACCATGGCTTTGAGCGGTGGGTCGAGGTACAACCCCACGATATCGCGCACCTTCTCCACGAACAATGGGTCGGTGGAGAGCTTGAAGGTCTCCTGTCGATGAGGCTGCAATCCAAAGGCACGCCAGATACGCGTCACGGTCGACGGAGATAGATTTGCCGCGCGAGCCATACTGCGCGTGCTCCAGTGGGTGGCGTTGGCTGGCACGGATTCGAGCGTCTTGGCAATAACCGCATCCACCTGTGTATCATCGATGGACCTCGGTGCCCCTGGGCGCGGCGCATCAAGCAGTCCATCGAGCCGATGCGCCACGAAGCGCGCACGCCATTTCGATACGGTTTGCTGAGTGACACGCTGCTTTGCCGCGACGGTCTTGTTGTCCAAGCCTTCAGCGCTAGCCAGCACAATGCGCGCGCGTAACGCCAACGCCTGTGCGGTCTTGCGCCGCATCGTCAGCGCCTTGAGTTGCTCACGTTCGGCCTCATCCAACACGAGTTCCGCCTTTGGTCTTCCTCTCATCACCGCCTCGCCGTTTGCGTGCCTTCAACGCAGACTACTATGTGGTGTCAATAATGCAAGGAACTTCTGACGCAGGCCACTAGCTACATGGATCGAAAACCCTGTACCGATGGCTGCATGGTGGCTACATGACGTCCAGAAACAACAAAGCCCAACCGGACAGGTTGGGCTAAGTGCTTGAATCTTATGGTGCCGAAGAGAGGAATCGAACCCCCGACCTTCTCATTACGAATGAGCTGCTCTACCGACTGAGCTACTTCGGCCCATCATCCGTTGACAACTGGATGAAGCCCGCAATCATAGCAGCGTTTTTTTACTGGGAAGACCCGGCGCAAAAAATTTGCCGGGAGTCCCCGCAGGCGCGCCGCCAGGTGGCGGCGCGGTCATTCAGGCGGCGTCGTTGGCGGCTAGTGGCGCGGTTTCGGCGCGCTGGCGGAACCAGAGCAGGTAGGCCACGCTGAGCGCCGCCAGGAAGGGGATGCCGGTGAGCAGCGTCATGCGGAAGGCTTCGGTGAACAGGGTGGTCAGCATGATGGCGAGCAACATGCCGGGGCCCAGCAGCGTGAGCACGGGGAAGCCGCGCATGCGGAAGGCCAGGGGCGCTTGCCGGCGGCGACCCATCGGCGGCGGAAGCGGTAGTGGGTGACGAAGATCATGAACCAGGTGAAGACCGGCCAGAGGATGCTCAACTGCCAGGATCTCAAGGCGCTTCTGCGCTGTTCTTAGCACGACAGGACATGCTTTGGTCGGTTTCATGTGGGATTCTCTGCGAAAGGACCTTGTAGAAACTATGGAGGGCGTATGCGCCCTCCGGCACGACCTCGACGAGCGCCGCTCGGCGTGGCTCCGCGCTCGCCGCCCGGCGCAAGGCTTCGCCAGTCGAAGCAGCAAGCACTTCGCGCGTCTTGTCGGCGGGCCAAGAGGAGTGAGTCAGTGATGCGTGCTGTCGTGTCATTGTGGCTCCAGAAGCAAGCAGCGGTCGCGGGTGTCAGCTATCCACCGGGAATTCCTGTTCAAGCAGAAGCCTTGCGGCCCATGTCCATTGGCTGATTAGCTGCTGTCGTCGCGCAGGGCTGCGGCGAAGCACGCCGGAAATCGCAAGGCCACGGAGAAACTCGAGGCTTATTGCCACTACGGGTGCGTACCCCGGCCGGTCGCTAACCTGGGCGAAGACTTCGGCGACGACACGCTCGTTCTCCTTGCGCGCGGGGCGCTCGGCAGCCACGAGTGCAGCACGAAGATCCGGATCGGTGCGTGCAACCGCCCAAAGCTCGAGTTCGGCCATGTATGAAGGCTGCGAGACCGTCGCAGCCAGGGTCTGGATGGCACGCTCGACCGGGTCTGACCGGCCTGTGAGCCGGGCGCGCGTCTGACGCACCGAGGACTCATTGCGGCGCACCAGTTCCTCGATCGTTGCCGAGAGCAATTCGGCGTGGCTTGGGAAGTGGTGAAGCAGCGCGCCGCGGCTCACGCCGGCACGCCGCTGGACTTCCAGTGTCGTGGTGCGCGCCACGCCAATGTCGATCAACGATGACACGGCGGCATCGAGAAGGAGTGCCCGCGTTGCCATCCGCGATTCTTCGCGACGGGTCGGTTTTTCGCCGGCGGGGGATTCATTTTTCGTTTCGATCATGGTGTATAGTCTATTGACAGTCAGTGTTGACTGTCAATAGAGCGTTCCCTACAGTCAGTCATGACGGTCAGAAATCTCATCCTCTTCCACGACGCAACAACGGAACTTCAAGATGCCAGATTTTTCTACATTGACGATCGAGCAGGATCCGCAATCGCCACGCGTCGCGCGCCTGCTCCTCAATCGGCCGGAGCGGCTAAACGCGATCAACGGGGAGACGCCACGAGAGATTCGAGCCGCCGTCGAATGGGCGCAAGCCAATGACGACGTCCACGTTATCGTGGTGGAAGGTGCCGGCAAAGGGTTCTGCGGCGGCTACGACCTGGCCGACACCGCGGAGCAGACTATCGAGCACCCATGCCAGCAAGAGACGTATCCTTGGGATCCCATGGTCGACTACGCATACATGAAGCGCAACACCGAAGACTTCATGAGTCTGTGGCGCTGCAGCAAGCCTACGATTGCCAAGGTCCATGGCTATGCGGTTGCCGGCGGCAGCGACATCGCCTTGAGCTGTGACCTGCTGGTGATGGCCGAGGATGCGCGAATCGGTTACATGCCGACGCGCGTCTGGGGCTGTCCGACCACGGCGATGTGGACCTATCGGCTGGGCCCTGCGCGCGCCAAGCAGTTGATGTTCACCGGAGACACGATCGACGGGCAGACTGCCGCTGCCTGGGGCCTTGCCAATGAGGTCGTTCCCATCGGTGAACTAGAGGCGACGACGCTCAAGCTTGCCAACCGGATTGCCGGCGTTCCGCGCAGCCACCTTGCCATGCACAAGCTGGTGGTCAATCAAGTCATGCTGACAATGGGGCTGGAGCAATCGCAGATGATGGCGACCATGTTCGACGGCATTACACGGCACAACCCGGAGGGACTCTGGTTTCGCCGGTACGCGCAAGTCGAGGGATTCAAGGCGGCGGTGCAATGGCGCGATAGCGGCAAGCCTATACCGGAAGGCGACGAGGCCCGTGCGCTGATTCGCGAGCTGGAAGCAAGGCAGGGCAAATAGTCCCGTGAAGCGTCGTCGGATCCACGCCCCGGATCGGACACCAGTAAAAATGGGGGCAGTCACCAGGACTGCCCCCAAATTTTTCAACATATCTTGCTATCGGCTAGTGTCCTGCGTCAGAAGTTCCTTGCATTATTAGCACCACGTAGTAGTCTGCGTTGAAGGCACGCAAACGGCGAGACGGTGATGAGAGGAAGACCAAAGGCGGAACTTGTGTTGAGTGAGGTCGAACGTGAGCAACTCAAGGCGCTGACGATGCGGCGCAAGACCGCACAGGCTTTGGCCTTACGAGCGCGCATTGTGCTGGCTAGCGCTGAAGGCTTGGACAACAAGAGCGTCGCGGCAAAGCAGCGTGTCACTCAGCAAACCGTATCGAAATGGCGTGCGCGCTTCGTGGCGCATCGGCTCGATGGACTGCTCGATGCGCCGCGACCAGGGGCACCGAGGACCATCGGTGATGCACAGGTGGATGCGATTATTGCCAAGACGCTCGAATCCGTGCCAGCCGCTGCCACCCACTGGAGCACGCGCAGTATGGCTCGCGCGGCGAATCTATCGCCGTCGACCGTGACGCGGATCTGGCGTGCCTTTGGACTGCAGCCTCATCGACAGGAGACCTTCAAGCTCTCCACCGACCCATTGTTCGTGGAGAAGGTGCGCGATATCGTGGGGTTGTACCTCGACCCACCGCTCAAGGCCATGGTGTTGTGCGTTGACGAGAAGAGCCAGATTCAGGCACTGGACCGCACGCAACCCATGCTGCCGCTGGCGCCAGGTATCCCCGAGCGACGCACGCACGACTACATGCGCCATGGCACGACAACGTTGTTCGCCGCGCTGGACATCGCCACTGGAAAAGTTATCGGTGAATTGCATCGCAGACATCGCAGCAGTGAGTTCCTGCAGTTTCTACGCACGATCGAAGCCAACGTGCCACCCATGCTCGATGTGCATCTCGTCATGGATAACTACGGCACGCACAAGACGCCGTCGATCAAGGCTTGGTTCGCTCGCCATCCGCGCTTCCATGTTCATTTCACACCGACCTCCGCCTCATGGATCAATCAGGTGGAACGCTGGTTTGCAACCATCACAGAACAATACATCCGCCGCGGCACGCATCGCTCAACCCGACAACTTGAGCAAGCCATCCATCAATACCTTGACCTGAACAACGCCAACCCCACGCCTTTCGCGTGGACGAAGTCCGCCGATGACATCCTCGCCAGCATCAGGCGATTTTGTCTACGAATTTCTGACGCAGGACACTAGCGCCGCGGCGTTGCACTTCTTCAGGTGCGATGAAGCCGCCGGCGATCAGGCGGCCGGCTTGTCTTCCTGGTGATAACGGGTCGCGCGTTCCACTTCGTTCTTCGAGCCGAGGATCACCGACACGCGCTGGTGCAGCTTCTCAGGCTGGATGTCGAGGATGCGCTCATGGCCGTTGGTGGCGGCGCCGCCGGCTTGCTCGACCAGCATCGCCATCGGGTTGGCTTCGTACATCAGGCGCAGCTTGCCGGGTTTCTCCGGCTCGCGCTTGTCCCACGGGTACATGAAGATGCCGCCGCGCGTGAGGATGCGGTGCACGTCGGCCACCATCGAGGCGATCCAGCGCATGTTGAAGTTCTTGCCGCGCGGGCCTTCGTCGCCGGCCAGGCATTCGTCGATATAGCGGCGCACGGGCGGGGCCCAGTGGCGCATGTTGGACATGTTGATCGCGAATTCCTTGGTGTCTTCCGGGATCGTCACGTCGGATTGCGTCAGCACAAAGCTGCCGGCCTCGCGGTCCAGCGTGAACATGTGCACGCCGTTGCCGACGGTCAGCACCAGCGTGGTCTGCGGGCCGTACACGGCGTAGCCGGCGGCGACCTGGCGGCTACCGGCCTGCATGAAGTCGGCCTCGGTCACGGCCTGGCCCGGCTTGGGCATGTGCAGCACGGAGAAGATGGTGCCGATCGACACGTTCACGTCGATGTTGGAAGAGCCGTCGAGCGGATCGAACAGCAGCAGGTATTCGCCCTTGGGATAGCGGTTCGGGATCTCGTAGATGCTGTCCATTTCCTCGGACGCCATGGCGGCGAGGTGGCCGCCCCATTCATTGGCGTCGAGCAGGACTTCGTTGGCGATCACGTCCAGCTTTTGCTGGGTCTCGCCTTGCACGTTGCCGGTGCCGGCCGAGCCGAGGATGCCGGCGAGGGCGCCCTTGCTGACAGAGTTGGAAATGGCCTTGCAGGCGCGCGCCACCACTTCGATCAGGAGCCGCAGTTCGGGCTCGATCGTGTTGTGCTGGCGCTGCTCCTCGACCAGGTAGCGGGTGAGGCTGATGCGACTCATGGGGATTCTCCTTGGATGGCCGCAATTCTACATGGGCGCCAGCCTGGCAGGCCATTGCCACCGGCCGGTGGGGTGCTGTCGGCGGGGCCGGCGCGCGGTGCTGCCGGCCCCGCTCCGGCCTGCCTGGCGCCGACTTACGGCGCCAGCGCCTTGCTCACGATCTCGCGCACATCGCGGGACAGGTCGCTGGCCGCCGCCACCTGTTCCAGCGCGGCGCGCATGCGGTCGCGCAGCGGCAGCGCGTACTTCTGCCAGCGGTCCATCACCCGCGCCAGGCGCGAGGCCACCTGCGGGTTGATGGCGTCCAGCGCCAGCACCTGCTCGGCCCAGAAGGCGTAGCCCGAGCCATCCTCGGCATGGAACTGGGCCGGGTTGGCCGCGCAGAAGCTGAAGATCAGCGAGCGCGCGCGGTTGGGGTTGCGCAGGTTGAAGGCGGGGTGCTGCATCAGCGCGCGCACGGTGTCGATGGTGCGCTTGCCTGCGTGGCCGGCGCCTTGCGGCCCCACGGTGCCGCGCTGCGTGCCTTGCAGCGAGAACCATTTGTCGATCACCAGCGGGTCTTGCTCGAAGCGCTGGTAGAAGTCGGCCAGCGCGGCTTCGCGCCCCGGGGCAAAGGTATTGACCATCGCGCCGAGCGCGGTGAAGCGGTCCGTCATGTTGTCGGCGGCCTTGTATTGCGCTTCGGCCAGCGCCTGCATGGCGGCGTCGCCGCTGTCGGCCAGGTAGCCCAGCGCCAGGTTGCGCAGCGCGCGCTTGCCGCCGGACACGGCATCCGGGCTGTAGGCGCCCGGCGTGGCATTGGCTTCGAAGGCGGCCAGCCAGTCGGCCTTGAGCGCGCGCGCCAGCGCCTCGCGCATGAACTGGCGGGCGCGGTGGATGGCGGCCGGATCGGCCACGCCCATGCGCTCGGCGAGATACGCTTCGGCCGGCAATGTCAGTGCCTGTTCGCGGAAGGCGGGACTGAGCTGCTGGTCGTTGAGCACGGTGCGCAGCGCGGCCACCAGCGCCGGCTCGAGCTGGAGCTCGCGGCCGGCCTGGCTCTGGGCCACCAGTTGCAGCAGCGCGCGCGTGGTCAGGCGCTGGCCGGCTTCCCAGCGGTTGAACGGATCGCTGTCGTGCGCCAGCAGGAAGGTCAGCTGCGCCTCGCTGTACTCGGCGTCAATGATGACCGGCGCGGAGAAGTCGCGCAGCAGAGAGGCCAGCGGCGGCTCGGCGCCGCGCGGCAGGTTGATGAAGCGGAAGGTCTGCTCGGCCTCGGTGAAGTCCAGCACGCGCGTGGTGGCGCCGGGCTGGCTTTCGCCCTCGAGCTGCAGCGGCAGGTCGGCGCCGCTGGCATCGATCAGGCCCAGCGCAAAGGGAATATGGAAGGGCAGCTTGTCCGGCGTGCCGGGGTGCGTTTCGATGCCGACCTTGGGGCAGCTTTGCGACAGCGTCAGCGCCAGCGTGCCGGTGGCGGCGTCCCACGCGGTGCGCACCGCCACCACCGGCGTGCCGGCCTGGCTGTACCAGCGTCCGAACTGGGTCAGGTCGCGGCCGTTGGCGTCAGCCATGGCGGCGCGGAAGTCGTCGCAGGTGACAGCCTGGCCATCGTGGCGCTGGAAGTACAGGTCCATGCCCTTGCGGAAACCGTCCCGGCCCAGCAGGGTCTGGTACATGCGCACGACCTCGGCGCCCTTCTCGTACACCGTCAGGGTGTAGAAGTTGTTGATCTCCTCGTAGCTGTCGGGGCGCACCGGATGCGCCATGGGGCCGGCGTCCTCGGGGAACTGCACCTGGCGCAGCATGCGCACGTCCTCGATGCGCTTGACCGCGCGCCCGGATTCGGAGCCCATCATGTCGGCCGAGAATTCCTGGTCGCGGAACACCGTCAGGCCTTCCTTGAGCGAGAGCTGGAACCAGTCGCGGCAGGTCACGCGATTGCCGGTCCAGTTGTGGAAGTACTCATGCCCGACCACGGATTCGATATTGCCAAAGTCGGCATCGGTGGCGGTCTCGGCGTTGGCCAGCACGTACTTGGTGTTGAAGATGTTGAGGCCCTTGTTCTCCATCGCGCCCATGTTGAAGTCGCCCACGGCGACGATCATGAAGCGGTCCAGGTCGAGCTCCAGGCCGAAGCGCTGCTCGTCCCAGCGGATCGAGTGGATCAGCGAATCCATGGCGTGGCGCGTCTTGGGCAGGTCTTGCGTCTCCACCCAGACCTGCAGCAGTTTTCCTTGCCGGAGGCGGACCGGATCCGCTCCTCGATGCATTCCAGCTTGCCGGCCACGAGCGCGAACAGGTAGGCGGGCTTCTTGAACGGGTCTTCCCAGACGGCTTCGTGGCGGCCATCGGGCAGCTCGCGCTCGCTGATCAGGTTGCCGTTGGACAGCAGTACCGGGTAGTCCGCGCGCTGTGCGCGCAACGTGACCCGGAAGGTCGACATCACGTCGGGGCGGTCCAGGTAATAGGTGATCTTGCGGAAGCCCTCGGCTTCGCACTGGGTGAAGAAGTTGCCGTTGGAGACGTAGAGGCCGGACAGCGACGTGTTGGCGGCCGGCTGGCAGGCGGTGACGATTTCCAGGGTGCCGTGCGCGGGCAGCTCGGGCAGGGTCAGGCTGCCGGGCGCCTGCTGCGCGCCTTCCAGCGGCTTGCCGTCGAGGCGGACCCCGACCAGCTCCAGTGCCTCGCCGGCCAGCACCAGCGGGCCGGGTGCCCGGCGCGTGAAGCGCAGGGTATTGGTGACCACCGTGCGCGCCGGATCGAGCTCGAGGTTGAGGTCGACGTGCTCAAAGGCGAAGGCCGGCGGAGTATAGTCTTTGCGATGGACGGTAACGGGCGTGTCGGTGCGCAGCATGAAGGGATCCTGTCCTCTGAGGGCCACTTGGGGCGGCATGGTCGCCATGGTCACGGCAGGGGGCAGGGCGGGAAGCCGCTGCCGGGGTCGCGTGCCACGGCACTGAAGAACCCATTGTAGCCAAGCGCGGGCGCCCCGGCTCGGGCGCGCGGTGCTGGTGGCGGATCGCGCCGGAATTCCGAGCGCCCGGCACGGTCTGAGTCACACAATGGACAACGAATCGATGAGGGGCAAGATGCCAAAACAATGGCTGGCGAAGCTGTGGAAGCTGGCGAAGCTTGGTCAGGGCTGGGGCCGGATAGCCGGCGAAGGCTTGCGCGGCAGCCGGCTGATGCTGAGCGCGGCGCTGCTCGGCGCGGCGCTGCTGTCCGGCTGCGCCAGCACCGTCACCACGGAGGTGACGGCGTTCCGCCAGGGCAACTGGCAGAACGATCCGCCGCGCACGTATGCGTTCGATCGGACCAGCGGCCAGGAGGCGCAGCTCGAGGACCAGACCTATGAGCAGTGGCTGGCGCAGGCGCTCTCCGGGGTCGGCTTCGAGCAGGTGGCCCGGCCGCAGGCGCACTACCTGGTCAACATGGAGTACGACAGCAACGCGCGGCTGATGCGGATCCAGGAGACCAATTACGTCGACCCGTGGTCACCCGGCTTTTATCCCGGCCCATACTGGGGGCCTTACTACCGCCCCTGGGGCCCGTACGGCTGGGGCGGCCCGGGCTACTGGCCGCCGGTGACCACGGTGCGCGATGTGCCTGTCACCCAGTCCACGCTGCGCGTATTCTTCAAGGATGCCGCCACCGGGCGCCGGGTCTACCAGGTCACGGCGAATCACCGAGGCGAGGGTTCGTCCCTGCAGGCGGCGATGCCCTACCTGATCCGCAGCGCCTTCGTGCAGTTCCCGGCGGCGGAGAGCGGCCGGCCGAGGCGGGTGACATTGCCGCTGGACCCGAATGACAAGTAGCAGGTAGCAAGCAAACAGCAACAGGCGAGGCATTGTCTGTGCGGCGGTAAAAACTGAATTGCCCGGCGAAAAGCCTTAAAACCCTGGATGCACCCGTGGGAGGGGCTTCGCGCCGGGCTTGGGTGAGCTAGAATGACGGCTCGATTTTTCGGCCCGAGCCGCCGGAGCCCGTCTTTGAAAGCTGCAATGGAAGATTCCGGCAAGCACGCCGGATACGACCGGCGCGGCCTTGGCGGGCACTGGCTGGGCCACTTCCTGGACGAGCATAATGACCAGCAAGACCGGCGGTGATGCACCGCAACATGCCCCCAACAGTCCTGAAGCGCAATTGCGCCTGGCCGCGCTGGAATACCACCGCAGCCCGACCAAGGGCAAGATCCAGGTAAACGCGACCAAGGCGCTGTCCAACCAGCGCGACCTGTCCCTGGCCTACTCCCCGGGCGTGGCCTACGCCTGCGAGGAGATCGCCAAGGATCCCGCGATGGCCGCCGAGTACACCTCGCGTGGCAACCTGGTGGCAGTGATCACCAACGGTACCGCCGTGCTCGGCATGGGCGACATCGGTCCTCTGGCCGGCAAGCCGGTGATGGAGGGCAAGGGCTGCCTGTTCAAGAAGTTTGCCGGCATCGACGTGTTCGACATCGAGCTCGATGCGCACGACCCGGACAAGATCGTCGAGATCGTGGCCGCGCTGGAGCCGACGATCGGCGGCGTGAACCTTGAAGACATCAAGGCGCCCGAATGCTTCTACATCGAGAAGAAGCTGCGCGAGCGCATGAACATCCCCGTGTTCCACGATGACCAGCACGGCACCGCCATCATCTCGGGCGCGGCGCTGCTCAACGGCCTGAAGGTGGTCGGCAAGGACATCGCCAAGGTCAAGCTGGCGGTTTCCGGCGCCGGCGCCGCGGCCATCGCCTGCCTGGACACCATGGTGGGCCTGGGCGTGACCCGCTCGAACATCTCGGTGGTGGACTCCAAGGGCGTGATCTATGTGGGCCGCGACGCCAGCATGGAGCCCAACAAGGCCCGCTACGCGCAGGAAACCGCCAACCGCACCCTGGCCGACATCGTCAACGGCGCCGACGTGTTCCTGGGCTGCTCGACCGCCGGCGTGCTGACCGCCGAGATGGTCAAGACCATGGCCGACAAGCCCATCATCCTGGCGCTGGCCAACCCGGAACCGGAAATCCGCCCGGAAGTGGCCAAGGCCGCGCGCCCGGACTGCATCATCGCCACCGGCCGCTCGGACTACCCGAACCAGGTCAACAACGTGCTGTGCTTCCCGTACATCTTCCGTGGCGCGCTCGATTGCGGCGCCACCAAGATCACGGAAGCCATGAAGCTGGCCTGCGTCAAGGCCATCGCCGACCTGGCCGAAGCCGAGCTGAACGACGCCGTTGCCGCCGCCTACGGTGGCCAGGAGCTGAAGTTCGGCCCCGACTACATCATCCCGACCCCGTTCGACCAGCGCCTGATCGAGAAGATCGCGCCGGCGGTGGCCAAGGCCGCTGAAGAGTCCGGCGTGGCAACCCGTCCGATCAAGGACCTGGAAGCCTACCGCCAGCAGCTCACCCAGTACGTCTACCACACCGGCCTGATCATGAAGCCGGTGTTCACGGCAGCCAAGGCCGCGCCCAAGCGCGTGGTCTATGCCGAGGGCGAAGAGGAGCGCGTGCTGCGTGCGGTGCAGACCGTGGTGGACGAAGGCCTGGCCCGTCCGATCCTGATCGGACGCCCGCACGTGATCCAGATGCGCATCGACAAGGCCGGCCTGCGCCTGAAGGCCGGGACGGACTTCGAGCTGATCAACCCGGAAGACGACCCGCGCTACCGTGCCTACCACGAGGCCTACCATGCGCTGCGCGGCCGCGACGGCGTCACGCCTGACATGGCCAAGGTGGCGCTGCGCCGCTCCAATACGCTGATCGGCACCATGCTGATGCATATGGGCGACGCCGACGCGCTGCTGTGCGGCACCGTGGGCCGCTTCGAAGCCCACCTGGAGCACGTGCAGGACGTGATCGGCCTGGCGCCGGGCGCCAAGGTGTTCGCCGCGATGAACGCGCTGATGCTCGAGAAGTACACGCTGTTCATCACCGACACCTTCGTCAACGACGATCCCACCGCTGAGGAACTCGCCGCCATCACGCAGCTGGCCGCCGAGGAAATCGCGCGTTTCGGCCAGCACCCGAAGGTGGCGCTGATGTCGCACTCGATGTTCGGCTCGTCGAACCGCCCATCGGCCAAGAAGATGCGTGCGGCCCAGGAGATCCTGGCCCGCGAGGCACCGCACCTGGAAGTGGAAGGCGAGATGCAGGGCGACGCCGCCCTGGTCGAGGACGTGCGCCGTCACTTCCTGCCGGGCACCAAGCTGGCCGGCAGCGCCAACCTGCTGGTCATGCCGACGCTGGACGCGGCCAATATCGCCTTCAACCTGCTCAAGATCACGGGCGGGCAAGGCGTCACCATTGGCCCGATCCTGCTGGGCGCGGCCAAGCCGGTGCACATCCTCAACCCGCAAGCTACCACCCGCCGCATCGTCAACATGACCGCGGTAGCGGTGGCGGAAGCCAACGCCAGCGCGGCGCGCTGATCCTGCGGCGCGGCCGGCTTGCCGGCCGCCGCCCAATGAAAACGGGGCTCCTGGAGCCCCGTTTTGTTTGACCGGCTTGTGCTGCAGTTCCGCCGGCCCGGAAAACCTGTCCTGCCCTGATCCCGTTGCAGCTATTCCAACTATTGCAGCATGTTGTACTGCTCTCGCATCACGACGATGATGGACTTGGCCGCTGCCAGCCGGGTTGGCAAATGGTCCTCCTCCTCGCGCGGGAAATCGACTTCCGCGCTCCAGTTGCAACCGGTATGGTCGGGCTGGTGAACGCGCATGGCGTGCAATTCGCACTCGCCGCACTCGGGATTGTTGTTTAGGAACTGGTTCAGGATGGCCATCAACTCCGACCGGGTCTTTGCATCACGCCGCATGAGTCACCTCGTCCGTTGCCGTTTTGTTGCCTGGAACCTAAATCTAGGCACGCAGGCGCAGGCTCGCCAATTGAATCGCCCTATTAAGCAGCGACTTTCGATCCCGATTTCCGGTAGTTTGCCTCTATCGCACTGCAACAAATCCATGCAATAAATCCATGCTGCGTCGCGCCAATGCCGAAACCGACGGCGCACCATCCGGTCGAATCGCCAATGGTGCGGCGCGCGAATGCCATGCAGCGGGCGCGAGGCGCGCAAGGCGCAGCGATCCGGCGGCGAGGCTCCCTCGACTCCTGAACAATCTCGCGAACCTGGCGGACCCTGGTAAAACCTCAAGGCGATCCCGATGCTAAAGAATCTTTGGCATGTGCTGGACCAATCGGCGAATGTGCGCGCCGAGGCGCGCCCGAGACGGCCCGGTCAAGCACCTGCGGCGGCTAGCGGACGCAGGGCGCGCCGCGCACCTTCAAGGTGGCGATGACCATGGACTTCTAGGCGGAGCGGCAGGCGGGATCGGCAACTGGCTGGCGCTCCTGCTGCCCTTCTAGCCCTCGTTTGCCGGGCGCGAACACGATCAGGCTGAGCAAGGCCAGCACCCAGGCGCCGATCCCGCCATACACCATCACCCAGCCAAAGCCATGAACGAGCGCCGCATGCAGTGCGGCGCCGGACGCGTCCAGCGCGGGCAGTTGTGCAAAGGCGTCCCCGAGTGAATCCATGTTGCCCGCAGCAATGTGCTGCGCCAGCGCGCGCAACTGCAACGTATCGAACGCCCCCGGAAAGGCTCGCTTCAGATACGACGAGATGCCCGCGACCAGGATGCATCCCATCAACGCGATATTGATCGCCAGCGAGATCATCCGCGCGCTCATGTCGATGCCGGACGCCATGCCGGCGCGGCTGCTGGGAACCGAAGCGGTGGTGGTATTGGTCACCGGCGTGTTGGTGATGCCCAGGCCGATGCCGGCCAGCAGCGAACCCGGGAGCAAGGTCAACCAGCTTGCCTGCGCCAGGCTGCTGCCGAGCTTCATGAGCATGAAGCCCAGCCCGATCGTGAACAAGCCCAGGGGAATGACCACGCCGGGCCGGTACCGCAGCGCAAGGCGCTCTCCCAGCGGCGGAAACAACAGCGTGGGCAGCGTATAAGCCAGCAAGGACAAACCGGCGGCCACGCTGCCGTAGCCCAGGCCGCCGTGGAAATAAAGCGGCAGGTAGATCATGAACGGCCAGAAGCTGAAGTTCATGCCCATGGAGCCAAGCAGCGCACCGGAGAAGTCCCGGCTGTGGAAGACCGAAACATCGAACATCGGATGCGCACTGAATTTTTCCGCTAGCAGGAAAGCCACGAAGCTGGCTGCCGTCACGGCCATCATGCCGATCGCGGCGGCGCGGGAAATGCCGGCTTCCGCTCCCTGCGTGATCAGATAAGCCAAGCCGAAAACGGCCAGCGACAGCGTGACGACGCCCGCGATATCGAGCTTGCCCGCCTGCGGATCGCGTGACTCTTCCACGCCGGCGAATACCAGCGCCAGGGTCAGGATGGCAAGCAGCACGTGAACCAGGAACACCCATTGCCAGCCGGATACGGCAACGATCATGCCGCCGACGATCGGCCCGAAACCCAGGCCGATCCCGAACACGATGCCCCAAGCGCCAAAGGCCTTGCTGCGTTCCTTGCCCTCCTGGAATTGATGCGACAGGATCGCCACCAGGCAGATCAGCATAGCGCCGCCGGCCATGCCCTGGAGAAACCGGCTGGCGATCAGGACGGAAGCGCTTTGCGCCAGGCCACAGATCAGGGAGGCGATGCCGAACAAGGCAACGCCGAGGATGAACACGCGCTTGCGGCCAAAGCGGTCGGCCAATGTGCCGGCCGCCATCAGCACCGTGGTGCAGGCGATGGTGTAGGCATTCATGATCCATTGCATGTCCCTGAAGTCGCCGTGCAGCACGCGCTCGAGGGTGGGCAGTATGACCGGCACACTGGAAATCTCCAGGCCGAACATCAGGGCGGCCAGGCAGACGGCGGCCAATGCCATTTGGTTTTTACGGGAATGAGTGAGGCGCATCGATAGTGCTTTCCAGGCGGATCCGGTTTCAGGGAACGGATGGCGTCATGCTCGACACCGGTCTTGGCGCACATTGTGGGCGAGTCCTCGCTATGATAGAAATGATCTAATTTCTTCCGATTCATTAGTACTCATCATATATACGGGACCATGGATTTCGATCCGACACTGCTGCGGGCCTTTGTCGCCGTCAAGGAAACCGGCGGCTTCACGCGCGCGGCGCAACGGCTGCACCTGACGCAGTCCGCAGTCAGCCATCAGATCCGGCGGCTCGAAGAGCAGGTCGGCCGGCCGCTGCTGTACCGCACCACACGCACCCTGACCCTGACCGAGGACGGCAACGAGTTTCTCCAGCATGCGCAGCAGATCCTGGCCTCGCTCGATGCGCTTTCGCGCCGCTTCCAGCCGTCTCCCGTTTGCGGCGTGGTGCGCTTCGGCGTGCCGGAAACCTTCCTGGGCGAGCGGCTGCCGCAACTGCTGTCGCAGTTCGCCCGGGCATTTCCCAAGGTGCGTCTCGATGTGAACGTGGGCACGTACCTGGATTTGCGCGCGATGATCAAGGCCGGCGAGCTGGATCTTGCCGTGGTTTTGTCAGAGCCCGGCGGGGAGGGTGGCACGGTGCTGCAGCAGACGCAGTTTGTGTGGGCCGCTGCCCAGACCTTCGAGATCGCACCGGGTGCGTCGTTGCCGCTCGCGCTGTCCCCCTCGCCGTGCGTTAACCGGCAGGTGGGCGTGGCGGCATTGGAGGGCACATCCATACCGTGGCACGTGGCCTTCACGTCGCCAAGCCAGGAGGGCATCCGCACGGCGGTGCTGGCAGGACTCGGCGCCTCGGTGCAGATCCGCGGCGACCTGAAACCGGGGATGAAAGTGGTGGATGGCCAGTTCGGGTTGCCGGCGCTGCCGGCGGCGGATTTTGCGCTGATCTGGAGCGATGGCGAGAAGCCGCCGGCCGCCCGCGAGTTCGGGCAGTTGCTGGTGAGCCTGCAGGAGCCGCCGCCCAAGCCTGGCCGGCGGCTCAGGAAGCCTTAGCCTCGCAGCGCCCCGCTATGCTGCATCGGGCCGCGCCGGGAACCCATGCCCGCGCGAGGTCCACGCAACCGCCAGGCCGGCAACCAGCAACGCAAGCAGCGCCCACGGGAACGCGCCGACGCCGTGCGTCTCCAGCAGGACGCCGCCGAGGATGCCGCCGGCCGCGATGGCGAGGTTCCAGGTGGTGACGAGCATCGATTGCGCGACATCCGCGCCGGGCCCGGCCGCTTCGGCGGAAGCGGTCTGGAGCAAGGCGGGGGAGCCGCCGAACGTCAGGCCCCAGGTCACGACCGCCAGATAGACCACGATTGGATGGCTGCCCCCAATGCCGAGCGCTAGCGAGGCCATGGCGAACAGCGCAAGGCTTGCCAGCACCAGCACGCGCAGCATGCGGTCGATCAGCAGGCCGCTGATCCACACGCCGCCCAGCGACGCCACGCCGAACACCAGCAGCACGATATCCACCTGCCCGGCCAGCCCGGCGGGCACGAGAAACGGCACGACATAGGTGTAGAGAACGTTGTGGGCCATCACCCACAAGGCCAGCACGGCGAGGACCGGCCGCACGCCAGGGGTCGCGAATACCCGGCGCACCGGCATGTGCTTGCCCGCCGCCTGGCCGGCGTAATCCGGTGCTCTCAACGCGACCCACGCCATCACGGCCAGCGCCAGGATCGACATCGCGCCGAACGTGGCGCGCCAGCCCAGCGCGGTGCCCAGCAGCGTGCCGAACGGCATGCCCAGGCACAGCGCCAGCGGCGCGCCGACGCCGGCCACGGCCAGCGCACGGCCTTTGAGATGATCGGGCACCATGCGCCGCGCATAGCCCGCAAGCATGCCCCAGATCAGGCCGCCCGCCATGCCCGCCAGGAAGCGCGCCACCAGTGCCACCACATAGCCGGGCGACAGCGCGGTGAGCGTATTGAAGACCAGCAGCCCGGCCAGCGCGGCCAGCAGCAATGGCCGGCGGCGCCAGCCTTGCGTGGCCGCTGTGAGCGGGATGGCCGCCACCAGCGAGCCGATGGCGTAGAGGCTCACGAACTGGCCCGCGAGTGCTTCGGATACCCCCAGCCCTTCGCTGATGCGCGAGAGCATGCCGGCCGGGATGGTCTCCGTCAGCAGCGTCAGGAATCCCGCCATGGCAAGCGCAAGCAAGGCCGGCAGCGGCAGGCGGTCCGCGTCTGCGGCGGCGGGGTTGTTCATTGTCAGCATGTTGATCCTGTGCGCCGGTCAAAACCGGCAAAGTGTTGTGAATGAAAGAGTCATACGTTGAAGGTCTAGCCAGCCACGGCGGCCCCGAGTCATGCGTGTGTACCCGCAAGGGTGCAGGCGAAGCGTTGACAGGGGTACGCGCGGGCCGGGTATTGAGCCGCGAAATACATGCCCCGTGCCGCAAGGCACGGGTTGAACGGGGTGCCGAGGCTCTAGGATTAAGCCGAAGGTCACATCGGTGCTGCCGCATTGGCGAGGCAGCATCGGACCCCGCGCGGTCGAAGACCCCGTGCACGCGCAGAAACACTTTGCTCGGGAACCGGGAGATCCCGCGCCCTGCTACGTCCCGCTGGGAAGCGTTGGGCGTAGCGCGCATCGTGAAGCCTGAGGGCGTACGACGATGAGCGACGGGCGTGGGAAGTCGGACTGCTGCGTAGTACCTGAGAAGCTGCCGAACAAGACTGCGGGTGCAATTCCTGCGGTGGCGGAGGTGGTGGAGGGAAGGCGGCGGGCCAAGGGCAATGCAGTCGCAGCGCGCATGTCCCGCAGATTGGGGCGGGCATATGACATGGGAACGGCGCTCGACGGCATACGACAGACGGCCAAAGGCCGACCGGGTGCGAAGTTCACCACCCTGATGCATCACATCTACGCAGTCGACCGCCTGCGGGCAGCCTACGTTGCGCTGACGCGCAAGGCGGCGGCCGGGGTGGACGGTCAGACGTGGCAGTCGTACGGACTGGACCTTGAGGCTCGCCTTCTGGACCTGTCCGACCGGCTGGCCCGAGGGGCTTACCGGCCCCAGCCTGTCAGACGCGTGTACATCGACAAGGCCGACGGCAGCAAGCGCCCGCTGGGCGTGCCGGCGCTGGAGGACAAGCTCGTCCAACTCGCCACGGTCGAAGTGCTGAACGCAATCTACGAACAGGATTTCCTCGGGTTCAGTTACGGCTTCCGTCCCGGCAAGAGCGCGCACAACGCACTGGACGCCGTGAGCGTGGGGGTGGAACAACGAAAGGTGAACTGGATACTCGATGCGGACATCAGCAAGTTCTACGACACAATCGAACACGACTGGCTGGTCAGATTCATCGAGCACCGGGTAGCGGACACACGGGTTGTGCGGCTCATCAAGAAGTGGCTGCACGCTGGTGTGCTGGAAGACGAGAGGTTGACGCAGAGCGAGGTGGGGACAGTTCAGGGCGGAAGCATCAGCCCGTTGCTGTCCAATATCTATCTCCATTACGCGTTCGACCTGTGGGTGAAGCAGTGGCGTGCGCGGCATGCCGAAGGCGATATGGTCATCGTGCGCTATGCCGATGATTGGGTCGCAGGGTTCCAGTACATCGGTGACGCTGAGCGTTTCCAGCGCGAGGTGACCGAGCGGATGGCCCGCTTCGGCTTGAAACTGCACGAGGGCAAAACGCGGCTGATCGAGTTCGGGCGTTTCGCGCGCGAGAACTGCCGACGCCGTAATGGGGGCAAGCCGCCGACCTTCGACTTCCTTGGATTCACGCATTGCTGTGGGAAGACACATAAGGGACGGTTTGCGGTCCTGAGGCTGACCAGCGCCAAGCGCATGCGCGCCAAGCTGCTGGCAGTCAAGCAACAACTGCGACGACGCATGCACCAGACCATCGCGGAACAAGGCAAGTACTTGGGGTCCGTGGTAAATGGACACATGCGGTACTTCGGCGTGCCGCGGAACGGGCCGCGTCTTGCCCGCTTCCGGGCGCTCGTGGCCCGCGTGTGGTATCGCGCATTGCACCGCCGAAGTCAGAAAAGCCGACTGCGCTGGCAGCAGATGAATCGGCTCGTTGCCCATTGGTTGCCCTGTACTCACATTTGCCATCCCTATCCGAACCAGCGTCTGATCGTTACGACCCAAGGCAGGAGCCGTATGCGGTAATTCCGCTCGTACGGATCTGTGGAGGGGGTGCTGGGTGACTGGCATTCCTACTCCGACTCCCATTTCTCGGGCAACAGAATGGGGCGAGTATTGGCTGCGGGGGACTAATGAACAATGGGCTATAGTTCCAAACATATCTGACAGATTAGTCAGTAATCAAATCTGTCAGCCATCAAAGCCATCATCGAGAGGTCGGCAATGGATAGCCTGGGTTCGCTTGGCGTGTTCGTCAGGGCAGGGGAAGCCCGCAGTTTCACCGTGGCGGGACAGCAGCTGGGCATCTCGTCCTCGGCGGTCAGCAAGGCAATCGTGCGGCTGGAGGCGAGCCTCGGCGTGCGGCTGTTCCATCGCTCCACCCGCAACGTCAGCCTGACCCCGGAGGGCGCGCTGTTTCTCGAGCGTTGCCGGCGCATCCTGTGCGAGGTCGAGGCGGCCCAGACCGAGCTCTTGCAGACGCAGAGCGCGCCGCGCGGCAAGCTGAGGCTCAGCCTGCCATCGATCGGTGCCCCGTTCATGAACCGGCTCGCCGAATTCAAGCGGCTTTATCCCGAGGTCGAGCTGGAGATCGATTGCACGGACCGGCTGGTCGAGGTGATCGAGGAGGGCTTCGATGCGGTAATCCGCACCGGCGAGCCCAGCGATTCCCGCTTGATGTCGCGCACCATCGGCTCGTTCCGGCTGGTGATGGTCGGCTCGCCGGATTATTTCCGCCGAGCGGGGCTGCCGCGGGAGCCAGAGGATCTTGCCCGCCACGACTGCTTGCTGTACCGCTACCCCACCACCGGCAAGCTGCAGGCATGGCCGCTGTGCCGCGACGGCCAGCCGGCCGAAATCGAGCGCCAGGCCAGCATGGTGACGAACACGCTGGAGCCGCAGGTGTGCTTCGCCGAGCAAGGCCTCGGCATCGCCTGCGTGCCGGATATCGCCATTCGGCGCCAGCTGGACGAAGGCACGCTCGTCAGCGTGCTGGACGACTACAACCAGGACCGCACGATGCTGCGGGTGCTGTGGCCGTCCAGCCGCCAGCTGTCGCCCAAGCTCCGGGCCTTCGTGGACTTCATCACCGGAAACCTGCTGGCACCTTGAGCATGGCGTGCCGGCGGGGCATAAAAAACCCGCCACAAGGGCGGGTTTCAATTCCCGTTGACAAGGGGAAAGCGTCAGAACTTGTGACGCAGGCCAACACCGAAGGTGTCGCCGTGCGACAGGTCGGTGATCTTGTCGTAGAAATAAGCGGCGTAGACGTCGGTGCGCTTGGACAGGTTGTAGTCGTAGGCGACCGCCACCGTGTTGCGCTTGAAGTCCGCCACCGAGTTCTTGGTCTTGTCGTAGGCGTAGGACGCCAGGATATTGCCGTTGCCGACCGGCACCGAAACGCCGACCTGGCCGTTGGTGTGCTTGATGTCGCCGTTGACGTTGTTGTTGATGTCCGACTTGATGTACTGGCCTTGCGCGAACAGCTTGACGACCTTGAAGTCGTAGCTCACGCCGCCTTGCACCGCGTTCTGCTTGCTGAAGCCGACCAGCAGCGGGCTGGTCGACGCGGTCACGTCACCCGGGTTGCTGTCGAACTTCACTTGCTGGAAGGCCAGCGTAGCGGCGAACGGGCCGTTGAAGTACATCAGGTTGCCGCCCCACTTGTTCTGGCCGGTGGCACCTGCCTTCTCGCCGAAGGAGTAGATCACGTTGGCGGTCAGGCCGCCGAAGTTCGGCGTGGAGTACAGCAGCGAGTTGTTCCAGCCCGAATCGCCGATGATGCCCGGGTCGAGCACGCGCGCGGTGGACGCGCCGAAATAGGTGTGGAACACCATCGGCGAGAACACGTAGGAGTCGATCAGCGGGTTGAACAGGATGGTCGACACGAAGAAAGGCGTGGTGTTGCGGCCCAGCTTGATGGTGCCCAGCTTGTCGTTCTGCAGGCCGACGAAGGCATTGCGGCTGAACATCGAGTCGCCGTTGAAGCGGCCCGAGGAACCGCTGTCGGTGCGGAAGAATCCGTTCAGGTCGAAGATGGCCTTGGTGCCGTTGCCGAGGTCTTCGGTGCCCTTGATGCCCCAGTACGAGGTCTGCATGCCGCCCGAGTTGGCGACATAGGCGCGGTTGGACGCGCCGACGTTCTTGACGCCGCCGACGAACATGTCGGCCTGGCCGTACAGCGTGACGCTGGATTGCGCCATGGCCGCGCCGCTGAAAAGGGCTGCCGCCATCGCTGCCAGCTTGAGGGCCGGCTTGATATGCTTGTGCATTGTGGGTTTCTCCGTGGTTGATCCGTTGCGTTCGTTGTGTACTGGGTCCCTGACGGGTTCTATTCGTTTTATTGGTGCTGATGCTATTTTTGGCAGGCGCCGGACCTTGGCTCGGTCCGGGCGTTGTCCGTTACAGCGGCATGGGTCACGCAGGGTAACGAAAAGGTAACGAAACGACTGCTTTTTTTGCTCAGCCGGATACTAAGTCGTTCAGGCGGAATTGCGCAATGCGGTGGATCTGGTTGATGCAAGTTTGCAACTCTGCGGCGGGCGAATTGTTCACGCGCCTTGCGAACTCGGCAATGATGCCGGCGCGGTCATAGCCACGCACGGCCAGGATGAAGGGAAAGCCGAATTTCTCGTTGTACTGGCGGTTGAGCGACTGGAGCTGCTCGAACTGCTCGGCGGAGCATTGGTCCAGGCCGGCGCCGCTTTGCTCGCGGGTCGACTCGGCGGTCAGCTCGCCGCGCACGGCGGCCTTGCCGGCCAGCTCCGGGTGGGCGCGCACCAGCTTGATCTGGGCGGCGTCGCCGGCGCCGTCAACGATGGCGCGCATGGCGTCGGCCAGCGCGGCAGCGTGGGCGAAGGGTCGCTGCGTGGCGGCGGCTTCGGCCACCCACGCGGAGTGTTCATAGATGCCGCCAAGCGCCTGGATGAAGTCGGCGGCCGGCAGGGCGTTGAGTTGGTCGAGGGTGTAGGTCTGGCTCATGGTTCGGCTTATGGTTCGGCTTATGCGTGGTTCTGTGCGGAGTAGGGATGGGTCTCGGCCCAGTGGCGCGCGATATCCACGCGCTTGCAGATCCAGACTTTGTCATGGCCCTGCACGTAGTCGAGAAAGCGCTGCAGCCCGCGCATGCGCCCCGGGCGGCCCAGCAGGCGGCAGTGCATGCCGACCGACAGCATCTTGGGGCGGTCCAGCCCCTGCGGATCGCCCTCGGCGTAGAGCACGTCGAAGGCGTCCTTGAGGTACTGGAAGAACTGCTCGCCGGTATTGAAGCCTTGCGGCGTGGCAAAGCGCATGTCGTTGGAGTCGAGCGTGTAGGGCACCACCAGGTGGGGCTTTGTCTCGCCGTTGCTGACCTCCACCTCGGTCCAGAAGGGCAGGTCGTCGCCGTAGTAGTCCGAGTCGTAAAGCAGCCCGCCGTGCTCCACCACCAGGCGGCGCGTGTTGGGGCTGTCGCGGCCGGTGTACCAGCCCAGCGGCAGCGAGCCGGTCAGCTCCTTGATGATCTGCATGCCGATGCGCATGTGCTCGCGCTCGGTGGCTTCGTCCATGCCCTGGTAATGGATCCAGCGCCAGCCGTGGCAGGCGATCTCGTGGCCAAGCTCGACAAACGCGCGGGTCAGCTCCGGATGGCGCTGCAACGCCATCGACACGCCGAAGATCGTCAGCGGCAGCCCGCGCTGCTCGAACTCGCGCAGGATGCGCCAGACCCCGGCGCGCGAGCCGTACTCGTACACGCCCTCCATGCTCATGTGGCGCTCTGGGTAGGCCGCCGCGCCGATGATCTCGGAGAGGAACTGCTCGGAGCCGGCGTCGCCGTGCAGCACGTTGTTTTCGCCGCCCTCTTCGTAGTTGAGGACGAACTGCAGCGCAATGCGCGCGCCGCCCGGCCAGCGGGCGTGCGGTGACTGGCTGCCGTAACCGATCAGATCGCGTGGATAGTTGTGGCTTGTCATCAGGGTCATGGTTCTTCAGGAAACGGTGCCGGCCGCCGCCGGCTGGACTTATTCCGTGCCGTGCGAGTTGGCCGCGGCGTTGCGCATCGCTTCTTCACGCGACTGGATGCCGTTGAAGAAGACGTTGAGCACGACTGCCACGATGGTGCCCAGCACGATGCCGCTGTGGGTGAACGGGTCGGTCCACTTGGGCAGGTACTGGAAGAAGGTCGGCGCCAGCGTCGGGATCATGCCGAAACCGATCGAGATGGCGACGATGAACAGGTTGAAGCGGTTGCGGTTGAAATCGCACGAGCCCAGGATGCGGATGCCGGTGGCGGCCACCATGCCGAACATCACGATGCCCGCGCCGCCGAGCACGAACTGCGGCACCGAGGCCACGATGTGCGCCATCTTCGGGAACAGGCCCAGGCCGATCAGGATGATGCCGCCGGCCACCGCCACATAGCGCGAGCGCACGCCGGTCACGGTCACCAGGCCCACGTTCTGCGAGAACGAGGTGTAGGGGAAGGTGTTGAACAAGCCGCCGATCACGGTGCCCAGGCCGTCGGCACGCAGGCCGCGGGTCAGGTCCTCGTTGGACAGGCGCTTGCCGGTGATGTCGGCCAGCGCGAGGAACATGCCGGTGGATTCCACCAGCGTGATCAGCATCACCACGCACATCGACAGGATGGCGGGAATGTCGAAGGTCGGGATGCCGAAATGCAGCGGCGTGATCAGCGCGATCGCGCTGGCTTCATTGATGCCTTCGAAGGAGACCTTCCCCAGCGCCATCGCCACCAGGGTGCCGATGACGATGCCCAGCAGCACCGCGCAGTTGGAAATCAGGCCACGGCCGTATTTGCTCAGCAACAGGATCGCCACCAGCACCAGCGCCGCGATGCCCAGGTTCCCCAGGTCGCCATAAGCCAGGTTAGGCACATCCTTGACCACGCCGTCGATCACGGCACGCGTGGTGGGCTGGCCGCCGGCCGCCCAGTTGATCCCCACCCGCATCAGCGACACACCGATCAGCGTGATCACCGTGCCGGTGACCACAGGCGGGAACAGCCCGAGCATGCGTCCCATCAGCGGCGCCACCAGGATGCCGAACACCCCCGCGGCAATCACCGCGCCGTAGATGCCGAGCAGGCCTACGTTGGGGTCGGAACCGATGGCGATCATCGGCGCCACCGAGGCGAAGGTCACACCCATCATCACCGGCATGCGGATGCCGAACTTCCAGAAGCCGAAGGCCTGGATCAGCGTGGCCAGGCCCGCGGCGAACAGGTCGGCATTGATCAGGAAGGCGAGTTGGTCCTTCGGCAGCTTGAGCGCGCCGCCGATGATCAGCGGCACCGCGACGGTACCGGCATACATCACCAGCACGTGCTGCAGGCCGAGCGCAAGCAGCCGGCCCGAAGGCAGCCGCTCGTTGGTCAGGTCCGTGGGGACCGTGGTGCTAGCGCTAGTCATGAGTGTGTCTCCTCTCCTTTGGGTTTGATGGGAACGCTGCCGGGCGGGGTGGCTCTTGGTGTGTGACTCCGGCTGCGCGCATCATCGGGGACGCGTTTCTCATGAGCAGGAATCGGGCCTTGGCCGCAGCTTGGCAGCGGGAACAACCTGCTAGGTGGAGTGACCCAGCACGCTGCGAAGATCGAAATTGCCCGGTTCATCGGGCTGCACGCGGTCGGCGCAAGCGCCGAGATGGTGCGCCATGCGGCTCTGGGCGAGGGCGGCGTTGCCCTGTTCCAGTGCGTCGAGGATCTCTTCGTGTTCGTCGAAGGAGCAGGCGTTATTGCCCGGCGCCTCGACGCTGGCGATCATCAGCGTGGTGCGCGACACCAGCCGGCGCATCATGGTGACCAGCAGCGCGTTGCCCGAAAGCTCGGCCAGCGCGGTATGGAATTCGGCCGACAGGCGGATCCACTTGGGCCGCTCGTTGGTCAGGAAGGCCTGGCGCTCGGCCTCCACCATCTTGCGCAGCGGCGCGATCACGCGCTTGACGTCGCGCATGCCGGCGAGCTTTTCCAGTACCGCGCGCTCCAGCATCTGGCGCAGCTCGAACATGTCGTGCGCCTCGTCGGTGGAGGGGCTGGCGATGAAGGCGCCGCGGTTGGGCTCCAGGTCCACCATGCCGTCGGCGGCCAGGTGCGCCAGCACCTTGCGCACCGTGTGGCGCGCCGTGGCATAGATTTCGCACAGCGAGTGCTCCGTCAGCTTGGTGCGCGGGGGCAGCCGGTGCTCCATGATCGCGTCATAGATCTCGTGATACATGCGCTCCTCGACGGAGCCCTTGCGGGCGGGCTTGATTTCGGTCGGGGCGGCGGTGTCATCGGCACCGGCGATCAGCTTGAGACTCTTGGACATCTTGGCACCAGCGTATCGGTGAGGAGGGGAGCAGCGCGCCGTGGTAAGCGGGGTGAAGCGATGGCGCGCCCCAAAAATTGTTGACAATTATTTGGTTATGACGGCAATATTGTCAACAAAACCGAGCTAGGTTTTCGACAAGTCAGGGTAATTCCTGAGTTGCCATCCGGAGTGGTGCGAAGCATTGTCGCCATGCACCAGTCCAGCGCCGGGATGCGTTAGAAATACGTACCGAGCGGGCACCATTCCCACAAATGGTGCTAGTGAAGGCAGCGGCGCCTCTCACAACCCAAAGCCCTAAGGAATAACAGGATGGGACGCTTGACCACACATGTACTCGACACCGCAGCCGGCACGCCCGGCGCCGGCATGTCGATTACCCTGCATAAAATTGTCGACAATCGCAAGGAGACGCTGAAGACAGTCGTCACCAACCACGATGGCCGTTGCGACCAGCCCCTGCTGGATGGCGAGACCATGGCGGTCGGGGTGTACGAGCTCGAATTCGGCGCCGGCGATTATTTCCGCACCCAGGGCACCAAGCTGCCCGAGCCGGCATTCCTCGACGTGGTGACGCTGCGTTTCGGCATTGCCGACACCAGCGCGCATTACCACGTGCCGTTGCTGGTCTCCCCTTGGTCGTACTCGACCTACCGCGGTAGCTGAGCGCGGCAACGGGCAATAAAGGAGACAAGACATGGAAGGCTATATCCTCGACTGGGCCAATCTGCTGCTGCGCTGGGTGCACGTCATCACGGCGATCGCGTGGATCGGTTCCTCGTTTTATTTCGTCTGGCTCGACAACAGCCTGACCCGTCCCGACGACCCCGACCTGCAGGAGAAGGGCGTGGGCGGCGAGCTGTGGGCGGTGCACGGCGGCGGCTTCTACAACCCGCAGAAATACCTGACCGCGCCAAAGACACTGCCGGAGAACCTGCACTGGTTCTACTGGGAGTCGTATTCCACCTGGATGACCGGCTTCGGCCTGCTGGTGGTGCTGTACCTGTTCAACGCCAGCACGTTCCTGATCGACAAGAACGTGATGGACATGTCGCCGGGCGCGGCAATCGGGTTTGCGCTGTCCTACCTCGGCGTGGGCTGGCTGGTGTACGACTGCATCTGCCGCGTGTTCGGCAAGAGCGACCGCACCGTCGGCATCCTGGTGGCGATCTACGTGGCGCTGGCCGCGTTTGTCGCCTGCCACGTGTTCTCGGGCCGCGCGGCGTTCCTGCTGACCGGCGCGATGATCGCGACCATCATGAGCGCCAACGTGCTGGTGTGGATCATCCCGGGGCAGCGCAAGGTGGTTGCCGCGCTGCGCGCGGGCGATCCGGTGGACCCGGTGCATGGCAAGAACGCCAAGCAACGCAGCGTGCACAACACCTACTTCACGCTGCCGGTGCTGTTTGCCATGCTGTCGAACCACTACAGCATGACCTACAGCTACAAGTACAACTGGGCCGCGCTGGTGCTGATCATGCTGGCCGGCGTGCTGATCCGCCAGTTCTTCATCCTCAAGCACAAGGGCAAGATCAACGTCGCGTGGCCTGCTGCCGGCGTGGCCGTGCTGGCGGTGGTAGCGGTGATGATCGCGCCGGTGCAGCGTGAGGTGGTTGCCGGCAAGGACGGCGCCGCCGCCACGCAGGTGAGCTTCACCAAGGTGCAGGAAGTCATCAACTCGCGCTGCATCCAGTGCCATGCCGCCGCGCCGAAGATGATGCCAAGCGCTGCCAAGGGCATCAAGCTGGATACGGCCGACGAGATCAAGGCGCATGCGCAGCTGATCTATCAGCAGGCGGTGCAGCAGAAGGCCATGCCGCTGGGCAATGTCACGCAGATCACGGATGACGAGCGTGCGCTGCTGGGGCAGTGGTTTGAGGCTGGCGCCAAGACCACCAATTGATCGGATAGAGATCGACGGGCCTGCCCGAGAGGCGGGCCTCACCGAGCATCGGTGATCGGCGGTCCGGTGGCCGTGTTGTTGATGGCCGGAGGTCCGGACCGACGAGGGTTTGAGCGGGGCGCAAGCCCCGTTTTTTGTGCGCCCAGCATGGGCGCACTCCTGTGGGTGCAAGTCCCACCGTAAGTTGATCACAGCGATCGAAGCGAAGCGCAACTGCGAAAGGGCGACCGATCGTGGGGAGGAAGCGTGGAGCGAAGCTGCGAGCCGAGGAACACGAACCGGATAGAAGGCGGTGCCGACCAGGACGAGCGGGCATGAAACCGCGAAGTTCTCGTGATCAAGGGGAGGCGGCGTAAATCCGGCGGTTGTGCAGCGAAGGAGTGCGTTCTTACCTGGGGAGATCTCGCCTCATGCCTGAAAGGGCGACGGCGTCGAGCCGGAGCGAGAAGTCAGCAGAGGTCGAAGTAGTTGGGGGTAGCGCCGGCAAGGCTCGAATCCGCCGACGAAGGACCGAACGAGAGGGAGTGTTCGAAGCCATGTCGATACCGAAGGCATTGCGTCAGAAGCCCGCGCGAGCGGGGCGGGAGGGAGTAGCGGGCGGTGAAGCCGGCCGTGAACCCGCCTGCGACGAAGCCGGCGGTCCGCGGCGGGGACCGGAGGACACGGGGTCGGCGCTGCTGGCAGCGGCGCTGACGCGAGAGAACCTGAAGCAGGCGTTCAGGCGGGTCCGCCGCAACAAAGGCGCCGCTGGCGTGGATGGTCTGGATATTGATCAGACCGCCCGCTATCTGGTGTCGGCGTGGCCGGAGATCCGCCAGCAACTGCTCAAGGGGACGTACCGGCCCAGTCCGGTACGGCGGGTAACGATTCCGAAGCCGGACGGAGGAGGCGAGCGCGAGCTCGGTATTCCGACGGTGACGGACCGGCTGATCCAGCAGGCGCTGTTGCAGGTGCTGCAGCCGATGCTGGACCCCACCTTCAGCGAGCACAGCTACGGCTTCCGGCCTGGGCGGCGTGCGCACGATGCGGTGTTAGCCGCGCAGTCGTACGTGCAGTCGGGGCGGCGAGTGGTGGTGGACGTGGATCTGGAGAAGTTCTTTGACCGGGTCAACCACGACATCCTGATTGACCGTCTACAGAAGCGCATCGGGGACGCCGGGGTCATCCGGCTGATCCGGGCGTATCTGAACAGCGGGCTGATGGATGGCGGGGTAGTGCTGCAGCGGTACGAGGGCACGCCGCAAGGCGGGCCGCTGTCACCGCTGCTGGCTAACGTACTGCTCGATGAGGTGGACAAGGCGTTGGAGCGTCGAGGTCATTGCTTCGTGCGCTATGCCGATGATGCGAACGTGTACGTGCGCAGTCGGCGGGCGGGCGAGCGAGTGATGGCGCTATTGCGGCGCTTGTACGGCAGCCTGCGCCTGAAGGTCAACGAGGCAAAGAGCGCGGTGGCGAGCGCGTTTGGCCGCAAGTTCCTCGGCTACAGCTTCTGGGTGGCCGCAGGGGGAGTGGTCAAGCGCAAAGTGGCAGTTAAGCCGCTGCTGACGTTCAAGCAACGCATCCGCGAACTGACTCGCCGCTCAGGCGGGCGGAGTCTGCAGGCAGTCGTGGATCGGGTGAGGCCATATGTTCTGGGATGGAAGGCCTACTTCCGGCTGGCGCAAACGCCCCAGGTCTGGCGCGAGCTGGACAAGTGGATGCGCCACCGGCTGAGGGCCATCCAGCTCAAGCACTGGCGCCGTGGTCGGGTCATTTACCGAGAGTTGCGTGCGCTGGGTGCTACAGCGGATGCCGCCAGGCAAGCAGCGGCGAGTAGCCGGTGCTGGTGGCGCAACAGCGGCGACACGCTGAACCGGGTCCTGACCATCGCCTACTTCGATCAGTTGGGCATGCCCCGTCTCACTTAACCTCAACCTCTCGAACCGCCCGGTGCGGACCCGCATGCCGGGTGGTGTGGCAGGGGCGCAGCCAGTGGGCTGCCCCTATGCCGATTGTTTGAGCGGTGTTGGTTTTGGACCCAAAAGCCCGTACGAGGGCCTGTACGGGATTTTGTGTGCAGGGCATAACATGTCGACAAGGAGCATGTAATGCCACGCAAACCAAAGGCCATACCCAGGGACCTTCCGACCATCCCTAAGGAGCTGATCGATCAGTTCGTTAAAGGTCCGATGACTGCTGAGGCGGTGCAAGACGCCGCCATGGCGTTCAAGAAGGCCCTGATCGAGCGGGCGATGGGCGCGGAGCTGGGCCATCACCTGGGCTACCCGGCGGGTGCCGAGCGCCCCGAGGATGCAACCAACCAGCGCAATGGCTCCAGCGCCAAGACCGTGCTTACGGACACGGGACCCTTGCGGCTGGCGATCCCGCGCGACCGCGACGGCAGCTTCGCGCCCATCCTGATTCCCAAGCACGACCGGCGTTTTACTGGCTTTGACGACAAGATCATCGCCATGTATGCGCGCGGCATGACGGTACGCGAGATCCAGGCGTTCCTGGTCGAGCAGTATGGCACTGAGGTGTCGCCCGCGTTCATCAGCTCGGTAACGGATGCGGTCATGGAGGAAGTCACCGCCTGGCAGGCCCGTCCATTGGAGGTCATGTACCCGGTCGTGTTCTTCGACGCGCTGCGGGTCAAGATGCGCGAGGATGGCGTCGTGCGCAGCAAGGCGGTCTATCTGGCGCTGGGCGTGCTGCCCGATGGCACGCGTGACATCCTGGGCCTGTGGATCGAGACCACCGAAGGGGCAAAGTTCTGGATGAAGGTGTTCAACGACCTGAAGACGCGAGGCACCCAAGACATCCTGATCGCGGTGACCGACGGCTTGAAGGGCATGGAGCAGGCCCTGAACGCGGTGTTCCCGAGCACGACACTGCAGACTTGTGTCGTGCATCTGATACGCGGCAGCCTGGACTACGCGAGCTGGAAGGACCGCCGTGTGGTGGCGGCCGCGCTCAAGCCTGTCTACACGGCTGCCACGGTTGAGGCCGCCGAGGCGGCGCTGTTGGCCTTCGAGCAAAGCGACTGGGGCAAGCGCTACCCACCGATTGCAGCCTCCTGGCATCGCGCCTGGGACCGGGTGATTCCATTCTTTGCGTTCCCGCCGGCCATCCGCAAGATCATCTACACCACGAATGCCATCGAGAGCATCAACGCGCAACTGCGTAAGATTATCAAGACCCGCGGGCACTTCCCGAGCGATGAAGCGGCCACCAAACTGCTGTGGCTAGCCTTGCGCAACATCACCGGCAAGTGGGGCAGCGCCACGCACGACTGGAAAGCCGCCATGAACCAGTTCGCGATCCTCTACGAGGATCGCTTCACACAACCCCATCGCTGAGATAGGATCAAAGGCCTGCCTGCCGGGCAGCCTGCCCGGCAGGCAGGTTTTTAGCCTTGCACACAAAAATCCTGACACCCCCCGTACGACCTGGGAGGTTGGTCGCTGTTTCTTTGATCGGTGTTGGTCTTTGCACCCAACAGCCATACGACATCCCCCTGCGGGGGCTGCCGGTCACTCTTCTTTGCGCGGCAAAGAAGACTAACGAGAAGAAAGCCGCCCTGCCGGGAGCAGAGCAATAAGGCTCTCGGAAATCGATGGTTTCGTCGTACGGCCCGGAGTGCCAGCGGGCTTCTGCCGGTACCGGTTTGAAGGGCCACGAACCTGCCGGCCTCCGGGATTCACGGTGGGGCCCCCGGTAGCAGACATCACTTGCTGCAAGCCGTCTGTCGCTCGCGGAGTGGCCGGCCACGAAGTTGCAGGCGCACCGGTTCCGTCGTGGGCGCGGTGGCACCGCATTGATATGCCCGAGACCTTGACCACCGCGCCCGCCCCACCACGAAACCATTGGCGGGCGATGTGTCGTGGTGCTTCGCGCCGGTAACGGCAGATTGCCGAATGGGCAAGGATTCCGCTACCGGGGGCCCCACCACGAATCCCGGAAACTAGCAGCTTCGTGGCCGATCAAGCCGGTACCGGCAGAAGCCCGCCGGCACCCTGGGCCGTACGACGAAACCCCCGAGGCCGAATAGCCTTATTGCTCTGCCCCCGGCCGGCCGGCTTTCTTTTGTTAGTTTTCTTTGCCGGGGCAAAGAAAAGTGACCGGCAGCCCCCGCAGGGGGATGTCGTATGGCTTTTGGGTTCAACAGCCATCGCCGACGAAATAAACAGCGACCAACCCCGCAGATCGTACGGCGGCTGGGTCCTACTGCAAATTAGCCATATAACTCGCAAGATTCTGAATATCCGCATCCGACAACCCGCGCGCCACGCTGGTCATGCTCCCCGCATCATTAGTCCGCTTGCGCGCGCGGAAGTCTTCCAGCTGCTTGACGATATAGGCGTACTGCTGCCCCGCCACGCGGGGAATTTCATTCTGCCCGGCAAAGCCGCCAAGATGGCACATGGTGCAGAGCACTTCCTCGGCCTTCTTCCTGCCGGCTTCCACTTTTCGCCCATCGGCCTTGAACTGAGAGGCAATAGGTTTCTGCGCGGCAAAATATTCGCCCAGGTCGAGCATGTCCTCGCGCGACAGCGGCGCGGCCGTCGGCGTCATCATCGGGTCGCTGCGCCGGCCTTCCTTGAAGTCCTTCAGCTCCAGGTAGATGTAGCGCGCGGTCTGGCCGGCCAGTACCGGATAGAGTGGATTGCCGGAGTTGCCCATCGGGCCGTGGCAAGCCACGCAGGATTCCGCCTTGCGCCTGCCGGCTTCGGGATCGGCGCACGCCGTGCCGGCCGCGCATGCCAGCAGCACGCATAGCAAAAGGCCGGCCCCGGCAGCGCTGGCTGCCGGGGCCGGGCGAGACCGCACGGGATCCGCATGCCTATATGCCTATGCGCCTATATGCCCATACGCCTATGTGCCTATTGCACCGCGAACACCAGCACGCTGTTGCCGCGCTTGAAGTCCAGTTGCGTGTTGCCGCCGGCCGCCACCGCGATGTACTGCTTGCCGCCGACCATGTAGGACACCGCCGGCGCATTCACGCCCGCGCCGCACTGGTACTCCCACAGCTTCTTGCCGGTGGCAGCGTCGAAGGCGCGGAACAGGCCGTTGCCTTCACCGTTGAAGACCAGGCCGCCCGCCGTGGCGAGCACGCCGCCGATCAGCGGCTGGTCGGTCTTGTAGTCCCACACCACCTTGCCGGTATCGATGTTCACCGCGGAGAGCTTGCCCCACTGCGCCTCGGCCGGGATGGTCTTGAAGGCGCCGCCAAGCCAGAGCTTGCCGCCCGGGTAGGGAGAGGCTTCCACCTGGTACGTCATGGGCTGGTGCAGGTTGGCGGCATAGGCCATCCGCGTCTTCGGGCTGAAGGCCATCGGCGACCATTCCACGCCGCCGTTGGCGCCCGGCAGCATGCGCGCGCCGGCGGCCGTGGGCAGGGTCCACATGTCTTCCTGCGGGATCATGGCTTGCGAGAAGCGGATCAGGCGGCCGTCGCGGCGGTCATGCACATAGACGTGGCCCGTCTTGCCGCCGTGGATCACGCCGGGAATCATCTGGCCGTTCTTGTCGCGCACGTCGACCAGGATCGGCGGGCTGGCGGCATCCAGGTCCCACACGTCATGGGCGATGTACTGCGAGTGCCATTTGTAGGCGCCGGTATCCAGGTCCACCGCGACCATCGAATCGGTATAGAGGTTGTCGCCGGGGCGGATGGCGCCATACAGGTCGGGCGAAGGATTGCCCACCACGAAGATCGCCATCTTGTTCTTGCGGTCGATCGCCGGCGGCATCCACACGCCGCCACCGAGCGCCTTGTAGAAGTCCCCGCCCTTGTCCGCGAGCTGCTTCTTCTCGGCCGCGATGTCGCGCTTCATGTCGCGCCCGGTCGCGTCCTTGGTGGCCCACACGCCTTCATGGCCTTTTTCGGGGATGGTGTAGAAGGTCCACAGCAGCTTGCCGTCGGTGGCGCTATACGCCTTGAGGAAGCCACGGATGCCGTACTCGCCGCCGTTGGTGCCGATCAGGATCTTGTCGTCCACGACCACCGGCGCCATGGTTTCCGAGTAGCCCAGTTCCGGGTTCGCGATCTGGGTTTCCCAGAGCAGCTTGCCGGTCTTGGCGTCCAGCGCGACCAGCTTGGCGTCGAGCGTGCCCATGAAGAGGCGGTCGCCGGCGACGGCTACCCCGCGGTTGTTGGGGCCGCAGCAGAAGGTCGTGATCGGCCCCATCTTGTGCTTGTAGTGCCAGAACTCCTTGCCGGTCACGGCATCGATCGCATAGACGTGGTTATAGGACGTGGTCAGGAACATCACGCCGTTGATGACGATCGGTGCGGTCTCCATGGACTCGAGCACGGCGGTCTGGAACAGGAACGCTGGTTTCAGCTTTGCCACATTCTTGGTGTTGATCTGGCTGCCCGGGTAGTAGCGCGTCTGCACGTAGGAGCCATTGGAATGCACCCAGTCGTTCGCGTTGTTGCCGGCCGCGTCGAGCTGTGCCTGTGTCACCGGCGGCAGGGGCCGGGTCATGGCCGCGCCCGGGGTGGTCGCGCCGCCCTGGCTCTCGTCCGCGCCGAAGGCTGCGGGCATGAGCGCGGCGGCCGCGGCGGCCAGCGCAAGCAACAGCAAGGGAGGGTCAACCGGGTATGGCTGCGGGAAGAGAGCATGGGAAGCTCCTTTTGAATTTCCGTGCCCCGGCTTTCCCAGGGCGAAAGCGTGTGCTTGTCGCACACTGTGGCGGCCCGGGTCACAAGCAGTATAGGCAAGAGTGCAGGCAAAACAACCCGCATTGCAGTGGGTGCTTAAACCATGCTCGCCGCGCTGCAACATGCGTGCGGACGTTCCTTGAAATTGCGCGTCTTACCCACCACACTTAGCCGGCGAAGGTGTCGCGATGAGACTGGCAACGTAGTCAACGGCAGCGGCGGGAGACGGACATGAACGGACGCACTGGATGGCGCGCGGGGCTTGCCGCTGCGTTGCTATGTGGCATGGGCGTGCTGTGCCTGCCGGCCAAGGCCGACGACGACATCAGCCTCAATGCCCGCCTGCTTGCCGCCGCCCGGGCCGGCGACACGGCGGCGGTGCGCGCATCGCTGCAGCAAGGCGCGGCGGTGAATGCACGCAACCGCATCGGCGATACGCCGTTGCTCACCGCGGCCAAGCGCGGGCTGACCGACATGGCGCGCACGCTGGTCGAGCATGGCGCCGACGTCAGCCAGGCCAACGTCCAGGGCGTGACGCCGCTGATGGCCGCGGCCTTCGGCGGCTTTGAGGAGATCGTGGCGATGCTGCTGGCGCGCCATGCGGAGCTGGCCGCCACGGATCGCGTCGACAAGACCGCCATGATCTACGCGGCCGGCGAGGGCCATGCCGGCGTGGTGCGGCAACTGCTGGACGCCGGCGTGGACGTCAACACCCTGTACGCGAATGGGCTCACCGCGCTGATGTGGGCGGCCGGCTACGACAAGGTCGAGACGGTGCGCCTGCTGCTGTCCAGAGGCGCCCGGCCCGAGCTGCGCGACAACCGCGGGCTGACCGCGCGGGAGATTGCCGATCAGGCTGGCGCGAAGACGGTCGCCGGCTTGCTGAGCGCGCAGCACTGATCGTCGCTCATGGCGCATCGAGCGTGCCCGCGCTCTTCGGGTACGTGACGATGCCCCAGTTCAGCGCGATGCCATCCAGCCGGCGCACCGGCTGGTAGGTCTGCGCATCGACCACCAACACTGCATTGGAGCGGCCGCACGCAATCAGCAACCGCGCATCGTCGGGCGTAAAGCTGAAGTGCCAGCAGCGCTTGCCGATGTCGATGTTGGCGATGTTTTCATAGTTGTTTGCATCGAACACCTGCAGCGTGTCCGCACGCGATGCGGCGATGAACAGACGCTTGCCAGCCCGGTCGAATGCGACGCCATACGGCCCGGTGCGGGTCGGCACGGTTTGCAGCACGCGGTAGTCCGCGGCATCGAGCACCAGGAAGCTATTGCTCGATTCCAGCGTGACGATGTAGCGCCGTCCGTCCGGGCTCACCTTGATGCCGCGTGGCCGCGAGCCCTGCGGCGCGTTCAGCAGCCTGATCCGCTGCCCGCTCGCGCGCGCGTAGACCGAGATCGTATCGTCGCCTTCATTGGTGACCAGCAGCTGGCGGCCGTCGGGCGAGAATTCGATGCCTTCGGTTTCCAGCCCGCTGGGAATGGCGCGGGCGATGCGCCACTGCGCGAGGTCGATCACTGCGATCTCCGCCGGGGCCGGCGCGTCGTCGCCAGCCTTGGAGGGCTTCGGCGCGCCCGCCGTCCCTGCGCGCTCGCCGGGTTCATAGGTGACAAAGGCCTGGCCGCCGGAGACCCGCACGAACTCGGGATTCTGCCCGATGGGCAGGCGCTTGATCACTTGCCCGTCGCGCGTGTCGATCACGGAGAGATCGCCGGTGGCCTTGTTGGCGGTCAGCAGGTATTTGCCATCCGCGGTGAGCGCGAGGCCACGCGGGCCCTTGCCACCGGGATCGAGCATGCGTGTGACCTCAAGCCGGTCGAGGTCGATCACCGCAACGCCGCCGCTCTCGCTTGTCACGTAGGCGGTGGCGGCGCGCAAGCTCACCGTGCCCCCCAGCCCCACGCACAAGGCCAGCATCGCGACGCCACGCTTGCGCGAACTCCCCATTGCCGCCATGTGTGCCTCCACTTTCTTGTTTGCCACCGCATTCGTCGGATCGATTCATTCTTGGCGAGGGCGCCGCGCTTGCCAAGGTATTCCTGCGCGCTAGCGCCCACCCCATTCATAGCGCACGCCCACCAGGAAGAGCCGCGGCGCGCCGGGCGCGACGAAGCGCTCGACCGGCACCGCCGCGCCGGGCCGCAGCAGCGTGCCGCCGGGAAACACGTTGAGGCCTGCCTGCCCATAGGTTTCATAACGGCGGTCCAGCACATTGTCGACGCGCGCATAGAGCTGCCAGCGCGCATCGACCTGCCAGCTCGCCCGCAGGTTGAACAGCACGAAGCCGGCGGTGCGCGCCAGGCGCGGATCCTGTGCGCTCAGCGCGCCGTCCTCAACGCCGGCCACCGGGCGCGACGACGATACCACCATGGAGCCGCCGAGCGTGACCGACTCGGTTGCGCGCCAGTCTCCGCTCAGCTTGAAGCTATGCAGCGGCACGCCCGCCATGCGCGTGCCGGGGCGCACGTTGACGGGCGCCGCGAACGGCGTCTGGATCTGGCCGTCCGCCTGGTAGGTGGATTGCAGGTAGCTGTAGCTCGCGCGCAGCATCACCCGGCCCAGCCGCTGGCGCAGTCCGAGCTCTAGCCCCTGGCTGCGGGTCTTGGGGAAGTTGGTGAAGTAGCCGAGCGGGCTGACCGGCGAGCGCTGGAACAGGATGTCGTCGCGGTTGTCGCTGCGGTACATCGCCAGCGTGAGGTCGGTGGCATCGTTAGCCTTCCAGCGCCCGCCGAACTCCACCGTGCGCGACACCACCTGGCGCAGGTACGGGTCCGCCTGCAGGCCGGTGGGCAGCTGGCAGGCGTTGGCCGGATCCGCGCAGCCCAGCTCGATCGCGGTCGGCATGCGCGTGCCTTGCGAGGCCGAGGCAAAGACCGTGAGGCCGCTTAGCAACGGGTGCGAGATGCCGAGCGAAGGATTGAGCTTCGAGAACGTGAAGCGTTCGTCGGACGCGTTCGGCAAGCTCAGCACGGTGTGCGTGCTCGAGGTGTTCCAGCGCGCGCTCGCGGTGAGGTAGCTGTGCGGCAGCAGCTTGATGGTATCGGAGGCATACAGGCTGACGGTGCTGGTGCGGCCATCGAGCGAGGCATTGGTGGTGGGCGTGGCGCCGGGGTCCGCCACCGCCACGCGATCGTCGTTGAAGCTGGCGGGCTGCGTGTCCTGGCGATACGTCGCGCGGCTCAGCGCAAAGGCCGCGCCCAGTACCGCGTTGTGGACGTCGCCCGTATGCGACCACTGCCCGGACAGCCCGTAGTCATGCGTGTTGACGGTCGCGGTATTGAGCACCGCGCTGGCCGGCGCGGCGCCTGGCTCGCAACCGGCGTTGCCAGCATTGCCCCGGCAGCCGAGCAAGGTGTCGAGGTAGTCGTTGCTGACATCGCCGGTGCTGGCCTTTGCGTGCCCCAGGCGAGCGTAAGCCGTCAGCGCGAGCTGGTCCTCGGCGTTGAACTGGTGCGTGCCGTTCAGCGTGACCTGCAGCGAGCGCGTGCGGGTAATGTCCGGCGCGGTGTAGATGGCGTTGCGCTGGCTGCCGTAAATACTGTCCGGCAGCAGGCCGTTGCCGGACAGGCTGCTGCCGCTGCCCAGCACGCTCACGCTCCATTGCGTATCGGTGGTGGAGCGGCCGAGCTTGGCGAACAGGTTGCCCAGGCTGCTGCCGGAGCCCTGGCGCCAGCCGTCCTCGCGAAAGCCCGTGCCCGCCACGAAGGCGTGCCAGCCATCGCCGAGCACGTTGCCCGCGCTTACATCGAGCCGCGCGCGGCCGTGGCTGCCGAGGCTCAGGTCAGCCTCCACGCCGGGATGCGTCTCGCCGGACTTGGTGGTCAGCGCCAGCGCGCCGCCAAGCGCGTTGAGGCCGTAGAGCGGATTGCTGCCGGGCACCAGCGTGATGGTGCTGATCGCAGCCTCGGGGATTGCCGTCCAGTCGACCACATCGCCCAGCGCGGCATTCTGGCGTACGCCGTCCAGGTAGAGCGTGATGCCCTGCGCCGCGCCCAGGGTGGAGGACAGGCGGTAGCCGCGATAGAGGATGTCCTTCTGGAATGGGTTGCCCTGCACGTCGTTGATCACCACGCTGTCCATGGTTTCGCCGAGGAACGAGGACAGGTTGCCGGACTTGGCGTGCTCCATGTCGGCGTCCGTCGCGGTTTGCACATTGCCGGGAAACGCCTCGCGCGGGATCGAGAATGAAGGCAGCGGCGCGGGTGCGACCACGGTGACTTCGCGCAGGTTGTGGACCTCGTCGGCCGGCGGCGCTGTCTCCGGCGTCTGGGCGGCCACGCCCGCCGGTACGCTCACTGCCAGCGCTACCAGTGCCATCAGCGCCACCAGCGCACAGCCGGCCGCCGTACGCTGCGCGGCGGGCGCGAGCCTTGAGCGGCGCGGACAGGGGAGGGCGAGGGCCATTACCTTCTCCGTCGGGACAAGGGCGCAGCGCAGGGGTGCCGAGTGATGCCGGGTGATGCAAGTGCTACTTACTGTAGTGCACAGTGTGGCAAGCGCCAAATCGATCACGCGGCGGCAGCGAGCCGGCGGCGCGCGCTGCATTTTTCGCCTAGAGTTTGAAGGCGTGCCAAGCGCACCGCACCCGCATGCTGTCTTGCAGCACCCTGCTCTTCACCGGATCGAGGAGTCCGCCATGCCGTTTGCTGAGCCCGTCGAACCCATCGCATCCATCGACCGGCGCCGCCGCTTGCTCACCGGCAGCGTTAGCCTCGCCTTGCTGGCGATGTGGCTGGGGATCTCGCCCTCGCGCTTGCGCGCGCAGGCTAGCCGGGATGGCGCGCCCATGCCCATTGGCGTGATCGGCTCGGGCCGCATCGGCGGCACGGTGGGTGGCCTGTGGGTGAAGGCTGGGCACCCCGTGCTGTTCTCCTCGCGCCACCCGGATGAGCTCAAGCCGCTGGTCGAGAAGCTCGGCCCGCTTGCCCGCGCGGGCACGGTGGCCGAGGCGCTGGCCTTTTCCAATGTGATTCTTCTCGCCGTCCCTTACAAGGCCTTGCCCGAGCTCTCGGCGGAGTACGGCAAGGCCTTTGCCGGCAAGGTGGTGGTGGATGCGACCAATGCCGTGCGCGCGCGCGATGGCGCTGTAGCCGAAGAGGCGATGCGCAAAGGCATCGGCATCACCACCGCAAAGTACCTGCGTGGCGCGCGCATCGTGCGTGCCTTCAATTTCATGGGCGCAACCAACTTCGCGAACATGAACCACCGGGCCGAGGGCCTGATCGCGGTGCCGATCGCCGCCGACGATCCAAAGGCGCTGCGCATTGGCGAGCAGCTGGTGCGCGATGCCGGCTTCGAGCCGGTGGTGGTTGGCCGGCTGGCCACGGCCGACAGCTTTGCCCCGGGCGGCCCGCTGTTCCACCAGATCGGCTCGGCCGACGCCATGCGTGCGCGCATCGCGGAGCTAGGCGGGAAGACGGGGGCGGCAGGCGCTGCATCCAAATAAGAACGGCGCTGGCCAGCCCGCCCGAGCGGGCTTAGCCGCGCCAGGCGCCCTTCATCCAGACCCAGCCGCCGCCTTCGAAGCGCCAGACCCAGTGTCCGGGCACCCAGTAGGCGTGCTGCGCGGGCATGACCGTGATCTCCTCCACGACCATCGGCGGCATGGCCGGCACCGGCTGCTGTACCCAGCGGCCGTGCACCCAGAACCAGTCGTTGCCTTCCCACTTCCAGTGGCCCGGCACCCAGTTCCAGCCGTAGGCCGGCGCGGGACCGCGGTCCTCGTGCACCGGCGGCGGCATATTGCGCACCACCTGGTGAGGCGGCGATGGCGGCGGCTGCCGTACTACCACGCGTTCGGTCACGCAGCCGGCGAGGCTGCCGAGCACGGCCAGCGAGGCGAGCGCCGGCAGGGCGCTGCGGAGCAGACGGCGGCGCGTGAGCGCATGAGGTTTGCTGGTTGCCATTTCTCTATGTCCTGTGGAATCTGATTTGCGGTCAGGCGTCGTCTAAGGGGCGGCCCCGGGGCGGCATGCGCAATGACCTTGGGACCGATATCTTCCTTAACGAGGCAAGCGCCGCGCCGCGGGACAAGCACAGGGAAAGACTTTGTAATTGAGTATTACGCGCCCCAAATGAAAAACCGCAGCCAGGGGGCTGCGGTTGCGGCGGGCGGCCATCGGTGGCCGCCGGGGCGGTGCTTCAGGCCGGCTCAGGCCGGCACCGGCGCGTTGGCGCTGGTCTGCCGGCCGCGGAAGTCCGTCCAGCAGAGCGCCTTGAAGTCGTACAGCTTGCAGCGGCGCGCCGTATGGAAATACCAGCGCCAGGTGAAGTTCTGGATGATGATGCGGCCCGGCAGCGCGTGCTCGAGCAGCGCCTGCGCGCGCTTGAGGCGGTACAGCGGCACGCTCATGTCCACGTGGTGCGCGGTGTGCTCCATGATGTGATGCAGCGCCGCGCCGATGCCATAGCGAAAGCGCAGGTGCACGGTGGTGGAGACGAAGGGCTGGGCGCGCGCCCACATGGCCTTGGTGTCGTACCAGGCCACGCTGGTGTGGGTGTGGTGCACGTAGAGCACGAAGCCCACGGTGAAATTCCAGACCAGGAACGGCAGCACGAAGCCCAGCCCGACCAGCAGCGCGACCGACTGGCCGGTGGCAATTGCCAGCCACGCCAGCGCGCCGATCCACGCGGCGCCGAACAGGGCCACCAGTGCGCAGTCCCACATGAAGACGGCGCGGCGCGTGGGCATCTGGCGGCGGCTGGGGAAGAACATCTTGAACCACCAGATCTCGACCAGGTAGTACAGGCCCGCGCCAAAGCCGGTGCGGTAGACGCGCTCCAGCGCACGGCGCCAGCGCGGCAGCGCCTGGAATTCATCCAGCGAGTAAGGCGCCCAGACAAAGTCGAAGCCCTTGAGGTTGGAGTAGCCGTGGTGGACCACGTTATGGCCCACTTCCCACAAGCTGTAGGGCGTGAGCGACGGCAGGAAGGTCAGCCGGCCTAGCCATTTGTTCAGGCCGCGCCGGGGCGTCAGGCTCTGGTGGCAGGCATCGTGGCCGATGATGAACAAGCGGGCGATGACCAGCCCCGTCGCCACGCTGGCGGCCAGCTTGGCGAGCCAGTGGGAGAACAGCACCACCCCGGCCAGCGCGGCCAGGAACAGCGCGGTGTCCAGCGCGAACAGCGCCAGCGCGCGCGGTGTGCTGCGCGCGCCAAGCGGGATCAGCCAGCCGCGGATGATCTTGCGCGAAGGCAGGGGGCGTCAGGGGAAATCGGCTCCGGTAAGGAAGCTTGCTGCGAGGCAATCATGCAAAAACCTTCAGTTGTCGAACGCGGGGTCGGGTGCCTGGGTAGGCCCGAGACTGGCGATGCGCGGCCACAGGACAGGCCGATGGTGTGACAGCTTAGAAGGATTGCGTGACAGGGGTGTTGATCCGGGTCAAGCCGATGCGGCCGGACCCGGTACGACGCAGTTAAAAGTGATGTTTAGTGCGTGGCGGAGGCCGGCGCGCTTGCCGGCTCGCCCATCACATAGACCTCGCCGATGACGCGGTCGTCACCCAGCATGGCGAAGGCGAACAATCGCTCTTCCAGCGTTTCCGAGCGCTCGCTGCGGCGCGCGATCAGCGGCGTGGCCTGCGGGTCGAGCACGATGAAGTCGGCCTCGCAGCCCGGCGTGAAGCTACCCACGCGCTCGCTCCAGCCCAGTGCGTCGGCGGCAGCGCGGGTGGCCAGGTAGAACATGCGCAGCGCGGTGAGGTGGTAGCCGCCCATGCGGGCCACCTTGTGGGCGGCGTTCATGGTGCGCAGCATCGAGAACGAGGTGCCGCCGCCCACGTCGGTGGCCAGCGTCACGTTGAGGCGGTGCGCGTCCGACTGGTGGAAGTCATAGAAGCCGCTGCCCAGGAACAGGTTGGAGGTGGGGCAGTGCGCCACCGCGGCGCCGCTGTCGGCCAGCCGCTTGCGATCGTCCTGGTCCAGGTAGATGGCGTGGCCGTAGAGCGCGCCCGGGCGCAGCAGGCCGTAGTGATCGTAGATGTCGAGATAGCTGCGCGCTTGCGGGAATAGCTCGGCCACCCACTTCACTTCGTCGCGGTTTTCCGCCACGTGGGTCTGGATGAAGGCATCGGGATACGCCTTGGCCAGTTCGCCGCAGGCTTCCAGCTGCGCTTCGCTGGAGGTGGGCGCGAAGCGCGGCGTGATGGCGTACGACAAGCGATTCTTGCCGTGCCAGCGCGAGATCAGGTCGGCCGAGTCGCGCGCGCCGGACTCGGCGGTATCGCGCAGGAACTCGGGGCAGTTGCGGTCCATCATGACCTTGCCGGTGACGAGACGCAGGTTGCGGCGATCGGCTTCAGCGAACAGCGCATCCGCCGAGGCCGCGTGCACCGTGCTCCAGGCCACCGCGCTGGTGGTGCCGTTGCGCAGCAGTTCGTCGGCGAAGAAGCCGGCGACGGCTGCGGCGTACTCCGGCTCGGCAAAGCGGCGCTCCTCGGGGAACGTATAGGTCTCCAGCCAGTGCAGCAGGCCGGGCGAGGGCGAGGCGATGATGTCGGTCTGCGGGTAGTGCACGTGCGTGTCGATAAAGCCTGGCACGATCAGCTTGCCACGGCGGTCGATCACTTCGGCGCCGGCCGGGATCTGGTCGGCCAGGTCGGCATGGTTGCCAACCGCGGCGACATGCCCGGCGGTGACGATCAGCACCCCGTCTTCCCAATACTGATACGCGTCGTCATGAAACTGGGGGTCGCGCAGAAAGTGCAGCACGCGGCCACGGATGGCGCGGGTGATGGACTGGGTGGGGGGCGTGGTCGTCATAGCGATGTCTCGTGGGCGCCGGCGCGCACATGGCGCGCCGGCATCTTGGTGTGAGCCGCGCTCAGGCCGTGGAGGCCGCGGCGGGCAGCGGGGATTGCCAGAAGTGGTCGACTTCGGCGAGGAAAGCCGTCTTTTGCGAGGCAGGCAGGAACGACGCCTCGAAACTGTTGCGGGCCAGCTTGTGGCCATCGGCCGCGGTCAGCGGCAGGGCTTCGAAGGTGGCTTCCCAGTTCGCGTTCATATAGCCGCCGAAATAGGCGGGGTCGTCGGAGTGCAGCGTGACCAGCACGCCGGCTTCCAGCAGGCGGTGCAGGGAGTGGTCGCGCAGGTCCGGGTAGACCTTGAGCTTCTGGTTGGACAGCGGGCAGACCGTCAGCGCCACCCGCTCGCGGGCCAGCCGCTCGACCAGTGCCGGGTCGTCGATCGCGCGCACGCCGTGGTCGATGCGCTCCACCTTGAGGATGTCGAGCGCGTCGGTCACGTATTGCGCCGGGCCTTCCTCGCCGGCATGCGCCACCAGGTGCAGGCCGAGCTCGCGGGCGCGGGCAAACACGCGGGCGAACTTCTCCGGCGGGTTGCCCTGCTCGGAGGAGTCCAGCCCGACGCCGACAAAGCGGTCGCGGTAGGGCAGCGCGGCTTCCAGCGTGGCGAAGGCGTCTTCCTCGGAGAGGTGGCGCAGGAAGCAGAGGATCAGGCTGCTGGAAAAATCGTACTGCGTGCGGGCCTGGGCCAGCGCGTCGGAAATGCCGTCGATCACCACGTTGATCGGCACGCCGCGTTCGGTGTGCGTCTGCGGGTCGAAGAAGATCTCGGCGTGGCGCACGTTGTCGGCGACGGCGCGCTGCACGTAGGCCATCGTCATGTCGAAGAAATCGTCCTCGGTCAGCAGCACGCTGGCGCCTGCGTAATAGATATCGAGGAACGACTGCAGGTCGGTGAAAGCGTAGGCCTCGCGCAGGGCTTCCACGCTGGCGTACGGCAGCTTGACCTTGTTGTGCTGGGCCAGCCGGAAGATCAGCTCAGGCTCGAGCGTGCCTTCGATATGGACATGCAGTTCCGCCTTGGGCGTCTGGCGAATACGGTCTGCGAGCGCGGCGTCGAGCGTCATGGGGTTCCTTTTGCGGTCTTGGTTTGCGTCGTGCTCGTCGCTTTGCCGCTGCGGCCCGCGGTCAGCGCGCCCAGATGGGCGAGGCGCTGGTCGCGAACCTGCAACAACTGAGCGACGATGGCAACCGCAATCATAGCCGGAGCCTTGTCCGTGATGCCGGAGACGCCCATCGGGCACGTCATTTCCGCAAAGCGGGAAGGGTCAATCCCGTGCTCCGCCATGCGATGCTCGAAGCGCGCGCGCTTGGTCTTGGAACCGATCAAACCGAAGTAGGCGAAGTCATCGCGCCGCAAGATCCGCTCGCACAGCGTCTGGTCCAGTGCGTGGCTGTGCGTCATCACCAGGAAGTAGCTGCCGGCCGGCGCATGGTCGACCACGGCTTCGGGGATGTCGCTGGCTTCCGGGGTGACGTTATCGGGCAGGTCGGACGGGAACAAGGTGTCGCGCTCATCCACCCAGTGCACCTGGCATGGCAGGTTGGCCAGCACCTTGACCAGCGCATGGCCCACGTGCCCTGCGCCGAACAGCACCACGTGCAGCTCGTCCGGCACCAGGGTGTCGGTCCAGCCGCCGTCCGCATGCAAGGTCACCGAGGGCAGCAGCGCCGGCGCCGCGGCGTGCTGCACCGCGCCGGTGCGCGGCACCGTGCGCATCAGCGAGCGGCCGGTGCCGAACGCGGCCTGCACCGCGTCCAGCCACGGCAGGTCGGCCTCGCCCAAAACCTCGAAGGCGAGCAGTACCACGCCGCCGCAGCATTGCCCCAGCGCCGGGCCCAGCGGGATGCGCACGATCTGCCGCATTGCATCGCGCTCGGCCAGCATGGTGCGGGCGATTTCCATGCCGCGCCATTCGAGATGGCCGCCGCCGATGGTGCCAACCAGTTCGTCGGCGGTCACCAGCATGCGCACGCCTGCCTCGCGCGGGGCGGAGCCTTTCACCTCGGCGATGGTGACCATCGCCACCGGCACGCCCGCGCGCACCCAGCGGGTGGCGTCGGCGAAGCGGAAGGGTTTGAGGGGTGCGTCCTGCATGGTGATGCCTTTTAAGGTTGATGCTTTGGGTGAAGCTTGTTACTTCGTTACTTCGTTACTTCGTTGCGATCTTCAGCGACGGTGGCCTGTGGGTGCCGGTGGTTCCTGCCGGCGCCCGCCCTCTCCCCCGGCCCCTCTCCCGCAAGGCGGGAGAGGGGAGCGAAACGTCGGTCGGGCAAGCGTCGAGGCAAGCGGACCTTCTGGACTCGCCCCTCTCCCGCGCAGCGGATGAGGGGAGGGGAGAGGGCGGGCGCATCCGTCAGCCACCTCGCCTCACTGCACCACCGGCACAGCCACCCGCACCGCATCCACCGCATCCAGAATCGCCTCGCTCGTCGCAGGCGCCACCAGCGGCGGATTCACCTTGTAATCCCCCACGCTGGCCACCGCATCGCGGATCGCGAAGAACACCGAGAACGGCAGCAGCAGCGGCGGCTCGCCCACGGCCTTGGACCGATGGATGCTGTCCTCCGCATTGTCGTTCTGGAACAGCCGCACGTAAAAATCTTCCGGGCAGTCGTTGACGGTCGGGATCTTGTAGGTGGAGGGCGCATGCGTCATCAGCTTGCCGTCCTTGTTCCACCACAACTCCTCGGTGGTCAGCCAGCCCATGCCCTGGATAAAGCCGCCTTCGACCTGGCCGATATCGATGGCCGGGTTGAGCGAGCGCCCGGCGTCGTGCAGGACGTCGGCGCGCAGCAGGCGCCATTCCCCGGTGAGCGTGTCCACCAGCACTTCGGAGCAGGCCGCGCCATACGCGAAGTAGTAGAACGGCCGGCCCTGCAGCTTGGACTGGTCCCAGTACAGCTTGGGCGTGGTGTAGAAGCCATCGGACCACAGCTGCACGCGCGCCACATAGGCTTGCCGCGCCAGGTCGCTGAAGTCCAGGCGGAGTTCGCCCGCTACCACCAGGTCGTCGCCGAACTGCACGCTGTGCGCATCCACGCCAGCCTGGCGCGCGGCAAATGCTGCCAGGCGCTCGCGGATCTGGCGGGCGGCGTCCTGCGCTGCCTTGCCGTTGAGGTCAGTGCCGGTTGAGGCGGCGGTGGCCGAAGTGTTGGCCACCTTGCTGGTGTCCGTGGCGGTTACGCGCACGCGTTCCAGCCGGATGCCGAGTTCATGCGCCACCACCATCGCCACCTTGGTGTTCAGGCCCTGGCCCATCTCGGTGCCGCCGTGGTTCACCAGCACCGAGCCGTCGTTGTACACGTGCACCAGCGCGCCGGCCTGGTTGAAGTGCGCCACGTTGAAGGAGATGCCGAACTTCACCGGGGTGAGGGCGATGCCCTTCTTCAGCACCGGGCTGCTCGCATTGAAGGCGCGCGTGGCCTCGCGGCGCTCGCGGTAGGCGCTGGTCGCTTCGAGCTCGTCGAGCAGTTCGTGGATGACATTGTCTTCCACGGTCTGGCCGTAAGGCGTGACATTGCGCTCGGTCTTGCCGTACAGGTTGGCGCGGCGCACGTCGAGCGCATCGCGGCCCACGGTGCGTGCCACGTTGTCGAGGATGTACTCCATGGCAAAGGCGCCCTGCGGGCCGCCGAAGCCGCGGAAGGCGGTATTGCTCTGCGTGTTGGTCTTGCCGCAGTAGCCGTCGATCTGCACATTCGGCAGCCAGTAGGCGTTGTCGAAGTGGCAGATGGCGCGGGTCATCACCGGGCCGGACAGGTCCGCCGAAAAGCCGGCGCGCGAGACCATTTCCACCGACACGCCGTCGAGACGGCCTTGGGCATCGTGGCCGACTTCGTAGTCGAAGACGAAGTCGTGGCGCTTGCCGGTGATCATCATGTCATCGTCGCGGTCCGGGCGCAGCTTGACCGGGCACAGCAGCTTCCACGCGGCCAGCGCGGCGCAGCAGGCGAACATCGCCGACTGCGATTCCTTGCCGCCGAAGCCGCCGCCCATGCGGCGGCACTCCACCAGCACCTGGTGCGCGTGCCAGCCCAGCATATGCGCCACCGCATGCTGCATCTCGGTGGGGTGCTGGGTCGAGCACCACACGTGCATGCCATCATTCTCCTTGGGCGCGGCGTAGGCGATCTGGCCTTCCAGGTAGAACTGCTCCTGGCCGCCCAGGCGGATATTGCCCTTGTCCCGATGAAGCGCCGCGGCGATATGGCTGGCCGGCTCGCCGCGCGTCAGGTGCATCGGCGGCAGCACATAGCTGCCGGCCTGGTGGGCCGCCTCTGGCGACAGCACCGGCCCCAGGTCTTCGTATTCGACAGCGCCCAGGCGTGCCGCACGGCGCGCGGCGTCGTGCGAGGTCGCCACCACCACGAACATCGGCTGGCCGATGAATTGCACCAGGCCGTTGGCCAGGATGGGGTCGTCGTGGATGATCGGGCCGCATTCGTTGGCGGCGGGGATGTCCTCGGCGGTCAGCACTGCCACCACGCCCGGCGCGGCGCGCACCTTGTCGAGCGAGATCGACTTGATGCGGGCGTGGGCGCGGGTGCTCATGCCGAGCGCGGCGTGTAGCGTGCCGGCCAGCTCGGGGATGTCGTCGGTGTAGGTGGCCGTGCCGGCCACATGCAGGTGGGCCGATTCGTGCGGGCGCGATACGCCCACTTGCGGCGTCGACACGGCGGTCCTGGCTTCGATCGCAGCGTCGAGCAGGAAGGGTTCGGTTTGCTTGTTCATGCCGATCTCTCCTTACGTGGTGGCGGTGGCGGTGGTCGCGCCCGCGCCGATGGCGCGGACATTGACGGCGGCGGCGGGCAGCGCGTCGGAGCGCGTCTCCAGCCAGAAGCGGTACAGCAGGTTGGCGGCGCCGCGGCTGCGGTAGGCAGCGGTGGCGCGCATGTCGGACAGCGGGGTGAAGTCCTGCGACAGCGCGCTCATGGCGGCGCGGGCGGTGGCTTCCGTCCAGGGCTGGCCAACCAGCGCGGCTTCGGCATGCGCGCCGCGCTTGGGCGTGGCGGCCATGCCGCCGAAGGCCACGCGTGCATGCCGGATCGCGCCGTCCTCGATGGTCAGCGCAAAGGCGGCGCACACCGCGGAAATGTCCTCGTCAAAACGTTTCGACAACTTGTAGGTGCGCAAGTGCTGGGGGCCCGCCAGCGGCACGCGCAGCGCCGCGACGAACTCGCCTTCGGCCATGGCGGTCTTCTGATAGGCCAGGTAGAGGTCTTCCAGCGGCAGGGTGCGGCGCACGTCGCCGCGCTGCAGCACCACTTCGGTGCCAAGCGCGATCAGCACGGGCATGGAGTCGCCGATGGGCGAGCCGTTGGCGATATTGCCGCCCAGCGTGCCGGCGTTGCGGATCGGCAGGGAAGCGAAACGCTTCCACATTTCTTCCAGCTCGGGATGGATGTCGTTGAGCGCGGCGTAGGCGCGCTCGAGCGAGACCGCCGCGCCGATTTCCAGCGCGCCGTCCACTTGCCCGATGCTATTCAGGTCAGCCACCTGGCCGACGTACAGCAGGTTGCCCAGCTCGCGGAACTGCTTGGTCACCCACAGCCCCACGTCGGTGCTGCCGGCCAGGATGCGCACGCCGGGCTCGGCGGCCTTGATGGCGGCAAAGGCCGACGCCGTGCGGGGCGCGTAGAAATGCTGCCCGTCGGCGCTGTAGTGGAAGGTGTTGTCGCGCTGCAGCGAGCGCAGCGTGTCGGCGATCTGGCGCGGGTCCAGCTTGCTGGCCTGCGGCGCCGGCAGCGCCATCATGCGCTGGCCGGCCTCGATGATGGGGCGGTAGCCGGTGCAGCGGCACAGGTTGCCGGTCAGGGCGTCGCAGATGGCCTCGCGCGCCGGGGCGCGGCCGGTGCCGGCGTCCTCGGATTTTTGCTGGTAGAGCGCCCACAGCGACATGACGAAGCCGGGGGTGCAGAAACCGCACTGGGAGCCATGGCACTCCACCATCGCCTGCTGCACCGGGTGCAGCGCACCGTCGGCCTGGCGCAGGTCTTCCACGGTGATCAGCGCGCGGCCGTCCAGGGTGGGCAGGAACTGGATGCAGGAATTGACCGCCTTGAACTCGACCTGGCCGTTTTCGCCCAACTCGCCAAGCACCACGGTGCACGCCCCGCAATCGCCTTCGGCGCAGCCCTCCTTTGTGCCCGTGCAGCGCGCGTCCTCGCGCAGGTACTGCAGCACGGTGCGGGTAACGGGCGCGTTAGCGACCTCCGTCACCTTGCCCCGGTGGTAAAAGCGGATGGTTTGCGTCTCCATGGTGTCTTCTCTCTTTGTGGATGGGGCCAAACATAGCACTGACGCCGACGATGCAATATTCGGCCCAGGTGATATGCCCCATCAAGGGGAGAGCATTCCGGCGGCGCGACTGGCGCGGCGGCCACCGGATTTGACCAATGACGGGGTGCCTGACATACACTATGCGCCGTTCCCATTCCCCACGCCACCGGCCGCGAAGCGCGCCAGGCGCCCCCTCGCCATGCACGGACGCGACCATCTCGACACCTATTTGCTGCGGGTGCTGCACACCCTGCTCACCGAGCAGAGCGTGACCCGCACCGCGGTCCGGCTCGGCCAATCGCAGCCCGCCATCAGCAATACGCTCAAGCGGCTAAGGGAAATCACGGGGGATGCCATCCTGGTGCGCGGCAAGAGCGGCATGGTGCCCACCGAGCGCGGCCGCGAGCTGCTGCAGCTGGCCGAACAGAGCCTTGCCGCCATGGACCGCATCGCCCGGCCACCCCAGCATTTCGACCCGGCCACCACTACCCGTACCTTCCACCTGGGCGCGCCGGACTACCTGGACGCTTTCTTCCTGCCCAATATCGTCGAACGGGTGCGCCGGCTGGCGCCCGGCGCCAAGCTGTTCGTGCACCCGATGACGTCATCGAGCGACTTCCTCGACAGCCTGGAGCAGGGACAGCTCGACATCGTGGTAGGCAACTGGCTGTCGCCGCCAGAACATCTGCATATTTCGCCGTTGTTCGACGATGAGGTGGTGTGCATGCTGGGGGCGCAGCATCCGCTGGCGCGCAAGGGGCTGACCCTCAAGCATTACCTGGAGATGCCGCACCTGGCGCCGGCGCCGTATGCCTCGATGCAGCGCAGCATGATCGACCAGGCGCTGGCCGAGCAGGGGTACAAGCGGAATATCCAGGTCACGCTGCCGTATTTCGGGCTGGTGCCTTATGTGTTGATGAAGACGGATATGGTGTTCACCACCGGGCGGCAATTTGCTGCGCATTATGCGCAGTACCTGCCGTTGAAGATGGTGCCTTCACCAGTGGCGTTTCCGCGGATGCGGTTTTATCAGCTTTGGCATGAGCGGTGTCATGCTGCGCCGGATGTGATGTGGTTGCGCAGGATGATTGCGGAGGTGGCTGGGGAGTTGCCGGTTTTGCCTCAGTTGGCGAGAGTAGGGGAGGGGTAGGGGAAGGTTGGACAAGGGCAGAACCGTTGGCTCTTGTTTTGTGGTTGGCTTTGATTTTTGCGGCGTTGGCTTTTGCACCCAAGGGCCGTACGACATCCCCCTGCGGGGGCTGCCGGTCACTCTTCTTTGCGCGGCAAAGAAGACTAACGAGAAGAAAGCCGCCCTGCCGGGAGCAGAGCAATAAGGCTGTTCGATGGGGGTGGTTGCGTCGTACGGCCCTGAGTGTTGGCTGGCGTGTCCTACCGGCCCAAAGGACATCGCTGTTGCATGACCCATGGGTTACGTGGTGCGGCCCCTGACCTCGCGTGCGGTGCGCGTTCGACCATCTGCCGTTCGCGGCGCGAGGGGCTGCGCCGTTTCGGGTGTGGCTGGTTTCGTGGTTTTGTCTCGGAGGGCAAGCCCGGTGATGTTCGAGCGTGAACCCTCGCGGACGGGCCACGGCGCCCACCACGAAACCAGGGGCGCTGAGAGCAAGGCGCCAGCAGCGCCGGTACGGCAGGGCATCAAATGGCCGGGCACTCGCCGCCAGAGACAAAACCACGAAACCACCAAGCCAGGCAGCATCGCGGCCCTATGCTCCGCGAACGGCAGATGTGGGAATGCGCACCGAGCAAAGCGATCAGGGGCACCACCACGTGACCATTGGGTCATGCAGTAGCGATGCCCTTCGAGCCGGCATGGCAAGGCCAGCCAACACTCGGGGCCGTACGACGAAACCAACGAGGCCGAACAGCCTTATTGCTCTGCCCCCGGCAGGGCGGCTTTCTTTCGTTAGTTTTCTTTGAGGGTGGCCCTCCATGTCAGGATACTTGTCGGTGTGCCAAGAAGGAAAGCGACAGTACGTCGTCGTACATGCTGTATCTGTGATGAGGGTAGGCCCCTCGGTTTCGCCGATCAGGCGGTGATACCAAACCACCCTGAGCTGCAGCCGTTAAGAGCGGTTGTGGTGAGCGTCAAGGGAAAAGGCGGGATGAATCTCGTCAGGTAGGCAAGGAGGAGGCGAACGCAAGTGAACCATCGAAGAAGTGTCGAGAATTGCAATGATGTCAAAACCGAGGGCTCGACAACACCTCGGGATAAGTCAGACGGCAACCTGGAGGTGGGTCTGACGGCATCCGGCATAGAGATGGCGCGACCTTCCTGCAGGCATGGATACGGAACTTGGGAACCTGTCGTCTCGATGCTAAGGGAGAAACTCAAGCGGAGAACCCGTGAGAGTCAGAGTACCAATGCGAGGCACAGGGGCGGAGTCATGCGTAGTAGCGGTGAAAGGGTTGTAATGACCTCTGGAGCGAAGGCATGACCTTGTCCGGCAGAGACCATAGAACAACCGCGATGCGGGAGGATTCCAGGGTCGACGCCAAGTCGTTCGAGATACCCAAGCGGTTGATTTGGGAAGCCTGGAAGCGTGTGGCCGCCAATCAAGGCGGGCCGGGCGTGGACAGCGAAAGTATTGAAATCTTCCGAAATCGTTTGGCAAGGAATCTATACGCCCTGTGGAATCGAATGAGTTCGGGGAGTTATTTTCCCCAGCCGGTCAAAGAGGTGCTGATTCCGAAGGGGAGCGGGTTTCGTCCTCTCGGGATACCGACCATCACTGACCGAGTGGCGCAGATGGCGGTCAAGTTAATGGTGGAGCCGAGAATCGATGCGATATTCCATGCATCATCGTTCGGTTATCGGCCGAACAAATCGGCGAAGCAAGCTGTGGCGCAAGCGAGAAGGAACTGTTGGCGCTACGATTGGGTAGTCGATATTGACTTGAAATCCTTCTTTGACACCATCGACCACGAGCTTCTCAGGCGTGCGGTAGAAAAGCATGTCACGGAGCCATGGGTACGACTCTACATTAGACGCTGGCTAGAGAGCCCGGTGCAGAAGCAAACCGGGGAATTGGTTGCTCGGGATAGAGGCACTCCGCAAGGCGGGGTGATCAGTCCATTGTTGGCTAACCTCTTTCTTCACTATGCGTTTGATCGATGGGTCCAGACCGAGCATCCGGAGGTGCCGTTTGAACGGTATGCCGACGATGTGGTTTGTCATTGCAGGACGAAGCATCAGGCGGAACAGTTCTTGTCTGCCTTGAGGGAACGGCTTACCGATTGTGGGCTTTCGCTACACCCGGAAAAGACGCGCTTGGTTTACTGCAAAGATGGACGACGTCGAGAGGACCATATCCATACAAAGTTCGACTTCCTTGGATTCAGCTTTCACGCTCGGACGGTACAGGACCGAGCGGGAAATTTGTTCAACGGATTCGGACCTGCGGTAAGTCAAAAGGCACTAACGCGCATGTCTCAGGCCATCCGAAGCATGAGTCTCAATCGAAGTACCTCAATGACGCTGCGCGAACTGGCGCAGCGCATAAACCCAATGGTACGGGGATGGGTGAATTACTACGGTGCTTTCTATCCAGAGCGGCTGAAACAGTTCTTGATCAGAATAGACTTACGGCTTGGCAGGTGGGCGCGAAATAAGTACAAGCGGTTGAGAGGACATAAACGAGGATCTTGGGCGTGGCTCAAACGATGTCGGGAAAGTCTTCCTCAGCTGTTCGCGCACTGGGATTTCTGTTTCGAAGAACGGCGGACAAGAAGAGCCGTATGAATCGAGAGATTCACGTACGGATCTGTGAGAGCCTGAGGGGGCAGTTCCCTCGGGCCACTCGACTCTCCGTCTTCTTTGATGAAGCAAAATGGAGGGTGGTGTGCGACTGGAAGATGAAACGATATACGGCCGAGCGCCGGGAGTGGGCGGTCGAGCAGATGATGCCTCCGCTTAACCGATCGGTAGTGGAGTTGGCCAAGGCCACGGGGATCACGACAGTGACCTTGCGGACTTGGCGCGAGATGGCGAGAGCTGCAGGAAGAATTGTGCCGGGTGACGGGAAGCAAAGTGATCAATGGTCCAGTGCGGACAAGTTTCGCGTGGTGCTGGAGACGGCGCCACTGAGTGAGGCGGAACTGTCGGAATACTGCCGGATGAAGGGCATCCAGCCGGAGCAGATCCGGCAATGGCGCGAGGCGTGCGAGCAGGCTAATGCGGTGGCACCGGCCAAGCGAAGCCTGGCGCAGCGCCGGGAAGACGAAGCGGCGCAGAAGCGTGTACGAGAACTGGAGCGCGAGCTCAAGCGCAAGAATGCGGCGCTGGCGGAAACGGCAGCGCTGCTGGTACTGCAAAAAAGCCGCAGCGATCTGGGGACGGGACGAGGAAGACTGATCAGCACCCCGGATCGCTTTGAAGCCATACAGTTGATCGATGAAGCGGTGAGCGCCGGGGCGCGACAGGCAATGGCCTGCGAAGCGCTGGGCTTGACCGAGCGAACCTTGCAGCGCTGGCGGCATGCCCCTGCCGATAAGCGGCTTGAGGCGCGTCGCGACGCGCCTGCCAACAAGCTCAGCGAAGCGGAACGGCAGGCATTGCTGACGGCGGCGAACCAGCCTGGCTATGCCAGCCTGACGCCGCACCAGATCGTGCCGAAGCTGGCGGACGAAGGGATCTACCTGGCGTCGGAATCGACGTTCTACCGGATCCTGAAGGCGGCGGGACAAGGCAGACGGCGTGGCCGCAGCAAGGCCCCGAGCGCTCGTCCGTTGACGACGCACCGGGCGGAAGGTCCGAATCAGGTTTGGTGCTGGGACATCACTTGGCTACCGACCACAGTCAAGGGACGGTTCTTCTACTGGTACATGATGAAGGACATTTACAGCCGCAAACTGGTCGCCAACGAGGTGCATGAGAGCGAGTCGGCCGAGCATGCCAGCCGTCTGCTGATGCACGGTTGTTTGCGCGAGCAGACGGCGGGCCGCCCGCTGGTGCTGCACTCGGACAATGGCACGGCCATGAAGGGGGCGAGCATGCTGGCAACGATGTATGACTTGGGCGTGGTGCCGTCCTACAGCCGGCCCAGGGTGAGCAACGACAACGCCTACGCCGAAGCGTTGTTCCGCACGGCGAAGTACTGCCCGCTGTGGCCGGAGCGCCCGTTCGAGAGCCTGGAGCAAGCGCGTGCCTGGGTGCTGAGCTTCGTGCGTTGGTACAACGACGAGCACCGCCACAGCAGCCTGAAATACGTCACGCCAAGCCAGCGGCATCAGGGCAAAGCCACTGCCCTGCTGGCGCAGCGCACGGCGCTGTATCAGGCCGCGCGAGCCCGGAACCCGCAGCGTTGGGCTGCGGGCATCCGTAACTGGCAGCTAGTCGATGCCGTGTACCTGAACCCGGAACGAGCGCAGCAAAACGTGGGGGATTGCAAGAAAGCAGCGTAACGGCTGAGGCGACAACTACCTTGACACACGCCGGTGGAGACAAAAGAAAGACCTATTCTTCCTAAACTGAACATGGAGATGCAGTCATGGGGAAGATGGGAAGGCCCTTGGCCATAGACGAGGAGCATCACGCGCAGTTGCGGGAACTGGTGAGAGGCCATCCGAACGCGACGATGAGGGAGTTGGCCCAAAGCCTTGCCGAGCAAGGTGGCCCCAGGGTCAGCACGGTCACGCTGGCGGCGGCTTTGCGCCGCGCTGGATTGAAGCGAGTTGCGCAACCCAGCGCTGTACTCTATGCAAAGCCCAGTGAGTCCGCGCATTACGGCTACAGCGATTCTCATCGCCTGGAGCCGGCCGATCCTGGCAAGTACACCAGTTGCCTGACCGATGCCGAATGGGCGCTGGCGGCCGACCTGTTCGAACGGCCAGAGGGACATCGGGGACGACCTGCGGTGTACGAGAGGCGCCGCATGGTCGATGCGTGCTGCTACGTGCTGCGCACGGGCTGCTCCTGGCGCATGCTGCCGCGCGAGTCCTTTCCACCCTGGCCGGCCGTGCAAAAGGCCTTCCTGCGTTGGAGCGCGCAAGGCAAGTTCGAGCAGTTGCACGAGCGCCTGCGCCAGCAATGGCGCAGGCGCATCCAGCGCGAGGCCCAGCCCACAACCGCCATCATCGATTCACAGTCGACCCGGATCTCGCCGCAGGGGGCAGGCCAAGGATACGACGCGGGCAAGAAGGTCAAAGGGCGCAAGCGACATATCGTGGTGGACACGCTAGGGCTGTTGTTGGCGGTATGCATTACCAGCGCTAGCGTGCAAGATCGCGACGCAGCGCCAACGGTGGTGGCTCAAGCTTGCGCCAAGGCCGGCACGTTGCAGCGGCTGTTTGCCGACTCGGCGTATGCGAGGCGCTGTGCCGCCGCCCTTGAGCAAGCTCACGGCCTGGATGTGCACATCGTGCGTCGCCCGCCCAAGGCTGGGCATTGGCACGATGCGCAGCAGTCCCTGTGGCCGCTGGATCAAACGTTCCCCACCTTGCCCATGCGCTGGGTGGTGGAGCGCACCCATGCCTGGAACGAGCGCTCGCGCCGCCTGATCATGCATCACGATCGCAGCATCGCCAGCGCAACCGCCTGGGTCTGGCTAGCTCAGGCACGTTTGCTCGTACGCCGATTGACCAATGCCTGAATTTGTCCTCACCCTCTTTGCCGGTCAAAGAAAAGTGACCGGCAGCCCCCGCAGGGGATGTCGTACGGCTCTTGGGCCCAAAAGCCAACGCCGCAAAAATCAAAACCCAACCACAAACCAAGAGCCAACGGTTCTGCCCTTGTCCAACACCCCCTCACTTCCCCTTATAACTCGGAAAAAACAACTGCTCCCCCTCCACCTTGTACGCCGCGATGGCGTCCTGCCCTTCCTTCGACGTAATCCACTCCACCAGCTTCATCGCATCCGTGTAATTCGTGCCAGGATGCTTGGCCGGATTCACGGCGATCACGCCATACGGGTTGAACATCCTGGGATCGCCCTCCAGCAGGATCGCCAACCCGGTCTTGGCGCGGTAAGCGCCGTAGGTGGCCCGATCAGACAACGTGTAGCCCGGCATCTGCGCTGCCATGGTCAGCACCTCACCCATCCCCAGCCCCGCGTTCACATACCAGGGCTGTCCCTTGGGTTCGATCCCCACCTGTTTCCAGTAGTCCTTCTCCATCACGTCGGTCCCGGAGTTGTCCCCGCGCGAGATGAACTTGGTGCTGCCGGCGGCGATCTTCCTGAAGCCGGCTAGCACGTCCTTGCCGCCCTTGAGGCGGTCGGGGTCGCTGGCCGGGCCGACCACGATGAAGTCGTTGTACATGACGTCGCGGCGGTTGACGCCGTAGCCCGCGGCCATGAATGCGTCTTCCATCTTGCGAGCGTGCACCAGCAGCACGTCGACGTCGCCCATCTCGCCCATCTTCATCGCCTTGCCCGAGCCCACCGCAATCACCTTGACGGCCACGCCGCTCTTTTGCTCGAACCTGGGCAGCAGGAATTTCAGCAGGCCGGAGTTTTCCGTGCTGGTGGTCGTGGCCAGCTTGAGTTCGCCAGCGAAGGCGCCAGCGGCGCCCGTCAGGCAGACCAGGCAAACCAGTCCCAGGTTGCGCGCGGCGCGGGTCGGTAAGTGACCCAAAAGGCTTTGTTTGGCGACGGCTTGCATGGAGTCTCCTTGTCTTATGTTTTCAGAAACATAATTGCCACAAACTCATGAGATCGGTGAGAATGCAGCGAAATACGTGGAAATCAGCGCCTTGCATTCTCGATGAACCACATCTCTAAAGTAAATATGAAAGGCGTTTCATATGACATTTCGCTTTGACCTGTTCCCGGTAGTGGCCTCGGACGACAATCCGCGTTCCAATGCCAAGGTGTTCCAGCTGCTCAAGGCAGTGCGCGAGACCGGCTCCCTGCATCGCGCGGCGCGCGAGATCGGGCTGTCATACCGGCACGCCTGGGGCGTGATGCGATCATGGGAGGAAATGCTTGGGCGCAGCATGCTCGACATGGAGCGTGGCCGGGGGCGTCGCTGACGCTGTTCGGCGAGCGCTTGCTGCGCGCCGAAGGGCGCTTGCGCGATGCGATCGACCCGATCGTGCAAAAGGCGATGGTCGATTTCCTGGCGGACCTGGACGACGCGGCCCAGCCGCAGACCCGCATCCGCTTCTCCGGCAGCCACGATCCGGCCATGGAGGTCCTGGCGGGGGCACTGCGCGATGCGCCGGGCGGCCTGCAGCTCGACACCGTGTTCTGCGGCAGCGTGGAGGGCCTGATCTGCCTGCAGGAGCGGCAGTCCGAGCTGGCGGGCTTCTACGTCTCGCCGATCCAGAAGGCTGGCTCCGTGGCCCACGTCACGCTGCGTAAATGGCTGCGTCCGGCCGCCGTGCGCCTGATCCGCCTGGCCTGGCGCGAGCAAGGCCTCATCGTCGCGCCCGGGCTCGCGCGCGAGATCCACGACCTGCGCGACCTGGCCCGCACCCGGGTTCGCTTTGTCAATCGCCAGCGCAGTTCGGGCACGCGCATGCTGTTCGACCAGCTGCTGGCCACCGAGGGGCTGTTCCCGGACCAGATCGTCGGCTATGAAACCCCCGAGTTCAGCAACGAGAAGGTGGCGGAAGCGGTCCACGCCGGCCGCGCCGAGGTGGGATTCGGCCTGCGCATGAATGCCGAGGCCCATGGGTTGGCCTTTGTGCCGCTGACCCGCGAGGCCTACTACCTGGCGCTGCGCAAGAACGACCAGATCACGCCCTGGGCGCATGGCCTGCTGGCGCATATGGCCGACCCGGCCTTGCGCCGCCGCATCGAGGCGCTTCCCGGCTACGCCATGGCCGAGCCCGACGGCATCCTGACGCCGCAAGAGGCACTCCCTGGTACGGCCCCGACGGCAAGGAAGACGGCTGACGCCGTCCACCAGGGAGGACCGGATCCCGGCCGTTTGAGCGCGCGCGTATTACACTGGTTAGGTAGGCGGGGCTGCATGCCCGCCAGACAAACCCTGCAAGGAGCGCCATGCTAGAAACGGCCGCGTTGGCCGCGGGCTTGTCCTGGACCAGCGGATTCCGCCTTTACCTGGCCGTGTTCACGGCTGGCGCGCTGGGCCGCCTGGGCTGGCTGCACCTGCCGCCCGGCCTGCAAGCGCTGGAATCGTGGTGGGTGATCGCGCTGGCCGCGGTGCTGGCCCTGGCCGAGTTCGTGGCCGACAAGGTGCCGGGCTTCGATTCTTTCTGGGACAGCATCCAGACCTTTATCCGCATTCCCGCCGGCGCGATCCTGGCCGCCGCGGCCTTCGGGCAGCTCGATCCGCAATGGATGGTCGCCGCCGGGCTGGTGGGCGGCACGCTGGCCGGCACCGCCCATGCCGCCAAGGCCGGCACCCGCGCCCTGATCAACGTCTCCCCGGAACCGTTTTCGAATTGGGCTGCCTCACTGAGCGAGGACGTTGCCGCCAGCAGCGGACTGCTGCTGGCTTTTTCCTGCCCGTGGTGTTCCTGGTGGTGCTGGGCGTGCTGCTGCTGGTGGCGGCGTGGCTGCTGCCCAAGCTGTGGCGGGGCTTGCGCCATTTGCGCGACGCGCTGGCCAAGCGTGCGCCGGCAGCCTCGCCGGCGGGGCGCCAGCCCCGGCACTGAGTGGCGGGTTCGCCCCTCGCTTTGCCCAATCCGGCCATAATCTGGCCCTGGTCCGGCGGATGCGCGCCGGGATCCACCCGCTGGTATCCTGCCGTGGCGCCAATCCCGGCCCGCGGCCTGCCCGGCTGGCCGCCGCCCTGCATGTGCACGGACAAGAGATTAGCGATTAGAGATAAGAGATCAATGTCTTCAGAACCCGCTTCCCAGCACGTTCCCGCAGCAGCAACCGCAACTACCGTAGCGGCATCGTCCGGCGCCCGCCCGACGCGTTTCTCGCCCTGGCACCAGGCTTTGCGCATGGCGCGGCGCGACTGGCGCGCCGGCGAGCTGAGCCTGTTGCTGTTCGCGCTGGTGCTGGCCGCGGCGGCGCTCAGCAGCGTGGGTTTCCTGGGCGACCGGATGCGCCTGGGGCTGGAGCGCGACGCGCGCCAGATGATCGCCTCCGATGTGCTGATCGTGTCCGACCAGCCGTTCGATGCCGTCTTCGCCAGTCACGCCGCGCAAGCGGGCTTGGCCACCACGCAGACGGTCACCTTCCCGAGCATGGCCAGCGCGCACGCGCCGGGCAGAGCCGCAACAACGCAGGGGCCGCGCGCGGCCAGCGGGGCACCGGCCGACGCCCCCTCGCAACTGGCTGCGCTCAAGGCGGTCGCCCCCGGCTATCCCCTGCGCGGGCAGCTCAAGGTAGCGGCCGGGCCCGGCGCGCCGGAAGCCGCCGCTACCGGCATCCCCGCCGAGGGCACCGTCTGGGTGGACGAGGCCTTGCTGGACTCGCTTGGCGTCGCCATGGGCGACACCATCCAGCTGGGCAGCCGCGGCTTTCGCATCGACCGCATCATCACGCAGGAGCTGGATCGCGGCGCCGGCTTCATGAATTTTGCACCGCGTGTGATGCTGCCGCTGTCTGACCTGGCGGCCACAGGGCTGGTGGGGTGGGGCAGCCGGGTCTCCTACCGCCTGCTGGTAGCCGGCCCCGACGCCGCCGCGCAGGCTTACCAGAAGTGGGCCGAGGCTCAGATCGACAAGCGCGCGCTGCGCAACACCCGGGTCGAGTCGCTGGAATCCGGCCAGCCGCAGATGCGCGCCACGCTGGACCGCGCCGAGCGCTTCCTGTCGCTGGTGGCGGTGCTGTCCTCGATGATTGCCGCGGTGGCCATCGCCATGTCGGCGCGCCGCTATATGCAGCGCCATACGGATGCCTGCGCCGTGTACAAGTGCATGGGCCTGTCGCGCCGCGAGATCCTGCTGGCCTTCGGGCTGGAGTTCCTGCTGCTGGGCGTGGGCGGTGCGGTGGCCGGCGTGGCGCTGGGCTACCTGGCGCACTACGGCCTGCTGCTCTCGCTGGGCAACCTGCTGACCGTGACGCTGCCGCAGCCTTCCGCCTTGCCGGCCGTGGTTGGCGTGCTGGCGGGCGTCGTCCTGCTGACCGGCTTTGCCTTGCCGCCGCTGCTGGCGCTGACCTGGGTGCCGCCGCTGCGCGTGCTGCGGCGCGATGTCGGCGCGCCGCCGGTCTCGACCTGGATCGCCTACGGGCTCGGCCTGGGCGCCTTTGTGGCGCTGCTGCTGGTGGCCGCGCGCGATCTCAAGCTGGGGCTGACCACCGCGGGCGGCTTTGCCGCCGCTGGTGTCGTGTTCGCGCTGCTGGCCCTGGGCCTGCTGAGCCTGTTGTCGCGGCTGATGCGCGGTGGGCGCCTGGCGCGCGGTAGCGTGGGCTGGCGCTTTGCGCTGGCGGTGCTGGAGCGCCGCCGCGGCGTGACGGTGCTGCAGACGGTGGCGCTGGCAGTGGGCCTGATGGCGCTGCTGCTGCTCGGCATGACCCGCAACGACCTGATCGCCTCCTGGCGCAACGCCACGCCGGCGGACGCGCCCAACCGCTTCGTCATCAATATCCAGCCGGACCAGCGCGCGCCCCTGTCGGGCATGCTGGAGCACGCCGGCATCGCCGACCTGCTGTACCCGATGGTGCGCGGCCGCCTGACACATATCGGCGGCCAGCCGGTGCGCGCCGATCGCTTCGCCGATGGCCGCGCCCGTAACCTGGTCGAGCGCGAATTCAACCTGTCCTATACCGACGCGCTGCCGGCCGGCAACCGCGTGGTGGCCGGCAACTGGTTCGGCGCCGGCAAGGCCGGCGCCTCGGTGGAGGAGGGCATCGCCAAGACCCTGGGGATCCGGCTCGGGGACACCTTGCGCTTCGACGTGGCGGGGCAGTCGGTGGAGGCGCCGGTGACCTCGCTGCGCAAGCTGGACTGGGGCTCGATGCGGGTCAATTTCTTCGTCATCCTGCCGCCCGCCGCCATGCAGGGCTTGCCGCAGACCTATATCACCGCCTTCCACCTGGCGCCCGCGCAAGCCGCGCTGGGCAACCGGATGGTGGCGGCCTTCCCGAACATCACGGTGGTCAACACCGACATGATCCTGCGCCAGATCCAGGACGTGCTCGACCAGGTCATCGCCGCCGTCGAGTTCCTGTTCGTGTTCACGCTCGCGGCCGGCGTGACCGTGCTCTACGCGGCGCTATCCGGCGCGCGCGACGAGCGCAAGCGCGATGCCGGGCTGCTAAAGGCACTGGGCGCATCTGCCGCGGTGGTGCGGCAGACCCAGTACGCGGAGTTCCTGGTGGTGGGCGGACTGGCGGGCTTGCTGGCCAGCCTGGGCGCGATCGCGGTGGGCTGGGGCTTGTCGCAGTTCGTGTTCGATTTTCCCTACCGCTTCAACGGCTGGATCGTGCCGGCCGGTGTGCTTTCTGGCATGCTGTGCGCTTTCGCGGGCGGCTGGCTGGTTTTGCGCGAGGTGCTGCGCCAGCCCGCGCTGGCCACGCTGCGTGATGCGTGATGCGTGATGCGTGATGCGTGATACCTGAAGCCTGAACCATCTTTGAGTGTTTATGAGTACCGATTCCAAGCCTGAAAATGCGGCATCCGCGGCCTCCGACGCCGCCCCGGAAGTCACTGCCTATGAACTGATCGGCGGCGAAGCGCGCGTGCGCGAACTGGTCGACCGTTTCTACGACCTGATGGATCTGGAGGACGAGTTCAAGGGCCTGCGTTCGCTGCATCCCGCCTCGCTCGACGGCTCGCGCGACAAGCTGTTCTGGTTCCTGTGCGGCTGGCTGGGCGGCCCCAACCACTTCATCGAGCGCTTTGGCCACCCGCGCCTGCGCGCGCGCCACATGCCGTTCGAGATCGGCACCAGCGAGCGCGACCAGTGGATGCGCTGCATGGCGCTGGCCATGCAGGACGTTGGCCTGCCCGAAGACCTGCAGCTGCGCCTGATGCAGGCCTTCTTCGGCACCGCCGACTGGATGCGCAATGTGCCGCGTTGATGGGCAAGGCCACCGAACCAGCCACCGAACCAGCCAATGATCCCGACACCATGACGGACACGTATCTCGAAGCCGCCACGGAGCTGCCTGCCGATGCCCGGCGCATACTCGATTTCTGGTTCGGCGCGCCTGCCTCGCCGGAATGGAACACAACGCGCTCGGTGTGGTTCACCAAGTCCGATGACTTCGACGCCACGGTCCGCGCTGCCTTGCTGCCACTGTGGGACGCCACGCACGCGGGCGCGAATGCCGACTGGGCGCAAAGCCCCGAAGGCGCTTGCGCACGCATCGTGCTGCTGGACCAGGTGCCGCGCAACGTCTTTCGCAACGACCCGCGCAGCTTCGCCTCCGACCCGCAGGCGCTGGCAACGGCCCGCCAGATGGTGGAGAGCGGCGCCGACCGCCTGTTGCCAACGGCGTTCCACCGCATGTTCTGCTACATGCCGTTCGAGCATTCTGAGGCGCTTGCCGACCAGAACACGGCCGTGCGGTTGATGACGGCACTGCGCGACGAAAGCGAGGGCAAGGCGGACGTGGTCGAATGGGCGATCAGGCACCGCGCGGTGATCGAGCGCTTCGGGCGCTTCCCGCATCGCAACGCCGTGCTGGGACGGCAGGATACGGCGCAGGAGAGCGCGTTCCTGAAGGCGCCCGGCTCGTCGTTCTGAGCCGGGCTCGCCTGACGTTACTGTCCCGGTTTCTACACCAGCTTCACCAGCTTCACCAGCTTCACCAGCTTCACCAGCTCGATCCAGAACGCGGCATGGCGGCGGGGCTGGGACTCAAGCCGATCTAACTGGCCCTGGGCAGGGCCAGCGGGAAGCGCCATCAGGTCTCCCCGCGCTTCTCCTGCCACTTGTCCACCAGCAAGCGCGGCGCGTTGGCGAGCTTGTCGAGGATGCCTTCGGGCGTGGGGGCCACATGCAGCAGGTCGTTGTGGACCTGCTTCAGGAAGCCTTCGTCCACGGCGTGCTGCATGAAGCCCAGCATGCTGTCGTAGAAGCCTTCCACATTGAGCAGCCCCACCGGCTTGGCGTGATAGCCCAGCTGCAGCCAGGTGAAGGTCTCGAACAGTTCCTCGAAGGTGCCGACGCCGCCCGGCATGGCGATGAATGCATCGGCGCGGTCGGCCATCATCTGCTTGCGCTCGTGCATGTTGCGCACCACGTGCAGCTCGGTCAGGCCGCGATGGCCGACTTCCTTTTGCATCAACGCATCCGGAATGATGCCGATGGCGGTGCCGCCATTCGCCAGCACGGCGTCGGCCACCGTGCCCATCAGCCCGACCTTGCCCCCGCCGTACACCAGCGCAAGGCCGCGCTCGGCCAGGGTCTTGCCCATGGCGCGCGCCGCGGCGGCGTACTCGGGGCGATTGCCGGGGCTGGAGCCGCAATAGATGCAAACGGACTTCACGTTTTTTCCTTTTCGGTTTGTGCCGCCCTGGCGGCAGCGTATTCTCGGGCTTGCTTGTCGAACGCTTGGCGGGCCTTGCCGCGCAGGTAAGGGGCAAGGATCGAGAAGATGTGGTAGCTGGCACCGTGCAGGTAGCCGCGGATCAACTCGGGGTCGTTGTACTGGCGCGGATGCTGCACGAACTGGAAGGACAGCCAGTAGGTCGCGATCACCACGATATTGGTGCAGATGGCCTCGACCTGCTCGGGCGTGGCCTCCATCTCGCCGTCTTCCTGGAACTGCCGGCAGATCTCCATCGCAAAGCGTTTCTTCTGCTCGACGATACGCTTGAAGTTGGTTTCAAGCATGCGGTTGCGCGCCAGCAGGTCGTTGATGTCGCGGTACAGGAAGCGGTAGTTCCACAGGAACTCCGCCATGTACTGCAGGTAGCCCCAGCTTTCGTCCAGCGTGGCCTTGTGATCGTCGGGCAACTTCAGGCGGCGCTCCATCTCCTGCTCGAACAGCACGAAGATGGAGTTGATGATGTCGTCCTTGTTGCGGAAGTGATAGTAGAGATTGCCGGGGCTGATCTCCATGGCTTCCGCAATGGTGGTGGTGGTGACGTTGGGCTCGCCCACCTCGTTGAACAGGCGGAGCGAGACGTCTAGGATGCGGTCCCGGGTGCGGCGGGGGCCGGCTTGCTGTTTGGGTTCCATGGGCGACCGGGCGAGCGGCAATTCGGTAAGTTGAAGGCGATTATAAGCAATCGCCGTTCGCCGCAATGCCGCAAGCGCCTTTGGCCCTGTCCGCGCGGCGCTTTGTCCGCTGGTGCCGGGCTTGCGCCGCGAGCCTGTCAGGCCGCCAGCGCGCGCAGCCAGTCCACCACGATCGGCCCCGCAATGGCCAGCCAGGTGCCGCCGCACAGCACCAGCGCCAGCATGACCGCGGCGCTGCCGAAGTCCTTGGCGCGCTTGGAGAGGCTGTGCCGCTCCAGCGAGATCCGGTCCACGGCGGCCTCCACGCTGGAGTTGAGCAGTTCCACGATGAGCACCAGCAGCAAGGTGCCCAGCAGCAGGATGCGCTCGACGATGCCGACCGGCAGCAGCAAGGCGCATGGCGTCAGGATCACCACCAGCGTCAGCTCCTGGCGAAACGCGCTTTCTTCGAGCACCGCATAGCGCAGGCCGGACACCGAGTTGATGCCGGCATGCCAGGCCCGCGCCAGGCCGCGGTTGCCCTTGTGGGGGTTCTGCTCAATCGTGTAGTCGTTGCTCGGCGAATCCGGGGCCGGGGTGGCGGTCTGCGGCGCCGGCGGGCGGTGCGGTTTGGACGGTGTGCGATGCGGAGTCGGCATGTTCGGAAGAGGGGCGGGCAGCGGTGCCGGTAGTGCCGTTGGGGGTCGCGCGTACGGCCGGCAGCGGCTGCAGGTGAGTCAGGAACTGCTCGGAGGCGGCGCGCCACGAGAACCGTTCGGCATGGGCGCGAGCGGTGGCGCGGTCGATGCGCAGCGCTTCCAGGCAAGCTTCACGCAAGTCTTCGTGCATCACCCCGGCGTCACTGTGGCCGAGCACATCGATCGGCCCGGTCACCGGATATGCCGCCACCGGCAGCCCGCTGGCCAGGGCTTCGAGCAGCACCAGCCCGAACGTATCGGTGCGGCTGGGGAATACGAAGACGTCGGCCGAAGCATACACCTTGGCCAGCTCCGGCTGGCTCAGCACGCCCAGGTAGTTGACTCCCGGATAGCGCGCGCGCAGCGACGCGAGCGCCGGCCCGTCGCCCACCACCCATTTGGAACCGGGCAGGTCCAGCGCGAGGAAGGCCTCCACGTTTTTTCCACGGCCACGCGCCCAACGTAGAGAAAGATCGGGTGCGCCGTGTTGAGCACGTTAGCCTGCTGGGTGGTGAAAACATCGAGATCGACGCCGCGGGTCCACAGCACGCCGTGGGTGATGCCGAAGCGATGCAGGTCTTGCAGCACCACCGGCGTCGGCGCCATCACGGCGCGCGCCGGGCCGTGGAACCAGCGCAGGAAGCGGTAGGTCCAGGCCAGCGGAATGCCGAAGCGCGCCTGCACGTACTCCGGAAAGCGCGTGTGGTAGGCGGTTGTGAACGGCAGTTGCTCGCGGATCGCATGGCGGCGCGCCGCCAGCCCGAGCGGGCCTTCGGTGGCGATGTGCAGCGCGTCCGGCGCGAAGGCGCGGATGCGCTCGCGGACCCTGGCGCCGGCGAACAGGGACAGCGCGATCTCCGGATAGGTCGGGCAGGGAATGGTGGTGAATTCCTGTGGCGTGATCAGCTCCACCGTGTGCCCCATCGCGATCAGCTCGCGGCGGGTGGACTTGAGCGTGCGCACCACGCCATTGACCTGCGGCTCCCAGGCATCGGTGACGATCAGGATCTTCATAGCTGCTCCTTGCGGCCAGGCCGCGTGGGTGGCCGGCCTCGGCGAGGCCACGGCAATACCGGTGTTCGGGTGGCGGCGTGGCGGATGCCGCGCTAAAGTCTCGTCAGGCCGTGGCGGTGGCGCGGCGGCCAGCCGTGGCCGGCGCATCGAGCAGCGTGGTCCAGTAGACGATCTGCAATTCGCCGTCCTGCGTCTCCACCAGGGCGGAGAGGCTCTCCACCCAGTCGCCGTCGTTGCAGTAGAGCTGGCCGTCGACCTCGCGGATCTCGGCCTTGTGGATATGGCCGCAGATCACGCCGTCGCAGCCGCGCCGGCGCGCCTCATCCACCATCGCCTGCTCGAACGAGTTGATGTAGTTGACCGCGTTCTTGACCTGGTGCTTCAGGTATTGCGACAGCGACCAGTAGGGAAAGCCCAGGCGGGCGCGGATGCGGTTAAAGTGGCGGTTGACCGCCAGGATCAGGGTGTAGAGCGAGTCGCCCAGGTAAGCCAGCCAGCGCGCATGCTGCACCACGCCGTCGAACAGGTCACCGTGCACCACCCACAGGCGCTTTCCTGCGGCGGTGACGTGGACGGCGTCCTCGCGCACCGTGATATCGCCGAAGGCGAGGCCGTCGAACTGGCGCGCCACCTCATCGTGGTTGCCCGGCACGTAGATCACCTCGGTGCCTTTGCGCGCCTTGCGCAGCAGCTTCTGCACCACGTCGTTGTGGCTTTGCGGCCAGTACCAGCCGCGGCGCAGCTGCCAGCCATCGATGATGTCGCCGACCAGGTAGAGCTGGTCCGATTCATTGTGCTTGAGGAAGTCGAGCAGGTAATCGGCCTGGCAGCCGGGCGTGCCGAGGTGGATGTCGGACAGCCAGATGGCGCGGTAGTGGCGGATGGGATGGGACGGTTGCTGGGAGTGGGCGGTGGGTTCGGGAGGCGCGGCGTTGGCGGGAGCGGTTGCGGACCGGGCCCCAGGCCGTTGCTGCAAGTCGCTGGCCGGTGGCATGAAGGCGGCCAGCGCGGCAGGCAATGACATGGGCCGCGGCAGCGATTGCGACTCGGTGGTGCGGCTGCGCAGCAGTTGCGTGGCCTTGGCCAGACGTCCGCAGGCAGAACGAAGAGCTTGAACCATGGCGGCCCCGGTAGCGACGATGGCTGCATTGGGCCTGTCGCGTGTGACGGGAGCGTGAATGTCATATGAAAGTTAAAGAACGGGGGTATGTGCTTCTAGCCCGCTGACGCGGGGGATGCGTGTGTGGGCGGGGTTTTCGCTCTTCTAGCTGCTGGCGCGGCTGTACGGGGTTGGCCGTTTACACACATGTGAGATGTCACTTCTCTTTACTCGTAAAGAGAAGTAACCAAGAGAAAGCGATCCTTGCAGGAGGCTGGCGTGTCGGGGTTGCGCAGCCCGGTGGTTTCGTCGTCAGGCCCCGGGTTTTAATGGCCTCATGCCGTTACCGGTTCAAATGGCCACGATCCTGCGGATGACGCTGGCTTCGTGGTGAGACTGCTCGGTAGCGGCATCCCTGCTCATTCATCCATCTGCCGGTACCGGTGCGAAGCACCACGATATATCACGCCGTGATGGTTTCGTGGTGGGGTGGGCGCGGTGGTAATCTCCTCGGAATTATTTTTTCGGTGCCACCGCGCCCACGACGAAAACGGGACGCTTGCAACTTCGTGGCCGCCCGCGCCGCGAGCGACAGACGGCTTGAAATTCGTGGTGGTGGCTACCGGTGGGGGCCACCACGAAACCCTGGGCATTGGCAGCGTCGTGATGATCTAAACTGGTAACGGCACTAGGTCATTAGCACCCGGGGCCGTACGACGAAACCATTGGGGTCCCCAATGACGCCACGCCAGCCTCCTGCAAGGATCGCTCTTTTGGTTACTTTTCTTTACGAGTAAAGAAAAGTGACATCTCACACGTTCTAAAACGGCAACACCGCCCAGCCGCGCCAGCAGCTAGAAGAGCGAAAACCCCGCCCACAAGAGACCCACCCGCGTCAGCGGGGCTAGAGGCGCAAAAACCCCGCCCCCCCCCCCCGCCCCCCGCAATCAAGAAGCCGGCGCCACCTCCGACAACTCCGCCAACGCCCGCAAAACCGCCTGCGTAGCCACCGGATGCCGCAACAAACTGACATGCCCAATCCCGCCAAGCGCGATATGCCGCGCCCCCTCCAGCCAGGAGGTCCCCGTCGGCCCGGAAATCGAGTCATGCCAGCTAAAGATCGACACCAGCGCCACGCGTTGCCGGGGCGCTAGCCGCATCTCCCGCGCGGCCAGCGCTCGCAGCCAGGCGCTCCCGCAGCGCATCTGCCGGGCATTGAAGCCCCTGCCATAGCGCGCCAGCACGCTACCATGATGCGGGGTGCCCAACGTGACGATGCCGCGGCAGGGTGGGGGCTTGCCGCGTCCCGCCAGCGCGGCGCGTGCGGCCAGGCCGCCCATGCTGTGGCAGAGCAGCAGTGGTGGCTGGCCGGTGGTGGCGGCGATGCGCGCGATGGCAGCGCGCACTTCGAGGGCGTATTGGTCGATGTCGCCGAAGACCGGGTCCAGGTCGATCGCTTCGCAGTGGTAGCCGGCCGCCGCCAGCGCTGGCTGCATGTCGAGCCAGACCGCGTGGTTGCAGCCGTAGCCGTGCACCAGCAGCAGCGGGGGCGCAAGAACGGGTCCTTGGCCGGGCGCAAGCGGCGGTGCGCGCAGAAGGGCTGCAGCCAGTTGAACATCCGGAACACGGCAGCGTATTCGCGCAGGTAGCAGGCCAGCGCCTGCCATGGCGTCAAGCGGGCCGGCCGGGTGGCTTCCAGGGCAGCAGGGATCGGGGGCGTGTCGCCGCGGGCTCGCCGAGGCCGCGCAATGTAAAGGCAAAGGCGCCGGCAACGGACAACCCCAGTATCGCCAGCACCACGCTAATGCCGGCCAGCAGTCCCGCGGCCAGGGGCCAGCCGTGCCAGGCGTGGAGTTCGGCGGCGCAGCCCAGTGCCACGGCGGCCTGCAATGCCACCGCGATGCGGCGCAAGGCGGCGGCCGACAGGTTCATGGCTTGGGCGGGCGCAGGTCGGTCAGGCGGGTGCGGGCCAGGCGGTCGTGCAGGAACTGCCGCCTGGGGTCGAGCAGGGCCAGCAGGACCCAGGCCAGCAGGCCGGCGCACAGCACGCCGACGAACGGGCCTTTGACCAGGCCGAGCAGATGCCCGAGCGCCGCCGAAGGCGGCAGCCACAGCCATGCCAGCAGGTAGCGCAGCGTGGCCTGCGGCCAGCGCGGAGGCACGCCCGCGGCCGTCTCGACCCGCATGCGCCAGGTCTGCATGGCGAGCGTCTGCCCGTTGCGCTGCCAGAACCAGACGAAGTAGCAGCCCAGCACCAGGAAGCTCCAGCACTGCACCGTGAATGGGCCGTCCAGCCCAAGCTGCTGCAGCGCCGGGCGCGCCAGCAGGTAGACCCCGTCGAGGCGCTCAGCACGCCGAACAGCAGCACGCCCTCGTACAGCATGCAGGCGATGCGGCGGCGGATCGTCGGTGCCTCGGCCGGGCGTGGAGGACTAGCCGGCGCAGCGGATGCGGCCGGCTTGGCGTTGGGTGTGGGCTTGGTCACGGCGGGCATGGCGATAAGGCGGTAAGGCCGTAAGGCCGGAGGAGGGCAAGGCCTGGCAGAGAGGGCCGGGCCGCAAGGCAGCAAGCGAGCGCGGCCAGGCCGGCGCAAGCGGCATTATGCCAAAGCGCGCGTGGGGCGGGTAGCTTGCATGGGGGGTAGGGGCGAGCCGGCCGGACAACCGCGCAGCGGTTCAGCGGCGCACCGGCTCGTCGGGACTGGCGGTAGCGCCGGTGCTGCTGGCCGTGGCCTCGGTGGCAGCCTCGCGCGGCGTGTCCACTGTCGGCACCGGTGCGCCGGCGGTGGCGCCTGGCATGGCGGCATGGGACTCCGCCCCCGGCGTGCCGGCATCGCGCACGCGAGCGCGCGCGCTGGTCGATGCGGCGCCGGCGGGTGCCTTCTTTTCCAGGTGCAGTTGCCGGGCGGTCTCGGCGGGCAGGCGCTTGCCAGAGGGCAGGGCGCTGACCGCGCCGGGACGGCGGGGCACTTTCTCGGCGGCCGCCAGGTTCTTCTTCTGCTCTTCCGGCAGTTGCTGGTACTTGTTCCAGGCCTCGGCCTTCTTCTGCGCGGGCAGCGAACGCGTGATCTGGTAGTTTTCGCGCGCCAGGCGCCGCTGCTGGGGCGTCATCTTGACCCATTCGGTCATGCGGGTTTGCAAGCGCGCCTGCTCGGCGGGCGAAAACTTCTCGTATCGCTCCGCAATCTGCAGCCATTTGCGCCGGTTGAGCTCGGGGAAATTGTTCCACTCGCCTGCCAGCGGCGCGAGCACGCGCTGCTGGACGGCGTTGAGTTCGTTCCAGGTCGGGTGCGCATTGGCCACGCTGGCAGCGGGCGCGCTGCCAGCGTGGCCGCCCTGCGCCTGGCAAGTGGCCGGAACCAGGGACCAGATCGTCGTGGCGGCGGCCAGGCCGGCCAGCAGCAAGGCTGCCAGCCGCCGGCGCGGTGCGTCGGGGTTGAAGTCAGCGCGGGCCATGCCTACTGACCGCGCTTCAGGAACACGTGGAAGCCCTGATCCGCGTAGGCCGTCGGCGGGAGGTCGTCGAGCAGCATCGCCGCGTCCACATCCGCCAGCTCATCGACGCGCTTTTGCTGCTGCCAATGGTAGATGCCCGCCAGCCCGGCGGCCAGCGCCACCAGCGTCCATACCAGCCCAAGACGGCGCAGCCAGAAGCCTGCGCGGTGGAGTGCCGAATCGTCCTCGTCGAACGAGAGCGTGGGCATCCCGGCCGAGGCCAGTTGCGGCACGGCGATGGCGGCTTGCGCCTTCTTGCGAGACAGCGCAATCCGCCGCGCGGCGGCAAGCCGATCGGTCACATTGTCCGGCAACGCATTCGCAGAGGCATCTAGTGCCGTGCGGATCTCGTGTGCCAGGCGGCGTTCGTTGATTTCTTTTTCGTTTCTGGTGCTCATAGTCGGACCCCCCGCGCTCGCAATGCCTGCGCCAGTGTGTGCGTGGCACGGGAACAGTGCGTCTTGACGCTGCCTTCGGAGCATCCCATGACAGCAGCCGTTTCCGCGACGTCCATATCCTCCCAGTAACGCATCAGGAAGGCTTCGCGTTGACGTGTCGGCAGGCGCTGGATCTCCTGTTCGATGATGTGCATGGTCTGGGCGCGTTCCACCTTGTCGGCGCTGCTTTCGGCAGATTCGGAACCGATTTCGGCCTCGAAAGTGTCGAGCAGGTCATTATCCTCGCCTTCGCGGTCGTCGCGCAGGTTGGAAAACAGGGTGACCCAGGTATTGCGTACTTTCTGGCGGCGGAACCAGTCGTGGATTGTGTTCTGCAGTATGCGCTGGAACAGCGGCGCGAGTTCGGCGGCGCTCTTGTCGCCGTATTTTTCGGCGAGCTTGATCATTGCGTCCTGGACGATGTCCAGGGCGGCTTCGTCGTCGCGCACCGCAAACACGGCCTGTTTGAAGGCGCGCCGCTCGACGCTGGCGAGAAAGTCGGATAGTTCCTGATCGGTTGCCATGCAGGCGGGGTACAGACGGTGGGGCCGTGGCCGGTGGATGTGCAGGGTAGGGCTTCTTGCACGTCCAAAATGGTGGGATGCTAGCAAATAACCCCCCGGTGACCATCCTTGTTCTCTCTTGTGGTCATTCAGGCTCAGGCTGTGGTGCAGGCGTTTGGCGGATGGCGCGATGCCCCCCGGACAAAAAAGCCCGTAGACCAGCCCGATCCAATCCAGTATCATCGCGGGTTCACACGACATCAGTGGTTGTCTCATTCGGCCGCTTATGAGGCGGTCTATCATGCAGACGCGCACCGCTTGAACCCGTGCCACAAGCCCGGCAGAGAGCATCCGAACAATTTTTTGCCGAAAATTGCAAAGGACTAAAATGAACATGCCCAGCGCGGAATTCCACGCAGACAGCAATTCATCCGCCGCACCCGAAATGATCGGGGCGGAAATTCTCGTTCACGCACTTGCCGAAGAAGGCGTCGAGTACGTCTGGGGCTACCCCGGCGGCGCAGTGCTGTATATCTACGACGAGTTTTACAAGCAAAAGAAGATCGAGCACATCCTGGTGCGCCACGAGCAGGCCGCGGTTCATGCCGCAGACGGCTATGCACGTGCGACCGGCAAGGTGGGCTGCGCCCTGGTGACCTCCGGTCCCGGCGTCACCAATGCGGTGACGGGCATTGCCACGGCCTACCTGGACTCGATCCCGATGGTGATCATCACCGGTAACGTGCCGACGCACGCTATCGGCCAGGATGCTTTCCAGGAATGCGACACGGTCGGCATCACCCGTCCCATCGTCAAGCACAACTTCCTGGTCAAGGATGTCCGCGATCTCGCCGCGACCATCAAGAAGGCGTTCTATATCGCCGCGACCGGCCGTCCCGGCCCCGTTGTCGTCGATATTCCCAAGGACGTTTCCCGCAATTCCTGCAAGTACGAGTATCCCAAGTCGATCGACATGCGCTCGTACAACCCGGTGAACAAGGGCCATTCGGGCCAGATCCGCAAGGCGCTCGCGCTGTTGCAGGGCGCCGAGCGGCCATTCATCTACGCAGGTGGCGGCGTGGTCCTGGCCAACGCCAGCGACGAGCTGCGCCAGCTTGCCGCGCTGACCGGCCATCCGGTCACCAACACGCTGATGGGCCTCGGCTCGTTCCCCGGCACCAGCAAGCAGTTCGTCGGCATGCTCGGCATGCACGGCACGTATGAAGCCAACATGGCCATGCAGAACTGCGACGTGCTGATCGCCATCGGGGCGCGTTTCGACGATCGCGTGATCGGCAATCCGGCGCACTTCACCTCTCAGCCGCGCAAGATCATCCATATCGACATCGATCCGTCTTCCATCTCGAAGCGCGTCAAGGTCGACATTCCTATCGTGGGTCACGTCAAGGATGTGCTGCAGGAGCTGATCTCCCAGCTGCAGGCCAGCGACGTCAAGCCCAAGCGCGAGGCCCTGGCCAAGTGGTGGGAGCAGATCGAGCAGTGGCGTTCGGTGGACTGCCTGAAGTACGACCGCACCTCCGAGATCATCAAGCCGCAGTACGTGGTGGAGAAGATCTGGGAACTGACGCACGGCGACGCCTTCGTCTGCTCGGACGTAGGCCAGCACCAGATGTGGGCCGCGCAGTTCTACAAGTTCGACGAGCCGCGCCGCTGGATCAATTCCGGTGGCCTGGGCACGATGGGCGTGGGCCTGCCGTACGCCATGGGCATCAAGAAAGCCTTCCCCGAGAAGGAAGTGGTGACCATCACCGGCGAAGGCTCGATCCAGATGTGCATCCAGGAGCTGTCGACCTGCCTGCAGTACGACACCCCGGTGAAGATCTGCGCGCTCAACAACCGCTACCTCGGCATGGTGCGCCAGTGGCAGGAAATCGAGTACGACAACCGTTACTCGCATTCCTACATGGACGCGCTGCCCGACTTCGTCAAGCTGGCCGAGGCCTATGGCCATATCGGCATGCGTGTCGAGAAGACGGCCGACGTCGAGCCCGCCCTGCGCGAAGCCTTCCGCCTCAAAGACCGTACCGTGTTCCTCGATTTCCAGACCGACCCGACTGAAAACGTGTGGCCGATGGTCCAGGCCGGCAAGGGCATCTCCGAGATGCTGCTTGGCGCGGAGGACCTGTAATGCGACATATCATTTCGGTCCTGCTGGAAAATGAACTGGGCGCGCTGTCGCGCGTGGTTGGCCTGTTCTCGGCGCGCGGCTACAACATCGAGACGCTGACGGTGGCCCCCACCGAAGACGCCTCGCTGTCGCGCATGACGATCGTCACCAGCGGTTCGGACGACATCATCGAGCAGATCACCAAGCACCTGAACCGCCTGGTGGAAGTGGTCAAGGTGGTGGACCTGACCGAAGGCGCGCACATCGAGCGCGAGCTGATGCTCGTGAAGGTGCGCGCGGTCGGCAAGGAGCGCGAGGAAATGAAGCGTACCGCCGACATCTTCCGCGGCCGCATCATCGACGTCACCGAGAAGACCTACACCATCGAGCTGACCGGCAACGGCGGCAAGCTGGATGCCTTCCTGGACGCCATCGACCGCGCCGCCATCCTCGAGACCGTCCGTACCGGCGGCTCGGGCATTGGCCGCGGCGAGCGCATCCTGAAGGTCTGAACCTGATTGCAGTATCCAAGGGCGGCGCCGGTGCCGGCACTAGCCGGGCGGTGGCCGCCAACCCGACACACGAAAACGAAAGACTGAAGGAACGATCATGAAAGTGTTTTACGACAAGGACGCCGACCTCTCCCTGATCAAGGGCAAGAACGTCACCATCATCGGCTACGGCTCGCAAGGCCATGCCCACGCGCAAAACCTGAACGACTCGGGCGTCAAGGTCACCGTTGGCCTGCGCAAGAGCGGAGCATCGTGGAACAAGGCCGTCAACGCCGGCCTGCAAGTCAAGGAAGTGGCCGACGCGGTCAAGGAAGCCGACGTGGTCATGATCCTGCTGCCGGACGAGCAGATCGCCGACGTGTACAAGAACGAAGTGCACGACAACATCAAGCAAGGCGCCGCACTGGCCTTCGCCCACGGCTTCAACGTGCACTACGGTGCCGTGATCCCGCGCGCCGACCTCGACGTCATCATGATCGCCCCGAAGGCCCCGGGCCACACGGTGCGTTCGACCTACGCGCAAGGCGGCGGCGTGCCCCACCTGATCGCCGTGCACCAGGACAAGTCCGGCGCCGCCCGTGACATCGCCCTGTCGTACGCTACCGCCAACGGCGGCGGCCGCGCCGGCATCATCGAGACCAACTTCCGCGAAGAAACCGAAACCGATCTGTTCGGCGAGCAAGCCGTGCTGTGCGGCGGTACCGTCGAGCTGATCAAGGCTGGCTTCGAGACGCTGGTGGAAGCCGGCTACGCGCCGGAAATGGCCTACTTCGAGTGCCTGCACGAACTCAAGCTGATCGTCGACCTGATCTATGAAGGCGGCATCGCCAACATGAACTACTCGATCTCCAACAACGCTGAATACGGCGAATACGTCACCGGCCCGCGCGTCGTGACCGAGGAGACCAAGAAGGCCATGAAGCAATGCCTGACCGACATCCAGACCGGCGAGTACGCCAAGAGCTTCCTGCTCGAGAACAAGGCCGGCGCGCCGACCCTGATCTCGCGCCGCCGCCTGACCGCTGAGCACCAGATCGAAGAAGTGGGTGCCAAGCTGCGCGCCATGATGCCCTGGATCGCAAAGAACAAGCTGGTCGACCAGTCGAAGAACTAAGCTGTACTACAGCCCGACGGCCCGCCGCTCCTGACGGCGCGGGCCGCAGCCGTTCAGCCATCCGCACAATTCCCCCTCGAGGGGTTGTTCAGGCGGGGGCTGAACGGCTTTTTGTTATCCTTGTCAGACTTTATCCACCAAGTAAGCATTGCATGAACTATCCTCATCCGCTGATCGCCCGTGAAGGCTGGCCGTTCCTGGCCGGCGCCTTTGTCATCTCGCTGCTGGTGCAGGTCAGCGCCGGCTTCTGGTGGGCCTTGCCGCTGTGGATCATTACACTGTTCGTGCTGCAGTTTTTCCGTGATCCGCCGCGGCCCATTCCCGCCCAGCCGAACGCCGTCCTGGCGCCCGCCGATGGCCGCATCGTGGTGGTCGAGAAGACCATGGACCCGTTTGCGGGCCGCGAGGCGCTGAAGATCAGCGTCTTCATGAACGTGTTCAACGTACACTCCAACCGGGTGTCCGTGGACGGCAAGGTAGAGAAGGTCGAGTATTTCCCCGGCAAGTTCGTCAACGCCGACCTCGACAAGGCCTCGCTCGAGAACGAACGCAACGCCGTGGTCATCCGCCGTGCCGCAGACGGCAAGGTGGTGACCCTGGTACAGGTGGCCGGCCTGGTGGCCCGCCGCATCCTCTGCTACACCCGCGTCGGCGAGACGCTGTCGCGCGGCCAGCGCTATGGCTTCATCCGCTTTGGCTCGCGTGTCGATGTCTACCTGCCGGTGGATGCGCGCCCGCGCGTCACCATCGGCGAGAAGGTATCGGCCACGTCGACCATCCTGGCTGAGCTGGATTAATCCGGCTCAGCCGGAGCAGATCAGACCCACTGGAGAACAGGCATGGGTGCTTTCAACCGACGCAACAAGCGCGTTAGCAATGGCAACGTGACCAATTTGCGTCCCTTCCGCCACAACCAACTGCGCGGCAACGAACCCGACGACTTCGACGAGGAAGCGGGCGACGATCACGACATCGAATACGTGCGTCCGCGCCGGCGCGGCATTTACCTGCTGCCCAATGCGTTCACCACGGCCGCGCTGTTTGCCGGTTTCTTCGCCATCGTGCAGGCCATGAACATGCGCTTCGACAGCGCGGCCATCGCCATCTTCGCCGCCATGGTGCTGGATGGCATGGACGGCCGCGTGGCGCGCATCACCAATACGCAGAGCGCGTTCGGCGAGCAATACGATTCGCTTTCGGACATGGTCTCGTTCGGGGTTGCGCCGGCGCTGGTGATGTACGAGTGGATCCTGCACGACCTGGGCAAGTGGGGCTGGATCGCCGCCTTTGTGTACTGCACCTGCGCCGCGCTACGGCTGGCGCGCTTCAATGCCAACATCGGCGTGGTCGACAAGCGCTTCTTCCAGGGGCTGCCCAGCCCGGCGGCGGCGGCGCTGGTGGCCGGGTTCGTCTGGCTGGTGATCGACAACAAGCTGCCGGTCAAGGAACTGTGGATGCCGTGGGTGGCGTTCGGCATCACGCTGTACGCCGGGCTGTCGATGGTGTCCAATGCGCCGTTCTACAGCGGCAAGGCGCTCGACGTGCGCTACCGCGTGCCCTTCGGCATGATGGTGCTCGTGCTGGTGCTGTTCGTGGTGGTTTCCACGGATCCGCCGGTTGCCTTGTTTGGCCTGTTCGTGGCCTATGCCATCTCCGGCTACCTGCTGTGGGGCTGGCATGCGCTGCATGGCAAGCCTGCCGAGATCCGCAAGGTGCGGGACGGCGGGAACGATCGTTCCTGATCGCAGGTCGGTGAAAAGGCGCCACGGCGCCTTTTTTACATTTGTTTTCCAGGATGCCGCGCTTGCCGTGGCGATTGTCGTGGTTCACTGTAGCCACGGTTGTACTGTAGTCCCCTTGTTGTCCACTAATCACTGGAGGTTCTCATGGGCATGCTCGACTTCATCAAGGAAGCAGGAGAGAAACTGTTTGGCGGGAGCGCAGCGCAGGCCGCGCCCGCTGCGGCTCCGGCCGATGCGCCGGCGGCGGACGCCGATGCCGATGCGGCCAACCGTGCCGCCGGCGATGCCATCGAGGGCTACATCAAGCAGATGAACCTCGATGCCACCGGGCTGATGGTGCAGGTGGACGGCTCGCAGGGGCTGGTGACGGTATTCGGCGTGGCCCCGGACCAGGCCACCCGCGAGAAGATCATCCTGTGTTGCGGCAACGTGCAAGGCGTGGACAAGGTCGATGACAAGATGTCGGTCAATGTCGACTCCACCGAATCGACCTGGCACACCGTGGTCAAGGGCGACACCCTGTGGGCGATTTCCCAGGCGGCCTACGGCAACGGCGCGCTGTACACCGCGATCTTCGAGGCCAACGAGCCGATGCTGACGCATCCGGACAAGATCTACCCCGGCCAGAAGCTGCGTATCCCGCCCCAGGCCTGACGCCCGGCGCCCAGGGGACTTGGCCGCCCCCTGGGCCTGCTTTTTCGGCTTATCGGCTATTGGCCCGATTAACGCATCCATATTGCGCACGCCCGGCTTCTCGGCTATAGTCGCTCACATGATTTCGCGCCAAGCCCTACTCGCCCGCACCATTCTAGGTGGCCTACTAGGCCATCAGGTCGGGACGCGTTCGCGCTGAGGGAAGCCAAGCCCCTCGCGTAAAGTCACACAGGATTTATAAACGCCCCGGCCTGCATCACTGCACGCCGGGGCGTTTTGCATTCAGCACGCATACAGCAGCACAGCAAAACGAAACGGCGGATGCCGAAACAGTAACTTGATTCGCCAAATACAAAAGTAAGCCCAGGAGCCCCACCCATGTCCGACAAACTCATCATTTTCGACACCACCTTGCGCGACGGCGAACAGTCGCCCGGCGCCTCCATGACCCGCGAGGAAAAGATCCGTATCGCGCGCCAGCTGGAGCGCCTCAAGGTCGACGTGATCGAAGCGGGCTTTGCCGCCAGCTCCAACGGCGACTTCGAAGCGATCCGCTCCATCGCCCAGGTCGTCAAGGATTCGACCATCTGCTCGCTGGCCCGCGCCAACGACCGTGATATCGCCCGCGCCGCCGAGGCGCTCAAGCCGGCCAACGCCTTCCGCATCCATACCTTCATCGCCACCTCGGCGCTGCATATGGAAAAGAAGCTGCGCATGACGCCGGACCAGGTGTTCGAGCAAGCCATCCAGGCGGTGCGCTTTGCGCGCCAGTTCACCGACGATATCGAATTCTCGCCCGAAGATGGCAGCCGCTCGGATATGGATTTCCTGTGCCGCGTGCTCGAAGGCGTGATCAAGGAAGGCGCCACCACCATCAACCTGCCGGATACGGTGGGCTACGCCGTGCCGGAAGGCTACGCGGGCCTGATCCGCTCGGTGCGCGAGCGCATCCCCAATTCCGACAAGGCCATCTGGTCCGTGCATTGCCACAATGACCTCGGCATGGCGGTTGCCAACTCGCTGGCGGCGGTCAAGCTCGGTGGCGCGCGCCAGGTCGAGTGCACCATCAACGGCCTCGGCGAGCGTGCCGGCAATACCAGCCTGGAAGAAGTGGTGATGGCGGTCAAGACGCGCCGCGACTACTTCGACCTGGACGTCGGCGTGGATACCACCCAGATCGTGCCGGCCTCCAAGCTGGTGTCGCAGATCACCGGCTTCGTGGTGCAGCCCAACAAGGCCGTGGTGGGCGCCAACGCCTTCGCGCATGCTTCGGGCATCCACCAGGATGGCGTGCTCAAGGCGCGCGATACCTACGAGATCATGCGCGCGGAAGACGTGGGCTGGACCGCCAACAAGATCGTGCTGGGCAAGCTCTCGGGCCGCAACGCGTTCAAGCAACGCCTGCAGGAGCTCGGCATCGAGCTGGAGAGCGAGGGCGAGGTCAATGCCGCGTTCACCCGCTTCAAGGAACTGGCCGACCAGAAGTCCGAGATTTTCGACGAAGACATCATGGCCATCGTTTCCGACGAGGCGCACGACGTCAACGAGCACTTCCGCTTTATCTCGCTGTCGCAGCACTCCGAGACCGGCGAGCGCCCGCATGCGCGCGTGGTGTTCAACATGGATGGCCAGGAAGTGACGGGCGAAGGCGAGGGCAACGGTCCGGTCGATGCCACGCTCCACGCCATCGAAGGCAAGGTCGCCAGCGGCGCCGAACTGGTGCTGTATTCGGTCAATGCCATCACCGCCGGCACGCAGGCCCAGGGCGAAGTCACGGTCCGCTTGTCCAAGGGCGGGCGCATCGTCAACGGCGTGGGCACCGATCCCGATATCGTGGCCGCGTCGGCCAAGGCCTACCTGGCCGCGCTGAACAAGCTGCACGACAAAGCCGTGCAGAAGATCAACCCGCAGATCTGATCGCGATCTGATTGGTAAGCCCGCGGCCCATCCGGCCGCGGGGCTTGAATCGGCCCGTCGCATTCCCACGAGGATGACGGCGGGCTTTTTGCGTTTCCGCTCGCCCCTCGGCCCTGCCGCGTCCGCGCTTCAGCGGCGCCTTCTGTCAGGGTCGGCGAGCGGGTCCGGCGTGATCTGGGTCTGGCGCAGCACGCCGCCGTCGTCAAAATAGAAATTGAACATCGACGGCCAGTTGTCCTCGTGGAGGAAGCGGTAAGACCACACTTCGCGCTTCATTAGTGGGAAATATTGCGTGGGCTCGCGGGGCTTGCCGAAGTGCTGCTCCACGTCCAGCCTGGTCCAGACGTCGACCTTCGCCTTGTAGAGCTCGTTGGTCTGCAGCATCTGGCGGAACGTGGTGAGATGGCCGCTGCGGTCGAAGTCCGCTGCATAGGCCTGACGTCCGAAAGGCTGCTTCGAATAGATCCAGCGCTGCGTGCCGTCGGCTAGCCGGTAGGTATCGGTTGGCGTGCCGAAGCGGGCTTGTACGGCGGCTTCCGGCGCGCCCACCATGTCCTGGCCGACTTTGACCGGTTGCAGCACCGAGCAGGCCGGCAGGATGGCTGCGGCTGTTGCTAGCACGAGCCACCGGGCGGCATGGCGCGATGAGCCTTTCATGGGGGGCCTCTTCTTGAAATTCGTGATGATATGGATGGAGAGTGTAGCGGCGCACGAAAGTTGTGTGCGTCTCATGTGGCACGTGCCGGCTTTTGCAGGCAAGCGGTGGCATGGCGCAGCCATCCTCGCCCAATTGCCCGTTTTGCCGCGAGTGCGATCCGATTTGCCTAGGCTGGGCCCCTGGCTTACCATGCAGCGCTTTGGCGGGAGATCACTCGATGTGGGCAAAACGATGGCTGGCGGGCTGTTTGCTGGCGGTGGCGGCGAGCGCCGGCGCGCAGGAGCCGATCCGTCTCGGCATGATCGAAGGGTTGTCCGGCCCCTTTGCCAACGCGGGCGACGCGGTGGTGCGCAACCTGCGGCTCGCCATTGACCGGGTCAATGCGCGCGGCGGCGTCAAGACGGCGGAAGGCGCGCGGCCCTTCGAGCTCGTTACCTTCGACAGCAAGGGCAATGTCGACGAGAGCCTGATCCAGTTGCGCGGGCTGGTGGACAAGCGGATTCCCTTGTCCTGCAGGGCAACAGCTCGGCGGTGGCCGGCGCGCTGGTAGGCGCGATCAACCGGCACAACAGCCGGCAGCCCGATGCCCGCGTGCTCTTCCTGAATTACTCGGCGGTCGATCCCACGCTGACCAATGAGGGGTGCAGCTTCTGGCACTTCCGCTTCGATGCCAGCGCCGACATGCGCATGCAGGCCCTGACCGAGGTCATCCGTGCCGATAAGAGCGTGCGGCGCGTCTACCTGATCGACCAGGACTACAGTTTTGGCCATCAGGTGTCGCGTTCGGCGCGCGAGATGCTGGCGGCCAAGCGTCCCGAGTTGCACATCGTGGGCGACGAGTTCCATCCGATCGGCAAGATCAAGGACTTCGCCCCGTATATTGCCAAGATCAAGGCGAGCGGCGCGGATGCGGTGATCACGGGCAACTGGGGCAACGATCTCACCCTGATGATCAAGGCCGCGCGCGAAGGCGGGCTGAACGCCAAGTTCTACACCTTCTACGGCAATGGCCTGGGCGCACCGGCTGCCATGGGAGACGCCGGGGTAGGGCGTGTGCTGGCGGTTGCGGAGTGGCATCCCAATGTGGGCGGCGCGGCGTCGGACGCGTTCTACCAGGCCTTCCGCGCGCGTTACCCGGAGCCCAAGGACGACTACGTTCACCTGCGCATGCAGATGATGGTGGAGATGCTGGCCCGGGCCATCGAGCAGGCGGGCTCGACCGACGCGGTCAAGGTGGCGCGTGCGCTGGAAGGCATGCGCTACGTCAACGACTTCCATGATGCGACGATCCGCGCAGATGACCACCAGGTGCTGCAGCCGCTCTACGTGTCGGTGATGGAGAAGCAGGGCGGCGACGTGCGCTTTGACAACGAGGGGTCGGGATACGGCTTTCGCACGGTGAGGAAGCTCAAGTCGGCGCAGACCATGTTGCCCACGACCTGCAAGATGGAGCGTTTCTAGCAGTTCCGGGCCTGCGTTGCCGCAAACGCCATCCCCAGCCCGTTTTCCGCTATAATCGCCCGCTGTCATAGCCAGCCGGTTGTCAAAACCGGCCCGGCGAGACAGTTGCCTGTATGTAAGACACGCACAAGGCACGACGCATACGGCACATTTCGTGCTGTAGCGTTCGCAAGTGAAAAGGAAATCACCATGGCAGAAGCCCAAATCAGCAGCAAAACCGAAGTCATCAAGCAGTTCGCGCGTGCCGCCAACGACACGGGTAGCCCCGAAGTCCAGGTCGCTCTGCTGACCACCCGCATCAACGAACTGACCCCCACTTCAAGGCCAACATGAAGGATCACCACAGCCGCCGCGGTCTGCTGCGCATGGTGAGCCGTCGTCGTCGCCTGCTGGACTACCTCAAGGCCAACGATGCCGACCGTTATCGTTCGCTGATCGAGAAGCTCGGCCTGCGTAAGTAAGCAGCCAGGATCGTCCGGATGGCAGCACGAATGGATGCACTGCACGCCTTCGCGTGAGCCACTAATGCCTGCGTCAGCCTCGCTGATGCAGGCATTTTGTTTTTGCGGATGAAATGTTGCGGATCAGGCCGCCGTCTGGCCGATGTCCGGCATTGCTGTAAGTGATTTTTGTTTCACTTGATGGTGCCATGACCCCGGGTCTGGCACACGTTGCGCCAAGACGTGCAACGGAGTAAGTTACTGTGTTCTTTAGCTTTTTTCAGCTTTTTTACTGTTAATCCATACCGGAGTCGGACAAGGAAGCGGGGCTTTGTGTCATTCCAGCGCGGTATCCGCCCAGGCAGGTGTCGGGTGCCGCGCTGGAATGGCATAGCACTTCCCTGTGACTGCGACCGACGCTGATCCGGCAGTTCGCCCGCGGCTGCTAACGCGGGCGTTGCACAAGCGTGCAAGCACGAACAAAAGGAACGCTCATGACCATGTTCAACAAGATCGTCAAGGAATTCCAGTGGGGCCAGCACAAGGTGCGCCTGGAAACCGGCGAGGTTGCCCGCCAGGCTGGCGGTGCCGTGATCGTCGACATTGAAGACACCGTGGTGCTCGCCACCGTTGTCGCTGCCAAGTCGCCCAAGGCTGGCCAGGATTTCTTCCCGCTGACCGTCGACTACATCGAAAAGACCTACGCTGCCGGCAAGATCCCCGGTGGCTTCTTCAAGCGTGAAGGCCGTCCGTCGGAAAACGAGACGCTGACCTCGCGCCTGATCGACCGCCCGCTGCGTCCGCTGTTCCCGGAAGGCTTCTACAACGAAGTGCAAGTGGTCATCCACGTGCTGTCGCTGAACCCGGAAGTGCCGGCCGACATCCCCGCCCTGATCGGCGCCTCGGCTGCCCTGGCAGTGTCGGGCATCCCGTTCAGCGGCCCGGTCGGCGCAGCGCGCGTTGGCTACAAGGACGGCCAGTACCTGCTGAACCCGACCCGTTCGCAGATCGCTGCGTCGGAACTGGACCTGGTGGTTGCCGGTACCGAGCGCGCCGTGCTGATGGTGGAGTCGGAAGCCCGCCAGCTGTCGGAAGAAGTGATGCTGGGCGCCGTGGTCTATGGCCACGAGCAAATGCAGACGGCCATCAACGCCATCCATGACCTGGTGCGCGACGGCGGCAAGCCGGAATGGGACTGGACCGCGGCACCGAAGAACGAAGCGCTGATCGCCAAGGTTGGCGAGATCGCTCTGCCGCTGCTGCAGGACGTCTACCAGCTGCGCCAGAAGTCGGCGCGCAGCCAGAAGCTCAAGGAAGTCTACGCCACCGTTGCGGCCAAGCTGGCCGAAGCCGGCGTGGAAGCCGACAAGGTCGAAGTGGGCAACGTGCTGTTCGACATCGAAGCCAAGATCGTGCGCAGCCAGGTGCTGTCGGGCGAGCCGCGCATCGATGGCCGCGACACCCGCACCGTGCGCCCGATCGAGATCCGCTCGTCGGTGCTGCCGCGCGCCCACGGCTCGGCCATCTTCACCCGTGGTGAAACGCAGGCGCTGGTGGTTGCCACGCTGGGCACCAAGGGCGATGAGCAGATCATCGACGCGCTCGCCGGCGAATACCGCGACCGCTTCATGCTCCACTACAACATGCCTCCGTTCGCCACCGGCGAAACCGGCCGCGTGGGCAGCCCCAAGCGCCGCGAAATCGGTCACGGCCGCCTGGCCAAGCGCGCGCTGATCCCGGTCCTGCCGAAGGATGACGAATTCGCCTACACCATTCGCCTGGTGTCCGAAATCACCGAATCCAACGGCTCGTCGTCGATGGCATCGGTGTGCGGCGGCTGCCTGGCACTGATGGACGCCGGCGTTCCGATCAAGGCGCACGTGGCCGGCGTGGCCATGGGCCTGATCCTGGAAGGCAACAAGTTCGCCGTGCTGACCGACATCCTGGGTGACGAGGACCACCTCGGCGACATGGACTTCAAGGTCGCGGGTACCGACACCGGCATCACCGCGCTGCAGATGGACATCAAGGTCCAGGGCATCACCAAGGAGATCATGCAGGTCGCGCTGGCGCAAGCCAAGGAAGGCCGCCTGCATATCCTGGGCAAGATGCAGGACGCGATGGGCCATGCGCGCACCGAGCTGTCGGAGCACGCACCGCGCATGATCACCATGAAGATCCATCCGGACAAGATCCGCGAAGTGATCGGCAAGGGCGGCTCGACCATCCAGGCGCTGACCAAGGAAACCGGCACCACCATCGACATCCAGGAAGACGGCACCATCACCATCGCCTCGACCTCGACCGAAGGCATGGCCGAAGCCAAGCGCCGCATCGAAGGCATCACCGCGGAAGCCGAAGTGGGCAAGATCTACGCCGGCACCGTGCTCAAGCTGCTGGACTTTGGCGCTATCGTCAACATCCTGCCGGGCAAGGACGGCCTGCTGCATATCTCCGAGATCGTCAACGAGCGCGTCAAGGACATCAAGGACTGGCTCAAGGAAGGCCAACACGTTCGCGTCAAGCTGATCCAGGCTGACGAGAAGGGCCGCCTGCGCCTGTCCCTGAAGGCCGCGCTGGCCGAAGAGGGTGGCAGCATCAGCCCGATCGCCAACACCAGCGAAGCCCCTGCCGCGCCGGCCGCACCGGCTGCAACGGCCGCACCGGCTGCGCCGACGACGCCTTCGGCGGACCAGCAGCAGCAGTAAGCGGTTTGCGGTAGCTGTAGTACCGCACCCGTAGCAGAAGCAGAAAAAACGGCTGGCGATGTCCAGCCGTTTTTTTGTTTACACTGCCGCCAGTCCCGCCCCATGCAGCCCGGCTGTTCGGCCCGCTGTTCGGCCCGCCATGCGGCGGATGCGCAGATCGATCCCCCCGCCATGCGTGCGCGAGCCCGCCGCATGCGTGAAGTCCCCAACGCAAGGAGCAGCAATGCAAGCCATCGAAATCCGCGAGTACGGCGCCCCCGAAGTCCTGCAACTGGCGCAACGCCCCGACCCCGTGCCCAAGGCCGGCGAGATCCTGATCCGCGTGGCGGCGGCCGGCATCAACCGCCCGGACGTGTTCCAGCGCACCGGCAATTACCCGGTGCCGCCGGGCGCCTCCGACCTGCCGGGCCTGGAAGTGGCCGGCGTGGTGGCCGGCGGCGACCTGTCGCACCCCGACAACCGCTTCGGCCTGAAGCTGGGCGATCGCGTGTGCGCGCTGGTGCAGGGCGGCGGCTATGCCGAGCTGTGCGTGGCGCCCGCGGCGCAATGCCTGCCGGTGCCTGCGGGCCTGTCGGATATCGAGGCGGCTGCATTGCCGGAGACGTTCTTCACCGTGTGGAGCAACGTGTTCGATCGCGGCTACCTGGGCCGCGGCCCGCTGGGCAAGGACGAGACCCTGCTGATCCAGGGCGGCTCGAGCGGCATCGGCACGACCGCCATCCAGATTGCCAAGGCCCTCGGCCACAAGGTATTCGTGACCGCCGGCAGCGCCGACAAGTGCCGTGCCTGCGAGGCACTGGGCGCCGATCGCGCCATCAACTACAAGACCGAGGATTTTGTCGCCGAGGTCAAGGCCCTGACCGGCGGCCGTGGCGCCGACGTCATCCTCGACATGGTGGCCGGCTCGTACCTGGCGCGCGAGCTGTCGTGCGTAGCCGACGATGGCCGCATCGTGATCATCGCGCTGCTGGGTGGCGCCAAGGCCGAGATCCCGCTGGGCGACATCCTGCGCCGCCGGATCACCGTGACCGGCTCCACGCTGCGTCCACGTCCGGCCTCGTTCAAGGGCGAGATCGCACAGGCGCTGCACCAGCACGTGTGGCCGCTGCTGGCCGCGGGCAAGATCAAGCCGGTGATCCACCAGACCTTCCCGGCCGCCCAGGCCGCGGATGCGCATCGCCTGATGGAGTCCAGCGAGCACATCGGCAAGATCGTCCTGACCTGGTAGCCGGATGATGGCCGGGTGCGGCCGGGGCCGCGCGCCCCGGGCCGATTTCGGGGCCCTTCTGTGGCGTAGGGCCCTGGCCCGCGCTACAATAGCCGGTTTGATTGAGAGGGGCGCCCTGTGAGACAAAAGCTCGTTATCGGCAACTGGAAGATGCACGGCAGCCTGGCTGCCAATGTGACCTTGCTGGAAGCGATCAAGGCAGCGAGCGCGAGCGCACGCCTGGCGGTATGCGCGCCGTTCCCGTATCTTGCACAGTGCCAGGCGTTGCTGGCCGGGTCCGCGGTGGCCTGGGGGCGCAGGACGTGTCCGCCGAGGCGCGCGGCGCCTTCACGGGCGAAGTGGCGGCCTCCATGCTGGCTGAATTCGGTGTTGCGTACGCCCTGGTGGGCCATTCGGAGCGCCGCAGCTACCATGGCGAGACGGATGCCACGGTAGCAGCCAAGGCGCTGCGCGCGCTGGAATTCGGCATTGTGCCGGTGGTGTGCGTGGGCGAGACCCTGGCGCAGCGCGAGGCAGGCGAGACCGAGGCCGTGGTTGGCCGTCAGCTCGGCGTCGTGCTCGAAGCCCTGTCGCTCGAGCAGCTCGGCCGCATCGTGCTGGCCTATGAGCCGGTGTGGGCGATCGGCACGGGCAAGACCGCAAGCAGCGAGCAGGCCCAGGCCGTGCACGCCTTCCTGCGCGCCCAGGTGGCGGCGCGCGACGCAGGCGTGGCGGCTCGCATGGCCATGTTGTACGGCGGCAGCGTCAAGCCGGACAACGCGGCAGAACTGTTTTCCATGCCCGACATCGACGGGGGCCTCATCGGAGGCGCCTCGCTGAAGTCGGACGATTTCCTCGCGATCGGCAACGCCTGAATGCCGGCCGCTCATAGGGTCTGATCAGGCAAGCGAATCGAACCAAATGGCAATTTTCAAAACTTTGTTGGTAGTGGCGCAGGTACTGTCCGCGCTTGGCGTGATTGGCCTGGTGTTGCTGCAGCATGGCAAGGGCGCCGATGTCGGTGCGGCGTTCGGCTCGGGGGCCTCGGGCAGCCTGTTCGGCGCCACCGGCTCGGCCAACTTCCTGTCGCGTACCACCGCCGTGCTGGCGACGCTGTTCTTCATCTGCACGCTGAGCCTGACGCTGATGGGCAACTATCGGCCGGCAGCTTCGCTGGGCGTGATGGGCTCCGCGCCTGCGGTGGCACCGGCAGTGGCGGGGGCTTCTGCGCCTGCTGCTGCAGCGGCTGCCGCGGCATCGAATCCTTCTGCGCCTGCTGTACCGAAATAATCAACGAGCCTTGTGACTTATTCTTGAAGATTTTTGCTGTTGTGCATTGAACAAAACAAGAATCCTAGGTTAGAATACAAGGCTTGAAACGATCCCCCAGCGACGGGGCTCCAGCCAGGATAAGGTAGTATCCCAGCCAGAGTTCCGAAGGGTGTAACAACCCTGGGCCCTGAAAAGCCCGGCGCGAGGCAATATTGTTTCTCCCCCAGCCGACGTGGTGAAATTGGTAGACACGCTATCTTGAGGGGGTAGTGGCGAAAGCTGTGCGAGTTCGAGTCTCGCCGTCGGCACCAAACAAGCTTGATCGGGACACCCATCCGGAAATCATCCCGGGCAGGTGTCCCGGCCAGTCCGCAAGGCGGCGTCGTAATTTCTACGGAATGGCGCTTGGGGTGGGCAACAGGACGCCGCTTACCGCTGGTGCTGTTGACAACATTCCAGATAAGGCTGGCCGTACCTTGAATCTCGAAGCCTACTTCCCCGTCCTCATCTTCATCATCTTCGGTGTCGTGCTCGGCATTGCACTGATGTCGATCGGCCGAATTCTCGGTCCAAACAAACCTGATCCCGCGAAGCTCTCTCCCTACGAGTGCGGCTTCGAAGCGTTCGAGGACGCGCGCATGAAGTTCGACGTGCGCTACTACCTCATCGCTATTCTTTTTATCCTGTTCGATCTCGAGACCGCCTTCCTGTTTCCCTGGGGTGTAGCCCTGCGGGATATCGGCTGGCCGGGTTTCTTCGCCATGGGCGTGTTTCTGCTGGAATTCATCGTGGGCTTCGTCTACATCTGGAAAAAGGGCGCGCTCGATTGGGAGTGATGTGATATGGCAATCGAAGGCGTTCTCAATGAAGGCTTCGTCACGACTACTGCTGACAAGCTGATCAACTGGACCCGCACCGGGTCGCTCTGGCCGATGACCTTTGGCCTGGCGTGCTGCGCTGTGGAAATGATGCATGCTGGCGCCGCGCGCTACGACATGGACCGCTTCGGCGTGATTTTCCGCCCGTCGCCGCGCCAGTCGGACGTGATGATCGTGGCCGGCACGCTGTGCAACAAGATGGCCCCCGCGCTGCGCAAGGTCTATGACCAGATGGCAGAGCCGCGTTGGGTGATCTCGATGGGTTCCTGCGCGAATGGCGGTGGCTACTATCACTACTCGTATTCAGTGGTGCGTGGTTGCGATCGGATCGTGCCGGTGGATATCTATGTGCCTGGCTGCCCCCCGACGGCGGAAGCGCTGATCTACGGCATCATCCAGCTGCAGAACAAGATCCGTCGCACCAACACCATCGCGCGCAAGGGCTGACATGTCGAACCTCGATACTCTGAAGGCCGCGCTCGAAAAGGTACTGGGCAAGCGTATCCAGAAACTGGTAGAGGCGCTAGGCGAGATTACCCTTATCGTCAAGGCCGATGACTACCTGGAAAGCGCGCTGATGCTGCGCGACGACCCTGCACTGCATTTTGAGCAACTGCTCGATGTGTGCGGCGTCGACTATTCCACCTATGGCGACGGTGCCTGGGACGGTCCCCGTTTCGCGGCCGTGGCGCACCTGATCTCGATCAAGCATAACTGGCGCCTGCGCGTACGCGTGTTCGCGCCGGACGACGACGTGCCCGTGGTGCCCTCGCTGAACGACGTCTGGAACTCGGCCAACTGGTTCGAGCGCGAAGCGTTCGACTTCTACGGCATCGTGTTCGAAGGCCACAACGACCTGCGCCGCCTGCTGACCGACTACGGTTTTGTCGGCCACCCGTTCCGCAAGGATTTCCCGGTCTCGGGCTATGTCGAGATGCGCTACGACCCCGAGCAAAAGCGGGTGATCTATCAGCCCGTCACGATCGAGCCGCGCGAGGTCACGCCCCGCGTGATCCGCGAAGAGAATTACGGCGGCTTGCAGCACTGAGAACGCGCAATGGCAGACATCAAGAATTACACCCTTAACTTCGGCCCGCAGCACCCTGCGGCACACGGCGTGCTGCGCCTTGTGCTGGAGCTGGACGGCGAAGTCATCCAGCGCGCCGACCCGCACATCGGCCTGCTGCACCGTGCCACCGAAAAGCTGGCAGAGCAGAAGACCTGGATCCAGAGCGTGCCGTACATGGACCGCCTCGACTACGTGTCGATGATGGTCAACGAGCATGCCTACGTGATGGCCATCGAGAAGATGCTGGGTCTCGAAGTGCCGATCCGCGCGCAATACATCCGCGTGATGTTCGACGAGATCACGCGCTTGCTGAACCACCTGATGTGGATCGGCTCGCACGCGCTCGACGTGGGCGCGATGGCGGTGTTCCTGTACGCCTTCCGCGAACGCGAAGACATGTTCGACATGTACGAGGCGGTGTCGGGCGCACGCATGCACGCGGCCTACTATCGTCCGGGCGGCGTGTATCGCGACCTGCCGGACACGATGCCGCAATACAAGGCGTCGAAGATCCACAACGAGCGTGCCATCAAGGCCATGAACGAAGCGCGTTCGGGCTCGCTGCTGGACTTCATCGAGGACTTCACCAACCGCTTCCCGAAGTACGTCGACGAATACGAGACGCTGCTGACGGACAACCGGATCTGGAAGCAACGCCTGGTCGGCATCGGCGTGGTGAGCCCCGAGCGCGCGCTGCAGATGGGCTTTACCGGCCCGATGCTGCGCGGCTCCGGCATCGAGTGGGACCTGCGCAAGAAGCAGCCCTACGAAGTGTATGACCGCATGGACTTCCAGGTGCCGGTGGGCGTGGGCGGCGATTGCTACTCGCGCTACCTGGTGCGCGTGGAGGAAATGCGCCAGTCCAACAACATCATCAAGCAGTGCATCGACTGGCTGCGCCGCAATCCGGGCCCGGTGATGAGCGACAACCACAAGGTGGCGCCGCCGTCGCGCGTGGACATGAAGTCGAACATGGAAGAGCTGATCCACCACTTCAAGCTCTTCACCGAAGGCATTCACGTGCCCGAAGGCGAGACTTACGCGGCAGTGGAGCACCCGAAGGGCGAGTTCGGCATCTATGCCATCTCCGACGGTGCGAACAAGCCGTATCGCCTGAAGATCCGTGCCCCGGGCTTTGCCCATCTGGCCGCACTGGATGAAATGGCCAAGGGCCACATGATTGCGGATGCGGTAACGATCATCGGTACGCAAGACATCGTCTTCGGCGAAATCGACCGCTGACGAGCTAACAAGAGCCGCCGGCCCCGGACGACGATCCGGGCGCCCCTGGCACGGACCCACAAACGATCGTGTCCGGTCACGGGAAACCCGCGGTGAGCCCTGCATGCCTTTGATCATGCGGGCTGCAACGGCAGCGACGGCTGCAAACCTGCGGGATGCGCGCCATGTGGCGGCGCAGATCCGCAAATGACACGGCGTATTACAGCAACGACCATGCTATCAGCAGAAGCTCTCAAGGAAATCGATCGCGCGATCGCCAAGTATCCGGCTGACCAGAAGCAGTCGGCCGTGATGGCGGCGTTGGCCGTGGCGCAGGGCGAAGTGGGCTGGGTCTCCCCGGAAGTCATGCAGTTTGTTGCCAGCTACCTCGACATGCCGCCGGTATGGGTCGAGGAGGTCGCAACCTTCTACAATATGTACGACACCAAGCCGGTCGGCAAGTACAAGCTGACCGTCTGCACCAACCTACCGTGCGCACTCTCCGGCGGCGAACGGGCCGGCGACTACCTCAAGCAAAAGCTGGGGATCGGCTACAACGAGACCACCCCGTGCGGCACCTTCACCCTCAAGGAAGGCGAGTGCATGGGTGCCTGCGGCGACGCACCGGTGATGATCGTCAACAATACCCGCATGTGCAGCCATATGAGCGACGCCAAGCTGGACGCGCTCGTCGACGAGCTCAAGGCCGCCGGCAGCACTGCAGCCAAGGGGGATAAGTAACATGACCTCTCTGCACGACCGCCATATCAAGCCGCTGATCCTGGCTGGCCTCGATGGCAGCAACTGGCACCTCGACGACTACGTCAAGCGTGGCGGCTACCAGCAGCTCAAGCGCATCCTGCTTGAGAAGATCACGCCCGAGCAGGTGATCGCGGACGTCAAGGCCTCCGGCCTGCGCGGCCGTGGCGGCGCGGGCTTCCCCACCGGCCTGAAGTGGAGCTTCATGCCGCGTCAGTTCCCCGGCCAGAAGTACCTGGTCTGCAACACCGACGAGGGCGAGCCCGGTACCTTCAAGGACCGCGACATCATCCGCTACAACCCGCATGCGCTGATCGAAGGCATGGCCATCGGTGCGTACGCGATGGGCATCACCGTGGGCTACAACTACATCCACGGTGAGATCTGGAACGAATACAAGATCTTCGAGGAAGCCCTCGAAGAGGCACGTGCCGCCGGTTTCCTGGGTGAGAACATCCTGGGCTCGGACTTCGACTTCCAGCTGCACGCCCACCACGGCTACGGCGCCTACATCTGTGGCGAGGAAACCGCGCTGCTCGAATCGCTGGAAGGCAAGAAAGGCCAGCCGCGCTTCAAGCCGCCGTTCCCGGCCAGCTTTGGCCTGTACGGCAAGCCGACCACCATCAACAACACGGAAACGTTTGCCGCGGTGCCGTTCCTGTTGTCGATCGGGCCGGAAAACTACCTGAAGATGGGCAAGCCGAACAACGGCGGCTCCAAGATCTTCTCGATCTCCGGCGACGTCGAGCGCCCCGGCAACTACGAGATCCCACTGGGCACGCCATTCGCGACCCTGCTGGAACTGGCTGGCGGCATGCGCGGCGGCAAGCGCATCAAGGCCGTGATCCCGGGCGGCTCGTCCGCCCCGGTGGTGCCGGGCGACATGATGATGGCGTCCGACATGGACTATGACTCGATCGCCAAGGCCGGCTCGATGCTGGGCTCGGGCGCGGTGATCGTGATGGACGAGACGCGCTGCATGGTTCGCTCGCTGCTGCGTCTGTCGTATTTCTACTTTGAAGAATCGTGCGGCCAGTGCACGCCGTGCCGCGAAGGCACCGGCTGGCTCTATCGCATGGTGAATCGTATCGAACACGGAGAAGGGCGCCAGGAAGATCTGGACCTGCTCAATAACGTCGCTGAAAACATCATGGGCCGCACCATCTGCGCGCTCGGTGATGCGGCAGCGATGCCGGTCCGCGGCATGCTCAAGCACTACTGGAAAGAGTTCGAATATCACGTCGAACACAAGCAGTGCATGGTTCCGGCCTACTCTTAAGCGTGGCAGAACATGGTTGAACTCGAGATCGACGGCAAGAAGGTTGAGGTTGCTGAAGGCAGCCTGGTGATGGAAGCCGCCCGCCAGCTGGGCACCTACATCCCGCACTTCTGCTACCACCGTAAATTGTCCATCGCGGCGAACTGCCGCATGTGCCTGGTTGAGGTTGAGAAGGCGCCCAAGGCGCTGCCCGCCTGCGCCACGCCCGTCACCCCTGGCATGAAGGTCTTCACCAATTCGGAGAAGGCAGTCAAGGCCCAGAAGTCGGTGATGGAATTCCTGCTGATCAACCACCCGCTGGATTGCCCGATCTGCGATCAGGGCGGCGAGTGCCAGCTGCAGGATCTGGCCGTGGGCTACGGCGCATCGGAATCGCGCTACAAGGAAGAAAAGCGCGTCGTCTTCCACAAGAACGTGGGCCCGCTGATCTCCATGGAAGAGATGAGCCGCTGCATCCACTGCACCCGCTGCGTGCGCTTTGGCCAGGAAGTGGCCGGCGTGATGGAGCTGGGCATGCTGGGCCGCGGCGAGCACTCCGAGATCACGACCTTCGTTGGCCAGACCGTGGATTCGGAACTGTCCGGCAACATGATCGACCTGTGCCCGGTCGGCGCGCTGACCAGCAAGCCGTTCCGCTACTCGGCCCGTACCTGGGAGCTGGCACGCCGCAAGTCGGTGTCGCCGCACGATGGCCTGGGCGCGAACCTGGTGGTGCAGACCAAGAACCAGCGCGTGATGCGCGTGCTGCCGCTGGATAACGAAGCCGTCAACGAATGCTGGCTGTCCGACAAGGACCGCTTCTCGTACGAGGGCCTGAACAGCCCGGACCGCCTCACCAAGCCGCTCGTCAAGCAGGGCGGCGAGTGGATGGAAACCGACTGGCAGACCGCGCTGGAATACGTGGCCAATGGCCTCGCGAGCATCAAGCGCGACCATGGCGCCGACCAGATCGCCGCGCTGGCCAGCCCGCACAGCACGCTGGAAGAACTCCACCTGCTGGGCAAGCTGGTGCGTGGCCTGGGCAGCGACAACGTCGACTTCCGCCAGCGCCAGACCGATTTCTCGGCCGCCGTCAAGGGCGCGCCGTGGCTGGGCCTGCCGATTGCCGACGTCTCCACGCTGCAACGCGTGCTGGTGGTCGGTTCGTCGCTGCGCAAGGATCATCCGCTGCTGGCCGCGCGTCTGCGCCAGGCTGGCAAGAAGGGTGCCCGCGTGGCCGTGCTCGGGGCTACCGCCGACGACCTGCTGATGCCGCTGGCCGCACGCATTGATGTGGCGCCGTCCGGCTGGACCGCAGCCCTGGCCGGCGTGGCCCGTGCCGTTGCCGCCGCCAAGGGCGTGGCCGCGCCGGCGGGCACCGATGGCTTCGATGGCGACGACAAGTCCAAGCTGGTGGCCGACGCGCTGCTGTCGGGCGAGCGCCGCGCCGTGTTCCTCGGCAACGAGGCCGTGCGTCACCCGCAATTCGCCACGCTGCACGCGCTGGCACAGTGGATCGCCACGGAAACCGGCGCCACGCTGGGCTTCCTGACCGAAGCCGCGAACACCGTCGGTGGCTATATCGCCGGCGCGCTGCCGCAAAACGGCGGCGCCAACGCGCAGGCCATGTTCGATACGCCGCGCCGCGCCTACGTGCTGCTGAACACGGAACCCGAGTTCGATGCCGCCAACCCGAGCCAGGCGCTGGCCGCGCTGGCCCAGGCCGGCACCGTGGTGGTGCTGTCCGCGTTCCGCTCGGACGCCGCGCTGCAATACGCTGACGTGATCCTGCCGGTGACCCCGTTCACCGAAACCGCCGGCACGTTCGTGAACTGCGAAGGCCTGCCGCAAAGCTTCAACGGCGTCGTCCGTGCGCTGGGCGATTCGCGTCCGGGCTGGAAGGTGCTGCGCGTGCTGGGCAACCTGCTGGACGTGCCTGGCTTCGACTTCGAGACCGCCGAGAGCGTGCGCGACGAAGTGCTGGCCAAGCCGGTCGCACCGCAACTGAACAACGGCACCGACGCGGCCATCCGCGTGACCGCCCGGGTGGCAGGTGGGATCGAGCGCATCGCCGATGTGCCGATCTACCACGCCGACCCGATCGTGCGCCGTGCCGATTCGCTGCAGCTGTCCGCAGCCGCGCGCCGCGCCATGCAAGCCGGCCTGTCGGCCGACCTGTTCGCCTCGCTGGGCGTGCAGGCTGGCGACCCGGTGCGCGTGACGCAAGGGCAGGGCAGCGTGGTGCTGCCGGCCGCCCTCGAAGCCGCGTTGCCTGCCGGCACCGTGCGCGTGTCCGCCGGCACCGTTGCCGCGACCACGCTGGGCGCACCGTTCGGCACCGTCACCGTAGAGAAAGCCATCGACCTGGCCGCCACCGCGAAGGGCGCGGCCGAGCCGGCGGCCACGGCATAAGAAGAGCGAGAAAGAAACATGATCGACTGGATTACCTCGCAAGGACAGAATCTCTTCGGCGGCGCCTGGACGCCGCTGTGGATCCTGATTCGCGCCGTGGTCATTGTGGTGCCGCTGCTGTTGTGCGTGGCCTACCTGATCCTGTGGGAGCGCAAGCTGATTGGCTGGATGCACGTGCGTATCGGCCCGAACCGGGTCGGCCCGCTGGGCCTGCTGCAGCCGATCGCCGACGTGCTCAAGCTGCTGCTCAAGGAAGTGATGATGCCCACGCAGGTCAGCCGGGGCATGTACCTGGTTGCCCCGCTGATGGTGCTGATGCCCGCCGTGGCGATCTGGGCGGTGATTCCGTTCCAGGCCGAAGTGGTGATGGCCAACGTCAACGCCGGCCTGCTGTACGTGATGGCGATCAGCTCGGTCGGCGTCTACGGCGTGATCCTGGCCGGCTGGGCCTCCAACTCCAAGTACGCCTTCATCGGCGCCATGCGCGCCGCGGCGCAGATGGTGTCGTATGAAATCGCCATGGGCTTTGCCCTGGTGACGGTGCTGATGGTGTCGGGCAGCCTGAACCTGTCGGCGATCGTCAATTCGCAGAACACCGGCTACTTCGCCAATATGGGGATCAACGTACTGTCGTGGAACTGGCTGCCGCTGCTGCCCATGTTCGGCGTGTACTTCATCTCCGGCGTGGCCGAAACCAACCGCCACCCGTTCGACGTGGTGGAAGGCGAGTCGGAAATCGTGGCTGGCCACATGATCGAGTACTCGGGCATGGGCTTCGCGCTGTTCTTCCTGGCTGAGTACATCAACATGATCGTCATCTCGACGATGACCGCGCTGATGTTCCTGGGAGGCTGGGCGCCGCCGTTCGAAAGCTTCATCACCAATGCGGTCCCGGGCTTCTTCTGGCTGCTGATCAAGGTATTCCTGCTGCTGTCGGTGTTTATCTGGATCCGTGCTTCGTTCCCGCGCTACCGCTATGACCAGATCATGCGCCTGGGCTGGAAGATCTTCATCCCGCTGACCGTGGGCTGGCTGATCATCGTGGCGATCTGGATCCGGTCGCCCTGGAATATCTGGCACTGAACGGCCAAAGCAAGGGCGCAACCGCATTCGGCGGCGCCCTGTGGAATCATTAGGAAGCAATCGTCATGCTGCTCGCCATCAAGGACTTCTTCAACAGCCTGCTCCTGAAGGAACTCTTCAAGGGCATGGCTCTGACCGGGCGCTATCTCTTCGCGCGCAAGATCACAGTCCAGTTCCCCGAAGAGAAAACGCCGATGTCGCCGCGTTTTCGCGGCCTGCACGCGCTGCGCCGCTACCCCAACGGGGAAGAGCGCTGCATCGCCTGCAAGCTGTGCGAAGCGGTTTGCCCGGCCGTGGCCATCACCATCGAGTCCGATGCCCGCGCCGACGGCACCCGCCGCACCACGCGCTATGACATCGACCTGACCAAGTGCATTTTCTGCGGCTTCTGCGAAGAGGCCTGCCCGGTCGACGCCATCGTCGAGACGCATATCCTCGAATACCACGGCGAGAAGCGCGGCGACCTGTACTTCACCAAGGACATGCTGCTGGCCGTGGGCGACCGCTACGAACCGCAGATCGCCGCGGCCAAGGCCGCGGACGCCAAGTACCGCTGATAAGGCGCATTACAGGGCGCGTGCGCTGAGTCTGGCACACGTTGCCAATGAATAGTGAATCGGGCCCCGTGCGGGGCTAACGAAAAGGATGCCGCAAGGGGCAGGCCACCGGGGGTGGCTTGTGCCGGAAGGCTCAGAGAGGATCCGACAGGACCATGGAACTCACGACCACCATCTTCTATGTCTTTGCGCTGGTGCTGGTGCTCTCCGCACTGAAAGTCATCACCGCGAAGAACCCGGTGCACTCCGCACTGTTCCTCGTGCTGGCGTTTTTTACGGCAGCCGCCATCTGGATGCTGCTGAAGGCCGAATTCCTCGCCATCCTGCTGGTGCTCGTGTATGTGGGCGCGGTGATGGTGCTGTTCCTGTTCGTGGTGATGATGATCGATGTCGACATCGAACACCTGCGACGGGACTTCTGGACCTATGTGCCGCTGGCCTCGGTGGTCGGTGCGATGATCATTGCGGAAATGGCCACCGTGCTGGTGCGTAACTTCATCGGCACGACCACGCCGCTGAACAACGTGGTACACGGCCCGGAATATTCCAACACCGCCGAGCTCGGCAAGCTGATCTACACCGACTACAACTACGCCTTCGAAGTGGCCGGCATCATTCTGCTGGTGGCCATCATCGCCGCCGTGGCGCTGACGCTGCGCCACCGCAAGGACAGCAAGGCGCAAGACGTCGGCGTGCAGTTGCGTACCCGTCGCCAGGACCGCGTGCGCCTGGTCTCGATGCCCAGCGAAGCCCGTGCCGGCACCCAAGCCAGCCCGGATGCCGCGGCTGCCGCTAACAAGAACTAAAAGCCCGGAGAAACGCTGTGCTCTCTCTCGCCCATTTCCTCGTGCTCGGTGCGATCCTGTTCGCCATCAGCATCGTTGGTATTTTCCTGAACCGCAAGAACGTGATCGTGCTGCTGATGGCGATCGAGCTGATGCTGCTTGCGGTCAATATGAACTTCATCGCCTTCTCGCACTATCTGGGCGACCTGGCAGGACAGGTTTTCGTTTTCTTCATCCTCACGGTGGCTGCGGCCGAATCGGCAATCGGCCTTGCAATCCTGGTCGTGCTGTTCCGCAACCTGGACACGATCAACGTGGACGACATGGATACCCTCAAGGGCTGATCCCCGTCGCTACGTTATGAACCAAGACCGTTCTCCGACCGCACACCACTAAGCGTCCTATGGCAACCACGCTCGACCCCAACCTGCTACTGGCGATTCCGCTCGCACCGCTCGCCGGTGCAGCCATCGCCGGCCTGTTCGGCACCAAGTTCTTCGGCCTGATCTCCTCGGAGACGCGCGCCGGCCGCACGCTGGCCCACACCGTGACGATTCTCGGTGTGGCGATTTCCTGCCTGCTGTCGATCATCGTGCTGATGGACGTCATGAACGGCGCGAGCTTCAACGCCACCGTGTACGAGTGGATGAAGATCGGCGACCTGAAGATGGAAGTGGGCTTCCTGGTCGACTCGCTGACCGCGATGATGATGGTGGTGGTGAGCTTCGTCTCGCTGATGGTGCACATATACACCGTCGGCTACATGAGCGAAGACCCCGGCTATAACCGCTTCTTCGCCTACATCTCGCTGTTCACCTTCTCGATGCTGATGCTGGTGATGAGCAACAACTTCCTGCAGCTGTTCTTCGGCTGGGAAGCTGTGGGCCTGGTGTCCTACCTGCTGATCGGCTTCTGGTACACCCGCCCGACCGCCATCTTCGCCAACCTGAAGGCCTTCCTGGTCAACCGCGTGGGTGACTTCGGCTTCATTCTCGGCATTGGCCTGCTGCTGGCCTACAGCGGCAGCATGAACTACACCGACGTCTTCGCCGCGCGCGACCAGCTCGCCACGGTGATCTTCCCGGGCACCGACTGGCTGATGATCACGGTCGCCTGCATCTGCCTGTTCATCGGCGCCATGGGCAAGTCGGCCCAGTTCCCGCTGCACGTCTGGCTGCCTGACTCGATGGAAGGCCCGACCCCGATCTCCGCGCTGATCCACGCCGCCACCATGGTGACGGCCGGCATCTTCATGGTCGCGCGCATGTCGCCGCTGTTCGAGCTGTCGGACACCGCGCTGTCGTTCGTGCTGGTCATCGGCGCCATTACCGCGCTGTTCATGGGCTTCCTGGGCATCATCCAGAACGACATCAAGCGCGTGGTGGCCTACTCCACGCTGTCGCAGCTGGGCTACATGACGGTTGCCCTGGGCGCCTCGGCTTACTCGGTGGCCGTGTTCCACCTGATGACCCACGCGTTCTTCAAGGCACTGCTGTTCCTGGCGGCCGGCTCGGTCATCATCGGCATGCATCATGACCAGGACATCCGCAACATGGGCGGCCTGCGCAAGTACATGCCGATCACCTGGATCACCTCGCTGGTGGGCTCGCTGGCGCTGATCGGCACGCCGTTCTTCGCGGGCTTCTACTCCAAGGACTCGATCATCGAGGCCGTGGCCGAGTCGCATATCCCGGGCTCCGGCTTTGCTTACTTCGCGGTGCTGGCCGGCGTGTTCGTCACGGCGTTCTACTCCTTCCGCATGTACTTCCTGGTGTTCCACGGCGAAGAGCGTTTCGGCAAGGAAGAGCACCACGCGCATCACGCGGGCAACCACGAAGACGAGGAAGTCACGGCCGACCATCATCACGGCCTGGCCCCGGGCGAGAAGCCGCACGAGTCGCCGTGGGTTGTCACGCTGCCGCTGGTGCTGCTGGCGATCCCTTCGGTGGTGATCGGCGCCATCGCGATCGGTCCGATGTTGTTCGGCGACTTCTTCAAGCACGGCGTGGCCTTCAAGGACGTGATCTACGTCGGCGAGAACCACCATGCGATGGAAGAGCTTGGACAAGCCTTCCACGGCTGGGTGGCGATGGGCCTGCATTCGCTGACCACGCCGGTGCTGTGGCTGGCGATCGCCGGTGTGGTGCTGTCCTGGTTCTTCTACATGAAGCGCCCGGACATCCCGGCTGCCATCAAGCAACGTTTCTCGGGCCTGTACACGCTGCTCGACAACAAGTACTACATGGACGCGATCAACCAGGTCGTGTTTGCCCGCGGTGCCCGTCTGCTCGGCACCGGCCTGTGGAAGGGCGGCGACCAGGGCCTGATCGATGGCCTGGTGGTCAACGGTGCCGCGCGCGTGGTGGCCTGGTTCGCGTCGGTAAGCCGTTACCTGCAATCCGGCTACATCTATCACTACGCATTCGCCATGATCCTGGGCATGTTGATACTGCTGACGATGACGGTGTTCGGCACCTCGTTCGCCACGGTGAGCGCCAAGTAAGGAAAACTAGAAAATGGTTCTGTCTTTCGCTATCTGGCTGCCAATCTTTTTTGGCTTGCTGGTCCTTGCCTCGGGTTCCGACCGTAGTGCTGGCTACGTCCGCTGGATGTCGCTGTTCGGCTCGATCGCCAGCTTCGTCGTGACGCTGCCGCTGGTATTGCACTTCGACCGTTCCACGGCTGCCATGCAGTTCGTCGAGAAGTCGAACTGGATCGAGCGCTTCAACATCAACTACCACCTGGGTGTCGACGGCATCTCGATGTGGTTCGTGGTGCTGACCGCCTTCATCACGGTGATCGTGGTGATCTCCGCCTGGGAAGTGATCACTGAGCGCGTGGCCGAGTACATGGCCTCGTTCCTGATCCTGTCGGGCCTGATGGTCGGCGTGTTCTGCGCGCTCAACGGCATGCTGTTCTACGTGTTCTTCGAAGCCACGCTGATCCCGATGTACATCATCATCGGTGTCTGGGGCGGCCCGAACCGTGTGTACGCAGCCTTCAAGTTCTTCCTCTACACGCTGCTCGGCTCGCTGCTGACGCTGGTCGCGCTGCTGTACCTGTACAGCAAGACCGGCACCTTCGACATCCTCGAATGGCACCAGGCCAAGCTGTCGATGAACGAGCAGATCGCCCTGTTCATCGCGTTCTTCCTGGCCTTCGCGGTCAAGGTGCCGATGTGGCCGGTCCACACCTGGTTGCCTGACGCGCACGTGGAGGCGCCGACCGGTGGTTCGGTGGTGCTGGCCGCCATCATGCTGAAGCTGGGCGCCTACGGTTTCCTGCGGTTCTCGCTGCCGATCGCGCCGGATGCCAGCCATAGCATGGCCACCTTCATCATCACCATCTCGCTGATCGCCGTGATCTACATCGGCCTGGTCGCGATGGTGCAGGCCGACATGAAGAAGCTGGTGGCGTATTCGTCGATCGCCCACATGGGCTTCGTCACGCTGGGCTTCTTCATCTTCAACGAGATCGGCATCGAGGGCGGCATCATCCAGATGATCTCCCACGGCTTTATCTCGGGCGCCATGTTCCTTTGCATCGGCGTGCTGTATGACCGCGTGCATTCGCGCCAGATCGCCGATTACGGCGGTGTGGTGAACACCATGCCGAAGTTCGCGGCGCTGTCGGTGTTCTTTGGCATGGCCAACTGCGGCTTGCCGGCCACCTCGGGTTTCGTCGGCGAGTTCATGGTGATCCTGGGCGCGGTCAAGTTCAACTTCTGGATCGGCCTGCTGGCAGCCACCGCGCTGATCCTCGGCGCCGCCTATTCGCTGTGGATGGTCAAGCGCGTGATTTTTGGCGACGTGGTGCACAAGCACGTGGCCGAACTGGTCGACCTGAACAAGCGCGAGTTCTTCATGCTCGGCCTGCTGGCGATCGCGACGCTCTATATGGGCCTGTATCCGAAACCCTTCACCGATGTGATGCACGCCTCTGTTGTGAACCTGCTGTCGCACGTGGCGCAGTCGAAGCTGTAATCGGGGAGAGAAACAAACATGCAACCGTCCTCGACATTGGCACCTGTGGCGCCAATCATTTTCCTGGCGATCGCGATCGCCGCGGTCAACTGGATCGACCTTGCCCGTGGCAAGACCCGGTCCAGCGTGGCCTATCCGCTGTCGCTGCTCACCACGCTCGTGCTGACCGTGTGGTTCGGCCTGAACGCCGCCGCCGGCGAGACACACTACGCCTTCACCAACCTGGTGGTGGTGGATCCGATGGCCAATGTGCTGTCGGCCTTCGCCTCCGGCGCGCTGTTCGTCACGCTGGTCTATACGCGCAGCTACCTGGCTGACCGCGACATGTACAGCGGCGAGTTCTACATGCTCGCGCTGTTTACGCTCGGCGGCCAGATCGTGATGATCACCGGCAACAACTTCCTGACCCTGTACCTGGGCCTGGAACTGCTGTCGCTGGCGTCCTACGCGCTGGTGGCGCTGCGTCGCGATAACCGTGTGACTTCCGAATCGGCCATCAAGTACTTCGTGCTGGGCGCGCTGGCCTCGGGCTTCCTGCTGTACGGCATGTCCATGCTGTACGGTGCTACCGGTTCGCTCAACCTCGGCCAAGTGTTCCGCGTCGTGGAGTCGGGCCGCGTCAACACCACCATGCTGGCCTTTGGCGTGGTCTTCCTGGTGGCGGGCATTGCGTTCAAGATGGGCGCCGCGCCGTTCCACATGTGGATTCCGGATATCTACCAGGGCTCGCCGACCGCGGTGACGCTGCTGATCGCCGGCGCACCGAAGCTTGCCGCCTTCGCCATGGCGCTGCGCCTGCTTGTGGAAGGCCTGCTGCCGCTGGCGGTGGACTGGCAAGTGATGCTGGTCGTGCTGGCTGTGGCCTCGCTGGCGATCGGCAACCTGACCGCCATCGTGCAGACCAACCTGAAGCGGATGCTGGCGTATTCCACCATCTCGCACATGGGCTTCCTGCTGCTGGGCATGCTTTCCGGCGTGGCCGACGGCAAGGCCGACGGCGCCGCCAGCGCCTACGGTTCGTCGATGTTCTACGCCGTGACCTACGTGATCACCACGCTGGGCACCTTCGGCATCATCCTGCTGCGCGCCGGCAAGGATTTCGAGGCCGAGACCCTGGACGACCTCAAGGGCTTGTCGCGCAAGAATCCGTGGTACGCGCTGCTGATGCTGGTGATGATGTTCTCGCTGGCCGGCATCCCGCCGACCATGGGCTTCTACGCCAAGCTGGCCGTACTCGAGGCGGTGGTCCGCAGCGGCATGACCTGGCTGGCCGTGGTCGCGGTGCTGTTCTCGCTGATCGGCGCGTTCTACTACCTGCGCGTGGTCAAGCTGATGTACTTCGACGCGCCGACCGACGACGTCAAGCTGGAATCGTCGATGGGCCTGCGCTCGATGCTGACCCTGAACGGCGCGGTCATCATTGCCCTGGGCCTGTTCCCGGCAGCGTTGATGAACCTGTGCTACCAGGCCATCCGCGCCACGCTGGCGTCCTGATGCACGACGGCGGCGTAGCGATATGAGTGCATCCGCGGCGGGCTGGTTTGTCATCTTGCTGGCATTGGTCTGTGCCAACCTGCCGTTTATCAACCAGCGCCTGTTTGCGCTGATTCCGCTGCGCTTCGCCAGGAAGCCGCTGTGGATGAGGCTGGCCGAGTTGATCACCTGGTATGTGGCGGCAGGCCTGGCCGGCTTCGCCGTGGAGGCGGGGCTGGGCAATGCCTTCGCGCAGGGCTGGCAGTTCTACGCCATCACCGCCTGCATGATGCTGGTGTTTGCCTTCCCGGGCTTCACCTGGCAATACCTCGTCAAACATCGCGCGGCCTGAGGCCGGGTAGCGAAGGCGCCCGGGCCGGCCGCGTCCGGACCCGGAGCTTTCATGAGCGACAAGATTGACACGCTGGACGCCGGCGAGATCGCCGCTGGCGACGATCAAGGCCTGAAAGAAGTGTGCGTGGCGTCCGCCACGCTGCACACAGGCAAATTCCTCACGCTCAAGCAAGATATCGTCAAGCTGCCCGACGGCAAGCATGCCGGGCGCGAATACGTGCTGCATCCCGGCGCAGTGATGATGATCCCGCTGTTCGACGACGGCACCGTGCTGCTGGAGCGGCAGTACCGCTATCCGGTTGGCGAGGTGATGCTTGAGTTTCCTGCTGGCAAGCTGGATCCCCAGGAAGGCGCGCAGCGCTGCGGCGAGCGCGAGCTCCGCGAGGAAACCGGCTACAGCGCGCGGCGCTGGGATTACCTGACGCGCATCCATCCCGTCATTTCGTATTCCACCGAGTTTATCGATATCTTCCTGGCGCGGGATCTGACCGCCGGGCCGGCGCAGCTCGATGAAGGCGAATTCCTCGAGACGTTTATCGTGCCGGCGGGGCAGGTGATCGACTGGGTGCGCTCGGGGCGGATTACCGACGTCAAGACGATCATTGGAGCGTTTTGGCTGGAGAAGGTGGTGTCGGGGGTATGGGGGGTGGGGGAGCAGGTGTTGCCGGGATAGTGGGGGTGTTGGCCAAGGGCAGAACCGTTGGCTCTTGTTTTTGTGGTTGGGCTTTGATTTTTGCGGCGTTGGTTTTTGGGCCCAAGAGCCGTACGACATCCCCCTGCGGGGGCTGCCGGTCACTTTTCTTTGCGCGGCAAAAAGAAAACTAACGAAAGAAAGCCGCCCTGCCGGGAGCAGAGCAATAAGGCTGTTTTTGCCTCTGTGGTTGCGTCGTACGGCCCTGAGTGTTGGCTGGCGTGCCTTACCGGCTTTAGGGTCATCGCAACTGCATGACCCACGGGTCTCGCCGTAAGGCCCCTGATCGCTTTGCTCGGTGACCATTCCCACATCTGCCGTACGCGGTGCGGAGGGCCGCGATGCTACCCACGTTGCTGGTTTCGTGGTTTTGTCTCTGGCGGCGAATGCCCGGCCATTTGATGCCCTGCCGTACCGGCGCTGCCGGCGCCTTGCTCTCAGCTTAAAGAAGCAGCAAAAGACCCGCGCATGGAGGCACGTGGGCCCAAAATCCAACACCGCAAACATCACATTCCAATCCCCCATCAAGCGCCAATTGTTTGCCGCCCCCAGCACCCCACCCCCTAACCGCGTAAAATCTCCAATTAGCCGTGCGCCCGCAGCCATACCTAAAAATCCCCCGGACCCCGCAAGGCCCACCGGATGCCAACATGGCTGCAAAAAAATTAGCACGACCGTTCACAAAATTCCGTTTCGCGGATACTATAGCCTTCGACGGGCTGGAAACATCATGAAGGTGCTCGACCTGCGCTGCGCGCAAGACCATCGTTTCGAGGGCTGGTTCGCTTCGGAGGACGACGCGCAATCGCAGATTTCGCAAAATCTCGTCCAATGTCCGGTCTGCGAAGACCATGCCATCACCCGGTTGCCCAGCGCGCCGCGCCTGAATCTCTCGGGAGCGGCCGCCGCGCCGGCGGGCAAGCCGGCCGGGGCGAAGGTCCCGGCGGCGCCGGCAACACTGCAGTCGCTTTACCTGAAGGCGGTAAAGCAGGTGCTGGCGCAGACCGAGGACGTGGGCGAACGCTTTGCCGAAGAGGCCAGGCGCATGCATTACGACGAAGCGCCGGAACGCGGGATCCGCGGAACGGCTTCGCCGGATGAAGTGCAGGCGCTTGCCGACGAAGGCATCGATACTTTCCAGCTCGTGGTGCCGGATGCGCTCAAGCAGACGGCTCACTGAATAGCGTCCTGTGCCCAAGGCAGTGTTCTTGCCGGCGCATGACGCGCTAGCTAGAACAATTTGCCGGTCTCACACCGGCATCACTGGAGACGGGCATGGATCTCAACTATTCGGCGTCCGACGATGCCTTCCGCGCCGAAGTGCGCGGCTGGCTGGAGGCCAACCTGCCGGCGGAAATCAGCAGCAAGATTCTGAACCACCGCCGCCCCAACCGCGACGACCTGGTGCGCTGGCACAAGCTGCTGGCGGGCCGCGGCTGGTCCGCGCCGCACTGGCCGGTGCAGTACGGCGGCACGGGCTGGAACGCCACGCAGCGCCATATCTGGGACGAGGAAAATGCCCGCGTCGGCGCGCCCGGCGTGCTGCCCTTCGGGGTGGCCATGGTCGCGCCCGTGATCATGAAGTACGGCAGCGAAGCGCAGAAGGACTACTACCTGCCGCGCATCCTGGATTGCACCGACTGGTGGTGCCAGGGTTACTCCGAGCCGGGTTCGGGTTCCGACCTGGCGTCGCTGAAGACCCGCGCTGAACTCACCTCCGACGGCAAGCACTACATCGTCAACGGCCAGAAGACCTGGACCACGCTCGGCCAGCACGCCGACATGATCTTCTGCCTGGTCCGCACCGATCCCGAAGCCAAGAAGCAGGAGGGCATCTCCTTCCTGCTGATCGACATGAAGACCCCGGGCATCACCGTGCGCCCGATCATCATGCTCGACGAAGAGCACGAAGTGAACGAAGTGTTCTTCGACAACGTCGAGGTGCCGGTGGAGAACCGCGTGGGCGAGGAAAACCGCGGCTGGACCTACGCCAAGTACCTGCTTGGCCATGAGCGCACCGGCATTGCCCGCGTGGGCAACTCCAAGCGCGAGCTGGGCTTCCTCAAGCGCGTTGCCAAGCAACAGCAAAAGAACGGCCGCCCGCTGCTGGAAGATCCGCTGTTCGGCGCCAAGGTTGCCGCGCTGGAAATCGAGTTGATGGCACTGGAACTGACCGTGCTGCGCGTGGTGTCGAGCGAGAGCGCCGGCAAGGGCCCTGGCCCCGAGGCTTCGATGCTCAAGATCAAGGGCACCGAGATCCAGCAGATGCTGACCGAGCTGATGGTGGAGGCTGTCGGCCCCTACGCGCAGCCGTTCGACACCGCCTACCTGGAGTGCGAACACGAGCACGCGGTGACCGGCTACGACGATGCCGCGCCGCTGGCCGCTTACTACTTCAACTATCGCAAGACCTCCATCTACGGCGGGTCCAACGAAATTCAGAAGAATATCATCAGCCAGATGATCCTGGGGCTGTGAGGAGACACGCGATATGAACTTCAATCTCAGCGACGAACAGAAGCAACTGGCTGACGCCGTCCATCGCTTCATCGATAAAGACTACGATTTCGAAACCCGCAAGAAGGGCATCAAGGCCGAAGCCGGCCATAGCGATGCCGCCTGGGGCGCGCTGGTCGAGCTCGGCCTGACCGCGCTGCCGGTGCCGGAAGCGCAGGGCGGTTTCTCGGGCACGCCCGTCGACATGATGGTGGTGATGCAGGAACTGGGCCGCGGCCTGGTGGTCGAGCCGTACTTCGCCACCGTGGTTGCCGCCTACGCGCTCAAGCTGGCCGGCGGCCAGGACGCGCTGCTGGAGCAGGTCGCTGGTGGCGAGCTGAAGTTGGCCACCGCCTTCAACGAGCCGCATGCCCGCTATGCGCTCAATGACGTGCGCGTGACCGCCAAGGGCGGCAAGCTCAACGGCCGCAAGGTCGTGACCATCCACGGCGCGCAAGCCGGCAAGCTGGTGGTGTCGGCCCGCACCAGCGGCGCCGATGCCGACACCAATGGCATTTCGCTGTTCCTGGTGGACCCGAAGGCGGCCGGCGTCAGCATCACCGACTACCGCACCATCGATAACCTGCGCGCTGCCGATATCACTTTCAAGGATGCACAGGGCGAGTTGCTGGGCACCGAAGGCGCGGCGTTTGCGCTGATCGAGCAGGTGGCCGACTACGCCGCCGTGCTGCTGTGCGCGGAAGCCGTTGGCGTGATGGACACGCTCAACGCCGCCACGCTGGAGTACGCCAAGACCCGCCAGCAGTTCGGCGTGCCGATCGCGCGCTTCCAGGCGCTGCAGCACCGCATGGTGGAGATGTTCATCCACGCCGAGCAGTCGCGTTCCATCACGCTGCTGGCCGCCGCCAAGTTCGACGAGGCCAGCCCGGAAGAACGCCGTCGCTTTGCCTCCGCGGCCAAGGCACGCGTGGGCCAGGCGGCTCGCTCGGTCGGCCAGGAAGCCGTGCAGATCCACGGTGGCATGGGCGTCACCGATGAACTGCCGGCGGCGCACATGTTCAAGCGCCTGACGCTGATCAACACCACCTTCGGGGATGTCGATCATCACCTGTCGCGCTTTGCGGCGCCGCCTGGCTTCCTGGAAACGGTCTGATCCAGGTGGCATCAAAGAACCGCGCCGGTTGTTCCAGGCGCGGTTTTTTGTTATGTATGGATCTCGTGTTTTGCAGTGCGTTTCCCGTGTCCCGTATTTACTGATTCCCCGTTGACGGAGCGATTCATGTCCACCCTGTATTTCGAAGACTTCGCCGTCGGCAGCAAGCGCGACCTCGGGTCCCACCTGGTGACGGAGGAGGAGATCCTGGCCTTCGCCCGCCAGTACGATCCCCAGCCTTTCCACGTCGACAAGGAAGCCGCGCAAAAAGCATCTACAAGAATCTCATCTCCAGCGGCTGGATGACCTGCTCGATCATGATGCGCCTGCTGGTGGATAACATGACCTCCAAGGCGGCCAGCATGGGCTCGCCCGGCGTGGACGAAATCCGTTGGCTCAAGCCGGTCTATGCGGGCGATACGCTGAGCGTGTCGCTGGTGGTGCTGGATGCGCGCGCATCCTCGTCCAAGCCGGACCGCGGCGTGGTGCACACCCAGTGGGATGCCACCAACCAGCGCGGCGAACTGGTCTGCACCGTCAAGGGCATGGGCATGTACGGACGGCGGCCTGCCTGATGCGCCAAAGCCGCTTGATATAACGGTGGTGTTTGCTCCCTCTCCCCCAGCCCCTCCCGCACGCGGGAGAGGGGAGCAAGGCATCACCCCCGACTGAACCCCGGCCATCCCGGCCAGCACAACAACAAGGAGACACCATGCGTACCATCGCTTCGCTCGAAGAACTGGAAAGCCTGCAGGGCCAGGAAGTGGCCATCAGCGACTGGATCGAGATCACCCAGCAGCAGGTCAACCAGTTCGCCGAAGCCACCGGCGATCATCAATGGATCCACGTCGACGTGGAGCGCGCCCGCCGCGAATCGCCGTTCGGCGGGCCGGTGGCGCATGGCTTCCTGACCTTGTCGCTGCTGCCGGCGTTCATGCACAACGCGATCGACATGCCCGGCGTGAAGATGGGCGTCAACTATGGCCTGAACCGCGTGCGCTTTACCGCGCCGGTGCCGGTCGGCAGCCGCCTGCGTGCGCGCGTGAAGCTGCTATCGGTGGAGCGCCTGGAGCCGCTGCCGAACGCGCCCGCGCTGGTCGGCGCCCAGTCCAACTGGGAAGTCACGGTGGAGCGCGAAGGCAGCGAGCGCCCGGTGTGCGTGGCGGAATCCATCAGCCGCCGCTACTCGTAATGCAGGCCGGCCGCCGCCACACCAAGGTGCGCGGCGGCCCGCGCCGTTTCTTTATCGGCGCTGGTCATGCGGGCGCCATTTCAAGGTGACCTACATGTCCAGGGGCGCAATCGATCTCGGCGATCTCGGCAAGTCCATGCTCAAGGCGGGCTCGCTCTATCTCTGGGAGATCGTGCGCTGCTGCGTTGCCGGGCTGGTCCTCAGCCTGATCGCATTCACGCTGGTGGCCAAGGGCAGCGCGGGCATGGGCTGGCCGCTCGCGGCGGCTGCGGCGGTGTTATTGATCGGTTTTCCCATAGCTTATTTCGTGGTTGGCCAGCAGCGCGCGCTCGACCGTGTGCTCGGTACGCTGGCGAACGCGCATGGCGAGCGCTTCTACGACGCCACGCTGGGGCGCTTCGTCGACTCGCTGCAAGCGCAGCAACCCGGCGCCCTGGCCAGCCTGCTTGCCAAGCCGCAAGCATTGACGGCCCGCTTGCGCGATTTTCTCGAGGACAGCGAGCGCATGCCCCGGCTGGCGCGCCGCATGGCGCTGCATCTCTCGGACAAGGTGGTCGCGGCGGTGCCGTTTGCCGGGCTGGCCGCGCAGGACGCGCCGGCGGCCTTGCGCACGGCTGCCGTCAACGCGCTGCAGGACCAGTTCGACGCGTCGTGGCAGCCGTTCCTGATCGTTGCCGCGGGCCAGGCCGCCGCAGCCGGCGCGGCCTGGTGGTGGCTGTCCCGCTAGGCGCAGCTCAGGCCGGTGAGCGCGCGGCCGCGATGTCTTGTGGCGAGGCCGCCAGCGCCTTTGCGGAACGCTCGGGATTGAGCCAGCACAGGCCAATCACACCGCTGGCCAGCAGTAGCAAAGCGTTGATCGTGAAGCCCACTTCGAAGCCCCCGTTCATGCCATGGCGCTGCACCAGTTGCCCCACCACCGCCGGTGCCAGGATGCCGGCCAACGTGGTCAGCGCCGTGTGGATGGACAACACGCTGCCGCGCTGGCCCTCCGGCACGATCTGCGCGAGCATGGCTGGCGTCAGTGCGAACGCCACGGGTGGCAGGCATGCCGCCACGGCAATCAGCAAGGTCTTGGGCACCGGCGCCAGCGAGATCGACGCGATCGCCAGGTACACGCCGCCGCCTGCCAGCGCGGCCACCGAGATGACCGCGCCACGCGCGAGCCGCGACGATGCGCCCGCGCGCAGCATGCGCTGCGACAACCCGCTAAGGACCAGCGTGACGGGCATGGCCGAGGCCACGATGGCGGCATACCAGCGCCCGGTGGTGACCGGGTCGAAGCCCAGGCCCTTTTCCAGGTAGGCGGGCAGCCAGGTCAGCCCCAGCGCCAGCGCCCAGTACGCGCAGAAGCCGACGGCCAGGCAGGCCAGCACGGTCGGATCGCGGAAGATGCGGCGATAGGGCAGGCGCACGGGCGTGGCCGCGGTGCCGGCGCGTGGCGCGCTTGCCTGCGCCAGCGGCCCCTCGCGCCCCACGCAGAGCCACATCGCGCTCCACGCCATGCCGATGCCGGCCAGGATCATGAAATTGGCGCGCCAGCCCCATCGTATCGTCACCAGCGGGATCAGCAGTCCCGCCAGCAGCAGGCCCACGTTGGCCCCCTGGTTGATCATCGCCACCGGCAGGTTGCGCTTATGGTCTGGAAACCATTTGAATAGCGCATGCACGGAGATCGGGAAGGCCGGCCCCTCGGCCGCGCCAAGCAGCATGCGGCAAAGCAGGATGGTCATGGCCGATCCCGCCAGCGCCAGCGGAACCTGCAGCACGGCCCACGCCAAGCCCATCGCCAGCAGCAGCCAGCGCGTGGCCACGCGGTTGGACAGAAAGCCAACCAGCACGGTGGATAGCGAGAACAGCCAGAAGAAGCTGCTGGCGATCAGGCCGAACTCGGCCGGCGCAAGCTTCAGGTCCGCCATCAGCGGCACCGCGACCATGCCCAGCACGATCTTGTCGAGGAAGTTGATCAGCGAAAGCCAGGTCAGCATCGAGGCCATGGCCCAGGCGCTGCGTGGCTGGTAGGTGGGAAGTGTATTCATCGGTCAGCCTCAGGATCGGTTCAACGTGTCGGCTTGGTGTGCGCTTGTGCTGGTGATTGCTCAGTCCAGGTGTTGCTCGATCAGTGCGAGCAGGCGCTCGGGTTGCTCCAGCATCACCAGGTGCCCGCTGTCGATCTCCGCGTAGCTGGCGTCGCCAAGCGCCTCGGCAAGCGCGCGGCAATGCGCCGGCGGCACCATCTGGTCGTGGCGCATGCCGATCACCAGCGTGGCGGCGCGGATGCGCGCCAGCAGCGGTGTGATGTCGATGGTGGCGTCGAGCGCGGCCTGGCGGTCGCTGCCGGGCGCCAGGCCTGCGCCGAAACGCCGCAGGATGCCCTCGATGGTGGCGTCGTCCATGGGCGCGATGAAGTGCTCCGATACGCCGTTGAGCAGGATCATGCGCGCCAGTTGCTTGCGGTCCGACTGCGCCAGCGACTGCCATAGCGCAAACAGCAGGCGCACGCGGCTATCGGTGCGCGCCCAGGCGCCGAACACCACCAGGCGCCGCACGTGCTCCGGCATCAGCGCAGCCGCGGCGGCGGCCACCACCCCGCCTAGCGAATAGCCGACCAGGTCCACGGGCGCATCGCCCTCAAGCGCCATGCAGGCGCGCACCTGTCCCACCAGCGCATCGAGCGTCAGCGGTCCGCCGTCGTCGCGGGTTTCGCCGGAGCCGGCAAGGTCCAGCGCCAGGCAGCGCCTGCGCTGCGCGAGCCCGGGCAGCAGCGCGGCCCAGTTGGTCTCCGCGCTGGAACTGGTGCCGTGCACAAGCAGGGTGGGGCGGCCGGTGCCGGCCTCGATCAGGCTGGTCTGGATGGGTTCCGACGCGATGGCCAGACGTTGCATGGCGAACTCCATTGGCTTCTCCTGGCGGGCTGGTTTGGCGAAATGACGCGGCAGGCTTACTGGGCAGTGATGCCGCCATCGACGGTGAACTGCGAGCCCGTGATGTAGCGGCCCCCGTCGCTGGCGTGGCGCAGCACAAAGTGTCCCCAGTCCGGCTTGCGCGTCTTCCACCAATAGGCGGTGGCATGGCTCGACCAGTTGTTGATGACCCTGCCGCTCGCCGACTTGTACCAACTGCTGCACGAGCCGGCCCACGCGGTCTGGCCGATGGCCGCCTGCAATGCCTGGTTGAAGCGCGTCACCACCTCCGGGCGCACTTCCATGGAGGCGAAGCGCGCTGAGCGGCAGGCCTGGATGCACTGCAGGACATAACGCGCCTGGCACTCGAGCATGAAGATGATGGAGTTGTGGCCCAGGTTGGTATTGGGGCCGTACAGCACGAACAGGTTGGGAAACCCCGGCGCCGTCATGCCCAGATAGGCCTCGGGATCCTCGCGCCACTGATCGGCCAGGGTGCGTCCATGGCGGCCGTGGATGCGGATCGGCGCGAGGAAGGAGCGGGCGTCGAAGCCGGTCGCGAAGATGATGGCGTCGGCCGGATGCCTGGCGCCGTCGGCGGTGACCACGGCGTCGGCTTCGACACGGGCGATGCGGGTGGTCTCGACCTGGACGTTAGGCCGCTTGAGCGCCTGGTAGAAATCGTCGGAGATCAGGATGCGCTTGCAGCCGATCGGGTAGTCCGGCGTGAGCTTGGCGCGCAGCGCGGGGTCGGCAATCATGTGCGCCAGGTAGCGGCGCGCCAGCGTTTCCAGTTCCCGGTTGCGCCCGCTGTCCCGTTGCATGCGCCCGAAGCGCAGCTCACGCTGCAGGTAGAGGTGCCAGCGATGCAGCCGCGCCGTCCACGGGTGACGCCGGAAGCGCGCCTGTTGCTCGGCGGTATAGGCCTCGCCGTTGCGCGGCAGCACCCAGTTGGCGCTTCGCTGGAACACCGTCAGCTTGCCCGCTTCCGGCGCGATGCGTGGAATGAACTGCAGCGCGCTGGCACCGTTGCCGATCACCGCGACCTGCTTGCCGCGCAGGTCGGCGTCATGCCGCCAGCGCGCGCAATGGAAGGCCGTGCCGGCAAAGCTGTCCAGCCCCGGGATGTCCGGCGCCAGCGGACGGTTGAGCTGCCCGGTGCCGCTGACAAGGATGCGCGCGGCGATGGTGTCGCCGTTACCTGTGCTCACCTGCCACAGGCAGGCGCCTTCGTCGTAGCGTGCCTCGGTGACCTCGATGCCGAAGCGGATATGCCCGAGCAGCCCGAAGCGCTCGGCGCAATGCTGCAGGTAGCGGTGTATCTCCGGCTGGGGCGAGTACGCGCTGGACCAGTCCGGCTTGGGCGCGAACGAGAAGCTGTAGAGATGGGAGGGGATGTCGCAGCCGCAGCCCGGGTAGGTGTTGTCCCGCCAGGTGCCGCCTACCGTGCCGGCCTTCTCCAGGATGACAAAGTCATCGATGCCGGCCTGCTTGAGCCGGATGCCCATGCACATGCCGGCCACGCCGGCGCCGATGATGACGATCTGGTCCGCGCCGGGCGTCGTTGACGCTTTCAATGGGCTGTCTCCGTCGTGCTTTTACTTGGTAGTTGCGGCTCATCCGGCAACGCCGTGGCGCGCAATCGAGAGGCCACCATAGTGCCGATTCCGGATTCGGGCAAGTCACGGCGCAGCATACGCACTGCCATGTGCCCCAATCTGAGTCAGCCGGCGGCAGCGCACAGGCTTGGTGCGTGACGCTTGCGCACTATCGTGGTGCGATGTGCGGCATTGCGACCGCTGAAGGCTCGCCAGACCGTGTGCACAGCCATGTATACAAGCTTGTATGCCATGGCATGCTAGTTGCAGAAGGTGTACCCGGGGTGCGTTGTTCCTTTATCCAACACGACAATCTGGGAGCTGCAATGAAAAGACGTGACATGCTGAAGCTGTCGGCGGTAGCCGCCGCGGCCTTGTTTGCAACGGCAGGCGTGAGCCCGCTGGTAATGGCGCAGTCCAAGGAACCGATCAAGATCGGTATCCTGCATTCGCTGTCCGGCACCATGGCCATTTCCGAGACTTCGCTCAAGGACGTGGCGCTGATGACCATCGACGAGATCAACAAGAGCGGCGGCGTGCTTGGCCGCAAGCTTGAGCCGGTCGTGGTCGATCCCGCTTCCAACTGGCCGCTGTTTGCCGAGAAGGCGCGCCAGCTGATCACCAAGGACAAGGTCGCCGTCACGTTCGGCTGCTGGACCTCGGTGTCCCGCAAGTCGGTGCTGCCCGTTTATGAAGAGCTGAACTCACTGCTGTTCTATCCGGTGCAGTACGAAGGCGAGGAGATGTCCAAGAACGTCTTCTACACCGGCGCGGCGCCCAACCAGCAGGCCATTCCCGCGGTGGAATACCTGATGAGCAAGGAAGGCGGCGGCGCCAAGCGTTTCTTCCTGCTCGGCACCGACTACGTCTACCCGCGCACCACGAACAAGATCCTGCGTGCCTTCCTGAAGAGCAAGGGCGTGGCGGACAAGGATATCGAAGAGGTCTACACGCCGTTCGGCCACAGCGACTACCAGACCATCGTCGCCAACATCAAGAAGTTCTCGCAAGGCGGCAAGACCGCGGTGATCTCCACCATCAACGGCGACTCCAACGTGCCCTTCTACAAGGAACTGGGTAACGCTGGCCTGAAGGCCAAGGACGTGCCGGTGGTGGCGTTCTCGGTGGGCGAGGAAGAACTGCGCGGCATCGACACCAAGCCGCTGGTGGGCCACCTGGCCGCATGGAACTACTTCATGTCGGTCAAGAACCCGGAAAACGAAGCCTTCAAGAAGCAATGGGCGGCGTGGGTCAAGGCCAACAACCTGCCGGGCGGCGACAAGCGCGTGACCAACGACCCGATGGAAGCCACCTACGTGGGCATCCATATGTGGGCGCAAGCCGTGAAGAAGGCCGGCACCACCGACACCGACAAGGTCCGCGCCGCCATGTACGGCCAGACCTTCAAGGCCCCGGACGGCTTCACCCTGACCATGGGCGAGAACCATCACCTGTACAAGCCGGTGATGATCGGCGAGGTCAAGGGCGATGGCCAGTTCACGGTGGTGTGGAAGACCCCGAAGGCCGTGCGTGCGCAGCCGTGGAGCCCGTTCATCGCGGGTAACGAAGGCAAGCCGGACAAGGTGATGTAAGCAAGGGCTCTCGCTCAGCGCTCTCTTCCTCTCTCTTGCCTCGTGGCTGGTGCGGGAGGAGGGAGCCTGGCAGTGTCTTTGCCGCTTCCCATGCTGTCCGCCGCTTCGGCGCGGTGGGCGGCAAATCGTCACGCCGATCAAGGTGACGCGCGTGCTTCGTCGCGCGCGACTCTGCAAACCTTATGCACCGACCCTTATCGTTCTCTCTCGCTTCACGGTTGCGCGCCATGCTGGCCGCGCTGCTCCTGCTGGCCGCGTGCCCGCTGTGGGCCGCGCCGCTGACGCAGGCCGACCTGAAGCCGTTGGCCGAAGACGACTTCGATGCCAAGACCGCCGCGATCACCGCGCTGACCAAGGCACCGGTGGCGCAGGCCGGCCCCATTCTCAAGGCGTTGCAGGACGATACGCTGCAATACGCGCCCGGCGTCGGCATGGTGCGCCAGGACGCAGACAAGCTGGTGGATGCGATCAGCGGCAAGCCGGTCACGGTCAAGCCCGACGTGCTCGAAGCGCTCACCCTGAACAACAGCCTGCGCGCCATGGTGGACAGTGCCGCCAGCAGCACACTGCTGCAATCGCCCGACGCGGCGGTGCGCACGCAGGCCGTCAATACGCTGCTGGACCAGCCGGGCAGCGCTTCGCGCCCGGTGGTCGAAGCCGCGCGCAAGGCCGAGGCCGATGCCGGGCTGCGCGCGAAGCTCGATGTGATCTGGGCCAATATCGTGCTGGCCGATGGCAACCGCGACGATCGCCTCGAAGCCATCCGCATCCTCGGGCGCGACAGCAATCCGCAGAGCCGCCAGAAACTGCAGCCATTGCTGGAAAAAGATGCCGCCGGCAACTATCGCGAGCCCGACGCCGAACTGCGCGGCGCCGCGCAGCAGGCGCTCGATGCCCTGCGCGGCGACCAGCGCCGCGCCGAACTGATCGGCAACCTCTTCGCCGGCCTGAGCCTGGGCAGCGTGCTGCTGCTCGCCGCGTTGGGGCTGGCTATCACTTACGGCCTGATCGGCGTCATCAACATGGCGCACGGCGAATTCCTGATGATCGGCGCGTACGCCACGTACATGGTGCAGGGCGTGTTCCGCGCGCACTTCGCCAGCGCGTTCGACTGGTACCTGCTGTTCGCGTTGCCGGCATCGTTCCTCGCCTCCGCCGTGGTCGGCTTCGTGCTGGAGCGGCTGGTGCTGCGCCATCTCTACGGCCGTCCGCTGGAGACGCTGCTGGCCACCTTCGGCGTGAGCCTGCTGCTGATGCAGACGGTGCGCACCCTGTTTGGCGCGCAGAACGTGGAAGTGGCCAATCCGTCCTGGATGAGCGGCGGCATCGAATGGCTGCCTGGCATGGTGCTGCCGTACAACCGCATGGTCATCATCGTGTTCGCGCTGGCGGTGGTGGCAGTGGCCTGGGCTGTGCTCAACCGCACCCGCCTTGGCCTGTTCGTGCGCGCCACCACGCAGAACCGCACCATGGCGGCCTGCGTCGGCGTACGCACCTGGAAGGTGGACAGCTACGCCTTTGCCTTCGGCGCGGGCATTGCCGGCCTGGGCGGCTGCGCGCTGTCGCAGATCGGCAATGTCGGCCCCGACCTCGGGCAGGCCTACATCATCGACTCCTTCATGGTGGTGGTGCTGGGCGGCGTGGGGCAGCTCGCGGGCACCATCATCGGCGCCTTTGGGCTGGGCCTGATCAACAAGTTCATCGAGCCGTTCTATGGCGCGGTGCTGGCCAAGATCTTTGTCCTGGTGCTGATCGTGCTCTTCATCCAGAAGCGCCCGCAGGGACTGTTCGCGCTCAAAGGGCGCAGCGCGGAGGCATGATGAAGACTTCACCCTCGAACCATTACGCGGCGGGTTTCCGGCTGGCCGTGCCGGAGCGCCAGCCGCTGTTCTCCGGGCGCAGCTGGACGGCGTTGGCTCTGATCGCGCTGGTGGTGGGCATCGGCGTGCCGGTGTGTGCGCTGCTGGTGCCTGAAGGCCATCCCATGCATCTGTCGGCCTACGCGCTGACGCTGATCGGCAAGATCATGTGCTTCGCGCTGGCGGCGATTGCGCTGGACCTGGTGTGGGGCTACTGCGGCATTCTCAGCCTCGGCCACGGCTTGTTCTTCGCGCTTGGCGGCTATGCCATGGGCATGTACCTGATGCGCAGCATTGGCCGCGAAGGCGTCTACAAGAGCGACCTGCCCGACTTCATGGTGTTCCTCGACTGGAAGGAGATGCCGTGGTTCTGGCACGGCACCGAGCATCTTGGCTACGCAATGCTGCTGGTGGTGCTGGTGCCGGGCGTGCTGGCATGGCTGTTCGGCTTCTTCGCCTTTCGCTCTCGCATCAAGGGCGTGTACCTGTCCATCATCACGCAGGCCATGACGTATGCGGCCATGCTGCTGTTCTTCCGTAACGAGACGGGCTTTGGCGGCAACAACGGCTTCACCGATTTCAAGCGCATCGCCGGCTTTGCAGTGGCCGCGCCGCAGACCCGCACCGCGCTGTTCGTGCTGACGTTCTTTGCCTTGCTGGCCGGCTTCATCGCCTGCCGCTATATCGTGACGTCCAAGCTCGGCCGCGTCGTGACCGCGATCCGCGATGCCGAGATGCGCGTGATGTTCTCGGGCTATAACCCGCTTGGCTACAAGCTGTTCGTGTGGACGTTCTCGGCCGTGCTGTGCGGCATCGCCGGCGCGCTCTACGTGCCGCAGGTGGGCATCATCAACCCGGGCGAGATGTCGCCGGCCAACTCCATCGAGATGGCGGTATGGGTGGCGGTGGGCGGACGGGGCACGCTGATCGGCCCGATCATCGGCGCTTTCATCGTCAATGGCGCCAAGACCATGTTCACGGCGTACTTCGCGGAGTACTGGCTGTTCCTGCTGGGCGCGATGTTCGTGCTGGTGACGCTGTATATGCCGGACGGCGTGATCGGCCTGCTCAAGCGACTGCGTGGCATGCGCGCAAGCCCGCAGGCCGCGCAGGGCAACGGCGCGAATGCGCCGGCGGCCGCCACCCGCAGCGGAGGTGAAGCATGAACGCAGCACTGGGAGCACAACAGGCGGAAAGCGGTGGCACCACCGGCCTGGGCCGCATCATGGAGCCGGGCGTCATCGACGTCTCGCACGGCCCCATCCTTTACCTGGAAGACGTGACCGTGCAGTTCGATGGCTTTCGCGCGCTGAACAAGCTCACGCTGTCGATCGACCACGGCGAGCTGCGCTGCGTGATCGGGCCCAATGGCGCGGGCAAGACCACCATGATGGATGTGATCACCGGCAAGACCGGGCCGCGCAACGCCAATGTGAGCGGGCGCGTGTTCCTGGGCCAGACCATCGACCTGATGCGCATGACCGAGCCCAGGATCGCGCAGACCGGCATCGGCCGCAAGTTCCAGAAGCCCACCGTGTTCGAGCAGCACGAAGTGTGGGAGAACCTGGAGCTGGCGATGAAAGGCGACAAGCGCTGGTTCACTTCATTGCGCGCGCGCCTGGGCGCCGAAGGGCATCGCCGCATCGAGCAAACGCTGGCGCTGACGGGGTTGGAGGATGAGGCCTATCGCCCGGCCGGCTTGCTGTCGCACGGCCAGAAGCAGCGGCTGGAAATCGGCATGCTGCTGATGCAGCAGCCGCAATTGCTGCTGCTCGACGAGCCGGTGGCGGGCATGACCGATGAAGAAACCATGCAGCTGGCCAAGCTGCTCAACAGCCTGCGCGGCACCTGCTCGATGATGGTGGTGGAGCACGACATGGAGTTCGTCGCGGCGCTGGCCGGCGATGCGGGCAAGGTGACCGTGCTGGCCGAGGGCAGCGTGCTGGCCGAAGGCACGCTCGACGCCGTCAAGCGCGAGGAGCGCGTGATCGAATCCTATCTCGGCCGCTAGGCGCTGCGCACCGGATAGAAAAAGGGAACGAGACTATGTTGCAGGTCAATGCACTCAACCAGTTCTACGGCGGCAGCCACATCCTGCGCAACGTCACCTTCGAGGTGCCGCAAGGCAAGCTGACGACCTTGCTCGGCCGCAACGGCGTGGGCAAGAGCACCTTGCTCAAATGCCTGATGGGCGTGGTGCCGACCAAGAGCGGCAGCATCAGCTGGGCGGGGCAGGCTCTGGAGAAAAAGCCGCCGTACGAGCGCGTGGCCTCGGGCCTGGCCTACGTGCCGCAGGGCCGCGAGATCTTCCCGCGCCTGACGGTGGAGGAGAACCTGCTGATCGGCGCCGCCAGCCTCAAGAGCCCGCAGGGCGTGCCGGACCGCATCTACCAGTTGTTCCCGGTGTTGCGCAGCATGCGCCAGCGCCGCGGTGGCGATCTCTCCGGCGGCCAGCAGCAGCAACTGGCGATCGGCCGCGCGCTGATGAGCGAGCCCGAACTGCTGATCCTGGACGAGCCGACCGAAGGCATCCAGCCTTCGATCATCCAGGACATCGGGCGGGCGCTGCGCCTGCTGGTGGATGAGTTCGGCATGACGGTGCTGCTGGTGGAACAGTATTACGAATTCGCCCGGCACCTGGCGGATCACTACGTGGTGATGAGCCGCGGCGAAGTGGTGGCGAGAGGCGAGGGCGCGAAGATGGAAGAGGAGGGCGTGCGGGAGCTCATCGCGGTGTGACGTGACACGCGGTGCCGCATGATCGTAGTGCTGGTGTGTTCCCCTCTCCCGCTGCGCGGGAGAGGACGGACACCTGGCGGGCGCCGATTGCGTGTCGTCCCGAAGCCCGCCTCGAATACCACTTCCAGTGCCTCCGGCTGCGCGCTATGATGCCCGCATCCAGCGCACGATGCATTGCCGGCCGCCTCCGCCATTCCCACATTCATGCGTCATCCAGACTTTCCTTCGACCCTCGCCGTGCCGCCCGCATGGGAGGCCAGCCTGCGCCTGCGGTTTGCCGCGCGCGGGGAGCGCAGCGCGTTGGTCGAGCGTCGCCACCAGGGGCCGTTGCTGGTGCAAAAGCCACTCTATCCGGAGGGGTCTATCTGCCATGTGGTGATCCTGCATCCGCCCGCGGGCGTGGCCGGCGGCGACAGCCTGGACATCGACGTGACGGTGGGCGCGCTCGCCCATGCGGTGCTGACGACGCCCGGCGCCACCAAGTGGTACAAGTCGCTCGGCCGCCATGCCGCGCAGCGCGTCACGCTGACGCTGGAAGCCGGCGCGCGGGTGGACTGGCTGCCGCAGGAGAACATCGTCTTTGACGACGCGCACGCGCGCCTTGCCACCACCGTGACGGTGGCTCCCGGGGCCAGCGCGATCGGCTGGGATGCCATCGTGCTGGGCCGGCAGGCCAGCGGCGAGACCTGGAGCCGCGGCACGCTGGGCATGGAGACACGGGTGCAGGGCGGCGGCAAGCGCGCGCTGTGGATCGAGCGCGCGCAACTGGACGCGGCTTGTGCGCTGCGCCATGCGGTGGCCGGGCTGGACGGGCTCAACGTCATGGGCACGCTGTGGGCGGTGGGCGATGGCGCGACGCAGGCACTCGCGGAAATGCTGGCCGGGCAGCTGCCTTATCGGGCGGACCTGCGCGCTGGCGTGACGCGGCTCGAGCAAGACGGCCAGTCGATGTTGCTGCTGCGCGTGCTGGGCGCGCAGATGGAAGCGGTCAGGCAGTTGATGGTGATGGCGTGGAGCGCGCTGCGCGAACCGATCCACGGTGTGCCTGCCAGGCCCCTGAGGCTGTGGGCGACGTAGGCGCAGACTTTGGGATTTGCCACCGCGCATCGCACGGATAAAACAAGAAACAACGGGAATACCAGGATGGAACTCACTCCGCGAGAAAAGGACAAGCTGTTGATCTTCACCGCCGCGCTGCTGGCCGAGCGCCGCCGCGCGCGCGGGCTCAAGCTCAACTATCCCGAGGCGGTGGCCTTGATCACCGCCGCCATCATGGAAGGCGCGCGCGATGGCCGCTCCGTGGCGGAGTTGATGCATGAGGGCACCACCGTGCTCTCGCGCGAGGACGTGATGGATGGGGTGGCCGAGATGATCCACGATATCCAGGTGGAAGCCACGTTCCCCGATGGCACCAAGCTGGTCACGGTGCACCATCCGATCATCTGACGCCAAGGCGCATGGCACGCCGGACGTGAAGCACGCCGGTTGCAGCGAAATCCCAGAACCAGGACACGAGGTCAAGACATGAACCACTCCAACCGCTCGCGCGCCGTGAGGCTCGCCACCGTGGGCGCCTCGCTGGCGCTTGCCAGCGCCGCTGCCGTCGCGCATCCGGGCCATGATGCCGCCACTGCCGGCGCCAGCCTGTGGGCCGGCTTGCTGCATCCCTTCACCGGCATGGATCACTTGCTCGCCATGGTGGGCGTGGGCGTATGGAGCGCGCTGGGTGCGCGCTCGCCGCGCGAAGCCTTGCGCATGCCCTTTGTCTTCGTGGCTTTGATGCTGGCTGGCGCGGTGCTCGGCCTTACCGGCATGAGCCTGCCGCTGGTGGAGCCGATGATTGCCGCGTCGCTGCTGGTGATTGGCCTGCTGGTTGCGCTGCGCGCCAGGCTGCCGGCATGGGCGGGGATGGCCATTGTGGGCGGCTTCGCCGTCTTCCACGGCTATGCCCACGGATCCGAGTTGCCGGCCGCGGCCGGCGCATTGCCCGCGGTGGCGGCCTATGTGAGCGGCTTTTGCGTGGCCACGATGGTGCTGCACGCGGCCGGCATCGGCCTGGGCGGCGCGCTGCGCCGCCACGCCGGCTGGCTGGCACGGCTGGCGGGCGCGGGCGTGGCGCTGTACGGCGTCGGCCTGATGGTCGCTTGAGCGCACCGACCGCACCGACCGCAACAAGGAACCCATCATGATCCCCGGTGAACTGATGCCCGCAGAGGGCGAGATCGAACTGAACGCCGGCCGCCCCACGGTCAGCGTGGCGGTGGCCAACACGGGCGACCGCCCGGTCCAGGTCGGCTCGCACTTTCATTTCTACGAGACCAACCCCGCGCTGGATTTCGACCGCGAGGCCACGCGCGGCTTCCGCCTGAACATCGCCGCCGGCACCGCCGTGCGCTTCGAGCCGGGCCAAAGCCGCACGGTGGAACTGGTGGCGCTGTCCGGCGCGCGCATCGTCTACGGCTTCAACGGCAAGATCATGGGAGCGCTGTGATGAGCGTGAAAATCTCCAGGCAGGCTTATGCCGAGATGTTCGGCCCCACCACCGGCGACCGCCTGCGGCTCGCCGACACCGGGCTCGTCATCGAGGTGGAGAAGGACTTCACTGTCTACGGCGAGGAAGTGAAATTCGGCGGCGGCAAGGTGATCCGCGACGGCATGGGGCAGAGCCAGCGCATGGCCAAGGACTGTGTCGACACCGTCATCACCAATGCGCTGATCGTCGACCACTGGGGCATCGTCAAGGCCGACATCGGCCTCAAGGACGGCCGCATTGCCGCCATCGGCAAGGCCGGCAATCCGGACATCCAGCCCGGCGTGACCATCGTCGTCGGGCCGGGCACCGAGGTGATCGCGGGCGAGGGCATGATCGTCACCGCCGGCGGCATCGACAGCCACATCCACTTCATCTGCCCGCAGCAGATCGAAGAGGCGCTGATGAGCGGTGTCACCACCATGATCGGCGGCGGCACCGGGCCCGCCACCGGCACCTTCGCCACCACCGTCACGCCCGGCCCCTGGTTCATGGAGCGCATGCTGCAGGCGGTGGAAGCCTACCCGATGAACATCGGCCTGCTCGGCAAGGGCAACGCCAGCCTGCCGGGGCCGCTGATGGAGCAGGTCGAGGCCGGCGCCATCGGGCTCAAGCTGCACGAAGACTGGGGCACTACACCCGCGGCCATCGACAACTGCCTGAGCGTGGCGGATGCCACCGACACGCAGGTGGCAATCCACACCGATACGCTCAACGAGGCCGGCTTCGTCGAAGCCACCGTGGCTGCGTTCAAGGGCCGCACCATCCATACGTATCACACCGAAGGCGCGGGCGGCGGCCATGCGCCCGACATCATCAAGGTCTGCGGCGAGCCCAACGTGCTGCCGTCGTCGACCAACCCGACGCGGCCATACACCGTCAACACGCTCGACGAACACCTCGACATGCTGATGGTCTGCCACCACCTGGACCCGTCGATCGCCGAGGACATCGCCTTCGCCGAGAGCCGCATCCGGCGCGAGACCATCGCCGCCGAAGACATCCTGCACGACCTCGGCGCGTTCTCGATGATCTCCAGCGATTCGCAGGCCATGGGCCGCGTGGGCGAGGTCATCATCCGCACCTGGCAGACCGCGCACAAGATGGCCGCGCAGCGCGGCAAGCTGCCCGGCGACCCCAACGACGCGCGCGGCGGGCATGACAATTTCCGCGTCAAGCGCTACATCGCCAAGTACACGATCAACCCCGCGCTCACGCATGGCATCGCGCACGAGGTGGGCTCGATCGCGGTCGGAAAATGGGCCGACCTGGTGCTGTGGAAGCCGGCCTTCTTCGGCGTCAAGCCGAGCCTGATCCTCAAGGGCGGGATGATTGCCGCTGCTGCCATGGGCGACCCCAACGCATCGATCCCCACGCCGCAGCCGGTGCACTACCGGCCGATGTTCGCCGCCGCCGGACGGGCATTGCACAAGTCGTCGCTGACCTTTGTCTCGCAAGCGGCGCTGGCCGCCGATGTGGGCGGGCGCTATGGCCTGAACAAGGTGCTGTCGGCGGTACAAGGCACGCGCACCGTGGGCAAGCGCGACATGGTGCACAATGACTGGCAGCCGAACGTCACCGTGGATCCCGAGACCTACCAGGTGGTGGCCGACGGCCAGTTGCTGATCTGCGAACCGGCGACCGTACTGCCGATGGCGCAGCGCTATTTCCTGTTTTGATGTCCATGATGTCCGTGATGTCCATAAGGCCCGCTTTGCAGAAGATCGACAAACACCTCGCCGCCCCGCACGGCATCGCCGCCGTGCTGGTGCGCCGCGCGCCCAAGCTGGTGCTGCCTTTCGCCGAGCGCAGCAAGAGCCGCCTGCGCGCCACGCTCGACAATGGCGAAGAAGTGGCGGTGTTCCTTGCGCGCGGCACCGTGCTGCGCGGCGGCGACCTGCTGGTCACCGAAGGCGGCCTCTTTGTCGAAGTGCAGGCGGCGCCGGAGTCCGTGCTGCAAGTCGGCGCCAGCGATCCGCAGGCACTGATGCGCGCGGCCTACCACCTCGGCAATCGCCACACGCCGGTGGAAGTGGGCCGCGACTACCTGCGCCTGGAATTCGACCCGGTGCTCGCGGACATGCTGGCCCGCCTTGGCGTGCAGGCCGAACGCGCGGAACTGCCGTTCGAGCCGGAAGCCGGCGCCTACGGCGGCGGGCACAAGCATGGGCACGATGCGACGTTTGCGGAGGACTATGCCGCCGCGCAGGCGGTGTTCCATGAGCATCATGGGCACGACCACGATCATGGCCATGCGCACAGTCATGACCATGGCCACGACCATGCGCCACACGTGCATGACGAGAACTGTGGGCACAAGCACTGAGGCTTGGCCCCCTATGCATGAGCAAGCCACCGCACGCCCAACCTCCGATGACGGAACTCCCCTCTCCCGCTGGCGGGAGAGGGGCGGGGGAGAGGGCGAGCGCGTGCCGAAGCCTCAGTTCGCCAAATCGCTCCGTGCCAGCCAGACAGATGCCGAGCAGCGGCTCTGGTATCGCCTGCGCGCCCATCGCTTCATGGGCCTTAAGTTCAAACGCCAGAAACAGATTGGCCCTTTCATTGCCGACTTCGTGTGCATGGAATTGAAATTGGTGATCGAGGCTGACGGCGGGCAGCATGCCGATGCGGCCGATGTCGCGCGCGACGCGTGGTTCAAGCGCAGTGGCTATACGCTCTTGCGCTTCTGGAATCACGAAGTGCTAGCGCAAACCGATGCCGTGCTGGAACGAGTGCGAGAGGTCGTTTTGACGCTGGGGCACGTGGAAGCGCCCGCCCTCTCCCCAGCCCCTCTCCCGCAGGCGGGAGAGGGAGCAAACCGGCGGTGCGCTGGCGCGAGCTGGTTCAACACCGCTAGCCTCGGCAACTCTGCCGTCTCCCGCAGGCGGCGGACGGGAGCAAACCGGCGGTGAGCTGGCGCGAGCTGGTTCGACACCGCTAGCCGCGGCAACTCTCCCGTCTCCCGCAGGCGGCGGACGGGAGCAAACCGGCGGTGCGCTGGCGCGAGGTGGTTCGACACCGCTAGCCTCGGCAACTCTGCCGTCTCCCGCAGGCGGCGGATGGGAGCAAACCGGCGGGGCGCTGGCGCGAGGTGGTTCGACACCGCTAGCCTCGGCAACTCTGCCGTCTCCCGCAGGCGGCGGACGGGAGCAAACCGGCGGTGCATTGGCGCCTGCAGATTCGACACCGCCAGCCTCACCAACACTCCCTCTCCCGCTTGCGGGAGAGGGGGCGAGGGAGAGGGCGGGCGCTCGCCGAAGCCTATGGCCTCTGAGCCCCCGGGCGATGAAAAGCAGAGCCATACCCGGAAGCGCCCATGACCCAGCTCTCTCAACTCATCTCCCTGCTGCACCTGGCATCGCCGGCGCTGCCGATCGGTGGCTTCAGCTATTCGCAAGGGCTGGAGGCTGCCATCGAGTGCGGCATGGTGCACGATGCCGGCAGTGCGGAGCAGTGGGTGCGCAGCAATCTGCTGGACGTGCAGGCGCAGTGCGAAGCGCCAGTCTGGCTGCTGCTGTTTCGCCATTGGCGCACGCTGGATGCCGCGCGCCTGGCCGAATGGAACGACTGGTTCCATGCCACGCGCGAGAGCGCCGAGCTGCGCCTGGAGACGGAGCAGATGGGCTGGTCGCTGGCGCGGCTGGTGGCGCAGATGGAGTGGGGCGATGCCGCGCTGCGCGCGCAGCTCGCGACGTTGTCGCCGGTGTGCCTGCCTACCGCGTTTGCCGCGGCTTGCGTGGCGCTGGATGTTACTGAGCGTGACGGGCTGGCGGCCTATTGCTTCAGCTGGGCGGAGAACCAGGTGGCCGCGGCGCTCAAGGCGGTGCCGCTGGGGCAGGTGGCCGGGCAGCACATCCTGCGCCGGCTGCATCCCGCGGTGCTGGAGACCGTCGATGAGGCAGTGCGCCGCGCCGATGCCGAGCCGCCGCGGCTGTCTACTTTTTCCCCGATGCTGGGGCTGCTGTGCGCGCGCCATGAGACGCAGTACTCGCGGCTGTTCCGTTCCTGACGCGTGCGCCGGCGGCATTCAAACGATTCCCCAAGACAAGATGTCCATCATGACCCAGGCTCGTACCAAGAAGAACCCCCGTTGCGCGTCGGCGTGGGCGGCCCCGTCGGTTCCGGCAAGACCACCTTGCTGGAGATGCTGTGCAAGGCCATGCGCGAGCGCTATGACCTGGTCGCCATCACCAACGATATCTATACCAAGGAAGACCAGCGCCTGCTGACCATCTCCGGCGCGTTGCCGGCCGAACGCATCATGGGCGTGGAAACCGGCGGCTGCCCGCACACTGCGATCCGCGAGGATGCCTCCATCAACCTGGAAGCGGTCGACCGCATGCTGGGCAAGTTTCCCGATGCCGACATCGTCTTCATCGAGTCCGGCGGCGACAACCTGGCGGCCACCTTCAGCCCGGAGCTGTCGGACCTGACCATCTACGTGATCGATGTGGCCGGCGGCGAGAAGATCCCGCGCAAGGGCGGCCCGGGCATCACCAAGTCGGACCTGCTGGTGATCAACAAGACCGACCTGGCCCCTTATGTGGGGGCCAACCTCGAAGTGATGGAAAGCGATGCACGCAAGATGCGCGGCACGCGTCCGTTCGTGATGGGCAGCGTGAAGTCGGGGCAGGGGCTGGATGAGGTGATCGCGTTCATCGAGCGGCAGGGCATGCTGGGCGTGTAAGCGATGGCGCCCCTCGCCATCAGCGGCGGCGTGCGCGCACGCACAGGAAGCAGGGCGCGCGCGACAGCCAGGCGTGCAGTTGCGGGTTCACCTCGCGCATGGCTTCCAGCGGCTGCGGCTCCAGCAAGGTTTCCAGCGCCCAGCCGGCGTCCATCAGCGGATTGAGAAATCCCGACAGCGGCCGGCGGTAGCTGTTGACCACCGGCAGCGGTTCGCCAAAGCCCTTCCACGGGATGGCGTAGGCCTCGGTCTGGTGGTAGTTGCCGTCGCCGCACAGCCGCCACGCATCGATCGGGTGGCTGGCCGAGAACACCAGCAACGCATCGCGCCGCGCGACGCGGCGGAACTCCGCGAATACCGGCGCCCAGTCTTCGATGTAGTCGAGCACAAGCGGGCACAGCACGATGTCGAACTGCGCATCGGCCAGCCAGTCCAGCGGTTGCTCCAGGTTGCCGGTGCGCACTTCTACATCAAGCCCGGCGGTGCGGGCTTGCGCCAGTGCCACCATTTCCGGCGTGACATCGAAGGCATGCACGCTGGCGCCGCGCGCGGCCAGGATCTCGCTGTACAGGCCGGGCCCGCAGCCAGCATCCAGCACGCGCAGGCCGCGCAGGTCGCCGGGCAGCAAGGACAGCGTGGCGGGGCGCTCGTACAGCGCGTTGTGTGGCTTGGTGGGGGCTGCGGCAGCGTAGCGGTCGGCGAACTGTTCGTAGTTTTGCTGGCCGAGCGATTTGGCGTTGTCGGTGGACATGCGGGCAACTTCCTCCTGGGCGGGTGGCGGCCGCTGCATACAAAGGGTTTGACTGCAGCCGATCCCCTCGCATTCTACGCATGCCGCCACAACGCCGCGGCTTGTGGCATACTTGGCGATCCATGACGTTCCATTCGCTCGCCCCTTCTTCGCTGTGCCGCACCACCGATACCGGCGGCGCCGCTGCATGCGCGGGTGCCGGGCTGCCGGTGGGCCTTGCCTCCAAGTCCGGCCTGTCGTCGCGTACCGTCTCGATTTCCTTCTCGTTCTCCATTATTCGAATTATCCGGGGTCGCTGAGCTGCGGCTTTGGCTGGTGCTCGGTGGCCCGTGGTCCCTCCTTGCCGTGCACGGCCATAGGGGCCTGCACGCGACCCACCGATTCGATGGAGAACACCCGATGTCCGATCTATCCGACCTGCGTGCGCATGCACGCTATCCCTTGCTGCCCGAAATCCAGGACACCGCGCGGCGCCTGCAAGGCAAGGTGCTGGAGACGCCCGTGTGGCGCTGGCAGACCGGTGCGGCCCAGCAACTCGATGCCGGCACGGAAGTCTGGCTCAAGCTGGAGCTGTTCCAGATCACCGGCACCTTCAAGGTGCGTGGCGCGCTCAACAGCATCGAGCGCATGGATGCATCCGCGCGGACGCGCGGCGTGGTAGCGGCCAGCGCCGGCAACCATGCCATGGCGGTGGCCTACGCGGCTAAGGTGGCCGGCGTCGGCGCCAAGCTGGCCATGCCGGCCACCGCCAGCCCGGCACGCGTGGCGGCCTGCCGTGAGGCGGGTGCCGAGGTGCTGTTGCTGCCGGATGTCCATGCTGCTTTTGACCACGCGCTGCAACTGGTGGCCGACGAGGGCCGCACCATGGTGCACCCGTACGACGGCCCGCTGATCGCGCAGGGCACGGCAACGGTTGGGCTTGAGCTGATGCGCCAGGTGGCCGGGCTGGATGCGGTGGTGGTGCCGGTGGGCGGTGGCGGCCTGTGCGGCGGCATCGCCGCGGCGGTCAAGCAGATCAATCCGGCTTGCCGGGTCTATGGGGTCGAGCCGGAGGGCGCCGACGCCATGAACCGCAGCTTCGAGGCCGGGCGGCCGCAAACGCTGGAGCGCGTCACGACAGTTGCCGACAGCCTGGGCGCGCCTTATGCGCTGGACTACAGCTACGGCGTGTGCCGCCAGTTTGTCGACGGCATGGTGCGCGTATCCGACGAGGCGATCCGCGCAGCCATGCGCATCCTCTATCGCGATATGAAGCTGGCCACGGAGCCGGCCACCGCGGTGTCCACCGCGGCGCTGCTGGGGCCCCTGCGCCAGACGCTGGCGGGCAAGAAGGTCGCGCTGATCGTGTGCGGGTCCAACCTAGACTCCGCGCGCTTTGCCGAATTGCTGGCCGTGGACGAGCCCGCCAGCGCCAGCTGAATCCGGCGCCGCCCGGCGCGGCTGATCGGCCCGGCGCCGTCAGGCCTGCATGGCCCTGACGGCGATCGTGCGCGCCACCGATGCGATCACGTCCTGCTCTGTATCGGTCATCAAGGCCATATGGCGCACGGTGACGCGCTGTGCCGGGGTGATGTTGAACTCGGCGCAGCGTTGCTCCAGCACGAGCGCGCCGCCGCCGCTGCTGCTGTCGGCCTCGCTGAAGTTGAGCATCTCGCTGGCGTCCACGCCAAGCGTGCCGGCCAGCGCGCAGATATTGATCAAGGAGACATTGCGCACGCCGCGCTCGATACCGCTGAGGTAGGAGCGCGCCATGCCGCTTTCGAGAGCGAGCTTTTCCTGCGACCAGCCACGCTGTTTGCGCAGCTCGGCAAGGTGCAGCCCGAAGAGCTTGAGAGGATCGGCGACCATGGCGCTATACGTGATTGAGAACGGATCGAGGCTAAGGGTTTGACCTCTTTGTAGCGACGCCTTATAGTAGCACGTACTATAGGTGGCATTGTTGGTAGTTATGACATATATGGCATACATGATGTTTATGGCAAAAAGCGGCGGTAGGGCGGTGCCCACAACCTGCTGATGATGCCCGCCGGCGAAGGGCTAGAACTTGTCCAAATGATACGAATGGGGTCCGCGGCCACAAGCCAGAGGCGAGCCGCCTCGGCATCCTGTTAAGGCGGCAAGGCACCAGGCAAAAAAATCACGACCTCGACATAGAGGCACTCCAAACCCCGGGAAGCGCGGCGCTGTTTTTTCCATTACGCGGAGAGTGGGGTGCTATGCGTATTTTTTCGTTGTTCGACGCGCAGGTGCGCGGCGAGATCCTGGCCGGTGGTACCGCGTCGCAGTTGCGCGTGGGCCTGCAGGTGAGGGTGGTGCCAGAGGCCGCCGGCCTGGGCAGCAGTGGTGACTACATCTTTTTGCCGCAAGGCGCGATGCAGTCCGGCATTGTCACGACGCGTGCCGAGTGGTGGGCTTGCCTGTGCGGCACGATCAAGCTGACGCCGGTGGGCGGCGAGCCCGTGCTGGTGTCCGCGGGCGGCGTGTATGCGCTGCGCCAGGCTGAGCGCCTGCATCTGGCGGTGCTGCAGGACACGGTATTGATCCGTGCAATCCTGGATCCGAATGCCGTCGGGCTGGTGGGTGCGGGCGCGACCAGCAGCTACGATGCCTTTGCCGTGGGCCAGGCGGATCTCTGGCAGGCCGATGGCCCGGAGCGCGGCGCGCATGGCGTGCCGCGCGCCAACGCGGCCTTTGTCTCGCTGGCCGAGGGCGAGCCGGAATGGGCGCTGCGCTTGCGCGCTGGCGGGCTGAACTGGGCGGCTTGCCATGCGGGCACGCTATGCCTGCAGTGGCATTCGCCCTGGCCGCACGTCGAGCGGCAGGTGGCGTACCTGCAGCCCGGCATGGTCTTCGCGCCGGATCCCGATGAAGCGTACCGGATCGATGCGCTGTATCCCGTGGCGAGCCTGCTGTGCTGCCTGCAGGCGCCGGCGCGCGTGGCCGGCGCGGGCGAGTGGCAGGCGATTTCCCTGCATTGATCGCCCGGCGCCGTGGGCACGCTGGCCGGCTGCTCAGCGGCGCTGGTATTGCGTGGCGCCGAACAGGATTTCCCGTTCCTTGTCGCCGCTCAGCGGCTTGCGTTCCTGCGCCAGCACGGCGACGCCGCGCTTCACGGCGGGCCGCTCGGCGATCTCAAGGAACCAGCGCTTCAAGTGCGGATAGTCGTCCAGCTCCACGCCCTGGTTCTGCCAGCTGCGCAGCCACGGGAAGGTCGCGATGTCGGCCACGGAGTATTCGCTGCCGGCCAGCCACGCATGTTCCGACAATTGCTTGTCGATGACGCCGTACAAGCGCTTGGCCTCGTTGGTATAGCGGTTGATGGCGTACTCGATCTGCTCTGGCGCATACATGCGGAAATGGTGCGCCTGGCCGAGCATCGGGCCCACGCCGCCCATCTGGAACATCAGCCATTGCAGCGCGTCGTACTTGCCGCGCACATCCTCGGGCAGGAACTTGCCGGTCTTGCCGGCGAGGTACAGCAGGATGGCGCCGGACTCGAACAGCGAGATGGGCTCGCCGTCCGGGCCGTCGGGGTCGACGATGGCCGGGATCTTGTTGTTCGGGCTGATCTTGAGGAATGCTTCGCCGAACTGGTCGCCGGCGCCGATATTGATGGGGTGGACCTTGTACGCTAGGCCGCACTCCTCGAGCATGATGTGGATTTTGTGGCCGTTGGGCGTGGGCCAGCTGTAGACGTCGATCATCGGGAAAGGCTCCTGGCTGCGATCGTGCAAACGGTGAACCGCCACATCAACCACTGACGTGGCGAACCGCGCGATTTAAGCACAGAAGAAAAAACGCGCAGGCAGGCTGCGCGTTTTCCATGTAGCCAGCAGGGCCGGCGGTGGGGCTGAATGCGGCTTAGAAGCCGCGTGCCACCGGCATGCTGATGTCGTCCGGGCTCACGCCCATGTGCTTGGCCAGTTCCAGCTTGGCGATGGCGTTGCGGTGCACCTCGTCCGGGCCGTCGGCCAGGCGCAGGGTACGTTGATGCGCCCACCACGTGGCCAGCGGGAAATCGTCCGAGACGCCGGCGGCGCCGTGGACCTGGATGGCCCAGTCGATGACCTTCAGGGCCATGTTCGGGGCAACGACCTTGATCATGGCGATCTCGGCCTTGGCCACCTTGTTGCCCGCGGTGTCCATCATGTAGGCGGCCTTGAGCGTGAGCAGGCGCGCCATTTCGATTTCGCAGCGGGCTTCGGCGATGCGCTCGCGCGTCACGCCCTGGGCGGCCACCGGCTTGCCGAAAGCGACGCGCGACAGGGCGCGCTTGCACAGCAGTTCCAGCGCGCGCTCGGCCACGCCGATGCTGCGCATGCAGTGGTGGATACGGCCCGGGCCGAGGCGGCCCTGGGCGATCTCGAAGCCGCGGCCTTCGCCCAGCAGGATGTTGGCTGCCGGCACGCGCACGTCCTTCAGCTCGATCTCCATGTGGCCGTGCGGCGCGTCGTCGTAGCCGAACACCGGCAGGTAGCGCTTGATGGTGATGCCTGCGGTATCGGCCGGCACCACGATCATCGATTGCTGCTCATGACGGCCCGCTTCCGGATCGGTCTTGCCCATCACGATATAGACCTGGCAACGGGGGTCGCCCGCGCCCGACGACCACCACTTGGTGCCGTTGATCACGTATTCGTCGCCATCGCGGCGGATGCTGCAGCGGATATTGGTGGCGTCCGACGAAGCCACGTCCGGCTCGGTCATCAGGAAGGCCGAGCGGATCTCGCCGCGCAGCAGCGGTTCCAGCCACTTGTCCTTGAGTTCTTCCGACGCGTAGCGCTCCAGCGTCTCCATGTTGCCGGTATCGGGCGCGGCGCAGTTGAAGACTTCAGCCGACCAGGGCACCCGGCCCATGATTTCGCACAGCGGTGCGTATTCCAGGTTGGACAGGCCTTCCGGAGCACGCTTGGAATGGGGCAGGAACAGGTTCCACAGGCCGGCTTCGCGGGCCAGCGGCTTGAGTTCCTCGATCACCTTGGTCGGGACCCAGGCGTTGCCGGCCTGGCGATTGGCCTGGATCTCGGCGTAGAAGCGCTTCTCGTTCGGATAGATGTGCTTGTCGAAGAAGGCCAGCAGGCGAGCCTGCATTTCCTTGACCTTGGGGGTGTACTCGAATTGCATGTTGTCTCCTCCACCTCTGAATGAGGCCGGTATCGATTGGGCCGCCGCGGGTTGCGGTGGGCCGTTCCCGGCACCGGCGGACGCGGTTTGCGCCGACTGGAGAGGACTGTACCGCAATCCAGGTAATTAGAAAAATGAATTTTCTGGATTTGCCAGTATCAATACCGTGCATTCCATGCCAGAATTCCCGTCATGCAGCTATCCCGCATCGACCTGAATCTCTTCGTGGTGTTCGACGCTATCTATAGCGAAGGCAGCATCACGGCCGCCGCCCGCCAGCTTAACCTGACGCAGCCCGCGGTCAGCCACGCGCTGGGGCGCATGCGCACCTTGTTCGACGACCCCTTGTTCGAGCGGCGGGGGCAGGGCATGGCGCCCACGCCGCTGGCGCGCTCGCTGGCCGCCGAGGTGCGCACAGCGCTGCAATCCTTCGCCCGCACCTTGCAGGACACGCCGCATTTCGATCCGGCGGCCACGGTGCGCCGGTTCACCATCGGCATGCGCGATGCACTGGAGTCCACCTTGTTGCCGCCCCTGATGGCGCGCGTGACCAAGGTGGCGCCGCAGGTGGAGATCGCGGCGATCCGCTTCGACCGGCGCGAGATGGAGTCGGAGCTGCTGGCGGGCACGCTCGATGCCGCCATCGATATCCTGCTGCCGGTGTCGCCGGCCATCCATCACACGCCCTTCATGGCCGACCCGATGGTGGTGCTGGCCCGGCGCGACCATCCGCTGATGAAGAAGGAGCTGACGCTGGAGCGCTACCTGGCCGCCGAGCATGTGCATGTGTCTTCGCGCCGGCGCGGGGCCGGGCTGGAAGACCAGGCGCTGCACCGCATGGGCCTGACGCGTCGGGTGCGGTTGCGCTGCCAGCATTACGCCGCGGCCTGCCGCGTGGTGAGCTGCACCGACCTGCTGGCCACGCTGCCGCTGCGCTACGCGCGCATCGCCAATGAGCCCTATGCCAACCGCCTGCTCTCGCTGCCCTTCAAGGTGCCCACGCTGGAGCTGCACCTTTACTGGCACGCCGGCGGCGAGAACGACGGCGCCAATCGCTGGCTGCGCGAGCAGTTGCTGGCGGTGATCAACGCGCTGGGCGGTAGCGTAGGCGAGGTGGCGCAGGGCTGAGTGCGTGCGGCTCGCCCTGTGCCACCTTTCACGGTGCGCTGTCGGGCTGGCGCTCGATGCGCACGGTGGCTGGCGGCAATGTGCTGTCGGCCTGCACCGCATAGGGCAGCGGCGGCCGGTGTTCGGGTGGGACTGCCTGCCATAGCCGTTCGACCCAGGCCCTGACCTCGGGGCTTGCCGGCGCCGACGCCGTGATGCGCAGCGCGAGCTGCGCCCCGGCGGCGGGCTCTGCCCCGCTGGGGCGGACAACAAGCGCTCCACGGCCAGCTGAGGTTCTTCCCGCAAGCTCATCGTCAATGTTCCCACCCTTTGCACGCGTGCAGCAGGCGCGGGTGCCCGTGCCGCATCGGCCTGCTGTGACGGGCTGGCGCGCAGCGCGAACCTGGGCGGCTCCATGGTGGGCGCTGGCGCCGGTGGGGCGATGGGTGCGATCGGGGCTGGCGGCGCGATCGGCGCGATCGGCGCGATCGGCGCCATAGGAGCCATGGGAGCCGGCGCACGTACCGCAGCTGCGGCTGCGGCGGCGGGTGGCGCGCCGGCAGAGAGCGAGCCAGTCGTGCCTGCGGCGCTTTTCATGGGTTCAGATGCACGCTGTTCCGCTAGCCGGCTGGGTTCGCGCTGCGCGGCCTTGGCCTGTGCCTCGGCGGGCGGGGCGCGATGGGTTTGTGCGTTGGCCGTGGCAGGCAGGTTGGCCTGTGCTGGCGCAGGCTGTGCGGGTTGCACGGGTGGTGGAGGCACTGGCGCATCCACGCGCGGCGATGCCGGCTGCCCAGCGGATTCTGCTTGCGGAGCCGGAGCCGGAGCCGGAGCCGGTGCCGGTGCCGGAGCCGGCTGCGCTGCCGGCTGCACTACCGCCTGCGCAACCGGCTTGGCGGCATCCGCCTGCTTTGCCGCCTTGTTTGCCGCCGTGTCCGCTAGGGGAGCCGGGGCTTGGGCCGGCAACGTGATTTCGCCGTCGCGCAGGTCCAGCTGGCGCATGACGATCTGCAGCGACAAGACGCCCACGCCGAGGGTGGCGGCGAGCACGCCCAGCGCGGGCCACCAGCGCCGGGCCGGGCGCGCACGAGCCGGCTTGCCGGCTGCCTGCTCGCCTGCGGCTGGCTGCGCGGGGTCCGCCTGTTCACGCAGCCACGCCTGCGCAGCCTCGCTGACCGGCGCGCCTAGCACGCGCTGCGGCGCGTCGCCGCGCCGGACTTCCTCCAGCACCGCATTGCGGCGCGTGGCCTGCGCCGCCTGCATGCGCGCGGCTTGCGCCATGACCGACGCCTGCAATCCGGCCGGCGGCGTGAAATCCAGTTCGGCATCGTCGGCGGGGGCTTCGGCCTGTTCGGCGTAAGCCCGGACCTTGGCCGGCAGCGAGGCAGGCGGCAGCGGCGCTGGCGCGTTGCGCGCTGCCTGCTCCGCACGCGCCGCCGCCATCACCGAGGCCTCCAGCGAGGCGGGCGGCACAAAGGCGGGCAGCTCGCGCAGCAATGCCGCGAGCCTGTCCTCGCCGGCGATGAAGCGTTCGTCCGCGCTCATGGCAGCCGCTCCTGCGACGCCGTGGCCGCCAGGCTCTCGCGCAGTCGCGCAAAGGCGTAGCGCAGCCGGCTCTTGATGGTCTCGAACTTCTCGCCCAGCGTCAGGGCGATGTCCTCCACGCTCATCTCGCTGAAGAAACGCAGCACGATCACCTCGCGCTGCGCCGCCGGCAGCGCCAGCAGCGCTTGCCGCACGCCTTGCAGGTTCTGCCGCAACTGCGCCTCGGCCTCGGGGCTGAGGTCGTCCGCCGGCATGGCGAGGTGCGTCTCGTCGAGCGTGTCGCGCTGGCGCTCGTAGGCGCCGCGCAACTGGTCCAGCCAGGTATTGCGCGCGATCTGGAACAGGAAGGTGCGCAGGGCCGCGCTGGGCTGGTAGTCTGCGCAGCGGGTCATCAGCTTGACCCAGGTCTTCTGGGTCACGTCCTCGGCCTCGCCGGTGTTGCCCTGGCATAGCCAGGCCACGTAGTTGTACAGCGCCGCGTTGTGGCGGCGGAACAGCTCGGCCACCGGCTGCTCGATCAGGCCGTTGGCGACCAGCAGCATCAGGTCGGTGTCCGGCAGCGCGGACAGTCCGGCAGCGGGTTGGGATGGCGAGGCGCCAGGCGGGGAGGCATGCATGCGCGGGAGTATATGACAGCCCCCGCGGCTGTGCGGGGCTGTCCGTGCCGGGCGCTTGCGCGCGAGCAGCCCGGCCGATGGTGGGGATGGTGGCCTCAGCGTGGCGGCTCCCCGGCATCCCCGCCTTGCGCCAGCGGCGCGCGCGTCGACAAGGCCTGCGCCAGGTCGACCAGCCTGATGAATTCGCCGCGGTAGCCGAAGCGGTCGGTGCCGCGCGCGCCTAGCGCCAGGGTGCGCGCATCGGCGTAGGTCCAGCTGCCGACGTGATTGCCGCCGCGCAGCAGCTGGCCAAAGCCGGCTACCGCCGTGGCGAAACGCAAAGCGTCGTCGGCCTGCGCCAGCGGCCGCACCGAGGTGGCCTGCACCGGCAGGTCGATCAGCTCGCTGGTTTGCGCCTGCGGCAGCTTGTAGCGCAACTTGATGTGGGCCAGCTCGCCGGCGATGCCGTTGTCCGGCCGGGCGGCGGGGCTGGCCGGCTGGTAGCGCAACGGGTCGATCAGGCCTGGCTGGCCCGCCAGCGTTAGCTCATACAGCGCCGTCACGGTGTGGCCGGCGCCGATATCGCCGGCATCGACCTGGTCGTTGTTGAAGTCCTCGCGCTTGAGCGCGCGGTTCTCATAGCCGATCAGGCGGTACTCTTTGACCGTGGCGGGGTTGAACTCGACCTGGATCTTGACGTCGCGCGCCACCGTGGCCAGCGTGGAGCTGAACTCTTCCACCAGCACCTTCTGGCCTTCCATCAGGTTGTCGATATAGGAGTAGGCGCCGTCGCCCGCGTCGGCCAGCTGCTCCATCAGCTGGTCGTTGTAGTTGCCGGTGCCAAAGCCCAGCGTGGACAGCGAAACGCCCGACTTGCGCTTCTCCGCGACCAGGGCCTTGAGCTGGCGGAAGTCGGTGATGCCGACATTGAAATCGCCATCGGTTGCCAGCAACACGCGATTGATGCCGCCCGCGATAAAGCTCTGCTGCGCGGCCTGGTAGGCCAGCGCGATGCCGCTCGCGCCGGCGGTCGAGCCGCCTGCCACCAGGGAGTCGATGGCCGACGAGATGGCGGCCTTGTCGCTGCCCGAAGTCGGCGGCAGCACCACGCGCGTGCCGCTGGCGTAGGTCACCAGCGTGATGCGGTCCTGCGCGCGCAGCGCGTTGGTCAGCAGCTTGAGCGAGGACTTCAGCAGCGGCAGCTTGTCGGGCGAATACATCGACCCCGACACATCGACCAGGAACACCAGGTTGGCCGCCGGCAGGCTGTCGCGCGCCGCGTCGGCCGCCTTGATGCCGATGCGCAGCAGCACGTTATGCGCTTGCCATGGCGCGGGCGCGGCGTCGGCGTGCACGGCAAAGGGACGGCCGTCGCGCGGCTGCGCGTAGTCGTAGGGAAAGTAGTTGATCATCTCCTCCACGCGCACCGCGTCGGCCGGCGGCAGGCGGCCGGCGTTGAGCAGGCGGCGCACATTGCTGTAGCTGCCGGTGTCGACGTCGATGCTGAAGGTGGAGACGGGAGCTTGGGCTACCTGCTGCACGCCGTTCTCGTCGATGGCGCCATAGCGCTCGCGGTCTGGCCCGGGCTGCGGCTGCGGGTAGGGCATGGGGCGAACCATCAGCGCCAAGGGCGCCGCGGGCTGGGCGCGCATGGCGGGCGCGCGCGCATCCGCAACGGCGCCGGCGGCCGCCTCCCTGGCGGGGGACGCCGCGTCGCGGGCCTTTGCCGCGGGCACGCTTTGCATTGGGGTGGCTGGGGCAACCGGGGGCGGCGCGACCGGCTGCGTGGCCGGTGCTGCGTTGTCGGCTCGCGCGGGCGAATCCGGCGGGGTAGGGGCGGTGGTGGAATGACCACCGCAGGCGGCCACCGCGAAGGCAATGGCCAAGGCTCCCAAGCGCTTAAGCATGTTCTTTTCTCCTGAAGGGCCGCGCCGGCGATGCCGGCGGCAGGGCGCTGTCAGTGAAACGAGGCAGCCTGGCGCAAGGGGTTAAGCGCGATCAAAAAAGCAAGAACTGGCCAAGACCCGGCGCGCTGCTCAGTCCAGCCGGATGTCGGCCTGCTTCACCACGGTCGCCCAGCGTGCGCGCTCGGCGCCGAAGAACTTGTTGGTTTCCGGCGGCGTCATGGTCACCACTTCCGCGCCCTGGCCGGCGAGTTGCGCGCGCACGTCCGGCGAGCGGATGATGCGGATCAGCTCGCTGCTGATGCGCGCCACCAGCGCATCGGGCATGCCGGCCGGCGCCATCACGCCCTGCCAGGTGCCAGACTCGAAGCCCGGCACGCCTTGCTCGGCAATGGTCGGGACTTGCCCCACCAGCGGCATGCGTGTTTTCTTGGAAACGGCGATCACCTTCAGCTTGCCCGCCTGCACCTGGGGCAGCGTAGCCAGCATGCCGTTCATCAGCACCTGGGCCGTGCCGCCTACGGTATCGGCGACCGCCTGCGCGCCGCCTTTGTAAGGCACGTACTGCCATTTCGCGCCGGTGGCTTGCGCCACCGCCACGCCAGCCAGGTGCGGCGCGCTGCCGATGGCGGTCACGGCGAAGTTGAGCTGGGTGCGCTTGGACAGATCCACCAGCTCCTTGAGGTTGCTGACCTGCACCGAGGGATGGACTACCAGCAAATGCGGCGAATACGCCAGCATGGAAACGCCCTTGAGGTCCTTGCCCGGATCGAAGGTGAGCTTGGTATAGACGGAAGGGCTGATGGCTAGCGCGCCGACATCGCACAGCAGCAGCGTGTGATTGTCGGTGCCGGCCTGCGCAACCATGGCGGCGCCGATATTGCCGTTGGCGCCCGGGCGGTTATCTACCACGATGGGCTGGCCGAGGGCTTCGCCGAGCTGGCGGCTGATCAGGCGGGCGATGATGTCGGAGGAGCCGCCAGCGGGGTAAGGGACGACCAGCCGGATCGGGCGGGTGGGCCAATCGGCGGCTTTGGCCGGGGACGAGAGCAGGGTGCCGGCTGCGCCGAGGCTGCCCAGCGTGGCGGTGGCGCCCAGGGTCGAGAGTTGGGTCAGGAAGGTGCGGCGGTTGCTTGGCATCGGCTTTGTCTCCAGATTTGTATTAGTTGTATGTTGTCGTATCTGTTGGATCATAGCCGGAAGTCCCGGGCGGGTCCAGGGCATTTTCCTGGCAGGGTTTTCGGCGTGACGGATGGCGAACCTGGGGGGCGGAGCGATGGGTTTGATGCAGAAAACCAGGCGGCACATCATCTGATACGATAACTTGCCCAGTAAAAAAGCCTCTTCCCGCAGTGTGAGGGAAGAGGCTTCCTGATGATCCCGGCGAAGCGCCAGATTGTTATTGCTTTGCCTTCCTTGCGTACTCCCAGCCCATTTCCGCCATCGGCCGGGCACGCTTTCCGGCATCCGCGGCCTGCGCGGACGAAGCCGTCCCGTCCACCACGCGCTTCATGATCCCCTGCAGGATGCCGGCAATGCGGAACATGCTGAAGGCCAGGTAGAAATTCCAGTCGCCCGTGATGGGCCGGCCGGTGCGTTGCTCGTAGGTGCGCCGGTAGCTTGCCTCGTCAGGGATGCCGAGCCCGGCATGGTCCAGGCCGGCGATGCCGCGGAACTGGCCTGGGGCAATGTGCCAGCTCATGCAGTGGTAGCCGAAGTCGGCCATCGGATGCCCGAGCGTGGACAGTTCCCAGTCGAGCACGGCCAGCACGCGCGGCTCGGTGGGGTGGAACATGAGGTTGTCCAGCCGGTAGTCGCCATGCACGATGGACGTGAGATCGGCGTCTTCCTGCGGGATATGCTCGGGCAGCCAGGCCATCAGGGAGTCCATGGCGGGGATGCTCTCGGTCTCGGACAGCTTGTACTGCTTGGTCCAGCGCTCGATCTGGCGCGAGAAGTAGTTGCCCGGCTTGCCGTAGTCGCCCAGGCCGATGGCCTTGTAGTCGACGGTGTGCAGCGCGGAGATGACGCGGTTCATCTCGTCGTAGATGGCGCCGCGCTCGGCCGGCGTCATGTCGGGCAGGGACTGGTCCCACAGCACGCGGCCGGCGACGAATTCCATGATGTAGAAGGCGCGGCCGATCACGGTTTCGTCTTCGCACAGGGCGTACATCCTGGCGACCGGCACGTCGGTGCCGGCCAGCGCGGCCATCACGCGGTATTCGCGTTCGATGGCGTGGGCCGAGGGCAGCAGCTTGGACTTGGGGCCGGGCTTGGCGCGCATCACGTAGGTCTGGCCCGGCGTGACCAGCTTGAAGGTGGGGTTGGACTGGCCGCCCTTGAATTGCTCGATGGAGAGCGGACCAGCAAAGCCGGCCACATGCTCGCGCATCCAGGCTTCCAGCGCGGCCATGTCGAAGCGTTGCTGCTCGGCTACCTCGCGGGTGCCTTCGAAATTCGAAACGTTGGTGCTCATGCTGTCTCCGTGTTTTCGGTATGTTCCGGGTTTTCCGAGATTCGAATCTGTCTTTTTTCCGTCTGCGGCGTGGCTAGCTGGCCGGCCCGCGCAGGCCGCGAAAGCGCAGGTACTGATGCAGCAGCACTTCCATGGTGGTGTGGCGCGTGCCGCTGTGCACCGGTGTGGGCGGTGAGTAATTCATCATGCGTACCACCCAGTCCAGCGGCTCGTCGCCCACGTCCAGCACGTTGATGCAACCGGCGGTTTGCATCAGGCTGCCGTAGAACACGCGGCGCCCGCAGGTAATGGCGTGAGAGAGGATGGCGCGGTTGGTGCCGCCATGCAGGACCAGCAGGGCGGTGTCCCAGTTCGGGTCGTCGCGCAGGCGGCGCAGCGCGGGCAGCACGCGGTCGAGGAATTCGCCCACGCTTTCGCCATCGAGGAAGCGCTTGTCTTCCGGCACTTCGCCTTCAAAGGCGCCGATAAACGCATCGCGCAGCTTGTCGTCACTGATGCCTTGCAGCTTGCCGCCGCGGATTTCCTGCAGCTCGGGCCAGGTTTCCATCGCGGCGTCGGCCATGCCGGGCAGTTCCGCCAGCACGCGCTCGGCGGTTTCCACCGTGCGCGGCAGGCCGCTGACGATGATGCGGTCAAAGCGGATGTTCTCGGCAGCAAAGGCGCGGCCAGCCGCGCTGGCCTGCTCGCGTCCGGTCTCGTTGAGCGGCACCAGTTCGGGCAGCGCCGGACGCCCGGTCTCGTCGAAGTAGGTCACCGCGCCATGGCGCATCAGGTAGACGCGGCGGCGGGGCGAGGGCGGCAGTTCCATGCAAGTCTCCGGTGCTTGTGCTTTTGTGCCCGTCTGCGCGGGCATCGTTGGCGTGGCGTGGCATTGCGAGGCCGGGTGCGCGCATGGGCGAACCCGGCGCAAAGGCTCAGCGGTAGTTCGGCTTGCGTTTTTCCAGGAAGGCGCTGATGCCTTCGCCGCCGTCCTTGTGATGCAGCGCGGCCACGAAGCTGTCGCGCTCTTGCGCCAGGTGCTCGGTCAGGCTGGCGGTGGCGGCGTGGTTGATCAGGCCTTTGATGCGGCCCATGGCATGCGGCGAGCGCGCGGCCAGCGATTCGCCCAGGCGCAGCGCTTCGGTAAGCGCCTGGCCGGGCGGCACCACGCGGTTCACCAGGCCGAAATGGGCCAGGCGCGCCGCATCCACGGGCTTGCCTTCCATCATCAGTTCGGAGGCGAGCTGGCGGGGCAGCGCGCGGGCCAGCTCGTACGAGCCGCCGCCGTCAGGCGTCAGGCCAACGTTGACGTAGGCCATCACGAACTTGGCGTCGCTGGCGGCCAACACGAAGTCGCAGGCGAGCACCAGCGAGAAGCCGGCGCCAGCAGCAGGGCCTTCCACGGCCGCGATGATCGGCTTGGGGAAGGCGTGCAGCGTTTCAATCCAGTGGTTCAGGACTTCGATGCTCTCGGCCTGCACCTCGCGCGGCTTGGCGCGGTTGCCGAGCAGGCGGTTGAGGTTGCCGCCGGCGCAGAACACGCCGTTGGCGCCGGTGATCACCACCGCGCGGATTTCGTCGTCGCGCGAGGCCAGCTCAAGCGCTTCCTGCGAGGCCGCGTAGATGTCCGGATGCAGCGCGTTGCGTGCTTCGGGGTTCGAGATGGTCAGCACCAGGGTGGTGTCGACGCGTTCGGTGAGCAGCTGTGCGGTCATGGTGGCCTGTACGGATGAGCGAATGCAACGATGCAAATGCGGTGTCGGATACAAAACGACCGCAGGCCCAAAACAAGCCTGCGGTCGTGGTTCTTACTGCTCTTCGGCCAGCAGCGACAGGCCTAGGCCGGCGCGGCGCCACAGCCACGGGCTGGGGCGGTAGCGCATGTCGCCGGTCAGGCGCTCCAGGTTGCGCAGCACGGTCAGCACCAGGTGCGGGCCGATGACATCGCCCAGCGCCAGCGGGCCCTTGGGGTAGCCCAGGCCGAGGTTGACGGCGAGGTCGATGTCCACTGGCGTGGCAATGCGCTGCTGCGCGATGTCGCTGGCGATGTTCACGATGCAGCCGATGATGCGCTGGGCCACGAAGCCGGCCGAGTCGCGGATCACGGTCACGGGGACGCCGTCGCTGCCGAACAGGCCGTGCGCGGCCTCGCGCATGGCGGCAGACGTGGCCGGCGTGGTCATCAGCGTGCGGCGCTTGGTGGCTTCGAACGGCAGCAGCGTGTCGATGGCGACCACGCGGGTGGGGTCCAGGCCCTCATGCAGGGCACAGGTGGTGGCGTCCAGGCCCAGCGGCGTCACCACGATCAGGGCGTCGTCCGAGGGCCGGTTGCCGGCTTCGGGCGTGATGCCCAGCGAGAGCAGCAGCTTGACGGCCATGCCATGGCCGCGTTCGTCGTTCAGGCTGACCCAGACGCTGGCCGGGCGCGCGCTGGGCACGGCGGCGGTGGCGGGCAGCTGCTTCTGGCCGTCCACGTAGCGGTAGAAACCGGCGCCGGCCTTGCGGCCGATCAGCCCGCCCACCGAGCGGATCGCGGTGATGGGCGACGGACGGTAGCGCGGTTCCTGGTAGAACTGGTTGTAGATGGATTCCATCACCGGGTGCGAGACGTCCAGCCCGGTCAGGTCCATCAGCTCGAAGGGGCCCATGCGGAAACCCGCCTGCTCGCGCATGATGGCGTCGATGTCGGCAAACCCGGCCACGCCTTCCTGCGCGACCTTCAGGCCTTCGATGTTCATGCCGCGGCCGGCATGGTTGACGATGAAACCGGGCATGTCCTTGCAGCGCACCGGGGTATGGCCCAGGCGGCGCGACAGCGCCATCAGCGCGTCTCCCACGGCGGGGTCGCCGGACAGGCCGTCGATCACCTCGACCACCTTCATCAGCGGCACCGGGTTGAAGAAGTGATAGCCGGCGATGCGGCCCGGCTGCTTTGCGCCGACCGCGATCGCGGTGATCGACAGCGACGACGTGTTGGAGGCGATCACGGCATCCGGACGCAGGATGGCTTCGAGCTTGGCCACCAGGTCACGCTTGACTTCCAGCTTCTCGACGATGGCTTCGAGCACCATGTCGCAGCCGGCCAGGTCTTCCAGCGCATTGCAGGGCAGCACGCGGGCCAGCGCGGCGGCGCTGTCCTCGGCGCTCATCTTGCCCTTCTCGGCCAGCTTGGCGAAGGTATCCTGCAGGTATTGCCGGGCAGCCGCCACGGCTTGCGGGTTGGTGTCGTACAGGCTGACGGTCAGCCCGGCCTGCGCGGCGATCTGGGCAATGCCCCGGCCCATGGCACCGGTGCCGACGATGCCCAGCGAGTCAATGGTGAAAGTGCTCATAGTGCGTCCAGAGAAGTGTGGTTAAATTAGCACGATCGTACGTTTTCTGCATCATCCGCGACAGTGGGGCGATGCAGGCGGCGTGCGCTGATCGGCCAACGCGGACCGCCAGAGTCTGTCATGGCACACAATGCCTGCTTGTCAATGTGCGGGCAGGGCACCTTAGCCCCTGATTCCATCGCGATCCACCTGGTGGATTGCCAATCACGCAATAACGAGGAGAGAGAGACGACATGCTGAAGCTCTGTGGTTTTGCCGCCAGCAACTACTACAACAAGGTCAAGCTGGCCTTGCTGGAAAAGAACCTGCCGTTCGAGGAGGAACTGGCCTGGATCGGCAAGACCGATCTCGAAGCCTCGCCCCTGGGCAAGGTGCCCTACATGATCACCGATCACGGCCCGCTATGCGAGTCCGAAGTACTGGACGCGTACATCGAATCGACCTACCCGCAAGCGCCGCTGCTGCCGGCCAGCCCCTACGAGGCTGCCAAGGTGCGCGAACTGGTGACATTCCTGGAGCTGTACCTGGAGCTGACCGCGCGCGAGCTTTACCCCGAAGCGTTCTTCGGCGGCAAGGTCAGCGACGGCGTCAAGGAACGCCAGAAGAAGCTGCTGGAGCGCTATATCCCCGCCTTCGGCAAGCTGGCGAAGTTCTCGCCCTACCTGGCCGGCGACACCTTCACGCTAGCGGACTGCGCCGCCGTAGTGCACTTCCCGCTGATCTCGTCGTGCACCAAGATCATCTACGGTACGGACATGCTGGCTGACTTGCCAGTCAAGGAGTACCTGAAGCGGATGGGTGAGCGGCCCACCGTGCAGAAGATGAACGCGGATCGCAAGGTGAATACCGAGCTGATGCTGAGCGGCAGCAAGTAAGCCAGGGATTGCACCAGGCAAAACGCCCGCGATCCGCGGGCGTTTTGCCTTGATGGGTTAGCGGGGTTTGGGTGGTAGTGGCTCCGTTCAGCGCCCGCCCTCTCCCCAACCCCTCTCCCGCAAGCGGGAGAGGGGAGCTAAGCCTGCGAGAGAGTGAGGCTGCGCGCTTGCGGATCGCTCGGTTTGCTCCCTCTCCCACGCAGTGGGAGAGCAACCGGGGAGAGGGCGGGCGCTCGCAGGACCGATATGGCTCAAATAACCAGCGCCGAACCCAGGCCCCGAGGCGCTTACAGCGCTTTCAACCGCTCCAGCGCCAGCGCCAGCGTCTCTTCCCTCTTGGCAAAGCAAAAGCGCACCACGCCCGACTCGCGCGGCTGCGAGTAGAAGGCCGAGACGGGAATCGCGGCCACGCCGATCTCGCGCGTCAGCCACATCGAGAAATCCGCCTCGCTCATGTCCGAGATGGCGGAGTAGTCCACGCACTGGAAGTAGGTGCCGTCCGACGGCAGCAGCTTGAAGCGCGTGGTGGCCAGCCCGCTGCGGAAGAAGTCGCGCTTGGCCTGGTAGAAGGCCGCCAGGTCCAGGTAGGGCGCCGGATCCGCCATGTAGTCGGCCAGCCCATGCTGCACGGGCGTGTTCACCGTGAACACATTGAACTGGTGCACCTTGCGGAATTCGGCCGAGAGCGCGGCCGGCGCGGCCACATAGCCCACCTTCCAGCCGGTCACGTGATAGGTCTTGCCGAAGCTCGACACCACGAAGCTGCGGCGTGCCAGCTCAGGGTGACGCGACACCGACTGGTGCGGCTGGCCGTCGAACACCATGTGCTCGTACACCTCGTCGGACAGCAACAGGATGTCGGTGCCTGCCAGCAAGTCGGCCAGGCGGTCCATGTCGCCGGCGCGCCAGATGGTGCCGGTGGGGTTGTGCGGCGTGTTGATCAGCAGCATCCGCGTGCGCGGCGTGATGGCGGCGGCGAGCCGGTCGAAGGGGATGCGGAAGTGCGGCGCGTCCAGCGCCACCGACACCACCTTGCCGCCGGCCAGCTCGATCGCGGGGATGTAGCTGTCGTAGCAGGGTTCCAGCACGATCACTTCATCGCCCGGGTGCACGGCGCACAGGATGGTGGTCAGGATGCCTTGCGTCGCGCCGGCCGTGACCGTGATCTCGCTGTCCCAGTCGTAGGCATGGCCGTACAGCTTGCCGATCTTGTCGGCGATGGCCTGGCGCAGCTTGGGCACGCCCGCCATCGGCGGGTATTGGTTCAGGCCCGAGCGCATCGCATGCGTGACGGCATCGACGATCTTCGGGTCGCAGTCGAAATCCGGGAAGCCCTGGCCGAGGTTGACGGCATTGCGCTCGGCGGCCAGCGCCGACATCACGGTGAAGATGGTGGTGCCGACCTTGGGCAGGCGCGAAATCGGCGGCGTGAAGGGAGCAAGGGTGCCGGGCTGGGCGGAGAGGTTCGTGGGCATGGGAAGCTGCGTCAGGCTAGGCGGTCGGGATGGGCGGAAAACGATGCTGGCATTCTAGCGGGGATCGGCCGGCGCCTGCGCCGTGGCCTCCTCACGCGCTGCCAGCCAGCTGGCGAAGGCCTGGGGCAGCATGATTTCCACGCCACTCTGGCGGCGCAGGCGGCCCTTGAGCTTGAGCACGGCCTTGTCCTTGGAGACCAGGCAGGCGGCCTGGGCAAAGTGCGCCAGCTCGATGAACTTCTGGTCGTCCGTGTCGCGGCAGCGCGGCAGGCGGGCGGCCAGCGTGTCGGCTTCGTCCGGGATGGCGATGGCGGTGGTCAATCGGTCGACCGTGGCCATGGCGGCAGGAATATCGACGCCAAAGTGGGCAAATTGCGGATAAGCGAGCACTCGGCGCAGCTCCTCGCGGCAATCGGCGCGGATCACCGCGGCAATGGCGCCGGCATCCAGCGCGGCCCGGATGGGCTCGACATGCGGATCCACAAAGACCAGCAGGTCGACCCAGATGTTGGAGTCGAGCACGACCCGCGGCGCCAGCAGGCCGGGAACGGGGCCGGGGCCGGGAATGGCCTGCGGTGGCGGCGGGGAATCGACGGGTACTGCGGTGGAGTCGGGGTGCATTCGTTACAATCTGGCCTTTGTGTTTGCCGCGATTTTGCCATGCTCATCGTCCTGTCCCCTGCCAAGTCGCTCGACTACGAGACGCCCGCGCGTCTGAAGACCCATACGCTGCCCCGTTTTATCGACCGCTCGGCGGTGTTGATCGAGCGGTTGCGCAAGCTCGCGCCGCAGGATATCGGGGCGCTGATGGACATCTCGGATAAGCTCGCGGTACTCAATGCCACCCGCTATGGCGACTGGTCGCCGGCGTTCACCGCGGCCAACAGCAAGCAGGCCGTGCTCGCCTTCAATGGCGATGTGTACGAGGGGTTCGACGCGTCCAGCCTGTCGGCCGACGAGCTTGGCTTCGCGCAAAAACATGTGCGCATCCTGTCCGGCCTGTACGGCGTGCTGCGCCCGCTCGACTGGATGCAGCCCTACCGGCTGGAGATGGGCACGCGCCTGGACAACGTGGCGGGCAAGGATCTCTATGCGTTCTGGGGCGATGACGTCACGCAGTTGCTCAACGATGACTTCAAGGCACAGAAGGCAGAAGGCAGCCCGACCCTGGTCAACCTGGCCTCCGAGGAATATTTCAAGGTGGTGCGTCCCAAGGTGCTCGGCGCCAGGATTGTCACGCCGGTGTTCGAGGACTGGAAGGGCGGCCGCTACAAGATCATTTCGTTCCATGCCAAGCGGGCGCGCGGCTTCATGGCCCGCTACGCGGTGACGCATCGCATCACCGAGCCGGCCAAGCTCAAGCGCTTTGCCGAGCACGGCTACGCCTTTGACGCCGCGGCTTCCGACGATGCCCGCTGGGTCTTCCGCCGCCGCTTGGAAGACTGACACACGCTGCGGCTACGGCCTATCGCCCCCGAACCCAGCGCCAGGGATGGCCCACAGGCTTCCCGGCACGCACCCTCCGAGACGCAATACCATGAGTTCAGCCCTGCATATTTCCGCCAGTTTCGACGCGGGCGCCATCGAAGTCGAATCGCTTGCGCAAGCTAGCGACATCCGCCTGCGCATCCGCGCCGACTCGCACGCCGAGTTCCGCCAGTGGTTCCATTTCCGCCTGCAGGGCGCGGGTGGCCAGTCTTGCCGCCTGCAGTTCCTCAATGCCGGCGACTGTACCTACCCCGACGGCTGGCGCGGCTACCAGGCCGTGGCCTCCTATGACCGCGCGCACTGGTTCCGCGTGCCGACCAGCTTCGATGGCAGCACCATGACGGTGGCCTTCACGCCCGAGCACGACAGCGTCTGGCTGGCCTACTTCGAGCCGTACTCCGAAGACCGCCACCTGTCGCTGCTGGCCACCTGCCAGCGTTCGCCGCTGGCGCGGCTGTCGCACCTGGGCAGCACGGTAGACGGACGCGACATGACCGCGATCACGGTCGGCACGCCCGGCGACGGCAAGAAGACCATCTGGATGATCGCGCGCCAGCATCCCGGCGAGACCATGGCGGAGTGGTTCTGCGAGGGCGTGCTGCAGCGCCTGACGGGCACCGGCATGTGGGCCGGCGACCCGGTGGCGCGCTGCCTGCTGGAGCGCGCCGTGTTCCATATCGTGCCGAACATGAATCCCGATGGCTCGGCGCGCGGCAACCTGCGCACCAATGCGGCCGGCGCCAACCTCAACCGCGAATGGATGGCCCCCAGCGAGCAGACCAGCCCGGAAGTGTATCACGTGCGCCGGGCCATCGAGGCCACCGGCTGCGACATGTTCTTCGACATCCATGGCGACGAGGGCCTGCCCTATAACTTCGTCGCGGGCAGCGAGATGCTGCCCGGTTTTACCGCGGCGCAGAAAGCCGAACAGCTTCGCTTCATCGATGCGTTCAAGCGCGCGACGCCGGACTTCCAGGACGTGCACGGCTACGCTGCCAGCAAGTACAACCAGGACGCGCTCAAGCTGGCCTCGAAGTACATCGGCCATACCTTTGGCTGCCTGTCGCTGACGCTGGAGATGCCGTTCAAGGACAACGCCGACCAGCCCGATCCGGTGGTGGGCTGGAACGGCGCGCGCAGCGCCTTGCTGGGCGCGGCGATGCTGCAGGCGGTGCTGGCGCAACTGGGCTAAGGACGCGTGACCTGCACCAGGCCGCCCGCTTGGGCGGCCTGGTGCAGGGCGCAGACTGCTGACAAACCTGAAGCATTAGCCGAAGCCGCCGAACGGGCCAAAGCCCCGCACCATGACGACGGCTGTCTCTCCCTCTCCCCTCAGGGGGAGAGGGCCGGGGAGAGGGGTGGCTTAGCTAGGAGCCACTTGAAGCGAAGCCCGTGGTTGTTTCCAGCACGCAGGCATAACCAGCGCCCGCCCTCTCCCCAGCCCCTCTCCCGCGCGCGGGAGAGGGGAGCACGACAACTCAGAGCCGGCTTTGTCAGCAAGCTGGGCGGCCCCTTTGGGGCCGCAGGCGCCTGGCCAGGTCTTAGTGCGCCTTCTTGGTGGTGGACTTGCCCGTGGTCTTGGTGCTGCTCTTGGCGGTCGATTTGCTGCTGCTCGACTTGGACGAGGTCGACTTGGTGGCCTTGCCCGAGCTGGACTTGCTGGCCTTGCTGCCTTTGTGGCCCTTGCTGCTGGTGGCCTGCCGCGTACTGCTGCTGCGCACCGCGGGCGCTGCCGCCGGCTCGCTGATGACGGTGCCGCTGCCATCGAGCAATTCATAGGCCAGCATCATGCCATCGGCATAGCCGCAGCGTACCTTGACCGGTTCCCACTGGGCTTCGGCGCGGCGCTTGTGGGCGGTCGCGGAAAATGTCACCACGGAGCTGACGGGCACCGCTTGCTTGCCTTGCGAGAAGCGGCCGTCCCATGGCTCCACGGTAGCCTGGCCGGCGCCGAGCGCGCCGGTGGGGATCTTCAATGCGTCGTAGGTGGCCGAGCGGGGCACCACCCAGCTGGCGTGCGCGGCGCAATCGGCCACATCCGCGCTGGCATTCTCGGTCTGCATCAGTTGCTCGCGCATCTGCGCACGGTACTCGGCCAGGCTCACGCGGCCTTGCGCGGGCAGGGTCACGGTCTTGGTAGGCGGTGCGGCGGTGGCGGGCGGGGTCGGCGCGGGGCGGGTGGATGCGGAGTTGGCAGCGGCTGCCTGGGCGGCCGGGGTGGCGATGCCGGGGGTCACCACGGCGTCGCGATCGTTGAGCGGGGTATCGGCGCAGCCCACCAGGGCGATCGCACCTGCCACTGCAGCAGCGAGCGCACACAGCCGGCTGCTGAGGAGGTCAGAGATTCGTCGGATCACGGGATCGTCTTGCTTTGGAGCATAAGGGGTTGGCAAAGGTCTGCCATGATAGAGGAAACCCATGCAGCAAAGTTCCGAAATCTCCCGACTTTAGGGTTCTGCCCGAAGTGAAAGCATGCGGGATGTGCAGCAGAGTGCAGCGTTCTGCCCGGCTGCACGGGCCGCCCGGGGATGGCGGCGCGAGGTGTGAGATAGGAGTGGGGTGCCAGTGAGGCCTGCCACGCGTTGCGCGGCGGGCCTCCCGGTTTTCAGCGCCTTCAAACTCGAAAACGCTGAATCGCTCAGATGGTCTTGACGAAGACCTTGAGGTCGTCCAGCAGCGCGTTGAGGTCGGCCTTCAGCTTGCCGAAGCCCGCGTTGTGCACCAGGCCGACTTCGTCCATGTACAGCTTGCGGTTGATCTCGAGCTGCAGGCTGTGGCGCTTTTGCGCCGGCTGGCCCACCACACGCACGATTTCCACGCCCTTGTAGGGGTGGTTGCGCCAGACGTCGTAGCCCATGTCCTTGAGCACGCCTTCCACGCGGTCCGTGAAGCGCGTGTCGCAGGTGGTGCCGTCGCGGTCGCCCACCACGAAGTCCGGATGCTGCAGCCCGGGATGCTCGGTGGCGTACTGCGCCGCCTCGCTGGGCATCGAGTGGCAGTTGATGTGCCAGGCGCTGCCGTGCGTGGCGACGGCCTGATCGGCCAGCTTCTGCAGTTGCGCGTAGTAGGGCAGGTAGTACTGCGCAATGCGCGCCTGCACCTCGGCCACGCTCAGCTTGCGGTCGTAGATGGCCTCGCCGGTATCCAGCACGCGCCACACCAGGCCCTTGCCAAGACGGGTCTTGGAGGTTTCCTGGCGCGGGCCGGGCCAGGGCGCGTCGAGCACGGCTTCGTCGATCTCCTCGATGCCGCGGTTGGCGTCGAGGTAGCTGCGCGGGAAGCCCGCGCACAGCAGCGCAATGCCGCGTGCGGGAGCGTCGGCGTACAACTCGTCGACGAACGTGTCTTCGGCCTGGCGCAGCAGCGACAGGGGCAAGCCGGCCGCCGGCCGGAAATCGGCCGGGTAGCTGGTGGCGCTATGCGGCGAATCGAGAAAGAGCGGGCTGCTCTCGCCTTGCGGCAGTTGCAGGAGGTAAGGGCTGAACCCGGTCTTTCGGTCTGCTTCCGTCATGATGTGCGTCGTTTAATCCAGGGTGATCTTGGCTGCGGCGGCGATGCGCTTGTTCTTCGCCACTTCGGTCTTGATCTGCGCGGCGAACTGCGCCGGCGTGTTGCCAACCGGCACCGCGCCCAGCTTCTCCAGCTTAGCCTTTACTTCGGGCAGTGCCAGTACCTTGACGGTGGCGTCGTGCAGCTTGGCTTGCACGTCGGCAGGCAGGTTGGCCGGCGCGATCAGGCCGAACCAGGCGGCGTCGTTGACTTCGGGCAGGCCGAGCTCGGCAAACGTCGGCACATTGGGCAGGGCCGGCACGCGCTTGGGCGAGGCCACGGCCAGGGCGCGCAGCTTGCCGCCTTCGATGAACGGCAGCGAGGACGGCAGGTTGTCGAACAGCACTTGCACCTGGTTGGCCAGCGCATCGTTCAGCGCCGGGCCCACGCCCTTGTACGGCACGTGCAGCAGTTCGGTCTTGCTGCTCATCTTGAACAGCTCGCCCATCATGTGCGAGACGCTGCCGTTGCCGGCCGAGCCGTAGGCCATCTTGTTCGGCTGGGCCTTGGCCAGCGCGATGAAGGCCTTCATGTCGTTGGCCTTCACCGCCGGGTTGATGCTCATCACGTTAGGCACCGAAGCCAGGTTGGTGATGGTGGTGAAGTCCTTGGTGGCGTCATACGACAGGCGCGGGTACACGGCCGGGTTGATGCCGTGCGTGGAAGCGGTGGCGATGCCCAGGGTGTAGCCGTCCGGCGCGGCCTTGGCCAGGTAACCGGTACCGATGCTGCCGCCGGCGCCGCCGCGGTTGTCCACCACCACGGTCTGGCCCAGTTGCTGGCCGAGCTTGTCGGCCACGATGCGCGCCACGATGTCGGTGGTGCCACCTGCCGGGAACGGCACGACCAGCGAGATCGGCTTGGTCGGGTACGTGCCCTGGGCAGCGGCCGACAGCGACAGGCCGGCGGCGGCGGCACCCGTGGCGGCGGCAAGGAGGCGGAGCATGTTACGGCGTTGCATGGTTCGGTTCCTGAATGGAGGGAGGAGATGAGGAAAGGGATTGACGCGATGAAAGCAACTACAGCGATGAAAGCGGGGAAAGGAAAGGCTTCCCTGATTCTGCTTGTTCGTGCAGTCACACCGCAAACGAAATAAAATCGTGCGATCATTCCGTTTGGTAGTGAAGTAAGGGGTTATCTATGCGACGCTTATGTCCGTCGCTGACTGAATTGCAGGCTTTCGAGGCTGCCGCACGCTACAACAGCTTCACCACCGCGGCGCGGGAGCTCCACGTCACGCAGGGTGCCGTGAGCAAGCAGGTGCGCAGCCTGGAGGCCTTCCTCGGCGTGGAACTGTTCGAGCGCGTGCGCCAGCGCCTGATGCTGACCGATGCCGGCCAGCGCTACCTGGACCGCATCCGCCCCAGCCTGACCGAGATCGAGGCCGCCACGGTGGAGCTGATCGCCAAGCAAGGCCGGGGTGGCACCCTGCACATCGCCAGCATGCCCACGCTGGGCGCCAAGTGGCTGATTCCGCGCTTGCCGCAGTTCTTCGAGAAGCATCCCGACGTCAGCCTTGAATTCGTGCCGCACGCGCAGGGCTACGACTTTTCCCAGCCCGACCTCGATGCCGCCATCCGCTTCGGCGACGGCATGTGGCCTGGCAGCCTGGCCGACTACATGACCGGCCGCGAAGTCCTGCCCGTATGCCGCCCGGCCCTGCTGGCAGGGGAGCCCGAAGGCATGGCGCGCGCGCCGTCGGGGCTGCTGCGCTTCTCGCTGCTGCACCACACCACCGTGCCCGAAGCCTGGCCCGACTGGTTCGCCGAGCTTGGCGTGGCGACCCGCAAGGCGTGGAGCGGCGCACGCTTCGACCAGTTCTCGCTGCTGACCCAGGCGGCGATGTCGGGGCTCGGCATCGCGCTGATCCCGCGCTGCCTGATCGAGGAGGAGCTTGCCACCGGCGTGCTGGTGGTGGCGCATCCGGCGCGGGTGCTGAGCAAGAAGGGCTATTACCTTTGCTATCCCGAGCAGAAACAGCATCTGCCGGCGCTGCAGACCTTTCGCCAATGGGTGATGGAAGGCGTCGACGTGGTGGCGTGAGCCGCGCGTCCCCGCTGTAATCAAAACTTACGCTTTTCCGCGACGGTTTTTCCGCCCGCCTGCGTTTAAGAGACATGACAGACATGACAAGCCTGCGCGCGAAGCGGCGCCAGGCTGTGGATTGTGGACTGGAGGTTCTCATGCGCAGGTCAATTGCCCTCTCATCTAGCCTGGCCTGCCTGGGCGTTGCCATGACGGCGGCGTTCGCGCTGGCGCCGGCATTCGCGCAAACCATCGTGATCGCGCCCTCGGCGCCCCCGCCGATGCGCCAGGAGGTCCTGCCGCCCGCGCGCGGCGGCTACGTCTGGGATCCGGGCCACTGGCAATGGCGCAATGGCGCCTACGTCTGGCTGCGCGGCCATTGGCGGCCTGCCCGGGCGGGCTACCGCTGGGTGTCGGGGCACTGGGTGGCGCGCGGCCCGCAATGGCGCTGGGTCGAAGGGCATTGGGCGCCGTGACCGGCATGACATGGGTCAAGCGCGATGGCAGTAACCACAGCAAGGGGAAATCGATGAAAAGCCTTCTGATCGCGGCGCTGGTCGCCGTCACGTTGTCTGGCTGCGTGATCGTGCCGGCCCGGCCCGCCTACTATCACTCTCGCGCGCCGGTTTTTGTCTACTGACGGGGAAGCCGCGCCTGCCCCGGGGGCGGGCGCGGCGTGCGAGAAGGATGAACCGGCAACGCGGAACCACACCCATTGAGCGACACAGATCCGGACGATGCGCTGCTGGCGCGGGTCGGCAAGCATGACGCAGCCGCGGTGCGCGAGATGGTCTCGCGCAAGCTGCCGCGCGTGCTGGCGCTGGCCACGCGCATGCTGGGAGACCGCGGCGAAGCGGAAGACGTGGCGCAGGAAGTCTTCATGCGCTTGTGGAAGCAGGCCGCGCGCTGGCAACCCGGCCGGGCGCGCTTTGACACCTGGCTGCATCGGGTGGCGCTGAACCTTTGCTACGACCGCTTGCGCGGCACGCATGAGCAGGCCATGGATTCCTTGCCGGAACCAGCGGCGTCCGGGGCGGGGCCCGAGGACGGGCTGGATGCAGCGGCGCAAGGCGCGCGCGTGGGCGCGGCGCTGGCCAAGCTGCCCCGCGCCAGCGCGAGGCGCTGGTGCTGCAGTACTACCAGGAGTTGCCCAATGGCGAGGCCGCCGCGCTGATGGGCATCAGCATCGAGGCGCTGGAAAGCTTGCTCGCGCGCGCACGCCGCAACCTGCGCGACTTGCTCATGCAGGGCGGCCATCACGAGGACTTGCGATGACACCTGAGAGATTTCACGCACTGACCGAGATCTATGGTGCCAACCCGGCACGCTGGCCCGAAGGGAGCGGGCCGAGGGCCAGGCCATGGCCGCCGCTCCCGGGCAGCTTGGCGCGTTGGCCGAAGCTGCCGCGCTCGACCGTTTGCTGGCCGCGCATGAGGTGGCGGCCCCGGATGCGGCGTTGCAGCGCCGCATCGCCGCGAGCGCGAGCGCGCCGCGCGCGCCGTGGTGGTGGTCCGGGCTGGGCCTGGCCGGCGTCGGCCTGGCCGGCACCTTGGCGGGCGCGTTGCTGGTCTCGGCCGTGCTGGCCACGGTACCGGCGCCGGCCGCCATCGATCTGCCCTACGCATCGACCGGCTTCGGTGGCATCGCGCATAACGGGAGCGAGGAATGAACGAGCGTACGCCGAAGCGGCTCAAGGTAGCGCTGGCGATCTCCGTGCTGGTCAACGTGTTCTTGCTGGGCGCGATCGGTGGTGGCGGCTATCGCTGGTACGCCGTGGAGCGCCACGCGGCCGCGCAGCCGCGCGGACTGCGCTTTGCCGCCGACGGGCTGGAGGCCGAGCAGCGCAGGCAGTTCCTGCAAGGCTTGCGCGCGGCGCGCCGTGCCGCGGCGTCGGACGTGGACGCCGCGCGCGACGGACGCCACCAGGTGGAGCAATTGCTGCGGCAGCCGCAGTTCGAGCGTGACGCGCTGGCGGCGGCATTAGCCCGCACGCGCGAGGCCGATGCCGCGTTGCGCACCCGGCTGGAAGGCAGCGTGGTGGAATTCGCCGCCACGCTGTCGCCCGCGGATCGGGAGAAGCTGGCCGATGCACTGGTCCAGCGCGGCCCGCTGCGCACGGCGCCGGCGCGGCCCGCGAAGGCAGCGCCATGACGCGGCGATCGAGAACAACAGCAAAGCTGTGGTTGATGCCGACGACGAGGACGACGACGAGGACGAGGACGAGGACGAGGACGAGGACGAGGACGAGGATTTCCCAGGGAGCAACACATGACAAACACCGCCATGACGGCCGCGGCTGTCGCGGTCAACCGGTTCGGGCTGGGCGCGCGCCCGGATGAGCCGCTGCCGGCCGATCCGCGCGGCTGGCTGCTGGGCCAGTTCGAGCGCTACGAGGCCAGGCCCGCCTCCTGGAGCGCGCAGCCGGGCACAGCCGCGTTGGCCGGCGAGTTCGGCGCCCAGCAGCGCGAGGTGCGCCAGGCGCAGGCCGACGCGAAGACCGCGGCGCGCCAGCAATTGCAGCGCGAGACGCGCGAGGCTTATCGCGGTGCCGTCGATGCGCGCGTGACCAGTGCGCTGGTCACGCAGGCGCCGTTCGTCGAGCGGCTGGTGCATTTCTGGTCCAACCACTTCGCGGTCTCGGTGGAGAAGCCGGCCGTAGCCGCGCTGGCCGGCGCCTTCGAGGCCGAGGCAATCCGTCCCCATGTGCTCGGATGCTTCGAGGACATGCTGGTCGCGGTGCAGCGCCATGCCGCCATGCAGGTCTTCCTGGACCAGGTCCGCTCGATCGGCCCCGACAGCATGGCCGCGCGGGTGGCCGCGCAGCACGCGCCCGAGCGCCCGCTCGGATTGAACGAGAACCTCGCGCGCGAAATCCTGGAGCTGCATACGCTCGGCGTGCGCAGTGGCTACCAGCAGGCCGACGTGACCGAGTTCGCGCGGGCGCTGACCGGCTGGAGCATCGGCGGCCTCGGCGCGCGCGAGGACGGCGAGCCCGGGCGCTTCCAGTTCCGCGCGCGCGTGCATGAGCCCGGCACTCGCACCATCCTGGGCCGCAGCTACCCGCAGCAAGGTGAAGCGCAGGCGCTGGCCGTGCTGCATGACCTCGCGCAGAGCGAAGCCACGGCCAATCACCTGGCCACCAAGCTGGTCCGCCACTTCGTCGCCGACGTGCCGCCGCCCGCGCTGGTGGCGCGCTTGTCCGAGGCGTATCAGCGCAGCGGTGGCGCGTTGCCCGAGATGTACCGCGCGCTGGTGCAGTCGCCCGAGGCGTGGGCCAGCGAGCCGGCGAAATTCAAGACACCTTGGGAGTGGACCCTCTCCTCCTTGCGCGGGTTGGGTTTGCGCGAGGCGGGCGCACAGCACTTCGCGCCCATGTTGACCCAGCTCGGCCAGCCGGTCTGGCGGCCGGGCTCGCCCGCGGGCTACGACGACATCGCCGCAAGCTGGGCCGCGCCCGATGCGCTGGTGCGCCGGGTTGAGATGGCGCAGCGCCTGGCGGCGCGCGTCGGCGACCGGATCGATGCGCGCGAGCTCGGCCCCAAGCTGCTCGCCGGCACGCTGTCGGCGCCGACCTCGGCCGCCATTGCGCGCGCCGAAAGCGCGCAGACCGCACTGGCCTTGCTGCTGGTGTCGCCCGATTTTCAACGGAGGTAATTGCCATGTTTTCCCGCCGAGATTTCCTCCGCGCGGCCGGCGGCGCCGCCGCCATGCTTGCGTTGCCGCGCCTCACGCTCGCCAGCGTGGATTCCGATCGCCGCTTTGTCTTCGTCATCCAGCGCGGCGCCGCCGATGGCTTGAACACGGTCATTCCCTACGCCGATCCCGGCTACGCCCGCCTGCGCGGCGCGCTGGCCATCGACGCAGCGCAAGCCATCAAGCTCGACGGCACCTTCGCGCTGCATCCCGCGCTGACGGAGACGGCGCGGATGTACAGCGCGGGGCAGGCGCTGTTCGTGCATGCGGTGGCATCGCCCTACCGGGAGCGCTCGCATTTCGACGGGCAGAACGTGCTGGAGACCGGCGGCGCCGCGCCCTACCAGGTCAAGGACGGCTGGATGAACCGGCTAGTGAGCCTGCTGCCCAAGCGGCCGGATAACGCCATCGCCTTCGCACCCACGGTGCCGGCGGCGCTGCGCGGGCCGGTGGAAGTCGGCTCCTATGCGCCATCGGCGCTGCCTTCGGCGCCCGATGACCTGCTCACGCGCGTCGGGCAGCTCTACGAGATGGACGCGCAACTGCACCCGCTCTGGAACGCGGCCATGCAAGCCCGCGGCCTGGCCGGCGACGCCGGCGCACGGCAGGACCCCGCCAGCCTTGGCCGCCTTGCCGCCGGTTTCCTGGCCCGCGCGGACGGGCCGCGCATCGCCATGATCGAAACCGGCGGCTGGGATACGCACAGCGCGCAAGCGCCGCGGCTGGCGGCCCGGCTCAAGGCCCTCGACACCATGCTAGCCGCGCTGCGCGACGGCCTCGGCCCTGCATGGGACCGCACCACTGTGCTGGTCGCCACCGAGTTCGGACGCACGGCCGCCGCCAACGGCACGGGCGGCACCGATCACGGTACTGGCGCGGTGGCGATGCTGGTGGGAGGGGCGGTCAAGGGTGGGCGTGTCATGGCCGACTGGCCGGGTTTGGGGCAGGGGGCGCTCTACCAGGGGCGCGATCTGGCGCCGACCATGGGGTTGGATGGGTTGATCGCCGCGGCTGCGGGGCAGAGTTTCGGGTTGGATGAGGGGCGGGTTGGAGGGGTGTTGTTTGGGGAGGTTTGGAAGGGGGGAGGATGGGGGAGTTAGTGGCATCTCCTTATACAGAAGTCATGAGTCCTCAGCCCGTAGCGCCAGGATCATGAACGCAGCATCCATGGTTCGCTGCATGCCGATCCAGATCGTTTTGGCGCCGGGCTCGCCATCACTCTTGCGGCCCAGGAAACCACCCAGTGACGCGATCAAGCGAATCATTTGATTGAGCGTGACGGGCGTCTTTGGACGCGCCTTCTTCGCGAGTAGATACGCGCCTCGTGGGGGTGTCAGGATTTTTGTGTGCAAGGCTAAAAACCTGCCTGCCGGGCAGGCTGCCCGGCAGGCAGGCCTTTGATCCTATCTCAGCGATGGGGTTGTGTGAAGCGATCCTCGTAGAGGATCGCGAACTGGTTCATGGCGGCTTTCCAGTCGTGCGTGGCGCTGCCCCACTTGCCGGTGATGTTGCGCAAGGCTAGCCACAGCAGTTTGGTGGCCGCTTCATCGCTCGGGAAGTGCCCGCGGGTCTTGATAATCTTACGCAGTTGCGCGTTGATGCTCTCGATGGCATTCGTGGTGTAGATGATCTTGCGGATGGCCGGCGGGAACGCAAAGAATGGAATCACCCGGTCCCAGGCGCGATGCCAGGAGGCTGCAATCGGTGGGTAGCGCTTGCCCCAGTCGCTTTGCTCGAAGGCCAACAGCGCCGCCTCGGCGGCCTCAACCGTGGCAGCCGTGTAGACAGGCTTGAGCGCGGCCGCCACCACACGGCGGTCCTTCCAGCTCGCGTAGTCCAGGCTGCCGCGTATCAGATGCACGACACAAGTCTGCAGTGTCGTGCTCGGGAACACCGCGTTCAGGGCCTGCTCCATGCCCTTCAAGCCGTCGGTCACCGCGATCAGGATGTCTTGGGTGCCTCGCGTCTTCAGGTCGTTGAACACCTTCATCCAGAACTTTGCCCCTTCGGTGGTCTCGATCCACAGGCCCAGGATGTCACGCGTGCCATCGGGCAGCACGCCCAGCGCCAGATAGACCGCCTTGCTGCGCACGACGCCATCCTCGCGCATCTTGACCCGCAGCGCGTCGAAGAACACGACCGGGTACATGACCTCCAATGGACGGGCCTGCCAGGCGGTGACTTCCTCCATGACCGCATCCGTTACCGAGCTGATGAACGCGGGCGACACCTCAGTGCCATACTGCTCGACCAGGAACGCCTGGATCTCGCGTACCGTCATGCCGCGCGCATACATGGCGATGATCTTGTCGTCAAAGCCAGTAAAACGCCGGTCGTGCTTGGGAATCAGGATGGGCGCGAAGCTGCCGTCGCGGTCGCGCGGGATCGCCAGCCGCAAGGGTCCCGTGTCCGTAAGCACGGTCTTGGCGCTGGAGCCATTGCGCTGGTTGGTTGCATCCTCGGGGCGCTCGGCACCCGCCGGGTAGCCCAGGTGATGGCCCAGCTCCGCGCCCATCGCCCGCTCGATCAGGGCCTTCTTGAACGCCATGGCGGCGTCTTGCACCGCCTCAGCAGTCATCGGACCTTTAACGAACTGATCGATCAGCTCCTTAGGGATGGTCGGAAGGTCCCTGGGTATGGCCTTTGGTTTGCGTGGCATTACATGCTCCTTGTCGACATGTTATGCCCTGCACACAAAATCCCGTACAGGCCCCGCCTCGTATCTCATCGGCATCAAAAAATAGCGACGCGTCCAGGTCAGGGCAGGTTCTGCCCAAACGCATCAGCCGGGCAACGCGCCACGCCACGACCATGTAAAACACCAGAGCCCGTTCCACGCGGTCCATGTGGGATAACTGTAAAGCTTCCACCTTGCACCCGTTCTTCAGGACATTGAAGAACATTTCAATCTCCCACCGGGCTCGATACCAATCGATCAGCTCGACGACGGCATCTGTATCTTGCGCCTCCCGGTTGGTCAGCAGTCGCCACACGACAGGGGTAACGCCTGCCGGGGCGCCGATCTCCTGGGCCACAATGCAGGTGACGGCGGGCCCCGTCTTACCCGGCAGCTTCACGCGTTGCGCACGTAACTCCTGCTTGACCTCGCGCGCCTTCTGGCCTGCGCGCCCCGGCAGGATGAAGCCGATCTCCCCCAGAGCTTCGCTGGCGTCTACCGTGTCCCACAGCTTGCCTGTCTCACCAAGGCTGCGGTTGTGTTGGGAACGTATCAGCCAGTCTGCAGGATTGCCGAGCTCATTAGCACGCTCCATCATCGCAGCGATATCGCCTTCCCGATCCGCCACGTAGACCAGGCGAGTCTCAGGCAACATCGCGGCCTGTTCTGCAACGCGTTCGTAGCTTTCAGTCCACCGTACGCTCTCTGTAATACCAACCCGCTGCCCGTTTGCATCCAGCGGCTCCCGGGCCCACATCCAGGCGTCGATCACACCGAGTGGTTCCCGATCCGGCGTCACAGCATAGGTCGGATGGAGATACATCCCCTCTGCGCTTCGTAGCTCAAGGGCCCGAGCCCATCGATCTCCTGGCCGTTAAAGTTCAGCTCGGTCGTGTCTGCAATGCACAGCACCACCGGGAATTGCCGCGCCCGCCCTGCCGTGCGCTCCCAATGCGGCTGCATCATGTCTGTCCACTCGACTTCCTCGTTGCCGAAAAATCGATAGGCAGCGATGGTCTCTGCCCAGTCCTCGCATGCGCCCGGAATGCTCGCAGTCGGCCTCGCAGCCAGTCGCTTCAGCAGCCCCTTCGCCCGTCGGTCCCGCCTTGGATCGCCAAGATCCAGCACCTCAAATTCTTCGTCCACCCATGCCCCCGACTCGTCGTTCATTCGCGCTCGAAAATCTAGGAGTAAACGCGAGTCCGCGCGAGTTTACAACCCCTCCCGCCCAAGTCCCATCAAATTCTGGCCGCACTGCGCCCGGTCAGGACGCTGGACTTCTGTATAAGGAGATGAGTTAGTGGGGGTGTGATTTGTGTTGCTTGCTTGTGGCCTCGCTGACGCGGGTGGGTCACTTGTGGGCGGGGTTTTATTGCTTCTAAACATGACGACATAAGTATTGCAGCATGTATGATTGCGTGGTTACTCTAATGGAGAGGCAGCCATGCGCAGACTCGAGATTGCAGACGCACAGATCATGCAGTTGGCGATTCGACAGGAGATCGAGCGAAGCGAGGAGTCGCGGTATGACCACCGCCTGCACGGGGTGCTGCTGGTCAGCATCGGTTACTCGTGCACTGAAGTGGGCCAGATGTTCGGTCAAGCGGCCACGACAGTTCAGCGATGGGTCCGACGTTTCGAGCGGGGCGGTTTCGACGGATTGCGGGAAGGTGAACGGCCCGGTCGCCCGCGTGCGTTGAATGACTCGCAATGGCGTCGCATCGAGGCGGATCTGCGCAAGACACCACGCGACTTCGGATTTGAAGCGGGCCTGTGGGATGGGCCCGTTCTATCGGAGCACTTGCGTCAGCGCTATGGCATCAAGCTGGGCGTGCGGCAGTGCCAGAGGCTGTTTCGCCAGATGGGTTTCCGGCTGCGCAAGCCGCGCCCGCAGGTCGCCCAGTCTGATCCTGTTCGCGTTGCGGCGGTAAAAAACTGCGGCGACTGGCAAAGCGCGACGACATTGAGTTATGGAGCCTGGACGAATGCCATTTCCAGCAACACGGATCGCGCTGTCGCATGTGGGTGGCCCCGGAAATCCGCGATCCGGTGTTGATGCATGCGCCGACGCGAAAGTCGGTGGCATGTTTTGGCGCCGTCAGTCTGAGCACGGGTCGCTTCATCTGGCAGGTATGCCCTGTCTTCAACGCAGAAACGTTTGCATCCTTTCTTCGCCAACTACTGCGCCATCGACGTCGCGGCAAGCGCATCGTCGTGGTCCTGGACAACGCCAAGTACCACCATGCCGTTCTGCTCAAACCGTTACTGCACAAATACAGGCGGCACATGACGTTGTTGTTCCTGCCACCATACAGCCCGCAACTGGCGCCTATCGAACGCGTATGGAAACTGACACGGCGCCTGGGGTTACATAACCGGTACTTCGCCACCCTCGTAGAAGTTCTCTCGGCAGTCGACGCCTGCTTCCAGCAATGGAAGAGACCAAACGAGGTACTACGACGACTATGCTGCATTATTTAAGACGTTGTGTTTAGCTGCTGTCGCGGCTGGGCGGTGTTGCCGTTTTAGAACGTGTGAGATGTCACTTTTCTTTACTCGTCAAGAAAAGATGGTATGAACGCGCCCCGTCCCCGCAGTGGAGCGCGAGGAGCCGAAACGGTAGTGTGGGTCGGGCAAAAAAGCCTGAGGAGAAGGGGGTCCCTCCAGACCGAACGGCATCGCAATGTGCCAGAGTGGAAGATGTCACCACCACTACAGGAACGGAGGGACCCGAAATGAATGCTATGACATTTGGGCTGGATATTGCAAAGCATGTGTTCGTGCGACCTGAAAGTCGCCTGAATTTCTGTTTCACAGGAGAACGTATGACCTGACGAAACCGGTTGTTCCATCAACCGTTCCCTACCCAGACATGCGGAGCCGGTAACAGCTCGGTATGAAGCTCTGGGGACAACGTAGCCGCCGGATAACCGGTACGCCCAGCCGCGAGGCGAAGCGGAATCTGCCAGCGCGAAGGCGGAGAGGAGCAAGGGATGAGTGGGTACGACCAACACATGTGAACTTCTGATAAACGTCGTGATCTTTGACAAGCCAAACGTGCTGACAGGCTTGAACCAAAACGGTATGCGGTGAGGAGTGGTCTTTGAATACTGGGCCACCATGGACAACCAGCCGCCGGCGAAGAGGAAGGGTCCGCCCCGCTCGGAGATTCATGCGGAACAGGGTAAGCCCATAGCACTGCCGGCGACGGCAGGCGAACCGTAAGGAACGCTGCTGGTGCTGTGGGTAAAGGAATGCGGAGAAAGCGAACGCCCGGCTGTAATGGCCGGGATACGGACTGCAACATTGCCCGACACGAAAGTGGGCAGACTTCCGCAGGGTCATTCATGGCGAGAGAACCTTGACTAATCGTTATACGGGGAAGAGCAGATGACGGCGAGCGACGTGCAAGCGAGCGCGGCTGGTGCGTCCTCGCACCCGGCGCGGATGTGGGAGCAGGCAAACTGGTCGCACATCGCGGCCGACGTGAAACGACTTCAGGCGCGTATCGCTAAGGCAACATGGGAGGGCAGATGGGGCAAGGTGAAAGCCTTGCAACGTCTGCTGACCCGCTCGCATAGCGGCAAGATGTTGGCCGTGAAGCGTGTGACGGAAAATCGCGGTAAGAGGACGCCGGGGGTGGATGGCAGGATATGGTCGTCCCCGGCGGCCAGATGGAACGGAATGGTGTCGCTACGTCATCGCGGCTATCGTGCGATGCCGCTGCGGCGGGTTTACATTCCCAAGAGTAACGGCAAGAAGCGTCCGCTGGGAATTCCATGTATGCGGTGCCGGGCGATGCAGGCTTTATGGAAGCTCGCTCTGGAACCCGTCGCGGAGACCCTGGCAGACGCCAATTCCTACGGCTTTCGGCCCGAACGCTCGACCGCCGATGCCATCGAACAGTGCTTCAAGGTTCTGGCCAAGCGTGCCTCGCCAGAATGGATTCTGGAGGGTGACATTCGAGGTTGTTTCGACAACTTCAGTCATTCCTGGTTCCTGGAGAACATACCGATGGATAAGGGGGTTCTGCGCAAGTGGCTTCAGGCCGGATATATCGATGAGGGAACCCTGTTCGAGTCGTGGGCGGGTACACCCCAAGGGGGTGTCATCTCGCCCGTGATCGCGAATATGGCGCTGGATGGGCTTGAAGCAGCAGTTCATGCAAGTGTGGGAACATCCAAACTTGCTCGCAGCAAGGCTCAACTCAACGTCGTCCGCTATGCCGATGACTTTGTGGTGACTGGCGTATCGAAAGATGTGCTGGAATCCCGGGTGCTTCCCGCGGTTAGGCAGTTTATGGCCGCCCGATGCCTGGAACTCTCGGAAGAGAAGACCAGAATCACCAACATAGTGGAGGGTTTCGATTTCCTTGGCCAGAACGTGCGCAAGTACGGCGGCAAACTGCTGACCAAGCCAGCGAAGAAAAGTATCAAATCGCTGCTGGACAAGGCCAGGGAAGTCATCAAAGGCAACGCGAGTGCCACCCAAGAGGTGTTGATCCGTAGGCTGAACCCGATCATTCGGGGATGGGCTATGTATCATCGCCACGTCGTGGCAAAAGCGACCTTCTCGACGATAGACTCGCACATCTGGCACCTGCTCTGGAAGTGGGCAAGACGTAGGCACCCCACGAAAGGAGCCCGGTGGGTCAGGCAACGGTACTTCCGGCGAGACGGACACCGGTCCTGGGACTTTGCGACGAAGGGTTCAACCGAGGGTGACACCTGCGGCCTGCAACTCTTCCGCGCAACGACGGTCGCGATTCAGCGCCACGTCAAAATCCGGGGACTGGCCAATCCATTTGATCCAGCATGGGACATCTACCTTGCCCGCCGTCGATCCGCGAAACGCTCCGTCGGGCTGCCCGGTGCCATCCAATGGTGCTGAAGGAATGGCTTGAGCCGGATGCGGGGCGACTCGCACGTCCGGTTCTTAGGGGGCGGCGGCGCAGTAATGCGTCGCTGCTACCCGACCAGCTGTACTGGGTTGACCCTGAGACTGGCGAGATACAAAACCGGCGATTCCAGCGTCAAAAGCTGATCGAGTTCCTAGCTCAGCGCAAAGGACGCGTGGCGCTGGAGGCATGCGGCAGCGGGCACTGGTGGGCTCGCAAGCTCCTCGAGATGGGCTATGAGGTGAAGCTGCTGCACGCGAAATACGTCCGTCCATTCGTGCGAACCAACAAGACAGATGCGGCGGATGCGCGCGCGATCTGGACGGCGGCGCAACAGCCGGGCATGCCGGCAGTGACGCCGAAGACAGTGGAGCAGCAGGCGACACTGGTGTTGCATCGGATGCGAGAGCAGCACATCAAGATGCGCACGATGATGATCAATGCCTTGCGCGGCGCGCTCTATGAGTTTGGCTTGAGCTTCAAGAAGGGGCGTCAGGCGGGCTTGGCGGAGATGCGCGAGCGGCTGGCCGAAGTGGAGGAAGACGTGCCGGCGAGGGTGTTCGAGGCGTTGCGCGAACAGTTCGAGCTGGTCGGTCGGCTAGACAAAGGCATTGAGCAGTTGGAGGGACAGATCAAGGCCTGGTCCCAAACGCAGCCGGCGTGCAAGCGGCTGATGGCGATTCCAGGGATCGGCATGCTCACGGCCACGGCGCTGCTAGCGACGATCGGCGATGCGCAGGGCTTCGAATCGGGGCGGCAACTGTCGGCCTACCTGGGGCTGGTGCCGCGCCAGCGTGGCACTGGGGGCAAGGTGCAATTGGGGGCGATTAGCAAACGCGGAGACTGTTACCTGCGCATGCTGCTGATCCACGGTGCCAGAGCAGTCGTGTACCGGGCCAAGGACAAAGGGGCCTGGTGCGACCAACTGGCGCGCCGACGCCCGTCCAACGTGACGGTGGTGGCGATGGCCAACAAGGCGGCAAGAATTGCCTGGGCGGTGCTGAGGGGCAAGGAGCCGTATGAAAGAGACCACGAGCTGAAGAAGGCGGAGACGGCCAGGCAAATGGCGGATTCCGCGCTAGGTCAGCTGCGCCTACCAAAACCGTAGGCACAGCAGCCCTAGCTGCGGCTATTGAAGCAGGTTAATTGAATTCGACTAGCAGGTTGCGCGGGTAAATGTGACGTGATGGCAAGACAGGTTGGACCGCAAGAACGAGACCCTGATCGGTTACTAAACACAACGTCTTAAATAATGCAGCATAGTCGTCGTAGTACCTCGTTTGGTCTCTTCCATTGCTGGAAGCAGGCGTCGACTGCCGAGAGAACTTCTACGAGGGTGGCGAAGTACCGGTTATGTAACCCCAGGCGCCGTGTCAGTTTCCATACGCGTTCGATAGGCGCCAGTTGCGGGCTGTATGGTGGCAGGAACAACAACGTCATGTGCCGCCTGTATTTGTGCAGTAACGGTTTGAGCAGAACGGCATGGTGGTACTTGGCGTTGTCCAGGACCACGACGATGCGCTTGCCGCGACGTCGATGGCGCAGTAGTTGGCGAAGAAAGGATGCAAACGTTTCTGCGTTGAAGACAGGGCATACCTGCCAGACGAAGCGACCCGTGCTCAGACTGACGGCGCCAAAACATGCCACCGACTTTCGCGTCGGCGCATGCATCAACACCGGATCGCGGATTTCCGGGGCCACCCACATGCGACAGCGCGATCCGTGTTGCTGGAAATGGCATTCGTCCAGGCTCCATAACTCAATGTCGTCGCGCTTTGCCAGTCGCCGCAGTTTTTTTACCGCCGCAACGCGAACAGGATCAGACTGGGCGACCTGCGGGCGCGGCTTGCGCAGCCGGAAACCCATCTGGCGAAACAGCCTCTGGCACTGCCGCACGCCCAGCTTGATGCCATAGCGCTGACGCAAGTGCTCCGATAGAACGGGCCCATCCCACAGGCCCGCTTCAAATCCGAAGTCGCGTGGTGTCTTGCGCAGATCCGCCTCGATGCGACGCCATTGCGAGTCATTCAACGCACGCGGGCGACCGGGCCGTTCACCTTCCCGCAATCCGTCGAAACCGCCCCGCTCGAAACGTCGGACCCATCGCTGAACTGTCGTGGCCGCTTGACCGAACATCTGGCCCACTTCAGTGCACGAGTAACCGATGCTGACCAGCAGCACCCCGTGCAGGCGGTGGTCATACCGCGACTCCTCGCTTCGCTCGATCTCCTGTCGAATCGCCAACTGCATGATCTGTGCGTCTGCAATCTCGAGTCTGCGCATGGCTGCCTCTCCATTAGAGTAACCACGCAATCATACATGCTGCAATACTTATGTCGTCATGTTTAGTGCTTCGAGCACGCTGAAAAGACGAGGGCCGTTCTTGGCGAATTCCATAGGGGCCCGCAGGCTTGACCTGCATGAGGCCGGATATAAGGCTGCAACCAAATCCTCGCCGAGCATCATGAGATGATTTACCTGGCAAACCGGGGCGCGTTCATATAAGTAACCAAAAGAAAGCGATCCTTGCAGGAGGCTGGCTTATTGGGGTTACGTAGCCCGGTGGTTTCGTCGTGCGGCCCCGGGTTTTAATGAACTCGTGCCGTTACCAGTTCAGGCGACCACGATACTGCTTGCGACGTTGGTTTCGTGGTGAGGCCCCCGGTAGTAGCATCCCTGCCCATTCGCCCATCTGCCGGTACCGGATCGGAGCGTCACGATATATCACGCTGTGATGGTTTCGTGGTGGGGTGGGCGCGGTGGTGAATCCCTCAAAACTATTCTGGCGGTGCCACCGCGCCCACGACGAAAACGGGACGCATGCAACTTCGTGGCCGCCCGCTCCGCGAGCGACAGACGGCTTGAAGCAAGTGGTGACAGCTACCGGGGGGACCACCACGAATCCCTGGGTTGGTTACTTCGTGTTGCTTGCTTGTGGCCTCGCTGATGTAGGGGGCTCTTGTGGGCGGGGCTTTGGTGTTCCTAGCCCCGCTGACGCGGGTGGGTCTTTTGTGGGCGGGGTTTTCGCTCTTCTAGCCCGAAGTTCACCAGCCGCCTGGGCGAGTTTCCCCTTTTGCGACAGGCACTTGTCGTGATGCCCGGGTTCCAGTTTCTGTCTACACGCGGATTTGCTGAAGCAAATCCAGAGCCTGCTTCTGTTTCGCGTTTGCCGTGGTGACGAGTTCGAACGTCGGCACTTCAGCGCCAGCGCTGGGTGTACGGCAGGTGTTACGCACGATCGCGGCGAGTTCGGCCATCAAGCTCGAGAAGCTGTGCACGGGCGTGCCGTCGTCAAGTGTGTGGCGCGCCGCCTTGGCCAGCGCTGGCGCAGAGCGCACGGCAGGCGCCACCGGATCACGCGTGGCCTTGGCGGCCTGATCCGGGTCGGCGAACATCAGTTCGCGCCAAGCCTCGCGCATGTGCCATTCGACGTAGTAGGCCAGCCTGCACAGCAGGATATGCGCACGCACCCGATCGGCCGTGCGGTGATGGATTGGCCGCACCTTCAGGTCCACCGTTTTTAGCGAACGGAACGCGCGCTCCACGTTGGCCAGCGCCTTGTAGTTGCGCACGCACTCGGCCGAGTCCATCTGCGCCGCACTCACCGAAGTGCGGATGATGTAGAGGCCGTCGAGCGCCGCCTCGCGGGCGATGCCCTCGCTGTTGCGGCTGAACGTGAAGGCCGCGTCGTCGATGCTCAGCGCAAAGTGCTTGGCCACCTTGTACTTGTCGATCACCTTGCCCACGCGCAGGCCGATCTGATCGCGCCCGGCAAGCTTGCCCGCCTGCACGCGGGCAACGATCGGCTGCAGGCACGCCTCGGTGGCCGCCAACAAATCTTCTCGCTTGTGGGCACGTAGCCTGGCCAGTTCCGGATTGCGGCACGCCACCAGCCGCTCGCCCGGATAGTCCGGTGAACTCAGCTCCAGCAGATTGCGCTCGTCGAACAGGCCAAGCTGCAGTTGCCCTTGCTCGAGCAGCGGGCGGATCGAGGCGCTCTTGAGCGCGGTGATCCAGCCCAGGTCACCGCCCTCACGCATCTGGTCGATGGCCTTGCTGGAGATCATGCCGCGATCGCCCACCATGACCAATCGGGAGAGACCAAATTCCTCTTGCAGGCGCCGCACCTCGGGCATGAAGGTCTGGCTGTCGGCGACGTTGCCCTCATGCACCGACACCGCCACTGGGCAGCCGCGCGCATCGGTGAGCAAGCCGTAGTTGACCTGTAGCAGCCCCTTCTTGCCATCGCGGCTGTAGCCAAGCTTGGCCAGCGGGCAGGTGCTGCCCTCGAAGTAGCTGGAGCTCAGGTCATACAGCACCAGGCCACCGGCGCTCAAGTGGCGCGCGGCGAGCTTCTTCTGGATTGTGCCCTGGCGCGCGAGCAGCCAGTCCATTGCCGCGTACAGGTCGTTCTCGTTGGCCTCGGTCACGCCGAAGTCCTCCGCCAGGGTGCTGGTGTGCCACCAGCGCGTGGTGGCCAGCTTCGTGTGCGGCGCCGCGATGCGCGCGGCCACCATCGCCAGCACCAGGTCGCGCTCGCGCGAGGGCTTGGAGGCGATCAGCGAGGCAAAGCCCAGACGCTGCATGGCCGTGGCCACCGCCTGCACGTGGCCGTGAGCGCGCGAGCGTGTCACCTCGAACGCCTCGCCCAGCGGCACGAAGGTCTCGCCCTTGAGCGAGCGGCGGATGATCTCGATCAGTGCCTCGGGCAAGTGGGACAGGTTGCCCAGCGTCTCGTTCTTGACCACGCCGTCCTCGCGGTAACTGCGCCGCAACAGGTGGGTGCGATAGACCTGGTCCTTGTACTTGCGGGTCGTCGTAACGACGTGAGCGGTTCCGGTTCGTGCTGGCATAGCCAGCAGAATAGGATAAAACTCGCCAATGTCAAGAACTTTTAGTGACTACAAAATGCGGGTATCGAACGCCTCCCAATGAGCCGATTCCTCAATCAGGAAAAGGGCTTCGCGACGCCGCAGCCGCGGCGTCTCCATGGAACTTCGGTCTAGCTGCTGGCGCGGCTGGGCGGCGTTGCCGTTTTGGAACGTGTGAGATGTCACTTTTCTTTACTCGTAAAGAAAAGTAACCAAAAAAGCGATCCTTGCAGGAGGCTGGCGTGGCGTCATTGGGGACCCCAATGGTTTCGCCGTACGGCCCTGGGTGCTAATGACCTCGTGCCGTTACCAGTTTAGATCATCACGACGCTGCCAATGCCCAGGGTTTCGTGGTGGCCCCCACCGGTAGCCACCACCACGAATTTCAAGCCGTCTGTCGCTCGCGGAGTGACTGGCCACGAAGTTGCAGGCGTCCCCTTTTCGTCGTGGGCGCGGTGGCACCGAAAAAATAATGCCGAGGCATTCGTCACCGCGCTCACCCCACCACGAAACCATCACGGCGTGATATATCGTGATGCTTCGAGCCGGTACCGGCAGATGGGCGATTGGGCAGGGATGCCGCTACCGAGCAGCCTCACCACGAAACCAGCGTCACCCGCAGTATCGTGGCCATTCAAACCGGTAACGGCACGAGTCCATTAGAACCCGGGGCCTGACGACGAAACCACCGGGCTACGCAACCCCGACACGCCAGCCTCCTGCAAGGATCGCTTTCTTTGGTTACTTTTCTTTACGAGTAAAGAAAAGTGACATCTCACACGTTCTAAAACGGCCAACACCGTACAGCCGCGCCAGCAGCTAGAAGCGCTAAAACACTGCCCACTCACGCTATTCTGCATCAGCAGCTAGAAGCATCAAAACCCCGCCCACAGGAGACAGCCCCCGCGTCAGCGGAGCCAGAAGCAATAGAACTTCATCAAACCAAAAACCATCTACTTCGACAACACCCTCATAGCCTGCTCCAGCCCCCCAAAGTCACCGGATACATCCGCGACTTCATGATCTGATTGATCACCGTCACCGACTGCCGGTACTGCCAAAGCCCTTCCGGCTCGGGATTAAGCCAGACAAAGCGCGGAAACTGCTCGATCAGCCGGTTGAGCCAGACCGCGCCGGCTTCGGGATTGTTGTATTCGACCGAGCCGCCAGGCTGCAGGATCTCGTACGGGCTCATGGTGGCATCCCCGACAAAGATCACCTTGTAGTCCGGCGTGTACTTGTGGATCAGGTCCCACGTGGCGATCTTCTCCGCATGGCGGCGGCGGTTGTTCTTCCACACATAGTCGTACACGCAGTTGTGGAAGTAGTAATACTCCAGGTGCTTGAACTCCGTCTTGGTGGCCGAGAACAACTCCTCCACGCGCTTGATGTGGTCGTCCATCGAGCCGCCGACGTCCATCAGCATCAGCACCTTGACCTTGTTGTGGCGCTCCGGGCGCAGCTTGATGTCAAGCAGGCCCGCGTTGGCGGCGGTGGAGTGGATAGTGTCGTCCAGGTCCAGCTCGGTCTCCGCGCCTTCGCGCGCGAAACGGCGCAGGCGGCGCAGCGCGACCTTGATGTTGCGCGTGCCGAGCTCGACCTGGTCGTCGTAGTCCTTGTAGGCGCGGGTCTCCCATACCTTGACCGCGGTGCGGTTGCCCTTGGACGGGCCGCCGATGCGGATGCCTTCCGGGTTATAGCCGCCGTGGCCGAACGGCGAGGTGCCGCCGGTGCCGATCCACTTGTTGCCGCCCTCGTGCTTTTCCTTCTGCTCGTCAAGCAGTTGCTTGAGGCGCTCCATCAGCTTGTCGAGCCCGCCCATGGCCTCGATCTTGGCTTTTTCCTCGGCCGAGAGCTCGCGCTCCAGCGTCTTTTGCAACCAGTCCAGGGGGATGTCGGATTTCCAGTCGACCAGGCTCTCGATGCCCTTGAAGTAGGCGGCAAAGGTCTGGTCGAACTTGTCGAAGTGCTTCTCGTCCTTGACCAGTGTCATGCGCGACAAGTAGTAGAACTCGTCGATCGACGGCGTGATCACCTCGGCCTTGAGGGCCTCCAGCATGGTCAGGTATTCCTTGACGGAGACCGGCAGCTTGGCGTGGCGCAGCGAGAAGAAGAAATCGATCAGCATGATGGGCTCGCGTAGAGTGTCCCGGAGCGGGTGCGGCGGTTTGCGTGCTGGTTCACGAGGCGCGCCCCGGCAGGTCCAGGCGGTATTGCAGGTGGCGCTTCACCGTCGGCCATTCGCTGGCGATGATGGAGAACACCACGGTGTCCCGGAGGGATCCGTCGGGCATGCGCTGGTGGTTGCGCAGCACGCCGTCCTGCTTGGCGCCAAGACGGGCGATGGCGGTGCGGCTCTGGTGGTTCATCCAGTGCGTGCGGAATTCCACCGCGATGCACGCCAGCTGCTCGAACGCGTGCGTGAGCAGCATCAGCTTGCATTCGGTGTTCACGGCGCTGCGCTGCACGCGCTGCGCATGCCACGTGTGGCCGATCTCGAGGCGCCGGTTGGCGCCGTCGACATTGAAGTAGCGCGTCGCGCCCACCACCGCGCCCGGCACGCCGTCGCGGATCTCGCGGATCACGAACGGCATCGCGCCTTGTTGCTCGCGCATCTGCAGCGCGGTGTCGGTCCACGCGCGCACCTGGTCCGGCGCCGGCACCGAGGTGTACCAGAGCTTCCACAGTTCGCCATCGGCGACGGCGGCCTGCACCTCGGCCTCATGCTCGAGGCCGAGCGGCTCCAGCAGGGCGTGCTGGCCGCGCAGGGTGACGGGTTCGATAAAGCGTGCCATGGCGCGGCGCTTAGCGGTTGGCGCGGTTCATGAAGACGAGGCGCTCGAACAGGTGCACGTCCTGCTCGTTCTTCAGCAGCGCGCCGTGCAGCGGCGGGATCGCGGCCTTCTTGTCCGGGCTCTTGAGCGCTTCGGGTGGAATGTCCTCGGCCATCAGCAGCTTGAGCCAGTCGATCAGCTCGGAGGTGGAGGGCTTCTTCTTCAGGCCTGGCAGGTTGCGCATCTCGTAGAAGGACTCGAGCGCGGCGGCCACCAGCTCGCGCTTGATGCCGGGATAGTGCACGTCGACGATGCGCTGCATGGTCTCGGCATCGGGGAACTTGATGTAGTGGAAGAAGCAGCGTCGCAGGAAGGCGTCGGGCAGTTCCTTCTCGTTGTTCGAGGTGATGATCACCAGCGGGCGGTGGCGCGCCTTGACCAGTTCGCGCGTCTCGTACACATAGAACTCCATGCGGTCGATTTCGCGCAGCAGGTCGTTGGGGAATTCGATGTCGGCCTTGTCGATCTCGTCGATCAGCAGCACCACTTGCTGGTCGGCCTCGAAGGCCTGCCACAGCACGCCCTTGATGATGTAGTTGCGGATGTCGTGGACGCGGTCGTCGCCCAGCTGCGAATCGCGCAGGCGCGACACCGCGTCGTATTCGTACAGGCCCTGCTGTGCCTTGGTGGTGGATTTGATATGCCACTGCAGCAGGGGCATGCCGAGTGCTGCGGCCACCTCCTCGGCCAGCATGGTCTTGCCGGTGCCGGGCTCGCCCTTGATCAGGAGCGGGCGCTGCAGCGCGCGCGCGGCATTGACGGCCAGCTTGAGGTCATCGGTGGCAACGTACTGCTGCGTGCCTTCGAAACGGTTTTGCTGGTTCTGGCTGGCGTTGGTGGTGTTGGACATGGGGCAACCTGAAGGGGTTTATGCGTGTCGGAATTGGCCAGTATAAAAGAGCTTTTCGGTTCGCGTGCGGCTCGCCGTGCCATGCTGGACTGCCACGTGCAGCGTGCTGTACAATGCGGCGGTTTGACGCGCCCCCACGTCCAAGACTCCACCCCTCGCTTTGTCCGCCTTGTCACTCCCGCGGTCCTTGCCGGGAGGCGGCGATGACAAGAGATGGTTACAGAATGAGGCGGAGACTACGCCGGGATGCACTGGCAGCGGCTGGCACCACCAGCAAGCAGCGCCCAGGTATCCGGCACGCTGGCAGCACCGCATCTACCCGCGGGCAGATACGGTCCGGCCGGACGCATTCTGAAGCCATTTCCGACCGGTTGGGCAGGTCACGCAGGGTTTAACACTTCCAATCAGCTACGACAATGAAAAAGCTCCTCACGATGGTGGTGCTGGGCGCGGCCGCAACGGCTGCGCAAGCCCAGGAAGTCAAGGGCAATGTGGACGCCGCCAAAAACAAGGTCGCGATGTGTATTGGTTGCCATGGCATTCCCGGCTATCGCGCCTCCTTCCCCGAGGTGTACCAGGTGCCCCTGCTCGGCGGCCAGAACGCCAAATACATCGAGAATGCGCTCAAGGAATACCAGAAGGGCGAGCGCAAGCACCCGACCATGCGTGGCATTGCCGCGACCCTGACCGACCAGGACATCGCCGACGTGGCTGCCTACTACGCGCAGCAGTCTTCCAGCACGCAAAACAACACCCAGAAGTAAGAGGACCCACCCATGAATACGCTTAAGACGCTTTCGCTCGCGATCGGCGCACTCGTGCTGGGCGCCTCGGCCATCACCGCCTCGGCTGCCGACCTCGCGCACGGCAAGGCGCTGGTGGAGAAGGGCAACTGCGTGGCCTGCCACGGTGCCGGCATGAACGCCCCCATTACGCCGGATTACCCGAAGCTGGCCGGCCAGCACGCCGACTATCTGTACCACGCACTGGCCGCCTACCAGATCACCGGCAACCCGCAGGTGGGCCGCACCAACGCCATCATGGCCGGCCAGGTCAACGCCAACCCCGGCGTGACGGGCAAGGACGGCAAGCCGCGTCCCTTCACCCGGGATGAGCTGAAGGATATCGCTGCCTACATCGAATCGCTGCCGGGTGGGCTGGTCCTGAAGAAGTAAGCAAACCGGCGCCGGCAAATGCCGCGCGCGGGTCAGGAACAAGAAAAAGCCGCTGATCCCAGCGGCTTTTTCTTTGCCCGCAGCCCCGGAGCGCTCGCGCCCCCGGGCCGCGTCAGGCGGCTCAGTTGCCCGCGCCCTTGGCCAGGCGGCGTGCCTTGACGGCGTTAGCCAGGGTTTCGAGCACCTTCACCGAGTCGTCCCAGCCGATGCAGGCATCGGTGACCGACTGGCCGTAGGTGAGGTCTTCCACCGGCGTGCCCTGGGCGTGGTCCTGGCGACCGCCCACCAGGTGGGATTCCACCATCACGCCGACGATGCGCTCGTCGCCCGCGGCCATCTGGCGGCCGATGTCCTCGCAGACCGGGATCTGGTTCTCGTGCTTCTTGCTGCTGTTGGCGTGCGAGGCATCGATCATCAGGCGTGCGGCCAGGCCGGCCTTGGAGATCGCTTCGCAAGCTTCCTGCACGCTGGCGGCATCGTAGTTCGGAGTCTTGCCGCCGCGCAGGATGATGTGGCAATCCTCATTGCCCGAGGTCGACACGATGGCGGAGTGGCCGCCCTTGGTCACCGACAGGAAATGGTGGGGCTGCGAAGCGGCCTTGATCGCATCGACCGCGATCTTGACGTTGCCATCGGTGCCGTTCTTGAACCCGACCGGGCACGACAGTCCGGAGGCCAGCTCGCGGTGCACCTGGCTTTCCGTGGTGCGCGCGCCGATGGCGCCCCAGCTGACCAGGTCGGCGATGTATTGCGGGCTGATCATGTCGAGGTATTCGGTGCCGGTCGGCAGGCCCATCTCGCTGATGTTCAGCAACAGCTCGCGCGCGGTGCGCAGGCCGTCGTTGATCTTGAAGCTGCCGTCCATGTGCGGGTCGTTGATCAGCCCCTTCCAGCCCACAGTGGTGCGCGGCTTTTCGAAATACACCCGCATCACGACTTCCAGCTCCCCGGCGAAACGATCGCGCTGGACCTTGAGCAGCTTGGCGTACTCGAGCGCGGCGCGGGTGTCGTGGATGGAGCAGGGCCCGATGATCACGATCAGGCGGTCATCCATGCCGTGCAGGATCCGGTGCATGGACTGGCGCGCGCCGTAGATCACGTCGGACGCCTTTCGGAGCAGCCGAACTCGCGGATCAGGTGCGCGGGGGGCAACAATTCCTTGAGTTCGCGAATGCGCAGGTCGTCGGTGTTCTTCAGCATGATGGCTCCGGATTTTGTAGGGTCGTGTGTTTGGGTTGTCTGGGCTAGAGCTGGGTGCGGGCCGGTATAAAAAAAGCCGCCAGGTTCGCTGGCGGCTTTTTTGAATTCTGGAGGCACTTACGATCGTCCCTCTCCATCCGCCAGCGGTGCGAGATCGCTAAAAAAGTAAAAATAAAACTTAGCGGACATGGATGGGATGCGGCTCAAATGGCGTCGGTTATTTGCGGCAACGCGTCACGGGATGGCATAAAATTGCGCCAGCCCTGCCAATTCTGCCGGTAGCGGCGGTTGACCATCCGGTAACGAAGCATCTTTATAGCGCGTTTTATGGGGCTTGGCAAGCGTCCGGCATCGGGCCGGCCACAATTTCCGGACGCACCATGGCGGGTCCCGGATCGAGTTCCAGCCCGCGCATCACGGCGGCGGTGCGGTTCTCCACGCCTAGCTTCACGTACACATGCTGCAGGTGCTTTTGCACCGTACGGGCGCTGATGCCAAGCATGCCCGCGATCTCGCGGTCCGTCTTGCCGTGCGCCAGCCAGCGCAGCACTTGCTGCTCGCGCGCGGTCAGCCTGGCGAGCATGGAGAGCGTCTGGGCATCCTGGCAGCGGCTGACTGTGAGCATTGCGGCGGCTTTGGGTAGCGCGCCGGTACGCAATGCTGCGTATTGGCGCGTTCCCGTGCATGGACCAACATCAATGAGGCCAGTATAGGCGCCGCCAGCGCGCACGGCAGTGCCGCGGCGGCACCTGCACAGGTTTGCCCGGGGGAAGACAGGCGAACGCGGCATGCCAGGCAGGTCAGGCACGCCGGGCTGAGGCGAGGGGAGGGAAACATCATGGCGATCGATGAGGGGAGGCTGAACGCCTTCATGGCGCAGTTCGTCCAGGATCTGGGGGCGGTGATGCATGCCGCCACCATCGTGGTCGGCGATACGCTTGGCCTTTACAAAGCCTTGGCCGAGAAACCGATGACCGTACAGGTGCTGGCCGAGAAAACCCATACCGATGAGCGCTACCTGCTCGAGTGGCTGTCCGCGCAGGCGGCCAGCGGCTATGTCGCGTACGACCCGGCCAGCGATCTGTTCAGCCTGACCGAGGAGCAAGCCTTCGCGCTGGCCCAGGAAGGCAGCCCTGCTTTTATTCCCGGTGCCTTCCAGATCGCGGTGGCGCAGTTCAAGGCGATTCCCAAGATCGTGGATGCCTTTCGCAACGGGCGCGGGCTGGGCTGGCATGAACACGATCCGTCACTGTTCCACGGCACCGAGCGGTTTTTCCGCCCGGGCTATGCGGCGCACCTGACTTCGGAATGGATTCCCGCGCTGGAGGGTGTGCAGGCCAAGCTGCAGGCGGGCGCTCGCGTGGCCGACGTGGGCTGCGGGCATGGCGCCTCCACCATCATCATGGCGCAGGCTTACCCGGCATCGGCGTTTTACGGCTTCGATTACCACGAGCCGTCGATCCGCTATGCCAACGAGGCGGCGGCGCGCGCCGGCTTGCAGGATCGCGTGCACTTCGAGGTGGCAAAAGCCAAGGAGTATGGCGGCAAGGACTACGACCTGGTGGCCGTGTTCGACTGCCTGCACGATATGGGCGATCCGGTCGGCGCAGCCGCCCATGTGCGCGAGACCTTGCGTCCGGACGGCACCTGGATGATCGTCGAGCCCTTCGCCAACGACCGGCTCGAAGACAACCTGAACCCGGTCGGCCGGGTCTTCTACTCGGCCTCGACCTTTATCTGCACGCCAGCGTCGCGCTCGCAGGAGGTGGGCCTGTGCCTGGGCGCCCAGTCGGGCGAGGCACGCATGCGCTCGGTGGTGCAGCAGGGCGGGTTTTCGCGTTTTCGCCGGGCGGCGCAAACGCCGTTCAACCTGATCTACGAGGCGCGGCCCTGAACAGCAAAGGGCCGCGCCCGGCCCGCTGGACGGCAATCAGGCCGTGCCGCCCACCGTCATGTTTTCAATGCGCAGGGTCGGCTGGCCCACGCCCACGGGCACGCTCTGGCCTTCCTTGCCGCACACGCCCACGCCCGAGTCCAGGCGCATGTCGTTGCCGATCATGGTGACGTCCTTGAGCGATTCCGGGCCGTTGCCCACCAGCGTGGCGCCCTTGACCGGCGTGGTGATCTTGCCGTCCTCGATCAGGTAGGCCTCGCTGGCGGAGAACACGAACTTGCCGTTGGTGATGTCGACCTGGCCGCCGCCGAAGTTGACCGCGTAGAGGCCGCGCTTGACGCTGGCGATGATCTCCTGCGGATCGCGGTTGCCATTGAGCATGTAGGTGTTGGTCATGCGCGGCATCGGCAGCGCGGCGTAGCTCTCGCGGCGCGCGTTGCCGGTCACCGGCATCTTCATCAGGCGCGCGTTGAGCGTGTCCTGGATATAGCCCTTGAGGATGCCGTCCTCGATCAACGTGGTGCACTGGGTCGGGTTGCCCTCGTCGTCGAGGTTGAGCGAGCCGCGGCGGTTGGCCAGCGTGCCGTCGTCCACCACGGTTACGCCCTTGGCCGCCACGCGCTCGCCCATGCGGCCAGCAAAGGCCGAGGAGCCCTTGCGGTTGAAGTCGCCTTCCAGGCCGTGGCCGATGGCCTCGTGCAGCAGCACGCCGGGCCAGCCCGGGCCGAGCACGACGGTCATGGCACCGGCCGGAGCCGGGCGCGCCTCGAGGTTGACGAGCGCCGAGGCCACGGCCTCGTCCACGTACTTGCGCAGCAGCTCGTCGGTGAAATAGCCGTAGGCATAGCGCCCGCCGCCGCCGGAGGAGCCGATCTCGCGGCGCCCGTTCTGCTCGGCGATCACCGTGACCGACACGCGCACCAGCGGGCGCACGTCGGCGGCGATGACGCCGTCGCTGCGTGCCACCAGCACCACGTCGTATTCACCGGCCAGGCCTGCCATCACCTGCACCACGCGCGGGTCCTTGGCGCGGGCCATGCGTTCCACGCGCTCGAGCAGCGCCACCTTTTCGGCCGCGTCCATCGAGTCCAGCGGATCGTTGGGCGAGTACAGGTTGCGCCCGCCCTGGGAGGCCATCTTGCTCGCCACCTTGACGCGGCCGCTGCCGGCGCGGCCAATGGTGCGGGTCGCGGCGCCGGCCTTGAGCAAGGCGTCCAGGCTGATGTCGTCGGAGTAGGCGAAGGCGGTGCGGTCGCCGGACACGGCGCGCACGCCAACGCCCTGGTCGATGCTGAAGCTGCCGGACTTGACGATGCCTTCTTCCAGGCTCCACGCCTCGTTGCGGGTGTACTGGAAGTAGAGGTCGGCGTAGTCGACCTTATGCGTGAAGATATCCGCCAGCACGCGCTGCAGGTTGGTTTCGTCCAGGCCGTAGGGGGCCAGCAGCAATTGCTGGGCGGTGGCGAGGTTGCGGATTCCGAGGTCGCCGGCGTTCATGGTTGTCCTTTATCGTCGTGCCGCGGTGGCGCGAAAAGCGCCGCCGCGTAAAAATCTGGGATGTTGGCGATTCCGGGGAATCGGCCAGGTCATGGCTTGTACATGCTACAGCACCCGATGGCGCAGCGCAGGCAGGTTCTGCCGCACCTCGTCCAGCCGGGCGGGATCGATCAGCCCGCTCACCACGCCTTCGCCTTCCGGCAGCACCGCCATCACCTCGCCCCAGGGATCGATCAGCATCGAGTGGCCCCAGGTGCGCCTTCCGTTCTCGTGCTTTCCGCCCTGTGCGGCGGCCAGCACATAGCACTGGTTTTCGATGGCGCGGGCGCGCAGCAGGATCTCCCAGTGCGCCTGGCCGGTGGTGTAGGTGAAGGCGGCCGGCATCAAAATCAAGCTGGTGCCGCCGCCCGCCGCGAGCTGGCGGTAGAGCTCCGGAAAGCGCAGGTCATAGCAGACTGACATGGCGACCCGTCCACAGGGCGCATCGAAGCTGACCGGGGTCTGGCCGGCCAGGATGGTACGCGATTCGTCGTAGCTTTCGCTGCCGCGCGTGAAGCCGAACAGGTGGATCTTGTCGTAGCGTGCCGCGCGTTCGCCGCGCGGGTCGTAGGCGAGCGAGGTGTTGTAGACGCGGTCCTCGTCCTCGCACCACATGGGCAGGGTGCCGCCGACCAGCCAGATACGGTGCCGGCGCGCCGCATCGGCCAGGAATGACTGGATCGGCCCGTCGCCGTCGCGCTCGCGGATGGCCACCTTGTCGCCTTCGCGCAGGCCCATCATGCAGAAGTACTCCGGCAGCAACACCAGCTCGGCGCCGCCCTTGGCGGCCTGCGCGATCAGCGCGTCGGCGCGGGCCAGGTTGGCCTCGGGCGAGACCCCGCTGACGGTCTGGATGGCAGCCACGCGAAAGGGGGCCGCGCTTGGGGCCGCGCTTGGGGCCGTGCTGGGGGCTGGGGCGGAGGCGTTTGCGGTCATGAAGCGGTTTCCTTGGCTTGCGGCGGCTGCGCGGCGGGCTTCGCCGGGCAGGGCCAGTCGCTACGGTTATGGCGCCGGGTAGACACGATTGGACGACGAATCCCGCACGGGGGGCGAGTCGGTCTTATTCTCCCCCACTTTGATGACCTGCGGGTTCGCCCAGCCACCGCTGATATGGAAGCGGCGGCTGAAGGCCTTGGAGAATTCGTCGGCAAATATCAGCTGGGCCGCCAGCGTGCCGATCCCCAGCGCGGGATTGATGAACGCTGCGGCGACCGACGCGGATGTGGCGTTGATGCGCGGCACGACCGTCACATCCAGGTCCTGCGTTTCGCGCGGGATGTTCGCGCTGCCGGTCATCGAGGCGCGCAGTTGCCCGCCCTTGAGCGCGAAATCCTTGGTGCTGGCCACGCCATTTTCGATCGTGCCGGTGCCGGTGATCTCGTCGAACACCATGCCCTGGCCCGCCACGCCGCGGAAGTCGAAGGTGGCCAGCCGCATCAGGCCTTGCAGGCTGAGCACGCCCAGCAGCTTGGCTGCGCCGGGGTCCACGCTGAGGATCTGGCCGTTCTCCAGCTGGAGCTTCATCCGGCCCGACAAGGTGGGGTAGTCGATCGACAGCGGCGAGCCGCGCCATGCGATCCTGCCCTCGAAGGTGCCGCGCCCGTCGGCCAGCATGTGCGGCAGGCCCATGCGTTCGAGCACCTGGCCGCCATTGCGCACGTCGAGCTTGAAGTCGAGCAGCGTGCGGCGCTCGGCGGCAGCGCCGTCGCGTACCCGGCGCGGCAAGCGCCAGCTGCCGCTGCCCGTAAAGGTGGCGCCGGGCTGCTCGATGACCAGGCGGTCCAGCGTCCACACGGGCTCGCCGCCGTTTTCGCTGGCGCGGGCCTTGACCTCCAGCTTGCCGAAGTCGCGGCCGTGCAGCTCGAACCGATCGGCAACCAGGTCCAGCGCGGGCAGGTCGCCGGTGTTGCCGTCGAGCGGATCGGCCGCGTTGGCGGTGTCGCCCGTGTCGGGGATGTTCAGGTGCGACAGGCGCAGCGTGAGCGCGCCCGCCGGTGTGGTTGCATCGCTGCGCCAGCGCATGTTGCCCGCCACCTGGCGGGACTCGATCTGCACGCCCCAGCCAGCGCTTTCGCGGGTGGCCTCGAGCACGACATCGTCGAGCTCGCGGCCAAAGGCGTGCAGCGTGTGCGTGCGCGCGGAAATGCGCTCGGGCAGGTAGTCCACCGCTGGCGCCGCCGAGCCGGCACTGGCGCCCCCGGCGTCCGCGAACAGGGCGCGCCAGGCGTCCAGGTCGATGCGGCTGGCCGTGATCGCTGCGGTGACGCCGCTGGCGGGTTGCGGCGCCGGCTGCTCGATGCCGATCCCGCCGGCCAGCACTTCCATGCCGTCGCCGTTGCGGCGTAGCAGATAGCGCGCATTGAGCACGTTGCCATACTGCACCAGCATTTCCTCGCTGCCGGCGCGGGCGGCGCCTGGGCGCAGTTCAAAGCGCAATGGCACGGCCTGCGCCGCGCTTTTGGCCATCGGTGCGGGCAGGTTCACCGCCAGCCCGGCCAGCTCCGATGCCACCGTGATCTGCGGCTGGTGGTCGCGCACGCCGATCACGGCGCTGTAGGCGGTGCCGCCTTCCAGTTTCTGTATCAGCCCGGCGGCGGGCGAGCCGCCAAGCGCCTCGCGGATGCCCTGGGCGGTGAGATTGCCACCGGCATTGACCCTGACCGTGCCATCGGGCTGGCTGCCGCCGCCGGCACGAATCTCGCCGCCCAGGAAGCGGGCGCGCAGGTCGTTGAGCTGGAAGCCGTGCTCGTTGAAAGCGACCACGCCGGTGGTGCCGGCCAGCACGGGCAATTGCGGGATCAGCACCACATCATTGCCGGGCAGCCGGAACTGGCCGTCGACCTTGGTGGCATGCGCCTCGGTGAGGGGCAGGTCGAGCTTGAGCCGCAGCTCGCCGTTGCCTTGGGCGCGCATATCCGTCAGCACCTGGCCGGTCCAGTCGCGCACCGGGCTGGCGGCGACGAAGCGCAGGAAGGCCGTCATCGCCCCGCTGGCGCTACCGTCCAGCACCAGGCGGCCGTGCTCGCCGAGGTCGGCGATGCGGCCATTGACGTCCTGCAGCGTGACGCCAGCGGCGCCTTGCACGCCAGCGCGCTGCGCGACGAACGACAGCCCGCCGCGCTCGAACAGCAAGTGGCCGCTGATGTCGGTGAAGTTCGGCCAGGCCTTGCCGTCATTGCTGGCGCTGGCGGCGCTGCCCGCCGGCGCGCTCACATGGGGCGCGATCTGGTAGCTGACGTGCTGGATGGGCACCTCGACCCGGAAGTCGCCAGCGCGCTCGAACGGGCTGTGGAAGGGGAAGTGCTCCAGGTCGCCCTTGAGCAGGAACTTGACGTCGCTGGCTTCACCGCGGACCAGGGCGCCGGCCAGGTACTGGCGCGTGGAGGCGGGTATGCCCATGGGCAGGTAGCGCGGCACGCGGCTGACCTGGGCGCGGGTCAGCTCACCGGTCAGGTCGGCAATGCCGCCGTGCCCGTCGCCGCCGGCATGCCAGGTGCCGCGTACGCTGCCGGCGGTATCCGCGTTGGCGAACTGCACGCCGTCGGTGCGCACTGCCAGCTTGCCATTGTCGTTGGTCCAGCGCACCTCGCCGTTGATCTGGTCGAACGAGAGGCGCGGATCCTCGAACATGCCCGGCAGCATCAGCGCGGCATTGTTGCCTTCAAAGCGGGCGCTGCCCTGGTGTTCGTCGAAACTGAAGCTGCCGGAGATCCGCGAAAAGCCCGGCACGCCCAGGTGGGGCTTGCCATTCGCACCGACGGGCGGGTTGGCGGGCTGGCCAAGCACCGAGACGCTGCGCAGCGTGCCCTGCACGTTGAAGTGGCGCTGGCCATCGCGGCGGCTCAGCATGCCCTGGCGATCCCGGGTCCAGTTCACGTCCAGGTTGTCGACATGGCCCGAGGGCTGCAGCGCGCGCAGCTGGCGCGACAAGGCGGTGTCGAGCGGCAGCGAGGTGGCCAGCGCGCGCACGGTGTTCAGGTCGAAGGTGGGCGCCTTGAGTGTGAATTTGCGCAACGCGCCCTTGTTGTCGGTGGCCCAGCCGACCACTACCTTGCGCATGCCTTCGCGCCAGACGCCTTCGCCGCTGGCCAGGCCGGCGGCCGCGCTGGCGCCGCCGGGGGCGGCCGCGGCTGCGGAGGCCGCCTGCGCTTGCCGTGCCGGCGGCACCGCCGGCCCTTCCGCCGGCTCGGGCTGCCACAGCAGGGTGTCGATGGTGAGGATGTTGTCGCGGTCGCGCCCCGCGCGGTGCAGGATAAAGGCCTGGGCACTGGCGAGCTTGAGCGCTTCGGGCGCACCGGAGAGCTTCAGGTCCACGCTGCTGGCGCGCAGCCGGGCCTGGCTGCGGGTGATCTGGCCGCCGCGAAACTCGATGGTGCCGTCGGTGCTGAAGGTGCCGCGCGTGACCCGGTCGAAGATCGCGAGATAGCGCTGCAGCACCGGGAGCTCCAGCCGGCCAAGGTCCCAGCTGGCCTGCCCGTACCAGTTGTGCCAGTCGCCCGTGCGATGCAGGTATTCATGGCGGAAGTCCGCCTGCACCACGAGGGCGCGGCGCGAGCGTGGCCGATTGCGCTTCGAGCTTGAACGTGTGGCGCGAGCCGTGGCGCTGCACGCTGAGCTGGATATTGCCGACGTCCAGTTGCGGCAGCTTGTTCTTGTCGTCGAGCCAGCGCAGCTTGCCGTCGGTGAGCTCGACCTTGCCCTGGGCCAGCAGCCAGTCGAACAGGCGGTTGTCCTGCGGCTGGGCGCCGGTGGTGTCCACGGCCATGCCGGCCACCTTGAGCTTGCCGTCGGCGGAGCGGCGGATCAGCAGGTCAGTCTGGCTGGCGGAGATCCTCTGGAACAGCACGTCCATGCTGAACAGCGAGCGCCATGACAGCTTGCCATCGAGCTCGCCCGCGGCCAGCAGCACGCGCTGCTCGGCATCGATGGCCTTGACGTCGCGGGCATGGAAAGCGGGATGCCAGCCATCCCAGTAGGTATCGAGCTGGCCGATGCTCAGTTGGGCCGCGAGCGCCACCGAGCCGCGCTGCTCCAGCCAGGTGCGGGCGGCCGAGGCCTGTGGCCAGAGCACAAAGCGGATCAGGAGCCCGGCGAGCAGCGCCAGCAGCACCAGCGCCAGGGCCAGGCGCACCAGCACGCGTCCCAGGCCGCGCCAGACGGGATGGCGCAAGCCAGCGAGCAGAGCCCGGCCGACCGCGCGCGCAAACGCGAGCGCGCGCCGGCCGCTTCGCGGCAACGGGGTTGAGCCTGCACCGGCGGCCCCATCAAGTGCCGGCGTGCCGCCGGCGGTGGCGGCGGAGGGATCGGCAGGTGGGGTGGCGTGGCTGGACATGCGCAGATTATCCGACAATACTAGGCGCTCTCCAATACGGTGCCTGACCGGCCGTGCATAACGCGCGCGCCGGCCCAGGGCCGGCTCACGCGCTACCAAGTAACAGGAATGACTTCCACTGATCCGACGAGTTCCGCGGCCGCGCCCGATACCGCCGCAACCGATGGCGCAAACCGTGCCGCAGCCGCGGATGGTCCTGCCGGCGAACATGCGCCCGGCAACACTTCCAGCGCTGCCAGGCAGGCTGTGGCCGACATGGCCACGGGCCCGTTCGCAGTGGTGGCCGCCGCGGAACTCGTGCCGGTCGAATGCGCCGGCATGGCATTGTACTCGCCCGCCTATTCCCATTACACCCGCCGCATGGCGCAGGCGCGTCCCGATCTGGCCGAAATCGTCGCGCGCGCACGCGAGCAGCCGCTCACGCGCGCCTGGATGGAAGCGCGGCTCAAGGTCCTGCACGAGCCGTCGTCCGATGTAGAGGATGCCATCAAGCGCGCGCTGCGCCGCTTGCGCGCGGAAGTGATGTGCGTGGTGATCGAGCGCGATCTGCGCGGCCTGTCGACGCTGGGCGAAGTCACCGGCGCGATGACGGACCTGGCCGAGCTGGGCATCCAGTACGGCCTGGCCATGCTGGAGGCGGACCTCGCCCCGACCTATGGCCGCCCGGTCGGGGAGAGCAGCGGGGAAGTGCAGGAGCTGGTGGTGGTCGGCATGGGCAAGCTGGGTGGCCGCGAGCTCAACGTGTCGTCCGATATCGACCTGATCTTCCTGTACGACGAAGACGGCGACACCCGTGGCGGGCAACGCAGCTTGTCCAATCACGAATATTTCATCCGCCTGGGACGGCGCCTGATCAACCTGCTGGCCGACGTGACCGGAGATGGCTACGTGTTCCGCGTCGACATGCGCCTGCGTCCCAATGGCGACGCCGGACCGCTGGCCTGCAGCCTCGGCATGCTGGAGCAGTACCTGATGGTGCAGGGGCGCGAGTGGGAGCGCTACGCCTGGATCAAGGGCAGGGTGGTGTCGGCGCTGGATACCCCGCATGCGCAGCGTACCGCCGCGCAACTGGCCAGCCTGACCACGCCCTTCGTCTTCCGCCGCTACCTCGACTACGGCGTGATTGCGGCGATCCGCTCGCTGCATGCGCAGATCCGCGCCGAGGCGGCCAAGCGCAGCGGCGGGCTGGCGGCGCCGGGCAGCGGCCAGCGCGTCAACCCGCGTGCCTTCAATATCAAGCTCGGGCGCGGCGGCATCCGCGAGATCGAGTTCATGGCCCAGGTCTTCCAGCTGATCCGTGGCGGCCAGGACCCGGCGCTGCGCATCCGGCCCACCCTGGAAGTGCTGACGGTGGCGGTGGAGCATGGGCTGCTGCCCGCGGGCCAGGCCGAGCAACTGGCCAACGCCTACCGCTTCCTGCGCCAGCTCGAGCATCGGCTGCAGTATCGCGACGATGCCCAGACGCACCACCTGCCCACCTCGGAAGAGGAGCAACTGGCGGTGGCGAAGATGATGGGCTGCGCCGACTGGCCGGCCTTGCTCGAGCGCCTGGCATCGCTGCAGGATCCGGTGGCGCAACAGTTCGAGGCTACGTTCTCGGACCCCGATGAAGCGCATGCGCAGTGCGAGGCGTTGTGGCCCGCGTTGATCCAGGAAGAGCAGGATGAACCGCCGTGCGAGCGCCTGGCCGCAGCCGGCTTCAGCGATTGCACCGGGCTGCTCGACCGCTTGCGCGCCATCGGCGCCTCGCTGCGCTACCGCGCGTTGTCCGAGCCCAGCCGAGTGCGCTTCGACTTGCTGGTCAACCGCGCGCTTGACCTGGCATCGCGCCAGGACGATGCCGACCGCACCATCGCCCGCTTTGTCGATTTCCTGGATGCCATCAGCCGCCGTGCGTCCTACCTGTCCCTGCTTTCCGAGTACCCGCAGGCGATGGCGCGCGTGGCCGACACGCTGCACGCATCGAGCTGGGCCGCCGCCTATCTGACCCGCCACCCGCAACTGCTCGACGAACTGCTCGACAGCGATGCCCTGGCGCGCGCGCCCGACTGGAACGACTTTCGCAGCCGCCTGGCCGCGCGCCTCGACGCGGCCGACGGACAGATCGAAGCGCAGATGGACATCCTGCGCCGCGAACATCATGCCGAGACCTTCCGCATCCTGCTGCAGGACCTGCAGGGCATGGTGACCGTGGAGCAGATCGCCGACCGGCTGTCGGACCTGGCCGATGCCATGCTCGACGTGACCCTGCAGGCAGTCTGGCGCCAGCTGGCCACCCGGCACGCCGAGCAGCCGCGCTTTGCCGTGATTGCCTACGGCAAGCTGGGTGGCAAGGAGCTGGGCTATGCCTCTGACCTCGACATCATCTTCCTCTACGAGGACGAGCACGAGCGCGCGCCCGACGTCTACGCCGCCTACGCGCGCCGCCTGATCACCTGGCTGACCAGCCATACCGCTGCCGGCACGCTGTTCGACGTCGATACGCGCTTGCGGCCCAACGGCGAGGCCGGGCTGCTGGTGACCAGCTTCGAGGGCTTTCGCCGCTACCAGCAGCGCGAGGGCGACAACACTGCGTGGGTGTGGGAGCACCAGGCGCTCACGCGCGCGCGTTTTTGCGCGGGCGACCCCGAGATCGGCTCGCACTTCGAAAGCCTGCGCGACGAGATCCTGCGCCAGCCGCGCGACGCCGCCACGCTGCGCGGCGAGATCGTCGCCATGCGCCACAAGGTGGCCGAGGGGCATCCCAACCCAAGCGGTTTGTTCGACCTCAAGCATGATCGCGGCGGCATGGTCGACATCGAGTTCGCGGTGCAATACCTCGTGCTGTTGCACAGCCACGATCATCCTGCGCTCACGCGCAATGCCGGCAATATCGCGCTGCTGCGCACCGCTGGCGAGATCGGCCTGATCGATGCCACGCTGGCGCGCGAGGTGGGCGACGCGTATCGCGCATTCCGCGCCCGCCAGCACCAGTTGCGCCTGGACGGGCAGGTTCATGCGCGCGTCGCGCCGGCCGTGGTGGCGCAAGAGGCGGAACACGTGCGCACCCTCTGGCAAGCGGTGTTCGGCGAGCCGGTTGCCACCGGCGCCAGATGAACCCGCAGGCGGCCGGCGCGGCGCGCTGGCCGGGATGGCTGGGCGTGCTGGCCGTACTGGCGCTAACGGCCGCCCTGGGTGCCGCATTTACCTTCGTCCCCTGGCTGCACGCGCACGGGCTCTATCTGCGCGATGCGGTCATGGGTCACGGTGCGGCGGGCCAATGGTGGCGCCTGCTGACGGCCATGTGGGTCCACCTTGGCTGGCAGCACTGGCTGGCGGACCTGCTGGCCGCCGCGGGCCTGTTCCTGCTGATTGGCCGCGAGGCGCGCGCCGGCGCGATGCTGGCGGTCCTGCTCGCCTGCGGCGTAGCGGTGCAACTGGCGCTATGCCGGGTGCCGTCGGTGGGTTGGTACGGCGGGTTGTCCGGCGCATTGCACGGGTTGGCCTTGTGGGGCGGGCTGCGCCTGCTCCATGGCAGCGGCGTGTCGCGCGTGCTCGGCGTGGCGCTCTGCCTTGGGGTGCTGGTCAAGACCTGGCTTGAGCAGTCGTGGCTCGCGCCGGTGGTATTCGATGCGCAGTGGGGGTTCGGGGTCGTGCGTATCTCGCACGCGGCCGGCGCGCTGGCCGGCCTGGGCCTATGGCTGGTCCAGGAGTGGTGGCAGCGCCGCCACGGCCAGCCACGCGCATAGGCGCGCTGCGAGGGGACGCAGCCGGCGCAGGCCGGCCGGTGCCCCGCGTTCACCATGACTTCAATGCGATTTCAACGCGATTTCACCGGGCGCCGGCGGCGTCCGACCCAGTTCAGCAGCAGGCCAAGCGCGCACAGCCCGAGCGCGAGCGGCCACGACAGCGCGCCGCCACCGCCCGAGGAGGTGGCTGGCGCAGCGGGCGCCGGCTGGACCACCTGCGTGCCGGCGGCCACGGCTGCATTGGCATCGAGCAGGCCCGCGCCGCATTTGCCGGCATTGGCGGTAGCCGTGCAATAGGTGCCGGCCGGATGGGGCCGTGCCGAACTCTTCAAGGTGGCAAGTACCTGGGCGGGCGTGAGCGCCGGATTGGCGGCGAGCATCAGCGACACCACGCCCGATACCAGTGGCGCGGCAAAGCTGGTGCCTTGCGAGTTGTTGACGATGTAGTTGCCAAGCGAGGTGGTGCCGTCATTGGACAGGGCCCGGATGAACGACTCCGCCACCGAGCATTTGCCGCCCGACACCTTGGAGTTGCCGCAGCCACCGCCCGGCGCGCTCAGCGCAACCTGCGGCCCCACATTGGCATAGCTGGCGTTCTCGCCGTCATTGGCGTGCGCCGTCACGGCCACCACGCCGCTGCAGTCGGCAGGCGCCTCGACCGCGCCGGCGCTGTTGCCCGTGGCGGCGACCACCACCACGCCATTCGCGGCGAGGTCAGTCACGGCTTGCTGCTCGATGCTGGAACAGGTCCCGCCGCCCAGGCTTACGTTGATCACGCGCGCCGGGGTGGGGTTGGCCGGCACATTGGGCACGGACAGGCCGCCGGCCCAGCGCATGCCGTCCACGGTGTCCGAGAGCAGCGCGCCGCAGCGGCCGGAGACGCGCACCGGCTGGATGCGGGCGTTCCAGTCCACGCCGGCGATGTTCACCCCGTTATTGGTGAGTGCGCCAAGCGTGCCCGCCACGCGGGTACCGTGCCAGCTATTGTTGGTGGCGGTCGTGGTAGGCGTGGAGGTGCCTGGGCAGGTGAACCCCACCGGCACGCCGTCGCCGGCGTCGGTGGCGTCGGCGTCCCGGCCCCCACCGTCGTTGGCGATGGACGGATCGGTGATGAAGTCATAGCCGGGCACGAGGCGGCCGGCAAGATCCGGGTGCGGCAGGGAGCCCGTGTCGAGCACGGCGATCACCAGGCTGCTGCTGCCGCGCGTGCGGTCCCAGGCGGGCGGCAGGTTCACGCCGCCCACCACCTGGGCGGGGGTGCCGAGGTAGGGCTGGTTGAGCGCGAACTCAGGGTCGTTGGGCACGGTGTCGTGCAGCCGCAGCCAGCGGTCCGGCACCACATCCGCGATGCGCGGATCCTGGCGCAGCCGGGCGGCGGTGCCTTCCGGGTCGGCGGCATCGCTGCCGGAAACGCTCAGCAGCTGCAGGCTGCCGCCCATCTGGCGCTTGACCGAGAGCGCCACGCCAGTGCTCTGGCGCACGCTCAGCATGCGCTCGGACAGGCCGCTGGCGGCAGCGCTGTCGCTCGCGCCGGCGCTGCTGGCGCTCATGCTGGTGGTTGTGCTTGTGCTGCCGTCGCGCCAGCGCACGATAAAGTTGCCGGTGTAGTGCGGCGCGGGGCGCGCGGCGGGGTCGGGGCCGCGCTGGCTGCGGCGGGGGCGCCCAGCCAGAGGGCGGCGCCCAGCGCCAGCAGCAGGGCTGCATGGCGCGGTGTGCGCCGCGTTTTGCCGGATCGGAATTGACGCTGTGCCTGCATGTCTACGTTCTCCCGTTGAGCCCGCTTCGGACTGACCGCGGTTACAGCATTCAACCTGCAATCTTCTACCTGCAATCTTCAACCTTCAACGTCCAGGCCATGCATTCCGACGACAGCAATCGGGCAGCCGCCGGATTCAGCTCGCCGGCATGTCGCGGCCGGTGGGCTGGGTGCGATTCGGCTTGAGCACGCGGTCAGGCTCGGCCAGCTCGATGCGAGGGGCGCCGCGCAGCGTGGCGACCGCCTGGTCGATCGTGGCATCGGCCGACGCGGAGATCGCGGTGACCAGCCAGACGCCGCCCGACATGGGCCGCTTGACGACGAAGCGGATCGGGCCGGCAATCGACGCCAGCAAGCGATCGGCTTCTTCGGACACGGTGACGGGCGGCGCGGAGAAACGCACCATGATATCGCCTACGGCGCGATCGGCGCTGATGCTGTTGAGCGGCGGCGCCGACGGGCGCTGTTGCGCCTGGCAAGCGGTCAGGGCTAGCAGGGCCAGCAGGCCGCAGGCGGCGGTGATTCGCAGCGGGCGAGCCAGTGAGCGGGAGTGCGGCTGTTTGCCGAGTGACATGGGGAAACTCCTGAATGGTTGCTGGCCAGGGCGCGGGCAATCAGCCTGCGCTGCGCCGCGAACGGCGCGTTTCCAGGCCGTGCCGGTGGTGCCGCGCAGGCCTTGCGCGAGCATCTCCTCGGCGTGTTGCACTGTGGTGGCCGTCACGGTGGTCCCACCCAGCATGCGTGCGGTTTCGACCACGCGGCCGGCGGCGTCGAGGGCGCGGATGCGCGAGCGGGTGACCGAGCCGTTGCCGTCGGGCTGGCTGGTCTCCTTGCTGACCAGCAGGTGGGCGCCGGCCTGGGCGGCCACCTGGGGCAGGTGGGTCACGCACAGCACCTGGCGAGCGCGGCCGAGTTCCTGCAGGCGGCGGCCCACCACCTCGGCCACCGCGCCGCCGATGCCGGTGTCGACCTCGTCGAAGATCAGGGTCGGGGTGGGCGCGGCCTCGCTGGTAATGACGGAAATCGCCAGGCTGATCCGAGCCAGCTCGCCGCCCGACGCCACTTTGGCCAGGGGGCGCGCGCTGACGCCGGCATGGCCTGCCACCAGGAACTCGACTTGTTCCAGCCCATGGCTTTGCCCTTCGTCGAGCGGGTGCAGCGCCACCGCGAAACTGCCGCCCGCCATGGACAGGCCCTGCATGGCATCCGTCACGGCGGCCGACAGGCTTTCGGCCGCCATCTTGCGGGCGGCGCCGAGGTGCTGGGCGATGGTGAGGTAGGCGGCGCGGGCCGCGGCCTCGCGCGCCATCGCCTTGTTCAGGTCCTGGGCGGACTGGAGATCGTCCAGTTGCTGGCGGCGCGCCATCAGTTCGTCCGGCAACTGCTCCGGCGGCATCCGGTACTTGCGCGCGGTGGTGTGCAGCGCCTGCATGCGCGCCTCCACCACCTGCAAGCGTTCGGGGTCCAGGTCGATCCGGTCGACGTAGCGGTTGAGCGAGTGCGCGGCCTCCTCGACCTGGACCAGCGCCGGGTCCAGCGCCGCCAGGACGTCACCCAGCGCGGGGTCGACGTCAGCCATCTGGCGCAGGCGCTGCACCACGCTGTTGAGCCCCGACAGCACCGAGCCATCGGCCTCGGACAGCGCCTCCAGCGCAGCGCGGCTGCCCTCGATCAGCCCGGCGGCGTGTGACAGCCGGTTGTACTCGGCCTGGATGTCTTCCCATTCGCCGGGTTGGGGTGCCAGCTTCTCGAGCTCGCCGACCTGCCATTCGAGCCGCTCGCGTTCCAGCTGCATCTCGCGCGAGCGGTGCTCGACGGTTTCGCGCTGGCGCACGCACGCGCGCCACGAGCGCCAGGCTTCGGCCACCGCGCCGGCCTGCGCGGTGAGCCCGGCATGCGCATCGAGCAGCAGGCGCTGGGCGTCCGGGCGCAGCAGCAACTGATGGGCATGCTGGCCGTGGATATCGACCAGGCGGTCGCCGATGTCGCGCAGCTGGCCCAGCGTGGCGGCGCCGCCGTTGATAAAGGCCTTGCTGCGCCCGCTGGCGTCGACGGTACGGCGCAGCAGCACCGTGCCTTCGTCGCCGGTGAGGTCATGTTCGGCCAGCCACGCGTCGAGCCCGGCCGGGGTGGAGAAGGTGGCGCTGATGCCGGCCCGGGCGGCGCCTTCGCGGACCACGCCGGCATCGGCACGCTCACCCAGCACCAGGGCCAGCGCATCGATCAGGATCGATTTGCCGGCGCCGGTCTCGCCGGTGAAGACGGTGAAGCCCGGGGAGAAGTCGAGGTCGAGCGTATCGACGATGACGAAATCGCGGATGGACAGGCTGCGCAGCATCGTGGTCGACTGGTCGGGGCTGGGTGATGTCAGGGGGCGGATCTGGGCCGGTTCGGTGCGGACCGGGGCGGATCAGAGCCGGTTGTCTTCGCTCGGGTACTCGTGCCAGTGCAGCTTCTTGCGCAGCGTGGCGTAATAGTTGTAGCCGATCGGGTGCAGCAGGTTGACGGTCTTGGCCGAGCGGCGCACCACGATGCGGTCGCCCGGCAGCAGCGAGGTCAGCGACTGCATGTCGAAGTTCACGCTGGCGTCGCGCGCCGTGGCGACCTCGATCGACACCTCGGCATCGTGCGGCAGGACGATCGGGCGGTTGGACAGCGCATGCGGGGCAATCGGCACCAGCACCAGCCCCGACAAGGTAGGGTGCAGGATCGGGCCGCCTGCCGACAGCGCATAGGCGGTCGAGCCGGTCGGCGTGGAGACGATCAGGCCGTCGGAGCGCTGGTTGTACATGAAGTGGCCGTCCACCGACACCGCCAGCTCGACCATGCCGGAAATGCCGGAACGGTTGACCACGACGTCGTTGAAGGCCAGCGCGGAGAAGATCACGCCGTCGTCGCGCACCACCTGGGACTCCAGCAGCATGCGGGTCTCGGACTCGTAGCGGCCCGCCAGCATGTCCGGGAGCACCGAGTGCACATCCTCCAACGGGATGTCGGTCATGAAGCCGAGGCGCCCGTGGTTCACGCCGATCAGCGGCACCGGGTAGCCGGCCAGCTGGCGCGCCAGGCCCAGCAGGGTGCCGTCGCCGCCGAGCACCACCGCCACATCGGCATGCTTGCCGATTTCGTTGGGCGCCAGCGCCGGATAGTCGGTCAGCCCGGTGGCCAGGGCGGTTTCGCGCTCGAACACCACATCCTGGCCGTTCCTGAGGATACAGGCGGCCAGCTCTTCCAGCGGGCCCTCGATGCCGGCAGTGGCGTACCTGCCGATCAGGGCGACGGTGCGAAATGGGGCGCGCGCGGCGCCGGGCTTGGGGAGCGAAGACATGCCGGGATTAGACCATACCGCCGTGACCATTGTCAGCAGGAGGGCGCTCGCCGCCGGGCCGGATCGCGGATGAGCCGCCCGAATGGTGAAAACTTGCGTAAAATCAGGAACATCATGGATGAACGTGCGAAAACGCTTCTCAAAACCCTCATCGAGCGCTACATCGCCGAGGGGCTGCCCGTGGGCTCTCGAACCTTGTCGAAGTACTCGGGGCTCGACCTGTCTCCGGCGACCATCCGCAATGTGATGTCCGACCTGGAGGAAATGGGGTTCATTACCAGCCCGCATACCTCGGCCGGGCGTATCCCCACGCCGCGTGGCTACCGGCTGTTCGTCGATACCATGCTGACCGCCCAGCCGCTGGACGGCGCGCTCAACCTGGCCGAGCTGACCGGCAAGATCCGGGGCCAGCTGCAGGGCCAGCAGCTCGGGCCGCAGCGGATGATCACCTCGGCGGCGCACACCTTGTCCAACCTGTCGCAATTCGCCGGCGTGGTGATGACGCCACGGCGCGCCCAGGCGTTCCGCCAGGTCGAATTCATGCGGCTGTCGGACAAGCGCATCCTGCTGATCATCGTCACCCCTGAGGGCGACGTGCAGAACCGCATCATCCAGACCGAGCTGCCGTACACCCCGTCCCAGCTGGTCGAAGCCGCCAATTTCATCAACTCGCACTTTGCCGGCATGAGTTTCGACAACGTGCGCAACCACCTGCGCGGCGAGCTGCAGGCGCTGCGCATGGATATGTCGCAGCTGATGCAGGCGGCGGTCGAGGCGGGCAGCAGCGCCATGGCCGAGGGGGACGACGATCACGTCTTCATTTCGGGCGAGCGCAAGCTGCTGGAGGTGGAGGACCTGTCCTCCAGCATGGAAAAGCTGCGCCGCCTGTTCGACGTGTTCGAGCACAAGACCGGCCTGCTCAAGCTGCTCGATGTCTCCAGCCACGCCCAGGGCGTGCAGATCTTCATCGGCGGCGAGAGCAAGCTGGTGCCGCTGGAAGACATGGCGGTCATTACCGCGCCCTACGAAGTCGACGGCCAGATCGTCGGCACGCTCGGGGTGATCGGGCCGACCCGCATGGCCTACGAACGGGTCATTCCGATCGTCGACATCACCGCGCGCCTGTTGTCCAGCGCGCTCAGCCAGAACTAGTGTTGGCCTGGCCCGGTCTCACAGACTGCCTGTTCCCCAGATCCTGTAAGCTCGGCGAGCCCTGGCTGCCGCGCGCCTTGTGCCGGCGCCGCCCCGCCACACCGGAAATTACATGACGTTTACTCCCGAACCGGCCTACCAGCATGGCCAGGCGCCGCGCACGGCCATCCTGCTGATCAACCTTGGCACGCCGGATGCGCCAACGCCGAAGGCGGTCGGCAGCTACCTCAAGCAGTTCCTGTCCGACCCGCGTGTGGTGGAGATCCCGCGCGCGGCCTGGCTGCCGCTGCTGTACGGCATCATCGTGCCGCTGCGCTCGCGCGCCTCGGCGATGAAGTACGAGTCGATCTGGCTGCGCGAGGCCCATATGACGGGTTCCCCGCTGCTGGTGCACACCGAGCGCCAGGCACACGCCCTGCAGCTGCTGCTGAACCAGCAAGGCCATGAAGTGACCGTGGCGTGCGCCATGCGGTACGGCAATCCGTCGATCGGCTCGGTGCTGGAAGCGCTGCGCCGCCAGGGGACCGAGCGCATCCTGCTGCTGCCGCTGTACCCGCAGTACTCCGGCACCACCACGGCGACGGGCTTCGACGAGGTGTTCCGGGTACTCAAGCAGTGGCGAAACCAGCCGGAGCTGCGGCTGGTCAAGCATTTCCACGACCATCCGGCGTACATTGCCGCCTTGCACCAGCAGGTGGGGGCATACTGGGCGCAGCATGGCACGCCGGATTTCGCGCGGGGCGACAAGCTGATCCTGTCGTTCCACGGCGTGCCGCGCCGCACGCTGGAACTCGGCGATCCCTATCATTGCGAGTGCCTCAAGACCGGGCGCCTGCTGGGCGAGGCACTGGGCCTGCAGCCTGGGCAGTACCAGGTCACTTTCCAGTCGCGCTTTGGCAAGGCGGAGTGGCTGCAGCCCTATACCGCGCCCACCTTGCAGGAACTCGGCAAGGTCGGCACCGGGCGGGTCGACGTGTTTTGCCCGGGCTTTCCGGCCGATTGCCTCGAGACACTGGAGGAGATCGCGATGGAAGGGCGCTCCGAGTTCCATGTGGCAGGCGGCAAGGTGTTCCACTATATTCCTTGCCTCAACGATTCGGAAAGCTGGATTGCCGGGCTGGCGGAGATCGGCTTGCAGCACTTGCAGGGCTGGCCGCTGCGGCTGCCGCATTCGCATGAGCTGGAGGCCCGCCGCACGCAAGCGCAGACGCGCGGCGCCGCGGCATGAGCGTGGCGCTGCTCAACGCATGGAGGTGACGACATGAGTGTATCTTTCGAGGCCGATGCCCGCCTGCGCATCGATAAATGGCTGTGGTGCGCGCGCTTCTTCAAGACCCGCTCGCTGGCCGCCGAGGCGGTGGAGCGTGGCAAGGTGCAGGTCAACGGCCAGGCGTGCAAGAGTTCGCGCGAGGTGAAGCCGGGAGACACCGTCGTCCTGGAGGCGCACCAGCAACGCTGGGAAGTCGTGGTGAAAGGGATTGCAGGGCTGCGCGGCCCGGCTGCGGTAGCCCAGACGCTCTATGCGGAAACCGAGGCCAGCGAGGCGCGCCGGCGGCAGGATGCCGAGAATCGGCGCCTTAACGTGGAGCCTGCATCGAAGCTGCAGGGGCGCCCGACCAAGCGTGACCGTCGGCAGATCGACGGGGTCAGAGGGTGAGGCGGACGGCCGCACGTGCAGTCGCCCGCAATCACCCGGCTGGGTCAGCGAACGTAGGGAACGATGTAATGCTTGAATACCGCCTTGCCGCTGCCGTATTCGGTGTCTCGTGGCGTGAAGGCGCCAGAGAGGCAGATGAAGGCTGTCATCACCGATAATGCGGCGAGAAGGAAGACCGTCAGAACAGGCAGCTTATGCATGGCTAACCTTTCGAGAGTGGCCCCACTTGAGTTGCATCTTCGACCCCGTTATTTTTGTCATTTTTATACGGTTTCATCTTAGGGTGTGCGCTGTTGCAAAGCAATATGACCCCTATTTCCGCGCACCCCCATTTGTAACCTTGTGTTTCAGTGCACCGTCGCTGTGCGCTCTTGAAAATTGAGGGCCTGCCACCAACTGCAGGCTACATTTGCCGATTGACCACCCGGCGGCCTGCGCCAGGCAGGCCGCGTCTTTGTTTTGATACGGATCGACATGGAAGAACAGAAGCAGACGCCATCCACCACGCCGCCGCTCACGCCAGCCAGCGAGGAGCTGAACACCGCCCCGGCCGGCCAGGCCGAGAACGCCGCCGCGGCGGACGTGGCGGCCCAGTTGGCCGCGCTTGAAGCCAAGGCCAAGGAGAACTACGACATGTTCCTGCGGGCTACCGCGGAGGGCGAGAACATCCGCCGCCGCGCCCAGGAGGACGTCGCCAAGGCCCATAAATTCGCCATTGAGACCTTTGCCGACTACCTGCTGCCCGTGATGGACAGCCTGCAGGCGGCGCTGGCCGACGGGTCGGGCGATATCGCCAAGCTGCGCGAAGGGGTCGAACTGACCGCCCGCCAGCTCGTCAGCGCTTTCGAGAAGGGCAAGATCGTCGAGCTGAACCCGGTTGGCGAGAAGTTCGATCCGCACCGTCACCAGGCCATTTCGATGGTGCCGGCGCCGCAGGAGCCGAACACCGTGGTCACGGTGCTGCAGCGCGGCTACACGATTGCTGATCGCGTGCTGCGCCCGGCGCTGGTTACGGTGTCCGCACCCAAGTAAGCGCAACCTCTTTGCTGTCCGCCCGGCGGGCTGGCACAAGCAACGCCCGGTGCCGCTGGCCCGGGCGTTTTCCATTGCCGGAGACGTCTATGTCCACAAAGCCAGACAACCCCGCCATGCCTGGCACCGCCGTGGATCCGGCGGCGCACCTCGACCACCGCGTCTTCGACGCGTTCGGCATGCGCGCGGTAGATGGTGCCGACATCGATGGCGCCATCGCCGCTGCTGGCGATGCGCTGGTTTGTGTGTTTTTCTGGGGTGTGGACTGCTTCAATTGCGAGATGGCGAAAAAAGCCATGCTGGCCAATCCGGCGCCGGTGCGGGCGCTGGAGCTGCACTGGCTGCACGCCAACGTCTATGCGCACCCGGAGCTGGGCAAGCGCTTCGGCCTGCACGGCATCCCGGTCTTCATGTTCTTCCACAAGGGCAAGAAGCTGGGGCGGGCCACCGGCTGGCATGGGCAGGGCCAGTTTGCCGCGGCGGTGGCCAACGCGCGGCTGAAGGCTAGCGGCAAGCCGCTGGCCGGTTAGGCGGGTCAGCGCGACAGCGCGTATCCCAGCCGGAATTGCCAAGGCAGCTTGTGGTTGTAGTCCAGCAAGCTCTCGCCATAACCCACGAAATAGCCCGCCATCAGGTAACCCGCCGTGCCGGGGATCAGCCTGGCCAGCGGATACGTCACCGACGCATCGACGCTGCCGTAGTACTTCTGCGTGCCTTTGCGCAGGGTGGTGGCGAACTCCCATGAGTCCGGCTTGCCGTAGGCCAGCTTCAGGTCCATGTAGCCCCGGTAGCTGGCAATGTCCGAGTTGTCGTTCTTCTCGATGTAGTAGTACAGCTTGGGCGAGATGCTCCAGTGCCAGTTGGTCATGTCCCCCAGGTAAAACGTGGGTTTGACGAACACCGTATTGATGCTGCGCGACTGGTCGCCGTCGCGGCCATTCGACTCATGCTCCAGGCCGGCGGCGAGCGAGAGCCGTCTGATCACGCGGTTCTGTACCCCGGTGTCCGACAGGTAATAGAACAGGCTCGGCCGGTAGTTGGTGTCGCGGAACGGCCGCGAGTCGCTCGACAAATCCCACAGCGAAAACTGCGTGTAACCGAAGTACAGGTTTTCAAGCAAGCCGCGCGAAGCCGGGTTCTCGCCCTGGTAGATGCGGAACTTGAAGCTGAACTGGAACTTGGCGTTGGCCCCGCCATGCGCCCCGGCCATGAAGTACATCGGGTCGTTGAAGGTCAGCCGCCCCTGGTCTTGCAGGTCTGGCTGGATGGGGGCCGCCTGGCTGGCGGCTGCTACCGGGATGACAGGCACAACCGGCGCAGCCTGGGGGCTGCCTTCGACACGTGTTGCGAGTGCCGGGGTTGCCGCGACCTGGGCCGATGGCGGGTCGTCGGCGCGCGGGGCGCGGTTGAGCGTGACCAGCACAGGCGCGGCGTCGATGTCCACGGGATCCAGTCGCACCACGCCACGCAGGTTGGGCGGCAATGCCGCGCTGTACTCGACGGTGCGGTGCTCGCCCTTGCGCAATTTGATCGTGGCGGGACCCGCGGTGACGCGTTGCATGCTGAGCCTGACGGGGGCCTGCAGATCGGCCGAAGCCGTGACGTCGATCGCCTGGGGGACGAGGAAGCTACGGTTCGCGCCGTCGGCGCTCAACAACAAGGTCAGGGTCAGGGGCTTGGTGCCGTCGACCACCTTTGGTGGCTGCAGCAGTGCCACGGCAGCGTGGCTAGATAGCGGCCAGGCGGCCAGGAGGGCGAGCGCCAGCAGGAGGGCGGGGGCTTGGCCGCAGCGCGGCAGATCTCGGGCTTGAGCGTGCTGGGCAGCATGGGGTAAGGGCAGCGCAGCCTCGCGAAGAGGTGATGCGCACGCGGCAGGATATTGCGACGCGGTACAGCCTATCACGTGACTATCACGCCATGCGCCAGAATTTTGTGATGATTTGTACCCAGTTCCGATGGGCCCGGGACGTCACCTAGCGGGTAGCGCGGCGCTGGATCGAAGCGATGTATTGCTCGCCATCCGGTGGCATGCCGGTGCGCTGTGCCTGCCAAAGCATTTCACCGAGGCATTCCATGACCTGATGCTGCGCCTCGTGCGGTGAGTCCAGGCGCTGCGCCAGGGATTCGTAGGCGCGGCGGATGCCCGGGGGCTGGTCGATGGATACCTGCTCGGAGATCGACAGGTGCATGGCCAGGTGCAGGAAGGGATTGGTCTGGCCGCCTTCAGGCGTGTAATCCTGAGTCAGCGCGCCTTCCGTGTCGGTCAGCAGGCTGTGATACTCGGGATGCTCGCCGATCCAGTCGACCGCAATGACTTCGAGGGGGTGAGGATGCTGCCTGCGCGTTGCTTCTGCCAGGCTTCGCAGAAAAAACGGCGGACTTCTTCGCGGGAGGGATTGAACATGATGCCCGCTATTGTAAACGAGCTCATCCACTGCTGCAGCGCAGCGCAAGTCCGCCGCCCGCAAGCTGACCGAATCGGCCTGCCAGCCACTAGAATGCGGCGTTGCCCGGCGTCGCCGGTCCATTTCCTGCCCGCGCGCCGCCATGTCCGCTTCCCGCTCCTCCTCCGCTAGTGTCCGGCCGCCCCTGCGTCATGCCCGTGAGCAGCTCGCGGGCGTGTTGCTGATCGCCCTGTCGGCCAGCGCCTTTGGCGCCATGGCGATCTTCGCGCGCTTTGCCTACGACGCGGGTGCCGATGTCTACGGCCTGCTGGCGGTGCGTTTCGTGCTGGCCGCGGGCGCGCTGGCGTTCGCGATGCGCCTGCGTGGCGTTAGCCTGCCGGGCTGGCGCAAGGTGCTGGCGCTGGCCGCCATGGGCGGCATCGGCTATGTCGGCCAATCATTCTGCTTTTTCACCGCGCTCAATCATGCCCAGGCCAGCCTGGTGGCCTTGCTGCTTTACTTGTACCCGCTCTTTGTCACCATCCTCGCCGCCATTTTCCTCAAGGAACGGCTCGGCACGGCATCCGTGATCGCGCTCATGCTGTGCTCGGTCGGGGCGGGGCTCACGGTGGGCGGTGGCCAGGGCTCGGCGCTGGGCATCGGGCTTGGGCTGGCCTCGGCCGCGATCTACTCGGTCTACATCATCGTGGGCGCGCGCGTGACGGCGGGTGTCAATCCTCTGGCCACCACCACCGTGGTGTGCAGTGCGGCGGCGGTGGTCTATGTCGTGGTGGGGATGTTGCGCGCGGGCGCCGGCGTGCCCCCGCAGTTCCCGCAGAGCGTCGCAGGCTGGCTGGCGATGCTGGCGATCGCGTTGCTGTCCACGGTCCTGGCGATCCTGACCTTCTTTGCCGGCTTGCAACGGCTTGGCGCGGCGCGGGCTTCGATGTTGTCCACATTGGAGCCGGTGGTAACGGTGATCTTGGCGGCGCTTTTGCTGGGGGAGCATGTGGGGCTGACGCAGGCGCTTGGCGGTGGCTTGATCCTGGCGGGCGTGCTTTGGCTGACCCGCAAGGGTTCCGGCGCGCAGGATGTGCAACAGAATTGAACCCCTTGCTCAAAATCGCTAGTGGGGCGCGGGCGGCGTCTTAGATACAATCCGGTTCTTACTTCTCGTTCAGGAACCGACCGCATGAAACCGATCGACCAGGTTGCAATCGCCCAGCTGTTCACCGAAGCGCGTACCCACAACGTGTGGCAAGACCGTCAAGTGGACGATGCCGTGCTTCACCAGATCTATGACGCGATGAAGTTTGGCCCGACGGCTGCCAACGGTTCGCCGGCGCGCATCGTCTTCGTCAAGAGCGTGGCGGAAAAGGCTCGCCTGGTCGAGTGCGTGTCGGCAGGTAACGTCGAGAAGACCCGCTCGGCACCGGTCACCGCCATCGTCGCCTTCGACAACGCCTTCCACGATCAGCTGCCCAAGCTGTTCCCGCACGCCGATGCGCGTTCGTGGTACGCCGGCCAGCCGGAAAAGATCGCCCGCGACGCACTGATGAACAGCTCGCTGCAAGGCGGCTATTTCATCCTGGCCGCGCGCGCCCTTGGCCTGGATTGCGGCCCGATGGCCGGTTTCGATGCCGCCAAGGTCAATGCTGCCTTCTTCGCCGACGGCAAGTGGTCGGTCAATTTCCTGGTGAACCTGGGCTATGGCGAGGCTGACAAGCTGTTCCCGCGCAGCCCGCGGCTGTCGTTCGACGAAGCCTGCCGCATCGTTTGAGTGCAAGCGCCGGCAGATAAAAAAGACCCGCCAATGCGTGGGTCTCAGGCTGCTGACAGAGGTGCAAATTTCAACGGCTTAACGTCAAAAGCTTAAAGTCAAAGGCAGTTTCACCGCCCCTGCGGGGCGGCGACCTACTTTCTTGTCTCGCCAAGAAAGTAGGCAAAGAAGGCGACCCGGATGCGGCGAAAGACTCCTCGTCGTCAAGCCAAAAGAGCGGCCGGGACCCAAACTCACATCGCCTTAGGGCGATGCTCAGACATGGGTCCCTCTTTTCCGCTCTTTTGGCTTGCCGACGAGGCGCCGCATAACGGGAGATTCAAACCTTGACGGCTCGCTTCGCATCGCGCGTGGGTGATTTCCGCCTGGGGGCGGAAATCACGGCTACCACAATTGGTTGATCTTGCCGCCGGTTGGCTCCCTCTCCCACTTGTGGGAGAGGGGCCGAGGGAGAGGGCGGGCGCTCGCACAGAGTGAGCGCATGCACTTCATATTGCCTCCCGCCCTCTCCCGCGCGCGGGAGAGGCGAGCGCGACAACGTAAATCGACCTTTGTCGGCAAGCTGAAACCCGCCAAAGCGCGGGTTTTCTTGCCTGCGCTCAGATGCGCGGCGCCTCGGTTTTCTCGCGGTATTCGCACAGCGGCTCGATCGCGCAGTGCCAGCACTCGGGCTTGCGCGCCTTGCAGACATAGCGCCCATGCAGGATCAGCCAGTGGTGCGCATCATGCATGAACTCCTGCGGCACCGTCTTGAGCAGTTTCTGCTCGACCACTTGTACGTTCTTGCCGGGCGCCAGGCCGGTGCGGTTGGCCACCCGGAAGATATGCGTGTCGACGGCGATGGTGGCCTCGCCGAACGCGGTATTGAGCACCACGTTGGCGGTCTTGCGGCCCACGCCCGGCAGGGCCTCCAGCGCGGCCCGGTCGCGCGGCACCTGGCCGCCGTGCTGCTCGACCAGGATGCGGCAGGTCGCGATGACATGCTTGGCCTTGGTCTTGTACAAGCCGATGGTCTTGATGTATTCGATCAGCCCGTCCTCGCCCAGCGCCAGCATCTGCTCCGGGCTGTGCGCCACGGGGTAGAGCTTGCGCGTGGCCTTGTTCACGCCCACGTCGGTGGCCTGCGCGGACAGCAGCACGGCAATCAGCAGCTCGAACGGCGAGCTGTATTCCAGCTCGGTGACAGGGGTCGGGTTGACTTCGCGCAGTGTCTCGAACAGGGCGCGGCACTTGGCTGCGTTCATTCGTCCTTGGGGGCTGGGTTGGGGCCGGGCGCGGCATCCGGATCGGGCTGGCCCGGCGGGGCTGTCAGGCCGGCCCTGGCGCGGCGGGCCTCGGCGGCGTCGATCTGTGCCTGCACGGCAGGCAAGACGTTCTCGGTATTGCGCGGCAGCACCGCTTGTTGCTTCAGGCGCGCCCGCTCGATGGCGGCCTGGATGATGGCCTGCTTGCGTGCCTGCGCCGCCCGTTCCTCTTCGCTTTGCGTGGTTTCGGCTTGTAGCGCCTGCAGTTTGGCGGCCGCCTTGGCCGCCAGGCGCGCATCGTTTTCCACGCGCTCGCACACGAGCCGCGAGCGGCGGGCGAGGTAGCGCGCGTGGGCTTCGTCCGCTTGCGCCTGCGACCAGGCGGCCCAGCCGGTACGCTGCGCGGTGACGGGAATCATGGCGATGCAGTCGACGGGGCAGGGCGCCACGCAGAGGTCGCAGCCGGTGCACCAGTCCGCCAGCACGGTATGCATCTGCTTGGGCGCGCCAACGATGGCGTCGACCGGGCAAGCCTGGATGCATAGCGTGCAGCCGATGCACAGCGCTTCATCGATCACCGCCACCGCGCGCGCCTGTTCCACGCCCCGCTCCGGGTCCAGCGGCTGCGGCGGCGTGCCAAGCAGCGCCGACAGGCGGCGGATGCCCTCCTCCCCGCCCGGCGGGCAGCGATTGCAGGCTGCTTCGCCCGCTGCCATGGCTTCGGCATAGGGACGGCAGCCGTCGAAGCCGCACTTGGTGCATTGGGTCTGCGGCAGCAGGGCTTCGAGGCGATCGGCGAGGGTCTGGGAAATAGCGGTCACGACAGCTTTTGGGGTTTGCGGGTACGGCGCGGATGCCGTTCTCTTTTTCCTGGCCGGAACGGGCACGCGGCAGGGATTATCCCCGATTTCGCCGCAGTGCAGAAACGCGCGATGATGCGCCCTTTGCCGGGGCCGCTGCGCGCTAGTTGCCCTGTGCCATAATCCGCGCAACGATTCACCAGCCGTCGCATGCGAAACGAAACCAGAACCAAGCGGGACCCCGAGGGAACACGCCGCCGCATCCTTGATGCGGCCACCGAGGAATTTGCCAAGGGTGGCCTGGCCGGCGCGCGCGTCGACCAGATCGCGCGCCGCGCCGAGACCAACGAGCGCATGCTGTACTACTACTATGGCAGCAAGGAAGGCTTGTTCCTGGCCGTCCTTGAAAAACAATATGCGGAGTTTCGCGCTGCTGAGGAGCAGTTGCACATCGTCGACGAGGATCCCGTGGAGGCGGTACGCACGCTGGCTCGCTTCGTCTGGGACTGGTACTACCGCAATCCCGAGTTCATCCGCCTGGTCAACAGCGAGAACCTGCACGAGGCGCGCCACCTGAAGAAGTCCACCCAGCTGCACCAGCTGATCAACCCGGTGGTCAACGTGCTTGCGGATATCGTCAAGCGGGGCCAGCGGCAGGGCGTGTTCCGCGACAACGTCGACGTCTCGCAGTTATACCTGACGATCTCCGCGCTCGGCTACTACGTGCTGTCCAACCGTTACACCATCAGCGCGGTGATCGGGCGCGACGTGGCGGCGCAGGACGAGCATGAGCGCTTTGCCGAACTGCACACCGATATGCTGCTGGCTTACCTGGAGCGCCGCTGAGGCATGTAGCGGTGACAGCCCAATGAAAAACGCCCGCGGCAGGCCAGCGGGCGTTTTTCATGGCTGGCAATGCGGCTCAACGATACTTGAGCACGAAATCGCGCAGCTCCGGGTAAATCTCCTGGCGCCAGCGGCGACCGGAGAAGATCCCGTAGTGGCCGCACTTGGCCGCGGTGATGTGCTGCTTGCGCGCCTTGGGAATGCCCGCGCAGAGCTCATGCGCGGCGGCGGTCTGGCCGGCGCCCGAGATATCGTCCAGTTCGCCCTCGATCGTCAGCAGCGCGGTGCCCTTGATGTCCTGCGGGCGCACCGACTGGCCATCGATCTCCCAAGTGCCGTTGGCAAGCCGGAATTCCTGGAACACTTCACGGATGGTGTCGAGGTAGTACTCGGCGTCCATGTCGAGCACGGCGTTGTACTCGTCGTAGAAGCGCACATGGGCTTCGGCGTCGTCGGCATCGCCCTCGACCAGGTTCAGGTAATAGTCGTAGTGCGAGGACAGGTGGCGGTCAGGGTTCATCGCCACGAAACCGGCGTGCTGGAGGAAGCCCGGATACACCTTGCGGCCATGGCCCGGGTAATTCGCCGGCACCGTATAGATCACATTGTTCTCGAACCACTCGAACGACTTGTTGGTCGCCAGCGAATTCACCGCCGTGGGGCTGCGCCGCGCGTCGATGGGGCCGCCCATCATGGTCATGGTCTTGGGCGTCTTCTCGCCGGCGGATGCCAGCAGGGAGATGGCCGCGAGCACCGGGACCGTAGGCTGGCACACGGAGATCACATGCAGGTTTTCCGCGCCGATATGGCGGATGAAATCCTGGATGTAATGAATGTAGTCCGCCAGGCGGAAGCGGCCGTTCTCGACCGGCACCATGCGGGCATCGATCCAGTCGGTCACATAGACCTTGTGATCCTGCAGCAGGGTCTTCACGGTGTCGCGCAGCAGCGTCGAGTGGTGGCCGGACAATGGGGCGCACACCAGCACCACCGGCTCATCCTTGAGCAGCTTGATGGTTTCCGGGTCGTCCGCGTAGCGCTCGAAACGCACCAGTTTGCAGAAGGGCTTTTCGACGATGGTCTGTTCCACGATCGGGATGTCCCGGCCGTTGGAGCGTACCGATTTGATATCGAATTCGGGCTTTTCGTATTCCTTGCCGAGCCGGTACAGCAACTCGTAGCCGGCAGCCAGTCGCGTGGCGCCGGGAACCAGGGACATCGGGCTCAGGGGATTGGTAAAGGTCTTGGCCGTGGCCTGCGCCCATGCGGTAAGCGGGTGCAGCATCGAGCGCTGGAATTCATGCAGCTGGTAAAGCATGACGTGGTCCCTATCAGGCTGGGGCGAAGCTGGAATTCAACGCCTGGACAATACAAATGCAACAAACACAGTTGCTAATGTGTTACCGATTATGCTCGTAATCGAACGATCGTGCGATGCAGCATATACCCTAAGGTACGCCCGCATCGGAAAAAGACAATAGGACAAACACTGTACTTCCCGATGACAAATGCAAAAGATCGTTAAAAATTGTCACGAGATACGAAAAAGGCGACCGAAGTCGCCTTCTTATGCACTTTACGCGTTCAGCGTTACAGCACGGCGGCGATGGCGTTGACCACCGCGTCGATGTTGCGGCTGTTCAGCGCGGCCACGCAGATGCGGCCGGTGCCCACGGCGTAGATGCCGTGCTCGTTGCGCAGCACGTCGACCTGGGCCGCGTTCAGGCCCGAGTACGAGAACATGCCGCGCTGGGCCTTGACGAAGGAGAAGTCGCCCGGCACGCCCTTGGCGGCCAGCTTGTCCACCAGCGCATGGCGCATCAGCTTGATGCGGTCGCGCATCTCGCCCAGTTCCTGCTCCCACATGGCGCGCAGTTCCGGGCTGTTCAGCACGGTGGCGACCACGGTGCCGCCGTGGGTCGGCGGGTTGGAGTAGTTGGTGCGGATGACGCGCTTGACCTGCGACATCACGCGCTGGGCTTCTTCCTTGCCCGTGGTGACGATCGACAGCGCGCCCACGCGCTCGCCGTACAGCGAGAAGCTCTTCGAGAACGAGCTCGAGACGAAGAACGGCAGGCCGGATTCGGCGAACAGGCGCACTGCCGCGCCGTCCGGCTCGATGCCTTGCGCGAAGCCCTGGTAGGCCATGTCGAGGAACGGGATCAGGTTGCGTTCCTTGATCAGGCCAACCACTTGCTGCCATTGCTCGGCCGAGAGGTCGACACCGGTCGGGTTGTGGCAGCAGGCATGCAGCACCACGATGGTGTTGGCGTCGTACGACTTGAGCGACTCCACCATGCCGGCGAAATTCAGGCCGTGGCTGGCAGCATCGTAGTAGGCATAGTTGATCACGGGGAAACCGGCTGCCTCGAACAGGGCGCGGTGGTTTTCCCAGCTCGGGTCGCTGATGGCGACCTTGGCATCCGGGTACAGGCGCTTGAGGAAGTCGGCGCCGATCTTCAGCGCGCCGGTGCCGCCAAGTGCCTGGGCGGTCACAACCCGGCCTTCGGTGATCAGCGGCGATTCCTTGCCGAACAGCAGGGTCTGCACGGCCTGGTCGTAGGCGGCGATGCCTTCGATCGGCAGGTAGCCACGCGGGGTGGCGGTGGTCAGGCGAGCCTTTTCGGCTTCCTGCACGGCGCGCAGCAGAGGGATTTTCCCTTCGTCGGTGAAGTACACGCCAACACCCAGATTGACCTTGGTGGCACGGGTATCGGCATTGAAGGCTTCATTCAGGCCCAGGATCGGGTCGCGTGGGGCCATCTCGACGGCAGAAAACAAACTCATTTGGGATCTCGTGGTCAGCTATGTAACAAAACGGGAAGGCGTAGAATGCTCCGGACTGCGCTCGGGAGTGCCGGCGGCCCCCATCTTGATACTTGGCCGCCAACCCCAAGATTCTAGCGTATCCGCCCGTTTTCCTGAGGTTTTCCCTTGCCTGCCTATGTCGAATCTCGTTGAAGTCGCGCCCGCGCTGGATGAAGAGAAGTTCGCGACCTTTCCCGGTTCGCCGTTCCAGCTTTACCAGCCCTATCTGCCGGCGGGCGACCAGCCCGAGGCGATCCGCCAGCTGGTCGAAGGGGTCGAGGACGGCCTTTCGTACCAGACCTTGCTGGGGGTGACCGGTTCGGGCAAGACCTTCACCATGGCCAACGTGATTGCCCGCATGGGCCGTCCGGCCATCGTGTTCGCGCCCAACAAGACGCTGGCCGCGCAGTTGTATTCGGAGTTTCGCGAGTTCTTCCCGCGCAATGCCGTGGAGTATTTCGTCAGCTACTACGATTACTACCAGCCCGAAGCCTACGTGCCGCAGCGCGACCTGTTCATCGAGAAGGATTCCTCGATCAACGAGCATATCGAGCAGATGCGGCTGTCGGCCACCAAGAGCCTGCTGGAGCGCCGCGACACCATCATCGTGGCCAGCGTCTCCGCCATCTACGGTATCGGCAACCCGTCCGAGTACCACAAGATGATCCTGACGCTGCGCACGGGCGACAAGATCAGCCAGCGCGACGTGATCGCGCGCCTGATCGCCATGCAGTACACCCGCAACGAGACCGATTTCCAGCGCGGCACGTTCCGCGTGCGCGGCGATACGCTGGATATCTTCCCGGCCGAGCATGCCGAGCTGGCCGTGCGCGTCGACATGTTCGACGACGAGATCGATTCGCTGCAGTTCTTCGACCCGCTGACCGGGCGCGTGCGGCAGAAGATCCCGCGCTTCACGGTCTATCCGTCGAGCCACTACGTGACCCCGCGCGAGACCGTGCTGCGCGCGATCGAGGACATCAAGGTAGAGCTGCGCGAGCGCCTGGACTTCTTCTATAAGGAGAACAAGCTGGTGGAAGCGCAGCGGCTGGAGCAGCGCTCCCGCTTCGACCTGGAAATGCTCTCCGAGCTCGGCTTCTGCAAGGGCATCGAGAATTACTCGCGCCACCTGTCGGGCGCCAAGCCCGGCGATCCGCCGCCCACGCTGGTCGACTACCTGCCGCAGGACGCGTTGATGTTCCTGGACGAGTCGCACGTGCTGATGGGCCAGTTCAACGGCATGTACAACGGCGACAAGGCGCGCAAGACGACCTTGGTCGACTACGGCTTCCGGCTGCCGTCCGCGCTGGACAACCGCCCCCTCAAGTTCTCGGAGTTCGAAGGCAAGATGCGGCAGGTGATGTTTGTCTCCGCCACGCCGTCCAATTACGAGAACGAGCATGCGGGCCAAGTGGTGGAGCAGGTGGTGCGGCCCACGGGCCTGGTCGATCCGATCATCCACGTGCGTCCCGCGACCACGCAGGTCGACGACCTGCTGTCCGAGATCCACCAGAAGGTGTCCGTCGGCGAGCGCGTGCTGGTGACCACGCTGACCAAGCGCATGTCCGAGCAACTGACGGAGTTCCTGACTGAGAACGGCGTCAAGGTGCGCTACCTGCACTCGGATATCGATACGGTGGAGCGCGTGGAGATCATCCGCGACCTCCGCCTGGGCACCTTCGATGTGCTGGTCGGCATCAACTTGCTGCGCGAGGGCCTGGATATTCCGGAAGTCTCGCTGGTGGCGATTCTCGATGCGGACAAGGAAGGCTTCCTGCGCGCCGAGCGTTCGCTGATCCAGACCATCGGCCGCGCGGCCCGAAACGTCAACGGCACCGCCATCCTGTACGCCGACCGGATGACCGATTCGATGAAGCGGGCGATCGGCGAGACGGAGCGCCGCCGCGCCAAGCAGATCGCGTTCAACGAAGCCAATGGCATCGTGCCGCGCGGCGTGGTCAAGCGCATCAAGGACATCATCGACGGGGTCTACGACCCGGGCGAGGTCAAGGCGGAACTGCTGGCCGCGGAAGAGCGCGCCAAGTACGAGGACATGAGCGAGAAGCAGGTCGCCAAGGAGATCAAGCGGCTTGAAAAGCAGATGTTCGAGCACGCCAAGAATCTCGAGTTCGAAAAGGCGGGGCAGGTGCGCGACCAGCTGGCCAAGCTCAAGCGCCAGATCTTTGGCGCCAGCGGCGATGGGGAGCACCTGCCGCCGCCGGCCGCGGCTGCGTCCTGAGGACGATGGGCCCGGCTACCGTCTATAGTTGGAATCCCGGACGGTGGTGAGGAGATGGTCCATGGTCAAGTTCGCTCTATGGGTTCCGCTGCATGCGAAGCCCGGCAAGGAAAAGGAAGTCGAGGCGTTCCTGCTCGGCGGCTTGCCGCTGGTTCAGGCCGAGGCTGGCACCACAGCATGGTTTGCGCTGCGGCTCGGGCCATCCATGTTCGGCATCTTCGATGCGTTTGCCGATGAGGCCGGGCGCGACGCGCATCTCTCGGGCAAGGTGGCCGAGGCCCTGATGGCCAAGGCGCCCGACCTGTTCGCCAAGCCGCCCTCGATCGAGAAGCTGGACGTGCTGGCGGCCAAGCTGCCCTGAGCCAGTGTGCCTGCTAGCCCTTCGGGGGCAGCGAGCGCAGGCGCAGGAGGGGTGGTAGGAGGCGTTGGCTGAGGCGAAGGTTCACCGCGCGATTATGCGGTGGGCGGCACCTTTGGGTCATCTTTTTTGCCAAGCGCCTTCAAACGGCGTGCTGGCGCTCCCGTGAGCGCGGCCCGGCGGGCAGGGCGGTAGAATCCGCCTTCGTTGCTGCAGCCGCACCCGGTGCGCTGGCTGCAAGCCCGTCGCGCGTGCCGCGGTTTGTCGATCTGCTTTCGGCGCTGGATAGCGCCCCACCCCTATGAAGAAATTCGCCATTTTTATGTGCTGCATGGGAAACATTTGTCGTTCGCCGACGGCGGAGGGCGTGTTGCGTGCCAAGCTGGAGGCGGCGGGCCTGGCCGACCTGGTCGAGCTGGATTCCGCCGGCACGCATGGCTATCACATCGGGCGTGCGCCGGATGCGCGCTCCCAGCGCCATGCGCTGGCCCGTGGCTACGACCTCTCCGCGCAACGCGCGCGCCAGGCCGTGGTGCAGGACTTCGCGCGTTTCGACCTGCTGCTGGCCATGGACCAGGACAACCTGGCGGCGCTGCGCGGCATCTGCCCGGCTGGCAGCCAGGACAAGCTGCGCCTGCTGATGAGTTTCGCGAGCCGGCACGACGCGGACGAAGTGCCGGACCCCTACTACGGAGAGGGCGATGGCTTCGAGCGCGTGCTCGACTATGTCGAGGACGCCTGCGACGGCGTGATCGCCATGCTGCGTGCAAAGGGGCTTGGCGGCGCCACCTGATCGCGCTCGCCCGCCCTTGCAGCCTTTCCATTACTTTCACGAGGATTCATGTTTCGTTCCCTGTTCCGCAAATGGCGCGAGTCGCGCAATGCCAGCCTGCAACTCGACGCAATCCTGGCGGCAGCGGACCCGGAGGCGCCACTGGCGGACCGTAACGGCTGGCTGATCGAGCTAGGCTACTGGATCCGGCGCGACGGGCTGCCGGGCGCCGAAGGCGTGGCGGCCGACAAGAGCCGCCGGGAGCATGTGCGGCTGCGCTACCTGTTGCAGGTGCTTGGCCGCAATCCGGAAGTGGCGGGACGCTTTGCCTGCATGGTGCGCTCCATCGTGCGCGACAACGATCCGGTTACCTTGCTGTGCGACACCGGCGTGGCCTCCCACCCGGGCTTCTGGAGCGAGGTGCTGAACCGCCTGCAGGCGCGGTTCCTGCCGCCGCCGCCCAACCGCGGCGATCTGGCGGGCCTGTTTGCGCTGCTGTTTATCGATGGCAACGATGCCGATTGGGTCGAGGACCTCGATGGCGACCTGCTGGAACGGCTGGCTGCCGTGCTGCGCACCGATGACCCGGAAGCGCCAGGTGAAGGTGCGGCGCCGCCTGAATGGGATCGCTTTGACCGCACGCTGGCCACCAGCATCCAGGTGCTGGTCAGCCAGGTGCGTGCCACCGGGCTGAGCCAGGCGATTCGCTCGCGCCTGAAGGGGAAGGTGCAGGACACGCCATTCTTCCGCCTGGACAGCGCCGTGCAAGCCTTGTGCGAAGAGGACGAAGCGACGCGCGATGGCGAGGCCTTTGCGCACCGGCTCAACTATTTCCGCGCGCTGCTCGATGGCTGCCACCAGGCGGCCCAGCGCGTGTATGACGACCTGGAGGAGAATGGCGTCTCGGTGGAGGTGGTGTTCCAGATCGAGCGCATGAAGGTGCGGCTCGCCCGCATCGAGCTGTTGCTGGCGACCTGGGTCGAGCCTCAGCGGCGCGGCCGGCATGCCCACCTGATCGCGGCGCTGATCCGCTCCACCCAGGCGCGCCGCAGCATCGCGCACCTGGCGGGCAGTTCGTTCTCGCAACTGGCGCGCAAGGTGGTGGAGCGCTCGGCCGAGACCGGCGAGCACTACATCACGCGTGATCGCCGCGAGTATCGCGAGCTGATGCGGGCTGCCGCCGGTGGCGGCTTGATCACAGTCGGCACGGTCTATCTCAAGTTCCTGATCTACGGGCTGCACCTGGACAAGTTCATCGAGGGCCTGCTGGCCTCGCTCAACTATGCGGGCAGCTTCCTGGTGATCCATTTCGCGCATTTCACGCTGGCCACCAAGCAGCCGGCGATGACCGGCCCGGCGCTGGCGCACCGGCTCGATGCGGTCGGCAGGCCGGAAGGCCGGGAAATCTTCGTCGACGACACCATTGCGATGATCCGCTCGAATGCCGCGGCGATTTTCGGCAACCTGGTGGTGGTGTTCCCGGTGGCGATGGGCATCCAGTGGCTCGCCAACCGCATCCTGGGCGCCAACCTGATCACGCCCGCCAAGGCGATCGCCACCATCGAGTCGTTTTCCATTCTTGGCCCCACGCCGGTCTACGCCATCTTTACCGGGGTGCTCTTGTGGCTGTCGAGCCTGGTGGCGGGCTGGGCCGACAACTGGTTCGCGCTGCACAAGGTGCATGACGTGATGGCGTACAACCGCCGCCTGCGCTATGTGCTGGGAGCGCAGGGAGCCACACGGATGGCGGACTTCTGGAAGCGCAATATGTCGGGGATCGCAGCCAATGTGTCGCTAGGGCTGCTGCTCGGGCTGGGCCCGGAAATCCTCAGCTTCTTCGGCCCCCATATGGAGGTGCGGCACGTCACGTTGTCGACCGGCTCGGTGGGCACCGCGATTGGCGTGCTCGGCCTGGCCGTGCTGAAGATGCCGTCGTTCTGGCTGGCGGTGGCGGGCATTGCGCTGATGGGGTTGCTGAACGTCGCGGTGAGCTTTGCGCTGGCCTTCAACATGGCGTTGCGCTCACGCAGCCTGCGCCGGGTGGATCGCCGCGCGCTGAGCTCGGCCGTGCGGCAGCGCATCCTGAAACATCCCTGGTCGCTGATCGTGCCGCCGCGCGGGCCGTTGGCGCGGCCTCGGCGGAGCAGGGGCGGGTTTGATGCAATGCGGCAGGGGTACTTGACCGAATTAGTCAACTCTTTTATACTTGACCGAAATGATCAAGTACTCCCCAGCATCATGAGACTGACGACCAAAGGCCGCTTCGCGGTAACCGCCATGATTGACCTGGCCATGCGCCAGGATCAGGGTCCCGTTACGCTAGCGGGCATCAGCCAGCGCCAGAAAATATCCCTTTCTTACCTCGAGCAGCTGTTCGGTAAGCTGCGCCGCCACGAGATCGTGGAGAGCGTGCGCGGCCCGGGTGGCGGCTACAGCCTTGCCCGCAAGGCGGAAGACGTGACGGTGGCCGACATCATCATCGCAGTCGATGAGCCGCTCGACGCTACGCAATGCGGCGGAAAGGGTAATTGTAACGGAGATGAGGGAACCGGTCGCTGCATGACCCACGAGCTGTGGGCCACGCTGAACCAGAAAATGGTCGAGTATCTCGATTCCGTCTCCCTGAAGAACCTGGTCGACCAGCAGCGTGCCAAGAGTCCCGCTGTGTTGCACGACATGCGCGATGAGTCGGTGGCGCAAACCGTGGCCGCACCACGCGGCAAGGCGGACAAACAGGAAAAACCCGCGCGTCCGCGGGTGGTGAATTCGGTTTTCAGCCTGGCTCAGTCGTAAGGCGGGCAGCCGGCAAGAGAACAGAGAGCAACGTCAAGCATAGCGGTCCCTAAAAGGCAGTCATAACGATGAGCACCCCACATTTCCCCATTTACATGGATTACTCAGCCACCACGCCGGTAGACCCGCGCGTGGCGGACAAGATGATTCCGTACTTGCGTGAACAGTTCGGCAATCCGGCTTCGCGCAGCCACGCCTACGGCTGGGATGCCGAGCGCGCGGTGGAAGAAGCGCGTGAGCAGGTGGCGGCACTGGTGGGCGCCGATCCGCGCGAGATCGTGTGGACGTCGGGCGCAACCGAGTCCAACAACCTCGCCATCAAGGGCGCGGCTAACTTCTATTCGGGCAAGGGCAAGCACCTGATCACGGTGAAGACCGAGCACAAGGCTGTGCTCGACACCACCCGTGAACTGGAGCGCCAGGGTTTCGAGGTCACGTACCTCGACGTGCAGGACAACGGCCTGGTCGACATCGAAGTGCTCAAGGCGGCGATCCGCCCGGACACGATCCTGGTGTCGGTGATGCTGGTCAACAACGAGATCGGCGTGATCCAGGACGTGGCGCAGATCGGCGAGATCTGCCGCGCCAAGGGCATCATCTTCCATTGCGACGCTGCCCAGGCCACCGGCAAGGTAGCGATCGACCTGAATACGCTGAAGTGCGACCTGATGTCGTTCTCGGCACACAAGACCTACGGCCCCAAGGGCGTGGGCGCGCTGTACGTACGCCGCAAGCCGCGCGTGCGCCTGGAAGCGCAGATGCACGGCGGTGGCCACGAACGCGGCATGCGTTCGGGCACGCTGGCGACGCACCAGATCGTGGGCATGGGCGAAGCCTTCCGCATCGCCCGTGAGGAAATGGCAACGGAGAACGAGCGCATCCGCATGCTGCGCGACCGCCTGTGGCGCGGCCTGTCGGGCATGGAAGAGGTCTACCTGAACGGTGACCTGGAGCAGCGTGTGCCGCATAACCTCAATGTCAGCTTCAACTTTGTCGAAGGCGAATCGCTGATCATGGCAATCAAGGACGTGGCGGTGTCGTCGGGCTCGGCCTGCACCTCGGCGTCGCTGGAGCCTTCGTACGTGCTGCGCGCCCTGGGCCGCAACGACGAACTGGCGCACAGCTCGATCCGCTTTACGGTGGGTCGCTTCACCACCGAAGAAGAAGTCGATTACACCGTCGAACTGCTCAAGAGCAAGATCGCCAAGCTGCGCGACCTGTCGCCGCTGTGGGAAATGTTCAAGGACGGTGTGGACCTGAATTCCATCCAGTGGGCCGCGCACTAAGCGCCAGGATCCACGCAAGACCCCATAAATACCGATACGCCAAGAGGTAGCCATAATGTCATACAGCACGAAGGTTCTCGACCACTATGAAAACCCCCGCAACGTTGGCTCGTTCGACAAGAACGACGACGCCGTGGGCACCGGCATGGTTGGCGCGCCCGCTTGCGGCGACGTCATGAAGCTGCAGATCAAGGTCAACGAAGCCGGCGTGATCGAAGACGCCAAGTTCAAGACCTATGGCTGCGGCTCGGCCATCGCGTCCTCCTCGCTGGTGACCGAATGGGTCAAGGGCAAGACCGTGGATCAGGCACTGGAAATCAAGAACACGCACATCGCCGAAGAACTGGCGCTGCCGCCGGTGAAGATCCACTGCTCCATCCTGGCCGAGGATGCCATCAAGGCAGCGGTCGAGGATTACAAGAAGAAGCACGAAGGCGCCGAGCAGAAGGCCGCCTGAGTTCCGTGTTCAATCAAGGGATGAAGCAGCGATGATCACGCTTACCGAGAAGGCCGCCAAGCACGTGGCGCGCTACCTGGACCGCCGTGGCAAGGGCGTTGGCCTGCGCCTTGGCGTCAAGACCACCGGCTGCTCGGGCCTGGCCTACAAGCTGGAATACGTCGACGACCTGTTGCCGGAAGACAGCGTGTTCGAGTCGCACGGCATCAAGGTGATCGTCGATCCCAAGAGCTTGCCGTATATCGATGGCACCGAGCTCGATTTCGCGCGCGAAGGCCTGAACGAGGGGTTCCGCTTCAACAACCCCAACGTCAAGGATGAGTGCGGTTGCGGAGAGTCGTTCCGGGTTTGAGCGTGCTGGCATCAGCGCGCCGGATACGATGAAACGCAGCATTGTCGGCTTTCACCAGGACGAGGAAAGCCACTGGGTGGCAGAACTCGATTGCGGGCATGGCCAGCATATGCGCCACGACCCGCCCTGGCAGATGCGTCCGTGGACGCTGACGCCGCAGGGGCGGGAGGCCCGCATCGGCGAACTGGTGAACTGCCTGAAATGCGATCGGGCGGAGCCGCCGGCGGATAGGGCGGGCAGCAGCGCACAGCGCGCTGCCTGACCGGAACAGTCCGTCACATGGCTGCGGCCTGTGCCGCGCGGTCAGCGTGCCGCTTTCACGCTGAAGGAAGTTCAAGGGGCGGCGCAGCCGCTCCTTTTGTTGGGGAAGGTGTTGAAAGACGATTATTTCGCGCTGTTCGGCCTGCCGGTCGGATATGCAGTCGATGAGACGGCGCTGGACGCCGCCTACCTGACCGTGCAATCGCAGGCGCATCCGGACCGCTTTGCCAATGCCGGCGACGCCGAGCGGCGCGTGGCCATGCAATGGGCCGCGCACGCCAACGAGGCGTATCGTACGCTGCGCCAGCCGCTCAAGCGCGCGATCTACCTGCTGACGTTGCGCGGCGTGGACATCCAGGCCGAGAGCAATACCGCCATGGCGCCCGCCTTCCTGATGCAGCAGATGGAATGGCGCGAGGCCCTGCAGGAAGCGGTCGAAGACAAGGACATTGCGCGCCTCGACGCGCTGTTGCGTGAGCTGCGCGGCGAGAAACGCCAGCGCCACGCGGCGCTCGGTGCGCTGCTCGATGCCGGCGATAACGCGGGCGCCGGCAGCGCGGCCAGGCAATTGATGTTCATCGAGAAAATCGAACACGATACCAGCGAGGCGATCGACCGCCTGGAAGGCTAGGGCTCCAAGGGAGCCCAGCGCCTTCCAGGCACGTTCGCCCCAGCCATGCCACAATGGCGCCCCGGCGCGAGACCGGCCTGTCTGACAGGCCGCCTTGGCACCGCACGAATAAAGAAGATTCATCATGGCACTGCTCCAGATCTCCGAACCCGGCATGTCGCCGGCACCCCACCAGAAGCGGCTCGCGGTCGGCATCGACCTCGGCACCACCAATTCGCTGGTGGCGGCGGTTCGCAACAGCATTCCCGAAGTCCTGACCGACGAAAGCGGTCGCGCGCTGCTGCCTTCGGTCGTGCGTTACCTGTCCAAGGGTACGCAGATCGGCTACCGTGCACAGGAAGAAGCGGTGTTCGACCCCAAGAACACCATCGTCTCAGTCAAGCGCTTCATGGGGCGCGGCCTGCGCGACGTCACGCATATCGAGCATAGCCCCTACGATTTTGTCGATGCGCCCGGCATGGTGCAGATCAAGACCGTGGCCGGCGTGAAGAGCCCGGTGGAAGTCTCGGCGGAAATCCTGGCCACGCTGCGCCAGCGCGCCGAGGATTCGCTCGGCGATGAACTCGTCGGCGCGGTGATTACCGTGCCCGCCTATTTCGACGATGCCCAGCGCCAGGCCACCAAGGATGCCGCGCAGCTCGCGGGCCTGGAGGTGCTGCGCCTGCTCAACGAGCCGACCGCGGCAGCCATCGCCTACGGCCTGGACAATGCCTCGGAAGGCATCTATGCGGTGTACGACCTTGGCGGCGGCACCTTCGACATCTCCATCCTCAAGCTCACCAAGGGCGTGTTCGAGGTGATGGCAACCGGCGGTGACTCCGCCCTCGGCGGCGACGATTTCGACCAGCGCCTAATGTGCTGGATCGTCGAGCAGGCCAGCCTGCAACCGCTGTCGGCCGAGGATATGCGCCTGCTGATGGTACGCTCCCGTGCGGCCAAGGAAGCGTTGTCGGCGGCCGATTCGACCGTGATCGACGCCGTGCTGAACAGCGGCGAGATCGTCCACCTGACGCTGTCGGCCTCGACGTTTGTCGAGCTGACCGCGCCGCTGGTGCAAAGACCCTGTCGCCGGTGCGCAAGGCGCTGCGCGATGCTGGCGTGGCGGCCGACGAGGTCAAGGGCGTGGTGCTGGTTGGCGGCGCGACCCGCATGCCTTCGATCCGCAAGGCGGTGGGAGACTTCTTCGGCCAGCCGCCGCTGACCAACCTCGATCCGGACAAGGTCGTGGCGCTGGGCGCTGCCATGCAGGCCAACCTGCTGGCCGGCAACGGCGCCCCGGGCGAGGACTGGCTCCTGCTCGACGTGATCCCGCTGTCGCTTGGCGTGGAAACCATGGGCGGCCTGGTTGAGAAGATCATTCCCCGCAACAGCACCATCCCGGTGGCGCGCGCGCAGGAATTCACCACCTTCAAGGACGGCCAGACGGCCATCGCCATCCACGTGCTGCAAGGCGAGCGCGAACTGGCGAGCGATTGCCGCTCGCTGGCGCGCTTCGAGCTGCGCGGCATCCCGCCGATGGTGGCTGGCGCGGCACGCATCCGCGTGACCTACCAGGTCGACGCCGACGGGCTGCTGTCGGTCTTCGCGCGCGAAACGCAATCCGGCGTGGAAGCAACCATCGCCGTCAAGCCGTCCTACGGCCTGGCCGACGATGAGATCGCCCGGATGCTGCAGGACAGCTTCCGCGAAGCCGAGCATGACATGAAGAGCCGTGCGCTGGCGGAGGAACGGGTGGACGCCGCGCGCCTAATCGAAGCCACGCGCCGCGCGCTGGAGCTCGATGGCGACCTGCTCTCGGCCGAAGAGCGCGCCGACGTGGAACGCCTGATCACGGCTACGAGCGACATCGCCGCCGGCGAAGATCACCACGCCATCAAGACGGCGGTGGAAGCGCTGTCCCACGGCACCGACGAATTCGCCGCCCGCCGGATGGACCGCTCGATCAAGAGCGCGCTGGCCGGCCGCAAGGTGCAGGACCTGGGCTGATCCCCGAGGCCAATCGCACCGTATCTCTATCCAGGACATTCCATGCCACAGATCATCGTATTGCCCCACGTCGAACTCTGCCCCGAAGGGGCTGTGTTCGAAGCCAAGCCCGGTATCAGCATTTGCGATGCGTTGCTCAGCAACGGCATCGAGATCGAGCACGCCTGCGAGAAGTCCTGCGCCTGCACCACCTGCCACGTAGTGGTGCGCGAGGGCTTCAACTCGCTGGACGAGGCGGAAGAAAAGAGGAAGACCTGCTCGACAAGGCCTGGGGCCTGGAGCCCAACTCGCGGCTCTCCTGCCAGGCCGTGGTTGCCGACAGCGACCTCACCGTGCAGATTCCCAAGTACACGATCAACCATGCCAAGGAAGAGCATTGAGCGCGGCGCGCTCGCTGACTTGCTGGCCTGACCCGAGCTGACCGGAGAGAATTCCCATGAAGTGGACCGACACCTACGACATCGCCGCCGCCCTGTACGACAAGTACCCGGACGTGGATCCCACCACCATCCGCTTCACCGACCTGCATCGCTGGGTCATGGAGCTGGACGGTTTTGCCGACGCGGCCGATCGCTCGGGCGAGAAGATCCTGGAAGCGATTCAATCCGCCTGGATTGAAGAAGCGGAGTAAGCGCAAGTACGAGCGCAAGAACGAAAAAAGCCGCGTTTTCCGCGGCTTTTTTATGCTTTGACCGATGCCGGCTCAGCCAGCGACCAGTTGGCCATCCTGCATGTGCACACGCTCGCCGACCTGCACGCCCGGATCGGCCTGATACGTGAAGGTGCGGTGGCTGCCGTTGTCCATCTGCACGCGGACCTGGTAGCTGGTGTCCTTGCGCACGGTCTTCTCGATCTGGTTGCCGGCAAAGCCGCCGCCCACGGCACCGGCCACGGTGCCCAGGATGCGGCCATTGCCCTTGCCGATCTGGTTGCCGAGCAGGCCGCCTACCACCGCGCCGCCGACGGCGCCCAGGCCGCTGGCCGGCTTGGCGGTTTCGATCGGGGTGATGGCGACTACGCGGCCGGCATACGCGCTTCCTGGCGCCGGCTGGCGTTCGGCGTAGGCGCCGTTGTCATTGCGGCTGGCCGCGGGGCCGTAGCCTGCGTCGCGGCTGGCGGTGCTGCGCTCCTGGGCGCGGCGTGCGGCGGGTGCCGGTGCCGGTGCTGGGGCGACCGGCGCTTGCGCCAGGTTCGCGGCTTCGGGCGGTCGAGTGGTGCTGCCCGGCGCCACCGGCTGTGGTGCGGTGTCGGCGCCATTGACGGTGCCATTGGCGGTGCCATTGACGGCGACAGGCGCGGTCAGGGACTGCGGCGCCCCCTGCGTGGCCTTGCTGGTGGGCAGCACGCCGGTCATGGCGGCGACCGCGGTCAGGCTGGCGATCACGATGGCCACTGCGGCGGCGCCTACCAGCGGGTGCAGGCGGCGTTGGGCGGGCAGGGAAGCGGGCAAGGCAGGCTCGTTGGATTGGTGCAAGGTCGGATTCGACATATTGTTTTCCTCGCAAAACGCTGCCGGTCAGCGGTACTGAAGGCTAGCGATTCGATGGACTTAGTTTGGCCCAATCCACCGCCATTTTCCGTTTGATTTTGTAAGTTTGTGTAGGCTGGAATTCTCTTTTAAATCATGGATTTAGCGGCGAAAGTGCATGGCTTTCGCGGACTATCTTTGTAACAATCGCGCAGCCGCAAGCAAAAAGCCCCACCAAAGTCGGTGGGGCTCAGCTTGCTGACAAAGCCGGCTCTGCGTTGTCGTGCTCCCCTCTCCCGCGTGCGGGAGAGGGGCTGGAGGAGAGGGCGGGCGCTCGTTACGCCCGTGTGCGGGACAAAACCGAAGGCTTCGCTTCAAGTGGCTCCTAGCTAAGCCACCCCTCTCCCCGGCCCTCTCCCCTGAGGGGAGAGGGAGAGACAGCCGTCGTCATGGCGCGCGGCTTTGGCCCATCCGGCGGCTTCGGCTTGCGCATCGGCGTGGCTGCCGAATGTGTGTCAGTCCTCGCGGCGCAGATGCGGGAACAGGATGACGTCGCGGATGTTCGGGCTGTCGGTCAGCAACATCACCAGGCGGTCGATGCCGATGCCGCAGCCGCCCGTCGGGGGCATGCCGTATTCCAGCGCGCGGATGTAGTCGGCGTCGAAGTACATCGCTTCCTCGTCGCCCGCATCCTTCTGGTCGACCTGCTTGCGGAAGCGCTCGGCCTGGTCCTCGGCATCGTTCAGCTCGGAGAAGCCGTTGGCGATCTCGCGGCCGGTGATGAACAGCTCGAAGCGCTCGGTGATGCCCGGCTGGGTATCCGAGGCGCGCGCCAGCGGCGAGACTTCGACCGGGTAGTCGATGATGAACGTCGGCTCCCACAGCTGGCTCTCGGCGGTTTCCTCGAACAGCACCAGTTGCAGCGTGCCCAGGCCCGCGTTGAGGAATTGCGGAGCGCCGGTGTTGATGCCGAACTTCTTCAGCTCGGCGCGCAGGAATTCGGTGTCGGCCAGTTGCGCGTCGGTATATTGCGGCGCGAACTTCTGGATCGCCTGCGTGATGGTAAGGCGATGGAACGGCTTGGATAGGTCCAGCTCGCGATCCTGGTACGTCAGCACGGCGCTGCCGCGCGCATCGATCGCCGCCTGGCGGATCAGGTCCTCGGTGAAGTCCATCAGCCAGCGGTAGTCCGTATAGGCCGCGTAGAACTCCATCATGGTGAACTCGGGATTGTGGCGCGGGCTCACCCCTCGTTGCGGAAGTTGCGGTTGATCTCGAACACGCGCTCGAACCCGCCCACCACCAGGCGCTTCAGGTACAGCTCGGGCGCGATGCGCAGGAACATCTGCATGTCCAGCGCGTTATGGTGGGTGATGAACGGCTTGGCCGTGGCGCCGCCCGGGATCGGGTGCAGCATCGGCGTTTCGACTTCCATGAAGTCGTTGTTGGCCATGTGCCGGCGCAGCGAGCTGATGGCGTTGGTGCGGGCGCGGAAGGTGGCGCGCGTTTCCGGCGACACGATCAGGTCGACATAGCGCTGGCGGTATTTCTGTTCCTGGTCGGCCAGGCCGTAGTAGTCGCCGGGCAGCGGGCGCAGGCTCTTGGACAGCAGGCGCAGCTCGGTCACCGCCACCGACAGCTCGCCGGTCTTGGTCTTCATCAGCGTGCCGCGCGCGGCCACGATATCGCCCAGGTCCCACTTCTTGAAGGCGGCGTAGTACGTCTTCACCGATCGCGTCGCGGCTGATGTAGAACTGGATGCGGCCCGAGCCGTCCTGCACGGTGGCGAAGCTGGCCTTGCCCATCACGCGCTTGAGCATCATGCGCCCGGCGATGGCGACTTCCACCGGGGTGGCTTCGAGCGCGGCCTGCTCGGTTTCGCTGTACTGCGTGTGCAGCGCGGCGGCCTGGTGGGTCGGGCGGAAGTCGTTGGGGAAGGCCGGGCCTTGCTGACGCAGGGCCTGGAGCTTCTCGCGCCGTTCCGCGATGATCTTGTTTTCGTCGGCTGCGGCCGGGACGTTGGTCTCGGCGGGAGCGCGGTTGGATTCGGTCATGATGTCTTGGTGAGTCGCTCGGGCCAGGCCCGCGCGAGGTTCATGTATTGCGGATGTCGTCGAGCTCGGTGCTGCCGAAGTCAGGCCGCTGCAGGTAAGCGGCGATGCGCTGCGCGGTGTCGTCGGCCGAGGCCAGCTGGTCGTTGTCCTTGAGGTCGCGGAAACGCTGCACCTGCGCAAAGTCGGCGCTGCGGATGGTGGCCTGCATGCCGGTATCGACCACGCCCGGCGCCAGCGCAACCGCACGCACGGCGCGCTCCGCCGGCGCCTGCGCGTATTCGGCGTTGATGGAGCGCACGAACATGTCCAGGCCCGCCTTGCCGGCGCAATACGCGCTCCAGCCCTCGACCGGGCGGCGCGCGGCGCCGGACGAGATCGCCAGGATCTTGCGCGGGCAGCCAAAGCGTTCGGTGTGCGCGAGGAAGGCCGCGGTCATGGTCATCGGCGTGGCCAGGTTGGTCAGCAGATGCTGCACCAGCGCCGGCTCACGCAGGTTGGCGATGGGGCCGATCGGATCGATCATGCCCGCGTTCAGGATCAGCGTGACGCTTGCGGGCGTTTCCTCGACGACATCGAGCACGCTGCCGAGCCAGGTTGCCGACGGGCCGGCCTGCGAGAGATCTTGCAGGTGCCAGGCTACCTTGACGCCGCTGGCGGTCGCGGCACGTTCCAGCTCGGGATTGCGGCTGCGGGACACGCACACCAGGCGGTTGCCCGGTTTGAGCAATACCTGCGTCAGCGCGGCACCGAGTCCGCGCGAGGTGCCCGTGATGATGATCAGATGCGTTGCTGCGGTCGATGCTGCGGTCATGGTCGAGATTGTCCCGGCAGGTGAGTTGCCGCACCTGCCGCCGCCACGCGCCGGTCCGTTCGGGGGCGCGTGGCGGCGGCGCGGCGCCGCTGCGTGTTACAGCCCTTGCTTCAGGCTGGCTACGATGAAGGGATCCAGGTCGCCGTCCAGCACCTTCTGCGTGTTGGACATTTCCACGTTGGTGCGCAGATCCTTGATGCGGCTCTGGTCCAGCACGTACGAGCGGATCTGGTGGCCCCAGCCCACGTCGGTCTTGGACGACTCCAGCTTGTCGGCTTCGGCCTGGCGCTTGCGCATTTCGTGCTCGTACAGGCGCGACTTCAGCATCGACATGGCTTCGGCGCGGTTGCGGTGCTGCGAGCGGTCGTTCTGGCACTGCACCACAATGCCGGTCGGGATGTGCGTGATCCGCACGGCCGAATCGGTCTTGTTGATGTGCTGGCCGCCCGCGCCGGAGGCACGGTAGGTATCCACGCGCAGGTCCGCCGGATTGACGTCGACCTCGAACGACTCGTCCACCTCGGGGTAGACGAAGACCGACGAGAACGACGTGTGGCGTCCGCCCGACGAATCGAACGGCGACTTGCGCACCAGGCGGTGCACGCCGGTTTCCGTGCGCAGGTAGCCGAACGCGTACTCGCCCTCGACCTTGATCGTGGCGCTCTTGATGCCCGCCACGTCGCCTTCCGACTCTTCCAGCACTTCGGCCTTGAAGCCCTTGCGCTCGCAATACTTCAGGTACTGGCGCAGCAGCATCGACGCCCAGTCGCAGGCTTCAGTGCCACCGGCGCCGGCCTGGATGTCGATAAAGGCGTTGGCCTGGTCCATTTCGCCGGAGAACATGCGGCGGAATTCCATGTCGGCGACGATGGCCTCGAAGCCGGATACGTCGGTCTCGATGGCTTCCAGCGTGTCGTCGTCGCCTTCTTCGCGCGCGAGCTCGAACAGCTCGTCGGCGCCGCTAAGGTCGTCGGTGAGCTTGCTGAGCACGCTGACCACGCCCTCCAGCATTTTCTTTTCCTTGCCGAGATCCTGGGCCCGCTTGGGGTTGTTCCAGACCTCGGGGTCCTCGAGTTCGCCGTTGACTTCGTCGAGTCGTCCTACTTTGACATCGTAGTCAAAGATACCCCCGTAGATCTTCCGTTCGCGAACGGAGATCAGAGATGGCACCGGAGATGGCGTTGAGGCGTTCTGCTTCCATGATGTTCCTGCGCTTTCAAAACCCTGAATTATAGCGGATCGGAGGCTTCGGCCCCCGCTGTGATAGCGTCTGTTGCGTGATTTCGAACGGATTGCCCCCTGGAGGGTCTACAGTTGCGGGTGCGGCATGGCCGACTCGAACGCGCCGTCGGCCCAAGGCAGGTGACAAGGCCGGCTTCAAGATATGGACAGGGAGGGACAATAAGTACGTGATGACGCAAAGCAACCACGACAAGACGAACGCGCGGCGCCGCGCGCTTGGCCTGCTGGCCGCCGCTGCTGCCGCGTGCCTGGCCGCCGGCTGCGGCACCCTGGCCAGCGAGCCCGCGCCGGATGGTTACTACCGGGTGCAGAGCGGCGATACCTTGTACACCGTGGCCCGGCGGCACAAGCGCTCGGTGCGCGACCTGGTGCGCTGGAACCAGTTGCCCAGCGCGGACCGCATCGAAGTCGGGCAGCTGCTGCGGATCCGCCCGCCGGCTGGCGCCAGCGCCAGCTCCGGTACGGGCGCTGGCAACGGCCCGGTGGCGGTCGGGGACACCCCGCGGGTGGACAACAGCGCGCCGTCGCGCGCGCCTGCCACCAGCATCCGCCTGCAATGGCCGGCCGACGGCCGCGTGACCGCCAGCTACGGGCCGCCCGCCAGCAAGGGCCTGCGCATCAACACGGCGCCCGGCAGCGTGGTACGCGCGTCCGCCGCGGGCAAGGCCATCCACGTAGGCAACCTGCGCGGCTACGGCATGCTGGTGATCATCAAGCACGACGACAACTGGCTGACCGTGTACGGCAACCTGGACAAGCCCTCGGTCAGCGAGGGCGCGCAGGTCTCCAGCGGGCAGGAGGTCGGGCGCATGGGCACGGCCGACAGCGAGCTGCATTTCGAGGTGCGCAACAACGGCAAGCCGGTGGATCCGGCGGGATTGCTCCCGGCGCGCGGCTAAGGTTAAGCCGCTGGCCAGCCGGGCGCGCTACTGCGCGTGCTCGATCACCATCTGCACCCGCGTGATGCCGTTGAAGGTGTTGTTGTCGAGCCGGTAGGCCACCAGCGCGCTGGCGCCCAGCGAATCCGCGTGGTTGAACCAGATCGCGTCGAAGCGCTGGCTGCCGCGCCCAAGCTGCAGCTTCAGGTGCTTGCCCTTGAGCACGCTCTGGCGCAGCACGTTGAACTCGCCGCAGAAGGTGGGCGCCGGGAAGCCCTGGCCCCAGACCTGCTGCTCCAGCAGCGAGACGAATTCCGGGCTGAAGCAGGCATCCTCGATGTCGCCATCGGTCTCGATCACCCGCGCCAGCTGCTCGTCGCTCAGCCATTCGCGCCCCACGGCCTCGAACGCTTCCATGAACTGCCCGAAGCTGTCGGCGCCGAGGGTCAGGCCGGCCGCCATGGCGTGGCCGCCAAACTTCTTCAGCAGGCCGGGATGGCGCTTGGACACCAGGTCCAGCGCATCGCGCAGGTGAAAGCCCGGGATCGAGCGGCCCGAGCCCTTGATCGTGTCCTCGTCGCCCGGCGCGAAGGTGATGGTGGGGCGGTGGTATTTTTCCTTGAGCCGCGAGGCCACGATGCCGATCACGCCCTGGTGCCAGGTGTCGTTGAAGACGCTGACGGTAAAGCGCGCGGCCGGGTCCAGCGCGCCCAGTGGGCCTTCCAGGATCTGCAAGGCTTCCTGCTGCATGCCGGCTTCGATGTCGCGCCGCTCGCGGTTCATGCCGTCGAGTTCCTGGGCGATCTCCCAGGCGCGGTTGGCGTCATCGGTCAGCAGGCATTCGATGCCTAGCGACATGTCGGCCAGCCGCCCGGCGGCGTTCAGGCGCGGGCCCACGCCAAAGCCCAGGTCGAAGGTATTGGCGCGCGTGGCCTCGCGCCCGGCGGCGCGGAACAGCGCGGCCACGCCGGCGTGCATGCGTCCGGCGCGCATGCGCTTCAAGCCCTGCGCCACCAGGATGCGGTTGTTGCTGTCGAGCTTGACCACGTCGGCGACCGTGCCCAGCGCAACCAGGTCGAGCAGGGTGTCCAGGCGCGGCTGGGTCTGCGCGTCGAACACGCCGCGGCGGCGCAGTTCGGCACGCAAGGCCAGCAGCACGTAGAACATCACGCCCACGCCTGCCAGGTTCTTGCTGGGGAATTCGCAGCCGGGCTGGTTGGGATTGACGATCACCGCCGCGTCGGGCAACTGGTCGCCGGGCAAGTGGTGGTCGGTCACTACCACGTCGATGCCGAGCGCATTGGCCGCCGCCACGCCGTCGACGCTGGCAATGCCGTTGTCCACTGTCACGATCACGTCCGGCTGCTGCTTCGCGGCCAGCGCGACGATCTCCGGGGTCAGGCCGTAGCCGTACTCGAAGCGGTTGGGCACGATGTAGTCGATGCGCGCCCCCAGCATGCGCAGGCCGCGCACGCCCACCGCGCAGGCGGTGGCGCCGTCGCAGTCATAGTCGGCCACGATCAGCAGGCGCCGGCCGGCGGCGATGGCGTCGGCAAGGTAGGTGGCCGCGTGGTCGATGCCTTTCATGGCCGCCGGCGGCACCAGGCCGGGCAGCTCGGTGGCGAGCTCGGCCGGCTCGCGCACGCCACGTGCCGACAGGATGCGCGCCAGCGTGGGATGCAGGCCGAACCCGGCCAGCTTGCCGGCGTGCTCGGCGGAAAAAGAGCGAACAGCGATTTTTGTCATTGCGGGGTCTTGCGGAAAACCAGGTGATCGGGCGGCATATCAGGCGGCATAAGCCAGGTCGGACAGCAGCGCGCGCCAGTCGCCGCGCTGCCCCAGGCCGCGCCAGAACTTGCGCAGGTCGGCGCGGCGGACGGTGAACTCGGCGTAGTGATTGTCGCCAGACAGCATCAGCGTGAGCGCCTGCAACTGCCCGCCTTCGAGGGCGGCCAGGGCGGGCGCGAACCATTCGGCGTCGAGCGTGTGCATGCGCTCGATCCACAGGCCCCAGTCCTGGGCGATATAAGACTCGATGGCGTCCTCCAGCAGCACCATGGCGCTGCCCTGCATGCCTTCGACGGCCTTGAAGCGGGGCGGCAGGGGCTGGCATGCGGCGCCGCCGGCCAGCGCCAGGCCGCGCACGAAGGCGTCGCCGGTCAGTACCGTGTCGGCCAGGCGCGGCACCGGTTGCAGGGTGCCGCCGCCGTGGAGCCAGACCGAATTGACGGAAAACTCCCCGGCAGCTTCCCTGGCCTGGTTCACCGGATGGTCGTGCCAGGTCATCTGGATCTCGTTCTGGATCCGGCGCCAGTCGCGCGCGCGCTCACCGGCCTGCATCCACACGTCGATGTTGCGGCCGGTGGCGCGCAGGGGCTGGCGGCGACAAGCGGCCCGAACACGGCTTGCGGGATGTACCAGCGCGCCGGATGCGGTGTTTCAAGCACAATGCCGGATTCCTGCAGCAGCGCCGCCACCGCGGCATGCAGGGCGGCGGACTCCTCTGCCCGGATATGCAGCTGGGCCGGGTCCATCAGCACCAGGTGGTCGCGCGCGGCATGGATATGCACCGGCTGCAGGCAGGCCCAGGCCTGGCCATCGTCCGCGGCGGCGCCCGTGCCGGCGGCGGTCATGTCGGCCAGGCGCATGTACGGGGCGCTGGGCACACGGGCTGTGTCGAGCCCGGCACGCCCGGCCAGCCAGCGCTCATGCGGCAGCGCGCGCAGGAAGGGGTCGTCGTGCCGCTCGCGCGGGCCGGGGCTGGCGCGCGTGAGCAACTTTCCCAGCGCCGGCAACTCCAACTGCCGCAGCAGGGCTTCGAGCATGGCGTCGTTGCCACCGCCGTCGGCGTCGATCGCGGCGCCGGGCGGGACAGAAAAGGGCACAATCAGGGTCAGGTGCGTCATCATGGTGCCGAGATTGTAAACTTGCGGCTGGCCGGCGGCGGAAATATCGTCCCCGGCCCGGTTGCGACAGTGGCGCGGGCGGCGCCTCGGGTGCGCGGCCGGCAAGCCATCAGCGGCGTTGGCGGTGTGGCGCCGGCGTTTCTCCTTAACAACAGGAACCCTCTTGAACTTTCCTTACGAGTGGCAGATCGGTTGGCGATACACCCGCGCAAGCAAGCGCGCCAGCCGCAACACCTTTATTTCCTTTATCTCGATGATTTCCATGCTCGGCATCGCGCTGGGCGTGGCGGCGCTGATCGTGGTGCTGTCGGTGATGAACGGCTTCCAGAAAGAAGTGCGCGATCGCATGCTCTCGGTGCTGTCGCACATCGAGGTGGTCGGCCCCGGGGCGCTGCCCGACTGGCAGAAGACCGCCGCCGAGGCGATGCGCAACAAGGAAGTGATCGGTGCCGCGCCCTATGTGGCCGCGCAGGCCATGCTGACCCGCGAGGATGCCGTGCGCGGCGTGCTGTTGCGCGGGGTCGAGCCTTCGGAAGAACCCAAGGTTTCCGATATCGGCAAGCAGTTCCGGGGCGGCAGCATGGATGGCCTGCTTCCGGGCGAATTCGGCATCGCTCTCGGCAATGAACTGGCCAACGCGATGGGCGTGCAGGTGGGCGACAAGGTCACGCTGGTGGTGCCGCAGGGCACCATCACGCCGGCCGGCGTGCTGCCGAGGCTCAAGCAGTTCACCGTGGTCGGGGTGTTCTCGTCCGGCCATTTCGAGTTCGACAACGCGTTGGCGCTGATCAATATCCGCGACGCCGAAGCCATGTTCCGTCTCACCGGGCCCACCGGCGTGCGTTTGAAACTGACGGACATGCAACGCGCGCCCCAGGTGGCCGACGAGCTGGCCGGCACGCTCTCCGGCGAGCTCTACCTGCGCGACTGGTCCAAGCAGAACCGCAACTGGTTTGCCGCGGTGCAGACCGAGAAGCGCATGATGTTCATCATCCTGACGCTGATCATCGCGGTGGCGGCCTTCAACCTGGTGTCCACGCTGGTGATGACCGTCACGGACAAGCAGGCTGACATCGCCATCCTGCGCACCATGGGCGCCCAGCCCAGTTCGATCACCAAGATCTTTATCGTGCAGGGCATTGCCATCGGCTTTATCGGGACCTTGGCGGGCGTTGCCGGCGGTGCGCTGATCGCCTTCAACATCGATGTGATCGTGCCCTTTATCGAGCGGCTGCTGCATGTGCAGTTCCTGCCGCGCGACATCTATTTCATCAGCGAACTGCCCTCGGATCCCCGCGTGAACGACATTGCGACCATCGGTATCGTCTCCTTTGTGCTGTCCATCCTGGCCACGCTCTACCCAAGCTGGCGCGCTGCCCGCGTCAACCCGGCGGAGGCGCTGCGCTATGAGTGAAACCCTGCTGCGTGCCGTGCCGGCTGGCAATGCCGCCGATTCCGCCGATTCCGCCGGCAAGGCCGCATCCGATACGCCGGTGTTGCTGGCCGAAGGCCTGACCAAGCGCTTCCGCCAGGGCGGCCTGGACGTGACCGTGCTCAAGGGCGTGGATGTCCGGGTGGATGCGGGCGAGAAAGTCGCCATCGTCGGTGCGTCCGGTTCGGGCAAGAGCACGCTGCTGCATGTGCTGGGCGGGCTCGACAACCCGGACAGCGGACGCGTCGCCCTGAAGGGCCGGCCCTTCACCGCGCTGCGCGAGAGCGAGCGCAATATCGTGCGCAACCGCGAGCTGGGCTTCATCTACCAGTTCCATCACCTGCTGCCCGAGTTCACCGCGCTGGACAACGTGGCCATGCCGATGCGCATCCGCGGGCTGCGCCAGCCCGAGGCGCGCGCGGCGGCGATGACGGTGCTGGAGCGCGTGGGCCTGGGCGACCGGGCGCAGCACCGGCCCGGCGAGCTGTCCGGCGGCGAGCGCCAGCGGGTCGCCATCGCCCGCGCGCTGGTGGGCGGCCCAGCCTGCGTGCTGGCCGACGAGCCCACCGGCAACCTGGACGACCACACCGCGGGCGGCGTCTACGACCTGATGCTGGAGCTGTCGCGCACGCTGGGCACCAGCTTTGTCATCGTGACCCACGACCTCGACCTGGCCAGCCGCTGCGATCGCGTGCTGCGCCTGCGCGACGGGCATATCCACCGCGAGCGCTAACAGCGCGCCAGCCCGGCACCAGCGGAGCCTGCCATGTGGATCGATACCCATTGCCACCTCGACGCCGGTGAATTCGATGCCGACCGTGACGCCGTTGCCGCCGCCGCTGCCACGGCGGGGGTGACGGGCATCGTGCTGCCGGCGGTGGCCGTGTCGAACTTCGCCGCGGTGCGCTCGCTGGCGCACCGCCACGATAGCTGCGTCTACGCGCTGGGGATCCATCCGCTGTGCACGCCGGGTGCGGGGCGGGGCGACCTCGACGCCTTGCGCCGCGAGGTGCAGGCCTCGCTGGCCGATCCGCGCTTTGTCGGCATCGGCGAGATCGGGCTCGACTTCTTCGTGCCCGGCCTCGATGCCGCGCATCAGGCCTGGATCTATGCCGAGCAGCTCAAGCTTGCCCGCGAGTTCGACTTGCCGGTGCTGCTGCACGTGCGCAAGTCGCAGGACCAGGTGGCGGCCCAGTTGCGCCGCATCGGCGTGCGCCAGGGCATTGCCCATGCCTTCAACGGCAGCGTGCAGCAGGCCCGGGGGTTTATCGACCAGGGCCTCAAGCTGGGCTTTGGCGGCAACCTGACCTTCAGCCGCGCCAACCAGATCCGGCGCCTGGCGGCGGAGCTGCCGCTCGACGCCATCGTGCTCGAGACAGACGCGCCCGACATCGCACCTGCATGGCTGTCCGACGACCAGTTTGGCGAGCAGCACAAGGCGCGCAACACGCCTGCCGAAGTGGCCGGCGTGGCCCGGGTGCTGGGCGAGTTGCGCGGCCTCGAAGCCGCGCCGCTGGCGCAGGCGATGTGGCGCAACTCCGTGGGCGCATTGCCGCGGCTGGGCGCGTTTGCGGCAACCATGTTCCCCTCAGCATTGCCTGCCCCGGCCCCGGCCGAAACAATCGGCAACCAACCCGTTTCATCCTGACAAGCCTCACGGCCGGTGACGGCCGTATAAGCGAGACGCATCCGATATCCCATCTAACCGTTGGGGAATCCGCATGCGTCTGTTCTTGCTCGCCTTCGTGGGGCGGGCTGCTGGTGGCTGCAGCAACAAGGCTCGCTGCCGCGTGGCGGCGCGGCGTGGGTGTTGGCGGCTGCCGGGCTCCTGGCGGCCGCGCTCGCGCTGCGTCTGCGCACGCGCCATACCGGCTGGGCGCGGTTGGCCTTGATCGCGTTGTCGCTGTTGGCTGGCTTCGGCTGGTCGGCGTGGCGCGCCGAGGTTCGCCTGGGCGAGCGCCTGGCGAGCGCGCAGGAAGGCGTGGACCTGGTGGTGAGCGGCGTGGTGGCCGGGCTGCCGGCCCAGGCCGCGCGCGGCCAGCGCTTCGCGTTCGCGCTCGACGATGCGGGCGGCATGCCTTCCCGCGTCTTGCTGGGCTGGGAGGACGCGCCGGCCGGCTTGCGTCCGGGCGAGCGTTACGTCTTCACGGTGCGCTTGCGCCAGCCCCATGGCCTGGCCAACCCACATGGCTTCGATTACGAGTTCTGGCTGATGGCGGCGGGGCTTGGCGCCACCGGCTACGTGCGCGATGCCATGGGCGAGCCGCGAGACGCTGTCGGCGAACGGCTCGCGTGGCGAATCGCGCGATGGCGGGCGCAGGTGCGCGATCACGTCTTGCAAAGCCTGCCAGCCGATGCCCGCTTTGTGCCAGTGCTGGCTGCCCTGGTGGTAGGCGATCAGCGCGGAATCCAGCAGCGCGACTGAACCTTGTTCACGCGCACCGGCATCGGCCACCTGATCAGCATTTCCGGCCTGCATATCACCATGATTTCCGGCCTTTTCTCCAGCCTCGTCTATTGGCTGTGGCGGCATTCGTTCGGGCTCGGGCGATGGCTGCCGCGGCCCTTGCCGCTGTGGTGGCCGGCACGGCGCGCCGCACTGGTGGGCGCGGTGATTGCCGGCTTCATCTACGGTCTGCTGGCGGGCATGCAGGTGCCGGCGCTGCGCACCGTGTCGATGTTGGTGGTGGCGGCGCTGGCGCTATGGAGCGGGCGCACGCCGCCGGTCTCGCTGGTGCTGTCCTGGGCCGCGTTCGTGGCGATCGGGCTAGACCCTTGGGCGGTGCTGTCGCCCGGCTTCTGGCTTTCCTTCGGCGCGGTGGGCGTGATCTTCCTGGCCGCGGCGCAACCGGCCAATCACGCTACGCTGACGCGTTGGCAGCGTTTTCGAGCCAGCCTGGCGCAGGCCACGCGCACGCAATGGTCCGTCACCATCGGGCTGGTGCCGCTGACCTTGCTGCTGTTCCAGCAGGTCTCGGTGATTTCGCCGCTGGCCAATGCGGCGGCGATCCCGCTGGTCAGCCTGCTGGTGACGCCGATGGCGTTGCTGGCGGCGGCGGTGCCGGCGCCGCTGGCGGGCTGGTTGCTCAGCCCCGCGCATCTGTTGCTGCACTGGCTGGTGCTGGGCCTGGAGTGGCTGTCGGCGCCGCCGTGGGCGGTGTGGCAGGCCGCGCGCGCCGGGCCGGTGGCGCTAGCGCTGGCCGTGCTCGGCTCGCTGCTGTTGCTGGCGCCCGTGCGCTGTGGCGTGCGCGCGCGCCTGCATGGCGTGGTGCTGCTGTTGCCGATGGTGCTGGCGGGGCGGCAGCCGGTGGCGCACGGGGAGTTTCGCGCCACCGCGATCGATATCGGGCAGGGCACGGCGGTGCTGGTGGAAACGCGCTCGCGCGTGCTGCTCTACGATGCCGGGCCGGGTCGGGTTACGGCTGGGGCGCCGGGCGTGGCGAGCTGGGCAGCAGCGCCGGCGCGCGGGCCATCGAGCCGTTCCTGCGCGGCGCCGGCGTGCGCCGGCTGGACACGCTGGTGATCAGCCATGAAGACGCCGACCATGCGGGCGGCGCGCGCGACATCATGGCGGCGCTGACGGTGGACACCCTGCTGTCGGGCGCGCCGCCGGGACATCGGCTGCTGGTGCCGCCGGCGAACGCTGCGCACCTGGAGGCGCAGCCCTGCGCGGCGGGCCAGCAGTGGGAGTGGGATGGCGTGCGCTTTGCCATGCTGCATCCCTTGCCGGGCGCCGCGCAGAATGCCGCCATCGACAGCAATGCGCGCAGTTGCGTGCTCAAGCTGGCGGGCAGCGCGCGCAGCCTCCTGCTGACCGGCGATATCGCCCGGCGCGACGAGGCGGCGCTGCTGGCGCGCCTGTCCACGCAAGACTTGCGCGCGGACTTCCTGCAGGTGCCGCATCACGGCAGCAACACCTCATCGAGCGGCGCGTTCCTGGCCGTGGTGGCGCCGGAGGTCGCGCTGTTCCAGGTGGGCTACCGCAACCGCCACCGGCATCCGCGGCCCGAGATCTGGGACCGCTACGGCTCGCACGAGATCGCGCGCTATCGCAGCGACGAAACCGGCGCGGTCCAGCTTACGACGCGCGGCGAGTCTTACGCGCTGCGGGCTTACCGCCAGCACGAGCGGCGCTACTGGCGCGCGGCGCCGCCTGCGCCTCGTTGAGGTGCGCGGGCTCGGCCTGGGCGATACGGCGCTCGCGCAGGTGCGCCTTGGCGCGTTGCAGGCCCGCGCAGACGGTGTCGGCGCGTTCCAGGGCAACGCCCGCTGCCAGCACGTCGCCCAGTACCAGGTGGCAGATGCGGGAGGTCATCGGGGTGTAGACCTGGCTGTCTTCTTCCACGTCCGAGAACACGCAGACGTCGGCCAGCGCGGCCAGCGGCGAGCCGCTGTGGGTCAGCGCCAGCACGCTGGCGCCGCTGGCGCAGGCCAGCGTGGCGGCGGCCAGCATGTCCCAGGTGCGCCCGCTGTTGGAGACCAGCACCGCCACATCGCCGGGCCCGAGCAGTGCCGCCGACATGCTGAAGACGTGCGAGTCCGAGTAGGCAACGGTGGGCATGCCGAGGCGGAAGAACTTGTGCTGGATATCCAGGGCGACGATGCCCGAATTGCCGCAGCCATAGAACTCGATGCGCCTGGCCGCGGCGAGCAGCTGGATGCCGTGCTCGATCTGGTCCGCGGACAGCGCGTTGCGCACCGTCATCAGGGTGGCGATGGTGCGGTCGAACACCTTGCCGGCGATATCGGCAGGGCGGTCCTCGGCCTTGACGTCCTGGTGCACGAAGGGCGTGCCGCCGCCCACGTTCTGGGCGAACTGGAGCTTGAACTCGCGAAAGCCGTCGTAGCCCAGCGCCGCGCAAAAGCGCGCAATGGTGGGCTGGGACACGCCCGCGCGCTCGGCCAGCTCGGGCATCGACAAGCGGATCACGCTGGCGCCGTGGCGGGCGACATAGTCGGCAAGGCGGCGTTCGGAGGGGCGAAGCGTGTCGTAGACGGCAAGAATTCGGTCGCGCATGGTAGAGGAGGGATGGCTGTCTGTGCCGGGGAATTGTTTTGGCTCTGGCCCCGGAATCCGTGGCTCGACGGATCGAGCCGCATGTAGATATTCTACAGAATTAGAGGCGATGTCATTGTGGCTTCGGTGAGGCGGATGGCTAGGGATTTCACCTATGTGAGCCAAAAATACCATGAATAAAGCGCTTTGTGATGCGTGCGCGTAGTGTTTTCAAATTGTCTTTAGATATAATGTAGAAAATCTACAAGCAATAGCACCCAGTAGCGCCAACTAAGTCCCCCAGTCCTCCCGGATACGATCAGGCATCACGACCAGGAACTCCCCAATGTCAAAAGCCCTCCACGCCGAAGTCCACGCCGTCACCGAGCGCGTGATCGCACGCAGCCGGCGCAGCCGCGCCGCCTATCTCGCGCGCTGCGAACGCGCCCAGCAGGAGCTCGGTCCCTTGCGCGGGCTGTCCTGCGCCAACCTCGCGCACGGCCTGGCCGCGCTGCCCGCGCATGACAAGCTCAAGCTACGGGTCGAGCATGCCGCCAACCTCGGCATCGTCACCGCGTACAACGACATGCTGTCGGCCCACCAACCGTACGAGCGTTATCCCGGCGTGATCCGCGAGGCCGCGCGTGCCGTTGGCGCGGTGGCGCAGGTGGCGGGCGGGGTGCCGGCGATGTGCGACGGCATCACGCAGGGCAATGCCGGCATGGAGCTGTCGCTGTTTTCGCGCGACGCCATTGCGATGGCCACGGCGGTCTCCTTGTCGCACAACACCTTCGATGCCGCGCTCATGCTGGGCGTGTGCGACAAGATCGTGCCGGGCCTGCTGATGGGCGCGCTGCAGTTCGGCCACCTGCCGGTGGTATTCGTGCCGGCCGGGCCGATGTCGACGGGCTTGTCCAACAAGGAGAAGGCACGCGTGCGCCAGCTTTACGCAACCGGCCAGGTGGGCCGCGAAGCGTTGCTGGAGGCCGAGTGCGAGGCCTATCACGGCGCCGGCACGTGCACCTTCTACGGCACCGCCAACAGCAACCAGTTCCTGATGGAAATCATGGGCCTGCATATGCCGGGCGCGGCCTTCGTGCATCCGGACAGTGGCCTGCGCGACGCGCTCACCGCCGCCGCCGCGCAACGCGCGCTGGCCCTGACGGCGCGGGGCGGCGACTACCTGCCGCTGGCCCGCATCGTGGACGAGCGCGCGGTAATCAACGCCGTGGTCGGCCTGCTGGCCACGGGTGGCTCGACCAACCACACCATCCACCTGGTGGCGATGGCGCGCGCGGCGGGCATCCTCATCGACTGGGACGATTTCGATCGTCTCTCTCGCATCACGCCGCTGCTGGCGCGGGTCTACCCCAACGGCTCGGCCGACGTGAACCACTTCCACGCCGCGGGCGGCGTGGCCTACGTGATTCGCCAGCTGCTCACCGCCGGCTTGCTGCACGAGGACGTGGAGACCGTGGTCGGGCGTGGCCTGGCCCGCTATACGCAAGAGCCCGTGATGATCGACGGCGTGCTCCAGTGGCGCGATGGCGCGGCTGTCAGCGGCGATGCCGCGGTACTGGCCACCGCGGCCGAACCGTTCTCCGCCGAGGGTGGCTTGCGCCTGCTGCAGGGCAATCTTGGCCGCGGCATGATCAAGGTGTCGGCGGTGGCGGACGAGCATCGCGTGGTGGAAGCGCCGGCACGCGTTTTTGACTCGCAAGAGCAATTGCAGGCCGCGTTCGAGGCCGGCGAGTTCACGGGCGACATGATCGCGGTCGTGCGTTTCCAGGGGCCCAACGCCAACGGCATGCCTGAACTGCACCGCCTCACCCCGGTGCTCGGCGCGCTGCAGGACGCCGGCCACAAGGTTGCGCTGGTGACCGATGGCCGCATGTCCGGCGCCTCCGGCAAGGTGCCAGCGGTCATCCATGTGGGGCCTGAGGCACTTGCTGGCGGCCCGCTGGCGCGCGTGCGCGACGGCGACCGGATCCGCGTGGACGCCGTGGCGGGCACGCTGGAATGGCTTGGCGCCGCCAACGGCGACGGTGACCTGGCGACGCGTGCCTCGGCCGTGCTGCCAGACGACGCCTTCACGAATTTCAGCGTTGGCCGGGGCCTGTTCGGGCTGTTCCGGCGCAATGCGCGGATCGCGGAGGAGGGCGGCAGCGCGCTGGACCTGTCCGAGGCCGACGCGCCCGGCGCTGTCCAAATGGGCGCGGCCGTCGCACAATAGGCAGCGCCCCATAAATTTGTGTCATTTGTGTCCCCGGCAGTCGACGGCTGGCGGGGACGACCCCGAGCCGGCCCATGCGGGTCCTATCATGGCTTCATGGCTGAATGCTTCCGGAACCGATCGGCGGCCGGCGCGGGGACTACCGACAAGGATGGGAAAACCATCCGAACATGATCGTTGGAGCAGACATGATCTACATCCTGATGGGCGTTTCCGGCAGCGGAAAGACCACGGTCGGCCAACTGCTGGCCAAGACCTTGCAATGCGGCTTCCATGACGCCGATGAATTCCACAGCGCCGCCAACAAGGCGAAGATGCACAATGGCATCCCGCTGACCGACGACGACCGCTGGCCCTGGCTGGCCGCGATGCGCGCGGCGATCGATACGGCCCGCGCCGAAGGGCGCACCCACGTGTTTACCTGTTCCGCGCTGCGGCAAACCTACCGCGACCGCCTGACGCCCGCCGACGGCGGCGTGACCTTTGTCTACATGAAGGGCGATGCGGCCGTCATTGGCGGCCGCCTGGCCGAGCGCAGCGACCACTTTTTCAATCCCGCCCTGCTGCAGAGTCAGTTCGAGACCCTGGAGGAGCCGCGCGATGCCCTGGTGCTCGATATTCGCCAGACGCCGGAGGCGCTGGTGCAGCGCATCCTGGCCGGAGTGCAGGCGCAAAGGCGCGGCGATCGCCCGCTAGGGCGATCGCCAATGCCGGCCCGAAGCCAAGGCTGGCAAACATCTTGCTTAATCCATGTTTGATGGCGCGAATGCTTGCCGCTTGCGGCTTTCGTGGTCATAGGTATCCTATAGGGACAGCACTTCGAAGCATGACGAGACGGTCCGCGGCCAGGCCGCCGGGCCTCGGGTGGTGATCTCAAGGTGCTGTGCCGGGAACAACAAGCCAATCAAAACGGGTAGCCGGCAGTTTGGGCGGCACTCAAATCATGGGGGAACGGCCATCATGGCGGCGCGGTTTTTCGACGAGATGCTCGATTGGCAAGATGGCGTGGCTGCAGCAATCCACGCTGGCGAGTCCCTGCCGGCAGGTGCCGTGCGGGGGCATTACAAGCAGTTCGCGGATTGGTTGGCGCGCCAGTCCGAAGGCACCATGGACAACAAGCGCGCCGAGGCTGATCTGATCTTCCGGCGCGTGGGCATCACGTTCGCCGTTTACGGTGAAAAAGACGAGTCCAACAGCGGCACCGAGCGGACCATCCCGTTCGACGTCATTCCCCGCATCTTCCCCGCCAGCGAGTGGGCAACGCTCGAGCGCGGCCTGCGCCAGCGGGTGTCGGCGCTGAACCGCTTCATCCACGATATCTACCACGGGCAGGACATCATCCGCGCCGGTGTGATCCCACCCGACCAGATCTATAACAACGCGCAGTACCGCCCCGAGATGCTCGGCATCGACGTGCCCCGCGATATCTATGCCCACGTGGCAGGCATCGACGTGGTGCGCGCGGGCGAGGGCGAGTTCTACGTGCTGGAAGACAACCTGCGCGTGCCCTCCGGCGTGTCCTACATGCTGGAGAACCGCAAGATGATGATGCGGTTGTTCCCGGACCTGTTCGCGCGCAATCGCGTGGCGCCTGTCGCGCACTATCCCGACCTGCTGCTCGACATGCTGCGCGGCGTCTCGCCGCAGAACATTGCCGACCCCACGGTGGTGGTGCTCACGCCCGGCATGTACAACTCCGCCTACTTCGAGCATGCCTTCCTGGCCCAGCAAATGGGCGTGGAGCTGGTCGAGGGCAGCGACCTGTTCGTGCAGGACGATCACCTCTACATGCGCACCACCCAGGGCCCGCAGCGCATCGATGTGATCTACCGCCGGGTCGACGACGATTTCCTCGACCCGCTGGTGTTCCGCTCGGATTCCACGCTGGGCGCGGCGGGCCTGCTCTCGGTCTATCGTGCCGGCAATGTCACCATCTGCAACGCCATTGGCACGGGCGTGGCCGACGACAAGTCGATCTATCCCTACGTGCCCGACATGATCCGCTTCTACCTCGGCGAGGAAGCGATCCTCAACAACGTGCCGACGTACATGTGCCGCCGCCCGGACGACCTACAGTACGTGCTGGACCACATGAGTGAGCTGGTGGTCAAGGAAACCCATGGCGCCGGCGGCTACGGCATGCTGGTGGGGCCTGCCGCCACGCGCGCGGAGATCGATACGTTCCGCGAGGTCGTGCGCGCGCGTCCCGAGCAGTACATCGCGCAGCCCACGCTGGCGCTTTCCACCTGCCCGACGTATGTCGAGTCGGGGATCGCGCCGCGCCACATCGACCTGCGTCCGTTCGTGCTGTCCGGCAAGGACGTGCGCATGGTGCCGGGAGGGCTGACCCGCGTGGCGCTGCGCGAAGGCTCGCTGGTGGTCAACTCCTCGCAGGGCGGAGGCACCAAGGACACCTGGGTGCTGGAGCGCTGACGCGCGGCGCACGCAAGGATTGTTTGTGATTCCCGCGCTGGCCGCCGCGTTGCCGGCGGCGCGCGGGTGAACAGCGCTGTACGAGGGGACTAAACATGCTTAGCCGCACCGCCGACCATCTGTTCTGGATGGCGCGCTATACCGAACGCGCGGAGAACACCGCGCGCATGCTGGACGTGAATTACCAGACGTCGCTGCTGCCGCAATCCGCGGAAGTGGCGGAGCAAGGCTGGTGGGCCATGCTCGATATCTCCGAGCTGACCACGGTGTTCGACGAAAAGTACGGCCTGCTCACGCGCGATGACGTGATCGATTTCATGGTGCGCGACATGACCAATGTCTCGTCCATCATGAGCTGCCTGCGCGCGGCCCGCGAGAACGCGCGCGCGGTGCGCGGCTCGCTGACCACCGAGGTCTGGGAGACCATCAACACCACCTGGCTCGACGTGCAGCGCATGATCGCCGACGGCGTGCTGGCGGCGGATCCTTCGCAGTTCTTCGAGTGGGTGAAGTTCCGCTCCCACCTGGCCCGCGGCGTGCAGTTCGGCACCATGCTCAAGGACGATGCCTTCCACTTCATGCGGCTGGGCACCTTCCTGGAGCGCGCCGACAATACCGCGCGGATTCTGGACGTGAAGTTCCAGGCCGGCACCGTCGACGACAGCGACCCCAATCGCGACGCAAACGACTTCTATCACTGGGCGGCGGTCTTGCGCTCGGTGTCGGGCTTCGAGGTGTACCGCAAGGTTTATCGCACCGTGATCACGCCCGAGCGCGTGGCCGAACTGCTGGTGCTGCGCCCCGACATGCCGCGCTCGCTGGTATCGAGCATGGATGAGGTGGTGTCGATCCTGGCGCTGGTGGGCAACCAGCATTCTTCGGAGACCGAGCGCCAGGCTGGTAAACTTCACGCCGATTTGAAATATGCGCGCATCGACGACATCTTCGCCGTCGGGCTGCATGCTTACCTGACCAGTTTCCTGGAGCGCATCGGCGACCTCGGCAACGGCATCAGCCGGGATTTCCTCGTGCCGTTGCTGGCTGCCTGACCTATAGAAGTGGGAGGGTCGTGCCGGCCTCGCCACATCATGAAATACAAGATTCACCACAAAACGGTCTACCGTTACGCCGAGCCGGTCCGGCGCAGCGTGCACGAACTGCGGCTCGCGCCGCGTTCGGGCCCGCTGCAGGCCGTGCAGGAATGGCAGTTGTCCGTTCCCGGCAACCTGTCCGAGGCGCGTGACGGCTTCGGCAATATCGTGCACAGCTTCACTGTGGCCGGGCCAGCACATACGCTGGTGATCGAGGCCAGCGGCGTGGTCGATGTAACGCCGCCAACTGACGCGGATGGGCCGTTTTTCTGCGATGCGCCGCCGGCCGGCGAGGCGCGTGTCTCGCCGCTGTATTACCTTGGCGGCACAGCGCTGACCGCCGCCAAGCCGGAAATGGTGCGTTTTGCCGCGCCGTACCTGGCGGCGGGGGCGACGGTGCCCGCGCTGCTGGCGCTGGCCAACGGCATTGCGGGGCGGGTGCGCTACCAGGCTGATAGCACCGACGTGGGCACGTCGGCCAGCGATGCGTTCGCGCTGGGCAGCGGGGTTTGCCAGGACCAGGCGCAGGTGATGGTGGCATGCTGCCGCGCCCTGGGCCTGCCGGCGCGCTACGTCAGCGGCTATTTCTATGACCCGGCGGCCTCGGAGCTGGCCAGCCATGCCTGGGCCGATGTCTGCGTGGATGCCGGCAAGGAGTTGTGGTGCAGCATCGACGTGACCCACGGCTGCCTGAGCGACGCGCGCCATATCCGGCTGGCGGTCGGGCGCGACTATCGCATGGCCGCACCGGTGCGCGGCATTCGCGAAGGTGGCGGCGGCGAGCGGCTGGCGGTCGAGATCGCCATTGCACCGCTGCAGTGAGTGAAGTGGTGCGTCGCGCACCAAGAGCGGGCGCGCCGCAAGGTTCCGGGCGCACCGGCGCGGCGCTAGAATGCGGCCTTGACCCGGGTGACAAGCTTGGCGATGCGCCGGGCGTGAATTTGCACCATTACAAGACAAGATCATGACGTACTGTGTAGCCATGCGGCTGGACACCGGGCTGGTGTTCCTTTCCGACTCCCGCACCAATGCCGGCGTCGACGCGATCTCGACCGCGCGCAAGATGACCGTGTTCGAGGAGCCGGGCGACCGCGTGATGGTCTTGCTGAGCGCAGGCAACCTGGCGATCAGCCAGGCGGTGCGCCAGATCCTGGCGGAGGGCCGTGACGAGAAGCGCTCGCTGTGGACGGCGCGCGATATGTTCGAGGCGGCCGCCATCGTCGGCGACGCAGTGCGCCAGGTGCACAAGCACGACGCCCATGCGCTGCGCGAGGCCGGCATCGAATTCAATGTGAGCCTGATCTTCGGCGGCCAGATCCGCGGCGAACGCGTGCGCCTGTTCCATGTGTACGCCGCCGGGAATTTCGTCGAGGCCACGCCCGAGAACTGCTATTTCCAGATCGGCGAGGCCAAGTATGGCAAGCCCATCATCGATCGCGTGGTGGAGCCGACGCTGCCGCTGGGCGAAGCCGCCAAGTGCGCGCTGATCTCGATGGACTCCACGCTGAAGTCGAATATCTCGGTGGGCCTGCCGTTGGACCTGCTGGTCTACGAGGGCGATTCGCTGCGCGTGACCCGCTTCGTTAATATCGACGAGAAGAACGCCTACTTCCGCATGATCCGCGATACCTGGGGGCAGCGCCTGCGCCAGGTCTTCGGCGAGATCAACGATCCCGAGTGGGATGCCGACGCGCCGGCCGAGTTTCCGCTGGCGCGCCAGGGCGCCGGCGACCGCTGGGGCCAGCCGGTGCGCGCCACGCGCGAACGTGCCGGCACGCAGGACTGAGGGCGCACGGCGAATACCCCGATGCGCGACATCCTGCATTTTTCGCATGCCAACGGCTTCCCGGTCAGCACCTACCGCAAGCTGTTTGGAACGCTGGAAGACGATTTCGAGATCCGCGCCGTGGACCGTTATGGCCACGACCCGAAATTCCCCGTCACGCGCGAGTGGCCGCACCTGGTCGATGAACTGCTGGCTTCGATCGACCAGAAGTACCGCGAGCCGGTATGGCTGGTGGGACATTCGCTTGGCGGTTTCCTGTCGCTGATGGCCGCGCTGCGCCGCCCGCAGTGGGTGCGCGGCGTGGTGATGCTGGATTCGCCCGTGATCGCCGGGTGGCGCGCCGCCTTGCTCAAGGCCGGCCAGCGCTTCGGCCTGGATGAGCGGCCCAGCCCGGCGGCCGCGACCCGGCGCCGCCGCACGCACTGGCCGGATGCCGAGGCGGTGTGGGAGCACTTTCGCGCCAAGCCTGTGTTCGCGTCGTGGGACGAGGAGGTGTTGCGCGACTATGCGATGCACGGCACGGAGCCGACCGGCAACGACGCCGAGCGCCGCCTGCGTTTCGAGCGGGAGATCGAGTACCAGATCTATCGCACGCTGCCCACCAGCCTGGGCGCGCGCGTGGCGCGCGGGGCGCCGGTGCCGGTCAGCTTTGTCGCCGGCACGCGTTCGCGCGAAGTGCGGCAATGCGGGCTCGGCGCCACGCGCAAGCTGGTGGGCGAGCGTCTGCGCTTTATCGAGGGCGGCCATCTGTATCCGATGGAGCGGCCCGGGCAGACCGCCGGGCTGATCCGCGATCTGGTCGGGCAAATGCGGGGCGATGGCGCCGCGAGCGCGCGTCCGTAGCCGGGGCAGGATAGCGCGGTGGCGGGGGCGCGGGCGCGAAGCGGCGAATGCGTCTCCGCGGCTGCCGGGCAAGGCGACTTGTCGCAAATGCGGCGCTGCAGCAGGCGGCCTCTCATGTATAATCCCGATTTCCCCGGCAAGCTCGGTTTATGACCAAATTCGTCTTCGTCACCGGTGGTGTCGTCTCTTCTCTCGGCAAGGGCATCGCTGCTGCTTCGCTCGCGGCCATTCTCGAGTCGCGCGGCCTCAAAGTCACCCTCCTCAAGCTAGATCCCTACATCAACGTCGATCCCGGCACGATGAGCCCCTTCCAGCATGGCGAAGTGTTCGTCACGGAAGACGGTGCGGAAACCGACCTCGATCTCGGCCACTATGAGCGCTTCGTCTCGGCCAAGATGCGCAAGTCGAACAACTTCACCACGGGCCAGATCTACGAGTCGGTGATCCGCAAGGAACGCCGCGGCGAGTACCTCGGCAAGACAGTGCAGGTGATCCCGCATATCACCAACGAGATCCAGGCCTTCATCGAGCGCGGCGCGGCTGCGTCGCACGGTGGCAAGGCGGACGTCGCACTGGTGGAGATCGGTGGCACGGTGGGTGACATCGAGTCGCTGCCGTTCCTGGAAGCCGCGCGCCAGATGAGCCTGCGCATGGGCCGCAACCATGCTGCCTTCGTGCACCTGACGCTGGTGCCGTTCATTGCCAGCGCCGGCGAGCTCAAGACCAAGCCGACCCAGCACTCGGTGCAGAAGCTGCGTGAAATCGGCATCTCGCCGACCGCGCTGCTGTGCCGCGCCGACCGCCCGATTCCGGACGAAGAGCGCGCCAAGATTTCGCTGTTCTCCAATATCCCGCAAGAAGCCGTGATCTCGGTGTGGGACGTGGACAGCATCTACAAGATCCCGCAGATGCTCAACGAGCAAGGCCTCGACCGCCTGATCTGCGAGGAGCTGCGTATCGATCCGAAGCCGGCCGATCTCTCCATGTGGCAGCGCCTGGTCAATGCCCAGGAAAATCCGCAGCACGAGGTCACCATCGGCATGGTGGGCAAGTATGTCGACCTGACCGAATCCTACAAGTCGCTGATCGAAGCGCTGCGCCACGCCGGCATGCACACCGCCACCCGCGTGAACATCGAGTACATCGATTCGGAAGAACTTGAATCGGGCCACCTTGAAGTGCTCAAGCCGCTGGACGCCATCCTGGTCCCGGGCGGCTTCGGCAAGCGCGGCACGGAAGGCAAGATCCGCGCTATCCAGTACGCTCGCGAGAACAAGGTGCCATACCTGGGCATCTGCCTGGGCATGCAGCTGGCCGTGATCGAGTTCGCGCGCCACGTGGCGGCGATGGCCGATGCCAACTCGACCGAGTTCAACCTGGAAACCGAACATCCGGTGGTCGCGCTGATCACCGAGTGGGTCGATCGCGAAGGCAAGGTCGAGCAGCGCTCCGCCGAGTCCGACCTGGGCGGCACCATGCGCCTTGGCGCGCAACGCGTGCCGGTCAAGGCCGAGACCAAGGCAAGCCAGATCTATGGCGCCGAAGTCAACGAGCGCCATCGCCATCGCTACGAAGTCAACAATCACTACGTGCCGACGCTGGAAAAGGCGGGCATGGTGATCTCGGCCCGTACGCCGACCGAAGACCTGCCCGAGATGATGGAACTGCCGGAAAGCCTGCACCCGTGGTTCGTGGGCGTGCAGTTCCACCCGGAATTCACCTCCACCCCGCGCGATGGCCATCCGCTGTTCAAGGCCTACGTGGAAGCGGCGCTGGCCAGCCAGCAGAGCAAGGCGGGCTAAGCCCCGGCACCGCAAGCAGGAGATTAGTGATGAAACTCTGTGGATTTGACGTCGGCCTGGACCGGCCCTTCTTCCTGATCGCCGGTCCGTGCGTGATCGAGTCCGAGCAGATGGCGCTGGATACGGCCGGTGAGCTCAAGGCGATCACGAGCGAGCTCGGCATCCCCTTTATCTACAAGTCCTCGTTCGACAAGGCCAACCGCTCGTCGGGCCGGACCTTCCGCGGCCTGGGCATGGAGAAGGGGCTCGAGATCCTCGCCACCGTCAAGCGCGAGATCGGCGTGCCTGTGCTGACCGACATCCACGAGATCGACGAGGTCAAGCCGGTGGCGGCCGTGGTCGACGTGCTGCAGACGCCGGCCTTCCTTTGCCGCCAGACCGACTTCATCCGTGCCTGCGCGCAGAGCGGCCGCCCCGTCAATATCAAGAAGGGGCAGTTCCTCGCGCCGCATGACATGAAGAATGTCATCGACAAGGCGCGCGATGCCGCGCGCGAGGCCGGGCTGCCGGAAGACAGCTTCATGGCCTGCGAACGCGGCGTTTCCTTCGGCTACAACAACCTGGTCTCGGACATGCGCTCGCTGGCGATCATGCGCGAGACCGGCGCGCCGGTGGTGTTCGACGCCACCCACTCGGTGCAGCTGCCGGGCGGCCAGGGCACCAGCTCGGGCGGCCAGCGCGAGTTCGTGCCGGTGCTGTCGCGCGCGGCCGTGGCGACGGGTGTTGCGGGCCTGTTCATGGAAACGCATCCGGACCCGAGCAAGGCCATGTCGGATGGCCCCAACGCCGTGCCGCTGTCGCGCATGAAGGAACTGCTGTCGGTGCTCAAGGATCTCGATACGCTGGTCAAGCGCTCGGGCTTCCTCGAAGACAATTTCGGCTGGCCGGCGGCTTGCGCCTGAGCTTGCCGTGCCACCCCGATCATGGCCGTCATCAGGCGGCCATGATCAGCCAAGTAGAATCAACATCATAAGAACACACGGAGATACGCCATGGCCAGCGGCTATATCATTGCCCACGTCGATGTCACCGATCCCCAGCAGTATGAAGAGTACAAATTGCTCTCCAGCCATGCCATGAAGGTGCATGGCGCCGAGGTACTGGTGCGCGGCGGCAAGACCGAGAAGCTGGAGGGCGACTGGGCCCCGACGCGCGTGGTCGTGCTGAAGTTTCCCAGCTATGACGCGGCAAAGTCGTTTCACGACAGCGAGGAATACCGCGCCGCGCGCAAGTCGCGCGAGCACGCCGCGCGTATGAACATGATCGTGGTGGAAGGCGCTTAAGCGTTGGTCGGCGTTAGTCGGCGTTAGTCAGCTTCATTCAGTCAGCGGTAGTCCAGGGCATGGCGCCCGTGTAGTAAGAAGTCATCAAGCATCAACAGTCCAAGAGGAATCCATGAGTGCAATCGTAGATATCATCGGTCGCGAAGTTCTCGACTCGCGCGGTAACCCGACGGTCGAGTGCGACGTCCTGCTCGAATCCGGCGTGATGGGCCGCGCGGCAGTGCCGTCGGGCGCATCCACCGGCTCGCGCGAAGCCATCGAGCTGCGTGACGGCGACAAGTCGCGCTACCTCGGCAAGGGCGTGCTGAAGGCGGTCGAGCATATCAATACCGAAATCTCCGAAGCCATCATGGGCCTGGACGCTTCCGAGCAAGCGTTCCTGGACCGCACCCTGATCGACCTCGACGGCACCGACAACAAGGCCCGCCTGGGCGCCAACGCCACGCTGGCCGTGTCGATGGCCGTGGCGCGCGCCGCTGCCGAAGAAGCCGGCCTGCCGCTGTACCGCTACTTCGGTGGTTCGGGCGCCATGCAGATGCCCGTGCCGATGATGAACATCGTCAACGGTGGCGCGCACGCCAACAACAGCCTGGACATCCAGGAATTCATGATCATGCCGGTGTCGCAGACGAGCTTCCGTGAAGCCCTGCGTTGCGGCGCTGAAGTGTTCCACGCACTGAAGAAGATCCTGTCCGACAAGGGCATGTCCACGGCGGTTGGCGACGAGGGCGGCTTTGCCCCAACTTCGCTTCCAACGAAGAGTGCCTGAACACCATCCTGCTCGCCATCGAGAAGGCCGGCTACCGCGCTGGCGAGGACGTGCTGCTGGCGCTGGACTGCGCGGCGACCGAGTTCTATCACGAAGCCGAAGGCCAGTACCACCTGGACGGCGAAGGCCTGAAGCTGACCTCGACCCAGTTCGCCGACTACCTGGCCAACCTGTGCGACAAGTTCCCGATCGTGTCGATCGAGGACGGCATGGGCGAAGGCGACTGGGACGGCTGGAAGGTGCTGACCGACAAGCTGGGCAAGCGCGTGCAGCTGGTGGGCGACGACCTGTTCGTCACCAACACCAAGATCCTGAAGGAAGGCATCGAGAAGGGTATCGGCAATTCGATCCTGATCAAGATCAACCAGATCGGTACCCTGACCGAAACCTTCGCCGCCATCGAAATGGCCAAGCGCGCCGGCTACACGGCCGTGATCTCGCACCGTTCGGGCGAGACCGAGGACAGCACCATCGCCGATATCGCGGTGGGCACCAACGCCGGCCAGATCAAGACCGGCTCGCTGTCGCGTTCGGACCGTATCTCGAAGTACAACCAGCTGCTGCGCATCGAGGAAGATCTCGGTGATATCGCCAGCTACCCGGGCAAGAGCGCGTTCTACAATCTGCGCTAAGCTCGTGTCCTGCCCCGGCCGCGCTCAATGCCGCGGCCGGCGCAGGACGCAACTCCCTTTTTTGCTTAAGCGCCAGAACCCATGCGCCTGATCTCGTTGCTGTTGTTTGTGCTGTTGCTCGCCATCCAGTATCCCTTATGGCTGGGCAAGGGCGGCTGGCTGCGTGTGTGGGATATGGACAAGCAGGTGCAGGAACAGAGCGCGCACAACCAGGCGCTCAAGCTGCGCAATGCCAAGCTGGAAGGGGAAGTGAAGGACCTGCAGGATGGCACCGGGGCCATTGAAGAGCGTGCCCGCTACGAGCTGGGCATGGTCAAGGATGGCGAGGTGTTCGTGCAGTTCGTGGCGCCGGCCCCCAAGGTCAGCGCCACGCCGCCGCTGCCGCCTCCGGCGAACTCCCCGGCATTCAATCGCCATTGACTGGCGTCAGCCTCGATCGGTAGCGGGCGCAAACACCATCGTCATTTCAGTCGGTTTTGGCGCATTCCCGCAAGCTCACCACCAGTACGGGTAGCCGCCCCAACCCCGGTAGTATCCCGGGCTGCTGAAGCCAACCCCGCCGCCCCAGTGGCCACCTCCCCATCCGCCGTAATACAGGTTCCAGCTTGGCGAAGGATAGCCATAGGTTGCGGCCCGCGCCATGGCCTCCGCCTGTTGCTGGCGGGCAATCGCGGCCTCCTGCTCGCGCAGCACCTGGCGGTTCAGCGCATCGATCTTCTGGATATCTTCTGCGGTGACGGGAGGCGGCGGCACGCCATTGGGCACCAGGCGGGCAGTAGGCGGCGAGCCGTTGATGTCGCGCGGCAACTGGGCGCAGCCGCCGCAGGCCAGTACGATGCCTAGAAGCAGGGCGCTGATCGTGGCGCACGGGTGAGAAGGCAAAGCGGGCATGATGACTCCCTGACTCTGGTGGGTCGCTGACGCTTGGACCCCGGCGCAGGGCAGAAAGGTTCCTGCCGCTGCGCCTGGTGTCGTCGCTTGCATCGTCCGCCGCGGCTGCCGCTCAGTGCTGCTGGCCCGCGCCGTCGCCGGCGCCGGTAGCCACGGGGACCGGCGTGAACAGCTGCGCGCAGTCGACCGGGTCGAAGTGGTATTGCTGGCCGCAGAAATCGCACTGGATTTCCACTTCGCCGCGTTCCACCAGGATGTCTTCAATCTCCACGCGGCCCAGGTTCTGCAGCATGCCCGCCACCTTGGCGCGCGAGCACGAGCACTGGAAGTGCGGGGTCAGCGGCTCGAACACACGCAGGCCGGTGGCTTCCAGGTCTTCCCAGAACAGGCGGCGCAGCAAGGTATCCGGCGTCTCGGCCAGCAGTTCGGCGTCCTTCAGCGTGGCGCCGAGCTGGCAGGCACGGTCCCAGGTGTCGAGATCCTGCGCGCGGCCGCTTTCCCCTAGCGGCGCGCCGGTTTCGCCGACCTCCGCGGGCGGGCGTTCGGCGTGGCCTTCCAGCGTGCCGCCGTAGGACGGCAGCTTTTGCAGCAGCATGCCCGCGGCGACCTTGTCGTCGGCGGCCAGCCACAGCCGCGTGTCGAGCTGCTCGGACGTCTGCATATAGTGCTCGAGCACGGCGGTCATGGATGCCATCGGGCCATGCTTGTCGGCCAGCGGCACGATGCTTTGGTAAGGCTGCTGCCCGGGGAGCTTGTCCTGCGGGTCCAGCGTGATGGCGAAGCGGCCGTGGCCGCTGACGTTGACGAGATCCGCCAGCGTGGCGTCGTCGGCCAGCGTCACGCCTTCGGCGAGCTTGGCGGTTGCGCGCATCGACAGGTCGGACAGGCACTCCACCACCAGCATGCGCACCGGGCCGTCGCCGTGCACTTGCATCACCAGCGCGCCGTTGAACTTCAGGTTGGCTGAAAGCAGGGCGGCGGCCGACATCATTTCGCCCAGCAGCCGGCGCACCGGCGTGGGGTAATGATTGCGGCGCAGCACTTCTTGCCAGGTGGCCTGCATGCGTACCAGCTCGCCGCGCACGGGGGCCGCGTCGAACAGGAATTTCTGCAGGGTGTCAGGGGTGGTGGTGTCAGTCACGATGATCCGTCGGTAAATCGGTGCCGCTGGCGCGGCGCCTTGGTCGCTTAGTCGATGCGTTTGAGTTGCGTCTTGTACATGGCCTGGCGCGTGGCGTAGGTCTCGGCATTGCGATACAGGTTGGCCACGTCCTGCTCGGTGAGCTCGCGCACCACCTTGGCCGGCGCGCCGAGGATCAGCGAGCGGTCCGGGAAGACCTTGCCTTCCGTGACGACGGCGCCGGCGCCGACCAGGCACTCCTTGCCGATCACGGCACGGTTCAGGATCACCGCCTGGATGCCGATCAGCGAGCCTTCGCCCACCGTACAGCCGTGCAGCATGGCCTGGTGGCCGATCGAGACCTTGTCGCCGATGGTCAGCGGGCAGCCGGGGTCGGTATGGAGCACGGTGCCTTCCTGCACATTGCTGGACTCACCCACCACGATCGGCTCGTTGTCGCCACGGATCACCACGCCTGGCCATACGCTGGCACGCGCCTTGAGCGTCACGTTACCGATGACGGTGGCCTCCGGCGCCACGTAGGCATCCGGATCGATGGTGGGGGCAACGTCGCCGAGCTGGTAAAGCGCCATGGGGTCTCCTGCACAAGTTCGTATGGGTATATGGGGTTTGCCGCCAGGCTTTAAAGGGTGCGGGGCGGGGGTGCGACTGCGCGGTCCGCGGCACCCTACAATGGCGGCAACCCGGATTTTACGCTTATGCCAGCAAACCTTCCTGATCCCGATGCCGGCGGCGCGCCGCTTGCTGCACCTGAGCTGCCGCGCGGCTTCGCTTCCCTGTCCTTGCGCCGCCAGGCGCTCGCTATCCTGTGCCTGAGCGATGCGCACCAGAAGGCCGGCGCTACGCGCTGGATGCGGCAGGCGGTCGCCGCCGTGACGCCGGAGGCGCTCGGCATCGATGAGTCGATCCTGGCCGAGCTGCCGGTACCGGGCCGGCCGCCACTGCCCGAACTGGTGCCGCCGCAAAGGGTGGAACGGCGGCGCTCCGTCCATACGCCGGCCGGCCGCGCGGCGCTGATCCACGCGCTTGCGCATATCGAGTTCAATGCCATCAACCTGGCGCTGGATGCGATCTGGCGCTTTGGCGGGATGCCGCCGGCCTTCTACGTGGACTGGCTGCGTGTGGCCGACGAAGAAGCGCTGCACTTCAGCCTGCTGGCGGGGCACCTGGCCACGCTAGGCGCGCGTTACGGCGACTTGCCCGCGCACAACAGCCTGTGGGAAATGGCGGACAAGACCGCTGGCGACGTGCTGGCACGCATGGCGCTGGTGCCGCGCACCCTGGAGGCGCGGGGGCTGGACGCCTCGCCGCCGGTGCGGGCCAAGCTGGCCGCGGCCGGCGATCATGACGCCGCCGCCATCATCGACATCATCCTGCGCGATGAAGTTGGCCACGTGGCGATCGGCAACCATTGGTATCGCTGGCTATGCGCGGGCCGTGGCCTCGACCCTGTCGCCACCTACGCTGAACTTGCCGAGCGCTACCAGGCGCCGCGCCTGCGCCCGCCATTCAACCTGGCGGCGCGGCGCGCGGCGGGCTTCGACGAGATCGAGCTGGCCTTGCTGGAAGGGCAGGCGGCTCAGTAGTAGTCGGCCATCAAGACGATGCCTTGCCGGCTGCTGCCGGGATCGCTGCCTTTCACGAACTGCACGGCCTAGACGGATGTCCGCGCGGTCTTCAGCATGGCCACCTTGCCGGGCACCGGCGGCAGCGCGGCGAATTCCGCGGAATGGCTGCCGTTCGCCGGACAACTTACCGAAGGGGTTCCGCTCGCGCTCATCTGTGCGGTGCAGGACGGCGCCACGATGGCTCCCTGGAAGATGATGACGCCATCCGCGGCCCACGCGCAGACGGATAGCGTTGCACTCGCCAGGGCGAGAGGCAGGCGCCTTGCGAATTGTCGGGCGGCGCAGTGGCCGGTGCGTGCAAACGTGCTCATCGTGACCCCCTGTTCAGCATCGAGTTGAAGCGCGTTAGGAAATTTCTGCGCGCTCTTTGGGAATTTTATTTCCAATAATCAGAAAAAATATTCACGCTAATCTGAATTTTCCTAAACATATCTTTGCACTATTCTGTTCGGCCAGATTGGCGCTGATAGGTGTATTGAGCGCGGCAGAGAGTGGTCATGCATAGGAGTATTCCTAGTTTGAAAGGGGATCTGGTTTGTTTTTCAGGGTTTTTATAAGAACATTCTTATAAATATTCCTGGAATTTTAAATTGCCATAGGCGACTCCCCGGGCCTGGCGTTGCATGTCCTTGCTAACGTCAGATTCGGGGAATACTTGACCGGGGGAGGGGGCGATGAAAGGCGATAGGCGGGCGGCAGCCTTGCGGCGCGCCCCCGCCCGGCTACGGGCGCGTAGCGGTATTGCGCTTGGCTTCCATCTCGCGCAGCAGGCGGCGCTGGATCTTGCCGGTGGTGGTCATCGGCAACTGCGCGATGAACTCGATGGCCTTGGGATATTCATACGGCGCAAGCTGGCCGCGCACATGCTGCTGCAGCTCGGCGACCAGCGCGGCGTCGGCTTGCGCCGAGCGCGCGACCGATGGCACCAGCACGATGAACGCCTTGACCACCGCGCCGCGCTCCGGGTCCGGCGAGGGCACCACCGCGCAGTTCGACACGGCGGGATGCTTGAGCAGGCAGTTCTCGATCTCGCTCGGGCCAATGCGGTAGCCGGAGGACTTGAAGACATCGTCGGCGCGCCCCTGGTACCACAGGTAGCCGTCTTCGTCGATGCGCGCCAGGTCGCCCGTGCGGCACCAGCGCAGCCCGTCACGCTCCAGGTACTTGCCGGCAGTGGCGTCCTCGTTGCGCCAGTAGCCGAGGAAGAACACGGGGTCGGGGTGGCCGTGGACGTCGGTGCTGCACACGGCCACCTCGCCGTCCTCGCCCGCCGCGCAGGGCTTGCCCTCGTCGTCGACCACGGCGATGCGGTGGCCGGGGTAGGGCCGGCCCATCGAGCCCGGGCGCGCCGGCCAGCCTAGCTGGCCATCGTCGTTCTGCGCGGTGCAGTTGCCCACGATGTAGTTGATCTCGGTCTGGCCGAACATTTCGTTGACGACCACGCCGAGCGCGTCGCGGCACCAGGCGAACACGGTTTCCCCCACGGCTTCGCCCGCGCTCATCAGCGCGCGCAGGTGCAACTGATAGTGCTCGCGCGGCGCGGGGCAGGTCTTCATCATCTGCTTGAGCGCGGTGGGAAACAGGAAGGTATTGGTGACGCGATAGCGCTCCATCAGCGCGAAGGCGGTTTGCGCGGAGAACCTGCCCTGATAGCCCACGATGGTCTTGCCGAAATACAGCGTGGGCATCAGCGCATCCCACAGCCCGCCGGTCCAGGCCCAGTCTGCCGGGCTCCAGAACACGTCGCCGGCTTGGGGAAACCAGTTTTGCGAACAGACGAAGCCGGTGAGATTGCCGATCAGCGCGCGGTGCGGGATCAGGGCGCCCTTGGGCTGGCCGGTGGTGCCGCTGGTGTAGATCAGCACCGCGGCCTCGTCAGCCTTGGTTTCCACGGCGGTGAATTCAGGCAGTTCCGCAGCGAGCATCACGTCCCAGTCATGCTCCGCGCGGCCCACGGCAGCGCCGACGCCGATCACCGAGGCCAGGGCGGGGCACTGCGCGCGCGCGGCCAGCACGTTGTCGATCGAGGATTCGTCGGCGATGGCCACGCTGGCCTCGCTGTGCTGGAGGCGGTAGGCCAGCGCTTCCGGGCCGAACAGCATCGACAAGGGCATGGCAATGGCGCCGAGCTGGTAGATCGCCATGTGCGCAATCACCGTCTCGATGCGCTGGGGCATGACGATGCCGACGCGGTCTCCGCGTGCCACCCCCAGCGTGCGCAGCGCCCGCGAGAGGCGATCGGCCTCGGCCTGGATGAAGGCGTAGCTGTAGCTGGCGCGGCGCCCGTCCTCATGCTCGGTGTGGACCGCGATGCGGTCCATCGTGGCGGGGTCGCGTGCCCAGCGGCCGCAGCATGCGTCGGCCAGGTTGAATAACTCGGGCACATGCCAGTGGAATTGCGTGTAGAGCGCGGGATAATCGTCGCGCCGGCTTGCTGGCAGGGCGGGTGCGGCCATGCTGGGTCTCCTGGGTTGCGCTCGCTTTGCGCCGGAGGCGGGCCGGGATGTGGGTCGGGCCGGCTTGCCGCTATAATCCGCAAACGAACGATCGTTCTATTTTTAGGCTTCCCCGTTGTCGCGGGTGAAAGCGTCCGCCACGATCAGGGAAAAGGCACCCGGGGAGACACCATGACAATAAGAGAAACCTCGCGCTCGGAATTTATCACGTTGCGCGGCCTTAACATGCACGTGCGCCACTGGGGTGAGCCCGGCGCGCCCACCTTGTTCCTGCTGCATGGCTGGATGGACGTGGCGGCCTCGTTCCAGTTCATGGTGGACGCGCTGGAACGCGAGTGGCACGTGATCGCCCCGGACTGGCGCGGCTTTGGCCAGACCGACTGGCCCACACGCTATCCCGGCACCGAGTCCTACTGGTTTCCCGACTATGTCGCCGATCTCGAGGCCGTGCTCGACCACTACCAGCCGGACGCGCCGGTGAACCTGGTGGGGCATAGCATGGGCGCCAACGTGGCCTGCTTTTATGCTGGCATCCGTCCCGAGCGGGTGCGCCGCGTGGTCGACCTGGAGGGATTTGGCATGACGGGCACGCGCGCCGAGCAAGCGCCCGGGCGCTATGCGCGCTGGCTCGATGAGTTGCGCCAGCGCCAGCCGCTGCGATCCTATGACAGCGTGGGGGCGGTGGCGGCACGGCTGCAGAAGACCAACCCGCGCCTGCCCGATGACCGCGCAGCTTTCCTGGCTGAGCACTGGTCAGCGCGCAATGCGGATGGCCGTTGGGAGATCCTGGGCGATGCCGCGCACAAGATGGTCAACCCGGTCCTGTACCGGCTCGACGAGGTGATGGCGATCTGGGCGCAGGCCACCGCGCCGGTGCTGCATGTGGAAGCGCGCAATTCGCAGACGCTCAGCCATATCGCAAAGGGGCAGCCGCTGGAGACGTTCAAGCAGCGCTTCAAGGCGTTCCGCGATTTCCGCGAGGCCGTTGTCGATGACGCCGGCCACATGCTGCATCACGACCAGCCGCGGATGGTTGCCGGGCTGGTGGAATCCTTCTGCGCCTGAAGCTGCGTGGCCGTGGCTGTTGACGCGCTCAGGCGTGCGTCAGCTTTTCCTTGAGCGTGGCGTTGTTGCTGGTGTGGACATGGACCAGCGCCTTTTCGGGGAAGGCGTAGTGATACGCGCGCCGCAGGGCCAGCGCGGCCTCGTGGAAGCCCGACAGGATGAGCTTTTGCTTGTTGGGGTAGAAGGCGATGTCGCCCGCGGCGAAAATGCCGCGCCGGGACGTTTCGTAGGTGGTGGTATCCACCATGATGCGCCCGGCGTGCATGTCGAGGTCCCATTGGGCGATCGGGCCGGGCTCGGAGACCAGGCCGTACAGCGCCACGAGTTCGTCGGCGGGCAGGCTGATGGTGTCGTCGCGGGTACGGATGTCGACGCCGGCCAGGGTGTCGCCCTCGCTCTTGAGCGCGCCCAGCATGCCCACCACGAAGTCCATCTCGCCGGCGGCGACGGCCGCGCGCATCTCGGCTACCGTGCCGTCGGCCGCGCGAAAGGCTTCCCGGCGATGCAGCAGCGTGACGCGCGCGGCGGTCTTGCGCAGCGCCAGCGCCCAGTCCAGGGCGGAGTCTCCGCCGCCGGCCACCACCACGCGCTTGCCCTTGAAGCGCGCGGTGTCGCGCACGGCGTAGTGCAGGTGGCGGTCTTCCAGCGCGGCGGCCTCGGGCAGCGCCACGCGCTGCGGGGCGAAGGCGCCGGCGCCGGAGCACACCAGCACCGCGGCCACGTCGAAGCGCCTGCCGGTGTCGGTTGTGACCAGCAGGCGGTGCGCGTGCTCATGGCCGGCCGCGGCGTGATGTTCGCGCGGGATCTCGGCCAGTCCGTTGGCGCGCTCGTTGAAATGCATGGGAAAGGCGAACGGCGCGCATTGCTCGAGCAGGCGGTCGACCAGGTCCTGCGCCAGGCAGCCGGGCACCGCGGGGATGTCGTAGATCGGCTTTTCCGGATAGAGCTCGGTGCACTGGCCGCCGGCGCGGTCCAGCACGTCGATGAGCTCGCACTTCAGTCCCAGCACGCCCGCCTGGAAAGCGGCAAACAGGCCGACCGGGCCGGCGCCGACGATCAGCACATCGGTGCGGATCACGTCGGTCGGGACGATTGGGGGCGGGCATCGGGCGTGGCGGAAGCAGGGGCTTGGGTCGGCATGGCTTGGCAGGCGGCGCGCGCGGCGGCGCCAGGCAGGAGGGTCGTCAGGCCCCAACTATACCGCGCAGGGCCGGGCCGGCCGCCTACGCCAGCGTTGGCGGCAGGGCTATCGGCGCGAATGTGTGGGCCAGCCCACGCGGCGCGCATTGGCGCGGGATTAAAGTCGGATTGAAGTTGGATTAACGCGGAATTATCGCGAGAGTAGAATAGACGTATGCAAAATTCACACGCAATCAACGCAGATCTGCATTGCCATTCCACGGTGTCCGACGGCATGTTGTCCCCCGAGGAGGTTGCCGCGCGCGCGCACGCCGGCGGCGTGGCGTTCTGGGCGCTGACGGACCATGACGAGGTCAAGGGCCAGGCCAGGGCGCGTGCCGCGGCCGAGGCGCTCGGCATGCGCTACGTGCCCGGGGTGGAGATCTCGGTGACGTGGGCCGGCCAGACCGTGCATATCGTTGGCTTGCAGATCGATCCTGACTGCCAGGTGCTGGTCAATGGCCTGGCCGCCACGCGCTCCGGGCGCGCCGCCAGGGCGCAGGACATCGGCGAGGCGCTGGCCGCGATCGGCATCGAGGGCGCCTATGAGGGCGCGCTGCGCCATGTCGGCAATCCCGACCTGATCTCCCGCACCCATTTCGCGCGCTGGCTGGTGGAGCAAGAGCGGTGCAAGACCATCAGCGAGGTGTTCGACGATTACCTCGGCGAAGGCTGTCCGGGCTATGTCGGGCACCGCTGGGCCAGACTGGCCGATGCGGTGAAGTGGATCCAGGCCGCCGGCGGCATTCCGGTGATGGCGCACCCGGGCCGCTACAACTACACGCAACTCCAGCACGATGCGCTGTTCGACGAGTTCAAGCAGCTCGGCGGGGCGGCGGTCGAGGTGGTCACCGGCAGCCATACGCCGGAGCAGTACCGCCAATATGCCAATGTCGCGCATCACTACGGCCTGCTGGCCTCGCGCGGCTCGGACTTCCATGGGCCGGGCGAGGGACGGATCGAGCTGGGCTCGCTGCCGCCGCTGCCGTCGTCGGTCACCCCGGTCTGGCATGACTGGTAAGCCGCGCCGGCCACTGCCCGCCCGGCGCCAAGGCCGCCCGAATCCGCCATGCGCTCCCTTCGCATCTCCCCATCGCAGAACCGGCCCGGTGTGCGCGCGGTGTTTGCGCGGATCCCGCGGCTGGCCGCCCCAGGCCCGCACATGTCCCAATACTTCGAAATCCATCCGCTCAACCCGCAATCCCGCCTGATCAAGCAGGCCGCGCAGATCATCGGGCAGGGCGGGCTGATTGCCTTGCCCACCGACTCCAGCTACGCGCTGGCCTGCCGGCTCGACGACAAGGCCGCGGTGGAGCGGCTGCGCCGCCTGCGCGGGATCGACGACAAGCACCATCTGACCCTGATGTGCAGCGACTTGTCAGAGCTCGGCAACTTCGCGCGGGTGGACAACCGGCAGTACCGCTGGCTCAAGGGCGCCACGCCCGGGCCCTACGTCTTCATCCTCGAGGCCACCAAGGAAGTGCCGCGCCGGCTCTCGCATCCCGCCCGCAAGACCATCGGCGTGCGGGTGCCCGACCATCCCATCCCGCTGGCGCTGCTGGCCGAAGTGGGCGAGCCGCTGATTTCGGCCACCCTGCAGCTGCCGGGAGACGAAGCCCCGCTCAACGAGCCGGAAGTGATCCGCGCCCGGCTGGAAAAGCTGCTGGAACTGGTGATCTGCGGCGGCGCCGCGCCGGCGCAGCCGACCACGGTGATCGACCTGACCGCCGGCGAGCCCGAGCTGGTGCGCCAGGGAGGCGGTGATATCGAACGTTTCGGCCTCTGATTGCCACCGAACAGTCGCTTTGCCGCGGCCCCGGTACAATAGCGACCCATGGATTCTTCCCTGATTCAGACCCTAGCGGTCTACGCCCTGCCGGTCCTGTTCGCCATCACGCTGCATGAGGCCGCGCACGGCTACGTGGCCAAGCTGTTCGGCGACAACACCGCCTACTCGATGGGGCGCGTCAGCCTTAACCCGGCGCGCCATATTGATCCCATCGGCACCATCGCGGTGCCGCTGCTGCTCTATTTCATGACCAGCGGCCAGTTCGTCTTCGGCTACGCCAAGCCAGTGCCGGTCGCCTTCGACCACCTGCGCAATCCGCGCTGGCATGGCATGTGGGTGGCGCTGGCGGGCCCGGGCAGCAATGTGCTGCAGGCCTTCCTTTGGGCGCTGATGGCGGTCGGCCTGGTGGTGGCCAGGGTGCAGGAGCCCTTCTTCAGCCAGATGGCGCAGGCCGGCGTGCTGGTCAACCTGGTGATGGCTGCGTTCAACCTGTTCCCCGTGCCGCCGCTCGACGGCGGCCGCGTGCTGACTGCGTTGTTGCCGCAGCGGATCGCGCACGCGGTGTCGCGCATCGAGCCCTACGGCATCTTCGTGGTGCTGGCGCTGGTGGCGGCTGGCGTGATCACCAAAGTGTGGATGCAGCCGGTGATGGGGGCGCTCAGAAGCCTGGTGCTGCTGATGCTGCAACCCATCCTGGCGCTGGTGCAGTAGGCCGCGCCGCGGCGCCGGTGCCCATGGCGGCGCCGACGTCGAATACGAGTACCCGTACCTGCACCGATTCCCACAAATACAGATAGACATGTTTCCCGATCGCGTTCTTTCCGGCATGCGGCCTACCGGCGCGCTGCACCTGGGTCACTATCACGGCGTACTCAAGAACTGGGTCCAGCTCCAGGCCGAATATCCCTGTTTCTTCTTCGTGGCAGACTGGCATGCGCTCACCACGCACTATGAATCGCCGGAGGTGATCGGCGAATCGGTGTGGGAGATGCTGATCGACTGGCTCGCCGCCGGCGTCGATCCCGAGCGCGCCACGCTGTTTATCCAGAGCCGCGTGCCCGAGCATGCCGAGCTGTTCCTGCTGCTGTCGATGGGCACGCCGCTGGGCTGGCTGGAGCGGGTGCCGACCTACAAGGACCAGATCGAGAAGCTCAAGGACAAGGATCTCTCCACCTACGGCTTTCTTGGCTATCCGCTGCTGCAGGCCGCCGATATCCTGATCTACCGCGCCGGCCGCGTGCCGGTGGGCGAGGACCAGGTGCCGCACGTGGAGATCACGCGCGAGATCGCGCGCCGCTTCAACTATCTGTACGGGCGCCAGCCGGACTTCGAGGCGCAGGCGCAGGAAACCGCCAAAAAGCTGGGCGGCAAGCGCACCAAGGCTTATCTGGAACTGCGCCGCGCCTATCAGGAACAGGGCAAGGCAGAGGCGCTGGAAGAGGGCGGCGCGCTGGTGGCGCAGTCGCAGAGCCTGGCCCCCGAAGACCGTGAATTGCTGCTGGGCTACCTGGGCGGCTCGCGCAAGACCATCCTGGTCGAGCCGAAGGCGCTGCTGACCGCGGCGTCGCGCATGCCCGGGCTGGACGGCCAGAAGATGTCGAAGTCCTATGGCAACACCATCCGCATGCGCGAGGACAAGGCGTCGGTGGAAAAGAAGGTGCGCACCATGCCAACCGATCCGGCCCGCGTGCGCCGCACCGATGCCGGCGAGCCGGCGCGTTGCCCGGTGTGGCAACTGCACCAGGTCTATACGGATGCGCCCACCCGCGAGTGGGTCGAGAAGGGATGCCGCAGCGCCGGCATCGGCTGCATCGAATGCAAGCAGCCGGTGATCGAGGGCATCCTGCGCGAGCAGCAGCCCCTGCTCGAGCGGGCGCAAAAATACATGGACGATCCCGCGCTGCTGCGCGCCATCGTCGACCACGGCTGCGACCAGGCCAGGCGGGTGGCGCGCGAGACGATGCGCGACGTGCGCGCCGTCATGGGCTTGGGGTACCGGTGAGCACGGCGGCGGGCCTCCCCACGCGCCGCTGGGCGCGCCGTCGCCGTGGGTGACGCGCTGGGCACATCTGGTGCGCCCGGGCGGCCGCGTGCTCGACCTGGCCTGTGGCAACGGCCGCCACGCCACCTGGTTCGCGCGCCGCGGCCATGTGGTGCTGGGCGTCGATCGCGATGCGGCGGCATTGGCCGCGCTGGCGGCATTGCCCGAAGGCGTCGCCACGCGCCCGGCCGACCTGGAGCAGGGCGCGTGGCCGCTCGCGGACGAGCCGGGTTTCGACGCGATCGTGGTCACAAATTACCTGCACAGGCCTCTTTGGCCGCATTTGTTCGCTGCGCTGGCGCCCGGTGGCGTGCTTCTTTACGAAACCTTCGCGGCCGGCAACGAGACCGTGGGCAAGCCTTCGAACCCTGATTTCTTGCTGCAGCCGGGCGAGTTGCTGGATGCCGTGCGCGGCATCTTGCGGGTGGTTGCCTTCGAAGATGGTATGCTGGAAGTGCCTAAAACTGCCTTTGTGCAGCGTATTTGCGCGATTCGCGAAGAATCAGGCAAAACGGGCGGCCGAGCGCCGCCGCGGTATCCTTTGCCGGGCTGAAGTGCGGCCCCGGTTATGTGCGGGCCCGGTCGGCGAGACCTGGGCTTCACGCGTTGAACTGCCTTGGGTTTTCCCCGGTCGAAGGTGCGGTCGGAAGGCCTTGGGTATCCGGTACAATCGCGGTATTCGTTTCTCGAATTCTCAAACGTTATGACACAGATTAACGGCAGCATCGTCGCTATCGTGACGCCGATGCAGGAAGATGGCAGCCTGGATTTCCCCGCGCTGCGCGCCCTGGTCGACTGGCACGTGGCCGAGGGCACCGATGGCATTGTGATCGTCGGCACCACCGGCGAGTCTCCCACGGTGAACGTGGATGAGCATTGCGAGCTGATCCGCGTTGCCGTGGAGCAGGCCGACAAGCGCATCCCGATCATCGCCGGCACCGGCGGCAACTCGACCAAAGAAGCGATCGAGCTGACCGCGTTCGCCAAGCAGGTCGGCGCCGATGCGTCGCTGCAGGTGGTGCCCTACTACAACAAGCCCACCCAGGAGGGCATGTACCGCCATTTCCGCACGATCGCGGAAGCGGTGGAACTGCCGGTTGTGCTGTACAACGTGCCGGGCCGTACCGTGGCCGACATGCAGCACGACACCATCTTGCGCCTGGCGCAGGTGCCGGGCATCATCGGCGTGAAGGAAGCGACCGGCAACATCGACCGCGCCGCGCAGCTGATCAAGGATGCGCCGGAAGGCTTCGCCATCTACAGTGGCGACGATCCCACCGCGATTGCCCTGATGCTGCTGGGTGGTCATGGCAATATCTCGGTCACGGCCAACGTGGCGCCACGCAAGATGCACGAATTGTGCGTGGCTGCCCTGAAGGGCGACGCTATCACCGCGCGTCGCATCCATATGGAACTGGTTGCGCTGAACAAGGCGATGTTCGTCGAGGCCAACCCGATTCCCGTCAAGTGGGCGCTCCAGCAAATGGGCAAGATGCAGGGCGGTATCCGCCTCCCGCTCACCCCGCTGTCAACGGAATACCACGAAGCGGTGCGCAAGGCGCTGTCGGCGGCCGGCCTGCTCGGCTGATCGTCCAGTGTTTTGCCGTCATCCCATCAACTAGGATTGCGTGTCAATGAAACTCAAGCTTAACCGCCACGGTGCAACGCAAGTTGGCCGTGCCGCCCTGATCTTGCCCGTGCTAGTGGCAAACGCGATGTCCGGTTGCAGCAGCATCAACGACGCGATGGCGCCCGACAAGATCGACTACAAGTCCGCTGCCAAGCGCACCTCCACGCTGGACGTGCCGCCGGACCTGACCAAGATCGAAGGCGATCGCCGCTACTCCGTGCCGGATCAGAACGGCACCTCCACTCTGTCGACCTACAACCAGTCGACCAAGACCGTGCAGCAGCAGGCCGGTAGCGAGAACGTGCTGCCCTCCACGCAAGGCATCCGCATGGAGCGCGACGGCAACCAGCGCTGGCTGGTGATCAGCAACGGCATGCCGGCGGACAAGCTGTGGCAGTCGATGCGTGAATTCTGGCAGGAGAGCGGTTTCCTGCTGGTGCAGGACTCGCCCGAGACCGGCATCATGGAAACCGACTGGGCCGAGAACCGCGCCAAGATCCCGCAGGATTTCATCCGCAATACGATCGGCAAGGTCTTCGATGGCCTGTACTCGACGTCCGAGCGCGACAAGTTCCGCACGCGCGTGGAGCGCTCGCAGAACGGCAACCTTGAAGTCTTCATCAGCCATCGCGGCGCGCAGGAACAGCTGACCGGCATCGACAAGTCGAACACGATCTGGACGCCGCGCCCCTCCGATCCTGAGCTGGAAGCCGAATTCCTTTCGCGCTTCGCGCAGCGCCTGGGCGTGCAGAAGGAGCAGGCCGACCGCATGGCCAAGAACCCCGCCGCACCGGCAGCCGCTGCTGCGGGCACGACGGCGGCAGCCGCAAGGGTGCTGCGCCTAGCGCCAATTCCAACCTGACCCAGGTCAATGGCAGCCAGGCATTGCAGCTGTCCGAGCCGTTCGACCGCGCCTGGCGCTCGGTCGGCCTGGCACTGGACCGCGTGAACTTCACGGTAGAAGACCGGGACCGCGCGCAGGGCGTGTACTACGTGCGCTATGTCGACCCGCGCGACACCGTGGACAATCGTGGCTTCTTCTCCAAGCTGTTCACCAAGACCGGCACCGAAGACAGCAAGAAGGCGAAGAAATATCGCGTTGCGCTGAAGGGCGACGGCACCGGCACGACCGTGACGGTGCAGAACGATGCGGGCCAGCCGGAAGGCACCGAAGTCGGCAAGCGCATTCTTTCGCTGCTCGACGAGCAACTGCGCTGACCGGCGTGCGGGGCACGCAAACCAGCCCGCGGCGCCCGGTCGCGGGGTGGCCTGCCGGGCTGCCAGGGGAGGCGGGCGCATGATGCGCTTTGCCTTCCTCGGTAGCGGCAGCGAGGGCAATTCCCTGTTGATCGAGTCGCAAGAGGGCATCACCACGACCAGGGTGCTGCTCGATTGCGGGTTTGGCATTCGAGAAACCGCACGGCGGCTCGAGCGGCTTGGCGTCACGCCGGACCAGCTCGATGCCGTGCTGGTCACCCATGAGCACGGCGATCATGTCGGCTCGGCCTACGCCTTTGCTTCCCGTCACGATTTGCCGGTGCACACCAGCCACGGCACCTGGCTTGCCACCTCGCATATGCGCGGGGCGGACAAGGCCGACGTGCGCGTGTGCGGTGCCGACCATCCGCTGCTGATCGGCAGCCTCCACATACTCCCGTACACCGTGCCGCACGATGCGCGCGAGCCATTGCAGTTCGTGCTAAGTGACGGCGACGCCCGCCTGGGCGTGCTGACCGATGCCGGCATGGAGACGCCTTACGTCACCGCGCGGCTGGCCGGGGTGCATGCGCTGGTGCTGGAGTGCAACCATGATCGGGAGATGCTGCGCAATTCCGCCTATCCGTATTCGCTGAAGCGGCGCATCGGTGGCGACTTTGGCCACCTTGCCAATGAAGTTGCGGCCGGCATCCTGGAGCGGGTGGCGCATGCGGGGCTGCAGCGCGTGGTGGCCGCGCACCTGAGCCAGCAGAACAATACCCGGGAACTGGCTACCCAGGCACTGGCGACCGTGCTTGGCGTGTTGCCCGACGAAATCCTGGTGGCGGACCAGCACGAGGGGCTGGACTGGCAGCCGGTCAGGGCCTGAGGCGGGGCGGGCAATACGCCGACGAAACCTGCAAGTGCAAATGCTGCAGACGTAAAAAAGCCGACCCGAAGGTCGGCTTTTTTATCGGTCGAGACCGATTACTGCTTGGCAGCTGCAGCCGATGCGTCAGCAGCCGCGCCGGAAGCTTCAGCAGCCGAGGTCGCTGCGCTCGAAGCAGCAGCCGTTGCGTCAGCAGCAGCAGCCGATGCTTCGGCAGCAGCAGCCGGAGCGGCAGCAGCCGGAGCCGAAGCTTCCGGTGCCGGAGCAGCGGCTTCTTCTTTCTTGCCGCAAGCGGCGAGAGCAACGGCGGCGAGCAGCGATGCGATCAGGAGAGACTTCTTCATTGTTCGTCCTTTAACTTTAATAACAGAAAAACAGGCGATGAATAATTACCGGTAATTATCGCTCTTGAACTGCAAAATAGAGGCTCTCCCGGGTGCCGACAAATGCAGTGGTACACAGTACTAGCCAGCCGGTGATTATATCCGCGTTTTCCCGGCTTGTGTAGCGCTGTCTTTTCCTGTTTTTGGTTGTTACGGATTATTACAGCGACGCGGGTCCGAATTGCAGCCAGCCTTCCAGCGCCCAGTGATGGAAAGTCTCCATCAGATCCGGCAGATCCGCGCAGGCAGCCACTTCCGCGGCGCTCAGGCAGCGCTGGTCCGCCAGCAGGCGCAGCCAGCGCGCCAGCGCCGAGGGCGGTTCGTAGGCTTCGCCATTGATAAAGAAATGGGTGCGGTCATACAACGCAATGGATCCCGGCGCAAGTACTACGCCGTGAGACAAGGCGAGTTTGTTGTATTTCTTCAGCGTGATTTCGGGTATTTCCGCAAACTCCACGCTAGGCTTGGGCTCCGAGAGATGCGCACCCAGAAACTCCGAAACCATGCTACCCGACCAACGGAGGGCGCTCAGTTTTTCGGTCACCGCCAGCACCATCTTGGCCGGCAACTGGGCCGGATGTGCCGTTGCCGGCTCGCCGGGGTCAGCGTAGCGTCCGCCCAGGTCCTCGTTGTCCTCGACCGTTTCCGACAGCCAAGCCAGGAAGTGCCCCGCCAGCTCGCGGTAGGCCGGTGCGCGAAAGCCGATCGAGTATGTCATGCACTCGCCCTCGGCCACGCCGTCGTGGGCGTACTGAGGTGGCAGGTACAGCATATCGCCTGGCTCCAGCACCCATTCCTCTTCGGCCGTGAAGTCCGCCAGGATCTTGAGCGGCAGGTCCGGGACCAGGTCGAGCTTGGTCTGGGACGAGATGCGCCAGCGCCGCCGGCCCGATACTTGCAAGAGAAAACGTCGTAGGAATCGAAGTGCGGGCCCACGCCGCCGCCGTCGGTGGCGTAGCTGACCATCAGGTCGTCCAGGCGCGCATCCGGGGCGAAACGGAATTGCCCCAGCAAGTCCGCGGCTGCACTATCGTGGAGGTTAACGCCCTGCACCAGCAGCGACCATTGACGGGCTTTCAGGGAGGGCAGGTTGTCAGCGGCGAAGGGGCCTTGCTCGAGCTTCCAGCGGTTGCGAAAGTGCGACACCAGGCGCGACTCGACATCGTCGCGATCGGCCAGTTGGAAAAGCGACTCGCGCGATACCGGCGGCACGATTCCCGGTACGGCTTGTCGAATCAGCAGGGGTTTGCGGTGCCAGATATCGCGCATGAAAGCAGCTGGCGTCATGCCACCCAGGAGGGTGAGCGGCGCGTCAGGATCGACGGGGCCGGGGGCAAGGCCTGCGCGTATAATGCGGGATCGTTCATGGAGTCAAGAATTGAAAATCGCTAAGAACACGGTGGTATCCGTGGTGTACAAGCTGTCGGATGCGCAGGGCAATCTGATCGAGGAGTCGGATGAGCCGATGGTTTACTTGCACGGCGGATATGATGGCACGTTCCCCAAGATCGAGGAAGCGCTGGAAGGCCATGAAGCCGGCTTCGAAACCCAGCTGCAGCTCGAGCCCGAGGAAGCGTTCGGCGATTACGACGCCGATATGGTCAAGGTAGAGCCGCGCGACCGTTTCCCCGAGCCGCTGGAAGTCGGCATGCAGTTCGAAGGCGTGCCCGAAGACGGCGACGATGAAGACTCGATCATCTACACCGTGACCGACGTGGCCCAAGACAAGGTCGTGCTGGATGGCAACCATCCGCTGGCCGGCATGGCACTGCGTTTCTGGCTGCAGGTAGCGGAAGTCCGCGAAGCCACGGCCGACGAAGTGCAGCACGGCCACGCGCACGGTGCCTCGGGCATCGAAGTCGTGGACGAGGATGAGGACGACGAAGGCGACAGCAGCCGCACGCTGCACTGAGTGCGCGACGCGCGCGAGCCCTCGCGGAAGGTCCCACGAATAAAGCCGGCATCGCCGGCTTTTTCTTTGTGGTCGCGGGGTTGGACTGACGCCATTCATTCCGCCTCGGGGCCATCCTTGAGCGTGACTTCAAACAGCGAAGGCGACCCCGGCGTGATCGCCAGTTCGGTGTACTGGCCGGGCGCGCCGCTTGGCAACACCACGCGGGAAACATTGCGCAGCGTCTTGCCACTGGCATCTTTCACCGGCCTGTCGATGCCGAAGCCGCCCGGGCCGGTATGCACCAGCAGGACCTGGCCCCGGTAGCGCCCGGCCAGCTCACGCAGCTGGCGCTTGAACTCCAGGAAGCCATCGCGCGTGCGCCGGCGCAGGAAACCGTCGAACAGGGAGGGCTTGCCGCGCTGCTCCCAGCCGTTGCCGAACTGCGGGTCGGCATGCGTGAGCAGCACGATGCCGGGCAGGTTCTGCTGCTGCGCCAGCGAAAACGCGCGCGCCAGCCATTGGCGGTTGGCCTCGCGGCGATCCTCGAACTCGCCGTTGCGCCCGCCTTCCGAGCGATAGTGATTGTTGTCGCCCGGCAGGTTCAACCCCACCAGCATGACGCTGCCAGCGTGCCAGCGCACGTTTTCCCGATAGCTGCGAAAGGTAGCCTGCTCGGACTGCCGCATCAGCGGCAGCACCCGCTGGCCCAGCGTGGTATCGGCCGGATAGAACAGCTCGCGCAGGCGGTTCAGACGCTCCACCGCATCGAAGCGCCCATTGGCGGTGCGAGCGCATTCCGCCCAGTCGGTCTCGCCTGGCAGGTAGACGAGCGGCAGCGGCGACTGGTCGAGCAGCCGCTGGCGAGCGGAAAGCAAGGTGTCGCCGCAGGATTCGGTATCGCCCTTGATGCCGCCCAGATGGACGACAAATTCCAGCCGCCGCGCGGCCAGGAAATCGAGCAGGCGGGCGGTGCCCGCTTCGGCGGCCGGCCACTGCGGCTGGTCGGCGATCAGGGCCACGCGTATCGTTTCCGCGGCCGGAACCTGAGCCGGAACCCGGGCGCGGTTTGCCAGCGCCTGGCCCGGCAGCGCAGGCAGCGCCAGCAACACGCCGAGCATGGCCAGTCCGGCCAGGCGCTGCCTGCGCTGGCGCACGATCCCGATGGGCGTCATGCGGTGGCTACAGCATCCTTGGCGAGCGCGCGCAGCCGATAGAGCGCATCGAGCGCGTCGCGCGGCGTCAGGCTGTCCGGGTCGAGCTCGGCCACCGCGTCGAGCAGCGCGGCCTGCTGCGCAGAGATCACGTTGACCGGCTGGCCATCGCCAATGCGCTCGCCATTGCCTTCGCCTTGTTCCAGGTAGTCGTCGTCATCGTCCGGGGGCGAGGGCGGCGCGGCGAACAGGTCCAGCTGCGGCGTGGGCGTGGCGTCCGCCGACTGTTGCTCCAGCCAGGCCAGGTGCTTGCGCGCAGCCCGGATCACGGGCTGCGGCACGCCTGCCAGCTGCGCCACCTGCAGGCCGTAGCTCTGGCTGGCGGGCCCGTCCTGCACGGCGTGCAGGAAGACGATCCCGTCGCCATGCTCGACCGCGGACAGGTGGACATTGGCCGCCTGCGTGAACTCCTGCGGCAGCTGCGTCAGCTCGAAGTAATGGGTGGCAAACAGCGTATGGCTGCGGTTGTGCGCCAGCAGGTGGCGCGCAATCGCCCATGCCAGCGCGAGGCCGTCGAAGGTCGACGTGCCGCGGCCGATCTCGTCCATCAGCACCAGGCTGGCCGGCGTGGCGTTGTGCAGGATGCTGGCGGCCTCGGTCATTTCCACCATGAAGGTGGAGCGCCCGCCCGCCAGGTCGTCGGCGGCGCCGATGCGGGTGAAGATGCGGTCGATCGGGCCGATCACCGCGCGCCGGGCCGGCACATAGGCGCCCACGCAAGCCAGCAGCACGATCAGCGCGGTCTGGCGCATGAAGGTCGATTTACCGCCCATGTTCGGGCCGGTGATCAGCAGCAGCTTGCGCGCTTCCGTCAGCTGGCAATCGTTGGCGATGAACGGCACGGATTCCGCTGCGAGCTGGCCCTCCACGACCGGGTGGCGGCCCTGGGTGAGGTCGATCACGTTCTCGGCGACGCGCTCGGGCTGGGTCCAGTCCAGCGTCTGCGCGCGCTCGGCCAGCGCCGCGAGGACGTCCAGGCGCGCCAGCGCGCCGGCGACCCGCTGCAACTCGCCGATATGCGGCAGCAACTGCTGCAGCAACGCGTCATACAGCTGCTTCTCGCGCACCAGCGCGCGGTCCTGCGCGGACAGGGCCTTGTCCTCGAAGACCTTGAGCTCGGGCGTGATGTAGCGCTCGGCGTTCTTCAGCGTCTGGCGGCGGCGGTAGTCGTCGGGGACCTTGTCGGCCTGGCCGTTGGTCACCTCGATATAGAAGCCATGCACGCGGTTGTATTCCACGCGCAGGTTGGCGATGCCGGTGCGGGTGCGTTCGCGGGCTTCCAGTTCCACCAGGAACTGGCCGCAGTTCTCGGAGATATCGCGCAGCTCGTCGAGCGTGGCATCGTAGCCGCGGGCGATCACGCCGCCATCGCGGATCACGGTGGCCGGCTCCGGCGCCACCGCGCTGGCCAGCAGGGCATGGCATTCCCACGGCACCGCCAGTTCCGCCAGCGTCTGGTTGAGCAACGGCGCGGCATCATCAGCGCGCAGGCAGGCCTGCACGTCGGGCAGGGCGGCCAGCGTGTCGCGCAGCGAGGACAGGTCGCGCGGGCGGGCATTCATCAGGGCGAGGCGCGCGGTAATGCGCTCCACGTCGGACAGCCGGCGCAGCGCCGCGCGCAGCGCATCGGTGCCTTGGCCGATCAGCGCGCCGATGGCTTGCTGGCGCGCCTGCGGGATGGTGCTGTCGCGCAGCGGATGGTGCAGCCAGTGGCGCAGCAGGCGGCTGCCCATGGCGGTGGCGCAGGTGTCCAGCAGCGAGAACAGGGTCGGCGACTCGCCGCCGCGCAGCGTCTCAGTCAGTTCCAGGTTGCGCCGCGTGGCGGTGTCCAGGCCAACGAATTCGGATTCGCGCTCGACCGTCACGCCCTTCACGTGGCGCAGCGACTGTCCCTGGGTTGCGGCCGCGTAGTTCAGCAGCGCGCCGGCGGCGCCCAGCGCCGCGCCCAGCCCGGCACAGCCGAACGGATCGAGGCTGGCCACGCCGAGTTGCTCGCGCAGGCGGCGGGTGCCGGCTTCCTGGTCGAAATGCCATTCCGGCAGCCGGGTGCGCGCGCACTCCAGCGCAGGCAGTTCGATGCCATCAGCATACAGCAGCTCCGCCGGGCGGATCCGCTCCAGTTCGCGGCCGAACTGCGCGACATCGCACTCCATCAGGCGCAGCTCGCCGCTGGCCAGGTTGAGCCAGGCCAGCCCGGTCTTGCTCACGCCGCGGCGCGTGGTTTGCTGGTGCACCGCCATCAGGTAGGTATCGACCTTGTCCGGCAGCAGCGCCGCGTCGGTCAACGTGCCCGGCGTGACGATGCGCACCACCTTGCGCTCCACCGGCCCCTTGCTGGTGGCCGGGTCGCCGATCTGCTCGCAGATCGCCACCGATTCGCCCAGCTTGACCAGCCGCGCGAGGTATTGGTCCACCGAATGGAAGGGGATCCCGGCCATGCGGATCGGCACGCCGTTGGAGCTGCCGCGCGATGTCAGGGTGATGTCGAGCAGGCGCGAGGCCTTTTCGGCATCGTCATGGAAGAGCTCGTAGAAGTCACCCATCCGGTAGAACAGCAAGGTGTCCGGATGGTCGGCTTTCAGGCCGAGGTACTGCGCCATCATGGGCGTGTGCTTTTCCGCGTTGCCGGCCTTGGGCTCGGTCTTGGCGGACTGTCGGGGTTCTACGGACATGCAATCCTCTCGGGCGGTTTTGGCGAAACCGCCTGTTTTCGGGTACTCCGGCGGCCCGCGGGCCTGGCGCGGCGTGCGCGGCAGGCGCCGTGGATGGGCGGGCGCGGATAAACCAGCATTTTACTGCGAGCCGGGCGCCGAAGGGGGCGAGAAGGGGACAGAAGGGTGCAGGAAGGGGGAGGGGGCGGGAAGGGGCGGGGTCCGCGCGAGCCGGCAGCCCGCGCGGGCAGGGCAGGCCGCGCTAGCCCGCCGGTTGGCCGTAGCGCTTGCGCAGTTCGAGGTTGATGGCCAGCACATTGACCATCGGCTCGCCGGCCAGGCCGCCAAGGGGGCCTTGGCCCGCTGCTGCAACAGGTCTGCGATTTCCTGGCGCACCGGGCCGGCGTCGCGCTTGGTATCGCGCGCCCATGCGCCCGCGACGCGCTCAAGCTGGAATAGTGCGTTAGCCAGGGTGATGTCGGGGTCCAGGCCGGAGCCGGAGGTGGTGACCATGTCGGCGGGCACCGGCGCGATGTCGGCTTGCGGATGGTCCTGCCGCCACATGTCGAAGAAGACCGACTGGATGTCGCTGCCTTCCCGCACGGCCTCGACCGTGCTGACGGTCTTGCCGTCCGCGCCGGGATGGGAAACGTCAGTTGGGAACCTGCCGGGTTGCGCGATGGAGAAGGCTTCGAAGAAGGGTACGGCCAGGTCGGGCGCCTTGGGTTGCGGCGTGCCTGGATTGTCCTTGACCCACGCCGCCACCCGTTGCGGGTTGTGCTTTGCCCAGGCGTCGACATAGGCGCCATGCGCCGGGCTGGCGCTGACCCAGGCTTGCGCCAGGCTGCCGTGCGCCTGCGCCCACTGCGCCACCAGGTGCGGCTGCCCCTGGAAGCGGTCGGCCTGGAACCACCGTTCCACATCCGGCCCCACCGCTTGACCCTGCCGCGGCCCGCCGCCGTAGCGCGCCACCGGTCCGAGCGAGCGCGCCACGCGGTCGCGCAGCGCGTAGTTGCTGGGCGCCAGCGACGACGAGCCCGAGGCGGAGGCGTCGTACGAGACCGCCGATGGGCGCGCCTGGAAGTATTCGTCCTTGCTGAACGGCTGCGCGATCAGCAAGGAACCGACCAGCTTGCCATCGGGGCCGACGACCATGCTGCCGTTGGCCTGGAAGGGAAACGCGCTCTGGCCGATGACCCACAGCACGGCCGGATAGAGGCCGCACACCACCACCACCACGCTGACCAGCAACCCTATGCTCTTGATGACATGGCGAAACATGGCTTTCTCCTTTCATGTCCTTTCGTGTCCTTTCGTGGCACGAGCCTCAGCCCGCCAGCTGCAGCGCCACCAGCAGCAGGTCGATCAACTTGATGCCGATGAAAGGCACCACCACGCCGCCCAGCCCCCACACCAGGAGGTTGCGCCGCAGCAGGGCATCGGCACCCAGCGGCCGGTAGGTGACGCCCTTGAGCGCGATCGGGATCAGCATCGGGATGATGAGCGCGTTGAAGATCACCGCCGAAAGGATGGCCGAGGTGGGCGAGTGCAGTTGCATCACGTCCATCCCTTTGAGCCACGGCAGCGTGCCCGCGAACAGCGCCGGCACGATGGCGAAGTACTTCGCCACGTCGTTGGCGATGGAGAACGTGGTCAGCGCGCCGCGGGTCATCAGCAACTGCTTGCCGATCTCGACCACTTCGATCAGCTTGGTCGGGTCGCTGTCGAGGTCGACCATGTTGCCGGCCTCCTTGGCGGCCTGGGTGCCGGAATTCATGGCTAGGCCGACGTCGGCCTGGGCCAGGGCCGGGGCGTCGTTGGTGCCGTCGCCCATCATGGCCACCAGCTTGCCCTCGGCCTGTTCGCGCCGCAGGTAGGTGAGCTTGGCCTCCGGCGTCGCTTGCGCGATGAATTCATCCACGCCCGCGAGGTCCGCAATCGTGGCGGCGGTGAGGGCGTTGTCGCCGGTCACCATCACGGTATGCAGTCCCATCTTGCGCAGGTGCAGGATGCGCTCGCGGATGCCTTCCTTGAGCACGTCCTCCAGCACCACCACGCCGAGGATGGCATTGCCGGAGGCCACCACCAGCGGCGTGGCGCCCTTGCCGCCGATCATCCTGAGCATGGCGTCCAGTCCGGGCGGCACCGTGCCGCCGAGTTTGCCGACGTGGGCCAGGACCGCATCCGGCGCCCCCTTGCGCAGCACGCTCCCATCCGGCAGGTCGATGCCGCTCATGCGGCTCTGCGCCGAGAAGGGCACGATGATGGTGCCATGGGGCGGTGCATTGGCGCTGCGGCCAAGGGCTGCCGTCACGATGCTCTTGCCCTCGGGAGTCTGGTCGCCGGCGGAGGCGAGCGCCGCCAGCCGCTGCAGCTCGGCCTCGGAGCAGGTGGCCACGGGCAGGAACTGGGTGGCGCGGCGATTGCCCACAGTGATGGTGCCGGTCTTGTCGAGCACCACGGTGTCGATATCGCCCGCCACCTCGACCGCCTTGCCGCTCTTGGCGATGATATTGGCGCGCATCGCCCGGTCCATGCCGGCGATGCCGATGGCCGCGAGCAGGGCGCCGATGGTGGTGGGGATCAGGCATACCAGCAGGGCCACCAGGGTCGGGATATCGGTGCCCAGGCTCTTGAGCGGCGTGGCCAGCCCGAGGTACGACGTCATGTACTGCTCGGCGTTCAGGGCCATCGGCCACAGTGGCACCACCACGATCAGGAAGATCAGGGTGAAGGCGGACAGGACCAGCGTCAGCGCGATCTCGTTCGGTGTGCGTTGCCGTACCGCGCCTTCCACCAGGCGGATCATGTGGTCGATGAAGGTGTCGCCCGCGCGCGCGGTGATGCGGATGGTGATTTCGTCGGAGATCACCATGGTGCCCCCGGTCACGCCGGTGCGGTCGCCGCCGAACTCGCGGATCACCGGCGCGGACTCGCCGGTGATGGCGGATTCGTCCACCGCCGCCGCGCCCTCGACCACTTCGCCGTCGCTGGGGATGATCTGCCAGGCCTTGACGATCACCAGGTCGCCCGGCACCAGCTTGGTCGATCTGACGGTCTCCACGCGATCGCCCTGCAGCCGGTAGGCCACCGTGTCGTGGCGCGTACGGCGCATGGATTCTGCCTGTGCCTTGCCGCGCTCCTCGGCGATGGCCGTGGCGAAATTGGCAAACAGCACGGTCGCCCACAACCAGCCGTCGAGCGCGACGAAGTAGGTCAGCGGAACCTGGCTCACGGCGTGGCCCAACGCCACTTGCACGGTGTAGAACAGGGTCAGCAGCGCACCGAGCTCCACCACGAACATCACCGGGTTTTTCCATTGCACGTCCGGCCGCAGCGCCAGCACCGCCTGCCACATGGCGGTGCGCACCAGCGGCCAGGGAAGAGTTCGTGCGGCATCAGGCTGCGCGACGGCTTCAGCCCGGTGGGCAGGCCGCCAACCGCATCGTGAGGTGTCTTGATGCTAGCCATGACAGGGTTCCTTCGATAGAGGCATCACTGCAACACTGCAACCGGGGGCGCTCCTGGCTACCCCCGAACGGGATCGGCCCGAGATACTCGGCCAGCGGCCCAAGCGCTGCTACCGGCAGGAACAGCAGCGCACCCACGATGGCAATGGTGCCCAGCAGCAGCAGGCCGAAGGTCAGGGTGTTGTCGCGCATGGTGCCCAAGGTCGTCGGCGCCACCTTCTTGCGCCCGAGGAAGACCGCCATGGCGATCGGCGCAATGATCGGCAGGTAACGGCTGAACAGCATCACCAGGCCGGTCGACACGTCCAGCGGCACGGCCGACGGTGGCGGGGCCGGGTTGGCGTTGGGGCCATAGCTGACAGCCAGTCCATCGAAGGCGGATCCATTGTTGGCCGAGGCCGAGGAGAACTGGTAGGTGATCTCGGTGAAGGCGTGCGGGCCGGCATTGGGCGCGGCCTTGGGGCCCCAGTCGGTCGCGGAGACGATGCCGGTGGGGCCCAGGATCAGGATCGGATGGATCAACAGCGCGATCATGGCCAGCTTCATTTCGCGCGCGCCGACCTTGCGTCCCAGGTACTCCGGTGTGCGGCCCACCATCTGTCCCGCCAGGAACACGCCCACGATCAGGAACAGCAACAGGTTGATCATGCCGACGCCCTTGCCGCCGAACACGCAATTGATCCACATGCCGATCAGCGGCGGGAGCCCCGCCATCGGATGCAGGCTGTCGTGCTCGGCATTGACAGCGCCGCAGGTCACATCCGTCGTGATGGCGGCAAAGGTCGCGCCGGCGGAAGTGCCAAAGCGCAGTTCCTTGCCTTCCAGGTTGCCCAGGTGCTGGTCCACCGGCAGTGCGGGCAGCGCCGGTATCGTCAGCATGGCGGGCGAGCCCGCTGCCTTGCCGGGCATCGGGTAGCTGCGCGCCACCGGATGCGCCGTCAGCGCGGGATTGGGCTGCAAGGCGTCCCAGTAGATCGTCCAGCCGATCAGGCTGACCATCATGGTCAGCATCACGCCGTAGATCACCACGGCGTGGCGCAGCCGCCCGAGCATGCGGCCGTACATCAGCACGAGCGCGAACGGGAACACCATCATGGCAACGGTGGTCAGCACATTGCTGGCCGCCGTCGGGTTTTCAAAAGGATGCGCCGCGTTCATGCCATAGAAGCCACCGCCATTGGTGCCGAGCATCTTGATCGGCACCACCGCCGCGACCGGGCCGACGATGATGGTCTGCGTCTTGGGCTCGCCATTGTCGGCCGTGCCCATCGCGGCTGGCTCCAGCGTGCTCACCTGGTACGCGCTTTGGTAGGTCATGGGCGTGCCTTGCTGGATGAAGATCACGCCGCACACCAGCGCCGCCGGCAAGAACATGTAGATCACCACCCGCCACATGTCCACGAAGAAGTTGCCCAGGGCCGGCTCGCCGCGCAGCGCGCGGATGATGGCTGCCAGCGCGCACAAGCCAACCGCCGCCGACAGGAACATGTTCGGCAGGATGAAGAAGATCTGGCTGAAGTTGGAGAGGTGCTGGTCGCCCGAGTAGTGCTGCAGGTTGGTATTGGTGATGAACGAGATGACCGTGTTGAAGATGGTCGATGGCGCCAGCATGCCGCGGCCCATCGGGTTGAGCGGCGTGACGGGCTGCAGCGATAGCACCACGTAGCCATAGACGAACAGCAAGCCGTTGAACACCAGCAAGGCCAGCGTGTATTGCTTCCAGTCCTGGGGCCCGCTATCGAGGCGCGCTTCGAACCAGCGCAGGCCCGGCAGCGGCCGGTACTTGCCATCCATGATCCACGCCATGTAGCGGCTGAGCGGGATCGACACGGCAATGGCGAGGGCCAGGATGAGCAGGGGAGGGTCCACATAGGTCGCTCCGGGAAGTGACGGCGAATTTCGCCGCGCTAGAACCATTCCGGCCGGATCAGGGCCAGCACCAGGTACACAAAGACGAACAGGGACAAGCCCGCGGCAAGCCAGGTCATGGTGGGTATCTCCAATGCAATCGCGCCGCCCCGGCGGCCTTCAGATGCGTTCGCAGCCGAGCAGGAACAATCCGCACAGGCCGATGCCGGCAAGGCCCAGCGCGAACAGCAGGGGAAGCCATAAGAAGAGGTTCATGAGCGTGTGCTCCACGTCGCCTGAAGCGCTGTGCCGGCCCGTCGGAGGCTGATACGGGAGGGCGCGCGATATCTGCATTAGCTATAGCCGTGCCGGCGGCATCATGCGGTAAAGATGGGCGGGCCCGATGTCAAATTTCCGTAAAACAAAAAAGGCGGCGTGCCGCGGCGCGTTCGCGGGTGAAGGATGTTTACGAAAAAAATATGCGGCTATCTGTGTCTTTACAGAATCTTTGCGGGATCCGAACTTATATGGAATCGAGATGACCGGCCGATACACGCCGGTAGCGAAACGATCAAGGATCGAGACAAGGGAAGGGGGCGACATGCTGAGAGTTCTGGTACCCGTCAACGGCTCCGCGCACGCGCTGGATGCGGTGCGTCATGCCGCCTTCATGTTCCGGGACCGCTGTGTGTCCGAGGTGGTCCTGCTCAATGTCCAGCCGCCGCTGGAATTCGGTCGCGCCTCGGCCTTCCACTCGCTGGCCGCGTTGCGCAAGCTGGAGGAGGCGAGCGGGGAGGCTGCGCTGCGCGATGCACGCAGCATCCTGGACGACGCCGGGGCCAGGTATGTTGCGCAGATCAAGGTGGGCGACGTGGCGCACACCATTGCGCAGGCCGCGGCCGCGAACGACTGCGATGCCATCGTGATGGGCACGGCCGGGCGCACGGCCGTGGGCGCGTTGCTGGCGGGACGGCTGACCAACAAGCTGATACGCATGTCGAGCGTGCCGGTGACACTGGTCAAGTAGCTCGCACTCTCACGGCACTCTCACGCCACGTTCATCGGCAGCAGCACCATCTGCTTTCCTTGCAGGTGCAGCCGTGCCTGAAGCTCGGCGGGGGTCTGGTTGTGCAGCCTGGCGGTGAGGAAATTGACGTGCTGGAAGATCAGCTTGCTGGCAAAGCAGACGCTGTTCGGGTACTCCGCCGTCACGGCATCGACCAGCGTCATGAACTCGAGCACCGGGTTTGTGCCGAATGCCGCACGCGAATCGGCCGCCAGGCCGTGGCGCTGGCAATTGGCGACGTAGTAGCGCAGTGACTCGCCAATCGCCTGCTGAAGGTGGTGCAGGGTTTCCTGGCCCTCGTAGCTCTGCGCATCGACCTCTCCTACGGCCAGGAAGATCATGTTCTTGAAGTGTCCCGGAAACAGGCGCTCGACCCAGAGCAGTGCATGCATGCTGGCGCCGCGATGCTTGCCCACCAGTACGATCGCGGTGGGCAATGTGCGGTCGAGCGGCCGCACGCGGCTGGCATCGACCAGCGGCGGGCTGCCGGCGAACAGGGCATCCGCACGGGCGAGCTCGGTGCGGATGGTCGTGTAGTGCCGCTTGACCAGCACGCACAATGCGATCACCAGGCCCGTTACCAGCACGGTCAGCCAGCCGCCGGCGGTGAATTTTTCCACCAGCGTGATCACCAGGACCGTAGCGGTGACCGTCAAGCCCAAGAGAGAGGGCGAAGCGCACGATCCAGCGCGGCTCGCCGCGATGGCGCCACCAGTAGATGCACAGGCCAAGCAGCGACAGGCTGAAGGTCAGGAACACATTGATGCTGTACAGCACCACCAGGACCGCAACCTGGCCGTGCGTCCACAGCAGGATCAGCAAACTGGCCACGCCCATGACGATGACGCCGTTCTGCCGCACCAGCCGGGCGGAGAGATCGCGGAAATGCCGCGGCACCCAGTAGTCCGCTGCCATGTTCGACAGCACCGCCGGGCCGTCCAGGAAGCCGGTCTGCGCGCCCACGAGCAGCAGCCCGGCCTCGGAGGCCAGCAGCACCGCGAGCAACGCATGGCGGGACCATGCCGAGCCGAAGCCGAGATGGTCGATGATGCGGTCGAAGACCACGGCGTTCAGCGTCTTGCCCTCCACCGGGGATGCATTCCAAAGCATATACAGCAAGATAATCCCGCCCGCCGTGAAGGCCAGTGAAGTCGCCATGTAGAACATCGTCCACTTGCCGTTCGGCACCCGCGGCTCGGCCAGCATGTTCACGTTGTTCGAAACTGCCTCCAGCCCGGTGTAGGTACCACCACCCAGCGAGAACGCGCGCATCAGCAGCGCAGCCACCACGATCGGCCCCATCGCCTGCGACATCCCGGACGCCTCGCCAATCGCGTTGGGCACGACCGCGCCAAGGTGATCGCCGTGCGCGGCAACGCCATACACGATCAGCCCGAGATGCAAGACCACGAAGGCCAGGAAGATCGGCATCAGCACCAGGATCGATTCCTTCATGCCGCGGAAATTGAGGCCCGTCATCATGACCACGATCGCCAGCTCGGTTGCCAGCTTGAGGGGTTGCGCCTCGACCGGCAGCAGGCTGAAGAACGCGTCGACGCCGCTGGCCAGCGAGGTCGCGACGGTGAGCACGTAGTCGACCAGCAACGCCGCGCCCGACACCAGTCCGGGGCGCGGCCCCAGCAAGGCCGTGGCCACGCGGTAGCCGCCGCCGCCGGTGGGGAACAGCTCGATGACCTGGTTGTAGCCGACCGCGATGATGAATACCGTGCTGGCGGTGGCAAGGGCAAGGAAGAGTGCCAGCGGCGTGTGGGTGCCAAGGGCCAGGAATGCCTCCTCGGGCCCGTAGCACGAGGAGGAAAGCCCGTCGGCGCCCAGCCCCACCCAGGCCAGCACCGGCACCACGGCGATCGCGTGGCGGGTTTCCGGCGCGAGCGGGTCGAGCGGCTTGCCGGCCAGGTGCCTCCACCACTTCGACAATGCCGCCATGTTCGCCACCTGGGATGCGATTGGGACGCGATCGGGACGCGATTGCGGCTGGCGGCGTCGCTGCCCGCGTGCCAGCACCGGGAGCTCGGCGCTCCCATGGAAGTAATGTAGGCGGCGAGCAGGCCGATTCGCAAGCACGGGTTCAACGCCGTGCTACGACGCCGGCTCGCCCCGCAGCGCGTCGATCACCTGTGCCAGCCGCGCGATCAGCCCGTCGATGGCGCCGGCCGGCACGCCGGCGTAGCCGAACACGAAGCCGTTGTACTGCGCCAGCGGCGTGCCGGGCAAGCGGTAGGTGCTCAGCGGCCGCACGATCAGTCCTTGCGCGCGGGCCGCGCGGGTGACCACGGTATCGGCAAGAGGCAGTTCCAGGCGCGCGGACAGGTGCATGCCGCCAGCGCTGGCCGATACCGTCACGCTGCCGCGCAGGTGGCGCGCCAGTGCAGCCTCCAGGGCGTCGCGGCGCAATCCGTAGCGCTGGCGCATGCGGCGCAGGTGGCGGGCGAACTGGCCGCTGTCGATGAAGTCGGCCAGTGCGATCTGCTCGGCCACGTGGCCACGCCGGGTGATCTCGCCAAGCGTGCCGGCGATGGTCTCGGCCAGGTAGCGCGGCACCACCATGAAGCCCAGGCGCAGCGCCGGGAACATGGTCTTGCTGAACGTGCCCAGGTAGATCACCGGCGCATCCTCGCTGAGCCCCTGCACGGCCGAGAGCGGCACGCCGCCGCGGCGGAACTCGCTGTCGTAGTCGTCCTCGACGATCCAGGCGCCGGCGGCGCGGGCATCTTCGATGAGCTTGAGGCGCCGTTCCAGGCTGAGGATGGAGCCCAGCGGATACTGATGGGATGGTGTGATGTAGATCAGCCGGGGCGGGGCGTCGCGCCACTGCTCGGGGCGGGGCGCCAGTCCGTCCGCATCCACCGCCACAGGCTCGAGCACGAGCCCGGCCGACTGGAAGGCGGCCCGCGCGCCGCCGTAGCCGGGATTCTCGATCCAGGCCGTGTCGCCGGCATCGGCCAGGATGCGCGCGCACAGGTCCAGGCTGGTCTGCGTGCCGTCGGTGATGAAGACCTGGTCCATGTCGCAGCGCACCCCGCGCGAGACCTTCAGGTACTCGGCGATGGCGTGGCGCAGCGCGGGCTGCCCTTCGACCTTGCCATAGCCAAGATGGCGGGGACCGAGCTGGCGCCAGGCGCGTTCGATGCAGCGCCGCCACGCGGCCAGCGGAAAGCCATCGAGGTCGGGCACGCCCGGCACGAAAGGCAGCAGGTCGTGCATGCCGTCGGCATCGCGCCGCAGTCCGCGCACGCGCTGCGACAACGCGGCGACGCGCTTGACCGCCCCCGCGCTGTGGCCGGCTTGCACCAGGCCCACGCGCGCCACTGTGGTGCCGTGCCGCGTCGGCACCACGAAGCCTTCCGCCGCCAGGCTCTCGTAGGCGTAGATCACCGAGTTGCGTGCCATGCCGAGCTCCGCCGCCAGCGTGCGCGTGGCGATCAGCTGGCTGCCCTGGGCGATCCTGCCGTCGAGGATGGCGCCGCGCAGGCATTCGTACAGGAGCCGCTGCTGGGTGAGCTTGCGGCCATCGAGCTGGCGCGTGAAGGTCGAGACCAGCAGGCCGTAGTCCATATCGTGGTTTCCGTGGGTTCCGTGTTTTCCGTGGTTCTAAAAACCGTGCGTTCGTTGGGTCTAGCCATGGTGCCACGAAAACCCTATCTTGGCTGCATCGCCGCAACGCGATGCATTGCCGTGCGGCAAGCCCACCCCCAACCCCATGACAAGGAGCCACCATGAGCCAGAAACCCATGCCGCCGAGCGAGCGTACCCGCGTGCGGCGCGTTGCCGAGCGCGGCCATTACGATCGCGCGACCCTGCATGCGATCCTCGACGATGCTTACCTGTGCCACCTGGCCTTCACCGACGATCACGGCACCCACTGCATTCCCACCGCGTGCTGGCGCGAGGGCGAGCACCTCTACATCCATGGCTCCAATGGCAGCCGCATGCTGAAGCTGGCCGCGACAGGCAGCCAGGTCTGCGTAACCGTGACGCACCTCGACGGCCTGGTGATGGCGCGATCCGCGTTTCATCATTCGATGAACTACCGCTCGGCGGTGATCTACGGCAGTTTTGAAGTGGTGGGTGGCGCGGCGAAGGCGGCGGCGATGGATGCCTTCCTGGAGCGCATTGCGGTGGGGCGTTCGGGCGAGGCGAGGCCAGGGGATGCCAATGAGCTGGCGGCGACCACGGTGTTGCGCATCGGGCTGGAGGAGGCGGCCACCAAGATCCGCAGCGGCGGGCCCAAGGATGACGAGGCCGATATGGCGTTGCCCGTATGGGCGGGCGTGCTGCCGCTGAGCCTGCAGGGGCAACGGCCGGTGCCGGATGGCTTGCAGCGCAGCGTGCCGGATTATGTGCGGCACTGGGGGAGGGCGCTTGCGCCGAGGCGGAGGTGCCGGGCAGGACAGTCGCAGTCGATGCTTGAGCCGGCAGCACGCCATGGCCATCCCTGTGCTTTCACGTCGAGAGGCCATCGCGCTGCTGGCCGTGGTGGGGCTGCTGTACGGCGGGGTGTTCGGTATCGCGCTGGCTTACCTGGCGCTGACCACGGTGAACCGCGCACTGCCGGCCATGGCGACGTCGCTCGGCCTGCTGGGGGTGCCGGTGTCCGGCAGCCTGTGTTCGGCCCTGGCGCTGGGCGAGCCGCTTGGGCGGCCGCTGCTGGGCGCGATGGCGATGATCGTGGGCGGCGTGGCACTCGGCATCTGGCATCCTGCCGGGGCGCCGCCGCGCCCGTTACGCTGAGCGCGGCCAGGCGGCCGCGCTGCGTCGCTGCCGAGGTCCTTAGCGGGCCGGCTTGGCGTTGTCCACCGAGAACGGGGACAGCAGGCGCACCATCTGCGCGAATGCCTTGGGGTTGCCGGCCAGCACTTCACCCTGCTCGAGCTGGCGCGCTTCGCCCGAGTAGTTGCCCACCAGGCCGCCGGCCTCGGTCACCAGCAGCATGCCGGCGGCCATGTCCCACGGGTGCAGGCCTTGCTCGAAGAAACCATCGGTGCGGCCGCAGGCCACGTAGGCCAGGTCCAGCGCCGCGGCGCCCGGGCGGCGCAGGCCGGCGCAGCTTCGCGTCATCAGCGCGAACAGTTCCATGTACTGGTCCAGGCCTTCCATGTCGCGATAGGGGAAGCCGGTGCCGATCAGGCAGTCGGCCAGCTTGTCGCGGCGGGACACACGGATGCGGCGGTTGTTCAGGAACGCGCCGGCCCCCTTGCTGGCTGTGAAGAGTTCGTCACGCGACGGATCGTAGACGACGGCTTGTGCCGGCACGCCCTTGTGCAACTGGGCGATGGAAACCGCATACTGCGGGAAGCCATGGATAAAGTTGGTGGTGCCGTCGAGCGGGTCGATGACCCAGACGTATTCGCTGGTGGGTTCTTCGCCCTCGGCCCAGGACTGGCCGGACTCTTCCGCTAGAATGGCGTGATCCGGGTAGGCCGTGCGGATGATCTCGACGATCGCGGCCTCGGCGGCGCGGTCGACTTCGGTGACGAAATCGTTGTGCTGCTTGCGGGAGACCTGAACCCGGTCGACGTCCATCGACGCGCGGTTGATGACGGAACCTGCCTTGCGGGCCGCCTTGACGGCAATATTTAGCATCGGATGCATGAATCTCTCCAGGCCGGCCAAGGGTGCGCGGCCTGGCGCAAAAGGCCGGCGCGCTGCCCTTCGGGGCGGCTGACAACACAACGGATTGTAGAAGAACGGGCGCGTCGCTATCGCATAAAACGGGCGGCGCACCGAAGATGAAGCCTGAATTGTATATGAACCCGCAGAACCAGACGAGCGCGGACGCCAGCGGCGCCCCCGCCGCAGCCCCCGCTACCCCGGCCGGCCCGGAGCTTGATCCCCCATCTGGCGCGACTTCCCAGGCAGTTTCCGCTGTCGCTGCGCAGGCCGCAGCCGCTGCGGCCCTGACGGCCCCCGCCGCGTTCGCCGCCGTGCGCTTCGTGCTGGTCGAGACCAGCCACCCCGGCAATGTCGGTGCCGTCGCGCGGGCCATGAAGACCATGGGTTTCGGTACCGAGCCGGGCAGCCTGGTGCTGGTTTCGCCACGTGAGCCGGCGGTGCGCGAGCATCCGGATGCCATCGCCATGGCCAGTGGCGCCGACGACGTGTTGGCGGGCGCGGTGATCGTCGAGAACATCGAGGCCGCGCTGGCCGGCACCGCTTACGCAGTGGCGCTCACTGCACGCCAGCGCGAGTTCGGGCCGCCCCGCCTGCTGCCGCGCGACGCGGTGGCGCAGGCCGGGGCCCGCATTGCCGCCCTGCAAGCAACCCCGCAAGCCACCCAGCAAAGCACCGCCGCCGTCGGTGCCCACGTAGCCTTCGTGTTCGGCAATGAGCGTTTCGGCCTGCCCAACGAGGTGGTCGACCGCTGCTCGGCGGTCACCCATATTCCCGCCAATCCCGCTTACACCTCGCTCAATCTTGCCCAGGCCGTGCAACTGGTGGCCTACGAGATGCGCCTGGCGCTGCTGGAGGTGAGGGCGACGCCGCTCGCCGAGATCGGCTATGCTGGCGAACCGGCCACGGCCGAGCAGATCGAGGCCATGTTTGGCCACCTGCAGTCGGGGCTGGAAGCCATCGGCTTCCTCGATCCGGCCAGCCCGAAGAAGCTCATGCCGCGCCTGCGCCGGCTGCTCGCACGCAGCGGGCTGGAGCGCGAGGAAGTCAATATCCTGCGGGGCATCGCCAAGCACATGCTGGCGGCCGCGCAAGGCCCCGGCGCACGGGCGCCAACCAAACAGGAGAAGTGAGCAGGTGGAGATTCCGGCCTACTACATGCGTGGCGGCACCAGCAAAGGCGTCTTCTTCCTGGCTGACGACTTGCCCACCGATCCGGGCGACCGCGACGGCGTGCTGCTGCGCGTGATCGGCTCGCCCGATCCGCATGGCCGGCACAGCGATGGCATGGGCGGCGCCACTGCCAGCACCAGCCAGGTCGTGCTGGTGCGTTCCTCGCAGCGTCCCGATTGCGATGTGGACTGCCTGTTCGGCGCGGTGGCCATCGGCGAGCCGCGCATCGACTGGGCCGGCAATAGCGGCGACCTGCTGGCGGCGGCGGGCCCGTTCGCGATCTGGCGCGGTTTCGTGCCCGCGCGCGACAGCGTCACCCCCGTGCGCATCTGGCAGCAGAACGTGGGCCAGGCCTGCGTTGCCCGCGTGCCTTGCCGCAATGGCCATCCGCTCGAGGATGGCGATCTTGCCGAGGACGGCCTGCCGTTTGCGGCGGCCGGGATCGTGCTCGACTACCTCGCGCCGGCCGGTGCGCCATTGCCTTCGCGCCCCACCAGCGCCCGCCGCCTGATGACCGGCCTGGTTCACGTGCCCGAGCGATGTTGATCGCAGGCGCCGCCTGTCCCGGATGTTCCACATGTCCCGCGGACCAGTCGGCGTCATTGCAGTCAATGTCCATGGCGGCAGCAGGGTAGCAAATCTCTTACACTCCCTGATCCCGTTTTCACCGGCCAATGACCATGCTGGCGATCGCGCGCCAGCCCTGGTGACCCAGGGCGCGCGGCGCACCGCGTGGCAACACGACACGACCAAGATGTTCACTCGCCTGAAGGAAGATATCGACGCCATCATGCGGCGCGACCCCGCCGCACGCAGCCGTCTGGAGGTACTGACCTGCTATCCCGGCTTTCACGCCGTGATGTTCCATCGCTTCGCGCATGCCTGCTGGAATGGAGGGTTTCACTGGCTGGGCCGCTGGATTTCGCACTGGGCCCGTTTTTTCACCGGCATCGAGATCCACCCCGGCGCCAAGGTGGGGCGGCGCGTGTTCATCGATCACGGCATGGGCGTGGTGGTGGGCGAGACCGCGGAGATCGGCGACGACTGCACCATCTACCAGGGCGTGACCCTGGGCGGGACCTCGCTCTACAAGGGTGTGAAGCGCCATCCCACGCTGGGTGCGAATGTGGTGGTGAGCGCTGGGGCCAAGGTGCTCGGTGGCTACACCATCGGTGACGGCGCGCGCATCGGCTCCAATGCCGTGGTGCTCAAGCCGGTGCCGCCGGGCGCCACCGCGGTCGGCATTCCGGCGCGCATCATCTTGCCGGACGCGCCCAGCGGGCAGCAGGGCGCCAAGCAGGAGTTCTCCGCCTATGGCATCACGCCAAACGCGGACGACCCAGTCTCGCTCGCGCTCAAGAGCCTGATCGACAACGCGGCGCAGCAGCACGAGCGACTGGAGACCGTGATGGCCGCGCTGGATCGCCTGGGCGAGCATCTCGAGAACACGCCGAACGACCGCTTCGATGCGAGCGAGCTGCGCAAGTTGATGAAGTGAGTTGATCGGGATGCGCGTCAAACCTCGGCCTTTCAGGTCGAGGAAGGATAGCGCGGACGCCGTAGGCGTCCAATGCTGAGCTTAGTGCGGCATTTTCTGCTGTTCGATGTATTGCCGCACAATCTCGATAGGCGCACCGCCACAGCTTCCAGCGAAGTAGGACGGCGACCAGAGAGCGCCGCCCCATAGTTTCTTGCGGATGCTGGGGTATCCCTTTTCTCGAATCGTGCGGCTGGACACGCCTTTCAGGCTGTTCACCAAGAATGACACTGAGACCTAGGGCGGATAGTTCACCAGCAAGTGAACATGGTCGTCCTCGCCGTCGAACTCCACCAGTTCGGATTCGAAATCCAAGCAGACGCTGGCAAAGATGCCGCGCTTGTCGCCGAGTATCTCCTTGGTGAACACATTGCGCCGATATTTGGTCACGAAGACCAAATGCACGTGCATCAGGAAAACGCAATGCTTGCCGTGCCGAATGTTCTGGTTCTTTCCCATGGGTCAAGTCTAAAATGGCCCGATGCAACGACTCCAGGCTTTCAAATACGAACTCATGCCGACCGGCGAACAGCAGCGCGACATGCGCCGCTTCGCGGGGTCGTGCCGGTTCGTATTCAACAAGGCGCTGGCGTTGCAGAAAGAGAACTACGAAGCGGGCGGCAAGTTCATCGGGTACGTCGCAATGGCGAAGCGCCTGACCGAGTGGCGTAATGGAACGGAGACACCTTGGCTCAAGGATTCCCCGGTTCACCCGCTGCAACATGCGCTCAAGGCTTTGGAGCGAGCCTACAAGAACTTCTTCGGCAAACGCGCCGCCTATCCGTGTTTCAAGAAGAAAGGGCAGCGCGACAGCTTCCGCTACCCCGACTCGAAGCAGATCAAGCTCGACCAGACTAACGGACGAATCTTCCTGCCGAAATTGGGCTGGCTGCGCTATCGCAATTGCCGGGATGTGTTGGGCAAGGTCAAGAACGCCACGGTATGCCGGTCGGGTGGCAAGTGGTTCGTTTCGGTCCAGACCGAGCGGGAAGTGGAGCAGCCGGTGCCGCAGGCCACCAGTGCTATCGGGATTGACATGGGCATTACCCGTTTCGCTACGCTCAGCAATGGCACCTACCTCGCGCCGCTCAACAGCTTCAAGAAGCACGAGGCCCGTCTGCGCCGCTACCAGCGCGCAATGCGCCGCAAGACAAAGTTCAGCAGCAATTGGAAGAAGGCGAAAGCCCGTGTCCAGCGAATTCACACCCGCATCAGCAATGCCCGCCGGGACTACCTGCACAAAGCCACGACCACGATCAGCCAAAACCACGCGATGGTGTGCATCGAGGACTTGCAGGTGGGAAATATGTCCAGGTCTGCGGCGGGAAGCACCGCGGCGCCGGGTAAGAACGTTCGGGCCAAGTCTGGCCTGAACAAAGCCATCCTCGACCAAGGCTGGTTCGAGTTCCGTCGCCAGCTCGAGTACAAGCTGGCGTGGAATGGCGGCTGGCTTATTGCAGTGCCGCCGCAGCACACCAGCCAGACTTGTCCGCGTTGCAGTCATGTCTCTGCCGAGAGCCGGCAGACCCAAGCTCGGTTCGCCTGTGTGGCGTGCGGGTTCGAGGAGCATGCCGACCTGGTCGGCGCGATTACCGTTTTGGCGCGGGGACACCGCGTTGCAGCCTGTGGAGAGCCGGCGCAGTCAGGCCGCTCTATGAAGCAGGAACCCACCGAAGCGGCTACGCAAAATATCTGCGTAGCGCCGTAGAATCCCTCCCTTTCCGCCGAAAGGCGGCGGCCGCAGGCCGAGGGAGGGGAGGATGTCAAGAAGTGATTTGACGAAGCAGACGGATGCAGCAGGGAAGGGGGATTCGGCGTCAGCCCACTTGCGGCAGCACGCTGAATCCACCCGCGTCGAGTTGCAGCACGGCGGCGCGCGGCCGCTTGCCGTCGAGGTCCCAGTCGGTCAGCACCCAGCGCACGCCTTCCGGGCTTTCATGCCGGGCGGGGCGGTGGGTGTGGCCATGCACCAGGGCCGGGGCCTGGCTTGCGCGCAGTAGCGCGGCCACGGCCTGCGGCGTGGTGTCGCCGTAATCGGGCGGGGCATCGCGGCGGGCCTGTGTGCGGCCGGCCTCGCTGTCCGCGCGCAGGCGGCGCGCCACGCGCAGCCTCAGCGTCAAGGGCAGCGACAGGAAGGCACGCTGCACCCAGCGTTTGCGGGTCCAGTGGCGAAACCGCATGTAGCGCGCATCGTCGGTGCACAGCATGTCGCCATGGCTGAGCACCACGCGCTGGCCGGCGCAATCGATCACGGTGGGGTCGGGCAGCAAGGTGGCGCCTGCGGCGCGCGCAAAGCGCTGCCCCAGCAGGAAGTCGCGGTTGCCGTGCATCAGGTAGACCTTGGCGCCGCGCTCGGCAAGCCGGCGCAGGCTGGCGGCCACCTGCGCCGCGAAGGGGCTGTCGGTTTCTTCGTCGCCAACCCAGAATTCGAAAAAATCACCCAGGATGAACAGGGCGCGCGCCTCTTGCGCCGCGCGTTCGAGCACGTGCTCGAAGGACGCCAGCGTGCGCGGCATGCCGGGGGTGAGATGCAGGTCGGAAATGAACCACGCCGGCGCTGGCACCGCGAGGGCGCCGGCGGCCGGGGTGGATGGGGTCACAGTCATGCGGTTGGAAAGAGAAGCTGGCCTGACGTCATGGTGCGACCCCGCGGGGCTCGGTGAAACGTGTCCCGGGATGGCCAGTGGCTTATTCGACCACCACGGCCTTTTCGATGACCACGTCTTCGAGCGGCACGTCCTGGTGGAAGCCAGCGCTGCCGGTACGCACGCCCTTGATCTTCTCGACCACGTCGGTACCGTCGACAACCTTGCCGAACACGGCATAGCCGAAGCCTTGCGGGGTCGGCGAGGTGAAGTTCAGGAAGTCATTGTCGACCGCATTGATGAAGAACTGCGCGGTGGCCGAGTGCGGTGCGTTGGTACGCGCCATGGCAACCGTGTAGCGATCGTTCTTCAGGCCGTTGCCGGCTTCGTTCTCGATCGGGGCATCGGTGCCCTTTTGCTTCATGCCGGGTTCGAAACCGCCGCCCTGGATCATGAAGTTCTTGATCACACGGTGAAAAATGGTGTTGTCGTAGTGACCCTTGCGCACATACGACAGGAAGTTTTCAACCGACTTCGGTGCCTTTTCAGCGTCGAGTTCGATGGTGATGACACCCTGGTTGGTGTGGAGCTCTACCTTGGACATTGGATTTCCTTTGTTCGGTGTTTGTTCGGCGGTTATTTGACGACGGTAGCCGACTCGATCACGATCGGCGTGGCCGGCACATTGCGCATCGGGCCATACGAGGTGGTGGGCGCGTTCTTCATCTTGTCGACGGTATCCATGCCTTCCACCACCTTGCCGAACACGGCGTAACCATTACCGTCCGGCTGCGGATAGTCGAGACTCGAATTATCCACCACATTGATGAAGAACTGGGCGGTGGCGGAGTTCGGATCGCTGGTGCGCGCCATGGCCACCGTGCCGGCCTTGTTCTTCAGCCCGTTCTGGGCTTCCAGCGGGATCGGCGCGCGCGTGGGCTTTTGCTTCATGTCCCGGTCGAAGCCGCCGCCTTGCACCATGAAGCCGTTGATGACGCGGTGGAAGATGGTACCGCTATAGAAGCCGCTCTTCACGTACTCCATGAAGTTCGCGACGGTCTTGGGCGCGGCGTCCGGATAGACCTCGAGCGTGAACTTGCCGGCGCTGGTGACGAACTGCACCCGCTCGGTTTTTGTCTGCTGTGCCTGCGCGGCCAGCGGCGAGAGCGCCAAGGCGGCGGCGATGCCGGCAAGGACGAGGCGACGCGAAAAGATCATGCTTGACTCCGTGGATCGGGGAAACGATAGGGCCGGGCAGGGTCGCGGCCCCGCCCGTTGGGCAAGGTAATTAAGGTTTGGGCGCGGCGGCCGGCTCGCTGGCGGCCGCGCCTGGCTTGCGGGTACCGACGGCCGGCGGCTGGGTGGCCGCGACAGGCTGCAATTGCTTGAGGCCGGCAGCGGCGCCCGCATCCTTGGGATTGCGGCGCAGGGCGTTGCGGTACGCATTCTCGGCCATGCGGCGGTAGACATCGCCAAGGTTGGCATAGCCCACGGCGAAATCGGGCTTGACATCGATCGCGAGCAGCAATTCCGCTTCGGCGCGCTTCAAGTCCCCGCGCTTGGCATACAGCAACGCCAGGTTGTTGTGCGGTTCGGGCAACTCCGGGAAGTCCTGGGCCATGGATTGCAGCGCCGCGATGGCCTCGTCCTCGCGCCCGGCCTGGGCCAGGGCCCATGCACGCTCGAAGCGCGCCTGGGCATTGCGCGGGTTGGTGGCCAGCACGCGGTCGAAACGGTCGATGGCCTCGCCATACTGCTTCTGCGCTGCCGCCTTTTCGGCGCCCGCCATGCCGGGGTCGGCCGAGCGCACGCCGCCGGGCGCGCTGCCCGGCACCGCGAGCGATAGCGGACCGTTCTGCGCGCGCGCGGGCGCCGCGACGGCAACGAGGCCTGCCAGGATCGCCGCCAAGGCGAAGGAGGCGGCCGCAAGGCGTTGGCGCGCGGGCTGGGATGAAGCGGTTGCCATGGTGGGCAGGAACAGGCTCATGTATGGGCGGTCCGTTATACTCCGCGGCATTCTAGCAAAGCGCGGGCATGCCGGCCCGGGTATCGGCGCGATGGCCTCGCCGCGCGGGCTTGCGGTGCTGCGGCGCAAGGCGGGGCAACGGCCCACCGCGCCCGGGCGCTTCCGGTAAGATATGGGTCGCGCCAGGCTTTAGGCAGGCGCCAGGTAGCCGGTCTCGCGAATGGCGCGACAATGGCGCAATCCCTCATCCATTCACCTCGTTTCATGCATCCTCTGAATATCTACAACACGCTCGCGCGTGAAAAGCAGTCTTTCGTGCCAATCGAACCCGGCCGTGTACGCATGTATGTCTGCGGCATGACGGTGTACGACTATTGTCACGTCGGCCATGCGCGCGTGATGGTGGTATTCGACATGGTGCAGCGCTGGCTGCGCACCGCCGGCTACGACGTGACATATGTCCAGAACATCACCGACATCGATGACAAGATCATTCGCCGCGCCGCGGAGAATGGCGAGACCATCGGCGCGCTGACCGACCGCTTCATCCGCTACATGCACGAAGATGCGGACGCGCTCGGCATCCAGCGCCCGGACCATGAGCCCCGCGCCACCGACTACGTGCCGCAGATGCTCGACATCATCAGCAAGCTCGAAGCCCGCGGCCTGGCCTACCATGCCAGCGACGGCGACGTGAACTACGCCGTGCGCAAGTTCCCCAACTACGGCCGCCTGTCGGGCAAGTCGCTGGAGGACCTGCGCGCCGGCGAGCGCGTGGCCACCAACGAAGCCAAGCACGATCCGCTCGACTTCGTGCTGTGGAAGTCCGCCAAGGAAAGCGAGCCCGCCGAAAGCAAGTGGGACTCCAAGTGGGGCTCGGGCCGCCCTGGCTGGCATATCGAGTGCTCGGCGATGAGCTGCGCCTTGCTGGGCGAGCATTTCGACATCCACGGCGGCGGCGCCGACCTGCAGTTCCCGCACCACGAGAACGAGATCGCGCAGTCCGAGGGTGCCAGCGGCAAGACGTTCGTCAACCTGTGGATGCACAACGGCTTCGTGCGCATCAATGACGAGAAGATGTCGAAGTCGCTTGGCAACTTCTTTACCATCCGCGACGTGCTCAAGGAGTACGACGCCGAGGTGGTGCGCTTCTTCATCCTGCGCGCGCACTACCGCAGCCCGCTGCACTACAGCAATGTCCACCTGGAAGACGCCCGTCACTCGCTGACGCGCCTGTACACGGCGCTCAAGGACGTGCAGCCCGATGCCCTGCCGCTGGACTGGGAAGAGGCGCATGCGCGGCGCTTTGTCGATGCAATGGGCGACGATTTCAATACGCCGATCGCCATGGCCGTGCTGTTCGACCTGGCCGGCGAAGTCAATCGCACCGGCTCTTCCGTGATGGCGCGCCAGCTCAAGGGGCTGGCCGCCACGCTGGGCCTGCTGGGGCGCGATGCCCATGCGTTCCTGCAAGGCGGCAAGCCGGCCGATGGCCTCGAGCCGGAGCAGATCGAAGGGCTGATCGCGGCGCGCAAGCAGGCCAAGGCCGATCGCAATTTTGCCGAAGCCGACCGCATCCGAGCCGAGTTGCTCGCGGGCGGCGTGGTTCTCGAAGACAAGCCCGGCGGTGCTACCGAGTGGAGGCGCGCTTGAACGCTGCCGTGCGCAAGACGGCGACGCCCACGGCGCCGTCCAAGACTGCTGCGACCACCAAGGCCAAGTCCGCGGCCAAGCCGCTGGCGCCCGCGAAACTGCTTAAGGCGAGCACGGCGGCGAAGGTGGCCAAGCCCGCCAAGCCAGCCAAGCTAGTGAAGGCGGCCGCCAAGGAAGCTGGCAAGTCACTTGGCCCGGTGCTAAAGGCGGACGGCAAGCCCGCGCTCAAGACCGGCGCGCGCGCGGCCAGGGCGCCTGTGCTGCCTGAAGCCGAGGCGCTGCCGCTGCCGGTTGAAACGGTGGTGGATGCCGTGCGCCCGGCCTACTGGGATGAGGCCTGCGCCGACCTGATGAAGCGCGACCGCATCCTGCGCAAGATGATCCCCACCTACGGCCCCGCGCACCTGATCTCGCGTGGCGACCCGTTCATCACGCTGGCCCGGTCCGTGGTGGGCCAGCAGATCTCGGTGAAGGCCGCGCAGACGGTGTGGGAGCGGCTGGTGGTGGTCTGTCCCAAGCTCACGCCGGCGCAGATGCTCAAGGCGGGTCACGACAACCTGGCCGCCTGCGGCCTGTCGCGCCGCAAGGCAGAATACATCGTCGACCTTGCCGAGCATTTCAAGGCAGGGCGCGTGCATGTGAATAGCTGGACCGAGATGGATGACGAAGCCGTCATCGCGGAGCTGACGCAGATCCGCGGCATAGGCCGCTGGACCGCCGAAATGTTCCTGATGTTCAACTTGATGCGGCCCAATGTGCTGCCACTCGATGACGTTGGCCTGATCAACGCCATCTCGGCGAATTATTTCAGCGGCGAGCCCGTCACGCGCAGCGAGGCGCGCGAGGTTGCGGCCAACTGGGAGCCGTGGCGCACCGTCGCTACCTGGTATATGTGGCGTAGTCTTGATCCCCTGCCTGTGACGTATTAGGCTGGAAGGCAGCAAAATTTGCACGGAAGTGCGCGAGACTGCATCCGCAGACTTGCGGTTTAGTGGGCGAATTCCGGTAGAATGCGCTCCTTCACAGACAGGTACGCGAGTCTCATGAAAACCACCTTCCTAGATTTTGAGCAGCCTATTGCCGAACTCGAGGCAAAGATCGAAGAACTGCGATTTGTGCAGGACGATTCGGCTGTCGATATCTCCGAAGAGATTTCGCGGCTGGCCGGCAAGAGCCAGCAGCTTACCAAGGACATCTACGCCAACCTGACCCCATGGCAGGTGGCACAGATCGCCCGGCACCCGCAGCGTCCTTACACGCTGGACTATGTGCGCGAGATCTTCACCGATTTCCACGAACTGCACGGCGACCGCGCCTTTGCCGACGATCTGTCGATCGTGGGCGGCCTGGCTCGCTTCAACGGGCAGGCGTGCATGGTGATGGGCCACCAGAAGGGCCGCGACACCAAGGAGCGCGCGCTGCGCAACTTCGGCATGTCCAAGCCCGAGGGCTATCGCAAGGCCAAGCGCCTGATGGAACTCGCCGACAAGTTCGGCCTGCCGATCTTCACCTTCGTCGACACCCCGGGGGCATTCCCCGGCATCGACGCCGAAGAGCGCGGCCAGTCCGAAGCCATCGGCCACAATCTCTATGTCATGGCAGGCCTCAAGGTGCCCCTGATCGCCACCATCATCGGTGAAGGCGGCTCGGGCGGCGCACTGGCGATTGCCGTGGGCGACGTGGTGCAGATGCTGCAGTTCGCTACCTACGCCGTGATCTCGCCGGAAGGCTGCGCGTCGATCCTGTGGAAGACCGCCGAGAAGGCGCCGGAAGCTGCCGAAGCCCTCGGCCTGACCGCGCACCGCCTCAAGGCGCTCAGCCTGATCGACAAGATCGTGAGCGAGCCGCTGGGCGGCGCGCACCGCGACGTCAAGGGCATGGCTGCCATGCTCAAGCGCTCGCTGGCGGATTCGCTGCGCCAGTTCCAGGGCATGAGCGTGAAGGAGCTGCAGGCACGCCGTCATGAGCGCCTGCTGGCCTATGGCAAGTTCAAGGAAACCGGCGCACCGGGCTGACCCGTCCGCCGGCCTGACCGACAAGGTCGCACAGGCGCTTCAGGCCGGTGCGGCCTTTGTTGTTTCTGGCGACGGCGCGCGGGCAGGCACGGTGGCGGTGGCCCTTTCCGGCGGACGCGATTCGGTCGCGCTGCTGCACGCGTTGCGTGCGGCCGTGGTGGCGTCATCGCTGCCGCTGCGCGTGGTTGCGCTGCATGTGCATCATGGCCTGCAGGCCGAGGCGGACCAGTGGGACGCTTTCTGCGCCTCGCTGTGCAGCGACTGGCAACTGCCGTTTTTCAGCCGCCGCGTCACCGTGACCCAGGGGCAGGGCGAAGGGCTGGAGGCAGCGGCGCGCCGCGCGCGCTACGCTGCGCTCGAGGCCATGTGCGATGAGGCCGGGGCGCAACTGCTGCTGTTCGCGCATCACCTGGACGACCAGGTCGAGACCGTGCTGTTGCGCCTGTTCCGCGGCAGCGGGCTGGCCGGGCTTGGCGGCATGCCGCGCCTGCGCCGGCTTGGGGAGAGGCAGCAGATCGTATTGCTGCGTCCCTGGCTTGAGGTCGGCCGCGACGACATCGATGCGTACTGCGCCATCCACGCGCTCCCCTGGATCGACGATCCTTCCAATGACGATGCCCGTTTCGCCCGCAACGCGCTGAGGCAGCAGATGCCGGCGCTGGCTGCCGCGTTTCCTGCATTGCGTGCCAACGTGGCGCAGGCTGCAGCGCACCTGGCGCAGGCCGGCGAATTGCTCGACGCGCTCGCCACGCAGTGGATGTCGGGGTTGGTGCGCACGCCGCGCGATGCCAGCACGCTGGCCGAGCTAGATCTCGCCGGGCTGCGCGCGCTGGCGCCGGCCCAGGCCGATGCCGTGCTGCGCCTGTGGCTGCGCGAGCTCGGCACGCAGGCCCCATCCACCGCGCGGCTGTCCGCCATGCGCGCGCAACTGATCGAGCACGAAGGCGGCGAGCCCGCCATCCATCACGAGGCCCTGGTCTTGCATCGCTTCCAGGGGCGCGTGCTGGCACGCTGCGCCGGGCCGGCCATCGTGTCGGAAGACCTGGCGCTGCATTGGCAGGGAGAAGCAAGCCTGCCTGTGCCCGCGTGGCATGGCGAGCTGCGCTTCACGCGCGACGATACCTTCGGCCTGCCGGAAGCGGCGCTGCGCCGCCCCATGCGCCTTGCTGCGCGGCAAGGCGGCGAGCGCATCGTGCTGCGCCCGGGCGGGCCAGCGCGCGCGCTCAAGCAGGCCTACCAGGAGGCTGGTGTGCCGATGGCGCGCCGCGCGCGGCTGCCGCTGCTGTGGTCTGGCGACCAGCTTGTGTTCGCGGCTGGCCTGGGCATGCACCGGCGCTGGCCGGATGCGCCGGCCGCGCCACGCTGGCGTGTCGAATGGGTCGAGTGGGTGGATGGGCCGGGCCACATCGCGCCGATCGATTGAGCGCCGGTAAGCCGCTTTCGGGCCGTTTTCAGGCCGCTTTCTGGCCGCAGCAACCCTTGCGCTCCACTTGCCGCGGCCGTCGTCCGATGCCCTCACGCCTTGCCTTGGGTCGCCCCTTCGTGTATTTTCAGGGGTTTTGCACAATCGCTGGTGTCGACAAACAGATGGCTCTCATCGTTCACAAATACGGTGGCACTTCGATGGGTTCTCCGGAACGCATCAAGAATGTCGCCAAGCGCGTTGCCAAATGGCATCGTGCAGGTCACCGCGTAGTCGTGGTGCCTTCGGCCATGTCAGGCGAGACCAATCGCCTGCTTGGCCTTGCCAAGGAAATTTCGGCGCAGCCGAGCCCGCGTGAGCTGGATATGCTGGCCGCCACCGGCGAGCAAGCCAGCTCCGCCTTGCTCGCGATTGCGCTGCAAGGCGAGGGCGTCGACGCGATCAGCTACACCGGCTGGCAAGTGCCGGTGAAGACCGACTCGTCCCACACCAAGGCCCGCATCGAGTCCATCGATGACGAGCGCATCCTGGCCGATCTCGACGCCGGGCGCGTGGTGGTGGTCACGGGCTTCCAGGGCATCGACGACAACGGCAACATCACCACGCTGGGCCGTGGTGGCTCCGACACCTCGGCCGTGGCGATCGCCGCCGCCATCGAGGCTGAGGAATGCCTGATCTACACCGACGTGGACGGGGTCTACACCACCGATCCGCGCGTGGTCGAAGACGCTCGCCGCCTGGACCAGATCACCTTCGAGGAGATGCTGGAAATGGCCAGCCTGGGCTCCAAGGTGCTGCAGATCCGTTCAGTGGAATTCGCCGGCAAGTACCGCGTGAAGACCCGCGTGCTGTCGTCGCTCACCGACCCCCTGATGCCCCTCGAGCAAGAAATGCACTCGGGCACGCTGATCACTTTTGAGGAAAATTCTGAAATGGAAGCAGCCGTCATCTCCGGCATCGCCTTTGCCCGTGACGAGGCGAAGATCACCGTCCTGGGCGTGCCCGACAAGCCCGGCATCGCGTACCAGATCCTGGGCCCGGTTGCCGACGCCAACATCGACGTCGACATGATCATCCAGAACCAGTCCGTCGACGGCAAGACCGACTTCACCTTCACCGTGCCGCGCGGCGAATACCAGCGCGCGCTCGCCATCCTCAACGATGGCGTGAAGGCCCATATCGGCGCTGCCAGCGTATCGGGCGACCCGAAGGTGTCGAAGGTCTCGGTAGTCGGCGTGGGCATGCGCTCGCACGTCGGCATCGCCAGCAAGATGTTCCGCACGCTGTCCGAAGAAGGCATCAACATCCAGATGATCTCCACCTCGGAAATCAAGATCTCGGTGCTGATCGACGAGAAGTACATGGAGCTCGCCGTGCGCGCGCTGCATAAAGTGTTCGAGCTGGATCAGGCGTGATCCATGCGAAGGCCGCGTGCGGCCTGCGCTTCTGACGGGCCGAGCAAGTTTTTTAAATTAGTCATCGAATCACCGTTGACCAATTGAAATTGGCCCGATAGAATACGCGCTTCGTTGTGTGGCCTCCCTCACACAACGGCAGATTTGGGAGACGTGGCCGAGAGGTCGAAGGCACTCCCCTGCTAAGGGAGCATCCGGGCCAAAACCTGGATCGAGGGTTCGAATCCCTCCGTCTCCGCCACTACACATCGTATTGGCGGCGGAACCCCGGAAGATTGCGGTCTTCCGGGGTTTTGTTTTTTGTGGCGTCGAATCGTGCGAGCGTGCGGCATGCGCGTTCCAGCGCGGAGTGGCACATCGATTGCCACTAGATGAAATCGCGCGGCAACGCGATGAACATCGACGACGGCGCCAGCCGGACCTGAGCCAGGTGCTGGAGCGGGTGGCGGGCTTCATCAAGGACCGCGTGGGGCACGGCTGAGAGCGAAGATCGGATTAGAATGCGCGTGCCAGCGCATGTTCACGCCTGACCCGGCGCCACCCCGGCGCGGCGGCGCATGCGTTTGATTGGCGGCTTTCAGGTTTTCAGGCTTACATCGTGACCATTCGCAGCTTCCAGGGCAAGGCCCCCAACTCGGCGACCGCGCGTTCGTCGACCCCAGCGCCGTCGTGATCGGCGACGTAGAGATCGGCGCGGACAGTTCCATCTGGCCGCTGGTGACCATCCGAGGCGACATGCATCGCATCCGCATCGGCGCGCGCACCAGCGTGCAGGACGGCAGCGTGCTGCACATCACGCATGCCGGGCCGTTCAACCCCGAGGGCTTCCCGCTCACCATCGGCGACGACGTGACGATTGGCCACAAGGCGCTGTTGCATGGCTGCACGGTGGGCAGCCGCATCCTGATCGGCATGGGCACCATCGTGATGGACGGCGCGGTGATCGAGGACGAAGTGATCCTCGGCGCCGGCAGCCTGGTGCCGCCGGGCAAGGTGCTAGAGAGCGGGCATCTCTATGTTGGCAGCCCGGTGAAGCAGGCGAGGCCGCTGACGGAGAAGGAGCGCGGTTTCTTCCGCTATACGGCGGCCAACTACGTCAAGCTGAAGGACCAGCACGTGGCGGAGTTGAAGGGCGCCTGAGCGCCTGCCCGCCGCCGCATTCGCCTAGACCACCTTGCCCGGATTCATCCGCCCCTGCGGATCCAGCGCCTGCTTGATCGCCCGCATCATCGCCAGTTCCACTTCGCTCTTGTAGCGCCGGTTCTCTTCACGCTTGAGTTGGCCGAGGCCGTGTTCCGCCGATATCGATCCCCGATGCGCGTGCACACTGTCATGCACGATCAGGTTGATGGCTGCCGAATTGCCGAGGAATGCATCATGGCTCTCGCCCACCGGGGGCGAAACGTTGTAATGCAGGTTGCCGTCGCCGAGATGGCCGAAGGTGACCATGCGCGCGCCGGGAAAGGCTTGCTGGATCAGGGCGTCGGTGGTGTCGATGAAGTCCGCGATGCGCGAGATGGGCAGGGCGATGTCGTGCTTGATGTTCTTGCCTTCGTCGACCTGGGCGAGCGGGATATGCTCGCGCAGGTTCCAGAAGTCGCGCGACTGCTGCACGGACTCGGCGACTACCGCGTCTTGCACCACGCCGGCTTCGAAGGCGGTTTCCATCAGCGCTTCGAAGATGGCGCGCGCATGGTCTTCGCTTTCGTTGTCGGAGAGTTCCAGCAGCACGACTTGCGGATGCGGCCGGTCGAACGGATAACGCAGTTGCGGGTAGTGGGTCGTGACCAGCGACAGGCACCGCTCCGACATCAGCTCGAAGCCGGTGAGCATGGCGCCGGCGCGCTGCTGTGCGATAGCGAGCAAGGCCAGCGCCGCGCGCGGGCTGGCCACGGCGGCCAGCGCGGTGACGCGGGCGCGTGGCAGCGGGTAGAGTTTCATCACGGCGGCGGTGATGATGCCGAGCGTGCCTTCCGCGCCGATAAAAAGGTCGCGCAGGTCGTAGCCGGTGTTGTCCTTGCGCAGGCCGCGCAGGCCGTCCCAGATCTCGCCGGCAGGCGTTACCACTTCCAGCCCCAGGCAGAGCTCGCGCGTATTGCCATAGCGCAGCACGGCCGTGCCGCCCGCGTTGGTGGAGAGGTTGCCGCCGATGGTGCAGCTGCCTTCCGCGGCCAGGCTCAGCGGGAACAGCCGGCCGTGCTCGCGCGCGGTGTCTTGCAACTGCTGCAGGATCACGCCGGCTTCCACGGTGATGGTGTTGTTGAGCGGGTCCACCTGCCGCACCCGGTTCAGGCGCTGCAGCGAGATCACCACCGACGCGGGTTCCGCCTGCGGCGTGGCGCCGCCGCATAGCCCCGTATTGCCGCCTTGCGGCACCACGGCCAGCTTGTGCGCGTGGCAGGCGTGCACGGCGGCGGCGACTTCCTCCGCCGAGCCCGGCCGCAATACCGCCACTGCCTCGCCCGTGTAGCGCTTGCGCCAGTCGGTCAGGTAGGGGGCCTTATCGGCGGCGTCGGTCAGCACGTGCTGCTCGCCGAGCGCGGCGCGGCAAAGGGCAAGGAAGGAGTCGAGGTGCGAGGCGTTCATGGCGGTGGGTCCGGGAGGGCGGCCGCCGTGGCGGCGGCCGCGCTGGGATGGATCGGTGCGGGCTGACGGCGAGCTCGCCGGCGTGGTCATTTGCCGGGCTTGGGCGGCTGCAGGGCCTTGGCGCGGCGCTTGTAAGGGCGCAGGTAGAGGATGGTGCCGAAGAAGAACACAAGCGTCAGCGCGACCTCGATCCACGCCAGCGTGGAAGATGGCGCGCGGTCGCTGGTGGCGCGCACGATGCCTTCGGTGAAGAACAGCAGGATCAGCATCGAAGACCACTGCATGGTGTAGCGGTTGCGGGTCAGCACGCCGCGCAGCGGCAGCAGCAGCGGCAGGAACTTGAGGATCAGCCAGGAGCCGCCAGGGCGCAGCGGCGCCAGGAACCATTCCCAGGCGATGCACAGCACGATCAGCGCGATCAGGCTGCCCGCGCTCAGGCGCCACAGGGCGGCATTGTGCAGCGCGCCGTCGCTGGCGTTGGCGGCGGACGATGCCGCGGGGTTCGGGGCGGCGCTCATGCGCGGCTCCCGCCGGCCAGCCGCAGCGCAGTCTCGGCCAGGCGCTTGCCCATGGCGCGCGCGAGCGCGGCTTCATCCTCGGACACCGGCGCGCTGTTGTCCACGCGCGCGTGGTGGCTCGGGCCGTAGGGCGTGCCGCCGCCGGTGGTGGTCATCAGCGCGCTTTCCGAATAGGGCAGGCCCATGACCAGCATGCCGTGATGGAGCAGGGGCAGCATCATCGACAGCAAGGTGGTTTCCTGGCCCCCGTGGAGGCTGCCGGTGGCGGTGAACACGCAGGCAGGCTTGCCGGTGAGGGCGCCCGACAGCCACTGGGCCACGGTGCCATCGAGGAAGTACTTCATCGGCGCGGCCATGTTGCCAAAACGCGTGGGGCTGCCCAGGGCCAGGCCGGCGCATTCCTCCAGGTCGCGCAGTTCCGCGTACGGCGGGCCATCAGCGGGGATATCCGGGGCGGTGGCTTCGCTCACGGTCGAGACGGGCGGCACTGTGCGCAGGCGCGCCTGCGCGCCGGGTACGCTGTCGACGCCGGTGGCGATGCATTCGGCCAGCTTGCGGGTGCTGCCGTGGCGGCTGTAGTAGAGGACTAAGAGTTCGGTCATGGACAGGGCTGCGGCGCCCCACGGGTAACCGGGGGGCGCCAGGATGGGGCGGTCCCGGGAGGCAGGCCGGGTTTGTGCCTTGCGCGGCGCGCGAAGGCGATGCGCGTATTATAGTTGCGGCCCCGCCACTGAATCCGGTTAGGAGTTTGCCCCAGCATGTTTGCCGCCCGCATCGTTCGCCTGCGCAGGGAATGGAACCTGCAAAAACTGCGCGCGCTCACCCGCTACGCGCTGCGCCGCGCCGGCGAAGGCCGCTTGCCGCAGGTCGCGGCCAGCCTGACATTCACCACGGTGCTGGCGGTGGTGCCCGTGCTGACGGTGGCCTTTGCCTTGCTGGCGGCCTTCCCGGTGTTCCGCGAGTTTCGCAGCGAGACCGAGTCGTTCCTGTTCCAGAACCTGATTCCGGGCAACGTCAGCAATTCCATTACCAGCTACCTCGGCCAGTTCGCCAAGAACGCCAAGGGCCTGACCGCCGTGGGCCTGGGCGGCCTGATGGTGACTTCGGTCCTGACCATGCTGACGGTGGAGGACGCGCTCAACGCGATCTGGCGGGTCAAGCAGCGCCGCCCGCTGGCGCAGCGCGTGCTGGTCTTCTGGGCCGTGCTGACGCTGGGCCCCGTGCTGATCGGCGCCAGCCTGTCGATCAGCTCCTACCTGATCTCGGTCTCGGCCGGCTATGTCGGCACCATGCCGTTCGGGCTGGGGCTGGTGGTGAGCCTGACGCCGGTGCTGCTCTCGGCGGTGGCTTTTGCCTTTCTCTACACCGCCGTGCCCAACGCCAACGTGGAATGGCGCGATGCGATTGCCGCCGGCCTGGTGGCGGCGCTGGCCTTCGAGCTGGCCAAACGCGGCTTCGGTTACTTCGTCACCCATATCCCGACCTACACCGCGGTCTACGGCACCTTTGCCGCGCTGCCGATCTTCCTGCTGTGGATCTACCTGAGCTGGCTGGTGACCTTGCTGGGCGCCACCATTGCCGCCAACCTGCCGGTGATCCGGCAGGGCTACTGGCGCCGCCGCACCTTTGCCGGCAGCGAGTTCTTCGACGCGCTTGGCGTGCTCTACCTGCTCTACCGGGCGCGGGACGAAGTGCCGCGCAGCGCTGGCGAGCTGGACCTGGGGCGAAAGCTGCGGGTCGAGGCGGATTACCTGGCGGACCTGCTGGGCAAGCTCAAGGCCATGCATCTGGTCGGCAGGCTGGCGCAGGATCGCGGCCAGGCGCACTGGGCGCTGCTGTGCGACCCGGGGCAGGTGACGCTGCGCACGCTGCACGACCGGCTGGTGCTGAACCTGCCGCGCCTGCCGCGCACGGCCCTGGCGCAGCAGCTGCAAGGCGCCGATGCACTCAAGCAGGTGCTGGACAACCCACGCCTGGACCAGCCGCTGGAGGCGGTGTTCCGGCGCCAGCAACAGGATCAGCAGGGGCAAGCGCAGGCAGGGTCGGCAACCCAGGAACGCCCGGCCGATCCCGCACGGCGCACCCTTGAAGTGGTGCCACCCGGTTGGCACGGCCAGGTTTGATGGCCGCGTGGGCTAGAAGGGAATCCTGCCGCGCCAGATCTCGCTGTACATGACCCAGTCGCCCATCAGGCTGTAGAGCGGATGGCGGAAGGTGGCGGGGCGGTTCTTCTCGAAGGCGAAATGGCCGACCCAGGCGAAGGCATAGCCTGATACCGCGGCCGCTGCCAGCCACCACCAGTTGCCGCTGAGGATCAGCGCGAGCAGGCACAGCAATGCCACTGTGGAGCCGGCGAAATGCAGGCGGCGGCAGGTGGGGTTGCGGTGTTCGTTCAGGTAGAACGGGTAGAAGGCGGCGAAATTCTCGAACTCACGGGGGTGGGCCTGGGGCATGGCGGGTTCCTGTGGGGGGTTCGGGGGAGGTTTTAGTTTATTTGGGGTGTGGTGGTGACTGCAACTGCAACTGCCTAACGTCAAAGGCAACTGCAGTTTCACCTCCCCTTCGGGGAGGCGACCTACTTTTTTGTCTTGCCAAAAAAGTAGGCAAAAAAGCGCGCCGGATGGGGCGACACCCCCTCGGGATTCGACGAAAAGAGCGGCCGGGACCCAAACTCGCATCGCCTTAAGGCGATACTCAAACATGGGTCCCTCTTTTCCGCTCTTTTCGCCGAATCCCGAGGCGCCCCATACGGCCTTGGCACACCTCCACGGCTCGCTTCGCATCGCGCGTGGGTGTTTCCCGCCCCTTCGGGCGGGAAACACGGCTACCACAGTTGGTTGATCTTGCCGCTGGTTTGCTCCCCTCTCCCACTTGTGGGAGAGGGGCCGGGGAGAGGGCGGGCGCCCGCGGCGCTGCAGCGTTCAACCTGCCGCTACCACCTTGCGCGCAAACGCCGCCAGTGCGTCGAGTACCTCGTCCGGCCTTTCCCCCATCAGCGCGTGCCCGCAGGGCACCGTGACCGTGCTGGCCGAGGCCATCTTGGCCGCGAGTGCTTGCGCGGCTTTGGGCGAGGTCATCATGTCCTTGCTGCCGCTGATGAACAGGGCGGGGCAACGCACGCCGGCCACGGCGGCGTCGCCGTTGGCGTAGGCGTTGCAGGCGGAGAAGTCGTTGTGGAAGACGTGGCCTTCGGGGTTGCGTTGTGCCACGCGTTCCATCAGGCGCTGGCTGCCGCCTTGCATCCACGAACCCGGTCCCGGCGAGGAAGGCTTGTTGGCTAGGCTGGAGTGCGACCAGGCGTTGACCATGGCGATGGCCTGGTCCACGCGGTTGAGCGAGGCGTCGAGCAGGGCGTCGGCGACTTTCATCGGGTAGGCCGTGGCGAGCAGGGCGATGGCGCGCACCGCGTCCGGGTGGCGGGCGGCGGTTTCCAGCGCGATCAACGAGCCCATGCTGTGCCCGAAAACCAGCGCGGGGGCGCTGACCCCGGCCGCGCGCACCAGCTCGACCACCCAGTCGGCCATGGCCTCGACCGTCTTGAGGGGCGCGCCCTCGCTACGGTTGTGGCCGGGCAGGTCGACCGCCAGCACGCTGAAGCCATGGTTGGCGAACCAGCGCGTCTGCAGGGCCCAGACGCTATGGTCGTTCTGCGCGCCGTGCACGAACACGGCGCAGGGCAGGGCCGGGTCGAAGGGTTTGCCTCCGGTGTAGGCGTAGGCCTTGCGGCCTGCGATCGTCAGTTCCATCAGGCTTGCCCTCCCTTGGCGCTCATGGCTTTCTCGGCGGCCTTGAGGCCGCGCTTGAGGTCGTCGATGAGGTCGTCCGGGTCTTCCAGGCCGACCGACAGGCGGATGGTGCCTTCGCTGATGCCGGCCGCCTGCAGCGCCGCGGCGTCCATGCGGAAGTGGGTGGTGGAGGCGGGGTGGATCACCAGCGAGCGGGCATCGCCCACGTTGGCCAGGTGCGAGAACAGCGCCAGGTTTTCGATGAAACGCTGGCCCGCGGCGCGGTTGCCCTTGAGGTTGAAGCTGAACACGGCGCCCGCGCCGCGCGGCAGCAGGCGCTTGGCGAGCTCATAGTCAGGGTGGGATTCCAGCTCCGGATAGGCCACCGACTCGACCATCGGGTGCGACACCAGGAACTGCACCACCCGGCGCGCGTTCTCCACGTGGCGGGCCATGCGCAGCGGCAGCGTCTCGATGCCCTGCAGCAGTTGCCAGGCGGCCATCGGGCTCAGGCAGGCGCCGAAGTCGCGCAGGCCTTCGCGGCGCGCGCGCAGCAGGAACGGGGCCACCGTGCTTTCCTCGGTAAACACCATATTGTGGAAGCCCGCGTAGGGCTCGGACAGCTCGGGGAAGCGCCCCGAGGCGTCGAAGTCGAAGGTGCCGCCTTCCGCCAGCACGCCGCCGATGGTGGTGCCGTGGCCGCCCAGGAACTTGGTGGCCGAGTGATAGAGCAGGCCGGCGCCCAGGTCGAAGGGCTTGAGCAGGTAGGGCGTGGTGAAGGTGGAGTCGACCAGCAGCGGGATGCCGTTGTCCTGGCCGAGCTGCGCCAGGGTCGGGATGTCGAGCACGTCCAGCCCGGGGTTGCCCAGGGTCTCGCCGAACAGCAGCTTGGTCTCGGGCCGGATGGCGGCGCGCCAGGCGTCGATGTCGCGCGCCTGCACGAAGGTGGTCTCGATGCCGAAGCGGCGCAACGTGTAGTGCAGCAGGTTGTGCGAGCCGCCGTACAGGGCGCTGGATGCCACGATGTGCGAGCCCGCACCCATCAGCGTAGCCACCGCCAGATGCAGCGCGGCCTGGCCCGAAGCCACGCCGATCGCGCCGGCGCCGTTCTCCAGGGCGGCGACGCGCTCTTCGAAGACGGCGACCGTGGGGTTGGAGATACGTGAGTAGACGTGGCCCGCGCGTTCCATGTTGAACAGCGAGGCGGCGTGCTCGCTGTCTTTGAAGACGAAGGATGTCGTCAGGTGGATGGGCGTGGCCCGCGCCCCCGTGGCGGGGTCGGGGGCGGCGCCGGCATGCAGCGCCAGGGTGTCGAAACGGGTACCGGACATGGCTTCAAGGGCTAGAGTTGTCTCCGGATCGCATCGTAGCATCCGCTGCCGCCGCGGAGCACGGCAAATGGCCCTGGCGGCCCCGGCGGCGGCCCGTGCTTTACTTGGGCGGCTGGTTTCGGCTAGGATCGGCGCATCAGGCCATGCCGGCAGCGGCAGGCAATAAACAGCAAAACAGCAGATTCAGCAAGCGGAGACCATCATGAAAGTCAGCGACATCCTGCAGATCAAGGGCAACACGCTCTATACGGTGAAGCCGGAAACGTCACTGCTGCTGGCGGTCAACATCATGGCCGAGCACGATATCGGCTCGCTGGTGGTGATGGAATACGGCGACCTGGTCGGCATGCTGACCTTCCGCGAGATCATCAAGACGCTCTCCGCCAACGGCGGCAACGTCGGCACCACCAGCCTGCGCAAGGTCATGGACGACGCGCCGCTGACCTGCACCATGGAGACGGACGTCAATGAAGTCCGCCGCATGATGCTGGAGCGCCACACCCGTTACCTGCCGGTGCTGGATAACCGGACGCTGATGGGCGTGATTTCGTTTTACGACGTGGCCAAGGCCGTGGTGGAAGAGCAGAGCTTCGAGAACCGCATGCTCAAGGCCTACATCCGCGACTGGCCGGAAGAAAAGACCGAGTAAGCCGCTCGTTGCGCGCAGGCGCCAGGTAGCGGCGGGCGGCGGCCTTGGCCGATCGAGGTGCTGCGGGTTGCCCTGGTCCGGCAGCATGTGCACCCTCCTGGGGCACGGCCCGTAATCCGTATAAATGATAAATGCCGCGCAACGACGCGGCATCTTTTTGAGCCGACCGCTACATGAGCGCTACATGAGCCAACAAAACCAGTTCCGTCTGCTCCGCACGCGCCGCTTCGCGCCGTTCTTCTGGACCCAGTTCCTGGGCGCCATGAACGACAACCTGTTCAAGGTCGCCTTCACCTCCCTTGTCACCTACCATACGGCCCTGTTCGACGGCGTTGACGCCAAGAGCGCGGCGTTCCTGATCTCGGCCATCTTTATTGCGCCGTTCGTGCTGTTCTCGGCCACCAGCGGCCAGATCGCCGACAAGATCGAGAAATCCCGCCTGATCCGGCTGGTGAAGACGCTGGAAATCGCCATCATGCTGCTGGGCCTGGCGGGCTTTGCCATACACAGCGCGCCCTTGCTCTACACGGGTACCTTCCTGATGGGGCTGCACTCGACGCTGTTCGGCCCGGTCAAGTTCGCCTACCTGCCGCAGCACCTGGACGAGACCGAGCTGGTGGGCGGCAACGGGCTGGTGGAGATGGGCACCTTCGTCGCCATCCTGCTTGGCACCCTGCTTGGCGGCGAACTGGCCGGCCTGACCCATGGCGAGGAGATCGTGGGGCCGCTCTATGTCGGCGCCGCCTGCGTGCTGCTGGCGCTGGTCGGGCGCATGGTGTCCGCGCGCGTGCCGGATTCGCCGGCGCCGCAGCCTGACCTGCGCATCAACTGGAACCCGTTCTCCGAAACCTGGCGCAACCTCAAGCTGGCGCGGACCGACCGCACGGTGTTCCTGAGCCTGCTGGGGATTTCCTGGCTCTGGTTTTTGGGCGCGACGTTCCTCACCTCGTTTTTCAGCTTTGCCAAGGACGTGCTGGGCGGCGACCAGAATGTGGTGACGCTGCTGCTGGCGGTGTTCTCGGTCGGCATCGGCACCGGCTCGCTGCTGTGCGAGCGGCTGTCCGGGCGTCAGGTGGAGATCGGTCTGGTGCCGTTTGGCTCGATCGGCATGACGGTGTTCGCGGTCGACCTGTTCTTTGCCAGCAACGGCGAGCATCATGCAGAACTATCCGGGCTGGCCGGCTTTGCCGCCGACCCGCGCCACTGGCGCGTGCTGATCGACCTGTTCCTGCTGGCGATGTTCGGCGGCTTCTACAGCGTGCCGCTGTACGCGCTGATCCAGAGCCGCTGCGCGCCGACGCACCGGGCCCGCATCATTGCCGCCAACAACATCCTCAACAGCTTTTTCATGATCGGCTCCTCGCTGCTGGCGGTGGTGCTGACCCAGGCCGGTTTCAGCATTGCGCAGCTGTTCCTGGTGGTGGGGCTGCTCAACGCGGTGGTCGCCATCTACATTTACTCGCTGGTGCCGGAGTTCCTGCTGCGCTTCATTGCCTGGATCCTGGTGCACACGGTGTATCGCCTGAAGCGCGTCAATGCCGAGCACATTCCGACCGAGGGTGCGGCGGTGCTGGTGTGCAACCACGTCAGCTTTGCCGATGCGGTGGTGCTGATGGCCGCGAGCCCGCGTCCGGTGCGTTTTCTGATGGACCACCGCATCTTCAAGGTGCCGCTGATGTCGTGGTTCTTCCGCCAGGCCAAGGCTATCCCGATCGCGCCGGCGCACGAGGACCCGGTCATGCTGGAGCGCGCCTACGACGAGGTCGCGCGCGCGCTGGCCGACGGCGACCTGGTCTGCATCTTCCCGGAGGGCAAGATCACGGCCACCGGCGAGCTCAATCCCTTCAAGCAGGGCGTGCAGCAGATCATCCGGCGCACCCCGGTGCCGGTCGTGCCGATGGCGCTGCGCGGGCTGTGGGGCAGTTTCTTCTCGCGCAAGGGTGGCAACGCCATGTCCCGGCCATTCCGGCGCGGCATCCTCAACCGGCTGGAACTGGTCGTGGGCGACCCGATTGCGCCGGAACTGGCCACGCCGGAGGGGCTGCAGCAGGTGGTGCAGGGCCTGCGCGGCGAGTGGCGCTAACGACAAGCGGAAGGCGGCAACCATGATCACCCTTTACACCTTTGGGCCGGCCTTCGGCCTGCCCGATGCCAGCCCCTTCGTCACCAAGGCCGACATGCTGCTCAAGCTCGGGGGCTGCCGCACCGCTGCGCCCAGGGCGGATTGCGGCGCGCGCCCAAGGGCAAGCTGCCCTATCTCGACGACGAGGGCCGCGTGGTGGCGGACTCCACGCTGATCCGCTGGCACCTGGAGAAGACCTACCATATCGACTTCGACGCAGGGCTGACGCAGTCCCAGCGCGGCACGGCCTGGGCGGTCGAGAAGATGCTGGAAGATAACTTCTACTGGGCGGTGGCCGACGCGCGCTGGAACCACGACGCCAATTTTGCCCGGGGTCCGGCAACGTTTTTCCGCGCCGTACCTTGGCCGCTGCGCGGCCTGGCGATCCGTTTTGTGCGCTCGAAGATCCGCCGCATCCTGTGGACGCAGGGGCTCGGGCGCCATAGCCCCGCCGACCTGGCCGCGATCGCCGGCCGCGATGTGGCGGCCGTGGCCGACGTGCTGGGCGAGCAGCCTTACCTGATGGGCGACAAGCCTTGCGGCGCCGACGCCACCGTCTTCGCCTTCATGGCCGGCGCGCTGTGCCCGTTGTTCGACACGCCGATCCGCACCGCGGCTGAATCCCACCCCAACCTGGTGGCCTACGTGGCGCGCATGCGCGAGCGCTACTATCCAGACCTGCAGGCGGCGCCAGCGCGCTGAGCGCGAGCCGGGGCGGGCCTGAAGGGCGGCAAAAGCCTTACAATGTAGCCCGTTCCCCAATTCTCACGCCCCGCGCGGTCTCCCATCATGTCCGGCAATACTCTCGGCCTGCTCTTCACTGTCACCACTTTCGGCGAATCGCACGGGCCGGCCATCGGCGCGGTGGTGGATGGCTGCCCGCCGGGCATGTCCCTGACCGAGGCCGACATCCAGATCGACCTGGATCGCCGCAAGCCCGGCACCTCGCGCCACGTCACGCAGCGCCAGGAGCCCGACCAGGTCGAGATCCTGTCCGGCGTGTTCGAGGGCAAGACCACCGGCACGCCGATCTGCCTGCTGATCCGCAATACCGACCAGCGCAGCAAGGACTACGGCAATATCGTCGAGACCTTCCGCCCGGGCCATGCCGACTACACCTACTGGCAAAAGTACGGCATCCGCGACTATCGTGGCGGCGGCCGTTCGTCGGCGCGCCTGACGGCGCCGGTGGTGGCGGCGGCGGCCGTGGCCAGGAAGTGGCTGCGCGAGCAATACGGCACCGAGATCCGGGGCTATATGTCGCAGCTGGGCGAAGTCCGCGTGCCGTTCGTGGACTGGGCGGAAGTGCCGGAGAATCCCTTCTTCGCGCCCAATGCGGAGATCGTGCCGGAGCTGGAAACCTATATGGACGCGCTGCGCCGCGACGGCGACTCCGTCGGCGCGCGCATCGAGGTGGTGGCGAGCAATGTGCCGGTGGGCCTGGGCGAGCCGCTGTTCGACAAGCTCGATGCCGATATCGCGCATGCCATGATGGGCATCAACGCCGTCAAGGGTGTGGAGATCGGCGCGGGGTTCGAGAGTGTCAGCCAGCGCGGCAGCGTGCATGGTGACTCGCTCAGCGCGGAAGGCTTCCGCGGCAATAACGCCGGCGGCATGCTTGGCGGCATCTCGACCGGCCAGGACGTCACCGTCTCGCTGGCGATCAAGCCTACCTCCAGCATCCGCACCCCGCGCGAATCCATCGACAAGGCCGGCCAGCCCGCCACGGTGGAAACCTTCGGCCGCCACGATCCCTGCGTGGGCATCCGCGCCACCCCCATCGCTGAGGCCATGCTGGCGCTGGTGTTGATGGACCACGCGCTGCGCCACCGTGCCCAGTGCGGCGACGTCAAGGTCGATACCCCGCGCATTCCCGCCCAGTCGCCGCAGTCCGGCCAGTCGCGCTGAGTTGGCGCAGGCGGAACAACACGCCCGCGCCGCGGGCGCCGGGCGTGTCTCCGAGACGCGCTTTGGCCTGTTTTACCTCGGCTACTACGGCTACGTCGGCGTCATCTCTCCCTATGTGAGCCTGTTTTTCGCCGGGCGCGGTTACTCCCCGGTGCAGATCGGCGTGCTCATGGCCTGCTTCCAGGTCAGCCGTATCGTCGGCCCGTATTTCTGGGGCTGGCTGTCGGACGTGATGCACACCCGGGTGCGCCTGCTGCGCCTGGCCGCCGTGACTTCCTTGCTGGCGTTCCTGGTGGTGCCCGGCGTCACCAGCTACGGCGGCATGATGGCAATGATGATCGGGCTGAACCTGATCACCAGCGCCATGTCGCCGCTGGGCGACGCGCTCACCATCTCCACGCTGCGCCGCTACGGCGCCTTCGATCATCGCTACGGGCGCATCCGCATGTTCGGCTCGGCCGGCTTTATCGCGGCCGTGCTGCTGGGCGGGGCGCTGTTCGAGCGCTACGGCATGGAGGTGTTCCCGTGGCTGGCGAGCGCCATGCTGGCGCTGTTCCTGGTGGTGGTGTTCGGCATGCGCGATGCGCCCGACGAGGGGCCACGCGTCAAGCCGCCCCCGGCGCTGCCGCTGCTGCGCCGTCCCGATGTGAGCTGGTTCTTCGGCTCGGCGTTCCTGATGATGTTCGCCCACGCCGCGCTGTACGTGTTCTATTCGCTGTACCTGGAACAGCTTGGCTACAGCAAGTTTTCCATCGGTGTGATGTGGACCATCGGCGTGGTGGCTGAGATCGTTTTCTTTTTCTACCAGGGACGGCTGTTCGGCAGCGTCCCGCTGCGCACCATCCTCGCCGGCACCTTCGTGCTGGCCGCGATCCGCTTCGGCCTGACCGGCTACTTTGCCCAGTTGTCATGGCTGATGGCGCTGGTGCAGGTCCTGCACGCGGCCACCTTCGGCGCGCACCATAGCGCCAGCCTGAAGCGCCTGCAGCGCTGGTTCGCCGGGCCGCTGCAGGGACGCGGCCAGGCACTCTACACCGGCCTTTCCTACGGCCTTGGCGGCACCTGCGGCGGCCTGGCGATGGGGTGGACGTGGAAGGCGCTTGGGCCCGCCCACACGTTCGGGCTGGCGGCGCTGGCGGCGGCGGGCGGCGCGCTGTGCGCGTTCATGACGTTCCGTACGGAGGCGGCTTCGGACGCCAAGGCAGACGCTGCCACAGCCGGGCGCTGACTGGCGCCGGCGTTTGGCGTTTGCTGAGGCCAGGGCTTCAGAGCAGGCTTGCCACGTGCTCGGCCAAAGCCAGCGAGGAGGTCAGCCCGGGCGACTCGATGCCGAACAGGTTGACCAGCCCCGGCACGCCATGGGTGGCGGGGCCATCGATGCGGAAATCCGCCGCCGGCTCGCCCGGCCCGCTGATCTTGGGGCGGATGCCAGCGTAGCCCGGCTGCAGCGCGCCATCGGCCAGCCCCGGCCAGTAATTCCGCACTTCCCCGTAAAAGCTGTCGGCATCGGCCGGATCCACGCCGTACTCGATCTGGTCGATCCAGCGCACATTGGGGCCGAAGCGCGCCTGGCCGCCCAGGTCGATGGTCAGGTGCACGCCCAGGCCGGCGGCCTCCGGCACCGGGTAGATCAGGCGCGAGAATGGCGCACGCCCGGCCAGCGTGAAATAGCAGCCCTTCGCGTAGTACTGCGGCGGAATGTGTTCGGCAGGCATGCCCTCGATGCGGCGCGCCAGCGCCGGCGCGGTCAGGCCGGCCGAGTTGATCACGGTACGGGCCAGCAGCGTGGTGCCCGCCGCGTCATCCTGGCTGCCCACCTCGAGGCGGATGCCATCCGGCGTCACCGCGCCGCCTGCCACGGGCGACTGCACCGCCAGCATGGCACCGGCATTCTCGGCATCGCCCAGCAACGCCAGCATCAGGCCATGGCTGTCGACGATGCCGGTAGACGGCGAGAGCAGGGCGGCGCGGCATTGCAGGTTCGGCTCCAGCGCCTGCGCTTCGGCCTGGCCAAGCCATTGCAGGTCGTGCACGCCATTGGCCGCGGCCTTGGCGCGGATGGCTTCCAGCGTGGCTACCTGGGCCTCGGTGGTGGCTACGATGAGCTTGCCGCAGCGCTGGTGGTGGATGTGATGCGAGGCGCAGTAGTCGTACAGCATGGACTTGCCGCGCACGCACATCGCCGCCTTGAGCGAGCCGGCCGGATAGTAGATGCCGGCATGGATCACTTCGCTGTTGCGCGCGCTGGTGATGGTGCCGAAGGCGTTCTCGGCTTCCAGGATGATGACTTCGCGGCCCTGCATGGCCAGTTGTCTCGCCACGGCCAGGCCAACCACGCCCGCGCCGATTACCACGCAATCTACTTGTTCCATTGTTGTTCTCTGCTGTTGCGGCCGGCGCCTGTCATGCCATGCGTGCCGCGGGTCCCTGGATTGTGTTGTGCCGTCGATTGGCCCTGTGCCTTGCGCGCCAGGGCTTAACTCAATGTCAGCCCCATGCGCTTGGCCGCCGCACCGAGGTGCCGGCGGGCGGCCTGGCGCGCCGCGCTGGCGTTGCCGGCGGCGATGGCCGCAACAAGCGCGGCGTGCTCGCTGTCCGCGCCCTGCGAGCCGCCGCGAAAGCGCGCGGCGTTTTCCCAGGCCGTCTGCCGCGCCGCCAGCATGTGCTGGCCAACGAAATCGGTCAGGCCGGTGAAGCAGGGGTTGTGCGCGGCCTGCGCGATGGCGTGGTGGAACGCCACGTCGGCGGCTGCGGCACTGGCGAAATCTTCAGCGTGCTCGCGCATCGCGCACAGCGCGGCGTGGATGGCGCGCAGGTCGTCGTCGGTGCGGCGCAGCGCGGCCATTTCGGCGCAGGCGCATTCCACCACCATGCGCAACTCGAACAACTGGGCCGGAGTCGGGCCGCCTTGCAGTTCGGGGGCCATGCGCCATACCTGGCCGCCGGGCATGTCCGATACATAGGCGCCCGAGCCCTTGCGCGTGACCAGCAGCCCGTCCGCCTTCAGCTGTGCAATGGCCTCCCTGACGATGGGGCGGCTCACGCCAAAGGTCTCGCCAAGGGCGGCTTCGGCCGGGAGCCGGGCGCCGGCGGCAAAACGGCCGGCCGCGATGTCGGCGCGCAGGGCGTCGGCGATACGTGCGGCAAGCGAGGCGGGGCGGCTCAGGACGGTCATCGATAAATATGTAAGGCTGTCTGACAGCTTGTGGTGGGATTTTGCGAGGAAAGCGGGGCGGCGTCAAGGCAAGCCTGCGCCATGGATTTGCGGATCGTCCTCAAGGTTTACTGGGAATGCGCCGATAGCAAGCTGAATGAGATGCGCTATTCACCTGGTACCTCGCGGCGGCCCACAGCAGCCGCGCCTGCCGCGCCGTGCACTGAGCGCCTCGCTAGGTGGTGGCCGGGCCGTACGTTCGTGCGTTCCCGTGGCCGCCGTTGGATCTGCCACGCCTGCTGCCTGGGCGTTCACCGGGGCTTCCCATGATTGCACTTACCCCTAACGATCTCCCCGTCGGCCAGCCCTTGCCCTGGTCCTTGCTGGACGAGGCGGGCAACCTCGTGCTCGGCAGCGGCAGCGTGATCCCCGAGGACCGCGACGTTGCGCTGGTGTTCCGGCATGGCACGGTATGCCGGCCGGAGGACGAGCCGGGCGAGCCGGTGGATAGCGGCCGGTTCGCCAATGTGGGGCCGCTCGGCCTGCAGGTTGGCACCCTGCTGCAGGTCAAGTCGCCGGGGCAGGCAGGGCGCGCCGCTGCCAGCCGGCTGATCGGCTTTGTCGAGCAGGGCCTGTTCGCGACCTGGCCGCAGCTGGGCGGCAAGGAGTTGCAGCTTCAGCCTGGCGAGAAGGTGCTGCTGCGCGGTTTTTCCGGTCACGCCATCCTCAGCTTCGAGTCGACGGTGACCGCGATCTGCCGCAGTCCCTTCCGTTACCTGGTGTTGTCGGCGCCGGCCGATCCGCAGCAGATGCCGGTGCGCAAGGCGACCCGCGTGCCGACACGGCTGGCGGCCTACCTGGTGGATCCCGGCGGCACGGACGACGATGCGCCGGCCTCTCACCAGCCAGCCCGGCTGGTGCTGCTGACCGACCTGAGCACCGGTGGCGCGCAGATCCAGATCGCCGGCGCGGTGCCGGCGCCTGGCGCGGCGGTGCGCTTGTGCTTCCATCTGCGCACTGCCGCGCTGGACAGCGAGATCATGGTCGACGGCGTGGTGCGCAACGCGTCGCCCGCCGAGGGAGACGTGGAGTTTCCCACGTTCGGCGTTGCGTTCGATGCGCTCGGCGAGCGCGAGCTGACGCTGCTCCAGTGCTTTATCTATGAGCAGTTGCTGGCAGGCGCCAGCATGCAGGTCAGCGCCTGATGCCGGCGTTTGGAGTCAACCTGCTAACGCAGCCTGTTGCCCGAAGCCCGTTTCCCGTCTCTACTGTCCTCCTGCAAAAAGTGGATACGGCATTTCGGAATGCCGATAACCCGACCACCATCACGAGGAGACAGCATGAAGCGGAACCCGCGTTTCGGCGCGCGCCTGCGCGCGCCCATCCTGGCGGCCCTGCTGGCCGTGGCCATGCCCGCCATGGGCAATGTCGCGCAGGGAGCAGGCCAGGCGAGCACATTGTCGAGGGATGAGCCCGCGCTGGGGTTGGAAGCTTTCTCAAGCTCAAGCTCAAGCTCAAGCGCTGGCAAGCCTGCCGGCAGCGACGCCGGCACTGACGGTGCGCGCCTGCTGGTCGGGATGTCGCCCCTGGATATTGCCTCGGCCACCGCCCTCGGCAAGCCGCGCGAGGCTGGCGGCATGACGGATGTGGTGCTGGCCCTGATCGACGGGATCGGCCAGGTGCCGCTCGCCGGCCCGGCACTCATCACGCTGATTGCCGGCGTGGCCGATGTGATCGGCTGGTATCAAAGCGTGGCGGACGACAAGCCGCTCTACCACGATTCGCTGACGTCGCCCGCGACGTCGAGCCCGCAGGTCTGAGGCAAAAAAACGGCACCGAATCCGGTACCGTTTTTCTTGCCATGCGGCGAACTTACATGCCCACGTAGTTCGGGCCGCCGCCGCCTTCCGGCGTCACCCAGACGATGTTCTGCGTGGGATCCTTGATGTCGCAGGTCTTGCAGTGCACGCAGTTCTGCGCATTGATCTGCAGGCGTTCCTTGCCGTCTTCGTTCTGCACGAACTCGTACACGCCGGCCGGGCAGTATCGGCTTTCGGGGCCGGCAAACTTGTCCCAGTTGACGTTGACGGGGACGCTGGCATCCTTGAGCGTCAGGTGGGCCGGCTGGTTTTCCTCATGGTTGGTGTTGCTGATGAACACCGAGCTGAGGCGGTCGAAGGTCAGCTTGCCGTCCGGCTTGGGATAAGCGATCTGCGGGCACTCGGCCGCTGGCTTGAGGTAGACGTGGTCGGGCTTTTCGCGGTGGATGGTCCAGGGCGGGTTGCGGATGCCCAGCTTGGGCAGCAGCCATTGCTCGATGCCGGTCATCAGCGTGGCGGTGGTGCGGCCCTTCTTGAACCACTGCTTGAAGTTCTTGGCTTGCAGCAGTTCCTTGTGCAGCCAGCTGTTCTCGAAGGCGGTCGGGTAGGCCGCGAGTTCGTCGTGCTGGCGGCCGGCCTGCAGCGCATCGTAGGCGGCTTCGGCGGCCATCATGCCGGTCTTGATGGCGGCGTGGCTGCCCTTGATGCGCGAGGCGTTGAGGTAGCCGGCGTCGCAGCCGACCAGGGCGCCACCCGGGAATACGGTCTTGGGCAGCGACAGCAGGCCGCCTGCCGTGATGGCGCGCGCGCCGTAGCTGATGCGCTTGCCGCCTTCGAAATACTTGCGGATTTCCGGGTGCGTCTTGAAGCGCTGGAATTCCTCGAAGGGAGACAGCCAGGGGTTGGTGTAGTCCAGGCCTACCACGAAGCCCACCGCGACCTTGTTGTCTTCCATGTGGTACAGGAAGGAGCCGCCGTAGGTGGCCGGGTCCAGCGGCCAGCCGGCGGTGTGCACCACCAGGCCTGGCTGGTGCTTGGCGGGATCGATCTCCCACAGCTCTTTGAGGCCGATGCCGTAGCTTTGCGGATCCTTGCCGTCGTCGAGCTTGTATTTCGCGATCAACTGCTTGCCCAGGTGGCCGCGCGAGCCTTCGGCGAAGATGGTGTACTTGGCGTGCAGCTCCATGCCGAGCTGGAAGTTCTCGGTAGGCTCGCCTTCCTTGTTGATGCCCAGGTTGCCGGTCGCCACGCCCTTGACGGAGCCGTCGTCGTTGTAGAGCACTTCGGCAGCGGGGAAGCCGGGGAAGATCTCGACGCCCAGGCCTTCGGCCTGCTGCCCCAGCCAGCGCGTGAAGTTGGACAGGCTGATGATGTAGTTGCCGTGGTTGTGGAAGCATTCCGGCAGCAGGGCGGACGGCGTGGCCTTGGAACCGGTTTCGTTGAGGAACAGGAACTTGTCTTCAGCGACCGGTTGGTTCAGCGGGGCGCCGAGTTCCTTCCAGTTGGGGATCAGCTCGTTCAGCGCACACGGGTCCATGATGGCGCCGGACAGGATGTGGGCGCCGGGTTCGGAGCCCTTCTCCAGCACGCAGACATTGACCTCGGTGCCTTTCTCCTGGGCGAGTTGCTTCAGGCGGATGGCGGTTGCCAGGCCGGCGGGGCCGCCGCCAACGATGACTACGTCGTATTCCATGGCCTCGCGGGGGCCGTACTGCTCCAGGAGCTGTTGCTGATTCATTGTCTCTAACCCTCTATTCTTGGCAACTTGCGCGCAATTGTGGGAAATGCCGTGTTCGTGGTACCGGGGATGCGATGATCGGGGGGAACTTGGGGCAGGGGCGGGGCGGCGCGGGCGCTAAATCGTGGCTGCCATGCGCGTTTTTCCTCTTTCCCTTTGTGGCCCGAGTTCTTAGAATCTCCGGCATTGTCCGGGACTCGCCATGGTCAGGCAAGATTTTTTTGGAACGACCGTTCTTTTTTTGATATGCTGCCTTCGGTTTCAGCAGGCAGATTTCGCGAGGAGCGCCCGTTGGCCGTGGCCATGGCAGGCGGCGCCGGGGGCTCCCGAACATAGAGGCCATTATGGGTTTGTCGATCAATCTGGAAGGCAAGGTCGCGCTGGTGACAGGCGCTTCAAGCGGTCTGGGCACGCGGTTTGCCCACGTCCTGGCGAGCGCCGGCGCCAAGGTCATCCTGGCGTCTCGGCGCACCGAGCGGCTCAAGGAGCTGCGTGCCGCGATCGAGGCCGAGGGCGGCAGCGCGCACGTGGTGCAGCTCGACGTGACCGACCACGACAGCATCCGCTCGGCGGTGGCGCATGCCGAGACCGAGGCCGGTGCGATCGACATCCTGGTCAATAACTCGGGCGTCTCCACCACCCAGCGCCTGACCGACGTGACCCCCGACGACTTCGATTTCGTCTTTGACACCAATACCCGGGGCGCTTTCTTCGTGGCGCAGGAAGTGGCCAAGCGCATGATTGCGCGCGCCAAGGGCGCCGAGAAGAACGGCAATCCGCTGCCGCAGTCACGCATCGTCAATATCGCGTCGGTCGCCGGGCTCAAGGTGCTGTCGCAGATCGGCGTGTACTGCATGAGCAAGGCCTCGGTGGTGCACATGACCAAGTCGATGGCGCTGGAATGGGCGCGCCATGGCATCAACGTCAACGCCATCTGCCCCGGCTATATCGATACCGATATCAACCACCACCATTGGGACACCGACGCCGGCCAGAAACTGATCCAGATGCTGCCCCGCAAGCGCGTGGGCAAGCCCGAGGACCTGGACGGCCTGCTGTTGCTGCTGGCGTCCGACCAGTCGGCATTCATCAACGGCGCGATCATCACCGCCGACGACGGCATGGTGTGACCGTCGCAAGGGGCGGCGCACCCTTGCGTGCGCTTGCCGGCAGGTCGGCCCTGGCCCGCGCCAAAAGCGGGGCGGGGCCCGCGATTCTCGGTCCCCGGGCTTATCCGGTCCCCTTGGGCACCTTGCGGAATCGATGACCTGCCGGGTCGCCCCAATGGCCCGATAGCCGCCAGTTGGCGCGAGCCAGCGCGGGGCGCATGGGTGCCCCTGTCCAACAGGCGCGACGCGCGCAATGGAGCAAAAGTTCCCGCGCGTTCTGCAAGTCTTGGCATAATCCGCCATGTCTTGAGATTAAGTCTTTACATAATTCAAAGAGAAAATCCGCGCGCAGCCTGCGGCGCCGCGCGGACCGGACCGGAGGCCGGGGAGATGCAAGCAGAACAGGAGGGGCGGCGCGATGCCGACCCAAAACACGTCACGGCCATGCCGGACGAGACTGGCGCCAGCCAGCAAGAGGACAGCGGCTTCAAGGTATCGCCGCGGATTGAAGACTGGGTTGGCGTGATCGTCATGGTGCTGCTGGTGTGCATCACCTTCGCCAACGTGGTGGTCCGTTATTTCACTGATGAATCGTTTGCCTGGACCGAGGAATTCTCGGTCTTCCTGATGATCGTGCTGGCCCTCGTGGCAGGCAGCGCGGCCGTGGCGCGCGACCGCAACATCCGCATCGAGTTCTTCTTCGATCGCGGCAGCGCGGCACGGCAGCGGCGCCTGGCGGTGCTATCGGCGGTGGCCGTTGCGGTCATGTTCATCGCGCTGGCGGTGCTGGGCGCTCGCGTGGCGTGGGACGAATACACGTTTGGCGAGACCTCGCCGGGCATTGGCGTGCCTAGCTGGTGGTACTCGGTCTGGCTGCCGGTGCTGTCCGCCGCCATCGCGCTGCGGGCGCTCGGCGTAGCGGTGCGCAACCTGCGCGCGCTCAAGGCCCTGCATGCCGAGCGCCTGAATGGCGTGGCGGCTTCGGAGGCCGCGCCATGACGCTGATTGCCATTACCTTGTTCGTGGTGTTCCTTGGCCTGATGATGCTGGGCGTGCCGATCGGCGTGTCGCTGGGTCTCGGCGGCCTGGTGGCGATCGGCCTGTCCAACCTTGACACCCAGATGTTCGGCCTGCTGGCCGTGCCGCAGAATTTCTACGCCGGCCTGGGCAAGTACCCGCTGCTGGCGATCCCGATGTTCGTGCTGGTCGGCTCGATCTTCGACCGTTCCGGCGTGGCGCAGCGACTGGTGACCTTTGCCATTGCCATCGTCGGGCGCGGTCCCGGCATGCTGCCGCTGGTGGCCATCCTGGTCGCGATGTTCCTGGGCGGCATCTCCGGCTCCGGCCCGGCCAATGCGGCCGCGGTGGGCGGGGTGATGATCGCGGCGATGTCGCGGGCCGGCTATCCCGGCGCGTACAGCGCGGCCGTGGTTGGCGCTGCCGCCGCGACCGATATCCTGATCCCGCCGTCCGTTGCGTTCATCATCTACAGCGTGCTGGTGCCCGGCGCCTCGGTGCCGGCACTGTTCGCCGCCGGCATGATCCCCGGCATCCTGGCCGGCGTGGCGCTGATCGTGCCGGCCGTCTGGCTGGCGCGCAAGCACAATATGGGCGCCATCGAGGCCGGCTTGCCGCGTCCGCCGTTCTGGAAGAGCCTGCGCGAAGCGGCCTGGGGCCTGGTCGCGCCGTTCCTGATCCTGGGCGGCATGCGCGCGGGCTGGTTCACGCCGACCGAAGCCGCCGTGGTGGCGGTGGTCTACGGCCTGTTCGTCGGCATGGTGATCTACCGCAGCATCGGCATGCGCGATTTGTTCGTGATCTTCCAGGAGGCGGCGGAGACTTCCGCAGTGATCCTGCTGGTGGTGGCGCTGGCCGGCATTTTTGCCTACGCGCTGTCCACGCTGGGCGTGATCGATCCGCTGGCCAATGCCATCGCGCATTCGGGACTGGGCGAATACGGCGTGCTGGCGCTGATCGTGGCCTTGCTGATGACGGTGGGGATGTTCCTCGACGGCATCTCGATCTTCCTGATCTTCGTGCCGCTGCTGCTGCCGATCGCCAATGCCTTCCACTGGAACCCGGTGTGGTTCGGCGTGGTGCTGACGCTCAAGGTGGCGCTCGGCCAGTTCACGCCGCCGCTGGCGGTGAACCTGATGGTCTCGTGCCGGATCGCGCGCGTGCGCATGGAAGAGACCGTGCCCTGGGTGGTGTGGATGCTGCTGGCGATGTTCGTCGCCATGCTGATGGTGCTGGCCTTCCCGCCGCTGGCGACCTGGCTGCCTGACTACCTCGGTTATTGAAGTATCGACGTATTGACGTATTGACGTATTGAAGTCTTCGTTGCCCATAAGAAACACACAACAGATCCTGAGAGGAGAGAACGCATGAAACGTCGTGCCTTGATGCTGTCGCTGGCAGCTACCATCGCTGCTGCCGCCCTCGCGCCCGCTGGCGCCATGGCGCAGAGCTACAAAGCCGAATACAAGATGTCGCTGGTGCTCGGCCCGGCCTTCCCGTGGGGTAAAGGCGGCGAGATCTGGGCTGACCTGGTGCGCCAGCGCACCAGCGGCCGCATCAACATCAAGCTGTACCCGGGCACCTCGCTGGTGGCCGGCGACCAGACCCGCGAATTCTCGGCGATCCGCCAGGGGTGATTGACATGGCGGTCGGCTCGACCATCAACTGGTCGCCGCAGGTCAAGGAACTGAACCTGTTCTCGCTGCCGTTCCTGATGCCCGACTACAAGGCACTTGATGCGCTTACGCAAGGCGAAGTCGGCAAGTCGATCTTCGCGACCCTGGACAAGTCCGGTGTGGTGCCGCTGGCCTGGGGCGAGAACGGCTTTCGCGAAGTCTCCAACTCCAAGCGCGAAATCCGCAAGCCGGAAGACTTGAAGGGCATGAAGCTGCGTGTGGTGGGCTCGCCGCTGTATATCGAGACCTTCAATGCGCTCGGCGCCAACCCGACCCAGATGAGCTGGGCCGACGCGCAGCCGGCCATGGCCTCGGGCGCGGTGGATGGCCAGGAAAATCCGCAATCGGTGTTCGCAGCCGCCAAGCTCTACACGGTGGGCCAGAAGTACGTGACCACCTGGGGCTACGTGGCCGACCCGCTGATCTTCGTGGTCAACAAGCAGATCTGGGAAAGCTGGACCCCGGCCGACCGCGAGATCGTCAAGCAAGCTGCCATCGACGCCGGCAAGCAGGAAACGGCACTGGCCCGCAAGGGCCTGGTGGAGGAGGGCGCGCCGGGCTGGAAGGACATGGAAACCCATGGCGTCAAGGTTTCGCAACTGACGCCGGCTGAGCACGACGCCTTCCGCAAGGCTACCGGCAAGGTCTATGAGAAGTGGAAGAAGCAGATCGGCGTGGAGCTGGTGAGCAAGGCGGAAGCCTCCATCGCCAAGCGCTGAGCCGGGGCCGGAGCGCTGGGGGCGGCGTCAACGCTCCCCCACCGCCCGGGGGTGTTGCGGGAATGGCACATGCTGGCAATTGTTACAAAACGCGGCCTGAGGCGGGCAAGCTTGTTACAATCCGCGATCGGCGGGGTGCGCGAAGCGCATCATCGCCCAGTTTGGGTGTCGCATGGCGCACCCCGATTTTCTTGAACCATCGTGCCTGTCCAAGCCGGAACGCCATGTTGAATCATTCCTGCCGCGCCCCTTGCTTGCCAGCCTCATCGGCTTGGCCCTGTCCTTGTCCGCCTCCGGCGTACTGGCAGCGGGCGAGCCCATACCTCCCTTCGCCGCACCGGCGCCGCTGACGGCCATCGTTAGCGGTCCCCAGGCCTCCGCCTCGTCACTGGGGCTGGTATCGGAGCTCCAGCAGCGCCTGCGCGACCGGTCGGTGCGTGAGCTGCGCACCAGCTACAACGGCGATTACGGCACCACGCTGATGCTGGCGGACGACCAGGTGGTTTGCTACGTGGCGCTGTTCTACCAGAAGAACCTGTGGCGGGTGTTCCGTTTCGAATCGATCGGCCCGGCCGAGCAGGCTTATCGCCAGGTGACCCAGCAAAGTGCAACCTGGGCCAGCGACGATATCCGCCGCCAGGTGCTGGCTTCGCAGAAGCGGGCATTCGACAAGGCTTTGCAGGAAACCGAGGCGCGCGCCAATGCGCTCAATGAGGATGTGCGCGTGATGCAGGCACAGCGCCAGCGCATCGCCGAGGAGCAGAAGGCGTCGCGCGCCGAGGTCCAGAGCGCGGAAATCGAAAGCCGTGCCTCGCGTATCCGCCTGGAGCAGCTGCAGCAACAGATTCGCCGCATGGAGTCGTCGCTGGCGGACTCCGGCCTCGCCGTTCCCGGCCAGGTGCCGGATGGCAACCGCCCGGCCCGCCGCCAGTAAGGCACTTTGCCATGCCGGCGGCCCGCGCCGCCGGTTGTCCGGTCTTTCTCCTGCGGCCAGGATGGCCCACGCTCGCCCCCGTTCCTTGTCACGCACTTGCGTGCAGGTCCCGATTGAGGAATTTTCCGTACCCAGAAAGAGATCCGTCTGATTTCTCCGCAGGGACTGCGGCGCTATGATTTTTCGCTGACCCGCTATCGCTCGGATAGGCCGGCGCGGCCGGGTCTCGCATGCGCTGTAGAGGTGAGCCGTGTCTCGTTTCCCCGTGTCCCGTTCCCCATACCCGTCTCCATCTCCGCCTCCCACGCTCGATGTGCCGCCCCCGTGGGGGACGAGTTTCGATGTGCGCGATACGCTGAAGACATTGCGCAGCGAGGCCATCCGGGACCATCTCGCGGCCACGGCGCCTGTCCATGCCCAGGCATTGCGCCGCGAACGCCAGCGGGGAATGGCCACCGGCGCCCTCGGCGGTGCTGCGGCCGTGCTGCTCGCATGGTTCGCCGCGGTCATGCTGGCGAGCCCTGAGCCCAGGCCCAAGCCCAATCCGTTGGCCGCTTCGGCAGCGGCCGAAGCGCAGGCCGACATCCCGGCGGCCGTGGCAGCGGAGGCTCCGCTCGCGCCGCCCGAGCCTTTCGCGCCCTCGCTGGCGGAAAGCGCCAGCCCGCAGGCCGCCCCGTCCGCCATCGACGAACCCATGATCATGGACCCGCGGGACCGGGTGCGGGTCCGTGAAAGCCGCGCACTGGGCATGGTGGCGTTGCCGGACGCCCATGCGGCGCCCCGCACGCAAGCGGTTGCCCTTGCGGCGCCGCCATCCAGGCGGCCCCGCGCCGCGCCCGTCCTGGCCGCCCCGGCCGCATACGCCAGCAGCATCCTGCATCCGCGCGCCGAGGCCGGCGACCCGCCGCTTCCCCCGCGCCGGATATCGACCTGCGCCCGAACGCGGTGGCCTTCCTGCCGCCCGAAATGGGCTTCGAACTCCCCGGGCACGCCCGCTTGATCGACAATTGATGGACGACTGAGACGGCATGCCTGGCTCGGCGCGGCGGAACCGTCGTTTCCGCCGAGAGGAAACGGCGCGTCGCCGTGGTAGGCTCGGGTGCATGAAACCCGTATTCACTCTGCGCATGCCCATCCGGTGGGGCGACATGGACGCCATGGGCCATGTCAACAACACGGTCTACTTCCGCTACCTGGAACAGGCGCGCATCGCCTGGTTCGAGTCGCTTGGCCACGGCGGCAAGGATGCCAGCGGTTGCGGGCCGGTCATCATCAACGCCCACATGAGCTTCCTGAAGCAGTTGCGCTATCCCGGGGATATCGAATGCCGGATGTTTGCCGGCGAGCTGGGCCGCACGAGCTTCGAGACCCGCATGGAGATACTGCGCACCGACCAGCCGGACGTGGTGTATGCCGAGGGCGGCGCCAAGGTGGTCTGGTGCGACTACGAGGCCGAGAAATCGGTGCCCGTGCCGGCGGCGCTCCGGGCGCTGATGGAGTAGGGCAGTGGCACTGGTCCGCGGACTAGTGGTTGACCAGGCGCTGCACCAGGTCGACCGAGGTATGGGCCCCGTATTTCTTCATCAGCCGGGCCCGGTAGATGTCCACCGTGCGCGGGCTGATGGACAGCAGCTTGCCGATCTGCTTGCTGGTCTTGCCGTCCACCAGCTGCGCGGCGATGTCGCGCTCGCGCGCCGTCAGCTCGGCGGTGACCGGGCGCTTCTGCGAAAGGTCCTCGAAAGTCCAGATGCCGGCGCCCAGCGGCTGCCGGCGGTCCAGCGCGCGCCCGGTGACATGGCACCAGAACAGGTCGCCGCCGGCGCGCTTCATGATGCGCTCGTCGGAGTAGGTGCCCTTGGCGTTCATGATCGGCACGATGCGCGCGCCGGTGCGCTCGAACTCATCGGCGGTGGGATAGAGTACCTGGAACGACTCGCCGATCAGGGCGGCCCGGGTGGTGCCAAAGATGCGGCAGAGCTCGTCGTTGCAATCCTCGATCATGCGCTCGCGCGACAGCACGAGGCCGACCGGGGCGAGCTGGAAGGCGGTCTGGTAGTCGATAGCGGGCATTTGCTTATGTAATTGTACGTATTGGCGTGGGATGCAACGCTTGCGTATGCTGTCGGACGGTTGGCAGCCGGACGATCTCCGTCCGATTGTACCGTTACAATTTCCCTGCGTGACTCGCCGGCATCACCCGGAGGCGGGCGCAATGACAGGAAATCACCGAGGAAGGAGCAAACATGAACAAGGTCTACGCCAGCGCCGCGGAGGCGCTCGCGGGCGTCGTTCGCGACGGCCAGACGATCGCGGTTGGCGGTTTCGGTCTGTGCGGCATCCCGGAGGCGCTGATTGCCGCGCTGCGCGACAGCGGCGCCAAGCAGCTCACCTGCATCTCGAACAACGCCGGTGTCGACGGTTTCGGCCTGGGCCTGCTGCTCGCTACGCGCCAGATCAAGAAGATGATTTCGTCGTACGTGGGCGAGAACAAGGAGTTCGAGCGCCAGTACCTGGCCGGCGAACTGGAGCTGGAGTTCACCCCGCAGGGCACGCTGGCCGAGAAGCTGCGCGCCGGCGGCTCGGGCATCCCGGCCTTTTTCACCAAGACCGGCGTGGGCACCATCGTGGCCGACGGCAAGGAAATCCGCGAGTTCGATGGCCAGCAGTACGTGATGGAGCGCGCGCTGACCGCCGACGTGGCCCTGGTCAAGGCCTACAAGGCGGATCGCGCCGGCAACCTGGTGTTCCGCCGCACCGCGCGCAACTTCAACCCGATGTGCGCGATGGCGGGCAAGGTCACCATCGTCGAGGTCGAGCACCTGGTCGATACCGGCACGCTGGATCCGGATGAGGTCCACACCCCGGGCATCTTCGTGCAGCGCATCGTGCTGAACGCCAACCCCGAGAAACGCATCGAGCAGCGCACCGTGCGTGCCGCGGGCTAAGGAGAAACATCATGGCATGGACACGTGACGAAATGGCGGCGCGCGCCGCGAGCGAGCTGCAGGATGGCTTCTATGTGAACCTGGGCATCGGCCTGCCGACGCTGGTGGCCAACCATGTCCCGCAAGGCATGGAAGTGTGGCTGCAATCCGAGAACGGCCTGCTGGGCATCGGCCCGTTCCCGACCGAGGCCGAGGTCGACGCCGACATGATCAACGCCGGCAAGCAGACCGTGACCACCCTGCCGGGCTCGTCGATCTTCTCCTCGGCGGATTCCTTCGGGATGATTCGCGGTGGCCATATCAACCTGGCCATCCTGGGCGCCATGCAGGTCAGCGAGAAGGGCGACCTGGCCAACTGGATGATCCCGGGCAAGATGGTCAAGGGCATGGGCGGCGCGATGGACCTGGTGGCCGGCGTGGGCCGCGTGGTGGTGCTGATGGAACACACCGCCAAGAAGAAGGACGGCAGCGAGGACATCAAGATCCTGGCGTCGTGCGCGTTGCCGCTGACCGGCGTGGGCGTGGTCAACCGCATCATCACGGACCTCGGCGTGATCGACGTGACCGAAGCCGGCCTCAAGCTGGTGGAGACCGCGCCGGGCGTGAGCCGTGAGGAGATCCAGAGCAAGACGGGCGCACCGCTGCTCTGATCCGCTGCTGCCGTAGTAAAAAACCCCGCGAGCTTGCGTTCGCGGGTTTTTTATTCACGGCGCCTGAGCGCCTTGGCCATTGTCAGGTGCTGCGCTTGTTGTAGCTGGCGAAGACCGATGCGCCACCATCGGCGCGGACCAGCAGGACATCGAACGGGTCCTTGCGCGAGCCCTGTTCCATGCCCGGCGAGCCGACCGGCATGGCGGGCACCGCCAGGCCCACGGCCTTGGGCTTGCTGGCCACCAGCCGCTTGATGTCGGCAGCGGGCACGTGGCCTTCGACCGCATAGCCTGCGATGCGGCCGGTATGGCAGGAGCCGAAGCGCTCGGGAATGCCGAAGCGGGCGCGATAGACGCCGGTGTCTTCCACGTCGCGCACGGTCACGGCAAAGCCGTTCGCGCGCAGGTGCTCGACCCAGCCCTCGCAGCAGCCGCATTGCGGGCTCTTGTAGACCTCGATGGCGAGCGGTGCCGCGGCGGCACTCGCGCCGGCGCGCAGCCCCAGCGAGACGGTGGCGCCCATGGCCAGGGCGCGGAGAAAGTGGCGTCGTTGCATGGTTTGTGGTTTTCCTGTCATTGCGCTCCTTGCGCTCATTGCGCCACCCAGCCGCCATCCATGTTCCAGGCCGCGCCGCGCACCTGGCGGGCCGCGTCGCTGGCCAGGAACACGGCCAGCGCGCCAAGCTCGTCGGGGGTGACGAACTGGCCGGAAGGCTGCTTCTCAATCACCAGTTCGTGCTTGGCCTGCTCAACGGGAATGCCGTCCTTCTGGGCGCGCGCTTCCACCTGCTTTTGCACCAGTGGGGTCAGCACCCAGCCCGGGCAGATCGCATTGGCGGTCACGCCAGTCTGCGCGGTTTCCAGCGCGGTGACCTTGGTCAGGCCGACGATGCCGTGCTTGGCGGCCACGTAGGCGGATTTCTGCGCGGAGGCCACCAGCCCGTGGGCGGAGGCGATATTGATGATGCGGCCCCAGTCCTTGCGCTTCATGCCGGGCAGGGCGAGGCGGGTGGTGTGGAAGGCGGAGGTCAGGTTGATGGCGATGATCGCGTCCCCGCGCTCGGGCGGGAAATCCTCGATATTGGCCACGTGCTGGATGCCGGCGTTATTGACCAGGATGTCGGCGCCGCCGAATTCCGCATCGGCGTAGCGCATCATGTCCTCGATCTCGGCGGACTTGCTCATGTCCGCGCCGTGATAGCCCACGCGGATACCCGCGCCGGCCTGCGCGATCTCGCGCTTGGCGGCGTCCGAGTCGCCGAAGCCGTTGACGATGATGTTGGCGCCCTGGGCGGCGAGCGCATGAGCGATGCCGAGCCCGATACCGCTGGTGGAACCCGTGACCAGTGCCGTCTTGCCTTTAAGCATGTTTGCCTCTTCGTCGGAGTGTTTTGGACGTTGGATTTGGACTGCGCGAAGGACCCGTCGCGCGCCAGCGGCAAAGGCATGGCGGCGAGAACCCCGATGCTGTGGCATTGTAACTGCTGCAGCGTACAATCCACCTTTGCCCAACCTGGGCGCCGCCATGCCGGCGGCGCCGTTCTTGCTACCGTCTTGCCAGGGAGTTCAGATGTCGTCAGTCAGTCCGCGCCTCGGCTTCGTCCAGTGCATCAGCCCGGCGGGCCTTCACCGCATGGCCTATCACGAATGGGGCGAGCCCACCAATCCCCGGGTGCTGATGTGCGTGCATGGCCTGACGCGCACCGGCCGTGACTTCGACACGGTGGCCGCCGCCTTGTGCGGCGAGTACCGCGTGGTGTGCCCCGACGTGGTCGGGCGCGGCCGCTCGGACTGGCTCGCGGACCCGCGCCGCTACGTGGTGCCGCAGTATGTGTCCGATATGGTCACCCTGATCGCGCGGCTCAATGTCGAGCAGCTCGACTGGTTCGGCACCTCGATGGGCGGCCTGATCGGCATGGGCCTGGCGGGGCTGCCCAAGTCGCCGGTGCGCAAGCTGCTGCTCAACGACGTGGGCCCGCGCATTGCCGCCTCGGCGGTGGAGCGGATCGGCGCTTACCTGGGCCTGCCGGTGCGCTTCAAGACCTTCGAGGAAGGCCTGGCGTACCTGCAGACCATCAGCGCGTCTTTTGGCCGTCACACGCCCGAGCAATGGCGCGAGCTCAACGGCGCCATCCTCAAGCCGGTGCAGGGTGCCGAAGGCCTGGAATGGGGCTTGCATTACGATCTGGCGATGGCGCTGCCGTTCCGCGAAACCACGCCCGAGCAGGTGAGCGCTGGCGAAGTGGCGCTGTGGCAGATGTTCGAGGCCATCCAGGCGCCCACGCTGGTGGTGCGCGGCGCGCAGTCCGACCTGCTCACGCGCGAGACGGTGGCGGAGATGGTGGCGCGCGGGCGCAACGTGACCTCGGTGGAGGTGCCGGATGTGGGGCATGCCCCGACGTTCATCGATCCCGCGCAAGTGGTCATCGCCAAGCAGTTTTTCCTGGGTGCGGCCTGAGGTTTGAAGCCTGATGCGGCCGCGGCCCGGATCCGATGCCTTTGATGTTTTACCCGACGACTAAAGTATTGCCATGAGTACCAATGAACTGAAGCGCGCCCATGTGGGCAAGCGCCTGTCCGAATACGCGATCTACAACGGCGTGGTCTACCTCGCCGGCCAGGTGCCGGAAGTCGATCCCACCGCGGACCTGCGTGGCCAGACCGGCGAGGTGCTGGGCCATATCGAGCGCCTGCTGAACGAAGCCGGCAGCGACAAGAGCCGGATTCTCTCGTGCCAGATCTTCCTCACCGACGTCGACCAGATCGGCATCATGAACGAGGTCTGGGACGAGTGGGTGGTGCAGGGCAATACGCCCCCGCGCGCCACCGTGGAGGCACGCCTGGCCAATCCGCAATACCTGATCGAAGTGGTGGTCACCGCCGCGCTCAAGTGAGGCCGGGGCAGCGAGATGGTGACGTCGACTGACCTGACCGGGCAGATTGCCGGCACGCCCGATGCCGGGCTGGTGGAGCGCGCCCTGGCGTTCGTGCGCGAGCGCGGCAGCGCCGCGTTGCTGCCCACCGGCGAAACCGTGCTCTCGCATGCCGAGGGCATGCTGCGCATTCTCGATGGCCTGCGCGTCGATGATGCTGCGCGCGCGGCGGCCTGCCTGTTTGCGCTGGCCGCGTTCGTGCCTGGCAGCGAGGTGGAAATCGAGCCGCTCTTCGGCGAAGAGGTGGCGGGGCTCGTCAAGGGCGTGCGGCAGTTGTTGCGCATCGGCGCGATCGCGGTGGGCCACAGCGGCGCGCCCGAGACCACCAAGGACGAAATCGCCGCGCGCCAGGAGCAGGTGGAGGCGCTGCGCAAGATGCTGCTGGCCTTCGCGCAGGACATCCGCGTGGTGCTGGTACGCCTCGCCTCGCGCCTGCAGACGCTGCGCTGGCTGGCGCAGGTCAAGGCGCAGCCGCTGCCGGGCGTCGCGCGCGAAACGCTGGACATCTACGCGCCACTGGCCAACCGGCTGGGGATCTGGCAGATGAAGTGGGAGCTGGAGGACCTGGCCTTCCGCTTCGAGCAACCCGACACCTACAAGCGCATCGCGCGGCTGCTCGACGAAAAGCGCATCGAGCGCGAAGGCTATATCGCCAGCGCCATCGCGCGGCTGCAGTCCGAGCTGGCATCGGCCGACATCCGTGCCGAGGTGAGCGGGCGCCCCAAGCATATCTACAGCATCTGGAAGAAGATGCGCGGCAAGGAGCTCGACTTTGCCGATCTCTACGACGTGCGCGCGTTTCGCGTGATCGTCGAGGACATCAAGGATTGCTACACCGTGCTGGGCATCGTGCACCATATCTGGCAGCCGATCCCGCGCGAGTTCGATGACTATATTTCCCGGCCCAAGTCGAACGGCTACAAGTCGCTGCACACGGTGGTGATCGGCGACGACGGGCGCGCCTTCGAGGTGCAGATCCGCACCCAGGAGATGCATCACTTCGCCGAGTACGGCGTGGCCGCGCACTGGCGCTACAAGGAAGCGGGCAGCAAGGGCTATAGTGGCCAGTTCTCCGCCAGCGAGCGCTACGACGAGAAGATCGCCTGGCTGCGCCAGCTGCTGGCGTGGAAGGACGACGCCGATCATTCGGTGGCGCACGACGAGTCGCCGTGGGAGCAGCTCAAGCACGCGGCCATCGACGACCACATCTATGTGCTGACGCCACAGGCGCGCGTGGTGGCGCTGCCGCAGGGCGCCACGCCGGTGGATTTTGCGTATTACCTGCATACGGACCTCGGCCATCGCTGCCGCGGCGCACGCGTGGATGGCACCATGGTGCCGCTGAACACGCCGCTCAAGAACGGGCAGACGGTGGACATCATCGCCGTCAAGCAGGGCGGGCCATCGCGCGACTGGCTCAACGCGGAACTGGGCTACCTGGCCAGCCCACGGGCGCGCGCCAAGGTGCGGGCCTGGTTCAATGCGCTGGACTCGCAGGAGACCATGTCGCAAGGCCGCGCGCTGATCGACAAGACCTTGCAGCGCGAGGGCAAGACCGCGGTCAACCTGGATGACCTTGCCACGCGGCTCGGCTTCAAGACGCCGGACGATTTGTTCGCCGCGGTCGCCAAGGATGAGTTCAGCCTGCGGCATGTGGAGCAGGCGCTGCGGCACCCCGAGGGCGAAGCCGCGGTGGTGCAGAGCGAGGAAGAGGCCGTCACCAAGAAGAGCCGCGCCACCAGCGTGGCGCGCGGCGCCAAGAGCGGCGTGCTGGTGGTGGGCGTGGATTCGCTGCTCACGCAGATGTCCAAATGCTGCAAACCCGCACCGCCGGACGAGATCGTGGGCTTTGTCACGCGCGGGCGCGGCGTCTCCATTCATCGCCGCACCTGCCACACCTTCGGGCAGCTCTCGGCGCGCGCGCCGGAGCGCGTGATCCATACCGAGTGGGGCAAGCGCAGCGATGCCGTGTATCCGGTCGACATCCAGGTGGAGGCGATCGACCGGCAAGGGCTGCTGCGCGACATCTCCGAAGTGCTGTCGCGCGAGAAGATCAACGTCACCGGCGTGAAGACGCTATCGAGCAAAGGCGTCGCGCGGATGCAGTTCACCGCCGAGGTTTCGGAGGCCACGCAACTGCAGCGCGCACTCGGTTTGATCGAAGATGTGGTGGGGGTCTTGCAGGCGAAAAGAAAGTGATGCTATACTTTCGTTCTCCGTAGGCTCGTAGCTCAGCTGGTTAGAGCACCACCTTGACATGGTGGGGGTCGTTGGTTCGAGTCCAATCGAGCCTACCAACGAACAAGCAGTAAGAAGTCATTGCAGCAGGACTTCGGCAGTAGAGTTTAAGCAGTACCGTTCAAGCAGTACCATAGGCTCGTAGCTCAGCTGGTTAGAGCACCACCTTGACATGGTGGGGGTCGTTGGTTCGAGTCCAATCGAGCCTACCAACGCATAGCAGTAAGCAGTAAGCAGTAAGTGGTAAAGCAGTAGTGGTAAAAGCAGTAAATCAAGCAGTACCGAAGCAGTCCGGTTGATCCCGATAACCTGGAACGGAAAAGGCGCCATGTTCAAGACACAGCGAACTACTACCGCTAATTAGCGACAGTAGTCGAGGTGCGCCTTCGGACCCGGTGGATTGGGGTTGAATCGAAAAACAACGCAGCCTTGGCTGCGTTTTTTTCGTCTGTCGCTTCTTGGCTCCCTGCTATCCTGCTCGATCGCCCGTGGGTGGATCCGAGCGAAGTCCCCGCTGCCGGGTCCATGCTGGTTTGACAAAGTGGCATGAGCCCGGCGCTACAAGATGCTTTTTATTCGCTTGCCGGCGCAACGGCGCCGGCGGGTGGAATTCTGATGAGGTGCAAGATGATCGCAATCACGCTGCCGGATGGTTCCCGACGCGAATTCCCCGGCCCGGTGACGGTCGCCGAAGTGGCGCAGAGCATTGGCTCAGGCCTGGCCAAGGCTGCCCTCGCGGGCAAGGTGGATGGTCAGACGGTCGACACCAGCTTCCTCATCGAGCGCGATGCAGCTCTCGCCATCGTCACGGACAAGGATGCCGACGGCGTTGATGTGATCCGTCACTCGACGGCCCACTTGCTGGCCTACGCTGTCAAGGAGCTGTATCCCGAGGCGCAGGTGACGATCGGCCCGGTGATCGAGAACGGCTTCTACTACGACTTCGCCTACAAGCGCCCCTTCACGCCCGAGGACCTGGTTGCCATCGAGAAGAAGATGGCCGAGCTCGCCAAGAAGGACGAGAAGGTAACGCGCGAGGTCTGGAGCCGCGATGAAGCCGTGAAACTGTTCGAATCGATGGGCGAGAAGTACAAGGCCGAAATCATCGCCTCGATTCCGCAGGACCAGGAGATCGGCCTGTACCGCGAAGGCAAGTTCGTCGACCTCTGCCGTGGCCCGCACGTGCCGTCCACGGGCAAGCTCAAGGTCTTCAAGCTGATGAAGGTGGCTGGCGCCTACTGGCGCGGCGACGCCAAGAACGAGATGCTCCAGCGCATCTACGGCACGGCCTGGGCCAAGAAGGAAGACCAGGAAGCCTACCTGCACATGCTGGAAGAGGCCGAGAAGCGCGACCACCGCAAGCTGGGCAAGCTGCTCGACCTGTTCCACCTGCAGGAAGAGGCGCCGGGCATGGTGTTCTGGCACCCGAAGGGCTGGCAGGTGTGGCAGGCGGTGGAGCAGTACATGCGCGGCCGCCTGACGCAGGCTGGCTATGAAGAAGTGCGCACACCGCAAGTGATGGATCGTTCGCTGTGGGAGAAGTCGGGTCACTGGCAGAACTACAAGGAGAACATGTTCGTCACGGAGTCGGAGAAGCGCGACTACGCGATCAAGCCGATGAACTGCCCCGGCCATGTGCAGATTTTCAATCACGGCCTGCGTTCGTACCGCGACCTGCCGCTGCGCCTGGCCGAGTTCGGCGCCTGCCATCGCAACGAGCCCTCGGGCGCGCTGCATGGCTTGATGCGTGTGCGCGGCTTTGTGCAGGATGACGCGCACATTTTCTGCACGGGAGAGCAGATCGTTGCGGAGGCCAAGGCCTTCAACGAACTGGCGTTCTCCGTGTACGACGATTTCGGCTTCAAGGACATTGCCGTCAAGCTGTCGCTGCGCCCTGACCAGCGCGCCGGTTCCGACGAGGTCTGGGACCATGCCGAGGAAGGCCTGCGCCTGGCGCTGCGCGCCTGCGGCGTGGAGTGGGAAGAGCTGCCGGGCGAGGGCGCCTTCTACGGCCCCAAGGTGGAATACCATATCAAGGACGCCATTGGCCGGTCCTGGCAATGCGGCACGCTGCAGCTGGACCTGGTGCTGCCGGAGCGCCTGGATGCCGAATACGTCTCGGAAGACAACTCGCGCAAGCGCCCGGTCATGCTGCACCGGGCCATCCTGGGCTCTTTCGAGCGCTTCCTGGGCATCTTGCTGGAAAACCATGCCGGCGCGCTGCCTGCTCGGCTGGCGCCGGAGCAGGTCGTGGTGTTGAATATTGCCGACTCGCAGGCGGAATATGCCGAAAACGTCGTGCAACTGCTGCAAAAACAAGGATTTAGGGCTAAGGCGGATTTGCGTAACGAGAAAATTACGTATAAAATCCGCGAGCATTCCCTTCAGAAGATTCCCTACCTCCTGGTAGTGGGCGACAAAGAACGGGATGCCAGTCAAGTGGCCGTGCGTGCCCGTGGCAACGTGGATCTGGGCGTTATGCCCGTTTCCGCGTTTGTGGAGCGTCTGCAACAGGACGTTGCCAGCAAAGCCTGATGGGATGAGCACGGCTTGTTTTTTGTCTTCTTGAGGTAACGCAACATCGCTACAGACAAAGGTCATCGCATCAATCGCGAAATCAGCGCACCCGAATTGCGCCTGGTCGGGGTTGATAACGAGCAGCTCGGCATCGTCAAGTTCATGGACGCGCTCCGCCTGGCTGAGGATAAGGACTTGGACTTGGTGGAAATCGCTCCTACAGCGGTGCCGCCGGTTGCCCGTATCATGGATTACGGCAAGTTCAAGTACGAGGAAGCCAAGCGCGCGCACGACGCCAAGCTGAAGCAGAAGATCATCCAGGTCAAGGAAGTCAAGTTCCGGCCGGGTACGGATGATGGCGACTACAACGTCAAGCTGCGCAACCTGAAGCGCTTCCTCGAAGACGGCGACAAGACCAAGATCACGCTGCGTTTCCGCGGCCGTGAGATGGCGCACCAGGAAATCGGCGCGCGCGTGCTCGAACGCCTGAAGGCGGACCTGGAAGAAGTTGGCCAGGTCGAGCAGATGCCGAAGATGGAAGGCCGCCAGATGGTGATGGTGCTGTCTCCCAAGAAGAAGAAGTAAGATTTTGCGCGTCGCTGCGGCCTGGAGGGGAATCCCTCCGGGCGCGGCGTCGTGCGAAAGCAGCGCAGAGGCCGCACGCGGCTTTAGCGCAACAATAAGTGGATGCGGGTTTTGCAAGTGTCGGCGCCAGCTGGCCACCTGCATGCATGTCATAGAAGCTGGAGTATTTCATGCCGAAGATGAAGACCAAGAAAAGCGCCTCCAAGCGCTTTACTGCGCGTCCGAATGGTTCGTTCAAGCGTGGCCAAGCCTTCAAGCGTCACATCTTGACCAAGAAGACCACCAAGAACAAGCGCCAGTTGCGCGGCACCCAGGACGTCCATGAGACGAACCTGAAGTCCGTTCGCGCAATGATGCCTTACGCATAACCCTAACGAAAACGAAAGGAGCATTACATGCCTCGAGTAAAACGTGGGGTCACTGCACGGGCCCGCCACAAGAAAGTCATCGTCGCTGCCAAGGGTTTCCGCGGCCGCCGCAATAACGTCTACCGTATCGCCAAGCAGGCGGTCATGCGTGCTGGCCAGTACGCATACCGCGATCGCCGCAACAAGAAGCGCGTATTCCGCGCTCTCTGGATTGCGCGTATCAATGCTGCTTCGCGTGAGCATGGCATGACCTACAGCGTGTTCATGAACGGCCTGAAGCGGGCTTCGATTGAGCTGGACCGCAAGGTGCTGTCGGACATGGCTATCCATGACAAGCCTGCCTTTGCCGCCATCGTCAACCAGGTGAAAGCCACCGTTGCCTGATGCCGGCTCCGGGGCGCCGCGCTAGTGTCTGGCGTGGCTTCCCGGGCAAGCACCGACCGCAAGGTCGACAGCATTTCCGCTGAATTTGCCTGAGCAGCGCTCGTCGCCGCGACGGCGATTCAGCCGGACCTGCAGAAACGGGGCTCCTCACCGAGCCCCGTTTTTATTTCGAATGCCGTTTTGCATCGTAGACGACATCCGAAACGAAGCCCGCGCCGCCCCCGGTGCCGCGCGGACTCTGCACCCACATCGCACCTAGTGCCAACCCACGCCCGGGCCCAGCGTGACCCGGACGCCAAATTTATCGCCGACCGCCGCCATGTCTCTGGATCCGGATCAAATCGTCGCCGACGCCCAGGCCGCCTTCGCTGCAGCCAACGACAACGCCACGCTGGAAAACGAGAAAGCCCGCTTTCTCGGCAAGACCGGCGCGCTTACCGAGCTGCTCAAGAGCCTCGGCAAGCTCGACCCGGAAACGCGCAAGAGCGAAGGCGCGCGCATCAACCAGGCCAAGCAGCAGGTCGAGGCCGCGCTGCAGGCGCGCCGCCAGGCGCTGGCCGATGCGCTGATGAACGCGCGGCTGGCCGCCGAGGCCATCGACGTCACGCTGCCGGGCCGGGCCGTTGCCCGCGGCAGCCTGCATCCGGTGATGCGTACCTGGGAGCGGGTCGAGCAGATCTTCGGCTCGGTCGGCTTCGACGTGGCCGATGGCCCCGAGATCGAAACCGACTGGATGAACTTCACCGCGTTGAACAACCCGGACAACCATCCGGCCCGTTCGATGCAGGACACCTTCTACGTGGACGGCCGCGACAGCGAAGGCAAGCTGCTGCTGCTGCGTACCCACACCAGCCCGATGCAGGTGCGCTACGCACGCATGCACGTGGAGAAGTACAAGGGCCGCGAGATGCCGCCGATCAAGGTGATCTGCCCGGGCCGTACCTACCGCGTCGACAGCGATGCCACGCACTCGCCGATGTTCAACCAGGTCGAAGGGCTGTGGATCGGCGACGACGTGAGCTTTGCGGATCTGAAGGGCGTGTACACCGATTTCCTGCGCAAGTTCTTCGAGCGCGATGACATCCAGGTGCGTTTCCGCCCCTCGTACTTCCCGTTCACCGAGCCGTCGGCGGAAATCGACATGGCCTTCGGCAATGGCAAGTGGCTGGAGATTTCCGGCTCGGGCCAGGTGCACCCCAACGTGCTGCGCAATATGGGCCTGGACCCCGAGCGCTATATCGGCTTTGCCTTCGGTTCCGGCCTTGAACGCCTGACCATGCTCCGCTACGGCATCAACGATCTGCGCCTGTTCTTCGAAGGCGACGCGCGTTTCCTGCGCCAGTTCGCCTGAGGCGCGCACGCGCGCCAGAGCACATCGTCACCGACACCACAGAACAGAATACTTACCGGATCAGAAGCGCCATGCAATTCTCGGAATCCTGGCTTCGCAGTTTCGTCAATCCCGACAAGATCTCCACCGATGCGCTCTCGCACAGCCTGACCATGGCCGGGCTGGAAGTGGAAGAGGTCGGCCCCGTTGCGCCGCCCTTCAACAAGGTGGTGGTGGCGCGCGTGCTCTCCACCGAGCGCCATCCCAACGCGGATCGCCTCAACGTTTGCCAGGTCGATGCCGGCACCGGCGAGACCCTGCAGATCGTTTGCGGCGCGCCCAACGTGGCGCCCGGCGTGCTGGTGCCGTGCGCGCTGGTCGGCGCGGTGCTGCCGCCGTCAGAGGCGGGCGGCAAGCCGTTCGAGATCAAGGTGGGCAAGCTGCGCGGCGTGGACAGCTACGGCATGCTTTGCTCGGCGCGCGAACTCAAGCTGTCGGAAGACCACGGCGGCCTGATGCTGCTGCCCGAAGATGCCAGGATCGGCATGGACATCCGCGAGTACCTGGACCTCGATGACCAGGTCTTCGTCATCAAGCTGACCCCCAACAAGGCCGACTGCCTGTCGATCCACGGCGTGGCGCGCGAAGTTGCCGCGCTGACCGGCGCCCAGCTGCACTTGCCGGAGATGAAGCCGGTGGCTGTGACGCTGGCCGACAAGCTGCCTGTGAAAATTTCGGCGCCCGACCTGTGTGGCCGCTTCTCCGGCCGCGTGATCCGCGGCGTGAACGCGCACGCGGCCACGCCGGCATGGATGGTGCAGCGCCTGGAGCGGGCAGGGCAGCGCAGCCTCTCCGCGCTGGTCGACATCTCCAACTACGTGATGCTGGAGCTCGGCCGTCCGTCGCACGTGTTCGACCTGGACAAGATCCACGGCGGGCTGGATGTGCGCTGGGGCCGCAAGGGAGAACAGCTCAAGCTGCTCAACGGCAATACCGTGGAGCTCGACGAGCAGGTCGGCGTGATCGCCGACGACAAGGAGATCGAGAGCCTGGCCGGCATCATGGGCGGCGACAGCACCGCCGTGACGCTGGACACCACCAACATCTACCTGGAAGCCGCCTTCTGGTGGCCGCAAGCCATCCAGGGCCGCTCGCGCCGCTTCAACTTCTCGACCGATGCCGGGCATCGCTTCGAGCGTGGCGTGGACTACGCCACCACGGTTGAGCATATCGAGCGTATCAGCGCGCTGATCCTCGAGATCTGCGGCGGCCAGGCCGGCCCGGTCGACGACCAGGTCGTCAACTTGCCGCAGCGCAAGCCGGTGCGCTTGCGCGTGGCGCGCGCCGAGCGCGTGCTCGGCATCGAGCTGTCGCCGGCGGTCATCGCCGATGTGTTCCAGCGCTTGCAACTACCGTTCACACGCGAGCAGGGCGCGCACGGCGAAGTGTTCGTGGTCACGCCGCCGAGCTATCGCTTCGACCTCGAGATCGAGGAAGACCTGATCGAGGAAGTGGCCCGCATCTACGGCTTCGAGCGCATCCCGGCACGTCCGCCGATCGCCGAAAGCGAGATGCGCCCGACCGACGAAGCACGCCGCTCGACCCATGCCGTGCGCCACGCGATTGCCGCGTGCGACTACCAGGAGGTGATCAACTTCGCCTTCGTTGAAGAGAAGTGGGAGCGTGACTTTGCCAACAACGACAACCCGATCCGCCTGCTGAACCCGATCGCCAGCCAGCTGGCGGTGATGCGTTCCACGCTGATCGGCGGCCTGCTCGACAAGGTGCGCTACAACCTCAACCGCAAGGCATCGCGCGTGCGGATGTTCGAAGTGGGCCGCGTGTTCCATCGCGACGCAACGGTCGCCGACGGCGGCCTGACGGTGGCTGGCTATCACCAGCCGATGGTTGCCGGCGGCATTGCCTACGGTCCGGCCTTCGAGGAGCAGTGGGGCATTGCCACCCGCCCGGTGGACTTCTTCGACGTCAAGGGCGATGTCGAGTCCTTGCTGTTCCCGCGCGTGGCGCGCTTCGAGCCGGTATCGCACCCGGCGCTGCATCCGGGCCGCGCCGCACAAGTGGTGATCGACGGCAAGGTGGCCGGCGTGATCGGCGAGCTGCATCCGCGCTGGCTGCAGGAGTACGAGCTGGCGCAAGCGCCGGTGGTGTTCGAGCTGGACCTGCAGGCACTGCGTGAAGTCGGCCTACCCGGCTACACTGAAATCTCCAAGTTCCCGGCCGCCGTGCGCGACCTGGCGCTGGTGGTGAAGCAGTCGGTGCGTGTGCAGGATCTGCTCGACGTCATGCGCGAGGCCCTGGAAAAACAAGGCTTGGCCCGCTATTGCCAGAGCCTGGTGCTGTTCGACGAGTTCCGCCCGAAGGCGGCTTCGGCGGCCATCGGCGCGGACGAGAAAAGCCTTGCGTTCCGCCTGACCTTGCAAGATACTGGGGCGACCCTCCAGGACGAAACCGTCGACAGTGCGGTGCGTTGCATGGTCGAAGCCGCCAGCGCTGCATTCCAGGCGCGGATGCGCGGCTGATCCACCAGCTGACATGACAATGGAGCGCCCGGACTTCCGCATCCGGGCGGATCGCCACACTGAATGACAATGAACGATCGACACGCGTATCTCATGGCCTCTGCAATGGGTGAAGCAGGCGACCGCCAGGCCGCCTCACTCGACGACGATACGTCCGACGCCCGCGCCGCTGAAGTACCGACCCTCACCAAGGCCGAGCTCGCTGAAATGCTGTTCGACCAGGTCGGTCTCAACAAGCGCGAGTCCAAGGACATGGTCGAAGCTTTCTTCGACGTGATTCGCGAAGCGCTGGAACAGGGCGACAGCGTCAAGCTCTCCGGCTTCGGCAATTTCCAGCTGCGCGACAAGCCGCAACGTCCCGGCCGCAATCCCAAGACGGGCGAGATCATTCCCATCACGGCACGACGCGTGGTGACCTTCCATGCCAGCCAGAAGCTCAAGGGCCTGGTGGAAGAGCGTGCCGGCCTGGTAGCGGTGCCCGGCTGATCGTTTGCCAGCAGCACGACGACTCGTTATCCTGCTTGTTTCGTGTATCACGCTTGTTCGCGCGCTAGCCCGCGCGAAAACCACAACCTCTCCCGGCACGGCCTGAAGCCCGCCCATTCACCGTATGTCGGAAAGATCCAGCGAACGCATTTTGTTGCCGCCGATTCCCGCCAAACGCTACTTCACCATTGGTGAAGTCAGCGAGCTTTGCGCCGTCAAGCCGCATGTGCTGCGCTATTGGGAGCAGGAGTTCACGCAGCTCAAGCCCGTCAAGCGGCGCGGCAACCGGCGCTACTACCAGCACCACGAAGTCCTGCTCATCCGGCGCATCCGCGACTTGCTGTACGAGCAGGGCTTCACGATCAATGGCGCGCGCAATCGCCTGGACGAAGGGCGACAGCACAGCCATGCAGCCGCCGAAGACGAGCAAGCGCTGGCTGCGGAGGCCGCCGGTGAAGCGCCGGTTTTTTCGCTCGACCTCAGCAACCTGCGCAACGAACTGGTGGAAGTGCAGCACCTGCTCGCGCAGCTTCAACAGATCGCAAAGCACGAATAAAAAGTGCACTAACGACTAGCCATTTTCAAAAAGCTTCTGATATAATCTTTTTCTTTCGGGGCGTAGCGCAGCCTGGTAGCGTACCTGCATGGGGTGCAGGTGGTCGGAGGTTCAAATCCTCTCGCCCCGACCAGTACACAACCCGCACAGTCATTGGCTGTGCGGGTTTTTTACTTTCTGCCGGGTAGCGATTTAAATCGTTTAGCCGGATGACATCCAATTAAGCAGCGGCAAGGTGTAAATGCCCTTGAAACCGGCATCGTTGAAACCGGCACGTCGCGCTGTTTAATATATCCCTCGGTTGTTGCGCGGTCCGCATGGGCGCCAGAGACCTGCAGGGCGTCGATGCAGGTCCTGCTCGCTCATCCATCTTGTGTCCAGCGGCTTCTGCTCCCAGTCTTGCCGGGTTGTCCCAATCATGCGTTGTGCTGCTTTGTTCATATCTTGTATGGCTGCGGCCGAACTTTGGCTGCGATGTATAGCGGGTGCTTCGGGCTCCCGTCCTGGTTCAGCCCGAGCTGGTGGAGCAGGGCGCCGCGGCCGCACATCCTGACCATGCGCAGCACCTCCGCCGCGCGCGCCGGCGCCGCCTTGTGCGCGCCCCAGGCGCAGATCACCAGCGAGCAGCGGTCCAGTGCATCCATGATCGAGCCGTTGGCCGTGTCCACGCAGCCAAGCGGCGCCGGGTGCGTCAGCAGGCCGTCCGGGTCGGTCGAGCGCAACGGGAACAGGTTCACCACCTCCAGGCGGCCATAGCGGCGGCTGGCCAGCGCGCGCTGCAGGCAGCGGGTGATCGTCGGGTCGTTGACCTGGTGATCGGCGGTGGACGGGTTGAGCATGATGAAGCCCAGGGCCGGCCGGGCGGCGTCCCATTCGCGCCAGAGGCGGTAGCGGTACTGCTCGCAGTCGGATAGGATCGCACCGGCCTCGCCGTCGATGCTCTGCGTGGTTAGGTGCTTCATACTGGAAGCCTTAGGAACGTTTGGGGAGCGCTATGGCCATCGAAAGCTACAACGAATACACAGTTCGCGGCTTCGCGAAACCACTGGTTGATGGGATGTTCGAAGCAACGGGTGCCGTTGAGAAAGATGGTCGGATCCTTGAGGGTTCTGAGCCACTTGGTTACTACGCGTCGTTCGAGACGGCGGTCGCGGCAGGGATCGCATGGGCAAAGGAGTGGGTCGATGCTCACAGTTGAATCCTCCTGAACTTGACCACCCACACCCAAGGGTTGGCATCCCAGTCGCCGCCGGTGGAGTTCCAGAGCGCCGAGAATGCCCAGCGCCCGGCAGAGACCGGGGAACCCGCATTGGCATGGTTCTCGCCCTCGTTGTAGCCGGGTCCCGCTGCCCATGTCTCGCGCACGTACAAGCGGTCGCCAGGCTTGCAGCGGGAGCACAATGAGTTAGCGGGATCCGCGACATACTCAGGCGTGAACCCGTCCGGCGCGAGCAGCCCCAGGGAAGCCCTTCGCCACACGCCGAGTCGGCGTCTTCCGGCCGTCCAGGATGGCGCGCACCATGGCGCCGCTGAAGAGGATGGGGCGTTCTTTGGTCATGCTAGGATTTCCTTGATCTTCCACTGCAGGAGCTCGTCATGAATTGGTTCGTGGTTCTTTCTGGCTCGCACTGGCGAAATATTTCCAACGTGGTGTTCCAAGAACACAGCCGAATGGATGAATGGAGCCAGGTGTTCTGTGATGGATTTGATGCAAGTGGCGCGATGGTCGAGCTGCAGAAAAATGGCTCCACGATTCTTGTGCCGCATAGCTCCGTCATCGTCGCCGTCAACATGAAGGACAGGACGCACCCATTGGGCTTCATTGATGCTGAGGACGGTGCGAGCTAGAGCTACGTGGGAAAGAGCTTTGTCCGAGTTCATGCCGAGCCACCTCGAGCGTCCGGATTGCTATCGTGTGCTGCACGCCGTCGCGTAGGCGGCCAGTGGCCTTCTTGCCGACTTTTGTCACCGGGTAGCGCCAGCCGTAGCAGGGTTCAATGACGCATGCCCAGGTAACGTGGTGCATATGGTGGCAACCGCTCATGCATAGGCGCTCGTTCTGGGGATCCCGCTTGGCGAACCTCGGGTATGGCTCGATCTCGCTCATGCTACGATCCTCTGGAGCGATAGGGGGCGAGCCATGGCGAATTTCGAAACCGATGCCGAAATACTCGATTGGATTGCTAAACACAGCGAGGACGAATTCCGGCAGTACGTAGAGCACCACACGTTCGGCGACAGGCGTTTAGAGTACGCTCGGGCGTATCTCGAGAGGATCGACGGCCAGCGAGCGGAGATACGCGAGGATCGGGCGCTTCTGGCGACGGAACAGGCGGCGGGAGCAGCGCTAGACCAAGCCGAGACTGCGCGACAAGCACTCCGCATTTCCAAATGGGCCTTCGGTATAGCTATCGTTTCCGCATTTGTGACAGTGGCTGGCTTGTTATCCGGCAGATAGCCCATTGCATCACCTCCGCAGGTTGCGCCACCGACAGCGCCACGGCCACCGGCCGCACCCTCACACCGGCGTGGCCGGCAGCATGAACGTCTCGCCTGGCTCGGCCAGCAGCAGGGTGGTGTCCATCACACGGCCGCAGAGCCCAGCACCCGGTGTCCTAGACTTCAAACTGTGGCTCCAGTGTTGGGAGCGTTCGACGAGGAGAGTGCTATGAAACGTACTCGGAATTTGCCTCTGGTTTTGGTCGCAGTTGCACTTGGTGGCTGCGTATGGGCGCCTGGCGATTCGCGGCCGGGTCGCTATGATCAGGGCAGTGGCTACCGGCAGGAAGGGCGCGGCGACCAGCGCACGGAACGTGGCGACCAGCGCGAACGTCGGGATGATCAGGACAAGCGCGGGGGTGATCAGCGCAGCTATTGAGCGACGCGCCGAAACTTCGGTCCGTTGGGGCGTAAGTGCGGCGTGGGAGGGCATAGGCTCTCGGCGGATCCATTCGCGCTCCTCCTTCTTGCTCAGCGAGTAGGCCACGCCAGCGCACGGCGCCGAGGTGTACATCGTACCCGGCTGCTCGGCCGGGCGCGCGCGTCGGGTAGCGATCCGCGCGGCGTCGACAGTGGCATCCAGCTTGGTGCCCGTGTTTTTGATAAGGATGCCGTTGCGGCCGATGCTCACCGGGGTATTGCGCGCAGGCCGCGTTGGGGGGCGATCCTTCCTTGCGGATGCAGCGCTGGAAGTGGGATTGGAGGGAGATGGTCGCGGGACGGTAGGTGTTCGTGGCTTATTGTTTCCCGCGGGCAACCGGCTTGACCACGAAATCGGGCGCATTGAATTCGATGCGCGGGAGCTCCCCTTCGGCTTGCAGACGACGCACGTCGACATGAACGTGAGCGGCGACGTGGCCGCGCATCGCCTTGCCATAGGCAAGGCCGCCGATATGGTATGAGCCGCAGGAGGGACAGACATACGAATAGCCGTCGTGTGAGCGGAGGGGCGCTCGCTCGGCAGGAGATCTGCACAGAGGGCAGTCGGCAGGTTCGAGTGACATATCGGTCTCCTTTTGGTTGCTGGTGGATGGAGATAACAATCCTTTCACCCCGACCAGTATCAAGAAAATCTCGCACAGCATTTGTTGAGCGGGTTTTTTTGTTACCTGTTCAAAACGCCTGCATTTAGCCCGACAAAAACACGCGGCAACCAGTACTGATCGGCCGGCTCCTCGAGCGTGGCATAGTGGCGCTCGCCACGTGTGCGCACGCGAAGCGATCTCGCGTCGAGAAAATCGATGCCTTGCGCGAGCGAGAAGCGCAGCCGCGCTCCATCGTGCTCGATCACCAGGCTGTCGATAGGACGGGGCAGGGCCTTGAGTGCGGCAGTGTCGATGCCCATCAGATAGAGCGTTGCACCGGCGGCCTGCGCGGCGGCCTCGGCTTCCGGGTTCCAGGTATCCGCCGTGAGCAGTGGGTCGTCCACGGTCAGTGTCTGGCACGTGATGGCCACGCCGTGCGTGTCGCCGATGTTGTGGGTGTTGGGCGTGTCGTGGGTGTAGAGATAGATGATGCCCGGATCGCAGGTGAACATAGCTTCACTCAAAAAACACTGTATGGATATACAGTATAGCCGGACTATTTGCGTCCAGCCAGGCCCTCTGTCGCCTGTGCTAACGTATCGGCGTCCAGACCATCCGGCGAGTGAGAATGGGGGAATTTCTAGTTTTTCTCGGAGCGCAGATTGCTGACGCTGTAGCCAGTTACATTGGCTACACCCGGAACCCGGCGAAGAATCTCTACCTCTGGATATCCGGCCTGATCATCCTCGCTTGCCTTGCGGCGCTGGTGGTGTCGCGCCGGTAGCGCTAAACGAACTAATGCATCTGTCCGATGGCGTTGCCGACGAAATGTTTCACCATTGGATGATGGCCGCGGTTGGCGATCCCACCGGGGTCTGAGCAACTCTTTGGATTACGGAGTTCGCTCCACAGTGGAGAGCGCCATGATGCCGCCCGTGAAAACCAAGCATACCAACCTCGTGGTCGGGGAACCCCTCGACTGGGATGCCGCCAGGCAGGGCGAATTCTCGGGGCTGCCGGTGCACCTGGATACGCTGAATGGTGTGATGCATTCTTTCTGGCAGCCCACGGAGCAGGATATTGCCAACATACTGGCCGGCATGCCCATTCGCCTCTCCGTATTCGGTGAGATGCACCCGCCCGTGGCGGTCGCGGTGACCAATGACGTGATGGACTAGCGAAGCCTTCGCCAATCAATCAGGTTTGTCGCTAAGCGGCGGCGGACTCTACAATCAAGCCATGGACCGCGCGGTGTGCATGTCTCTTCAGGTAGACGTTTGCTGTGCGCGTGGTCCCGGGGCACTCGTTTGGCCGGATGCCGTTTACCATGTGTTGCGCATACGATAGGAGTACACGATGGCCAAACGCGAGCGCGCTGCCAGGGCCTTGCAGGACGAGGTGAGCCGGCGCATCCAGCGTATCGATGACATTGTGGAGGACGGCGCGAAGATCCGGGTGCCGGCGCCGCAAGCGCATGCACGCGATGCGCGTGGGCGCAACTGGGATATGAAGGTCTTCGGCAATGCCGCGGGCTATGAGCGGAGTATCCGGGCCGTGGTGGACAAGGCGCGTGACGAGTTCGACCTGACCGAGGTGCCGGGCCAGCAAAGCGCTGATCCCTTTGGCACTCCGCCCTCGCTGGAGTGAGCGTTTCGTTGGAGTCAGTCATGCAGGCTTGCGATCTCTGCCATCTTCTCGTTGGTGCGCCGACCACGGTGGAGCCGCATGAGAATCTGGCCGCATCGGGTGCGGGCGCACTTGGCATGAACATCAACTCGCGCTGGGTGGACCGGCCCTGGCGGTGCACGGTCTGCGGCGCCTGGATGTTTCAGAATGCCGCCCACGGCGAGCCGCCCAATGTCTGGCGCATGGGGCGCCGCCCACAGGATCGCCCGCAGGGCCGGACCTAGGCCCGGCACTTCCACGGCTGCTGGCCGGACGCTGCGGCATGCTACGATGGCCGGCAAAGGGAGACGCAATGAATGAATCCAGAACACAGCATTACCGAGGCTACGTGATTTTGATCTCGGTGCAGCAGCATGAGCGCGGATGCCTTGTTAGTGCCTCGATTGTCCAGGAGGCCAAAGGCGCGGTGCGCAATCCGTCGCCGCTGCAGTCGTGGGTGGGGCATGAGCAGGGCGAACTGCTGGAAGTCGCCGACCGGGCCCAGGCCCGCGCTTGCCGGCTGATCGACGCGACGGTGGACCATGTTGCCTATGCCGCGGGCTGATTGATTGGTCTGGACGGCCTGCGTGGCCATGCTTTGGCTCGCGCAGAAGTTTTGCCGGTTAGCCTACATGGCGCGGGATCGCTGTCGTTAATCCGGGTATGAACTCATTCGATGCTTCCGAAGAATGCGCCGCAAACGCCGATGCCATGGGTTGGGGCTCGTCGCCGCCGCATGTGCTGGCCGCGGTGCTCAATACCGCCCTGGCCGCTGAGGACCTGAACGGCTTTGCCGCGCTGTTGTCCGATATGGCCCGCGATCGCGGCCTCAAGGGTGCGCGTGGCTCGCACCAGTCCATCTACGACATGCCCTATGCCAGTTTGTTGCCGCGCCAGCGGCATCTGCTGGCCGATGCGTTCGAGCTGTTCATGCGCCTGGGCCTGGAGTTGCAGCCGCGCAGGCCACGCATGCTCGGCGACAGCCCGGGCAGCCTCCTGGCGCATGGCAACCACGAGATTCCAGCCGACTAGCCGCCAGACAGAGTCCACGCGGTGGTGCGCCACGCGCGCCACGTGCGCCATGGATGCCACGACGGCCACGCTGCGTGCTAGCATCACGCGAAAGCAGGGTGGTGGCACAGCGTGGCGCTAGCCCTGATCAACCAGATTGCCGCACTGACGGCGACGTATTGCCCGGTCCGATGCCGATCCCGACCTGGCGATGATGCTGACACGGCACGCGCGCGCACGGCCGTGGTGTTCGAGGGAGCGATCGCGTGTCGTGGAGGTTGCAATGGACGAAGACGAACCTTTCGGGGTAGTGTTCGAGGATTTTCGCGTCATCTGGGTGGCGGAGCGCTTGCAGGACGGCACATGGACGGCGCGTTATTGCTGGAGTCCCGGCACGTCGGAGGCATCCGGCAAGGCACTCCAGGAGGCGGTGCTCAGCGGCAAGTCAAAGCGGCTGCTGGGCGATTTCAAGACCGAAGAGGAGACCATCGACGCGATCAAGGCGGCGGTGCTGCTCGAGGCGAAATGGGGCCGGTGAAGCCTGGCATTAAAGCCTAAGGCCAGAAAAAGCCTTAGGCCAATCAAGGCCTAAGGCTTGGAAAACTCCGGCAGCACGACGCTGCTCCATTTCCACGTCCATATGCCTTGGCGCGTCAGGCCAATGAGAATACGGTCGCCATTGTCCTTGGTGGCCGAGGCTTCCACGGTGTTCAGTGCCCGATAGGACAAGCTGTACTTGAGCGCGTCCTTGGCGGCCTCCTCCTCCTTCTTGGCCGGCCTCGCTGGTTCGCCTTTGTTTTCCGCAGGGGCGGGCGGCGTGGGGGGCTTTGGCTGCGGCGTCGAGGCGGGCTTCTCGCCGGCCATGAGCGCCATGACGCCGGCGGGCGACACCATGGTGTCGATCATGGTGTTGATGACCGCCAGGCCGATCGCCTGCCCGATCCCGGCAAAGGGCGTGTTCTGCAAGGCGGGCGTGCCGAGCTTCTGCTGCAGGCTCAGTGTCAGTTGCGCCTTCAGGCTTTCCCGCAGGGCCGGATAGTCGACATAGCGGGAGAACCTGTCAGCATCGCGCGCTTCGATGGCAGAGCGCATCTGGTAGATCGCCCAGTAAGGGCTGGCGTAGCTGGTGGCAGCAACGACGATTACCGCGGCAATCGCGGCTTTGACGGGTTTGTTCATCGGGTGTCCGGTGCAAGCGCGCTGGCTAAGGCCCCCATTGTCTCCAATCGGCCGCGCCTGCGTCTACCCGCCCTGCTGGCTGCGCTCCAGCAAGCCGATTTCCCGTACCGCCACCGACAGCATCGACAAGCCGGCCGCGCCCGATGCACGCTGATCCGCCAGCATGCGCGAGAAGCGCTCGATCTGCGCCTGGCGCCCGCCGCGCCATGCCTCGATCAGCTGTGCCGGCGTATCCAGCTCCTGCGGCTGCGCCAGCACGCTGACCGTCAGCGCGCGCTTGAGGCGCCCGAGGTCTTCCAGCGTCGTGGTGCGCGCCAGCAGGTCCCAGTGGCTGTCGGCGGGCAAGGCCAGGGCGCGTTCGCGCAGCCAGCCAAAACTGAACTCCGTATCGAGCGCGAAATAGACGCCTGCCACCAGTGCCAGGCCGCGCTGCGTAGCCGCCGCCACCTCGGCGATATCCAGTGCCGCCGCGGAGATTTCCCCGCGGCTACGCACAGGGCCAGTTCATCGTCCACGCCGGACTGGCTCAGAGCCTGCCGCCGTTCCGCCAGCGCCGTGGCCTCCGGCCCGGCCAGCAACGCGGGCAGCTGCGGTGTGAGCCAGGCCGCGGCTTCGGCGTAGCGCGCGCTGTTGCCATCGGTGGGGCCGCCCGCGTGCGGATGCCGCAGGAACCACAGGCTGGCGTGTTCCAGCAGCCGTCCCACGGCGACGAACATGCGCGCCTGCACGTCGTCGTCGACCCGGTTGTCCAGCGCGTCGATGCGCAACCAGAGCGGGTCCAGGCCGAACACGTCGCGCGCAATCAGGCAGGCGCGCACGATGTCCGCGGGACGCGCATCGGTTTCTTCCTGCATGCGGTGGACAAAGGTGGCGCCGATGCGGTTGACCAGCGTGTTGGTGAGGTGCGTGGCCAGGATCTCCCGGCGCAGCGGATGGCGCAGCATGGTGTCGGCGTGCCGCTCGCGCAGCGGCTGCGGGAAATAGGCGGGCAACAGGCCGGCCACCAGCGGGTCTTCTGGCAGCGCCGACGTGAGCAACTCGTCGTACAGCCACATCTTGCTGTAGGCCAGCAGCACCGCGCGTTCGGGCGAGGTGAGGCCAAGCCCGGCGGCTTTGCGCTCACCCAGCTCGTCCTCGGTCGGGAGGAACTCCAGCGCGCGCTTGAGGCGGCCGGCGCGCTCCAGCCAGCGGATCAGCCGGCCTTCCGCGTCGAGCAGCGCGGCCGCGTTGCGCCCGGCAACCGACAGCGCCTGGCTCTGGTAGTAGTTGTCCTCGAGCACCAGCAAGCCGACTTCGTCCGTCATTTCCGCCAGCAGCTTGTTGCGTTGCTTCTCGGTCATCTCGCCATCCGCCACCACCAGCCCCAGCAGGATCTTGATATTGACCTCATGGTCGGAGCAGTCGACGCCGGCGGAGTTGTCGATCGCATCGGTGTTGATGCGCCCGCCATTGAGCGCGAACTCGATGCGGCCAAGCTGCGTGAAGCCAAGGTTGCCGCCTTCGCCCACCACCTTGCAGCGCAGTTCGGCGCCGTTGACGCGCACCGCGTCGTTGCTGCGGTCGCCCACTTGCAGGTGGCTCTCGCGGCTGGATTTCACATAGGTGCCGATACCGCCGTTGTAGAGCAGGTCGACCGGCGCCAGCAGGATCGCGTGGACCAGTTCGGCGGGCGAGAGCGTCGTGGCGCTGATGCCAAGGCAGGCCTGCACCTCGGGTGTGATCGCGATGGTCTTGGCCGTGCGCGGGAACAAGCCGCCGCCGGCGGAGACCAGGCTCATGTCATAGTCGGCCCAGCTGGAGCGCGGCAGCTCGAACATGCGCTGGCGCTCGCGCAGGCTGGTGGCGGGGTCGGGGGTGGGGTCGAGAAAGATATGCCGATGGTCGAACGCGGCCACCAGCTTGATGTGGGGCGACAGCAGCATGCCGTTGCCGAAGACATCGCCGGACATGTCGCCGATCCCGGCGACGGTGAAATCGGTGGACTGGATGTCGGTGCCCATCTCGCGGAAATGGCGCTTCACCGATTCCCATGCACCCCGCGCGGTGATGGCCATCTTCTTGTGGTCGTAGCCGACCGAGCCGCCTGAGGCAAAGGCGTCTCCGAGCCAGAAGCCGTACTCCGCTGAGATGGCGTTGGCATAGTCGGAGAAGCTGGCCGTGCCTTTGTCCGCCGCAACCACCAGGTAGGGATCGTCGCCATCTTCGCGCACCACTTCCGGCGGCGGCACCAGGGTGCCGGCGACGCGGTTGTCGGTGACGTCGAGCAGGCCGCGCAGGAAGGTCTGGTAGCAGGCAATGCCTTCCTGCAGGAAGGCGTCGCGGTCGTTCGCCGGCGGCGGGCGCTTGACCACGAACCCGCCCTTGCTGCCCACCGGCACGATCACCGTGTTCTTCACCATCTGCGCCTTCATCAGCCCCAGCACTTCGGTGCGGAAATCCTCGCGCCGGTCGGACCAGCGCAGGCCGCCGCGCGCCACCGGGCCGCCGCGCAGGTGCACGCCCTCCACGCGCGGGGAGTAGACCCAGATCTCGAACATCGGGCGCGGCTGGGGCAGGCCAGGCACCAGCGCGGGATTGAACTTGAACGACAGGTAAGGGCGCGGCCCGCCGTCGGGGCCGTTGCGGAAATAGTTGGTGCGCACCGTGGCGTTGATCACACCCAGGAACAGGCGCAGGATGCGGTCCTCGTCAAGGTTGGGCACTTGGTCCAGCGCCGTGCCGATGGCCTGCTGCAGGCTCTCGCAGCGCGCCGCGCGGGCGGCTTGCGTGGCGGGGTCGAAGCGCGCCACGAACAGTTCCACGAAGCGGGAGGCAATGGCCGGGTTGCCGGTCAGCGCCCGCTCGATGTATGCATCGCTGAAGGTCGACCCGACCTGGCGAAGATAGCGGGCATAGGCGCGCAGGATGGTCACGTCGCGCGCGGCCAGCTCGGCGCGCAGCACCAGGCGGTTGAAGTCGTCGTTCTCGATCTCGCCGTTCCAGGCGCGCGCGAAGGCGTCCTCGAACAGCGCCTTGATGCGCGCGATATCGGCCCCGAGGTCGATGCCGGCCGCGACGCCATCGGCCATTTCCAGCCCGAAATCATGGACCCACACCGGCGCCGCGCCGTTGGGCTCGATCAGGTAGGGACGCTCTTCGTCCACGCGCACGCCAAGGTGCTCGAGCATCGGCAGGCTGAGCGACAGTGCGATCGGCTCGCGCGCGCGGTAGACCTTGAAGCGGAATGCGCCGGGCGCGGCTTCGATGGGCCGGTACAGGTTCATGGCGATGCCGCCGGTGGCCTGCGCCGCCTCCATCAGCTCGATGTCCCGCACGGCGGTGCGGGCCGGGTAGTCCTCGCGGTAGCCGGCCGGGAAGGAGTCGCCGTAGCGGCGCAGCAAGCGGTTGCCTTGCTCCTCGCCGGTGCTGTCGAGCAGGGCGGCGGCGAGGTCGTCCTGCCAGCGGCGGGCGGCCTGCAAGATGCGCTCTTCCAGCTCGTCCGGGTTGACCTCGGGCATGGTGCCGGGCTCGCCGCGCACGATCAGCTGGATGCGCGCGAGCGGCGACTCGGACAGTTGCGGCGTGAATTCGCAGCTGTTGCCGCGAAAGGCGGTCATCAGCAGCTTCTGGATGCGCTGGCGCAGGTCCGTGTTGTACTTGTCGCGCGGCACGAAGACCAGGCAGGAGACGAAGCGGTCGAAGCGGTCGCGCCGCACGAACAGCCGGATGCGCTGATGCTCCTGCAGCCGCAGGATGCCCAGCGTGATGTAGAACAGTTCGTCTTCCTCGGCCTGGAACAGTTCGTCGCGTGGGTACTGCTCGATGATGGTCACCAGCGACTTGTAGAGATGGCCCTTGGTCAGGAAGCCCGCGCGCGCCAGGATGTTGGCGAACTTGCGCCGCAGCAGCGGGATGTCCGCGCACGACATCATGTAGGTGGTGGAGGTGTAGAGGCCCACGAAGCGCCGCTCGCCAAAGAGCTTGCCGTTGGCGTCGGTCAGCTTGATGCCGATGTAGTCCAGGTAGCCGGGCCGGTGCACGGTAGAGCGCGAATTGGCCTTGGTGACGAAGATCGGCGATCTGCCTTCGATGACCGAGGTGGCCGCCGCGGGCAGCTCGGTCAGCGTTTCCGCCTCGGGCGGGCGCAGGCTCTCGCTCAGGATGCCGGCGCCGGAGCCGGGCACGCCGCGCAGGTAGAAGCGGTCGTTCTGGGTAACCAGTTCATAGTCGCGCTGGCCGAGGAAGGTGAAGTGCTCGTCCAGCATCCACTGCAGGAAGGCGCAGGCTTCCTGCGTCTCGGGCTGCTTGCCCTCCGGGCCCTGCGCCAGCGTGTCGATGGTGGCGCGGGTGATGGCGGTCATCGCCGGCCAGTCTTGCACCGCAGCGCGCACATCGCCCAGCACGCGGGCAATGCCGTTGCGCAAGGCCTCCTGCGTGGCGGTGTCGCCGCAGCGGTCCACTTCGAAATGGATGAAGGATTCGAGCCGGGGGCCACCGGCGGGCTCGCTCGCGGCGACGTCGCCCTCGCTGCCCAGGCCCACCTTGGCGATGGTGCCGTCCGCGTTGCGCCAGACCCGGAACACGGGGTGGATCGCGGAGTGCAGGGCCAGCCCGAGCCGGTTGATCTCCATGGTGACCGAGTCGACCAGGAACGGCATGTCGTCGTTGACGATCTCCACCACCGTGTGGTCGGAGTGCCAGCCGTGCTGCTCGAGGTTGGGGTTGTAGACGCGCAGCCGTGCACTGCCCGGGACAAAGCGCTGGGCGGTCTGCCAGTGCGCCATGACCGCGCCGTAGAGATCGGCTACGTCCCGCTTGAGCAGGTCGTCGGCGTCCGCCAGGTCGTAGTAGTGCCGCAGGAATGGCTCGGCCTGGACGAACATCTCGCCGGGCAGGCGCCCCTGGGCGAACTGCATCAGGTCGGCCAGCAACTGGGCCAGTCGCGCTTCGCTTTCCGCAAGCATGGTGTCTCCCCCAGACGGCTGTTTTTTGGCAGTCGGTTGCCGGCGCTGGCCCGCGCGTCGCGCGGTGCCTGCGCCCTGGCAGCATGATCGTGCTAACTACTGTAGAGCATAAGGGGGGCACCGCGCACAAAGTGCGCTGCAGGGCAGGGCCGGCTGGCCTTGCCCGCGCCAGGCTGCGCGGGCGTCGGGGTGTATGAGATTTACGACTGGCTTTCATGATTTTATATCGCCGCAGGAATGTACCTGCCGTGGCTACACTGCCTGTCTGCGCCTTACCCGCCGGTAGGAAGCGCGAGCCGAGCTGGGCGCCGGGCCTTGCCGCGGCGCGCGGCACGGCCTCACTGGCCGGGACAGGCATCATGGAGACATAAGATGTACAAGGAACGTATCCGGCTGGCCAGCCTGCTCGACAAGGTCATGCCGGCCGAGGCCGCGGCGGCGATGATCCGGGACGGCATGACCGTCGGCATGAGCGGGTTCACCCGCGCAGGCGACTGCAAGGCGGTGCCGCAAGCGCTGGCAAAGCGCGCGGCGCACGAGCCGCTGCGCATCACGCTGATGACCGGCGCCTCGCTGGGCAACGACACCGACAAGATGCTGGCCGAGGCCAACGTGCTGGCGCGGCGCCTGCCGTTCCAGGTGGACGCCACCTTGCGGCGCAAGATCAACGCGGGCGAGGTGATGTTCGTCGACCAGCACCTGTCCGAAACCGTGGAGCAACTGCGCGGGCGCCAGATCGCGCCGGTGGACGTGGCGGTGGTGGAAGCGGTTGCGATCACCGAATCCGGCGGCATCGTGCCGTCGACTTCGGTCGGCAACTCCGCGAGCTTCGCGATGCTGGCGCAGAAGGTGATCGTCGAGATCAACCTCAATATGCCGGCCGACCTGGAAGGCCTGCATGACATCTACCTGCCGACGCCGCGGCCCCATCGCCAGCCCATTGCGCTGGTCTCGGTGGACCAGCGCATTGGCTTGCCCTATATCCCGGTGGACCCCGCGAAAATCGCTGCCATCGTGATCACGCAAAAGGACGACAGCCCGTCCAATGCGCTGCCGCCCGACCAGGAGACGCGCCAGATCGCCGGGCACCTGAACGATTTCCTGTCGCATGAAGTGCGGGCAGGCCGGCTGGCGCCGTCGCTGCAGCCACTGCAGGCCGGCATCGGCACGATCGCCAATGCCGTGCTCCATGGCCTGATCGATTCCCCCTTCCGCGACCTCACGATGTATTCGGAGGTGCTGCAGGACAGCACCATCGAGTTGCTCGACGCCGGCCGGCTGCGCTTTGCCTCGGCGTCGTCGGTGACCTTGACCGGCGCCGTCTATGCGCGCTTCCTGGCAGACCTGGAGCGTTACAAGACCCGCGTGATCCTGCGCCCGCAGGAGATCAGCAACCATCCGGAGCTGCTGCGCCGGCTCGGGCTGATCACCATCAACACGGCGCTGGAGTGCGATATCTACGGCAACGTGAACTCCACGCATGTGGGCGGCACGCATATGATGAACGGGATCGGCGGGTCGGGAGACTTCGCGCGCAATGCGCATTTGTCGGTGTTCGTCACCAAGTCGGTGGCCAAGGCCGGCGCCATCTCCAGCATCGTGCCGATGGTGTCCCACGTGGATCACACCGAGCATGATGTCGACATCATCGTGACCGAGCACGGCCTGGCCGATCTGCGCGGCCTGGCGCCGCGCGAGCGCGCGCAGCAGGTCATCGCCAATTGCGCGGATCCGCTGTATCGGGAGTTGTTGCGTGATTACGCGGCGCGCGCCACGCGCCGCGGCGGGCATACGCCGCACCTCATCGAAGAGGCGCTGGCCTGGCACGCGCGCTTGCGCGAGGAAGGCACGATGGGTGGCACGAAGGCGGCCCTGGCCGCAGCCTGAGGCGGCTTGTGCTTTGAGCTTCCTCGTCGTCCTTCAGCGTTATCCCTTGAAGATGAGCACAGCCAGCACCAGGGAGGAAGCCATTAGGATCAGCAGGTCTAGCATGATGGTCTCCGAAAGGGAGAGGTCCGGGATAGCGAAAAGGTAAGCCTGCGCTACGGTTCACGCTGCAGGCGGGCTTCCGAATGCATTCTCGGATATCTCGCACATTTCCACATGCGGCGCCATCTGGCTCAGACGGCGTTTCAAGCGGGCGTTGGGCATGGCCGTGTCGATCCCGCTGGCTGGATCTTGCCTCTTCCCTGCGGCCCGGATGGTGCGCTGGCGCACCATCCGGCGGGACGGGCTGCTGCTTGCTGCTGCTGCTGCTGCTGCTGCCGCGGCTTACTGCTTGGCCTTGGCGCCGTCGGTATAGGGATCGAACTTGCCGGCCTTGGCACCGTCGGTGTAGGGATCGGGCTTGCCAGCCTTTGCCCCGTCCGTATAGGGATCGGCCTTCTTCTTGGTGCCGGAAGCGTTCAGGTTCGACCTGGTCGATTTCTTCGCGCCATCCGTGTATGGATCGAACTTGCCCGACTTGGCGGCGCTCTTGTTCGGGTCGGTCTTGTTGGTATGGGCGCCGCCGTAAAGGTCGCCACCATCGGTGTAGTTCTTCTGGGCGTGCGCCAGCTGCGCGCCGCCAAAGGCGGTCAGGGCGGCGATGATCAGGGCGGGTACGGTCTTGTTGCGCATTTTCATCCTCGTGAGTAAAGCGTGGGTAGTTCGTGAGCAATGGCCACGGGCAGGGGGCATGGCCGCAAAAATGGTCGTCAGACCAGGGTGACTCTACCGACTTGGGATGACCCTGCGAAGTTAATCTTTCTTCCCACTGTATTGAACCGCGTATTTGCCTGGCAGGTTCTGCGCCAGATCAAGGCAAGCGTTTTTTCGGGGGAGCGCTTATGGGAAAGGGGAAAGGGGAAAGGGGGCTGGAGGGATGCCTTAGGGCGGGGTGCCGAAGGCGCGAGCCCTGGCAAGGCCCGGCTGCAGGCAGCCGGGCCATTGCGACGTTACTCGAGCGTAATGTTCTGGTCGTGCGCGATCTTCTTGCGCACTTCCAGCTCGCGCTTGATCTGCGCGGCGTACTGCTGCGGCGTGTTGCCGTCAGGGTAGGCGCCGCTTTCCGCCAGGCGGCGCTTCACGTTCGGGTCCTGCAAGGTCTTCACGGCGGCGTCATGCACCTTGGCGATGATCGCGGCAGGCGTGCCGGCGGGTGCCACCAGGCCGTACCAGGCCATGTTGTTCATGTCCTTCATGCCGGCTTCGGCAAAGGTCGGCACATCGGGCAAGCCATCCACGCGCTTGGGCGCCGCCACCGCGAGGGCGCGCAGCTTGCCGGCCTGGATGTGCGGCATGGACGAGGGCAGGTTGTCGAACTGGCCGCTGACCTGGCCGGCCAGCGTGTCGTTCAGCGCGGGGCCCGATCCACGGTAGGGGATGTGGACCATGTCGGTCTTGGTCAGGAACTTGAACAGTTCGCCGTCGAGGTGGGAGATGCTGCCTTTGCCTGCCGACGCGTAGCTGTATTTGCCGGGGTTAGCCTTGACCAGCGCGATGAACTCCTTCAGGTTCTTGGCCGGCACCTTGGGGTTGATCGTCAGCACGTTCGGCACATTGACCAGGTTGGTAATGGGCGCGAAGTCCTTGATCGGATCGTAGGGGTTGCGGGCGTTGGTGGCGGGGTTGGTCGCCATGGTGCTGACCGTGGCAATGCCCAGCGTGTAGCCATCGGGCGCGGATTTGGCCAGCGCGTCGGCGCCGATCGCGCCGCCGCCGCCGCCGCGGTTCTCTACCACCACGACCTGGCCAAGCTCACGGCCGATGCCGTCGGCCACCGCGCGGCCCACGATGTCCGTGGTGCCGCCCGCGGCGAACGGCACGATCAGGCGGATCGGCTTGGTCGGGTAGGTTTGTGCAAAGGCGCTGTGGCACAGGCCAAGGAGGGCCAGGCAAGCTGCGCTGCCGACATTCAATACTGCTTTCAAGAGAGGCTCCCGAGGGTTCTAGGTCTAATGACGGCCCGGGCGGGCGCGGGTTGGGGCACGGCGATCTGCGTCGCGCTTGTTGCCCTCGTTCCTGCCTGCCGCGGGACGCTGGAGATGTTGGATGGGTTCCGTGATGCGGAACCATGTTCCGCATTGTGCTCCAGGCGCAATTCAACCGTGAAAGCGTAGCCGGCGGAATCGGTATCAACCCGCGTATGTGTCGTGGTGTGGGAGGGGTTGGCGCGCCAATGGACGCCAATGGAAAAAGCCGGAAGCATTGCTGCTTTCCGGCTTTTAGAATTCGCTGGTGGGGCGTGAGTGACTCGAACACTCGACCTACGGATTAAGAGTCCGCTGCTCTACCAACTGAGCTAACGCCCCAACGAAGTCCAAGATTATAGGGGACGGATTGTGGCATTGCAACAGCTATTTGCGCTTAGATATGTGCCGCCGGGCCCAGCGCGAATTTGCGGCAGTGTTCGAGATAGCCGACCTCATGGCTGGCAATCAGGTCCAGCACGCTGGTCCATAGCCAGGACGGCGCATCCAGCTGCTTGGAGCGATTGCGCGCCAGCTCGCCCAGCCAGATGCGCTGGGTGGCCAGATCCATCTGGCGCGCGTGGGCGTTGCCGAGCACCTCGCCCAAGTACATCGCGACGCGGCTGGCTTCGTCCTGTGGCAGCGTCTCGATTTCCAGCTTCAGGTCCTGGGGCAGCAACTCGCGGATGAAGACCGCCTTGTCGAGCAATTGCGAGGAAAGAATGCGATCGCCCAGTGCCGGCGAGAGATGGCGGGCGCCTTCCACTACCCGCTCGCCATTGCCGCGCGGCATGTTCGCCTTGGGGTAGCCCGGCGCGGCAGCCTGCACCGCTTCCTTGATATCGATCAGGCAGATTTCGGAGTTGGGGCTGTCATTGCTGCCTACGGACAGCAGTGCGGCGAAGCGCAATCGTCCCAGCGAGCTGCAGCCCTTGACCCAGTAGGCGGCGTCCATCACCTCCACGCGCGCGCCTTCGTCGCGGGAGGTCAGCTGCGTGGCGAGGTGGGCGATCTCGCGCCGCTCGAAGAGGGAGCGGATTGCGCGCCGCTCGTCCGGGGCGAGCCGCCAGAACCGTTTGCCGAGCGGAATGGAGGGGGTGGTGTCCTGCAGGCGTTCGCGCGCGAGATGCTTCCATTTGCGCCCCAGGGCCTGGCGCATCACGGTACGTACTGCGACAGGCCGGCGCGAAGTCAGGCCTGCCGCGGCGTCGGGATTATCGAAAGCGCTTTCATAGCCCACCATCAGGCTTTCCAGCATGCGCGCGGTAATCACGCCCGGCAGGTCCGAGCCGCGCGCGGCGGTGGCCAGCGACAGCGCGAGGCGGATCAGGTCGTGCGCCGGGTTGCCGATCACGGTCTGGTCAAGGTCGCGGATCTGGATGTAGACGTGGCCCTGGATATCGGCGATCGGACCAAGGTTGCCCAAATGGCAGTCGCCGCAGATCCAGATGGCCGGGCCCTCGGGCAGGGCGTGCGGCTGCTTGGCCTCCAGCCATTCGTAGAACTTGCGCGTGTTGCCGCGCACGTATGCATGGGCAGAGCGCGCCATCTTCAGGTTCCGGCACCGCATCAGTTCTTCCTGGCGTTTTGCCGGGCCGGGCGTGCGTGGCTTGGCGCGGCGTTTTCCGGCGGTCTTCGTGCCGGTTTTTTTGCTGCTTGTCTTCGTGGCCATGGAAGTCGGAGCGCCGAGCGCTGGCAGGATATCGAGGCGGGCCGGCCACCATCGGCTGGCAACTGATGTCAGCGTACTCCATGCCGCCTGGAAAGACTGTCAGCGCAACACGGATTTCGTGCGCCTGGCCAGCGGCTACAATGCGCTCGTCTTCCCAGGCGCGGGATGCCGCTGCCGCGCTGAATCCAACGCCAGAATCCGGAGTCCGTCATGCATGCCAGAGTCCTGCGCTACCTCGACGAGGTGGTGAGCCGCGGATCGATCCGCCAGGCCGCGCTGCATCTGCACGTGGCGCCGAGCGCGATCAACCGGCAGATCCTGGACCTGGAGACGGAACTGGGCGCGCCCTTGTTCGAGCGCATCAACAAGCGCCTGCGCCTGACCCCGCTGGGCGAGATGGTGCTGGCGCACGTGCGCCAGACGCTGCGCGAGCACGCACTGCTGCGCAGCCGTATCGAGGCCGTGAAGGGCGTGCGCCAGGGCGAAGTCACCGTGGCTACCACGGCCGGCCTGGCCGGCTCGCTGATGCCGTCGCTGGTGCATGCATTCCGCCAGCAGTATCCGGGCATCCTGGTGCGCCTGCTGGATCTGCCCGTGGCCGATATTGTCAGCGCCGTGGAGCGCGGCGACGTCGACCTTGGCCTTGCCTACGACCTGCCCGATATCGCCGCCTTCCGCATCCTGGCCAGCAACGACTGGCATATCGGCGCGGTGGTGGCGCCCGGGCACGCGCTGGCCGCGCTCCCGTCGACACTGCTCAGCGAGTGCCTGGCCTGCCCGGTGATCCTGCCCGCGCCGTCGATGTCGATTCGCGCCATCCTCGATGAGGCCTTCGCGCGAGCCGCGATCGAGGTGTTGCCGGTGACCGAGACCAGCTCGACCGCGCTGATGCGCCGCCTGGTCATGCTTGGCGCCGGCATTGCTTTCTTGAATCCGCTCGACGTGCTGGAGGAGCGGGAGCGCGGGGCGCTGGCCTGGGTACCACTGCGCGACGGCCAGTTGCCGTGCCAGACGCTGCGGCTGGTTGCGCGCGCGCGCAATCCGCTGAGCGCCGCGGCGGAACTGATGGCGGAGCGGATTGGCGAGGGCCTGGTGGCACTGTTTGCGGCGGTGCGTTAGCGGCGCAGTGCGCTCGGTTGTGCTGTTTTTGCGCACACCGTCGGTGGAAATCGATGCTTTGCCAAGGCCCGCTGGCGTCTTAGACTGTCTGGGCCGGGCCGCATGATGCGCCGGCCCCGTGTCCACTCCCTTGCGCTGCCCACCCGAAGACCCTGCCATGACCCTCATCCTTATCAATGCCGACATCCTGGTGACCATGGATGCGCAACGCCGCGAGATTCCGGGCGGCGCGCTGGTGGCGCAAGGCCCGATGATCGAATGGGTAGGCGCCACCGCCGAGCTGCCGCCGCAATACCGCCGGCTGATCGACGAGGGCAGTGCCGAGGTGATCGACATGCGTGGCAAGGTGGTGATCCCCGGGCTGGTCAACACGCACCACCACATGTACCAGAGCCTGACCCGCGCCGTGCCGGCGGCGCAGGACGTCGAGCTGTTCACGTGGCTCACCAACCTCTATATGTTGTGGTCGCACCTGACGCCGGAAATGATCGATGTGTCGACCCGCACCGCGATGGCCGAGTTGATGCTGTCCGGCTGCACCACCACCAGCGATCACCTGTACCTGTATCCCAACGGCTCGCGCCTGGACGATTCCATTGCCGCCGCGGCAGCAATGGGCATGCGTTTTCATGCCGCGCGCGGATCGATGAGCGTGGGCCGCAGCAAGGGTGGCCTGCCGCCCGATTCGGTGGTGGAGGAGGAGCACGCCATCCTGAAAGACAGCCAGCGGCTGATCGAGCAGTACCACGACGCTTCGCGCCACGCCATGCTGCGCGTGGTGGTGGCGCCGTGCTCGCCGTTTTCCGTCTCGCGCGACCTGATGCGCGAGTCGGCGCTGCTGGCGCGCAACTATGGCGTGTCGATGCACACCCACCTGGCCGAGAACGATAACGACATCGCCTACTCGCGCGAGAAGTTCGGCCTCACGCCGGCCCAGTACGCCGAGGAACTCGGCTGGGTCGGCCCCGACGTATGGCACGCCCACTGCGTCAAGCTGGACGATGAAGGCATCGCGCTGTTTGCCCGCACCGGCACGGGCGTTGCCCATTGCCCTTGCTCGAACATGCGCCTGGCGTCGGGCATTGCGCCGGTGCGCACAATGCGCGATGCCGGCGTGCCGGTCGGCCTGGGCGTGGATGGCAGCGCGTCGAACGATGGCGCGCATGTGCTGGGGGAGGTGCGCCAGGCCATGCTGCTGCAGCGCGTGGGTTACGGGCCCGCCGCCATGAGCGCGCGCGAGGCGCTGGAGATTGCTACGCTGGGCGGCGCGCGCGTGCTGGGCCGCGACGATATCGGCGCGCTGGCACCTGGCATGTCGGCCGATTTCGTGTCCTTCGACATGGAGCAGGTGGGCTATGCCGGCGCGGGCCACGACCCGGTGGCGGCGCTGGTGTTCTGCACGCCGGGCAATGTCGCCACCAGCGTGATCAACGGCAAGGTGGTGGTGCGCGATGGGGAGTTGCAGACGGTGGAGTTGCCGCGCGTCCTTGCACAGCATCGCGGGCTCGCGCGTGAATTGTTCGAGCGCGCGAGACAAGCTTGAGGCAATGACCGAATACGCCGCGCGTGCGACCCCTCTCGAGTGGGGTCGCGTCATGTTTGCAATGTATTCACACTAGCCCCGGGTCGTTCCCTGAACGCCCCTGACCCTTCCCCAGCCCGCCATCGATCGCGGGCTTTTTTCGGGTTCTTCGCCGAATTGCGGGATGGGAGAGTCGAGGCGGCCGGGGGGCGGTATCAGGGATCGCTCCGAAGGCTGAGTTCGGGCCAACTCCGGTCACTGACCTTCACCCCTACCTCATTCTCGAAAGCTGCCGTGCGCAAGTGCGGTCAAGTCTGGTTGGACACGGCTCATTGAACCGCTGTTGGCACGTGCGCCGAGAGAAACTCGGTGAACGCGCGCACCGAAGGAAGCAGGCCACGGCGAGACGGCATCAGCAGACTTATCGTCGCGACGCCCGCTATCCACTGAGGCAAAACACGGACCAACTGGCCCCGCTCAACCTCGCCGCGGCCCACGTAACCGGGCAGGGCCACGATGCCCAGACCCGCGCAGGCGGCGGCCTTCAGCGTTGCCATGTCATCGCTCTGAAGACTCGGCGTGAACGGAACCGTAACAACCTGATCGGCATCGCGCACATCGCTCAGGCGCCATGCATAGCTTTCCTGCGCACCAGCGAGCGCGATACCGTCATGCTCTGAGAGTGCATTTGGCTCACCGGGCGTGCCCTTGCGGGCGAGATAGCTTGGGCCCGCGAACAGGTACCAGGGGATCTGAGCCAAGTGGCGCTGCACCAAGGACGAACTGGGCAGCGCCTCGGTATGTGCTCGCAGGCAGAGGTCGAAGCCTTCTTGCACAGGATCCACGTGGCGATTCGTTGCGTGCTGCACGATGCGCACGCGCGGATAAGCCGCCATGAACCGTGGCATCAGTTCGGCCAGGGCCAGTTGGGCGAACGCGACCGAACAGGTGAATCGGATGGTGCCGCTCGGTTCGGCGGTGCGACGCCGCACGACGCTTTCCGCCGCCTCGGCTTCAACCAGCATGGCCAGCGCGTGGCGATGGAACTCCGCGCCTATTTCCGTCACGACGAATTTCCGTGACGTGCGCTGGATCAGTCGCGCGCCCAGCGACGCCTCCAGTGCGAGAATGCGCCGGCTGATGCTGGACTTTGGCACGTCGAGCGCCCGAGCAGCGGCCGTGATGCCGCGGTGCTCGACCACTTTGGCGTAGTAGTAGACATCGTTCAGATCGAGCATCGTCGGACCCAGGTGTCCTTGGCGGTACCGGCGCCGCGCCCCGGCTGATCGTCCCATTTCATGGACGATTGTTCCCATTCTGACAGATTGTTCTTCGATTGTCCCAATACTAGATTTCGTTCCAAGCCGATACGCGATCCATCAATGCGCCGGCGACAGGAGCCAAAGATGAACCGTCGCCAGTTTCTGAACCAGTCCAACGCCGCAGTTGCTGTGGCCGCGCTCGGTGCCAGTGCCGCCGCCACCGCGGCGATACCCACGCCCCAGCCCACCAAGGAAACCCTTGCCATGAACTCGCCCCATCTCTATGAACGCCTCACCCGCGACAACGCCGTCCTGCTGCTGGTCGACCATCAGGTCGGCCTCTACACCGGCGTGCGCGACATCGAAACGCTGGAGCTCAAGCACAACGTCGTCGGCCTGGCCAAGGCAGCGCTGGCGCTGAAGGTGCCGGTCATCGTCACCACGACGACCGAAAAGATGTGGGGTCCGTTGATCCCCGAACTCGCGGAAGCGCTCCCCGGCGTGAAGCGCATCGAGCGCACCACCGTCAACGCCTGGGACGAGCGCCGCGTCGTCGATGCGGTCAAGGCGACCGGGCGCAAGAAGCTGATTGTCACCGGCATCTCGACCGACGTTTGCCTCGCCTTCCCGGCGATCTCGGCAATCGCCGACGGCTACAACAGCTACGCAGTGATCGATGCTTCCGGGGGCTTCACCAAGACTCAGGTTGAGATGGGCGTGGCGCGCATGCAGCAGGCCGGCGTGATCCCCGTCGGTTACTCGAACGTCGCCGTCGAGATCCTGGCCGACAACGCCGCACCGGAAGCCGACGCCGTCTACGCCGCGCTCGGCATGCCCTTCGGCGGCCTCGTGTACGGCCTGAAGCAGTACTTCTCGCGCGGCTGAGCCGGTGTCAACTGGACGTACGCTGACGGCGGGCCCGCCGCGCGTCGGCGTGTTCGCGGATCATGTCGATCAGCGCGCGCAGTCCGGCCGGCACGTGGCGGCGGCCCGGATAGTATAGACAGAGGCCGTCGAGCGGGGGTGTCCAATCGTCCAGCACGCGAACCAGCGTGCCAGCTTCCAGATCCGCGGCGACGTTCCATTCGGTCAGATACGCAAGACCGAGACCGGCACGCGCCGCCGCCAGCATCAGGCCCGGCTCGTCGAGCGTCAGCGCGCCTTTGCCGTCGATACGCAACGTTTCGCCGTGCCGCTCGAACTCCCACTGATATATCGCGCCGCTCGGCATGCGTGACCGGATGCAGCGGTGTGCGTTCAGATCGGCGGGCGTGCGCGGCGGCTTTTGCTGCGCAAAATAGGCTGGACTGCCGACCACGGCAAAGCGCTGCCTGTCACCGAACGGCACCGCGATCATTTCCTGCGGCACCGTATCGGTCAGCCGAATGCCAGCATCGAAGCCTTCGACGACGATATCGATCAGGCGTCCTTCGGTGACAAGGTCGAGCCTCATCTCCGGATAGCGCTGCAGGAATGCGATGAAGAGCGGCATCACCTGCCTGGCCGCGCCGGCTGACGCATTGATGCGCAGCGTGCCCGACGGCGTGTCACGGAAGCTGCCGGCCTGTTCGATCGCGACGCGGATCGTGGAGAGTGCGGGCGCGACGCTGTCGACGAACTGCGCGCCGGCTTCCGACAGCGACACGCTGCGCGTCGTCCGATTGAAAAGCCGTACGCCGATACGCGCTTCGAGCGCCGCCACCGCATGGCTGAGCGCAGACGTTGACATGCCCAGGTCCGTCGCGGCCGCGCGAAAGCTGCGATGACGCGCGACGGCCAGCACCGCCTCCAGTTCGCCCAAGCCCGATGTCTTCATTGTCCTAATTTGTTCAATGACGCATGCAATATTGTACGACTAGTCAGCGCAATGCATCGGACCTATCTTTAGTCGTCTGGAACGTCTTCTGGGAGCAGCCATGCAGATCATCGACAAAATCTATATCGACGGCGCGTTCGTTACACCGCACGGCGACGAACTGTTCAACCTCTACAATCCGGCGACCGAGCAGGTAATCGGGCGCGCGCGTCTCGCCGATGCGCAAGACGCGCGCGATGCGATCGCCGCCGCAAAGCGCGCGTTTCCCGCGTTCTCCCGCACCAACAAGCGCGAGCGCATCGACATGCTCAAGCGCATGCACGAAGCCGTCGTCGCCAAGGAGGACGAGTTGTACGAAGCGATCACGGAGGAGTATGGAGCGCCCGTATCGCGCGGTCGCTGGATGGCGCAGCACGCGAGCAATGTGCTGCTCGAAGCGGCCAAGGTGCTGCAGGACTATGCGTTCACGCATCGCGCAGGCACTGCTGAGGTCGTGATGCAGCCGCTAGGTGTCGCCGGTCTGATTACGCCGTGGAACAGTAACGCGGGCTTCATCTGCGGCAAGCTCGCCGCCGCGCTGGCTGCGGGCTGCACGGCCGTCATCAAGCCAAGCGAGATGAGCGCGATCCAGACTCGCATCGTCACCGAAGCGTTGCACGAAGCCGGCTTGCCGCCGGGCGTGTTCAACATCGTGACGGGACGCGGCGAAACGGTCGGCGCGCAGATCAGTTCGCACCCGGACGTCGCAAAGCTGTCGTTCACCGGTTCGACCGCGGTCGGCAAGACGATTCTGCGCGCGGGTGCCGAGACGTTGAAGCGCGTGACGCTCGAACTTGGCGGCAAGTCGCCGGTGCTCGTGCTCGACGACGCGAACTTCGACGAGGTGGTACCGCTCGTGATTCAGGCCGGCTTCATGAACAGCGGACAGGCGTGCATCGCGGGCACGCGTATTCTGGTGCCGCAGCAGCGGCTCGCGGAATTCGAAGCGCGGGTGCAGGAAGAAGTTGCACGCACGCAGGCAGGCGATCCGCGCGATCCGCGCACGACTGTCGGCCCAATGGTCAGCCAGAAGCAGTGGGAACGCGTGCAGCGCTATATCCGGATCGGTATCGACTCAGGTGCACGTCTGATTGCGGGAGGCGAAGGCCGGCCAGATGGCATCGACGCAGGATGGTTCGTGCGTCCGACCGTCTTCAGCGATGTGGCCAACGACATGGCGATTGCCCGCGAAGAGATCTTCGGTCCTGTGCTGTCGATTATCACGTACCGCGATACTGAAGATGCGGTTGCTATCGCCAACGACACCGATTACGGCTTGCAAGCGTACGTGTTTTCGGCGGATGACCAGCGTGCGCGCGAGCTCGCACGGCGAATCGAAGCGGGCCGAGTACTAGTCAACACGCTGGCACACGAACCGGCCGCGCCATTCGGCGGCTTCAAGCAATCTGGTATCGGCCGCGAATACGGCACGTTCGGGCTCGAGGCTTTTCTCGAGCCGAAGGCCGTTCTCGCTGTATCGGCAAGGATCGCCAAGGCCTGTTAGCAGCGGTACACATTGGTGGCCTACAGTGCGCGCTTCCACGCTATGCAATGCCCTAGCGCAGGTTCCGCGCACACTGCGTAAGAAGCTGCTGCAGCAGCGCCACGTGCTCAGCGGCAATCCCGTCCAGCATCTCTCCTTCCAGTCGCTTCATCGTTTCGTCGCAGCTCGCTAGCAGCGCCCGCGCGCTGTCGGTCAGGCTCAGCTTGACGATACGGCCATGCAGCGGGTCCGGCTCACGAATCAACCAGCCTTTCGCCTGCATTGTTTTGACGATCTCGTTCGCCGACTGCGGCGACATGAATGAGCGCTCTGCCAGTTGCGCGTTGGACAGGCTGCCGCGTGCGTGCAAGACCGACATCGCGGTGAACAACGGCAACGTCAGGCCGTGGGGCGCCAGGGCTTCGCTCAAGCGGCGCTTTACCACGCGGTCGGTGCGGCCGATGAGATAGGGGATACGTATCGGCGCTGGCGGCACACCGGCCTTTTCCACCTCCCCGCCAGGGGTTGCATGCGCTTTTGCCTTGGCGCTTTGTCTTGTCTGAGATGCCATTGTGATGCTCGATCCTCGTCGGCGTGGACTGCGGTTAGGGGTTTACGCGCGACAATGATAATCTACTTGTCGTATCAGGCTACCTGATACTATATTGGCAACTCGTTAGCCCGCCACTGATTGAGGAGCCACTGAAATGAGCAACTACGAAGGACGCTGGAAGACTGTCGATGTGAAGGTCGAGCAGGGTATTGCCTGGGTGACGTTCAATCGCCCGGAAAAACGCAACGCGATGAGCCCCACGCTGAACGCCGAGATGGTGCAGGTGTTGGAAACGCTCGAACTCGATGCCGATGCGAAAGTGCTGGTGCTGACCGGTGCCGGTGATGCGTGGACAGCCGGCATGGACCTGAAGGAGTACTTCCGCGAAGTCGACGCGGGCCCGGAGATCCTGCAAGAAAAGATCCGTCGCGATGCCTGCCAGTGGCAATGGAAGCTGTTGCGCATGTATGCCAAGCCGACTATCGCCATGGTCAATGGCTGGTGTTTCGGCGGCGGTTTTCCCCGCTGGTTGCCTGCGATCTGGCGATTGCCGCGGACGACGCCGTTTTCGGGCTGTCCGAGATCAACTGGGGCATCCCGCCGGGAAATCTCGTGAGCAAGGCGATGGCCGATACGGTTGGCCATCGCAAGGCGCTGCACTACATCATGACGGGCGACACATTCACCGGCGTGGAAGCCGCTGCCATGGGCCTGGTCAACGAAAGCGTGCCCAAGGCGAAACTGCGCGAGCGTACGACCGCGCTGGCCGGCAAACTGCTGGAAAAGAACCCTGTGGTGCTGCGTGCGGCCAAGCACGGCTTCAAGCGCTGCCGCGAGCTGACGTGGGAGCAGAACGAGGACTACCTCTACGCGAAGCTTGACCAGGCACAACTGCGCGATCCGGAGCACGGACGCGAGCAAGGCCTCAAGCAGTTTCTCGACGACAAATCGATCAAGCCCGGCCTGCAGACCTACAAGCGCGACTGAAGACGCGGTACCTGGGGCGCCATATCGCCCCGGGCGAGCAGAACGAGGAGACATACCCATGCATGAAGTCACCATGCTGATCGACGGCCAGCCGTGTGCGGCCGAGAGCGGCAAGACGTTTGAGCGTCGCAATCCCGTCACCGGCGCGCCGGCCTCCCGCGCGCCTGCTGCAAGCCTGGCCGATGCTACGCGCGCCGTGCAGGCGGCCGCGGATGCGTTTCCCCGCTGGGCGGCACTGGCCCCCGGCGAGCGCCGCCAGCGCCTGTTGAAGGCCGCCGATCTGATGGACGCGCGCATCGACGAATTCGTCCGTATCGGCGCCGCCGAAACGGGTGGCATGGCCAACTGGTATGGGTTCAACGTCACGCTGGCGGCGAACATGCTCCGCGAGGCCGCGGCGATGACCACCCAGATCGACGGCAGCATCATACCGACCAACTTGCCAGGCAATCTGGCGATGGCCGTGCGCCAGCCGTGCGGCGTCGTGCTCGGCATTGCGCCATGGAATGCCCCGGTTATCCTGGGCACACGTGCATTGGCCATGCCGCTGGCCTGCGGCAACACGGTCATCCTGAAGGCTTCGGAGTCGTGTCCCGGTGTCCACCGGCTTATCGGCACCGTGCTGCAGGAAGCCGGCCTCGGCGACGGCGTGGTCAATGTGGTGACGAATGCGCCGGAGGATGCCGCTGCGGTGGTGGAGCACCTGATCGCGCAGCCTGCCGTGCGGCGCGTGAACTTTACCGGTTCCACCCACGTCGGCCGCATCATTGCCCAGCATGCAGCGCGCCATCTCAAGCCCGCGCTGCTGGAGTTGGGCGGCAAGGCGCCGGTAGTCGTGCTCGAGGACGCCGACCTGGACGCTGCGGTGGAAGCCGTGGCCTTTGGCGCCTTCTTCAACCAGGGCCAGATCTGCATGTCGACGGAACGTGCGATCGTGCACGAGGCGATCGCAGACGATTTCGTCGAAAAACTCGTGGCCAAGGCGCGCACATTGCGCGCCGGCGATCCGACCGATGCCGGCAGCGTGCTGGGCGCGATGGTCAGCGAGCAGGCCGTGCGGAAGATTGCGGCGCTCGTCGAAGACGCACGAACGCAAGGCGCCAGCCTGCCGCTTGGCTTGCACAGCGACGGCGCGATCCTCCAGCCGGTGATCGTGGACGGCATCACGCCCGGCATGAAGCTGTATCGCGACGAGTCCTTCGGCCCCGTGGTGACCGTCGCCCGTGTGAAGGATGACGATGAGGCAGTCGCCATGGCCAATGACAGTGAGTATGGCCTGTCCGCGGCCGTGTTCAGCCGTGACATCTCGCGTGCCTTGCTGGTCGCGCAGCGGATCGAGTCCGGCATATGCCATATCAACGGCCCCACCGTGCATGATGAAGCGCAGATGCCGTTCGGCGGTGTGAAGGGCAGCGGCTATGGCCGTTTCGGCAGCAAGGCGTCTGTCGCGGAGTTTACGGATCTTCGCTGGATAACGGTGCAGAATGCACCGCGCCACTATCCAATCTGAAGTCAAGGGCCGCTACGGCCCGCAATGACCGCCTGCCTGGCCCAGGGCAGGCGGGGAATAATGGGAGACACGGCGTGAATGCAATCGCCTCGACTATTCAGGAATCGGCTCCGCGCTACCGCACCGTCGCCGTCAGCACCGCCACAGCGATTTGCCACAAGGATGGAGACGTCTGGCGCATCACATCCGCCGAAGCACTGGCGGACTACCCCGGCCGGATGACCGATTGCCTCGCCGCCGGTGCCGAGCGGCATCCCGACCGGGTGCTTGTAGCTCAGCGCGGCGCGCAGGGCAACTGGATCGAGATCACGTATCGCGAGATGCTGGCCCGTGCCCGTGCGATCGGCCAGGCGCTGCTCGACCGTGGGCTTTGCGCGCAGCGCCCGCTAGCGATCCTGTCGGGCAATGACCTCGAGCACCTGCATTTATCGCTTGGCGCGATGTGGGCCGGCATTCCTTTCTCTTCGGTGTCGCCGCCTTACTCGCTGGTGTCGACCGACTACGGCAAGCTGCGCCATGTGTTCGAGGTGCTGACGCCCGGCCTCGTGTACGCAGCGGACGGCGCGATGTTCGCGCGGGCAATCGGCGCCGTGGTGCCAGCCGATATGGAGGTAGTGACGCGCGATGGAAGCTTGCCCGGGCGCACGGCCACGGCGTTTGACGCGTTGGTCCGGACGCAGCTAACCAATGTGGATGACGCACAAGCCGCCGTTGGGCCCGAGACGCTGGTGAAGTTCCTGTTCACGTCGGGCTCGACGCGCCAGCCCAAGGCCGTCCCGACCACGCATCGGATGCTCTGCAGCAACCAGCAGATGCTGCGGCAAGCCATTCCCGACTTCACGATCGAGCCGCCGGTACTGGTCGACTGGCTCCCCTGGAACCATACGTTTGGCAGCAGCCATAACTTCGGCATCGTGCTGTACAACGGTGGCACCCTTTACATCGATGACGGCAAACCGGCGCCGGGCAAGTTCGAGGAAACGCTGCGCAACTTGCGCGAGATCTCCCCGACCGCTTACTTCAATGTGCCAAAGGGGTGGGAAGAGCTCGGCCTCGCGCTGGAGCGCGATGCGGCGTTGCGGGAGAGGTTCTTCTCGCGCGTCCGGATCTACTTCTTCGGCGGCGCCGGGCTTTCGCAACAGGCCTGGGACCGGCTGGAGCGCGTGACGCAAGCGCATTGCGCAGAGCGCATCCGCATCATGGCCGGGCTTGGCATGACCGAGACATCGCCATGCTGCCTGTTCACCACGGTCCCCATCATGCGCGCAGGCTATGTCGGCACGCCGGCGCCGGGATGCGAAGTCAAGCTGGTGCCCGTCAACGGCAAGCTCGAAGCCCGCTTTCGTGGTCCCCACGTCATGAAGGGCTACTGGCGGATGGCGGAAACACCGGCACAGCCGGTCTTCGACGAGGAAGGCTTCTATTGCAGCGGCGACGCGCTGAAGTTTGTCGATGCGGAGCAGCCGGAACTCGGATTCATGTTCGACGGCCGTATCGCGGAAGACTTCAAGCTCAGCTCAGGCACGTTCGTCAGCGTCGGGCCGCTGCGCGCGCGCGTGCTTGCCGCGGGAGCGCCGTACGTCCAGGACGTGGCCATCGCCGGCATGGATCGCGACGACATCGGCTTGCTGGTCTTTCCGCGCATGGAGGATTGCCGCCGCCTTTCCGGGCTGGCGCCGTCGGCCAGTCATCGCGAGGTACTCGCGGCGCCAGCGGTCAGGTCTGCCTTCAGCCAGATGTTGACGATCCTTAACGAGAGCGCGACAGGTAGCGCATCACGCGTTGCCCGCCTGCTCCTGCTCGACGAGCCGCCCTCGCTGGATCGCGGCGAAATGACAGACAAGGGCACGCTAAATCAGCGGGCAGTGCTAACCCACCGCGCCGCACTTGTCGACGCCCTCTACGGCACCGTTTCTGAAGACGTGATCACGATATAGACGAAGCGACGCCCCTTTCGCTTCGTCGCTTCCTAGCCTTAAGCAGCAGAGAACTGCAGGCCTTTCCAAAAACTGGAGACATTCCATGAAGCCAATGTTTGCCGGTGGCGCCGTGCTGGCCACCGCGGTAGCGCTCGTCTCGCTTTCGCTGTAGCTGAAAGCCGGCGCAAACGCCGCCCGGCCTCGTTACAGACGTGGCCGGGTGACTGACTGTTTCGAAAAGGGGAGTAATCATGCAAGCGTCAACCACTGTACGCGCCGAAGCGACTTCCGGCGTTGCGCTAACACTCGGCCTGTGTTTCGTGGTCGCACTTCTGGAAGGGCTGGACCTGCAATCGATTGGCGTGGCCGCGCCGCGCATGGCGCGCGAGTTCGGGCTCTCCGTTGGCCAGATGGGACTGGCCTTCAGCGCCGGCACGTTCGGGCTCTTGCCGGGCGCCATGCTCGGCGGCCGCTTGGCCGACCGGATCGGCCGCAAGAAAGTCCTGATCGTGGCGACCGCGCTGTTCGGGATCTTCTCGATCGCTACCGCGCAAGCCTGGGACTTCTGGAGCCTGCTTGCGATCCGTGTTGCGACCGGCATCGGGTTGGGCGGTGCCATGCCGAACCTGATCGCCATTTGCTCCGAGGCCGCGCCATCACGGCTGCGGAACACCGCCGTCAGCATCATGTACTGCGGCATTCCGTTCGGCGGCGCCATCGCGGCCATCATCGCCATTGTGTTTGCCAGCGATACCGGCTGGCGCCATATCTTCTATGTGGGCGGATTCGGCCCATTGGTGGTCATTCCGCTGCTATTGATGCTGCAGGAGTCGCGGCGATTCGACCGGCCCGCGGGCGACGCCATCAAGCCCCACCCGTGAGCTGGGCGTTGTTTGGCGAGCGGCGTGCCACGGCGACATTCTGCATCTGGATCAGTTATTTCTTCACGCTGATCGTTCTCTATTTCCTGCTGAATTGGCTGCCTTCGCTAATGGTCTCCAACGGCCTGACGCGCGCACAGGCCGGATGGGTGCAGATCCTGTTCAACATCGGCGGCGGCTCGGGCGCCCTGTGCATCGGCATGCTGATGGACCGTGGCCGCCCTGCCGCGGTGGTCTCGGGTATGTACGTGGGGGTCATCGTCGCGCTGGCTACCCTGGCCGGGGCGTCGGGGATGAACTGGATGGCGATGGGTGCGTTTATGGCAGGCCTCTTCGTCATCGGCGCCCAGTCCGTGCTGTATGCGCTGGCCGCTGCCTACTACCCGATGGCCGTACGCGGTACCGGTGTCGGCGCCGCCGTAGCGGTGGGCCGTCTTGGCTCGATTGCGGGGCCCATGCTCGCGGGGCAGTTGCTGTCGATGGGGAAGAGTTCGGCAACCATCATCGGCGCCAGCATTCCCATCACTATCATCGCCGCCCTTGCTGCGCTCGTGCTGTTGCGGCGTCCCGCTGCAAAGGACTGACTACGCCGGAGAACAGCACGACTTGAGGGTCGCCGGGCAAGAGCCGGATGACCCGATCCCAACAAAAAGAATCATCCACTCGCGGGAAAGAGGAGAAGCGGGACCATGAAGAACGAGCAGAAGGCATGCAGCGCGCGCATTGTGTTGGCGGCGTTGGCATTGTCGGCATTGCCGACCGTGGCGTCGGCACAGTCGGTCACGCTTTACGGCGTGGTCGATACGGGCGTCGAGTATGTCAGCAACATCGGCGCGGCCAAGCAAAGCGTGGTGCGAATACCCAATGTCACCGGTACCGTGCCGTCGCGGTGGGGTCTGCGCGGCACGGAAGACTTGGGCGGCGGGCTGAAAAGCGTCTTTGTCCTGGAGTCCGGCTTTGCGCCCGACGCGGGCACTTCGGGGCAGGGTGGCCGGCTTTTCGGACGGCAGGCCCTGGTCGGCCTGTCAGGGGACTGGGGCCAGATCGCGCTGGGACGACAGTACACCATGCTGTTCTGGGCAATGCTCGATCCCGACATCCTCGGCCCTCAGGTCTATGGAACGGGATCCCTCGACAGCTATATACCGAACGCGCGGGCCGACAATGCAGTTTCATACAAAGGCACGTTCGGCGGGCTGACCGTGGGTGCCACCTACAGTTTCGGTCGCGATACGGTCAACGCCGGGCCCAGCCCGGTCGGCACCAACTGCGCGGGGGAGAACCCTAGGGACAAATCTGCCTGTCGGGAGTGGTCCGCACTGATCCAGTACGCCACCAAGACCTGGGGTGTGGCTGCGGCCTACGATTCGCAGCGCGGCGGCCCTGGCGCCTTTGCCGGCCTCACCAGCAGCGGCCTGAAAGATGACCGCCTGTCGCTCAATGGCTACGTGCTGCTGGACAGGACCAAAATCGGGTTGGGTGTCATCCGGCGCGACAACGAGGGCAGCCCGACGCCGCGCAGCGAACTCTGGTATGGCGGTGTCGCTTACGACATCACCCCGGCCTTCACCCTTGCAGGGCAGGTCAACTACCTGAAGTTTCACAACAGCGACAACAAGGCGATCCTGTACGCATTGCGCGGCACCTATGCCTTCTCGAAGCGCACCTCTGTCTACACGACAGCCGGCTACATCAACAACGGCGGTCAGCTTGCACTATCTGTCAGCAGTGGTGCGGCGGGAAGTAATCCGCAACCCGGGGCTCACAGTTCGGTGTCATGATGGGCGTCAAGCATATCTTCTGACGCGCGCTGTATGCCGGGCCTGGTTAAGGCGGGCGTGATCAAAGCGAGCGATATCGGGCGTTGGTGGGAACGGCCTTGGCGAAGCGTGGTGAGGCGGGTCTCCGACTCCCAGGTGACGGCCATGCGATCTACGAACTTGTTCCCCGATTGCCTATCGTCGCGCGACCGCGGCATAGCCCATGCTCAGGGCAGCGTGTTGGAGGATGTCAGCAATCCAGCTCTGTCCAGACCCTTCGCGATGCGGCCCAGATCCTCCGGATTCCTGAAGGGCATACGGGCGATGCGATCGGCGAACGAGTAGGCCGGGTTGATGGCGATGAGCTCGTCCCAGACGCCACGCGCTTCGTCGAGATATCCAAGGTTCCCGAGTGCCGAAGCGAGATAAGCCCGGCTCATGTCTGTCTGAGGGACAAGGAGGATGCGCTCCCGCAGGATCGCTACGGCTGTTTCATAGTCGCCGGCAACGATATGGGCCACGCCAAGATGGTGCAGATAGCCCTGGGTGAAATAGGGATCGAGCCGCATGGCCCGCTCCAGATCGCGAATCGCCACCCGAGGGTGCCCCGAATAGATATTCAGCGTTGCCCGGAGAGACAGTGCTGGGGCGAAATTCGGGTTGAGCGAGAGCGCTTCGTCGACTTCGAGAGCCCAGCGCCTAAAGTCTTTCCGGTACATCGCGACCAATGCGGCCACGCCGTGCGCGAACGGCTCGCCCGGGTCGCGCACGATCGCTTTGTCGACCAGATCCTCGGCTTCGGCGAGCGAGCGTTCGGGGTCGTCGGTCCAGCGGTTGTAATAGGCATGGGCGAGGGCCATGCCTAGCGCCGCATAGGGGGCCGGATAGTCGGGATCGAGCGCGATCGCCTGCCGGAACAGGTCGCTCGTTCGCTCGAAGACGGCGACATTCTGCGTCGCGCCCCGCTGCATCGCTCGGCCTCGCAGGAAGCACTGGTAGGCTTCCATATGCGTCGTTCCACCGGATGCAACGCCGGGGCATAGGGCGACCTCAACTGGGCTCAACGCGGCGCTTAGCTCAGCAACGATCTTTCGAGCGATCTCGTCCTGCACCGCGAACATGTCATGAAGTTCCCGGTCGTATCGTTCGGCCCACAAATGGCTACCGCTCACCCCATCACTCAATTGCGCGACCACGCGGATGCGGTCGCCGCTCTTCCGAATACTCCCTTCGACGATGTAGCGGGCGCCGAGCTCGCTGGCGATGCGTCGCACGTCCATGGGCTTGCCCTTGTAGGCAAAGCTGGAGCTTCGGGCGATCACGATCAGGCCCGGGAACTTCGATAACGTCGTGATGATCTCGTCGGCCAGCCCGTCGGCGAAGAAGTCCTGATCGGTATCGTTGCTGAGATTGGCGAACGGGAGGATCGCCAGCGACGGCTTTGGTGAAGGCTGGTCGACAGCGTCTTCGGACGTCGTAATCGAGCCCTTAAAACAATATCCAATGCGCGCAATGGTGGTGATCCACACCTCGCCATCGGGCGCGAGGCCAACCGCCTTTCGCAGCAGAGCGATCTGGACCGAAAGATTGCTCTCCTCGACGACGGTCCCAGGCCAGGCCGCGTCCATGAGCTCCGCTTTGGTGACAATCTCTCCCTGCCGCTTGAGCAGAGCGGCCAACAGCAAGATGCCCCGGCGCCCAACCGCCACGCGCTCCCCTTCCGCTGCAGCGTCCCGTTGTCGAGATTGAGTAAGAACGGCGCGAAGGTGAAACGCTGTCCCTGCATATGACTCCGTGCTGCAACGGTTTTGGGAATTATTCGGACATTATTCGGCAGCCCTTCAATACTCCAGCGCTTGCTGTCGCGATACTGCTCCACGCCGCGGCCCTTTGGTCCATTTTGGCAGCCGCAGAAAAACGGGCCGCCGTACAAAAAGGGGAGGCAGACGAAATGACAATCCTACCATCGCCCGCGCCGTCAGTCGCGAGCCAGACGGCCATCGTGCTCGTGCATGGCGGCTTCGTGGATGGCTCCGGCTGGGAAGGCGTCTACAAGATCCTGAAGAGGGACGGCTACGACGTCAATGTGGTTCAGAACGACACCCGATCGCTTGCCGGCGACGTGGCGGGGACCCATGCCGCCATCGACGCGCAGGACAAGCCGGTGATCCTGGTCGGCCATTCCTATGGCGGGGTGGTCATCACGGAGGCTGGCAACCATGCCAAGGTGGCGGGGCTGGTCTATATCACGGCGTTTGCACCGGACGCTGGCGAGTCCGTCGCGACGCTGATCGCCAATCCCGCGCCAGGCGCGCCGGTTCCTCCGATCCTGCCGCAGCAGAACGGGTTTCTCCTGCTGGACAAGACGAAATTCGCCGAGGCCTTCGCGGCGGATCTCGACCCTGCCAAGGCGGCCTTCATGGCCGACTCCCAGATCCCGTGGGGCCCGGACGCACTGAATGGCGCGGCCACCGTTGCGGCCTGGAAGACGAAGCCGAGCTGGTATCTGGTCGCCAAAGACGATCGAATGATCCCGCCCGACGCTCAGCGCGCCATGTCAGAGCGTGCCGGTTCCACCGCCGTCGAGCTCGAGGGAAGCCATGTGATCTATATGTCTCAGCCCGGTGGTGTGGCCGAACTGATCGAGGCGGCCGCCGAAGCGGTCACGGTTTCCGGGAGCACAAGTTCCGCAGTGCAATTGACCTCGGACAGCAGTAACGCCTGACGAGCACACACTTCCATCACACTTTATCAATGAGGTATCAGATGCGACCCAATTCTTTCTCCTCCTGGCGCACCGTTCTTGGCATGCTGGGCTTTACGTCACTGGCCATCGGCGTCATGGCGCCAAGCCCTGCCGCGGCCGAGCGTGTCAACAACGTGGTGCTCGTCCACGGCGGCTTCGTCGACGGTGGTGGCTGGGAATCGGTATACAAGCTCCTGAAGGCCAAAGGCCTCAATGTCAGCATTGTTCAAAACCCCACGACGTCGCTCGCGGCCGACGTGGCTGCCACCAAAGCGGTGGTGGACGCGCAAGACGGCCCCGTGGTTCTGGTGGGCCATTCGTACGGGGGGTGGTCATCACGGAGGCCGGCAATGACCCCAATGTCTCGCGCCTGGTCTACATTGCGGCGTTTGCCCCGGACAACGGCGAATCCGTTCAAAAACTGATCGCCAATCCCCTCCTGGCGCTCCGGTGCCCCCATCCTGCCGCCGGTCAATGGCTTCCTGATGCTGGACAAGACGAAGTTCGCTGCGGCCTTCGCTGGCGACGTAAAAGCTGAACGTGCCGCCTTCCTGGCGAACGCCCAGGTGCCATGGGGCGTGGACGCTCTGGCTGGTGAAGTCGCCTCGGCTGCCTGGCGTACGAAGCCGAGCTGGTACCTGGTCACCAAAGACGACAAGATGATTCCACCGGACGCTCAGCGCGCGATGTCCAAGCGCGCCGGCGCCACGGTGGTTGAAACTCCGGGGAGCCATGCCGTAGTACGAGTCGAAGCCTGCTGCTGTCGCGGCCCTCATCGAGCGGGCCGCTACTTCGAAAAACTAGGCACAGCGCAAAGCGCATGACGCCCTTCGAGCTGAGCCTTGAAGGGCGTTTTGCCAAGCGGGCCTTACAAGTCACGTCCACGCAAGTCTCTTGCGGCAGCATGACAGGGTCCAGCAGCCGCTCCAGGGACAGGAACCGTACGCGCTGGCACGGCCGGCAGCTTCGGGGTGTCGCGGTCGGCTTCCTCCTGGTTGCAGATGGCGGCGCCGCGAGGTGCGTGACCTGAGACGAAGGCGGCGGCCGCTGAACTTTGGATCTCGCGCCAGGCGTTGTATCGCATTCTGGCGACTGCCGGCACTATCGACCCTCCCCACTGGACTATGACAGTTTAGTGACTGCCTGATCTAAAACTAGGTGTTCATGTAATTCTCCTGCCACATTCCTACCGCATCCTCCTGGCGAACTCAACAGGGGAGCAATCATGAGAAAAAGCCAATACTGGTGGCGGCGATGATGTCGATGGCCTTGGCTGCATGCGGTAGCGATGGCGACAGCGCCAGCAATGGCGGTGCCGGCAAGGCTGCCATACCCGCCACGGCGCCAACCAAGAACGTAGTGTTCTTCCTCGGCGACGGCATGGGCCTGGCCACGATGACCGCGGCGCGCATCTACAAGGTGGGCGAGGATGGCGAGCTGACCATGGACACGCTGCCGGAAACCGGCTTCGTCCGCACTTACTCGAATAACGCCCAGGTCACGGACAGCGCGCCTTCCATGGCGGCCTACATGACCGGCGTGAAGATGAACAACGAGGTTATCTCCATGTCGGCGGACACCAGCGCCTTCGACATCAATGGCAAGGATTACCTGTCGGGCGCCGACAGCACCTGTCCCACCTCAGGCAATGGCACCAGTGTGCCGACCTTGCTGGAGCAGATGAAGGCCGCGGGCTACGGTACCGGCGTGGTCACCACCACCCGCATCACCCACGCCACCCCGGCAGCTACCTACGCGCATATCTGCCACCGCGACGGCGAGAACACCATCGCCGCCCAGATCGTGCCCAACGGCCCGGGCTACAACACCGCGCTCGGCGATGGCGTCGACGTGATCTTCGGTGGCGGCCGCAAGCACTTCCAGCCGACGACCGTCAGCGGCGGCGCGCGTACCGACAAGCGAGACCTGCTGGCCGAGCTCAAGACCGCGGGCTACACCTACGCGGCCAACCGTGCCGACTTCGACAAGATCGATCCGGCGTCGGCCAAGAAAACGGTGGGCCTGTTTACCGCCAGCCACATGGCCTACGACCTGGATCGGGTGCCCGCCGACGAACCCAGCCTGGCCGATATGACCGGCAAGGCGATCGACCTGCTGGCAGCGAAGAAGAAGGGCTTCTTCCTGATGGTCGAGGGCGGCCGGATCGACCATGCGCTGCACGAGACCACCGCGCGCAAGGCGCTGCAGGATACGGCCGCGTTCGACGATGCCATCAAGTCTGCCATCGCCAAGCTCAACGTCATCGACCCGGGCCTGAAGAATACGCTGATCGTGGTGACCGCCGACCATGACCACACCCTGGTGCTCAACGGCTACGCCAAGCGCACCGGCCCGACCAGCGACAGCAACCCCGGCGTGCTGGGCTTGCTGAAGAACTATGTCACCGGCGCCTACAACACCGACACCACCGGCAACCCGTTCACCATCATCGGCTTCGGCAACGGCGAGAACCGCCCGGCCGCGCGTGGCGCGCTCACCGATGTCCAGGTGTTCGACAAGTCCTACCACCAGGAAGCGGTCATTCCGATGGCCGCGGGCGGCGAAACGCACGGTGGCACCGATGTCTTCATCGGTGCATTGGGCAACGGCGCGAGCAATTTCACCGGGGTGATGGACAACACGGAAGTGTTCGGCCTGATCAAGAAATCATTGGGTCTGTGAACCCAACGCTGACGGAATAAAACCATGAAAAATACGATGATCGGCCTGTCGGCTGCCGCGCTTGCCGCCGCCTGCCTCGCCACGCCCGCGCTGGCCGCGGGTGAAGCCCGCAACGTGATCTTCTTCCTTGGTGATGGCATGGGCCCCACCACGGTCACCGCCTCGCGCATCTACAAGTATGGCGAGAGCGGCAAGCTGAACATGGAATCGCTCAAGCGCACCGCGCGCATCAAGACCTATTCGAACGATGCGCAGACCACCGACAGCGCGCCGTCGATGGCGGCCTACATGACCGGCGTCAAGATGAACAACGAAGTCATCTCGATGTCGGCCGACACCAAGGCCAGCGATGCCACCGGCAAGGGCTATGTGTCGGGCTCCGACACCACCTGCCCGGCAGGCAACGGCTCGCCGGTGACCACGTTGCTGGAGTTGTCCAAGGGCGCCGGCAAGGCGGTGGGGGCGGTCACCACCACGCGTGTCACACACGCCACGCCGGCAGCCACCTTCTCGCATATCTGCCATCGCGACGGCGAGAACCAGATCGCGGCCCAGGCCACGCCCGGCAACGTTCTCTTCAATCCTGCGCTCAAGGATGGCCTCGACGTGCTGCTGGGCGGCGGGCTGCGCCACTTCATTCCCCTGGGCGCCCCCGGCACCAAGCGCACGGATGCCACCAACCTGACTGCACAATTCCAGAGCGCCGGCTACACCTATGTCAACACCGGCACGGCGCTGCGCGCGGTGGATCCTGCCGCCACCGGCAAGCTGCTCGGCCTGTTCAACCTCGACCACATGAACTACGAACTGGATCGGGTCAAGAACAACGTCGACGAGCCTAGCCTGGCCGACATGACGGAGAAGGCCATCCGCGTCCTGGGCAAGAATCCCAAGGGCTATTTCTTGATGGTGGAAGGCGGCCGCATCGACCACGCGCTGCACGGCACCAACGCCAAGCGCGCCCTGGAAGACACCATTGCCTTCGACGACGCCATCAAGCGCGCGCTGTCGATGGTCGACCTATCCAACACCCTGGTGGTGGTCACGGCGGATCATGACCACACCATGACCATCAATGGCTATTCGCATCGCGGCAACCCCATCCTGGGCAAGACCACCGATGTGAAGACCAAGCAGCCGCAGGCCGCGGCCGACGGCAAGCCTTATACGACCCTGGTGTTCGGCAACGGCGGTACCCCGCGCAAGCCGACGCGCGACGACCTGACCTCGGTGGACACCACGGATGATGCGTATCTGCAGGAAGTCGGTGTGTTGCTGGGCACCCCGGGCGCGGAAACTCATGGTGGCGGCGACGTGATGCTGTTTTCCGGCGGTGCGGGCAGCGGGCCGCTTAAGGGCACCATTGACAACACCAAGGTGTTTGGCGTGGTCAAGACGGCGCTGGGCTTCTAACGCCGACGATCCGACGAACTGAGGTGCATTGCACGCCGGCACTCTGCCGGCGTGCCCATATCCCGAGAACGAGATGCAAGCTTGCAGCATATCTGGCCGACCTACCACTCGGCCCATGGCCGCTTTTTAGTGCGCCGGACGATCTCTGTGCTAGGTGGCCTGCTGGTCTGCCTGGCCGCCATCGCGAGCCCCGCGGCGCTTGCCGCGTCAGCCAAGACACCCTCGCGCTGCGCGTCGAGCATCAGCTCTCGTCGCATGGTAGTGACGGCGTCAAGCGCGACGTTGCCTTCGCGGAGCACGTCTACCGCTCCGGCGACGCTGTGTGGATCGAACGCGAACTGCCACCCGGGGCGGGGCATGCAGCTGAGCATGCCTCGGCCGGCGCCGGCCACAAGCATGCCGATCTGTCCACGGCGGCCCGTTGGATCGAACAAACGCCCGGGGGAAAGCTATCGGTGCGCTTGGTCAGCGATCCTTTGAAGAAGACCTTCGCTGTCAACCCGGCAGAATACGGCAATATCGGCTTTGACGGCTCCTGGGCCACTGCCTACCATCTGCTGGATCCGGCTGCGCTCAAGAAAATGAAGGCGGTGGGGCCAGTACGCGGCGGCGCGCAGCAATACGAATTGCGGCGCGCGGATGAATCCGTCATGGTTTTGTGGGACGTCGCGGGGCAGTTTCCGCGCTCAGTGCAGTCGCGCAGTGCCGGGGAAAGTCCACCAAGTACACGCGGGTGACCGTCGTGGCCACACCGCAGCGCGCGCCATGGGCACGCACCGCGCACTACACGCGCGGCGAGTACACCGATCTCATGGACTGAGGACGCTCACCTCGTGCAACGTGTACATCGCGCTCCCCGTGGGCGCCTGCGGACGCACGCGCGGTGGTGGTCGTGGTTTCAAGGGGGGCGGTGGCGGAGGCAGTTCCACACCCTGGGATAGGCTGTGCAAGAAATTGCTCAACCGACCCGCTGAGGTGACGCGCTCTTCGCAGCCGGGTCACAAGCGCGGCGCCTCGCCCAGTGGCCGCTCCCACCACTGGGCTCACGTCCATTCGCCGGATCAATCCTTCTCGATCCTTCTTTGATCAGCAGCCTGTATTACTCGCGGACGAAGCGCGCTCCGGTAGTGGGCCGTACGGCACGCAGACGACGGCACGCAGACGATTGGCCCCGGGAATCGGTGAAGAACTTTTTTGCGTGTTTTCTTTTGAGGGGGGTGAATCGCCGGGACTGGAGGGCCGACAGAAGCGGAGCGCCAATGGAAAAAGCCGGAAGCATTGCTGCTTTCCGGCTTTTAGAATTCGCTGGTGGGGCGTGAGTGACTCGAACACTCGACCTACGGATTAAGAGTCCGCTGCTCTACCAACTGAGCTAACGCCCCAACGAAGAAAAAGATTGTATCACCGTTTTTGAGTTTGTCAAACCCCCTGCGTAATTTTTCCTGCGCGAGGGTGCTCTGGAAATGCCACGTGCGATTTCGCCGTCGTGCGTGCAACGCCCTGGCAGCCTTGTCCCCGCGCCATGCACCGAACACAGGCACTCACGCCGCGGGAACTCGCCCGAGGCTTCGGCAGTCTTGCTTGGGGGTGAGCGAGGCGTAGGCCTTTGCGGACGAGTCGGGCCGACCCATGTTAGGATGATTCTTCACTTGCAATGGAGGGCTGCACCGATGGATATCAAGTTCCAAGAGCAAGAGCGTTACGATATCAACAATGAAGGCTTGCTATTTCACGCCGTTGTCGACGGCCAACCAGTCACCTGCGTGGTGACCCGTGAAGCGCTGTGGGAAGGCTTCAGTGCCGACCAGGTGTTGTCGCTGGAAGAGGCATTCCGCGCCGGACGTGAAACCATCGAGCGTGCTGCGGTGGTGCTGATCGAGCAGGGTGCTGCCCAGCCAGTGGTAGTCAAGCGCGCCCATGTGGCGCCGCTCTGAAGCGGATCCCAGTCCGGGCCGGTCATCGGTCCGATCCCGGGCTACCGCTTCAAGTCATTGCGGCTTCTCGCCGCCTGGCGCCGGTTTCCCGCCGGCGTTTCTCTTTTCATTCCCCCGCTCATCACTGATCTTCCCGGTCTCGCTGGTTGCATTGATCGCGCTGGCCACACTCAAGCCGGTTTTGCCTGATAGCTCGGCCCGCCCGGGCGGCTCGCGCATTCTTCGAAGATGCGTGCCTGGCATTGCGCACAGCCTGCGGGATCGAGGCGCGCAATGATGGTGTGCAGCGCCTGCCGCTTGGTGGAAAAGATGTGGCCCTCGCCTAGCTTCAGTGCGAAGCCGGTCTGGTCCCACGTCTGCAGCACCTGCGTGCGCGGACGATGGAAATACAGGTCGCCGCCAGTGGCGCGCCGCTCGCTCAGCTCGCTTTCCCACATCTCGGCGCCGGCCAGGTCGATGAAGTTCATGCTCTTGGTCATGGCCAGCAGATGGATCTGGCCGGGGTAGGCGCTGCGTGCCTCGTGCAAGCGGTCCGTCACGTACTGGACCGCGCCGAAGTAGATCGCGCCTTCCATGCGCAGCAGCTTGAGCTGGGGGCATTCCGGTTGCGGACGATGCAGTTCGTCGAGCGGCGTGAAGCGCCGGTCGGGGTCGTCGGCGTCCGGGACCAGGCTGCGCACCGCCGGGCGCGAGGTGCGATAGAGATAGGCCACCAGCGACAGGATGGTGCCGAGCAAGACCGCCATCTCCAGGCGGATGGCCAGCGTGGCGACAAAGGTGCTGATGGCGATGGCGAATTCCGTGCGGCTCAGGCTGGCAATACGGCGCAGCCGGCTGAGATCGAACAGGCCCCAGGCCACTAGCAGCAACATCGCGGCGATGGCGGCCAGCGGGATCTGCGCCAGCAGCGAGGCACTGGCCGTGACCAGCACCACCAGCAACAAGGCCGAGAAAATGCTGGCCAGCGGCGTCTGCGCGCCGGCCTCGTAGTTGGGCATGGAGCGGTTCAGCGAGCCGCAGGAAATATAGGCGGAGAACAAGCCACCCGCGATATTCGACAGCCCCTGCCCGATGAACTCGCGGTTGGCATCGATGTGCTGGCCCGAACGCAGCGCCACCGCCTTGGCGATCGAGATCGACTGGCCGAGCGCCACGATGGTCAGCGCTGCGGCAATGCCCAGCAGGTCGGGGATCGCCTGCCAGGAAATACTCGGCAGGTGGAAGGGCGGGATGGCCGACGGAATCGGGCCGACCACATTGACGTGGCGCGCGCCCGCGCTCCAGCCCGGCGCGTTGAGCAGCAGGGCGACGCCGTAGCCCGCCAGCAGGCCGATCAGCATGAAGGGCAGGCGGCGCGAGATGCGCTTCACCGCAATGGTCACCGCCAGCGTGATCGCGGCGACCGTGAACGCGCTCCAGTTGATGCCGTCGGCATTGTCCAGCAGGAAGCGCACCACGCCGAAGGCGCTCGTGCCCGTCGGCACGGCCAGCCCGAACAGGTCCTTGAGCGCATAGAGCCCGATCAGCGTCGCCGCGCCGCACGTGAATCCAAGCAGCACCGAGGGCGAGATGAAGTTGGCCAGCGTGCCAAGGCGCAAGGTGCCCACGGCAAGCTGCAGCAAGCCAACCATGATGGTGACGGCGAGCGCCAGGTTGATGTACTCGGGACTGCCGGCAAATGCCACCGGGCTCAGCATGGCGAACAGCGCCAGCGAGTTGGCGTTGGTCGGGCCGGACATGACATGCCAGCTGGAGCCGAACAAGGCTGCCACGATGCAGGGAATGACCGCCGCGTAGATGCCGTATTGCGGCGGCAGGCCGGCGAGCGTGGCAAAGGCCACGCCCTGCGGCAGCACCAGCACCGCGCCGAGCAGGCCCGCAACCAGGTCCGCACGCAAGGAGGCGCGGCTCACGCGGTGACGCCATGCCGGCAACAGGCGCCCGAGCATCCGGTCGCTTGTGCCCCGCGCAGCTGGGGCCGTCATGCTTGCGGGTCTCGCTCGCCGAGGCTCACCAGCAATTCGTCGATGGCGCCATAGACCTTGCCCAGCCGCTCGGCGCCGATCATCTGCTCGAGCTCCTCATAGCGGCGGTCGATCAGCGGCTCCATCTCGGCGATCAGGACGCGGCATTTGTCGGTCAGCGAGATCAACTGGCGGCGCTGGTCCGTGGTGGAGCGCGAGCGCAGGATCAGGCCCGCTTCCTCCATGCTCGACAGCATGCGGGTAAGACTCGGGCTCAGGATCAGGCAGGCATCGGCGAGCTGGTTGGGCTCCATCTCGCCTTGCTCGTTGAGGGTGCGCACCACGCGCCATTGCTGCTCGGTCATGCCGTGCTGGCGCAGGATGGGCCGAAAGCCCGCCATCAACGTTTCGCGGGCTTGCAGCAGCAGGTGGGGAGGTTGCGGTGGCGGAAGGTAGCCGGTTTCATGCCCGCAAGTGTAGCCGTGCAGCCGCCCGGACGCGAGCCGGTGGCTACCCGGATATGCTGAGCGCTGGCTGGGCGGCTGGCGCTCTGGCGCAACGCCTCAGCCCAGGTCGAGCGTGGCCACCACCGGTGTGTGGTCCGACGGCTGCTCCCAGGTGCGTGGCACGCGATCGATCACGCAGGCGCTGCACGCCTCGCGCAGGGCCTGCGACAACAGGACGTGGTCGATGCGCAGGCCGGCGTTGCGGCGGAACGCAAACATGCGGTAGTCCCACCAGGAGAAGCTTTTCTCCGGTTGCTCGAACATGCGGAACGCGTCGGTCAGCCCAAGCGCCTCCAGCGCCCGGAACGCGTCGCGCTCCGGTGGCGACACCAGGTTCTGCCCCTCCCACTTCTTGGGATCGTGCACATCCCGGTCTTCGGGCGCGATATTGAAGTCGCCCAGCAGCGCGAGCTTCGGGTACTTCACCATCTCCTCCTGCAGCCACGCGGTGATCGCCTTCAGCCAGCCCAGCTTGTAGGTGAACTTGTCGGAGTCCGGGGCCTGCCCGTTGGGGAAGTACGCGCACACCAGGCGCACGTCGCCATAGGTCGCCGCCACCACGCGCTGCTGGGCGTCGTCAAAGGCGGGGATATTGCGCACCACGTCGGTTGGCGTCGCCATGGTGGCATTGCGCGCCAGGATCGCCACGCCGTTGTACGTCTTCTGGCCGGTGAACACGCTGTGGAAGCCCGCGCTCTCCAGCTCGGCCAGCGGGTACTTGTCGTCCGGCATCTTCAGCTCCTGCAGGCACAGGGCATCGATCGGCGTGTCGGCCTTTTCCTGCTCGATCAGCCAGTCCAGCACCTGCGGTAGCCGGACCTTGAGCGAGTTGACGTTCCAGGTTGCGATTCTCATGTTTGTCCTAGCTATTTGAAAATTAGTGCGAGCGGGGCGTAGTGTTATCGGGGCCCGCCATGCCGGCCTGTAGTTTTATCACGCCTCGGCTGAAAGTCCACTTCCGCTTGACCGCATGCATCGCACGGTTGTGCTAGACTAGTCAGGTAACTAGTCATTCTGTGATCATGAAAACCTGGCCTGTGCAAGACGCCAAAGCGCGTTTCAGCGAATTCCTCGATGCGTGCCTAGCGGACGGGCCGCAAATGGTGACCAGGCGCGGTGCCGAAGCAGCCGTGCTCGTGCCGGCGGCGGAGTGGCGCCGATTGCAAGCCGCCGCCAGGCCGTCCCTCAAGGCGTTGCTGCTGTCGGACAGCGCGCGTACCGAGTATCTGGTGCCGTCGCGTGGTGCGGCGCGCCGTCGGCGCGTCGTGCCAATTCGATAAGCGGCTCGCATGTATCTGCTCGACACCAACGTCATTTCCGAACTGCGCCGGCCTCGCCCGCATGGGGCGGTTGTCGCCTGGCTCCAGTCGGTAGCCGACAGCGCCCTGCATTTGTCGGCCGTCACCCTCGGCGAGATCCAGGCCGGCATCGAACTGACGCGCGATCAGGACGCCGCGAAGGCGGACGCGATCTCGCAGTGGGCCGATCAGGTCTGCGCCGCGTATAACGTGCTTCCCATGGATGCGCAGACTTTCCGCCTGTGGGCATGCCTCATGCACGGCCGCTCTGACACGCTGTATGAAGATGCGATGATCGCGGCCACGGCGAAGCGGCACAAGCTCACCGTGGTAACGCGCAACGTCAGCGACTTCGCGCATTTTGCCGTCGACGTATTCAATCCGTTTGAACCGAGTCCGGGCTGAGGGAGGCCTGAAAAAGCTGCGCGTTGATTCGCCTGGGGTGTGGTTGGGCAGTGGAAGGGGCAGCGTTGATCGGCTTCTACTACATCAGGCAGCGCGCTTGCAGCGTGTTGCGCCGGCGGTGCGCGGATGCAACCTGCCTGGGCCAGAATCCTCAGGCCCAGGTCTCATGCAAGTGTCGCCACGTGATACGCGCATCGTCCCCAGCCGCGAACAGCGCCGTGGCACGCCGTTCGGACGTGCCCGTGTTCCAGGCCTGCGTCTCCCGGTAGCTGACCGTGGCCGAGCGCGCGTCCACGTGCGCAAGCGTCAATTCATCGATCTTGATCTGCAGCCCGGGCCGGGCGCCGCGCAGCCGTGCGAACAGCGCGGGAAAGCCGCCTTGCTCCATGCGCGCACCGGTTGGCGAAATCATGCTGAAGCCCGGCCCAAACCGTTGCAGCAGCGTTTCCAGTACGGCGTCGGGGCAAGCGGCGCTCGACAGCCATTGCTCGATCAGCACATGGGTCTCAGCAACTTCAAGCAGGCAAAGCTTTGCGAGGTCAGGCATGGATGGGTGTTCCTTTGAGAGTAGGCGGGTGCGTTGCCCTGGAGGTTAGCGAGGCGTTGATGATGCCGCTGGCTGGCGACCGTCGTCCAGGCGCCAGACGACAAGCAGCGGCACGAGGGTGCATAAGCTGGCGATGAGAAAACACCCATGGAAATACCTGCGTCAGCACAAGGGCGCCGCGTGCCTGGGCGAGGTCGGCGATGCCCTGCCGGGCCAGCAGCTGCCCCAATAAAAGGCTGGCCAGGGCGACGCCGGCGCAAAACGACAATTGACGATTCAGGTTCCATATGGCGCTGGCACGACCCATCCACGCCGGGGCCACATTCAGCAGCGCCAGGGTTTGCGCAACGCTTGAGCAGATGCCGCCGCCAGCCCCCATCAGCGCGAAGGCGGCCACCATGCGCAGCGTGTCGCCAGCTTCGCTCACGGTCGCCAGCATGGCGATGCCCGCCGCGTGCGCGCCGAGAGCCGGCAGCAGCAGGAAGCGGGCCCCCAGCCTGTTGAAGAGCCGCCCGGCCAGCGTCATCCCCGCTGCGGCCGCCAGGGCGTAGGGAATCATCAGGGCCCCCGCATCGACGGCCTTCAGGCCTAGCGCGCTTTGCAGGAAGAACATATTGAGCAGGCTGACGCCGGTAAACACGCCGGGCACGAACAGGTAGACGACCATGGCTGCCCGTAGCAGCGGATCACGCAGCACGCGCAAATCCAGGACCGGGTGCTGCCGCCGGCGTACATGCCGCAACAGCAGCAAGCCGGCGGCGACGCCGCCTGCGACGAGCGCGGTGCCCACGCTATCCCCGACATGCTCGAAACGCGACAAGCCGATCAGCAGCAGCACAAGCGACAGGCTGACCAGCCCCATGCCAGCAAGGTCTGGCTGGTGTCCCTGGATGTTCTCGCCTGGCCGCAGCCAGAGCACGGCAAGCACAAGGGCCACCAGGGCCAACGGGACGTTGAGCCAGAAGACCCAGTGCCATCCCAGGCTGTCCACGACGTAGCCGCCCACCAGGGGAGACAACGCTGGCGCGAGTAGCGCGCAGGCCATCACGATCACCGACAAACGCGCGCGCTCGGCCTGGGGGTAGAGCCGGTACGTCATGGCTTGCCCGACAGGAATCAGAAGCCCGCCCCCAGGCCCTGCAGCAACCGCCACGCGATCAGCGCCTCGATGCTGCCGGCGAATCCGGCGCCGGCCGCGGCCAGCCAAAAAATTCCCAGCGATGCCACGAAGATCGCCTTGTCGCCGTAGCGGCCCGCCAGCCATGTGCTCGCCGGGATGACCAGCGTCAGCCCCAGCGTGTAGGCATTGGCCACCCACGCGACGGCCCCAACGGACGTTTGCAGCGACTGGCCGATATCGGGAAACGCGACCGACGCCATGAACATGTTGACCAGGTCGATAAAGAAGCCGAGGAGGTAGACCGACGCAACGCGTGATTTGTAGGGCATGGGAAGTCGTGCAATGGCGCCGCGCGCCATGCAGGTTCAGGCGGGAAGACGGCATTCTAGAAACCCTGGAGCGATAAAAAAACAACCTTGCGGCCGATATACTGTTCTCTGATTTTTGACAATAGGCCTGGGCCGCTGAGAACATGATCAACCTGAACCGTCTGGCGATGTTCGTGGCCGTGGTGGAATGTGGCTCGTTCACCGCGGCAGCCGACACGCTGGGCACCACCAAGGCCGTGGTCAGCTTCAACGTGAAGCAGCTGGAGCAAGAGCTGTCGGTGGCTTTGCTGACGCGCAGCACGCGGCGCCTGGCGCTGACGGAGGCGGGCGAGCGGTTCTTCCACGATTGCGCGGTCTTGTTGAAGCAGGCAGACGCGGCAGTGGAGCAGGTCCGGTCGGGACATTCGTCCTTCTCGGGCAGCTTGCGCGTGACGGCGTCAGTGGATTACGGCAACCTCGTCGTTGCCCCCGCGCTGGCCGGGTTTGCGCGCCTGCATCCCGATCTGCGGGTGAGCTACCAGGCCAGCTCGACCCACGCCGACCTGATCGCGGAGCGGTTGGACGTCGCCATCCGGGTGGGGCCGCTGGAAGACTCGGGGCATCGCGCTAACCCGATCGGGCATTTCAAGCTGGTGATCGTCGCCAGCCCGGCATTGCTGAGGACAAGCGGCACGCCCGATTCGCTGCAGGCGATGGCGGCGCTGCCGTGGCTTGCCAATCGCGCGGGGCAGAGCGGGCAATGGACCCTGTCCGACGCACAAGGCCAGCCGCACACGATCCGGGTCCGCAACGTGGCCCACGCGGATACGGCCTCGGCCTTGCTAGCGTTTGTGCTGGCCGGCTGCGGCGTCGCGGCGCTGCCCGAGTGGCTGCTTGGCGACCATCTCAAGAGCGGACGGCTCCAGATCCTGATGCCGGACCATGCCTTGCCAAGGACCGAGGTCTTCGCCGTCTATCCGGATACGCGGCACGTTAGCGCCAAGGTCCGCGGGTTTATCGACCATCTGCGCGCATCCGGGCCCGCAAAGGGCTAGGGCTTGAACGAGCCCTCGATGGTATAGCGCGACCCCGGATGCACCAGCCGCGCCAGCGTGATCGGCGAGCCCTGGCTTTCGGTGCGGCGGATCACGATCAGGCAGGGCTCGCTTGGCTTGACGCCCAGCAGCTCGGCCTCCTGCTCGGTGGGCAGTTGCGCCTCGATGGAGTATTGCGCCTCCCACAGCGGTGCCACGGTCAGCAGGTAATTGGTGGGCGTGGTCTTGGTGAAGTCCACGTCCAGGTAGTCAGGCGCGCGGGCGGGGTTGACGTAGCGATCCTCGCATAGCAGCGGTATGCCGTTCTCGCTATGCACGATCAAGGTGTGGAAGACCTTGCTGCCGACGGGCAATCCGATCCGCACCGCCAATGCCTCGGTGACGACTTCGGCGCGCGCCATATGCACGTCCGAGCGGTGGCGGTGGCCCCGCTCCGTGATCTCGTCGTGCAGGTCGCGGATGGTCAGGGTGGACGACGCGCGATAGGGCTGGGTGGCGAACGTGCCCACGCCCTGCACGCGCTCGACCAGGCCTTCGGCCTGCAACTCGCGCACCGCCCGGTTGGCGGTCATGCGGCTGACGCGGAACTGGGTGACCAGCTCGGATTCCGACGGCATCAGCGTGCCGGGCGGCCAGCGCCCGGCGCTGAGTCCGTCCTTCAGGTAGTTCTTGATGTGCGCGTAGGCGGCGGCGGGTGGCAGGTAGGTCATGGCACGCAGTTTACTTGACCACGCTTGTCTAGCCAATTTCCATTGGCGGGGATTTTCCGTTTTCACGTCGGCGTCCGCCAGGGAAAGGGCGGCGGCGGCCTTTGGGTTTGGCTTTGCTCAGGGTAATCCCGACTCGTTGATTTATTGTCCTATCCTGTATATACAATATGCGGTGCAATCGATGATTCGCGGTTGCGGGATGCGTGGGAGTGCAGGCGAAAGGGCTATCGGGGACGGCATGGCGAGGGCGAGCGCAAGGGTGAATGTATTTCCGGGTTGGTATGTGGTTGGCGCGACGCACGTGCTGCTGGCGCTCATATTTGGCGCCGCGTACTCGTTCGGCGCATTTTTCGCGAGTATCCAGGAGGGTTTCCGGGTGGGTAGTTCGTCGACGGCTTCGGTGTTTTCGTTCACCGCGCTTATTTACTACATGGTGGGCGTATTCTCGGGCTCCCTGGCCGACCGGATCTCCACCCGCCGGGTCATTGCGATGGGCATCGTCTTGCTGGCGCTGGGCTTTGCCATTGCCAGCGTCGTCACGGATTCGCTGGCGTGGTTCCTGGTTGCCTTCTGTTCGCTGGTGGGCCTGGGCGTCGGCCTGGTCTATGTGCCGGCGGTGACGGCGGTGCAGCGCTGGTTCGTCAGGCATCGCAGCAGGGCGTCGGGCCTTGCGCTGGCGGGCACCGGGCTTGGCACGTTTGTCGGACCGGTGGTGGCGGGGCTGCTGATGAAGCAGATGAGCTGGCAGGCGACGATGCGTTGCTTCGCGCTGGCCATCGCCGTGGTCGGGCTGGCTATGGCGATGCTGCTAAAGGGGCGGCCGGAGGAGGCCGGTCTCCATCCCGATGGCGCACCTGCGGCGCTTGGCACTGCCCATTCGCACCTTCCATCCGGGCTCAGCCTGGCGCAGGCCGTGCGCGGCGGGCGATTCTGGTGGTACTTCGGCGCCATCCTGCTGGGCTCGGTCGGCCTGTTCGCCGCGCTGGTCCATATCCATCCGTACGCGCGGCAGCATGGCTTGTCTTCCACGGCGGGGAATCTGCTGATCGGGCTGGTGGGTGCCGGCAATATCCTGGGCCGCCTGTTGCTGGGCGGGCTGGGTGACAGGCTGGGTCCCGGGCGGCTGCTCTTGTGGCTGACGCTGATGCTCGCGCTGCTCAACGGCGCGTGGCTTGGGGCAACGAGCTTCCCGGCGCTGGCGCTGTTCGCCGTCCTGTTCGGCGCGGCCAACGGCGGCTGCATTTCCTTGTACCCGGCGCTGGCCGCGACATGGTTCGGCACGGCTAACCTTGGGGCGATCCTGGGGGCGTTGTATATCGCGGTGGGCATTGCCGCGATGGCTGGCGGCAGCCTGGCCGGCTGGCTTTTCGATGCCTACGGCAGCTACTCGGTGGCGATTGCGGCGAGCGGGTGCTGCGCATTGCTGTCGACCGCCTGCATTGCCCGTGCGAGCCGCCATGAAAAAAGCGGCTCAGACTGAGCCGCTCAACGGGTTTTGCTGAAGGCGTTCTGCCTTACGCCACCGCCATGCCGCCGTGCCGCAGCAGTGCGTCGATCTGCGGCGCGCGGCCGCGGAACGCGGTGAACGATTCCATGGCCGGGCGGCTGCCGCCGACGGACAGGATCTCCCGGCGGTAGCGCGCGCCGGTCTCGGCGTCCAGCACCGTGCCGGAGAGCTTCGCGGCTTCCTCGAAGGCCGCGTAGACGTCGGCGGACAGCACTTCGGCCCACTTGTAGCTGTAGTATCCCGCCGCATACCCGCCGGCAAAGATATGGCTGAAGGTATTGGGCCAGCGCGAGAGCGGGTGCTGCGGCACTACGTGGGCGCGATCGTTGATCTCCCTCGACAGCGTCAGCACGGACTTCTCGCCCGCGGGGTCGAAGCTGGTGTGCAGGTGCATGTCGAACGACGAGAACACGATCTGGCGCAGCGTCATCATGCCGTTCTGGAAATTCTTCGCAGCCAGCATGCGCTCGAACAGGTCGCGCGGCAGCGGCTCGCCGGTGTCGACGTGCGCGGTCATGTCGGCCAGCACCTCGTACTCCCAGCAGAAGTTCTCCATGAACTGCGAAGGCAGCTCAACGGCATCCCATTCCACGCCATTGATGCCGGACACGCCCAGCTCGCCCACCCGGGTGAGCATGTGGTGCAGGCCGTGGCCGAACTCGTGGAACAGCGTGATCACTTCGTCGTGGGTGAAGACCGCGGGCTTGCCGCCCACCGGCGCCGTGAAGTTGCAGGTCAGGTAGGCCACCGGGGTCTGCACGCGGCCACCGTCGAGCAGCTTGCGGCCGCGGGCGTCGTCCATCCATGCGCCGCCGCGCTTGCCTTCGCGGGCGTACAGGTCGATGTAGAATTGCGCCAGCAACTCGCCATCGGGCGAAACCACGCGGAAGAAACGCGCGTCAGCGTGCCAAGTCTGGGCCTGGTCGGCTTCGATACGCACCGAGAACAGCTTCTCCACCACGCCGAACAGGCCCTTGAGCACCTGCGGCTCGGGGAAGTATTGCTTGACCTCTTGCTCGGAGAACGCGTAGCGCTGCTCGCGCAGCTTTTCCGAGGCGTAGGCGACGTCCCAGGGCGACAGGTCATCCAGGCCCAGCTCGCTCGCGGCGAAGGCCTTGAGCTCGGCCCAGTCCTTCTCGGCGTACGGGCGCGCCTTGGCGGCCAGCTCGTCCAGGAAGCGCAGCACTTCGGCCGGCGATTCCGCCATCTTGGGCACCAGCGAGACCTCGCCGAAGGACGCGTAGCCGAGCAACTGCGCTTCTTCGCGGCGCAGCGCGAGCTGCTCCCGCATATTGGCCGTGTTGTCCCATTCGGCCTTGCCCTGGCCGTACTGCTCGGCCAGTTCCGAGGCGCGGGTGACGCTGGCCTCGTACATGGTCTGGCGCAGCGCGCGGTCGTCCGCGTACTGCAGTACCGGGAAGTAGGAGGGGAAGTGCAGGGTGAATTTCCAGCCCGGCTTGCCGTCCTTGTTGTCCTTCATGGCGGCATGGCGCGCCGCTTCCAGCGCGTCTTCCGGGATGCCGCTCAGGCGGCTCTCGTCCTCGATCACCAGCGCGTAGGCATTGGTGGCATCCAGCACGTGGTCGGAGAAGGCCTTGGACAACTGGGCCTGCTGCTCCTGGATCGCGGCGAAGCGGGGTTTCTTGTCTTCGGGCAGTTCGGCACCGCCCAGGCGGAAGCCGCGCAGCTCGTTTTCCATCAGCTGGCGGCGGGCCGCGCTCATGGTGGCGAATTCGGGGCTGGCGGCGATCGCCTTGTACTTGTCGTAGAGCGCCAAGCTCTGGCCCAGCGAGGACCAGAACTCGGTCATGCGCGGCAGGTTGTCGCTGTGCGCCTGGCGCAATGCCGGCGTATCCGCCACCGCGCTCAGGTGGCCCACCACGCCCCAGGCGCGTCCCAGCGGCTCGGTGGCGGCTTCCAGCGCTTCCACGGCGTTGGCCCAGGTGGCTTCCGTGGCGGGGTCCTCGGCACGGTCGACGGCGGCTTGCGCGGTCGCCAGCAGGACGTCCAGCGCCGGGCCGATGTGCTCGGGGCGGATCTCTGAGAAACGCGGCAGGTCGGTGAAATCCAGCAGCGGATTGGCGCCGTTCGCGGTGTTTTCGGCGTTGGCTTGATTGGCGGCTTGGTCCATGACGTCTCTCTTGGCAGGGCCGGTAAAGGCAATACCCCGCACATTGGGGCGGGGCGGCAGGTTTTCCAGTGCCAGGCAGCGCCGGGCGCACAAAGGCGCCGGCGCCGTCCGCGGCAGGCCGCGGGCGGCGGCCTCTACAGCATGCGCGACGTTTAGCCGGCTGCGCGCTCGGCAGCTTCCAGCGTATTGATCAGCAGCATCGTGATGGTCATCGGGCCAACGCCGCCCGGCACCGGCGTGATGTAGCCGGCTACTTCCTTGACGCCGTTGAAGTCGACATCGCCGCACAGCTTGCCGTTGTCGTCGCGGTTCATGCCGACGTCGATCACGGCCGCGCCGGGCTTGACCATGTCGGCGGTGATGATGTTGCGCCGTCCCACGGCGGCCACGATCACGTCCGCGTCACGGGTATGGGCAGCCAGGTCGCGCGTCTTGCTGTTGCAGATGGTGACGGTGGCGCCGGCCTGCAGCAGCAGCATCGCCATCGGCTTGCCGACGATGTTGGAGGCGCCGACCACCACCGCGCGGGCGCCGCGCAGCGGGAAATCGACCGATTCCAGCATCTTCATGCAGCCATAAGGCGTGCACGGGCGGAACAGCGGGGCGCCGGTCATCAGCGCGCCGGCATTGGCCACGTGGAAGCCGTCCACGTCTTTTTCCGGGGCGATCGCTTCGAGCACTTTGTGGCTGTCGATATGCTTGGGCAGCGGCAGCTGCACCAGGATGCCGTGGATGTGCGGGTCGCGGTTCAGGGCATCGATGCGGGCCAGCAGGTCGGCCTCGGAAAGATCGGCAGGGTAGCGGTCGAGCGAGGAATGGAAGCCATTGTCGTCGCAGGCCTTGACCTTGTTGCGCACATACACCTGGCTAGCCTGGTCTTCTCCTACCAGGACCACGGCCAGGCCAGGCCGGTGGCCGCGTTCGGTCAGGCGGGCGGCACGCTGGGCGGCTTCGGTGCGGAGTTGCTTGGCAAGGGCGTTGCCGTCGATGAGTTGGGCTGGCATGGGGGTGGGCGCTGGAGGGCTGGAGGTGGTCAAAGCGGAATTATAAAGGTTGACGCAACCCGGGGCGCAGGAGAGTAGGGCGCTGGTAGCATGGCCGCATGGATGCCCAGATACCTTTCGCCGTGGCCGCCGCGCCGGTGTTGCTGGCGTTGCTATGGACGGTCCGCGGGCGGGCCGGCGATCCAGCTTTTCGGCGCCACCCTGATGGTGACCCTGTTCGGGCTGCCGCTGGCGCTCGTGGCGGTGCTCGTGGTCTGCATGCCGCAGTGGGTCGCGACCTTTCGCGACGAGGCGTATCTCAGTCGTTGAACTGGCAGCCCCCGCAGGCTCGGCGGGGGCTGCCCTTGGGCGCTGGCTCAGCGATTTCAGCGATTTCAGCTGTTCTTGGACAGGGCCAGGCGCAGCAGGTCGGCCACGGTGTTGACGTTGAGCTTTTCCATGATGTTGGCGCGGTGCGCCTCCACGGTCTTGATGGAAATGCCCAGGTCGTCGGCGATCTGCTTGTTCAGCCGGCCTGCCACGATGCGCTCCAGCACCTGCTGCTCGCGCGTGGTGAGCTTGCCCAGTAGGTCCTTGGCGGCGCGCTGCTCACGGGCGGCGGAGTGGTCGGTGCGGGCCTTTTGCAGCATGCGTTCCACCAGCGAGCGCAGCTCGGACTCATCGAACGGCTTTTCGATAAAGTCGATCGCGCCCTTCTTCATGGTGGAGACCGCCATCGGCACGTCGCCGTGGCCGGTGATGAAGACGATCGGGATATTGATGTTTTCCGCGATCATGCGTTCCTGCAGCTCGGGCCCGCTCATGCCCGGCATCCGCACGTCCAGGATCAGGCAGGAGACCTGGCCCGAGTCATAGGCGGAGAGGAACTGTTCGGCGCTGGTAAAGCTGCGAACCTGGTAGCCATTGCCCTCCAGCAGCCAGGTCAGCGAGTCGCGCATGGCTTCATCGTCGTCGACGATGAAGACAGTCTCGCCGCGGTGGGAGGTGGGGTTTGGCGTTACGGTCATGAAGTCTCCTGGGACATCAAAGTCATTTGCCGCCAAGTGTAACCGGGCCGGGCGGCAAGCGACAGGGGCGGCCCCGGGCGCGCCTCGTCTTGTCGTTGCCGCGCGGCCCCGCCCGGCGCCTTATTGGTCGATCAGCGCCGGCTGCAGCGGCAGCGTGATCTTGAACGTGCAGCCGATGCCGTCGGCATTGTTCTCCACCCACAGGCGCCCCTGGTGGGACTCGATGATGGAGCGGCAGATGTTCAGGCCCATGCCCATGCCATCGGACTTGGTGCTGAAGAACGGCTCAAACAGGCGCTCCTTGGTGGCCTCGTCGACGCCGGGGCCCTGGTCGATCACGTCGATGCGCATGTTCGGGCCGATCTCGCCCGGCTCGATGCGCGCGTGCAGGCGCACCACGCCGGTGGCGCGCAGCGCCGGCAGCCCGGCCATGGCCTCGACGGCGTTCTTGAGCAGGTTGACCAGCACCTGCTCGATCAGCACCGGATCGACGAACAGCACCACCGGCGGCGCCGGCAGCCGGGTCAGGATGGTGACGCGCCGTCGGGTGGCCTCCAGGTCGGCCAGCCCGACGGCGTCGGCCACGATGTCGTGCAGGGCGGCTTCGCGGCGCTGGGGCTGGCTGCGCTTCACGAAGCCCCGGATGCGGCTGATGATGGTGCCGGCGCGCACGGCCTGCGCCGAGGTCTTCTCCAGGATCGGGATCAGGTCCTCGGCGGTGCTGCGCCCGGAGCGCAGCCGGGCCACCGCACCCATGCAATAGTTGTTGATGGCCGCCAGCGGCTGGTTCAGCTCGTGCGCGAGCGACGACGCCATCTCGCCCATGGTGGTGAGGCGGCTGGTGAACTGCAGCCGTTCCTCATGCTGGCGCGCCATTTCCTCGGCGGCCTTGCGCACCGTGATGTCGGTGGCGATCTGCATCTGCGCCAGGTGGCCGTCCACCCACTGAATGTAGCGCCGGCGCACTTCGAACCATTTCTGCATGTCGGGCACGAAGACTTCCCGTGCGTCCGAGGAGTAGGGCATCAGCTCCGAGGCCGGCAGGCCGGCGTAGGCGTCGACGAAGTCGGTGGCGTCGCTGGAAACCTGCTCCTTGTCGACCTCGCCGCCGGCCAGCTTGAGGTGGCCCTCGGCTTCCCAGCCGAACAGCTGGCGGTAATAGCGGTTGGCGAACAGCAGTTCGGGCTTGTCGGTGGCCAGCACCGAGACCGCGGCGTCCAGGCTTTCCAGCACCGTGGTGAAGCGGTCGTGGGCGGCGGCAAGCTCCTCGCGGGCGCGCTTGGGCTCGGTGATGTCCGTCATCGAGGCCATCCAGCCCGTGTGCCGGCCGCGGCTGTCCACCAGCGGCGAGACGTACATGCGGGCATAGAAGCTGCTGCCGTCGCGCCGCATGGCGCGCATCTCATAGCCGCTGGCCGGGGATTTGCCTTGCAGGGTCAGGTCGATCTGCTTTTGCATCTCCTGGTGGTCGTTGGGCGGCCAGTAGGGGAAGGGCGGCACGCGGCCGACCAGGTCGCTGTCCTGCCAGCCGGTCATGCGGCAGAAGGCGGGATTGACGTAGGTGATGCGGCCGTTCAGGTCCAGCGCGCGCAGCCCGATCAGCATCGAGTTTTCCATGGCTCGCCGGAACGAGGTCTCCGCCAGCAGGGCGCGCTGCGCCTCGGAGCGCCGGCTGGTGTGCCGCCACATGCTCCACAGGCTCCACAGCAGGAAGCACGATAGCCCCACCACCAGCCACAGCAGCATGTTGTTGGGCAGGTTGGAGGCGGGCGGATAGGCGTCGGCGCGCAGCGACAACGAGTGCCCAGGCGGGTCGAGCAGCACCTCATAGGACAGCGCATTGCCCGGCACCGGCCGCAGCGAGGTACTGGCGCGGATCTGGTTGTTCTTGTCGATCAGCGAGAAGCGGTAGCGCTCGGTCAGCTCCGGCGGCAGCAGGTGGGTCAGGATGCCATTGATGGAGTAAAGCGCGCCGAGGGTGCCGAGGAACTCGTTGTCCCGCACGATCGGCACCTCCATCAGCATGAAGCTGTCGCCGCGGTCGTTGACCAGCGGGCGTGAGTACACCACGCGCTGGGTTTCGCGGGCGGCGTCGAAGGTATCGAGCACCTCGGGCTCCAGCGGCTGGTCCTGGGTTTCGCGCAGCCGGCTGGCAAATTCGGAGGTGGACGGCAGCGACCAGCGCCCGCGCCGGGTCGCATCCAGCCAGTTGACGAAGACGATTTCCGGGTTTTCGCGCAGGATTTCCTGCGCGGCGGTGCGGTAGGCGCCCTGGTCGAGCTGGGCGGCGGCGATGTCGCGCGCCAGTGAGGCAAGCTGGTCCTGGTTGCTCAGGAGGGACAGGCGCACGCGCTGCTGGGCCCAAGCCGCGTCGCGATAGAGCGCGTCGCGCTGCTGCTGGCGCTCGGTTTCATGGAGTGACCACAGGATCACCCCCATCGCCGCCGTGAACAGCACGATCGCCACCAGCGGGATGAACATGAACCAGCTGGTCGCCACCAGGTTGCGCCAGCGCAGCCACCACAATCCGCGCGGCGGCCCATTGACGGCAGCGGGCTCGTCCACATGGCCAAGCGTATCGAGGTGCGTCAGCGGGTTGGGCGGGGCGACCAGCGTAGGGTCGCTGCCGCTCGCCTTGGCGGAGCCGGAAGCGGAGGGAGGGACGACTGCGGCGCGGAGGTGGGAAAAGAAATCTTTGAGGGACGGCATGGCGGGATTGACGACTGACCGACCAGTGTAGCGGGATTGCGGCGCCCCGTCGCTTGGGGTAAGCGCCAATGCGGCACTGCGGCATTCTTGCCGAAGGCGCGGCGGGTGAACGGCGTTTGGCGGCAAGGGCTGGCGCAGTTTTGTGGTGCGCTGCGGCAATATTTCACATTATAAGAAACCATATCGCAATTTGAAAATTGGGCTTGTCTTGCCCAATCTGCTTCCATAGAATCGGTCCGACCGAAAAGTGCGGACGGCAGTGCTGCGTCAGGTCCTGCCAGCCTCGCTGGCAAGCCCGGGCGGAGCACTAGCGAAGGACCGTGCGAAGACACTCGCGGCCCGCGCGCCGTACCGTAGTCATACCGTCATACCGTCAGGCCGGGGCTCCCACCACAAGAATCAGGGGGCGCCGAGGCAGGAATTCACCAGGAGACAGTCATGTCAGCTGTACCAGAGCAGATCCTCGGCGCAAGCAGCGCCAACGATGCCGATCCCCAGGAAACCCACGAGTGGCTTGACGCCCTGCAGGGCGTGATCGCCGCCGAAGGCACCGATCGGGCCGCCTTCCTGATCGAGAAGCAGATCGAATACGCACGCGTGAACGGCGTCAACCAGCCGTTCCACGCTGAAACGCAGTACATCAACACCATCCCGGTGGAGCAGCAGGCCCGCATTCCCGGCGACCAGGACATCGAGCACCGCATCCGCTCGTACACCCGCTGGAACGCCATGGCGATGGTGCTGCGCGCCAACAAGCACACCAACGTTGGCGGCCACATCTCCTCGTTTGCCTCGGCGGCCACGCTGTATGACGTCGGCTACAACCACTTCTGGCACGCCCCGTCCGACAAGCATGGCGGCGACCTGGTGTTCGTGCAGGGCCACTCGGCTCCGGGCGTGTATTCGCGCGCCTTCCTGCTCGGCCGCCTGAGCACCGATCAACTCGACAGCTTTCGCCAGGAAGTCGACGGCAAGGGTATCTCGTCCTACCCGCACCCGTGGCTGATGCCGGACTTCTGGCAATTCCCGACGGTGTCGATGGGCCTGGGCCCGATCATGGCCATCTACCAGGCCCGTTTCATGAAGTACCTGCACAGCCGCGGCCTGGTGCAGACCGAAGGCCGCAAGGTCTGGGCATTCCTGGGCGATGGCGAGACCGACGAGCCGGAATCGCTAGGCGCCATCGGCATGGCCGGGCGCGAGAAGCTCGACAACCTGGTGTTCGTGATCAACTGCAACCTGCAGCGCCTGGACGGTCCGGTGCGCGGCAACGGCAAGATCATCCAGGAGCTCGAATCCGAGTTCCGCGGCGCCGGCTGGAACGTGATCAAGGTGGTGTGGGGCAGCCGCTGGGATCAGCTGCTGGCACGCGACAAGAAGGGCCTGCTGATGAAGCGCATGATGGATTGCGTGGACGGCGAGTACCAGACCTTCAAGGCCAAGGACGGCGCCTATGTGCGCGAGTATTTCTTCAATACCCCTGAGCTCAAGGCGATGGTGGCCGACTGGTCCGACGAGGACATCTGGCGCCTGAACCGCGGCGGCCACGATCCGCACAAGATCTTCGCCGCCTACAGTGCCGCCAACGAGCACAAGGGCCAGCCCACGCTGATCCTGGCCAAGACCATCAAGGGCTACGGCATGGGCGACGCCGGCCAGGCCATGAACATCAGCCACCAGCAGAAGAAGATGCCGGTGGACGCGATCCGCCGTTTCCGCGACCAGTTCAATATCCCGGTTGCCGACGACAAGATCGAGGAAGTGCCGTACGTCACCTTCGAAGAAGGCTCGAAGGAACTGGAATACATGCGCGCCCGCCGCATGGACCTGGGTGGCTACCTGCCGGCCCGCCGCCAGAAGGCCGAAGCGCTGAAAGTGCCCGAGCTGTCCGCCTTCGACGCGCTGCTCAAGGCCACCAGCGAAGGCCGCGAAGTCTCCACCACCATGGCCTTCGTGCGGATCCTGAACACGCTGCTCAAGGACAAGCAGATCGGCAAGCACGTGGTGCCCATCGTGCCCGACGAGTCGCGCACCTTCGGCATGGAAGGCCTGTTCCGCCAGATCGGCATCTGGAACCAGCAAGGCCAGAAGTACGTGCCCGAAGACCATGACCAGCTGATGTTCTACAAGGAATCGCAGACTGGCCAGGTGCTGCAGGAGGGCATCAACGAAGCCGGCGCCATGTGCGACTGGATCGCGGCAGCCACGTCGTACTCGACGCACGGCGTGCAGATGATCCCGTTCTACATCTACTACTCGATGTTCGGCATCCAGCGTATCGGTGACCTGTGCTGGGCGGCTGCCGACATGCGCTCGCGCGGCTTCCTGCTGGGCGGCACCTCGGGCCGCACCACGCTCAACGGCGAAGGCCTGCAGCACGAGGATGGCCATTCGCATGTGTTCCATGCCGCGATCCCGAACTGCATCTCGTATGACCCGACTTTCCAGTATGAACTGGCGGTGGTCATGCAGGATGGCCTGCGCCGCATGTATGCCGAACAGGAAGACGTCTACTACTACCTGACGGTGATGAACGAGAACTACGAACATCCGGAAATGCCGGCTGGCGTGGAAGCCGACATCGTCAAGGGCATGTACCAGTTCCGTAAGGGCGTCGAGAACAGCAACGCGCCGCGCGTGCAGCTGCTGGGCTCCGGCACGATCTTCCGCGAGGTGATCGCCGCCGCCGAACTGCTCAAGAAGGACTGGGGCGTCGAATCCGACCTGTGGGGCTGCCCGAGCTTTACCGAGCTGGCCCGCGAAGGCCACGACATCGAGCGCTGGAACCTGCTGCACCCGACCGAGACGCAGCGCGAATCGCATGTGACCAAGAGCCTCAAGTCGGTGCGCGGCCCGGTGATCGCCTCGACCGACTACGTGCGCGCCTTTGCCGACCAGATCCGTCCCTTCGTGCCGCGCCGCTTCGTGGTGCTGGGCACCGACGGTTTCGGCCGCTCGGACACCCGCGAGAAGCTGCGTCATTTCTTCGAGGTGGACCGTCACTGGGTGACGCTGGCCGCACTGAAGGCGCTGGCCGACGAAGGTGCCATCGGTCGCGACAAGGTGGCCGAAGCCATCAAGAAATACAACCTCGACCCCAACAAGCCGAACCCGATGTCGGTCTAAGCAGACCGGCTGCACGAACCCCCCGCAGGAACGGTAACGCCGCGCCGCGGGTGCCGGGCTCACGCCCGGCGCCTTGCGGCGCGGCGGCGTGACAGATGCAGGCAGTGAGGGTAACCTCACACGCTTGTATTTGTCGCGTGCGCTGTCCTGCCCTGGAGACACTGAATGAGTCAAGCGATTGAAATCAAGGTGCCGGATATCGGCGATTACGACGCCGTTCCCGTCATCGAAGTGCACGTGAAACCGGGCGACACCATCAATGCGGAAGACGCGCTGGTGACGCTGGAATCGGACAAGGCCACGATGGACGTGCCCTCGCCCCAGGGCGGCACCGTCAGGGAAGTCAGGATCAAGATTGGCGACAACGTCGCCGAAGGCACCGTGCTGGTGATGCTGGAGCCTGCTGGCCAGGCTGCCGCCGCGCCCGCACCGGCCGCCGCCGCACCGGCTCCCGCCGCCACCGCGCCGGCACCCGCGCCAGCCCCGACGCCGGCTCCGGCTCCGGCTGCCGCCAGCGCTCCCGCGCCGGCCGCCGCCGCCGGCCCGGTCGAGGTCAAGGTGCCGGACATCGGCGACTACGACTCGGTCCCCGTGATCGAAGTCCACGTCAAGCCGGGCGACACCATCAACGCCGAAGACGCGCTGGTGACGCTGGAATCCGACAAGGCCACCATGGACGTGCCGTCGCCGGCCGCCGGCGTGGTCAAGGAAGTCCGGATCAAGGTCGGCGACAACGTCTCCGAAGGCACGCTGATCCTGATTCTCGAAGGCGCCGCCGGTGCGCCGGCCAGCGCGCCTGCTGCTGCAGCCCCGGCTCCGGCCGCGGTAGCTCCCGCTCCCGCAGCCAGCGCACCGGCACCGGCCCCCGCGGCCGCGCCCGCTGCTGCTGCTCCGGCTGCCGGCGTGACCGGCACCGCTGCCCACGCCAGCCCCTCCGTGCGCAAGTTCGCGCGCGAGCTGGGCGTGGACGTCTCGCGCGTGCCGGGCACCGGCCCCAAGGGGCGGATCACCCAGGACGACGTGCAAGCCTACGTCAAGGGCGTGATGAGCGGATATACCGCAGCCCCGGCAAAGGCAGCCGCTGCCCCGGCCGGTGGTGGCGAGCTGAACCTGCTGCCGTGGCCGAAGGTGGATTTCACCCGCTTCGGCGAGATCGAAAGCAAGCCGCTGTCGCGCATCAAGAAGCTCTCGGGTGCGAACCTGCATCGCAACTGGGTGATGATTCCCCACGTCACCAATCACGACGAGGCCGACATCACCGAGCTGGAAGCCTTCCGCGTGCAGCTCAACAAGGAATACGAGAAGCAAGGCGTCAAGGTCACCATGCTGGCCTTCATGATCAAGGCTGCCGTCGCCGCGCTCAAGAAATTCCCGAATTTCAACGCCTCGCTCGACGGCGAGAACCTGGTGCTGAAGCAGTATTTCAACATCGGCTTTGCCGCTGACACGCCGAACGGCCTGGTTGTGCCGGTGATCAAGAACGCCGACAAGAAGGGCGTGATCGAGATCGGCCAGGAAATGAACGAGCTGGCCAAGCTGGCACGCGACGGCAAGCTCAAGCCGGACCAGATGCAAGGCGGCTGCTTCTCGATCTCCTCGCTGGGCGGTATCGGTGGCACGTATTTCACGCCGATCATCAACGCGCCGGAAGTGGCCATCATGGGCGTGTGCAAGTCGTACCAGAAGCCGGTGTGGGATGGTAAGCAGTTCGTGCCGCGCCTGACGCTGCCGCTGTCGCTGTCGTGGGATCACCGCGTCATCGACGGTGCGGAAGCAGCTCGCTTCAATACCTATTTCGGTCAGCTGCTGGCCGATTTCCGCCGCATCCTGCTGTAAGGCGGGTGAGGGCGCGCATGGCCTCGCGGCCGTGCGCGCCTTTGCCAGCAATGTCTGCAACCTGCCGTCGGCAAACCAGGAAAACTGGAAAACAGGAAGCGAGCCCATGACTACCTGCGTTGTCGTCAAGAAGGCCGGCGAGGTGGCGATTGCCGCCGACGCGCTGGTGACGTTCGGCGACACCCGGCTCACGCGTGCCTACGAGCGCAACCAGAAGGTGTTCCCGGTGGGTGACAGCTTCGTGGCGCTCGCCGGTACCACCGCGCACTTCCCGGTCATGCGCAGCCTGCTGGCCGGACTGGGCGAGGATTGCCGGCTGGGCTCGCGCGATGACGTCTTCCGGACCTTCCTCAAGGTGCATGAAAAACTCAAGAACGAGTATTTCATCAACACCAAGGAAGACGAGGACGATCCTTACGAGTCCTCGCAGATCGTATGCCTGATCGCCAATCCGGCGGGCATCTTCGGCGTGTATTCGTACCGCGAAGTCTTCTCGTTCGATCGTTTCTGGGGCATTGGCTCGGGGCGCAACTACGCGCTGGGCGCCATGCACGCGGTCTACGACCAGCCGGGCCTCGCTGCCGGCGTGATTGCGCGGATCGGGGTGGATGCAGGGGTGGAGTTCGACAAGAGTTCGGCAGGCCCGGTCGAGGTGCAGGTGGTGCAACTGGGCGACATGGCTGGCGACGGAGCAACCAATAACGATGGCGCGGCCCGCACCTGAAGCGGGGCGCGTTCTTGAGGAGCAAAAACATGAGTGTGATCGAAGTCCAGGTGCCGGATATCGGCGATTTCGACGCGGTGGAAGTCATCGAGGTGCTGGTCAAGGCTGGCGATACGGTCGAGCAGGAGCAGTCGCTGATCGTGCTCGAGTCGGACAAGGCCAGCATGGATGTGCCGTCGTCCGCCGCCGGCAAGGTGGTGGAGGTGCGCATCAAGGTGGGCGACAAGGTCGCCAAGGGCGCCGTGATCTGCACGCTGGAGACCGAAGCCGCGGCCAAGCCGGCCGCTGCCCCGGCCCCTGCGCCCGCCCCTGCGCAGGCATCCGCTCCCGCGCCTGCGGCCGCTCCGGCAGCGGCGCCCGCGGCCGCCACGCATTCGGGCAGCGCGGACATTACCTGCGACATGCTGGTGCTCGGCGCCGGTCCCGGCGGCTACTCGGCCGCGTTCCGCAGCGCTGATCTGGGCATGAACACCGTGCTGGTCGAGCGCTACGGCACGCTCGGCGGGGTCTGCCTGAACGTCGGCTGCATCCCGTCCAAGGCGCTGCTGCACAACGCCGCCGTGATCGACGAGGCCAAGGCCCTGGCGGCCCACGGCATCCTGTTCGGCGAAGCCAAGATCGACCTCGACGGCCTGCGCCACTACAAGGACACCGTGGTCGGCAAGCTGACCGGCGGCCTGGCCGGCATGGCCAAGGCGCGCAAGGTGCAGGTGGTGCGCGGCGTCGGCACCTTCCTCGACCCGCATCACCTCGAGGTGCAGGAGACCGAAGGCGATGCCAAGCAGACCACCGGCAAGAAGACGGTGATCCGCTTCGAGAAGGCAGTGATCGCCGCTGGCAGCCAGGCGGTCAAGCTGCCATTCATCCCCGAGGACCCGCGTATCGTCGACTCCACCGGCGCGCTGGAACTGCCGGAAGTGCCCAACAAGATGCTGGTCATCGGCGGTGGCATCATCGGGCTGGAAATGGCCACGGTGTACAGCACGCTGGGCGCCAACATCGACGTGGTGGAAATGCTCGATGGCCTGATGCAGGGCGCCGACCGGGACCTGGTCAAGGTCTGGGAAAAGATGAACAAGCTGCGCTTCGGCAAGGTCATGCTCAAGACCAAGACGGTCGGCGTGGAAGCGAAGCCGGACGGCATCTACGTCAGGTTCGAAGGCGAGCAGGCGCCGGCCGAGCCGGAACGCTATGACCTGGTGCTGGTGTCGGTGGGCCGTGCGCCCAACGGCAAGCGCATCGGCGCGGAGAAGGCGGGCGTGGCGGTAACGGATCGCGGCTTCATCGAGGTCGACAAGCAGATGCGCACCAACGTGCCGCATATCTTTGCCATCGGCGACATCGTCGGCCAGCCCATGCTGGCGCACAAGGCTGTGCATGAGGCGCACGTGGCGGCCGAGGCCGCGCACGGCGAGAAGGCCTACTTCGATGCCAAGCAGATTCCGTCGGTGGCCTTCACCGACCCGGAAGTGGCCTGGGCGGGCCTGACCGAGGACCAGTGCAAGGAGCAGGGCATCAAGTACAGCAAGAGCGTGTTCCCGTGGGCTGCTTCCGGCCGCGCCATTGCCAATGGCCGCGACGAGGGTTTCACCAAGCTGATCTTCGACGAGGAAACGCATCGCATCATCGGCGGTGGCATCGTTGGCACCCATGCCGGCGACCTGATCAGCGAAGTCTGCCTGGCGGTCGAGATGGGCGCCGATGCGGTGGATATCGGCAAGACGATCCATCCGCACCCGACGCTGGGCGAATCCATCGGCATGGCTGCCGAGATCTACGAAGGCGTGTGCACCGACGTGCCGCCGCCGCGCAAGCGTTAAGCACCAGACGTTTGCGATATCGTTGGGGCCCGCCGTGCGGCGGGCCTTTTTACGTTCTAATTTGCAATTAACCGCCGCGCTTTTTGCACCATACGCCTGCACCATACGCCTGCACCATACGCCTGCGGCTGCGCCGATCAAGGCCGGCTTGCAGAAGGCGGGCACGCTTCCATGTTTCCTTGTGTGGCGGGCAAAAAATCCCGGCGCATGGCCGGGAATGAATCGATATTGGAATACATGGAAACCAGATACCGAGGAGACACAGTGGGAGGGCAGGGCGGCTCGATTGCCTTCCATGCTGCCTTCGTTGGCAAAATGCGCTGGCCATGCCACGCGCGCTTTGCCAACGAACCGGCCGAAGCCGGTCCGTTTCCTGCCGTCGCGGATTAGGCGGCGGTGGTGGTCTTCTTGGTCGTCGCGGTGCGAGCCGTGGCGCTGGCTTGCTGGGCGGCCTTGGTGGCGGCGCTGGCGGCTGCCTGGAAGTTGGTTTCAGCGATTTCAACAGCTTGCTTGGTGGCCTTCTGGACCGACTCGTAAGCGTTGTTGGCGGCGCTGATCGCGGACTTCACGATGGCAACAGTCGACTCGGAGCCGGCCGGGGCGTTCTTGGCGAGGTTCTCGACCAGGGTTTGCACCTTCTTCGAGTTCTCGGCCAGTTGGGCTTCGGCGACCTTGGTGAATTCAGCCTGGGTTTCCGAGGCGATTTCGTACACGTGGCGGCTATAGGCCAGGGCCTTTTCGGCAACGGGCTGGACCAGCGAGGACTGGAGGGCCAGGAATTCCTGGGCATCCTTGGCCGAGAGGGCCTTCTTGGCGTTGTCCACGTTTTCAGCGAACGTGGCCTTGACCACTTGCAGGTTCAGCTCGACCAGCTTCTCAATGCCTTCGAAGGCTTTGGTGGTCAGGCCGACCAGGGTTTCGAGGTTGGCTTTTGCGCTGCGGCGACTTGTTCCGGGGTGAAGCTCATGCTGGTCTCCAATAATGAAGTTCAAGGTCATGCAAAATTAGGCCGCCCAGATGTCAAAGCCATGACGAAGTAACGATTAAAGCCGTTTTTCGTCAGCCAACCCCAGGCGTTTGGGGGTTATCGGCGCGCCTCGCTTGCTCTGCAAAATCGATGGTGCGCCGCAACAATTCCAATTGTAGGGAAAAGAAAATCGGTGTCAAGGGCTTCTTGTGCATTGCACAAATAACTGTTGTTGAAGTCGGTGCGGTGTCACATATTGGCTGCGTAGCGTCGGCAGGTGCGCCACGGCACGCACCTGGAGGGAGGAGGGAAGGCCGGGACGGCGCACCCTGGCGCCGGCACAGTGCTACCATCGCGGTCTGCCCGAATCGCTGCTGCCCAAGGGCGCAACCTACCGGCCGATGCACCGCGGCCCGGTTGCCGCGACCGGCCGCCGCCGGTCAGCCAGCCCGCCTACGTTTGCCCTCATGCTCGCTTTTTACGCCGATCATTTTGTCCTGCCCCTGCCCGAGGGCCACCGTTTCCCGATGCGCAAGTACAGCATGTTGAGGGAGACGGTCGAGCGCGACGTGCCAGGGCTGGCGCTGGTCGAGGCGCCGCGGGCCGGGGACGATGCCTTGCTGCTGGCGCACACGCCTGAATATGTCGCCAGCGTCTCTCGGGGCGAACTGGACCCGGCGCGCCAGCGCGAGATCGGCTTTCCGTGGTCGGACGCCATGGTCGAGCGGTCGCGGCGCTCCGCCGGTGCCACCATCGAGGCCTGCCGCGTCGCCCTGCGCGAGGGCGTCTCGGTCAACCTGGCGGGCGGCACGCATCATGCCTATGCCGACAAGGGCGGCGGCTTCTGTGTCTTCAACGACGCGGCCATCGCCGCGCGCCAACTGCGCCACGATGGTCGGGTGGAGCGCGTGGCCGTGGTCGACCTCGACGTCCACCAGGGCAACGGTACCGCCTCCATCCTGCGTGACGACCCCTTCGTCTTTACGCTGTCCCTGCATGGCGAGAAGAACTATCCCTTCCGCAAGGAGGCCAGCGATCTCGATGTGGGCCTGCCCGATGGCTGCGACGATGCGGCTTACGCCCAAGCGCTGCAGGGCGCACTCGATACGCTGTTCGCGCGTTTCGCTCCCGACCTCATCATTTACCTGGCAGGGGCCGATCCGCATGAGGGCGACCGGCTTGGGCGCCTGAAACTCACGCTGGCCGGGCTGGCCCAGCGCGACCGGCTGGTGTTCGACGCGGCCCTGGCGCGCGGACTGCCCGTTGCCGTGGCGATGGCCGGCGGCTATGGCAACCAGATCGAGGACACCGTCGCCGTGCATGCGCAGACCATCGCACTTGCGGCCCAATATCACGATCGCTACGCCCGGCGCGAAAAGCCGGGCGCCGCCGTGGCAGGCACGATCCCGTCCACCGGCAACAAGGAGATGGCACCGCGATGAGTGCAACCAGCCAGGCCCACGCGGCACGCGGGACCTTGTGGATGGCCGGCATGCCGTGGCTGTTCGTGGTGATCTGGAGCACCGGGTTTATCGTGGCCAAGTACGGCATGCCGCACGCCGAGCCGATGACCTTCCTGTTCCTGCGCTTTGTCGGCGTGCTGGTGTTGATGCTGCCCTTCGTGCTCATGGCGCGCGTCCCGCTGCCGCAGCGCGCCGGGGCGACCGACTGGCGCATGGTCGGGCACATCGCGCTGGCAGGGCTGTTCCTGCAGGCGGGCTACCTTGGCGGCGTGTGGGCAGCGGTCAAGCTCGGCATGCCGGCGGGCGTTTCCGCCCTGATTGTGGGCATGCAGCCGATCCTGACCGCGCTGGCGGCTTCGCGCATGGGCGAGACCATCGGCAGGCGCCAGTGGCTGGGGTTGCTGCTTGGCATCCTCGGCGTGGGCCTGGTGGTGGCCAACAAGCTGTCGGCCAGCGGGTTGTCCGCGCCAAGCCTGCTGCTGGCGCTGGGCGCCTTGTTCTCGATCACCTTCGGCACGCTGTATCAGAAGCGCTATTGCCCGATGTTCGACCTGCGCATGGGCTCGGTGATCCAGTTTGCCGCGGCGGCGTTGGCCTGCCTGCCGTTCATGTTCCTGGCTGAAACCCGTCACGTCGAATGGAATGCCGAGATGGTCGGCGCGCTCGCCTGGTCGGTGGTCGCGCTGTCCATCGGCGCCATCTCGCTGCTGTTCCTGCTGATCCGCCAAGGCGCGGCCACCAAGGTATCCAGCCTGATGTATCTCACCCCGCCGACCACCGCCGCCATGGCGTGGCTGCTGTTCGGCGAGCGATTCCCGCCGCTGGCCGCGCTTGGTATGGCCCTGGCCGCAAGCGGTGTTGCACTGGTGATCCGCCGCTAATCTTCCCTGATCCCACTTTCGATGAACCCGACCGCCGATACCCGCAGCGCCTACTGTCATTTCCAGCCCATCACCACGCGCTGGATGGATAACGACGTCTATGGCCATGTCAACAACGTCATCTACTACAGTTATTTCGATACCGTGGTGAACACCTACCTGATCCGGGAGGGTGTGCTGGATATCGAGTCCGGCGACACCATCGGGCTGGTGATCGAGACGCAATGCAATTATTTTGCCGCGCTGAGCTTTCCCGATACCGTGGTGGCCGGGCTGCGCGTGGCGCGGCTGGGCAATTCGAGCGTGCGCTACGAAGTGGGCTTGTTCCGCAACGACGAAGACGTGGCCGCGGCGCAGGGCCATTTTGTCCATGTCTACGTGGATCGCGCCACGCGCCGCCCGGTGCTGTTGCCGCCCGCGCTGCGCGATGCGCTGCAGGCGCTGGTGTGCGAGCCGGCGGGCGCCGACGCATGAGCCGGCCCGCGCAAAGGAGTTGAGAGCCATGGATTCGCAGCAGAAACGGGACACCACCCTGGTCGACCAGGCCATCATCACGCGCCGCTCGGTGCGCGCGTTTCTCGATACGCCGGTGCCGCGCGACGTGGTCAATGAGATCCTGGCGGTGGCCAGCCGGGCCCCGTCTGGCACCAACGCCCAGCCGTGGCGGGTCTATGTGCTGACGGGCGACGCCAAGGTGAAACTGTCGGCCGAGGTGCTGGCCGCGTACGACGATCCGCAGCGCGACAGCAAATATCGCGAGGAGTATCCCTACTATCCGCGCGCGTGGGTGACGCCGTACATCGACCGCCGCCGCAAGGTGGGCTGGGACCTATACAGCCTGCTGCAGATCAGCCGCGAGGACAAGGCGCGCATGCATGCGCAGCACTCGCGCAACTTCACCTTCTTTGGCGCGCCGGTGGGCATGATCTTCACCATCGACCGCATCCTGGAGCAGGGCAGCTGGCTCGACTACGGCATGTTCCTGCAGAGCATCATGGTGGCGGCGCGGGCTCGCGGGCTGGATACCTGCCCGCAGGCGGCGTTCACCCAGTTCCACGCGGTCATCGCCAATCACTTGCGCCTGCCGGAGGATGAAATGGTGGTCTGCGGCATGGCACTGGGCCATGCCGACCCCGCCGCCATAGAGAATACCCTTAGTACGGAGCGTGAACCGGTAAGCGGGTTCGCGCGTTTCTTATCTTAAGAAGTTGTCGGCGGCGGGGGCGCGCTTTGCGCTGTCGCCGCCTGTTGTCTGCTGGCCCGGGTTATCCCGACGAGCGGGCGAGAAAGATGAAACGCTGTGGAATTACCACAGTCGACGTCGGTCTTACTGCACGTGCGATGTGATGCGTGCCCCGCATTTTCCGTAATGTGGAATTGTTTGCAAATCGAACTTTAAAGAGGCTCCGTAAGTCTTTAATCTTGCTAACAATTTCTTTTTTCCTAAACTGGCGCAATCCAGTTGCGCGCTGAATGAATCATGTTCCGGTCTGATTCCCCCTATTTTTGCGATTCTTCGGCTCTACCCCTCTTACTTCGGTTGCGGCCTCTGTGCTGTTGACCGTTTCCATGCTGGCCGCCCCTGTGGCCGATGCCGCGACGAAAACGTCGGACACCGCAAAAACCAGCAAAAAGTCGGCAAAAGTCACCAAGTCCGAGAAAAAGTCGGCAAGTTCTTCCTCTAAATCCGCAAAATCCAAGCAGGCCGCGACGAGCGGCAAGGCTGAGCGCACCACGACGCGCAAGGTCGTGGTACTGAAAAACGGCAAGCGCACCGTGGTGGCGCAGCGCCAGGCGGCACCGGTTCGCGCGGCGTTCATTCCCGCCAAGCCCTCGCTGGGCGAGGCGCTCGGCCTGCGTGACACGGAGGACGCGCTCGCGCTGCGCTCCAGCGTGGCGCTGGTGATGGACCAGAATTCCAACGAAGTGCTGTTCCAGAAGAACGCCGCCGCGGTCCTGCCGATCGCCTCGATCACCAAGCTGATGACCGCCCTGGTGGTGATGGACGCGCGCCAGCCGATGGATGAGGTCCTCACCATCACCGAGGAAGACCGCGACACCGAGAAGCACAGCAGTTCGCGCCTGCGCTTTGGCGCGCAGCTCACGCGCCAGGAGGCGCTGCTGCTGGCACTGATGTCCTCGGAGAATCGTGCGGCATCGGTGCTGGGCCGCAGCTACCCGGGCGGCCTGCCGGCCTTTGTGCAGGCCATGAACCGCAAGGCGCGCGAGCTCGGCATGAACGACAGCCACTTCGTCGATTCGAATGGCTTGTCGAGCAGTAATGTCTCGAGTGCGATGGACCTTGTGCGCATGGTCAATGCGGCGTACCGCAACCCCACCATCCGCGAGTTTTCGACGCAGACCGAGCATGAAGTCAATGTGCTTGGCCGCACCCAGCACTACGTCAGCACCAATCGCCTGGTTCGTGGCGGCAACTGGGAGATCGGCCTGCAAAAGACGGGCTTTATCTCCGAGGCTGGCCAGTGCCTGGTGATGCAGGCACGCGTGAATGGCCGCAATGTGGTGATGGTGTTCCTGGATTCCGTTGGCAAGCTGTCCCGCTTCGCCGATGCCAACCGCGTCAAGGACTGGCTGGAACACGTGCAGACGGGGCCGGGCCGCCCTTTTCCCACGTCCCCAAACCTGACGCAGGGGCTTGGCAGCCCAGCCAGCCCCCAGGCGATCCTGACCGCCCAGCAGCCTCGCGGCATCTGATGGGGGTGCCGGAGTGATCCGGTCTCCTGCTTGAAGTCATGAAAAACGCGCCGTCGCCGGCGCGTTTTTCTTGCGGCGAGGGCGGTGCGCTTAGAGCAGCTTGCCCGGATTCATGATGCCGGCCGGATCCAGCAACTGCTTGATGCCCTGCATCATGCGCAGCTCCAGCGGGTCCTTGAGGCGCAGGAAATCATCGCGCTTGAGCTGGCCGATGCCATGCTCGGCGCTGATGCTGCCGCCGTAGCGCGCCACCTCGTCCAGCACTGCGGCCGTCAGCGCCTTGCCATGCTGCGCCGTCCAGTCGTGCTGCGCGCCCGCGGGTCGCGACAGGTTGTAGTGCAGGTTGCCGTCGCCGAAGTGCCCGAAGATAAACGCACGGATGCTGGGGCTAATGGCCTTGAGGCGTGTCTCCATCGAGGCCATGAAGGCCGGGATCTGCTCGATCGGCAGTGACACATCGTGCTTCAGGTGCGGCCCGTCGGCGCGCTGCGCCTCGGAGATCTCCTCGCGCAGCTTCCACAGGCTCTGCAGCTGTGACAGCGAAGCCGAGACGGCGGCGTCCAGGCACAGCTCGCGCTCCAGCGCCTCGCCGATCACGCGCTCCAGCAGCACGTTGAGGGCGGCTTCGTCGGTGGTGTCGGCCAATTCCACCAGCACATAGGCGGGATAGCGTTGGCCGAAGGGCTCCTGCACGCCTTGCGCGTGCTTGAGCACGAGGTCGACGCAATCGCCGGTGAAGAACTCGAAGGCTTGCAGGCGCGCGCCGCACTGCGCGAACAGCAGCTCGAAGAGCTCCAGCGCTTGCAGCGGGGAAGCCACTGCTGCCAGCACCACCGAGCGCGCGTCGGTGCGCGGGAACAGGCGCAGCGCTGCGGCCGTGATGACGCCCAGCGTACCTTCGGAGCCGATCAGCAACTGCTTGAGGTCATAGCCGGTATTGTCCTTGCGCAAGGCGCGCAGCCCGTGAAAGATCTCCCCGTTGGGCAGCACGGCTTCCACGCCCAGAACAAGCTCGCGGGTCATGCCGTAGCGCACCACATTGACGCCGCCCGCGTTGGTCGCGAGATTGCCGCCGATCTGGCAGGAGTCCTCGGCCGCCAGGCTGAGCGGCAGCAGGCGATGCGCCTCCTGCGCCGCGCGCCGCAGATTACCCAGGATGCAGCCCGCTTCGGCGACCAGCGTGTTGGCGATGGTGTCGATGGAGCGGATCGCATTCATGCGGTCCATGCTCAGCACCACGTTGGCGGGGCTTCTGTCCGGCGCGGCGCCGCCGCACAGCCCGGTGTTGCCGCCACGCGGCACCACCGGGACCGCGGCCTGCTGGCACAGGGCCAGGCAGCGCGCCACCTCGTCCACCGAGCGCGGGCGCACCACGGCCTGCGCATTGCCACGATAAAGGCCGCGCCAGTCGGCGAGCCACGGCGCAACCTGGTCGGGCTCGGTGGCAACCACGTCGGGGCCGAGCGCTTCGATCAGGCGGGGCAGGAAATCTGAGTTTTGCATGGTGGGTCTATCCGGAGAAGCAATGCGGCTCAGGCCGCGGAATGAGAGGGGTCTTGGCCGCTGGCGACGGACTCGCCGCGCGCTGCCAGCTGCAGGCCCAGCCGCCCCGCGGCGCCGCGCAGGTGCGCTACCGCCGCGGCGCGCGCTTGTTCGGGGTCGCCGGCGCGGATCGCGTGGAAGATGGCCAGGTGTTCCTGGTGGACCTGTTCGGACAGGCCATCCTGCTGGCGGGTATTGAGCCGCGCCACGTGCACGGCCTGGTGCAGTTGTAGGTTCAGGTACTGCAGCAACTGCAGGTAGTACTTGTTGTGGGTGGCGGTGGCAATTGCCACATGGAAGGCGGTGTCCGCCTCCACGCTGCGGTGCGGGTCGTGCAATTGCGCCGCGAGCCGGTCCAGCAGCGACTGCATGCCGGCGACATCCTGCGCGGTGCGCCGCAGTGCCGCGAGCGCGGCGGCGGCGCTTTCGAGATCGAGCCGCAACTCGTAGATGCTGGCCAGTTCGTCGCGATCGATGCCGATCTCCTGCGGCAGCTGGAAGCCGGCGTTGCCCACGCGCGAGCGCACCGTGCTGCCCACGCCTTGGCGGCTTTCGACCAGGCCCTGGGAGCGCAGGTGTTCGGTCACCTCGCGGATGACGGCCGGGCTGACGCCGTACTGCTCGGCAAGCTGTTTGCCCGTCGGCAGCCGGGCGCCGACGGGGTAGGTGCCGCCGGCGATCTCGGCGCGCAACTGCTGGGTCACCTGTTCGGTGAGGGTAATGGCTTTGGTCCGCATGCCCAGCAGGATATAGCTATTCAGGTTATCTGAAAACTAAGGGTATACACTCGGTCTGCGATTGAGGCAGTGCGCGGGGGAAGGAGAGAGGGAGCGGGCGAGGTAAAGATTCGGCGGGAAGGGCGCGTGGGCCCCCGCGCCGCTCACCCCGCCGTGCTCAGGCTGCGACGTCGGCCGCGTAGCCCATGCCGCGCGAGATCTGCAGCGCGGTTTCCTTCAGGTTCTGCAACCAGCTGTCCTGCAGGCGATCGGCCGGGGCCGAGAGCGACAATCCGGCCACCAGGCGGCGCGAGTCGTCGTAGATGCCGGCGGCGATGCAACGCACGCCGAGCTCCAGCTCTTCGTTGTCGCGCGCGTAGCCGTTGGTGCGTACCCAGTTGAGCTCGCGCTCCAGCTTGATCAGGTCGGTGATCGAGGTGCGGGTGTGTCCCGCCAGCCCGGTGCGGGTGGCGTAGTTGCGCACCCGCGCCACTTCATCGGCCGCCAGGAACAGCTTGCCCACCGAGGTCAGGTGCAGCGGCGCTCGGCCGCCAATGGCGCGCACCACCTGCATGCCGGAGCGCTCGCTATAAGCGCGCTCGATGTAGACGATCTCATCCCCCTGGCGTACCGACAGGTTCACGGTCTGGCCGGTCACGCGGTGCAGCGCCCGCATCGGCGCCAGCGCCGCATCGCGTACCGACAGCCGGGCCTTGACCAGGTTGCCGAGCTCCAGCAGCCGCATGCCAAGCCGGTAGCTGCCGGGATCGGAGCGGTCGACGAAGCGGCAGGCCACCATGTCGTTGAGGATACGGTGCGCGGTGGAAGGGTGCAGGCCGGTGGTCAGCGACAGTTCCTTGAGGCTGACCGGATCCGCATGCTGGGCGAGCGCGTCCAGCAAGGTCATCATGCGTTCGATGACCTGGATGGATGTCTTGCCGGGGGCTTTGTCTGCTTCTGCCATGGGGAAATGTTGCCGTGCGGCAAATTAAGCGGTTGCCTGATTCTATCTCGCATTGTGAAAATTTCAATAGGTGAAATGCCATTACCGAAAGAATCTTCGGATGATGCCGATGTTGAATGTGATGCAAAGTGCATGCAAAAATGCGGCGAATTCACCCCAGCCGTGAACGCTTTTGTATGCTGGCCGGTGCGCAAGGGCGCATAATTGCGGGGTTTCGGGGTCTGGAAAAGGGAAACAATGCGAGTTGGTCTGTTCGCCACCTGCCTGGTGGACCTCATGCGTCCGGAAATCGGCTTCTCGGTGCTCAAGTTGCTGGAGAAGGCTGGCTTTGAGGTGATGGTGCCCGAGGCCCAGACCTGTTGCGGGCAACCGGCCTACAACTCGGGTGAGCGCACGGCATCGCGCGACCTGGCGGAGAAATTCCTGCGCGAGTTCGAGATGTTCGACTACGTGGTGATTCCGTCCGGATCCTGCGGCGGCATGGTGCTGCATCACTATGCGGATCTGCTCGGCGACGATCCCGAGTTGAATGGCCGCTATGAAGGCCTGCGCTCGCGTGTGTTCGAGCTGACCGATTTCCTGGTCAACGTGGCCAAGCTGGGCGAGTTCGACTCAAAGTTCGCGGGCCGCATTACGTACCATGACTCTTGCTCCGGCTTGCGTGAACTGGGCGTCAAGAGCCAGCCGCGCGCCCTCCTGGCGCAATTGCCTGGCGTGCAATTGAGCGAGATGAAGGACTGCGAGGCTTGCTGCGGATTCGGTGGCACCTTCTCGGTCAAGTACGGCAATATCTCCACGGCCATCGTCGATGAGAAGTGCGCCAACATCAAGGCCAGTAGTGCCGATGCCGTGGTGCTGGGCGATCTCGGCTGCATGCTCAATATCGAAGGGCGCTTGCGCAGGACCGGCGACACGCGCACGCAGGTGCTGCATATCGCGCAAGTGCTTGCCGGCGATGCCTGATCCCGGCCAGCCGAAAAACAACCCTTAGCGAGATCCCCGCTATGCAAGTTCGCAGCATGGAGTTCAAGGCGCGCGCGGGCCAGAAGCTGGCCGACCAGCGCCTGCAGCAGAACCTCAAGAAGCTCTCCACCAAGTTCGTCACGGCGCGCGCCGACGCCATCCGCGACATCGATTTCGATGCCACCCGCGAGGCGCTCAAGGAGCGACGCGACCGCGCGCTGCAGAACCTCGACGTCTGGCTCGCCACCTTCGAGGAAAACGCCACGCGCCGCGGCGCCACCGTGCTGTTCGCCGAGACCACGGCCGATGCCGCGCGGCTGGTGGCGGAGATCGCGCGCAAGCACGGCGTCAAGAAGGTCATCAAGAGCAAGTCGATGGTGACCGAGGAAATGCGCCTGAACCAGGTGCTGGGCGAGATGGGCGTGCAGAGCATCGAGACGGATCTGGGTGAGTACATCCTGCAGATCAACGATGCCGAGCCGCCGTCGCACATCATTGCCCCGGTGGTGCACAAGGACAAGGAGGAGATCGCCGACCTGTTCGCCCGCGTGCACCACAAACCGCGCCTGACCGATATCCCCGAGATGACGCGCGAGGCGCGCGAAGTGCTGCGCCCGGAATTCCTGTCCGCCGACATGGGCGTGACCGGCGGCAACTTCATCATTGCCGAGACTGGCTCGGTGGCGGTGGTGACCAATGAGGGCAACGAGGGCATGTGCACCGTGATGCCACGCGTGCATGTGGCGGTGACCGGCATCGAAAAGGTGTTGCCCACACTGGAAGACCTGGCAACCGTGATGCGGCTGCTGCCGCGCTCGGCCACCGGCCAGGCCATCTCGAATTACTTCTCGCTGCTGACCGGCCCGCGCGCCGAGGGCGAGCGCGATGGCCCCGAGCATATGTATTTCGTGCTGGTCGATGGCGGGCGCAGCGGCCTGATCGGCGGAGACTTCCAGGACATGCTGCGCTGCATCCGCTGTGGTGCCTGCATGAACCATTGCCCCGTGTACCAGAAGATCGGCGGCCACGCCTACGGCTGGGTCTACCCGGGCCCGATGGGCAGCGTGCTGACGCCGAGCTACGTGGGCCTGGCCAATGCGCTGGACCTGCCGCAGGCGGCCACGCTATGCGGAGAATGCAACCGCGTGTGCCCGGCGTCGATCCCGCTGTCGGACCTGCTGCGCAAGCTGCGCGAGAAGCAGATGGAACGCGGCCTGCGTCCCTGGCAGGAGCGGCTCGGGCTGCAAGTGTGGGGCTACGTGGCGCGCCGGCCGGGGCTGTACGCTTTCGCGACCCGCATCGGCGCGCGCTTGCTCTCGCGCATGGGCGGCAGCAGCAAGCTGATTGCCAGCCTGCCGATGGCCGGCCGCGGCTGGACCGAAACCCGCGACCTGCCGGCACCGAGCGGACGCACGTTCCGTGAGCTTTACAAAGAAAGGAGGGCCCGTTGATGGCTACGACGACAAGCAATGCGCCGGCGCTGGCAACCATGCGCGCCGCGCTCGAACAACATATCGGCGGCCAGCTCGCAGCCGATGGCCTGGTGCGCAGCTGGCGCGAGGCCGCCCCCGGCCTGGTGCTGCCGCCGATGTTCGGGCAGGCGATGGAAGAGCTGCTGCGCCGGCTGGAGATGGCGGGGGTATTCGCGCAGGACAGCTGCTCATTCTCGAGCACGGCCGTTACCGACCAGCTCAAGCGCTGGCTGGACAAGGCGGCCACTGCCTGAGCGCTGCCACGCAAACGCCCATCCCAACGTAAAAGGCCCCCGCTGATGAGCGGGGGCCTTTTTGCGGACCTGGCTACGCGAGTGGCTCAGCCCAGCAACAGGGCGTCATCATCGAGCTGCTCATGGCGCGTTTGCTCGAACATGCGCAGCAGGTCCGGCACGTCCAGCCCGGCGCGCTGCTCTCCCGATACGTCCAGCACAACCTGGCCCTGGTGCAGCATCACCGTGCGCTGCCCGTAGTCCAGCGCCTGGCGCATGCTGTGCGTGACCATCATCGTGGTGAGCTTGGCGTCTGCCACGATCTTGGCGGTCAGTTCCAGCACGAAGGCAGCCGTCTTCGGGTCCAGCGCGGCGGTGTGCTCGTCCAGCAGCAGGATGCGCGAGGGCTGCAGCGAGGCCATCAGCAGGCTCACGGCCTGGCGCTGCCCGCCAGAGAGCAGGCCGATACGATCGGTCAGGCGGTTTTCCAGGCCGAGGTTGAGCAGCCGCAGCTTGTCGCGGAACAGCTCGCGCGAGGGCTTGTTCAGCGCCGCGCGAAAGCCCCGGCGGCTGCCGCGCGCCATGGCCAGCGCCATGTTTTCCTCAATCGTCAGCGCCTCGCAGGTGCCCGCCATCGGGTCCTGGAAGACGCGCGCCACCAGCAGGGCACGGTCCCAGGCCGGCTTGCGCGTGACGTCGACGTCGTCGATCGTGATGCGGCCGGTGTCCACCATCTGGTCGCCGCTGATGGCATTGAGGAAGGTGGATTTACCGGCGCCGTTGGAGCCGATCACGGCAACGAACTGGCCCGTCGGGATATCCAGGCTGAGGCCGCGCAGCGCGCGCGTCTCGATCGGGGTGCCGGGATTGAAGGTGAGTTTCAGGTCTTGTGCGCGCAGCATCTCAGGCACCTCCGTTCTTGCGGCCGAACAGCTTCTTGCGGGTTCCCGGCAGCACCAGGGCGCCGGTCACCAGCACGGCGGTGACCAGGTTCAGGTCTTGCGCCTTGAGGCCGATGAACTCGCTGTTGAGCGCCAGCGCGATGAAGAAGCGGTAGAGGATGGCGCCCAGCACCACGGCCAGCGTGGTGTACACCAGGCGGCGGGCCGGCAGGATGCTCTCGCCGATGATCACCGCGGCCAGGCCGATCACGATGGTGCCGATGCCCATGGAGATATCGGAGCCGCCCTGGGTCTGCGCGAACAATGCGCCCGCAAGCGCTACCAGGCCGTTGGACAGTGCCATGCCGGCCAGCGTGGCGCGGCCGGTGGCGATGCCCTGGGAGCGCGCCATGCGTGGGTTGGCGCCAGTGGCGCGCATGGCCAGGCCGAGCTGCGAGGAGAAGAACCAGTCCAGGCCGAGCTTGGCCACGACCACCACGATCAGCAGCAGCGCGGGGCGCAGCAGGTAGTCGGGCAGCCAGTCGGGCTGCAGGATGGTGAAGATGGTGGACTCGGTGATCAGCGGCACGTTGGGCTTGCCCATGATGCGCAGGTTGACCGAGTACAGCGCGATCATCATCAGGATACTGGCCAGCAGATCCATGATCTTGAGGCGCACATTGAGCCAGCCGGTGATGAAACCGGCAAAGGCGCCCGCCACGATCGCCAGCGCGGTGGCGACGAAGGGGTCCTGGCCGGAAGCGATCAGCGTGGCTGCCACAGCGCCGCCCAGCGGGAAGCTGCCGTCGACGGTGAGATCGGGAAAGTTGAGGATGCGGAAGGAGATCAGCACCCCCAGGGCGACGAGGCTGAAGATCAGGCCGATCTCCAGGGCGCCCATAAGGGAAAAGAGGGACATGGGGGAAATCCAGTTGCTTGTATCCGGCACGGGAGGCCGAATCAGAAACGCCTGGCGCGCTGCCCGGGTCGGGCGGCGCGGCGCAGGCGTTCCGGGGGCGGGCCCGGATAGAGCCATAGAGCCGCCTGCGCGCGAACGCGCAGGGTCAGCGTGCCGCCATTACTTGATGACGGTCTTCGCTTCCTTGACCAGCTCGGGCGAGAGCGTCACGCCTTGCTTCTCGGCCGCGCTGGTGTTCACGAACAGCTCCAGCTTGTCGCTGGTCTCGGACGCGATCGCGCCGGGCTTCTCGCCCTTCAGGATACGCACCACCACCTTGCCGGTCTGGTGGCCGAGGTCGCCGTAGTTGATGCCCAGCGCTGCAATGGCGCCGCGCTTCACGCTATCGGTATCGGAAGCCACCAGCGGGATCTTCGACTCGTTGGCCACCTTGACCAGCGCTTCATACGCCGACACCACGTTGTTGTCGGTGTTGGTGTAGATCACGTCGACCTTGCCGATCAGGCTCTTGGCGGCGGCGCCGATGTCGACCGTGCGCGGTGCGGCGGCTTCCTTCAGCGTCATGCCTTCCTTGGCCAGCAGCGCCTTCAGTTCCTTGACCACCACTACCGAGTTGGCTTCACCCGGGTTGTAGACCATGCCGACGGTCTTGGCCTTGGGCACGACGCGCTTGATCAGGGCAACCTGGCGGTCCAGCGGCAGCTTGTCGGAGACGCCGGTCACGTTGGTGCCGGTTGCGCTCCAGCTCTTGACCAGCTGGGCGGCGACCGGGTCGGTCACACCGGAGTACACCACCGGCACCGACTTGGTGGCGGCCACCACGGCCTGGGCCGACGGCGTGGCGATGGCCACGATCACATTGGGCTGGTCGCCGACGAACTTGCGGGCGATCTGCGCGGCCGTGCCGGTATTGCCCTGCGCGCTCTGGTATTCCCACTTCAGGTTCTTGTCGGCGTCAAAGCCGGCGGTCTTCAGCTCGTCGCGCACGCCATCGCGGATGGCGTCCAGCGCGGGGTGGTCGACGATCGAGAGCACCTTGACGGCCTGGGCCTGCACGGCGCCGCCGTACAGCAGCGCGAGGGCGATGGCGCTGCCGAGGATGGTCTTGGTCGATGTCTTGAGACACTTCATAGTATTTAATCTCCCCCGGATATGGGTTCTGGGTGATGAGCCGCGTTTCGTTCTCGATAAGAACTGGTCCGCCGTCCTGCCCGGCGGCGCGCTGCGCCGGCCGGTCGGTCCGTTGCGTGGGCGATACACCAGGCGGCAGGCTGGAGGACGCTCTTGTACAGCGGATACGACGGCGATAAGCCTGCGAGGATACCATTTTCGAGGCGAAATTTGCCCGGTCTTGCCCTGTTCTAGTGCCTCAGTGGGGGCAAACGGCAAGCCCGGAGCACGCTGTGGGCGGCTCCGGATGGTGCACCTCGCAGGTGCCTGGAACGCGGAAACGTTACTGCGCGGGGTTGTGGATTTCGGCGTGGATGCGGGCAACGGCTGCGATCGCCGCCTCGGGCAGCGGCGTTTGCCATGCATCAATGTTCTCGCGCAATTGTTCCAGCGAGGTGGCGCCGATGATGGTGCTCGCGGCGAACCAGCGCGAGCAGCTCCAGGCCAGCGCCAGCGTAGCCGGGGAGAGGCCATGCTCGCGCGCCAGCGTCACATAGCGGGCGGCCGCGGCCAGGCTCTCCGGCCGCAGGTAGCGCGGGCTCCAGTCGGGCGGGAAGCGCGTCAGGCGGCCCTTGGCTTGCGCGTTGAACACCGGGTGGGCGAGGTCGCCACCGAGGTACTTGCCGGTGAGCTGGCCAAAGGCAAGCGGGCTGTAGACCAGCAGGCTTGTGTCGGTGCGGAAGCAGGCCTCGTCCAGGCCCTGCTCGAAGCTGCGGTTGAGCAGGTTGTACGGGTTCTGGATGGTGGCGATGCGCGGCAGGCCGTGCAGCTCCGCCTGCTTGACGAACTCGGTCACGCCCCACGGCGTTTCGTTGGATACGCCGACATAGCGGATCTTGCCTGCGCGCACCAGTTCGCCCATGGCTTCGAGCTGCGCCTGGATGGAGGCGCACTCGCGCTCATTGGCCGGATCGAACTGCTTCTGCCCGAAGATGGGCGCGTTGCGAGCGGGCCAGTGGATCTGGTACAGGTCGATGTAATCGGTCTGCAAGCGGGACAGCGAAGCGTCCACCGCCGCGCGGATGCTGTCCGGGGTCAGGTCGCCGCCATTGCGGATCCACGGCATGCGCGCCGGGCCGGCCACCTTGGTGGCCAGCACGATGCGCTCGCGCTGCTGGCGCTTGAGCCAGGTGCCGACGATGCGCTCGGTGCTGCCATAGGTTTCGGCACGCGGCTTGACCGGATACATCTCGGCGGTGTCGATGAAGTTGATGCCGCGCGACACCGCGTAGTCGAGCTGGCTATGGCCTTCGGCTTCGGTGTTCTGCTCGCCGAAGGTCATGGTGCCGAGGCAGATGCGCGAGACCTGCAGGTCGCTGCGGCCAAGACGGGTGGTTTCCATGGCTATCCTTGTGAGGCTGGTGTGATAAGGCGCGAAAACGGGTTCGGTTCGGAACCGTCAGGCGCGCAGCGCAGCAGCGCATTCCTTGACCAGCACCGGGCCGCGGTAGATCAGCCCGCTGTACACCTGAACCAGCTGCGCGCCGGCCGCGATCTTGGCTTGCGCATCGGCGCCGCTGAAGATGCCGCCCACGCCCACGATGGGCACCGCGTCCCCAACCACCGCGCGCAGGCTCTTGACCACGTGCGTGGACGACTCGAACACCGGCCGGCCCGACAGGCCGCCGGCTTCCTCGCCATGCGGCAGGCCCTTGACCGCGTCGCGGGCAATGGTGGTGTTGGTGGCGATCACGCCGTCGATGCGGTGGCGGACCAGCGCGTCACCGATATTGCCGATCTGGTCGGCATCGAGATCCGGCGCGATCTTGAGCGCGAGCGGCACGTAGCGCTTGTACTTGTCGGCCAGGCGCTGCTGCGCATCCTTGAGCGTGGAGAGCAGGTGGTCGAGCTCGCTGGCGCCCTGCAGCTGGCGCAGGTTCTTGGTGTTCGGCGACGAGATATTCACGGTGACGTAGCTGGCGTGCGGGTAGACCCGTTCCAGGCAGTGCAGGTAATCATCCACCGCGCGCTCGATCGGCGTATCGGCGTTCTTGCCGATATTCAGGCCCAGCACGCCGCCTTCGGCTTTCCAGCGCGACGCGTTCACATTGGCGACAAAGGCATCCACGCCGCCGTTGTTGAAGCCCATGCGGTTGATCAGCGCATCCGCCTGCGGCAGGCGGAACATGCGCGGACGCGGGTTGCCCGCCTGCGGGCGCGGCGTCACGGTGCCCACCTCGATAAAACCGAAGCCGAAGGCGGCCAGCCCGTCGATGTACGCGCCATCCTTGTCGAGCCCGGCGGCCAGGCCAACCGGGTTGGGGAAGCGCACGCCCATCACCGTGCGCGGGTCGTCGGCGATGGTATTGCCGATGCAGCCCGCCAGCCCCATGCGCTTGGCGCGGAGCAGGTTGTTGAGGGTTAAATGGTGAGCGTCCTCCGCATCCATCGAGAACAGGGCGGGGCGAAACAGGGGGTAGAGCGCGTTCAGCACAGGGAATCAGCTTGGAAGTCGGGACCAAGGCGGCATTGTAACGGTTGGGCCGGATCGGGTATGGCGCCGCTGGCGCGGGCATGACTTGCGCAGGCTGTCCGCTACTCCGCTACAGGCTGTTTTCCGGGGCTTGCTCGCCGGGCTGCGGCGGAATGACGGGCACGGCGGTGGGCGATGCCACGGTGGGCGCCGCATCCCGGAGCGCCGCCGGCGCCGCATCGAACGCGCGCCACTGATTCGCCGTCAGCACCTGCAGCGGCCGGTAGCGTGCCTTGTAGGCCATCTTGCGGCTATCGGCGATCCAGTAGCCCAGGTACAGGTGCGGCAAGGCGAGCTCGCGGGCCTGCTGGATCTGCCACAGGATGTTGTAGGTGCCGTAGCTGGCGTGCACCTCCAGCGGATCGTAGAAGGTGTAGACCGAGGACAAGCCATCGTCGAGCACGTCGATCATGCTGACCATGCGCAGCCGGCCGGCCTCGGGCGAGCCCGGCGGCTCGCGGAATTCGACCAGCCGCGAGTTGACCCGGCTTTGCAGCAGGAATTGCTCGTACTGGTCGCGGCTGTCCTGGTCCATGCCGCCGCCGGCGTGGCGCATCGACTGGTACAGCAGGTAGAGCGCATAGTGCTCCTCGACGTAGGTCAGCGGCGCCACCAGGGCCTGCAATTTGCCGTGCTGGCGCCAGGCCCGGCGCTGGCTGCGGTCCGGGCGGAACTGGTCCACCACCACGCGGCATGGCGTGCAGGCGTGGCATTCATCGCAATAGGGACGGTAGGTAAAGATGCCGCTGCGCCGAAAGCCCGCGCGCACCAGCCGCGAATAGACATCGGCGTTGATCAGGTGGGCGGGCGTGGCCACCTGCGAGCGCGCCATGCGGCCATCGAGGTAGCTGCAAGCATAGGGTGCCGTAGCGTAGAACTGCAGCGCGGAAAGGGGTAGTTCCTTTAGCTTGCTCATGTGTCTGCAACGGCCAGGGATGAAACAGCAACGCGGGAAAGCCGATGGCGCGGCGACCTGACCTTGCGGCGAGTGGACAACGCGGTGTGCCTTATGACTGCGCCTGCGTCCATCTCTCCAGCACCGTCTTGTCAAAACCCCACGGCACGATATCCGGCTGGCGGGTGGCAATGCGGATATGGGCAGCGAACTCCGCACGCGGGATGGGACTCGCGCCGAGCGAAGCCAGGTGATCGGTTTCCTGCTGGCAGTCTATCATCGCCACGCCGTGGTTGCCGAGGAACGCGCACAGCGCGGCCAGGGCGATCTTGGAGGCATCGGTGCGCCGCGCGAACATCGATTCGCCGTAGAACATCCGCCCGAGCGCCACGCCATACAGGCCGCCCGCGCGCTCGCCCTGGTACCAGGCCTCCACGCAATGGGCAAGGCCGTTACGGTGCAACGCACCATAGGCGGCGATGATGTCCTCTGTGATCCAGGTGCCATGCTGGCCATCGCGCGGGGTTTCGGCGCAGGCCTGCATCACGGCGATAAAGTCGTCGTCGACGCGGATTTCCCAGTCGGGATCGCGCAGCACGCGCTTGAGGGTCTTGCGAAAGGTGCTGGAAACGCGCAGCGCCTGCGGCGGCAGCACCATGCGGGGGTCGGTGCTCCACCACAGCACCGGCTGGCCTTCGGCATACCAGGGAAAGATGCCCTGCCGGTAAGCCAGCAACAGGCGCTGGGCCGACAGCTCGCGGCTGGCTGCAAGCAGGCCGGGCGCGTCGGAGCCCGGGCCGAGCGCACGCTCGACCGGCGGGAACGGATCATGCGGATCCAGCCAGGTGATCATGCAGGGAGTGCGGGCAACGCGCCCGTGTTCAGGGTTCGACCGTGGCCCGGGTGGTCAGCGGGCGCATCGGCTTGTCGATATCCAGGCTGTGCAGGCGGAAGGTGCCGTCGGCCAGCCGTCCCGCCGCGCGATCCGCGAAGAAACAGCGCAGCGAATGGATCACGGTGGGGAAGGCCAGTTCATCCCAGGGCACATCGGCTTCCTCGACCAGCTTCACCTCCAGGCTTTCCTCGCCCGCGGAGATGTCCAGGTCCTCCAGTGTCGCCAGGTAGAACATATGCACCTGATGCACATGCGGCACATTCAGGATGGAGAACAGCTCGCCAACCTGCACCCGTGCCCCGGCTTCCTCCAGCGTCTCGCGAGCGGCGCCCTGCGCGGTGGTCTCACCGATTTCCATGAAGCCGGCCGGCAGCGTCCAGAAGCCGTAGCGCGGCTCGATGGCGCGCTTGCACAGCAGGACCTTGTCCTCCCACACGGGAATGGTGCCGACCACATTGCGCGGGTTGACATAGTGGATGGTGCTGCAGTTGTCGCACACTGAACGCAGGCGCGAGTCGCCTTCAGGGATGCGCAGCACGACCGCATGGCCGCAGTTCGAGCAGAATTTCATGAGGGGCGTCCGGGAGGAATGGCGAAAGTGTATCACCGCCGATGGGGGCTGCCGGGGGTGCGATGCTAGTTTGGGGAAGGTCTGCGTGCGCAGTCGCGCCTATGTAGAGAGCCGGGCGCACAAAACAAAAAACGCCCGTGCAGGGCGTTGTTGTGCGTTGTTGCTTTGCGCTCGACAGCCGATGGCATTGTCATGCATGGCTTTGGTTGCGGGGGCAGGACTTGAACCTGCGACCTTCGGGTTATGAGCCCGACGAGCTGCCAACTGCTCCACCCCGCGTCCGTCGAAGAAAAAGATTATAAGGTAAATTCTGTCGCAGTGCAACAGCCAATTGCGCCAGAACGGTAAAGGGCGCAAGAACTCGCCCCGATAAGGAGCGCGGCCGCAATGGCGCGCCGGCAGTCAGGCCGGGTCGGGGCTGACCTTGCTGCGCTGCCAGGTGCTGGCGGCAAACTGGTAACTGTCCCGCTGCAGCAGGTCGTCGCGTTGCCAGATGACGCGGTCCGGCCGTACGGTCAGCATCCAGGTGGTGGTGATGCGTGGTTGCGGTTCAGCGAAGGCGCGCGGGCTCAGCAGTGCGGCGCAGGCACCGTGCTCCGGGTCGCGTACCGAGGTGTAGCGGATCATGCCGAGGCCGGCTTCCCGGGCCGTGCGGGCCAAGGCCTGGCAGGCGTCATAGTGGTCGGGATCGGTCCACTTCGCGGCGTCTTCGGCAAAGGGCGGGGCGTCTAGCGCGATGCCGTCGGTGCGCACGCTGACCTGGAACAGGGTGTGGGGCCGGGCGTCGATGCGCGGCAGCGCCGGGCTGTCGAGCAGGAAGCGCCAGCGCCAGTAGCCAAGCTCCGCGCAGGCGGTGCGGATGTCGTCAGCACCGTAGAACACGCCAGGATCCTGCTCGGCGCGAAAGCGCGAGCCCCAGGGCGAGGGCGGGTAGCGAAAGGGTGTGAACAGAAGATAGTGGAGGTGGCGTGCGTCGGCGGGCACCGCGGGCTTGCCGGCGTCCAGCACGGCTTCCAGCACGGCTTGCTCCTCCAGGCTGTCGACCAGCGGCATGGTCGATACCACATGCTGGGCCTCTACCGCGCGCCAGAGCGTGAGCGCAAACGGCTTGCGCTCAGACGCGACCGCGGGTGGCATCCAGATAGTGAACGACACGTACCAGGCCCTCGGTTGTGCGGATCAGGTCGAGCGGCTTGCCGCCCAACGCCAGGTTTTCGTTGGCCAGCCAGAGGCGGGCCTGGTCGCTGTGGCCGAGGATGGCGTCGAGCGAGCGGAACAGGCGCACGAACAGCACGCCGAACTCCCATTCCTTGCGATGCGCATCGAGCACATAGCCCCCGGAAGCCATTCGGGACACGGAGGCGGTGCTGATGCCCAGCACGTTGGCCACGCCTGCCTGGCTGATGCCAAGGAAGCCGGCCGCACGCATGACCGCCTTGGTGAGGGTGGTGCCGGAGTCCGGACTGCCGGCAGGAAGATGCTCGGGGACTTGCCTGGGTTGCATCGCCTCGCTCCTGTTTCTTCAGAAACATTATAGGCGGTTCGTTTCGTAAGGGAAGCAGTAAAACGCCACCACTATCTGCATGGTTTGGTGGCCTCGCCCACTGCAGAATGCTCGCTTGTCCTGAATACGACTTCTCTGCGGCGCACCGAGTTGCGAGGGTGCCGGGAGCGACAGAGCGGGCCCGCTGCCGGATCAGTACGTCTCGATATGCAGCCGTCCCTCCGTCTTCATGGTGGCTTCCAGTTCACTCCAGGCCAGGCCGGCGCCGGCGCAGACTTCCCCGAACGCAGCCAGCACGCCGTCTTCCATCCCCTTGAGGCCGCAGATATAGACATGGCCGTGCGGGTCGTTCAGCAGCCCCGCCACGCGGGCGCCGGCTTCGCGGATGGCGTCCTGCACATAACGCCGGGGCTGGCCGGGATCGCGCGAGAAGGCGAGATGGATGTCGAGGAAGCTCGGCGGCAATTTCATCAACGGCCCGAAGTAGGGCAGTTCCCGCGCATTGCGCGCGCCGAAGAACAGCATGCGCTGCCCGTCGAACTGCTCGAGGTTGCGCCGCATGTGCTCCGTCATGGCGCGCATCGGGGCCGAGCCGGTACCGGTGCAGATCATCATCACGCTGGCTTCGCGGTGGTTCGGCATCAGGAAGGTGGTGCCGAACGGGCCGACCACGCGCACTTCGTCGCCGCGCGCGAGGTCGCACAGGAAGTTGGATGCCACGCCGCGCACCGGCTGCCCTTCATGATCCTGCTCGACGCGCTTCACCGTCAGCGCCAGGTTGTTGTAGCCCGGCCGTTCGCCGTCGCGCGGGCTGGCGATCGAATACATGCGGATGTAGTGCGGCTTGCCGGTGGCGTCGGTGCCGGGCGGCACGATGCCGATGGCCTGGCCTTCCAGCACCGGGAAAAAGTGCTGACCGAAATCCAGCACGATGTGATGCACATCGCTCGATGCGTCGTCGGCGGTCAGGCGGTAGTTGCCGGCCACGGTGGCGGTGACGGGGGCGCGCACGCCGTGCAGGTTGACGTATGGATGCGCCGCCGACCACGGCGCCTTGGGCGAGGTATGCCGGCTGGTTTCCACTTGCTGGGTTTGCGGCTCCTGCCCGGTTTCCGGGGAAGCCGGATCCGGCGCGTTCTCGATCCCGGTGTCCGCGGGCAAGGGCAGGCTGGCGGGGAGCTCGTCCCACAGCAACTGCGCCTCGATCGGATACGCCTCGCTTTTCAGCATCGTGCGCCAGTTGTCGATCGCGCCGGTGGGGCACGGCCCCAGGCAGGCGCCGCAGCCGTTGCACACGTCGGCCCTGACCACGTAGTTGCGATCGTCATGGGTGATCGCGTCGATCGGGCAGGTGTCTTCGCAGGTATTGCAGCGGATGCAGATCTCGGGGTCGATCAGGTGCTGCTTGATGATGTCGGGGGCGCCCATCTCTTTGGTCTCCTTGGCGCGCGGCCGGTCTGTCGCCGGCGCTGCGCCGCATGTTGCCTGTGGGTCAGTCAGGGTGAGTTGCAGAGTGAGTTGCAGGGTCAGTTGAAGCGCACGTACTCGAAATCCATCGGCTGGCGGTTGACGCCGACCATCGGCGGCGCGATCCAGTTGGCGTACTTGCCGGGCTCGGTGACCCGGCCCATCAGCGACGCCACGAAGGCGCGGTCTTCGTCCGTCGCCAGCCAGTTGCGCTCGCCCGCCTGCCATTGCGCTTCGGTGAGCAGCTCGCCCGTCGGCGATACATGGACGTTGGCCAGGCTGCCGATCTTGCGGTTGAACGCCTTGTGCGGCACCGTCATGCGGAATGCGATGCCGTGCTTTTCGATCACCTTGTTCCAGCGCGCCACGCCGCCGAGCGTGTCCTTGACGTAGTCGTCGCGCAGCACCTCGTTGAGCGCGTTGAGCATGGGCACCTCGCGCTCGCCCAGGCGGCCGTCGGTGACGTCGAGGATGCGGTACACGTCGCCCTTGAGCACGTGGTCGTCGTCGCGCTTGCCTTCCTCGAAGCGGCCCTTGAGCCCGGCGCTGTAGAAGGTAGCGGCGTTGGACGACTGGTCGGCGCCGAACAGGTCGATGGTCACGCTGTAGTGGAAGTTGAGGTAGCGCTGGATGGTCTCGAGGTCGATCACGCCGGCGGCGCGCACGTCCGCGGGATCCTGGATATCGCGTTCGCGCATCACTTCGCAGGTGCGCTGGATCACGCGGGAGATGCCGGATTCACCCACGAACATATGATGGGCTTCTTCGGTCAGCATGAAGCGCGTGGTGCGCGCCAGCGGGTCGAAGCTGGATTCGGCCAGCGCGCAGAGCTGGAACTTGCCGTCGCGATCGGTGAAGTGGGTGAACATGAAGAAGGCCAGCCAGTCGGGCGTGCGCTCGTTGAAGGCGCCCAGGATGCGCGGGTTGTCCTTGTCGCCGGAGCGCCGTCCCAGCAGCGCCTCGGCCTCTTCCCGCCCGTCGCGCCCGAAATGGCGATGCAGCAGGTACACCATGGCCCACAGGTGGCGGCCTTCTTCCACGTTGACCTGGAACAGGTTGCGCAGGTCGTAGAGCGAGGGGCAGGTCATGCCCAGGTGGCGTTGCTGCTCGACCGAGGCCGGCTCGGTATCGCCCTGGGTGACGATGATGCGGCGCAGGTTGGCGCGATGCTCGCCCGGTACTTCCTGCCAGGCCGCCTCGCCCTTGTGCTCGCCGAAATGGATGCGGCGCGCCGGGTCGGCGGGCTGGAGGAAGATGCCCCAGCGATAGTCCGGCATCTTGACGTGGTCGAAGTGCGCCCAGCCGGAAGGATCGACAGATACTGCCGTGCGCAGGTAGACATCGTGCTGGTGCGAGCCTTCGGGCCCCATGTCGCGCCACCAGTCGAGAAAGGCGGGCTGCCAGTGTTCGAGCGCGCGCTGCAGCGCGCGGTCGTCGGACAGGTTGACGTTGTTCGGGATCTTCTGGCTGTAGTCGATGCTCACTGGGTGTCTCCTTGTCCTGTTTTTTTGTTGCGTGGACGGCTTGGATGGCTGGGTGGATGGGCTCAGACGCGGTCCCAGTCGAAGCGGGCCTTGTTGCCCGAGCCAAACACCTTGAGCGCGCCTTGCTCGCCCACGGCGTTGGGCCGGTTGAAGATCCAGTTTTGCCAGGCGGTGAGCCGGCCGAAGATGCGGGTCTCCATGGTTTCCACCGGCCCGAAGCGCAGGTTGGCTTCGAGCCCCGTCAAGGCGTCCGGCGACAGGCTGGCCCGCTCCTCGATGGCGATGCGGATTTCGTCTTCCCAGTCGATATCGTCGGGCGTGGCGGTGACGAGGCCGAGCGAGGCGGCGTTGATGGCGTCGAGCGGCGCGCCGATATGGTCCTGCACGGCCTGGATCGCCACCTCATCCTGATAAAAGCGCGCGGCCAGCCGCGTCAGCCCGTTGACGCTCGGATAGCGGCCGAAATTGGCGCTGCTGGCGAACACGCGCGGCGCGTCGTCCGGCGCGTCGGGCAGATGCAGCATATAGCTGCGGTCGGCGGCCAGGGCCAACTCCAGCAAGGTGCCGGCAAAGCAGGAATCCGGCTCGATCAGCGCGAACAGGGTGCGCGACGACACCTCCAGGCGCGCCAGCGTGCGGCGCAGCATGCCGATGGTTTCGCGCACGAACCAGTGGCCGGCATGCGTGTCCAGCAGGGCGTCGGTGGCCAGTACCTGATGGGGATCGCCCTCGGTCTTGAGGATCCACATGCCGATGTCGAGATGGTTGGCGCGCAGCGTGAGGATGGCGTCGTCGAACTCGCGCGCCATCTTCAGCGGCCACCAGCCGGGGCCGGCGGCAAGGATCGCGTCCAGCGTCTGCGGCTGGTGCTTACCCGGCCCGAATACCGTCAGCGTGGCCTTGCGGGCATGCTGGTCGATGTGTACCTGGATCGTGTCGTAGCGGTAGCCGTGCGCATCCTGGCTGCGCGACAGCGGCGTGAGCTTCACGCCGTCCTGGCCGGCAGGCCGGTCGCTCTGCGCGGCGAGCGCAAGCGCGCGCTGTTGCACGTGCTCCGCGAAGCGCGCCGGCTTGACCACGGCATCGACCAGCTTCCAGTCGTGCGCCCGCTGCCCGCGCACGCCCTCGGTGGTGGTGCAGAAGATGTCGGCGTGGTCGCGCCGCACGCGGCGCTTGTCGGTGATGCGCGTGAGTCCGCCGGTGCCCGGCAGCACGCCTAGCAGCGGCACTTCGGGCAGGCTGACGGCCGAGGAGCGGTCGTCGACCAGCACGATCTCGTCGCAGGCCAGTGCCAGCTCATAGCCGCCGCCGGCGGTGGTGCCGTTGCAGGCCGCGATGAACTTCAGCCCGGAATGGCGGCTGGCGTCCTCGATGCCGTTGCGGGTTTCGTTGGTGAACTTGCAGAAGTTCACCTTCCAGGCGTGCGATGACTTGCCGAGCATGAAGATGTTGGCGCCCGAACAGAAAATGCGGTCCTTGGCGCTGGTGAGGACCACGGTGCGCACTTCCGGGTGCTCGAAACGGATGCGCTGCACGGCATCGTGCAATTCGATGTCCACGCCAAGGTCGTAAGAGTTGAGCTTGAGCGCATAGCCGGGGCGCAGGCCGCCGTCCTCATCGACATCCATGGACAGCGTGGCCACCGGGCCGTCGAACGTCAGTTTCCAGTGGCGGTATTGCGCGGGGTCGCGCTCAAAGGTGACGGGGGCCTGTTCGGTGGCAGTGGGATCGTTGGGAGCGGCCGGGGCGGACATCGTGGTCTCCTTTATGCACTATATTGTCGATCATCCTTCGTGATGAAATATAGTGCACAACGGCCGCCGGCGCAATCCTTGCGCGATGTCCAGGCGCCAATCACGTGCCAATCACGCGCCAATGACTCGCAGATGGGCGCGCAAGGCTTGCAGGGAGGTGGTGGGATCCTGGCCGCTGGTGTCGATCGTCACGTCCGCGCGGGAGTACAGCGGGGTGCGCGCCAGCAGGATGCGGCGCAAATCGTCCATGGCTTCGCGGTTGCCTTCCATCGGGCGCATATCGCCCTGCGCCACCACCCGTGCCATGTGTTCCTCGGGCGAGGTCTTCACCCAGACCGTGTAGCAGCGTGCCAGCAGCAGGTTGAAGGTGGAGGGCTCCGAGACCAGGCTGCCGGGCGTGGCCAGCACCATGCGGTCGTTCTCGCGCAGCACGCGTTCGAGCGCGCGCATCTCGTAGCGGCGGTAGGCGGCCTGCCCGTAGAGTGAGTGGATCTCGGCCAGGCTGGCGCCGGCCTCCTGCTCGATGACACCGTTGAGTTCGACGAAGGGCACTTCCATGGCCGCGGCCAGCGCCCGCCCTAGGGTGGATTTGCCGGCGCCACGCAGCCCGATCAGCGTAATGCGGCGATGGCGCGCATCATGGGACGCGCTGGGCGCCAGGGCTTGGTGGCAAGCCTCGCGCACACGCGACAGGTCGGCCGCGGGCAGTTGCGCCAGCCATTGCACCAGTTGCGAGAACTCCGAGGCCGGCTGGCCACCGGCAGCGTGCTGCGTTTCCATCTCCGCCAGCACTACCGGCAACGGCACATCCAGCGCGCGCGCCACCTGGCGCAGCAGCAGCACGGACGCATTGCCGGTGCCGGTTTCCAGGTTGGCGAGATAGCGCTCGGACACCTCCGCGCCGCGCGCGAGGTCCTTGCGCGACATGCCCCGCGCTGCGCGCAGCGAGCGGATGCGCTCGCCGAGTTGCGTCAGGTAGGGATCGCGCTCGCCGGCAGGGCGGGCGTCGGTGGAGTCGGGGGCCAGCATTGAGTCTGGATCGCGGCGCATGGCGGGCGGATTCGGATGGGGAATGGGATCGGTTGGGGCCAGGATCGGGGTTGCGATTATAAGGGACGCGGCCTTCGTGTCATATAGTGCATTTCTCTGCTTGCATAATAGTTGATATGCAATAAAATGCATCGACAAATGCAGGTCAAGAAGAAAAAACACAAAAAAATCACGACAAACCTGACTCCGTCCCAAGGCGAAGTGCGACCGGGGGACGGCATCGAGGAGTGGAGACATGACGCCCCCAATTGCATCCCTGTCCCCGGCGGCCGATGCGACCGCTGTGGCCATTTCAGTGCTGCCGGCCCGCTACAACGCCGCCGCCGACCTGCTGTCGCGCAATCTGACGGCAGGCCGTGCCGACAAGACCGCCTACGTGGACGATGCCGGCTCGCTCAGTTTCGCCGCGCTCGACCAGCGCAGCCGGCGCTTTGCCGCGGCCCTGCTGCATGCCGGGATCCGCCCCGAGGAGCGCCTGCTGCTGTGTGCGCTCGACACCGTCGATTTCCCCACGGTGTTCCTCGGCTGCCTGCTGGCCGGCGTGGTGCCCGTGGCTGTCAACACCCTGCTGACCGTCGACGACTACGCGTACATGCTGGAGCACAGCGGCGCGCGCGCAGCTGTGGTTTCGGCGCCGCTGGCCTGCGTCATGCGCGATGCCATCGGCAAGGCTGGCACCGCGCCCGCGCTGATCCTCGCCGCACCGGATGCCGGCAGCGCCGGCCCGGGACCGAGCGTGGCCGAGATGGCCGGGCAGGGCGTGCCGCTGGAAGGCGCTGCCGCCACCCGGCCGGACGACATCGCATTCTGGCTGTATTCGTCCGGCTCCACGGGGCGTCCCAAGGGCACCGTGCACACGCATGGCAACCTGTTCCATACCGCCGATCTCTATGCGCGCCAGGTGCTTGGCCTGCGCGAGGATGACGTGGTTTTTCCGCGGCGAAGCTGTTCTTCGCCTATGGCCTGGGCAATGCGCTGACCTTTCCGCTGGCGGTTGGCGCCACCACCGTGCTGATGGCCGAACGCCCGACCCCGCAGGCGGTATTTCGCCGGCTGCGCGAGCAGCGCCCGACCGTGTTCTGCGGCGTGCCCACGCTCTACGCCGGCATGCTGGCCGCGAGCGACCTGCCGGGACGGCCGGACGTTTCGCTGCGCGTATGCACCTCGGCGGGCGAGGCGCTGCCCAAGGATATCGGCGACCGTTTCCACGCGCATTTTGGCTGCGACATCCTTGATGGCATCGGCTCCACGGAGATGCTGCATATCTTCCTGTCGAACCGTCCCGGCGATGTGCGCTACGGCACCACCGGCAAGCCGGTTCCCGGCTATGCGCTGAGGCTGCTCGATGAAGCGGGCCAGCCCTGCGCGCAGGGCGAGATCGGCGATCTCTTTATCAAGGGCCCGAGCGCCGCGCTGATGTACTGGGGCAACCGCGACAAGACCCGCGACACTTTCGTGGGCGAATGGACCCGCAGCGGCGACAAGTACCTGCAGGATGCGGATGGCTATTTCATCTACGCCGGGCGCAGCGACGACATGCTCAAGGTGGGCGGCATCTATGTCTCGCCATTCGAGGTCGAGGCCGTGCTCGCCTTGCACCCTGCCGTGCTGGAGGCCGCGGTGATCGGCGTGGCTGACGCGGACGAACTGGTCAAGCCGAAAGCCTTCGTGGTGCTGCGCCCCGGCCGGTCCTGGCACGACGGCATGGCGGCGGAGTTGCAGGCGTTCGTCAAGTCGCGGCTGGCCCCGTACAAGTATCCGCGCCAGATCGAGTGCGTGGCCGAGTTGCCAAAGACGGCCACCGGCAAGATCCAGCGCTTTCGACTGCGCCAGCGCGAAGAGGCTGCGCAGGCGGCCACCGCAGGGGCCACACCTGGACCGGCGATCGTGCCGGCAACGACCGAATGATGATGAAAGGCAAGGGCATGCAAAGCGAGTTGGTGGCAATCCCGTTCGACGGACGCCGTATCCAGGTGGAGATCCAGTGGCTGCGGCCAGAGCGCCACGAGCGCCCGCTGGTGGTCTTCCTGCACGAAGGGCTGGGCTCGATCAGCATGTGGCGCGATTATCCCGCCATGCTGTGCGAGGCCGGCGACTTTCGCGGGCTGGTGCTGTCGCGCTATGGCTATGGGCGCTCGACCCCGCGTCCCGCCGCGGAAAAGTGGGGCGTCGACTATATGCACCGCCAGGCGCGCGAGGCCCTGCCGGCGCTGTTCGACGCACTCGAGATCGGGCCCGGCCGCAAACGTGGCAAGCCTTGGCTGTTCGGCCACAGCGACGGCGGCTCGATCGCACTGATCCATGCCGCGAGCTTTCCGCAGGCGGTAGACGGCATCACCGTGCTGGCGCCGCATACCCTGGTCGAGGATGTCTCTGTGAGCAGCATCCAGGCCACTCGCGAGGCTTACCTGCAGACGGATCTGCGCAGCAAGCTGGCGCGCCACCACGACGATGTGGATTCCGCCTTCTGGGGCTGGAACGATATCTGGCTCGATCCGGCGTTCCGCGCCTTCGACCTGCGTCCGTTGCTGTCGGAGATCCGTTGTCCCGTGCTGGCGGTGCAGGGCGAGGACGACGAGTACGGCACCATGGCGCAGATTGAGGGTATCCATCGATATGCGCCACAAACCGTCCTGCTTAAACTCCCGCGATGCGGCCACTCGCCACACCGCGACCAGCCGGGGCCGTTGACGGACGCGGCGGTCAGGTTTATAACGGCACATACTTCATACCTAAAATAATTCCGCGCCCCCCGCGCGTCGGCCTGCAGTTCCCCCGTCTGGCAGCTAGCGAGGTCTGCGAATGCCGCGAACGGATGGGAGCCCCGCAGGCTGGCGATGCCGGCCCAGGCGACGGAAGTCGGCTTGACCACCAGGAGACATCCATGCATCGCTTCACATCGCGCGGGCTGGCCCCCGCATGCCTAGCCATCGCTGCATCCCTTGCCTTCGCCGCGGGCGCCAATGCCCAGGGCACCGGCAAGATCAAGGTTGGCTTCATGCTGCCTTACACGGGCACCTATGCATCGCTGGGCAACGCCATCGAGAATGGCTTCAAGATGTACGTGCAGGAGCAGGGCGGCAAGCTGGGCGGGCGGGAGATCGAGTACTTCAAGGTGGACGACGAGTCCGATTCGGCCAAGTCGCCGGAGAACGCCACCAAGCTGATCAAGCGCGACCAGGTCGATGTGGTGGTGGGCACGGTGCACTCGGGCGTGCAGATGGGCATCGTCAAGGTGGCCAAGGAAAACAACACGCTGCTGATCATTCCCAACGCGGGCGTGGATGAAGCCACCGGCCCGCTGTGTGGCCCCAATATCTTCCGTTCCTCGTTCTCGAACTGGCAGCCGGGCTACGCCATGGGCCACGTGCTGGCCGAGCGCGGCATGAAGAAGGTGGTCACGCTGACGTGGAAATACGCAGCCGGGGAGCAGTCGATCAAGGGCTTCAAGGAAGCCTTCGAGGCCAAGGGCGGCAAGGTGGTGAAGGAGTTGAGCCTGCCGTTCCCCAACGTGGAATTCCAGGCGTTGATCACGGAGGTTGCATCGATCAAGCCCGATGCGGTCTTCGTGTTCTTCGCCGGCGGCGGCGCCGTGAAATTCGTCAAGGACTGGGCCGCGGCAGGCCTCAAGGACAAGATCCCGCTCTACGCGTCAGGCTTCCTCACCGACGGCACGCTGGAGGCGCAGGGCGCCGCAGCGCAAGGCATCGAAACCACGCTGCACTATGCCGACGGCCTGTCCAACCCGCGCGACAAGAGCTTCCGCCTGGAATACGCCAAGGCCTACAAGCTGCAGCCTGATGTGTACGCCGTGCAGGGCTACGACGCCGCCCAGTTGCTGGCCGCCGGCGCCAGCGCGGTCAAGGGCGACATGAGCAAGAAGGCCGAGGTCATCAAGGCGATGGAGCAGACCAAGGTGGATAGCCCGCGCGGTGCTTTCACGCTGTCGAAGGCGCACAATCCGGTGCAGGATTTCTACCTGCGCAAGGTCGATGGCCGCGAGAACAAGCTGGGCGGCGTCGCGGTGAAAGCGCTGGCCGACCCGGCGCGCGGCTGCCGGCTCTGAGCGGTTGAACGCAGTGGCCCGCCGCCGTCAAGGCGCCGGGCCGAAGTCCGGCCCGGCGCCTCTTGGCGGGCCGCATACCGCAACCGAGTTGCCGCTTTGCCGCATGGATATCCATGGATATCGTTTCCTTTTTCATTCAGTGCCTTAACAGCATCCAGTACGGCTTGCTGCTCTTTCTTGTCGCGAGCGGCCTGACGTTGATCTTCGGCATCATGGGCGTGATCAACCTCGCCCATGGCAGCTTCTACATGCTGGGCGCCTACCTGGCCTTCACGCTGGCCGGGCTGACCGGCAGCCTGCTGATCGCCATTCCGCTGGGCATCGTGCTGGCGGTGGCGTTCGGCTATGTGCTGGAATGGGTGTTCTTCAGCTATCTCTACGAGCGCGAGCATCTCCAGCAGGTGCTGATGACCTACGGGCTCATCCTCGTGTTCGAGGAACTGCGCAGCATCCTGGTGGATGACGACGTACATGGCGTGACCGTGCCGGCGATGCTCGACTGGTCGCTGCCGATCGGCAATGACATGACCTATCCGGTCTATCGCCTGTTTATCTCCGCGATCTGCCTGCTGGTGGCCGTGGCCATGTACCTGGTGATCCGTCGTACACGGCTTGGCATGATGATTCGCGCTGGCGCTACCAATCGCGAGATGGTGCAGTCGCTGGGCATCAACGTCACGGTGCTGTACCGCTTCGTGTTTGCGCTGGGCGTGGCCCTGGCGGTGCTGGCCGGCATGATCGCCGCGCCGGTGTCCTCGGTCTATCCCGGCATGGGCAGCCAGGTGCTGATCGTGTGCTTCGTGGTGGTGGTGATCGGTGGCATCGGCTCGGTCAAGGGGGCCATGGTGGCCTCGCTGCTGCTAGGTTTCGTCGATACCTTCGGCAAGGTGTTCTGGCAGGAGGCCTCCGGCGTGCTGGTCTATCTGCTGATGGCACTCATCCTGCTCTGGAAACCCCAGGGCTTGTTCAAGGCGGGGTAGGGATATGCCGAGCGATACCAATGCATTGGACGGCCCGGTGCGCGCGCGCACCGGCCCCATGCCCTGGCTGGGCGGACTGGGCTGGCTGGTGGCGTTTGCGATGCTGGCGGTGCTGCCGCTGCTGCTCAATTCGGATGGGCAGCGTTTTTATATCGAGCTGCTCAGCAAGGTCATGATCATGGCCATCTTCGCGCTGTCGCTGCAGTTGCTGATCGGCTACACCGGGCTGGTCAGCCTGGGCCACGCGGCCTACTTCGCCATGGCCGCCTACGCCACCGCGATGATGGCGCCGCAGGCCGGGCCGGGCAACGGCTGGCTATTGCTGCTGGGCGCGCTTGGCGCGGCGGCGCTGCTGGCGCTGGTGGTGGGGGCGCTGGTGCTGCGCACGCGCGGCATCTATTTCATCATGGTCACGCTGGCGTTCGCGCAGATGGTGTATTTCGTCTTTCACGACACCAAGATCGCGGGCGGCAGCGACGGTACCTATATCTACTTCCGGCCGGAGTTCGGCCTGCTGGGGGCGCACCCGTTCGACGTGAACGACGTCACGCATTTCTACTGGCTGGTGCTCGGCGCGCTGGTGCTCACGGTGGCGGGGCTGGCGGTGGTGCTGCGCTCGCGCTTCGGCCATGCGCTGGTGGGCATCAAGCATAACGAGCAGCGCATGCGCGCCGCCGGCTATGCCACCTATCGCTACCAGCTTGGCGCATTCGTGGTGGCCGGCACCTTTGCTGGCCTGGCGGGCTACCTGTATGCCATCCAGTACGGCTTCGTCAATCCGGAGATCGCGTCCTGGCACCAGTCCGGCAACGCCATGCTGATGGTGATCCTGGGTGGCGCCGGCAGCCTGGCAGGCGCGGTGCTTGGGGCCTTCTCCTTCGTCTTGCTCGCCGAGTGGTTCAGCACGCTGACCAAGCACTGGCAGTTGCTGATGGGCGGCTTTGTCATCGTGGCGGTGGCCTTGCTGCCGCATGGACTGATCAGCCTGGCCCGTGGTGTCGCGCGCCAGCGCGAAGGAGGATCCCGATGAACGCACCCGTACCTGCACCGGTCTTGTCGGCCCGCAAGCTGACGCGCCGCTTTGGTGGCCTCACCGCGGTGGGCGACGTGGACCTGGACCTGGCCTTGCACGAGATCCATGCGGTGATCGGCACCAATGGCGCGGGCAAGTCCACGCTGATCAATATGCTGTCGGGCGAACTGCCGCCTTCGTCGGGCGCGCTGCAATTGCAGGGGCGCGACGTGACCGGCTGGTCGCAGCCGCGCCTGGCGCGCGAGGGCGTGGGCCGCAGCTACCAGCGCAACAATATCTTCCTGCCGCTGACGGTGCGCGAGAACTGCCGCCTGGCGGCCCAGTCGCGCGCGCAGCGGGCCTGGCGGCTGTGGGAGGGCGCGCAGCGCTGCCGCACCAGCCGCGCGCTGGGCGACGAAGCCCTGGAGTGCGCCGGCCTGGCTGGCTGTGCGGATATCGTTGCCACGGCGCTGTCGCATGGCCAGAAGCGCCAGCTCGAGGTGGCGATGTGCCTGGCCACCCAGCCCACCGTCCTGCTGCTGGATGAGCCTTTGGCCGGCATGGGGGCGGAGGAGTCGGCGCGCATGCTTGCGCTGTTGCGTTCGCTGCGCGATGGCCATGCGGTGCTGCTGGTCGAGCACGACATGGAGGCGGTGTTCTCGGTCGCGGACCGGATCACGGTAATGGTCAACGGCACCGTGATCGCTTCGGGCAATCCCGACGCGATCCGTGTCAATCGCGAAGTCCAGCAGGCTTACCTGGGCGAGGACGGTGAGGACGCCGAGGACGGCGAGGCTGGGGCAGTCTCCCGCCAACCGGCCCTGCATGGGGAGCAGGCGGCATGAGCGGGCAAAGCGAGATGATTGCCGCACGCGGCGTGCATGCCTGGTATGGCAGCAGCCATGTCCTGCGCGGGATCGATTTCAGCGTCGGCGCAGGCGAGACCGTGGGCTTGCTGGGGCGCAACGGCATGGGCAAGAGCACGCTGCTGCGGACCCTGCTTGGCCATGTGCGGCAGCGCGAGGGCACCATCCTCGCCGCCGGGCGCGACGTCTCCCGTGCGCAGCCGTATGAAGTGGCGCGCCTGGGCGTGGCCTATGTGCCCGAAGGACGGGGCATCTTCCCCAATCTATCGGTGCGCGAGAACCTCTTGATGGCGGCGCGCAAAGGGCCGTCTGGCCGGATGGACTGGGACGAGGCAAGGGTGCTGGACCTGTTCCCGCGCCTCAAGGAGCGCCTTGGCCACGGCGGGCAGCAACTGTCCGGCGGCGAGCAGCAGATGCTGTCGATCGGCCGGGCCCTGATGACCAACCCCGACTGCCTGATCCTGGATGAGGCGACCGAAGGGCTGGCGCCGCGCATTGTCGCCGAGATCTGGCAGGTCATTGCCACCGTGCGCGCCACCGGCATTGCGTCCGTGGTGGTGGATCGCAACTACCGTACGGTGCTGGCCAATGCCGATCGCGTGGTGGTGCTGGAAAAGGGCATGGTCGTCATGAACGGGCCTGCGGCCGAACTGACGGTGGACCCCGGCTTGCTGGACCGCTATCTTGGAGTCTGATCGGCGTCTGATCCGCGCCTAGTTGTGACTAAGTGCGCACAATCTGTGGCCGTGCAGCAACGTGCGTATCCCCCTATTCGTATGCAATTTGGTGGTCCACCCCGCGCAAGCGCTTGACCAGGCGGGACTTCCCTCGCATGCTTGCCACGTCACCAGCACGAGGCAGGTTTCTCAAGGCAGGATGCTCCCTAGTGGTCGTCACCCGGCACTTCATCTAGAATGGCGCGCGTTTGTGCAATGCAATAGCGGCGCGGTGCCGTTGCGCCATCTCAGGCGCACATACCGTGCGCCGATGCCGTTGCACGAGCCTTTCAACCTTACCTTTATCCATGACCCAGCCCGCATCCAGTCATTATTTCGTCGAAAGTCCCAGCAAGCGAGCGCTGGTGATCGGGGCGATCGGCGTCGTCTTCGGCGATATCGGTACCAGCCCGTTGTACGCCCTGAAGGAGTGCTTCAGCACCGAGCACGGCATCCCCTTTAGCGAAGCCGCTGTCATGGGCATCATCTCCATGTTGTTCTGGGCGATGATCATCGTGGTGTCGCTCAAGTACGTGATGTTCGTCATGCGCGCCGACAACGACGGCGAGGGCGGCATCCTGGCCCTGATGGCGCTGGCGCTGCGTACCGCGGCGCCGCGCTCGCGCATGGCAAAGCTGCTGATGATGTTCGGCATCTTCGGCGCCTGCATGTTCTATGGCGACGCGGTGATTACCCCGGCGATCTCGGTCTTGTCCGCGGTGGAGGGCCTGGAGATCGCCGCGCCCGGGCTGTCGCACTTCGTCATACCGATCACGCTGGTGATCCTCGTGGCCCTGTTCATGATCCAGCGCAGCGGCACCGCCGCCGTGGGCAAGCTGTTCGGGCCCATCATGATGGTGTGGTTCCTGGCGCTCGGCGCCCTGGGCGTGTACCACATGATGCATGTGCCCACGATCCTGATGGCAGTCAACCCGTACTATGCGGTGACCTTCCTGATGGAGCATTCGCTGCAGGCGTTCGTGGTGCTCGGCTCGGTGTTCCTGGTGCTGACCGGCGCCGAAGCGCTGTACGCGGACATGGGCCACTTTGGCATCCGGCCGATCCGCATGGGCTGGTTCGCGGTGGTCATGCCATGCCTGATGCTGAACTATTTTGGCCAGGGCGCGATGCTGCTGCAGAACCCCGAAGCCATCAGCAACCCGTTCTACCTGATGGTGCCGCAGCCCCTGCTGATGCCCATGGTGCTGCTGGCCACGGGCGCCACGGTGATCGCCTCGCAGGCCGTCATCTCGGGCGCCTTCTCGCTGACCAGCCAGGCCATCCAGCTGGGCTTCGTGCCGCGCATGCGCATCCGCTACACCTCGGCTGCTGAAATCGGCCAGATCTACCTGCCGGTCATCAACTGGATCCTGCTGGTGCTGGTGGTGATCGTGGTGGTGGCCTTCAAGAAGTCCGACAACCTGGCGGCCGCCTACGGTATCGCGGTGACGACCACCATGGTGATCACCACATTCCTGGCTGCCGTGGTCATGCGCAATGTGTGGAAGTGGAACCCGGTCCTGGTGACCTTGATCGGCCTGACGTTCCTGCTGGTCGACCTGGCATTTTTCTCGGCCAACCTGCTCAAGATCGCCGAGGGCGGCTGGTTCCCGCTGCTGATGGGCGCCACCGCCTTCTTCCTGCTGATGACCTGGCACAGCGGGCGCAAGCTGCTGCGCGCACGCAGCCTGGAAGATGGCATTCCGCTCGAGCCGTTTATCGGCGGCCTGCTGGCGCACCCGCCGCATCGGGTCGAAGGCACGGCCGTATTCCTGACCGGCAACACCGAGTCGGTACCGGTTTCGCTGCTGCACAACCTCAAGCACAACCGCGTGCTGCATGAGCGCGTGGTGTTCCTGAGCTTCGTCACGCGCGACGTGCCCTATGTGGACGATGACCATCGCCTGACCTGCAAGGATCTTGGCGGCGGCGTGTTCATCCTCAAGTCCGAATACGGCTTCAAGGAAACGCCGGATGTGCAGCGGGTGCTGGACCTGGCCCAGCGCAAGCTCAACATGCAGTTCGAGCTGATGGAAACCTCGTTCTTCATCGCCCGCGAATCGGTGATTCCGTCGAAGCTGCCGGGTATGTCGATGTGGCGCGAAAGCCTGTTTGCCTGGATGCATCAGAACGGCGCCAAGCCCTCGGACTTCTTCCAGATTCCGGCTAACCGGGTGGTCGAGCTGGGGACCAAGGTGGAGATCTGACGGCTGCCCCCCGGTTCGCATGGGGTAGTTTCGGCTTGGATAGCCTCACTTAATGCCCGAGGGCTGCAAAATTCTTTGATATCGAGATTTTGTAGCCCTCGGGCATCGTTTTTTGGTTGATGTTTGTCGCGTAGCGCGCTGCAGCAGTGGGCGCATCTGGCGTGGCACCTGCTGGTGAACTATGTGGTTCGCAATGCCGATTGCCATGCGAAGAACATCGCCTTGACCGCCCGCTGAAAGAAAAAAGCCCCTGTGCATGGCACAGGGGCTTTTTACGTCAGCCGCGCGATGCTCAGCGCTTGAGCTTGGCGAAGGCCGCCGCCATGGCGCCGGACGGCTCCTCGCGGCGCTGGCCGCCACCGAAGCCCTTGCCCTGGCCGGGGCGCTGGCCCTGACCCTGGCGCGGCGCATTGCCGCGGTCCGTCTGGCCCGCACGCACCGGGCCCTGGCCGGGTTCGTCATCCAGGCGCATGGTCAGGCCAATGCGGTTGCGCTTGACGTCCACCTCCATCACCTTGACCTTGACGATCTGGCCAGCCTTGACCGCTTCGTGCGCGTCCTTGATGAACTTGGTGGACAGGGCGGAGATGTGGACCAGTCCGTCCTGGTGCACGCCGATATCGACGAACGCGCCAAAGGCGGCAACGTTGGTGACCACGCCTTCGAGCACCATGCCCGGCTGCAGGTGCTTGATGTCTTCCACGCCGTCCTGGAAGTTGGCGGTCTTGAACTCGGGGCGCGGATCGCGGCCGGGCTTTTCCAGTTCGGAAAGGATGTCGCGCACCGTCGGCAGGCCGAAGGTCTCGTCGGTGAAGGTGGTCGGCGACAGGCCGCGCAGCGCATCGCGATTGCCCATGACATCCGGCAGGCCCTTCTTGATATGGTCCAGGATGCGCTTGACCACAGGATAGGCTTCCGGGTGGACCGAGGAGCGGTCCAGCGGATTGTCGCCGTCGTTGACGCGCAGGAAGCCGGCGGCTTGCTCGAACGTCTTGTCGCCCAGGCGCGGCACCTTCTTGAGCGCGGCGCGATTGGGGAAGGCGCCGTTGGCATCGCGGTACTCGACGATATTGCGCGCCAGCACCGTGTTCAGGCCGGACACGCGGGCCAGCAGCGGGGCCGAGGCGGTATTCACGTCCACGCCCACGGCGTTCACGCAGTCCTCCACCACGGCGTCCAGCGCGCGGGCCAGCTCGCGCTGGTTCACGTCATGCTGGTACTGGCCCACGCCGATCGATTTCGGATCGATCTTGACGAGTTCCGCCAGCGGATCCTGCAGGCGGCGAGCGATCGAGACCGCGCCACGGATCGACACGTCGAGGTCCGGGAATTCCTTGGCGGCCAGCTCCGATGCGGAGTAGACCGAGGCGCCGGCTTCGCTGACCACGATCTTGGTCAGCTTGGCCTCGGGCAACGCCTTCATCAGGTCCAGTACCAGCTTGTCGGTTTCGCGGCTGGCGGTGCCATTGCCGATCGAGACCAGCATGACATTGTGCTGCTTGGCCATGCGCGCCAGCGTGGCGAGCGAGCCGTTCCAGTCGCGGCGCGGCTCGTGCGGGTAGATGGTGGCGGTGTCGATCAGCTTGCCGGTGGCGTCGACCACGGCCACCTTGCAGCCGGTGCGGATGCCTGGGTCGATGCCCATCACGGACTTCGGGCCAGCCGGCGCGGCCAGCAGCAGCTCGTGCAGGTTGCGGCCGAACACCTTGATGGCTTCGCCCTCGGCGGTTTCGCGCAGCTGGGTCAGCAGCTCGGTTTCCAGGTGCGGCTGCACCTTGACGCGCCAGCACCAGCGGCAGACATCGGCCAGCCACTTGTCGGCCGGGCGGTTCTGGTTCTGGATGCCGACATGGCGCGCGATCATGCCTTCGCACGGGTGCGGCACCATGGCGTCCTGTTCCTCGCCCAGGCCGAGCTTGACCATCAGCACGCCGGCATTGCGGCCGCGGAACAGCGCCAGCGCGCGGTGGGACGGGATGGTGCGGATGGTTTCGCTGTATTCGTAGTAGTCGCGGAATTTTTCCTCTTCCGCGCCTTCCTTGCCTTCCATCACCGACGAGGTGACCAAGCCATTGCTCCACAGGTGCTCGCGTACCTTGCCGAGCAGTTCGGCGGTTTCGCCAAACTGTTCCGACAGGATGTCGCGCGCGCCATCCAGCGCGGCCTTGATGTCCGGCACGCCGCCGTCGGCGGTGGGGTTGCCGTTGACGTACTTGGCGGCCTCGGCCTGCGGGTCCAGCGTGGGGTCGGCCAGCAGCGCGAGCGCCAACGGCTCCAGCCCGCATTCGCGGGCGATCTGGGCGCGGGTGCGACGCTTGGGCTTGTAGGGCAGGTAGAGATCTTCCAGGACCTGCTTGGTCTCTGCGCCTTCGACGGCTGCGCGCAGTTCGGGCGTCAGCTTGCCCTGTTCCTCGATCGAGGCGAGGATGGTGGCTCGGCGCTCTTCCATCTCGCGCAGATAGAGCAGGCGTTCTTCCAGGTTACGCAGATGCGTGTCGTCCAGGTTGCCGGTCACTTCCTTACGATAGCGCGCAATGAACGGCACGGTCGCGCCTTCGTCGAGCAGTTCTACGGCCGCCGCCACCTGGCGGGGTTGGACGGACAGTTCGGCCGCGATGAGCGACACGATCTTTTGCATGACGGAAGCTGGCAGAGTGGACATCAGGAAAACAGTCGGTCGAAAGCGGGGCATTTTGCCACAAGCTTGGCGCCCCGCGGCGGGGCGCTTTGGGCGGGGGCTGCCTGCGTGACCCGGGGTGCCCGCAGGGGCGGTGGCGCGGCGTGAGGATGCCGGCCGGCTTGTATGTCAACAAGCGTGGCAACATGCGCGGCAACCGGCGGGGCGGATGTTAGAATCCAAGCATGATCGTCAAGCCACATCCGACCGCCCAAGCGGTCGCGTTCCCCGACCGCCCCGCCACGCCGGCCGTGCTCCGTGCGACCCGCTTCCTGCCCGCGCAGGTGCGGCTCGCCGTGCTTGTCACTGGCCTGGCGGCGTTGTTCCTGCCATCACTTGGCCAGGCGCAGGCGGCTCCTGGCGCCGCGCAAGCCCCTACCGTGGCACCCGCGGCGCCCGCGGCGCAAACGCCGCCCCGGGATTTCGCGGCGGAACGCAAGGCCATCAGCGACTCGCGTGCCTGGACCACTTATCGCTATGGCAAGGCGGAGCACGATTGCTACAACAAGTTCTTTGTCACGCATTGCATCGACAAGGCCAAGGACGCGCAGCGTGCCGAGTTGCAGGTGCTGCGCAAGCGGGAGCTTGAGGTCGGTGACGCGGAGCGCGCATTCAAGGCGGCCGAGCGTGACCGGCAACAGGCGATCCAGCGCGCCCAGTACGAAGCGGAGCAGCCCAACCGTGACGCCAACGAGCGCGCCAGCCGCGAAAGCTACGAGCGCAAGCAGCAGGAGCAGAAACTGCGCGATGCGCAGCACGAGGCCGATGCGCCGCAGCGCGCCGCCAATGCTCAGGCCTATGACAAGAAGCAGGCCGATTTCGACGCCCGCATCAAGGCCGCGCAGGAGCAGGGCGCGCAGCAGGCCAAGCAGCGGCAGGAAAATGTAAAGGCCTACGAGCAAAAGCAGCGCGATGCCGCGCAACGGCAGAAAGACGTCGAAGAGCGTCGTGCCAAGGCCAAGGAGCAGCAGGGGCCGGCGTCCGCGCCGCGTCCCTTCGGTTTCTGAGCGGCGAGACGCCGCGCCCACAGCCGGGGGCAATACCGGCGACAATAGCCGGTGCCAGACGTCGGCGCGATGCACCTGGCCGCGCCCACGTCATTTGCCGTACCGGCCCGCCGGCGCCCAGCGCCGGCCTTGAGCGGGAGAGCTGATGGACCGCAACCTGAATACCTTATCGCGACAGATCATGGAGTTGCAGATCGAGCATCGCGATCTCGATTACCTGATCGACCGCATGGCGGCGGATGCCTCGCATGACGAGCTGCAACTGCGCAGACTGAAAAAGCGCCGTCTCAAGCTCAAGGATGCGATTACCTTGCTCCAGCTTCAGCTCGAGCCGGACGTGCCCGCCTGATTCCCCTTGTCCCGGGCCGCTCTTGAAGCGGCTCGCCAAAAGCCTCGCCTTGCCTGACTCCGAAGACCTGCCCGCCGCCACCGTAACGTCAGATCCGTCTGATCAGTCCGCTACGCCTGATACGCCCGACTCGCCCGAGACGCCGGCGGCCAGCGCCGCCGGGCCGTCCGGCACGGCGGCTTCGCACGCCGCCCAACTGGCCACCATCTTTGCCGAGACCGGGACCCTGGCCACCGGCATCGAGGGCTATCGCCCACGCGCGGCGCAGGAGCAAATGGCCGCAGCCGTGGCCGGGGCGATCGAGCGCGCGGACACGGTCATCGTCGAAGCCGGCACGGGCACGGGCAAGACCTTCGCCTACCTGGTTCCGGCCATGCTGTGGGGCGGCAAGGTGATCCTCTCTACCGGCACCAAGAACCTGCAGGACCAGCTCTTCCTGCGTGATATCCCCACGGTGCGCAAAGCGCTCAATGTGCCGGTATCGGTGGCGTTGCTCAAGGGGCGGGCCAACTATCTCTGCCACTACCACCTGGAGCGGGCCGAGATCCAGGGCCGCCTGGCTTCGCGCCAGGATGCCGCCTGGCTGCGCGAGATCGCCCGCTTTGCCAAGGTCACGTCGTCAGGCGACAAGGGCGAGCTGGCCTCGGTGCCGGAAAACGCGCCGGTCTGGCAGCTGGTCACCTCGACCCGCGACAACTGCCTCGGCACCGAGTGCCCGAGCTACAAAGAGTGCTTTGTGATGCGCGCCCGCAAGGAAGCACAGCAGGCGGACATCGTGGTGGTCAACCACCACCTGTTCTTTGCCGACGTGGTGCTGCGCGACACCGGCATGGCCGAGCTGCTGCCGGCTGCCAATACGGTGATCTTCGACGAAGCGCACCAGCTCCCCGATACGGCCACGCTGTTTTTCGGCGAGAGCCTGTCGACCAGCCAGTTGCTGGAGCTCGCGCGGGACACCGTGGCCGAAGGCCTCTCGCATGCGCGGGACGCCGCCGACTGGGTGCGGATCGCGGCACCCCTTGAGCGCGCCGCGCGGGACCTGCGCCTGGCCTTCACCCGGGACAATTCCCGCCTGGCGGTGAGCCAGATCGAGGCGGATCCCCGCATCGGCAAGCCGTTCTTCGAGACGCTGGATGCGCTCGAAACCGCGCTGTCGGAGTTCGTGACCCTGCTGGAAAGCCAGGCCGAACGCGCCGAGTCGCTGGAGCAGTGCCATCGCCGCGCGGTGGAGCTCGACCAGCGGCTGGCCGCCTGGCGCAACGATTCCAAGGGGCGCCGCCGGCGGCCGCCGTAGAGGGCGATGAAAAAGCCCCGGCCAGCGCGGCATTCGGACCGGAAACCGTGCGCTGGGTCGAGGTGTTCTCCCAGACCGTGCAGTTGCACCGCACGCCCTTGTCGATCGCGCCGATCTTCACGCGCCAGCGCGAAGGGCACCCGCGCGCCTGGATCTTCACCTCGGCCACGCTATCCGTGAAGGGCAATTTCACGCACTATGCGGCCCAGCTCGGCCTGGACAAGGACAAGTCGCTGACGTTGCCCAGCCCGTTCGACTACGCCACCCAGGGCTTGCTCTACGTGCCGCGCGACCTGCCGGCGCCGCAGTCGCCGCAGTTCACCGACGCCGTGGTGCAGACCGCGCTGCCGCTGATCGAGGCCGCCGGCGGCCGCGCTTTCCTGCTGTGCACCACGCTGCGGGCAGTGCAGCGCGCCTCCGACCTGCTTTACGAGGCCTTCGCGGAACGCGGCCTGGAGTTGCCCTTGCTGGTCCAGGGCCAGGCCAGCCGTACCGAATTGCTGGATCGCTTCCGCGAGCTCGGCAATGCCGTGCTGGTGGGCAGCCAGAGCTTCTGGGAAGGCGTCGACGTGCGCGGCGAGGCGCTCTCGCTGGTCATCATCGACAAACTGCCGTTTGCCCCGCCAGACGACCCCGTGCTGGCGGCGCGCATGGAAGTCCTGCAGAAGAAGGGCCTGAGCCCGTTCGCCGTGCATCAGTTGCCGCACGCCGTGATCACGCTCAAGCAGGGCGCGGGGCGACTGATCCGCTCGGAATCCGACCGTGGCGTGCTGGTGATCTGCGATACCAGGCTGGTGGAGAAGCCCTACGGCCGCCAGATCTGGCAAAGCCTGCCGCCCTTCAAGCGCACGCGCGAGGCCGAGACGGTGGTCCGCTTCCTGGAGTCGCTGCGCGATGGCGAAGGCGCGCCGGCGGCTGACGACGCCGGAGGCGAGGCCGCGCTTGATTGACCGCCTGGCGCGGCGGCAAGCAAAAACAAAAACCCGATCTTGCGATCGGGTTTTTGTTGCCGGGGCGCTGGCGCCACCGGCGTACTCAAGTGCCTGTGCTGGCGTTCAGAACTTCAGAACACTTCCCACCAGGACTTGTCCTTGCGGCGTTCCCCGTACTTGATGTAATCGCTGTTGGGGAAGTTCTTTTCCATCACGCGGGCGGTATCGTCGCGCAGGTCCTTCATGCCCAGCGAATCGTACGAGCGGATCATGATGTACAGCGCTTCCTCGTTGGCCGGAGCGCCGTCATAGTCCTTGAGCGCCTGCTGGGCCCGGTTGGCGGCGGCCAGGTAGGCGCCACGCCGGTAGTAGTAGCGCGCCGCATGGACCTCGTGCTGGGCCAGCGAGTTCACGATGTATTGCATGCGCGCGGCAGCATCCGTCGTGTACTTGCTGTCCGGGAAGCGCGTGACCAGCGTGTTGAAGGCGTCATAAGCGGCGCGCGCGGCCTTGGGGTCACGCTCGCTCAGGTCCTGGCCGGAAAAACGGCCAAGCCAGCCCAAATTGTCATTGAAGCTTGATCAGGCCCTTCAGGTAATAGGCATAATCCACGTTCGGGTGATTCGGATGCAACTGGATGAAGCGGTCGACTGACGCAAGCGCGGCGGCGTTTTCGCCGTCCTTGTAGTTGGCGTAGGCGGTATCGATCTGTGCCTGCTGGGCGAAACGGCCGAAGGGATAACGTCCCTCCAGCTTCTCGTACAGCTTCACAGCCCGGGTAAAGTCGCCGGAATCTAGTGCGTCCTTGGCTTCCGAATATAATTTGTTAGCCGACCAGCCGGCAGTTTCGTCTGGTTGATCCGACAGCAGGCCGCACGCCGATAGCATGACGCAGCCGCCTGCGAGCAGAATCGCTCCAATTCTTGCGCGCCAGCTGGCGCGCTTCATGCTCATCAATTGCATGGGCAACGTATCCCGGATGAAAAATAGCATCAAGCATTATAGCCCAAGCCCCTTGCCGGAAACCGCCGCCAAGGGCATCGAGCAGCAAGCTGCCGATTCAACCGACATCCTGAGCGAGGTGGAGGACCTGGAAGACCTGACCGATGTGGCCGCGCTAGGCGGCCTGGAGGCGGGAGCGGAGGCATCCCCAATCGAATTGGAGATGCAGCCGGTTGAGATTGAAGTTGATGGCGCATCACATGGTGAGCGCCTCGATAAGTTGTTGGCACGCCACCTCAGCGGCTTCTCGCGCAGCCGCCTGCAGCAATGGATCGAGAACGGGGCGGTGCTGGTCGACGGCGAGGTGCGCCGTTCCAAGTCCTCGGTGCAGATGGGCGAGCGCGTCGTGGTCCGTCCGCAGGCGGCGGCCGAATCGCGCGCCTTCGTGGCCGAAGACGTGCCGCTTAACATCGTGTACGAGGACGCCACGCTGCTGGTCATCGACAAGCCCGCCGGCCTGGTGGTGCATCCTGCCGCCGGCAACTGGGGCGGCACCGTGCTCAACGGCCTGCTGCACCGCTACCCGGAGGCCGCAAGCCTGCCGCGCGCGGGCATCGTCCACCGGCTTGACAAGGAAACGTCCGGGCTGATGGTGGTGGCCCGCACGCTGACCGCGCAGACCGACCTGGTGCGCCAGCTGCAGGCGCGTACTGTCAAGCGCAGCTACCTGGCGCTGGTGTGGGGCGAGACGCCCGAGTCCGGCACCATCGATGCGCCGATCGGCCGCGATCCGCGCGAACGGATCCGCATGGCGATCGTGCTCACCAACAGCGGCAAGCCCTCGCGCACCCACTTCCGCACGCTGGGCACGGTGCCGCTCGGGCGCGGCCATGTCTCGATGGTGATGTGCCAGCTCGAAACCGGCCGCACCCACCAGATTCGCGTCCACTTCGAATCGATCGGCCATCCGATGGTGGGCGACCCGGTCTATCATCGCGCCGCCACCCAGCGCGGCCAGCGTCCGGCGATCAAGGCACCGCTGCCGGTGCCGCTGGCGCGCCAGGCGCTCCACGCCTTCCGGCTTGGGCTGGTGCACCCGGCCACGGGCAAGACCGTATCGTGGGAGGCGCAGCCGCCCGATGACTTGCAGGCGCTGATCGAAGCGCTCGATTTCGACCGCGCCGGCGACGAAGACGAGGACGACGGCTGGACGGAAGGCGAGGACGGTGCATGGGAATACGGCGATGACGACTAAGGCGCCTTGGCTGGTCCCCGACTGGCCGGCTCCGGCGCGGGTGCGCGCGTTGTCCACCACCCGCCAGGGCGGCGTCAGCGAGGGTCCCTACGGCCTCGCTGACGGCAGCCCGGGCGGGCTGAACCTGGGCACCCATGTGGGCGACGATGCCGCCGCGGTCGCGGCCAACCGGTCACGGCTGGCCGCGCGGCTGCCGGCCGTGCCGGGCTGGCTGGAGCAGGTGCACGGCTGCGCGATTGCCACCGAGGACCAGTTTGCCGCCGGTAGCGTGGTCCCGCAGGCGGACGCCAGCATTGCCACGACTGCTGGCCGGGTTTGCGCGGTGATGACCGCCGATTGCCTGCCCGTGCTGCTGTGCGACCGTGCCGGCACGGTGGTTGGCGCCGCGCACGCCGGCTGGCGCGGGCTGTGTGGCGGCGTGATCGAGGCAACCCTGGCGCGCATGGGCGAGCAGGCAGGCGCGCAGGCCCAGTGGCTGGCCTGGCTCGGCCCGGCCATCGGCCCGGATGCCTTCGAGGTTGGCGCCGAGGTCAGGCAGGCCTTCCTGGCCCAGGCGCGGGCCGAAGAAACGGCGCAGGTGGATCTCGCATTCCGCGCCGGCACAACGGGCAAGTATTTCGCCGACATCTACGCGCTGGCCCGCATCCGCCTGGCCCGCGCCGGCTGTACCGCGGTCTACGGCGGTGACGCGTGCACCGTCAGCGACGCGCAGCGTTTCTACTCCTATCGACGCGACGGCGTCACGGGGCGCATGGCCAGCCTGGTCTGGCTGGCCCCCTGAGCCCCTTCCCGGCATCAGTCGCGGGCAGGCGGCTTTTCTGGTTCCACCGATCCCACGGATTCCGAAGGCGCTACGGGGCCGGAGGGCGCTTGCGCGCCCTCCGCCTGCCTCGCTTCCTCGGCCTTGCGCCGGCGCATGCGCCCGGGTGTGCCCATGATGTACACCAGGATCGCCACCGGGAACAGGCCGTAAAAGATGAACGTGGCCAGGCCCGCGACCACGGTATGCTCGGTAATGGCCATCATCAGGACCACATACAGCCAACCGATTGCAACGATGTACATCAGAATTTCATCCTTCTCGTGCATGCTTGCTCCCGCGCCGGAGTGGCGCCAAAGGGAGGCTCGCAGGTTCGCGCTGAGCGCATTTTGCGGTTAGCGCCGGTCCGCGCATCTTTCCGCATTGACAGGCATAACATTGCAAGGCAACAATGGCCTCGAATGCACTGCAAGGCAGTGTGCTGGCAGGCATTCGCAGGCTTCGTCGCGATGATCCGATCTGATCCGATTCCGCGGCGCGGCGTGCCCGGCAAGCATACCGCATGACGTCACCAGCCGAGGATGTCAGCGCGGGCCGGTTCCGAGGCTGGCGGCGGGGGAGAGCCCCGCGGTGGTGGTACGCCGCCCAGCCAGCTTTCAAATAAGTGACGGCAGAGAGACGAAACATCATGGCAACCGGCAAAGGTGCGGCAGCTTCCACCGAGGAAGACAAGTCCCAACCGTTTTCATTTGCTTCGGGGCCATTTGATCCAGCGACATGGCTGGAATGGTCCCGTCAAGCACAGGCTAACGGTGCGACGACCCAGCAGGGCATGCCTGGCATGCCCGTTATCCCCGGTTTCGAGGCGTTGAAGGGTTCCGCCATGGCGGGCGTGAAGATCGCGCCCGATCAACTGGCCGACATCCAGCAACGCTACATGAAGGACTTCACCGCGCTCTGGCGAAGCATGGCGGAGGGCGGCGCCAATCCCGCCACGGCCCTGGCCGATCGCCGCTTTTCCGGCGATGCCTGGCGCAGCAGCGCGGCGTTCCACTACGCGGCCGCTTTCTACCTGATCAATGCGCGCGCCATGAATGAGCTGGCCGACGCGGTCGAGGCCGATGCCAAGACCCGCCAGCGCATCCGCTTTGCGATCTCGCAGTGGGTCGACGCCATGTCGCCGGCCAATTTCCTCGTCACCAATCCGGAGGCGCAGAAAAAGCTGATCGAGTCGGGCGGCGAATCGCTGCGGATTGGCGTGCGTAATATGCTGGAAGACCTTGGCCGCGGCAAGATCTCGCAGACCGACGAATCCGCCTTCGAAGTCGGCCGCAACGTGGCCGTGACAGAAGGCGCGGTGGTCTACGAAAACGCTTACTTCCAGTTGCTGCAGTACAAGCCGGTCACCGACAAGGTGTTTGCGCGCCCGTTGCTGCTGGTGCCACCCTGCATCAACAAGTACTACATCCTCGACCTGCAGCCGCAGACCTCGCTGGTGAGCTACATGGTGGAGCAGGGCCATACTGTCTACATGCTCTCCTGGCGCAATCCCGATGCCTCGATGGCCGAACTCAGCTGGGATGACTACATCGAGCATGCCGCCATCCGCGCCATCGAAGTCACGCGCGAGATCAGCGGCCAGGACCAGATCAACGTGCTGGGCTTCTGCGTGGGCGGCACCATCGTTTCCACCGCGCTGGCGGTGCTGGCCAAGCGCGGCGAGCGCCCCGTGGCCAGCCTGACGCTGCTGACCACGCTACTCGATTTTGCCGATACCGGCGTGCTGGATCTGTTCGTCGACGAAGCCCACGTCAAGCTGCGCGAAGCCACCCTGGGTGGCGCGGCAGGCACGCCTTGCGCACTGCTGCGCGGCGTGGAACTGGCCAACACGTTCTCCTTCCTGCGCCCCAACGACTTGGTCTGGAACTACGTCGTCGACAACTACCTGAAAGGCAATACGCCGGTGCCGTTCGACCTGCTGTTCTGGAACGGCGACGCCACCAACCTGCCGGGGCCCTGGTACTGCTGGTACCTGCGCCATACCTACCTGCAGAACGAGCTCAAGGAGCCGGGCAAGCTGACCGTGTGCAACGCGCCGGTGGACCTGGGCAGCATCGATGTGCCGACCTATGTCTACGGCTCGCGTGAAGACCACATCGTGCCCTGGATGTCGGCCTACGCTTCGACCGGGCTGCTCAAGAACAAGCTGCGTTTCGTGCTGGGCGCGTCGGGCCATATCGCCGGCGTGATCAACCCGCCGGCCAAGAAAAAGCGTAGCCACTGGACCAACGACAAGCTGCCGGCTTCGGCGCAGGAGTGGTTCGACGGCGCCACCGAGCATGCCGGCAGCTGGTGGCCGGACTGGGCGGCCTGGCTGGCCAAGCACGCAGGCGCGCGCAAAGCGGCCCCCGCCGAGTACGGCAACAAGGACTACAGCGCCATCGAGCCGGCACCGGGCCGCTACGTCAAGGCGAAAGCATAGGAATTGTCCGGAATTGTCCGGGCCGGCGCCTTGCGGGGCAGCCGGCCACTTTCACCCCTGATTTGCATCCAACTGGAGAGGACCTCCCAATGACTGACATCGTCATCGTATCCGCTGCCCGTACCGCGGTGGGCAAGTTCGGCGGCTCGCTCGCCAAGATTCCCGCGCCCGAGCTGGGCGCCATCGTCATCAAGGCTGCCCTTGAGCGTGCCGGCGTAAAGCCCGAGCAGGTCAGCGAAGTGATCATGGGCCAGGTGCTGACGGCCGGCTCCGGCCAGAACCCGGCGCGCCAGGCAGCGCTGAAGGCTGGCCTGCCCGTGATGGTGCCGGCCATGACCATCAACAAGGTCTGCGGCTCGGGCCTGAAGGCCGTGATGCTGGCCGCCAACGCGATTGCCGCGGGCGATGCCGAGATCGTTGTCGCCGGTGGCCAGGAAAACATGAGCGCCGCACCGCACGTGCTGCCGGGCTCGCGCGACGGCTTCCGCATGGGCGACGCCAAGCTGGTCGACAGCATGATCGTTGACGGCCTGTGGGACGTCTACAACCAGTACCACATGGGCGTCACCGCCGAGAACGTCGCCAAGGAATACGGCATCACGCGCGAAGCCCAGGACGAGTTCGCGGCCGGTTCGCAGAACAAGGCGGAAGCCGCGCAGAAGGCCGGCAAGTTCGACGAGGAAATCGTGCCGGTGCCGATTCCCCAGCGCAAGGGCGACCCGGTGATGTTCGCCACCGACGAGTTCGTGCGCCACGGCGTCACGCAAGACGCGCTGGCTGGCCTCAAGCCCGCTTTCGACAAGGCCGGTACCGTGACCGCCGCCAATGCCTCGGGCCTGAACGACGGCGCCGCCGCGGTGGTGGTCATGTCGGCAGCCAAGGCCAAGGAACTCGGCCTGACCCCGCTGGCCACGATCCGCGCCTACGGCACCGCCGGTGTCGACCCCAAGGTGATGGGCATGGGCCCGGTGCCCGCGTCCAAGCGCTGCCTGTCGCGCGCCGGCTGGAGCGTGGAAGAGCTCGACCTGATGGAAATCAACGAAGCCTTCGCCGCCCAGGCCCTGGCCGTGCACAAGCAGATGGGCTGGGATACGTCCAAGGTCAACGTCAACGGCGGCGCCATTGCCATTGGCCACCCGATCGGCGCGTCGGGCTGCCGCGTGCTGGTCACGCTGCTGCACGAAATGAAGCGCCGCGACGCCCGCAAGGGCCTGGCCTCGCTGTGCATCGGCGGCGGCATGGGCGTGGCGCTGGCCGTGGAACGCAAGTGACGTTTTGCCGGGCTTGCCGCAACGAACAAGCGGGCAAGCTGGTCTGAGGGGTGTGCCGGCGCAGGGGAGGGCTTCCCGCCGCCGGCGTCAATAAAAACTAGCCATCAAGGAGTAGATATGACTCAGCGCATTGCATACGTAACCGGTGGCATGGGTGGCATTGGAACGGCCATCTGCCAGCGTCTGGCCAAGGATGGCTACAAGGTCGTGGCCGGTTGCGGCCCCAACTCGCCGCGCCGTGAAAAATGGCTCGAGCAGCAGAAGGCCCTGGGCTTCGATTTCGTCGCCTCGGAAGGCAATGTTGCCGACTGGGATTCGACCAAGGCTGCGTTCGACAAGGTCAAGGCCGAAGTGGGCGAGGTCGACATCCTGATCAACAACGCCGGCATCACGCGCGACGTGGTGTTCCGCAAGATGACGCGCGCCGACTGGGATGCCGTGATCGACACCAACCTGACCTCGCTGTTCAACGTGACCAAGCAGGTCATCGACGGCATGGCGGATCGTGGCTTCGGCCGCATCGTCAACATCTCGTCGGTCAACGGCCAGAAGGGCCAGTTCGGCCAGACCAACTACTCCACCGCCAAGGCTGGCCTGCACGGCTTCACCATGGCCCTGGCTCAGGAAGTGGCGACCAAGGGCGTGACCGTGAACACGGTATCGCCGGGCTATATCGCCACCGATATGGTCAAGTCGATCCGCCAGGACGTGCTGGACAAGATCGTCGGCACGATTCCGGTCAAGCGCTTGGGCGCGCCGGAAGAAATCGCCTCGATCTGTGCGTGGCTGGCATCCGAAGAGTCGGGCTTCTCGACGGGTGCGGATTTCTCGCTGAACGGCGGCTTGCACATGGGGTGATGGACGACGAGCCATCCCCGGTTTCCCAGGGTGGCTTTTTGTCGTGGGAGGGTCCTCTGCGGAGGACCTTTTTTATTATTGCGGCCGCTCGAAAAGCCTGCTACCCCGCAACAATATTGCATCGCACACCCCGCACCGCACCAACGCGCCGGCCTCGGGCCGCAATCCTGTCCCCAAACTCCCGCAATCCATTGCCCCGTGCGGGTTTTCCTTAACGGGTCCGGCTTTCAATAGTGCCTAGTTGGGCATAGAATCAGGGCAGCGGCTAGCCCGCACCAAAATAGATCATGCGTTGCAGGTCAACACGTTGTATCCCCCGCTGGCGGTCTTCGTATTTGCGCACCGCACAGCATGCGGTGCAGCAGCATGCAACAGCGACGATAAAAGGATAGAGCACGATGGCTACCACCAAGAAAGGCGCAGAGCGACTGATCAAGAAGTATCCAAACCGCCGGCTCTACGACACGCAGACCAGCACCTACATCACGCTAGCCGACGTCAAGCAGCTCGTGATGGATACCGAAGACTTCAAGGTGATCGACGCCAAGTCCGGCGACGAGCTCACGCGCAGCATCCTCCTGCAGATCATTCTCGAAGAAGAGACGGGCGGCGTGCCGATGTTCTCCAGCTCCATGCTGTCGCAGATCATCCGCTACTACGGCCATGCGATGCAGGGCATGATGGGCACCTACCTGGAGAAGAACATCCAGGCCTTCATCGACATCCAGAGCAAGCTGGCCGAGAACTCCAAGGGCCTGTACTCCGGCGAGCCCTTCAGCCCCGACATGTGGTCTCAGTTCATGAACATGCAGGGCCCGATGATGCAGGGGATGATGAGCAACTACATCGAGCAGAGCAAGAACCTGTTCGTGCAGATGCAGGAGCAGATGCAAAGCCAGGCCAAGAACATGTTTGGCACGTTCCCGTTCAATCAGCCGGACAAGAAGTAAGGCTGGCGCACGCCGCCATGACATGGCGGCGCGGTATCGCATGGCAGGGCGACAGCGCAGCTGTTCGGTTGCCCGGGCCTGCCCAGGATGAGCCCAGGAGTCGGGCGTCCCCCTCCTCTGGCGTACAGCCACTAGCCCCCCGACACCGCGTATTCCACCATTAGAATTCCATGGGTCCCGCTTTGCTCAAAGCGGGCTTCGTGCCACTTGATTGGCTGGTTCGACTCGGTTTTGGTATAGTCCCATTTTGGGACTATAATCTGCCCATGCGAATCATTGCGAAACGAAATCTGCTGATGTTCTGCGAGAAGCACCCGGGAGCAAAGCAGCCGCTGCTGGCGTGGCATGAGGAGGCCATCCAGGCGCGATGGTCGACCCCGCAAGACATCAAGCGACCGCTACGCGTCGGCCAGTTTCGTCGGTAGCAATCGTGTGGTGTTTAACATCGGCGGCAATAAGTACCGCTTGATCGTCGCAGTTGCATACCGCGTGGGCGTTGTGTATGTGAAGTTCGTCGGGACACACGCCGAGTATGACCGGGCCGATGCGGCAACCGTGGAATTGGAGTAACGCATGGACATTCGACCTCTGCACACTGAAGATGACTATCAGGCGGCGCTGGCCGACGTGTCGGCGCTCGTGGATATCGATCCGGCTCCCGGCACCCCGGAAGGGGATCGCCTGGAGATCATGGCAACCCTGATCGAGCGCTATGAGGCGGATCATTTTCCGCTTGAGCACCCGGACGCAATCGAGGCAATTCGCTTCAGGATGGAGCAAGGTGGCCTGACTGCGCGCGATATGCAGCCATATTTCGGAAACCTGAATCGGGTGTATGAGGTGCTCAACCGCAAGCGAGGCCTCAGCCTTGCGATGATCCGGCGCCTCAATCAGGAATTGAAGATCCCGGCAGACGTCTTGATCGGCTGACCTGCCTCGCCCGGTCGATCGGTTAAAATCCCCGCATCCGGGTAGCGCGTAGCATCATCACGCTGTCTACCCCTCTCAAATGTGGCGATTCATACAGCGGACTCGCCTAGTACAGCGCGAATCCCAATGCCCTCCGCAATCCAAGATACAGGCCACGCGCTTCCCGCCGAGGCTAAGCCCGTCCAAGCGGTCGGTTTCGGGTTCTTTCCCTCCCGTCGCCAGGAAAAGCGCTCGCCAGTAGCGCCCGCTTCCGCATGAGCCGGCTGTTCCTTGCTCCCATGGAGGGGCTTGCCGACTACGTGTTGCGCGACGTGCTGACCGCCACGGGCGCGTACGACGGGTGCGTGTCCGAGTTCGTCAGGGTGACGGGCTCCCTGCTGCCCGAGCGCGTCTACGAGAGAGACACGCCCGAGATCCTCGACGGAGGCCATACCCCCAGCGGCACGCCGATGGTGATCCAGTTGCTGGGGAGCGATCCTGAATGGCTGGCGGTGAATGCCGCCCAGGCAGCCCGGCTATCGCCGCATGGCGTGGACCTGAATTTCGGCTGCCCGGCCAAAGTCGTCAACCGGCACGGCGGCGGGGCCATGCTGCTGGCGGATCCCGAACTGCTGAACCGGATCGTTGCGTCCGTTCGCGCCGCGGTGCCTGCCAGCATCGCCGTGACCGCAAAGATGCGGCTTGGCGTGTCAGATACGGCGCTGGCGATTGACTGCGCCACGGCCCTGGCCGAAGGGGCGCGGCGTCCCTGGTCGTGCATGCCAGGACCCGGGATCATGGCTACCGGCCGCCGGCCCACTGGGAATGGATCGCGCGTATCGATGCTGCGGTGGACGTGCCGGTCACTGCCAACGGCGAAGTCTGGACGGTGGCCGACTGGGAGCGCTGCCGGGCGGTTAGCGGCTGCGCCGACGTGATGATCGGGCGGGGTGCCGTGTCGGATCCATTCCTGGCCTTGCGGATACGCGGACTGATGGACAGATCGCCGTCCAGCGAGGAATGGCCGTCGGTGCTCCGTCATATCGCCGGCTACCTGAAGAAGCTGCAGGCCAATGACGAATGCGCTCACGAGCACGGACGCGTCAAGCTGTGGCTCAGCTACCTGAAACGGACTTGGCCGCAGGCCGCCGAGCTGCATGCAGCCATCCGGCGCCTGCAAGGGGCGCTGGAGGTTCAGGCGGTGATCGAGAGCGCCCTGGAGGGTGTGCCGGCGACATCACCCTCGTTGCAATAGGCGCTGGCGCTGGCGGAACAGGCGGGCGAACGGCTCAGCCGCCACGAGGAGCAAGCGCGCCTTTCAGCGGCGCGCAACGAAGGCCAGCAAATGCCAGTGCTTGGCCCTGCCAAGCGCGGTGCGTCCATCCCACTCATGTTCGTCGAGGCTGAGGACCTGCCAGCCGCGCAGCAGTCGCTCGGCTTCTTCGCGGGTATGGACCAACAGGCCCCGCTCGCGCCATGGGTCACGTTCGCCGAACAGGTGTCCGGCGAAAAGGCCGCCCTGGTCGAGTGCGTTCTCGATGCGCTGCCACAGGCCCGGGAAGGCCGACGGGGCGCAGAAGGGCAAGGCGAAACTGGCGTTAATCAATTGGGCGATGGGCAGGTGAAGATCGTCGAAGCGCGCTTGCACGGTGTGCAGCCGTGGGCGATCGGCAACGCAGACCTGCGCTTCGAGAGCGGCCAGGGCCCGCGCTTCCGCATCAATTGCCTGCACTCGCCAGCCACGCCGCAGCAACTCAAGGCTGTCACGGCCGGCGCCGCAGCCTAGGTCAAGCGCCAGTCCAGGCTCTCCCGTCCAGTGCTCCAGCGCCTGCAGCAGGCTCGGATGGGCGGGGGCGCCCCGGGTTTGTTGGTAGAAATCATGTTGTTTCATGGATAGGTGCTTAGAGTGGCGTGGTGCTTTCGAATCGCAGGCGAGAGCGACATTCGGGAAGGTGAGCGCCACAACGGCGCACGAAAGTAACGCGCTGGCTCCTTTCTCCCACCGCCAATACGGCGGCATCAATGCGCGATCCTGACGAGGGAGTTCCCGCTGCAAGGTGGGCTTGCGGCTTTTCCGATGATGTCCGCGCTTGGCTGAGTACCCTTCTCGCGGGCCGGGCATGCGCGCCAAGCCGATCGTTACACTGCGGATGACTTGTCCGCAAACCGTCAGCGCTATGCCGGCCAATAACACCACGAAAGAGGTGAAAGCCGGAGCCGTGAAGCCTGATAGTTTGACAGCCGACTATTTCCCTGGGCATTGGACATATCCGAAAGCGAGTGCGGAAATTTCTTGATTAGGATGAGATCTTTCCCGGACTCGCCGATGGCGATGGCGATGGCGCTCGCACGTCATGACCCGGCTTCCGGGTCTGCCCACCATCGCCGGGGTTGGCAGCGCCTTGATCCACGTGCGATGGCGTGCGGCGCCAATCGCGCGGATTGCCGGATTGTTCACCTCGGGCGTAAGCGATGCGAGATGCGGGAGCGACATCGGCGCACTGAGATTGGCGCGCGCATTGCGCATTCAATTGGGAGCCACTATGATGACCGTAATTTCAAGACGCCCTCCCCATCCGCCGGGAGGGCGTTTTCTTTGGCTTTCACCCACCAAAAAGGACCTTGAAATGAACCGACTTGTTCTCTCTACCCAATCATCGAGCGCAGGCCTGGGATACGTGCAGCACGGGACCGGACCGGAATGCGTGCTTGTCATGCACGACTGGCTGGGCGACCACTCCAACTACGATGCCGCGATTCCCTATCTCGACGGCACCCGGTTTACGTACGTCTTTGTTGACCTGCGCGGATACGGACTGTCCATGCAGTTGTCTGGTGCGTACACCGTCGAGGAAATCGCCGCTGACTGCCTGGATCTCGCCGACAGGCTCGGTTGGCAACGCTTTCACTTGGTAGGGCATTCGATGACTGGCATGGCAACGCAGCGTATTGCTGCCGATGCGCCTTCCCGTATAAAAAGCGCGATTGCCGTATGTCCAATCTCCGCCGCCGGCAATCGACTGAGTCCGGAAGCACTTGCCTTCTTCACGACCACCGGCGACAGCGACGATGCATTCCGTCGATTGGTCAAATACGTGACAGGGGGGCTTTCGGATCGATGGGCCGATTTCAAGCTGCGGCAGAACCGGGCGATGATCGCCCCCGAATGCCGTTCGGGAGGGATACCTAAACATGCTCGTACAGGCGAACTTTGTCGAAGACATTCGCGGGCTCGACACGCGATATCTGATCATCGTGGGCGATAAGGATCCGGGGCTTGGCGAGGAGGCCATGAAGGAGACATTCCTTGCATGGCATCCGAATTCGAGTTTGCAGGTATTTCCGAACTGTGGGCACTATCCCATGCAGGAGTGCCCACCGTATTTTGCGACCGTCATCGAGCAATTCCTGCGAAACGACGCTGGCTGACCGGGGTGCTCGCGAGCGCGCGGACTCCTTGCCGTTGGACGTCTGCCACCGCCGCAGACGTGGCCATCAGAGGCGTATGCCCGCGCATCGTTCAGAAGTCCATCGTGGCCGAGAGCTGGAAGGTGCGCGGTGCGCCCAGGGCCAAACTGGACAACAGCGGCATGCCCCAATAGGCCTTGTTGGTCACGTTGGTGACGCTGGCCCGCACGGTCAGCGGATGGCTGGAGACCTGGGTGGCATAGCGTGCGCCCAGGTCATACACCGTGTGGCCCGGCACCGACAGCGAGTTGTCGGCACTGATGTATTGCTTGGATGCGGCGGTCACATTGGCGGTCAGCGTCAAGCCCCGTACGGCGGGGGTGTCCCACTCCACGCCCAGCTTGGCTTGCAGTTTCGGTACACCGGTTGCCTGCTTGCCCTGGTTGACGCCCCCGGCGGTCTTGGTGAGCTTGGGGTCCACATAGGCGATGCCACCCATCAGGCGCACGCCGCGCAGCGGCGAGCCGAAGAAGCCCCACTCGACCCCCGGTTGCGCTGCTCTCCGCCAAAGGAAAAGACGTTGGTGGAAATGTCGGTATAGCTGCTTGGCCGCTTGATTTCATACAGGCTGAGCGTGTGGGCGAATTCGCCGAGATCGAACTTGAGGCCGATTTCCTTCTGCTTGGTCTTGTACGGCGGAAACAGCTCTCCCGCATTGGCGGCAGTTGCCGGCGCGGCCTGGCCCTTGCTCAACCCTTCAATGTAATTGCCGTACACGGAGATATGGTTCGTGGCCTTGACCAGCAGCGCGGCCGCGGGCGTCGTGGCGCTTGCGTCATAGCGGGCACTGCGCGCCCCTGTCGTGAGGCTGAAGGTATCGGTGAGCACTTCCTGGCGACGCACGCCCAGCGTCAGTTGGACCCTGTCCTGTGCAAAAGAAAGGGTATCCGCCACGCCGTAGCTGGTCAGGCGCGTTTCCGTGTGGAGGGTCGGCGGCCAACGCATTCCGGCGGCTGGTCCCCAGACCGGGTTGTAGATGTTGGTGGTCCAGTCCGCGCCCGGCACCGATCTGCGGCCATAGTCCCTTTCGGTGTCCGAGTACTGGCGTATGCTCTTGGAGATGCGTTATGCCGGCTACCTTGGAAGTCGAGTCCACGCTGACCGACCGTTACCAGACAACGGTCCCCGAAACCGTTCGCCGTGCTCTGCGTCTGGGCAAGCGCGACAAGATCCACTACACCATTCACCCGAACGGGGAAGTGGTGCTGACCCGTGCCCAGAGCGACGAGGCGGCCGACCCGGTACTGGAGCAGTTTCCCGGCTTTCTCGCCCAGGACATGATCAAGCACCCCGAGCGCTTGCGCAGCCTGGATACCGGGCTGGTCCAACGCATGCAGTCGTTGGTCGGTGGTGTTGACGTTGACCTTGACGCCCAACTGTCGGCAGACGACGAATGAGTTCCCCGCCGCCCGCCCCGGTGGTCATCCATGGCTGGACGGTGTTCGCCCACCCGTTGTTTCTCGATCAGCTCGAAAAACTTGTGCAGCAGGTTGAGGCGCACAAGGCCAAGGACCCGGCAGGCTATACGAAGAAGAATGCCACCAAGCGGCTGGCGGCCATCTACAAATTGGCGCTGGACGACATTCCGCAGGATCCCTCGAGGCCCGAATATCGCCAGGGCGGCACCTTGGGCAGCGAAAACAAGCACTGGTTCAGGGCCAAGTTCTTTCAGCAGTACCGGTTGTTCTTCCGCTTCCATGCACCGAGCAAGGTGCTCGTGCTCGGCTGGGTGAACGACGAAGACACCAAGCGCGCCTACGAAAGTTCCGATGACGCCTACCGGGTGTTCAAAAAATGCTGGACAACGGCCATCCACCAGACGATTGAATCCAACAGCTCTGCACGGATAGGGTCGATTCCGAGGACATGCACCACGGCCTGATCATCGAGGACAGTCTGACTTTGAGGAACCCTTCGCATGAGCGGCGTGTCGTGGCAGGCGATGGGGCAAGGCCTGTCGTGGCGCGGCAGGGGTGTCCCATCGATATGGTAAGGAATTTTCCTTGCATGAATCCCGGCCACGCATGACATCCACGAAGTCGCGACCTTGACTGCCAAGGGGCAGCTCACGTTACCCACCCATCCGGCGGGTGTTGGGTGTGGATGCGGGCGGCAAAGTGGCGTTCGATCTCCGCGGTGGCGAAGTCATCGCCACGCGGGCTGATGCCGAGCACGCCGATCCGGCGCGCGATAGCCTGCAGCCGCAAACGGCCTGCCACGTTCATGTCGGCCATGAGGCCCCGGCAAACTCCGGCAAGCGGTTAAAATGCGCGATTGGCCTTGTACCGCCAGGCGGCCATGCCCCGCCTCGCCCGCCCCACATTTGGAAGTAATCGTGAAAAACCCTTCAGAATCAACGACTAAGAAAGACCATATTCCAAATGTGGGATTCGTAAGCCTTGGATGCCCAAAGGCACTTGTGGATTCCGAGCAGATCATTACCCAGTTGCGCGCCGAGGGCTATGCCATCAGCGGCACCTATGACGGCGCCGACCTGGTGGTCGTCAATACCTGCGGTTTTATCGACGAAGCGGTGCAGGAAAGCCTGGATGCCATTGGCGAGGCGCTGGCCGAGAACGGCAAGGTGATCGTCACCGGCTGCCTGGGCGCGAAGAAGAACGCGGCTGGCGAGGACATCATCACGTCGGTGCACCCGAAGGTGCTGGCCGTGACCGGCCCGCACGCGCTGGGCGAGGTGATGCAGGCCGTGCACACGCACCTGCCCAAGCCGCATGATCCGTTCATGGACCTGGTGCCGGCCGCCGGCATCAAGCTCACGCCAAAGCATTACGCTTACCTGAAGATCTCCGAGGGCTGCAACCATCGCTGCTCGTTCTGCATCATCCCGTCGATGCGCGGGGACCTGGTCTCGCGCCCAGTGGCGGAAGTGATGCTGGAAGCCGAGAACCTGTTCAAGTCGGGCGTCAAGGAACTGCTGGTGATCTCGCAGGACACCAGCGCCTACGGCGTGGACGTGAAGTACCGCACCGGCTTCTGGGACGGCCGTCCGCTCAAGACGCGCATGACCGAGCTGGTCGGCGCACTGGGCGAGCTCGCGGCCAAGTACGGCGCGTGGGTGCGCCTGCACTACGTGTATCCGTACCCGCACGTCGACGAGATCATTCCGCTGATGTCGCAAGGCCACGTGCTGCCTTACCTGGACGTGCCGCTGCAGCACGCCCACCCGGACGTGCTCAAGCGCATGAAGCGCCCGGCCAACGCCGAGAAGACCATGGACCGCATCCGGGCCTGGCGCAAGATCTGCCCCGAGCTGACCATCCGCAGCACCTTTATCGCGGGCTTCCCCGGCGAGACCGAGGAAGAATTCCAGACGCTGCTGGATTTCATCGCCGAGGCAGAACTGGACCGCGTGGGCTGCTTCGCCTATTCGCCGGTGGACGGCGCCACGGCCAACGACCTGCCGGGCGCCTTGCCCGACGAGGTCCGTGAAGAGCGCCGCGCGCGCTTCATGGAAGTGGCCGAGGAAGTCTCCGCCCGGCGCTTGCAGCGCAAGGTCGGCCAGACCCTGCGCGTGCTGGTCGACGAGATCAACCAGGACGGCGGCATCGGCCGCTCTTCGGCCGATGCGCCGGAAATCGACGGCCTGGTCTATATCGACCCGCCGGCCCAGGGCGCGCCGCGCTACAAGGTCGGGGAATTCGTCTCGGTGAAAATCACCGGCGCCGATGGCCACGACCTGTGGGGCGAAGTCTGAGGCGGTTGGCAGCCGCGGGTCCGGATAGGTAAAAGTACGATCGTTCGTTTTGGCGCGCGCGCCGCTATACTGTGCGCTGCAACATCAGCCCAGGAGACACAAAATGACACGTGAAGTGGTGGTGGTGAGCGGCGTGCGGACCGCGATCGGTACCTTTGGCGGTAGCCTGAAGGATCTTTCCCCAACCCAGATGGGCGCCATGGTCGTGCGCGAGGCACTGGCCCGCGCGCAGGTCAGTGGCGACGACGTCGGCCATGTGGTGTTTGGCAACGTCATCCAGACCGAGCCCCGGGACATGTACCTGGGCCGGGTGGCGGCAGTGGAGGGCGGCGTCACGATCGACGCGCCGGCGCTGACCGTCAACCGCCTGTGCGGCTCGGGCCTGCAGGCCATCGTCAGCGCCGCGCAGACCATCCTGCTGGGCGATGCCGATGTGGCCATCGGCGGCGGCGCGGAGAGCATGAGCCGCGCACCGTACCTGGCGCAGTCGGCCCGCTGGGGCGCGCGCATGGGCGACGCCAAGATGCTCGACATGATGCTGGGCGCGCTCCACGACCCGTTCCATGGCATCCACATGGGCGTCACCGCCGAGAATGTGGCCAAGGAATATGACATCTCCCGCGGCCAGCAGGACGAAGCCGCGCTGGAGTCGCACCGTCGCGCCTCGGCGGCCATCCGCGCCGGCCACTTCAAGGACCAGATCCTGCCGGTCACGCTCAAGGGCCGCAAGGGCGACGTTACCTTCGACACCGACGAGCACGTGCGCCACGACGCGGTCCTGGAAGACATGACCAAGCTCAAGCCGGTCTTCGTCAAGGAGAACGGCACGGTGACCGCGGGCAATGCCTCGGGCCTGAACGATGCCGCCGCCGCGGTGGTGCTGATGGAGCGTGCCGAGGCCGAGAAGCGCGGCCTCAAGCCGCTGGCGCGCCTGGTCTCCTACGCGCATGCCGGCGTCGATCCCAAGACCATGGGCATCGGCCCCGTGCCGGCCACCAGGAAAGCGCTGGAGCGCGCTGGCCTGACCGTGGCCGACCTCGACGTGATCGAAGCCAATGAAGCCTTCGCCGCGCAAGCCTGCGCGGTCACCAAGGCGCTCGGGCTGGATCCGGCCAAGGTCAACCCGAACGGCTCGGGCATCTCGCTGGGCCACCCGATCGGCGCCACCGGCGCGCTGATCACCGTCAAGGCCCTGTACGAGCTGCAGCGCGTGCAAGGCCGCTATGCGCTGGTGACCATGTGCATCGGCGGTGGCCAGGGCATCGCGGCGATTTTCGAACAACTCTGAACCTGAGGCTGTCTTGCGGCGCGTAGCGACTCTGTCCTTGTCTCTGCCCATGTCCTTGTCACTTCCCGTTTCCCTGTCACTGGCAGCCGGGCTGGCTGCGGCAACGCTGGCCGGCGCCGCGCTGGCCGCCGGCGGTACCGAGCTGTCCACGGGCACGCCCGGCGCCGCCAATGCCGCCGGCGATGCCAGCCAGGTGCAGGGTTTCGGGATCAACCAGGCCATCCGCGAGGGCGAGTCGCGGCGCGGCGCGCAGCTTTCCACCGGGCCCGCGCCCAAGGCGCTCGCGCCGCGGCCCGAATACCGGTCGTTGCCGGTCTACGTGGGCACGCTCGGCGACCAGCCGGTGCGCCTGCGCCTGGGCCCCAAGCCCGACGAGCGCGACAGCGTGCATGGCGAGTACAGCGTTGGCCGCGCCGGCGGCGTGCGGCTGCTGGCCGGCGAATTCGAGAATGGCGCCTTCCTGATGGAGGAGTCCAATGACGGCACGCATGTCACGGGCAACTGGGAAGGCACCATCGACGGCGCCGGCATCGTGCATGGCAACTGGACCGACCCGGTCAACCCGGCAATCGTGCTCCCCTTCATGATCCGGCCGCTGGGCGTGCTGGTGATCCCTCCGTTCGACATGACCCCCAACAGCGGCATCACCTACGCGCCGCCTGCGCCGAAGTCCTCGATTTCCGGGCGCTAGCGTCAAGTCGTGGCCGGCCGGGCCAAGTAGGCCAACGCGCACCCGAATGCTGGTAAGCTCGAACGCTCATCGAGTTATTGCCAGACGAGGAACCGCCGTGTCCGACCACCAGCCGCCCGAGCAGCCCGCTTCCCAACCCGCCTACCTGGCGACCGTGGCCGTCCAGCCAGAGCTGGACATCGCGCCGGGCTTCGCCTCGTTTTCCCAAGCAACGCATCGTGGCTCCACCGTGGTGTTCCGCAACCTGGCGGAGTTGCGCGCGCATGGCGACGGCACCACCACCTACTGGCGCTATGGCCTGCATGCCACGCCCACCAGCGAGGCGCTGTGCCAGCACCTCGCGCTGATCGAAGGCGCGCGCCATACGCTGCTGCTGCCGTCGGGCCTGGCTGCGATCTCCCAGGTGTACTTCGCCCTGGTCAAGTCGGGCGACGACGTGCTGGTTCCCGATAACGTCTACGGCCCCAACCGCGAGCACGGCGAATGGCTGGCACGGGACTTCGGCGTCTCGGTCCGTTATTACGATCCCATGATCGGCGCCGGCATTGCCGGGCTGATCCGCCCCAACACCCGCCTGATCTGGATGGAGTCGCCGGGCTCGGTGACGATGGAAATCCCCGACACGCAGGCCATCGTGGCAGCGGCAAAGGCGCGTGGCGTGCTCACCGCCATTGATAACACCTGGTCCGCCGGCGTCTATTTCCGGCCGTTCGACAAGGGTATCGACATCTCGGTGCAGGCGCTTACCAAATACCAGTCGGGCGGCAGCGATGTACTGATGGGCGCCGTGCTGACCACCGACGACAAACTCCACGACCGCATCAAGCGCGCCCGCATGCTGATGGGCTGGGGCGTGTCGGCCGACGATTGCTACCTGGTGCTGCGCTCGCTGCCGAGCATGCCCGTGAGGCTGGCGGCGCACGACCGCGCCGCGCGCGAAGTCGCCGAGTGGCTGACCCAGCGCCCGGAAGTGGCCAAGGTCTTGCATCCGGCGTTGCCGGACTGCCCCGGCCATGACTTCTGGCGGCGCGATTTCAGCGGCGCCACTGGCTTGTTCTCGATTGTGCTGCATGCGCGCTACACGCGTGCCCAGGTCGATGCCTTTGTCGAGGCCTTGCGCCTGTTCGCGATCGGCTGGTCCTGGGGCGGCGCGCATAGCCTGGCGGTGCCGTACCACGTCCAGACCATGCGGCCCCAGGGCAGCTGGCCGCCCGTTGGCTGGGAGAATGCCGGCGAGCTGGTGCGCCTTTATATCGGGCTGGAAGATACCCGTGACCTGATTGCCGACCTGCGCGGCGCGATGGAAGCGCAACTGACGGCTTGAAAGGAAAAGGGCCGCGCCGGACAGGGTCCGGCGCGGCCCGTTGGGGCGCTTTGCGGCTATTTGCTCGCGCTGTTTCCAGCCGCCAAGCGCTTAATGCGGGAACAGTTGCAGCAATCCGTCCAGCCCAACATGGTTGAACGCAACGCTGGCCTGCGCGCGCACCACCGGCTTGGCCCGGAAAGCCACCGACAGGCCGGCCACGGCCATCATCTTGAGGTCGTTGGAGCCATCGCCCATGACGATGGCCTGGGACGGGTCCGCGCCGATCTGCGCGCACACTTCCTGCACCGTGCGGGCCTTGACGTCGGCATTGACGATCTCGCCCAGCACCTGGCCGGTGAGCTTGCCGTCGATGACCTCCAGCGTGTTCGCGCGGGTGACATCGAGCTTCAGCCGCGTCTTGAGCTTCTCGGTGAAATGCACGAAACCGCCCGAAACCAGCAGTGTGCGCATGCCCAGGGCCTGCACGGTCTGCAGCATCTTCTCCGCGCCGGGCGACAGGCGCAGGCGCTCTTCATAGACGCGGTCCAGCACGCTGGCGTCCAGTCCCTTGAGCAGGGCCACGCGGCGGCGCAGGCTTTCATTGAAATCGGTGATCTCGCCGCGCATGGCGGCCTCGGTGATGGCCGAGACTTCCGCCTTGAGGCCGCAGAAGTCGGCGATCTCGTCGATGCACTCGATGGTGATCAGCGTGGAATCCATATCCATCGCCACCAGCTTGAAGTCCGACAGCTTGCGCCCGGCGGGCACGATGGCCCAGTCGATGGCGCGCGGGCCGCAGAAGGCATCCAGCGATTCGCGCAGGGCGGGCGTCAGTGGTGTGCTGTCGCTGGCTGTTGCCACGGTTTCGGCACGCAGCGCGAGGGAGGGCGCGTGGGCAAGTGTGCGGATAGCATCGATATCGGCGGAGGCGAGCGGGGTGAGGCTTTGAAGGATCAGGGGCATGGCGGGTGCGTTGCGAGGCGAGGGCGCGGCGGCGGGTGCGTTGAATGCGAAGACGGTGCCGCGCCAGGCGGCGAAGGACAGTATTGTAACTGTCCCAGTCCCAGTCCCTGTGCCGGGCCTCATAACGGGCAGCGCTTGTCGACGCGAGACACATGACGCCGCGCGATGGCGGGCCGGGGGGCTGTTATGACCTATGATACTCATTGAGCATATGAATGGGATGACGTGAATCGTATGCATACGCTGACTGAGCGCCCCATCGATCCCGCCACGGAGCGGACAGCGCTGGCCTTTCTCGACCGGATAGCGGTTTCTTATCCGGTACGGGGCGCTATCCTTTTTGGCAGTCGCGCCAAGGGGAACTTCCGCGAGGACAGCGACGCCGACATTGCCGTGGTGCTGCCTGGCCCACGCGGCCAGTTCATGGCGGCAAAGCTCGCCATGGCGGACGTGGCGTTTGACGTGCTGCTGGAAACCGGCATTCGCGTGCAACCCCTGCCCGTATGGGAAGAGGAGTTGGCGCACCCAGAGGACTATCCGAATCCGGCCTTGCTGCACAACATCGAGAGCGATGGGATTCGGTTGTGTTGACACCTAAAGACCTGTTCGCAAAGGGGCGCAGGGCGGCCGCGTCAGCCGTGCTGTTGTTGAGTGACGGCGATATCTTCAGATTGAAGAGTCTGATCCGGGTACGGCAGGGAAGTGCGAATGATGGGCAACGAGTATGAATTGACGCCGGGCGACCCTGGTTGGAGCGGCAGCACTCAATGGTTTATGCACGCTCTGCTTGTGAACTCCGGCGCTTACGTGTCGGGACATTTGCTTGTGGCGAACACTGCAATAGAACGCGAACGACGTTTTGCGCGTTCAGCAGGATCGTCTCCTCTGTGCGTGGATCGGGGGCGAGTCCGGACAGCGTCACCGCACCCACCAACGTTGAAACAATCGCATTGGCGACGTCTGCATGCCCCGCGATACCTAGCTGCTGCGTTTGCTGGGCGATCAGTCGGACCAGGCGCTCGTAGCCGTCTACGGTCGTCGCCTTGACCTGTTCGTCGGTGTGCCGGAGTTCACTGCCCAGAGTTGCCAAAGGACACAAATACACCGGGTCTTTGCCCTGAAGTTGGTGAAGATAGAGAGAAACGACGGTATCGAGCGCTTCCCCTGGTGGCTTGCCGACGATGGCACGTTCGAACATGTCCATCAGTTGCGCGAACGCCGCGCCGTTGGCTTCGGCAACCAGCAGCTCCTTCGACCCGAAATGCCGATAGAAGCCGCCTTGCGTCAGGCCAGCGGCAACCATGATGTCGGCGATGCCTGTTGCGGCGAGACCCTGGTTAGAAATACCCTGGAAGCTGTTGCGACGATGCGCTTCCTCGTTTCGGCCGTTTCGATTCTCGACTTTCTCATCTTGCTGACCCTGGTTCCAGAAAAACGCCTTGCGGCGTTTAGAGTTTCAATCTACTCTAAATTTAGAGTTCGTAGATGCTCTAAATGCCAGCCGGGGGCGAGCAACGCCCGGGGCGGGGAGGATCGGCCAGGCGCTGTGTGCAGGTTGTTCTGGCTGCGTCCGGGCGAGACGATCCGGCTGGACCGTCGCGAAGGCATCTGGCTAAGCACAGACGCTAATGCCGCAGCGGAGGTTTCGCTGACCGGTGCCTATGTTGCACGCTCAGTCTTTGTCGCTGGATGCCTTGATCGTGTTGCCCGCTGATCTTCCATTGGCTTGCGCCGTCGCTCCGATGTCCCGCCCTTGGAATCCGAAGTGACACAGCCAGCAATCCAGGCGTTTCCCCAGTACCGACCACCAGGATCCTGGCGATCGGCCAGGTCACGTCGGCACCATCGTTAGACCAGCTCAACGCCCGTCTACCGTTGGAAGTCCCTCAAACGGTCCGCCTCTATCTCGACGGCAAGAAATGTGAGCGCGACCAGAATGCTGTCGTCTCACGACGCTGCGGCGGTCGGCCCTCCGCAAATTTACGAGGTAACAACTATGACTATGCACCTGTTAGACAATCCAGTATGGCATGCACTCACCGGCCCTCAACGGCATTTCGGCATCGGCGAGGGTCCGGCGAGGCGCTATCAGCCAGACATTTCGCCGATAGCAGCACTCGAAAATCCTCTGGCCGCCGAGTCGTGGGCGGCACTTGCTGATATCGTGAAGGTTGGCGAAACGATTGGTCTGTTCGGCGCCAGGAGCGAGTCGGTGCCGGACGGCTGGGAAACCCAGTGGCGCGATCCATTTTTGCAGATGATCTGCACGCAGAGGAGTTTCCGCGCACCGATCAGCGGTACGACGGCGCCTATGATGAGGGAGCTCCATCTGTCCGATGGCGCTGCGATGGTGACCCTGGCAGGCTTGACGGAGCCCGGACCGATGGAGAAGCGCACGGTGACAATCGGGCGCTATCTCGGCATCTTCGACGGGAACGCCTCCCTCATTGCGATGGCCGGCGAACGCGTTCGCCTTGACGGGTTCACGGAAGTCAGCGGCGTCTGCACGCACCCGGACCATCGGGGTAAAGGTTATGCCAATGTCCTTGTCGCTTCGCTCGCGAGGCAGATCGTCGAACGCGGCGAGACGGCTTTTCTTCACGTCAAGGACGGGAACAGCGGCGCCGCTAGCGTGTACGAAAAACTTGGATTCTCTGTCCGCGCCGTGCGCGACATCGCTGCACTGAAAAAACGGGAGCGATCCAGGCCTGAACTTTCGGCCTGATCGCCGTTCATTGATGAAGGTCGGGCGCGACCTGCCCGTCGCGCCTTGAGTTGGCTTGCCACCCCTTGGGAGACGCCGATGTCCTCGAGTTCTATGCCTACAGCACTCGTCACAAACTCTACCGGCTACGCGGGGCCGCCGGCAGTGGATGCGCTTGGCGAAGCCGGATTTCGAGTCCTCGTTCACGACCGGCAATTCAGCGATCAGGCCGTTCTCGAAGAGTTCCTGCAGTTGCATCCACACGCGGAATATGTTCGCGCCGAAAGTCCAGCCGGATTGCCGGGCGCCGCCATGAATGTTACCGGCAGGCTCGACGCAATCGTCAGCAACGACCACTATCCCGCCGTTCAGACCGCGTCGGAGAAAGCCTCGCTCGAGGACCTGCGTAATACGCTCGAGGTACTCGTCGTTGAGCCATTCGCCATGTTGCAGGCCGCGATTCCCCATCTGAAGGCGCAAGGACGGGGCAATGTCATCGTGATCACTTCATGCCGCACGCACTCCCCAATTCCTGGTGGCGCAATTCCCGACTCGGCGAGAGCGGCGGCGAACGCCATGGTGCGATCCCTCGCGGTCGAACTTGCTCGCCACCAGATTGCCGTCAACGCGATCGCCCCGAATTTTCTCTACAGCGAAGCATACTATCCCCGCGCCAGGTTCATTGATGACCCGGTCGGCCGCGCGTACGTCGAGACAACCGTGCCGGCCCAGCGATTAGGTCGCCCTGACGAAATCGGCGAGGTAATACGGTTCCTCGCGACCACACAGGCCCACTTCCTCACCGGCGCGATCATCGATTTCAACGGAGCCTGGCCGGGCTGCGAGGTTCGTCCGACGTAAAACGTTGCGGCCAATCCTATTCCCTTGATCGACGATCAGATCTGCGCTCTGCCGCCATCCACGAAGAGTTCGATGCCCGTGACGAAACTGGAGTCTTCCGATGCGAGAAACAGGGCAGCTTTGGCAACCTCGTCGGCTTCCCCCATCCGTCCCATCGGGATGGTAGATAAAATCTTCGCAATAGCGTCCTGAGGTTGCTGACCAATGATCGGGGTATCAATCGGACCCGGGCTAAGGACGTTTGAACGGATGCGACGGTCCTTCAGCTCCACGGTCCACCCTCGCACGAAATTGCGGATGGCCGCCTTGGTCGCGCCGTATACCCAGAAGGCAGGCGTCCCTTTGGCGCTCGCGATGGAGCCCGTGAGAATGATCGACCCGCCGTCATTCAAGAGCGGCAGGGCCTTTTGGACGGTGAAGAGCACTCCCTTCACGTTGGTACTGAACAGTTTGTCGAAATGCGCTTCGGTGATATCGCCCAAGGCGGCGAACTCAGCGATGCCGGCGTTGGCGAAGACGATGTCGATTCTTCGCCCTGTCGCGTTGACGCTTTCATAGAGACGATCAAGATCAGCCAACTTGGCGACGTCTCCCTGGATGCCGCTCACATTGTCCCCGATGGCCCTTACGGCTTCGTCGAGCTCCTCCTGGCGACGGCCGGTGATGAAGACGTAGGCGCCCTCGGCGACGAAGAGCTTAGCGGCGGCGAAGCCTATCCCCGACGAGCCGCCGGTGATGACGGCCACCTTTCCTGCAACTTACACATAGCGATGACTCCGTTGATTGCTAATTCCGATTGGCAGCGCCTCTGGGCTGGCGCTCAGCTGCCAAAAAATAGCCAAGCGCCCATGCTCCGCTGCATTCGAGGATGGTTTGCGCGTACCGACCAACGCCGGCCAGCCAGTCGATCATCTCCTTGGCCGTCCGGCGGCTAGACCTCGAACCGGAACGCCGCCCCGTCGCGCTTCACATGTCCAGCTGTCGGCGCGGCATAGTGGGTGCCGATGACCAGGATTGGCTGGTCGGCCCATTCGGCGAACATCTTCACGCGGGTGGCCGTCGCAGCCTGGGTGTCGCTGTCGAGGCTCGTCGTCCACTCGGGGTGCGCCATTTGGCAGGGATGGTGGGTTATGTCGCCGGTGATCACCGCGCGCTGCCCTTCCGATTCGATCACCACGCTGACATGGCCCGGCGTGTGGCCGGGGTTGGCCTCAGGCGGACCTCAGGAGAGACGCGGTGGTCCATCTCCACCAGTTCGGTCAAGCCGGCGTCGAAGATTGGCCGCACGCTGTCTCCCATGATCGCCTGCTGCTCCTCGTCGCCCTCGTTGCTCCAATGCTCGAATTCGCGCTTGCCGATCAGGTACCGGGCCTTGGGGAAGGTCGGGACCCACTTGCCGTCCACCAACATGGTGTTCCAGCCCACATGGTCCACGTGCAGGTGGGTGCAGACCACAGCGTCGACACTGTCGCGGCTCCAGCCCGCATCCGCCAGGTGTTGCAGGAACGCCGTCGCCAGCGGGTTTCCGCCCACCAGATGGCGCGGCTTGTCGTTGCCGATGCAGGTGTCGACCATCAGCCTCAGCCCCGGCGCCTCCACTAGCAGGGCGTGGATGGACACGTTGAGCGAACCATCCTCGTTGGCGAAGTGCGGATAGAGCCAGGGGCTGGCCTTCAGCGCCTCCGGCGTCGCGTCCCGCAGGAAAAAGCCCTCCGGATCGTAGGGGAGGGGCATCAGCATCTCGACCACGCAGGTGATCTTCACCGCGCCCACCTGCCAGCTCAACATGACGTCTTCCTCCTGCTTGCCTTGGACGAGCGCAGTGCGCCGCATCGGCGTGGGGCCATAAAAATGGACGGCGACTGTTCATGGTTTCCTTCTGGCATGGAAAGACAACCGCGAAGGTAGATGCCGCCCTCGACTGGAAGCTCAATGTCTTTGCGAATGATCATCACTGGCCCTTACGTCATGTTGCTAATTTGGGTGATTCAACGTTAATTCCATCGGAACAAGCCCGGACGGCGAAACCGTCGAAGCGTTCATCCCGTTGGAGACTCTTCGAGCCAGCGCCGGATATTGGCGACTGTGTCCCGGTAGAAGGTTTCGTAAAGCCCCCGCGATACGTAGCCGATGTGCGGCGTCGCAAGCACGTTGGTCATCGTCCGGAAAGGATGGTTCGGCGGGAGCGGCTCCTGATCGAACACGTCGATCGCCGCGCCCGCGATTTTCCGGGCATGAAGTGCTTCAACCAAGTCGGTCTCAGTGACAATCTGACCGCGGGAGGTATTGATCAAACGGGCCGTCGGTTTCATCAGGGACAGTTCCTCGGCTCCGACCAAGCCCCTTGTTCTTTGGCTCAGGACAAGGTGGACGCTCAAGAAATCGGCCTGCTTGAACAATGTTTCCTTCGACACGAACTCTGCACCGGCCGCAATAACGCGCTCCGGGGTGAGGTTTTCGCTCCAGGCGATTACATTCATTCCGAATGCCACGCCGATCCTGGCGACGTCTCGACCGACATTGCCAAGCCCCAGGACGGCGAGTGTCCTTCCCGACAGATCGTCGCCAACGGACTGCTGCCAACCTCCTCGTCTCAAGGACCCGCCTTCGCTTGCAATGTGGCGGGCGCTACCAAGAATGAGGGCCCATGTCAGTTCGACGGTGGGGGTGGATGTATAACCCGTGTGAACGACCTTGATCCCTTGCCGAACGGCGGTATCGGTATCAATCGAGGCATTGCGAGGGGCCGTCGACGCGATCAGCTTGAGGCCCGGCAGGCGTTCCAAAATGTCGCGCGTGAGCGGCGTTCTCTCCCGCATCACGCACACGACGGCAAATGGCTTCAGTCTTGCGACGATCGCATCCGCTTCCGCCAGATGGTCATGGAAGATAGTGATGCTCGCCCACCGCTTCAGCGATGACCAGTCGGCAAGCGAGAGAGCGGCGTGCTGGTAATCGTCCAGGACGGCGATCCTGATCGGGCCGCCATCGATGTGCGTTTTCTCCCGGCCGGGCCATTCATCAGCGTTGATCATGTCAGTGCACGATGGGGTTGCCATGTCGATCATTCCGCCAGGACGACTTTGCCAAAGGGCCGATCCTCAATCAGATGGCGCAAGGCTTCGCCCGCCTCGCCAAGCGGATAAACCCGCTCGACGATGGGCTTGACTGATCCGCTGACGATCAGCGGGATGATGTCCCGCCACGCGGTGGCAATCGCGGTCGGTGATTGGGCAAACAAAGAGAAGCCGGCCATCCGCGCGCGTTTCCAGATCAGGTCCGTCACATCGATCGTGGTCTTTCGTCCGGCGGAATAGCCCAGCGTGATCAGGACACCGCCGAGACCAAGGCTGCTCAACGCCTCACTGGTCACGGTGCCGCCGATGCTCTCGATGACGATATCGACACCGCTGCCGGCCGTTATCCGGCGAACACCGTCGGTGAGAGCTTCCGTGCTGAGGTCAATCACGTCTTCGAAGCCAAGCTCGCGTGCGCGAGCGGCTTTCGCCGCGCTGCCGGCCGTCGAAATCACCTTGCCGGCGCCCTGCGCCCGCGCGAGCTGATAGGTTGCGTTGCCGACCGACCCGCCGATTGCCGGAGCCAGCACCGTCATGCCGGGCTTGAATTCGGCCAGCGTCAATGTGATCTGCGCCGTCAGATAGGCCACTGGAAGGCTGGCCGCGACTACGTCGTCGATCACGTCGGGCACGAGCGCCAGATCTTCGGGGCGCACCAGCAGCCATTCTTGCCACGCGCCATGTTCACGAACGCCGTAAGGCCCGGTGAACATCACGCGGCTTCCCACCGCGAGACCGGAGTCGCCGGCATCCTCGATGACACCAGCGCCCTCATTGCCGAGCACCAGCGGCGCCTTGGCCCGGGGGTGCCCACCCGACAGGATCGTATGATCGAGCGGCGTCACGCCGGCGGCCGTGACGCGAACCAGTACCCTGTCTTTTGCCGGTTGCGGCCTGGGCAATTCGATCTGCCGCAAGCCGCCATAGCCCGAGAATGTCTCCGCCTCAATCGCACGCATCGTCATCTTCCTGTAAAGTTACGGACCTGTACGTTACTTTAATGTTAGGTACAGGTCTGTTACTTTGTCAAGCGGGAAATCGGAACGAGTGCGGAACGAGTGGAGCATGCGGATATGACGGCAGGAACCCGGCCCCGGCGGGGAGCCCCGCCAAAGGGCGAAGTGAGCGCGCGCGAGCGCATCCTCGCGACGGCAAGTGAATTGTTTTACCGCGAGGGCATCCGCGCCATCGGGGTCGACACGGTTGTCGAGCGATCCGGGGTGTCGAAGACGAGCCTCTATCGCCTGTTTGAATCCAAGGACGCTTTGATCGCCGCCTTCGCAGCCGAACAGGATCGGTTGTTCCGGGTGCGGTGGGATCGCATTGAAGAGCAGCACGCTGATGACCCGCGCGCTTTGCTGGAGGCGCTGCTATCCGGGATCGCAGAGCGGATCGGACTCCCCGCCTTTCGGGGCTGTCCGTTCCTCAACCTGGCGACGGAGTTTCCCGACGACAACCATCCTGGCCAGGTCGTCGCCCGGGGCAACAAGGAGGAAATGCGGGCGAGGCTCGCGACCATAGTGGCCAGGCTTGGCGCCAGTGATCCCGGCCGAACTGCATTTCAGATAACGCTGCTCATCAACGGCGCGTACGTCAGCGGCCTGATGGCAGAACCGGCTGATCTGAGGGGCGACCTCGTCGATGCCGCCATGAAGTTGTTGGCTTAGATCTGACGACTTGCATTTAAAACCTCTTTCTGAGCAAGTGGCATGCGCTATCGACTGCTGTGTTCTAAAACCGTCAACGTGACACCCAGTGCCGAGCGCTGGCAGCGCAAAGTTGAAAGAGAACGCACCATGCCTCCTCGCGTATCAGGCTTAGGCGCACTGCCGCCCAGCCTAGCCCTGTCACGGCAAATATGCGCAGGCTCAGGAACGCGAACGCGATCATTTGCCGGATTCGGTTCTTGCCTCGAGTGCGTGGACGACGGCCGCCATGTCGGACTGGCCGTGCCCCAGCGCCAGCGTCTCACCGAATAGCGCATAGCAGACATCCAGTAGCGGCGACGCGACCCCGGCTTCTCTGGCCGCTTCCACAATCAATCGATTGTCCTTCAGCACATTGGTGATCGACCCCTGGACATCGAAGTCACGCATCACCAGCTTAAGAATTTTCACGCGTGAGATGCCGCTCGCCATCTGACCGGCGTCCACGATGGCGCGGAACTGCTGCATGTCCAGACCATGTCGCTCGGCAAAATGAGCCGCTTCCGCAAGGCCGGCGACCGTGGTGATCAGAAACAGGTTCACCGCAAGCTTCATGAGGAGCCCGCTCGGAACCGGGCCGCACACCATCGTCTGATGGCACATTGGCTCGAGCAAGGAGCGGACGCTTTCGACGGCCGCGTCTTCACCCGCTAGCATCGCCACGAGGTGGCCCGCCTCGGCGGGCTTGCGCGAGCCCGAGACGGGCGCTTCCACGTAGCTGCCACCGGCGTTGCGAATGTCGGCTTCGAGTCCGCGCGAGTAGTCGGGCGAGGTGGTCCCCATGTGGACGATCGTGTGGTGCACAATGTTCGCGCTGAACTGCGGCGTGCCGCGGGCGAGGACGGCGTCGATTGCGTCGCCGTCGGTCAGCATCAGGAATACTACGCGGGTGCGTTTAAATATCTCGTCAGGGTTCGTCACGACGGTTGCGCCCGCCGCTCGCAAAGACTCGCTCTTGTCAGCGGAGCGATTCCAGACAATGAGTTGCGTGCCTGCGCGGGCCAGATTGAGCGCCATTGGCTGCCCCATGACACCTAAGCCGATGAAACCGATGCACATATTCACCTCTATCCCAAGGCGGTTGTTGCTTGTGGCGACACGGTCGAATTCGTTGCCGCGAACACCAAGAGCTGGTTTCGAATGTGGAGCATGCGGATATGAAGGCAGTATTTGATCGACGTTTCCTGCGTGACCTCGCCCTGGATGATGTCCCGGTGCTCGCCTGCTGCGGCAAAGAGCCGACATAGCGCGGCGACATGCCCGCGCTCGGCGCCACCCCTCGCGACGAAGGCGGCTAACGCGCTCGAAATCCTTTCGGTGCGTGTAATTTCCATCATGAGCATTCTTCTCCGGCAATCCCGCTTTGCGGTATCAACACGAATGTTGTTTCCGGCGCAGCACGACCATGTTCACGACATGCACCAGCACGGCCTCGTCGTCCTGGTTCAGGGTGGTCGTTCGGAGCTTGATCAGACCCTGCTCTGGACGCGACTTTGACGGTCGCACCTCGATCACCTCGCACTCGACGCGCAACTCGTCACCGGGGCGCACTGGCCGGGGCCAGCGGCACTCGTCGAGGCCAGCGCCGACGAAGCCGCCAGCCGGCTTGAGTTCGGTCTCAATCATCAACCGCATCGTCACGGCAGCGGTGTGCCAGCCGCTGGCAGCCAGTCCACCGAAAATCGAGCGGCGCGCCGCCGCCTCATCGAGGTGGAAGGGCTGTGGATCGAATTCGGCAGCGAACGCGAGGACCCGCTCCTTGTCGATGCGCAGCCGCCCTGAACCGAACGTCTGCCCCACTGCAAAATCTTCTAGATAGCGCTCGCTCAACTGATTCATGATTCAGTCCCAGCTTTACGCAATGGTTTCGAGCGCGAGCGGGATGTCTTCACTGACGCCGATGCACAAGGTGACGATGCCCCGTTCGAAACCATCACGGCGCATCGAATGAATGAGGCGGGTGGTGAGCACGGCCTCTGTTGCCCCGATCGGGTGGCCACGGGCGATGGCGCCGCCTTCGACATTGACGATGTCCTGGGACAGCCCGAGAAAGTCTCCGCCTCGATCGCACGCATCGTCATCTTCCTGTAAAGTTACGGACCTGTACGTTACTTTGATATTAGGAACAGGTCTGTTACTTTGTCAAGCGGGAAATCGGAACGAGTGCGGAACGAGTGGAGCATGCGGATATGACGGCAGGAACCCGGCCCCGGCGGGGAGCCCCGCCAAAGGGCGAAGCGAGCGCGCGCGAGCGCATCCTCGCGACGGCAAGCGAATTGTTTTACCGCGAGGGCATTCGCGCCATCGGGGTCGACACGGTCGTCGAGCGATCCGGGGTGTCGAAGACGAGCCTCTATCGCCTGTTTGAATCCAAGGACGCTTTGATCGCCGCCTTCGCTGCCGAACAGGATCGGTTGTTCTGGGCGCGGTGGGATCGCATTGAAGAGCAGCACGCTGATGACCCGCGCGCTTTGCTGGAGGCGCTGCTATCCGGGATCGCAGAGCGGATCGGACTCCCCGCCTTTCGGGGCTGTCCGTTCCTCAACCTGGCGACGGAGTTTCCCGACGACAACCATCCTGGCCGGGTCGTCGCCCGGGGCAACAAGGAGGAAATGCGGGCGAGGCTCGCGACCATAGTGGCCAGGCTTGGCGCCAGTGATCCCGACCGAACTGCATTTCAGATAACGCTGCTCATCAACGGCGCGTACGTCAGCGGCCTCATGGCAGAACCGGCTGATCTGAGGGGCGACCTCGTCGATGCCGCCATGAAGTTGTTGGCCTAGTGGTTTGCCGACTTTGCATGGATGCGATCCAGGCCAATATCAACGGTTCATCAGACTTTCGTGTGGGTCCTCCATCCGAGCGAGAGCGACACGATGCAATGCGCTGGTTTGCTCCCCTCTCCCATGAAATGGGAGAGGGGCCGAGGGAGAGGGTGGGCGCTAGCTCAAGGTGAAGCGCCTCGCTCTTGCGGATGCCCGCCCTCTCCCCCAACCCCTCTCCCGCTGCGCGGGAGAGGGGAGCTACACCTGCGCGAGATTGCACGCGAGCGCTCTTGCTACCCCTGCGCCGGACTTCACCCGGCGACCCACACAGAAGTCTGAAGAACCATACCAACTTGTCGATCGATCTTTTGCCATCTCCGTTACGTGACGGCTGCGGCCGGACCTGGAAGCCGGAACCGGTCGTGCCCCATAACAGCCTCTCGGGCAGACGAGATCAACCCGACCATCATCTGCCCGGCAATCACGCTTATCGCTGTGCCATGGTCATATAGTCGACCGTCAAACCAGCCAACGCCCTAACCCCATTCACCAGCGCCGGCTCATCCACGTAGAACTCCGGCGAGTGATTGGACGGCGCCTTGTTTACGTCCGTGCCCTTGGGCGTGACGCCAAGATTGAAGAACAGGCCCGGCACGTTCTCCTGGTAGAAGGAGAAGTCCTCCGAGGCGGTGGCCTTGGGCGCGATCATCCAGTTGCCGTCGCCGGCCACGCGCTTGAGGGTGGGGGCCATCTTGTCGGTCAGCGCGGGCTGGTTGACGGTGGCGTTGTAGAGTTCCACCACCTTGAAGGTGGCCTCGGCGCCGGCGCTGCTGGCGATGGCCTCGGTGGTGCGCTTCATGCGGGCGTGGATGTCCTTCTTCATGCCTTCGTCGTAGGTGCGCACCGTGCCCATCATCTCGACCTTCTCCGGCACGATGTTCATGCGGTTTCCGCCGTGGATGGTGCCGACCGTGATCACCGACGGCTCCAGCATGGCGTTGACCTGGCGGCTCTGGATGGTCTGCAGGCCCATGACGATCTGCGAGGCCACCACGATCGGGTCGATGCCGCCCCAGGGGCGCGCACCGTGGGTCTGGCGGCCTTTGACGTCGATCCAGAACTGGTCGGCGGCGGCCATCGACGGGCCGCTGCGCCAGGCCAGCTTGCCCGACTCGATGCCGCTGCTCACGTGCAGGCCGAAGATGGCATCCACCTTGGGATTGTCCAGCACGCCCTCGGCCACCATCTGCTTGGCGCCCCACATATTGCTGCCGTTGGGCTCGAAGTCCGCCGGGCTTTCCTCGGCCGGCTGGAAGATGAACTTGACCGTGCCGGGCAGCTGGTCCTTCATGCCGGCCAGCACCTCGGCCGTGGCCATCAGGATGGCGACATGGGTGTCATGCCCGCAGGCGTGCATCACGTCCACTTCCTTGCCCAGGTACTGGCCGCGGGCCTTGGAGGCGAAGGGCACGTCCACGCGCTCCTTGACCGGCAAGGCATCCATATCGGCGCGCAGCGCCACCACCGGGCCCGGCTTGCCGCCCTTGAGCACGCCCACCACGCCGGTCTTGGCGACCCCCGTCTTTACTTCCATGCCGAGCTTGCGCAGGTGGTCCGCCACCAGCTTGGAGGTGCGGACCTCGTAGTTGCCTAGTTCGGGATGCTGGTGGATGTCGCGGCGCCAGGCGATCAGCTGCGCCTCCACGGCCTTGGCGCGGGTATCGATCTGCGCCTGCAGGCTTTCGCTGCCGGCGGCTTGTGCCCGCGCGGCGGCGGGTGCCAGGCACAGCAGGCCGGCGGCCAGCGCGAGCGCGGACACGCCGGCACGCAAGGCGGACGGGGGGCAAGCATGGAAACGATGGGCTTTGGGTGCTGCCATAAAGACTCTCCTCTTGGTTTTTCTTCGTGTTGGAAGCTGGGTTGCGCCTGGCCCTCAGCGGATGCCGAGCCGGGCTCGTGTCTGGCCCAGCGCCACCAGGCTGATCACCGCGCACGCCATCAGGTAGAAGCTCGGCGCCAGCTTGCTGCCGGTGGCGCCGATCAGCCAGGTCAGGATGAACGGCGCGAAGCCGCCAAACAGCGTCACCGCGATGTTGTACGAGAGCGAGAGGCCCGTGGTGCGCGTCTTGACCGGGAAGATCTCCGACGCTAGCGCCGGCAGCGCGCCAAAGTACAGCGTCATCATCAGCCCCAGCACCACCTGCACCGCCAGCATCACGCCGAAGCCGGGGTAGTGGCTGAGCAGCCAGAACAGCGGCCAGATCGACACCAGCAACAGCAGCGCCGCAAGGCGCATGGGCGGGATGCGGCCATAGCGATCGGACCAGTGCCCGACCAGCGGGGCGAACAGCATCTGCACCACGCCCGTGGCCAGCGTGGCGGCGAACGCCGCCGAGGGCGGCAGGCCGAGCTGCTTGACCGCATAGGTGGGCATGTACAGCACCAGGTACGTCGACACCGTGGCCACGATCACCACGCCCATGGCCAGCAGCAGGCGCACCTTCTGATGGCTGAGCGTGTCGCGCAGCGGCGTCTCGGTGGTCTCGGCCTGGAGGAACTCGGGCGTTTCGTCGACGTGGCGGCGGATGTAGTAGGCCACCGGGCCGATCAGCAGGCCGAACAGGAAGGGCACGCGCCAGCCCCAGGATTGCATCTGCTCGGGCGTGAGCGTGGTGGTGAGCACCGCGCCAAAGCCCGCGGCAAGCAGGGTGGTCAGGCCCTGGCTGGCAACCTGGAAGCTGGAGTAAAAGCCGCGGCGGTTGGGCGCATGCTCGGCGAGAAAGGCGGTGGCGCTGCCGAATTCGCCGCCTGCCGAGAAGCCCTGGATCATGCGCGCCAGCACGATGCCGATGGGCGCCATGACGCCGATCGCGGCATAGGTGGGCAGCAGCGCAATGATCAGCGTGCCCACCATCATCAGCAGGATGGAGAGCGTCAGCGCGGCGCGCCGTCCCTTGCGGTCGGCATAGACGCCGATCACGATGGCGCCCAGCGGGCGCATGAAGAACGACACGCCGAAGGTGCCGAGCGTCAGCAGCAACGAGGTGTTCGCATCGTGGTTGGGAAAGAACAGCGCGGAGATGGTGACGGCGAAAAAGCCGTAGACGACCAGGTCGAACCACTCCAAGGCATTGCCGATCGAGGCCGAGATCACCGCGCGCCAGGGGTGGCGCGTGGCGGGCGCCGCCGATTCCGCCGCGCCGCTGTTGCTGGTACCGCTTGCCGATACTGCTGTCATGGTGTCTCCCTGTTATTTTTGGACATGACGCAACGGCCGGCCCGCCTTGGCGGCGGCCCGGCTACAACGGAAAACGGCTTAGTTCGCGCGCAGGCTGTCGACCACCTTGTGCAGGAAGGCCTCGCAGGCGGCGAGCTGGTCGAGCGCGACGTACTCGTCGGGCTTGTGGGCCTGCTCGATATCGCCGGGGCCGCACACCACGGCCGGGATGCCGGCGCGCTGGAACAGGCCGGCCTCGGTGCCGTAGGCGACCTTGTTGACGTCGCGGTCGGCGGTCAGCGCGCGCACCAGTTGCGTGATGGCGGCCTGCTCTGCCACGTCGAGCGAGGGCGCGGCGGCGATCTTGTTGATGGTCAGGCCCGCGTCGGCATGCTCGGCGCGCATCTTCGGCAGCAGCACGTCGTTGGCGTAGCCCTGGATGCGGGCGAAGATGGCATCCGGATCGACACCCGGCAGGTTGCGGAATTCGAACACGAACTCGCACAGCGCCGGGATGGTGTTGAGCGCGATGCCGCCGTGGATGGTGCCGGTCTGGGCCGTGGTGAAGGGCACGTCGAAGTCGCGGTCGTAGGGCCCGTTGGCCTTGAACTCGTCGGCGATGTCGCGGATATGGCAGATCAGGCGGGCGGCGTATTCGATGGCGTTGACGCCCTTGGGCGTGAGCGAGGAATGCGCGGCCTGGCCCTTGACGCAGCAGCGGTAGGCATTGATGCCCTTGTGCGCCACGATCACGCGCATGCTGGTGGGCTCGCCGACGATGCAGCCGGCCGGGGTCACGCCGCGCTCGCGCAGCTCCGCCAGCAGGTAGGGGCGCCCATGCAGCCGATCTCTTCATCGAAGGACAGCGCATAGTGCACCGGCTCGCGCAGCTTGGCCTCAAGCAGCGTGGGCAGCAGCGCCAGGCTGGTGCCGATAAAGCCCTTCATGTCGCAGGTGCCGCGCCCATACAGGCGGCCATCGCGGATCACCGGCTTGAACGGGTCGGTGGTCCAGTTCTGGCCATCCACCGGCACCACATCGGTGTGGCCCGACAGCACGATGCCGCCATCGGTGCTGCCGTCGGCGGCGGGCACGGTGACGAACAGGTTGGCCTTGTCGCCCTGCGGGTTGTAGCTCAGGTGGGGGCGCAGGCCCTTGGCCAGGAAATGATCGCGCACCGCTTCGATCAGGCCGAGGTTGGAGTGGCGGCTGGTGGTGTCGTAGCTGACCAGGCGCTGGGTCCAGTCGAGCGCGCTGCCGCGGGTTGCGGCATCGGCAGGCTTGCTGAGGGTATCGGCTTGCATGGCTTGGGGCCTTTGGCTTTTGGTAACGTGTTAAGTAAATGATGCTACACCGTGCCGGCCCGCGGGTCCATGCACGGTGCACCATCGGGGCCCGCCGCGGCGGCGGCGCGCCGCGAACGGGATCCGTTGCGCAAGGATCAGGCCAGTTGGCGCAGGGTGTGCTTGATGGTCTGCGCGCGCACCGCCACATCCGGCATCTTGGCCTCGATGCGCAGCTTGTCCTGGCCGGCCAGCTTGATATGGCGATTCTTCTGCACCAGCTCGATGATCTTCATCGCGTCGATCGGCGGGTTGGGCAGGAACTGCATGCTGATGGCCGCGTCGTTGGCGTCGATCTTGCGCACGCCCAGGGGCACCGCGGCAATGCGCAGGCGGTGCGTTTCGATCAACGCTTGCGCCTGCGGCGGCAAGCGGCCGAAGCGGTCGATCAGCTCTTCCTGGATATCGTCCACGCGGTCTGCGGTTTCACAATTGGCCAGGCGTTTGTACAGTGAGAGCCGCTCGTGCACGTCGGTGCAATAGTCGCTGGGCAGCAGGGCCGGAGTGCCCAGGTTGATTTCCGTGGTCACGGCCAGCGGCGCCATCAGGTCGGGCTCCTTGCCGGCCTTGAGCGACTTGACGGCGGCGTTGAGCATGTCGGAGTAGAGCTGGAAGCCGATCTCATGGATCTCGCCCGATTGCTTGTCGCCGAGCACTTCGCCCGCGCCGCGGATTTCCAGGTCGTGCATGGCCAGGTAGAAGCCCGAGCCCAGTTCCTCCATTTGCTGGATGGCTTCGAGCCGGCGCTGCGCGAGCTTGCTCAGGCCTTCCACGTCGTGCACCAGCATGTAGGCATAGGCTTGGTGGTGCGAGCGCCCGACGCGCCCGCGCAGCTGGTGCAGCTGCGCCAGCCCGAACTTGTCGGAGCGGTGGATCAGGATGGTGTTGGCGGTCGGCACGTCGATGCCGGTCTCGATGATGGTGGTGCACAGCAGGATGTTGTCGCGCCGCGCCACGAAGTCGCGCATCACGCGCTCCAGCTCGCGCTCGTGCATCTGTCCGTGCGCCACCGCGATGCGCGCCTCCGGCACCAGCTCGGCGAGCTTGGCGCGCTTGTTCTCGATGGTGTCGACCTCGTTGTGCAGGAAGTAGACCTGCCCGCCGCGCTTGAGCTCGCGCAGGATGGCCTCGCGCACCACGCCGTCTTCCTCGCGCCGCACGAAGGTCTTGATGGCCAGGCGCTTTTGCGGCGCGGTAGCGATCACCGAGAAGTCGCGCAGGCCTTCGAGCGCCATGCCCAGCGTGCGGGGAATCGGCGTGGCGGTCAGCGTGAGCACGTCGACCTCGGCGCGCAAGGTCTTCAGCATTTCCTTCTGGCGCACGCCAAAGCGGTGTTCCTCATCGATGACGACCAGCCCGAGGCGCTGGAACTTGACGTCGTCCGACAGCATCTTGTGGGTGCCGATCACGATGTCGGCGGTGCCGTCGTTGATCTGCTTGATGGCGCCGTCGATCTCCTTCTTGGTCTTGAAGCGCGACAGCTCCACGATGCGCACCGGCCATTCGGCGAAGCGGTCGGATAGATTCTGGAAATGCTGCTCGGCCAGCAGCGTGGTGGGCGCCAGGATGGCCACCTGCTTGCCGCCCATCACGGCCACGAAGGCAGCGCGCAGCGCGACCTCGGTCTTGCCGAAGCCCACGTCGCCGCACACCAGGCGGTCCATCGGCTTGCCCGAGGTCATGTCGGCGATCACCGCGGCAATGGCCGCGGCCTGGTCCGGCGTTTCCTCGAAGCCGAAGCTCTCGGCAAACTTCTCGTAGTCCTTGGGCGTGAGCTCGAAGGCATGGCCCTGGCGCAAGGCACGGCGCGCGTACAGGTTGAGCAGTTCGGCGGCGGTGTCGCGGATCTGCTGTGCGGCTTTGCGCTTGGCGCGGTCCCACTGGCCGGAGCCGAGCTGGTGCAGCGGCGCGGTGTCCGGGTCGGCGCCGGAGTAGCGCGAGATCACGTGCAACTGGTGCACCGGCACGTAGAGCTTGCTGCCTTTCTCATAGTCCAGGTGCAGGAACTCCTCCTCGCCCTGGCCCAGGTCCAGCGAGACCAGGCCTTGGTAGCGGCCGATGCCGTGCTCGCTGTGCACCACCGGATCACCGATCTTGAGCTCGGCCAGGTCGCGCACCATCGAGTCGACGGCGCTGGCCTGCTCCTGCTTGCGCCGGCCGGTGCGGCGCGCGGTGCCGGCATACAGCTCGGCCTCGGTGACAAAGTCCAGCGGCTGGCCGCCGTCCACCGCGGGCAGCGCGAAGCCGCTTTGCAGCGGCGCCACCGCGATGGAGAAATGCGACTCGCCCGCCAGGAAGGCGGCGAAATCATCGATCGGCTGCGGGCGCAGCCCGCTCTCGCCGAACAGTTGCAGCAGGGTCTCGCGCCGGCCGGCGGAGTCCGCGCACATCAGCACGCGCCGGTCTTTTTCAGCAGCAAGGCTTCCAGGTTGACCAGCGGATCTTCCGCGCGCCGGTTGACCGAGACATCGGGCAGCGACTCGGCCAGCGGCACGGTGTCGCCGGTAGCGGTGGCCTGCAGCACCAGCCGCGCGAGCGGCTTGGCGCCGGCAAAGAACTGCTCTTCCGACAGGAACAGCGCGGCGGGCGGCAGCAGCGGCCGCTCGCGGTCATGGCGCATGAAGTTGTAGCGCTGCGTGGTGTCGGCCCAGAAGCGGCGGATGGCCTCTGGCACATCGCCGTCAAAGGCGAGCTGGCTGTTGGCGGGCAGGTAATCGAAGACGGTTGCCGAGCTCTCAAAGAACAGCGGCAGGTAGTACTCGATGCCGGCCGACGGCACGCCATTGCCAATGTCCTTGTAGATCGTCGATTTGCTCGGATCGCCTTCGAACAGTTCGCGCCAGCGACCACGAAACGCGGTGCGCGCGCCTTCGTCGAGCGGGAACTCGCGGCCCGGCAGCAAGCGCACTTCCTTCACGGGGTACAGGCTGCGCTGCGTATCGGGATCGAACGCGCGGATGGTTTCGATCTCTTCGCCGAACAGGTCGATCCGGTACGGCAGCGGCGAGCCCATCGGGAACAGGTCGATCAGCCCGCCACGCACGCTGTACTCGCCTGGCCGCATCACGGCGCTGACATGCTCGTAGCCGGCCAGCGTGAACTGCGCCTTGAGCGCGGCTTCGTCCAGCTTCTCGCCCTGCTTGAAGAAGAAGGTGTAGGCCGCCAGGAAGGCGGGCGGCGCCAGCCGGTAGAGCGCGGTCTGCGCCGGCACCAGCATGATGTCGCACTGGCCGCCCTGGATGTCGTGCAGCGTGGCGAGCCGCTCCGAGACCAGGTCCTGGTGCGGCGAGAAGCTGTCGTAGGGCAGGGTTTCCCAGTCGGGCAGCAGGCGCACCCGCAGGTTTGGCGCGAACCAGGGGATTTCCTCGGCCAGCCGCTGCGCGTCGACCGCATTGGCGCACACCACCGCCAGCATCGGCACGCGCTCCCTGTGCTGGCTGGCGTAGGCGGCCAGCGCCAAGGCGTCGGCGGAGCCCGGCAGGCCGGACACGGTATAGCGCTGGCCGGCCTTGACCAAGGGGAGGTTGGCGAAGGGGGCGGGACGGTTGGCTTCAGGCATCGGGTACGGGCTGGCTTGTTGACGGCTTTCAGGCATTGCGGGGCAAAAGAGCGCGGCCATGCAACAGCGACACCCCGCCGGCATTGCGGGCGGGGTGTGGGCGAAGCATGCGACGCCCGGCGGGCGCTCGCGCTGATCGACGCCCGCATGTCCGCGAGCGAAGGCCGTATTATAGAATGCGCTCCGAATCCGCGTTTTCAATACCGCGCTTCCCGTTCCCCTGCCCATGGCGGGGGCCTTGAAGCCTTGCGCCGTGCTCTTGGCATGGCGCTCACCTTGCTCCTCACGCTATCCGTGTCTGCTCGCCGATTTGCCTTGATTCCCTGTGCCGGTACCGGCAGCCGTGCGGGCGGCAGCCTGCCCAAGCAATACCAGACCGTGGCCGGCCGGCCGATGATCTGGTACGCGCTCGCCGCTTTTGCCGCCTGCGATGCCATCAGCGCCACCGCGCTGGTGCTGGCGCCCGACGATATGCCGCTGGAGTCCCGCTTCGGCGCGGCGGCGTTTGCCGGCCTGCGTTTCGACACCGCCTTCGTGGGCGGCGATACGCGCCATGCCTCGGTGCTGGCTGGCCTGCATCACCTGGCGCAACTCGGCGCCACGGACCGCGACTGGGTGCTGGTGCATGATGCGGCCCGCCCGGGCTTGACGCCCGCCATGATCCACGCGCTGGTGCGCGCGGTGGAGGGCGACGGCGCAGACGAAGACGGCCCCAACGCGGCTATCGGTGGCATCCTGGCGGTGCCGGTGCCCGATACGCTCAAGCGCGCCGATGCGGCCCCCGGCGGGCAGCCGGCGGCCGTGGTGCGCATCGGCGCCACGGTCTCGCGCGAGGGCTTGTGGCAGGCGCAGACGCCGCAGATGTTCCGCTTGGGCGTATTGCGCCAGGCGCTGCAGGAAGCGCTGGCGGCGGGCGCCGTGGTGACCGACGAGGCCAGCGCGATCGAGCGGCTGGGTCTGCATCCGCGCCTGGTCAACGGCTCGCTGCGCAATTTCAAGGTGACCTATCCCGAGGACTTCGCGCTGGCCGAACTGCTGCTGGGCGAGGGCCCTGCCGCCCAGCCCTGAATGCCAACGTGCATCTATCCCCATCCATTTCCCATTACCGATCCGAAGGAGTATTGCTCCCATGACCCCATTCGATATCCGCGTCGGCCAAGGCTACGACGTGCACGCGCTGGTGCCGGGCCGCAAGCTCATCCTGGGCGGCGTGGACATTCCCCATGACCGCGGCCTGCTGGGCCACTCCGATGCGGACGCGCTGCTCCACGCCATCACCGATGCACTGTTCGGCGCGGCCGGCCTGGGCGATATCGGCCGCCACTTCCCCGATACGGATCCGCGCTTTGCCGGGGCGGACAGCCGTGTGCTGTTGCGCGAGGCCGCACGCCGCGTGCGCGAGGCAGGCTATGAGATCAGCAACGTGGATGCGACGGTGATCGCGCAGGCGCCGAAGCTGGCGCCGCATATCGGCGCCATGGTGGCGAACCTGGCGGAAGACCTGGGCTTGCCCGCCGCCAGTTGCAACGTCAAGGCCAAGACCAATGAGAAGCTGGGCTTCGAGGGACGTCAGGAAGGCATCGTTGCGCAAGCCGTGGTGCTGATCTGGCGTGGCACGATCGTCTCCCCGCAGGATTGATGCGGGGGTGATGCCGGATTGAGGCCGGGTTGAGCGCAGCGGGCGCTCAGCTTGTGGCGGCCGCTCCGGTTCCGGCCGCGTTCTCGGTCGGGAGCGCGTAGATATAGTCGATCAGCCGGGCCATCGGGCCCGAGCGCGCACCGGCTTCGGTGCGTTTGACAAAACCCATCTGCTGGCAGAGCTGATTGGCGGATTTCATTTCCGGCATGGTGCGCACCAGCAGCGCGCCGGCGCCGATATCGCGCGCGCGCTGGATACAGACCTGCATCAGCGTGCGGCCAAGCCCCAGGCCGCGTGCCTGGGGCTGACCGCCAGCAGCCGGGCTTCCGGCAAGGCGAGCGTGATGGTGCTGCCGTCCAGCGCCTGCAATGTGGTGCCCGGATGGCAGAACAGCACCGCGCCGTTGATGCCGTGATCGGTTTCCGCCACCCACCATTCCATTTCCGAAGTCGACGCGGCCAGCACGGCTTTCATGCCCTGCTGGAAGGACTCCCGGCAGTCCTCCATGATCTCCAGCTCATATTGGCCGTAGGCCTGCTGGGTCACGGCGGCAATGTCGCCCCAGTCCTGCACGGTGGCGAGGCGGTAGTGAAAGCGGGGGAGGTATGCGAAGGAAGGGTGCTCATGGCAGAGGGGTGAAGGCTGTGACCTTGCTGGATTGTAGGCCCTTCGGTGCACAAATGCAGTCAGTGAATTACCGACTTGGCACCTCAGCAACAGACTTGCGCCGACGCGCGCGACATGCTGGGCACGCCCCGCCGGCGTTGCGCCGCGGGGCTTTCGGGAAGTACCGGTCGCACATGCCGGGCCGGCGTGTGCCGGCCGCAAGCCCTCGATGCGACCTTATTTCACCTTATTCCGCCGCAATGACGTTGGCGGCTGCCACAACCACGGCGGCAATGCGGCCTACGTCGCGCAGTTGCTGCGCCGTCATGCCTTGCTCGTTCTTGAGCAGCGCGTAGTGCGACTTAATGCAGAAATGGCATTTGCCGACGATGGACGCGGCCAGCGCGTACATCTCGAAGCGGCGCTTGTCCACGCCGCCGTGCGTGGCGTACGCATTCATGCGCAGGCCCGCGGGTTGCGTCGCGAGATCCGGGTCGTCGGTCATTTCCACGAACGGGTACCAGACGTTGTTCATGCCCATCAGCGCGGACGCGGTGAGCACCGCATTGGTTTCCTCGGGCGACAGCACGCCCGCGTTGCGGATCGCGTCGACGATCACGCGGCTCTTGGCGGCAAACGCCGCGGCCAGTGCCACGGCCACCGCATCGTTGCCCTGGAGCGAGGAGCGGGCGATGGTGCCGTCAAGGTTCAGGCGGATATCCTTGGCGTAGTCAGGAATAAGGCCTTTAATCGTGCTGAGGAATTCCATGCAAATCTCCTATCGGTGGGGTCTCAAAAAACCCGCCATGGCGGGTTTTGAGGCGCGGGCCAAAGCCCGGCGCGCAGATCGTCACAAACTGCCGGCTGCTTGACAGCTTACAGCGTGGCACCGCCAACAGCGCGGTTGCACGGGCACAGCTCGTCGGTTTGCAGGCCGTCGAGGATACGCAGCACTTCGTCCGGGTTACGGCCGACGTTCAGGTTGTTGACCGACACGTGCTGGATGGTATTGTCCGGATCGACGACGAAGGTAGCGCGCAGAGCGACGCCGGCAGCGTGGTCACGCACGCCGAGCTGGTCGATGAGCGAGCCGGTCACGTCGGCGAATTGCCATTGGTCCAGCTTGTTCAGGTCCTTGTGCTCACGGCGCCATGCCAGCTTCACGAATTCGTTATCGGTCGAGCCGCCCAGCACGATCGCGTCGCGGTCGGCGAAGTCGCCGTTGAGCTTGGCGAAGGCAACGATTTCAGTCGGGCACACGAAGGTGAAGTCCTTCGGGTAGAAGTAAATGATCTTCCACTTGCCCTCGAACGACTTTTCGGTGATGTCTTCAAAGGCCGACTGGCCGTTCTCTTCATGGTTGTTGAAACCCGGCTTGACACCGACGACGTGGAAGGCTTCGATTTTGTCACCAACGGTCTTCATAGACTGCTCCTGGATACGGTTGAAGAGAGACGCTCGCGCTGCATGCCGGGCTATCCCCAACGGATAAGGCCAGGCTGCCGCGCAACGAACATGGATTATGCGTCATCCCCGGGTGGCGGGGCTAATTGATATTCTCAAAGAGCCCGATAGCCAAGCGCGGGGAGCCGCGCATCCGGCAGGCGCGGGCGCCAGCCGCAGATGGTGGCGCCGGCATATTGCGGCGCGATGTCAGCCGCGGTGTTCGCAGCCGCCTGCCGGAACAGCGAGTCTACCCCAGCAGGGCCGCCCTCGTGAACCGGCCTTGTGCACCGCGTTGTGATCCTCAGGCCGCCTTGGCCGCGGGCTCGACGTAGGCATGCTGCCGTCCGCCGCGGAAAATCACCAGCGTGGCGATCAGTCCGCACGCAGCGGCAAACATCAGCCACAGGCCAGGCGCGGCCTTGTTGCCGGTGCTGTGGATCAGGTAGGTCGAGATGGCCGGCGTGAAGCCGCCGAACAAGGCCGTGGCCAGGCTATAGGCCAGCGAAAAGCCGGCCGTGCGCACCGCGGGCGGCATCACTTCGGTCAGGGTCACCACCATCGCGCCGTTGTAGCTGCCATACAAGAAGGACAGCCACAGTTCGACCATCAGCAGGCGGCCGAACGACGGCTCCGCCACCAGCCAGGACACCGCCGGATAGGCCGTGAGCAGGGTGAGGATGGTGAAGATCACCAGCAGCGGCTTGCGGCCCACGCGGTCCGACAAGGCGCCCATCAGCGGCAGCCAGATGAAGTTGGACAGCCCCACGCACATGGTGACGATCAGGTTGTCCACGTCATCGAGCTTGAGGACGGTCTTGCCGAAGGTCGGGGTGTACGCGGTGATCATGTAGAACGACACCGTGGTCATCACAACCATCATGCAACCGGCCACGATGATGCGCCAGTTCTCCAGCATCGAGCGATAGATCTCGTTGATGCTGGGGCGATGCTTGCGGGTCTTGAACTCTTCGGTTTCTTCCAGCGAGCGGCGGATCAGGAAGAGGAACGGCACGATCAGGCAGCCGATCAGGAACGGAATGCGCCAGCCCCATTCGCCCATTTCCTCGGGCGACAGCATGGAGTGCAGCACCACGCCGAGCAGGCCGGCAAAGATCACCGCTACCTGCTGGCTGGCCGATTGCCAGGCCACGTAGAAGCCTTTCTTGCCAGGCTTGGCGATTTCCGCCAGGTAGACCGACACGCCGCCCAGCTCAACACCTGCGGAGAAGCCCTGCAGCAGCCGGCCTGCCAGCACCAGCAACGGCGCGGCCACGCCGATCGACGCATAGCCCGGCACGCAGGCGATCAGCAGGGTGCCGAGCGCCATCAGGACCAGGGTCATGATCAGGCCCTTGCGGCGCCCGTGGTGATCGATGTACGCGCCCAGGATGATGGCGCCGAGCGGACGCATCAGGAAGCCTGCGCCGAAGGTCGCGAGCGAGAGCATTAGCGAGGCGAACTCGTTGCCGCTGGGGAAAAACGTCTTGGCGATGGCGGCGGCGTAGAAGCCGTACACCATGAAGTCGTACATTTCCAGGAAGTTGCCGCTGACAACGCGGAACACGGTGCGGAACCCGTGTTGCTGGGAGGGGAGTTTGACATGTTGCTGTCTCTCGCAGACGCCGCCGGTTGGTTCCGGTGGCTTGATTTTGATCGGGCGCCAGAGGGGCGGTTTTCCCCTTTTTGAGGGGATGGCCTTGGCTGGGCTTGCGCTTGGGGGTGTGCTGATGACGGCGGCAAGTTTGCGCCGCAGGGGCTGTCATTACGCTGTCAAATGGCTTTCAGTTTGATATCAAACGCTGTCGAAAGCCTGTCAGTGGGAGGAAGGGAGGAGATGGGGGTAGGGTTACTACGGAGGGGTGTGATTTTGCGGTAACTTGGGGCAACTGGGGTAACTTGGGGCAACTGCAACGGGGGTGTCAGGATTTTTGTGTGCAAGGCTAAAAACCTGCCTGCCGGGCAGGCTGCCCGGCAGGCAGGCCTTTGATCCTATCTCAGCGATGGGGTTGTGTGAAGCGATCCTCGTAGAGGATCGCGAACTGGTTCATGGCGGCTTTCCAGTCGTGCGTGGCGCTGCCCCACTTGCCGGTGATGTTGCGCAAGGCTAGCCACAGCAGTTTGGTGGCCGCTTCATCGCTCGGGAAGTGCCCGCGGGTCTTGATAATCTTACGCAGTTGCGCGTTGATGCTCTCGATGGCATTCGTGGTGTAGATGATCTTGCGGATGGCCGGCGGGAACGCAAAGAATGGAATCACCCGGTCCCAGGCGCGATGCCAGGAGGCTGCAATCGGTGGGTAGCGCTTGCCCCAGTCGCTTTGCTCGAAGGCCAACAGCGCCGCCTCGGCGGCCTCAACCGTGGCAGCCGTGTAGACAGGCTTGAGCGCGGCCGCCACCACACGGCGGTCCTTCCAGCTCGCGTAGTCCAGGCTGCCGCGTATCAGATGCACGACACAAGTCTGCAGTGTCGTGCTCGGGAACACCGCGTTCAGGGCCTGCTCCATGCCCTTCAAGCCGTCGGTCACCGCGATCAGGATGTCTTGGGTGCCTCGCGTCTTCAGGTCGTTGAACACCTTCATCCAGAACTTTGCCCCTTCGGTGGTCTCGATCCACAGGCCCAGGATGTCACGCGTGCCATCGGGCAGCACGCCCAGCGCCAGATAGACCGCCTTGCTGCGCACGACGCCATCCTCGCGCATCTTGACCCGCAGCGCGTCGAAGAACACGACCGGGTACATGACCTCCAATGGACGGGCCTGCCAGGCGGTGACTTCCTCCATGACCGCATCCGTTACCGAGCTGATGAACGCGGGCGACACCTCAGTGCCATACTGCTCGACCAGGAACGCCTGGATCTCGCGTACCGTCATGCCGCGCGCATACATGGCGATGATCTTGTCGTCAAAGCCAGTAAAACGCCGGTCGTGCTTGGGAATCAGGATGGGCGCGAAGCTGCCGTCGCGGTCGCGCGGGATCGCCAGCCGCAAGGGTCCCGTGTCCGTAAGCACGGTCTTGGCGCTGGAGCCATTGCGCTGGTTGGTTGCATCCTCGGGGCGCTCGGCACCCGCCGGGTAGCCCAGGTGATGGCCCAGCTCCGCGCCCATCGCCCGCTCGATCAGGGCCTTCTTGAACGCCATGGCGGCGTCTTGCACCGCCTCAGCAGTCATCGGACCTTTAACGAACTGATCGATCAGCTCCTTAGGGATGGTCGGAAGGTCCCTGGGTATGGCCTTTGGTTTGCGTGGCATTACATGCTCCTTGTCGACATGTTATGCCCTGCACACAAAATCCCGTACAGGCCCACTGCAACTGCAACTGCAACTGCAACTGCAACTGCAACTGCAACTGCAACTGCAACTGCAACTGCAACTGCAACTGCAACTGCAACTGCTTAACGTCAAAGTCAAAGGCAGTTTCACCTCCCTGCGGGAGGCGACCTACTTTCTTGTCTCGCCAAGAAAGTAGGCAAAGAAGGCGACCCGGATGGCGCGAAAGACTCCTCGTCGTCAGGCAAAAAGAGCGGCCGGGGCCAAACTCACATCGCCTTAAGGCGATGCTCAAACATGGCCCCCTCTTTTCCGCTCTTTTTGCCTGCCGACGAGGCGCCCCATAACGGGAGATGAAAACCTTGACGGCTCGCTGCGCATCGCGGGCGGGTGATTGCCGCCTGGGGGCGGAAATCACGGCTACACCGCATGGTGATTTGAGGACATCGCTCTTCCACTGGTTCGGGAGTGTTTCCCGCCCGAGGGGCGGGAAACACCCATGGCGATGCGCAGAGAGCCATCAAGGTTTACCTAGGCCGTATGGGGCGCCTCGGGATTCGACGAAAAGAGCGGAAAAGAGGGACCCATGTCTGAGTATCGCCTTAAGGCGATGCGAGTTTGGGTCCCGGCCGCTCTTTTCGTCGAATCCCGAGGGGTAGTCGCCCCATCCGGCGCGCCTTTTTGCCTACTTTTTGGCAAGCCGCAAGACAAAAAAGTAGGTCGCCTCCCCGAAGGGGAGGTGAAACTGCAGTTGCCCTTGACGTTAAGCCGTTGAATTTGAAGCTGATTTTGCAGTTGCAGTTGCAGTTGCAGTTGCAGTTGCACCCAACATATCAATCTACGCCCGCCTGAAAAACGCGCTAACCACCAACCCAGTTGCCGGCGGCGGCCGATTCGCTAACATCAATCTCCCCCATTGCGCTGCAAGATCCGATTAACAATCGACATCCCCAGCCCGGCCCCCTTGGCCTCGCTACGCGCATCATCGAGCCGGTAGAAGGGCCTTGTCAGCAACGGGAGTTGCGCTTCCGGAACACCGCTGCCATGGTCGGCCACGGTCAGCACGGCTTCCTTGTCTTCGATCCGGGTGCTGATTTCGACCACGGCCACGCCGTTGTCTTCGTCCTTGGCATAGCGCCGGGCGTTTTCAACGAGGTTGTCGAGGATGCGCTGGACTTCCATGCGGTTGGCGACGGCCATCACGGGGTCGCCGGCGCGTACGTGCACGCGGACATCGTCGTGCGCGCCGTAGACGCCGACGGCGTCTTGCACCAGCGCGGAGAGGTCGAGCGGTTCGACCGTTTCCAGCGCGGGGCGGGCGTAGTTGAGGAACTGGCCGATGATGGCGTCCATCTGTTCGATGTCGGCGATCATGGCTTCACGCGTGGTGTTATCCACGGGTGACATCTCGGTTTCCAGCCGCAGCCGCGTGAGCGGCGTGCGCAGGTCGTGCGAGATGCCGGCCAGCATAACGACGCGATCGTCGTCGAGCTGGCGCAGGTCGCGCACCATCTGGTTGAAGCTGTGGTTGGCCTGCGCCACTTCGCTGGCGCCGTGCTCGGGCAGGGTGGGCGGGTCGCCGCCGCCGCCGATGGCGCGTGCCGCGTTGGCCAGCCGCTTGAGCGGGTGGTTGACCAGCGACGTGATAAAGGCCGCGCCGATGATCGACAGCAATAGCGCGGCGATGCTCCACCAGAGCCACTGGATGCCGGGCACGCGCTCGAACCGTTCGGGGCTGATCGCCACCCAGTAATCGTCGCCCTCGATCTCGAAACTCACCCATACGCCGGGAATATCGTTCACGGTGGTGGCGATGACGGTCCCTTCGCCGAGCCGGCCGCGAATCTCCTGCTGCACCAGCTGGGTCAGGAAGGGGTTCGTGGTGGGTACGGAGAAATCGTCGTCTTTCTCGCGCGGGTAGACCTTGATGCCCTCGTTCTGCACCAGGTCGAGAAGCAGGAAACGCCGCCGCGCGGGATCGGAATAGAGCAGGGCGGCGCGCGTGAGCTTGACCACGCTGACCACCTGCATGGCGATCTGCTGGGCGCGCGGCGCGCGTTCGAAGAGCCGATAACTCTGGAACCAGATACCCAGCGAGATCGCCAGCAAGAGGGCGATCAGCATGAAGGTTCGCCAGAACAGCGAACCGAACAGGCGCGTAGCCGTGCGGCTGAAGACAGTCGCCACGATGCGCGGCGCCTTACTTCACGCCATCGGGGATGAAGACGTAGCCGAGGCCCCAGACCGTCTGGATGAAACGCGGGTTGCCCGGATCAGGTTCGATCAGCTTGCGCAGGCGCGAGATCTGCACGTCCAGGCTGCGGTCGAATACCTCGTACTCGCGGCCGCGCGCCATTTCCATGAGCTTTTCGCGCGACAGCGGCTGGCGCGGATGCCGGGCGAAGACCTTGAGCACCGAGAATTCGCCGGTGGTCAGGGTGATCTCTTCATCATTTTTGGTCAGCGTGCGGGTAGCGAGGTTCAGCACGAAGTCGCCAAAGGCGAAGTTTTCCGGGGTTTCCGAAGGCGCGCCGGGGACTTCGGCGGGGCCCTTGCGCCGCAGCACGGCGTGGATCCGTGCGATCAACTCGCGCGGGTTGAAGGGCTTCGGCAGGTAGTCGTCGGCGCCCATTTCGAGGCCGACGATGCGATCGACGTCCTCGCCCTTGGCGGTGAGCATGATGATGGGCGTCTGGTCGTTGGCGCCGCGCAGGCGGCGGCAGATCGACAGGCCGTCTTCACCGGGCATCATCAGGTCGAGCACTAGCAGGTCGAAACGCTCGCGCAACCAGAGCTTGTTCATCGCGGTGGCATTTTCTGCTACCAGTACGGTGAAGCCCTGTTCGCCAAGGTAACGGCGCAGCAGGTCGCGCAGACGGGGGTCGTCGTCCACGACGAGAATCTTGTGACTGGTATTTTCCATGGCGGTATCTTAGCGACAAACGCTTTCGGTCAAAATGGCTTAACAAAAGGTTACATACTTTACCCCGAGGTATGAAGGCGCGCATCCACCCTGCGTTTAAACTGCCGCATACCGTTTCCGTAGCCAGTCCCACGGGGTTTTCGTGGGCTTCCGCCGTGTAGTTCACTGCCATGACGCGGCGAGGCGGGGCTACTGGATGTCCAGCTTCCGGCGGCCTTGTAACCACCGTTTCCGAAGCCCAAACCGCCATTATCAATGAAAGTCACCCGCAAGCGCGCCGGGCATACCCTTTCCCGTGCTGGCGCGACTGTCGCGCTGTTGCTTGCCGCTAGTGCGGGGTACCCGCAATCGCCCGGCATGGCGCATTTGTTCCCGGGCGCTGGCAAGCCGGCAACCCGCGAGGGCGCCCCGCGCAACGAGCGCGAGCGCTACAGCCAGGACGAGGCGCGAGCGCGCGCCGGAAAGTACCGCGCCGAGCGGGACATGAACGACCGCCTGCACCACGCGTCCCCGAACGACAAGCTCTCGCCCGACGAGCGGCGCAAGCTGCGCCAGAACCTGTACGAACTCGGGCGGGAAATGTACCAGGGCGGCTAGGCCCCAGGCACGCGCGCATGCGTGCAGCATGCCACGGCGCGCGGCATCCGGGATATCGGCGTCCGTCCTACTTCCGCCTCATGGCAGGCCGGCGTGCGGGACTTCGACTTCCGTCATCAGGATATGGCCCAGGCGCGAAGCGCGGCGCTCGGCCTCGTCGAAGTTCGGCGCGGCGGCCAGGAACAGCGTGGTGCCGCGCGGGCCTCCCAGGGCGGCGGCGAAGATGCCCGTCCCGCAGGCAATCTCCTCATCGATGCGCCCACCCGGCATCACCCGCAACACGCGGTTGCCGATGGCGTCGGCAACCCAGAGCGCCCCTTGCGCATCTTGGGCGCACCCGTCCGGCGCCACCTTCGCGCCGCCCAGCACCTCGCTGAGCTCCGACCCGGTTGGCTGGCTGCCGAAGAGGGCCCAGTCACGGCGCGGGCCGAGGGAGCCATCCGCGTGCAGGTCGAAGGCCGAGATGCGATTGCCCAGGGTCTCGCCCACCACCAGGGACTTGCCGTCCGGCGTGATGACCGAACCATTGGGGAAGAACAGGCCGTCTGCCACCACGGTGACCGATCCGTCCGGGTCGACCCGTGCCAGGCTGGCGGTGCGCATCGGGGCGCCGGCCATCAGGTCGAAACCGAAATTACCTACATAGGCGCGGCCCTGCTGGTCCACCACCATGTCGTTGGCATGGCCGCCGGCCACGCCGGACAGATCGGCATGCACCACCAGGCTGCCGTCCGGCTCGCGGCGCAGCAGCTTGCGGTCGCGCATGGAAACGATCAGTAGCCGCCCGTCCGGGAGCCATCCCATGCCGGATGGCTGCTGCGGCACTTCGGCGATCTGTTCGACGGCGCCATCCAGGCTCACCGCCATTACCCGGTGGGTGTAGAAGTCCGACAGCCAGAGTCGGCCGTCGTGCCAGCGCAGTCCTTCCAGGAAGGCGTGTCCCTCGGTCAGGACCGATAGTTCGCGGTGCGCCATGCAGTGTCTCCGTTGTGATCTTTCGATCTTGTGATTGGTGTGCCTACATCCAATACGATTTGGGCCGGGACCGCAAGCGCGCCGCGGCGGGGGTCAGGCGCGTGGCTGGAAATGCCGCAGGAAGTCGACGAAGGCCTCGGCCGCGAGCTGGGCGTCGTCGGCCGTGATGGTCTCCAGCGGGTTGTGGCTGATGCCGCCGTTGCCGCAGCGCACGAACAGCATGGCCACGTCGGTAATGCGCTGCATCATCATGGCGTCGTGGCCAGCACCCGAGGGCAGCTCGAAGGCTTCCAGCCCGCGCTTCCTGAGCACCGCGCCGAACTGGTCCATCAGCCAGCGCGCGCACGGCGCGTTGTTGACCGGCGTCACCCGTTCCACGTCGGCACTGAGGCCGCGACGCTCGGCGATCGCCTGGATGCCGGCCACGATGTCGGCGATGGCGGCCTCGCGGATGCTGTCTTCACCGGCACGGATGTCCATCGAGAACACGCACTCGGCGGGAATGACGTTGCTCGATCCGTTGGGCACCTGCAGCTGGCCCACCGTGCCGACCAGCGTCGGCACCTGAGCGCAGCGCTGCTCCACCAGCAGCACCATCTCCGCGGCGGCCGCGGCGGCGTCCTTGCGCATGGTCATGGGCGTGGTGCCGGCATGGCTGGCCAGGCCCTCCACGCGGACCTGGAAGCGGCTGCTGCCGGCAATCTGCGTGACCACGCCGAGCGCCAGGCCGTGGTGCAGCAGGACCGGGCCTTGCTCGATATGGACTTCGACAAAGCCATGCAGGGTCGCGGGGTCCACCGCCGCGGCCCGCAGTGCGTCGATGCCGCCCGCGCCCGGCAGGCCGGAGGCGGCCAGCGCCTCGCGCAGGGTCACGCCGTCGGTGTCGGCACGATCCAGCAGGGCGGGGTCGAAGCGGCCGGCCAGCACGCTGCTGGCCAGGAAGCTGGTCTTGAAGCGCAGGCCTTCTTCCTCGGCAAAGCCCACCACCTCGAAGTGATAGGGCAGGCGGATGCCGGCCGCGTTGAGCGCCCCAACCACCGCGACGGGCAGCAGGATGCCAAGCCGGCCGTCATAGCGCCCGCCGTTGCGCACGGTGTCGAAGTGCGAGCCCGTCATCAGCACGCGCGCAGCATCGCCCACGGCCGGATCGGCGGCATAGCGGCCGATCACGTTGCCGATGGCGTCAATGCGGACCTGCATGCCCGCCGCCTCCATCCATGCCACCAGCTGGGCCGACGCTGCGCGGTGGGCCGGGGTCAGGTAGGCGCAGGTCAGGCCGCCTTCCATATCCGAGAAGCGGGCCAACGCTGCGGCCTGGTCGAGAATGGTCTGGCCAAGCGGGAGGAGGGGGATGGCAGATTGGGTCATGGCAACTCAGGCGAGTAAGGTGGCTAATGCCGTTAATGCGGTTAATGCGGTCAATGCGGCAATGCGGGCTAGGCGAAAAGCGCGGACGTGGCGCTCAGCGGTTGCGCATCCACGTTTTCCACGCGATCCACAGCTTGCGCATGGGCGTGAGCGAGATGCGCTGGTTCAGCACCTGGAACTCACTGGCCTCCAGCTCATCGAGCAGCGTCTGGTAGATCGCGCCCATGACCAGGCCAGCGCGCTGGGCGCGGCGCTCGGTCCGGGGCAGCAGCGCCAGCGCCTCGCGGTACAGCGTGCGGGCCTGCTCGGCCTGGTAGCGCATGAGCGCGACGAAGCGATCGGAATGCGTGGCCTGGTTGATCTCGGAAACCGGCAGCTGGAAGCGCTGCAGCGTGTTCACAGGCAGGTAGATCCGGCCGCGCCGGGCATCCTCGCCCACATCGCGCAGGATATTGACCATTTGCAGTGACAAGCCCATCTTTTCGGCGTACTCGAGCGTGCGCGGATCCGTGTGGCCAAGGATGCGGGCGCTCATGGTGCCGACCACGCCGGCCACGCAATGGCAATAGCGCGTGAGCGCGATGTCATCCAGGTAGCGCGACTGGTTGAGGTCCATCTCCATGCCTTCGAGCACTTCGTTGAACATCGACTGGGTCAGCCCATAGGCTTGCGCGTGCGGCTGGAGCGCCTTGGTCACGGGGTGGGTTGGCGCACCGTTGAACATCTGGGCGAGCTCATTGCGCCACCAGGCCAGCTTCTGATAGGCCACGCTGGCGTCCTGGGTGTCGTCCACGACATCGTCGACCTCCCTGCACCAGGCATAGAGGGCGGTAATGGCCCGCCGCCGCTCGGGCGCCAGGAACAGGAAGCTGTAATAGAAGCTGGAGCCGCTCTGCGCGGCTTTTTCTTGGCAATACTGATCGGGCGTCACGCCGGTCTCGGGTCGGTGAATTGGGGGTATTAGGGGCGTTTGCCTGCGCTGTCGCCGCGGCAACCTGACCGGCGCGGGGCGGTCGGCCTGGCGAGATGGCGCGATGGCGCAAGCCAGGGTCCTGCGCCAAGCGCCGCGATTTCCAATCGTCAAGGCATTCCACGGCGAGAGGCAAGGCAGCGCGGGCGACGCGCCGGATTGTAGCATCGCGCTCCCGGCGGCAACTGCCATGGGCGAGTGCGCCGCCGCGCGCTTCGGCCCGCGAGGATATCCAGCGCTGCGGCATTTGGCCGCACCCGGCCCGATTCCTGCGACTGACCTGAGGCACAGGGTGGGCAGCACGATTGAAAAGTACGTTTCCGGCATTCCCCTGCGCGCGCCGTTTGACGCCTTCGGCTCCACCCCGTTACATTACTGACCGGCGAGTTATTAATCTGCCGCCGCTTCGCGCAGTGCCTGCAGTGCAACAGTCCACCGATCTAACGCTTAACTCATGCCAGTGCCTTATCCCGGGCCGGAAGTTGCGGCCATCGAAGTGCCTTTTTCCACGCTTTGCGGCGCGAACGCGTTCGCGGCCGGCTTGCGCATGCGCGCTCGCGGCGCGTTGGTGGTCCTGCTGGTGCTCGCCGGGGTGGTGATGGGGCTGGCGGGGTGCAGCCGGCAGGCAGAGAAGGCGCCAGAGATCCGCCCGGTGCGCCTGATGCAGTTGCAGCCGGGCGCAGGCAAGACCGAATTCGAGTTCTCGGGCGATGTCCGGCCCCGGATCGAGTCGCGGCTGGGCTTTCGCGTGGGCGGCAAGATTGCCGCGCGCCTGGTCGACGTGGGCGCCACCGTGCGCAAGGGCCAGCCGCTCGCCCGGCTCGATCCCACGGACCTCGGCCTGGCGGAAGCCGGCTCGCGGGCGCAGTACGACGCGGCCAAGACTGACCGCGACCTCGCCGAGGCCGATCTCAAGCGCTACAACGAGCTGTTCGCCAAGAAATTCATCAGCGCGGCCGAGCAGCAACGCCGCCAGGCCACCTTTGACTCCGCCGTCTCCCGCCTGCGCCAGGCCGAGGCGGGGCTGCGCAACCAGGCCAACCAGACCGGCTACGGCGTGCTGAACGCCGACGCCGATGGCGTTGTGACCCTGATCGAAGCGGAAGTCGGCCAGGTCGTCGCGGCCGGCCAGTCGGTCGTGCGGGTGGCGCAGACCGCCGAGAAGGAGGTCGCGGTTGGCCTGCCGGAGGACCAGGTCGAGCGCCTGCGCGGCATCTCCGACGTGACCGTGCGCACCTGGGCCGAGCCCGGCCGGCTGCTGCCGGGCCGCGTGCGCGAGATCTCGCCGATGGCCGACCCGGTGACGCGCACCTACGCGGCGCGCATCAGCGTGCCCAACCCGCCGGCCGACTTCAAGTTCGGCATGACCGCTGTGGTCACCTTCACCCGTACCGGCGACGATACCGCGCTGCGGGTGCCGCTCTCCGCGCTGCTGCAAAAGCAGGGCATCAACCAGGTCTGGGTGTACGACGCGGCAGCCGGCACCGTGCAGCCAGTCAACGTTACCCTGGGCGAGCTCCAGGGCAACGAGATCCAGGTCAGGCAGGGGCTGTCGCCCGGCCAGACCATCGTCACCGCGGGCGTGCACCTGCTCAAGCCCGGGCAGAAGGTCAAGCCGCTGCAGGCCGTGGCGCCCACGCCGGCCGTGCGCAACTAAGGCGCCGGCATGGATCATTCCCGTTTCAACCTTTCCCGCTGGGCCCTGGAGCACCAGCCGCTGACCCGTTACCTGCTGGTGGTGCTGTTGCTGGGCGGGCTCTTTGCCTTCTTCCAGCTCGGGCAGGACGAAGACCCGCCCTTTACCTTCCGCGTGATGGTGGTGCAGGCGTTCTGGCCCGGCGCCACCGCCGAGCAGATCGCGGTGCAGGTTACCGACAAGATCGAGCGCCAGCTGCAGGAAGTGCCCTACGCCGACAAGATCCGCAGCTTCTCCAAGCCCGGCGAGACCACGGTGATCTTCCAGCTCAAGGACACCGCGCCGGCCAAGGACACCGCGCAGATCTGGTACACCGTGCGCAAGAAGGTTGGCGACATCGCGCAGACGCTGCCGCCGGGCGTGCGCGGGCCGTTCTTCAATGATGAGTTCGGCGACGTGTACGGCTCCATCTACGCGCTCTCGGCCGACGGCTTCAACTATAAGGAGCTGCGCGAGTACGCCGACCTGGTGCGCCAGCAGCCGCTGCGCGTGCCCTCGGTGGCCAAGGTGGCGCTGATCGGGCTGCAGGACGAGAAGGTCTACATCGAATTCAACCAGGCGCGCTTTGCCCAGCTCGGGCTGGACATCAACGCGATCGCCGACCAGATCTCGCAGCAAAACAGCATGACCGCCAGCGGCGTGCTGGTGACGCCGGGCGACAACCTGCAGGTGCGCTTGTCGGGTCAGTTCGCCAACGTGGCCGACCTGGAAAACCTGGTGCTGCGCGGCCCCAACGGCATTGCCAACATCCGCCTGGGCGATATCGCCCATGTGTACCGCGGTTATGTCGATCCGCCGGCCAGCAAGATGCGCTTCCAGGGCAAGGAAGTGATCGGGCTGGGCATCTCGATGGAGCGCGGCGGCGACATCATCGCCATGGGCAAGAACCTGCGCGCCGCGACGGACGGCTTGCGCGGGCAGCTGCCCGTCGGCATCGAGCTGGACCAGGTGCAAAACCAGCCCGAGGCCGTGGAGCGGTCGGTGGGCGAGTTCGTGCACGTGCTGATCGAGGCCGTGGTGATCGTGCTGGGCGTGAGCTTTGTTTCGCTCGGGTTGCATACCAAGCCGCTGCGCATCGACGTGCGCCCGGGCCTGGTGGTGGCGCTGACCATTCCGCTGGTGCTCGCCGTCACGTTCCTGTTCATGAACATCTTCGGCATCGGCCTGCACAAGATATCGCTCGGGGCGCTGATCGTGGCGCTGGGGCTGCTGGTCGACGACGCCATCATCGCGGTGGAGATGATGGTGCGCAAGCTGGAGGAGGGCTTCTCCAAGATGGAAGCCGCCACCTTCGCCTACAGCTCCACCGCGATGCCGATGCTGACCGGCACGCTGATCACCGCCGCCGGCTTCCTGCCGGTGGGGCTGGCGCGCTCCACCGTGGGCGAGTACACCTTCGCCATCTTCGCGGTGACCGCGATGGCGCTGGTGCTGTCGTGGCTGGCCGCGGTCTACTTCACGCCCTACCTGGGCTACCTGCTGCTCAAGGCGCGGCCCGCCGGCGAGGGCGAGCAGCACGAGGTGTTCGACACGCCGTTCTACAATCGTTTTCGCCGCCTGGTGCACTGGTGCGTGACCTGGCGCAAGACGGTGATCGCCATCACCCTGGTGGCCTTCGCCCTGGGCCTCTATGCCTTCAAGTTCGTCGAGAAGCAGTTCTTCCCGGACTCGAGCCGGCCGGAGCTGATGGTGGAGCTGTGGCTGCCCGAGGGCACCAGCTTCGCGCAGACCGAGGCCGAGGCCAAGCGCTTCGAGGCCGCGCTGCGCGGGGACCGCGAGATTGCCAGCCTGACCACCTTCGTTGGCAGCGGCGCGCCGCGCTTCTACCTGCCGCTGGACCAGATCTTCCCGCAGACCAATGTGGCGCAGGTGATCGTGTTGCCGGCCGAAGTGGCGCTGCGCGAGCGCGTGCGCCAACGCGTGGTGGACCTGCTGGCGCGCGATTTCCCGCAACTGCGCGGGCGCGTCAAGCTGCTGCCGAACGGCCCGCCCGTGCCCTATCCGGTGCAGTTCCGGGTGATCGGGCCGGATGCCGCCGGCGTGCGCAAGCTGGCCGATGAGGTCAGGGCGGTGATGAGCGCCAACCCCAACACCGTGGGGGTCAACGACAACTGGAACGAGAACGTCAAGGTGCTGCGCCTGGACATCGACCAGGACAAGGCGCGCGCGCTCGGCGTCAGCACCACCGCCATCGCGCGGGTGACGCAGACCGTGCTGACCGGCGTGGCGGTGGGGCAGTACCGCGACGGCGACAAGCTGATCGATATCCTGATGCGCGCACCGCGCAACGAGCGCGACGCCATGTCCGACCTGCAGAACGTGCAGGTACCCACCGCCAACGGCCGCGTGGTACCGCTGACCCAGGTGGCGCGCATCGCCTTTCGCTCCGAGCCCGGCGTGATCTGGCGCGAGAACCGCGACTTTGGCGTGACCGTGCAGGCCGATGTGCTCGAAGGCATCCAGGGCCCCACCGTGACGGCGCAGATCAATCCCAAGCTGGACCAGCTGCGCGCGCAGCTGCCGGCGGGCTACCGCATCACGGTAGCCGGCGCGGAAGAAGAAAGCGGCAAGGCCGGCGCGTCGATCGCCGCGCAGCTGCCGCTATGCATCTTCCTGATCTTCACGCTGCTGATGCTGCAGCTGCACGAGCTTCTCGCGCTCGCTGATGGTGTTCCTGACCGGGCCGCTCGGCCTGATCGGCGCCGCCGCCACGCTGCTGCTGCTCAACGCGCCGATGGGCTTCGTCGCGCAGCTCGGCATCACCGCGCTGCTCGGCATGATCATCCGCAATTCGGTGATCCTGGTCGACCAGATCGAGCAGGACATCCGCGCCGGCGAGCCGGTGTGGAATGCCATCGTCGAATCCGCCGTGCGCCGCTGCCGCCCCATCATCCTGACCGCGGCAGCAGCCGTGCTGGCCATGATCCCGCTGTCGCGCTCCGTGTTCTGGGGCCCGATGGCGGTCGCCATCATGGGCGGGCTGGTGATCGCCACGGCATTGACGCTGCTGTTCCTGCCGGCGCTGTATGCGGCGTGGTTCCGGGTCAAGGCGCCGGAGGCGGGCGCTGGGGTGCTGGCGCGCTGAGCGTGCTCCGGCGGGTAGCACCGCCGAGCACGCCTGCGTGTCTCACATCAATTCAAAACTCACATCCTGCGCCCCTTCCCACAGCACCTTGGTGCCCAGCGCGCGCAGGTTCTCCTTGCCTTCCACGATCGTCAGGAAATGGTTGCCTGCGAGCTGGCCCATCTTGCTGGCGAAGCAGCAGCTGCCATACGCCAGGATGATCTCGGTCTCGCTGTAGCCGCCCGGGTAAAACAGGATGTCGCCGACCGAAGGATGGCTGGTGTGGTTCTCGAAATCCACGCCCAGCTTGAACTCGCCCAGCGGGATCCAGCAGCCTTCGCCGCTCCAGCGCACGTGGATCAGCTTTTGCCGGTAGGGCAGCAGCTTGGTGAAGGCGGCGACGGTGAGCGGGGCGTCGGGATGGGTTTCGGCGACGAACTGGTAGCCGCCGGCGGTAATACGGATCTGGGCCATTCAGGCTCTCCTGGGGGAATCGGGGTGGTCGTTCAGCTTAGCGCGGCGACCAGCTTTTCCGCAAATGCAATCAGGCTGCGGTCGCTGCCGGCCGGGCCCATCAGCGAGATGCCCAGCGGTGCGCCCGCGCGGCCGGCCAGCGGCAGGCTCAGGTGCGGGAAGCCGGACAGCGGCGCCAGGCAGAGCGTTTGCGCGGACAGGTTGCGGTAGGTTTCCAGCTCTTCGCCGGCGGCGTCGGACAGCGGGGCGATGTCGGGCATGGTGGGAAGGATCAGGATGCCGTCGTTGCCGAGCAGTGCCGCCAGATGCGCGGTAAAGGCGCGGCGAATGGCGCTGGAGGCTTCGAACTGCGCTTCGGTGACGCCCTTGGAGAACGCAAACCGCGCGGCCACGTCGGGGCCGAGCTGCAGGCCGTATTGCTCGATCATGGCGCCGTCGGTCTGCCAGGCTTCCCAGCCCTGGACATAGCGGAAGGCCCACCAGATGTCTTCCAGCGGGCGGTCCGCCACCATGACGGGCGTGGCCTTGCCGAAGGCGGCTTCGATGTGGCCGACTACCGGCAGCAGTGTATCCAGCGCAGGCGCGGTGGGCATGCGGAACAGGTCTTCGGCCAGCAGCAGGCGCGCTCCGGCCGGCAGGGCTTGCGCGTCGCTGCCGAGCAGCACGTCGGCCACGCGGGCGAAGGTGCCGATGTCGCGCGCGAAGAAGCCGCAGGTGTCGAAGCTGTCGCACAGCGCCAGGGTTTGCGCCAGCGAGATCCGCCCAAAGGTGGGGCGGATGCCGAACAGCCCGCAGTGGCTGGCCGGCGCGCGCACCGAGCCGCCGGTGTCGGTGCCGAGCGCGAAATCGCAGAGCTGGTTGGATACCGCCGAGGCCGAGCCTGAGGACGAGCCGCCGGTGATGCGCCCCGGCGCCGCGCCGTTCACAGGCGCGCCGTAGTGGGCGTTCTTGCCGTTCATCGAGAACGCCAGCTCATCCGTATGGGTCTTGCCGACGAAAGCCGCGCCGGCATCCAGCAGCCGCTGCACGGTGGGCGCGGTGGTGGACTTGATGCCCGACATGGCCAGCACATGGGGGTTGCCGCCGCCGGTCGGGTAGCCGGCCACGTCGAACAGATCCTTGGCGGCGAAGGTCAGGCCGGCAAGCGGCCCGCCTGGCGCGTTGGCGACGGGCGCACTCGGGTAGGGCAGGAAGGCGTGGGAGGGATGGCTGGCCAGGTTCATGGATGCGGTTGGCAATGAGGGTAGCAATCAGTAAAGGCGATATTGGCGCGGAATGCACGGCGCGCGCCGGCACGCCGTGCCGTCACGACGAGTCTATGAGGCTTACGCCAGGGCTTCGGCGGCGACCGGCTCATTGGCCAGCACGCAGCTCACGCTATGCCCGCCACCCAGCGCGGTGGCCTGCGGCACCGCCTCCAGGCATTGCGCGCGTGCGTGCGGGCAGCGCGGGGCAAAGCTGCAGCCGGGCGGCAGCGCGGACAGGTCGGGTGGCGAGCCGGCGATGGTCTGCAGCCGCTGGCCGCGGTCCATGCCGTGCTGGCGGCTTTGCAACAGCGCCATCGTATAGGGATGGCGCGCGGCGCGCAGGATGGTGCGGATCGGGCCTTCCTCGACGATGCGCCCGCCGTACATCACGGCAACGCGGTCGGCGATCTCCACGGCCGCGCCGATGTCATGGGTGACGAACACGATCGACAGGCCAAGCTCGCGCTGCAGCTCGCGCAGCAGGATCAGCACCTGGATCTGCACGGTGGCGTCCAGCGCGGTGGTGGGCTCGTCGGCCAGCAGGACCTTGGGGTTGGCCGACAGCGCCAGCGCGATCATGGCGCGCTGGCGCATGCCGCCGGACATCTCGTGCGGATAGGCCGCCAGGCGCCGCTCGGGGCTGGGAATGCGCACGGACTCCAGCGCGCGCAGCGCACGCTGGCGCGCCTCGGCGGCGCTGACGCGGTCGTGGGTGCGGATGCATTCGATGATCTGCTGGCCGATCGTGTAGACCGGGTCCAGCGCCAGCAACGGTTCCTGGAACACCATCGCCACCTTGCCGCCGCGCAGGCGGGCGAGGCCGCGGCCATCGAGGGCGGTGACGTCGGTGCCATCGATGCGGATCTCGCCTTCCATGCGGGTGCGGCGCGGCGGATGCAGGCGCATCAGCGCGCGCAGCGTCACGCTCTTGCCGGAACCGGATTCGCCGATCAAGGCGAGCGTCTCACCCGGCGCCACCTGGAGCGACACGCCGTTGACGGCGCGAATGGTCTTGCCGCCGCCGGAGAAGGTCACACGCAGGTCGCGCACTGACACCATGGGGGCGGCTGCCTGCTGTTCTGTACTGGGGTTGGGTGCAGTCACTGTTGCAGTCACGGGTGTGTTCACGGGTGCATTCACGATTTGGCCCTCAGAGCGTTGCAACGAGCGGGCTGGCGGCCGCGGGCATCTGCCGGCTGTGGCCGCCGTCCGCGTTAGCCATCAGGCAGGCCACCGGATGCCCCGCCAGCGCGTCGGACAACCGCGGCGCCCGGCGCGAGCAAACGTCCTCCGCCATGGCGCAGCGCGGATGGAAGCTGCAGCCGGATGGCGGGTTGATCGGGTTGGGCGGGTCTCCCGCGAGCGGCGCGACCTGTGTGCGGTGATCCGGGTCCATCGCTGGCATCGAGGCCAGCAGCGCACGCGTGTAGGGATGCGCGGGTTTGGCGTAGAGGGTTTCGGTGTCGCCCACCTCTACCACCTTGCCCAGGTACATCACCATCACGCGGTCGCACAGGTAGCGGATCACGTTCAGGTCGTGGCTGATGAAGACGTAGGTGAGGTCGAACTCGGCCTTGAGGTCGAGCAGCAGGTTGAGCACCTGCGCCTCCACCGATTTGTCCAGCGCCGACACCGCTTCATCGAGAATCACCAGGCGCGGGCGCAGCACCAGCGCCCGCGCAATATTCACCCGCTGGCGCTGCCCGCCCGATAGCTCGTGCGGATAGCGCCCGGCAAAGCGCGTCGGCTCCAGGCCTACGCGATCCAGCAGGGCCCGCGCCCGCGCGCTGGCTTCGGCCGCGTCGATGCCGTGCACGCGCGCGGTAAAGGCGATGGATTCCTCGATGGTCAGGCGCGGATTGAGCGAGGAGTAGCTGTCCTGGAACACCATCTGCACCTGGCTGCGGTAGCGTTTCATGGGCAACTGCGCGGATCCCACCCCCAGCGCATCGAAAATCAGCTCGCCGCTGTTCTGCTCGATCAGCTGCATCAGCAGCCGCGCGGTGGTGGACTTGCCGCAGCCGGATTCGCCGACCACGCCCAGCGTTTCGCCTTTCCTCACTTCGAAGCTCACGCCGTCGACGGCGCGGACTTCGCCGCCGCTACGCCAGGGAGCTTCGATTTGAGCGGGAAGTGCTTGATCAGGTCGCGCGCGATCACCAGCGGCTGCGCGGGGCCGCCGACATCGGTGTTGGCCAGGGTATCGGTCAAGGTGCCGGGCAGGGCATCGGGCAAGGTATCGGGCAAGGTTTCCAGCATGGCATCAATCCTTGATTTCCATCGCCGAGCGAATGCCATCGGCGAGCAGGTTGAAGGAGATCGAGGTCAGGAAGATCATGGCGCCGGGCAGGGCGGCAACCAGCGGCTGCGTGTAGATGGCGGTGCGCAGCGTGTTGAGCATCAGGCCCCATTCCGGCTCGGGCGGCTTGACGCCGAGACCCAGGAAGGACAGCCCCGAGGCCAGGATCATCGACACCGAGATCAGGCTGGTGGCATAGACAAAGATCGGTCCCAGCACGTTGTTGAGCACGTGGGCGCGCACGATGGTCAGGGACGAAGCGCCGGAGGCGCGCGCCGCATCGACGAACTCGCGGTTGCGCACCTGCGTGGTCACGCTCTCCGCCACGCGCACGATCTGCGGCACGAACACAATGGTGAGCGACAGCAGCGCATTGCCCACGCCCGCGCCCAGCGTGCCCGACAGCGCGATGGCCAGCAGCACCGAAGGAAAGGCGTAGAGGATGTCGACCAGCCGCATGATCACGGTATTGGTCCAGCCGCCGGCATAGCCCGCGACAATGCCCAGCGCGCTGCCGATCACAAAAGCGATCAGCACCGGCGTGATGCCCATGAACAGCGACAGCCGCGCACCCAGCATCAGGCGGGACAGCAGGTCGCGTCCCAGTTCGTCGGTGCCGAGCAGGTAGTGCTCCGTGCCGATCGGCTTGAGGCGCTTCATGATCGAGGCCGCGTACGGATCGGCCGGCATCAGCACGGGCGCGAAGATCGCCATCAGCACCAGCGCCAGCAAGATCAGCGCGGCCAGCATGGCCAGCTTGTTGCGCAGCAGGCGTTTGCCCACCGTGGTCCAGTAGCCGGGCGAGCGCTGCACGACGGGCACAAGGGCGGGTTTTTTCAACGTCATTTCCATGGGGGCTCCCGGGTTTCCTTGATGGCGTCAGTTGCGCTGGATGCGCGGATCGAACAAGGTCTGAAGCGCATCGACCAGCAGGTTCAGCAGCACGAAGAACACGGCGAGCACGAGGATGGTTCCCTGCAACAGCGGAAAGTCGCGCTGGAAGATCGCCGAGTTAAGCAGGAAGCCCGTGCCGGGCCAGGAGAACACGGTCTCGATCAGGATCGAGCCGCCCAGCAGGTAACCAAGCTGCAGGCCCATCACCGACAGCGCGGTGGGCGCCACGTTCTTCAGCACATGGCGGAACACGGCGAGCTCCGACAAGCCACGCGCCTTCAGGCCGACAATGAATTCATTGGAAAGGATCTCAGCCACGAGCGCGCGGATGGTGCGCGCCACGATGCCCATCGGGATCACCGACATCGTCACCGCAGGCAGCACCATGTACTGGATATGTTCCCAGTTCCATGCCCAGTCCCCCGAGCCGCCGGGGCCGGCGCCCGTGGCGGGCAGCCAGCCGAGGAATACGGAGAACACGATCACCAGCACCATGCCCAGCCAGTAGTGCGGCATGCTCACGCCGAAGACGGACAGGAAGGAGGCCGTGCGGTCCGCCGCGGAATCGCGGAAGTAGCCCGCCACGAAACCGAACAGGCAGCCGAAGGTAAAGCCGATCAGCGTGGCCACCGCGGCCAGCCGTACCGAGTTGATCACCGCCGTCATCACCTCGCTCATCACCGGGCGGTTGGTGGCGATGGAGGTGCCCAGGTCGCCGTGCAGCGCGCGGGTGAGCCAGTGCAGGAATTGTTCGAGGAAGGGCTTATCGAAGCCGTAGAGCGCGGTGAGCTGGCGGCGCAGGTCCTCGGAGGCATCGGGCGGCAGCACCGACACCAGCGGGTCGCCTGGCGCGATATGGACCAGCGAGAAGCAGAGCAGGGCGACCCCGAGCAGGATGGGGATCGCGTAGACGACGCGGCGCAGCAGGTAGAACATGATCGTAGCCGGGAGGGCAGGCAAGCGGCGCCTGCCGGGGTTTCTCGGGGAGCCCGGCCGATGCATGCCGGGCGGGCATATTCTGGATTGCGCTCTCGCGTGGCCGGCCCGGGACCGGCCACGCGCGCTGGCCGCTTAGTGCGCGGCTCAGTCCATCGACATGGTGGCGATGTCGATAAACCAGCTCTGCGGCTGCACCACGCCCTTGACCTTCTTGGAGATCGCGCGCGGGCCTACGTCATGGGCAATCAGCACGAAGGGCGCTTCTTCCACGATGCGTGCATGCAGCTTGGCCAGCGCCGTGTCGCGCGCCTTCTCGTCAAAGGACGTGCGTGCCGTCTCGATCAGCTTGTCGAACTCCGCATTGCCGAAGTAGCCCCAGTTGTTGGAGACCGGCGGCTGGGTCTTGGTGCTGACAAAGCGGACCATGGCGAAGAACGGGTCCATCGCCGCAAAACTTACGTTGATGGCGTTGGCGCCATGCGCGCTGGGGTCCTTCGCGCCAATGCGCCAGTTGGTGAACAGCGTGTTCCACTCGACCACGTCGAAGTCGACGTCGATGAAGCACGCCTTCAGGTTCTGCTGCACATACTCGTTCATCGGCAGCGGCTGCATCTGGCCGGAGCCCGAGGCCGAGACCTGCACCTTCACCTTCATCGGCTTGGCGGCCGAGTAACCGGCTTCCTGCATCAGCTTGCGCGCGGCGTTGGCGTCGTACTTGATATCGAACGTCGGGTTGCCCCACCACGGGTTGCCCTTCTCGACAATGCCCTTGGACTCGGCCATGTAGCCACCCAGCAAGGTCTTCAGGCCCTCGCGGTTCACGCACAGGTTGGCTGCCTGGCGCACGCGCTTGTCGAGCCAGGGAGATCCCGGCGCGAATGACAACTGCCACGGCCACATATGCGGCTGGGCATTGGCGTAGACCTCAAAGCCGCGGCTCTTGATCTGCGCCACGGCATCCGGGGCCGGTGCCTCGATCCAGTCGACCTGGCCTGACAGCAGCGCAGCGGTGCGGGCGTTGGCCTCGGGCATCGGCTGCATCACCACCTTGTCGATCTTGGGCACGCGCTTGGCGTCCCAGTACTGCGCGTTCTTCACCATCTCCAGCCGCTCGCGCGGCACGAAGCGGCTCATCTTGAAGGGGCCGGTGCCCGAGGCATCCGCGGCAAAGGCCACCCAGGCTTGCTTGGAGCGCTCGGCGGCATCGGTCACCGAGGCCGGCACGGCGGCCAGCTTCTTGTCCCATTGCGTGGGCGACGCCATGAACAGGTTGCTCAGGTTGTACGGCAGGAAGGAGTCCGGCTCCGACGTGACGAGTTCCACGGTCAGGTCGTCGATCTTCCTGGCCGAGCGCAGTGTCGGCATGCGCGAGGCGGTCACGCCTACCTGGCTGGGATCGAACTGCCGGGCGGTCTTGTCCAGCACCTTGCCCACGTTCCACACCACGGCATCGGCGTTGAACGGCGAGCCGTCATGGAACTTCACGCCCGGACGCAGCTTGAAGATCCACTTGGTCTTGTCCTTGGCATCGACCTTCCATTCCGTGGCCAGGTCCGCAATCAGCAGGCTGGGGCCGTTGCCCTTGGACAGGTCCCACTGGGTCAGCCCGTCATACATCGGGATGCCGGTGAAGCGGTTGCCTTCGAAGCCCTGGTCGGGCTGGCCCAGCGTGCGCGGGATGTCGGCGGCGGTCATGCCGATGCGCAGCACCTTCTCTGCCATCGCGGTACCCGGCAAGGCGAGGATCGAGACGGCGGTGATCGCGGCAGCGGCGGCGATGGACTTCAGGCCGGGTTTCACGCTTCTTACGGAGTCGGAAGAGAAAACGGTCACGGGCAAAGCTCCTGGGTGGGGGAAGGGGAGACGAGACCAGTTAAGCAAGTCATGTGCCAGTGGTCGTCCGCGCATGTCGGCCCGCGAGCGTCCTCTCCATGGCCTGCTTTTTGCTGACTTCCCCGTCTGACTCCCAACCAACCGGCTTCCCGACATGGACCAGCAACACCTTCCCCGCATCAACGCAGCACGCCTGTGGCAATCGCTGATGGACCTCGCGCAGATCGGCGCCACGCCCAAGGGCGGCGTGTGCCGCATCGCGCTGACCGAGCTGGACCGCCAGGGCCGCGACCTGGTGGTCGGCTGGTGCCGCGAGGCCGGGCTCGAGGTGCGCACCGACGAGGTGGGCAACGTATTCGCGCGCCGCGCCGGCAGCGATCCCACTGCGGCGGCGGTGGCCACCGGCAGCCATATCGACACCCAGCCCTCGGGCGGCAAGTTCGACGGCAACTTCGGCGTGCTTGCGGGCCTGGAGGTCATGCGCACGCTCAACGACCTGGGCATCGTCACCCGCGCGCCGCTGGAACTGGCGTTCTGGACCAACGAGGAGGGCACCCGCTTTACGCCGGTGATGATGGGCTCGGGCGCCTTTGCCGGCGTGTTCGAGGCGGAGTTCATTCGCGCCCAGCGCGACCTGGACGGCATCAGCGTGGGCGAGGCACTGGCGCAGATCGGCTACCGCGGCGAGCAGCCCGTGGGCGAAGTGCCGGGCGGCATGTTCGCGGCCTATTTCGAGGCGCACATCGAGCAGGGGCCGGTGCTGGAAGCCGCCGGGCTGCCGATCGGCGTGGTCTCCGGCGCGCTCGGCCAGCAATGGTATGACGTGACCGTGACCGGCATGGACGCCCACGCCGGCCCCACGCCGCTGGCGCTGCGCCACGACGCCATGCTGGCGGCGGCACGCATGATCGACGAGGTCAACCGCATCGCCGTGGCCGAGACCCCGCACGGGCGCGGCACGGTGGGCTATGTGCAGGTCACGCCCAACTCACGCAACGTGATTCCGGGCCGGGTTGACTTCTCCGTGGACCTGCGCAACCTCTCGCAGGCAGGGCTGGACCGCATGGATGCCGCCATGCGTACGTCGTTCGCGAAGATTGCCGAACGTGGCGCGGTGGAAGTGGCGATCAGCCAGGTGGTGAAGTTCGAGCCCTGCGTGTTCGCGCCCGCCTGCGTGGACAGCGTGCGCCGCGCCGCCGCGGCGCTGGGCCTGCCGCACATGGACGTGGTAAGCGGGGCAGGGCACGACGCCGTATACGTGGCGCAGCGCGCGCCCACCGGCATGATCTTCGTGCCGTGCAAGGACGGCATCAGCCACAACGAGCTGGAAGACGCGCTGCCCGAGCACATCGAGGCCGGCGCCAATGTGCTGCTGCAAGCGATGCTGGAGCACGCGCGCTAAAGCACCTTAGCGCCAAAGCGCTGCAGCCTCTCAGTGGGCGATCGAGCGCGAGATCGCCCACGCGCATTCGATCACCATCGGCGCCAGCTTCTTCTGCGCCTCGGCCATGCTCCAGCGGCTGGCCGGCGGCGATACATGCACCGCGCCCACCGCCTGCCCCTGGCTGTTGACGATGGCCGCGCCCACGCCCATATCGCCCAGGAACAGCTCCTCGTTGTTGCAGGCGTAGCCCACCTTGCGGCAAGCCACCACGGTCTCGAAGATCGCCGCCACATCGGTCAGCGTGGCCGGTGTGCGTGCCACGCGGGCCGAGTCCTCCAGCATGGCCATCACCTCATCGTCCGGCAAGGTGCTGAGATACGCGCGGCCGCTGCTGGTGCAGTACATGGGAATGCGCATGCCGACGGGGGTCAGCACGGGGATGTACTTCGACGTCATCAACTGCGCCACGTAGACCATCTCTAGCCCCACCGGCTCGGTCAGGTTGGCGGTCTCGCCGCTGGCATTGGCGAGCTGCGACAGGTAAGGGCTGGCGACCTGGATCAGCGCGTCGGCGCAGAGGTAGTTGTAGCCGATTTCCATCACCTTGGGCGTCAGCCGGAAGCGCCGCGTCTGCGGGTGCTTGGCCACGTAACCCAGCGTTTCCAGCGTATGCACCGTGCGTTGCGCGGAGCTCTTGGTCATGCCGGTCAGCCCCGCCAGTTCGGCCAGTGTGAGGGTGCGGTGCACCGCGCTGAAAGCCCGCAGCACTTCCAGTCCTTTCTCCAGCGACTGGTTGAAAAGCGGATCGGGGCGGGCAGCTTTTTCGTCGCTTTCCACGCCGCTGATCGTCGCTTCGCCGCTGTTTTCCTGATGGTCTTGCCGAGTCATGTTCGCGTTCCGCCGGGTCTTCGTACCGGTGACTGGCACCAGCGCTGGGAGGGCCTGCACCACGATGAATGCATATTGCACCAATATACGAATGAATCGATTATCGATTCGTCGGGTTTCCATCCATGATATGCGGGCTGGCTTCCTTTGGGAATAGCGGTGATGCAGCGGGGCTTGCGATTTCGGAGCTCTGGCTACTTTGGCCCGGCTGGATCCATTGTCCTGTAAGGCTTTCGAGGCATTTTCCGGAGTGCGGAGGAAGGAGCGATGCAGAGCCTGCGCGGCAGGTAGCGCGGCCGATCACGCCACGCTTCAGTGTTTACCCGCATCTCCGACTTGTTGACGATCAGTGAAATATCAGCCTAGTATCACAACAACTTCAACACCGCGGGAATCATCATGTCGAACCCGATCCGGCTGGTCGGCAGCGCCGATCACACCACTGAGCCAGCCTCGCGCGCCGCCACCGGCGCCGCGCTGCGCGAGCAGGCCTATGCCGAGATCAAGCGGCGCATCATTTCCTGCGAGTTCCGTCCCGGCGAGCCGCTCAACGAAGCCCAGGTTGCGGCTTTGCTCGGCATCGGCCGCACACCCGTGCATCAAGCGCTGCACCGGCTGGAAGTGGAGGGGCTGGTGTCGATCCTGCCGCGCAAGGGCGTGCTGGTATCGCCGCTGTCGCTTAACGAAGTGCTCGACATGATCGAAGTACGCGCCACCAACGAAGTCCTGTGCGCCACGCTGGCCTGCGAGCGCGCCCACGAGAGCGATCTCAAGGCCATGCGCGAGATCGTCGACCGCTCGCCCGACCTGATCGCGCGCCGCGATATCGCCGGCCTGGCCGCGCTCGACCTCAAATTCCATACCGCCATGTCGGCTGCCTCGCGCAATCGCGTGCTGGCCGACCTGCTGCGCGGCCTGCACGAGAAGCAGGCGCGCTTCTGGTTCCTCTCGCTGTCCGACCCGCAGCACCTGGAAAACGTCTACCAGGAGCACAGGGTGATCATCGACGCCCTGGAGCGGCGCGACGTGCCGGCGGTGCGCGAGGCCATCCGCGAACACATTGACGAATTCCGGAAAAACATCATCCGGACCATCTGACCGTTTTTCTCCGCAACAGGTAGCAAGCAATGCCGACACTTCAATTCCAGGTCGCCGGCGAGGGCGAACTCGTCCTCGATATCCAGCGCCTCATCATCGCCGGCTGGACCGGCCGCGACGCCGACGCCGTCAACCATCACATCCGCGAGCTCGAAGAGATCGGCGTCAAGCCGCCGACCACCGTGCCTTGCTTCTACCCGCTGGCCGCCTCGCTGCTGACCACCGACGCGCTGGTCGAAGTGCCGCGCGAAGACTCCTCCGGCGAAATCGAATTCGTGCTGCTTGCGGCCAAGGACGCGATGTATATCGGCGTAGGCTCGGACCACACCGACCGCAAGGTCGAAGCCTACGACGTCACCGTCTCCAAGCAGATGTGCGCCAAGCCCCTGGGCACCGAAGTCTGGCGCTTCGACGACGTAGCCGCGCACTGGGACCAGCTGCAGATGCGCTGCTGGCGCACCCGCAACGGCCAGCGCGAGCTCTACCAGGAAGGCCTGGTCACGCGCCTGCTGGACCCGCGCGACCTGATCCAGCGCCTGACCGGCGAAGACAAGCTGCCGGTGGGCACGGCCATGTTCTGCGGCACGCAGGCCGTGATCGGCGAGCTGGGCAGCGGCGAAGCCTTTGAAGTCGAACTCCACGATCCGGTGCTCAAGCGCACGCTGCGCCATGCCTATCGCGTGGCATGCCTGGCGGTGGCGCCATGAGTACCCGGCTGCCAACCATCGCCGCGCTCGCCGCCGACCTGGCCGCCGGACGCACCACCAGCGTTGCGCTGACCGAGCAGGCACTGGCCCGCATCGACGACCACCGCAACCGCGGCGGCACCGCCTTCCTTGAAGTCGACGGCGCCGGCGCGCTGGCCGCGGCCCGCGCCGCCGACCAGGCCCGCGCCGCCGGGCTGGTGGCATCGCCGCTAGCCGGGCTGCCGGTCTCCATCAAGGACCTGTTCGACGTGAAAGGGCAGGTGACCCGGGCCGGCTCGAAGGCGCTGAACGGCGCCCCCGCCAGCGCCGACGCGCCCGTGGTGGCGCGCCTGCGCGCCGCCGGCGCCGTGCTGGTCGGTCGCACCAATATGAGCGAGTTCGCGTTCTCCGGCCTCGGCCTGAACCCGCACTACGGCACGCCCCGCACCCCGTTCGACGAAGCCCGCATCGCCGGCGGCTCCACCTCGGGCGGCGCCGTCAGCGTCGCGCTTGACATGGCAGTAGCGGCGCTCGGTACCGATACCGGCGGCTCCATCCGCATCCCCAGCGCGTTCTGCGGCCTGACCGGCTTCAAGCCCACCGCAAGCCGCGTGCCGCTGGCCCGCGCCGTACCGTTGTCGACCTCGCTCGACTCCGCCGGCCCGCTGGCGCGCTCGGTTGCCTGCTGCGCCGCGTTCGACGCCATCGTCAGCGGCGAAACGCTGGACAGCCGCCCCGCGCCGCTGGCCGGGCTGCGCTTGCTCGTCACCCGCGATTTCGTGTGCGACGCACTCGACGCCGAAGTCGCGCAAGCCTTCGACGCCACGCTGGCCACGCTCTCCCGGCTCGGCGCGCAGATCGTCCCGTTCGATTTCCCCGAGCTCAAGCGCCTGCCGCAGATCAACGCCGCCGGCGGCCTCACGGCGGCCGAAGCCTGGCACTGGCACAAGCAGTTGCTGGCCGAGCGCGGCAGCGACTACGACCAGCGCGTCGCCATGCGCATCCGCCGCGGCGAGCAACTCGGCGCCGCCGACTACATCGCGCTGCTGGCGGAACGCCGCGCCATGCAGGCCCGCGCCGCCGACCTGCTGCGCGAAGCCGACGCCTGGCTGATGCCCACGGTGGCCGTGCGCCCGCCGCGGCTCGACGCGCTGCAAAGCGACGAAGCCTTCTTCGCCACCAACGGCCTCGTGCTGCGCAACCCCAGCGTGCTCAATTTCCTAGACGGCTGCGCCGTATCGTTGCCGATGCCGGCGGCGGAGCAGGGCATCGGACTGAGCGTTGGCGGCCTGAACGGGCGCGACGCGCGCGTGCTGCAGGTAGCCGGCGCCATCGAAGCCGCGCTGCAGTAGCAATCAGCAAGCAGCAAGCCGTAACGAGCAGAAAAGACCGAGGGCCGCGACCAAGCAGCGCGGCCCCGCCAATCAACACCCAAGGAGTACCACCGATGTCTTCCGTGATGACCGGCGCCCCTGGCGCCCTGGAAAGCCCGGCCCACACCCCGGCCGAGCGCAATGAAGCCTACCGCAAGATCGCGGTACGGCTGATTCCCTTCCTCGTCTTCCTGTTTGTGCTCGCCTGGATCGACCGCGTCAATGTCGGCTTTGCCAAGCTGCAAATGCTGCAAGACCTGCAATTCAGCGAAGCCGTGTACGGTTTCGGCGCCGGCATCTTCTTCATCGGCTACTTCCTGTTCGAAGTCCCCAGCAACCTCCTGCTGGAAAAAATCGGCGCCCGCCGCACGCTCGCCCGCATCACCATCCTGTGGGGCTTCGCCTCCATGGCGATGATCTTCGTCAAGACACCCATGCAGTTCTACGCTCTGCGATTCCTGCTCGGCGTATTCGAAGCCGGCTTCTTCCCCGGCGTCGTGCTCTACCTCACCTACTGGTTCCCCGCCCAGCGCCGCGCCCGCATCAACGGCCTGTTCATGACCTCGTTCGCCATCGCCGGCGTCATCGGCGGCCCGCTCGCAGGCTTCATCATGAGCAGCATGGAAGGCGTCGACGGCCTCGCCAACTGGCAATGGCTGTTCGTCATCGAAGGCATCCCCTCCGTGCTCGCCGGCATCGCCGTGCTGATGTTCCTCCCCGAGAAACCCATCAGCGCCAAATGGCTCACCGCCAGCGAACGCGACCTCGTCACCCGCGAGATCGAAGCCGAAAACCGCGACCCCGCCAAGCACTCCTCCCTGCGCGCCGCCTTCACCAACTCGCGCGTGTGGATCTGTGCCGCCATCTACTTCTGCGTCGTCAGCGGCAACGCCACCATCGCCTTCTGGTCCCCATCCATCATCAAGGAGCTCGGTGTCAAGGGCAACCTGCAGATCGGCCTCGTCTCCGCTATCCCCTTCATCGCCGGCACCCTCGCCATGGTCTGGAACGGCATCCACTCCGACCGCACCGGAGAACGCCGCCTGCACTGCGCGCTAGCCACCCTGATGGCCGCCGCCGGCCTGGTCCTCACCGGCATGTGGCTGCACAGCGCGGTGCTCGCCATGGTCGCCCTCACCATCGCCTCCATCGGCATCCTCGCCGCCTTCCCGGTCTTCTGGTCGTTGCCCTCCGCCTTCCTCGCCGGCACCGCCGCCGCCGGCGGCATCGCCCTGATCAACTCCATCGGCAACCTCGCCGGCTTCGTCGCGCCCTACATGATCGGCTGGTTCAAGACCAGCACCGGCCAACTCTCGTCCGGCCTGTACTTCGTCGCCGCGCTGGAAGCCTGCGCCACGGTCCTCGTGCTGGCATTCATCAAAACCAAGGTCAGTGCGAAGGCATAGCCCAAGAGATGCCTCAGGCAGCACGAGGGGCTGGATTCCAGCGGCGCTTTGCGCTAGAATCCGCTGCCTCGTTGCGCTGCATGCGCAAGGTGCGCCGGCAGCACGGGTAACACAAGCCAGGCGGGCAGTTTCAGCCGCCTGTTTGCTTTTGTGCTTTTGCGACAACCCTCACGCTGCCCCGGTACGCATGTAAAACAACGAGCACAGCGGCCTCCCGCCAGGGATGCACGCCGCAGGGACTGCGAGGGTGGCGAAATTGGTAGACGCACCAGGTTTAGGTCCTGACGCCAGCAATGGTGTAGGGGTTCGAGTCCCCTCCCTCGCACCAAAGTCTCTATTAAGTAACTTTCTCACTGCCTCTCACAACTCCCCAAAAATCCCTGTAACCGTTGCCCAGCAAGGCTTAGCGGGGGATTTTTGGCGTCAAAATAGCCTCACAATCCAACGCGATAAATCACATATAATCGGCGCTCCGCCCCCAGAAATCCCCCACGGAGCCCCCACATGGCATCATTCCAGAAGACGGCAACAGGCTGGCGAGTGCAGATAGATGTGAAGGGCCAGCGCGAGAGTCGTATGTTCCCGAACAAGGCCAACGCGCAGGAGTGGGCGGACAGGCGCCAGGCGGAGTTGCGGTCGATCACGTCGGGGCAGGGGAGCAAGACGCACACGGTGGGCGACGTGCTGGACGACTACCAGAAGAAGGTGAGCCCCACGAAGCGCGGCAAGCGCTGGGAGATCCTGCGACTGGAGTTGATCGGACGAAAGGAAATCGCCGGCCGCCAGTTTCGCGAAATCCGGCTGGCCGACCTGCAGCCGAGTCACATTGCTGCCTGGCGCGACCAGCGCGCGCGGGAAGTGGCCGGTGCGTCGGTGTCTCGGGAGATGTCCCTGCTTTCCCACGCATTGGAGGTGGCCAGGAAGGAGTGGGGGTGGTTGGTGCACGACCCGATGAAGGAGGTCCGCCGGCCGCCGGACAGCCCACCACGGGATCGCCTGATTTCCGCCAAGGAGATCGAGTTGATTACCGCGGCGCTGGGCTACGAGGACGGGATGCCAGTGGGGCGGTCATCCCAACGGGTGGCCGTGGCATTTCTGTTCGCTATCGAGACGGCCATGCGGTCCGGGGAGCTTCTGGGGCTGACCAGCCGAACCGTGGACTTGAAGCGGCGCGTAGCCCATCTGCCGCTGACAAAGAACGGCAGCGCACGGGATGTGCCGCTGTCATCGCGCGCGGTGGAGTTGCTGGGGATGTTGCCGCCGGTCAAGAATGGTGAGCCGCTGTTCGCCCTGGCCGCGGCGAGCCGAGATGCCTTGTTCCGCAAGGCGAGGGATAAGGCCGGCATCACCGGCCTGACATTCCATGACACGCGTCACGAGGCCATCACCCGCCTGTCCAAGAAATTCGATGTCTTGGCGCTTTCGCGGGTGACCGGCCACACCAACCTCTCCGAGCTTCGCACCTACTACAACGAGACTGCCGAGGAGCTGGCAAAGCTTCTCGACTAGTCGGTTTTCCTCGGCCTGCCGATGAGTTTCTCCTTGTGACTGCGCGCCCAGGCGATAACCTCGGCGGCTTCCCATAGCGGCTGACCCTTCGAGCCTTCGCGCTGCGTCGGTAGGCGGATGGGACGGGGAAAGTCCGGCAGCGTCACGATGCGCTCCATTACCGCGGCCGGGGAGCGCTGCAGATAGCCCCCGATGATCTTGGCGCTCCATAGCTGGACGGAAAGCGGAACCGCGGGCTTCATCCGCTTTGCCACTTCATCTGCCAGGTGTTCGATCAGGTCCAAATCACTCATGTTGTTCTCCAATTCGCCAAGCCTGGCGGGTCAATTCAATAATCTTCTGTGCTGCATCTTTCAAGCTGCCGCCCCCATGCGCCGTACCTCCCGGGCTGACCAGCTAGCCATCTCCGGCACGTTCGCGCGCACCAGCGCGGCCGCCATGGGCGGGCTGACGCTGTTGCCGCACATCCGCACCTGGGCATGCTTCGGCAGGCGCTTGCCATTCGCCATGATCGGCGCGATCACATAGGAAGCGGGGAAGCCTTGGGCCGCGTACAACTCGTGAGGCTCCAGCATGCGCATGCCGATGTCGGCGATCTGGTATTCCTCGCCGGCCACTGTCACCAGGCCGAGCCGGTCCTTGGTGGGGATGGTGTGCATCGGATCGCGGCAATCCTGATCCTGGCCACCTTCGCTGTAGTACTTGACCAGGAAGGCGCGGACCTCGCCGATGTGCGTTCCGCTGGCGGTCACCGTCGATACTGGTTCGTCGGCGGCGCTGCCGGTGCACTCGCCGCGGAGCTTCACCAGGTTGGACGTCACCAGCGCGTGGTGATCCTTCGAGGTGATGGTGCTCGTCGGGTCGCGCAGGTCGGCGCCGGGCGTCTCGTTGCCGCCATAGTGCTTCGCCATGAAGGCTGACACCAGCGCATGCTTGGCGCCGCCGGCGACGACCGTGCCGAGGGGCTTGTCCAGGCCGGGCGCGCGCGGCGCTTGGCCGGGCCGCTCGCCGTAGCCGGTCTGGATCAAGGTGGCGCTCGCCAGAGCAAAGTGCCCGCCCTTGACCTCGGCGCATTGCGTGCGCAGCGGCTCGTCAGTGCGGAATGTGCGCTGGCTGGTGGCGTTGGCACACTCGGTCAGCACAGGCGCGACAACCCCATAGCCGTGCTTTCCCGTGATGGTCTGGATCGGCTCGCGAAGCGATTGCCCGCGGAAGTCGTTGCCCCCATGGTTCACCTTGACGATGAACGGCTCGGCGGCGTCGATCACGTACCTGCGCAAGCCTCGCGCGATGCGGCGCTGCGTGGCCTCTGCTAGCGGCCTGGTGCGCTCGAAGATCGACGGGCAGGGGATAGACCAGTCGATGCATTCGGCTGCCGTGCGCCAGGGTTTGCGCTGCTTGGCTTGCACCGCAGCGGATCCCGGCGCGCCGTGGGTCGGCTCCGGCCAAACGATGGGCTGGCCGTCGCACCGCGCGATCAGGAACAACCGCTTGCGGATTGTCGGCGCGCCGAAGTCGCACGCGCGCAGCTCGCGCCATTCCACGGAATAGCCTTTCTCCTGCAGTTGGCGGACGAACGAACGGAAGGTGTCACCCTTGCGCTTTGTGCAAGGGTATTGCATGCGATGGGTGTATGGCGTGCCGTCCACGTCAAGCAGTTCCACATCGCGCCAGACTAGCGGGCCCCAGGTCTTGAATTCCTCGACGTTCTCCAAGATGATCACGCGCGGCCGCACTACAGCAGCCCAACGCATTGCCACCCAGGCCAAGCCACGGATGTTCTTGTTACGCGGCTTGCCGCCCTTGGCTTTTGAGAAGTGCTTGCAGTCTGGGCTGAACCAGGCGAGTCCAACCGGGCGGCCCTGCGTGATTTCCAGTGGCTTTACATCCCAGACCGATTCGCAGTGGTGGTCAGTCTGAGGATGGTTCATTGAGTGGAGCAGCACGGCCTCGGGGTCGTGGTTGATAGCCACGTCGACGTGGCGGCCGAGCGCGAGCTCAATGCCGCAGCTCGCACCACCGCCTCCGGCAAAGTTGTCCACGATCATCTCTTCGGCGATGTCTAGCAGGAATTGGTCGCGGATCAAAGCGCTTCTCCTTTGGCGATTGCGGCGTCGGCTGCCGGCGGCGCGGCGGTCCTGGCCAGTTGCGCGTCAACCCACTTACGCATGCGCTGCCAGCGCTGGGCCTCGACGGTTTCGCCGGGTATATCAACCCGAACGGTGCGGAAGTGGCTCCCCCATTCAGGGTGATATGGGCGGACAGGCCCACAGAATTCCATCTCGCGCCATTCGTAGGTATCGGTTTGCTCGTCGTTCTCGTAGACGATCTCACGAGCCATAGCCGGCGCGATTCCGAAAACCTTTGACACCTGATCAGAGTCATAAGGATCAATGCGCGCCATATCCAACCCTCGTGCATGACCGAGAACGCCAATCGTGCAGAAACCGCCATCGGCTTGCAGCTCATCAGAGATCAGGCGCTTTTCAGGCATGGCATCCATGGCCGCAGCCAGTTCCTTCAGGAAGGCTTGGCCGCGCCTTCCTTTGAGCGCGCGCTCTACCGCACCTCGCCACAGGTTCAGCCCCTCGCAATCATCGCTATATCCGCTTCTGCTCATCTCTCGTTCCTCAAAACCACACGGCGTCTGCGCGCCGCGGCTTCCACGAATCCGCCCAGCGGCGGTGCTCTTCCAGCGTCTCAGCCAGGATCTCGTCCTCAAGTCGGTCGTCGCGGATGTCGTCCAGCGAGATACGCTTTGCATCTTCACCAGGGCCGCAAACATATGCGCGCTTAACGCGAATGCCCTCGACGCGCCACAAACCGACATGTATCCGCTCGTCTTCATGCAGCTCGCCGAGGTATTGATAGACCGTCTTGAGAGGGATGCCGGTGCTGTCGGCTATCTCATTTAGGGTGGCACCGCGCCGGTCCGCTTTCTGGATGGCGCCGATGATGCGGCCCTCCTTTTCCGCGCGCTTGCGGGCAGCCCGCTCCAGGTTGGCGATCTGAACGTTGGTGAGCATTTCACTCTCCCTCGGGTTTGCGGCCAGCATGATCGCGGCCTTTTGGAGCATCG